>NZ_JAJAVQ010000009.1 GCF_020531985.1 Rheinheimera aquimaris | reverse complement strand
GTAAGGGCCTTTTTTGTTGCCTGCAATTCATACCCAGATCTATTCAAACACTTGTTTGAATATTCAAGCTGTGCCATGCTCTAACTCATCCGTCCAGTTTTAGAGGCAATAAACATGAGCCAGTACCAAGCACCGCTTAATGATATTTGTTTTAACCTATTTGATGTTTGGCAGCTCGATAAGTATTGGCAGCAGCAGCCTCAGCTGGCAGATCTAATCGAGCCGGACACTGCTAAAGCTATTCTGGAAGAAGCGGCCAAAATCTGTGAGCAACAAATCGCGCCATTTGTCAGTAAAGCCGATACCACAGGTGCTCAGCTGATAGGTGGCAAAGTCGTGTTGCCCGAACATTATCACACAGCTTATCAGAGCCTGAGTGAAGGGGGATGGACCGGCCTTAGTGGTGATACGGAATATGGTGGCATGGGCATGCCTAAAGCGTTGTCGATGATGGTTGATGAAATGCTCTGCAGTGCCGATATTGCCTTTTCGTTATACCCGGGTTTAACCGCCGGTGCCTGTGTAGCGCTATTACAACACGCAGATGATGAGACCAAAGCGCTGTACTTACCGAAAATGTACAGCGGAGAGTGGTCGGGCACCATGTGCCTGACCGAAGCCCATGCCGGTTCTGATCTGGGCATTATGCGCACCAGCGCAAAACCCGCTAGCGATGGCAGCTACCGTATCAGTGGCAGTAAAATCTTTATCACTGCTGGCGAACATGGCCTCACCAGCAATATTGTCCATCTGGTACTAGCCAAACTACCGGATGCACCCGCGGGTAGCCGTGGTATATCGCTGTTTTTAGTGCCGAAATATTTACTCGATGCCAGCGGTGAGCCGGCTGAGCGCAACGCAGTTACAGTAGGTTCGATTGAGCACAAGATGGGGATTAACGGCTCTGCGACCTGCGTGCTGAATTTCGATGAAGCAACGGGTTATCTGATTGGTGAGCCACACCGCGGCTTAGCCTGCATGTTTACCATGATGAATTATGAGCGCTTATCGATGGGTAGCCAGGGGCTTGGCGCAGCAGAAAGGGCGTATCAGAATGCACTCAGTTACGCTAAAGAGCGTCTGCAAGGCAGAACCAACGAGAAAGATGCCAACAAAGCAGAGCCTATTATCGGGCATGCCGATGTGCGTCGTATGTTGTTAAACATCAAAGCGATGAATGAAGCCGGCCGTACCTTTGCTACCTGGGTTGCATCATTACTGGATAGAGCTAAATACGATAATTGCCAGATATCGGCACAGCGTGCCAATTTACTCACGCCAATTACTAAGGCCTTTATGACAGATCAAGGCTTTGATGCCTGCGTTACCGCGCAGCAGGTGTTTGGCGGCCATGGTTATATTAAAGAGTGGGGTATGGAACAGCTGGTGCGGGATGTACGTATTGCGCAAATCTACGAAGGCACAAATGGCATTCAGGCCGCTGACTTTATGCTACGCAAAGTTGCATCCGATCAGGGCAGTGTATTGTTCTCACTACTCACGGATATAAAGCAAGAGCTATCCGGTGCTGAGCTGGCAGAAGCAGAAGTGTTGCCGCTGTACATTGATGAATTAGCCACGGTATCGCGGGCATTACTGGCTACTGACTTCAGAGCGCAGGGCGCTCAGGCCTGTGATTATCTTGCAGCAGTGTCATACGTGCTGTACGGCTATATGTGGTATAAGAATCTTTTAGCAGTTAAAACAGCGGATTGCTCCGATATATTCAGACAGAGCAAACAACATACCGCTGCATACTTTTTTCAGCGGATACTGCCAAAAGCGAAAGGCTTATTCGCCTTGTTAAGCCAGGATACAGCGATACTGGATACGATGGCCCCAGAGCATTTTTAAAAGGAACCTCAGATGAGACTACTGTTCGGCATGTTGTTGTTATTCACGTTTGAGATGCATGCCGCTGATGCTTTAGATAAACGCCTTAAAGCCGAACAGTGGGACTCCTATGCACCCTTTACATTGCTGCCGCATCATAGCAATTATCTGATGCCAGTAACTTATGTTGACGGTATTGCGCCGACCATTCAGCGGGACGATGTCACAGCACCGTCGGATAACGTTGAAGCGAAATTTCAACTCAGTCTGAAGACGCCACTGTGGAGTAAAATATACGACGATAACGGTTATCTTTTTTTTGCATTTACCCAGCAAGCTTATTGGCAAGCCTACAACAGCGACATATCCTCGCCGTTTCGGGAAACCAACTATGAACCTGAGCTCATTTTGTTGATCCCGCACTATAGAAATTATGAAGAGGCCGCCAGCCGTATTATCGGTGTCAGTCTGTCTCATCAATCAAACGGTAGGGCCGGACAATTATCCCGAAGCTGGAACCGGTTGAAATTCAGTTGGGTTACCTCTATCGGCAATGTGTTTATCAACTTTGAGCCCTGGTATCGTTTTAAAGAGCAGAGAAAAGATACTCCCGAAGACCCGGAAGGCGATGATAACCCTGACATCACTGAGTACATGGGCTGGTTCGAACTGTCGGCGGCTTATAAGCAGGAAAACGCGACCTGGCGTCTGATGTTACGTAATAACTTACGTAGCGATAATAAAGGTGCTGTGCGCTTGTCGTATTCAAGGCCGTTTAATCAGCACATAAGGCTCTACGTTGAATTGTTTAATGGTTATGGTGAGAGCCTGATTGATTACAATCGTTCTGTCACACGTCTTGGTATCGGGTTTGAGTTGAATGACATTTTATAGCGCATTTTATAACCAATGCTTGCGTTATCGCTTGGTTTCAGTATAATGCGCGGCCAGTCGATATTATTCTGACTGGCTCGTTAATTAGTCGTTTGAATTAATTAACGCTTACAGTGCTCCCGATTGGGGAGCAAACGTAACTTAGGTGCATGGGCATCCCCACTATAGTGGTTGGAGTGCTTGTGTGTATTTTTGCTCTTTTTGCTCTTTAGAGGCTTTGATACATGAGTAATCAAAGGATTCGCATCCGTCTGAAAGCGTTCGATCACCGTTTGATCGATCAGTCAACTATGGAAATCGTTGACACAGCTAAGCGTACGGGCGCACAGGTTCGTGGTCCTATCCCACTTCCTACTCGCCAGGAACGTTTCACTGTATTGATTTCTCCTCACGTAAACAAAGATGCGCGTGATCAGTACGAAATCCGTACCCACAAGCGTTTAATCGACATCGTTGAGCCAACAGAAAAAACTGTTGATGCGCTGATGCGTTTAGATCTGCCTGCTGGTGTTGACGTTCAAATCAGCCTGGGCTAATCAGACAGGTTTATAGAGAGGTTTAGGAAATGGCTATCGGTCTAATCGGTCGTAAAGTGGGAATGACCCGCGTCTTCACTGAAGATGGCGTATCAATTCCAGTAACCGTAATCGAAGCGACACCAAACCGTGTAACTGCAGTTAAAACTGCAGAAACAAACGGTTACAGCGCACTGCAGGTAACTGCTGGCACTGTTAAGGCAAACCGCCTGAACAAGCCAGATGCCGGTCACTTTGCAAAAGTTGGCGTTGAAGCGGGTCGTGGTCTGTGGGAATTCCGCCTGGCAGATAACGAAGGTGCTGACATTGCTGTTGGCAGCGAAATTACGGTAGAAATCTTCGCTGAAACGAAGAAAGTTGATGTAGTTGGTACATCAAAAGGTAAAGGTTTTGCTGGTGCAGTTAAGCGCTGGAATTTCCGTACTCAGGATGCTACTCACGGTAACTCTTTATCACACCGTGCACCTGGTTCAATTGGTCAGAACCAATCACCAGGTAAAGTATTCAAGGGTAAAAAAATGGCTGGTCACTTAGGTGCTGAGCGCGTAACCGTGCAGTCACTGGAAGTGGTTCGTGTAGACGCAGAACGTAACCTGCTGTTAGTTAAGGGTGCAGTACCTGGCGCTATCGGTGGTGACGTGATCGTTAAACCAGCTGTTAAAAGCTAACGTCTGAGGAGATAAGTGATGGAATTAGCATTACGAGACGCTCAAGGCGTTCTTGAAGTTTCCGAAGCTACCTTTGGACGTGAGTTTAATGAAGCTTTGGTTCATCAGGTCGTTGTAGCTTATGCTGCCGGCGCCCGTCAGGGTACCCGCGCTCAGCTGACACGTTCTGAAGTACGCGGTGGCGGCAAGAAGCCATGGCGTCAAAAAGGTACTGGCCGCGCGCGTGCTGGTACTATCCGTAGCCCAATCTGGCGCGGAGGCGGTGTGACATTTGCGGCTAAGCCACAAGATCACAGCCAGAAAGTAAACCGTAAAATGTATCGTGGTGCGATCCAAAGCATCCTGTCTGAATTAGTGCGTCAAGAGCGTTTAATCGTGGTGGAAAATTTCGCCGTTGATACGCCTAAGACCAAAGATTTAACTGCAAAGTTAAAAGCGATGGACTTAAAAGACGTGTTAATCGTGACTAACGAAGTGGATGAGAACCTGTTCTTATCTGCACGTAACCTGTACAAGGTAGACGTGCGTGACGTACACGGTATCGACCCGGTCAGCTTAATCGCATTCGACAAAGTGTTAATGACTGCTGCTGCAGTTAAGCAACTGGAGGAGCTGTTAGCATGATCCGCGAAGAACGTTTACTGAAAGTTATTCTGGCACCACACGTTTCTGAAAAGAGCACTGTGTCTGCTGAGAAACACAATACAGTCGTTTTCAAGGTAGCCACTACTGCGACTAAAGCTGATGTTAAAGCAGCAGTTGAAAAACTGTTCGAAACAGAAGTAGTCGGTGTGCGTACTGTTAACGTTAAGGGTAAAACCAAGCGCACTGGTATGCGTGTTGGCAAGCGTAGTGACTGGAAAAAGGCCTACGTGACTCTTAAAGAAGGCAGCGAAATCGATTTCGTTGGCGGCGCTGAGTAAGAAGAGGAGTTAGGAAATGGCACTTGTTAAGTGTAAACCTACATCACCAGGTCGTCGCCACGTATTAAAAGTGGTTAACCCAGACCTGTACAAAGGCAAGCCTTATGCTCCTTTGTTAGAGAAAAATTCAAAAACTGGTGGTCGTAACAACAACGGTCGTATCACTACCCGTCATATCGGTGGTGGTCACAAGCAGCATTACCGTTTAGTTGACTTCAAACGCAACAAAGATGGCATTCCAGCCAAAGTTGAGCGTTTAGAGTACGATCCAAACCGTACTGCTAACATCGCACTGGTGTTATACGCGGACGGCGAGCGTCGTTACATTCTGGCTCCAAAAGGCCTGAAGGCGGGTGATACAGTGGTTTCAGGTATGGAATCACCAATCAAAGCCGGTAACACTCTGCCACTGCGCAACATCCCAGTTGGTCAGGTAGTACACAACATCGAAATGAAACCAGGTAAAGGTGGTCAGTTAGCTCGTTCTGCTGGCGCATTTGTACAGATCCTGGCTCGTGACGGTGAGTACGTAACTCTGCGTTTACGCAGCGGTGAAGTACGCAAAGTATTAGCAGATTGTCGCGCGACTATCGGTGAGATCGGCAACGCGGAACATATGCTACGTCAATACGGTAAAGCTGGTGCTATGCGCTGGCGCGGCGTTCGCCCAACCGTACGTGGTGTGGTAATGAACCCGGTAGATCACCCACACGGTGGTGGTGAAGGTAAAACTTCTGGTGGTCGTCACCCAGTTACACCATGGGGCGTACCAACGAAGGGTTACAAAACTCGTTCAAACAAGCGTACTGATAAACTTATCGTACGTCGTCGTGATAAATAATTTGTGAGGAATTGCCATGCCACGTTCTCTCAAGAAAGGTCCATTTATTGACCTTCACTTGCTGAAGAAGGTAGAGAAAGCGTTGGAAAGCGGTGACAAGAAGCCTATTAAGACTTGGAGCCGTCGTTCAATGATCATACCTGATATGATCGGTTTGACCATCGCTGTCCATAATGGTCGTCAACATGTACCTGTGTTCGTCTCTGAAGAGATGATTGGTCACAAGTTAGGTGAATTTGCACCTACTCGTACCTACCGTGGTCATGCAGCCGACAAAAAGGCCAAGAAGCGCTAAGGGGTAAATGATGCAAGCATTAGCTAAACACAAATTTGCCCGTTCTTCTGCACAAAAAACTCGTCTGGTTGCTGACCAGGTTCGTGGTTTGTCAGTTGAGAAGGCGTTGAACGTATTAACTTACAGCCCGAAAAAGGCTGCTGAGTTAGTAAGAAAGGTTCTTTTATCAGCCATTGCAAACGCGGAGCACAATGAAGGCGCCGATATTGACACGCTGAAAGTTAAGACAATCTTCGTTGATGAAGGTCCGTCTATGAAGCGTATCAAGCCACGCGCTAAAGGTCGTGCTGACCGTATCGTCAAGCGTACCAGCCACATCACTGTGGTTGTAGCTGATAACTAGGAGAGAAGAGAATGGGACAGAAAGTACATCCTAATGGTATTCGCCTAGGTATCACTAAGCCATGGAGCTCTACCTGGTTCGCGAATACGAAAGACTTCCCGGATTTCTTAAACGGTGACTTTAAAGTTCGTCAGTACCTGACAAAAGAACTGAAAGCCGCGTCAGTAAGCCGGATCGATATTGAACGCCCTGCGAAAAGCATCCGTGTGACTATTCACACTGCGCGTCCAGGCGTAATCATCGGTAAAAAAGGTGAAGATGTTGAAAAAATCCGCAAGCAAGTAGCAGCCATCGCTGGCGTACCTGCGCAGATTAACATCTCTGAAATCCGTAAGCCTGAGCTGGATGCGAAATTAGTTGCTGATTCAATCAGCAGCCAGTTAGAGCGTCGTGTTATGTTCCGTCGCGCGATGAAGCGTGCGGTACAGAACGCCATGCGTATCGGTGCTAAAGGTATCAAAGTTGAAGTTAGCGGCCGTTTAGGCGGCGCAGAAATCGCTCGTTCAGAGTGGTACCGCGAAGGCCGTGTGCCTCTGCATACTCTGCGTGCTGACATCGATTACAATACCTCAGAAGCACTGACTACTTACGGTATCATTGGTGTTAAAGTGTGGATTTTCAAAGGCGAGATCTTAGGTGCTCTGCCATTGAACAACAACACCAACAACGCCAACAATAACAACCAGCCTAAAGCGCCGAAAAAACCGGCACGTAAGGCTAAGTAGGGGTATTGAGCGATGTTGCAACCAAAACGTACAAAATTTCGTAAAGTGCACAAAGGTCGTAACCGTGGTTTAGCCCTGGTTGGCGATAAGGTATCTTTCGGTACTTACGCACTGAAATCTGTAGAACGTGGTCAAATGACTTCACGTCAAATCGAATCTGCACGTCGTGCTATGACGCGCGCTGTTAAGCGTGTTGGTAAAATCTGGATCCGTGTGTTCCCAGACAAGCCAATCACTGCTAAGCCGCTGGAAGTACGTATGGGTAGTGGTAAAGGTTCTGTTGAGTACTGGGTATGTCAGATTAAACCTGGCAAAGTACTGTACGAAATGGACGGTGTGTCTGAAGAATTAGCACGTCATGCTTTCAGCTTGGCAGCTGCTAAACTTCCATTTAAGACAACCTTTGTAACGCGGACGGTAATGTGATGAAAGCCAGCGAATTAAAAGCGAAAAGTGTTGAAGAGTTAAACGCTGAATTACTGGGCTTATTACGTGAGCAGTTCAACCTGCGCATGCAATTAGCTACTGGTCAGTTAGCTCAAACGCATTTATTTAAGCAGGTGCGTCGTGATATCGCGCGCGTTAAGACCATCTTAACCGAGAAGGCAGGTGCGTAATGAGTGAAACTAATACTCGTACACTGCAAGGTAAAGTGATCAGCAACAAAATGGACAAGTCTATTACTGTTGCGATCGAGCGTTCAGTGAAACACCCAATCTATGGGAAGTTCATTAAGCGTACTACCAAGCTGCACGTACATGACGAAACCAATCAGTGTAAAGAAGGCGACGTAGTCACTATCCGTGAATGCCGTCCGCTGTCTAAGACTAAGTCTTGGACTCTGGTTGCTGTAGTCGAATCAGCATCTTAATTCGTTAAGATGTGAAAAAGCGGCTCCTTCTGGAGCCGCTTTTATTTTGAGCTACCTTTTTGCCAAGAGTGCTGTTATAATCACGCGCCCTCTTGTCAGGGGGTAGTTTTATATTTAAGCAGCGTAACCCGTGAGGGTTATTTAGTAGAATAGCGGAGCACTAAGATGATCCAGATGCAATCTATGCTGGAAGTCGCAGACAACAGCGGCGCGCGCAGCGTAATGTGTATTAAGGTCTTAGGTGGTTCGCATCGCCGTTATGCTGCAATTGGTGACGTCATCAAAGTTACTGTTAAGGAAGCAATTCCTCGCGGTAAGGTTAAAAAAGGTGATGTACTAAATGCAGTGGTGGTGCGTACAGCAAAAGGCGTACGCCGTCAGGACGGTTCTTTGATCCGTTTTGATCGCAATGCAGCAGTGTTGTTAAACAGCAAGCTGGAACCGATCGGCACTCGTATTTTCGGGCCTGTTACACGTGAACTTCGTGGCGATAAGTTTATGAAGATCGTGTCTCTGGCACCAGAAGTACTGTAAGGAGTCACCATGGCTAGTAAAATCCGTCGTGATGACGAGGTTATTGTTCTTACTGGTAAGGACAAGGGTAAGCGCGGCAAAGTTACTAAAGTTTTAGTTTCTGAAGGTCGTGTTTATGTTTCTGGCGTTAACCTGGTTAAAAAGCATCAGAAGCCTGTACCGGCTCTGAACCAGCCAGGCGGTATCGTTGAGAAAGAAGCCTCAATTCATGTTTCAAACGTAGCGATTTTCAACTCTAAAACGGGTAAAGCAGATCGCGTAGGTTTCCGCCTTGAAGACGGCAAAAAAGTCCGTTTCTTCAAGTCGAATAACGAAGTAATTTAATTGCTATTGGAGTAATACGATGGCGAAACTGCATGAAATTTATAAAGACACCGTAGTCCCAGAGCTGTTTAAGCAGTTCGGCTACACCAGCGTCATGCAAGTCCCTCGGATTGTTAAAATCACACTCAACATGGGTGTGGGTGAAGCGGTAGCTGATAAAAAGATCCTTGAAAACGCTGTAGCAGATTTAACTGCTATTGCCGGCCAGAAACCTCTGGTAACTAAGGCTCGTAAATCAGTAGCTGGTTTCAAAATCCGTGAAGGCTACCCTATTGGCGCTAAAGTGACCTTGCGCGGCGAGCGTATGTGGGAATTCTTAGAGCGTTTAGTCTCTATTGCTATCCCGCGTATCCGTGACTTCCGTGGTGTAAACCCGAAGTCGTTCGACGGCCGTGGTAACTACAGCATGGGTGTACGTGAGCAAATCATTTTCCCAGAAATCGACTATGACAAAGTAGACGCAGTACGTGGTTTAGATATCACTATTACGACTACCGCGCGTACCGATGACGAAGGACGTGCTTTACTTGCCGCGTTTAACTTCCCATTCAAGAAATAAGGTGTAGGGTCATGGCAAAACAATCAATGAAAGCACGTGAAGCAAAGCGTGCACAACTGGTAGCCAAATTCGCTGCAAAGCGTCATGAACTGAAAGATACCATTGCTAATCCAGCGACTTCTGACGAAGACCGTTGGGCAGCGGTTCTGAAGTTGCAGACGTTGCCGCGTGATTCAAGCCCTTCGCGTCAACGTAATCGTTGTCGTGTAACAGGTCGTCCACACGGTTACCTGCGTAAGTTCGGCATGAGCCGGATCAAGGTCCGTGAAGCGGCGATGCGCGGTGAAATTCCTGGCCTTCGTAAGGCTAGCTGGTAAGAATCACGGGAGTAACGAGCTATGAGTTTGCAAGATCCAGTAGCGGATATGTTTACTCGCATTCGCAACGGCCAGTCAGCCAATAAAGTTGCGGTTAAGATGCCATCTTCAAAACTGAAGGTATCTATTGCGAAAGTATTAAAAGACGAAGGTTACATCGCTGATTTCGCGGTTTCTGGTGACACTAAGCCAGAGCTGGAAGTTACTTTAAAGTACTTCCAGGGCAAATCTGTAATTGAAACTATCGATCGTGTTAGTCGTCCAGGTCTGCGCATCTATAAGAAGCACGGCGAATTACCTAAGGTAATGGGCGGTTTAGGTGTGGCCATCGTGTCAACATCTAAAGGACTAATGACTGACCGCGCAGCGCGCAAGGTTGGTATCGGTGGCGAAATCATCGGCTACGTAGCGTAACGGAGGTAGTAATCTATGTCTCGTGTTGCTAAGGCCCCAGTCACTATTCCAGCCGGCGTTACTGTTACGCAAAAAGGTCAGGTAGTGTCATTCAAGGGCAAAAACGGCGAGTTAGCACTAGATGTTAACCCGGCAGTTGAAGTTGTGGTTGATGGTAACGTTTTACGTACCAACCCACGTGACGGCTTCGACGGCGCTAACGCGCAAGCGGGTACTGCCCGTGCGTTAATCAATAACCTGGTTACCGGTGTAACTGAAGGCTTCACACAGAAGCTGGAACTGGTTGGTGTTGGTTACCGTGCGAAAGCAGAAGGTAAAGTGTTGAACCTGAGCCTGGGCTTTTCTCACCCAGTGGTGTTCCAGGTACCTAACGGTATCACTATTGAAACACCAAGCCAGACTGAAGTCGTGGTAAAAGGTGCTGACAAGCAATTAGTTGGTCAGGTTGCCGCTAACATCCGGGCATACCGTAAACCAGAGCCTTACAAAGGCAAAGGTGTGCGCTATGCAAATGAAAACGTGCGTCGTAAAGAAGCGAAGAAAAAGTAGGGTAGGACGATGGATAAGAAACTTGCTCGTCTGCGCCGTGCCAAACGCACTCGCAGAAACATTATCGAACAAGGTGCGAATCGCCTGGTTGTACACCGTACACCACGTCACATCTACGCCCAGCTTATCGCACCAAATGCTGAAGTGATTGCTGCAGCTTCTACTGTAGAAGCTTCAATCAAAGACTCACTGAAGTACACTGGTAACGTAGACGCTGCTAAGGCTGTAGGTAAAGCGATTGCCGAACGCGCAGTAGCCAAAGGCGTTACTGCTTGTGCTTTTGACCGCAGTGGCTTCCAGTATCATGGTCGCGTACAAGCTCTGGCTGACGCGGCGCGTGAAGCCGGTCTTCAGTTCTAGGAGTAGCTCATGGCTAACGAAGAAGCTAAACAACAATCTGATTTACAAGAGAAGCTTGTTGCAGTAAACCGCGTGTCAAAAGTTGTTAAAGGTGGTCGGATTTTCTCCTTCACCGCTTTGACCGTAGTTGGTGACGGTAATGGTCGCGTTGGTTTTGGTTATGGTAAAGCACGTGAAGTTCCAGCTGCTATTCAAAAGGCAATGGAAAAAGCACGTCGCAACATGACTCAGGTTGAGTTAAATGGTAACACGCTGCACCACCCAACTCGTGGTGTGCATTCAGGTTCAAATGTTTATATGCAGCCTGCTGCTGAAGGTACTGGTTTGATCGCCGGTGGTGCAATGCGCGCCGTACTGGAAGTTGCTGGTGTACAGAACATTCTGTCTAAGTGTTACGGCTCAACTAACCCAATCAACGTAGTTCGCGCAACTATCAATGCTCTGGCGTCTGTTAAGTCGCCTGCACAGGTAGCTGCTAAACGCGGTTTACGCGTTGACGACATTCTGGGGTAATCTGCCATGGCGAAGAAGACAATTAAAGTAACCCAAACGAAGTCAAGCATCGGTCGTTTGCCGAAGCACAAGGCTTCGTTGACAGGGTTAGGTTTACGCCGCATCGGTCACACTGTTGAAGTTGAAGATACACCTTCAGTTCGCGGTATGATCAACGCTGTGTATTACATGGTTAAAGTGGAGGAGTAATTGATGTTATTAAATACTATTGCTCCGGCACCTGGTGCCAAGAAAGAAAAGCGTCGCCTTGGTCGTGGTATCGGCTCTGGCTTAGGTAAAACCGGTGGCCGCGGTCACAAAGGTTTAAAATCACGCTCTGGCGGTTCAGTTCGTCCAGGTTTCGAAGGCGGTCAAATGCCTCTGAAACAGCGTCTGCCTAAGTTCGGTTTCACTTCTCAGAAATCTTTGGTTTCTGCAGAAGTACGCCTGCACGAACTGGCTGCGGTAAACGGTGATGTAGTTGATCTGGCTAGCCTGATGGAAGCTAACATCATCGCTCGTACTGTTAAGTTCGCTAAAGTTGTGCTGTCTGGCGAGATCTCTCGTCCGGTAACCGTAAAAGGTTTAGGCGTAACTAAAGGTGCACGTGCAGCAATCGAAGCCGCTGGCGGTAAAGTCGAAGAATAATAAGGATAGTACGCGATGGCTAAACCAGGTTCGGACTCAAGAGGTGCAAAAGGCGGTTTCAGCGAGCTGAAAGCCCGTCTGTTATTTGTACTTTTGGCCATAATCGTTTTTCGGTTAGGCTCCTTTGTGCCAATTCCTGGAATTGACGCCGCCGTGCTGGCTCAGTTATTCGAGCAACAAAAGGGCACCATCGTTGAAATGTTTAACATGTTCAGCGGTGGCGCACTTGAGCGTGCTTCGGTGTTTGCGTTGGGTATTATGCCCTACATCTCTGCCTCTATTATTGTTCAGCTGTTAACGGTAGTTCACCCTGCCATGGCAGAACTGAAAAAAGAAGGTGAAGCTGGAAAGCGCAAAATTAACCAGATGACGCGCTACGGTACTTTAGGTTTAGCAACGTTACAGGCCATTGGTATTGCTACCGGCCTGCCCAATATGATGCAGGGGTTAGTGATTAACCCGGGCTTTGCATTTTACTTCACTGCGGTAATCAGCTTGGTTACCGGTACCATGTTCTTAATGTGGTTAGGTGAGCAAATTACAGAGCGCGGCATCGGTAATGGTATTTCGTTGCTGATCTTTACCGGTATTGTTGCCGGCTTCCCGTCTGCCATTGGTCAGACGATAGAGCAGGCACGTCAAGGCGATTTGCACTTTTTACTGTTAGTTGCGATTGGTGTTATCGTAGTTGCGATTACCTGGTTTGTGGTGTTCTTTGAACGCGGCCAGCGTCGTATCGTGGTTAATTACGCTAAGCGTCAGCAAGGCCGTCAGGTGTTTGCCGCGCAAAGCAGCCATTTACCGTTAAAGGTGAATATGGCCGGTGTAATTCCACCGATCTTTGCATCTAGCATTATTCTGTTCCCTGGAACGATAGCCAGTTGGTTTGGCTCAGGTGAAGGCGTAGTAGCTAATTTCCTACAGGAATTAGCCTTAACATTATCTCCGGGACAACCGTTGTATATGATGTTATACTCCGCGGCCATTATTTTCTTCTGCTTCTTCTATACCGCGTTGGTATTCAATCCGCGCGATACAGCAGATAACCTGAAGAAATCTGGTGCCTTTATCCCTGGTATTAGACCTGGTGAGCAGACATCAAAATACATTGATAAAGTGATGACGCGGTTAACCTTAGCGGGCGCGCTGTACATTACCTTTATCTGTTTGGTTCCTGAGTTCATGATGGTAGCGTGGGACGTTCAGTTCTACTTCGGCGGTACATCACTGCTGATCATCGTTGTCGTTATCATGGACTTTATGGCACAGGTACAGACCCATCTGATGTCGCATCAGTATGATTCTGTGCTTAAAAAGGCAAATCTTAAAGGCTACAGCCGTTAAGATAGTTTGCGGAGTTAAGTTATGAAAGTACGAGCTTCCGTTAAGAAGATCTGCCGTAACTGCAAAGTGATCAAGCGTAATAACGTAGTTCGCGTAATTTGCAGTGAGCCGAAGCATAAACAGCGCCAAGGCTAATAGCAGAATAAAACTGATACTGCGGGCTGAACTTTTGGGTTTAGCCCCTTTATCGTTTGCAATGTATGCGCCATTTGAGTATCCTTACGGGCTTTTCAAATTGGCATCTTTAAACTCTATTAAAGGAGAACGTTAGTGGCCCGTATCGCTGGCATTAACATCCCCGATAATAAGCATGCGGTCATCTCTTTGACCTATGTTTATGGTATCGGTAAAACCCGCGCTAAATCGATTTTAGCTGCAGTGGGTATCGAAGAAAGTACTAAAATTGCGTCATTATCTGATGCACAGTTAGATACACTTCGTGACGAAGTTGCTAAGTACACCGTTGAAGGTGACTTGCGCCGTGAAATCACATTAAACATTAAGCGTTTAATGGACTTAGGTTGCTACCGTGGCCTGCGCCACCGTCGTAGTCTGCCAGTTCGTGGTCAGCGCACTAAAACTAATGCGCGTACCCGCAAGGGCCCACGTAAAGCGATTAAGAAATAAGGTGATTCGACATGGCTAAAGCACCAGTTCGTACTCGTAAACGGGTAAAAAAGCAAGTTTCTGACGGTATGGCTCATATCCATGCTTCTTTCAACAACACCATCGTGACGATTACTGATCGTCAGGGTAATGCATTGTGCTGGGCGACTGCCGGCGGTTCAGGTTTCCGTGGTTCACGTAAATCTACTCCGTTCGCTGCTCAGGTAGCTGCAGAGCGCGCAGGTACTGCCGCGCTGGAATATGGTGTTAAAAACCTTGAAGTGTTTGTGAATGGCCCAGGCCCAGGCCGCGAATCAGCGATTCGTGCTCTGAACGCCGCTGGTTACAAGATCACAAATATCACCGACGTGACGCCAATCCCACACAACGGATGCCGTCCACCTAAAAAACGTCGCGTGTAATTACAGCGCTTCACGGATTATTGGAGAAAGAAGATGGCAAGATATTTGGGTCCTAAGCTCAAACTGAGTCGTCGCGAAGGTACAGACCTGTTCCTGAAAAGCGGCGTAAGAGCAATCGATTCAAAGTGTAACTTAACCACAGCACCTGGTCAGCACGGCGCACGTCGTGGTCGCTTATCAGACTACGGTTTACAGTTACGCGAGAAACAAAAAGTACGTCGTATTTATGGCGTATTAGAGAAGCAGTTCCGTAACTATTACAAGGAAGCTGCTCGTTTGAAAGGTAATACCGGTGAAAACCTGCTGCAGTTGTTAGAGTCACGTTTAGACAACGTAGTATACCGTATGGGCCTGGCCAGCACTCGTGCAGAAGCACGTCAGCTGGTGAGCCACAAGGCAATCATGTTAAATGGTCGCGTGGTTAACGTTCCGTCACATACTGTATTACCTGAACAAGTGATCTCTGTTCGTGAGAAGGCTAAAAAGCAAGCCCGTATCGGCGCTGCGCTTGAAGTTGCTGCACAACGTGAGAAGCCAACTTGGATCGAAGTAGACAATACGAAGCTTGAAGGCGTTTTCAAACGTCTGCCAGAGCGTTCAGACCTGTCTGCGGACATCAACGAACAGTTAATCGTCGAGCTTTACTCTAAGTAAGGCTAATTGTTAAGAGAGGATACAATGCAGGGTTCTGTCACCGAATTCCTTAAGCCGAGATTAGTTGGTATCGAAAAAATCAACCCAACTCGTGCCAAAGTTACTTTGGAACCACTTGAGCGCGGTTTCGGGCATACCTTGGGCAACGCGTTACGTCGTATTCTGCTTTCGTCTATGCCTGGTTGTGCTGTGACTGAAGTTGAAATTGATGGCGTTCTCCATGAGTACAGCGCCAAAGAGGGTGTGCAGGAAGATATTATTGATATCCTTCTGAACCTGAAAGGCCTAGCCGTTCGCCTGGAAGACAAAGATGAAGTCACGCTGACTTTGACGAAAAAAGGTGCCGGCCCTGTAACTGCTGGAGATATCCAGCATGGCGACGGTGTAGTTATCGTCAACCCTGACCATGTGATCTGCAACCTGACCGGCGAAACTGAATTCAGTATGCGCCTGAAAGTGCAACGTGGTCGTGGTTATGTGCCTGCATCAGCGCGTTTGTCCTCAGATGATGACGAGCGTCCTATTGGTCGTCTGTTACTGGACGCGTCTTTCAGCCCGGTTGAGCGTATTGCTTATTCGGTTGAAGCGGCTCGTGTTGAACAGCGCACTGACCTGGACAAACTGATCATCGATATGGAGACCAACGGCACAGTCGAGCCAGAGGAAGCCATTCGCCGCGCAGCGACAATTCTGGCAGAACAGCTAGAGTTCTTCGTAGAACTGCGCGATAAGAGCGAACCGGAAAAACGCGAAGAGAAGCCGGAGTTTGATCCGATTCTGTTACGTCCGGTCGATGATTTGGAATTAACAGTTCGTTCTGCTAACTGCTTGAAGGCAGAGCAGATTCAGTACATTGGTGATCTGGTTCAGCGTACCGAGGTTGAGTTACTTAAAACCCCTAACCTGGGTAAAAAGTCGCTTACCGAAATCAAAGACGTGCTGGCATCACGCGGTTTATCACTGGGCATGCGCCTGGAGAACTGGCCGCCAGCGAGTCTGGTAAATAAAGACTAATCAGATACCAGTTTCTGGTTTAGTGAGAAGGAATAGATCATGCGCCATCGCAAGAGTGGTCGTCAATTAAACAGGAACAGCAGCCACCGTACGGCAATGTTCCGCAACATGGCAAGCTCGTTGGTGAAGCACGAAATCATCAAAACGACTTTGCCTAAAGCTAAAGAGTTACGTCGTGTGATTGAACCATTGATCACACTGGCTAAGAACGACAGCGTTGCAAACCGCCGTCTGGCTTTCGCCCGTACTCGTGATAAAGAAGTAGTTGGTCTGTTATTCAACGTGCTGGGCCCGCGTTACAATGCGCGTCCAGGTGGTTACACTCGTATTCTGAAGTGTGGCTTCCGTGCCGGCGATAACGCACCTATGGCTTATATCGAATTAGTCGATCGTCCAGAAGTGGATGCACTGCCAGTTGAAGAAACTGCAGCTGAATAAGCTATAACCAAATAAAAAACCGGGCTGATGCCCGGTTTTTTTATGCCTGTTTGTTTTTCCTTCGCAGTGCCTTTATGATTTAATTTCGTTTTGTTTAAGGCAGTTATCTCGATGCGAATTTTCTCATATGTAGTCTTGTTGCTGGCGGTTAACATCAACGCTGAAGAAAACCACTGTGCAAGTCTTACCCAGCCATCTAAATGTGGTGCGCTGGGCGAACTTATCGACGTCGAAAAGGCTGCTACGAATTACCCGAATCTGGCGGCTGTGGTTGGAGAACCAGACCGTTTCAAGCTTCAGATTATCTATACGCAAGTAGACAGGGACCAGCAGAATAATCCGTCTTTGAGTTACTACACCCTGGGCCTGGACCCTGAGCGTTATTTCTATCCGGCGAGCACTGTAAAGTTACCAATATCCTTGCTTGCTCTGGAGTGGGTGAATGAGCCACAGCAAACGGCGATTACCATGTTCTCACCAATGCTGACTGACGCCGCATTTGAGGGCCAATCAGAAGCACACACTGATAGCAGCTCTGCATCCGGTTTACCAAGTATTGCTCATTATATAAAGAAAATACTGCTGGTGAGTGACAATGACGCCAGCAACAGGTTGTATGAATTACTCGGTCAGGACAGGCTGAATGACAGATTGCGTCAGCTCGGATTGAAGCATACGCTGATAAATCATCGTCTGAGTATACCTTTAAGTGCAGAGCAGAATCGTCAGTATAACCCTATTCGATTCTTGCGGTCAGACGGAAGTGTTGCGCTTGCGTTACCTGCCCGCACCTCACAGTCCCAATACGTGAACATTGATAATCCAAAACTTGGTATTGGTTATATGTCTGAGGGGGTTCTCATTCAGAGTCCAATGGACTTTAGTAATAAGAACTGTTTAAGCCTGCAGGATCTGGACGGTATAGTAAAACGTATAGTGTTTCCTCAGCTTTTCATCGGCACCGAGCAGTTTCAGATAACGGAAGAGCAGCGGGCATTCGTTCTACGTTATATGTCTATGTTGCCGGGTGAAAGCGACTTTCCGCATTACAGTAAAGAAGCGTATCCGGACAATTATTCGAAGTTTTTTATGTTTGGCGGCAATGCGCAGTCCTTGCCTGCACATATCCGTATCTTTAATAAAACAGGTTGGGCCTATGGCCATCTTATCGATAGTGCATACATAGTCGATTTGGAAAATCGCGTTGAATTTTTCTTATCTGCGGTAATTTATACCAACCAGAATGACATTCTGAATGACGATAAGTATGAAACAGAACAGATAGGTTTGCCGTTCTTAAATGAGCTTGGCAATATTCTCTATCAATATGAGCTCACCAGAGCGAAAAGCAGACAGCCAGATCTTTCCTATTTGAACAAGATCATTAACTAATTACCGCGTAATCGCCTAATAAATAAACCATTACAGCGCATTTTTGCTTAGTTTGGTTAAAAAGTGCGCGGTCGATCATTTTTCTGTAAAAAAGATCTTGATCACTTTGCGACGATCTCTATAATGCGCACCACACAGACGGCAGCGAGCGAAAGCAAACAACGTCTGACTGAGGCGAAAGCCTCGCACCATCGAGCAGAGTTCTGGTGCAACGTTCTTTAACAATTCGCAATCAATCATCTGTGTGGGCACTTATGATGGATTTCACAAAATGAAATTTATCGGTTGAGTGACTTACATAGAAATATGTTTTAAGTCAGTAAGACTGAGCAGT
>NZ_JAJAVQ010000008.1 GCF_020531985.1 Rheinheimera aquimaris | reverse complement strand
TCTAATAGCGGGCGCTATATTGCCTTTGTAGCCCGGCTGCCGAATGAAGAAGAAGACAAGCTTATGCTGCTGGACGTTAAAACTGGGCAGCTGACTCAGCTTAAAACCGGTGCACTCTGGCATGGAAAAATTAGCTGGTGGTATGATGACAGCGCGGTCATTTTTTCACACAACAGTAATCTTTTCAGTATTGATACCCAATCAAGTGATGTGAACCAACTGACGTTTAAAGGCGGAGTATGGGGCCAGATGATGGCAGTAGATCGCTTTTATTTCAGCAAAGGCCGCAATCGTGGTTTGTGGCAGCTCTTGCCCGATGGTTCTGAAAAACAGCTACTGCCTGGCAGCATATTCAGCTCCCGCACGGCATGGACAATCACAGAACATGGTATTTACTTTCTGCAGCAGAAGCCGGGACAGTTGCTGGTCAGCTATTATGATACCAACGATGGCCAGTTGCAGGATCTTATTCTTTTGCCCCCTGATTTACTGCATTTACTCAGCGTGATGAGTTTTGATGAAGAAAATCAGCGCCTGCTGTTTGAGTTGTCTACTCATCCTAGGGCGGATATCCAACGACTTAGCCATCCATTGCTGCAGTAGCTGGCAGCCAACTGCCTGCTGGCAGATGGCTGCAACTGACTGGCGGCTACTTTTTCATTTTAGCGAAGGCTTCAGCAAAGGCATTTCCCATAGCGGCGTTGCTGTCGGCCGGTTTTGCCTGACGCGGAGCAGCACTGCGGTTGTTTTGTTGCCGCGGTGCTGTTTTCTCTGCTGTTTTGGGCTGAGGCTGCTCGTCCATACGCATCGTCAATGCGATACGTTTGCGTGCAACTTCGACATCCAGAACTTTTACCTTAACCACATCGCCGGCTTTTACAACCTGATGCGGATCGCTGACAAACTTATCGGTTAACGAAGAAATGTGTACTAAACCATCCTGATGCACACCAATATCAACAAAGGCGCCAAAGTTGGTTACGTTAGTAACGACGCCCTCGAGCTGCATACCCGGTTTCAGATCTTGTAGCGTTTCTACGCCATCTTTAAAGCTGGCTGTTTTAAACTCGGGGCGCGGGTCGCGGCCGGGTTTATCCAGTTCTTTTAAAATGTCGCTAATGGTGGGGATACCAAAATGCTCATCAGCGAAGGCCTTGGCATCAACGCTTTTTAAGAAGCTGCTGTTGCCGATGATCTGATCAACCGACTTCTGATGTGCTGCCAGAATTTTTTCTACCAATGGATAAGCTTCAGGGTGCACCGCCGAGGCGTCCAGCGGGTTGTTACCCTTACTGATCCGCAGGAAACCTGCAGCTTGCTCAAAGGCTTTAGGGCCTAATCGTGGCACTTTTAGCAGCTCTTTACGCTCGTTAAAGCGTCCGTTGGAGTCGCGGTAAAATACAATATTCTGCGCCAGAGTTTTATTCAGGCCGGCTACGCGGGACAGCAGCGGCACTGAGGCTGTGTTTAAGTCCACCCCTACCGCGTTCACACAGTCTTCGACTACGCCATCGAGTGATTTGGTCAGCTGGCTTTGGTTTACATCGTGTTGGTACTGGCCAACACCAATAGCTTTAGGCTCAATTTTCACCAGCTCTGCGAGCGGGTCTTGCAGACGGCGGCCAATTGATACCGCGCCGCGCAGTGACACGTCGAGATCCGGAAATTCCTGTGCCGCCAACTCAGAAGCGGAGTAAACCGACGCGCCAGCTTCTGACACCATAATTTTCTGGATGGCCTGCTCTGGTAACGCTTTAATCACTTCGCCGGCCAGTTTATCTGTTTCGCGTGATGCAGTGCCATTACCGATAGCTATCAGTTCAACCTTGTGTTGCTGGCACAACGCGGCCAGCGTGCGTACTGATTTATCCCACATATTTTGCGGCGCATGTGGAAATATCGTGGTTTGTGCCAGTAGCTTACCAGTCTCATCAATTGCTGTTACTTTCACACCGGTACGCAGGCCTGGGTCCAGCGCCAGTGTTGTGCGCATACCGGCCGGGGCGGCCATCAGCAAGTCTTTCAAATTGCGGGCGAATACTTTGATGGCTTCTTCTTCTGCTTTTTCGCGTAGTTCGCCAAGTAAATCGTTTTCCAGGCTCAGGTGCAGCTTTACTTTCCATGTCCATTGCACTGCGGTACGTAAAAAGGTGTCGGCGGCGCGGCCTTCATCTTTGATATTAAAATGTTGTGCAACCATTTGCTCACACAGGCTGTGTGCAGTTTCCTCGTTTGCATCAGGCACCAGTTGTAACTGCAGTACGCCTTCATTGCGACCGCGCAACATCGCCAGTGCCCGGTGTGACGGCGTTGATTTCCAGCTTTCGGTATGGCTGAAATAATCGCGGAATTTGGCGCCTTCCTGCTCTTTGCCTGCAACAACGGTGCTTTTTACTACCGCATGTTGCGCCAGATGCTGGCGCAACCGTGCCAGCAGGTTAGCATCTTCAGCAAAGCGCTCCATTAATATGTACTTGGCGCCATCGAGCACCGCTTTTTCATCAGCGAAACCGGCATCAGCGTTCAGATAAGCACTTGCTTCAGTGTGCGGGTTCAACTTGGGGTTTTGTAATAACGCATTGGCCAGCGGTTCAATACCGGCTTCAATCGCAATTTGCCCTTTGGTGCGGCGTTTGGCTTTGTAAGGCAGGTATAAATCTTCTAAACGGGTTTTGTTGTCGGTTGCCAGTATGTCCTGCTTCAGTTCTGGTGTTAACTTACCTTGTTCATCAATAGTTTTTAAAATCACCTGGCGACGTTCTTCCAGCTCGCGCAGATAGGTTAAACGTTGCTCCAGATGACGCAGCTGGGTGTCATCCAGGCCGCCGGTGACCTCTTTACGGTAACGGGCTATAAAAGGTACTGTAGCGCCTTCTTCCAGCAAGGTTATAGTGGCAGCAACCTGCTCCGGACGGGCAGCAATTTCTGCAGCAATCTGCTTAACAATAATAGACATAAACAAAACATTCCTGATTTTACGCACCCTGAGGGGTGAAAGACGTCAGATGAAAGACCACGAGATAAGCCGATTGTCCCCTTTGTCAGGCAAAAAATCCAATCTTACATGCAGTGAGGTGGCCGTTAGGTGTAACGGATGGCGTTAATAAACCAAAGTTTATCACCAGTCGGGGTGCGCACCAGAGCGTCATCATCAACAGCCTTTTTTAACAGTGCCCGGGCCATAGGTGAGTCGATAGAGATATAATCTTTGCGTCCATATATCTCATCCGGGCCAACAATTCTAAAGTTCAGCACTTCGCCATCGTCATTTTCAATCTCTACCCAGGCACCAAAGAATACCCTGCCGTCTTGCTGAGGGGAGTAATCAACAATCTTCAGAACCTCCAGCCTTTTACGTAAAAAGCGGATGCGCCGGTCTGTTTCCCTTAGCAGTTTTTTGTTGTACTGATAATCGGCGTTTTCGCTGCGATCGCCCAGGCTGGCAGCCCAGGCCACTTTGGCCGTTACATCGGGACGTTTTTCACGCCACAGGTAATTCAGCTCCTGTTGCAGCGCGTCAAAGCCTTCGCGGGTGATCAGATCTGTGCGCATAGAGTAAGTTGTTATTGCTGGTTAAAAACGACTGCAAATGGTAGCAGTTTTTCGCTAATGCTGGCTATCAGACTGCCATAAAATTGACGGCATAAGACCATTCTTTGCAAATGCACGTTGTTTAATGCTAATGAAAACAATAACTTATTTTTATTTATAAAATATTTCTGTCCTGTCATTTAGATGTCACAAAAATATGCTAGCCAGAGAAAACGCGCTTGGCTATAGTTGATTCACGACGTAGCAAGAGGTAACAGCGCATGAAAACAATATTATTAAGCGTTCTAACGGTAACAGTGATGGCGTTAGCCGGTTGTTCAGTGGCACCTTCGAAATATACTTATGTAGTGGACCCGGATCTGTCAGAGCAAGCTGACAACCTGACCCGCACCAGCGCCCACACCGGCCATGTGGTCTGGGTTAACCCGCCAATGAAACGCATTGCTAAAGACGAGCAAAAATAGCCGGACAAACTTTGTAACATAAAGAACTGCCAAGGTTTTTCGCCCTGGCAGTTTTTTCGTTTATAGTGAAGCAAATATTGTGGAGACTTCACTATGGCCAGTTCTGAAACCCCGAAAATCCTGGTTGTTGACGATGATATGCGTCTGCGAGCTTTGCTGGAGCGCTACCTTGTTGAGCAGGGATATATAGTGCGTAGCGTCGCGAACTATGAGCAGATGCAGCGGCTGATGGAGCGGGAGAACTTTCATCTGGTGGTGCTGGATTTGATGCTGCCCGGTGAGGATGGCTTGTCTATCTGCCGCCGTTTGCGCCAGCAGGAGAACGAAATTCCTATTATTATGCTGACCGCTAAAGGCGATGAAGTTGACCGTATTATTGGCCTTGAGATGGGGGCAGATGACTATCTGCCCAAGCCTTTTAATCCCCGTGAGCTGCTGGCACGCATTCGTGCGGTGATGCGTCGCAAGAGTAAAGAGCTGCCCGGCGCACCGAGCCAGGCCGAAGGTGTGGTTGAGTTTGGCCCGTTTAAATTTAATTTAGCTACCCGGGAGATGCGCAAAGGCGATGAGCTGTTGCCGTTAACCAGTGGCGAATATGCCGTTCTCAAAGTACTGGTTAGCCACCCACGCGAGCCGTTATCGCGCGATAAACTGATGAACCAGGCGCGCGGCAGGGATTATTCGGCGATGGAGCGCAGCATCGATGTGCAGGTGTCGCGGCTGCGCCGTATGCTGGAAGATGATGCTGCCAACCCGCGTTATATTCAGACTGTCTGGGGATTGGGATATGTGTTTGTACCGGATGGCAGCGTGAACTAAATGCGTTTACTCCCCCGCAGTGCCTTTGGTCAGACAGTTTTTCTGATTGGCTTATTGTTGCTGATTAATCAGTTGGTATCCTATTTGTCGGTTGCATTTTATGTGATTAAACCGACAACCCAGCAGATCAATCACCTGATTGCGAAACAGATTAAGGTGGTTTTTATTGATGTCGGTCACACCCAATCGGTGTTATCAACCGAGCTGACAGCCCGCTTTCAGCAGGCGACAGGTATAGAAGTGTATACCGAACAACAAGCGCTGCATCAGGGGCTAGAGCAAGCCATTTACTACGGTTACTTTTCTGATCTTATGTCACGCGAGCTCGGCGGCCCTGCAGAGGTCAGGGTGGCGCAGGGCGATACTTATGCGTTTTGGGTCAGGCCGCCACAAGCACCGCATTACTGGGTAAAAGTACCGCTTACCGGGCTGGATGAAACTGACTTTTCGCCGTTGACGTTTTATCTGTTGATGATAGGCGTGCTTAGTGTCGGTGGCGGCTGGCTGTTTGCCCGGCAGCTAAACCGCCCGCTAAAAAGTTTACAGCAAGCCGCGTTGCAGGTTGGTCGGGGCGAGTTTCCGCCACCATTGGCCGAGCACAAAGGCTCTACTGAAGTGATTGCTGTGACCAAAGCATTTAACTACATGGCCCGGGGGATCCGGCAGCTGGAGCAGGATAGGGCGTTGCTGATGGCTGGTGTGTCCCATGACCTGCGTACACCGTTGACACGGATCCGGCTGGCTTCCGAAATGATGCAGGAACCTGACAACTGGATCCGTGAAGGCATTATTAATGATATTGATGACATGAACGCTATCATCGATCAGTTTATTGATTATCTGCGCCATCATAAAGAAGAGCCGGGCCAGAAAGAAAACCTGAATACATTGGTGCGGGAGCTGGTACAGGCGGAGCATCTGCAACAGCGCCGAATTATTACTGAGCTGGCAGATGATTTGCCGGATGTTATGTTAAGGCGTATCGCCATTAAGCGCTTACTGAATAATCTGCTGGAAAATGCGCTGCGCTACAGTGACGGCGACATTGAAATATCCACCGGCTTTGAACGCAACCGTAAGCGGGTTTATCTGCAAATCCGCGACCATGGACCGGGTATCCCGGAAGATCAAATGAAAGCGATGTTTGAGCCTTTCACGCAGGGCGATATCGCCCGAGGCAGCGGTGGCTCAGGCCTGGGTCTTGCGATCATTAAGAAAATTGTCGATATGCACCATGGCGATATCACGCTACACAACCATGCCTATGGTGGTTTGGTTGTAACGGTTTACCTGCCACAGCGTTAGCCTGCCACTGCGTTGCGTGTGCATCTTTATCTTACGCAGTCTGTTAATCGCATTCCCTGTTAACTTGGTTGGTTAACTTTACATTTTCATCTGAGCTCCATATAAAAACTTTACGTTAAGGCGTTACATTTATTTACAGGTGTGATAATAGAGTTATTGCGCTAGCAAAAATAATAAAGAGAGTAAAACGCTCTTAAGTTGAAGTATGGAGTAGAACGTTTTGAAACAGATTAATAAATCACTGGTCGCTATGGCGGTTACTATGGCTGTTGCCGGTACTGCATCGGCGGCAACTATAGATCAGTTCCGTATGGGTGCAAAAACTACCGTATATGGTGGTGAGCGTAAGGCCACGTTACAACAGGCTGATAAAGAATTAAAACAGCCTTCTGCCTATCTGGTTCAGCTGAATGCGCAGCCAACCAGCTATGCATTGTCCGGCAACCAATACGACAGACAGCGGGCGCAGCAGCTGTCACAAAATATCGCCGAGGTGCAGCAGCAGGTGGCATCACAGTTACAGCAACTGGATAAAGACGCCGAGGTGCTGACAACAACCAAATATTTGGCCGCATCTATTGTGGTTCAGGCCAGCGATAAAGCATTGGCTAGCCTGAGAAAAAACCCGGCCGTAAAGCAGATTTTACCTGTTTATGACAGCAAGCCTCTCGTTGCTGCCAGCCAGGAATATATAAAAGCGACACCGCTCGTACAGTCAGGTGTAGCGACAGGCGCAGGCATTAAAGTCGCGATTCTGGATACTGGTATCGATTATACCCATGCCGCTCTGGGCGGGGCTGGTACAGAAGAGGCGTATGCAGAAGCATTTGCCAACCAGTCTGGCGCAGTCAGCTGGCCGCAAGGCAGCGTGGTGGGTGGTTATGATTTTGTCGCTGACGACCCAAACCCAATAGATGACGTAGCACAGGGGCATGGTACTTCAGTGGCTAACTCGGTCAATGGTATAGCGCCGGACGTATCATTTTATGGTTATCGGGTATGCGCTCCGGCTCCGGTAAACTGTACTGGTGTGGCACAAATTAATGCGCTGGAAGCCGCGATGGATCCCAATGGCGACGGTGATTTATCTGACCGCGTTGATGTGATCAATATGTCGCTGGGTGGCGATTTCGGTTCCACAGATACCAGCGGTGGTACTCAGCTACTGATCCAGCGTGCGGTAGAGCTGGGCGTTAACATGGTAATATCAGCCGGTAACGATGGTCCGAACCCGTTTATTGTTGGTGGCCCAAGTACGACACCGAATGCACTGTCAGTAGGTGCAATGACACACCCGACGGCAGAAACCGCTCACATTACTGCCAACACGGTAGCGGGTGAGGCTGTTGAAATGATAGCCGCCGGGTTTAACCCGGTAACCGTATTCAGCTTTACCAGTGCAGAACACGAGCTGGTATACGTTGCTGAGAATGGCCTGGCATGTGATGCCTTCGCCGACGACATTGACCTGACGGGTAAAACTGTTCTGATTGACCGCGGTGCATGTAACTTTACACAAAAAGTACTGAATGCTCAGGCTAAAGGCGCAGTGTTTGTTATCATTGCAAATAATGCCGCTAACGCCGGTCCGGTAAGTGCCGGTGGCAGTGCGCCGGGTATTACTATTCCTGCCGTTGGTATCTCACTGGAGCAGGGCGCGCGGATTAAAGCCTTGCTGGCCGAAGGCAGCGCTGTAACGTATTCGGTAAAAGCTGAGTCTTTTGCGACACCGGGTTCAATTTCAGATTTTACCTCACGCGGCCCTGCTATGGATGGCTTATTAAAGCCCGAAATTACTGCACCGGGTACCGCAATTATGGTTGCTGACGTGGGCACTGGCACGGGGCTGGCACCCGCGACAGGAACCTCATTCTCAGGCCCTATCACGGCAGGTGCCGTCAGCTTATTGCGTCAGGCAAGGCCGGAGCTGAATGCTTTTGAGGCCAAAGCGCTGTTGATGAATACGGCAAATCTGAATGTTACCGCAGAGCCTAAAGCGTTAAATGCTAATGCAGAGCTTGCACCGATAAGTGCTATGGGCGCCGGTCTGGTTGATGTACAAAAGGCGGTAAACTCACCAGCACTGGCCTGGGTGTATGACAGTAAATTTGATACTAAACAGGCTGCGTTGTCTTACGGTCTGCAAACTCTGACTGAAAAAGCGCAGTTCAATAAAACGGTTAGCCTGAAAAACTTTAGCGATGAAGCACGTACCTACAGTTTGAGTGTGCAGCAGCGTTTTGCCAATGACAGTGCAACTGGCGCATTGAGCTGGGAACTGCCAGAGTCGGTAACGGTTGGTGCTGGCCAGACAGTACAGTTTAATGTCGCGCTGACGGTGGACCCAGCTAAGTTACATGACTGGCAGTTAAACAACGGTAGCGACGTTAATGAGAAGAATGATCTGCTGACCGTAGTAGAATACGATGGCGCGGTTTTATTCAATGACAGTGCGACCGGTGAAGATATTGATCTGCATTTGGTTTACCACATACTGCCTAAGGCAAATGCCGATCTGAAAATCCGCTCTGATATTACCGAAGAGGGTATCCAGTATATTGTACGTAACGATGGTGCCGTGTCAGCGCAGCCCTTCGCTGCACAACTGGTGGCAACGTCAGCGAAAGATGCGGTGCCGCAGGATTTGCGTGCAGCAACGCTGGACGTAATCCCGGTTGAATACTGCTCATCGGGCTATCTGTTAGCACCAAGCTTTACGTTGGATAAACCACTTAGCCATACGTTACAGGCAAACTTTGCTTTCCTGCTGGATGTTGATAATGACGAGAACTTCGAATACGAAGTGATGAGCTTGCTGTTATCCCGCCTCAGTGACGACTACCCAACCGGTTACGTCGGCTCTTTTGCTGTGCCATTTGGGACCTTAAGTGGTATGGCCGGTGATGCTTACCATGTATCAGGCCAGCGTAACGTCACTCTGACGGCTTGCTTTGAGGATGTCGGCCTGACGGCTGCCGATATCGGTAAAGACATCAGCGTTGCCTACCTGAGCTTTAACGACGGTTACAACCTGGGTTTTGCGTCGGGTTCAATCGACTATGATGATCTGATTTACACCAGTGCTAAGCTGACGTTATCGCCAGATGTAGCCCTGACAGACGCTACAGGCGAGGCCGTTACAGAGCTGGCACCAGGGCAGTCGGCTGTACTGAACTGGAATACCAACTCAGGCTTCGTGTTACTGTCTGATGTCGGTGATGGTATTGCAGTGGCAGATCTGAACGCAGCTGATAAAGCGCCGGTCGTCACTGCCGGTCAGGTATTCAGCGTGGATGAAAACAGTGCTGATGGCACCATCATTGGCAAGGTTGACGCTGAAGTCGATTTCTCTTCACCGGTCTCTGAGTTTGTGTTTGCGGGTAGTAATTCTAATGCGGTAACTGTTGCCAGCAACGGCGATATCATGGTCAGCAACAGTGCGTTGCTGAACTACGATGCGGGCTTAACCCAGATACAGCTGGAAGTGATTGCGCTGGATACAGCCGGTAATGTATCGGCACCAGAGCAGGTCATTGTCAACGTAAATAACCTGGCGGATGAAAACCCGCTGGTGTCGGTAACGCTGACCAAAGCCAAGGTTGATGTTGGTGCTGCATCAGGCACCAGCCTGGGTAATGTGGCGGTAAATGTCACTGAAGCGGGGGCAACGGTAAACAGCCTGACAGCTAACAATAGCTTGTTTACTGTAGTAAATAATCAGCTGGTGCTGGCGCGTACCCCAACCAAGTCTGATGCTAAAACCCACAGCGTTGTTATTACCGCGACAGACAGTGCAGGTATGACAGGCACGGCAACGGTAAGCGTAACGGTAAATAAACCATCAAGTGGTAGCTTTGGCTGGTTTAGCTTACTGGCACTGCCATTATTGCTGCTGCGCCGCAAGCGTGGTTAATCAGTAAAGAAAAACAGAGCCTTCGGGCTCTGTTTTTTTATCTGCCTTACTGTTGGTCAGATGAAGGCAATTCTTTGCTGTTAAATTGCTGAGTTTTCTCTGCCATTAATGCTGCAACTTGCTGCTCCAATTGCTCCAGCTTTTCGCGCGTGCGCAGTAGCACCTGGCGCTGTACATCAAACTCTTCACGGCTGACAAAATCCATATCTGCCAGTTTATTTTGCAGTACCTGCTTAACCTTGGCTTCGACATCATCAGCGAACTGCCGTACTTGTGGTGGGATAGCATTGCCAATTTGTTTGGCGATATCTTCAATTTTTTTTGCATCTATCATTTCGTTCTCCTGTGTTACATCAGTAACTTGCGACCTCGTGCAAAACCTTCAGCGTTATTCTACAGGGCAAAAGCTGTCAGTCGAATGCTAATTAGCGGCAAATTTCGTTACAATGCCCGCCTTGGTATAAGGGTGTGTCAATGAAGTTAAATCCGCAACAAAATGCTGCAGTTAAATTTATTTCCGGGCCGTGCCTGGTGTTGGCGGGGGCCGGCAGCGGCAAAACCCGGGTTATTATTAATAAAATTGCGTATTTAATTCAGGAATGCAATTTGCCTGCGCGCCATATTGCCGCGGTAACCTTTACCAATAAAGCGGCACGCGAGATGCGTGAGCGTATTAACCATCAACTGCCCAAAGCGGCCACCCGTGGCCTGACAATTTCAACTTTTCACACCCTGGGTTTGGAAATTCTGAAAAAGGAATACCGGCATATTGGTTATAAAGCCAACTTTACGTTATTCGACGATCAGGATAGCCTGGCATTGTTAAAAGAGCTGAGCGAACATGATATTCAGGGTGATAAAGATATCCTACGGGCCCTGCAAAGCAAAATAAGCAGCTGGAAAAATGAACTGACGCTGCCGGCCAAAGCGCTGGCTGAAGCGACAGACGCCCAAAGTATCAGTTTTGCGAATTACTATCAGCAGTATAGTCAGCAACTTACTGCTTACAATGCATTAGACTTTGATGACTTAATTCTGATGCCAACCCTGTTGTTTCAGCACAATGCCGAGGTACGCGCCAAGTGGCAGCATAAAATTCAGTATCTGCTGGTCGATGAATACCAGGATACGAATACCAGCCAGTATCAGTTAGTTAAGTGGCTGGTGGGTGAGCGGCAGCGCTTTACCGTCGTAGGCGATGACGATCAGTCTATTTATTCTTGGCGTGGTGCCCGGCCACAAAACCTGGTGCTGTTAAAAACCGACTTTCCCAGCCTGAATGTGATTAAGCTGGAGCAAAATTACCGCTCGGCCGAGCGTATTTTAAAAGCGGCCAATATCCTGATTGCCAATAACCCGCATGAATTTGATAAACAGCTGTTCAGTGAGAATGGTTATGGTGTGCCACTTAAAGTTTTGCCCTGTAAGCATGAAGAAGACGAAGCCGAAAAAGTGGTCGCAGAGATAATCTCGCACCGTTTTATTAACCGCAGCCAATATCGGGATTATGCTCTGCTTTATCGTGGCAATCATCAGTCGCGCTTGTTTGAAAAAGCGCTGATGACCAACCGCATTCCGTACAAAATCTCCGGCGGCACCTCATTTTTTTCACGCATTGAAATTAAAGATGTGATGGCGTACCTGCGGCTGGTGGTAAATCAGGATGATGATAACGCTTTGTTGCGTGTGATTAATGTGCCGCGGCGCGAAATCGGCGCGGCGACACTGCAGCAAATTGGCAATCTGGCGAATGAGAAACATATCAGTTTGTTTGCTGCCTGTTGCGAAAGCGAGTTATCGATGCATTTGTCCGCCCGTGCCCATAATGCGGTTAAACAGTTTGCGCAATGGATAGTTGGTATTGCCGATAATGTGCAGCGGGCAGATCCCGCTGAAGCCATTCGGGATTTAATCCGGCAAAGCCACTATGAAGCCTGGTTGTTTGAAACCAGCACCAGCCCGAAAGCTGCCGAAATGGCACTGAAGAATGTCAATGAGCTGTATCGTTGGATAACAGAGATGCTGCAGGGTAAAGACGATGATGAACCGATGACACTGCCGGAGGTGGTAACCCGTCTGACGCTGCGCGACATGATGGAACGTCAGGAGCAGGAAGACAATGCTGATCAGGTGCAGCTGTTAACGCTGCACGCTTCGAAAGGCCTGGAGTTTCCTTATGTGTTTATGGTGGGGATGGAAGAGGGGATATTGCCGCACCAGAGTAGCATAGATGAAGATAACGTCGAGGAAGAGCGGCGGCTGGCTTATGTTGGTATTACCCGTGCTCAGCGTGAGTTATTTTTTACCTATGCCAAAGAGCGACGTCAGTTTGGCGAGACGATTCGTCCTGAACCAAGCCGGTTCTTATATGAGCTGCCACAGGATGATCTGGAATGGCAAAATGCGGCACCAGTGAAAACCGCTGAGCAGCGTCAGCAGACAGGGGCCGCGCATATTGAGCGTTTACGCCAGTTGTTGAAAAACAACTGACGGCGCATTAGCCAGCTCGTGGGCGCTGAGTAACTCCGCAACATATTTGCCCTGCATAAAGCAGCAGCCCTCTGCCAGCAACAGGTTAAGCAAGTCAGCATTGTCGACGCCGTCTGCCAGTAAGCGGAATTTGTAACTTAGTGCTAAGGTTTGCAGCATCTGAAGTAACTGACGCTTTTGCTCATTGCGTGGCAGTTGCCGACAGAAGGTGGCGTCGAGCTTTACGAATTCAAACAACTGTTGTAACAATAACCCCATCGGAGCCGTTTCAGCAGCGAACTGATGCAGGGCCAGCCTGATGCCCATTTGCTTTAGTTGTTTTAGCGGCCCGTAAGCAGAGCTGTCTGCCTGCAGTAACTCGCGCTCCGTGAATGCCAGACATAGCCTGTGTTTATGCTCCAGAACTGCAAGTTGTTGCTTTAATTTTTCGAACAGCTCGGGTTGTTGCAGGTGCGCAGTACTGAGTTTGACGGTCAGCAAACCGGTATCGTTATTGCTGACTGTAAGATGCCTGCATGCCTGTTGTAACATCAGCTGCTCTATTTGTGGCGTCATGCCGGCATCGGCAGCATACTTACTGAAATCATATTGAGTGCCAAGTTCGGGGTGTTGCCATTGAGTGTGTACTTCATACCCCATCAGATCCCGGCCCTGGCCACATAAAACCGGTTCGAATACTGCCGTAAATTGTTGTTGTTCCAGAGCTTGTTGTATCACTTGCTCCATCGTCAGTGCTTGCAGCATCCTCTCGCGCATAGTGTCATTAAATATGACAAAGCGGTTGCGCCCCATCGATTTAGCCTGATACATAGCGGCATCAGCATCTCGTAAAATAGCCTCTGCAGCACTGTGATCATTCTGGAACTGGGCGATACCAATACTGGCACCTGAGTGCACAGGTTGGCCTTGCAATAAAAAGGGCTGACGGATCCTGTCAATAATACGCTCTGCAATATCTTCAGCGTCAGTATCATCCAACAGGCTGGTCAGTAATACAACAAACTCATCGCCACCCAAACGTGCTACAAGATCATGCTCACGCACTGTACTGAGCAGGCGCTTACTCACTTCAATCAGAAAGGCGTCGCCAACATGATGCCCCAACGTATCGTTGATCAATTTAAAGCGGTCTAAGTCGATAAACAGCAGCGCCATGTTCAGTTGTGGCTGGCGTTTACTCAGGGCGAATTGCTGCTTTAACTGCTGTAAGAACATCTGCCGGTTAGCCAAGCCTGTCAGGGCATCGTGGTTAGCTTCGTAAAACAGTTTTTGCTCGGCTTTTTTCCGCTCTTCGACCTGCAGGCGCAGAAACAGGTTGGTTTGGCGTAACTCGCGTGTACTTTCAAACACTTTGCGTTCGAGATCTTCCTGCTGACGTTTTTGCTGTTCTGTCGCCAATTTGCGTTGGATAGCAACGGCAATATGCTGAGAAACAAAACGTAGAATATTCAGCTCTGTATCGCTGTAGCTGTAACTCTGTTCATAAGACTGTAAAGCGATAACTCCAATAACCTTTTGGTCGATTAGCAGTGGAGCACCCAACCAACTGGTCGAGTAGCGGGCCTGATGGTTAGGAGACGCCATACCACGGCGTATCTCGCCGGCATTGACCAGTTCGGTAGCTTTTTCACTGTTAATTAATCTGGCATCGCCACAACGAATCACATATTCGGTAAAACCTCGGCTGAGTGGACGCTCTCTGGCTGGCGGAGAATATTGATCAAGATAGAATGGAAAAGTCAGCTTTGCTTTGTCCGGATCTAACAGTGCTATGTAGCAATTTTCTGCAGGCATCAGGCCGGATAATACCTGGTGTACAGCATGATAGAAGCTGTTCATGTCATGGCTGCTGGCAGTGAGCTCTGATATGCGGTACAACGCGGCCTGCAACTGCTCAGCATTGCTACGCTCTTTGATTTCTTTCTGCAGGGAACTGTTAATCTTCTGTAGCTGACGGGTTCGTTGTCGTACCGTGTCTTCCAGCAGCTCACGGCTTTTAACCCTGTCCAACGCTGTAATGGTATGCCCACCGATGCTGCAGAACAGATCTAAATCAGACTCGGTGTAAAGCTGCTTTTCGTTATATGACTGAATTGCCATTACGCCAATGACTTTACTGCCACGGCAAAGCGGAATACCGAGCCAATGTGTACTTGGCGAGCCCTGAGACTGGATATGGCCCTCTGCAATCAATTGTTCGAACTGCTGACTATCGCAAAGTAGTGGTTTACCTGTGCGGACAACATAACCGGTCAATCCGCTGGAAAATGCACTCGAAGGAACCTGATCAATGATCTGCTGGTCTTTCTCATCAGAGAAATATTGCGGGGAATATAGCTCACTTTCGTTGTCATAGAACACGACGTAGAAATTTTCGGCATGCAACAATTCAGACACCATCTTGTGAATAGCAGGATAAAAGTCCCGCATGTCACTAATCGTGCTTGCTAATTCAGACAGCCGCAACAAGGCGCCCTGAGTAATGTACGCCTGCTTATAACGCTGTGCCAGTAATGTTAAGCGGCGTAATTTGTTTTCCGCCTGTTTTTGGCTTTTGTTCAGCTTCGTTGATCCCTTCAACCCTGACTCTTATTTTTACAGTCGAACAGCTGCGACTTTATGTTAACAGCGCATCATTATGCACAAAGTTTAACCACTTGGAAGAGGCGTATAGCGATTATTTATACCTTTTCTTAGGTCAATTTTTTATATAAAACAACAAAGACAATAAAGGCCACCTTCAAGTGGCCTTTATTTAAAAGCATTAACGCTGCAATTTAGACGCCTTCAGTCATAAACTTAATTGCTGCAGCCAGCTCGTCATCACTACAGTCACCACAAGTGCCGCGGGCAGGCATATTTCGGATACCTTCAATCGCATGCTTCAGCAAGGTGTCATAGCCTTGTTCTAAACGGGGTTTCCAGGCTGCATCACCTTTCTTCGGTGCATTCAGCGCCCCGGTACCATGACAGGCGAAGCACGCTGTTTGGTACACTTTCTCACCACTGCGCGGACCTGATGCGCCTGCTGCTGGCGCGGCTGCTGCACCAGCAACATATACTTGCCCAACAGGTGCAAGGCGCTTAGCCAAAGCTTCTTTGTCTGCATCAGCGCTGGCATGGATGCCAAATGTCGTTAACAGCAAAGCTATCGCTAGGGTGAATTTAGTCATGTTATAGATTCCTGTGGTAATGTCCGCACAAAGTTTGCGCCATTATAGCCTCCAAGCTGCGGCAAGGGGAAGCCCTATAGTCGCTGCTGATCTGTCGATTAGGGCATAACGCGATAAAGTAGATAAGCAGGGGGGCGAACTGTAAAAACCCGGCAATATAGCGCCAATACTCGCATATGCTTTTCATGTCAGTTTGAAACTTTTTTAAAAGCAAAATTATTTAAGGGTTTTGCTTTGCATCTGCGTTCAGTGTGGTAGTCTACTTGACCGGTAGATACTTAGAGGCACTACGTTTTCCGCCGACGGAAAACATTAGAAAAGAGTTTTCCACAAAAAGGAAGTACAAAAATAATAATATGGGCTCAGCAGTAACTCCCTTATTTTTTCTTTTAAAACAAAGAATTATGTTTACCCTAAACTGGGCTTTTAGTTAAAGCACCAGCATTTCTGCTTTGGTTTTTCACAAAGTTATCCACAGCTTTTAATATGGCTGCACCCGGCAGACTTGCTGGCAGTAAACAGGGTGCCTGTGGCATGCTATAGCCCATAGCTTTCTTTACTCTTCAGGACAAATTTACTGATGGTTTCTATTCCTGGTACTCCGCTTATTCTGGTTGATGGTTCGTCTTATCTGTTCCGTGCCTATCATGCGCCACCACATTTGACTAACTCCCGCGGGGAAGCCACTGGTGCAATCTACGGTGTGGTAAACATGCTTAAAAGTTTGTTACGACAGTATCAGCCAGAACAGATGGCGGTTGTATTCGATGCTAAAGGGCCGACATTCCGCAACGATATGTATAGTGAATATAAAGCCCATCGCCCGCCGATGCCGGATGATCTGCGCAGTCAGATTGAACCGTTGCATCGTATTATTGAAGCGATGGGTTTACCGCTGTTATGTGTCAGTGGCGTGGAAGCTGATGATGTTATCGGGACATTAGCGCGTCAAGCCAGCCAGCAAGGACGACACACTTTAATTTCCACCGGCGACAAAGATATGGCGCAGCTAGTCGACCAACATGTCACCCTGATTAATACGATGACCAATACTCTGCTGGACCCGCAGGGCGTAGTAGATAAGTTTGGCATTCCGCCTGAGCTTATCATCGACTACTTGGCTCTGATGGGAGACAAAGTAGATAATATCCCAGGCTTACCTGGTGTTGGTGAGAAGACTGCTGCGGCGTTGTTGCAGGGGTTAGGCTCAATAGAGCAGATATATCAGCAGTTGGATAAGGTCGCGACACTGACGTTCCGCGGCGCTAAGACCATGGCAGCAAAGCTGGACGAATATCGCAGCCAGTTAGAACTTTCCTATCAGCTGGCCACAATTAAGACAGACGTTGAATTGCCATATCAACTGGCAGATTTGATGATTAAAACCGCTGATAATGAGCGCCTTGCTGAACTCTATAAAGAATGCGAGTTCCGTCGCTGGCTCAGCGAAGTGTTGAGTGCGGGGGCAACTGTCAGTGCGGATACTGAAAACAACACTGGTCAGGATGTGGCGCTGCCAGAAGCTGGTACAGAAGAAGCTTCGCAAGATAGTGATAAGGTAACGTCTGCGAACTATATAACGGTTCTGGATAAGGCCGCGTTTAATAGTATGCTCGAACAACTCAGCGCTGCAGAGTTGACTGCTTTTGATACCGAAACGACCAGCCTGGACTATATGCAAGCCGATTTGGTTGGATTGTCTTTTGCTACCGAAGCGGGGAATGCCTGGTACGTGCCTGTCGCACATGACTATGTTGGTGCTCCGGAGCAACTTGAACGTGACTGGGTATTAGCGCAATTAAAGCCCTGGCTTGAGAATGATAGTAAAGCTAAGGTAGGACAGAACCTGAAGTATGACCAAAGCGTGCTGGCTCGTTACAACATCGCGCTGTCCGGTGTCGTATTTGATACGATGCTTGAGTCCTATGTGTTGAATTCCGTAGCCGCACGGCATGATATGGATAGTCTGGCGCTTAAATACCTCGGTTACAAAACGGTAAGTTTTGAGGATATTGCTGGTAAGGGCACTAAGCAGCTGACATTTAACCAGGTCGAGCTGGAAAAGGCCGCGCATTATGCAGCTGAAGATGCTGACATTACGTTAAGGCTTCATCAGGCGCTATGGCCGCAGCTAAAACAGCATAACGGTTTGGTCACTGTACTGCAGGATATCGAAATGCCGCTGGTAGATATATTGTCCCGTATAGAGAGACATGGCGTGCTGATTGATTCTAAGCTACTGGCTAAGCAAAGCGAACAACTGGCTGAACGTATTGCTGAATTAGAGAAGCTGGCTTTTGAACAGGCAGGCAAGCCGTTCAATTTGTCGTCGCCTAAGCAATTACAGGAAATTCTATTCGAGCAGATGAAATTACCTGTGCTTAAAAAGACACCAACAGGCGCGCCTTCAACGGCTGAGGACGTGCTGGCTGAGTTGGCGCTGGAATATGACTTTCCCAAGCTTATCACTGAACATCGTGGCTTAACCAAGTTAAAATCTACTTACACGGATAAGCTACCGCGGATGCAAAATAAGCAAACCGGCAGAGTACATACGTCTTATCATCAGGCTGTGGCAGCAACAGGTCGGCTTAGCTCAACCGATCCCAATTTACAAAACATCCCTATCCGCACCGAAGAAGGGCGCCGCATCCGTCAGGCATTTATTGCCCCACCAGGCAAGAAAATTGTGGCTGTCGATTATTCTCAGATAGAATTGCGGATCATGGCGCATCTGTCGCAGGATAAAGCATTACTTGAGGCCTTTGCCCACGGACGGGATATTCACCGTGCAACGGCGGCAGAAGTTTTTGGTGTGGCGCTGGACGAAGTTACGTCCGATCAGCGACGTAGTGCCAAAGCTGTTAATTTCGGCCTGATATACGGTATGTCCGCATTTGGCCTTGCCAAACAACTCGGCGTTAGCCGCAGCGAAGCGCAGCAGTATGTTGATCGTTACTTTGAAAGGTTCCCCGGCGTCCTGGATTATATGGAACGTACCCGCAAGCAAGCGCACGAGTCCGGTTATGTCGAAACATTGTTTGGCAGGAGATTATACCTACCGGAGATCAATGCGCAGAATATGGCGCGGCGAAAAGGTGCCGAACGTGCTGCAATCAACGCACCTATGCAGGGCACTGCTGCAGATATTATCAAAAAAGCTATGATTGTCGTTGATAACTGGTTACGCCAACAGACTGAACCTGCTGCGACAATGATAATGCAGGTTCACGACGAACTGGTATTTGAAGTCGATGCAGATAAGGTCTCGTCAGTTAAGCCGCAATTGGTTGAGCTGATGGCCAAGGCGGCACAGTTAGATGTGCCGTTGCTGGCAGAAGCTGGCGATGGTGATAACTGGGATCAGGCGCACTAAATATTTTGAACTAACAGTGTAAAGAGTGAGTCTGAAAAATTAGTAATGCTGTTAGTTTCTCTCCTGTACCCTTTCCCAACCCGCCTCAAGGCGGGTTTTTTTCTAACCAATAAGCGTTGGTAATTTAATTACCAAATTAAATCAGTATTTTGCTTATATTGGTATTTTGTAGTTTTATTACAAAAATGACTTGCATTCCGGCTCGGCCTGGTTAAAATTTGAGTTGTAGGGTACAGAGGTAAGATGTTCTATCTTTCAGTGTCTGAGCTCAATAGAGCTGCAGCGCAAGAAAGTAGGCTTATTTAGCCGCCCCACTGCTTGCAGTGGGGCGTTTTTTTTTGCTTTTTTGAAATCGATGGCATAACCGTTGTTAAAATACGAAATGTATTTCTATGTGACAATAGGCTGCAGAAAGTTGACGGGGAAACTGAAAATTTATTAGATTTTTTAGAGTAAATACTTCAAACCGGTAAGAATTGCTGTATAATGAATCTGTCTTAGCAATAAGACACCCTGTTGATTTGAAATTATAGCTTCTCCCCGTTTGCTATGACCGACACCTGAGTGTGTCGGTTTTTTTATGCCTGTTATTCTACAATGATTTGTGCTGCTTCATCGGCGCCAAACCAGAGATCAAGCACTTGTTCCAAATCACTCAATCCTTGTTTGTTTAATGAACTGAAGCTATGCACAGTTACATCACCCATAAATGCCAATGCAGCTTCCCGCACCTCAAGTAAGGTCTTCTTTCTGGCTCCCGGGCCAAGCTTATCCGCTTTAGTCAGCAGAATGAGTACGGGTAGCTCACTTTCTACAGCCCAGTGAATCAGGTCCTGATCGAGATCTTTTAGCGGGTGTCGAATATCCATTAATACAACCAGGCCTTTGAGGCTGTCGCGTTTCATCAGGTATTCAGCCAGCGATTTCTGCCATTTTTGCTTTACCGCTAACGGTACTTTAGCAAAACCGTAGCCAGGTAAATCAATTAGCCGGCGTGTTGGATCCAGGCTGAAGGTGTTAATAAGTTGAGTCCGCCCGGGCGTTTTACTGGTGCGGGCTAAGCTATTTTGCTTAGTTAGTGTATTTAACGCACTGGATTTGCCAGCGTTAGAACGCCCGGCAAAGGCAACTTCGATACCTTCATCAGCAGGTAAAGCTGCAATATCCGGTGCGCTGGTTAGAAATGCAGCACGTTGATAATTAATTTTTGACTTGTACACAGCCTTCTCCGGCGAATCGTTTGGTGGCATTGTAGCGGATCTGAGGGATCGGCAGAAGCTTTTGCGCGCTGTATGGGATTTTACTTTGACCAGTTTCGTGTAAAATAGGCATAAAAATTAGGGTTATTACACTTGGTTGCCAGTATGCTGGCGGTTTAATGCGGACAGAGACGGATAAAAAATGAAAAAAATTCTATTTCCACTGACGCTGTTATTCGGTCTTATCGGAACAGCTCAGGCGTTTGATGGTGATGCCGAAGCCGGTAAAGCGAAATCAGCAGTATGTGCAGCTTGCCATAGCGCCGATGGCAATAGTTTAGTGGATATGTATCCAAAGCTTGCCGGGCAGCATGCGACATATTTATATAAGCAATTAAAAGACTTTAAAACAGGCATGGAAACCGGTGGCAAGCAAGGCCGTAATAACAGCATCATGTTTGGTATGGTAGCGGCATTGTCTGATCAGGATATGAAAGATCTGGCAGCATATTTTGCTTCCCAAAAAATGAAAGCGGGCGCGACACCTGAAAATGTCATAGCACGTGGTGAAAAGTTATACCGTGGCGGCGATGCCAGCCGCGGCATTGCAGCCTGTATTGCGTGTCATGGTCCGCGCGGTTCGGGTTTGGGTCTGGGTGGTTTCCCAAAAATTTCATTTCAGCACGCTACATATCTTAAAACGACGTTGACGGAATTCCGTGAAGGTAAGCGGGCAAATGATTTAAATGGCATGATGCAGGATATTGCCAGAAAACTGACCGATGAAGATATTGAGGTGCTTTCACAATATCTGGGCGGTTTGCACTAATTATTCGTAGCGCCTGCTGAATTTTATCGCGCAAAAGCCGGTGTTCATCGCCGGTTTTTTTATTTTGGGGCCAAAATTTTGTGAGATATATCTCACAGCTAGTGTAGGAAAATAGCCTTCCTTAAAATAAATTGAACTTTTTTGAACTGTTTTTTCATTTTAATTTATTGATTTTTATAGTTAATTATCCTGAATATTAAAAATAATGTAGTTTTTTTTGAGTAGTGTATTGCCATATAAACTCATCAGAGTAAATTAAGCCTCAGTTACATTTCGTAACGAATGAAAACAAGGACTATCCGCAGGGAAGTGTCAGTACCAGTACGTAAGTGCGCGGTGCCTTTGTTTAGAACACATCCGGATGATGTGCTGCGTGATTTCACGCTCAGGGAAGATTACGAAAGTATCAGGACGATCGTAAAGAATAAAATTACTCAGCCAGGAAGGCAGCATAAAAACAGGAAGAGCAGACAGGGTGTCGTAACTTCATCAGGAAGATGGCAGCGAATGAGAGAAGTGTCCAGTTGACACACATATATCCAGGGCGATAAGGCGATCTTATCGCCTTTTTCTTTTGGTAGGTTAATCTTCTGTTTATGTTGAACTCCTCTTGCCCTTTATGTCTGGCAAAGCAATGCCGGTTTTTCCATCAGGACAGCCGCCGCAGTTATTATCAGTGCCAATGCTGTAGTCTCGTCTTTGCCGATAGGGGAGCCGTGCTCTCAGCGCAAGATGAATTGGCGCAGTACCAGCTACACCAGAATGATCTGAATGATGAGGGCTATCGTAAGTTCCTGCAGCGATTAGCGGGTCCTTTACTACAGGTGCTACCCGAGCAGGGGTTATCCGGCCTGGACTTTGGCTGCGGCCCTGGGCCTTTACTGGCAAAAATGTTAACGGAAGCCGGGCAAACGGTGGCGGTATGGGATCCGTATTTTGCCCCAGACGCTACAGTGTTGCAGCAGCAATATCACTTTATCTGCTGCAGTGAGGCGATAGAGCATTTTGTCAATCCGGCACAGGAGTGGGCATTGTGGTTATCTCTTTTGAAACCCGGCGGCACTCTGGCCATTATGACAAAGCGCTACACCACTTTAGACGCCTTTACCGGTTGGCATTATAAGCTTGACCCAACCCATGTCAGTTTCTTTAGTGAGAATACTTTTCGCTATCTGGCAGACAGGGATAATTTTGAACTGGATTTTGTTGCGGCAGATGTCGTAATACTGAGGCACCGAAAGCATTAGTGTTTCGCCTCAAATCTGGTTAAAATGTGCGCCCTTTTTTACAGGTGATAACCATGACTCGTCAGAAAAAAACACGTTCGGCCGGCCCGAATGGACAACGGCATTTGTCGGCGGATGATATCCGTAAAACCCGGCAGCCAAAAGAACAGACCAAGAAAAAAGGCGCCGGTTTAAAATCAGGTAGCCGTAACAGCGTTGCTGTTGTTTCGTCTGTGTCAAAAGGTGAGTCTGTAAAGAAAGATAAGCGGCTTGGCAGTAAGAAGCCGATAGCGCTGGTACCTGCAGATGCGCAGCAACCGGCATTGCAAATTCAGCCGAAAGCCAGTTTGGCTAAAGCGAAACCGCTAGCGTTGACACCGGAGCAGGAACTGGCTCTGATAGAAAACGATGGCTACCTGCAACAGCTGCTCGAGCGGGTTGAGCAGGAAGAAATTCTTACGGGTAAAGATGCAAAGTATTTTAACGCCAAAACAGCGCGTTTAGAGCAGCTTCTGCAGCAGCTTGGATTAGCTGATGACGCAGACGATGAACCGCTGGATCCGCTGGCCGCGTTTGAACGTAAAGATTGGCGCAAAGATTTACTGGGTGATGAGGACTGATTTTGACGACAACAGTGTGGGTACTCTTTGTTGCGGCAGCGTTGTTAGTGGCTGGGTTGGCATTTTATGCTGGCACACTGTTGTGGCGCTTGCAGCAACAGAGTAAGCAGGCAAAGCAGCAACTGGCCGAAAAAAAGCGTTATCTGCGCGATAGTATTGTACTAATATGTAAGGCAATGCGCGAAGAGCAATGCGAACTATCTGAAGGCGCTCTTAGGGTGTGGGTGTTATTGGATCATCTGGTGCCGGAACATGAACCAGACCCGGTAACGACTTATCCTGGCATACATCAGATGTATCAGGTAGTTAAAGATATGCCGACACATCAGGCGCGCAAAGAGCAAGATAAAGCTCTGACGCAGCAGCAAGACAGTATCAGACTGAAAGCTGAACAGGACTTGAAAGACTTTATTCTTGCCGATACGAATGCATTGTTAAAGCGCTTCCAGCCCGAATAAAACCGGAAGCGCGACGTTATTATTGCCGGAAGATTTGACCAGCTTTCATCACGAAGCTGATTTGTCCCATCAAGTTTATATCCTGTAAAGGATCGCCCTGTACGGCGACGATATCTGCCAGCTTACCTGCTTTAATGCTGCCCAGCTCATCCGCTACGCCCAGCAGGCGAGCCCCTTCGATTGTGGCACTGTGAATGGCTTCAAGCGCTGGCATACCAGCTTCTGTCATGTAGATAAACTCGCGCCAGTTATTACCATGTTCATACACACCTGCGTCTGTGCCAAAAGCAATCTTTACACCTGCTTTATAAGCCTCAGCAAAGGTTTGCTGAATTTTTCCGCCAATAGTAGCGGCCTTAGGCCTGACCAGGTCAGGAAAGAAGCCGGCAATATGTGATTTTTCTTCTGCCCATTTGCCAGCACTGATTGTTGGCACAAAGTAGGTGCCTTGTTTTCGCATCATTGACATGGTGTTTTTATCCATGTAAGTGCCATGTTCGATAGAGTCGACACCCGCCCGGATCGCCCGTTCCATACCTTCTTTGCCATGGGCATGCACAGCCACTTTCATACCATAATCTTTTGCTGTACTGACAATTGCTGCCAGCTCTTCATCTGTAAATTGAGGATTGCTGCCACTTTTGGCAACACTGAGCACACCGCCTGTGGCAGTAATCTTTATTAAATCCGAGCCTTCTTTATAGCGCTGACGCACGGCTTTGCGGGCATCATCGGGGCCATTAATTACACCTTCTTTTGGTCCAGGATCTGCCATTAATGCATAGGCCAGCCCATTAGTCGGGTCGGCGTGGCCGCCGGTTGTAGCGATAGATTTACCGGCTGCGTAAATTCGTGGCCCTTTGATATACCCTTTAGCAATGGCTTTTTTAAGTGCCACACTAATCTGATTATTGTCACCCAGCTCCCGCACCGTGGTAAAGCCAGCCATAAGGGTTTTCTCAGCAAAAGTGGCCCCCCGAAGCGCATAGTCTGCTTCATTCATGGTGAATCCTTCGCTGTATACGGAAGGACTAAATTGGGTATAAAAATGTGTATGCATATCCATGAGACCAGGCATGACGGTATGTTGCTTCAGGTCGATAACAGTGTCGTCAGCGTTGGCTTGGCGAAATCCTGCTTCCAGCGCTGATATTTTGTCCTGCTCTACGACGATGGTGTGGTCGGTAAGAATTTTACCGTTTTCGGCGGTAATAATTTTACCTGCATGGATCAATGTAGCGGCATTGACGCTACAGATAGCTGAGCTACAAATAAAAGCGGTGCTGAGCAGGATTGCTATTGGCGTTTTCTTCATGTTGTTATGGCCTTATGTGATCAAATAGACACTAAGTGATAACACAGTCGTCTGATTCAGCAACCGGCTTTAGATAAAGTGTCGTATTTCACCGACCAGCATCACAGGCGCTTATGGCGAAAGTGTATGGGAAACCACCACTTTTTATCTGGTAATGTAACCGGGCATTACAGTAGACAGCGCTGACATGTTCCGCCAGCTGATAATAGACATTGCGGTGCAGCTTCGCTGTCAGGCCACGCCATAATTGCAGATAGGGTAAAAACTGCTGCTGCGGATCACGCTGTAGTGCTAACGGATATTGCGGGCTGACAACTATCTCTTGCTCTGTATTAAGCGTCAGGCAGAGTGCTCTGCCGTTATCTGTCTCCAGCCAGTTATGTTGTGTCACAATCAGCGGCGCATCAACTACTTCGATACGGACTTTTTCTACCGGCGTTTGTAAGTAATATGCATCGTTCTGACGTAGCAACACGGATGCGAACAGCTTTATCAAAGCAGGGCGCTGAATTTTACTATGCTGGTATAGCCAATCGCCGTTGCTGTCAATTTGCAACGGTATATCGCCGCAAAAAGGCGGATCCCAGGTTTCGACCGGTGGCAGGCTGGATTGTTGTAGTTGCTGCTGTATCGCGGCGAGACTCAGCATAATGTTCTCTGTGACACTATCGGAAGTACTTAGCTTAGCAAAGAAGAGAAGAGTGGGGTGACTGATGGGGCTCGAACCCACGACAACCGGAATCACAATCCGGGGCTCTACCAACTGAGCTACAGTCACCACTTGGAAGGCGCATTTTACCTAAGTTTTATGTCGGTACCAAGCATTTTCCGCTACCAGGTTAGGTTAACAACTTGTAGGTTTTGCCTGACCAGGCCAGTGCTGCTGTGTTATTATCTGCGCTGCTTGCTAAACCGGATAATTCACAGGAGCGTGTTATGGAGAAAATTACTCAGTTATTCGAGGAGAATCACGAGTTGCTGTTAGCCTACCTGCTGCAGCTTGTCGCCGCGATAGTTATCTTTTATGTCGGCCGTATGGTGGCTAAAGCCTTACGTCGTTTTCTGGAGAAGTCGTTATTAAAACGCTCAGTAGATAAGGCTGTCGTGTCTTTTGTCTGTGGCATTGTCTACGCCGTTATTATGATCGCGACGGTTTTGATGGCGCTGTCACAGGTTGGTGTTCAGACCACATCATTTATTGCTATTTTAGGTGCAGCCGGTTTGGCGATCGGGTTAGCGTTACAAGGGTCTCTGGCCAATTTTGCCTCTGGTATATTGATTATCCTGTTCAGACCATTTAAATCAGGCGATTTTATCGACGCTGGCGGTATCACCGGCACGGTAGATAAAATTGAGATTTTTCAGACCATCATGAAAACCCCGGACAATAAACTGGTGATAGTGCCAAATGCACAAATCACCGGTAGCGCTATAACCAATTACTCAGCAGAAGCCACGCGCCGCGTCGATTTGACCATCGGTATCAGTTATGACTCTGATCTGCGTAAAGCCAAACAAATACTGGAAGATATTATAAAGAGCGATGAGCGCGTACTGGCGGAGCCAGCGGCAGCAATAAAGGTTGGCGCTCTGGCAGATTCCTCGGTCAACATCCTGGTACGGCCTTGGGTAAAATCGGCTGATTACTGGGGCGTGTATTGGGATACGCTGGAAAAAGTGAAGCTGACATTTGATGAGCACGGTATTGGTATTCCATTTCCGCAAATGGATGTACATATTAAGAAAGATAAGCAGGAGTAAGTATGAAGGTTTATTCAGTTTTAGCATTGGCCGTGATTGCCAGCATGCAGGCACAGGCTAACGATACTGCTGCTACTGACAAGGTGTGGACAACATCGGCAGAGCTGGGGGCGATAACCACCTCCGGTAACACAGTCGGTACCTCCATTACTGGTAAGATCGATGCTAAGCAAGAACTGCAGCAGTGGAGTAATCAGTATATCTTCAGCGCCTTTTTTAAAGAGGATGAAAAGACTGATGACAACGGTGATAAATACACTGAAAAGTCGGCAGAAAAGTATCTGATTTCGGCAAAAGCGGCGTATAAGCTGGATAATGAATTTGATAAGTTATTCGCTTTTGGCTCGTATACTGATGATGAGTTTGGCGCTTATACTGAATACACCACTGTTGCTTTAGGTTATGGTACCCGGGTGTACAATACCGAAGATAAATATCTGGATGTGGAAATCGGTCCGGGTTATTTCACCGGTAAGCGTTCAACAGGCGAAACAGAGAATGGCCTGATTGTGCGTGGAGCAGCTGCTTTTAACTGGACAATCAGCGAATCAGCCAGCTTTGCTCAGACGCTCAGCGTAGAGTATGGTGACGATAATACCCGTACTATCAGCGAAACATCGTTGCGGGCAAAGATTAATGGTTCGTTGCAGATGAAAGCAGCATTTTTAGTACAAAATGACTCTTCTGTTCCGGAAGGAAAAAAGAGTACAGATACGCAAACGTCACTGACGCTGGTGTATTCTTTCTAATTATTTCCAGGCCTGCATCAGGCAGGCCTGTTATTAAATACCTTGTTATTTAATCATTTAGCTTGGCCTGTTATAAATTTAGGCTATGCTGTCATTACCACTTCATTAATAATATTTCTACATTAACCTAATGACACCGGTATGGAAGCCCCGTTTACAATTCCTGTTACAGCATCCCTGGTTTGGTGCTCTGGTGTATTTTTTGTTTGGTCTGCTGTGGATTACCTGCAGCGATAAAATACTAGCCTGGCTCGTTACCGACAGCAGTCTGCTGACGCAATACCAAAGTTATAAGGGATATTTCTACGTTAGCCTGACGGCACTACTCGCATGGTTTCTGTTAAAGCAAAAACAGCACATAGCCCGGTCGCTTAACCAGTCTGAGCAGGCTTTTATTGATACTTTTTCGCATGCAGCAGCTGGCATAGCGCATGTGTCGATGGATGGCCGTTTCTTACGGGTGAATCAGGTGTTATGCCGGATGCTGGGTTACACCGAAGCTGAGCTGATAAGAATGAACTTTCAGCAACTTACTTTCCCTGCCGATCTGGATACTGATATTGCCATGGTCAGACAGCTGAAAAATGGCCAGATAGACAATTACGAATTAGAAAAACGTTATATCTGTAAGGATGGTAAAGTGCTGTGGGCGCACTTGTCCGTCGCCATGATCCGCACCCCGGCGTTTAGTTACTTTATTTCAGTGATACATAATATTAATGAACAGAAGCAGGTTCAGCAGCAACTGGCGCAAAGCGAGTTGCGCTTCCGTACTTTACTGGACAACACGCCGCAAATTGCTGTCCAGGGCTACTATGCTGACGGTTCGACGTTTTACTGGAATAAAGCCAGTGAACTGATTTACGGCTATAGCAGGGAAGAAGCGATAGGCAAAAACCTGCTGGAACTGATTATTCCTGCCCCGATGAAGCCATTGGTCGCGGAAGCGATGACACAGATGGCTCAGACAGGTACTTCTATTCCGTCAGAAGAGCTGGTGTTACAACGTAAAGACGGCTCAATGGTATCAGTATTTTCAGGCCATGCAGTGGTGAAGCTCCCAGAGATGGAACCGCAGATTTTCTGTATTGACGTCGATTTAACTGAACATAAGAAACAGGCCGCAGCCCTGGCGTTTCTATCTGATTTTGATGCCGTAACGCAGTTACCCAACCGCCAGCATTTTGCCCGTTGCGTGGATAAAGCCATTGCCCGAGCCCAACAGCAGGAACAGCAATGTGCGGTGCTGCTGATGGATTTGGATAATTTTAAAGACATAAACGACAGCTTTGGCCACAGCGCCGGCGATCAACTGCTGATGCAGGTGAGCCAAAGGTTGCAGCAAGGCTGTGATTCGCAACATGTGCTGGCCCGGCTGGGTGGCGATGAGTTTGGTGTATTGTTGCCAGTCGTGCAATCTGACGCTGAAGCCGCTACGTTAGCAAGGTTGCTTATGAAACAGTTGCAGCAACCTTGTATGTTAAATAATGGCGCGGAAGTTAATACCGCGGTTTCCGTCGGAATAAGCCTCTATCCTGACCATGCAACCAATAGCGAAGATTTGCTCAGAGCTGCCGATGCAGCAATGTATAAGGTCAAAGGCGAAGGGCGCAACCATATCGCGTTGTATACCGATGCGTTAACTGCTCAGGCAAAGCAACGTGTTGTGCTTGAGGCACGTTTGCGCCAGGCAATAAAAAATAATATTTTGCAATGTTATTATCAGCCGCAAATAGACATTGTCAGCGACAAAGTAGTTGGCGCTGAGGTATTACTGCGTTGGCATGATGACGAGTTAGGTGTTATCACGCCGTCGGTGTTTATCCCGTTAGCGGAAGGGTGTGGCCTGATCCACGATCTCGGCGCCTGGGTATTGCGGCAGAGCCTCAGGCAGCTTAAGCACTGGCTTGATCAGGGCATGACTCCGTTTAGTCTGGCCGTTAATGTGTCGGCACAGCAATTTAGCAAAGATCAGCTGCTTGAAGAATTGAAGCTGGCATTGGCTGAAACAGCGGTACCGCCTGAACTGCTTGAGCTGGAGGTCACCGAGAGCGTGCTGATGACAGATGAAGAGCGGGTTATTGCTACTATGCATCAGATCAAAGCGTTAGGAGTCAGGCTGGCGATTGATGATTTTGGTACTGGCTATTCGTCTTTATCTTATCTGACACGCTTGCCGTTGGACGTACTGAAAATAGACAGGCGCTTTATTGAACATATTCCCCAGGCAAAGGATGACAAGCAGATCGCTACGGCAATTATTGCGCTGGCTCACACGATGAATTTTAAAGTGCTGGCCGAAGGTGTTGAGACAGCTGAACAACTGGCCTTCTTGCGCCAGCAAGGCTGTGATTTCTATCAGGGTTACTACTTCAGTAAAGCTATACCTGCCAGCGAGTTTGCTGCGCTGATACAGCGCTAATTAACCGCCTATCCTGATCTGGCTGTAACCCAACCCTTGCTGCTTCTCAACTTTGATCTGCACACTAATACGCTGCTTTAACGCTTCAACATGGCTGATAATGCCGATCATTTTACCGCTGGCATTGAGGCCGTCCAGCGCACTGAGCGCACTGTCCAGCGTATCCGCATCCAGTGTACCGAAGCCTTCGTCCAAAAACAGAGAATCAATACGGGTTTTATGACTGACCAGATCGGACAGCGCCAGGGCCAGCGCCAGGCTCACCAGAAAGCTTTCGCCACCGGACAGTGTTTTGGTATCACGCATACTGTCGGCCTGCCAGGTATCCAGCACAACCAGCTCCAGCTCTGCCGTAGCATGCCGTGACAGCTGGTAGCGGTTATGCAGTGTCTCAAGTTGGCGGTTAGCCAGCACAACCAGTTGCTGCAATGTCATGCTTTGTGCGAAGCGACGGTATTTGGCGCCGTCAGCAGAACCAATCAGGCTGTTTAAACGCTGCCAGTGTTCATACTGTTGTTGTTTCTGTGCAATATCTTGTAGTAACTGCAACTGATTGATATGCCGCTGTTCGTCACTGCTGATTTGCTGCTGCAGCTGACCTTGTCTCGCGCTTAATTGTTGCAGCTGCTGCTCATGCTGTTGCAGTTTTGCTGTAATCCCGGCCAGCGACTCCGTGGTTAGTTGTTGCTGCTGCAGTTGCAGATAACGCTGTTGCCATTCACTGTGTAACCGTTTTGCCGCAATGTCGGCTTGCTGCAGCTGCTGCTGCAATTGCTGTAAGGCCTCGACTTCCACTTGCTCCAATACCGCCTTTCTGAATGCGGCTTCGTCGCTGAAACTGCTTGCTGTCAGAGCGTGTTGCCACTGCTCGTCGTGCTGCTTCACCTGAGCGTCCAGTGCTTGTTGTCTACGCGCCAAAGCCTGTTGCTGTCCCTGCGCCTGCTGTAGCTGTTGCTGCACTTGTTGTAATGCCGTGTTTAACTCAGCAAAGTTTGCCACCTTTGTCGGCTGTTGCGGCGGGTGCTGTTGCGTTGCCTGCCATTGTTGCTGCCACTCCTGATGCTGCACTGTCACTGCATCATTCTGTTCTTCCAGGCGTTGTATGTGTTGTAGCTGTAGCTGTTGCTGATGTTGATTGTGTTCCAGTTGCCGCTCTGCTGTTTGTAATTGTTCTTTTTGCTGCTGCAGCTGCTGTTGCTGATGTTCTGCTTGCTGCAAAGCTTTAGCGGTGTGTTCCAGTGTTGCCGTTGTGTCAGCCAAAGCGGCATCTAACTCGGGTGGCTGCTCACCTTTCAGCCGGCTTGTTATATCAGCTTCAAGCTCTGCAAGCTCTTGCCGTTGCCGGTTAAGTTGCTGCTGCAACTGCTTCTGTTCTGCCTGCAGAGCAGACTGGTTTTGATTAAGCACTTCTCCCTGTTTTTGTACTGTAGCCAGCTGTTGTTCTTTCTGCGTCAACTGCTGCTCGGTATCTGAGCTGCTTAATTGCTGATAATGCTCTATAGCAGGATGCTCAGTTGCACCACACAGCGGGCAGGGTTGTTCAGGTTGTAACCGTGAGCGGTGTTCAGACAACTGCATAATCAACTGCTGTTGCTGTAACAATTGCTTTTTGTCAGCAATCTGTTCCTGCAGTGTTTTATATTGCTGGCGCAACGCCTGCAGTTGCCCAGCCAACGGCTCTAGTTGGCGTTTGTTTTGTTGTAGCTGCGACTCTGTAGCAGCGCAATGTTGCTGCCACTTCTGCCGTTGTAGTTGCTGATGTTGCACATACTGCAACAAGTGCTGCCTGGCCTGAAGTTGCTGCTGTTGCTGACGCAATTGCTGAATATCGGTGTCTTGCAACGCATCGGTCAGCTGTTTTAACTGAAGTTGTAGTGCATGCTGCTTCGCGCTGATCACCGGTTGCTGTTGTGTCAGTTGCTGCAGTTGCTGTTGCTGTTGTTGCAGCTGCAGCTGAATTTGTTGTTTTTGCTGTGCAAGCTGCTGTACGCCATGCCACAGTAAACTGGCTTGTTGCTGCTCGGCCTGCTGTTGCTGCTGTTGCAGTGTCTGCCGCTCCTGCTGACATTGTCTTTGCTCAACGAGCGCACTTTGACAGGCACTATATAACGGTAACAGCTGACTGGCCGGTTGCCATGCTGTTAAACGGGCCAGTTGCGGGCGGTGAGCTTCGATGGCGCTATGCGCAGCACTGACTTCCAGTTCTGCCTGTTGTAGCTCGTATTGCGCTTTGTCCAGCTGCTCACGCCAGCTTTGTTGCTTACGCTGTTCTGACAGCGACAGTTGTATGGTGGCAAATGTCGATTGCACTTCACTCAGTTCGGTTTGCAGCTGTAGTTTCTGATCTTCGCTTAGCAGCTCTACTGCGCCAGCGCGCGCCTGCAACAAGTCCAGCTGGCTTTTCTGTTCACGGCAATCGGTAAATACTTGCTCAGAAATACGGCCGTAAATATCGGTACCGGTTAGTTCTTCCAGTAACTCGGCGCGTTCGTTAGCATCTGCATTTAAAAAAGCGGCAAAGCCGCCCTGAGCCAGCAGCATTGATTTGGTAAAACGGCCAAAGTCCAACCCGGTTATTTCGGTAACCAGCCGCAGTTTGTCGCTGGTTTTTTCGGCCAGAATAGTGCCATCGAGTCTGGCCAGTTCGGTTTTTGCGGCCTGCAGGTTGCCGTCGGGCGCGCCTCTGGCTCGGCGCTGGCTCCAGAATGCACGGTATCCAATGCCGGCAACTTCAAATTCAACCTCTGCCAGACATTCGCTGCAATTGCGCGTCATCAGCTCATTGCTGGTCGGTGATGTTTTTAACCTTGGTGTCTGGTGGTATAGCGCCAGACAGATAGCATCCAAAATGGTGGTTTTGCCAGCACCGGTCGCACCGGTAATGGCAAAAATATTGGTTTGGCTAAAAGGTGGCTGGCGAAAATCAATTAACCACTCGCCACGCAGTGAGTTCAGGTTTTGCAGCCGCACTGACAGAATCTTCACTTGGCCTCCAGTACGGTAGCTAATACCTTTCCGTGCAGTTTGCTCAGTTGCTGTTGCTGCTCTGCGGTCAGTTCCTCGCCGGCAAGCCGTGCTTGCCACACCTGCTGCGGTGTTAATTCAGACAATTGGGTGTCATGATCGCTGGCTAACGGGTTAGTTACGGCAGTGCGCTGGCGACGCAAGCGCAGCAGGGCAACGGGCAAGTCTTGCAGCTCGGTTTCGACTCTTTGTTGCAAATCTGTCAGATAAGCATCGGTTTCAGTAATAACCAGCTCCAGCCATAGAGTATCGGTTGCTGCTATAGCTGCAACAGCTTGTTGTACCTTTTGCTTCAACGCCGCTAAATCAGTTTTTATACTCAAAAGTGGCTGAAAGCATGGAACCGGTAGCGTCGATACCGTTTTATCGCCGTCTTTAAACTCTATCAGCCACAGCTGCTTTTGCTGCGTTGCTTCGTCAAAACTCAGCGCTATCGGCGAGCCGCTGTAACGGATATCGGTGTCGGCTTTTATCTGCTGGCTTTGATGAATGTGGCCAAGCGCAATGTAATCTGCCGGCGGAAAGGCATTTGCCGCAAAAGCGTCAAGTGTGCCGATATAAATATCCCGTACAGATTCAGACCGGCTGACACCGACTGTCGTCAGGTGGCCGGTCATTACAACCGGCAGGTTCAGTTTATGCTCAGTATTATACTGCTGTGCCAGCTGATACAACTGCTGATAATGCTGCGCTATCGCCTGTTGTAAGCTTTGCTGCTTGTCGCTGGCACTTTGTCCGGCCTGGCTTTGCAGCAGATCACGGGCACGTAGAAAAGGTATAGCGCAGAGAAGTGTGGCTGGCTGGCCCTGATGTTGTAATACCAATAATTGCTGGTTTAGGTCTTCGCTGATATTGGCGATAACGCTGGTGTTTAAATGCTGCAGTAACGCTTTGCTTTCGTTTAATACCGCTGGTGCGTCGTGGTTGCCAGCCAGCATAACCAGCTGACATTGGCAGCTTTGCAACTCAACGATAAATTGGTTATACAGTTCGCGGGCATAGCTGGGCGGAGTGGCAGTATCAAAAATATCGCCGGCTACAATAATCGCATCAATGTTGAGGGCTTTAACCTGGGAAACCAGCCAGAGTAAAAAGGCCTGATGCTCGGCTGCGCGGCTGCGGCCAATAAAATGCTGGCCAAGGTGCCAGTCTGAAGTGTGCAAAATGCGCATAACAGCATGCTACTAATATCGTCAGTGGCGCCAGCATACCGGAATGGGCTACTAACAGCAAAACGCCGGCTCGGGTATAAGGCCCAGGCCGGCGTTTAGGATAACAGCTCAAGTTATTGTGCTACTTGCAGTTTATCGACGACTTTAGTGACATCATCGGTATTTTTGGCAATAGCAACGGCCAAATCTTTCTCAGCGTCAGAATCAACTTCTCCCTGCAAAGTGACTACACCGTTTTCGGCGTCTACATCAATTGACGTGCCACTGACTTCTGACTCGAACAACAGACGGGTTTTCACCACAGTGGCGATTTTTGCGTCTTTCAGCGCACTGTTGTCGTCGTCGCTACGGTTAGCGTTTTTATCGGCCATTACCGTCAGTTGGTTATCAACACGGCTAACACCGTCCAGATTTTCCAACAGCTCTTCAGCCAGAGCCTTATCTACGTCACTTTCTACTTTACCGGTCAGGGTAATAACACCGTTTTTTACATCGGTATTAATATCAAATGAATTTAAGTTGCCGTTTAACAACAGAGTTGTTTCGGCTTTACCATCAATCCACGCATCTTTGGCACCTTCTTTCCAATCGTTGGCGGCTACCGCTGTTGTAGTAGACAGTGCCAAGGTCATCATCATTGCTAAAGTTGTACGTTTCATGTCTTCGCTCCTTTGTATTGAGACGATTAGACTAATGCCATTTCAATGCCAATTATTAACTTATTGTTTTTAATGGTTTTAATTTATTATTTTGTAATGTTGGTAAAACTTTTGTTGTAGTTTTTGCCCGCCTGTCGGTAAAACTTTCAGCAGAGGTAATAACTGATCATAGGCCATTTGCAGTGCGGCTGATAAATGCGCCAGCGGCACCCGGCCCGAGTTACTGCCAACATGCTTGGTGAGGTGTTTCAGGGCATACAACTGTTGTTGCAGTAAGTCTGCTAATTCGGTCAGCATCAGTGGCTGCGGTCGTTTTTTGTTTAGACTTGCTTGCTGATGCAAATACCAGAATTGCACAGCGGCAAGCTCGCTATCTTGTATGTGTGGCGACGGGGCTGACGTTGCCACTGGCAACTTCCTGGCAGCATTGGCATGCAGTTTGGACAGCTCCAGAAACTTATAGCGCAGGTTACTGTCATCTACCTGATAAGCAGCTTGCTGAAAGAACTGTTGCGCCGACATACACAGCATATGAACGCCATGCAGCATTCTTGATTCAGTGTTATTATTTTGTGAAGCCGGTTCTGCATAGCCCATAGTTACACCTCTTTTTCTATGCCGGTACCGATTCATATTCAATTCATATACCAAAGTGCAAATTCATGATTTGCATAATTATTTTTGGCAGTAAGGTGCAACAGGCCGACGGGACAGGTAAGTTTTACCAATGGGCATTGTTATAATTACAGTGCTGACATAGGGTTAGAGCTGATAACTGAGTACTTAAATATGACACAGCCACGCTTATTCTTACATGTGCAGGATCCTGAACTGAGCGCCCAGTTAATGCAGTCCGAAATCGTACGGCGTTTTGTGGTTGTCAGAAGCAGTAACACCACGCCCTGGTCAGAACAGCTACTGCAACAACCCTGTGACCTGGCTTTTATTCAGGTTGATCATGAAAGCGAAGCCGACTATCAGCCGCTAATTAGCAGCCATTTGCTGGCGGAAATGGATTTTATTTTTGTCAGCGACGGTAGTGCAGAGCCGATGCTGGATGAGCTGATGCGTTCTGGCGCAGGTTACCATTTTCGCCAACCACTTGATATGTCATGCATTTTAGAGACGCTGCAAGATTTTTATCAACAGCTGAGCAATATACGTCAGCCTGCTGACACTAAAGCCAGTATGCTTGACCAGTTTGGCCTGTTGGTTGGCTCGTCCAGAGTAATGCTGAAGCTGTACCGCACGTTGCGTAAGGTCGCGGTAACGGATGCTAATGTACTGGTGATCGGTGAAAGCGGTTCCGGTAAGGAGTTGGTGGCGAATACGTTGCATCTGGCCAGCTACCGGGCAGAACAGCGCTTTGTTGCCATTAATTGTGGGGCACTTAGCCCAGAGCTGGTAGACAGTGAACTGTTTGGCCATCGTAAAGGCGCCTTTACCGGGGCATTACGCGACCATCAGGGGGTATTTACCCAGGCCCAGGGCGGAACCTTGTTTCTGGATGAAATTACAGAGATGCCAACGGAGCAGCAGGTTAAGCTACTGCGTGTGCTGGAAAGTGGTGAGTTCCGGCCGGTAGGTACTGATAAGACACACCAGGCCGACGTTAGAGTCATCGCAGCGACTAACCGTGATCCGCAGCAGGCAATTGCAGAGGGCTTATTGCGCGAAGATTTATATTTTCGTCTGGCGCAGTTTCCGGTGCATGTACCCCCACTTCGTGACAGAGGTAGCGACATCAGCGGCCTGGCACAACATTTTTTAGCTTATCGCAATGCGCAGGAGCAGCAAGAGAAGTTACTGACAGAAGAGGCTATGCAGCTTATCGCCAGCCACAATTGGCCAGGTAATGTCAGAGAGCTTAAACATGCTATTGAACGTGCGTACATTTTGTCTGACAAGCAGATCCTGCCTGAGCACTTATTGCTGAACACAGAAGATACCGAGGCTGATGCACAGTGCCTGGCAGAAGTGCCTTGTGGGGTACCACTGGACGATCTGGAAAAGGCTGCGATTCTGAATACTCTGGAGCAAAACGCTGGCAATAAAACGGATACCGCTCAACAACTGGGGATCAGTGTGAAAACCTTGTACAACAAGTTGGAAAAGTATCAGCAGACTGACCAATAATACTGCTCAGCTGACAGGAGTATCTTCTGTGTCATCGTCAGCCAGCATTACACATAATGACGTCGGGTTGATGCTAATCTCCAGAGTTTTGGCTTCAAATAGCTCGCCGTCAATTACATAATGCAGTGGTTGGTCATCCTGGCGGCGCACTGCAATTTTGCTGGCCTGGCAGCTCTGGCTGGCAACGCTGGGGTTGATGTTGGTTAGCCCGGCTAACGCCAGCTCTGCCAGACCAAGGAATTGGCTATCCTCGTTATCAGCCAGCAGCCAGGTGATATCCAGTTTGCCGTCGGTTAAATCTGGTGCGCCACGGCCCTGCGCAAGAAGTGTTGTCAGCGGGGCGGCATTGGCAACAACCAGGCTGGCGGTGTCGAGTGGCTGCTCCGGTTGCTCATCAAATTTTACCCACAGTGACTGAATATGATTGCTCTGCACTGCCTGCCATAGCCCGTTAAGGTAAGCCAACTGCCCGAGCTGGTTTTTTTTGTCTCTATCTGCAGCTGCAACCATCTGCTGTTCAAAACCCACGCCGGCGAGCAGCAGCATTAATTTATCATTGCAGTGCGCAGTGTCTATCGCGTGGCTCTGGCCATCGAGAATATTCAGACAAGCTGAGCGTACCGGCATCAGTTTGGCACTGATGCCCCACAAGGCATGGCTCAAGGCGTTAGTCGTACCCAGCGGAATAATGCCGAGGCAGGTATCGCTGCCAACCAAAGCCGAGGCCACTTCGGTAACAGTGCCATCGCCGCCGCAGGCAATAACCAGTTTGCAACCGGCTTGTCTGGCTTGCTGTGCTAGTTGGCGGGCAGAGCAACCTGCGTTGCTCAGTTTGATTTCGAGGGTCATAAAAGGCGACAACAGACTAACTATTTCCGCCTCGGCTTCATGCCACTTACCACCGCCGGATACCGGATTCGCAATCAGCCAGACAGGGCTTGGATCCGGGCTATCAAAGCCGTCGACAAAGCGATGTAAAGCGGCAAGCTGGTGCCGGTTTAGCCGGGCGGTGTGTCGGACTTGCTTAATCAGCGCCAGCGCTTGCTCAGCTTTTTTGCTGTTGTGGCGGCTTAATAAAAATGCAGCCAACACCAATACCGAGCGACCTCGACCCAAAGCACAATGCACTAAGATTCTTCTACCGGCGGCGCGTTGCTGTTGTAGCCATAGCACGCTTTGCTTCAGTTGTGCCGTGGTCGGGCTGGCGTGATCCAAAACCGGCACATTCAGATACTGCATGCCTTCCATCTGGCTAAGGCCATCAAGTGCAGCAAACTCGGCAGTGACATCCAATACCGCAGTAATGCGGTTTTTTTGCAATTCGGGTAAGTCTGCAGTAGTCAGGCGTGCACCCAGAAATAATCCTTTCGCTACCCGTTGCATGGCCGGCACTGTATCCCGGCGCCTGGTAAAAAGGTTATAAGCGCCTGCACCTAACAGAAATGGAATAAACAACCAGTAGCTATACCAGGGGATACTGCCATCACTGCGTTTACGAAACACACTGGCGCTGTTCAGCCAGTAGGCTGAGCTGACGACAAACAATGAAAGCGCCACCCAGGCCAGCAATAGTTTTAACAACAAATAGGGCGCGAGCCAACTGGCAACAGTGAATAAAAGTGCGAGGCAGATGTAAAGTGCGGCTACGGTCATAATACAGAGTACCTTTTCAGAAAGTACCGTCTGGCTGAAGGGCGAAACAGGAAAACGGCAACAGTATTAACTGTTGCCGCTTATAAATTAGCAGTCTTTATCTTCGGCATCTGCTTTATCTTTCACATCTTCACAGACATCTTCGACTTTGTTGCCGGCGTCAGTCACAACTTCATCTATTGTCTCACCGACTTCCTCTGCGTTGTTGTCTTCACAAGCCACGACAGACAGTGCAAGCATGGCAACCAGTGCGAAACGGCTCATAAGATTTGCTAACGTCATAATTTTTATCCTTCTGTAAATTAATTAAATTAAAGCCTTGGCGATTTTCCCCGCAACGCATTCACCAGCAAAGAGATCACCAGCAACACGATGAAGATAAAGAAAATTACCTTGGCTATACCGGCTGCTGCACCGGCAATACCACCAAAACCCAGCACTGCTGCTATCAGTGCGATAACTAAAAATGTTAATGCCCAACCCAACATACTTTGCTCCTTAGTGCTTGATGCACAGATCGTAAGAAAACGATGTATTAGCTATAGCCAAAGTCATGCCAGATTATTTTTTATGGTTAAGTAATTGAATTTTAATGTTATTTATATTTGGTATTGGATGGGAGATTGGCGGCTGGCGGTATAAATCACGAAAAAGTTACCGGCAAGCCGGTAACGTTTTCATAGCAGTAGATAAGATCTGAGTTTACAGCTGTTGCAGCAGTTGGGTTAAATCTTCGCGGCTAAAATGGTAGGTTTTATTGCAATATTCGCAGCTAATATCCAGTTTGCCTTCAGCAATATGCTCGTTGATGACATCACGGCCGAGACTGACAATAGCAGAACTGCATTTTTCACGGGAACAGCCGCAAACAAAACTGACTTGCTGCGCCGGGAAAAGCTCAACCTGTTCCTGGTGGAACAGTCGGTACAGCAACTGCTCAGCTGGCAGGTCAAAAATTTCGGTCTGTGTCAGCGTATCGCTTAGCATAACCAGATCATCAAAATCGGCTTTGGCTTTTTGCTGCTCAACCGGCAGTACCTGCAGCATAAAGCCGGCAGCGCGACAATGCTCAGGTTGTAAGTCGGTATACAGGTACAAGCGCGTGGGTAACTGCTCTGATTGGGCAAAATAAGCTTCCAGCGTAGTCGTCAGGCTATCACCGCTGAGGGGAATAATGCCCTGATAACGCTCACCTTGCTTAGGTGTAATGGTAACCAGCAGGTAACCTTCACCGATAAGGTCGCGGAAACTGCTACCGGTAATTTCCGCTTGCATCCGCACGACACCACGGAACTGTTGTTGGTCTGTACCGTTCACGGCCGCAAAACGCACCGGGCCGTCGCCCTGCACCTGCACAGCGATATCACCTTCAAACTTTAATGTGGCAGTCAGCAGGCTAGTCGCAGCAACCAATTCTGCCAGTAGCTGCTTCACTGGCTGCGGATAGCTGTGGTGCAAGAGCATTTGGTCAAGGCTAGACGACAACAGCACTATCTCGCCGCGTACGTTGCGTTGCTGAAATAAAAAGCGGAATAAATTATCTGAGTTCATGCTGTTCTCTTACTGCTGCGATTTTAATAAGAGCAGTTTACGCCGCTCTTTTTTGTCAGGTTTGGTTTCCGGGTGCGGGGCAAACAAGCTGTTGGTTTTTCTAAGCTCAGCCCGCTTTAACCGCTGTTCAATACTGTCGGCGGTTTCTTCATACAAAGCCTGCGCCAGTGGTGCCGACAAACGTTTCTCTGATAAACCCAGCACAACAACGGTTTTTTCATCGGTGCCCTGGGCCAGTTTTACCGTAGCGCCCGGCTCTACCGTTTTACTGGCTTTGCAGCGCTGGCCATTATAATGTACTTTACCGCCTTCGATCATCTCTTTCGCCAAAGCACGGGTTTTATAAAAGCGGCAAGCCCACAGCCATTTATCTAATCGTAATATTGGGCTGTCAGACTGTGCCGGCGTTTTTGCTGACGACATAAAATTTATCACTGCTGTTGCCGAACTAAGACCGCCATTATAGTGCCAAAGCGGGGGAAATAGGCGGCAGAAAGCAAAAAAACGTGGTTAATACCTTGTAAATCTTGGTGCTGACCTTGTTGGCTGCCAGACAACTGGGTAAGATAATTTTCTCTTTTAATGTAGAAGTGTGCAATGAAGCCGTTATTAGACACGCAACAGCTAATGAAGCAATTACAAAAGGTGCCGCTAAAGCAGGTACAGCAAGGGCTGAACCTGCTTTTAGTGCTCGCACTGGCGTGGTTGCTGGCCAGATTAACCTGGCAACTGCTGCCAGCTGATACACCGGTATTTTCTCCAAGGCCAAATACCAGCGTAGTGGTAAAACAAAGTGGCGGCATTAGCCTGGCAGCGTTAACCGGGTTTTCGTTATTTGGTAAAGCCTCGGTAGAACCGATAAAGACGGCGGCACCGGTGGTGACAGAAGCGCCCAAAACCCAGCTGAATGTGAAGCTGACAGGCCTGGTGGCTGTTGGTTCTGAGCCGAACCAAGGTAGCGCTATTATCGAAAGCCGCGGCGTTGAAGCCACCTATGCAGTTGACGATAAGATAGAAGGTACCAATGCGGTTTTAAAGCAAGTGTTGTCTGACAGGGTATTGCTGCAGCAAGCCGGGCGCTATGAAACGCTGATGCTGGATGGCTTTGAATATACCAAAATTGCTCAGGCCAATGCCGGCCTTGGCCGGGCTGACGAGCCTTCTAATGATGAGCCGGCTGTTGATATGGCACCGGTTGCCGAGCCGATGGAAATGCAGCCGCTGCAGGTCAATGAACAACTTGAACTGCGCCGCGAAGAGCTGATAGCCGAGCCAATGAAGTTTTTTGACTACATCAGGGTGTCGCCACACAGGGTCAATGGCCAGCTGGCCGGGTATCGCTTAATGCCGGGTAAAGACCCCAGTTTGTTTACCCAGCTTGGCTTACAGCCAAATGATCTGGCGGTAGAGATAAATGGTATTGCATTAAATGATATGCAGCAGGCGATGAGCGTAATAAATGAGTTACGCGAAGCCAAAGAAGCGGCAATCAAAGTAGAACGCGATGGTGAGATCAGAGATATTCTGGTAAGTCTATCACAATAATTATTAAAACTAATTGGTTATAAATTAATGAAATCAGGGCAATTTTCTCTTTTCTCCCGCCGGTCACTGGCCAGTATGCTGGTTGCCGCTGCGCTTAGTGCTGTGCTGGTTCCGGCAGCTTCAGTTGTCGCCCAGGAAGAGGTGATGTACTCGCCAAACTTTAAAGGCACCGATATTAATGAGTTTATTAATATTGTTGGCATGAACCTGAAAAAAACCATTATTGTCGACCCTCAGGTACGTGGCCGTATTAATGTGCGCAGCTACGAAATGCTGAACGAACAGCAGTATTACCAGTTTTTCCTTAACGTGTTGGAAGTATACAGCTTTGCCGTGGTGGAAATGGACAACGGCGTGCTGAAAGTGGTGCGCAACAAAGATGCCAAAACCAGCAATATACCGGTAGTGACAGATGATTCCCCTGGGCAGGGCGATGAAATGGTCACCCGGGTGGTGCAGGTGCGTAATGTGTCAGTGCGCGAGCTGGCACCGTTGCTGCGACAATTCAGTAACCAGGCCGGTGGTGGCCATGTTGTCAACTACGACCCGTCTAACGTCATTATGATGACTGGCCCGGCTGCGGTGGTAAACCGTCTGGTGGATATTATTCAGCGCGTAGACAAAGCCGGCGATCAGGAGCTGGAAATTGTTAAGCTGCAGTATGCGTCGGCGCCGGAAATTGTCCGTATTCTGGAAAGTATTTATAAAAGCCAGGGCCGGGCTGAACAGCCTGATTTTCTGGTGCCGCGTATCGTCGCAGACGAGCGTACCAACAGTGTGATTGTCAGTGGCGAATTACAGGCGCGCCAGCGGGTAATCGAGCTGGCTAAGCGTTTGGACAGCGAACTGCAAACCAGCGGTAACACCCGGGTATTCTATTTAAAATATGCCAAAGCCGAAGAGCTGGTGCCGGTGCTTAAAGGTGTAAGCGATTCTATCGTTGCTGAAGTGCAGGGCGCAACAGGTGCAGCCGGTGCACAGGGTGGGCGCAGTGCGTCAGCCAATCAGGGCCGCGCTATCAGTATAGAAGCCCACGCTGACAGTAACTCGCTGGTGATCACGGCACAGCCCGATATGATGCGCTCGCTGGAAGAAGTGCTGCGCCAGCTGGATATCCGTCGCGCTCAGGTGCTGGTAGAGGCGATAATTGTTGAAGTGTTTGAAGGCGACGGTACCGATTTTGGTGTGCAGTGGCTAAACGCTAATGGTGGTGGTACTAACTTTAATAACGGCAATACCATTCCTATTATCAGTGTGGCAGGTGGTGCAGCGGTAGCGTCGCAGGTTACCAAAGGTTCTACCACCACAACTATTGTCGATGGTCGTGAAGTTACAACTACTGTACCTGATTCTAACCGCGACTACTCTCTTCTGGCTGATGTATTAAGCGGCTTAAATGGTGCTATGGTCGGATTTTACAAAGGCGATTGGGCTGCAGTTCTGCAGGCAGTACGCACCAGCACCAACTCTAATGTATTGGCAACACCGCATATTACCACTATGGATAATCAGGAAGCCTTTTTCCTGGTAGGGCAGGAAGTACCGGTTATTACCGGCTCTACCACCGGCTCCAATAACACTAACCCATTCCAGCAGGTAGACCGACAGGAAGTGGGTATTAAGCTTAAAGTGACACCGCAGATTAACGAAGGTGATGCGGTGCAATTAACCATCGAGCAGGAAGTGTCCAGCATTGGTGGCGCCACTGCTGTAGATATTACGATTAATAAACGCGAGATCAAAACGACTGTGATGGCCGATGATGGCGCCACTGTCGTGCTGGGCGGTTTAATTGACGAAGACGTGCAGGAAAGTGAGTCTAAAGTGCCGTTGCTGGGCGATATTCCAATACTGGGGCATCTGTTTAAATCGACCAGTGTCACCAAGCAAAAGCGCAATCTGATGGTGTTTATCAAAGCCACTATCGTACGTGAAGGCTCGGCTATCTCCGGCATTTCGAAAACCAAATATAACTATATCCGCGCTGAGCAGTTAAAACGCCAGGAAGAAGGCATCAGGCTGATGCCGATGACTGATCAGGTGGTGCTGCCAGAGTGGGATGATAGCCTGGCACTGCCACCAACCTTTGATGAGTATATGGATAAGCAACAACAGCCGGCTGCAGGCGCGGCAGAACCACGGAAGCAAGACTAATGGACGCGCTGGACGCAGAGCAGGTTATACCTGCCAGCAACCGCATCCGGCTGCCGTTTGGCTTTGCCAAACGCCACGGCGTGTTGCTGCAGCAGCAGGATCATGGTTGGCAGTTGTATATTCACACCGCGACAGCACCTGCTGCCGTGTTAGAAGTGCGCCGTATGCTGGCCGAGCCATTTCAGATAAAGCGCTTATCTGCCGTTGAATTTGAAGCCTTGCTGGAAGCCAGTTATCAGCGTGACTCTTCCGAAGCGCAGCAGTTGATGGAAGACATTGGCAATGAGGTGAATTTAGCCTCGTTAGCGGATGATATTCAGGAAAGCGAAGACTTACTGGAAAACGAAGACGACGCGCCTATCATCAAGCTGATTAATGCCATGCTGGGTGAGGCAATTAAACTTGGCGCCTCGGATATCCATGTTGAAACCTTTGAAAAAGCACTGATAGTGCGGTTTCGGGTGGATGGTATTTTACGAGAGGTATTGCGGCCGAACCGCCGTCTGTCGAGCTTACTAGTATCGCGGATTAAGGTTATGGCAAAGCTGGATATTGCCGAGAAACGCGTGCCGCAGGATGGCCGCATCAGCCTGCGTATAGCCGGCCGTGCAGTAGATGTGCGGGTGTCGACGATGCCATCCAGCCATGGCGAGCGCGTAGTGCTGCGTCTGCTGGATAAAAATAACTCACACCTGAACCTGGCCGACCTGGGTATGACGCCGTCAGTGCAGCAGGCGTTTTCGCAGCTGATACTAAAGCCGCACGGCATCATTCTGGTAACAGGCCCGACAGGTTCCGGTAAAAGTACCACCTTGTATGCCGGCTTAACTGAAATTAATACTAAAGATCGTAATATTCTCACCGTCGAAGACCCTATTGAATATGAGCTGGAAGGTATAGGCCAAACCCAGGTAAATACCAAGGTGAATATGACTTTTGCCCGCGGTTTAAGAGCGATACTGCGCCAGGACCCGGATGTGGTGATGGTGGGCGAGATACGTGACCTTGAAACCGCCCAAATTGCCGTCCAGGCCAGTTTAACCGGCCACCTGGTATTATCCACGCTACACACCAATACTGCAGCCGGTGCTATTACTCGATTGGAAGACATGGGCGTCGAAGCATTTTTGCTGTCCTCCAGCTTACTCGGTGTGCTGGCACAAAGGCTGGTACGGACACTGTGTCCGCACTGCAAAGCTGCACATGAACCCGATAAAGAAGAGCGTAATCTGCTTGGCGTTGCTAAAAAAGATGGCGTGCTGATTTACCGTGCAACCGGTTGCGAGCACTGTAACTTTAGCGGTTATCGCGGCCGTACCGGTATTCATGAGCTGCTGCTGGTCGATGAGCATATCCGCGAGCTTATTCACAATGGTAAGGGCGAGCAGGCGATTGAAAAATATGTGCGTCAGCACAGCCCCAGTATCCGTGCTGACGGCTTTAGCAAGGTATTAAACGGTGAAACCACACTGGAAGAAGTGTTGCGCGTCACCCGTGAGGACGTGTAATGGCGGCGTTTGAATATCAGGCGCTGGATGCGCGCGGCAAAACCAGCAAAGGCGTGCTGGAAGCCGATAATGCCCGCCATGCCCGCTCGTTACTGCGTGAGCAAAAACTGACGCCGGTTAACGTGGTGCTGGCGTCGCAACAGGAAAAACTGCTGGCGTCGGGCAAGCAATGGTTCAAACGCAGTATTTCGGCATCGGAGCTGGCACTGATCACCCGGCAAATAGCTACACTGGTTGAAGCAGCGCTGCCAATTGAAAGCGCGCTGCTGGCAGTGGCAGAGCAATGCGACAAGCCGCGGCTGAAAAATATGATGATGACAGTGCGCTCAAAAGTGGTCGAGGGCTACAGCCTGGCTGAAGGGCTGGCTGAGTTTCCACATGTGTTTGATCATTTATTCCGTTCAATGGTGGCAGCAGGGGAAAAATCCGGCCATTTGGATCAGGTGCTAAACCGGCTGGCTGATTACACTGAACAGCGTCAGCATATGCGTAGCCAGATCTTGCAGGCGCTGCTGTACCCAATCATTCTTACCTGTTTTGCCATCCTGGTTATTTCCATTTTGCTGGCTGCTGTGGTGCCAAAAATTGTCGGCCAGTTTGAGCATATGGGCCAGAGTTTGCCGGGCACGACGTTATTTTTAATTGCCGCCAGTGATTTTTTGCGTGCTTACGGCATATTCGTGTTGCTGGGCATTATGCTGGCGCTGGTGCTGTTTAAACGGGCACTGCTAAAACCGGCATTTCGTTTTCGCTGGGATGCGCTGGTACTGCGTAACAGGCTGCTTGGTAAAGTAACTAAGGGGCTAAATACCGCCCGTTTTGCCCGTACGTTAAGTATTTTAAATGCGTCGGCGGTGCCGCTTTTGGAAGCGATGCGTATCAGTGCTGACGTGTTAAGCAACAGCTACATGAAGCAGGCGGTAACCGATGCCACCGCCAGGGTGCGCGAGGGCACGTCGCTACGCAATGCGCTGGAGCAAACCAAACTGTTTCCGCCGATGATGCTGCATATGATTGCCAGCGGTGAAAAAAGTGGTCAGTTAGATTCTATGCTGGAGCGTGCCGCGAATACGCAGGACCGTGAATTTGAAACCCTGGTTACAGTGTCATTAAAGGTTTTTGAACCGGTGCTGGTCGCTGTGATGGCCGGTATGGTGTTATTTATTGTGATGGCGATTTTGCAGCCCATCTTAGCGTTAAACAATATGGTAGGTGGTGGTTAGTATGAAAAGGCAACAAAACAACAAACAGCGCGGTTTTACCTTGCTGGAAGTGATGGTGGTTATCGTTATTTTGGGCATTATTGCCAGTATGGTCGTTCCCAACCTGATGGGTAACAAAGAGCAGGCAGACCGCCAGAAAGCGGTGGTGGATATTCAACAGCTGGAGAGCGCACTGGATATGTACCGCTTACGCAACGGCTTTTATCCGACAACAGAGCAAGGCATGCAGGCACTGGTTACCGCGCCAACATCACAGCCTGTACCACGCGCTTTTCCGGACGGGGGCTTTATCCGTCGTTTACCTAAAGACCCGTGGGATGAAGATTATATTCTGATTAGCCCGGGCCAGGTAGGCCGTATTGACATTCTGACCAAGGGGCCAGATCGCACCGCAGGTACAGAAGACGATATTGGTAACTGGAATCTGGATGCTAACGAGGCGCAGAGCAACTAATGCCGACGCTGCCGGCTATGTCTTATCGACGCAACGGCTTTACCCTGGTAGAGGTAATGCTGGTAATGTTGCTGATTGGCTTGCTGGCAACGATGGTAGTGATGAATTTCAGTGGTGAATCGCGGGAAGACAGGCTGGAAAAAGAAGCCGAGCGGTTTCAGCAGATATTTCAGTTTGTCGCAGAAACCGCCATGCTAAAGCAGCAGGAATGGGGCTTGTACATTTTGCCCGACCGCTATGGCTTTCTGTACTACAACAATGATGATGGCAAGTGGGCGGCGGCAGAAGAACCTGCCGGCGTCGCGCAGCACCGTTTACCGGAAAATATTACACTGCAACTGGAGCTGGAAGGGCTGCCGGGTGAGGAAACTAACCTGCTGAGCAAGCTCGAGTGGCAGTTAGATGAAGACGAGCAGACAGAACAGGACAGTAAAATACCGGCATTGCCACAGGTGTTTATTTTGTCATCGGGCGAAATCAGCCCGTTTCAGCTGTTGCTGACTGAAAATTCCGATCTGACGCCGCTATACAGCGCCGTCTCTACCGATTTTGCCATTCCGCTAACCCGCAGTGCGGTATCGACGGAGCGGCCATGAAGCACAGTGGCTTTACGTTGCTGGAATTGCTGGTGGCAATGGCGATTTTCGCTACCGCTGGTCTGGCGATTATGCAGTCCAGTTCGGCGCATATCGGTAATCTCAGCCAATTGGATGATTTAACCATTGCCAGTTATATTGCTGACAATCAGATGCAACTGGCGATGCTCGATAAAGAATGGCCCGGTAAAGAAAAAAGCCAGGGCGAAGTAAAAATGGCAAACCGTGACTGGTTGTGGCAGCAGCAGGTGAGCAAACTGGCCGATGAAGATCTGCGTCTGGTGCAAATCAGCGTCAGTTTGGCCGAGTCACCAGAGCAGGTGCTGTACCAGTTGCAAAGCTACCGGGGGAAGCCCGGTGGTTAAGCGCAGCGCAGGCTTTACTTTTATTGAAATGCTGCTGGCCGCGGCTATTTTTGCCCTGGTTGGCCTGGCGTCAGTCGCGATTTTAAGCAGTGTGACGCAAAGCGATGAGTTATCGCAGCAAGAAAGCGAACGTTTAGTGCAGCTGCAGCGAACTATGCTGATGCTGGAACGTGATTTTATGCAGATCAGCGTGCGGCATGTGCGGCTTGACGGTGAGGCGCCGGCGAAATATCGCCTGTTTGGCGAGAAATTCTTACTGGAAAGCGAAGATCACGGTATCAGCTTTGTGCGCCAGGGCTGGCGCAACCCGGGTATGGTATTGCCACGCAGCGAAATCCAGGCGGTGGCTTACCGTTTACAGGACGGCACTTTACAACGCTTGTTTACGCTGTATCCGGATGCGGTTACCGGTACCGAGCCTAAAGTACAACAGTTACAAACGGGCTTAAGCGGGTTCGAGGTTCACTATTTACAGGGCGAGGAATGGCTGGAGCGCTGGCAGGATGCAAATTTCCCGCAGGCAGTGCGTGTGACACTAGTCGATGAGAACCTTGGTAATCTGGAACGGATTTTTACATTGCCAGATGCAGTCGTGGCACAGAGCGCTCGCGAATGAACGCATATCGTTGCCGTCAGCAGGGCGTGGCACTGGTTGCAGTGCTGATGATAATTGCCATTGTGGTGGTAATCGCAGTGAATATGACCGGCCGGCTGCAGCTTCAGCTGCAGCGCCAGCAAAATGTGCAACAGCAGCAGCAGGCATTCTGGTATGCGATGGGGGCCGAACAGTTTGCAAAAGTGCTGCTCAGCCGCACTTTAGCCGGCGAGGAAAGTGTCAACTTAGCACAGGACTGGGCGCTGCAGGGGGCAACTTTTCCGGTTGAGAACGGTACCATAGCCGGTGATATTAAAGACCTGCACAGCTGTTTTAATATTAATGCGCTGCAAAATGTCAGTGCACAGAATGGCAATCGCAACGAGCAAAGCCCGGCACAAAAAGCCTTTTTGCGGCTGCTGGAGTTAAAAGGCAGCGAGCTGTCGATGCCTGCAGAGTATCTGGTGGCCCGTTTAGGTGACTGGTTAGACGAAGACAGCCTGCTAAGTACAGCGGGCAGCGCCGAAGATGACGACTATGCCGCGCTGCAGTTTCCCTACTATACCGCAAATGGTCTGATGGCCAGTGTGTCGGAGCTGAGGGTTATTCTGGATATGACACCGGCAGATTATCAGCTGCTGGCGCCCTATGTGTGCGTGATACCAGAAAACAGTGGTCTGGTACTGAATGTTAACACGCTGACTGAGGATACAGCGGTGTTGTTGGCGGCGCTTATTCCGGAGCTGACAGAACAAGGCGCGGCAGATGTGATTGCCGGCAGGCCCGAGGAAGGGTTTGCCAATATTGAAGAGGTGTTTGGCAGCGAAGCACTGGCAGGCATTACTGTGCCTGATGAGGTAAAAACCATGCTCAGCGTTAAGTCTGACAGTTTCCAGCTGACGGCAACAGCCGCCTATCTGGAGAGCGGGTTCATATTAACGTCGGTACTAAAATTAGATGAAAATAATCAGGTCAAAGTATTGGCCCGGCGATTTGGAGGCCAGGGGTGAGTGAACAGTTGGTGATCCGGCTAGGTAGCCGGGCAGAGCACAACATCAGCTGGCTGGTGTGGGCCAGCCATAGTCAGGAAGTGATTGCCAGCGGTGAAGTTGCCGGTGCAGATCAGTTACCTGAGCTGGCTGTGCGCCTGGGAGGCAGGCCGGTAGTGGCATTAGTGCCGGCTTCAGATGTGGTGCTAAAACAGGTCAGCTTACCGGCAAAGCCGAACCGGCAGTTGCTGCAGGCGCTGCCTTATATGCTTGAAGAAGAACAAGCTGAGGATATTGAGAAGTTGTTTCTGGCGCTGGGGGCGACAGAGCAGCACGATGGCCAGTACAGCCAGCAGGTAGCGGTTTGCCAGCATCAGCGCATGCAGCAGTGGCTAAGCTGGCTGCAGGAAGCCGGTTTTAGCGTCAGCCGCATGTTACCTGATGCTTTGCTATTGCCAGAACAACAGTTACCTGCATGTATTCAGTTGCACGAACAATGGCTGTTGAAGCAAAGCCGTTGGCAGGTATCGGCTATTGATGCTGCCTGGTGGGGGGATTACCTGCAACTGGCTGCGTTATCTATGCTGACCAGTTACAGCCCGTGGCCACAGGAGCTGATGCAAAGCCATCAGTTGGCTGAACCAGAGCTGCCGCTGGCATTACTGGCCAGTCAACTGCAGCACAGTGACTTCACGTTATTACAAGGTGACTATAAACCCAAACGTAAAGTAAACCCGCAGCTGCAGTTGTGGCGCAGCAGCGCTGTGTTAGTTGGCGCTTGTCTGGCGGTGTATCTGCTGCAGCTGGGTGTTAACAACTGGCAACTGGCGAGACAGAATACGGCTTTGCAGCAGCAAAGTCAGGCGGTTTACCTGCAGGCTTTCCCGCAAGAGCGCATTGTTAACCTTAATATGCAGCTACAGCAAAAGCTTTCCGCAGTTGGCGGCAATACCGATCAGAGCTTTCTGGTGTTGCTGGATAAACTACAGCAACAGTTGGCTGGCGTGCCGGATATTAGCCTGGAAAATTTGCGCTTCGATGGTAAAAGATCAGAGTTACGTTTTCAGGCAAAAGGTAATGGTTTTCAGAGCTTTGAAAAGCTGAAATCCGCGCTGGAACAAGCTGGATTTATTGTCGAGCAGGGCGCGCTGAGTAACGATGGCGGCAAGGTTCAGGGCAGTATCGCGATGCGGAGCAGAGTATGAAGCAACAATTCCTAAGCTGGTGGGCCGGTTTGCAGCAGCGTGAGCAGCGGTTGTTGACATGGGCCGCTATAGTGGTTGCTATCGGCCTGTTTTATTGGTTGTTGTGGCAGCCACTGCATCAGGCAAATGCAGCGCAGCAACAAAAAGTACTGGCAGCCCAAAAACAACTAAGCCAGTTACAACAACTGCTGCCACAGCTAAAAGCGGCCGGTAATAAGACTGCCCGCAGCGGTGGTAGTATTCAGCAAATTATCAGCAACAGCGCGCGCAGTGCCGGAGTGAATGTCAGCCGGATGCAGCCGCAGAATGAGCAACTGACGTTAGTACTTGAAGATATCAGTTTTGAACAACTGCTGGGCTGGCTGCATACATTGCAATATCAGCACGGTGTTAAGTTAGTTAACCTGGATATTGCAACGGCAGATAAGCCCGGCATAGTGCGGGTGCGACGTATTGTAGTGGAGTAAGCAAACGGCATGACAAAAGCGAAACTGATCATTATTGGTGTCATCAGCTATCTGTTGTTTACCGTGTTTCTGACGCCGGCCAGCTGGTGGTTTAAGCTGGTGCCGTTGCCTGCTCAGGTGCAGTTAGGGGGGATCAGCGGCACTTTATGGCAGGGCAATATTGCTGGCGTGCAATATCAGAATTTACAACTGACAGACGTACAGTGGCGAATGAATGGCTGGCAGCTATTCACCGGCAAGCTACAGTTTGCGTTGCAAAGTGGCAGCGCAAAGAACCCACAGCAACCCTATTTTAAAGGCAATGCCAGCTACGGCTTTAATGGCGCAGCTCTGACTGACGGTCTGGTTAAGCTGCCGGTCGCACAGTTGATACCGATGTTATCCTTACCGCTGCCGGTGCACGCTAGTGGTGAGCTGGTGCTTGATATTCCGTCTTTTCAGCAAGGGCAACCACGCTGTAAGCTGTTAAGCGGCAATGCCAGCTGGCAGGAGGCCAGGCTACAAACGCCAACCGGCACCTGGCTTGAACTGCAAAACCTGTTTGGTGAGTTAGATTGTGACAACGGCACTATAGTGCTGACGACTGACGGCGCCAATTTGCTTGGCCTGGATATCAAAGCGGTGCTTAATGCTGAACAGTTACTGGTTAACGGCACATTAAAACCAGACGCCAGTATGCCCAAAGAAGTGCATCAGGCAATGCAATTTCTTGGTAAACCTGATGCGCAGGGCCGCTTCCCTATCAGATTCTGATGCGATAGTCAGAGCGTAGCGCGTGCGCTACCTCTGATATCATCGAGCAGCACGCTGTAATCTGTAATGGCCGGAAACTCGGTAATTTGCCGGCTTAATTGCTGGCTGTCCGGGTTAGCCACGGCCAGCAGATGTTTAATGCCAAAATCCTGAGCGGCTTTTAAAATTGGCAGGCTGTCATCAACGAATAAGGTGCGGGCAGGATCAAACCCGAGCCGCTGCTGCAGTTTTTGCCACAACGCCCAGTTTTCTTTAGTAACACCAAACTCATGAGTAGAAATGAGTGTATCAATGTAATTGGCCAGTTCAGTACGTTCAATCTTTAATGACAGGCTGCCCGGATGGGCGTTGGTCACCAGTACTATGTCACGGCCGCTTTGTTTTAATGTGGTCAGAAACTCTGGCACATCAGCGCGCATGGCTATTTTATGCATCACTTCACGCTTTAGCTCGGTGATCGGTAGTTGCAGGCGTTTGCCCCAGTAATCCAGGCAATACCATTCCAGCTTACCGGTCAGCTCAGCATACTCTGCCTTAAGCTGCGCTTGCGCGTCAGCCAGGCTTATACCGCTTATCTCTGCCCAGCGTTTGGGCAGGTGCTGCAGCCAGAAATAGTTATCGTAGTGCAGATCCAGCAGGGTTCCGTCCATGTCCAGCAATACGGTATCAATTTCAGCCCAGTTCAGCATAGGTTTTTCCTGTTAATCGTTTTATAGTAACAGCCTGGATTGTATCAGAGGTGGCAGCATGACGCAGCGGCAGCACGACAAACATAACAGCAAACAAAAGCCGGAAATATTAAGCGCCGATATCGTTGCCCAAAGCCGTCTGTTTAAGATTGAACAACTGGAGCTGCAGTTTAGCAACGGCGTGCAGCGCACTTATGAGCGCATGCGCGGTAGCGGGCGCGGAGCCGTCATGATTATTGCCTGCCCGGATGATGCTCACTTCTACTTGGTGCGCGAATATTGTGCTGGTACGCATGATTACCAGTTGGGCTTTCCTAAGGGCTTAATCGACCCGGGTGAAGACATTCTTACGGCTGCGAACCGGGAACTGAAAGAAGAGATCGGTTTTGGCGCGCGCCGTTTTGTACAGTTAAAGTCACTGGCGTTAGCTCCAGGCTATTTTAATGCTACAATGCATATAGTTCTGGCCTTTGATTTATATGCAGAAAGCTTAGAAGGCGACGAACCTGAGCCGTTAGAACTGGTCAGCTGGCCCCGCCAGCAAAGTGACGCCTTGCTGCAGCAGGCTGACTTTACCGAAGCCAGAAGTGTTGCCGCCCTGTTATTAGCACAGCAATATTTGGAAGTGAATCCGGATGTTTTTAAGCAGACTGCTTGACCCTGTTAAAACCGCGGCCCGCGAGGCTGGGGCAGAGTTATGGCGGTTATATCAAAGTGGTGATTTTCAGCAGCAGCAAAAAGCTGACTTAAGCCCGGTAACCAGCGCCGATCTGGCCGCAAACCGGATTATTATCAACCACCTGTCTGAATTGACCCCTAACATTCCGATTATCTCAGAAGAATCACATTTAGTGCCGTTAGCCCAGCGTCAGGACTGGCCGCGTTACTGGCTGATAGACCCGATGGACGGTACGCAGGAGTTTGTCGCCAGAAGCGGTGATTTTGCGGTCAGCGTTGCTTTGGTTGAGTATGGCTGGCCAGCACTTGGTGTGATCTACTGGCCCAAAGAAGACATTATGTACTATGCCAGCCGTGGTAATGGGGCGTTTAAACAGCAGCGCAACCTGATTAACCGGATGAAAGTAAACCATCATCAGGCGGGCGATACCCTGAAAATTGCCATCAGCCGACGCCAGCCGTTACAGCCGATCGTCGATTTATTACACAGCACTGAGCATGTTGAATATATCGCGCTCGGTAGCTGTTCACTAAAAAGCTGCCTGGTAGCAGAGGGTAAAGCCGATTGTTATATGCGTTTGGGGCCAACCGGCGAGTGGGATACCGGCGCCGTGCATGTAATTGTTGAAGAGGCCGGTGGTAAAATTCTTGATAGTGAGTTTACTGCGCTCAGCTACAATCAACGCGATACACTGGCTAATCCTGATTTTATGGTGATGGGGCAAGCCAGCATACCCTGGCAGCAACTCGTTAAATCACGTCCAACACAGCGTAACCTGACTGCCTGATCCTGAAAGTGATTTATTGAACTTTCAGTACCACTTTCACCTGGGTTTTAAATTCTTTCAACTCTTTAAAAGTCAGTTGTGGCGGGCCTTTTAGGCCTGTCTCGTATTTTTTTGCCTATCTTTTAAAACGGAAAAACGTTATTATGCGGCTGGGTTTTTGCACAGAGCAACAAACTAAGTGACAAAAATTCCTGAAAATTAAGTCCGCCAGAGACTGCACCCTTACCTACAGTACCCTTAGGAGTTACATCATGTCCGATCTGGATCTGAGCCAATACGGCATCACAGATGTCACGGAAATTATTTATAACCCTTCGTATGATCAGTTATTTACGGAAGAAACCCGTGCTGGTTTACAAGGTTATGAACAAGGCAAACTGACCAAACTGGGCGCGGTTTCAGTCGATACTGGTATCTTTACCGGCCGCTCACCAAAAGACAAATACATTGTGCGTGATGACACGACCCGCGATACTGTGTGGTGGTCTGATCAGGGCAAAAACGACAATAAAGCTATAACACCTGACGTATGGGCAGATCTGAAGTCGCTGGTCACTAAGCAGTTATCGGGTAAGCGTTTATTTGTTGTCGACACTTACTGCGGCGCCAACGCTGACACCCGCCTGGCGGTAAGGTTTATTACAGAGGTTGCCTGGCAGGCGCATTTCGTTAAAAACATGTTTATCCGTCCGACGGATGCAGAGCTGAAAACTTACCAGCCGGATTTCATTGTAATGAATGGTGCCAAGTGCACTAATCCGGATTGGCAACGCCATGGCCTGAATTCCGAAAACTTTGTCGCCTTTAACCTGACTGAGCGTATTCAGCTGATCGGCGGTACCTGGTACGGCGGTGAGATGAAAAAAGGTATGTTCTCGATGATGAACTACTTTTTACCACTGCAAGGCGTCGCGTCTATGCACTGTTCAGCTAATGTCGGCAAAGATGGTGATGTCGCCGTGTTCTTCGGTTTATCCGGTACCGGTAAAACCACGTTATCAACCGATCCTAAGCGGCAGCTGATTGGTGATGATGAGCACGGCTGGGATGACGACGGCGTATTTAATTTTGAAGGCGGTTGTTACGCAAAAACCATCAACCTGTCGCAAGAAAACGAGCCTGATATCTACAATGCTATCCGTCGCGATGCACTGCTGGAAAACGTGACAGTGCTGGCTGACGGCGAAATTGACTTTAATGATGGTTCTAAAACTGAAAACACCCGCGTGTCATACCCGATTTATCATATTGATAATATCGTAACGCCAGTGTCTAAAGCCGGTCATGCCAAAAAAGTGATTTTTTTAACAGCTGATGCGTTTGGTGTATTACCACCGGTATCGAAACTGACAAAAGATCAGGCTAAATATCACTTCCTGTCGGGTTTTACTGCTAAACTGGCCGGTACTGAGCGGGGTATTACAGAACCAACACCGACTTTCTCCAGCTGTTTTGGTGCAGCATTTTTAAGCCTGCACCCAACCAAGTATGCCGAAGTGCTGGGTAAGCGCATGGAAGCTTCAGGCGCTGAAGCTTATTTAGTGAATACTGGCTGGAACGGCAGTGGTAAACGTATTTCTATTAAAGCGACGCGGGCCATTATCGATGCTATTTTAGACGGCAGCATTGAGAACACCGAATTTGTTCAGTTGCCGTATTTTAATCTGGCAATGCCAAAGGCGTTACCTGGTGTAGATGATGCGTCTATTCTGGACCCGCGCAATACCTATAGCAATGTCGGGCAGTGGGACGAAAAAGCCAAAGATTTAGCCAAGCGTTTTGTCGACAACTTTGTTAAGTTCACCGACAATGCTGAAGGTAAAGCACTGGTTGCTGCAGGTCCGCAACTGTAATCAGCAATTCTGATAAAGAGGTCGCGTAAGCGGCCTTTTTTATTGGTAGTTTCTGATGCTAATTCATGACAGAATTTAGCATTATTGCTGGCAAGCGTTGGTCTCTATGGCTAAAGTAAGTGCTGGCATAGCCGCTAAATATTGTTTAGTAAGACATTTCCTGCAACATAATGTAGTGTGAATGTAGCTTGGTGAAGAACCTGCAGGCAGAAAGAGGTGATAAATGTTACGGTCCATAACGATACAAAAACGTTTACTGGCGGCTTTTGGTGCTTTGGCACTGTTGCTGGCGATAACGGGCATATTTAGTGTTCAGAGTTTGTCTAAGGTTCGGGAACAGGCTGATCTGGTTGAATCCAACTTACTGCCTTCAATAAGTTATCTGGGGCAGGTCGAATCGCTGACGGCAGAAACCCGGGCGATGACGCTCAGGTTATTGCTGGCGATTGATATTACCCAGGAAGGTGCGACTTTTGAGCGCATTAAGCAGTTAAACAGTGAAAAGTCAGAGATCAGCAACAAGTACGAAGCGACTGTTTATATGCCTGAAGAGCGAACTCTATATCAACAGTTTTCTGATGTTGATAAACAATACACAGAATTGCAACAAAAAGCGCTCGACTTTCTACGCCAGGAAGAACTCGGTGCAGCGCAAGATTTGTTAGATCAGATGAACCCGTTATCTGATCAGATGGTTTCAGTCCTCGGGCAGTTATCTGAGTTAAACCAGAAAGCGGCAGCTGAGGCCCGTAAAATCTCTATTGCAACGTATGAATCGGCAAAATGGGCTGTCGTGGCATTGATTATTGTCGCTGTTATTATCGCTATAGCCATTGCTTTGTTAATTTCCCGTAGTATTAGTCAGCCATTATCGCAAGCTGTTGTTTCAGCTCAGTATATTGCGGATGGCGACTTAACCAGGTCTTTAACGGTAGAAGGTAACGATGAATTAACTTCACTGGCTAACGCCCTGTCGCAGATGCAACAAAAACTGCGTGATGCGATAAGCCACATTTCCAGCTCATCCAGTCAGTTGGCCTCCGCTGCAGAAGAGCTTAATGTAGTAACAGACGAGTCTGCCAAAGCGCTGCAGTTACAAAATGATGAAGTGCAGCAAGCAGCAACAGCCATTACTGAGATGAGTTCCGCCGTCGATGAAGTCGCGGGTACTGCACTTAAAACGTCAGAAGCTTCTGTACAATCTGCCAGCCTGGCAAAAGACGGTACACAAAAAGTGCTGCAGACCCGCAGCGTAATTGAAAAAATGAACGGCGAAGTGCGTCAGAGTACTAAAGTTATTAACACCCTGGCTGAGAAAGTGACGTCTATTAACCAGGTGCTGGAAGTTATCCGCAGCGTAGCAGAGCAAACAAACCTGCTGGCACTGAATGCTGCCATTGAAGCTGCCCGTGCCGGTGAAGCAGGCCGCGGTTTTGCGGTGGTAGCAGACGAAGTGCGCAGTCTGGCACATCGCACACAAACCTCTACCGGCGAAATTGAACAGATGATCCAACAGGTACAGGGTTCTGCCAGTGAAGCAGTAAATGCAATGCAACTTATCAGTGGTAATGCAGATAATGCACAGAATGTTGTCGCCGCAGCTGCAGATGCACTGGAATTGATTGCAGAAAATATCACCGCAATCAGCGATCAGAACCATGTAATTGCCGGTGCAGCGGAAGAGCAGTCTAAAGTTGCGCGTGAAATCGACCGTAATATTGTCACCATCAGCGATCTGGCAGCCCAGACTGCAGCGGGCTCTAACCAGACGACAGCCAGTGCAACCGAGTTATCGCGCTTAGCGATACAGCTGAATGAACTGGTCGGCAGGTTTAAACTATAAAACACACCCTAAAATAAAAGGCCGCTGCTGCGGCCTTTTTAGATACTACTTTTCAGTTACCTGATACACCGTTACGCTGCCGCTGACTTCATTGCCAACAATCAGCAGTGGGTTGCCGTTGGGGCTGTCACTGGCAGCTACAAACTTCACGCTTTCCGGTCCCAAATCGCCTGCCAATGGCACTTCGGTGCAGTCCATGCCTTCACTGGTATCGCACGGGTCGGCCAGTTCGTCGTCCAGTTCAAACTCAACGTCGAAGTTACGGTTATTGTAGTGGCTGACAAACGCAGCCTGGAACGGGTTGGTAACATCGTAGACAAACAGGTCGCCTGAGCGCTCCTGCGCGATAAAGGCATAAGTGCGTCCTGCAATTGTACCTACGTCTACAGCCTCTGGTTCACCGCCTTTGTCGTCAGAGCGGTTGTCACCTTTGTTTTCGGTATGGGCGCTGTTGAAGTTATTACCTAAAATAGCGGCAGAGATACGGCCAAAATCATCACCTGAGTCATATACCTGGTTGATGTTCTGATCCCAGATTGAGAATGAGCGGCCACCGTAGGCATACAGTGATTCAACGACACCGTCGTTGTCCGGGTCTACCAATGCTGCAGTGACTTTCAGTCGGCCGAGGCCGTCATCGCCGCCTGTTGCATCGTACAGTGCCTGTAGCTCTGTACTAAAGGTTTTATTCAGTTCGTCCGGGTCAATAATATCGGCTGCGCGGATATCTTCGGAATAGGCATCCCAATCGCGTGAGTCGCCTTCATTAGCCGATACAATAAAAGTGGCGCCGTTCCACTGATACGATGCGATGGTATCCGGCTGATACAGGCCGTAGACACCTGGCAGCTTACGAAAAGACGGCACTTCATCTTCATTGGTGTAATCCATGCTGTATTGCGACCAGTCTTTCAGTCCCAGCGCTTTTACTTCAATGGTCATATCGGTCAGATCCAGAATACCGATGGCGTTGGCCTCCTGCAGTGACACCCAGGCTTTTTTGCTGTCGGATGATACCGTAATGTATTCCGGTTCCAGATCCTGCGCCACGGTTGTGCCGGCAGGGCCTGCAAATTTTACCCCTGCCGTCTGCAACAAGGCCCGGCGCTTGGCATCAGTGTCATAATCTGCTTCGTCGAGTAAGTCGCTGCTAAATACCATGTTGCTGGTCAGGTTAATGGTTGCGGCCAAGTCTGCCGGTACGCCGTCGCTCAGGCTGATGACCGAAACAGAGCCTTCAGGATCTGCCAGATAGTCAGTATCCGGTTCACCTTCGTTTGCCACCAATACTTTGCTGCCATCAGGCGTGAACGTTAGCATATCTGGCAAGGCACCTACAGCAACGGCTTTAACAAAAGTCCCTGTACCGGTCGCACTTAAGCTGTAAAACAACACCGCACCATTGTCGGTTTTAACCGGCGCGGCAACAGCAATCGCCAGCATATCCGCGTAAATGGCAATAGAATTGGCTTCGCCAAGGTCGATGGTAATATCGCTACCGGCAGCATTTTTCACTGTTACACTGTTTGGAAAAGTAAAGGCAGTGGATGCCAGGCTGTCATCTGATACCGGGCTGCCGACAGACGTTACCGGTAATGCCGACAGAGGAATGACCTCAATCCGGTTTTGCGCAGCATTGATGGCAAAAGCGGACTTGGATGCTTTGTGAAACTGTACAATCTCTGCCGCAGACTGGCCATATATGCCGGTGTTGAAACGGCCAACAACAGCTATATCAAGCTCGCGTGGCAGATTTTTCCCGTCCTCACCCGGCGTACCGGGCGCGCCAACTTCACCTACAGGCCCTTGGGCACCGTCATCGCCATCCAGAGAACAGCCGCTCAAAGCTGCCAGTACCGTCAACGCCAGCAGAGATTGCTTCATCATTGTTATTGCATCCTTATATCTGATTGAAAAACCGTGTTAAACAATCAGTTTCAGTAAGCTGTATGACAATAACGTGATGTTAGCGTGATAGATTTATGACGTATGAGGCATTGTCAGAGCGCCTGCTCTTCGTACTGCTGCTGCATAAATTGCTGTTTTGAAATCAGATTTATACTTTCGTGCAGTTCGGAGTAAACAATCAATACCTCACCACTTTTCAACTGGCGCTTTACCATTGCTACCTTCTGCGGCAGTTCGACTTCCTGTTCGCCGTAATCTGTGCCTTCACGCAGCACAAAATACTCGATAAGGTTGTTCAGCGTGTCGTCGCTAATATCGGTGTAGGGAATAATCATAGTGCTAACTGGCTCCGGATAAATTCGGGAATGCGCTGATTCAGCCAGAAGGTTGGTTTAAACACACTGCCACTGACAAAGCCGACATGGCCACCGCCACTGGTTAACTCGTAATGGACACTGGGAGGGATTTCATCAGCGCTAGGGATCACTGCATCAGATAAAAACGGATCATCACTGGAGTGAATAATCAGTGTTGGAATATCAATATGTTGCAAAAATGCCTTGGCGCTGGCTTTCTGATAGTAATCCTGCGCGTTTAAAAAGCCATGTATCGGCGCGGTGTAAAGTTCATCAAACTGCTCTATGCTGCTCAGGCGCCGTACTTTTCGTGGCGTAAGCGGAATAGGAAAGTCCGGAAACTGCTTTAATTTTAATAAAGTACTGCGCTTTAGCCTGCTTAGCAGATAGCGTTGGTAGATCCGGCTGCTGCCCTGATTGATACGGCTGGCACAGGCGGATAAATCCAGTGGCGGGCACACTGCAACAGCCGCTGACAGCATATTCTGGCCGTTGTTCTCACCACAGTATTTCAGCAACACATTTGCGCCAAGTGAGTAACCTACCGCGACTAACTTGCGGCCGGGAAACCGTTGCGTTATCTCGTGCAGCACGGTTGCAACATCAGCCGTATCGCCACTGTGATAAGCCCGGGGCAGCTTATTGGGTTTGCCATTGCAGCCACGAAAGTGCATTAGTACAGCTGGCCAATGCAGCGCCCGGCATTGCGCCAGTATTCCCTGAATATAATGGCTGTGAATGTTACCTGCCAGACCATGCAATATCACAACCATGGGGGCATTAGCTGCTTCCTTTGAGGGCTGCATCCAATTTAGTTCCAGCTCGTCACCATCTGGCAGCGTAAAGATCTCTGCGACGGTTTTTTGCTTCTTCCGCGGGCTCAGGTATTTGGCAAAAATAGTCTGCAGATGCGCATGTTTAAGCCACCAGGCAGGTTTAAACGAAGATGAGACAACTGGTCTGACTTGAGCTTGCAAATTAGGGTTCCCTGATAAACAATGCGTTAACGTTAGCTAACGGGGTTGTAGTAATGAACAGACGCCAATTTCTTTTCAGCGGTCTGGCGTTAGGCGCCAGTGGCAGCCTGTTGCTGGCTGGTTGGCAGTTTAGCCTAAACCCAGACGAAGATAACCGGGACTGGGTGTTGTCTGCCATTCTGCCAGCATTGTTGTACGGCGCTTTGCCTGAGGATGCGACCTTAGCACAGGCCGCACTGCAACGCAGCAAAGCCGCTGTAATTGATTTCACGGCTTTTTTACCGTTAAGCCAGCAACAGCAGTTAGATCAGCTGTTTAATCTGCTTGCTAACCGGCTAAGCCAGCTGGCGCTAACTGGCCATATTACAGCTTTACCGGCGTTGAGTGTTACCACACGGCTTGGCCTGCTTAACAGTTGGCGCGACAGTTACCTGTTGATACTGCAACAGGCTTATCATAGTTTGCGCGAGTTGCTGTATGGCGCCTTCTACGGCCAGCCACAGCACTGGCAACAGCTGAATTACACCGCCCCGGAATTTCGCTAATGGTTGACCATATTAACGCCGCTTTGTTCAGTTCGGATCAGCATTTTGATGCGGATATCGTCATTATCGGTTCAGGCGCTGGTGGTGGCATTGCTGCGGAGCAACTGACCCTGGCTGGCTTTAACGTGCTACTTCTGGAAGAGGGCGCCTGGTATACGCGTGATGATTTCGTGATGCAGGAGCGCTGGGCTTACCCCAACCTATATCAGGAAGGCGCGGCGCGTAAAACGCGCGATCAAGCCATAGGCATTTTGCAGGGCCGTACCGTAGGGGGTTCAACAACCGTTAACTGGACCACCTCTATCCGAACACCTCAACCCACACTGGCTTACTGGCAAAGTGAGTTTGGCGTTAATTTTCAGGCACAGAACGACCTGAAGCCATTTTTTGCTAAGGCAGAGCAGCGGCTGAATATCCAGCCGTGGCCCGTACCGCCGAATATGAATAATGCCAGGCTGCAGCAGGGGTGTGAAACCCTCGGCTGGCATAGCAGTGTGATTAGCCGCAATGTTAACGGCTGCGCAAACCTGGGCTATTGCGGTATGGGGTGCCCGATTAATGCCAAGCAATCGATGTTGGTCAGTACTATTCCAGCTGCAATGGCAAACGGGGCCAGACTGATTTCGCGAATTTCTGTACGCAAGCTGCGTTGGCAGGGCGAGCAGGTTACAGCGGTGGAAGCTGTGCCGGTAGATCAGTATTTTCAGCCGCGCAGCGATGTACGTATTACGATAACCGCTAAGCACTATATTGTTGCCGCCGGTGCTATTGGCTCGCCCGCACTGTTGCTGCGCTCAGAAGTACCCGATCCGTCAGGCCGGCTCGGCAAACATACCTATTTGCACCCTTCGGTTATTTCCGGCGCCTTGTTTGATGAAGCCGTAAATGGGCATAGTGGCGCCCCCCAATCGGTGTATTCGGATCAGTTTGTCTGGCCAGCGGATAACGAGTTGGCCGGCTACAAGCTTGAAGTGCCGCCGCTGCACCCGGTATTAATGGCCACTAAACTTATCGGCAGCGGAGCGCAGCACGCTGCGTTGATGCAGCAATTTAATCATCTGCAGGCGACGATAGCATTATTGCGTGATGGCTTTCATCCACAAAGCCAGGGCGGTAGCGTAATGCTGGATCAGCACCAACAGCCAGTGCTTGATTACCCGATCACAGATTATTTATGGCACGGCATACGCCGGGCTTTGCTGTCGATGGCAGAGCTGCAGTTTGCCGCTGGCGCGCGCCAGGTATTGCCAATTCATCATGATGCCAGCTTATATAGCAGTTGGGCAGAAGCAAAAGCGGCTATAACTCAGTTGCCAATGCAGATACTGCGACAGACCATAGTGTCCGCGCATGTGATGGGTGGCTGCAATATGAGCAGTAGTGCTCAACGCGGCGTGGTTGATCCTTACGGCCGGCACAACCAGCTGGGCAATCTTTCAGTGTTTGATGGTTCAGTGTTACCCACCAGCCTAGGCGTCAATCCACAGCTGACGATATACGCTTTGGTGTGGCGTAACTGTGAACAACTGATTGCTGAGTTGTCGCCTTAGCAACTTTGCTTTAAAAATCAGCTGATACCGCCTGTTATAGTTCGCCGGGCGTGCTAAGGTTTAAATAGTTTCCTGCTGTATCCAATGCCCACTGATGAATACTGATAGTTATAAAGCGCTAAGTAATTATATCGATTTACTGCTGGATGCCATCTGTGTGGTAGATAAGTTTGGCCGCTTTGAATTTGTCAGTAAAGGTGCTGAGCGCATTTTTGGCTACACGCCGGAAGAAATGTTGGGCCGGCTGATGATTGAGCTGGTACACCCGGATGACCGCGAGCGCACATTAAAAACAGCTGCAGAGATTAATGCCGGAGCGGTGAAAGTCGATTTTGAAAACCGTTATATCCGCAAAGATGGCCAGATTGTTCACTTATTATGGTCGGCACGCTGGTCTGCCATCGATAAACGCCGTGTTGCTGTGGCGAGGGATATCAGCCGCAGTAAAAAAATTGAAGCGCGTCAGGCAGCGTTGTACGCCATTTCTGAAGCGGCTTTTGCTTGTGATGATCTTGAAGCACTTTACCAATGTATTCAGCAGATTGTCGCGGAGTTAATGCCGATGTGCCGTTTTGCCATAGTGCTGCCGGCTGCGTCTGGCGCGTCGTTATATTTTGCTCATAACGCTGCCTTGAACAGTGGTGACGATGAGCATAGCGGCTGTGATGTGCTGGCGCTGTGTGCTGAGGTGATGCACCGCTCTGAGACTATTTTGCTAACCACGGGTAACCAGGGTGAATTATCGGCGAAGCTGCGTAAGCTTGTCGGTAGCACAGCTATAAACTGGCTTGGTGTGCCACTGAAATCACAAAGTGCGGTTATTGGCAGCCTGATGGTGCAGAACCAGCCAGACGCTGCTGGCTACAGCGCCAGTGAGGTAGAGCTGCTGGAATTTGTTTCGGTTCAGGTAGCGGTTGCGATTGAACGCAAGCAAATGCTGCAGCGGCTGCAGCGCAATGCGTTATACGACCAGTTAACCCAGTTACCGAACCGCGAATTGTTTCAGGACAGGTTGCAATCAGCTCTGGCCAGAGCGCAACGTGATGGTGAGCAGTTTGCGTTGTGTTATCTGGATCTGGATAAGTTTAAACACATTAATGATCATTTTGGCCATCAGGCAGGTGACGAGCTGCTACAGCAAACCGCGCAGCGTGTTGTGCAGTGTTTACGTCATAGCGATACGGTAGCAAGAATGGGCGGCGATGAATTTGTGGTGTTATTACCTGTCGTTGAGCACAGTGACGCTGCACTGCAACTGGCAGAGAAAATCCGCCTGGCATTGAACGCACCTTTTGCATTAACCGGCCAGCTGCTACAGGTATTGCCCAGCATCGGTGTTGCTATGTTTCCGCTGCATGGGCAGTCCGGCAGTGCTTTACTTCAGGCAGCTGATCAGGCGATGTATCTGGCCAAAAAAGCCGGCGGTAATCAGGTGGTGCTGTCGGCCGCTGCGAGACAACAACCTTGTGCCGGCTAAGGTGCACTAACATGGCACAGTAAGTTTGAGCTGCTATAGTTTCTGGGTTTATTAATTCAGAAAGGACGCTCAATGAAAATCCACTCCGCGATTTTGGTCAGTCTGTTGTTCACCGTAACCACGGTTGTAGCGGCAGACAAAACTGTTACCAACAAACTCTATTCCGAAAAAGGTGAAGCCGGGCAGCAGGTCGTCACAGAAAAAAGTGATGGCAGTTTTGATGCCTCGTTGAATTTAAGCTGGAATAACAGGGTTGTTACGATTAAAGAAAGCCTGAAACTGAATGACAAAGGTATACCCGTTGCCTTCAGTGCCACCGGAACCTCGGCGTTTGGGGCGCCTATTGCAGAGGAATTCAGCCTGGTCGACGGCGTGGCACGTTGGGCGGGCAATAAAGATGAAGGCATGCTGCAAACATCGCAGCCGCGGTTTTACGTACCGGCCGATGAAGCGGGTGCCGCCAGCCATGCGCTGATGAAAGCGCTATTAGCCTCGCCGACCGGTTCTGTTGATTTATTTCCCAGCGGCACAGCAAAACTGGATAAGCTCAAAACGGTTACCATTAAAAATGGCGATAAGAGTGAAGAGGTCAGCTTATATGCTATTAGCGGCCTGGCGTTTAATCCCTCTTTTGGCTGGTTTGATAAGGATGGCCATTACTTTGCGCAGGACTTCAGTGGCTTTATGCGGGTGATCCGCGATGGCTACAGTCTGGAAAACTTCGCTGAACTCACCGCTATCCAGAAAAAAGCCGAAAATGATTATCTGGCTGATATCGCCAAACACCTGAGTCATAGTTACGACACTGTGCTGCTAAAGGGCGGTAACGTCGTTAATGTGCTGGATAAGACGCTGTTGAGAAATACCGATGTTTTGCTTAAACAAGGCAAAATTGTCGCAGTAGGTAGCAAGCTTAGCGCACCCACCGCTGCCAAAGTGGTTGATGTAAAGGGTAAAACTTTGGTGCCGGGTTTGTGGGATATGCACGGACATTTATCAAAGAACGATGGTTTACTGAATATCGCAGCAGGGGTAACCAGTGTGCGTGATATTGGTAACAATCATGACAACATCATGGAAATTGACCGGCTGTTTAACAGTGATGAGCTGATAGGCAATCATGTATACCGTGCCGGCTTTTTTGATAAGCAAAGCGAGTACTCAGCCGGTCTGTCGGTAAATTCTTTGGCTGAAGCGCATGAGAAAATTGACTGGTTTGCAGATAACGGTTATCTGCAGATTAAGATCTACAGCTCTATTGATCCTAAGTGGGTAGCGCCGATAGCTGAGCATGCGCATCACCGCGGTATGCGCTTAAGTGGTCATGTACCGGCCTTTATGACAGCACAGCAGGCGGTAGATGCCGGTTTTGATGAAATTCAGCATGTAAATATGTTGTTTTTGAACTTCCTCGCCGGTACTGAAGTTGACACCCGCACCCAGCTGCGTTTTTCTCTGGTCGGTGAAAAAGCCGCTAGTCTGGATTTAACCAGCAAACCGGTAAAAGACTTTATTAAACTGTTGGCAGATAACCAAATTACCATAGACCCGACTGTCGCGACTTTTCGTAGTTTGTTGCTAGGGAAAAACAAGCAGGTAGACCCGGAGTTTGCCATGGTTGCTGACCATCTGCCACCCGGTGTGGTACGCCAGTTAAAAGGTGCTGTGATGAACGTTTCTGCCGAGATGCAACCGGTATATCAGCAATCGGCCGATGCGCTGGTAACAATGGTTAAGGTACTGTTTGATGCTGGCGTACCTATAGTCCCGGGCACTGACAATATCGCCGGTTTTACGCTGCATCGTGAGCTTGAACTCTATGCCAAAGCGGGTATACCGCCGCTTGATGTGTTGCGGATTGCCAGTCTGGAACCTGCCCGGCTGGTAGGCGCTGCTCATTACAGTGGTTCCATCACCGCCGGTAAAAACGCCGATTTACTGGTGATTGATGGCGACCCGACAAAAAATATCAGTGATATACGTAAGGTGGCACTGGTGTTTAAAGGTTCTCATTATTACAAACCGGACGAGTTATATCCGGTGGTGGGAGTTAAGCCGTTTACCGCCTCACTGACGCTAAATTGACAATATAAGTGGGCGCTTAAGCGCCCACTTCCGACAGCATTGCCAATGCGACAGCTTCTGCCACTTTAATGCCGTCTATGCCAGCCGATAAAATACCTCCGGCGTAACCCGCGCCCTCACCAGCAGGGTATAAACCTTTGGTGTTGATGCTTTGATAATCTGCGCCGCGTTTAATACTGATGGGCGATGATGTGCGGGTTTCAACGCCTGTCAGTAAACCGTCTGCTTTGGCGAAGCCTTTAATTTGCTTATCAAAGGCCGGTATCGCTTCGCGTAGTGCGGCAACTGCAAAATCCGGCAGCGCCTGCGCTAAATCGGTTAAGGTAATACCCGGTGTATAAGATGGTTTCACGTCACCCAGTTCGCTGGACGCTTTGCCAGTGAGGAAATCACCAATCAGCTGCGCTGGCGCGTGGTAGTTTTCGCCACCGAGTTTAAAGGCTTGCTCTTCCAGCTGGCGCTGTAGTGCAATACCAGCCAGCGGATGGCCGGGGTAATCGCGCTCTGGGTCAATACCTACTACTATGGCGCTGTTGGCATTACGTTCATGGCGTGAGTACTGACTCATACCATTTGTTACGACGCGGCCGCTTTCAGATGCGGCGGCTACCACAGTGCCGCCCGGGCACATACAAAAGCTGTATACACTGCGGCCATTAGTGCAATGATGCACCAGCTTATAATCGGCAGCGCCCAGAATAGGGTTACCGGCATTTGGGCCAAAGCGGCACTCGTCAATCATCGATTGCTCATGCTCAATGCGAAAACCAATCGAGAACGGCTTGGCTTCAACGTATACACCTTTGTCGTACAGCATCTGGAAGGTATCACGGGCACTGTGGCCAACCGCCAGCACGATGTGGCGGCTGTGAAGTTGCTCGCCGCTGGATAATGTCAGGCCTGTGAGCTGGCCATCGGTGATATGCAAATCGTCAACGCGGCTGCTAAAGCGTATCTCTCCGCCCAGCTCAATAATGTTGGCCCGCATTTTCTCTACCATCGCTACCAGTTTGAAGGTACCGATATGTGGTTTGCTGACATACATGATTTCGTCCGGTGCACCGGCGGCAACAAACTCACTCATCACCTTACGGCCATAATGCTTTGGATCTTTTACCTGACTGTAAAGCTTGCCGTCAGAAAACGTGCCGGCACCACCTTCGCCGTACTGCACATTGGATTCGGTATTCAGCTCTTTGCCGCGCCAAAAGCCAAATGTATCTTTGGTGCGTTCGCGCACCTCTTTACCACGCTCAAGAATAATTGGCTTAAATCCCATTTGCGCCAGCAGTAAACCGGCAAATAAACCGCAGGGGCCAAGACCAATGACAATGGGACGCTCGCTCAGGTTTGCTGGCGCTGTTGCGACAAACTTATAACTTGTGTCGGGGGCCGGTTTCACGTGTGGATCTTTAGCAAATTTACTCAGCAGCGCAGCTTCGTTGTCTGTTTCAATATCCAGCGTATAAATGAGCTGGATATCAGACTTTTTACGGGCGTCAAAACCGCGTTTAAAAACATGCACGCTAAGCAGTTGCTCGGGTTTAATGTTTAACTTTGCAATAATGGCGGCATTGATGGCGCTTTCATCATGGTTTAACGGCAGTTTAATTTCGGTAAGGCGCAGCATAAGGGTTCCGTATCGGTGTCATAGCCGCCGGCGGCAGCTCACAAGATGGCTGCTATTTTACGTCAATTAATGCTACAACGGCCAACTTGTTTTTTCAGTCTGCTACAGTATGATCGCCAGCCTGAGCAACAGGGAACACTTTTTATTATGGCCTTTGTGGTACTGGATAACTGTATTAAATGCAAATACACCGATTGTGTGGCGGTATGCCCGGTCGACGCATTTTTTGAAGGGCCGAATTTTCTGGCAATCAGCCCAACCATTTGCATAGATTGTGGTCTGTGTGAGCCAGAATGTCCGGCCAATGCTATAGTGCAGGAAGATAAAGTACCAGCAGAACAACAAGCCTTTATTGCGCTAAATGCAGAGTTGGCTGAGCTGTGGCCGAATATCCGCGAAGTTAAACCGGCACCCGCCGACGCAGATGCCTGGAATGGAATACCGGATAAACTGCAGTATTTGCAGGTTGATTAAGCGGCCTGCTTATTTTTCGTCTGATTCGGCGTGACTTACTTTATATAGAAAGTACCAAGCGTAAAACGCGCATAAGCCAATCACTATTGCCAGGCCGGTAAACGAGATAAAAATCACCGGGTCGCGGGTAAATTCATGCCACAGGTTCATAATGTTGCCCTCGTACTAAGCTGATGGGCTAAGTGTAGAGAGGGTAAAGCAGTATTTATCTGACCCAGATCAAACTTCGCGCGGGGCCTTAGCGCAAACTGGCAAAGGCTTGACGCAGATCAAATAATGGCTGTTGATAGGCCGTGATGTCATTGGTTAGTTGTGCCAGATAAAGCTCCATCAGCGGGGCAGCCGAGTCTGTTAACGGCGGGCAATGCTGCACTAAAAGCTGCTGTTCTAATTTCTCCAGTTGCAGCTCGGTTTGCAGCAAACTTTGTTTTAACTGGTGTTGCTGCTCTGTTGTCAGCATAGCGGTGTTGCTTTGTTTACGCAGTGCGCGCAGCGGCTGAGTAAACTGCACACTAAAACGCTGCAACATAGTGCTCAGTTGGTAGAGTTGGGCCCGCGTCAGGCTAAGCTGGCGCTGCTCCAGCAAGCACAGTAACAGCAGCAGGTTAACATTAGCGCCATGTTCATCCTGCAATCTAAGACAGGCTGGTTTCACCTTTGGGTATAGCACCAAGCTGAATTGCCACAGTTCGTCAGCGCTAATTCTGTCAGCCATTTTGCTGCCAGAATTGTTCGGTTTTTTGCTCCAGCTCTTCCTGAGCCATAAACCAGTCTTCTTCAATACCGGCAAGACTGCTGCTGGCACTGGCTTGTTTGGCCAGCAATTCCGTCAGTTCAGCTTTGCGTTTGGCGTCATATATCTCCGGATCGGCCATTTTTTCTTCAATGACAGCCAATTCTTTGGTGAGCTTTTCCTGCTGTTGCTCCAGCTTGTCAATTTTTTGCTTCACCGGGCGCAGCAAATTGCGCAGGTCCGCTTCGAGGCGTTTCTGATCTTTTCGCGGCGCATTGCTGCTTGCTGGCGCTTGTACGGCTGCAGCACTAGCAGCTTTGCGGGCGTCTTGCTGCAACCACTGGTAGTAATCGGTAAGGTCACCATCAAAGGGGGCAACGCGGCCATGGGCTACCAGATAAAACTCATCAGTACAGCTGCTTAACAGATGGCGGTCGTGCGACACAATAACGATAGCACCCTCAAACTCTTGCAGCGCCATCACGATGGCCTCGCGCATATCTAAATCAAGATGGTTAGTCGGTTCATCCAGCAGCAGCAGGTTAGGGCGCTGATACACAATTAACGCCAGCACCAGACGGGCTTTTTCTCCGCCGGAAAATGGTGCGCAGGCTTCCAGTGCTTTATCGCCGTGAAAACCAAAGCCGCCCAAAAAGTCGCGTAACTTTTGCTCTGGAACCTGCGGGTCTAGCCGCACCAGATGTTGTAGTGGTGAATCCTGTGGTCGCAACGTTTCCAACTGGTGCTGGGCGAAGTAGCCCAGACTGACACCATTGGCGAACCAGACATCACCACTTTGCGGTGCCATGCTGCCGGAAAGCAGCTTAATCAGCGTTGATTTACCGGCGCCATTGCGGCCCAGCAGACCAATACGGCTGCCGGGTAACAGCTGAAACTTTATCTGGCTTAAAATGACTTTATCGGCATAACCGGCTTGCACATTGTCCATTTTAAGCAGCGGGTTTGGCAGCGCCTTGGGTTCGCGAAAACTAAAGCTAAACGGCGAATCGACATGTGCTGGTGCCAATATAGTCATGCGCTCCAGCGCTTTGATCCGGCTTTGCGCCTGCCGGGCTTTAGTGGCTTGTGCCTTAAAGCGGTCGATAAACTTCTGCAAGTGCGCAACCTGACGCTGTTGCTTTTCAAAATTAGATTGTTGCTGTGCTAATTGCTCTGCACGCTGACGCTCGAACTGGCTGTAGTTACCTTTGTACAATGTCAGGGTCTGGCGTTCGATATGCACAATATTGTCTGTTACCGCATCCAGAAAATCGCGGTCATGGCTGATAAGCAGCAACGTACCCTGGTAATTACTCAGATACTTTTCCAGCCACAAAACGGCGTCCAGATCCAGGTGGTTGGTGGGCTCGTCCAGTAGCAACAGTTCAGCGCGTTGCATCAGTGCGCGTGCCAGGTTCAGCCGCATCCGCCAGCCACCGGAGAATGACTTTACCGCTTGCTGCTGGGCTTCACCGCTGAAACCCAGACCATCCAGTAGTACACCGGCTTTGGCTTCTGCCCGGTAACCGTCCAGAGCCTCTATTTGTAAATGTACTGCGGCTAAGTCTGATTCGCTGCAGCCAGTACGAACTTTTAGCAGTAATGGATAAAGCTGCTCATCGCCCTGCAGTACATAGTCCATAGCACTGCAGTCCAGTGCTGGAGTTTCCTGTGCTACGGTAGCAATTTGCCAGCTGGCCGGAATACTGACATTACCGGCATCGGCGTGCAGTTTATTTTGCAGCAGGGCAAACAGGCTGGATTTACCACAACCGTTGGCACCGACAATTCCCACCTTTTGCCCCGGAAATACGGTAAGATCGGCACCCTGAAATAAACACTGAATACCACGGCGCAGTTCGACCTGTTGCAGCTGGATCATGTTTTTACCTGTGTAACTGAATTGGGCTGCTAATTTACCCGTATAAAGCCAACAAACCAAGGCTTGGCGTGTAAAATTGCCGCAGCAAACAGACGGGAAACCAAATGACAACACGTAAAAAGAAACGTTTTATTGCCGGTGCCAGTTGCCCTAAATGTAAGGCGACGGATACGATGATGCTGTTTCTGGAAAATAACGTTGAAAAAGTAGAGTGCGTAGCATGCGGCCATCAAATGGTACAACCGGAAGCGCAGATAGCTAAAGCCAGCCGCGCTGCTGAGCAGGTAATAGGGGTTTTTAAGCCCGATTAATAGTGCGGTGGTGGCGGCTCTTCTTCCGGCCGCAAAATACCTTGCTCATCCGGTAAGTTACGCAGCTTTTCCGCCAGTAACATAACTTGCTGTTGCAGACGGTCTATTTTCTTTTGGTGTTCCAGCAGTTCATTGCTCAGACTGTTAACGGTGTCTTCCTGAAAAGCCAGCTTGCTTTCCAATTCAACAATGTGCAACTGCAGCTCTTGCTCATTTACTGTCATGTTTTATCTCCCATACTTCGGCAATGCCACTGGAGCTTTCGCTGATAAGTTGATTGTTGTCTAAAAAAGCCACGGCATGCACCACGGCGCTGGGTGGTCTGCTATCTGCACGAACAGACACCTGCCAGCTTTGCAGCTCTCGACCAGTTTGTATATCCCATAGAGCCAGCTTGCGGGTCGGGGCACCGGTCGCCAGATACTTGCCATCGCTACTGAAACGCACAGCACTAAACACTTGCTGACGGGCGGTAAATTGCAACTTGCTGACTAACTGACCGGTTTGGATATCCCAGATTTGGGCTAAGTCCTGACTGTCGGCAGTAAAGGCGTACCGGCCTTGCGGATCAAGCGCTACTTTGGTTACCCGGCTAGGGTGGCTAAAGCTGTATATAATCTGGGCGCTTTGCGTGTCCCATAAGTGTGCTTTGTAATCGTTACCTCCGGTCAGTGCATAACGACCATTAGGGGACATCGCAACACTGTTAATACGCTCTGTATGGCCTAAAAACTCCAGCCGGCGGCCACTGGCCAATGTAATATGCTGCACGCCGCCATCACTTTTGCCAATCAGTAAATGGGCGCCATTATCTGACACTGCAACATCCCGCACCGTGGCGGCGTCAATCTGCCAAAAACCGACGTTTTTGCCACTTGCTATATCCCATAGCGCATAAGTGTTCTGATCTGCAGTTAACACATGACTGTTGTTATGGCTAATCGCCAGGCTAAATACCAGGTTTTCCGCGTTGTCGAGATGCTTCCATTGATACTTCAGGGCATTATTTTGCAAGTCCCATAATGCAACACCATCCTGAATAGACGACACCGCACTATAGCTGGCATCGTCTGATAAGGCTGCAGCATAACTGCCTTGCGCAACATGCGGCAATTGTTCTACCGGTGGTGAAGTTGTTAGTTTTTCGCAGCCACTGAGCAGTAAAAGCAGAAAAAACACAGGATATTTCATGTCGGGTGTTAACCTCATCCGCACAAACCGTTAGTATAGGTCAGTTCATTGGACACTATTAAAACATACTTTTGCAGCCTGGCTGCGTAAATCTTGGAGAACCGAATGCGCTTAGTCACCAAAATGTCACTGGTCGCAGTGGCTGTTATTACCCTTACCGCCTGCCAAAAAGAAGCTGAGCAGAAGCCTGCCGCACTGGATACCGATGAAGCAAAGCAATCTTACAGCTTAGGCGTATCAGTTGGCCGGTATCTGGACAGCACGCTTGATGAATACAGCAAAATGGGCTTGTCGTTAGATAGCGCATTAATTTTACGTGGCGTGCAGGATGCGGTGGCAGACAAAACTGCGCTAACCGAAGAAGAAGTACAAACCATGATGACGGCACTGGAAGAGCAGTTCCGCGAAAAGCAAACCGCTATTGCTGAAGCAGAAGCTGCTCAGGCTGTTGCGGCCGGTAAAGCCTATCTGGAAGAAAACGCCAAGAAAGAGGGCGTAAAAGTGACAGAATCTGGCTTACAGTATGAAGTGTTACAAGCTGCAGAGGGTGCCAAACCTAAAGCTACTGATACTGTAAAAGTACACTATACCGGCACTTTAGTTGATGGCACCAAGTTCGACAGCTCTGTTGACCGTGGTGAGCCAGCGCAATTCCCTCTGAACCGCGTGATTCCGGGCTGGACCGAAGGTGTACAACTGATGAACGTGGGTTCAAAGTACAAGTTTACTATTCCGTCTGAACTGGCTTACGGCGAGCGCGACATGGGCGTTATCAAGCCAAACAGCGTATTGGTATTTGAAGTAGAGTTACTGGATATTATCCCTGCAGAAGCTGAAGAAAAATAATTAGCGACAGCAATAAAAAAAGCGGCTGGATGCCGCTTTTTTTATCTGTGCTGTTTACGCAGACAGGCTATTGTCAGTGTGTTTCTCGTACAAGGTATGGATAAGCTCATCTTCATACGCAAAGCGCTCTTCCAGGGCTTGTCCCAACTCGGACAATTCCCGGTCAAAGGCACCGCTATGACGGGTGCTCAGATGATCGGCATACAGGTCATTAAAATTCAGTGCTAAGTCGGTTGAGATTGCAATTTTTGGATAAAGGCTATCGGCAAGTTTACGGCTGTCAGTGCCATTTACTGCACATTCAGAGACAATACGTTCATAAACTTCGAAGTGGCCTGCTGATAAATAGTCGACCAGTAACTGGCAAAACTCCTGAACCGCAGACTGGGCTGGCAATGTTGTGCGCTTATCATCAAAGGGCGGCAGAGATGCCAGTTTACAATAACTGACGATAAGCTGCTGCCGTTCATCCAGCCAGTTATCGATGGCAGTTAATGAACCACCCCATTTTTGACGCGCTTTTTGCAAACGGGTGTACATTGCCTTCTCCTTAAGTACAGCAACTACGCTGCGAATAGTGTCTAATTAAATGAATTTTGCGGTAAAGATCAACCGTTTTTTTATTGGTCAGCCCAGTGAACAGCATTATCATAGCATCGGATTACAGAGTACCGCAGAGGGCAACAGATGATCAAACATAGTCTCAATGTAGAAGCGCAATCTTATGGTTGCTGGTTTGTTGTCAACCGGGGGCGGATTTGGCTGAATAAAGCCGGGCAGGTGCCGGTTGGCGAATACCGGGAGCTAACATTGTCTGCTGAACCAGAGCAGGTCTGCCTCCTGGGACAGGACAACGACGTCAATGCTTATCTACTGATTAACCACGACCAGATAACAGACGATGAGCACTGGGTGTCACCGCGTGAGTTACTCAGTGCAGGCGAAAGTATTTTTGAGCTGGCAGCACGCGCAGTGCAGGTTGCCTTATTTTTGCAGACTCACCGCTTTTGTGGGCAGTGCGGCAGCGCTATGAATCTGGTGAACTGGGAGCTGGCAATGCTGTGCAATAAATGCGGGCATCGCTGTTATCCGCGCATAGCGCCGTGCGTACTGGTGGGCATTTTTCACAATGATAAGATTTTGCTTGCCCGCTCCAGCCGCCATCGACCCGGTTTTTACTCTATTCTGGCTGGTTTTGTAGAGTCAGCAGAGACATTAGAGCAGGCTGCTGTGCGTGAAGTCAAAGAGGAAGTGGGTATTGATATTACTAATTTGCGCTATGTCGGTAGCCAGCCCTGGCCTTTCCCGCATTCGCTTATGACCGGCTTTATTGCAGATTATGCCGGTGGTGACATCGTCTGCCAGCCACAGGAAATTGAGGAAGCAGGGTGGTATTCATTAAAAGAGCTACCGCAAGTACCTCCGATAGAGACATTGTCTGGCCAAATCATTGCGCAAATACAGCAAATGACAGGAAAATAGAGCATCTTCTGCATAGCGGGGATTTTTGCCAGCAGGAAATTGTGGCATGAACAGCAGAAAATAAAAAAGCCACATAAAGTGGCTTAACTAAATTTTTGCGAGGTCCCGTTGGAACGGGCTTCTTACTTGTTATTCTTCACTAGCGCAGAACTGTTATAGCAAAACAATTTGCGGATGACAAGCACCTATCACAAAAAACATGAACCAAGCATTTACAGGGAAAAAATAGGCGTCACGCCTGCGCAGTGATAAAATAGCCGCAATTCTGTGAATGGCGGGCTAGATATGCAATTAAAAAATGATCGATACCTCAGAGCTTTATTAAAACAACCGGTAGACAGAACACCGGTATGGATGATGCGTCAGGCTGGCCGTTATTTGCCAGAGTATCGTGCAACCAGAGCCCAGGCCGGCGATTTTATGTCGTTATGCAAGAACCCTGAATTAGCATGTGAGGTGACGCTGCAGCCTCTGCGTCGCTATGCGCTGGATGCTGCCATTTTGTTCAGTGATATTCTGACGGTCCCTGATGCAATGGGGTTAGGGCTGTATTTTGGTGAAGGCGAAGGTCCTAAGTTTCAGCGCCCGGTGCGTGACTTTCTGGAGATTGCAAACCTACCGATCCCAGATCCTGAACAAGAACTGCGTTATGTGATGGATGCAGTTCGTACCATCCGCCGTGAACTGGATGGCAGCGTGCCATTGATTGGATTTTCAGGCAGCCCGTGGACACTGGCAACCTATATGGTTGAAGGTGGAAGTAGTAAAACGTTCGGTACCATTAAAAAAATGATGTTCAGTGAGCCAGAAGCACTGCATCTGTTGCTGGATAAACTCGCCCAGAGCGTGGTGCTGTATTTAAATGCACAGATTGCGGCAGGTGCACAATCTGTAATGATTTTTGATACCTGGGGTGGGGTACTAACGCCGCGGGATTATCAGGAGTTTTCGCTTGGGTATATGCAGCAAATCGTCAATGGTTTAACACGTGAAGCTGACGGGCGTAAGGTGCCGGTAACCTTGTTTACCAAGAATGGTGGCTTGTGGCTGGAAGCGATTGCAAACACTGGCTGTGATGCGTTAGGGCTGGACTGGACTATTAATATCGCTGATGCCAAAGCGAGGGTAGGTGATAAGGTTGCCCTACAAGGTAATATGGACCCGGCAATTCTGCTTGGCTCTCCTGAGCGTATCCGTCAGGAAGTTCAGATGATTCTGGATGGCTTTGGTCAAGGCAGTGGTCATGTGTTTAATCTTGGCCATGGCATTACCCCTGATGTAGATCCTGAGCGGGTAAGCGTATTTATTGATGCAGTGCATTCTTTTAGCCGTACTTATCATATGAGCGCAGACATCGCTGAGTAAAAAGAAAAACCCCGGCAATGCCGGGGTTTTCATCTCAGTTATTGCCAGCTGAGGCAGTCTGATAGTCTGCCAGCAAATCTTCAAAGTTCTGTATTGTCCAGTTACGGCTGCGTGCCTCTTCTAATGCCTGGCGCAGCATAGATTCTCCTCTTCCTTGCTGTCCCAGCTCAATAAAAGCAACACCCAGAGTAGACAACAAATTCGGGTTATTCGCATCAATTGCTCTTCCTTGCTCAGCCAGACGGATGGCTTTGTTCGGGTCTCGCAACGTTGGGTCATCTGACATCGCTAGTAAAGCGGCATATTCCGCTATCGCAGGCATATACTCTTGCAATGCCGCAACTTCGAGATAACCAGCGGCTTTGTGAGGATTATAGTTTACGTTGTTGCTGTCTAGTAACTCCTGTGCAAGCAGATAAGCTGCCTTAGGGTCACCACTGTCTGCTGATATCGCTAACCAGTTTACAGCTTTATTTTGATCGCGGTTGCAACCATTACCGGTAACAAGACACTGCGCTAACCTGTATTGTGCCGGTGCATAACCGTTAATAGCTGACTGCAGGTACCAAGGCAATGCATCTGCACCTGAAATGATGCGGTTTTCTGCCAATAATGCATAAAGGTACTGATACTTTGCTGATTCTGCTTTTGCCGCGGCCAGAATGGCATCCAGGTACTCCTGATTTTCGCGCTCAAATTTCCGTGTCTTCGTTGTGCCATAGGCCTTAATGCGGAAGGTATGCGCCTGCATTTCCATTCTAACCGGCGTGCCGTACAAATCTTTGGGTGGCTCAAAACGCCAGTTCTGCACGGCTTTAATGACATATTCGTTGATCGAGTCAACCGGGAAAGATGCAACGACGTTGACGTTATCTGTTTTGCCATCTTCTGTGATGTCATAATGCACCACGGCCCATGCAGCAACACCTGCCCGTTCAAAGTATCCGGGGTATTCAGGTTCTGACTGACTAATAGGTTTTACACGTGAGTTGGCCTGGACATAGCGGTTAGCGGTCGGGTACAGATTGCCTTCCAACGCAGCTTTGCCAAACTGATCATTAAGGCTGGTAAACACTTCTTTACCTTCGCGCCTTGACTGTAATTTAGTGCGCAGTTCCCGGTACTGTTCTTCTGCTTTTGGGTGATTACGTTCCTTGGCGATCAGTGTCCAGGCGTAAGCAAGGTTCATATCCGGGTCAACACCTAAGCCTTCAGCGTACATCCGGGACAACAGAAATTGTGCTTCAAGATGCCCTAATTCAGCCAGTGTTTCGAGTTGAGGTTTTGCCAGCGCATATTCCTGCTTTTCAAATAATGCTTTTGCTGTCGGAAAGTCTGCATGTGCCTGCCAAGATAGTAAACACAGCAGTGCTAATGCGTACTTAAGCTGTACCATATAAACCCCACCAAAACTAATTATTTAATTATTATGTAATTGAGTTTACAACGAAATATCAGGCAAAACAAAAATAAATGTTACAGCTCTACAGTCGTCATTATTTTATTCAAATTCAATAAATTAGCTTAGAATAATCTATTTAGTCCATTCAGAGCCGCTACCCGGTAGGCTTCTGCCATCGTTGGATAATTAAAAGTTGTATGAACAAAGTACTCAAGCGTATTACCACCGTTCTTCTGCATCATAATGGCCTGTCCTATATGAACAATCTCGGCAGCCCGTTCTCCAAAACAGTGAATACCGAGGATCTCTAACGTATCCCGATGAAATAGCAATTTGAGGCTACCGACATTGGTATTGGCAATTTGCGCCCGTGCCAGATGCTTAAACTGAGCCCTGCCAACTTCGTATGGAATTTTTGCCGCAGTCAACTCCTGCTCTGTTTTGCCAACAGAACTCATCTCCGGAATGGTATAGATGCCGGCTGGAATATCCGCTATCAGGTGGCCGTCGAGGTTACCTTTGACAATAGCTTCACCAGCTAATCTGCCCTGGTCGTATGCTGCGCTGGCAAGACTCGGGTAACCAATAACATCGCCTACTGCGTAGATGTTGTTCACGCTGGTCTGATAATGGCTGTTCACTTTTACCAGGCCGCGGCTGTCTGCTTCCAGCCCTATCACGGACAGGTTCAACATGTCGGTATTGCCAGTTCGGCCATTGGCAAATAAAAAGCAATCAGCTTTCATTTTTTTGCCTGATTTTAAATGCAGCACTACGCCATCTTCTTTGCCTTCAATCCGATCAAACTCTTCACCATGACGGATTGTCATGCCAGAGTTCCAAAAATGGTAACTTAAAGAATCGGATATTTCGGTATCCATAAAAGATAACAGTCGGTCCCTGGTGTTGACTAAATCAACGCGCACACCCAGGCCGCGGAAGATAGACGCATATTCGCATCCGATAACACCAGCGCCATAAATAATAATATGTTTGGGGTCATGCTGTAGTGACAGGATAGTATCTGAGTCATAGATCCGGTTATGGTTAAAGTCGACTTCAGCAGGACGATATGGCCGTGAACCTGTAGCGATAACGATCGTCTTTGCACTTAATTCAAAGCAACTGCCGTCATCACTGCGGATACTTAAGTGATGCTTGTCGATAAAACGCGCTTCTCCCTGGTACATTCTGACCTGGTTGCGGTCATAAAAGCCGCTCCTTAGCCTGACTTGTTTGCGGATCACACCGGCAGCGTGCTTTAAAATTTGTGAAAATGTCAGCTTGGTATGTTGCTCATCCAACTGAAACAGCGGGTTCTCATTAAATTCAATCAGTCGGCTGACGGAATGACGTAAAGCTTTGGATGGAATTGTGCCCCAGTGAGTGCAGCCGCCTCCCACAGACTGATAGCGTTCTATGGCGGCAACTTTAAGGCCGCTTTTAGCCAGATACATGGCTGCACCTTCGCCTCCAGGGCCGGTGCCGATAACAATGGCATCAAAATCAAAGTGGGCTTTCTTTGGCGACGTATTTTTTCCACTCACGCTATCAATCTCGCTGTTTTCATTGATTTATATCTGAGCATATCAGGTATCGGGCACAAAAAAAGAGACCGGAGTCTCTTTTTCTGTTAGCTAAAAGCGGTGACTAAGCGTTGCCAGTGCTGTTGTTGTTGCTGCAAATGCTGCTTAAACTCGAGATAACGATGCTTAAAATCAACCGCCTGATACTGCGCCATCAGCTGTTCTTTACGCTGTAACAGTATCTGCTTTTTCAACTGATAATAGTCCTGCATTCTGGCAGACAAGATTTCATATTCGTGCTCAAGTAACTGCAGCAACTGTTCAGCGTTGGGGCGCAGTTTCACTTGCTCTCTGGCGCGCAGTAATTGCATCTTCGCCTTAGCTTGTTCAATTCGCTCTTCCGGCACAGTACGAAGATTACTGGTGAGGCCTAACCATGACGCTGCTTTGATAAACCATTTGGTCGGATCAAACTGGTACCACTTAATACCATTGCGATAATCAGACTCAAAAATATGATGAAAGTTGTGATATCCCTCGCCATACGTCAGTAACGCCAGTAAGCCATTGTCACGGGCAGAGTTCTGGTCGGTGTAAGGCTGCTTTCCCCATATATGCGCAAGAGAATTGATAAAAAACGTAAAGTGATGGCTAAGAACCAAGCGTAATACGCCGGCAGAGAGCAGCATACCCAACACGTTCCCGGTGAATAACCCCAACAGTAAAGGAATGCCGAAGTTAGTTAAGACAGTAAGCCACAGATAATTGCGATGTTGCCACATTACAATAGGGTTCTTCTGCAGGTCGCGCGCATTGTTGTAGTCCGGTTTTTCAACACCCGGGTAGTCGCGCAACATCCAGCCTATGTGGCTGTACCAGAAACCGCGGCCTGCAGAGTACGGATCTTTGTCGTTGTTATCGACATGACGATGATGCACACGGTGGTCTGCCGACCAGTGCAGCGCACTATTTTGCAGTGCAAATGCGCCGCCAATGGCATAAATCCACTGCAGCAAAGGATGTGCTTCGTAAGTTTTGTGAGCCCATAGCCGGTGATAACCTGCAGTAATCGACATGCCGCAGTATCCCAGGCAAACAATAGTGGCAATAAGTTCTGACCAGCCAAAACCTACCGTCAGGGCATACCAGGGGACGCCAATGAGTGCGACCAGAGTAGTGATTGAAAACAGCAGGACATTGGTCCAGATGATCGGAGCTTGTTTCATAAATGGTCGCTTTAGCTTACAACTGTTCGCTCATTTTACTGGTCACAAACCGCCGGTCAAGGTATATGATAGAGCTTTTCGGTGAATAAAAGGATTTCTGTGTCAAGAGCAGAGCAAAAAGAGCGTACCAGAAGGGCCATTATTAATGCCGCTTTTTCTCAACTTAGCGCCGACAAGAGTTTTGCCAGCCTGAGCTTACGTGAGGTAGCGCGTGAGGCCGGTATCGCCCCAACATCATTTTATCGCCATTTTGCCGATATGGACGAGTTGGGCCTGACCCTTGTCGACGAAGCGGGCTTAATGTTACGGCAGTTGATGCGCCAAGCCAGACAACGCATTGAGAAAAATGGTAGCGTCATCCGCACGTCAATAGAAACCTTTATGGAGTTTGTTACTGGCCATAGCAATGTGTTCCGGTTATTGCTGCGGGAGCGTTCGGGTACTTCAGCTGCATTTCGAAGTGCAGTGGCTCGTGAAATACAGCATTTTGTTGCTGAGCTGGCAGAGTATCTACGCAAAGAAACTACCTGTCCGGATGAGCTGGCCAGAGCACAGGCAGAAGCTATGGTGACCTTGGTATTTCACACCGGGGCAGATGCACTAGACGCGCCTTCAGATCAATATGCTTATCTGACCAGCCGAACTATTACGCAGTTAAGGTGGTTAGCCCATGGGGCGGCCAGTTATGGCCGCAAACATAAAGATTAACGTTTTCGCAGCCACACACCGGTTTCAATATGGTGGGTGTAAGGAAACTGATCAAAAACCGCAAGCTTCACAATGTAATGACTTTGCATGAGTGCCTGTAGATTTTGAGCCAGGGTGTCGGGATTACAGGAAATATAAAGAATATCGTTAAACCGGCTGACCAGCTCAACCGTGCCATCATCCAGCCCTGCGCGTGGTGGGTCAACTAACACGGTATCAAGCTGCATATCCTTCAAATCAAGCTGCTTTAATTTGCTGCCATCTTGTAATGCTGCCGATACATCTTCGGCTGGCATCTGCAGCACCTGAAGGTTGGTGACATTGTTCAGTGTAATATTGTACTGGGCAGATTTAATTGAGGTTCGTGAGATCTCCGTGGCAACGACTTGGCCGAAGCAAGGCGCTAAAGCAATAGAAAAGTTACCATTTCCACAATACAATTCAAGCAAATCACCGGATAGCTGTTGTGATACAGCCTTTGCCCAGCCGAGCATTTTTCGGTTAACTTCACCATTGGGCTGGGTAAAGCTCCCCTCAACTTGCTGGTATTTTAGTTGTTGGCCGTCCAGCTCAAACTGCTCAGTGACATAATCATTAGTTACCATCAGCTTCTGTTTACGCGAGCGGCCGATGAACTTTACTTTATAGTGGGGAGCTAAAGCTTCGGTCAGCGCTTTAGCCTGATCCAGCCAGCTATTTGTCAAAGGCCGCTTATATATAAGGGAGACCAGTAGCTCACCGGAAAGTGTCGCTAAATAATCTACCTGATATAACTTGTAACGCAGCTCATGATTAAATTGGATATTGTTTAATAGTACCGGCATAAAGTCAGCTATAGTGCGGCAAGCTACCGGAAAGTAATCAATCCTGACCTTGTCCCGTGTTTGCGGATCAAACATGGCGTGATAAATGTCATCGCCGTTGTGCCAGATACGAAATTCAGCTCTTAATCTGTAATGTTGGGGCTCAGATGCAAATATCTCGATGGGTGGTGCTTTGAATTCACTCAGCAATTGCTGCACTGTATTACTTTTATCAGACAGTTGTTGGGAATACTGCTCTGGGAAAACCTGACCTACGCTCATCGGACACTCGACTAAACTAAAACGGCTATTTTATGCCAGAGTAACACCCGAGCCAACAGCCAATCGTCTTAATGATGAGTCTCAAACAAAAAAGAGAGGCATGGCCTCTCTTTATCAACTTGACGTTACGGCGATACTATTCTTCGCTATCGTCGTTATCCTGCCGCTCTTTCGCTTCGCGAACTTTTAATGTGCGCTCCTGGAAATTAAAGTCGTTAAGCTTTTGAATCATTTTGCTACCGTCTTTTGCTGCTACTTCAACGAAGCCGAAGCCGCGGCGGCGGCCTGTTTGTCTGTCTTTCATCAATCGAACATTAATAACAATACCAAAACGCTGGAATAACTCTTTTACTGCGTCTTCATTTGCACGATAGGGCAAATTGCCAACATACAACGTTGTGGTCTCACCTTGATAGTCTACAGCCTTACTGGTCTGTAGCACCGGGTCTGTGGTGCCACCTTTAACATCTAATAAGACCGGAATCAGAATGCCTGCGAGAAGTACACCAATAACAACGAAGATTTCCTGACCAAGCCCCAGCACAGGAAGAAAAGCAAAGCTTAAATAAACCAACACAGCTAAAGCTAGTGTATATGGCAAAGAAGCACGAAAAGTGGGTAACATAATAATATCCTAAGCACTTAATTATATTTATCGGAATGCTTTAATCAGATAAAGCAGCCTTATCTTAGCGGTTAGCAGATAAACCGCAACCACTAACAGTAGTCCTCTTCATAGAGCTTTGAGCTAAAAGTGCACAGAAAGCTGGTTTAGTAAGCAAACGAACCTAAAAACTGAATTAATCGCACTTTAGGT
>NZ_JAJAVQ010000007.1 GCF_020531985.1 Rheinheimera aquimaris | reverse complement strand
ATAGAACGGGGTTTTTTATTGCCTACATAAAACTGCATCGAATGATACCATTTGCTAACGTCCAATAAAAAAGCCCGCTATGCGGGCTTATTAGATAAATTGGTGCTTAATTTCGATGTAAGGCACCATGTACATCATAGCGCCAGTCGGCATTTTGCAATGCTCTAATATGAGATATCGCCTTATCGGCAGCAATTGCTTTAATAAAATGGCCGTTTTTATCAAGAAATACTAGCCACTGCTTGGCCGTTTTATCGATATCGCCGTCGGCAACAAAAATATGCATGCCGAGATATTGCGACACAGTACTACGCCAACCATGCTGTACTTTAAAAACATAACGGCCCTGATAATCGGGATGCAGATAATTTGCCTGCTGTACTGCGCTTAGCTGTTGCTTGTCGACTACGTTCACCAGCGCTATGGCGTGACTTCGAGCAATAAGCTGCTGAATATCCTGTTGCTCAGCGTTAGATCTTGATTTACTTGCTGCACTTTTTGCACCGAGGGGCTTTTCAAGTGGCATTGCTAAATCCAGTGTAAACAAAGCCATCTCATAGTTATCAACTAATGCTTGCAAGCCTTTACTGTCATCGCAGCCCGCAGGCTTAGTTATTGAAGCTGAAACTGTTTTGGTTATACGGCTATCTGTATCCAGCAACTGTTCAATGTTCTGGCTATGTATTTTTTGCTGTAACAGAGTCAGCATGCGGGCCTGATCTTTATCTGCCGTAGGTCTTTGCTGCTCGCCTTCGACGGGCTGTTCTTTACATAGCTGATAATAGCGGTTGAGCTCGGCAGAATGTAAAGCACTGCTGATCGCTGACTGCAAAGTACGCCTTTCTGAGCCGGAGTAGCTGTTTGCCAAAGCCGGAGTGGTTGAAAGCATACTAATAAATGGCAGGAGTATTAACATAATTTATTACCGGAAAAATACTGGCCGCACCTTAGCCTGTGTGAGAAAAAAATGAAAGAAAATACTGGTTTGATCAGCAATGCGGTAAAAAACTGTCACTATTTCGTAATATTTCTGCCAGATGCTGCATTAATGCATTTTTACCGTCGAAACCCTGCTTTATCGTGATATCTGCTATCGGGTAGCGCAGCCATAGCAACGCAGCGAATAATACTTGCTGATTTAAGGGCAAGCCAGATCTGTGCAGGTTAAACCAACGTAGCAGCAGATGCTGCACCAGTTCGTAGGGCCGCCGACCAAGGCTAAACAGGTGCAGCTGGTCAATCTCAGCCGCTGTCAGTACAGTCACGTTATCAGGTTCAGCCAGTGATATTGCCAGTTCAGTATCTAGCAGCGGGTAAGTCTGCAGGTTCTGATACATCAACGCCGCAAACTGCTGCTGCATGAAGTCGACATGCTGTTTATCGGACTTCACTGCCTGTAACATCAACAGTGAGTATTCGGAGCTGGCTTTATCGGTGCTGCTACCAAGACGAACCGGTTGATAGCCGGCCCGGCGCCAGAACTGAAGCAGTTCTGTTGTCAGACCATAACTTGTACCCAGACAAAACACATCTTGCTGCTGTGCCAGCTGGTGGATGTGCAGTAACAGTTGCATGCCAAGCCCACACCGCTGCAAACCGGGTTGCACAGCAATACGCATAACACGCCATAATCTTTGTTCAGCGAGTTCTGGTCTGGCTAAATGAAACGCCAGGTTTTGCGCCAGCAAATGACCCTGCAAGCGGCGTTCAGAGCGGTAGACCTGAGCGGCAAGTTGCGCTGGTATTTCGCCTTCTTTACTTACCAACGCACATGCCAATACATTGTTATTCTGTTGCAGTGTAACGACTGTAAGCTGAGGATTGTCGAGCACAGCCGCTAAATCCTTCACCTGAGTCTGATAGTGTGCCAGGCTAAGCAGGCTGAATACCTGTTGTAAAATAGCGGGTTGATTAATCCAGTCTGTGTAGGCAAAGCACTGAAATTGCGTTGGCTTCTGGCGATCATATTCGCTGTGGGAAGCTGAAAGCTGCAGTAAGAAGCAGTTAAAAATCGTTTGCTCTAATGGATCATTCGCCTGGTAGCGCACAGGCTGCTGCATATGCAGCTTTCGCCAGTTCGGGCTGTGTTCATTCAGATACTGTTGAAAACGCAGCTGAAAACCGCGGCCGGTACCTTCATAGCCATGCTCGGTACTGGCAAATACAATACGGCTGAAACGGTGTAGGAGCTGTTGTAATACCGGTGTTGGGATGGCCGCTGCTTCATCTACCAGCAGTAAATCGGATGTGATATCACTGCGTAACAGCGCGTCAAATGGCATAAATTGCAACAGGTGTTGCTTTTCAGGTGGCGTTAGCTGCCGGAAATGCCGCTGTGCGGTTTGCGCTGCGTTCGGCGATGGAGCAGTAAGCAGAGTGTGTTTTCCTGCCTCAGCCAGTTGCGCTGCTGCGATACCTAGCGCTGCTGACTTTCCCCGGCCCCGGTTTGCTGTCAGCACCAAGGGCCTGCGGCGATGACCACTGACAACACGATGTATCGCTGCGACGGCATGTTGCTGTTCTGTCGTAATATAAGGCTGTTCAGGTTTTTCCCAGGTAGGCAGCTCTGGCCAACTGAGATGTCGCAGCAGTTGCTGATCGCGTAGCAGGATGATGTTCTGCTGCTGTAGCAAGGTGAGCCAGAAGGATAGAAATTGGCCCTGATGTGTACTGGCGTCGAGCGGATAAGGTAAAAGATGTTTATGCGCCGGATTAGGCTGCTGTTGCCAGAGTTCAAAAGGCGGGCACAGCAAAAGCCACAAGCCACCGGCTTTTACACAACCGGCTGATGCGGCGACGAGGTCGGCATTAAAACCATTAAAAGCATTAATCACCAGCGTATCACACTCTGTACCCAATAACTGATACGCTGTTTTTGCCGAGAGATCAGTGGCGGCTGGTGGCGCATCTGCACCTAGCCAGTAAACTTGCTCCGGCTGAGTCAACTGCAGCAATGTCGCTATTTGCGCTAATAACGAATCTTTATCACCCTGCCAGACTACCGGCAAACGGATATGATGCTGAGCAGCCCGCTGTTGCCATTGCTGCAATTGCGCCAACAGCTGCTGCTGTGTCATTAAGCTATAGCCTGCAAACGGGCATAAGCGGTAACCAACCATTTGCTGCCCAGGCCATCAAAGTTAACCTGAATACGTGATTGATTGCCGGTACCTTCATAATTCAGCACCGTGCCTTCACCGAATTTGTCATGCAGCACACGCTGGCCGAGTTTAAAGCCGGTATTTTCAAAAGCTACATGTGAAGCCGCACTGCCAAAGCGGTTAAACTGGGTCGGGCGGCTGACCTGAGTGGTCAGGCGGATTTCTTCCAGATATTCAGCCGGTATTTCGCGGATAAAACGTGACGGCTTGTGGTATTGCTCCTGGCCATACAGGCGGCGGCTTTCGGCATGAGTTAAATACAGTTTTTTCATCGCCCGTGTCATACCGACATAACACAGGCGGCGCTCTTCTTCCAAACGCGTCGGGTCGTCGCCGCTTTGCTGGCTGGGAAACATACCTTCTTCCAGGCCGCAAATAAACACTAGCGGAAACTCCAACCCCTTGGCGCTGTGCAGTGTCATCAGTTGCACGGCATCGGAGTGTTCTTCCGCCTGATATTCGCCGGCTTCCAGTGCGGCTTGTGATAAAAATGCCGCCAGCGGCGTCATATCTTCAGCCCGGCTTTCATCAAAGTTCTGACAAGCGGTGATAAGCTCATTTAAGTTCTCTATCCGCGTTTCGGCTTTTTCACCTTTTTCTGCCTGATACATCGCATACAGGCCGGATTGTTTAATCACGTGCTCTGCTTGTTCGTGCAGCGGTAACTCTGCTACCTGGCTATCCAACTGTTCAATCAGCTGCATAAAGCTGTCGATGGCGGAGGCAGCGCGGCCGGTAAGCTGTTTCTGTGCCAGCATCTGTTGCAGGCTTTGCCACAGTGTTTGCTGCTGAGCGCGGGCATATTCGCGCACTTTATTCAGTGTGGTGTCGCCAATGCCGCGTGCCGGGGTATTAATAACGCGCTCCAGCGCAGCGTCATCCTGGCGGTTACTCAGAATACGCAGGTAGGCCAGCGCGTCTTTAATTTCTTGTCGCTCGTAGAAACGCAAGCCACCGTAGATACGATAATGCAGGCCTTCCTGAATTAACGCTTCTTCCAATACCCGTGACTGCGCATTATTACGATACAAAATCGCTGTCTCGGATAAGCGATCACCCTGCTTATGCCAGTCACGGATGCGGCCAACGATAAAGCGCGCTTCATCCAGTTCGTTAAAGGCGGTATATAACGAAATAACCTCGCCTTCGGCGCCGTCAGTCCACAGGTCTTTGCCAAGGCGATCATTATTGTTGGCAATCACTGCATTGGCGGCTTTAAGAATGGTGGCGGTAGAGCGGTAGTTTTGCTCCAGTCGCACCGTTTCCACATCGGGGAAGTCCTTTAAGAAGGTTTGAATGTTCTCTACCCGCGCACCGCGCCAGCCATAAATCGACTGATCATCATCACCAACAATCATCACCTTGGCATTGCTACCGGCCAGTAAGCGCAGCCACTGATACTGAATGGCATTGGTGTCCTGAAACTCGTCTACCAGGATATGGCGGAAGCGTTGCTGATAGTGGCCGCGCACTTCGCTGTTTTGCTTTAGCAGCTCAAAACTGCGCAGCAGGATCTCAGCAAAATCTACCAGGCCGGCGCGGTCACACATATCCTGATAGGCTGCGTATATCTTTACCATCTGTTGCAGGCTGAAATCGCCAGCGGCATCTATCATACCGGGGCGCAGGCCATCATCTTTGCGGGCATTGATAAACCATTGAATTTGTTTTGGTGGCCAGTGCTTTTCGTCCAGATTCAGTGCTTTTAGCACCCGTTTTACCAGCCGGTACTGGTCGTCGCTATCGATGATCTGAAAACCCTGTGGTAAGCCGGCCTCCTGATAATGGGCGCGCAGCATACGGTGTGACAAACCATGGAAGGTACCCATCCATAAGTTATTCAGACTAACACCTATGGTGCTCTCAATACGGCCGCGCATTTCCTGTGACGCTTTGTTAGTAAAGGTTACCGCCAGCAGGCTGTATGGCGCGACGCGTTCTACCTGCATCAGCCAGGCTAAACGATGCACCAGTACGCGGGTTTTGCCACTGCCGGCCCCGGCCAGCACCAGCATATGTTGAGGTGGTGCAGCTACCGCATCGCGTTGTTTATCGTTCAGCCCGTCAAGCAGGTAAGATACATCCATCAGAAAGTCTCGCTAAGCACAATGGTGGCCATTATAACAGCACGGTCGTGAAGGCCAAGCGTAGTTAGTGGATATATAACCAGTTAGTACTGTACCGCCTGCTTTTGTTTATAGCGGTTAGCAAAAGCCAAAATGGCCATACTGATACAGGCAAAAATAAAGAAACCGGCCGTTACCGGAATAAGGGTGCCGTTATACATCTGGCCGATGATGGTGCCGATAAACATCGACATTATCGATGATGTGGAGCCGATAATGGCTGCGGCTATACCTGCGACATGGCCCATAGGTTCCATCGCCATTGCATTGATATTGCCAAACACCAGGCCAAAACAGAAAAACAGTACCGCAGCATAGAGTAAGAACATCCACAGCTGTATTTCCACGCCCAAATGCAGCACTAAAAACAGCGCTGAGCTGGCAATGATGCCCCAGACGGCGCTACCGGATAATCGCTGCATGCCCCATTTTTGCACTAAACGCGAGTTCACCAGTGATGATGCACCAAACACTATAGCCAGCAAACCGAAGTACAGGGTGAACAGCTCGCCGGTTTTAAATAAGTCCTGGAAAATTTGTTGCGACGAATTCAGATAGCCAATAAAGCTGCCGAAAAACAAGCCCATGCAAATCATGTAACTTACGGTTGGTACATTGCTGATGACTTCTTTAAAACCCTCAGCAAAGCCTTTTTTACTCATCGGGATCCGGTGCGCTTTCGGCAGTGTTTCTTCTAAGCGGCAATAAATCCAAAGCACGATCAACAGGGCGTAGAACACATAGAGCAGAAAAATATCACGCCATGAGCCAAGCCATAACACGGCTTGTCCAAGGCTGGGTGCTAACGCCGGCACCATGACGAAAATCATCATCACCAGAGACATAATGCGGGCCATATCATTACCGGAGTATTTATCCCGCACTATCGAAATAGCCGATACATAAGGGCCGGAAACGCCTAAACCCTGTATAAAACGGCCTAGCAATAAGGTGTTGATATCTTTTGAAAAATAACAGACGGCCGTGCCAGCCAAAAACAGCGCTATGCCACCGTTCAGCACTTTCTTACGGCCGGTAGCATCGGATAAAGGGCCACAGATCAGCTGGCCGATTGCCATGCCAAAAAATAACGCACTGACCACCAACTGCGCCTGATTCGGATTGCTCAGCACTATATCAGCCCGAATTGCATCCAGTGCCGGCAATAATGCATCAATCGAAATCGCCACAATGGACATCATTAGCGCAACCAGTAAGGTAAATTCACCGGTAGAGATACGCGATTGTGGCGCATGGGTAGAATAATCAGACATTCAGGCTTTCCTTGTTTAAACCTTTCCTAAGCAGGCAGAGTCTGGCGTTATTTCAGGCCAGAGCGGGTGTACTATAAACAATTTTTACGTTAGTCGATTGGTGTTGCGGCAAATCGACAGTTCCAGTGGATGCTGTGCGGTGAAATATATCAGGCGTGTTGGGTTATAACAGGCCGGATAAGTCATTAATCTCAGTCAACCTGATATGTGGCAAAACTGCAACCGGGCTTTGATAATGATCCAGCCAGGCCGCCTGACAGCCGGCGTTTAGCGCACCCATAACATCCGCGCGGTGGCTGTCACCAATATGCAGAATTTCAGCTGGTGAGACTTGTAGCCGTGTTGCAGCGGTATGGAATAAATCGGAGTACGGCTTCATTTTGCCATCGGGCCCGGCTTGTAAGCCAAACTCGAACAGTTCACCGATGCCCATCTTATCGATACAGGCATTGCCATTGGTAATGGCTATCAGCCGATAGCGGCTGGCCAGAGCCTGAAGTAGTCTTATCACATCATCTGTTAACGTAATTCGGGTACGCTCATGCAAAAACGCTGCATAGCCTTTTTCTGCCATAACCCTGGCATCGGGCCGGCTAATCCCCAGCTCTATCAGGCCTGCTTCTATTCCCAGCAGCCGCCAGCGGCCGATATCATGGCGGATTTCCGGTTCAATCCGGGCCAGCTTTACCCGCTGTTGCCACCAGAACTGGCTATCGGTAGTCTGGCTTGCCGGCGTAAGATCTGCCAGCGCCTTTAGCATTGCCTGCTCTGCTGCTTCGATAACGGGTTTGTTATCGTACAGTGTGTCGTCCAGATCAAACGACAACACACTAAACGGCTGCAACGCTTTATATACCTGCATAAACTTTTACCATGTTGATGGTTGAAATACCTGGGGCCAGTTGACTGCCATTAAATGCTCGCTGAACCAATTTAGCGCCTGGCCCTGACTTTGTTTATGCCAGGCCAGATAAAGCGGCAGTTTATCACGCGGAATACTGCTGGCTTTAGCAATCAGTTCACCGCGCGCCAGCTCATTACTGATAAGGTGGCGCGGCAGAAAGCCAATACCCAGCCCCTGTTTTTGTGCTGCAATTTTGGCCTGCATATTATCGACAATAACACGCTGGCGGGTATCGAATAAACCTGACGAGCGCTTGGGCGCATCTATGGCTGAGTCGGCAACAATAACTGCGGTGTGCTGCTGCACATCTTCCTGCGACACTATTCTGTCCAGCGCTGCCAGCTGATGATGCGGCGCCACAGCGAACACAAACTCTACCTCGCCCATCGGCAATACCGTGAACTGGCCTTTAGCGAAGTCGCCGGACAGCCCGACTGCAATATCAGCCCGGCCGGTTTGCAGCGCCTCCCAGCCGCCCGCCATAACTTCTTCAGTCATCCGCACCTGAGTAATTTTACCCAGCTGCAAAAATTGTGTGATGACATTCAGCACAGGGGTATTGGGCACTATGCTGTCCTTAGCGATGACGAATTGGGTTTCCCAGCCGGTATCCAGCTGCTTCACAGCATTTTGTAACTGGTTGGCGGCGTGCAGCAGCGCCCGGCCCTGATCCAGCAATAATTGCCCGGCCGGGGTCAGCTGGGCTTTTTGTTTACTGCGGTCAAACAATGCCACGTCCAGATCGGCTTCCAGTTTAGCTATGGTGTAACTCAGTGCAGAAGGCACTTTATACAAAGCTTCAGCAGCGGCAGCAAAGCTGCCTTTGCGGTCAATGGCATCCAGTGCTCTTAAGGCATCCAAACTCAATGCATTGTGCATAAAGTACCTACTGTTCTATTAATTTCAAAAATTTTGAATAGTGTAGTCAAAACATTGCGTTTTTACTGCAAAAAATATCCGGCTATAGTTACACCATCGACGCAAGATTTGCTGTCGAGGGGCAGTGAACTTAACTTTAAACAATTTGATAGGTGATTATTATGACAGCTTCAATCGTACAGAAAATTTTAACTTCTAATGCTGGTGTTGCAGCATTGGCTCTGCGGGTACCAGTGGGCATTATCTTTGCTGCACACGGTGCACAAAAATTGTTTGGCTGGTTTGGCGGTTACGGCCTGGAAGGCACCGGCGGCTGGATGGACAGCATTGGTTTGTCACCAGGTATCATGATGGCGTTTTTAGCCGGTGCGGCTGAGTTTTTTGGCGGTATCGCGCTGATCCTTGGCCTGTTAACCCGCCCGGCGGCGCTGAGCCTGGCAATTGCAATGGTAGTGGCTATTTTCTCAGTGCATATCCAAAACGGTTTGTTTATGGCTAATAACGGCTGTGAGTTTGGCTTGGCTCTGCTGGCTGCCAGTGTGTCACTGCTGTTTAGCGGTGCAGGTAAAGCGTCAATAGACAGCTTGCTGGCAAAGCGTTTTAACTAAAGTGAATGAGTGAAGAAAACGCACGGCTTGCCGGGTGTTTGGGTTTTAGCAAGAGATAGCCCGAACAGCTATAACCACAGCAACACGCCGTGAACCCATCCCTGGGGGCTCGTTTCCGCCCATCCAGGGCTTCAACGGTTGCTTTAGGTTATAGCTGTTCTGTATATGCGACTAACCTGATTTCTTCTTCGCCCTTGGGTGGGCGTTATCATAAACCTTGGCTAAATGGGCAAAATCCAGATGGGTGTAAACCTGAGTGGTGCTCAGGTTGGCGTGGCCTAACAGCTCTTGCACAGCACGTAAATCCTGGCTGGATTCGAGCATATGGCTGGCGAATGAGTGGCGCAGCATATGCGGGTGTACGTGCTGGTTCAGGCCTTGCTGTTTGGCCCACAGCTGCACCCGCTCGCGCACATGGCGGGTACTGATACGCTTGTGTTGCTTGCTGAGAAACAGCGCCTGTTGATCAGCTTCACTCAGATTAGCGGTAAAGGCCGGCCGTTTTGCCAGCCAGGCTTGAACAGCTGCCAGTGCAATTTTCCCCACCGGCACTATACGTTGCTTGCTGCCTTTACCCGTTACCCGCAGCAGTTGCTGCTGCCAGTCGATATCGCTGATATTGGCATTCACCAGCTCTTCCAGACGCAGGCCGGAGGAGTAAAACAGTTCCAGTATAGCCTTATCGCGGCAGGCCAGAATATCGTCCTGGCTGTCAAAGCTCAGCAGATGATTAAGCTGATCGACATTGAGGTTTTTCGGCAGGCTGCGACCAGCCTTGGGAACAGCCAGATACTGCGCCGGGTTATCACTGCGCAGGCCCTGTGCCTGTAAGTAACGGTAGAAACTGCGCAGTGCCGCGACTTTCAATGCAATAGTGCGTGGCTTAGACCCGCTGCGGCGCAAACCGATAATATACTGTTTTAACTGCGTTTCGCTGAGGTTCAGCCAGTGTGTGTCGCTATCGTCAATGCTCAGTGCCAGTTGTTGTAACTGCCGCTGGTAGCTGTCCAGTGTTTTCGGGCTGTAACCACGTTCAAACTGCAGGTAGCTGAGAAATGCCTGCAATGGCTGTTGCCATTGCAGAGATAGCGTGATGTCAGGCTGCATAACCCGGTAACAACTGCGCCAGAATAGTCGCCAGATGGCTGATAAATAACTTGTCCATTGATGGCTGGAAGTGGTCGTCCTGCTCGCTGCCAAATGCCAGCAGTGCCAGCGGTTGCTCCTCGTTACTGATCAGGATCAGCGCGACTGAATGTATTTGTGGTGGGAACAAGCCTTGTTGCTCTTCTTTGTTCAGCCGGCCAAGGTAAATGCCTTGCTCGTTTAGCCGTCGTGACAACAACAGCTGAAACTCGCTGGCACTGTGGTGTTCGTTAAAGCAAAGCAACCTGCATTGCTGAACCTGCGGCATAGCGGCAGTAAATTGCTGCAGGCTGTGCTCGGCCTGTTGCAGGTTTTCGGCCTGATACAGCTGCGCCTGTAACTGGTTAAACGCCAGAAACAGTTGTTCATTTTGTCTGGCAACCGACATCAGCCGGGTGATGTCATCTTCGAGCGCGACAATTTTTTCGCGTTGCATTTCCAGCTGACGCTCAACCAGTGACACGCTGCCGCGCTGCTGATGCGGTAAGCGCAGGCTGGCCAGCAGCTGCGGGTACTGCTGAAAAAACTCCGGGTGATCCTGCAGGTAGTCATACACCACGTGAGCGGCGAGCAGGTCTTTTTCCTTGATCAGGCTATCTGTCATAGCGATATTTGTCCGTCATATACATGTTCTGCCGGCCCCGTCATTTTAAGCGGTTGGCCTGGCCCGTTCCAGCGAATAAGCAGGCTGCCGCCGGGTAAATCTACCCGCACCTGTTGTTGCAGTTTTTTTTGTAACTGGCCTACGACTACTGCAGCGCAAGCGCCGGTGCCACAGGCCTGAGTTTCACCGGCGCCGCGCTCCCACACCCGCAGCTTGATATGGCCCGGGTTCAGCACCTGCATAAAGCCGATGTTGGCGCGCTCCGGAAAGCGTTCATGCAGTTCAAACAAAGGTCCCTGTACGGTGACGGGCGCTGTTAGCAGATCATCCACTTCGACCACAGCATGCGGGTTACCCATCGATACCACACCACACAGTATAGTGTGTTCTTCGGCACGGAGAATGTAGGTAATTTCCTGCTTCTGTGCTTTAAAAGGCACCCGTGCCGGGTCCAGCTGTGGTACACCCATATTTACGGTAACCTGGCCGTCGGCTTCGACGTACAGCACAATTTTGCCAGATTTAGTGCTGACGCCGATTTTATGTTTGTTGGTTAAACCGCGGGCGCGAACAAACTTGGCAAAACAGCGAGCGCCGTTGCCACATTGTTCTACTTCCGAGCCATCGGCGTTAAAAATACGATAGTGGAAATCCAGCTCCGGATCATAAGGCGGCTCGACCATCAACAGCTGGTCGAAACCAATGCCGGTATGACGGTCAGCCAGCGCTTTAATCTGCTCTCTGGTCAGAAATACATTCTGGCTGACGGCATCGACCATCATAAAGTCGTTACCCAGGCCGTGCATTTTAGAAAAATGTAACAACATCAGCGCCCTTAATTAATCGGAAACGACCTGCTCGCCACGCCATAAATCCTGCCACTGCTCACGGGCGCGGATTAAATGCACTTTATTGCCGTCTACCAGCACTTCTGCTGCGCGGGGGCGGCTATTGTAGTTCGAACTCATAGTAAAGCCGTAAGCACCGGCCGAGCGCACTGCCAGCAGATCGCCCTGGCTAATCGCCAGTTCGCGGTCTTTACCAAGAAAATCACCTGTCTCACAAACCGGGCCAACGATATCGTACAGTGCGCTGGCTTTGTTGCTGTCTTGCTGTGCCGGTACTATTGCCTGCCAGGCGCTGTATAGTGCCGGACGGATCAAATCATTCATCGCGGCATCGACGATGGCGAAATTCTTTTCCTGCCCCGGTTTTAAAAATTCTACTTTGGTCAGCAAAATGCCAGCATTGGCCATAATAGCGCGGCCAGGCTCCATAATAAGTTCCAGCTGCGGGTAAGCTTTCAGCCGTTCAACAACTTTGCTGATGTAGTCGCCTGGTGATGGTGGGGTTTCGCTGTCATAAGTGACGCCTAAACCACCGCCAATATCGATATGGTGCAGCACTATACCATCTGAGGCCAGCTGGTCGATTAAGGTTAACAGTTTTTCCAGTGCGTCTAAAAAAGGCTGGGTTTCAGTAAGCTGAGAGCCGATATGACAATCTACGCCAACCACATTCAGGTGACTATAACTGGCGGCTTTGCGGTAAATGTCGCGTGCCAGCAAGATATCGATACCAAACTTGTTGGCTTTTAGCCCGGTAGAAATATAGGGATGTGTTTTTGCATCAATATCCGGGTTTACCCGGATAGACACCGGCGCTTTAATATTCAGGCTGCTGGCAACCTGCTGCAACCTGTCCAGCTCAGCAATGGACTCAACATTAAAGCACTTAATGCCAAGTTGTAGCGCAAAACGCATTTCGTCTTCAGTTTTGGCAACACCGGAGAACACCACCTTTTTGGCATCACCGCCGGCGGCGATGACCCGGCGCAGCTCGCCACCGGATACAATGTCAAAGCCACTGCCAAGCTTTGCCAGTACGTTCAGTATCGCCAGGTTACTGTTTGCTTTTACCGCATAGCACACCAGGCTTTGTGGGTGTGCAGACGCTGCGCTGGCAAAAGCCTGATAATGACGCTCGATCGTTGCGCGGGAATAGACATAGCAAGGCGTGCCGAATTCGGCAGCGATATCACTAACAGCATGTTGTTCCGCAAACAGGCGGCTATTCTGGTAATTAAAGTGGTCCACGTTGTTCATCCGTTGGTTGATTAGCAGGAGTGTTGTTTTGCTGCGGTTCTGCCACTTCGGGTGCCGGTTGTGGTAAGGTAAGCGGGCCTTTTTGGCCACAAGCACTCAGCAAGCTACTTAGCAAAATGACGACAGCAACAGTTAACAGCGGACCTTTGGTTGTAAAAGCGTGCATGATGTTATTTTTTTATGGTGGTTGCGCTCTATAATCGCATCCTTAGCGATAAAAGCAAACAGGTGAAGCAGATGAATGACCTAGAATATGATGATTTGACCGACAGCGTATTGCTGGCTGTGGAGCAGGCAGTGGAAGACGCAGATGCAGATCTGGATTATGAGTCCCACGGTGGCCTGTTGAGTATCAGCTTTGCTGATGGCAGCAAGATTATTATTAATAAGCAACCTCCGCTGCACCAGTTGTGGGTGGCGACCAAATTTAATGGTCATCATTTTGAATGGCAAGACGGTCAGTGGATTGATAACCGTACTGGCGCAGAGTTCTGGCAATTATTAAACGACGCAGCTTCAAAGCAGGCTGGTGTTGCGATTAACCTGGCGCCATAAGCGTATACTGACTGGAATGAGGTAATGGCTTTGCTTCCTTTTGTTGATGTAAAAGCGCAGGGCAATACCCGCGCTGCAGTGGTTTGGTTGCACGGGCTGGGTGATTCCGGCCACGGTTTTTCGCCAATAGTTCCGGAGTTACGTTTGCCCGCTGACGCTGGCATCCGTTTTCTGTTTCCGCACGCACCAGAGCGGCCGGTAACGGTAAATGGCGGCATGCGTATGCGCGCCTGGTACGACATTAAAACGATGGACCTGACTAACCGTGCTGATGAAGCAGGTGTGCGTGAGTCAGCAGCTGCGGTGCAGCAACTGCTGGATAAGCTGATTAGTGAAGGCATCAGTAGTGAGCGCATTATTCTGGCCGGTTTCAGTCAGGGTGGTGTTATTGCCCTGCATTTGCTGCCAAGGTTGCCATACAAACTGGCTGGCGTAATGGCACTGTCAACCTATATGTGCGCACCCGATAAATTAAAAGACGAGAGCAATAATCTGAATAAAACCACGCCAGTGTTGGTTGCGCACGGCAATCAGGACCCGGTGGTACCTATGTTCGCCGGGCAACAGGCGTACCATAGCCTGAAAAGTGCCGGCTTTAATGTTAGCTGGCATGAGTACCGCATGCCACACAGTGTTTGTGCACAGGAAGTGGCAGATATCAGCAGCTTTATACAGCGGCGTTTACTGGCTCAGGCAGAGAATTAATATGAAGACAATCCGAATTGCAACGCGCAAAAGTGCGCTGGCGCTGTGGCAGGCAGAATACGTGAAAGCCGAATTGCTGCGCCATCACCCGGGCCTGACGGTTGAGCTGGTACCGATGTCGACTCAGGGCGACAAAATTCTGGATACGCCACTGGCCAAAATTGGTGGTAAAGGCTTGTTTGTTAAGGAGCTCGAACAAGCCATGCTGGAAGGCCGGGCAGACATTGCCGTGCACAGTATGAAAGATGTGCCGGTAGAGTTTCCGGATGGCCTGATGCTGCATACCATTTGTCCACGGGAAAACCCGCAGGACGCCTTTGTATCGAACCAGTTTAAATCAATAGACGAGTTGCCCCCTGGTGCCGTTGTCGGTACTTCCAGCCTGCGCCGGCAGTGCCAGCTTAAAGCGCTGCGACCGGATTTAACGGTGCGCGACTTGCGTGGTAATGTGAATACCCGTTTAGCAAAACTTGATAACGGCGAATACGCCGCCATTATCCTGGCGGCGGCCGGGCTTATCCGGCTGGGGTTTGAGCAGCGTATCGCAGCGCTGATGCCGGTTGATACCAGTTTGCCTGCCAACGGTCAGGGCGCTGTTGGTATTGAGTGCCGTAGCGATGATAAAGAGGTGCAGCAGCTGTTGTCTGCACTGGAGCATCGTGAAACCCGCATTTGTGTACTGGCCGAGCGCGCAATGAACCGTAAATTGCAAGGCGGCTGCCAGGTACCTATAGGCGCTTACGCGGTAATTGAGAACGATACCTTGTGGCTGCGCGGGTTGGTTGGTGCGCTTGATGGCAGTGAAATTATCCGTCATCAGTTACGGGGACCTGTAGCAGAGGCAGAGCAATTGGGCGTCGCTCTGGCAGAGCATTTGTTAAGCCAGGGGGCAGATCGAATTTTACAGGACGTGTATCAGGCTGCGCCATGACCAGCACCAGTGCAATACCATTTCTGATCACGCGCCCAGCCGGTAAAGCAGATAACCTGCTGGCATCGTTGGATGACGATGGTATTGCCTATTTGTATCAGCCGCTGATTACCACTGCGCAGGTGGGGCTGAAAACGCAGGACATTCAGCTTTTGCAGCAGGCTGACTCCGTGATCTTTGTCAGTGTCAGTGCGGTAAGTTGTTTACAAAGCCAGGTTGATGCAGCAGTGCTGACTGCGCCACTTTTCGCTGTCGGGCAAACGACCGCTATGGCGTTGCAGCGCTGGCTGGCGCGGGAAGTTATTGTTCCCGAAGATCAGCGCAGCGAGGGCTTATTGCAGTTACCACAGTTACAGCAGGTTGCAGGTAAAACGGTGGCGGTAGTGCGGGGCACCGCCGGGCGCGAGCTGATTAAACAGGGTTTGGTATCGCGCGGAGCAACAGTGCGCTACATTCAGAGCTATAAACGCTTGCCACTGCCGCTGGACGGTGCCTTGCTGTGTCAGCAGTGGCAGCTTGCAGGTATTCGTTGTATTGTGGCAACCAGTAACGAAATTTTGCAGCAGCTGTTCAGTCTGGTACCAGCGGCCAATCAGTATTGGTTACAGCAATGTGACTGGATCCTGGTCAGCCCGCGAATGCAGGACAGCGCGCTGGCGCTTGGAATAGCGCCTGAGAATATTACACTTGCCGTGAATGCCAATGACAGCGCATTACTGGCTGCTATCAGCCAGCTTAAGAGGGAATATTAATGAGTGACAGCTTAGAGCGTGCATCAGAAATGGATGCACCACTGCAGCAACTGAAACAAAAAATTGATGCAGAGCCGGCGCCACGTAGCGGCGGCAGCGCTATAGGTGGTTTAAGTTTATTGCTGGTTTTGTTGCTGGCATGCGCTTTGGGCGCGGGTGGTTACTGGCTATGGCCTGAATTTCAGCAGCTGCAGCACGATACTGCAGTTACTCAGCAAAACCTGCAGCGTTTAACCGAACAGCAACAACAGCAGCTAGATGCAGCGTCGCAGCTGCAGCAGCAAATACAAACAGAACAGCAGCAGCGATTGACGCAGCTGGAACAGCGGCTGCAACAGCAACAACAGCAGGTTCTGACGCAAAATCAGGCGCAAATGCAGGCACTGCGCCAACTGGTGCAGGAGCGTGACAGTGCGCCGCCACGGCATTGGCTGTTGGCAGAAGTCGAATACCTGTTGCAGCTGGCGTCACAGAAAGTGTGGCTGCAGCAGGATTATGCTACTGCTATAGCCTTGCTTGGCAGTGCCGACGAAAAGTTGTCGAAACTCGATGACCCGTCGTTGTTACCTGTGCGCCAGGCGATTGCAGCCGACAGCAAACAGTTAAAACAGATCAATGTGCCGGACATGAGCCAGCTGTATATTCAGCTGCAGCAGATGCGTAAACTTAGCAGCACCTTGCCACTGAAGCAGCAACAGCAGGCTGAGCAGACAGTTGCAGCGCCTGGGCATCAGCTAAGCCAGTGGCGTGAAACGCTGAGTTATTACTGGCAGCAAAGCTGGAGCCAGCTTATCCGGGTGCGCAGTGCCGTGCCGGAAGACTACTTCAGCCTGAGTGCCGAGCAACAATTAATGCTGCGAACCAGCTTACAGCAGCAGCTGTTGCTGGCTCAGCTGGCAGCGATGCAGCATCAGAGCCAGGTATTTGCTGCAGCATTGCAGCAAGCCAGCGATCAGCTACAACGTTATTTTGATGCCGACAATGCAGAGGTACAACAACTCGGCTCAGAACTGGCCAGCCTGGCTGCAGTTGATGTTGCCCTGGTGCAAGCCTCACCGTTAACCAGTCTGGCACAACTGCAGCAGTACCAGCAGCAACTGACGGAGAGCAGCTTATGATACGTTGGCTGCTTCTGATCCTGGCTTTAGCGGCCGCAATGTTGTTTGGCCCGTCCCTGGTAAACAATCCGGGTTATATCAAAGTGATTGTCGCCGGCAAAGTGTTTGAAATGACCGCGTTGGGCCTGATCATAATGCTACTGTTGGCAGCGGTTGTGCTGTGGTTGCTCAGCGTCGTGCTGCGTAAGTTACTGCGTCTGCAGCATGTTTCGTTTAATTTCCTGCGCTGGCGCCGTCAGCGTAAGGCCCAGCAGGCGTACGAGCTCGGCCTGCAGGCTTATGCCAAACAGCAATGGCAACTGGCCGATCAATATTTAGCCAAAGCGTTACACGACGACTTTATGCAGGACGAAAAACGCCTGTTAGCTGCCTATGCTGCCTTTTATGCGGGCAATGCCGCAAGGGCAAACAGCTATGTGGCTACGCTACCCGAAGGGCATGACAGCACCGCCTTTGTCCAGGCAGATATTTTGTTGCAACAAGGCAAGGCCGGGCAGGCTTGTGTGTTATTAGCTGAACGGGTTAATGCCGACACACAAGATAAAGGGCTGGGCCAGCTGTATTTATATGCACTGCAGCAAGCCGGGCAGTGGCAACAGTTGCTGCAAATGGTGCCCGCAGCCTTAAAACAGCAGTGGTTTGATAAAGAAAAATGGCAGCAGCAACGCTTTAATATATACCCGGCGGCAATCAGTCAGCTGAGCCAGCAGCAAAAATTTGATGAAACGGCTGACTATTGGCAAAACCTGCCGTCAAAAGAACGTAAATCTACTGCTGCCAATATCGGCCGGGCCTGGGCCATGGCACAAAATGGCCAGAACGATGCTGCTGAAAAGCTGCTATTGAGCCATTTGCAATTGGCTGAACTGCCAATGTTGCTGCCCTATATCCGGCAAATCCCGCTCGGCAAATCAGTGCTTAAATTGCGTAAACAAGCTCAGCACTGGTTGCGTGAACATAGCAGCAATGGATATCTATATGCGCTGTTGGCTTATCTGGCTGAGCAGGAAGGCGAATTACAACAGGCAGAACTGGCATGGAGTAAAGCCCGCCAGTATGAACCGCATTTTGGCTGATACCATTATTACCGGGCTGCCGCCGCTTAGTCATTGCAGAGCCCGGGTGTTGATACTGGGTAGCATGCCTGGGGCGGTTTCGCTAAGCCAGCAGCAATATTATGCCCATCCGCGCAATTTATTCTGGCCGATTATGGCAACATTAGCTGGCGTTAATCCCGATTTGCCTTACCCGGAAAAAACACAGGCGCTGATTAACAGCGGTGTCGCTTTGTGGGATGTGATTGGCAGCTGTCAACGTAGCGGCAGCCTCGATAGTGCCATTCGCGATGAGCAGGTGAATGATTTTGCGGGCTTTTTTTGTGGTCATCCGCAGCTGGCGGCCATTGGTTTTAATGGCGCCAAAGCCTGGCAGAGCTTTAAACGCTATGTATTGCCGCTGCAGATCGTACCGCAGCCTGTTCATCTTATTACCTTGCCTTCAACCAGCCCGGCGCATGCAGCAATGAGCTTTGACGCCAAACTGGCACAGTGGCAGCAGCTTAGGCCTTTCTTGTCTGATTAGTGCAGTACACACTCAGTGTTCGCTTGCGGCACTGATGACAGAAAACCATTAATTTACTTGACAGAATTGCCGTTGCCACCAATATTGATTATTCATTAACCTGTCACATGATGATGCTATGGCAACATGTTTATGCAGTGCTGAATATGCTCAGCTGTGGGTCGCCCGACCTGCGAATCTGCATGCCTGTGCCACCGATTACCACTTGTCTGAGTGGTTTGACGAGTAGAAAAACTCCCCGCGGTAGTTAACATCCGAATTTTTCGTCCGGCATTTTGCTGTCCGAGAAACCACGGCCGTTAGGCCATTTCCTATAACAATACAAAAGCAGGAAGTAAAAATGAAAGCACTAAGTCTATTAGGCGTAGTTGCGTTATTGCTATGCGGCAATGCGCAGGCCTGTTTGCAACAAGAAAGTGAAAGCAACAATAGCGAGAGCAGTGCCGATGGCCCGCTATGTAGTGGCGTAGCGGTGCAGGCGGCTATTGGCAATCGAACCGATCAGGACTGGTATTACTTCGATACCGGTGCCACCGGTAATATCAGTATCAGTTTAAGTCATGGCAGCAATGCGGACTTTGACTGGTTTTTATACCGAGCCAGTGGCAGCTATATTGCCTCTGGCCAGAGTAGCAGTAATCCGGAAACCGGCAGCTATGTTGCTTCACCGGCCGGGCCTCACTTTATTAAGGTAACCCGCTACAGTGGCACCGGTAATTATCAGTTAGCGGTTAATTTTGCCGGCTCGGACAGTGGCGGGGGTGGCACCGATCCTGATCCGGAACCCGAAAACTGTAATTATGGCCCGAGACCATCAAAGCCCGGCGGTTTGTCTGCAACGCTGGTAGGCAACAACAGTGATGTTTGTGTCAGCCTGAGCAATCCTGCCGTATTGCTGATGGGCGGTGGTACAGACGTTGACGCGGCTTTTGCTAACCGTATTAAACCGCATATCAAAGGTGGTAATGTAGTGGTGTTGCGCACCTCAGGCACCGATGCTTACAACAGCTATTTACAGGGCCTGACCAACGCCGCTTCAGTAGAAACCCTGATTGTAAACACCCGCACTAAAGCTAACAGTGACTATGTAGATTGGGCTATCCGCAGTGCCGAGTTTGTGTTTATTGCTGGTGGTGATCAGTCCGATTACCTGAACCAGTGGCAAGGAACTAAAGTGCAGGATGCGCTGATGCATGTGTACAACAAAGGTGGTGCAGTGGGCGGAACCTCGGCGGGTAACCATGTGCTGGGTCAGTTTATTTATGACCCCGATGGCGTACTGGGCGCAATCAGTTCTGAGGCTGTAACCGATTTCTGCCATGAAACGGTAAATATCAGCACGAACTTCCTCAATATACCGCTACTGAGTGGCATTATTACCGATACACACTTTAAGCAGCGTGATCGTATGGGCCGCTCAGCGGTGTTCCAGGCCAAGCTGGGCAGCACTGGCCGGGTTGTAGCAGTGTCAGAGGCAACATCATTGTTTATTACAGCAGATGGTAATGCTGTGGTCGATGGCAGCCATGAGGTTTACGTACTGCGAGCTGACAGCCAGACCCAGTACCAGCAAATCAGCTGTGGTCAGCCGGTGATTATTAATAACCTGCTGCGCTACAAGCTATTACCGGGACAAAGCTACAATCTGCTGAACAACAGCACAGCACTAAGCCCGGTCCGCTTAAGCATTGATGGGCGTAGTGGCAGTTTCTACACACCGACCAGCCCTTATTAAGTGATACCCCGGTGTTGCCAAATAGCAGCACCGGGGAATTTTTTGTCGGCCTGTGGGTCAGATACGAACTTCAGCTCCGCAGATGCAGGGACAGCGTGTTGGCCGGTGTGATTGGCAGATGTCGACTCTTTTTCCGCTTATATGGCCGTGCGCTGCTATTCGCTTCGCTGCTGCACGCTTTGGTATTGCTGGCGCTGACCCAGGTGCCGTTTAAGCAAAAGCGAGTGCAGGTTGTGTCTGAGCCAATATCCTCCTATCTATACCGGTCTGTTACGCCAGAACCGGCTGAGCCTGAGTTAGCCGTGCCTGCAAAGCTTCAGCGCTCCGAACCCTCTGCCGGCCAGTTACAGGCCACAGCTGCGCGACCAACACAGGCCGCTGTAAAGTCAGCTGATTCTAAGAATATGCCGGCGCCGAAGCCGACAATGGAGGCGGGGACTTCAACAGCGGTTCTGGATGTTGAGCCCGGCATTGCCAGCAGGGCGCTGGGCCGTGCAGCTATGGCAGATCCGTCAGCTATCGAACGCTCTGCCCAAGCCAGTTACCAGCAGTTTTTGCAGGCGCAGCAACAAGGCAAAATCACAGTAGAAGGCCGCTACCAGCAAAGTACTGACCCGGCTGGGCAGGTACTGGCACAGCTTGATGATGGCAGGCAGATTATCCGCACTAGAGATGGATGCAAAATCGCTGATCCGACAAAAGATGGCTTTGACGGGTTAATGGCCACAAGAACAGTACCTTGTGGCGATAAAGCAAGCAGCGCCGAGTTATTAAAGCAAGCGCTGGAAAAGCACAGCAAACGCTGATTAGTTTTCTGAAATATGTTGCTCTAACCGCGCTTTCAACTCGCCTTCTATTGATACCGCTTTACCCGTTTTCTGATCCAGGCAGACAAAGGTAACCTGCGCGTCAGCGGCCAGCGCATCTTTACCGGCAATGCGTACTTCCTGACTAACTACAGCGCTTTTACCACCTACTTTACTAAAGCGGGTATATACCTCCAATGTATCGCCCATAGTGGCGGCTACACGGTAGTTAATATTGATATTAACAATCACCCAGGCCAAGCCATGTTTGGCAAACCACTCAATGTCACCGCTATCTTCCAGATAGCCCCAGCGTGCTTCTTCTAAAAACTCCAGATAACGGGCGTTATTAACGTGTTGATAAATATCTAAATGGTATCCGCGGACTTTAATCAGGGTTTTATGTGTCATGTTAATCATTCTGTATTTACTCTGGTGCGGCAATTCTGGCACATAACAACTGGCCAAACCAGTAGTTGCAAATACCATGTTTGAAGCATTTTTGTTATGGTATTGTTTTGTAAATGGTTTTGTGGGTTAATTTTGCAACCAATAAAGATAAAAGGATTTTACGATGCGCTACTTGTTGATTTTGGCATTGCTTTTTTCTGTCACGTCGAAAGCCGATATGATCGAAGCTTTGCGGGCATATGAGGAAAAAGACTTCGTCAAAGCGAAAGCGGAGTTCGCCGATTTACTACCGTTGGGAAATGATATTGCAGCTTATAACTTAGCTGCTATGGCGCACCTGGGACAAGACACTGCAAGTACAGAAACAGAAGCAATTGCACTTTTTAAGTTCGCTGCTTTTCTTGGGCACCCTAACGCCGGCAAGTTGGCGGAAAAGCTCAGCTTGAAATTATCTGATGAACAGAAAACACAAGTTGAAACTAAATTTAAGCTTTTACAGGAACAGCTACAAATTGCTGTCGAACCGATAGAAGTCCCTGCAGATTTTTCATTTATAAATCCAATACCAGTCAGGGCAAGGGCTGCAGAGTATCCATTTCAAGCAAAAGAAGCTGGCTTATCTGGTTTTAATATATTGCGTTATTTAGTCGACGGCGAAGGTAAAGTCCAGGTTGTTGATGTTTTGCATAGCTATCCAAAAGAGCGGTTTGACTATGCCAGTGTAAAAGCGCTCAGAAAATGGCGATACGAGGCGACAGGTGAAACAAGAATAATGCATATGCAGTTTATTTATATTTTGGATGACGGCGCTTCATTTAATAAGGCTATAAGGCTTATGGATGAAGGCAAAATTTGGGATTACGCTATGCTGGGATCTGCCGACCATCAGCAGGCGATGGGAAGCTTGTTGTACATAATGCACAATCAGAGTGATTACAAGTTTCTGATAGAAAGAGGTGGTGACTTGGCTCTGCAGCGCCCTGATTTTTCATATATTGAACCACGTATGACGCCCCAGTTTAGATTAAAAGCACTGAGAGGCATAGCTATAGTGCGAACTGACGATCAGGGAGTAATACATGAGATTGTTCAGGGCAGTGAACTTATATCACCGAAAGCCAATGAACTGCTGAAAATGCAAATAGAGAAAGTCGATAGGGCTGGTTTGTTTTTTATTGGCCGTTTGCCTGATGCTCCCGATTACGAAAAAATCGTCGTAACGCCAGTCGCCAAAATACCTCAGAACTACACAGCTAGTTATTGGTGGAATCTTGCTGCGAGGTCTGGAGATGAAAAAGCACAAAGATTCTTAGCAGCTTTTGATGATAAATGGCGAGAGTATATGGTTTCAAAAGGTGACGTTTCGTCGATGACTTGGCAAGGTGCAAGTTACATCATCGACGGTAATATCAAAGAGGGCAATAGGCTGCTGAATAAAGCTGCAGAAACTGGATACCGTTCTGCTCAGGAGCTGAAAGCATTTTTCCAGCCCTGAATCATCACCTTTAAATGTTAAAACAATCAGGTTTCTTTATTTATACATATTTTTAATATATTGTTTTGGGTAAATCTAGTAACAGGTTACTGAGCAAGGACAAAGCATGAGAAACTGGATGTTGTTAGCATTATTTGGCTGTGCAACGGTGCAGGCAGATATGCTTGATGCACTAAAAGCCTATGAACAGCAAAATTACACCGAAGCCAGGCAGCAGTTTGAGGTTTTACTACCGCTTGGCAACGAGCTGGCTGCATTTAACTTAGGTGCTATGGCATATCAGGGCGAGGGCCAGGACAAAGATCTGGTTAAAGCAATAGCGCATTTTATGCTTGCTGCTGAGTTACAGCATCCTCAGGCGAAAGACTTGCTGGCAACACTAGCTGCTAAAGCAAACGAGTCGCAGCTGGAGCAGGCGACACATCATTATGAGCAGCTACAGCAGCTGCTGGTGATTAAAGAGCTTGCTGCGGGCACAGATAATGATACCGAAATGCCTGAACCGGTTAAGCGGGTGGCTCCGGAATATCCCAAAAATGCGTTAGCTAACGGTGTTTTCGGTTATGTTAAAGTTCGTTTTCTTGTAAACGAGCAAGGTGAGGTGACAGCTGTCGATACGCTTGATGCCTACCCTGAACATATCTTCGAGCAAGCAACGATTCGGGCAGTCAAGCGTTGGCGCTATGAGCCCAGCGACAAGAAGCATTTGCAGCATGTGCGGCTGGATTATTCCATGAATGGCGGCGTTAAGCTTTCTGCTGTTGAAAACGTTATGGAAAAGCACAAACTTTGGGAGTATGCGGTAGCAGGGGCGCCTCAGTATCAGTTTGTGTTAGGTACTCTACTATCTTTGATTGATGTACAAAGCGCTAACAGCTTTTGGTACGACCCTGAGTTGCCCTTGGCTGCACAGCCTGATTTCAGCATTTATAAAGATCGGGCCCGTTTGAGAGCGAATTTTAATGGATTTTGGGGCAGTGCCGTTGTCCGGGTAGCTAAGGACGGCACCATAACCGAGCAAATCAATGCTCAAGTTGAGCAAAAAAGCGAGATAGCTGACCTGACCGGACTTACGTTAAAAGGCAAAGTTGAAGCAGATGTGTACCGTATAGAGCGAATATCTGTTAACGGAGTGTCCAAAGTGTTTGCTACGCCATCCATTCAAACATCGCGTTCAATGTCTGGTATGTTCTGGTGGGAGCAGGCAGCGAAAAATGGCAACCTGGATGCGCAGCGTGTAATGGCGGCCTATGACCCGCAATGGGAGAGTTACCTGCTAACTCAACAAGATGCTGAGGTAATGGCCTGGACCGGCACCCGCATGATGCTGGAAGGTCAACATGAACAAGGTATGCAGTTTTTGGAACAGGCTATTGCCAAACACTACGAGCCAGCCGAAATGCTGAAAAAGCAATTCAACTGGCATAAAACCCGGAAGACACCAGACGAGCGCCCTTAACGGGCGCTGTCATTTTCAGATGTAGGCAAATGCATCACCGAACAGCTGTTCGCGGTGCGCGCCTTGTTCAATAAACGCATCCCGCACTACGCCGGCCATAGCAAAAGGTCCTGCGACATAGATGTCGTAAGCTTCAAGCGAAACAAAATCGTCCAGTACTGCCTGATGCACCATACCGCTGCGGCCATGCCAGTTATCATCCGGATGTTGTACTACCGGGATAAAGCGGTATTTGGCATTTTGCGCTGCCCATTGCTGCATTACGCTGGCGTGATATAACGCATTTTGCTCACGTACACCCCAGTAAACAAATACCGGGCGGTCAAGTGCGGCAGCAGCAATACTTTGTGCAATGCTGTAGATGTATGAAAAGCCGGTACCACCTGCCAGCAGAATAACCGGTTTGGTACTGTCTGCCCTGAAATGGGCATTGCCTAAGCCTACCTCTGCTTTCACTGGTTGTTTTAACTGGTATTGCTGCATCAGGTGCGCAATAGCCTGGCTGGCATATTGATCGGCAACAGCGCCGCCGATATGCAGTTCGATTTGTTTATCGCCCGGCATACTGGCTATCGAAAATGGTCTTTTGTCGCTGTCGCTCAGGCAAAGCTGCAAGTACTGACCGCTGGCATAGCTAACCGGCTGCTGCGGCGTCAGCAGTATCCGGTTTACTGTAGGGGTTAAGGCTTCAATTAAATCAACGGTACAGGAAGTTATTGTCATAATGCTCTCAGCGATGGCTGTTTCGGGTTAGCCACGGATAAAAGGATGGTGTAACACCAGATCAGTACAAGGATAGGCAAGACAACAGTAAGTAAACTGCTGTTGCTTGTCCAGTTCAGTTAACGGTTGTGGATCATCATAACGGACTTCACCACTTTTCAGTTTGCAGACACAACTGGTACAAACGCCCTGCCGGCAGCGGTTGGGGAAGTCAATGCCACAACGCAGCGCGGCCTGCAGAATAGTTTCGCCCTCGTGTACAGCGAAGCTAAGCTGTGCCGGCGCTATGGTCACTAAATGGCTCACGGCTGCTGTTCCTTCAATGGCAGTGTAATACCAAGGCTATCCCAAATATTGTCTACACGGGCTTTTACTGCGGGCTCCATTACTATCGGTTCGCCCCATTCGCGGCTGGTTTCACCCGGCCATTTGTTGGTAGCGTCCATGCCCATTTTTGAGCCAAGGCCGGACACCGGAGAGGCAAAGTCCAGATAATCGATCGGTGTGTTTTCGATCAGTGTGGTATCACGTGCCGGGTCCATACGTGTGGTAATGGCCCAGATCACATCTTTCCAGTCACGGGCATTGACGTCGTCATCGCACACAATCACGAACTTGGTGTACATAAACTGGCGTAGAAACGACCATACCCCCATCATTACCCGTTTGGCATGGCCAGGGTACTGCTTTTTCATGGTCACGACAGCCAGACGATACGAGCAACCTTCCGGCGGCAGATAAAAGTCGATAATTTCCGGAAACTGCTTTTGCAGGATCGGCACAAAGACCTCATTCAATGCTACACCCAGAATCGCTGGCTCATCTGGCGGCCGGCCGGTGTAGGTACTGTGATAAATCGGTGCTTTGCGCATCGTAATGTGGGTCACCGTAAAGACCGGAAAGTTATCCACTTCGTTGTAATAACCTGTATGGTCACCGTAGGGGCCTTCGGGTGCCATCTCACCGGGCGCGATATAACCTTCCAGCACAATTTCGGCACTTGCCGGTACTTGCAGATCGTTACTGATACATTTGACTACTTCGGTATTATCACCGCGTAGCAAACCGGCAAACGCATACTCAGATAAGGTATCCGGCACCGGTGTCACAGCGCCCAAAATGGTTGCCGGATCAGCGCCCAGCGCTACTGAGACAGGATAATTTTGTCCCGGATTAGCTTTTTGAAACTCAAGAAAATCCAGCGCACCGCCGCGATGTGACAGCCAGCGCATAATCAGTTTGTTTTTGCCCAGCAACTGCTGGCGGTAAATACCTAAATTTTGCCGTTCTTTATGTGGCCCCCGGGTGACCGTTAAACCCCAGGTTATCAGGGGGGCGGCATCGCCAGGCCAGCAGGTCATAATGGGCAGTGTGGTTAAATCGACGTCATCGCCGCTTAATACAATCTCCTGACAAGGCGCTTTTTTCACCTGTTTGGGTGACATATTCAGTACCTGCTTGAAAATAGGCAGTTTGCTAAAGGCGTCTTTTAAGCCTTTTGGCGGTTCTGGTTCTTTTAAAAAAGCCAGTAGCTTACCTACTTCGCGCAGTGCCGATACATCTTCCTGCCCCATACCCAACGCGACGCGCTGCGGTGTGCCAAACAGGTTGGCCAGTATTGGCATAGTGTGGCCTTTGACGTTTTCAAACAGCAACGCCGGGCCACCGGCACGTAAGGTGCGATCAGCAATTTCGGTGATCTCCAGCACCGGGTCCACTTCAGCTTTCACCCGGACCAGATCACCACGCTGCTCTAACTGGGCAATAAAATCGCGTAAATCGTTATATTTCATGCTTGCCATCAGGCCTTGTCAGTTAATGCCGGCTATTATACAGCTCTGTGCCGCCCTTACCAGTTTTGGCCTGCTAAGCGGCTGGGGTGCGGTGTCATAGCGTTTTATACTATTGGAGTTTTACTTACAGCAGGTTATACGATGACAGAGCAGGAAGGGGTCATAAAATTTCAGCTGGATTTCACCCGGCAATCGGTACTGCAACCGTCTGACACAGTAGAAATTAGCAGCTGGCGCACCGTGATGTTGCAACTTGGTATGCTTGGTCAGACGCCCCTGCGTTACGACAATTACGGCTTTGGTAATATCAGTCAGCGCTGTGGCAGCGGCAATCAGTTTATTATCAGCGGTACCCAGACCGGTGGCATTCAGGCGATGACAGCATCGGACTATGCTTTGGTAACCAGCTGTGAACCTACCCGTAACTATATTGCTGCAGTCGGCGAAACCAAACCGTCGTCAGAGGCGATGACACATGGTCAGCTGTATCAGATCGACAGAAGTATTAACTTCGTCATCCATGCCCATTGTCCGCAAATATGGCAACAGGCCAGCAGCTTACTGCTGCCTCAGACCAGCGCTGAAGTACCTTATGGTACTGTCGCTATGGCCGGGGAGGTAGCGCGCTTATTTCGGGAAACCGACGTATTACAACAGGGCGTATTCACTATGGCAGGCCATGAAGATGGTGTGGTGGCTTTCGGTGCAAGTGCGTCAGAAGCTGCGGGACGGGTGATTAACTGTTATGCCAGAGCGCTTAGCAGATAAAAGCGTTAATTGAGCGGCAAAAAGCTGGTATCTATTGAATATCATCGCTAAAGTCAGTCACATGTTTGGTTTAAAGTGACAGGCCCAGATGCATTTCCCTGAGACGATAAAACAGCAAACTTGTAGTGATTGTTTAAGCGGACAGTCCTTGGGTTTTCAGATCCGTATGGCGTTTCAGCCAATCATCGACTGGCTGGACAAAAGTATTTACGCCTACGAAGCCTTGGTGCGCGGGCCGCAAGGCGAGGGCGCCGGCTGGGTATTTCAGCATATTAATGAAGGTAATAAGTACTACTTTGATCAGGCTTGCCGGGTAAAAGCGATACAAACAGCTGCGCGGCTCGGCTGCAATAGCTTTTTAAGTATAAATTTCTTACCCAACGCAGTGTATAACCCCGAAACCTGCATCAAAGCCACGATTGAAGCTGCCGATCTGTATGGTTTTGATTTGACCAAGCTGATTTTTGAAGTAACCGAAGGCGAGCAGATCCCAGATAAAGCGCATTTAAACCGCATTTTCCAAAGTTACTCTAAACGGGGTTTTCAAACCGCGATCGATGATTATGGGTCTGGCTTTGCTACTCTGGACTGGCTGATTGAATTAAAACCAGACATTCTCAAGCTTGATATGCAGCTTATCCGTGATATTGATCAGCACCCGGCAAAACAGTTTATTGTTGAGCAAACCGTGGCTCAGTGCGAATTGCAGGGTACCAAAGTGCTGGCAGAGGGCATCGAAACGCGTGCAGAGCTCGATTATCTTACATCAGTAGGTATTCGCTATCTGCAGGGCTACTATTTTGCAAAACCTCAATTGGAAACATTGGCCCAGACAGCCGAACTTAGTGGCCTGCAATAAACTGCATCAACGCCAGCGTGAATATTAGTGCTGGTAACACAGCACAAGCTTGATGTAGTATGGATGTCCAGATGTCTATTGTCCATGACGTATTCTTGTTAATGTGGAAACCAGATGAAAAAAGATACCCGGCTTATCCACGCTGGTCGCGCAAAAAAATATACTGGTACAGCTGTTAATCCTCCGCTGGTACGCGCATCAACCATAGTGTTTGATACCTTTGCCGAGCTAAAACATGCCACCCTGAACCGCGGTAACCGGGTGCCGTTTTATGGCCGGCGTGGCACCGATACGCACTTTGCGTTGCAGGAAGCAATGTGTGAGCTGGAAGGGGGCGCTGGTTGCGCGTTGTACCCTTGCGGGGCGGCCGCGGTGAGTGGTGCTTTACTGACATTTTTAAAACAAGGTGATCACCTGTTGATGGTTGACAGTGTGTATGAACCTACCCGGGCGCTGTGCGATAAAGTGCTGGCGGGTTACGGTATAGAAACGACCTATTATGATCCGCAAATCGGAGCCGCTATTGCAGGGTTAATTAGGCCGAACACCAAAGTCATTTTTCTTGAATCCCCCGGCTCTCTAAGCTTTGAAATGCAGGATATCCCCGCCATTACCTCAGTGGCCCAGCAACATAATATTGTTACTATTTTAGATAATACCTGGGCGTCACCCATTTTATGCCAGCCGTTTGCTTTGGGGGTGGATGTGTCCATTCAGGCGGCGACGAAGTACATTGTCGGCCATTCCGATGTGATGCTGGGTACGGCAACGGCTAATGAAAAGCACTGGCCCGCGCTTCGTGAACACAGTTATTTAATGGGGTACTGCACCTCGGCGGATGATGCCTACGCGGCGCTGCGAGGCCTGCGAACCTTGGCTGTGAGGTTGAAGCAGCACGAGCAGAGTGCACTGACGGTCGCACACTGGCTGGCTAAGCGGCCCGAGGTTGAAACTGTGCTGCACCCGGCCTTACCACAACACCCGGGACACGATATTTTTAAGCGCGATTTTTCCGGTAGCAACGGTTTGTTTTCGTTTGTATTAAAGCAGGGCAGCCAGCGGCAGGTTGAGGCCCTTATTGAAGGGATGACGCATTTTAAAATGGGCTTTTCCTGGGGTGGCTACGAGAGCTTAATTACCGCTACCATGAAGCTGCAAAACCTGCGTAGTGCCACAGCCTGGCCCTACAGCGGGCCGCTGATACGGCTGCATATTGGTCTGGAAGATGTAGAGGACTTAATTGACGATTTGGATGCAGCTTTTGTTCGTTTTGCTAATGCTGCAGACTAGCGGATCATGCCGTTAGCCTGCAGTTTTGTGCTTGCTATACAGATCAGAAACTACACTTATTCGCACCGGCATTTGCCAGTACATGGGCTTTTACCTCTGCGGTTGGTAGCAGGCTGAAACTGTAAGGTAAATTTAACACCGCCGTTGGCTGTACATTCGGCCCGGCGATAACACCATCGCTGGGGTAGTCCTGCCAGGTGATGTTGCTGAAGCTATTGCCACGGGTATCCCAGTAGCCAATAGCGCTGGAGTAAAACGACACTATTGGATTTTTTGCATTTTCAAACACGTTATTTTCAATGCGGATAACAGCACCCATACGGCTGTTGATGCCGGTATCCTGAATCTCGTTGTAGTAATTGTTGTAAATATGCCCCTGACCGAACCGGAACAGCGGCAAGCGCGAATTTACCCTGTACCAGTGGTTATGGTGAAAGGTAATACGGCGATCATAGTTGTCAGAATCGCTGTTACCCCACAGTGATGTTTTCCAACTGTCGTGCAGATAGTTATAAGAGACCGTGACGTTATCAATATCCTTCTTACCGCTTATCAGTTCGTCGTAGTAATCTTTGCCAACATTGAGGCTGTTATAGACCTCATTATGATCAATCCAGATATTGCTGGCAGGGCCTTCAATGGTAATGGCGTCTTTGTCACCGGTATTAACATAGCGCAATGTCAGATTACGGATGATCACATTGTTAGCGCGGAAAATTTTAATACCGATACCGTCAAACAAAGCATTACCGCCGACACCAATAATGCTGACGTTATCCATGTCTTTGATATCAAACTTACTGACTCCACCTGAGTTAGCTGGTGTAATAGTACCGTTTACCCGGATGGTCAACGGCCGGTTTAAATCGCGGTTCTGCAATGCTGACACCAGCTGGGCGCCCGTCGTTACTGTGACGGTAACGGCATTGTTGCCAGCACCGCCTGTGGTACCGCCGTTTAATGAAGCGTAACCTTGTGGTGATGCGGCACATGACGTTACGGGCCCCGGTTCAACGGGGTCGACCGGGTCGGTTGGATCCGGAGGAGTATTGCCTCCGTCCTGGTAAACTTCAAATTCAGCAATTCTGGCGGCGCTGCTGGCGCTGACGATATTCAGATTAAGTTTGCTGGTGTTTACTGTGGCAAAATCGATGGTTTTAACGCTGCCCAGGGCATTGCCGCTGGCCAGTACTGCACCATTGTCATTATTAACCAGCTGCCAGCTGTTCACGGCATTTCCCAGTTCCCTAACCACCACCCGGCTGGCATTTACCGGGCTGCTCCATTTTACTGACACACGTTGGCCATTATTGGCTGGCGCCTGCCAGTAACTTTGCATGTCGGCATCTCTAACATTGCCATAGCTTGTGCCGCTGGCTTTGCCTGAACCATCAGCGCCGGCGCCGGGCCCGGTAATAGCCAGATTATCAGCCTGTGCCTGAATGCTAAACGCTATTGCGGCAGCGAGCACTGAGTAACATAAAGTATTGCGATATTGCATTTGCCTTATCCTCTGTTGATTTATTTGTTGTACTGGCCCGCTCATTGCGGGCAAGGGTAAGGCTGCTACATCGTCAGGCGACAGGCTATTCCATATCTGGAAGTGACAGCGGATATCAGGTTTTTCTGAGTTGACGTTTCTATCGTATTGAAAGTAATGCTTAAATTCATACGGATAAATGATATGTAATAAATTTATCAGCTGTCTTTGTGTGACGAAATCGCGGCGCAGAGCATTGATCTGTTATCTGGCTGGCTTACAATAGCGGCCGCATATCGTAGTAGGGCGACAGTTCTGAGGCCAGTATGAATAGTGACACCATTGTAACAGCAGTGCCTGTGCGGCAACGTTTACAGCAGTTTATTGAACACGGCACGGTGCAGCGTATGCTGCTGGCGTTAATCCTGCTTAATGCGTTTACGTTGGGCCTGGAAACATCAAACGCAGTAATGTCGCTGGCCGGAACAGCTATTCATCTGCTGGACAAAGCCATTCTGGCCATTTTTGTGCTGGAAATACTGGTACGGCTTTATGTGCACCGGCTGGCTTTTTTCAAAGATGCCTGGAGCGTATTTGATTTTGTGGTGGTGGGTATAGCTTTGCTGCCAGCCAGTGGACCATTCTCGGTATTGCGGGCACTCAGGGTACTGCGTGTGCTGCGGGTGCTTACTTTTGTTCCTTCGATGAAGAAAATTGTCGGTGCACTGATGCAATCGCTAAACGGCATGCTATCGATAGCCATGGTGCTGGGTCTGGTGTATTACGTGGCAGCCGTCATGGTGACTAAGTTGTTTGGCGCGGCTTTCCCTGAATGGTTTGGCAGTTTGGGGGCGTCGCTGTATACATTATTCCAGATCATGACGCTGGAAAGTTGGTCAATGGGCATAGCCCGCCCGGTCATGGAGCAGTTCCCCTACGCCTGGCTGTTTTTCGTACCTTTTATTCTGATCGCTACTTTCACCATGCTGAATTTATTTATTGCAGTTATTGTGAATGCCGTACAGAGCATGCATGACGCCGAGCATAAAACTGAGCAGGATGCCGAAAAAGCCACACAGCTGCAGCTTTTGCAGCAAATGCAACAACTTAAACAGCAACTGTCAGAGGTGCAGCAGCAGCTGCGTGACAGAAGTAATTAACACTATATTTATATTCCAAAAAATTATAAAAAAAATAGGTGAATACGCGGTTGTTTTTGTTCAATTATTTTTATCCACACTGTTGTGGTCTATTTTTGCTCTTTTTGTCTAAAATTTATTCAGTATACTTGCCGCCCACCCCGAACCGGCCCTGCAGTCCGAGCTGGTTCGGGATGTCGTTTTTCATTAAAGATGGAGGCAGATCCTGTGATAAGAGGCTTGCTGCTGACTGCAGTACTTTTGTTAACAGCTTGCGGTGGTTCCGACACTGCCGCACCTACCAGTGTGACACCACCTCCGGCGTCTCCCGCTCCTGTTGAGCCGGCGCCTACGGAGCCGGTAGACCCTGTCCAACCGCCACCTGAAACACCGCCGCCCGCGCCGCAGCCACCGTTGCCTGAAGGCAGTATGTCAGCTCAGCAAGCCGCGCGGCTGCTGCAACAGGCCACTTTTGGCCCGACAATGGCAGATATCAATTACGCAACAGGTCTGACGGTGCGGCAGTGGTTAGATAAACAATTGGCGCTGCCAGCAACACTGCATATGCCGAATGTGCCTGACGTGATAGAAAAGAGCCACCCGTCGCATTACACGCGGGTCGAAGCCTGGCTGCAAATTGCACTGACCAAACCGGATCAGCTGCGTCAGCGCGTCGCCTTTGCGCTCAGTGAAATTCTGGTGACTTCTATGCATCATCCAAACCTCGATACAGAGCCGCTGGAGCTGGCCAATTACTACGATATCCTGGTGCGTAATGCTTTTGGCAATTACCGTGACATGCTTGAAGAAGTGGCAAAATCGCCGGTGATGGGGGTTTACCTTAGCCATATGAGCAATGAAAAACCTGACCCGGCACGCAATATCCGTTCTGATGAGAATTTTGCCCGTGAAGTGTTGCAATTATTCACTATTGGCCTGGTGCAGCTAAATGAAGATGGTACAGAAATACTGGACAAACAGGGTAACACCATTCCCAGTTATGACCAGAATACTATTGAAGCCTTTGCCCGCGTATTTACCGGCTGGAGCAGTCCGGGTGAATACTGGAACCGCAAAAAAAAGGACCTGCTCAATCCTATGCAGGCGTTTGAAGAGTATCACGACACAGCACCGAAAAAATTACTTAATAATGTGGTGTTACCCGCTAACCAGACTGCACAGCAAGACCTGACTGCAGCGCTGGATAACATCTTCCAGCATCAGAATGTAGCGCCGTTTATCAGCAAACAGTTAATTCAGCGGTTGGTGACGTCAAACCCGTCAACTGAATATGTCGCGCGGGTCAGCCGGGTGTTTAATGATAACGGCCAGGGTGTAAAAGGCGATCTGGCCGCCGTGGTGAGCGCGATTTTGCTGGATGATGAAGCCCGTTACAGCCGGCCTTATCAGCAGGCTAATTTTGGTAAATTACGTGAGCCACTGCTGAAAACGACGCACTTGTGGCGTGCACTGGGCGCAGATTCAAGCAGCGGCCGCATCCGTACAGTAACAGTTGAAGATACGCATGGTCAGGCACCGCAGCAAGCGCCATCAGTATTTAACTTTTTCCGGCCCGACTACTCACCAAGCGGTGACTTGCAGCAACGAGGGCTTAGCGCGCCTGAAGCGCAGTTACTGACGGATGATTTGCTGCTGGAAACACAAAACCTGTTTCATTCTGCAATTAACCTCAGTATCAAAGAACAGGTAACGGAGCCGGATGAAAGACATATGTTGCTGGCTTTTAGCGACCTGGCGCAGCTGCTTACAGCAGAGGGGACAGAGGCATTGTTGGATCGCTACAGTCTGTTATTTTTCGCCGGTGACATGCCAATGCAGTTGCGGGACTTGCTGCGGGAGTCAGAAGCGCAATTGCAGCAGCTTAGCGCTGTGCAGCGTGCGGCAGCCTTATTATACCTGGTATTTATTTCACCAGACTACGCAGTACAGTTATAGAGGAGAAGTAGTATGACTTTAAAGACCAGACGTCAGTTTCTCTCCCTGTGTTTACGCGGTTGCCTTGGTGCCGCATCGTTATCGGCGCTACAGATGCGGTTTATGCAGTCTGTGCTGGCAGCTGAGCAGCAGCCCTTTGCCGACTACAAAGCGCTGGTATGCGTGTTTCTGGTTGGCGGCAATGACTCGCTGAACATGCTGATCCCAATGGGCGGAGACAGTCTGCAGTTTTATCAGCAGGCCCGGCAGGATTTAGCTGTCGCAGATGCGTTGCCACTTAGACCCTTACGCGAGGTGGAAGATGGCATTGGCTTGCACCCGTCAATGTCTGCGCTGCTGCCTCTCTTTGAGCAGCGCAAGCTTGCTGTTGTGTCTGCTGTGGGATCACTGGTGCAGCCTACCACTAAGGCTGAGTATTTGTCGGGCAGTATTATCAAGCCGCAGCATTTGTTTTCGCACAATGACCAGCAGGATACCTGGATGCGGGGCCGTGAACCGCAGATCATCAGCCGTGGCTGGGGTGCGCAAATGCTGGAGCTGCTGTATCAGCAACCTGACTTCGCCAGTTGTATCAGCCTGGCGGGCAGCAATCTGTGGCAAAGCGGCGAGCTGATTAGCCCGTTTGGCCTGACGCATGGCGGCGTGCCTGAGCTGCAGGCTACGCGGCGCAGTGATGTCAGGTCAAACGTATTACGTCAGGCCACTCAGGCATTGCTGACAGGACAGACACACCCTTTAGGCTCGCACTATGCGCAGCTGAACAATAATGCTATTGAACGCAGTGCCATTATGCGTCAGGCGCTGAAGCTGGCGCCGGATTTCAGTGATGTATTCCCATCAGGCAATACACTCGCGGCGCAGCTGAGGAAAGTGGCGCAAATTATCAGCGCCCGGGATAGTCTGAATGTTGGCCGGCAAGTGTTTTTTGTCCGTATGGGTGGTTTTGATACCCATGGTGACCAGCAGCGCTTACACCCGATTTTACTCGGCCGGGTGGCTGAGGCTATGGCCGCGTTTCAGCAGGCGATGGATGACAGTGGCAACAGCAACAATGTGACCAGTTTTACCATGTCGGATTTTGGCCGTACCTTGAGCACCAATGGCGATGGTACCGATCACGGTTGGGCCGGGCATCAACTGGTGATGGGCGGGGCAGTCAAAGGCGGTGATATTTTCGGTGCTGTACCGCAGCAAAAACTGGGCGGTGAACGTGATGTCGGTGCCGGTCGGATTATTCCGGAATTTGCCAACGAGCAATATTTCGCTACGTTGGCGCAGTGGTTTGGTTTATCAGCAGCGCAATGCCTGCAGTTATTCCCTAACCTGAAAAACTTTAATCAGGCAAATCTGCAATTTGTCTGATTAACTTACTGCAACATGAAGTCTTCCAGCGACTGACCGGTCAGCTTACCTATCTGACGGAACATATAGATAATAGCGCCAAACAGCATCACCATACTGGGCAGCACTATGACCGGGTAACTTAACCAGGTCATTCTGCCCAGTTCTTCGGCATAAGCTGTAGTACCCGGTGGGCTGACCACAATGGCTTTGGCCAGTATATAGTTCAGCGCAGATGACAGGAAAAATGACGCTGCAACAATGTAGCCGGCGCGGGCCATTCGTTGCTCAAAGGCCGTGCTGTTATTCCTGTCTGCCAACACCTGGTACAGTTTATCGGTATCCAGTAATTCGGGGTTTATCAGCAGCTTTTTTACAAACGGAAAGGGCGTGTACTGGCTTACCAGTACTATGATACCTATCAGGCCGGGAATTAACGCCTCTTTGATGGCGATATAGGCCGGATCCAGCTGCAACAGGCTGATGCCGCCGGTCAGCAGTACACTGACAATACCCAATATTGAGAAAAAGTTTACCTTGCCTGATTGCAGCAGCTCCCACAGCCCAAACAACAGCGGGAACGCCAGCGCGACCACTACCGCCCATACCGGCCCCAGTGCGTCGGGGCCGCTGAAGCGGCTTAGAATAACAGCAGGAATAATAACATTTAACAGCAGGTTGCTGATAAAGCCTGATTTTTTGGGTTTGGCTGCTGTGCTTGCCTGCTGCTGTGTCATACTGTTTCTACCTCTGCATCGATGCTGGCAGTATATCAAACATATTGGCTATTGCGCTGCACTGTCAGGCGAGATGACCAAACAAGTCGGCTAGCGCATTACGGTTGCGCCGCGACATCGTCAGCACAGTACCACATTTGAGAATCACTTCGGCATCGCCTTTGTCTCCGGGCCTGAGCTCTACAATATCGCTTTTACGCACTATGCTTGAGCGGTGGATACGGGCAAACAGTGCCGGATCCAGTTTTTTCTCAATTGCCGCCATAGTATCGCGCAGCAAATAACTTTTACGCTGTGAATAAACATGGATATCAATATAGTTACCCGCGCTTTCAATCCAACTGATGTCATTAACTTCAACAATACGCAGCCGGCCCGGATCGCGAATGGTCAGCCGGTCAATATAGCTAGGGGTTTCTGCCGGTTTGCTTGAACCGCGGTTAAGTTTGTCGATAATTTTGCCGCAGGCTTTAAATAACGCCTGCTGAAACCGCTCTGCACTAAAAGGCTTTAACAGGTAATCCACCGCGCTAAGCTCAAAGGCTGCAACAGCATGTTCCGCATAAGCACTACAGAAAATCACAGCCGGCTTATTCGCCAGCTGCTTAAACACATTTAAGCCATCTAAACCCGGCATCTGAATGTCGAGAAAAATAATGTCTGGCTGATGCAGCTCTGCCAGGCGCAGCGCATCGGTGCCGTTATCGGCTTCAGCTGCAATTTCAAACTGATTTTGCTGATTAAGTAAATGTCTGATGCCAGCCCTGGCTAACGGTTCGTCGTCCACTATTAAACAACTTAGTTTCATATCCGACTCTAAAAACAATGCAGAGCAACTCTGACTTCATAGGATGCATTAAGGTTCCCGCGGCAGCCAAAGCCGTTTCGGGGCGCGCATTCTAACAAAGTCGGACGAAAGCCGTTAGCGTTTTGCCGACAGATAACAAATTAGTACAGTTTAAGCGCTAATAGCGCAAATCCCCCGCTTTGTCACAGTAAAGGTCTATCTGGCGTATTTGGACTGGATTTGGCAACAGAACAGCAGTAGCGTCAGCGCCGGAAAAACCACCACTATAACAACGGCGGCCGTAAACAAAGGCTTCCAGGGGGAATAACATGCAAAACTCTTTCGTAAGCAAAGCGGTACGCTTTGCACTGCTGGCGGCACCTGTTTCTGTCGCTGGTTTCAGTTCTGTAGCAATGGCGCAGGAAGAAGCCGCTAAAGTGGAGCGCATTGAAGTAACTGGCTCACGCATTCAACGCCAGGATATGGAAACGGCTTCTCCGGTCACGGTGATCGATGCTGCTGCCATCCGTGTTGAAGGCTTCACGTCAGTTGACCAGCTGCTGCAAGCGCAAACTTCTATGGCTGGCGCAGCGGTAGGTTCAACGACAAACAACGGCGCTGACGGTGTGGCGCAGGTTGATTTGCGTGGTATGGGCGCTCAGCGCACTCTGGTGTTATTAAATGGTCGTCGTATGGTGAACTCAGGTTCAGGTGCTGACAGCGCGGTAGACTTAAATGCTATCCCTGTAGCGATGATTGCCCGGGTAGAAATTCTGAAAGACGGCGCATCTGCGGTATACGGTTCAGACGCTATTGCCGGTGTAGTGAACATCATCACCAAGAAAGACTTCGAAGGTGTGCAACTGGACTTAAATGGCAGCAGCACTGATAAAGGTGACGGTGAAACCGGTGAATTAAGTGCGCTGTATGGTTTTAGCACTGACCGCGGCAACTACACGTTTGGTGCATCATTTTCTAAGCGTGAAGGTGTAATTCAGGCTGACCGTGACTGGACAGAGCCAGGCAGCAGCTCGTTTATCCCTACCGGCTCTTTAGGTGGCAAAGTACAAAATGCTCAAGGTGAATGGGTTGACCGTTCTACCGGTTACGATTTCACCAAAGACAGCTGGTATCAAACGCCAAGTAAGCGTTACAGCCTGTTCGCTAATGCTACTCAGGAATTTGCTGACGAGCTGATTTTCACCGCCGATGTACTTTATACCAAGCGTAAATCAGACCAGCAGCTGGCTGCACAGCCTGGCGACATTATGCTGGACGTTTGCGGCGCGCCGGGTGCTGATCTGGTGAACTGTATTACCTTAACACCAGGTATGATTGCAGGTGGCATTGAAGCTGATGACACCGGTCGTGTGAACTACCGCCGCCGTACTACCGATGTCGGCCCGCGTATTTATGCACAAGATACTGATACGTTGCGTTTATCTGCTGGTTTAGCCGGCACGTTGGACGTACACACCGGCATGAGCTGGGATCTGTCTTACACTTTCGGTAAGAATGAAGCCGATACTTCAGTGGCAAACTCTATCAATGCCGTGAAGATGGAAAATTCTGTTTATGCTAATCAGGCAGCCTGGTTCAGCGGTGCGCCACTGACACAAGCGATCATTGACGATGTTGGCTACTTTGAACAAGCCACTGGCGGTAACAAGCAGCATATCGTTGCCGGTGTATTAAGTGGCGACCTGTTTGATTTAGAAGCCGGTGCAGTTGGCTTTGCTATTGGTGCAGAATACCGCCGTGACAGTGGTTACTATAACCCGGATCCGGTAATTGTTGCCGGCGAAGGCACTGCAGCGCAGCAAGATCCAACCAATGGTAGCTATGATGTTGTGTCGTTCTATCAGGAAGTCAGTGTACCGTTCAGTGAAAAACTGACCGGTGAATTTGCCCTGCGTTTTGATGACTACTCAACCTTCGGTAAAGCCAGCACCTGGAAAATTGGTTTAACCTACGAAGCAACTGACGAGCTGATGTTACGGGCTGTAGCCGCAACGGGTTTCCGTGCGCCAAACGTTAGTGAATTATACGGTGGTAACACAGGTTCTTACGATTACCTGGACGACCCATGGGGCAACGAGCAAGACCCGCAAATTCTGGTGAATTACACGTCAGATTCAAATATTCAACCGGAAGAGTCAGAGTCTTTCACTGCTGGTTTTGTATTGTCTCCATCACAGATCGAAGGTCTGTCGATGACGGTTGATTACTGGCGTTTCAAAGTATCTAACGCTATTACACGTTTAGATGCGCAGGCTGGTTTAAATAACTGTTTCGCCGGTGATGTTACATCTTGTGAAACCTTCAGCATTACATTAGACGGTGACTTGTCAAACTTCACTAACCCGCTGACTAACGTGGGTAATCAGGATACCAGTGGTATCGACGGTAACATCAGCTACCGCTTTGACGGCCTGGGTTTAACCTGGAAAATCAACAACGATATCACCTGGTTACTGAAGTTCAAACAGGACGGTATCGAGTACACCAACACTATCGATGGTAACTTTGGCGGCTATGCTGAACTGCGTAATAACTTCAGTATTCAGGCGGGTATGGACGACTGGAATGTAACCTATTTCAACCGTTACATCGGCGAAAGTGAATACCTGGCTGACGGTTCTAAAATTGACTCAGTGCTGTATCACAACATCTCTGCCAGCTACTTCATTACCGACGGTTTAAGCGTATCGCTGGGCGTGAAAAACCTGACAGACGAAGAGCCATCACGCGTTGCGAACGGCAGCGATGGCGGCACTGTACCGGAAGTGTTTGACACTATCGGTCGCCAGTTCTTCGGTGGTATCAGCTACAAGTTCTAATCTGTTTGTCGAACGTTGACAAAACCCGCCTTGATGGCGGGTTTTTTTGCCGCCCCTGTCAGCCTGACAAAATGCCTGCGGTGTACTACACCTAATAGATACCAGTAGTTAAACACGGATGTAGCACCAGTGAAGCGGGGAGATTCTGCAGCGTCTGAGCTGAGTAATATTGACTTCGCCCGGTTAATCGATTCTGCCGGCATAGGCGTTATTGTGCATAACTGGGATACCGCAGTAGTGTATGCCAACCCTACCGCACTGCAAATGCTGAACCTGACCTATGACCAACTGATTGGTTCTACTGCGATGGACCCGCGTTGGCACTTATTAGATGAGCATCACCGCAAACTGCATATTTCAGAATTTCCGGTCAACAAAGTTAAACAAAGTGGTGAGTCTTTGTATGGCTATATTGTGGGTGCTATCGACTTTGATCATGAAGAGACGCACTGGTTTAAAGTGAATGCTGTTATTGAAAAAGCCGATGATTCTGAGCTGGCATTTATCGTTGTAACACTGTTTAAGCTGGAGGATGCAGTTGCTCTGTTCTCTTTTGAGCAAATTGTCAAAAACGCTGAAGATATTGTCATTGTGACCGAGGCGGATCAGCTGAGCGAACCTTACGGCCCGAAAATTGTGTACGTGAATAAAGCCTTTGAGCGCCTTACCGGCTACAGCGCACAGGAAGTCATGGGTGAGACGCCGCGTATTCTGCAGGGAAAATTTACTGATCAGGCAACCAAAGAGCGGATCAAGGCGGCATTGATGCAACAGCAACCGGTGCGGGAAATTCTGTTGAACTATTCAAAAGCCGGTAAACCCTATTTTCTTGATATGAATATTATTCCGCTGAAAAACCGTGATGGTGTTGTAACACATTTTGCCGCCATCGAACGCGATGTTACCGAGCAAACCTTTTATGCCGAGCAGCTGGAAAAACGCAACCGGGATTTAAAGCAACTGAAAGAAAACCTGCAGGATGTGGTGCGCCAGCGTACGCTGGAGCTCAAAACGGCTAATACCAAATTACAGCGGCTGGCATACTTCGACGCCCTGACCGATATTCCCAACCGGCGTTACTTTATGGAAATGAGTCACTCTTTACTGAGTATGGTGCGCCGCAACGGCAAGTGTCTGGCGGTAGCGATGCTGGATGTTGATGACTTTAAACAGATAAATGATCAGCACGGCCATGCGGTGGGTGATCAGGCCTTAAATGTGCTGGCCAGTTGTATGAAGGGCTTTTTCCGGGCCGAGGATATTATCGGCCGGATCGGCGGTGAAGAGTTTGGCCTGACCATGTTATTTGATAAGGCCCGGGATGTAGAGCATACGCTGCAGCGTTTTCAGCAAAAACTGGCGACTATGCTACAAGAGCCGATGACATTAAACGGGGAGGCGCTGATCTGCCTGCAATTTACCGTCAGCATCGGTGTATGTATTGCTGAGGCTGAGCAGGAACTGGCGCTGGAGCAGTTGCTAAAGTGTGCCGATAAAGCCTTGTATCAGGTAAAGCACAACGGCAAAAATGCCGTTGTTGCTGTTTCTGCTCAGGTTGACGGTAAAGCGGGTTAGCGCTGTGCCGGGTAGCTGGCTACCCCTTCCGGCCGGATGCCTTTACCCAGGCGGATCTGCAACACCACTTCAACCCGTGATGAAGACATAGTCGTGCCAGCATGGCTTTCTGGTTGCATTACCGTGCGGCTGCGACAGCTCAGTAAACCACAATCCGTCACCTGGGTCTGGCTGTAACTGCCTGCAATGGTTGTCGATGGGGTTTCCCGCTCAGTGAGAGTTTCTGTGTCTGTTACCACGAACCAGTCATAACCGCGCTCGGCAGTTAGCTCCGCCGCGCGGCGCATCGCAAAATCCCGGGCAGCCTCGCTATCATTGCCTCTGGCAGCGAAGCTGACTTTGTACCGGGTATCGTTTAACTGCTGCTCCTGATAACCAAAACCACTGCCACTGGCGGCCTGGTATGGATCCTGGCTGACGCAGGCGCCCAATAACAGCAGCGTTGTCAAAAGTAATAAGGTGCTAAGGTGTCGCAAGGTAACCTCCGCTTATTGTTGCGAACTTGGTGTAAGGTATTGCTGTTCAGCTGTCGGTGACAGCGGCGCTGATGTCATTAGCTGGTCCAGTTTGTCATCCAGTACCCGGCCGCCACTGGCTGTCTGATAGCCGCTGCTATCGGTAACGGTTGGGCCCGTATCAGCACTGGCCTCAAGCTGCCACTGGTTCTGGCTGCGACAGGCAATATGCTCACTGCCGGCACCATTTTGCTGCAGGCCATACTGGCGGCAAAACTGACCATTTTTACTGATAAAGCTCAAGCGCGGTGTTACGGTGGCATCGGCGACGACATAGTCTTTACCGCTGGGTTGTCGCTGTAATACGTCGCTGACTCGTTGCCAGGCATCGGTGCCCGCCTGCAAGCTGTCTGTCGCCTGGCGGTTGGTCAGGCTGAATACGGTGATCAGCGACATCAGAGCCACAGCCGCGGCCTGCAATTGCCACTGACGGGCGGCCTGTTTTATCCGGCGAAATGGCACCACGTTATCGGTGCTGCTATGTTGCTGAGCCAGTGCCTGCAGTTCTGCCGGCAGCGGCTGGTTATCAATTTGCCGGTAGCACTGTTCAACCAACGTATCAACCATCGCCAGCTCGGCCAGCCGGTTAACCAGGGTGTCATCTTCTGTCAGCGCCTGACGAATCAGCTCCATATCAGGCTCTGGCAGTGCGGCATCGAGAAACGCCGATAACTGGATGTCGCTAAACGTTAAGTGTTGCTGTGCACTCATGCCAGTACTCCTGAATATTTCAAAGCGTCAACCATTGCCACCCGCGCCCGGGCCAACCGGCTCATGATAGTGCCCTGGGGTATTGCCAAGACGCCGGCGGCCTCACTGTAACTCATACCCTGCACGGCAACCAGCGATAGCACCTCGCGCTGCTCGCCAGGCAGGTTATTCATCGCCTGGTTTACTTCTGTCAGCGTGATCTCATTAATTGCCACCTGCTCACCGTCTTCACCGGATAATTCAGCGGCTTCGTCCAGCGCAGTATGTTGCCGCACTTTTTTGGCGCGGTAATCGTCTATCCACAGATTACGGCACACCCGGAATGACCATTGCAGTAGCGGTACATCAGCTGCCGGCGGCGAGTCGAGCAATTTTACTACCGTGCTCTGCAGCAAATCATCGGCATCTGCCATATTGCCGGTCAGCGAATAGGCAAAGCGGCGCAATGCCGGTAAAAGTAATGTCAGTTCTGTCGTCATGGTTCAGTTATACTCCTGTTTAACCTGATAACGGCTGAGCCGCGAAATTTATTCCAGCTGATGGAATTTTTTTTTCGCATGGTCGTTGTACTGCATAACAGTAACTGACGATTTCGCAGGTAGGTAGATGAGAGCACTAACCTTTTTATGTCTGACATTGGTTTTTGGCAAGTTATCGGCCCAGGTTATTCCTGAACCGGTAAAACCGATCCTGCCACCCGCGGTGCAAACCTTGCCTGAGCTTCGGCCATTGCCCAAACTTACTGAACCATTACCGGCAGTCGTGCAGCAAACTACCGGCCAACTGGCAGAGCTGAGTAATGCCTTACCGCCGCTACTTGCTATTACTACTGCCGACGGGCAGCTGCTCTGGCGTGAAGTGGAAGTAGAACAAGGCTACCGCGCTATTGAACGCGAATGGCTGTTGTTGCTTGAGCCGGCACAGTGGCAAAGCTGGCAGCAGCGCTGGCCCCAGTTAACGCTGTGGCTTATGTCGACCGAAACGCTGGATGCTATCGGTCTGACAATGTACCGTTTGCGCGTCCCCCCGCAAGCCGATTCCGTGGCTGAACTTAGCACGCTGTTTGATGCTACGCTTGCCAGTTCGGCCGGGCGTAACCACCTGTATCAGCCACAAGCCGCCAAAAGCACTACCGCTGCGACCACGGTATCATTGCCTCTGCCGGCGATGTGTGAAGAGCCTGTTCGTTTGGGCATGGTGGATACCGCCATTGCTGAGCAGCACCCGGCGTTTATTACATCTGCTGCTGGCCGGTTACAGATCACGCAACAGCGATTTTTGCCGGAGGGGATCGGCCTTAGTGTGGTACACGGCACGGCGGTGGCGGGGGTACTTGCTGCCCGGCAGGACGGCCTGCAACCGTTATTACCTGAGCTGACGTTGTATAATGCGGCCGCCTTTTATCCCAGTAGCCCGTACCTGCAGTCTGCCACGCTGGCGCATATTATACAGGCACTGAACTGGCTGGCGCTTCAAAAGGTCGATGTGATTAATATGAGCCTGACCGGGCCGGATAACCCGGTGCTGGCTGCGGTAATTGCCCGTTTGACTGAACAGCAGCACCTGCTGGTTGCGGCAGCAGGAAATGAAGGGCCGGCGGGCGCTGCGCGGTATCCGGCGGCTTATCCGCAGGTGATAGCGGCAACGGCCGTGGACAGCGACTCGCAGCTTTACCGCTGGGCCAATCAGGCTGAATATGTTGATTTTGCCGCGTTGGGCGTAAATGTGGCGACCTTGCATCCCGATGGTACCCTGGTAACACAAAGTGGCACTTCACTGGCTACACCTGTGGTGAGTGCGGCAGTAGCCTGCCTCAGAGCCCGTCAGCCAGGCCTCAGCAAAGATCAGATCATCGCACTTTTAAGCCAGCAGGCCCGCGACGCCGGACAACCGGGGCGGGATCTGCAGTTTGGCATCGGGGTACTGTGGCCGCCGTTAAAAGCTCAGCGCCAATAGCACTGAAGCACGGGAGTCTCGGTAGTCTGCTGTCTGCAGTGTGGAGTCAAAGTCGCCATGCTCCAGCTTGGTGTGCAACGCAAAATGGTCGTTAAAATGCCACTGCCAGACGGCTTCCAGTTGCAGCTGATTGTCCTGACGCTCAGTGTCAGTGTTAACCGGCAGCGCGCTGCTGCTGTGTTCGTAGTCGCGGCGGTTGTAGCGTAACGCCAGCTGAAACTGTTGTTTGTCATGCCAGAATTGGTATTGTCCTGACCATTTTAAGCGGATCCCGGCTGCCTTATAGCGGTACTGTACATCATCACTGCGCTCTTGCTCGGCCAATAGCCCCGCTGAAATAAAGCGCCCGCTGCCATCATAAAACCAGAAACTGTCTACGGCAGCGTTCAGCGAGGTGCTGTTGCGGGCGCTGAATTGTGTAAAGCGCTTTTCGCCAATGGTCAATGCAGGTCGCAGCACCAGCTGGCTTTGCAGCGTATGCATACTGTACAGGCTGGCCTGGCGCAAAGATAAGAAATCGGCATCGTCTAAACGGGCATTGGCATAGTAAAGGTTTACACCCGCGGTATGAGCACCAAAGCGGTAACTGCTGTCGGCATATAACAAATGTAGCTGGCTGCTGTAGCTATCGGCCTGACGATAGGCAGTATCACTAAAAGAATAACCGCCCTCAAGCTGCCATTGGCTGGTGGCGGCCCAGCGTGTTTTGACTTCTGCTTCCAGCACGCGGGCACTGTCACCACGGCCGCTGGCCTGCTCAAGCTGAGTATTGTTGACATTACTGTGATAGGCCGCTCCGGCGCGCACAGCACCGGACAACTCCGGTGTGCTGTTGTTGGCAGCATCTGTGGCTGGGGTAAGCAATAACATCGCTATTGCTGTCGGATAAAACTGTTGGCGAATAAATTTACACATCGCAGAACTCCTGTTAAACCGCGCGCCGGAATCTCCGGCGCGCACTTCAATCACAAACCGCCTGACAGCACCAGTGTTTGCCGCACTGTGTCACTTACGCTGGCACTGACCGTGTCATTCACCGTCTGGCTCAGCTGTGCTGACACCGTCTGCTGTACGGTCTGACTGGCGGCGGCATTAAGCTGCTGCTGCACCAGCTGGCCTGATACGGCGTTCAAAGAAGCGGATAACTCGTTGCTGGCAGCCCGACTGGTTTGCAGCGCTGTAGTCAGTGACGCATTGCCAAGCTGTTGCAGCGAGACGGTTGTACTACCGGCCACTTCGCTGGCTGAAGTCACTGCACCCGATAGCATGGCATTGGCAGGTGACGCCGTGCCCGTTACAGTGGTGGTTGCAGAGGTTGCGCTGGCAGTTGCGGTGTCAGCGCCGGCCATAGCTTCGCTGTCATTGCTTGCTGCTGTGGTCGTTCCGGCATCTGTTGCCGTATCAGAGCCAGAGGCTGATTGTGGTGCTTGCAGCGTTACTGCCGCTGAGGCTGAGCTCTGGCTGCTGGCGCTGGCTTCAGTTTGCGCTGTACCCGGCTTTAGCGTTACAGCATAAGCACTACTATTCTCTGCGGAGGCATTAACATCTGCCGCCTGAGCATAGTGTGGAATGAAGCTACCTAACATAATGATTGCAGGGGTAATAATGGTTTTCATGCTGATTTCCTCGTATTGTCATCATTGACATACAGCTAACGGCGCAGCAGATCGCTTTATTCCCGGCAAGATGAAATTTTTTCTGGTAATTTGGTTTTACCAATTTCGTTGCCCGTTTTGTAATCAATCAATGTTGAGTACTAACAGATAACGCGCTAGGGTGGTGCAAAATCCAGTAAACGAGGCAACGGAAATGGATCATTACGCAGCATTAAAGTCGAATGTTGGCTTATTGGGTACTAAGTTGGGCGACACTATCCGCAGTCAGTTAGGGGATGCAGTGCTGGAGCGGGTAGAGCAAATCCGGCTGTTGTCCAAAGCAGCACGTCAGGGTGAAGAGTTGCAGGCTGACAAACTAAAGCAGGTACTGCATAGTCTTAGTGACGATGAACTGTTACCGGTAGCGCGGGCTTTTGCCCAGTTTCTTAATTTGGCTAACCTGGCCGAGCAGCACCACACTATCAGCCGTATTGGCCATGCCAGCATTGAAAAGCCCGAGCCGCTACAAGAGCTGTTCAGTTTGCTTGAAGACAAAAAACTCGACAATGCCAAAGTGGATCAGGCCGTGGCAAGTTTATCCATTGAGTTGGTGCTGACGGCACACCCGACAGAAGTGTCCCGCCGTACTTTGATCCATAAACTGACCGAAATCGCAGCCTGCTTAACTGAACTGGAATATGAACTTAGCCCCGCCCGACAAGAGGCAGTTGAGCTGCGCTTAAGTGAACTGATTGCCCAGGCCTGGTACACGAATGAAATTCGTGAGCAGCGGCCGACGCCGGTAGATGAGGCGAAGTCAGGTTTTGCAGTAATTGAAAGCTCGTTGTGGCAGGCGGTGCCAGACTTCCTGCGTGAACTGGACGCCAAACTGCTAAATGCGACTGGTAAAGGCCTGGCGCTGGATGCTGCACCGGTGAAGTTTGCGTCCTGGATGGGGGGAGATCGCGATGGTAACCCTTTTGTTACATCGAAAGTGACCCGCCAGGTATTGTTGCTGAGTCGCTGGAAAGCGGCTGATCTGTTTTCGCAGGATTTGGATTTACTCAGCAGCGAATTATCAATGTTTCAGGCCAGCCTGGCATTACGTGACATTGCAGGCGACAGCAGTGAGCCGTACCGGCAGGTACTGAACACGTTGCGCAGCGGCTTGTTGCGCACCCGCGACTGGCTGACTGAAGCATTAAAGCATGACCGGTTGCAGCGGCCACAGGACCTGATTTGGCATAACGCCCAGTTACTGGAACCTTTGCTGCTGTGCTATCAGTCGCTGCTCGATTGTGGTATGGCGGTTATTGCCAATGGTAAGCTGCTTGATACGTTACGCCGGGCCTATGCTTTTGGTTTAACTCTACTAAAACTGGATATTCGTCAGGATGCCGGCCGGCATGCGCAGGTATTCAGCGAGCTGACACAGCATCTTGGCCTTGGAGACTATGGTGCTTGGGATGAAAGCGCCCGTCAGGCATTTCTGCTAGCCGAGTTGGCAAACCGCCGGCCGTTATTTCCCAAAAGCTGGCAACCATCAGCCGATGTACAGGAGGTTCTGGATACCTGTGACATCGTTGCCCGCCATGGTAACGAAGCGCTGAGTACCTATGTGATCTCTATGGCGGGTAAACCGTCTGATGTGCTGGCGGTACAGCTGCTGTTAAAAGAAGCGGGCATCAGCTTCCCGATGCCGGTTGCGCCGCTGTTTGAAACCTTGAGTGATTTACAAAACGCACCTGACTGCATGCGCCGGCTGCTTAGCATTGACTGGTATCGCGGCTATATTAATGGCAAACAGGAGGTGATGATTGGTTACTCTGACTCGGCCAAAGATGCTGGTGTGTTCGCTGCTGCCTGGGCGCAATACAGTGCGCAGGAAGCGTTGGTGGCGATTTGTCAGCAGGCTAAAGTACAACTGACACTGTTTCATGGCCGCGGCGGCACTATTGGCCGTGGCGGTGGCCCGGCTCATGCGGCTATCTTATCCCAGCCACCAGGCTCACTGGCCGGCGGCCTGCGCGTAACTGAGCAAGGCGAGATGATCCGCTTTAAGTTTGGTTTACCGAAACTAGCTGAGCGCAGCCTGGCACTGTACGCCAGCGCAGTACTTGAGGGCATGTTGCTGCCGCCACCGGTGCCAAAACAAAGCTGGCGTAACCTGATGCAGCAGCTGGCAGACGACTCCTGCGAGGCTTACCGGGCGATTGTCCGGCACAATAAAGACTTCGTGCCTTACTTCCGCGCTGCTACACCGGAACAGGAACTGGGGCAGTTACCATTAGGCAGCCGGCCAGCGAAACGCAACCCCAGTGGGGGGGTAGAAAGCCTGCGCGCTATTCCATGGATCTTCGCCTGGTCGCAAAACCGCTTAATGCTGCCAGCCTGGCTTGGCGCCGGTTCAGCACTGGCTAAAGCTGCGAAAGCCGATAACGCTAAGCTGCTCGAAGAAATGCAGCAACAATGGCCGTTCTTCGCAACCCGCATGTCGATGCTGGAAATGGTGTTTCTCAAAGCAGACAGCGATATTGCCGCCTATTACGATAAGGTGCTGGTGCCGGACGAGCTGAAACATCTGGGCGAGAGCCTGCGCAACCAGCTGGCTGCTGACCGTGACTTGCTGTTAGAGCTTATTCACAGCGACACATTAATGGCAAAAGAGAGCTGGATCCGTGAATCCATTATGCTGCGTAACACTTATGTTGACCCCTTGCATATTCTGCAAGCCGAGTTGCTGCACCGCGTGCGGCATCAGCCGGAGCGGGTCAACCCGATGATTAGCCGGGCACTGATGGTGACCATTGCCGGTATTGCCGCCGGTATGCGAAATTCCGGTTAGGTCATCTCGTTTATTAACGGCATAACCAGCATAATGTAAGCCGGAATTCAGGCGAGGGATTGGGTTACTCTAAGCCGACCGTTGACGGCATGGATGCCGGAATCGAGCCTACAGGGATGTATTTACGGCGTGTCGGTGTGAGTACCCCAATCCTGATGACGCAGGATAAGCGGATATTATGCTCACTTATGTATTACTGGCGCTGGTATCGGCAGTGGCGATGGCCAGCAGTGGCATTATTGCCCGCTTTAGCGGGTTGTCGGCTGCCGAGCTGACCTTCTATCGGCTGGCGGTCGGCGCTTTATGTCTGCTGGTGTTTGTTGCCTGTACCGGCCGTATCAAAACGTTGAAAGGTAAACCCGATTGGCGTATGGCGGTAAACGGTGTGCTGCTGGTTGGCTTTATGCTGACGTTCTTGAGCGCCATTGAATATATCAGCCTGGCGAATGCCATCATGCTGGTTTATCTGGCGCCGCCATTGTCTGCCTTTGTTGCACACTGGCTGTTGGATGAACGGCTGGACTTACCTGACAGCAGCCTGATTGCGTTGTCATTTTTCGGCTTTGCGATGCTACAGCAATTTAAATTCGATCTGGTGCTACATGCCGACCAATTTCCGGGTTTAGTGTTTGGCCTGATGTCCTTACTGGCTTACAGCGGCTTTTTACTGCTGAACAGGCGCTCGTTGCCGGCACACTCACAATTGCAGCGCACCTTTTATCAGTTGGTGATCGGTGCCTGCTGCATGCTGCCTGTTCTGGGAGCCATACCGGTGCCGGACCAGCAGACGCTTATCTGGGTAGCGCTGGCGGGGCTCTTCCCCGGCTTTATGGCTATTTACTGCGCCATAGTGGCACTGCAGCATCTGCCAACACGGGTATATGCTACGTTGGCCTATATGGAGCCGGTAACGGTAATTATTGCCGGTTGGTGGTTATTTCACGAAGCGCTAACGTTATTGCAGCTGGCCGGCGTGGTACTGATTATGCTCACCGGCCTGGCGCTGGCGGCACGGCATAAACCGGCCAGAGCCGTGCAGCAGCTGCTTGAGGGAAAAACACAGCCGCTAATCAAAACAGCAGATCCCGATATTTAGCTCTTACTATTGCTGTGCTTGGTTAGTAAATTCTCCTCATCTGAGGTTCGCAGCTCAGTCTGCAATTGCTGTTGCATAGTGTCGTCGGTGGTGACGTCCACGTCTTGCCGTGCCGCCTGCTGAGAAGACGTTGTAGCCTCAGTGGGCGCAGGTGGTTCGGCATTGTTCATATCTGCCATATGAATACGGTAGATAGGTTCTGGCATTTCAATACCGGCGTCGTCAAATGCCGATTTAACCAGGCGGATGGCTTCGCTGCGGGCTTTTAAAAAATCGGTATTGCGCTGATCTATCCAGCCAAAAAACTTCAACGCTACCGCACTGTCGCCTAACTCGTTAATCAGGCAACGTGGTGGAGGGTCGGCCAGAATACCGGGCATGTTGGTCAGCGTGGCAATACCCAGTTGACGTACCTGTACTAAGTCCAATGTAACTGATACCCCGACATCAAACTGAAACCGCCGCAACGGATTACGGGAAAAGTTGGTCATTGCCAGCGTAATAATATCGCTGTTAGGAATGCGCAGGTGATTGCCGTCGTACGTCATCAACACTGTATCACGCGAGGTTAAGCGTACAACGCTGCCGGTGAACTCACCCACCTGAATTTGATCGCCAATGGCAAAAGGGTTGCGCGTGCTGAGCAGCACGCCAGCCAGGTAGTTTTCGACAATATTACGAAACGCAAACCCCAGTGCAATACCGATCACACCAGCAACGCCCAGTGCCGCGCTAACCAAAGCAGTTGCATCCAATAGCTCCAGAGCAATCAATACACCTATACCCGTAACCAGTACCCGGATAAAACGCACACCAAGATTTGAGGCCAGCTCGGTAAGGCCGAACCGCCGCAGCCAGGTACTATGACGCGCCAACCAGCCGCCAAGCCAGGAAAAACACAGTACTGCCAGCAGTGCCAACACCAAAAGCGGTAGCATTTGCACGGCCTTGGTCAGCATCTGCTCAAACTTCTCTGCCGCAGGTGCTAATCTGGAGCGCACTGCCAGTTGTTCCTGCAGCATGTCCTGCACATACACCACGCCGTCTAACCGGCGGGCGATAGCGAGCGCTTCGTCTTTAAGTTGGGCATTGGCAACTTCACCACGCAGCGTTAATACTCCCGCCTCAGTGCTTGCAGTGATTTGTTCCATACCGGAAATAGCAGACGTGATGGCCAGCAGCCTGGCAGTTATGGCTTTGTCGCCTGTGGTGCCTTCGACTTTTATCGGCGTATCTTCTGGCACATTATCTTGTGCGGGAACCAGTTGGCCATAAGCAGGCAGGCATATCAGCAGGGCAACAATTAACAGCAGCTTCATTCAATCTCCGGCGTCACATCAATTAACGGCCAGTTAACTATAGCAGCCATGCAATTATCACTACACATCAGTTGTCTGCATTACCACCTGACGTCATTAATGAGTTGAAATATTGCCATAAAACAAAGCCGCCTTCTATCGGCGGCTTTGTTTTATACGACTAGCTGCGTGGCACAAAGTCCAGCACAGTGGCATTGATGCAGTAACGTGGTTTACCGTTTGGGCCGTCGTTAAACACATGGCCTAAATGAATACCGGATACTTTAGCGCGGATTTCAGTGCGGCGCATGCCGTAGCGGTTGTCGGGTTTTTCAATCACGGCGCCGTCAACCGGCTTGGTAAACGACAGCCAGCCCGTGCCCGAGTCAAAACGGTCGCGCGTGTCAAACAGTGCGGCGCCACTGAGTTTATCGACAAAGGTACCATCAGGTGTGTTTTTAAATATTTCGTACTGCTTGCAAAAACGGCCGTCGGTGCCTTCATCAAAGGCGACATTAAAGGCTTCGCTGTTGCCCAGCTTAAACTTACCCAGCAGCAGATAAAATTCGTCCGGGCTTAAATAGCCCTGACGGCCATACACTTCTTTGCCGTCCTGCAGCAGAATAATAGTTGGTGTGGCCCAGGTTGGGGTTTTCACTGTCAGGCCATCAAGATTACTGGCATAACGAAAATGCAGCGGTATATCGCCGCTGTATTTACTGGCAACATCGGCTTTGAATTTTTCGCAGTAGGGACAATAGTTTTCCGAATCAATCACTAAAATGTGCTGGCCGTTAAGCAGGACACTGTTGTCGGTAGCGGCGGTTTTCGTGGCGCTGTCACTGGCAAAGCGTACACCGGTGGAATGGTCTGGGCAATAGCCGTTAGGGTTTTTCGCAATATAGTCCTGATGGTAGTTCTCAGCCGGGAAGAACTGGCGCAAAGGTTTTATCACTGTGGTAATTTTACCAAAACCCGCCTTAGTCAGTAGCGGCTGATAAGCTGCCAGTACCTGCTGTGCGGTGTCATACTGCGCCTGACTATTCGTCAGGATAGTTGATCGGTACTGGGTGCCGATATCATTGCCCTGGCGGTTAAGCTGAGTCGGGTCGTGCATTTCAAAGTAGCGTTTCAGCAGCATATCAAGGCTGATTACGGCCGGGTTAAAACTGATTTTAACCACTTCGGCATGGTTATCCGGGTTATGTTTGTTGCGATACTGCGTAATGGCGCGGTAAGTTGGCTCCACACCATTACCGTCGGCATAACCTGAAACGGCATCTATCACACCCGGCATGGCTTCGAAGCGTTTTTCGACACCCCAGAAGCAGCCTGCGCCTACCACTATGCTGTCAAGATGTGAGGTAGCAGGCATGGTTTCTGCCTGCAGGGATAAAGTGCTGCCGGCAAGTAACAGCGATAAGTAAAATGTTTTTAACCAGGATCTTGTCATAACGGCCTCCGGTTGTCTGTGGTATGGGTATACTCTTATCAGACAGGCAAAAGGCCATTTTGCTTTCAGCGATGCTGCCTTATGTTCTAAGGATCATTGCTGGTGGGCAAATTCACTAACATGCTGCAGCGTTTTATCAATGTCAGCACTGCTGATATCTAAGTGACATACCCAGCGCACCCGCTTAATCGCACCGTTGGCATTTTGGTAGTTGCTGGCAGTGAGCGAAATACCGCGCTCGGCCAGATATGGCAGTAACTGAGCGGCCAGTTCAATTTCAATATCGGTGAACAGAATATTAGTCTGCACCGGCAGCGGTGTCAGTTTACCCTGTAGTGCGGGTAACTGCGCTGCCAATACCGTTAAACCGTCAGCCAGGCGCTGGCAATTGGCATGATCCTGTGCCAGCCGGTCGATATTGTTTTCCAGTGCATATAAGCCTGCGGCTGCCAGAATGCCGGTCTGGCGCATGCCGCCACCTAACATTTTGCGTACCCGCCGGGCCCGGGCAATAAACGCATCTGAGCCCAGCAACAAAGAGCCAACCGGGCAGCCAAGGCCTTTGGATAAACACAGGGATACCGAGTCATAGCCCTGACACAGCTCGCGTGCCATTTGCTGTGGCGTGGTATTGTGCCGTGGTGCCAGTGCAACAGCGGCATTCATCAGCCTGGCGCCATCAATATGGCAGGCCAGGCCTTGTTTTTTTGCCAGTTCAGACACTGAGCGCATATATTCAAGCGGCAGCACTTTACCGCCAACAGTGTTTTCAATAACGATAAGACGGGTGTGGGCAAAGTGTGGGTCATCCGGTTTAATGGCAGCTGCAATATCACTTAGCAGCAAAGTGCCGTCGCTTTGCGGCTCCAGCGGTTGCGGCTGGATAGACCCTAGCACGGCCATGCCGCCCGCTTCCCATTTATAGGTATGCCATTGCTGGCCGACTATCGCTTCATCACCACGCTGGCAGTGGCTCATCATCGCAATCAGGTTGGTCTGGGTGCCGCTTGGTGCAAACAAAGCCGCTTCAAAACCGAGTAAGTTCGCGGCATAACGCTGCAGTTGCAGTGTGGTCGGGTCGTCATTAAAGACGTCGTCTCCCAAAGGCGCATTAAACATTCGCTCTTTCATTGCCAGCGAGGGCTGGGTGACAGTATCGCTACGAAAATCGGCCATAAAAAATCCTTAACATCAAAACAGGCTGTTACTTGCCATTAAATAACAGTCTGAGAATTTTATTAGGTGCAATCAAATATTTGTGTATCGCCAGTGTCAGAGCCAGTGTTAGGCCGACAATCAGACAAAATCCAACTAAAGGGGGCAAGCCAGCATTGATCAGCAGCAGCCCTAAGCCAATAACAATTACATGATGAAACAGATAAACACTGTAAGACGCTTCTGACAGGAAACGCCAGTATTGATGGCTGCGTGTTACAGCAAGATTAAACAGGCTGAAACATAAAGCTACACATATCCAGCGGATCAATAAATCGCTGTAAAGTGTCAGAACCTGCCAGATACTTCCGGTGCCTTGCCGGGTCATATAATTGGCAATGCACAGCAAAATCAGTACTGCAGTGTCATAAATCAGGTTCAGGTTGCTAAACTGCCTGAGCCAGCCCGCGTTGCTGTATAACATCAGGCCAAACACAAAGAATGGCAAGTTATACAGCACCTCATACAAATCGGTGATCCCCAGCCAGCTGTGATACATCGGCAGGCCAAGCCTGTTAAGTGTTACCAGTACCAGACCGTACAGCGGCAGCAACGCAATAAATAGCGGTAAAGGCAACCACTTTACGGCAGCGTTATTCAGGTATCGGCCCAGTTGTCGCACAGGCGCAATGCTGTACGCGAGGCTTAGCAAAACAACAAAAATAAATAAATCGAGTAAAAACCAAAGATGCTGCACCCAGCCGCCGCTTAGCAGGTAGCTTGTTACATCTTCAGTGATCCAGCCAAAATGGTGCAGCAATATTGCTTGCAACACGTTGAGGCTGAGCGCGCAGACCAGCAGTGGCAGCAGTATCCGCTTAACACGTGAGCGCAGAAAATACGCATTGCCGTAGCGGATAACGAACATGGCACAGAAAAAACCGGATACCACCAAAAATGCCGGCATGCGGAAAGTGGAAATTGCCTTGATTAGATAATTAAAAAACGGGTGATGTTCCGGTGCATATACCAGCCATACCTGGCTGGGGTTGTACAAATGTGCGGTGTGAAGCACTATGCCCAACATCATCAGTACTGAACGCATCACATCGAGATAATCTATCCGTTTGTTGCTGCCTTGCATTGTAAAATCACTCCATGAAGAAAACGCCGGTACCCTTCGCCGGTCAGATGTATACCGTCTGCGCTGAAATCCACCCGCTGCAGGTTATCAGCGTAATAGTGCAGCTGTGGCTGCAATGTAGCATAAGCCTGTAATTTTGCATTAACTTCGTCAAATGCAAGCCAGTACTGTTGCCGCGCCGGGCTGTGTTTTATCGCCAGGATATGAATGTGCGCAGCAGGGTACTGCAGCATTAATTGCTTAAGCAGTGCCATATACTCAGCCGAAACCTGCTGTGCTTCCTTAGATTGCGCTAAGTCGTTTTCGCCGGCATAAAGCAAAATATGCTGTGGATTATGCTGTACCGGCGTCCAGCTAAGGTAGCGCACGATATCGGCCAACTGACTGTTACCGATAGCGCGGTTAAGCCAGTTGCCACAGTGGTTAAATGTGGTGGTATCCAGCCGCGCCAGTGTTGAGCTGCCCAGTAGCAGATTGGCAGAGGTTGCGCCGGCAATTTGCATATCATCGGCGATATGCAGCAGTACAAGCCGGGTGGGGCGGTTCAGGCTATGCCAAGTGATAAAGGTTGCCACCAGCAGCAAGACGGTGCCAGCTAAAGTGCGTAGTAACGGTTTTCTCATAGCAACACATAAAAAACAAAAGGGCAGTGTAACCTGCCCTTATGATGACTTCAGTAGGTCTGATTAATAAAAACTGATTTTGAAATCAACACCGAAGGTACGGGGTTCGTTAACAAAACCGGTCAGGTTACTGAAATCGATAGCGCCTTTCAGGTTGTCTTCATCCGTGATGTTACGGCCAAACACACCCACCTCGTAGTTATTCTCATAATTGATATAAGCTACACGCAAGCCGGCTTCGTAATTGTTGTTTGACTTAAATTCAGCCGATTCGTACAGGAACAGGTTTGTTTTACCCTGCAACTGATAGTCACCGTAAACATAGATTTCACCACTGTCGATAGGGAAATCGTAACGGGCGTTCAGTGTCAGAATAGTTTCTGGTGCCTGTGGGAACGGGTTACCGTCAATCAACGCTAAGTTTTGTGCGTTGCGTGGGTCCAGAACAGTACACAAGCCAGAACCACAAGGTGCAACCGTCAGGTTATCATCCTGCAATTCGGTTTTGTTGTAACTGAAACCACCACCGACACTCAGGTTCGCCAGTACACGGTAATCAAAGTCGAACTCGAAACCGTAACCCACGCCTTTGTCAGCATTGATCAGCTGGTTGCCCTGCGTTTCACCACCGATTGCTGATAACTGAATATCGTCAATAACGTAGTAGAATACAGCGCCATTTAACCGTAGCGTATTATCCAGCAGGTCAGACTTAGCACCAATTTCATACGACATGATAGTTTCTGAGTCAGCTACGGACGGTGGCGCTTCAAACGCGACATCGCGGCCCTGGATAGACTGGGCGCGGAAACCGTCAGCTACCCGGGCAAACAGGCTGGTTTTGTCTGTCAGGCGGTAGTTCGCGCTTAACTCCCAGCTGATGTTGTCATCTGTGACTTTGATCGGCTCATAGTTCTGGATCTGGGCAACGCCAATCACCAGCGCAAAACCGTCTACGTTCTGCTGACCCACAGAGAAGGTTTTTTCATCGTCGGTATAACGGATACCGGCGGTAACATCCAGCTTATCACTCAGCTTATAAGATGTTTGGCCAAACAGCGCCCAACTGGTATTACCGTGGAATACTTCAGTGGCACCGAAGAAACCATCAATACTGTTTACACCGAAGGCGGAATCAAAGTAAAAACCACCTACCTGCCAGCTTAACGGGCCGCTGGTATCACTGGCTAAACGGATTTCCTGTGTCAGTTGCTCCAGATCGCGCAGTTGGTCTTCTGTTACGGCGTTATCCGGGTTTGCCGGGCCCGCTTCTGCCGGGTTACCCCCATCGATATCACCGATACCGCCACCGTCTGCCCGCTCAATAGCTGAAATACTGGTCAGCGTCATGCCATCCAGAGCAAAGTCAAACTTCAGTGACGCACCCCAGGAGTCATAGCTTTGCTTGTTACGGCCTGGTGCATCATAGGCCACCGTATCGCGGTCGTAGTTGTCGTTCAGGTTGTCGCTACCCGGCGTTAAGATATTCTTACGGAACAAACTGGAAGTGCCGTCATAGTTACGTGAATGCACATTCAGTAATACATCAACGTCGGTGGTCTCGTATAAAAATTGCAAGCGGCCAGCACGTTCGTTGTAGCCACCCATCACATCGCTTTCGCCGGTAAAGCTGTTATCTACCCAGTCGCTTCTGTGCTGTGACAGTAATGATACCCGTGCCGACAACTCATCGGTTAAACCACCCCCAACAGCGCCTTCAAAGTTCAGCATACCCAGGGTGCCGGCGGTAGATTTTATATAGGCATCAAAATCCTGACGTGGTTTTACACTGTCAAACTTGATAATACCCGCAGTCGTGTTACGGCCGAACAGTGTGCCTTGTGGGCCGCGGATCACTTCAACCTGTTGCACGTCAAATAACGGCGTGCTTTTTAGAATCACGTTTTCCATTACCACGTCATCCATCACGATGGACACTGGCTGTGATGCCGCTAAGTCAAAGTCGGTGTTGCCCAGGCCTCGGATATAAAACCGCGGTGCGGCGCGGCCGTTAGAGGTTTCCGCGTATAAACCCGGCACCTTTATCGCCAGTGCTGTAATGTCGTCACCGGAAGAAAAAATCGCATCAAATTTCTCGCCGGATAAGGTGGCAATAGAAATAGGGACTTCCTGAATACTCTGGCTGCGCTTTTGCGCGGTAACGGTAATGGTTTCCAGTTCCTGCTGCTTTGCATTCTGATCTTTGTCACTTTCCTGCGCTAGCAGCACCGGAGAAAGACCAATAGCCGCACTAAACAGGCTGGCCTGAACAGCCACTGACAACGCTGACTTGGTAAATGGTTTCATTAAGGTGAACCTTTCATTGATAATTTACGAGGGTGTATGTGTTATGTAACGGTTAGTTTGCTGGAGTGACCACAGCAAACCGTTACGGATTAACGTTGGCTAATATAGCAGTTCGTCGCGAAAAATGCTCAACTTAGCGTAGTTTTGCGGTTAGTTTGTCAGCAGGGTGAGCCAAAGCAGTGTAGGCTCGTATGCACAAATTTAAAATAACGGGAGCCCTATGCGTAGTGTGATGTTACTGCTGTTCTGTTTCAGTTGCTTTGCGCCGCTTTGGGCTGCGACAACCGGCTGGCAGACGGCGAAACATTTGCAGGCTGAATTGGTCAGTGAATACCAACAGGTACAGCCCGGACAAACGCTGCAGCTGGCGCTGCACTTTGTGCCCGACGAGCACTGGCACACCTACTGGCAAAACCCCGGTGATTCTGGTTTACCGACACAGTTAAGCTGGACATTACCGGAAGGGGTTAGCGCCGGTGCAATTAAGTGGCCCACTCCACAGGCGATTGCAGTACCGCCTTTGGTGAATTACGGTTTCGAAGGCCAGACCATTTTACTGTCAGATCTGACTGTTGCTTCCGACTATCAGGCCGACACGTTGCCGATAAGCTTAAAAGTGGATTGGCTGGTATGCGAAGAGGTATGTATTCCGGCTGAAGCAGAGTTTAGCCTGGTATTGCCGGTAGCTGCCAAGGCTGTGTTGGCTGAAGACGCTGTCAGTTTGTTTCAGCAGGCGCAGCAGCAATTGCCGTATCCGATTAATGTGTCAGGGCAGTTTGACGTATCTGGCGGCGCCTTTTCAGCGGTGCTGGATATACCAACAATACAGCCCATTAGTGCTTTTTTCGTCGCCGCGACCGAATTGGTAGACCATGCCGCACCACAGCAGGTTACGCTGAACGGCGAGCAGTTACTGCTGCAGCAGCCGCTAAATACCTATTTTTCTGTCGCGCCACAGCAACTGGACATCGTACTGATAACTACCGCTAACAAGGCCTATAGCGTGCAACTGCAGCAGACACGCAGTGCTGGTACAGAAATTCTGATCACCCAGGGGCAGCAAGACCCGACAGCCTTGTGGCTAATACTTCTGCTGGCTGGCGCCGGCGGCGTTTTACTAAACTTAATGCCTTGCGTGTTCCCGGTGTTGTCGTTAAAGGCGCTCAGTATTGCGGGTCATGGTCAGGTACGCCGGCAACAACAGCTGCAGGCGTTATGGTACAGCCTGGGTGTGGTGATGAGCTTTGTCATGCTGGCAATACTGTTAATTGTACTGCGCAGTGCCGGTGCCGCAGTGGGTTGGGGTTTTCAGCTGCAAAACCCGTATCTGGTGGCATTGCTGGTATACCTGTTGTTTGCGCTGGGGCTAAGTTTATCGGGTGTGGTGCAGTTTGGCCTTGGTCTGATGAACACCGGTAGTGCTGTGGCAGACAGCGGTGGTAGCAGAGGCGCATTTTTTACCGGTGTACTGGCAGTGGTTGTGGCAAGCCCGTGTACAGCGCCTTTTATGGGCACGGCACTAGGCTATGCCGTCAGCCAGGAAGCGGCTATAGCATTGCTGATATTTGCTGCACTGGGTTTTGGTATGGCATTACCGTTTCTGTTGTTGGCATTGGTACCGGGGTTTTCCCGTGTGCTGCCTAAGCCCGGTGTCTGGATGGATACGCTGAAGCAATGGCTGGCGTACCCGCTGTATTTAAGTGCGGTCTGGCTGCTTTGGGTATATGGCCGTCAAAGTGGTGTTGATGCTCAGGCGATGTTGCTGATTGGCGTAGTATGCATTGCGGCGGCATGCTGGTTGTGGGGGCGGCGCCAGTTATCCCTGGCCGGTAATGGCAGTGTCATGCTGGCAGCGGTATTGCTGCTGTTGGCCTTAGCGCTGCCGGGGTTCGCCCCGTATCAGCAGCGCAACCCGACTGATACTGCCACAGCAGACCAGTCCTGGCAAAGCTGGTCTGCTGATACGCTGAGCGAACTGCGTCAGCAAGGTAAACCGGTACTGGTGAATATGACGGCCGACTGGTGTATCACCTGTCTGGTAAATGAGCGGGTAGCACTGAGCAGCGACAGCACCAAAGCGGCGCTGGCGCTTTACGATGTAACTTATCTGAAAGGCGACTGGACGTTGCGTGATGCAGCTATTACCGAATATCTGCGTTTGTATCAGCGCGATGGTGTACCGCTGTACGTACTGTATTGGCCAGGGCAGCAGCCTGAAGTGCTGCCGCAAATTTTAACCCCTGATACGGTACCGCAAACGCTGGCGCGGTTAAGCCGGCAACCCTGAACCTTAGTAAAAATTGACAGCTTACAGGAGACAAAAAAGATGAAATTACGTCATTTGGTACTAGCCGCTTCGGCTGCTGTGTTGTCGCTGGGCTTGACGGCTGCGCCGCAGATTGGAGCGCCGGCACCGGATTTTACGGTGGTTGATTCCAAAGGCAGTAGCCATAGTTTGCGCGACTTTGCCGGTAAAACGGTGGTGCTGGAATGGACCAATCACGATTGTCCGTTTGTGAAAAAGCACTATCAGGGCAATATGCAGGCGCTGCAACAAGAGATGACGGCGCAGGATGTGGTCTGGCTCAGTGTGATCTCGTCTGCGCCCGGTAAGCAGGGCCACGTTTCACCCTCAGAAGCTGACGATCTGACAGCCAGCCGCAATGCTGCACCAACAGCTGTAGTGTTTGATGAGTCTGGTGTGGTAGGGCAAGCATACGCTGCAAAAACCACACCGCATATGTATGTGATAGATAAAGCCGGCGTACTGCAATATATGGGGGGTATCGACAGCATACCCTCGGCGAAGGTCGAGGATATTGCTACCGCTACGCCCCTGTTTGCCAATGCAGCTAAAGCGGTGCTTGCTGGCGAGGCGCCTAATCCTGCAATCAGCAAACCCTATGGTTGCAGCGTGAAGTACTAAATACCAGTCGCGAGTGACACAACAGCAAGGTATATCGCTGTTGTGTCTTCATGCGATGAATAATAACTGATATACAGCGTATCACCCCGCAGCACCATACCGGCATAGCTGCAGTCACCGCCGGACGGTAATACCAGCGCTTGCGTTAGCTGGCCGGTTTTTCTGTCTAACCAGCACAGGCTGGTGCGGACCTCGTTATCGTATAACCTGACACAACACAGTAGCCGGCCATCAGGCAACTGCAGCCACTGCGGCCCGCCGATACGGCAACCAATGTCCTGCCAATGCCAATCGGTATAAGGCGGCTGGCTCTGGCCGAACAAGCCATGCTCCGGGTCGCGCCGCAGCAGACACAGCATAGTGCCAGAGCTGTTAAACAACAGGCCGCTCTCATTGGCATAGCTACCGCTGTAAATATCGGCCACAGCACTGAAGTTGCATTGGTCTGCACTATGGTACAGCCGGACAAAGTGAGGTTTGCCGATTTTATAGCCCAGTGCATAAAGGTTTTTGTGTTGCCATGCCATACGCCACAGCCAGATATTGTGCTCACCTACCGCTGTCGCAGCAGACCAATTAACGCCATCTTCTGACTGCCATATATAAGATTGATGGCTGTAACGGCTGCGGTCATGCAGGGCGCCTGCCCCCAGCAATAACAGCTTGCTGTCTGGTGTCTGGCTAAATTTTGCATCCCGCAAATCGGCGGCATTGTCTTGTATCAGGGCCACACTGTGCCAGTTAATGGCATCTGCCGAGCGCAGAATACGTAGTGCACCATCGCCGGATACATGAGTGCTGCCCTCGCGACAGACACACCATAAGGCGCCTTTGAAGTCGATCAGATCAGTAAAAGCGTTATGCGGGGCTTGTTGCCAGATGCGGTTTACTTGTTGTAATTGCAGCATCATTGTCTCCGGTTTGCCTGAGCAGACTACAACCATAGCTTGCCCGGCTTGCTATTTCAGCTGCTCCTGCGCTGCCGGCAGGAAAATTGGCGTAAATAATCGGCAAATTCTGTCAGCGGCATTGCCCTGGCAAAATGCCAGCCCTGGCCCAGCTCAATACCCAGCGAACGGAGCAGGCTGGCCTGCGCCAGATTTTCAATGCCTTCTGCAACGATGCGATAGTTCAGTAACCTAGCGATATCACGGATCTTTGGTATTAATGTGGATTTAATGCTGTCGGCTTCCATGTCCTGAATAAAGCTTTTATCAATTTTCAGATAGTCAGCATTTAATGAACGTAGTCCGGCCAGGTTGGAATAGCCGGTGCCAAAGTCATCAATCGACAGCAGTAAGCCTGCCGCTTTCAGTGAAGCCAGGTGTAGCTTAGAGCTGTTAAAGCTCAGTTCTTGCTGCTCGGTAATTTCCAATACCAGTTTGATCTTACGCTGCTGCACTTCAGGCAATTGCAACAACTGCAGGATCCTGCCACTGGCAATATCCTGCGGATAAACGTTCAGTGACAAATAAAATTGCTCAGATAAGCCCGGTACTGTGCTCAAACCGCTAAGTGCCTGCTGCGCGATAAAGCAGGTAAACTGGCTGCTCAGACCAAGCTTACTCAGCATCGGAATAAACTGCAGGGGGCTCAGTTGACCAAGTGGGTCCTGATAGCGGGCCAGTACTTCACAGCCGGTAACCTGATTTTGCTCTAAATCGATAATAGGTTGAAATACCACTGAAAAATGGCCGTGCTTTAAGCCCTTGCTTACCCGGTAGCGCAGGCTATGACGGCGCACGGCCAGCTGACGCCAGCCAAACCAGGCCAGAACACTCAGGGCCAGCAGTGCCAGCATGACAACAGTGCTTTGCAGCGGATAGTTTCGCAGTAACAAAATAAAGCTGAATTGCTGCGCCAGACAAAAGCGGGAATAGGCAGAGCACTGGTGGTAGTAATAATACGGCCACTGCAGGGCCGCAAAGGTTTCTGGTTTGGCGCTCTGATAAATCCCGCGGTTGCCACTGGTATGAGCCACGGCTATACCGGCAATATTAACCAACTGCCAGCGCACATCCTGTCTCGGTGGCAGGGTGTCGATATCGCTGACGATGCTGACGCTGTAATGGTGCTGGCGTACGACGGTGCCGGTGATTCGCTGGCTGATATCGCCCAGTGGCTGGTGCAGCCAGATACTGCTGTTACGCACAGAATAAAAGCTTGGGTCTTCACTTACCGGGTATTGGCTGAGCTTGCCGGCGCTGGCCGAGCAGATAGCATCATTGCCGTTGTAGTAGGTAATATCGCGGATATAACGTGTCCCTAGCAGCAATTGCCGCATTGCGGCCAGATCGGCCGCACTGCAACGCTGTGCTGGCATAGCATTTAGCTGATCCAGGGTGTGCTGGGTTTCTGTGGCGATGTCGTCGACGCGGCGTAAGTATTCCTGTGCACTTTGTTGCAGACTAAAATGCACCGAACTGCTAACGGCTAAACTTAACAAAGCTGCGAGTATACAGGCAGTTAGCACCGCCACAGCAGCAGCGAAATATTTGTGATAAACCCAGAGCGCCAAATGTACCTCTATAACCAACGGCAGCCATGCCTTTGCAGCCTACAGCGCGCAGCAGCGTGGGTACAGCACGAAAGTGTAACCAACTGTTCACAGTCGCTTTAACTGTGCGCATTGTCCATCAGTGGGTAAAGCGACACTCTGTTGCAGTTTCTTTAATTTTTATTTCAGGTGGCGCAGTAACGTCAGTACCTGGTCAATATTGCTTAGCTCACGGCGTTGTATAATCAGTTCACGGCCGAGCTGTAACGCTTTACGCTCACTTTTGGCGCGCAGGTCGCTGTCACTGATGCTGTCAAGGTCAGCCACATGAGCCAGGCCGACTGTGCGGCGGATCAGTTCGCAGCCAGCATAGCCTAAAGCATCGGCAAATATCTGTTGTAAAAAATGTTGCTGATAGCGACTATTTTGCAGGCTGGGCTCGCGGCATTCAGTCTCCATCAGCTGTTTAAACTGCTGCGAAAACTGTTGCCACAGCAGGCTGATTTGCTGCTGTAGATAGTCCTGATGTTGCTGGCGTGTATCGTCATCAGCCGTTAAGCCAAAGTGGCCTAGGTAGTTGAGCAACAAATTGCCCACCAGGCTGCCAACGTCGAAGCCAATAGGGCCGTAAAAACCAAACTCAGCGTCAATCAGCTTACAGTTTTCGTCATTGATAAAAATACTGCCACTGTGCACATCGCCATGCAGTAATGCCTGTGGTTTAGATAAAAAATCGGCTTTTAATTGCGCGACTTCTGCCTGCAGTGCTTCGTCATGCCACAGCTGCTGGGCATCGCTGTTAATCGCGGTGTGAATGTTATTGCGCTCGTGGTTGCAGTACGGATCAGTAAAAAACAGATCTTCAGTAATCAGGCAAAGTTCTGGGTTTAAAAAGCGGCCAACCTGCTGCTTTTTATTCGGCCCGGTCAGCGCGAAATCACTGGTGAAATACAGTGTCTGTGCCAGATAACTGGCCAACTGCGGAGCCAGATGCGCAAACTGCTTGCCGCTTATCAGCTCGGTGCGCAAAATGCGGTAATCTTTTAAGTCTTCCATCAGAATAGCAGCCTGCTCAGCGTCATAGTGCAGCACTTCTACGGTGTGATCCGGGCACAGTTTACGGTGTTTTAGCAATACTTCGGCTTCAATCCGGGCGCGATCTATCGTCAACGGCCAGCTTTCACCGACACAGCGGGCGTAAGGCAGAGCCTGCTTGACAATCAGACTGGTGCCTTTGTCGTTACTGACCCGGAAGACCAGATTCAGGTTACCGTCGCCAAACTCCTCGCAACTTAACTTGCTGTGATCGCCAAATAAGCCACTATGCTCGTCGGCAAAGCGCATAGCGTCATCAGTGGTGAAGGTGCGGTATTCGGCCATAGCGTCGGTTCCATACTTGTGTTGAAAAAAGCAGGGCTGCATAATCGCAAACCTTATAGACGTCTGCAACGCCAAACAGGAATAAGCTATGAAAAACTTAACCTCTCTCAGCCTGAAAACCGTGCAGGGCGAATTATTTGTACTGGATCAAACCTTATTACCGCAGCGCCAGCTGTGGTTACTGTGTCAAACCGTACCTGCTATGGTGGCGATGATTAAAGCGCTGCAACTGCGCGGTGCCCCCGCCATTGGCATAGGTGCTTGCCTGTTACTGGCATACCGGGCCAGTGTTGGCGACAGCCGCGAACAGCTGTTGCTGGATGCTGAGGTGCTGCGTGCTGCGCGGCCAACCGCCGTTAATCTGATGAACAATCTCGATACTATGATAGCTGCGCTGGCGCAGGATGATTACAAAGCGGCTGCTATCGCCTGTGCTGAACAGTTATTCGCTGAAGATGTAGCACTATGTCAGCGTATGGCTGAACATGGCGCGGCGCTGGTACAACAGGGCGAGCAGCTGCTGACACACTGTAATACCGGCGGCCTGGCAACAGCCGGGGTTGGTACGGCACTAGGTGTGATTAATCTGGCGCATCAGCAGGGCAAAAATATCCGCCTGTGGGTGGATGAAACCCGGCCGCTATTGCAGGGAGGGCGGCTAACTGCCTGGGAATGCCAGCAGTTAGGCATTCCGTACCAGCTTATTTGCGACAATATGGCCGCTATGCTGATGGCTCGTGGCCAGGTCGACCGTATTTTTGTTGGCTCTGACCGCATTGCTGCCAATGGTGACTTTGCCAATAAAGTGGGCACTTATTCATTGGCGGTGTTGGCGCATTATCATCAGGTACCTTTTTACGTGGTCGCGCCGCATACCACGGTTGATTTAGCCTGTGCCGACGGCAGTGCTATCCCGATTGAACAGCGCGATGCCAATGAAGTGCGCGGTGTCAGCGGTGCCTTTGGCAGTGCCATCTGGGCGCCGGAGCAGGCTAGTGTATTTAACCCGGCATTTGATGTCACACCAGCAGAATTAGTGACCGGTTGGGTGCTGGATACCGGCGTTTACTCGCAAGCAGATATTGCAATGGGGATATTACAGCGGGTTATCCGCAAGTAAGTGCTTTAAGCGGTGTATGGTATCAACACCGCAGACATGATTTTTTCAGCCTCAAGTGCTGTCAAATCTGACAGTTATTTTTGAAAGCCTCACTTCATACAATCAACTTGCTATGTACGCTTCTTATTTTGAGTTGAACAGGCTGTTAGTGTGGGCATGGCACCGCATAGACACATAGGTAGAATTGAGATGTTGAAGTCAAAGGTATGGAGTGCAGAAAGAGAACAAGGTCTTGTTTGGTTCTGTATTAAAAAAGGCGTGCTGTCGTGGGGACTACTCCTATTTTGTAGCGTTTTTCTGGGCAGGCACATCGTAGATATAGTTCTTTATGAGGTTGACTGGTCTAAATTGGTTTCTGACTTGAAGCTTGGACTTCCTTTATGTTCAGTGCTTGGTTTCACATTTGGTTACTTGTTATGGAAGAAAAATGAAAAAGATTTCTCAAAACCATAGGAATAATCCTCCTTGCTGAGTTTTTATCGCTTTAGTTTTTATTGCTAATACTGAAGATTAATTATAGAAATTCAGTTGGGTGTAACAGAATAAGTATTGGCTTTCATACTTTATCGTCGGTTTAGAGAGATGTCCTAGTATGGCTGCCAGTTGAGGGATGTAGCTTCATCTGACAATAGCTTACAAAGTAATATTGAGATGTGTATAAAAAAACAGAGTTACACCGGGGAGTAGTAACTCTGTGATACACACGGGGGAGTGTAATAGTCGAAGCAGTGAACAGGCGCTTACTCTGTTTACTACCGGGTACTGCTATCAGACAAGGTGCAGGCGCTTACTCTGCACTAAGCTGATTTCAGTATCAGCAGTGCTTATTCTGCCGATACCATAGCTACATCTAAACCGCTGTTTGCTTTGTTCAGAGCTAACTCTAAACGCTGCAGGTTGTGCAGGTTAACATCGCTGCGGTTTAATTCCGCTGCGCGGCTGAAATCGGCCAGGGCAGCAAGGTTGTTGTTCTGCAGTAAACGCAGAACGCCACGGTTAGTCAGGGCATAGGCACGCATTTCACGTTTTTCGCCGCTGCTGACGTAATGAAACTGCTGTGCAGCTGAAACGGCACTGTCACAGGCTGTTTCTGCTTGTTGCAGTTTGCCGCTTTTAGTGAAGCCAACGCACAGGCTCATCTGGCGTGAGAAGTTATCTACTTCTGCACTGTTGCTGGCTAAGGTTTCAGTAATACCCTGGTCGAACTGGCCGGCCTGTAAAGCCGCTACGCCAGGTGTATCTTCAATTAGTACCATTTTATAGCCATTGGTGTTGGCTGATGCGAGAAATGAACCCGAGGCCATCAGCATCAACGCCAAAGAACTGCCTAACTTAATTGATCTCGCTTTCATAGTGTGTTGCTCCCAATTTCCCATCCAAGCAGCCGCTGTCGGTCTGCAGGAGTAATTTTGAGCAAAAGCACTAGAACTGACAAACGATAAAAAAAAACCTGACAAGTGAAAAAAATTCACCTGTCAGGCGCTACAGTTTGTCATGCAAGTGTCGCTAAGGGGTTGCTGCTCTTTAGCAAGAAGCTTTGCAGCACCCAGTCGATCAGCAATTGTATCTCGTCCCGGGCCGGGTCATTGTCGTGGCGCACCAGATAGTAACGGTCGCGGCTGAGCAGTTCCTGCTCGAACAGGCGTTGCAGGCTACCGTTGGTAAACCAGCCATTGCTGATCGGCAGCGGGATTAGTGCTACGCCGAGACCCTGCTGGGCAGCGCGGGCAACACTGAACATACTGTCCAACTGGATAATTTGCTTCGGCTGAAAATTATGGTAACCAACATGCTCTGCCCATTGGTGCCAGGCATGAGGTCTGGCTTGATGCAGGATCAACGGCACCTGTTCCAGTACGCGGTAGCCTTTGCTGTGCCATTTATGGTACTGCTGCGTATTGCAAGCGGGCACATAGCTGATAGGGAACAAATCGTATGCAACGATTTCAGTCGGTGTTTTGCCGGATAAGATAATCGATAAATCAGTATATTTTGGACTTTCACGCCGCGATTTTACTGTTTCCAGCTTCAGGTTAATGTTCGGGTATTGCTCTGACCAGCCAATTAAGCGCGGGACAAACAGCTCGCTGGCAAAAAACTCCGGCATGGAAATACTGACTTCCAGCATGCGCTGTGCCTGACTGAACTCGCCGATAGTCATCGCCAGCTGGTGCATCAAGGGTTCTATCGCCTGATAAAACCTTTTACCGGTTTCTGTCAGAACAATAGCGCGGGTTTGGCGTTCAAATAACTGCAGGTTGAGGTTATCCTCCAGCTGTTTTATCTGGTGACTGACTGCTGAAGGTGTCAGGTACAGCCTTTTCGCAGTTTCTTTGAAACTTAAACAGTCCGCTGCGACGCAAAAACAACGCAGGCCGCGCATGGGTGTATGCATTGGCATTATATAGCACTCAGTCTCATGTATTAGCCGCTGGTTTTAGTCGACAAATATTGCATTATCATTAACAACGCTGAATTGATGCTTAACACTTTATAAATGAAGCAGCTGCATAAAATGCACCAAAGCTGATATGGCTATAAGCTTGCGGCTTATAGCAGGCTTATCATCAGCGATTGCATCATTTTGGCGCAGACATGCCTTAAAAAGTATCAGTTAAGGCGGATTTTGCCAGTTAACAGCGATGTTGCGGGTATGGATGGCATTGTTTCAGGCCAGCAACGGAAAACGGCTGGCGATGCTGCTGCCGGTAAAGTCAGCTACCCAACCTGCCGGATCATTAAACAGGCGGATAGCGGTAAATTCCGGCTCGCTGCCCATATCGAACCAGTGTGTGGTGCCGGCCGGCACGCTGATCAGGTCGTTCTGCTGACACAGTACCTGATACACCTTACCGTTAATATGCAGGCAGAATAAGCCCTGGCCACGGACAAAAAACCGCACTTCATCTTCACTGTGGGTATGTTCTGCCAGAAATCTCTGTCGCAGTGCGGCTTTTTCCGGATGGCTGCTACTGAGCGATACCACATCAACGGTGACATAGCCGCGCTCGGTTTTCAGTTTATCGATATCGCTGGCATACGCCTGTAAAATTTGCTCCTGGCTGCTTTGTGCATCAATCGGTGCTGTTGCCTGCCAGCGTTCAAAGCGGATACCAGCCTGCTGCAACTGTTGCACAATGGCTGCGACATCGCTGCTGGCAAACAGCGGTTGAGACGGCTCATCAGCGCTGAATATAGTTAAATAACTCATCTTTACTCCGCAACCTGGTAAAAATCGGCGGCCGTTTTATGCTTTGCAGCCGGTTGCCGTTCCCGGATCAACTGTACTGTGTCAATACCCAGCTGTGCTGCAGCATCAAGCTCGGCGGTAACATCAGATAAAAACAGCACTTGCTTTGGCGGCAGCTGTAACTTTTGCAAAATGGCCGCGTAAGAGGAAATATCGCGTTTTGCACCGATACGGGTGTCAAAATAGCCACTGAATAATGGCGTTAAATCACCGGCATCACTGTACTGAAACAACAGTTGTTGTGCCTGAACAGAGCCGGAACTGTACACGTAGAGTTTAACCCCCTTACTGTGCCAGTGCTGCAGCTGCCTGACGGCATCATCGTATACGTGGCCGGTAAAGGCACCTGTCTGGTAGCCATGTTGCCATACCATGCCCTGCAGTGCTTTGAGTGGTGTGACTTTCTCGTCAGCGGCTATCCATTGTAATAATTGGTGACTGATCTGCTCTATACTGGCATCACTTTGTTGCATCAGCGTACGGCATGCCTGCAGCTGAGCGGCGACGTCCGGATTATGCTGCTGTGTCTGGATAAACGCCGGCAATTCGCGTGCTGCATAAGGAAACAACACCTCGGTGACAAAACTGATACGGCTGGTGGTGCCTTCAATATCGGTAACAATAGCGGAATACTTCACGGTTTACCTTGCTAGTTTTAACCTTTCCAGTTCGCAGTTTATAAGAAATTCCCAGCCTTCTAAATGCCTTTTTGCCTCGTCGAGGCTGCGCCCCCAGACATAGAGGCCATGACCTCGTACCAGCAAGCCCCAGTTCAGTGGTTGTTGCTGCCAGCGCTGGCGAACCTGAGCTGCCAGAGTAGGAATGTGTTGCGTATTGTCAAACACAGCCAAAGGGCAGGGGCAATCGTGGCTAGTGTTGCCACTGATGGCTTTTTGCATTTCATAGCCGTTGAACAGGTAGCTATCTTCGGCTATCAGCCGTGAAAATACCGTAGCTTGTGCAGAGTGGGTATGCAATACGGCCTTAATTTGGCCATCTAACTGGTAAAGCTGCGCATGTAACGCTGTTTCGGCTGATGGCTTGCCGGGGCAGCTAAGCTCTCCGCCTTGCCAGCTGACTGGCAGCAAATCCTGTGGGCTAAGCTCACCTTTATCTTTACCCGATGCGGTAACCAAAGCACTGTGCTCTGAGCTTCTTATAGAAAAGTTTCCGCCGGTGGCTGGTACCCAATGACGGCTGGCGATCCAGCGACCTAAAGCGCACAGCGCTATAGCGTTAGGATTAAGCTGATGCAGCTGGGCTGTATTATTCATGTTATCTGAACCTGGTTGCTAAACGTTTAAGCGTTTAGATGTCTATACATAAAACGGGCTAAATGATAGCATTCAAGCCGGTTTTCGCAACTTTTTCTTGCCGCTATGACATTGCACAGCAAACTGCCAAAGGTGGGTACCACCATTTTTAGCCAGATATCTCAATTGGCTGCCAGGCACCAGGCCATTAACTTATCTCAGGGTTTTCCGGATTTTCCGGCAGATGCACTGCTACTGGATAAACTGGCTGAATATAGCCGGCAGGGTCTGAACCAGTACGCGCCTATGCCTGGTATTGCTGAGCTGCGTGAACAAATCGCCATGCTGATACAGCGCTGCTACCAGCGCGATGTCAGTGCGGAGCTGGATGTCACCGTTACCAGTGGCGCAACGGAAGCACTGTTTGTTGCCATCAGCGCTGTGGTGCAAGCCGGAGATGAAGTGATTGTGTTTGACCCGGCATATGACAGCTATGAGCCGGCAATTAACCTGTGCGGCGCTACCGCTGTGCACATTGCGCTGCAGGCGCCGGGCTATCGTATCGACTGGCAGCAGGTGGCAAAATCGATCACTGCACGTACTAAACTCATTATTGTTAACAGCCCGCATAATCCAACCGGCATGGTGTTTAGCCAAGCCGACTGGCTGGCGCTGCAACAGCTGGTGCTGCAGCATAATTTGTATTGCATCAGCGATGAAGTGTACGAGCATATGGTATTTGACGGTGCAGCTCAGCTCAGCGCGCATTGCCTGCCTGAGTTGGCGCAGCGTAGTTTTATCGTATCGTCTTTTGGTAAAACCTTTCATGTCACCGGCTGGAAACTTGGTTACTGTGTCGCGCCGGCGGCTTTAACTGCAGAGTTTCGTAAACTGCATCAGTATGTAACGTTTTCCAGTTTTACGCCTGCACAGTACGCTGTGGCGGCGATGCTTAAGCAGCGACCACAGCAGGTCGTTGGGCTGGGCGCATTTTATCAGCGTAAGCGTGACAGTTTCGCCGGGCTACTGCAGCACAGCCGTTTTAAGCTGTTACCTTGTCAGGGTACCTACTTTCTACTGGCAGATTACAGCGCTATCAGTGACATGGATGATGTGCAGTTTTGTCAGTGGCTGACCACAGAACACAAAGTGGCCGCTATTCCGCTGTCAGTGTTTTATCAGTCGCCGCCAAATGCCCGGATTATCCGGTTTTGTTTTGCTAAACAAGACAGCACACTGCAGGCTGCTGCGGAGCTGTTATGTCAGATTTAAACAATACAGCGCAGGTGATGCCATTGCGGGTTGCCCTCATACAAACTGAGCTGGTGTGGCAGGATGCACCGGCAAACCGACAGCAGCTGGCCGCAAGGATTGCGGCTTGTGCTGGCGCCGGCCTGATTGTGCTGCCGGAGATGTTTACCACAGGTTTTTCTATGCAAAGCGATGCAATCGCGGAACCGGAAGGCGATACTCTGGCGTGGCTGATACAACAGGCGGCATTGAGCGGTGCGGCGCTATGCGGGTCTGTGGCAACTCGCAGTGGTGATGATTGTGTAAACCGCTGCTATTTTGTGACGCCACAGGGGCAGGTGAGTCGCTATGACAAAAAGCATTTATTTCGGATGGCGGGCGAGCATCAGGCATACCGCGCCGGCACTGAACGTGTTGTCGTGCATTATCTTGGCTGGCGGATATTACTGCAGGTTTGTTACGACCTGCGTTTCCCGGTATTCAGCCGCAGCCGCAATGATTATGACATAGCGCTCTATGTGGCAAACTGGCCAGCAGCCCGCTCGCATGCGTGGCGCACGTTATTGCAGGCAAGAGCGATAGAAAATCAGGCCTTTGTGCTGGGCTGCAACCGGGTAGGTACTGATGGCAATGCGGTAGCTTATAGCGGCGACAGCCTGATTGTTGATTATCTGGGGCAGCCTGTTGCGGATGTTAGCCGTGGTGAGGACAGTGTGCTGCGCGCTGAGCTGGACTATGTAAAGCTGCTACAATACCGGCAGCAGTTTCCGGCTATGCTGGATGCTGATGCCTTTATACTGCCTGCTCCTGAGGATTGTTAATGTCGCGTTTTCAACCAACTGCAGCTATTTTCAGTGGTTTCTTCTTACTGGGTAACCTGATTATTTTATGGGGCATGCTGCTGCCTGATATGGCGCAGTCGTTGCAGATGGCGCCGGTGATCAGTGGTATGTTCTTCAGCCTGATGTCTGCAGGTACTATCGTCGGTGCTGTTATCGGTGGTAAATATGTACAGAAGTTTAACTTTCTGCATTTATTCGCCAGCCTGGCGCTGGCGGAAGCAGTGCTGCTGGGTTTGTTATCTTTTGTCAGCCATTGGCAGCTGTTACTGCCGCTGATTGTGTTGGTTGGCATGACATATTCTGTGATGTTCACGATCGGCCACACGCTGATCGCCCGCCTATATGCAGACAGGCGGGCGGCGATGATGGGCCTGATGGATTTTATGTTTAGCCTGGGTACGCTAACGGCGCCACTGTGGGTAGTCGTGTTGTACTGGTATGTCGCCGACTGGCGCTGGCCGGTTAGGCTGATTGCCCTGGCAATGGTGTTAATGGCAGCGTACAGCTGGCGGCTGGGTGCACACAAAGTGGTGCAGCATCATGCCGCCGGCAGCAAAGGTAAAAGCCTGTCATACACTGCAGTGCTCAGAAAGCCGGTGTTTGTTATTCTGCTGCTGGCGATGATTGGGTACGGCGCAGCAGAGTGGGGCCAGGGCAACTGGTTTGTCAGTTACGCGGTAAATGGCGCCGGTTATAGCACAGAAGATGCACGTTTACTGCTGGCCTGGTTTACCGGCGGTATGGTGCTGAGCCGTTTGGGGTTTGCCCTGTTATTGCGCTGGCTGAGTGCACCGGCGTTAATGCGCATTTTGTCCGGTTGTGCGCTGGGCGGCGCCCTGATGTTGATTCTGGCACACAGTTATCCGGCGCTGGTGCTCGGCAACTTTGCGCTTGGTATCGGTATTGGTGGCTTGTTTCCGCTGTTATTGTCTACAGCAATGGATCTGGATGCCGACAATGGCCCTGTATTGTCCGGGCTGGCTAATATTGGAACCTCAGTGGGCTTTCAGTTTGCCGGCTTGGTTACCGGTTTTTGGGCGCAGCAGGCAGGCATTTTGCAAGCCTTCATGATGGTGCCACTGGCCTGTGGCTGGTTACTGGTGATGATTTGGCTGTTCGCGGCAAAGCAACCATAACCGGGTATCGAGCTCCAACTGATGATAAGCTGGTTCCATATGCTGACACAGCTGATAAAACGCTTTGTTATGTTGTTTCTCTTTAAAATGTGCCAGTTCATGCACCACTATCATCCGCAGAAAGTCAGCTGGTGCCTGCTTAAACAGCGCAGCGATGCTGATGCTGTTATGGGCTTTTAATTTGTTGCCCTGCACCCGGGACTGAAAGGTATGCATACCCAGCGCCTGCTGCAACACATTCAGTTTGCTGTCATACCTTACCGACGCCAGCTGTGCCGAATGGCGCATAAACTGATTTTTCAGCTCGCAAATGTAGCTGTACAAGGCTTTGTCACTTTGCACCTGATGTAGCTGAGGATATTTCTGGCGGATATAATTCTCGAGCTGGCCAGTTTGCAGTAGAGTCTCTGCCTGTTGCTGAATGGCGGCTGGGTATCCGGCCAGATATTTTACCGACTGCATGCAAAGGTCCTCATTAATATTAAGCCAGCATTATACGATGCCCGATGGATAACGTCATACTACCTGCTGCCGGGCTTGACCCGGAAGCTATTCGCAGTAACACTACACTCCCATAACTAACACGAGTTTAACCAGTGAGCGAAATAAACTGGACTGCCCTGCAACAGGCAGCAAAAGACGCCGCGGCGCAGGCTTATGCGCCTTACAGTAAATTCCCGGTCGGTGTTGCTGTGCTTGCTGCCAGCGGTAAGGTTTATACCGGCTGCAATGTTGAAAACGCCTCTTATGGCGGCACCATTTGTGCTGAACGCAATGCTATTGCCGCTGCAGTAGTTGCCGGTGAGCGTAAGTTTGAGGCGCTTGTGGTATATACGCCCCAAACCATGTTAACGCCACCATGTGGTATTTGCCGCCAGGTGATTGCAGAGTTTTTCAGCCCGGATGCACCGGTGGCCAGTTGTAATCATATGCAGCAACAGCAGCAGTGGACCCTGGGCGAGTTGTTACCTGCCGCTTTTACCCCAACCTATCTTGCCAATAGCACTAAAGTTGGAGCTTAATGCATGATTCCACAGGAAATTATTAAAGCAAAACGTAATGGTGGCAGTTTAAGTCAGGCTGAAATTAAGCAATTTGTAAAAGGCTTAACCGACGACAGTTTTAGCGAAGGGCAAGTGGCCGCACTGGCAATGGCCATTTACCTCAATGGTATGAGTGTCGATGAAATTGTTATGCTAACCCTGGCGATGCGGGACAGCGGCACCGTACTGAACTGGCAGGGTAAATTAAATGGCCCTGTGGTGGACAAGCACAGCACAGGTGGTGTCGGTGATAAGGTGACACTGATGCTGGCACCTATGGTGGCCGCTTGCGGTGCTTTCATGCCAAGTATCGCCGGCCGGGGCTTAGGTCATACCGGCGGCACAGTCGACAAGCTGGAAACAATACCGGGTTACAGCTGTACACAAAGTCTGGAAAAAATCAGTCAGTTGTTGCCCAAGCTTGGCTGCGTCATCGTTGGCCAAAGTAGCCAGCTGGCTCCGGCAGACCGGCGTTTATATGCCATCCGTGATGTTACGGCTACCGTGGAGTCTATTCCGCTTATTACTGCCTCCATTTTGTCCAAGAAACTGTCTGAAGGCCTTGACGCGCTGGTAATGGATGTAAAAATTGGTAACGGTGCCATTATGCGCACCGTCGACGATGCTTCCGCGCTGGCCAACAGTATTGTCAACGTTGCTAATGGTGCCGGTGTGTCGACCCGGGCGCTGCTTACCGATATGAACCAAATTCTCGGGGCCACCGCCGGTAATGCACTGGAAGTTATGGAAACGCTGGATTATTTAACCGGCAAATACCGTGAGCCACGTTTACATCAGGTGACGTTGGAACTGGGTGCTAACATGTTAACGTTGGGTGGTTTATATCAGGATAAGGCCAGTGCAATCAAAGCGCTGGAGCATAGCTTAAGCTCAGGTAAAGCCGCTGAGATATTCGCCCGCATGGTATCGGCGCTTGGCGGGCCAGCCGATCTGATAGAAAAGCCTCAACAGTATCTGGCGTCGGCGCCAGTGGTGCAGGATGTAGTGGCGCCTGCTGACGGTTATGTCAGTTACCAGGACACGGTAGCGCTTGGCATGGCGGTAGTGCGGCTGGGTGGCGGCCGTTCACATCCGAGCCAGCAGATAGATCCGGCAGTCGGCTTCAGCCAGATTGCAGCCGCCGGCACTCAGGTGCGGCGGGGGGATGTTCTGGCGCGGGTGCATGCAGCAAGCAATGATGCTGCGCAGGTTGCCGGGGCAGAGTATTTAGCGGCGCTACGCATAAACGCTGCGCAACAAGCTGCCTTTCCGTTACTGCATCACACCATTGGCTAGCATCAGTTAGCACACACAAGGCACTGGCAGCACCTGATGTTTTTAGCTACAGTTAATGCAGTTAAAATTCAGGTGTTGCCATGTTAATACGGTGTCTTGCTCTGCTGTTTTGTTGCGGTCTTCAGGCTAAGCCACAGCTTATATGGTTACACACTGACTGGCCTCCACATCAGATTGTCAGCGGACCTTTTCAGGGGCAAGGCACTTTTGACTTGCTGCAACAACAACTTAAGGCAGCGATGCCGCAATTCGAACATCAACAGCGTCTGGTCAGTCTGGCACGGCTGGAGCAAATGTTCCAGCAGCAGGACGAAACAGTTTGTACCATCGGTACGCTCTATTCCGCCGAACGTGCCCAAACCAGGTTATTCTCAGAGCCAATAGCGGTTGGCGCAGCACTGGCGGTTGGTTATCTGCCGGGTAAGCTGACATTACATCCATCCATGCAAAAAGAAGGTGTGAATATCGCAGAGCTGGCGCAGGACGGCAGCCTGATTGGTGCCTATCAGGCAAACCGGCTATACCCTGCGCAGATGCAGCAGTTATTGCAACAGGGAGGCAGCAACCTCAGCAGTCAGGCCTTTACCAGCGAGCTTAATGCAGCAGCATTGCTCGGCAGCAACCGGGTTGATTACGTGATTGAATATCCGGAGCGGATGCAGTACTACAGCCATCTGTTGGCGCAACCGGTTGTATTAGAGTATCGGGCAATCGCAGGCGCCAATGTCGCCAGTGTTACACATGTCGCCTGTACTTTTGGCAAGGTTGGAGAAGCCGCAATCGCCGCAGTTAATCGGGCTCTGCCTGCGTTATGGCAAAGCCCGGCGTATCTGGAAGCCATGCTCCGCTGGCTCGATGATAGCAGTCGTCAGCGCTTGCAACCTGACGTTGCAGCACAACAGGCAGCACTAGTGCAGCTTCAGCCTGGGTCGGACAATACGGTTGATGCGCGCGACTAAACTGATCACCAGCATTTTTATCCAGCCATGCAGCGCTACCTGATGCATACGATATAAAGATATATAAGCCAGTCGGGCAATTCTGCCCTCAATCATCATCGCGCCGCCAACCAGGTTGCCCATTAAACTGCCAACAGTGCCAAAGCGGCTTAGTGAGATCAGTGAACCATGATCGTTGTATTTGAAGTCTTGCAGTGGCTTACCACTGAATTCAGCCAAAATATTACGTGCGACCAGGCTTGCCATCTGATGTGCTGATTGTGCCCGAGGGGGGACCCACTTGCCATCCGGTAGCGGAAAACCGGCGCAATCACCTATAGCGTATATCCGGCTGTCATTTGTTGTCTGCAGCTTCGGGTTTACCAGCAGCTGGTTCAAACGGTTGGTCGCCAGGCCATCAAGCGATGCCAGAAAATCCGGTGCTTTGATGCCTGCCGCCCAGACCATCAGTTCGGCCTCCAGGTGTTCATCACCCAGCTGCAGGCCGGCTGCATTTGCGGCCGTGACTTTAGTGCTGGTGCGCACTTTTACGCCGAGCTTTTGCAGCTCTTTTAATGCTGAATTAGCTATACGTTCTGGTAACGCCGGCAGAATACGCGGCCCGGCTTCAATCAGGCTGATATTCAACCGATCTTTACGCAGGTCATCAAAACCGTACAGGTTGAGCTCGGCTGCAGCATGATACAGCTCTGCTGCCAGCTCAACCCCAGTTGCGCCTGCACCGACAATAGCAATGTTCAGTGTATCTTTCGGATGACCGGGGGAGTTTAGCTTCAGGTAGGCGTCAAGCAGATGGCGGTGGAACCGGTTGGCTTGTGCCGGGCTGTCCAGAAAAATACAATGCTGTGCCACGCCGGCAGTATTGAAATGATTGGATACGCTACCGATTGCCAGCACCAGATAATCATATTGCAGCGCTCTTGAAGCCAATACCTCTTCACCGTCATCACCCAGAACCGGTGCCAGAATGACTTGCTGCTGCTCCCGCTTAATACCGGTTAAACTGCCAAGCTGAAAGTCAAAACCATGCGCTGCCGCATGGGCACGATAACTGAGCTGGTCTATTTCAACATCCAGCGTACCGGTTGCCACCTCGTGCAGCAGCGGTTTCCAGATATGAGTATGATTGCGGTCTATCAGGGTAATGCGGGCTTTGCCTTTGCGGCCCAGTTTATTACCTAAGCGGGTAGCCAGTTCCAGGCCTCCCGCGCCGCCACCAATAATGACAATATGCGGTTGTGTCATCAGGTACTTCCTTCTGCTAAAAATAAAGCAATGCACTGCTTGCCTGGCGCAAATTGCAGGCAATAAAAAACCGGCAACTAGGCCGGTTTTTCAGTTAACTTTTTTGCCGTTTCATGGCTTCGAAGAACTCGTCGTTGGTTTTGGTCATCAACAGACGGTCAATCAGGAACTCCATACATTCGGTCTCATCCATTGGGTTGAGAATTTTACGCAGGATCCACATTTTCTGCAGCTCTTCCGGCGACGCCAGTAACTCTTCACGGCGGGTACCAGAGCGGTTAAAGTCGATGGCAGGGAACACACGGCGTTCAGCGATTTTACGCGACAGGTGCAGTTCCATGTTACCGGTACCTTTAAACTCTTCGTATATGACCTCGTCCATCTTCGAACCGGTATCTACCAGCGCTGTTGCGATGATAGTTAAGCTGCCGCCTTCTTCTACGTTACGGGCCGCACCGAAGAAACGCTTCGGTTTGTGCAGAGCGTTGGCGTCAACACCACCGGTTAATACCTTGCCTGAACTTGGAATAACAGTGTTATAAGCGCGGGCTAAGCGGGTGATCGAGTCCAGCAGAATAATAACGTCTTTTTTATGCTCAACCAGACGTTTGGCCTTTTCGATCACCATTTCGGCAACCTGCACATGGCGGCTGGCCGGTTCGTCAAAGGTTGAAGCGATAACTTCGCCTTTTACCAGGCGTTGCATCTCGGTAACTTCTTCCGGCCGCTCGTCGATCAGTAACACCATTAATACGCAATCAGGGTGGTTGGCTGCGATAGACTGGGCGATGTTTTGCAGCAAAATGGTTTTACCGGCTTTCGGTGGTGCAACGATCAGGCCACGTTGTCCTTTACCGATAGGCGAGGCTAAATCCAGCACCCGGGCCGTAATGTCTTCCCGGCTGCCATTACCACGTTCCATCCGCAGGCGCGAGTTAGCATGCAGCGGCGTTAAGTTTTCAAACAAAATCTTATTGCGGGCTTGCTCTGGGCGGCCGAAGTTAACTTCATTTACCTTAAGCAAGGCAAAGTAACGCTCACCTTCTTTCGGTGGGCGGATAAGGCCAGAAATGCTGTCGCCGGTGCGCAGGTTGAAGCGGCGGATTTGGCTTGGTGAAACATAAATATCGTCGGGGCCGGCCAGGTAAGAGCTGTCACCCGAGCGCAGAAAACCGAAACCATCCTGTAGGATCTCCAGTACGCCATCACCGAAAATTTCTTCGCCGTTTTTGGCGTGGGATTTTAAAATGGCGAAAATAATGTCCTGTTTACGCAGGCGGGCCATATTTTCCAGGCCCATAGACTCAGCCAATTCAACCAGCTCGCTAATCGGCTTCAGTTTCAGTTCTGTTAAATGCATATTGATGGGTTTCTTGTTGATATATAAACAGGGTAATGCTTATCGGTTCGATAAAATAAGGTTTGGAAGTGGTTTTTCGACAGACAAGCGTGGTTTAGAACGTTTTACTGGCTACACAATAGCAGCTGACTACTGGTGCGTCCAGCGTTGAAACAGAAAAAGGCGTATAAAAATACGCCTTTTGCTTAAATCAGATATTGCTGTCGAGAAATTCTTTTAACTGAGTTTTCGACAAAGCGCCCACTTTAGTCGCGGCAACCTGACCGTTTTTAAATAACAGTAAGGTTGGGATACCACGGATACCGAACTTAGGTGGGGTATTCGGGTTATGGTCGATGTTAACCTTCGCAACGGTAACTTTGCCCTGATATTCCGCGGCAACATCGTTCAGAATCGGAGCGATCATTTTACATGGACCACACCACTCTGCCCAGAAGTCGACTAACACCGGCGCTTCGGCTTTCAGGACGTCGGTTTCAAAGCTGTCATCAGAAACCTGTAAAATAAGTTCGCTCATTTGTATCTCCGCTAGTGCTATGCAGCCTGGCTGCAAAAAAGTGTTATCAATTTAAACGTGGCTGTTCCTTATTGCAAGCGTAACGGTTATGCTTAGCGCCGTATGAATAAAACACACTTAACTACACATAAATTCGCCGATTTTGCATTGGCACCACAGGTTCTTGACGCTTTAAATGCGCAAGGTTTCGGCTATTGTACGCCCATTCAGGCTCAATGTTTACCTCTGGCATTAGCCGGTAAAGATATTGCCGGCCAGGCCCAAACGGGCACGGGTAAAACACTGGCGTTTTTAACAGCAACATTCCACCATCTACTAACGCATGAGCCCAGAGGGTCCGGCCAGCCGCGCGCCATTATTATGGCCCCTACGCGGGAGTTGGCGGTGCAGATCCATCAGGATGCGAAAATGCTGGCAGAAAAAGCCGGCTTGCGCCTTGGCCTGATCTATGGGGGCGAAGGCTACGATACTCAACGCCAGTTATTGGAAAATGGCGTAGATATTTTAATTGGCACAACCGGCCGCTTAATCGATTACTTAAAACAAGGCCTGTACGACTTATCGCAAATTCAGGTTGTTGTGCTGGATGAAGCTGACCGGATGTTCGATCTGGGCTTTATCAAAGATATCCGTTTTATGTTCAACCGCATGCCACCTGCGACAGAGCGGTTGAGTCTGCTGTTTTCTGCCACTTTGTCTTATAAAGTGCAGGAGCTGGCATTTGAGAAAATGAACCAGCCAGAGCATATTCATATCGCGCCGGAAGAGATGACCGGCAGCCGCATCAGTGAAGAGCTGTTTTACCCGTCAGATGAGCATAAAATGCCACTGTTACTGACGCTGATGGAAGAAGAGTGGCCAGACAAAGCCATTGTATTTGCTAACACCAAACATTGGTGTGAAGAAGTGCATGCCTGGCTGGAAGCAGACGGTCACCGAGTGGGTTTGTTAACCGGCGATGTTATTCAGAAAAAGCGCTTGCGTATTCTGGAAGATTTTACCAGTGGTAAACTGGATATTCTGGTCGCTACTGATGTTGCGGCGCGCGGTTTACATATTCCTAAAGTCAGCCACGTGTTTAATTACGACTTACCCGACGACTGCGAAGACTATGTACACCGCATCGGACGTACTGGCCGCGCCGGTGAAAGTGGTAAGGCTATCAGTTTCGCCTGTGAGCGTTATGCGCTGAACCTGACAGCAATAGAAGACTATATCCGTCATCCGATCCCGGTGACACAATATGATGCCGGCGCACTGCTGGAAGATATTAAAGCGCCGAAGCCGCGGGTTCGCCGTCGCGCAGGCCAGGCCAGAACCGGCAGCCGTAGTGGCTCAGGTGGACGCAGCAGTAATGGCGCAAGAGCCCCTCGCAACCGCCCTCGTTAATCCGGCGCAAGCTGCCGAGCAATCACCGCATCAGGATATTTATGCGGTGATTGATCTTGGCTCCAACAGTTTTCATATGCTGATGGTCAAAGTCGTTGGTGGCTCGGTGCAGGTTATCGGCCGGGTAAAGCGCAAAGTACGCCTTGCCGCAGGTTTAAATGAAAATCTGGTATTAAGCCGTAAAGCGATGAAACGTGGCTGGGAGTGTCTGGCATTGTTTGCTGAGCGGCTACAGGATATTCCGCCGCAGAACATCCGTATTGTTGGTACTGCCACGTTGCGGCTGGCCAAGAACGTTAAAACCTTTCTCAAAGAAGCCGAAGCCATTCTCGGGCAAAGTGTCACTGTAATCAGTGGTGAGGACGAAGCGCGCATTATCTATCTGGGTGTCGCCCATACGTCGAACAGTGACAGCAACCGGCTGGTGATTGATATCGGCGGTGCCAGCACTGAGGTTGTGATCGGTGCAGGCTTTAATCCGGTGTTGCTGTCCAGTCTTAATATGGGCTGTGTAACCTACCTTGAGCGCTATTTCAGCGACGATGAACTCAGCGAAGATAATTTCCACCGTGCCATTGCTGCGGCCGAGCAAGAGGCCGGCAGTATAGCCGACCAGTACAAACAGGCCGGGTGGCAGCTAGCAGTCGGCGCTTCTGGCACAGTGCAGGCGCTGCAGGAAATTCTGGTGGCGCAAGGTAAAGATGAGGTCATCACTCTCAACCGGCTGGAAGATATTATGCAGCAGGCCTTGGCGTGCGGCAGGATGGAACAGCTGCATATCACCGGGCTGGCACAGGAGCGCAAGCAAGTGTTTCCGTCCGGTCTGGCCATACTTATTGCCCTGTTCCGACAGCTGAATATTGCCGGTATGACATTATCCGGCGGTGCGCTGCGCGAAGGCGTACTGTACAGCATGCTGCCTCAGTTGCAGCACACGGATGTCCGTAACCGCACCGTTAACAGCCTGATGGTGCGCTATTTTATTGACCAGCGCCATGCAAACCGGGTGGCGGAAATGGCGTGCGAGCTGGCGACACAACTACAAAGCCGCTGGGACTTAAACAAGTTTGAAGGCCATAGCATGCTAAAAAGCGGTGCGCTGCTGCATGAACTTGGCTTATTGATCGAATACAAGAACCACCATCATCACGGTGCCTACATCATTAACCACTCTGATTTACCCGGCTTTACCCGGGCGCAGCAGCAGCTGGTGATGGCATTAGTATATAACCACAGAGCCGATATCAGCCGGGATATTATCGCCCGTCAGACGATGACATCAGTATTATTAACAGTACGGCTGACGCGGATTCTGCGTTTGGCTGTCATCCTGTCTATGCGGCGTCGGCATGAAGTGTTACCTCAGGTGGATATCAGTAGCAAAGGCGAACAGCTGGTATTGCAGATGCCAGCAGGCTGGCTGGAGCAACATCCGCTAATGCGGGCTGAGCTGGAGCAGGAAGTTCAGTATCAGCAACAGGCCGGCTGGGAATTACTGATTAAGTAACACCATCAAGCACCGGGTAAATATTACTGCAAAGTGTGTAATTCTTGCCCGGTAGCCTGCCGTCACTGCATGAGGCAGCAGGCTGTCTTTGCCGCATTATCTGATCACTCCACAAGCGATAGGCGAGCCACTGTTACCCGACGGTGAAGTACTGTAATCGTCAGCTTGCTGATGCACGACCAGAGCATGATTTTTCACATCCTCCAGCTTCATTTCACTCATCGTAACAGCCTGCTGGTTACCGTCACTATTGACACGGATCATCGGTAAGTCACCTAAATGGCCGTCACCATCAGGGCCGGCGTGTTTGCCGGTGTCTGCCGGGTCTAAATGCCCACCTGCACTGGCTGCAGGCTGCTGTGCTCCGTCTTTCATAGCGGGTTCGCAGCTAGGGTTCTGGTGCACATGAAAGCCATACTCGCCTTGCTTCAGCCCCATTAGCGCTGGTGTAAATACCAGGCCGTTAGCTGTTTCGGCTACCGTGATTTTGCCTGCGCTGTCGCCCACGCCTTCTGCGCTGACGTTGTTCATTTGCACTGTGATACTGAGTGTTTCTTCACGCGGCCCGACATTCGCAGGCACTGAGGCCGGCGACGTTTGCCCCATCGGCGCGCCAGGCGGCGTGGGTTGAGGGTTGCAGCCTGCTAACAGTCCGGCTGCGACAAACGGTAAAGATAAAGTATGTAATTTCATAATATCGCCTCACGTTGCTGAGTCATTGAACATCGCTTGTCTGGAGTGCAAGTTCAGCGCCAGAAGCGAAAACAGCAAAATGGCATGAGCTTTGCGTTACGTCTTTTTAATCAGCCTTTTTAAAAAGCGCAGGAGGTGGCAAATGCCTTACGACAAATTAACTGAACTGCCCGGCTCGGTGAAAGACAATCTGCCGAAGCATGCGCAGGAAATTTATCAGGCGGCCTTTAACAGCGCATGGGACGAATATGATTCTGCCGATAAACGCCGCGGTGACGACAGTCGGGAAGAGGTTGCGCATAAAGTGGCCTGGTCAGCAGTAAAGCAAAGCTACAAGAAAAGCGACTCAGGTAACTGGGTTAAAAAGTGATTCGCATAGTGGAGTAGCAAAATGCCGTATCTGGATGTGGGCTATGGTCATCAACTGCATTATGAAAGTGTCGGCGACATAACAACCGAAGTGCCGCTGCTGTTTGTGCACGGTGGACCGGGGGCCGGGGTCAGTGATACGGACAAAGCGTTGTTTGCAGGCCTGCAGCGGCCGGTAGTTTATTTTGACCAGCGTGGCTGCGGTCAGAGCAGGTTTGAGCAGCGTTTAAACGGCAACACAACCGAACAGTTAATTGATGATATTGAAAAGTTGCGCAAAGCCTTGTCGCTACCGAAATTGATTCTGGTGGGTGGTAGCTGGGGCAGTACGCTGAGCTTGTTGTATGCGCTGCGTCATCCGCAGTACGTCGAGTCTATGCTGCTGTGGGGCATTTTTCTGTGCCGTCAACAAGAGCTGGATTGGTTTTACCTGAACGGCGCCAGCCAGTTGTACCCGGAAGAATATCAGAAGTTTATGCATCAGGTAGGCGATGTAGCTGACCCGGTGGCGGCATATTTTGACTTGTTATCAACAGGCAATGAGGAGTTGCAGCGGGCAGCGGCGACCAGTTGGGCAAGGTGGGAAACAGTTAACTCATTTTTTGATACTGATGAGGCGACACTGCAGCGCTTTACACAGGCTGGCAGCAAGGTGCCTATGGCGTTGCTGGAAAGTTATTATTTTAAGCATCAGGGTTTTCTACCGCCTGATTATATCTTGCGTCATTGTGAGCTATTGCGCTCGATACCTGTGGATATAGTGCAGGGCCGGTTAGACACTATTTGTCCGTGCGGCACCGCCTGGCAACTGGCAAAACAGCTACCACTTTGCCGCTTGTATATTTCTCCGCGAGCATCGCACGCCGCGTCTGAACCGGAGAATTTTTCAGCTTTGCGCACTTTATTACACAAACTTGAACCTGCGGCTTGAGTACAGAGGCTGCGCATGACAGGGGAGAATACAGTGACTTCTGCACAACAGGCTAAAAGCACCAATGCTGGTTCAGCTGACAAAACACAATTGCGGCGCAAGCCTATGCTACTCGGTATGGTTGGTAGCCTGCTGTTTGTGGCCGCTTTACTCGCTGTGCTGGTGTATTTTGATGTGCACAAGCAGGTGTTGCAGTTACTGGAGTGGTTCAAGCAGCAGGGGCCCTGGGCGCCACTGCTGTTTATGCTGATCATGGCAGCCGTGGTAGTGCTATTGTTGCCGGGTGCATTGTTTACGATAGGCGCGGGTTTCGTGTTTGGTGTTATCCCCGGCTCGGTGTATGTGGTGCTTGGCACTACAGCTGGTGCGGCAGTCGCATTTTTACTTGCCCGCTACTGCTTTGGCCAGCGCGCGCGCGAGTTTGTGCTGGCACGGGCCAAGCTGCGGCTGGTGAATGACGAACTGACGCCAAACGGCTGGAAAATCGTCTTGCTAACCCGGCTGATCCCATTTTTCCCCGGCAAACTATCCAATTACTTTTTTGGTTTAACGCAGTTTTCACTGCGGGGCTATCTCGGCGGCTCGCTGCTGGGTTTTATTCCTTTTAGTGTACACAACGTCTATCTGGGATCCTTGATTGCTGACATCTCTAACTTTGACATTACCTCCAGAGAACGTTCTGTCTGGGAGTGGGGTTTATATGCTGCCGGGCTGGTTGCCGCTATCGCGGTGATTGTGTATCTGAACCGCCTTGCCAGCCGTGCGCTGGCCAAATATACCGAGAAGGAGCAGCAACAATGACCTGGCTAAAGTGGTTGCCCTGGCGTTACGTAGTGCGTTATGTCGCACACAAAAATGGTTTTATCGACCCGATTGCGTTGCTGGCGCGATTACATAACTTTGCGCAGCCCTCCGAGGTGGGAGAGCCGATAGAGCTGTTACGGGCTGGTGTAGTGTTTCATGCCCGCGGCCTGATTAACAGCAGGGTGATCCAGCATAATCTGGACTGGGTCTGGCCGTACTGGATTTCCCGTCAGTTTGACCCGGCCGATGCGTCCTTTATTCCGCGGGCTTTTTCAATAACGCATATCAATCTGACGCACCGCAACTGGACGGCCATTGGCTTGCCGGACTGTCCTGAGCTGCCGATCGTTGACCCCAGAGGCTTGTTGACGCCATTTTTGGATGGCTGGTCGCTCGATAGCTGGGTGGTGCCAGAGCAGGGCGACTGTCTGTTACCGTCGCGTAGTTTGCAAAGCCAGCAGCAGTTGCTGTTATCGGGTAACGTCAGCGTCCGCACCAAAACGTCTGAACACGGGATGACACTGATAAGCGAAGCCTCTGTTGAGCTGGAAGACGGTGCAGCAGTATGTAAGTTGCGGCTGAAAGCAAAATCGGCTCAGTCAGGGCATCTGGTGCTGGCGTTGCGGCCACAGAATCCGGAGGGAGTTAGTTTTATTCATCAGGTAAAACTGAACTCTGAGCGCACGGCATGGCAGGTGGATGACAATAAGCAGGTCCGGTTCAGTCAGGCGGCGCAGCGTCATCATGTGTCTACCTATCGTCAGGGCGACGTGTATATTCATCTGCAAGATGCAAAGGAACAGGCAGACGGTGTCTGTGATGTCGGCATGGTGACAGCAGCGGCGATGTTTGCCTTGCCGGCAGAGCAATGGCAGGAGCTGGAGGTGTCTGTGCCGCTGGCAACAGAACAACAAGTGCAGTACCAGCAGGATGCCTGGCAGCAGGAAAAGCAAAAGTGCTGCAAACTGGTGTGCCCGGATGAGCACTATCAGTTCTTATATGATGCGGCATTGGCATCGTTAATTCTGCACTCACCTGAGGATGTCTACCCCGGCCCCTATACCTATAAACGTTTTTGGTTCAGAGATGCCGCTTTCATTATTCATGCACTGCTTTGCGCCGGTTTAACGGAGCGCGCCGAACGCGCATTAAATCAGTTTCCGCCACGGCAAACTCTGCTCGGGTATTTCAGGTCGCAGGAAGGTGAATGGGATGCCAATGGCGAGGTGCTTTGGATCCTCAAACGATACTTTGATATGAACGGGCGGCAGCTGCCAGAGGACTGGCACAGTGCCGTACAAAGCGGCGCCCGCTGGATAGGGCGCAAGCGTCTGCCAGATAAAGCTGATATACCCCATGCTGGCTTGCTACCGCCGGGTTTTAGTGCTGAGCACCTTGGCCCGAATGACTATTACTACTGGGATGATTTCTGGGGCGTTGCCGGCTTGCAGGCTGCCGCAGAGATGTTCGCGCCGACTGATAAAGCGTTGCAGCAGGAGTTTAGCGACGAAGCCGGTAAATTCAGTGCGGCCATCGATAACAGCCTGGCGCATTGCCAAAAGCGGCTCAAACGCCCCGGTATGCCGGCGTCACCATACCGCAGGCTGGACGCGGGCGCCATTGGCTCATTGGCGGCTGGCTATCCCGCTCAGCTTTGGGCTGCTGATGATCCGCGATTACTGGATACCGTTGAGTTTTTACTACAGCGCTGCTTTGTCAAAAATGCATTCTATCAGGACATGATTCATTCAGGCCTTAATGCTTACTTAACCCTGCATGTCGCCCAGGTGTTACTGAGAGCGAAAGACCCACGGTATTTGACCCTGATGGATGCGGTAGCTGAACTTGCTTCGCCAACCGGGCAATGGCCGGAGGCGATACATCCTGCTACAGGGGGCGGCTGCATGGGCGATGGTCATCATGTCTGGGCTGCAGCAGAGTGGTTGCTGATGATCCGCAACTGCTTTGTACGCGAAGAAGGCCCGCAGCTGGTGCTGTGCAGTGGCGTGCCGCAGCGCTGGCTAACTAGTGCTGATCCTGTGCGGTTTGGCCCGGCACCAACCAGTTTTGGTGCTGTCAGTATTGAAATTACCCTAACCGGGTCGGAGCAGGCGCAAGTTAGCTGGCAAGCCGACTGGCACGCCGCCGGGGCCGCGCCGGCAGTCGAAGTGTGTTTACCCGGCTATCAGCCCGTCAAAGTTGCGGCGACGGATAGCACAGTTACGTTAACAAAAGCAGAGGCATAACGGATGAACATTGCAATCTTTACCAACACTTTTACGCCTCATGTGGGTGGGGTCGCCCGCTCTGTTGAAGCCTTTGTGGCGGAATATCGCAAATTGGGGCACAGAGTACTGGTGGTGGCACCGGAATTTGCCAATATGCCAGAGCATGAAACGGATGTATTCCGCGTTGCAGCCATCCAGAACTTTAATGCCAGCGATTTCTCTGTGGCGCTGCCATTTGTTGATCAGTTGAGCGAAGTGCTCGATGAATTTTCGCCTGACATTATTCATTCGCAGCACCCGTTTTTACTTGGCATGACGGCGCTGCGTACAGCACGTTACCGTCAGATCCCGTTAGTATTTACCCATCATACGCTGTACGAGCAGTACACCCACTATGTGCCTGGCGATTCTTCTACCATGCAGCGTTTTGCGGTGGAGCTTGCCACCCGTTATGCCAATTTGTGCGATCAGGTGATTGCTCCCAGCCAGAGTATCGCAGACTTACTGCAGCAGCGCGGTGTTAATACGCCGATAGCAGTGGTACCCACCGGCGTGTACCCGCAGCGCTTTGCCAGCGGTGACGGCGCAGCTGTACGCAAGCAATATGCTATTGCCGCAGATGCCACAGTAATTGGACACTTAGGGCGGTTGGCACCCGAGAAGAACCTGGCCTTTTTGGCCCACGCTGTAGCAAATGTCGCCGTAGAAAAGCCCGAAGTACACTTTCTGGTGATTGGTGCTGGCCCGTCGGAGCAGGAAATTGAACAAATCTTTACCCAGGCCGGCGTCGCCGACCGGTTACATATGACCGGTGTTTTACAACAGCAAGCCCTGATAGATGCGTTACACGCAATGAACATTTTTGCTTTCGCTTCGTGCAGCGAAACGCAAGGTATAGTGCTGACAGAAGCAATGGCAGCCGGGCTACCTGTGGTTGCGCTGGATGCCAGCGGTGTACGCGAAGTGGTGCAGCACGAGCGCAATGGCTTGCTAATACAGGAGCACACGACTGCAGCCTTTGCCGGCGCGCTGAAGCAAATAACGGCGGCGACAGCGCAGCAACGTGAAACATTAAAGCAGGGCGCAAAGGCGACAGCAGAAGAGCATGCTATGTCGCGCTCTGCGGCAAAAGCCTTGCAGTGCTTTCGGGCTCTGGCTGAGCATCAGCCGGGTACACCAAGGGGAGAGCGGGACTGGGAGGATGCACTGGCCTGGGTAAAAGCAGAATGGGATATCCTGCGCAGCATGGCTGAAGCCGGCACGGCTGCGGTTGGCAGCACGTTATTTGCTACCACTGAGGAGTAGCGGGCAGTTAATCACTTTTTACCGGGATAACGGTGTAAGGCGGAGGAGTATGATAATTCGGGTTTCAGTATGGCTGCGCTGGTTAAGACGGGCAGTAAGCCGCAGCCGCTGGCTGGCGAGGCTATTACAATTACCGGTTTCAAAAGGGTCGGCCGTGCGGCCGGGGCTGATTATGCTGCAAATAGACGGCCTGTCCAAAATTGAATTGCAGCGGGCGCTGGACAGCGGCGAAATGCCGTTTTTACGCCGTTTGTTACAGCGGGAACATTACAGCCTGCATGCTCAGTACTCTGGTTTGCCAGCAACGACGCCGGCGGTACAGGCTGAGTTATTTTATGGTATCCCCGGGGCCGTGCCAGCCTTCTCTTTTTGTGACCACCGTACCGGCAAGATAGTGAGGATGCTACAACCTGATACTGCGGCACAGGTAGAACAGCGCTTGGCCGGTCAAACCAAAGCGGCACTATTAAAAGACGGCAGTGTCTATGCTGACATGTTTACCGGCGGTGCTGCTGAATCACACTTCTGTGCTTCTTCCCTGGGTTGGGGGTCTGCTCTGCGTAGTGCCAACCCGCTGGTATTGCTGGTGCTGTTTATTACCAATTTTTACAGTGTGCTGCGTATTGCCGGTCTGTTTTGTCTGGAGGTCGGCCTGGCACTGCGCGACTTTCTCCGTGGGCAGGTAAAAGGACATGATTTTCTGACCGAGCTGAAGTTTGTACCGACCCGGGTTGCGATCTCTATAGTGTTGCGTGAACTGTGTGTTATCGGCGGTAAGATTGACCTTAGCCGCGGTATGCCGATAGTACATATTAATTTTCTTGGCTACGACGAGCAGTCACACCGGCGCGGGCCCTCGTCCCGCTTTGCGCATTGGACGTTAAAAGGCATCGACGATAGCATCGCCAGATTATGGCGTGCTGCGCACCGCTCTGAATGGCGTAATTATGAAGTCTGGATCCATTCTGATCATGGTCAGGCAAAAGTCAGTCAGTACAGCCAGCTACATGGCTATCCGTTACAACATGCAGTAGAGCAGTGCTTCGACAAGCTCTCGTCTGAGTCACCTCTGGCACGGCCTGCAGCAAAAGGCGGTATTCAGACCCAGCGTGTCAGATTACTGGGTGGCAAGCGGGTGCAGCGTGTATTTGCGGTAGAACGCAGTGAAGACAATGACACGGATGGCGTAGTCAAAGTGGCAGCGCTGGGGCCGGTTGGCCATATTTATGCACCGCAGCCGCTGTCAGAGCAGGAACTGCATTTTGTAGCGACTGAGCTGGCAACACGTTATCAGGTACCGATAGTGCTAACGGTTGAAAGCGAGCAGTGTTTGCGCGCCACGACCAGCGATGGGGATTATTATTTACCAAAAGACGCGGCTAAGTTATTCGGTGCCGAGCATCCGTTTCTGGACAGCCTGAGCGATGATTTGCTGCGATTATGTCAGCATGCCGATGCCGGTGATCTGGTGGTGATGGGCTGGCGCGATGGGCTGACGCCATTAACCTTTGCTGATGAGAATGGCGCGCACGCCGGTGCCACACCGGAGGAGACCACAGGTTTTGCGCTGCTGCCTGCTGATGTTGCGCTGCCACCGGCAGGCAGCCGCTATATGCGGCCGCACGATTTATATCAGGCTGCACTGCAATATATGCGCCGTACAACCAGTCAGCCGGTATCGCGTGACAAGGTAAGAGCCACTTCCGGCAATGACCTGCGCGTGATGACGTACAACGTGCATAGCTGCATTGGGCTGGATGGCAAGGTTGATGTCGAGCGCATCGCCCGCGTCATAGCACAGGCTAACCCCGATATTGTTGCGCTGCAGGAGTTGGATCTTGGCCGTGACCGTAGTTTAGGGATGGATCAGGCCCGTTTAATCGCGCGCAAACTGGAGATGGAGTTTCATTTTCACCCGGCAATGCATCTGGAGGAAGAACAATATGGCGATGCCATTTTAACCCATCTGCCACTGCGACTGATTAAAGCCGGGCCTTTGCCGGGATTAGCTGACAAACCGGGGTTGGAGCCAAGGGGGGCTATTTTGGCTGAGGTAACTTATCAAGGCCAACAAGTGCAGGTTATTAATACACACCTTGGCCTGAACAGCCGTGAACGGCTTGCGCAAATAGACAGCCTGCTCAGCGAGGATTGGCTGGGCCATCCAGAGTGCAGGGGACCGGTAATATTTTGCGGAGATTTGAATGCCCAGCCGAATTCAGCAGTATGTCAGCGGCTTGGCGCCCGGTTGCAGGACGCGCAGGCGGCTTTGGCCAGCCACCGGCCGGCCGGCACTTTCCCCAGCCGTTTTGCAGCAGCCCGCATCGACCATATTTTTGTCAGCAGCCAGCTGGCGGTGACGGCTGTAGAGATACCTGCTTCTGATTTGGTAAAGCGGGCATCCGACCATCTACCTTTGTTAGTGCAGCTACGGTTGCCACAGCCAGAAACTTACAGCACAGACGCGTAGCCAGCTAACGCCGGGCTGCCGCCGGTATGCACAAAGAGCTGGCGGCTCCCCTGGTCAATAATACCGCGTTGGCATAAATCCATCACGCCGGCCATTGCTTTGCCGGTGTAGACGGGGTCCAGCAGTATACCTTCAGCCCGCGCGGTTTGCTGCAGCGCATTGACGGTGGCAGGTGTCATGATGCCGTAACCTGCACCATAGTAGTCGCCATTAGCATCCACTTTACCCTGCGCCTGATCCGGGTCGAGCCCAATCAGCGGTAATACCTGCTGTAACAGCTGCAACACCAACTGCTGTTGTTGCACGGCCGGGCGACTGACAGTGATACCTAACACCGGAATATCAAGCCCGGCCAGCATCAGGCCAGCCAGTAAGCCCGCCTGGGTACCGGCGCTACCGGTTGCTACGACTATTTGCTGTGGTACTGTATTAAGCTGGCGTAGCTGCTCAGCCAGTTCAAGCGCACAGCGCACATAGCCGAGGCTGCCAATGGCATTGGAACCACCGATGGGGATCAGATAAGGCTGCTTGCCCTGACGCTGTAACGCTGTCATTAAGGTTGCCGCATACTGCTGACAATCGTCTGTCAGCGCCAGCTGATGTATGTTTGCCCCCAACAGATGGTTGAACAGCATATTACCATTGCTGGCGTAGTCTGCCGTTGGGGTACCGGCGACATCCTGCAACACCAGCTCACAGGCGAAACCAAACCGGGCGGCGGCTGCTGCCGTCTGCCGGGCGTGATTAGACTGCAAGCCGCCAATAGTAACCAGTGTATCTGCACCAAGGCGTTTTGCATCCGCGAGTAAGTATTCAAGTTTGCGGGCTTTGTTGCCACCACCGGCCAGACCGGTACAGTCATCGCGCTTTATCAGCAGGTCGATACCCAGCTGCGCCGATAAACGCGGCGCCTGTTCCAGTGGGGTGGGTAAATGCGCCAGTGTCAGGCGTGGTATCTGGTCAAATGCTGGCATAGCCTGCGGCCCTGTCGCTTATTTCTGCTGCAACCAGATGGCCACTTTCTTAGCAAAGTACGTCAGAATGCCATCAGCGCCGGCGCGTTTAAACGCCAGCAGTGACTCCATAATGACCGGTTGCTCTGCCAGCCAGCCATTTTCAATGGCAGCCATGTGCATCGCGTACTCGCCACTGACCTGATAGGCAAAGGTCGGTACACCAAATTCATCTTTTACCCGGCGTACTATATCCAGGTATGGCATGCCGGGTTTAACCATGACCATGTCGGCACCTTCTTCCAGATCCTGCGCAACTTCATGTAACGCTTCATTGCTGTTGGCCGGGTCCATCTGGTAGGTTTTTTTATTACCGCCTTTCAGATTGCCGGCAGAACCGACTGCATCGCGAAACGGGCCATAATAACTTGACGCATACTTTGCTGAGTACGCCATGATACGGGTATTCACAAAGCCCGCGTCTTCCAGAGCTTCACGAATTGCGCCGATGCGGCCATCCATCATATCCGAGGGTGCTACGACATCTGCACCGGCTTCGGCATGTGATAACGCCTGTTTTACCAGAGCAGCAGTGGTGATATCGTTTTGCACATAGCCGTTATCATCGATGATGCCGTCCTGGCCATGTGTGGTAAACGGATCCAGCGCGACGTCAGTGATAATGCCAAGTTCCGGTACATGCTTTTTCAATAAACGCACGGCCCGTTGTGCCAGTGCATCAGGGTTCCAGGCTTCTTCTGCCTGCAGTGATTTTTTCTCAGTTGCCGTTACCGGGAACAATGCAATGGCCGGTATCCCAAGTGCGGCCAACTGCTTAGCTTCTTCGAGCAGTAAATCCAGACTCAGTCTTTCAATTCCCGGCATAGACGCTATGGTTTCGCGCTTATTATCACCTTCAATAATAAACATCGGGTAAATCAAATCATTAACGGTAAGCTGATACTCTGCCATCAGGCGGCGGCTGAAATCGTGCTCACGCATACGGCGCATGCGGCTCGCTGGAAAATAGCGGTTAGTGTTCATTTACTTCTCCTGATGTTGCACTAAAAGCGGCTGCGGCCGGATAGCTGTGTACCTGGTTACGGCCGGCGGCTTTGGCGCGATACAGCGCAGAATCAGCGAAGCGGATATATTCATCGTTATCGCTTTGCACGCCTGGTACGGCGGCGTAACAGCCTGCGCTCAGTGTCAGATGAAACGCGGGCTCAGTTTTTTGCTCTGCATTTTCTAAACTATGGCGAATTTGTTCTGCTAACTGTCTGGCACCTTGTAAGGTGGTATTCGGTAGGATCAACGCAAATTCTTCGCCGCCGTAGCGGCACAGTTTGTCTGCCGGCCGCTTCAATTGCTGCTGTATCACGTTTGCAACAAACTTAATGGCATGGTCGCCGGCCAGATGCCCCAGATTATCGTTAATTCGTTTAAAATGATCGATATCCAAAAGCACCAGAGCCAGTGAACGTTGTTCACGCCGGCTGCGTTTGAGTTCAGACCGCATACGCCGGTCGAAGTAAGCTCTGTTGTAGATACCCGACAGCGTATCGGTTTGCGTTTGCTGCTGCAGCAAATGGTTTTTCTCTGCCAGCTCATCGAGCGTGATCTGCAGCTCGAAACTGTGGCTGCGTAGCTGGTTTTCCAACTCTGCTGCGGCCTGCTTCAAACGCCGCACCTTACTCAGGGCAAAGGCACCGGCCAGACAGGCGCCTGTTATGCTGCCAGCTATAAAGAGAAAAAGCAGCTCATTCATGTTATTCCCCCGTCACCGGCAGTCTGCCTTCAAGCTGAAACAAGTTGCGGCAATTGTCGACAGTTTGTCTTGCCAGCCTGGCAATGTCCAGTTGTAACATCCGCGCAACAGTAGCGCCAATGTGTGGCAGCAGGGCAGGTTCGTTACGGCGGCTGGCAGGTTTAGGCGTAAGGTCACGCGGTAACAGATAGGGCGCGTCTGTTTCCAGCAGCAGCCGGTCCAGTGGAATATACTGCAATGCCTGTCGCAACTCAGATGCGCGGCGCTCGTCACACAGCCAGCCTGTGATGCCGATGTACAAACCTAAGTCAAGCCAGGCTTTTAACTGCGCGGTGTCGCCGGTAAAGCAATGGCTTACACCTCGGCTGACTTGCGACTCTTTCAAGATAGCCAGTTGGGTCTCGAAGGCGTCGCGTTGGTGCAGGTATACCGGTTTAGCCACGGTGTTAGCAAGTTGCAACTGCTCGGCAAAAACCTGTTGTTGTACCGGCCGGGGGGAAAAGTCACGATTAAAATCCAAACCGCATTCGCCAACAGCAATAACCTTGGGGTCTTGCAGCAGCGTTGTCAATTGTTGCAGGTAGTCAGCAGCTGTGCCTGCTGCCTGATGCGGATGGATACCGGCTGTAGTAAAGCAGCCGCTATGTTGGTGGCAAAAAGCGATATTCTGCTGGCTTTCTACCAGGTCGCTGCCAATTAATATTAATTGGACGACACCGGCATCGGCGGCCCGTTGCAGCACTGCCTCACGGTCAGTGTCAAACTGACCGCTGAACAGGTTTACTCCGATATCGCACCAGGCATGCATATTATTGTTCGCGTTTTACCCGTATAGTCCGGTTGTTATCGTCGTTACCAAGGAAAAACGACCCTAACACGCCGCGTTTAATATAATGTTTTTCGCCAGCTTTGATCTGATAGTAATCATTGCCGCGCTGGCGCCAGATCTGGCCATTGGTAAATTCCACGACTAATTCTCGCTGCTTGTTTTCGGAAACAGTTTTAACGGTGACGTATATCTTATCTGTGGTTTGTTCTGATGACTTTTTGTGTTCAAGACCAAAACTGCTTTCAGCAGTGGCTGCTGGCGCAGGCTGAGCGGCAGGTTGAGGCTGCGAAACAGTCGGTTGTTGCGGTGCTGCTGATTGTGTTGCGCGAGCTACAGGCGCAGCTGCGGCAACAGAGGTATCCGCTGAAATGGCGTCGTAGCAATTCAAGCGTCGTAGCGCATTTTGCTCTGCCCGGCATAGCTCAATTGCCTGCTCCGCTGGAATGGCAGCCTGAACCTGTGTGGCGGCACCTAGTAAGATCATCAAGGCAAACTGTTTCATTACTTCTGTTCCTGTTTTTCTGATTGTTCTGTTGTATCAGGCTGATAAAAACGGCTTAGCGCCAGGCCAAGCTCAAACAATAACCACATCGGCACTGCCAACAGTGTTTGTGACAACACGTCCGGTGGTGTTAATAACATACCCAGCACGAAAGCGCCAACGATAATATAGGGCCTTTTCTCGGCTAAATCGGCGCGGGTGCTGACACCCGTCCAGACCATCAGCAAAATGGCTACCGGAATTTCAAAGGACAGACCAAAGGCAAAAAACAGCTTCAGCACGAAATCCAGATAGTTACTGATATCTGTAGCAACGGTTACGCCTTCAGGCGCAACACTGGTGAAAAAGCCGAAGATAATCGGAAATACAACAAAGTAGGCAAAGGCTATACCGGCATAAAACAGTAAAGTGCTACTGATGACCAGCGGCGCCATTAGTTTCTTTTCACGGCTGTATAGCGCGGGCGCAATAAACTGCCATACCTGTAGCAGGATATACGGAATAGCAAAACAGATGGCAACGATGAAGGTTAACTTGAACGGCGCAAAGAAAGGTGCAGCAACATCTGTCGCTATCATGCTGCTGTTTTCCGGCAATACGGCCATTAGCGGTTTTGCCAGCAGATGATAGATATCCTGGGAGAACGCAGCCAGTGCTGCAAAAACGACGATAACAGCAATAACACAACGTAACAGCCGGTTGCGCAGCTCAATAAGATGCCCCAACAGGCTATCAGGATTAGCGTTCAGACTCATGGTTCTTTTCATTGTTGAGCAGTGGGGTGTTTACATCAGCTGCAGCCTGCTTCAGTTCTGCCAGAGCGGCTTTTTCCTGCTCAGTAAGATTAATCAGCCCCTTGGCTTCAGCATCTTTTAACTTCTGATGCAGTTCGTGCGCACGTAAATCAGCATTCAGCTCGGCCTGCATCTGCTGACCGAACTGCTTGATGCTGCGCACTGTTTTGTTGACGGAGCGGATCGCGCCGGGCAGGCGCTCGGGGCCCAGCACCAGCAGGGCAACTACACCAACGACAACCAGTTCCCAGAAACCCATTTACACTTTATCTTTTGAAGCAGATTGTGTTGTCTTCGCGTGCTCAGCATCTGACTTTGCTTTGTCAGATAACTGCGCTGAGGGCTGCTCTTCGTCCTGCGGCTCGTCTTTTATTGAACTGCGAAAACCTTTGATGGCAGAGCCTAAGTCTGAACCGATACCGCGTAATTTCTTTGTGCCAAACAGCAGCACGATAATGGCCAGTACAATAAGCAATTGCCAGATACTGATGTTGCCTAACATGGTTAATCCCCTTTATTGGTCATGCAATGTGGTACTGCAATCAGTGTATGTCTTTATTGTGACAGTCTTATTATCCGCCGGTTCAGCGCCAGGCTCTGCTACCGCATATCACACTGGCTGCAAACAACACAGCCGAAGATACAAGGTTGTCAAAGCAGAGCAACATACTAGCACTAATCAATAGTGCCGCAGCAAAGGTTGCCGCAATAATTTGTTGTCTGGTCTTACGCTGTTGTACAGCCAGATGCTGCAGTTGTTGCAGTAACTGGCGTTGTTGTTTCGGCCCTTGTTCCAAATATTGGTGCAGCAGGTTTGGCATTTGTGGTAGCTTCTCTGCCCAGAACGGCAGATTTTCTTTGACCTGACGCCAGATAGCCGGTAGGCCGACCTGTTGTTTGACCCAGTTTTCCAGAAATGGCTTGGCAGTTTTCCACAAATCCAGCTGTGGGTACAACTGACGGCCGAGTCCTTCGATATACAGCAGGGTTTTTTGCAGCAGCACTAACTGCGGCTGCACCTGCATGTCAAACCGGCGCGCAGTATTGAACAGATTTAACAGAACATGGCCGAATGAAATCTCTGCTAAAGGCTTTTGGAAAATTGGCTCGCAGACGGTGCGGATAGCGCTTTCAAACTCTTCGACTTTGGTGTGGGCGGGGACCCAGCCAGAATCGACATGCAGCTGCGCTACCTTCTTATAATCGCGGTTAAAAAATGCCACGAAATTTTCAGCCAGATAGCGTTTGTCTTCAGCATTCAGGGTGCCGACGATACCACAGTCAATACCAATGTACTTCGGGTTTTGCGGATTGTCGCGCGAGACAAAAATATTGCCCGGATGCATGTCTGCATGAAAAAAACTGTCGCGAAACACCTGGGTAAAAAACACCTCAACACCACGTTTTGCCAGCAGCTCCATATCTGTGCCCTGTGCCTGCAAGGCAGCGATATCCGATACTGGTATGCCGTAAATGCGCTCCATCACCATCACGTTGGGACGGCTGTAATCGCTGTACACGAACGGAATGTACAATGAATCTGAATTATCAAAATTACGCCGCAGCTGTATAGCGTTAGCTGCCTCACGCTGCAGATCCAACTCGTCCAGAATGGTTTTACGGTATTCTGATACCACCTCGCGTGGGCGTAACCTTTTACCGTCGGGTAAAAACCTGGCGGCGGCATCCGCCAGCGTTTCCATCAACGCCAAATCTGCCAGAATTTGCTGACGGATATCCGGTCTGATGACTTTGATCACAACATCTGCCAGGTTGCCGTCAGGCTGGATCAGCCGGGCGCTGTGCACCTGAGCAATAGAGGCTGATGCCAGTGGAGTTTGTTCAAAGCCGCTGAATAACTGTGCTATGTCTTCCAGCTCCAGCGCCTGCTCAATCAGTTGCTGTGCCTGTGCACCATCAAAAGGGGGAACCTTGTCCTGCAGCTTGGCCAGCTCATCGGCAAGGTGGGGTGGAAACAAATCACGCCGTGTTGACAGCATCTGACCAAACTTCACCCATACCGGCCCGAGGCTTTGTAAAGCCAGCCGTAACCGCACGCCGACCGGTTGCAGTGGGTGGCGGTTACGCAGCCAGAACAGGCTGCGACGAAACAGCCTGGCATACCAGGGTTGCCACTGTGGTGGAATAAGTTCGTCCAGCCCGAATTGCAACAGGGTTTTCTGAATATGGTAGAAACGGCTAATACGCACTAGGACTCCTGAAGGGCGTTTAGTTGCTGCTGAAGCTTATCGACCCTCGCTGATAACTGGCTGACAGCATCACTGAACTGGGCAAGTTCTGTCGGGGCTGGGCTGATTTTCAGTTCGTCTTGTGCCAGCTCAGTACTCATCTGGCCAAGCGCCTCAGCTTTGTTGCTGAAATAGGCGTGAGCCTGTTGCAGACTGCGGGCGATTTTGTGCGCCGGCGCATCGCCAACATAACCAGACAGAGCTTGTTGCCAATCCGGGCTTAGCTGCTGAAAAAAATGGCTGTACTGCTGTGCTACCTGAATATCACCGTCAATTTGTAGAGCGTCGGCTTTAATCAACCGGGTCAATTGGCTAGGATCTCGCAGTAAGCGCAGGCTGGCTAGGTCAGTCTGTATTGCACAGTCTACCGGATTATCATGCTGGTTAAACAGGATGTTACCGCCACTAACCGTCATCACCAGTGTTGTAGGCCATTCTCGCAGACGAAAGGATAATTGCTTGTCACTAAGCCGGGTTAACCTGGCTTTGGCCTGTGGATCCATAGCAATCAATCTGGCCAGCACTTTCTCTGCTACAGCACAGAATAACTGAGGCAGCAAGGGTAACATCAGAACTTATAACCGCGGTGCAGGGCGACAATACCACCGGTAAGATTATGGTAACTCACCTCTGCAAAGCCTGCCGTCTGCATCATGCCTTTCAGGGTTTCCTGATCAGGATGCATCCGGATAGACTCTGCCAGATATTGATAGCTTTCTTTATCGTTTGCCACCAGTTGCCCCATAGCGGGTAACAGTTTAAATGAGTATAAATCATAGGCTTTGCTCAACCAATCATGCTCGGGTTTGGAGAACTCCAGCACCAGCAGACGGCCACCAGGCTTCAACACCCGAAAAATGGAGCGCAATGCGGCATCTTTGTCGGTGACATTACGCAGACCAAAGCCAATGCTGACGATGTCAAAGCTGTTGTCGGCGAAAGGCAAGGCTTCTGCGTTGGCCTGCACATACTCAATGTTGTTTACCAAGCCAAGATCACGCAGTTTGTCACGGCCCACATTCAGCATCGACGCATTAATATCAGCCAGTACCACTTTGCCGGTAGGGCCAACCCGCTTTGAGAACAACGCAGTAATATCACCGGTGCCTCCCGCCAGGTCTAATACCTGTTGCCCGGCCCGCACACCGCTGCAGTCAATGGTAAAGCGTTTCCACAGGCGGTGGATCCCCAGCGACATCAGGTCATTCATCAAGTCGTATTTGGCGGCAACCGAATGGAATACGTTAGCGACCATCGATACTTTTTGCTCGGCGGCAACCGTTTTATAACCAAAGTGAGTGGTGTTGGAGTTTTGATCTGTCATGCGGCGCACCTGTCGGCAACTAAATGCGGCTAGTGTAAAAGATAACGCTGCCAAGGCCAACTTATCTGTTGGCTTTTATGCAAGAGCGCCGTCGGCAAGCATTAATTCGCTGGCTACCTGATTACGGCCCCGCTTTTTCGCCAGCAGAAGCACTTCTGCCGTGCGGCCAAGAAACTGGTACCAGTTTTCACTCTGTTGATATAAAGAAACGCCAAGTGATATGGTCACTTTAGGCAGTGTCTTCTTACTACGTGAGGAGACAAACCGCAGTTTTTCAACGCCACGACGTACCTGCTCTGCTATTTCGCTGGCACTGCGCAGGTCAACATCCGGCAGCAGGATTAAAAACTCTTCACCGCCGGAGCGAACGGGTAAACCACTACTTTGAACGTAGCTGCTTATCTTGCGTGCTACTTTTGACAGGATAACGTCGCCTATCGTATTGCCGTATTCCTGATTAAAGCGACTGAAATGATCAAGATTGACTGCTATGGCGGCAATACGCCGGCCTGGCTGTTCACTAAACCAGAGATCCAGCTGATTTTGCATGGCGAGGCGGTTATATAAGCCGGTAAGAGGATCAAGTAAGCGTTGCTGTTTCAGTTGCTCCAACTCATGCCGCAGCTGATGACTCTGCTGGTTTGCCAGCAGTAATTGCTGTTGCATTTGCTGTTGGCTGAGCCTGAATTCAGCAGTTGTCTGTTGTAGCTGGTTGATAATAGGCTGTAGTACCGGGTCTGGTTTGGTCTGCTGTATTTGCAGCATACTGTGATCTAAGTGCAGCAGATAGTCATCCAGCTGCTCTGCGGCAACATCTGTGTAGGCAGCCATCCGGCTTACCATACCTGATGCTTCCTGTAGCATCAGTTCCTGTTGCGGGTTGGCGGGCGCCAGAAAGCGGCTATACAGATCCGCCATAATAAAATCATCCAGAGGTGCTCTGGCTGACAGCTTTTGTTCAATAATTTGGCACAGCTGAGAGTTGTGTCCGCTGATATACTCATAACATACCGCGTAATTAACAGGATGAGCGGCAAGATTAGCACGCTGCAGGAATAATTTAACCTGCGCTGCTTTTTCGCCAGCCTGTTGTATCGAATCGTGATACTTCATGAGATCACACAAAACTCCGGTTATTGTTATTATTAATCCGATGCCAGATTGATGTTAACGCAAAAAATCCCAAAGCCATAGTACGCGAATTTAATTAACTGGCAACAGCTCTGGCGCTATCGTTGGGCGGTGCGCAGAAAATAACAGCACTTTGACTTATTTATGAGCAGCGAAACGGCATTTCACGAAAACGACTAAAGGCTGCTGTCGTCAGTTAAGCTAACTGTAATGTCGATATAAAGTCGTTACAATCGGGCTGTCTTTTATCTACGGTGGGAAAACCAGAATGACAATCACACCTACTATTAAAGTGCTGATGCTGAACATTGGCCTGACAATGATGTTGGCCGGTTGTGCGACCACGCAACAACAACCTGATGCCGCGTTTTCTGAACTGGCAGCGCAATTATGGCAGGCAGAGCAGCAACTTAACAAAGAAGAGCCCGGACGACTGACGGATATGTCGCCTGAAGCACTGGCTATGCGCAATAAACAACGACTGGGCTGGCAAAAGAAATTGCAGCAGGTTGATGTGAACAGGCTGTCTGAGCAGAACCAGATTAATCACGCCATCTTAAGTTACCGTTTGGCCGACGATATTGATGAATATCGTTACGGAGCACATCTGATGCCGCTGACGTCAGAATCAGGCTTTCATACCAGCTTGGGGTTTTTACCCCAACGCGCAACCTTTGGTAGCGTGAATGATTACCAGCTTTATATTCAGCAGCTTTCCGCCATTCCACGCTATATGCAGCAGCAGACCGCCTGGATGCAGCAAGGATTGGCTACCGGGATGACTCAACCTAAAGCGGTGCTGAAAGGCTTCGAGCAAAGTATTATTTCGTATATCACTGAGCCTGAACAAAGTGTGTTTTTTAAGCCATTTCAAACCAAACCGGCTTATGTCAGTACCGAACAATGGCAGCAGTTACGGCACGAAGCAGCTGAGCAAATCCGCACTGCGGTGAACCCTGCTTATCAGGCGTTTTATGATTTTATGGTAGAGCAGTATATTCCGGCAGCGCGAGATACTATTGCTGCCAGTGCATTACCGCAGGGTGAAGCGTATTACCAAAACCGCCTGCAGCATTACACTACGCTAAACATGACGCCGGCTCAGGTGCATCAGATTGGGCTGGATGAAGTTAAGCGCATTCGTACTGAAATGCAGCAGGTTATTGCCGACACGGGTTTTCAGGGTAGCTTTGCTGACTTTATTCAGTTTTTGCGCACAGACCCACAGTTCTACCCAAAAACACCGGACGAGTTAATGCGCTATGCTGCGTTTTTGGCGAAGAAATCTGATGCTCAATTACCTAAGTTGTTTAAAACCTTGCCTCGCACTCCTTATGGCGTGGTACCGGTGCCGGCGGAAATTGCGCCTAAATATACTACTGGTCGTTACTCCGGGCCGTCGCGTGATGACCAGGCTGGCTTTTACTGGGTTAATACCTATCGGTTAGACAGACGTCCTCTCTATGAAATGGAGGCGCTGACGTTGCATGAGGCGGTGCCGGGCCATCATTTGCAAATAGCGCTGGCCCGCGAGCAGAAAGCCTTGCCTGATTATCGCCGTAGTTTTTATACCTCTGCGTTTGGCGAAGGCTGGGGGTTATATGCCGAGTACCTGGGTCTGGAAATGGGTTTTTATCAGGACCCGTACAGCAATTTTGGCCGCTTAACTTACGAAATGTGGCGGGCGGCTCGCTTAGTAGTTGACACCGGGATGCACAGCATGGGCTGGAGCAGGCAGCAAGCGATTGACTTTCTTGCCAGCAATACCGCGTTATCAATGCACAATGTCACTACAGAGATTGATCGTTACATCAGCTGGCCGGCGCAGGCATTGTCTTACAAGCTCGGTGAAATAACCATTAAACGCTTGCGGGCTGAAGCTGAGCAAGCATTGGGTGAGCGGTTTAATATCAGGGAGTTTCACGATGTTGTGCTGAGTAATGGCAGCCTGCCACTGGCCGTATTAGAACAGCAGGTTCGGCGTTACATCGCTGCAGAAAAAGGATAATATGTACCGGTGTTAGAAAGAGGGCACTAACAGTGCCTGGTGCAGCTTGCAGGGAACAAATGCAGTATGGTCTGGATGTTGTTTATCGGCGTGTTAGTTGTCGTGATGTTGTACATTCTGTGGCAAATGGAACAGATTGGCAAAACCAATAAAGGATTGCAGCAAAAGCTGAACGCGCGCGAGCAGGAGCTACTGAAACTGCAGCAAGCAACCTATCAGCTTGCCGAGCAACAAAGGGCGGTGTTAGAGCAGCAGCTATCTCATCAGCCGGTTAATCCGGTGTTGTCCGCAGATGAGGTTCAGCTTGCCCGCCTGTTGTGTATCAGCCTGCCTGCGGTCGTTAAAGAATGTTGTAGTAAATCCGTTACGCCGCATCAGGTTATGGCAGGGCAGCTCAAAAAGCACAGTACGTTAGGTGTTAGTCAGTTGGAGAAAATGATGCAAAAACACAGCCGGCTAACATCACTGTGGCGTAACAACAGCGTGATGTCTCACCTGCAGTTGTGTGTGGTCGTTGCGTTGTTGGCTCAGGAAGAGAAACAGGCAAAGGTCAGCAGCCTGTAGGCTGCTGTCAATGCCGTAGGACTACCTTAGGCTCAATATCAATTTGGCCTTCGATATCAATTGCCGCCACTTTGCTACCCGATGCTAATACTGCCATGCTGCCATTAGCGATGTGGCGAACGAAGAGTAAGTCGTAACCGAACCGTTGCAGTTCAGCAACGGAAAATTTTTGTGCCAGATTCAGATCGTCCCAGAAAAAATGTATATCCTTATCCATCTGGCGCCTTTCATGTGACATAACAGGCTCCAACCATCAGGGATTACAGGTTTCAGGCTCAATCACTATGCCATTAACGCTGCTGTAAAATACTCTGCCACTGCTCAGGTGTTACCGGCATAACAGACAGTCTGCTGCCCCGCTGAACCAAAGGCAGTTCACTTAGCTTAGCCAAGCTTTTAAGTTTGTCCAGTGGAATAATAGCCGGCAGCTTTTCTACAAAAACCAGGTCGACGGCAACCCAGCGCGGCGACTCGTGGCTGGATTTCGCGTCAAAATAAGCACTTGCTGCACTAAATTGGCTTGGATCCGGATAAGCAGTTCTGACAACGCGGGCAATGCCAGCTACTCCGATCAGTTTGCAACTGGAATGATAGATAAAAACCAGATCATCTTTTTGCACTTCGTCGCGCAGCATGTTGCGGGCCTGATAGTTGCGCACACCCTCCCAAACTATCGGTGTGTCCGGAGCGTTGGCAAAATCATCGATACTGCACTCCGACGGTTCGGTTTTAAATAACCAGTAGCTCATCTTTGCTGATCTCCTTCGTTTGCGGCAGAATACCATTATACTTCAGCCAAACAGAATAAAAGGGACAGCCATGAGTCAGGTATTACAGAATTTACTGGCATTATTAAAGCTGGAAACCATAGAGCAGGGACTGTATCGCGGCCAGAGCCAGGATCTGGGTTTTAAAGCGGTATTTGGTGGTCAGGTTATGGGGCAGGCGTTATCCGCAGCAAAAGAAACTATCGCTGAAGACCGAAAAGTACATTCGTTTCACTCCTACTTTTTGCGTCCGGGCGATGCGGCTAAAGCCATTGTTTACGAAGTAGAAAATATCCGCGATGGTAAAAGTTTTAGCACGCGGCGCGTCAGTGCTATCCAGTACGGCAAGCCCATTTTTTATATGACGGCTTCATTTCAGGCGGAAGAACAAGGTTTCGAACATCAGGATGTTATGCCGCAGGTGCCTGAGCCTGAGCAGTTAGTATCTGATTTGGAGTTTTATCAGCAGCACGCACAGTTAATTCCCGAGAGCTTGCGTAGTAAGTTTATCTGCGAAAAGCCGATAGAAATGCGGCCGGTGGACTTTCAGAATCCGTTCAAGCAGGAAGTCAGCCCGGCGCGGCGCTATGTCTGGTTTAAAGCCAATGGCCCGATGCCGGATGACTTACGTGTGCACAAATATATGTTGGCCTATGCATCCGATTTCAACTTCTTACCAACAGCGCTGCAGCCGCATGGCAAGTCATTTATGGCGCCGAATATGCAAGTCGCGACGATTGATCATGCGATGTGGTTCCATCAGGATTTCCGTTTTGATGACTGGTTACTGTATGCGGTAGACAGCCCAAGCGCTTCGGGCGGGCGGGGGTTGGTGCGCGGCCAGTTTTTTAACCGGGCCGGCACCTTAGTTGCGTCTACCATTCAGGAAGGGGTTATCCGTTCGTATCCGACCAGCCGCTAATGAGTGATGGCAGCGGTGGCCGGGTTTGCGGCAGGGACTATGCTGTGAATGCTTTGCAGCACATCGTTACGCAGTAATAGCCCAACAGTGGTGTTTAACAATGGCAGCTGAGCGGTAGCCACCACCTGGCTGCGTTCATCTGTCTGCGTAAAACCGCCGTCTTTTAACGCATTAACCAAAGTGGCAAACAGTTGCTTGTCGTAATACTCCGGCGCGGTAATGCCATGCAGGCTAAGCAGGCGCTGAGCCAGTTCGTGGCTGTGCTTTTCCAGTACAGCACGGCTTTGCGCGCCCTGACTCTCTATCAGTTGTAGCACCATTGCGTAGCGCTGCAGCGTATGTTCGGCGTTATGTGCCAGCATGCTGAGCATAAAATAGCCATTACTGTTTTGTGCCGGTGCTCTGTAATTTTGCTCAACCTGTTCTGCAAGGCCGGTATCAGTCAGATGCTGCAGTATTGCGGTGCAGTATGCGTTTACATCGCTGACATTCAGAAACAACTCTTGCTGCAACAGCGGAAATAGTTGCTGCACTATTTGCTGTAAATGCTGCTGACTGATGTCACGTTGATGCAAAATAGCGCTGGCGATAATCGCGGGCAGAATATACGCATGCAGTACGTTATTGCGGTAATAGCTTAGCAACACCGCATTTTCCTCGCTCAGGCTCAGTAACTCACCAAAACTGTCACGCTGCTGCTGCACTTTTTGTAATTGTATCGCATGGTCTATCAACAGTGCTGCTGATTCTTCCGGCAGCGTCATTTGTTTGTTGTAAGGTACCGTACGTTGCAGCTGCAGGTAAAAATCAAGCTGCTGCTCCAGTTCACGTCGGGTCAGCGTGTGTTTTTCGGTTGCCAGCAAACACAGTGCTATCAGGTTAATGCTATTAAGTGCCGCGGCATGATTTATTCGCTGCATCAGAGTGTCGGCAAGCCGAGCCACTGTCGGGTTCAGCCATTGAGGCTTTTGCACCTCCATTGGATGCAAATCCTGTTTCCAGTCAGGTACATGCTGGTTAAGATAATTATTCAGTGTTATTGGCTCACCAAAGTTCACGTAACCATAACCGTAGTCGCGTAAATTGCGGATTGCTTTAATCACTCCCCAGGCTGATTCCTTTTGTTTGCCTGAACCTTTAAGTTCACGCAGGTAAGTGTTTACTTCCATTACATGTTCATAACCCAGGTAAACCGGTACCAGTGTTACTGGCCGTTCGATTCCCCGCAGCATCGACTGCAGCGTCATGGCCAGCATGCCTGTTTTGGGTTGCAATAAGCGACCAGTGCGGCTTCGGCCACCTTCAGTGTAATATTTAACCGAATAACCCTTACTAAACAGCTGGCATAAATACTCGCGAAATACTGCTGAGTACAACTTATTACCACTGAAACTGCGCCTGATAAAAAAAGCGCCTCCGCGGCGGAAAATGGGGCCTGCCGGCCAAAAGTTCAGGTTAATACCGGCAGCTATATGCGGCGGTGCCAGGCCTTGTTGATAAATGACGTAGCTTAGTAACAAATAATCCATATGGCTGCGATGACAGGGAACATAGACTATTTCGTGCCCCTTTTGCGCCAAATCCCGCAGCATGTCAGCATTATTAATTTTTATACCCGTGTATAACTTACTCCATAACCAGCGTAGTACCCGGTCACCCACACGTAGCGTCGTAGCGCGGTAATCTGCCGCTATTTCCAGCAACAGTTTTCTGGCTTCCTGCCGGGCATCACTGACAGATATACGTTTGGCCTTCGCTTCGTCTTCTATCGCTTTTTTTAGCGCAGGAGCTGCCAGCAGCGCATTGAACAACTGTGCGCGATTCACCAGTTTGGGGCCGGTTGCAGCTAGCCGTTGCCGGTAAAAATGGAATCGCGACATTCTCAGCAGCTTATGGGCTGTCTGCTGTTCGGCACCAAATTCTGCGGCCATTTGTTTCAGTGCTACGGCCCGGCTAAACCTAACCAGCGTATGGCGGCCGGATATCAGTACTATTAAGAGTTTCGCCAGCCAGTTTGGTGCATGTGCTTCGCCCAATAGCCATTTAATGCTATTTTCTTTACCCGGCGCCCGGCCCCACAGTAGTGAAATAGGCACCAGTTGCGCATCCAGTGCCGGATCATCAAGATGAGCCTGCAACAAAGCCTGCCCTTGCGCCAGTGCAGTGGTTTTTCCGCGTTTCAGCCATAAAGTATGGGGTTTTTCAAGAAATAACGTCCGTGGATGCTCGATGCCATTTAGGCTGACATCCTCTGCCGGATCCGGTAGTCCGAGAGATCCACAAACACGGCGGATTGCCGCTAAATCTGCTGCTGACTCCGTAGCGCAGATGTAAAAGAATGGCCTGTTTTTATCTAACGCCAGTTCTGAAACAGCTTGTTCGGGAACAATTTTGTACTTCAGCAGCGGCCACATAGGCCATTTTAATAAGGCTGCAAACAATTTTACCGGCCGGAACATAGCCTACTCACCTCAGTTAAAAAGTCGCCTAGCATAGCACGTCAGTGTAGTGCAGAAAAATGTGCGTCAGCACAGATGCTTGCAATTGTAGCATGCCTGTATATACTCACAGTATTAACTGTACAGGTAACCAGCACTATGAGACCACTGACGCCACGCCAGGCAGAAATTTTGCAGCTGATAAAAGATTATCAGCAAGATAGCGGCATGCCACCAACCCGGGCTGAAATTGCACAACAATTAGGCTTTAAGTCGGCAAATGCTGCAGAAGAACATTTAAAAGCTCTTGCTAAAAAAGGCGTTATTGAAATGATGCCCGGTACTTCGCGCGGTATCAGATTGGTTGATGCAGATGAACCTGAGCAATTGGGGTTGCCTTTGATTGGTAAAGTTGCCGCTGGCCAACCGATACTCGCAGCAGAACATGTGCAGGAGCATTATCAGGTAGACGCAAACTTGTTTAAACCCCATGCTGATTTTTTGCTCAGGGTGCAAGGTATGAGTATGCAGGACATCGGCATTCTCGATGGGGATCTGTTGGCGGTGCATAAAACCAGTCAGGTGCAACCTGGCCAGGTTATTGTTGCCAGGGTTGATGAAGATGTTACCGTAAAACGATTCCAGCGTGATGGCAGCACTGTTTTTTTACATCCGGAAAATAGAGATTTTGATGTAATTAAAGTGGACTTACGCGTCCAGCACTTTGCCGTTGAAGGCTTGGCTGTAGGCGTTATCCGTAACGGAAATTGGTTATAATTTGTACTAACCTCAATAAGTTATTTTTACAAAAGCGCTGGTATGACCACCTAGGTTTGCCAGCGCTTTTGTTATTTAGGGGTTTACACTGAGTGTAATTTGGATAATTCTTAACCTGAAACTGATTAAAAAATAACAACAGGGTCAGTTCCGGCTTCAGCGCTAGCCCCGAAGCCGACGCTAACAATAAAAATAATAAACTGATGAAACTTCATACATAGGTTCGGGATGGGTGTGTAAGGACCGTGTAGTACTGTGTACTTAGTTTCTGCAGTTTGCTTTGCAAAATGACAGAGGAGAAGTCCAGTGACGAAAACGCGTAGTCTTCGTTGGTCGCTGCCAACCCTGCTTTTAGCTGCATCGGCTAATGCAGCAGATATGCCCCTGAATATGACCAAAGGGGTAACAGAAATCAGTCAGCGGGTATATCACCTGCACATGACAATTTTCTGGATCTGCTGCGTTATTGGTGCAGTGGTGTTCGGGATCATGTTCTGGTCCATTGTTCGCCATCGAAAAGCACGGGGTGTGCAACCAGCCCAATTCCATGAAAGCACCAAAGTAGAAATACTCTGGACAGCCATACCGGTACTTATTCTGATTCTTATGGCCATTCCGGCCACCAAAACCCTGATCGCAATGGAAGATACTACTGAGGCTGATGTCACAGTAGTCGTCACTGGTTCCCAGTGGAAATGGCACTACAAGTATCTGGAGCATGACGTTGAGTTTTACTCTTTACTGGCTACGCAGAAAGAGCAAATAGCCAATAGATTTGCCAAGGGTGAAAACTACTTGCTGGAGGTTGACCGGCCACTGGTTCTGCCGACTGGCAAAAAAGTACGTTTTCTAATGACGTCAGATGACGTGATTCACTCATGGTGGGTGCCGGCGTTTGCTGTTAAGAAAGATGCTAACCCCGGCTTTATTAATGAGGCCTGGACCCGTATCGACGAGCCTGGCATATACCGGGGTCAGTGTGCTGAGCTGTGCGGCAAAGATCATGGTTATATGCCTATTGTCGTTATCGCTAAAGAACCGGCTGAATTTGATAAATGGTTAGCCGGCGAAGCTGAGCGGATTGCCAAAGCCAAAGCCGAAGAGCAGGAACTACTGGCGATGAATATGAGCTTGGAAGAGCTTATGAGTGTCGGTGAACGCACATATACGGCTTACTGCGCTGCTTGCCATCAGCCTAGCGGCGAGGGGTTGCCGGGTATTTTCCCAGCGCTCAAAGGCAGTAGCATTGCTCTGAACGATAAACCAGCGCACATTGACATTGTGTTGCACGGCAGAGCGGGCACTGCCATGCAGGCTTACGCCAAGCAACTTAGCTTAAAAGAAATTGCTGCGGTTATTACCTATGAGCGTAACGCCTGGGGTAACAGTACCGGTGAGTTGGTACAGGCTGCTGATGTGCATGCTGTCATGCAAGGTAAAGGGGAATAACGGATGAGTGCAGTAGTGACAGATCATGAGCATGATCACGAGCATCATGACCATAAACCCAGCGGCATAAAACGCTGGTTCTATACCACAAATCATAAAGATATCGGCACCATGTACCTGGTGTTTGCGCTGATAATGTTTTTTATCGGCGGCACCATGGCAATGGTGATTCGCGCTGAATTATTCCAGCCGGGCATGCAGTTTGTAGAGCCTAACTTTTTTAATCAGATGACAACAGTACATGGCCTTATCATGGTGTTTGGTGCGGTAATGCCAGCCTTCACCGGCCTGGCTAACTGGATGATCCCGATGATGATAGGTGCGCCAGATATGGCGCTGCCGCGCATGAACAACTGGAGCTTTTGGATCCTGCCGTTCGCGTTTCTGATTTTATTGATCTCACTGTTTTTACCTGGTGGTGGGCCTAATTTTGGCTGGACCTTTTACGCACCATTATCGACCAAATACAGTGGTGACAGCACGGCGCTGTTTGTGTTTTCTGTTCATATCATGGGTATATCTTCCATCATGGGGGCAATTAACGTGATTGTGACCATTTTCAACCTGCGGGCGCCCGGTATGACCTGGATGAAAATGCCGCTGTTTGTCTGGACCTGGCTAATCACTGCGTTCTTGCTGATTATGGTGATGCCGGTATTGGCTGGCGCCGTCACCATGGTGCTAACCGACAAATATTTTGGTACCAGCTTTTTTGATGCTGCAGGTGGCGGTGATCCAGTGTTGTTCCAGCATATCTTCTGGTTCTTCGGTCACCCGGAGGTATACATCATGATACTGCCGGCATTCGGCATTGTATCCAGCATAGTACCGACTTTTGCCCGTAAGCCACTGTTCGGTTACGCGTCTATGGTATATGCCACCTCCAGCATAGCGCTGTTATCTTTCCTGGTGTGGGCTCACCATATGTTTACCACAGGTATGCCGGTATTTGCTGAGCTGTTCTTTATGTACTGTACGATGCTGATTGCCGTGCCGACCGGGGTAAAAGTGTTCAACTGGGTAGCAACGATGTGGCGTGGTGCAATGACCTTTGAAGTGCCTATGATGTTTGCACTGGCATTCATAGTGTTGTTTACCATAGGCGGGTTTTCGGGCCTGATGCTGGCGATTACGCCCGCTGATTTCCAGTACCATGATACGTACTTTGTGGTGGCTCATTTCCATTATGTACTGGTTACCGGCGCAGTGTTCTCCATCATTGCTGCAGCATATTACTGGTTGCCCAAGTGGACTGGTCATATGTATGACGAAAAACTTGGCCAGTGGCATTTCTGGTGTTCGTTAATTTCTGTCAACCTGCTGTTCTTCCCCATGCATTTTGTCGGCTTGGCTGGTATGCCAAGACGGATACCGGACTACGCCCTGCAGTTTGCTGATTTTAATGCTTTTATCAGTATTGGCGGTTTCCTGTTCGGTGCGTCACAGCTTATTTTTGTCTGGGTGTTAGTGAAATGTGCCCGCGGCGGCGAAAAGGCGACGGCGCAGGTTTGGGAAGGTGCGGAAGGCTTGGAATGGGAAGTGCCATCACCAGCGCCTTATCATACCTTCGAAACACCGCCGGTGATTAAGTAGGAGGCAGACATGGCATTTAAGCATAAACCTTTGACAACCAAGCTGGTGTTTATTGCGTTGGCGATGTTTGGATTTGGCTTTGCCTTAGTGCCACTGTACGACGTATTTTGCGATTTGACGGGCCTTAACGGCAAAACGGCGTCAACTGCTGCCAGCGCCGACGCTGCGATAGTCGATACCAGCCGCGAAGTTGTTATTGAATTTATCGCCCGGCCAAATAAACAGATGCCTTGGGTATTTGAACCCGAAGTGACCCGCATGACGGTGCATCCGGGAGAAATTCATATTACGAATTACCTGGCGCAAAACCCGACCAGCAGGTTAATTGTTGGTCAGGCTGTACCTTCAGTGTCGCCGGGGCAGGCAGCATTATACTTCCACAAAATAGAGTGTTTCTGCTTTACCCAGCAACGGTTAGCGGGAGGCAAAGACATGCTGATGCCATTACAGTTTTATGTGGATCCGGCGTTACCGCGTCAGTTCAGTACCATCACGCTGTCGTACACTTTGTACGATGTCACCAGTGCCAGTACCGACCTGACGGCAACGTCATCCCAACTTGGGGAATAACATGAATAAGACTTATGAAAAATACTATGTTCCCGCTCAAAGCCCGTGGCCAATAGTCGGGGCCGTGGCGTTGTTTTTGATTGCGTTTGGTGCCGGGAACTTTGTCAACGAAGTTACAAAACAGCAGCCTGGGTTTGGCGGCTATGTTTTGGCAGCTGGCTTTGCGGTATTAATCTTTATGCTGTTTGGCTGGTTCAAGAACGTGATCGATGAGTCGATGAGCGGCTTGTACAGTGCGCAGATGGACCGCTCTTTCCGTCAGGGGATGAGCTGGTTTATTTTGTCGGAAGTGATGTTTTTTATGGCGTTCTTTGGCGCCTTATTTTATGGCCGGGTTATTGCGCTGGATTGGCTGAGTGGTGGCAGCAACAATGCCATGACGTTCGAGTTACTATGGCCAGAATTTGAAGCGATGTGGCCGCTACTAAAAACGCCGGGTGGTATAGAAACACAAGCAATGCCAGCTTCCGGCTTACCGCTAATCAATACCGCTATATTGGTGACATCGTCTATAACGTTACATTTTGCTCATGTCGGTCTTGAGCAGAGTAAACGCGGTCAGTTAAAGCTGATGTTACTGGTAACCATATTGCTGGGTTTAACCTTCCTGAGCTTGCAGGTGTATGAGTATATGCATGCTTACCATGACCTGGGTTTGACACTGGCGTCTGGCTTCTACGGTAATACATTTTTTCTGTTGACCGGCTTTCACGGTATGCACGTTACTTTAGGCGCAATCATATTGTTGTTTGTGTTTTTCCGCGTATTGAAGGGGCATTTTACGCCGGACAACCACTTTGCCTTTCAGGCGGGCGCCTGGTACTGGCACTTCGTTGATGTTGTCTGGTTATGTCTGTATGTGTTTGTATATGTACTGTGATTATTAGTAAGGCCTGGGGTTGGGTTCGATCCACCCCAGCGCCTGCGCTAAAAAGATCAACAGCAGTACAACGGCAGAAAACATGACACGACGGCCTAGGTAACGAGACATCTTTACCTCTGGTTTATCAGGGTTAAGCATAACCAGACCGGCTCTAACCAGATTTACAATAATAAAAAGCAGTAGCGCTATGACAATAAGTTTAATCAACATCGGTAACAGGCTCCGGGTCCAGAATGATGCGCGTTAAGCTGGCGAAGCAGATTTTTGTATTTACTCCGCTGTGGCTTGTCCTCACTTTGACCGCTTTTACTATTTTAATCAACTTGTCATGGTGGCAACTGAGCAGGGCTGCAGAGAAAACAGAATATCTGCAGCGTTTGCAGCAGTTAGCGGAAGATGGCGCACTTACTCCCGCCCAGTTGCAAACAATGGACGCAGCCAGTTTTGATGGTGCCCCATTGGCGGGGGAAGCAAGATGGGTAGCACCTTATATCTGGTTGCTGGACAATCAGATAGTTAATGGTGTAGCGGGCTATGATGTGATTGTGCCAGTTCAGGCTTCAGGGTTGGCTCAGCCAATGCTGGTAAATCTTGGCTGGTTAAGTGGAACACCAAGCCGGGATATATTGCCAGTGCCTGACATCCCGGCAACGTTTAAGCTAGACGGTCTGATTCGGGCAGACGTTAGCGGCCTGATGTTGTTGGGGCAGAATGCAGAAGATACAGGCAAGTGGCCGATGCGAATTCAGCAGGTGGACTATGCCGAATTGTCAGCGCTCAGCAACCTGAAGTTGTACCCAGCCTTGCTGTATCAGCTTCGCGCAAGCAACTATACACCACACTATAAAGCAGTTGTTTTACCGCCAAAGAAACACCGGGGTTATGCATTGCAGTGGTTCTTATTGGCTGTCGCCGTCGTTGGGGTGGCACTGGCGGCCAGTCATCGGGGGAAGGCAAACTATGAATAAAAAGAAGTTTCTGCTGTTGTTTATCCTGTGTTGCGCTTTACCACTGGCGGCCGCCAAGCTGGTATTAGAAATGGGCTGGTTTAGCCGCGGAGCTTCAAGCCACGGCCAGTGGCAGCAGACTGAGGTGTTTCTGTTACCTGCAACAACGGAAAAAGCGCATTGGCGTTTGGCTGTTCCGGCGGCTGAGGGATGTGACAGTCAGTGTCAGCGGGCATTATTCACAGTGCAGCAATTGTATGTTGGGCTGGGGCGCAAGCAACAGCAGCTGCAGCCGGTGTTGCTTGGCGGTACCAAGCCCCCTGAACAGTTTAATGTCTTCAGCAGCTTACAGCCTGAAAGGTCAATACCAGAGACGCTTAATAAGCATATTCTTTTAATCGATCAGCAAGGGTTGGTTTTACTCAGTTATCCTGCCCCGGCCACAGATGCAGATATGGCTGGTGTTGCCAAAGCTATCCGCCAGGATTTACTTAAATTGTTTAATTACGACCGGACCAGCGCATGAAAAAACAACAATGGCTGGCGACCATCGCCATTTTTCTTACCATGGGTGTAATACTGTTGGGTGCCTATACACGCCTGACTGATGCCGGTTTGGGTTGCCCCGATTGGCCGGGTTGTTACGGATTTTTAAAAGTGCCACATCAGGAACATCATATCGCCGCCGCACAGCAGGCCTTTCCTGACAGGCCGCTGGTGCATCATAAAGCCTGGAACGAAATGGTGCACCGCTATTTTGCCGGTAGCCTGGGACTGCTGATTGCAGCCATTTTCTTCAGTAGCATGTTCAGCAGGCAAAGCCCCAAGGCGGTGCCGACGGTGCTGTTGTTGCTGGTAGTATTTCAGGCGGCACTGGGTATGTGGACAGTAACATTGAACCTGCTGCCTTTGGTGGTCATGGGGCATCTGCTTGGCGGTTTTACTCTGCTTAGCTTGCTGGCAGTGTACTGGTTAAAACTGCACCCTGATTACAAGGTGCAGGAGCCGCAGCTGGTTTCATTAAAACCTTTTGCTGTGCTGGCGCTCATTGTTCTGGTTAGCCAAATTGCACTTGGCGGCTGGACAGCGGCTAACTATGCAGCACTGGCGTGCATCGAGTTACCGGTCTGTGAACAAGGATGGCTGGAGCGGCTGAATTTTAGCGACGCATTTGATTTACACCTTGGGCATGACGATTATGAATACGGGGTGATGTCTGCTGAAGCCCGGCAGACGGTGCATGTGCTTCACCGCTTTGGTGCTTTGGTGACCCTGGTTATTCTGGCGTCCTTTCTGCTGCAGCTATGGCGTCGGGCAAAGGCACCGCTGATGCGAAAATTAACACTGGCAGCTGTGACACTGCTGTTCGTGCAGTTTAGCCTGGGAGTAATGAATGTTGCTTTGCACTTGCCGCTGCTAAATGCCGTGGCGCATAACTTTGTTGCTGCTAATTTGCTTATGCTGATGGTGGTTATCTATATGCAACTGCGGCACAGCAGTCGCTTTTCAGCGGAGGAGACACTATGACTGCCATTGTGAAAGCAAGGCCGGGAATAAACCGGGTTCGTGATTATCTGGAACTGACCAAGCCTAAAGTTGTGGCTTTGCTGGTTCTGACTGCCTGGGTCGGCATGATGCTGGCGGTGCCTGGCATACCTGAACTGACGACGCTAGTCATGGCGACACTGGGCATAGGCCTGCTGTCTGCAGCTGCTGCAGCGATGAATCATGTTGTTGATAAACGCATTGATGCACAAATGGCCCGTACTTACAGCCGGCCTGTGGCAAAAGGCCGTATCAGTACAGTACAGGCTGCCAGTTTTGCCTTTACGCTGGCGCTGAGCGGCTTTATTTTACTTTATTTTGCCGTCAATGCCCTGACGGCCTGGTTAACGCTGGCCAGCCTGTTCGGTTATGCGGTGGTGTACACTATGTTTTTAAAACGTGCTACACCGCAGAATATTGTCATTGGCGGTTTAGCTGGTGCCATGCCTCCGCTGCTGGGGTGGACTGCTGTGACCGGTGAGCTACATGGCCATGCTTTGCTACTGGTCATGATTATTTTTGCCTGGACTCCACCGCATTTCTGGGCGCTGGCAATCCACCGGCGGGATGACTACGCCAAGGTGAATATGCCAATGCTGCCGGTTACCCACGGTATTGAGTTCACGAAGAGCGTGATCTGTCTTTATACAGTATTACTTTTTCTGGTGTGTCTGATGCCGTATTTAGTTGGTATGAGTGGTGCAATTTACTTGTTGGGCAGTGCCTTGCTTAACCTGAGGTTTATGCAGTACGCCTGGAAGTTGAAGTTTAATCCGGATGCCGGTACGGCGATGGCGACCTTTAAGTTTTCAATTGTGCATCTGATGGTATTATTCCTGCTGTTACTGGTCGACCATTACTTTAAGGTATCGCCTATTTATGTTTCGTAATCTTGGTTATCTGTTGTTGGCAATTACGGCATTGGCTGCTGGGCTGGTGTTTTATCAGGTGTCACAGCTAAATGCAGAGCCTAAACTGGCACTGGTGTATCCTCAGCCCAGAGCGCTGGCAGACTTCGCGCTGACAGATCAGCATGGCCAGGCTGTCAATCGCGAGCGTCTATATGGTAACTGGACACTGGCTTTTGTTGGTTATACGTCTTGTCCGGATATATGCCCGTTGACGCTGGCAAAGCTGGCCGGAGTGCAGCCGGACCTGGCGGCGCTAACGGAACAACCGCTTAAGATCTGGTTTATTTCGGTGGATCCCAAGCGCGACAGTATTGAACAGTTAAATAACTATGTCAGCTACTTTGAGCAGGCTAATGTGCTTGGTATGACAGCAGGGCATGATCAGCTATTTCCATTCGTACGCCAATTGGGGCTGATGTATTCTCTTAGCAGCACTACTGCAGAGGACTATCTGGTCGACCACAGTGCATCAGTTGCATTGATTAACCCGCAAGGCCAACTGGTGGCAATGTTCAAGCCGCCGATGCAACAGGGCGAGCTGCCCGTTATCGACGCCCAGCAATTACTGGCAGATTTCCCGTTGGTACTGAACAAGCTTAAGGCTGGTTAATCCAGGGCTGTGAATACCAGTAGAAGTAGCCTTTTTTACTCAGTGAAGGCGCGGTGCAGTTATATCGAGACCGGCTGCCTTTCAGTACCGAGCTTGCGGTAACACTGAAGGTATTATCGTTATGCCACTGTGGTTTGATAACCTCGCTGCCGGCAAAGCATTGTAACTGCGCCGGGCGAAAATCATCAATCTTAAGCGTCAATTTCAGTGTTGGCGGGTTGGCTGGCGATACCGGATTAACGCCATGATAGTCAGTGATATTAAATGACAGCGTACGCAGCTTCTGGCTTAAGTCATCCATCTGGGCATAACGACCAGCGGCCGGATAACGCGGAATGCGGCTAAGTACTGTGTTGCTACCGATAGCCCCTGATTGCTGGCCGATACCAATGAAACCAAGCTCTGTGACCAGTTGCTCCAACTCCACACTGTACTCGCCGTAGGGATAAGCCAACCACTTATGGCGCTGCCCGGTAACCTGTTCAATTTTGTCCTCGGCGGCCAGAATGCTCTGTTTCATGCGTTCACGCCAGGCTGACCGGCTTTCACCCGGCTCTGGTTGTGCCATATGCTCATGCCACATAGCGTGGTTTGCAACGAACACACCATCATCAGACATCTGTTTTACTTGCTTCCAGCTCAACAAAGGGCCATCACCTTTGTCGATGCTACCTGGGCTGATAAAGATAGTGTAGGGAAAACCAAACTCCTGCAAAATCGGATGGGCAGTACTGAAGTTATTTTCGTAACTGTCATCGAACGTAATCACTACCGCGTTATCAGCAACCGGTTCGCCGTTTTTAATTTGATGAATCAGCTTATCAAGGCCGATTACCTGAAAGCTGTTATCTCTTAAGTACTGCAGGTGCTGACGCAATTCATCTGGCGTGACACTGGTAACTCTGGGCGTATCGGTAGCAACGTGATGATAAATCAGCATGACGGCTGCCTGAGCAGGTTGGATGACCGTTAACAACAGCAAAACAAAAACACGTATCAACATTGCAGAGTCCGGGTATTAGCTGTACTTACTCGCGCCCCAATAGCGTTGCGGACACGAGTAAGTATCACTTACGTTAAATCAGTAGTAAGAGTGCTCGCCACGCTGATGTTCGGTGATATCACGTACACCGCTTAACTCACCGCTAAAACGGTTCAGCAGCTCTTTTTCAATCCCTTCTTTCAGCGTTAAGTCGACTTGCGAGCAGCCATTACAACCACCGCCGAACTGCAACACTGCAACACCATCGCTGGTTAGCTCGATTACTGATACACGGCCACCGTGATTGGCCAACTGAGGATTAATTTCGCTGTCGATGACATACTGCACCCGCTCCACCAGGGAAGCATCGTCACTCACCTTACGTACTTTGGCGTTCGGCGCTTTTAATGTAAGCTGCGATCCCATCTGATCGGTGACAAAATCAATTTCAGCATCAACCAAAAAGGGTTTGCTTTCGTTATCAACAACGGCATCAAAACCGTTAAAGTTCAGTGTCAAATCTGTGTCTTCTACTGCATCAGGCGGACAGTAAGATACGCCACATTCCGCTTGAGCAGTGCCCGGGTTAACCACAAACACCCGAATATTTGTGCCTGCAGGCTGTTTCGATAACAGCTTGGCAAAATGCTGTTGTGCCTGTTCAGAAATCGTAATCATAAGAGTACCTGACTAAATTACTAGGTTAATGGTTATGATACTCCTCCTGTTTCTGTGATGCCAGCCCCGCTTGAGTTTTGCATCTGTTCTGGCTAACTTAGCCGCAGCACAGAGGAAATCAATAATGAAATATTACACTTTACTGGCGCTGCTTGCGCTTAGTGGTTACAGCTTTGCTCAAACTAAATATGTGCCGACAGTACAAAATTCAACCCTGCCTGCACCAGAGCAGGTATTGGGGTTTCAGGTGGGAGACTGGCATGCCCGGCACGACCAGATCCAGCGCTATATGGAGCAGCTTGCTGCTGCATCACCACGGGCGCAGCTGGACACTATTGGTTATAGCCATGAACAGCGGCCGCTATTGCAGCTGGTTATTTCTTCTGAGCAGAATTTGCAGCGTCTGGAACAAATACGCCAGCAGCACGTTAATGCAGTGCGCGATGGCGAAGGTATAGCGGACGATGCACCGGTCATTATCTGGTTGGGTTATAGCATACATGGTAATGAACCCAGCGGCGCCAATGCGGCTTTGCTGGTAGCTCAGTATCTGGCAGCGGCAGAAACGGAAGAGGTTCGCAGCTGGCTGGATAAGGCGGTGATCCTGCTGCAGCCCAGCCTGAATCCGGATGGTCATGATCGTTTTGCGCAGTGGGCTAACAGCCATAAAGGTATGATGGCTGTTTCAGACCCACAACATCGCGAGCACAATGAGCCATGGCCGAATGGCCGTCCCAACCATTACTGGTTTGATTTAAACCGTGACTGGTTGTTATTGCAACACCCTGAAAGCCGGGCCCGTATCGCCCAGTATCAGCAATGGTTGCCCAATATTGTTGCTGATTACCATGAAATGGGTAAAGACAGCACTTTCTTTTTTCAACCGGGTATTCCAAGCCGCAACTATCCGCTGACTCCGAAGCGGAATTTTGTTCTGACACAAGAGTTAGCCAACTTTCATGCTGCTGCATTCGATCAGGCGAAACAGCTGTATTTCACCGAAGAGAGTTTTGATGATTTTTACGTCGGTAAAGGCTCAACCTATCCTGATATTCAGGGCAGTGTTGGCATTTTATTTGAGCAGGCCAGCAGTCGGGGGCACGCCCAGGACACCGACAATGGCTTGCTACTGTTTAGCGATACTATTCAAAACCAGCTGACAGCATCGCTGTCGACGATCAAAGGTGCTGTTAGCAAACGCACAGAGCTACTGTCTTATCAGCAGGATTTCTATAAGTCTGCGCAGCAACAAGCCAGAAATAGCAAAACCAAAGGCTATATGCTGACTGAATCTGCAGACAAAACGCGTTTTGCAGCCTTGCTGGATGTATTGCAACGTCATCATGTCGAAGTGTATCAGCTTAACCGTGACTGGCAGGATGGCGACACCAGTTATGCGGCCGGTGACAGCTATTATGTGCCGTTGCAGCAACCGCAATTCCGCCTGGTTAAAGCGATGTTCAGTACTGAGAAGAATTTTGCCGACAACACCTTTTATGACGTATCGGCCTGGACACTGCCTTATGCTTACAACATTGCCTTTTCCGCTATCAGTCGTGAGCCGGCGAAATCCCAGCTGACCACGTCCTGGCAAAGCAGTGCAGCGAAAAACAAGGCGTTGCCGGTAAATCAATATGCTTATGCGTTTAACTGGCAAGATCAGCAAGCACCGTTGTTACTGCAGGCTTTATTACGGGAAAAGTTGGTGGTTCGCGCAGCAATGGCGGCTTTCACTGCCCGCAGTATTGATAGCGATATCAGCTTTAGTGCCGGGGCTATGGTCGTCGCCGCTGGTTTACAATCAGAAGCAGACTGGTTTAACCGCCTGCAGCGTGTACAGCAGCAGTTTTCCGTACCGGTATATCCTATTAGTTCGGGCTTAACTGCGCAGGGCAGTGATTTGGGCAGTCGCCGGTTTGCTGCGGTTTTACAGCCAACGGTATTGGTATTGGCCGGGCCTGATATTAATTCTACTGAAGCCGGCGAAGCCTGGTATAACCTGGAGCGCCTGGCTGGTGTATCTCCGACGCTTGCCGAACCACAACGTTTGCGTCAGCTTGATTTGAGCCAGTACAGTCATATTATTTTGCCAGATGGCAATTATAACCAGTGGCAAGAGAAAGAGATTAACCAGCTCAAAGAGTGGGCGCAGCGCGGTGGCGTACTATGGGGGCATAAGCGTGGCGCTGCCTGGCTGGCTAAAGTGGGCTTACTAAAAGCCGGCATTTGGCAAGGTGAAGAGATGAGTAGCCTGATCCCGAGTCATGACCTGAGCTATCAGGACAAGGAAATGCTGGCAGGCAAGCAACGCATTGCCGGTGCTATTTATCAGGCCGAACTTGACCTTAGCCATCCGCTGACATTCGGCCTTACACGGACAACGTTACCGGTATTTAAAAACAGTACCTTGCTATTGCAACCCAGCCCAATGCCATTTGTTAATGTGGCACTTTACAGCAGCTCACCACAACTGGCCGGTTATACTGCACCTGAGTATATACCGCGCATCAGCCAGAGTGCGGTGATGCTGGCGCATAATATTGGTAAAGGCAGGGTAATAGCGATGTCGGATAACCCGGTATTTAGGGGATATTTCTACGGCTCCAGCCGTTTGCTGATAAATGCTCTGTATCTGGGCACGGCATTTAGCACGGCGGCAGATTAATCTGCCAAGGTGACGGCTACTGTCCACAGGCTGATGTGTGTTGCTCCGGCGCGACGCAGCAATCGGCACAAGGCATCTGCCGTGGCGCCTGTGGTGATGACATCGTCTACCAGCGCAATGCGGGCGGGTATGGAAGCATTTTCAGCCAGCTTGAATGCTGAGCGAAGATTGTTAAGCCGCTGCCTGCGGTTCAGTCCAACCTGAGCTGTGTTAACCTGTGGCCGTACCAGCAAGGGTAGCAGCGGTATTTTCAGTAGCTGCGAGGCCCGCTTAGCAAGCAAATGTGCCGGATTAAACCCTCGCTTACGTTGTTTTGTAGGGTGCATTGGTACATAGGTTATCGCGTCTGGCAGGTTGGTTTGTTGCGACTGATACTGCCGCAGCAGCGCCGAGAACTGCTGTAGCAGCAGATCGCCTGCGGCGTAATCCTGGGCAAATTTCCATCGTTGTAGCCAATGACGGTAAGGCTGCTGGTAGTAACTGATGCTAAGTAAGCTATCAAGCCTGGTGCCGGGTAAACCCCGCGCAACCTGCGGCAGCCATAATAAATTGTAATGGCATAATTGATAGGGCAAAGACGGTAACGCGTGCTGGCAGGAGTGGCAAAGCTGGCGCTGAAAATGCTGCACCGGTAAACTGCACCACAGGCAGGGCGTAGGCAACACTGAATGCCAGAGTTTGGCTAATAACCTTAGCATATGCTGCTGCACATCCGTTTTCTAATTTTACAATTTTGTAACTATGGCAGCTGATATGATGTCTGACAAACCGACACTGGTTTTATTGCATGGCTGGGGCATGAACCAGGGCGTTTGGCGCTCTGTTACCAGCCAGTTTGAACATAACGTTTCGCTGCTGACTCCTGACTTACCGGGTTTTGGTTTAAGTCAGCAGTACCCTATACCTTATCAGCTGGATGCCGTGATTGAGCTATTGGCTGAGCAGCTCCCTGATGACAGCTATTTGTGTGGCTGGTCACTTGGCGGCTTGCTGGCAATAAGTCTGGCGAAGCGTTTCCCACACAAAGTGAAGCAGTTGGGGTTGGTGGCTGCTTCGCCGTGTTTTGTTGCTGACGCACACTGGCCGGGTATGGCAGAGCATGTACTGCAGCAGTTTGCACAGGCACTGAGCAATAATCTAACGCAAACGATAGAGCGCTTTTTGGCGATTCAGGCTATGGGTAGTAGTAACGCCCGCGAGGACATCAAAGCGCTGCGGCAGGCAATAATGGCTTATCCCGCTGCGCAGCCTGAAGCAGTCGTCGGAGCCTTACAGTTATTGAAGCTGGATTTGCGGGCCGAGTTCGCTGCGTTGACACAACCGATATCTGGTATATTCGGTCGGCTGGATGCGTTGGTGCCGGCTGATGTGGTTGACGCGTTGCAGCTACTTAACCGCAATGCGCAGCTTTCAGTGATTGAACATGCCTCTCACGCCCCTTTTATCTCCCACCCAGAAGCGTTTAATCATTGGCTAAGTGATTGGGTAGGCGTCAAATTGTAACCAGCACAGCAGACCTCGCTTAGCACAGCTTTCCTTTTGGGGCATTTTGGTTAATAATTAGCCAGTATTTGCTAATGTCACCGGAGTTGTATCATGGACATTCAATCTGCATTTTATTCTGGGTTACAGGGGTACTCGCGTGCCAGTGCTGGCGTTACAGACGCGACGGTGAATATTAACCGGCAAACCCAAGTTAACCGACAGAATGAGACAGAGCTGGCGGTGGCCCAGACTGAAGCTGCTGAGCCCGCTCAGCGCCAGCAGACGGCGGAAAAACCGGTATCGCTGACAGACAGCCTGGTGCAACTTGGCCAGGAAGAGCGGTTGGCTCAGGCAAATGTAAAAAGTATTCAAACTGCCGATGAAGTACTGGGCACTGTGATCGATATCAGAGTCTGAAATCATGTTGGTTTCAAATTATCCTAATGTCAGTATTAACACCGCCAATCCACCAACGGAAATGGCGCGGCGTGATGCTGTGCGTCGGGATTTATTTGAACCGGTCAAAGAAGCGGAAAAATCAGGCGCTGAAAAGCCACTGGTTTCTGACGAAAAAGCACGTGCAGCTGGCAGCTCATCGACAGTAAACCTGTATGATGCGCGGGGCAAGGAAACTGAAACCCAGCAAGCGATTGAAGGGCAGAGTGAGCGCGAGCCGGGGCAGGAAAGCGAAGCTGGCAGTGGTGAGCAACCCTCGCAGCAGAATGCCGAACAGCAGACTTCGGCGCAGCAAAAACAGGCAGAGCAGCAGGAACAAAAGCAGATCCAGGAATTGAAAAGCCGGGATCAGGAAGTAAGACAACACGAGCAGGCGCATGCAGCAGCAGGTGGCAGGTATGCCGGTTCGCCAAGTTACTCTTATGAGCAGGGCCCGGATGGCAAGCAATATGCTGTTGGCGGTGAAGTGCCAATAGATGTTTCGCCGGTGGCGGGTGATCCTCAGGCAACAGTGCAAAAGATGCAGCAGGTTCGCTCTGCTGCGCTGGCGCCGGCGGAACCCTCTGCTGCTGACCGCCGTATAGCTGCCGAAGCCGCCCAGACACAAATACAGGCGCAAGCCGAGCTGGTTGAGCAAAACTCTGCTGTTACGCAAAGCAAAAATCCTGAGCGGGCAGAGCAAGGCGGTAGTTTTGCAGAGCAGGTGACACAAACTGAAATTAGTTACAGTGTGTCAGATACAGAAGGCAGTACTGCTATTGTTTATCCACAGCGCGACACTTTGGCCAGCTCTGCCCAGATGCAATTGCGTCGTAACGTCATAGCCGGGTTTTATCAGCAAGCAACAGAACCTAATATCAAACAGTACTTACAGCAGGCCTGAGTGAACCACAGGCTTCAATGTTACGCATTTCTCCATAACCTACTGAATTATAATAAATAGATTAATAATAGATACTAAAACGGCCTCAAATAGTGCTGGTATCGCCAGTGTCTGATTGTTCCACTTTCTGTCTTACTTCATGCTGAGCAGCAAACTGTCTGACGCAACCAGTCATGCAGTAACTGATTTATCTGAATAAATACAGGAAGAGATTATGGCGCGATGGCTATTGAGCTTGATATTAATTTTTGCAGCACTGGCTAGTGGTACTGAAAGTTTAGCAAACACAAAAACTGAAACTGTTTTGTCTGATCCTGCTGTTAACACCGTTACATCTGTGGGTGTTCAACCGTCTGTTGAAGACGGTCCTTATGCTTTTTTCAGTGATAGTGAACAGCAACTACAGATTAAATGGCTATGTGAAACAGGGGTGGTAGAAAAGACTCAACCAATCACGGAGGCTATTGCGCCGGTTTGCGCATATCCACGTGAGATCACTCTTCATCATAATCAAACACTTGAACCACTGTTACGCTACCAGACTGATACTGTTGCAGTGATCAGTGATATTCATGGTCAGTATGACCTGATGAAAAAACTCCTGAGTGCGCACGCAGTGGTAAATGCCGACGCAAACTGGTCGTTTGGGCAGGGGCACCTGGTTGTTATTGGTGATGTCATGGATCGGGGGGATAAAGTTACCGAAATACTCTGGTGGCTTTATCAACTCGAGCAACAGGCTGAAGCGGCGGGCGGTAAGGTGCATTTATTGCTGGGTAATCATGAAACTATGGTGCTGTACAATGACCTGCGCTACATAAACAAAAAGTACCAGCTAGTCGCAGAGAAATTTGGCGTTGGCTACAGCAGCTTATTCAGCGAGAACTCAGTGCTGGGGCAGTGGTTACGTAATAAGCCTGTACTGGCGCAGATTAATGACATGCTGTTTGTACATGGAGGATTGCATCCGGATTATCTAGCCCTGGGAATGTCTATGGCTGAGGTCAATGAACAGTTTCGTTTGTCGCTGGGCATACCCCGTGACAAGTTAAAGGAAGTTCCGGTTTTGAATTTTCTGTATGGATCTTTAGGGCCGTTGTGGTATCGCGGCTATTTCCGGCCGGAACAGGCTATTACAGAACCTCTTTTGTCGCAGTTACTTACCACTCTTAATGTCAACCGTATTGTCGTAGGCCACACCTCCATGGATGGCGTTTACTCACACTTTGCCGGCAGGGTCATCTCTATCGACAGCAATATTAAGCGTGGTAAAACTGGCGAGATGATGTTTTGGCAACATGGCAAACTTACTCGCGGCACTATAAGCGGCGAAAAGTTACCCATGCGTTCCTTGCCGAATACTGCAAATCCTGCAAATTAACCCTTCTGTTACCACATATTTAGCGCTGGTCTTCAGCTGGTTGTTTTTTATGTTATTGATTTATAAAAGATAGATATTAAATAGAGTTTGAACTGGTTAAGAAAGGAGTTACCTGCCATTGCAATGACATCTAACACAGCGATAAACCTGCAAGCAGTAAGCCGGAGGTATTTCCGCCCATACCGGTTTTGCTGCCTGGTTGCAGATCAGAAACGCCAGAGTAAATAAAAAACACGGATAAAACTTGGGAACAATAAAATGAATAAGAAATCAGCAGTGGCGCAGGCCGTCAAAACTGTAATGCTGACAGGCATGTTTAGCGGTGTGGTTTTCACCGGAGCCAGTTACGCGCAGGATAATACAGCAGAGTCAAACGAAACCGGTAAAGTTGAACGTATTGAAGTAACGGGTTCCCGCATCAAGCGCACGGATATGGAGGGTGTTGCTCCTGTTACTGTTATTTCTGCAGAAGAGATTGAAAAAAGCGGCTTTACCAGTGTTGAAGAGATACTGCAGGCGTCGGTAGCCAATGCCGGACGTACTGTTGAAGGCAATGAAAGTAGCTGGACTCAGGGAGCCAGTACGATCAACTTACGTGGTATGGGCGCAAACCGCACTCTGGTGCTGGTCAACGGTAAGCGGGTGCCGCAATACCCTGCAGCAACGGGTGGCACCACGAACTTTGTTAACACTTCAACCTTTCCTACCAGCGCAGTAGAACGGGTAGAAATTCTGACCGGAGGCGCTTCAGCTATTTACGGTTCGGACGCGGTTGGTGGTGTAGTAAACATTATTCTGAAGAAGTCTTATGACGGGTCTTCGCTCGACGTACGGTATGAGAACCCTCAGCATGGCGGTGCAGACCGGCAGCGGGCTACATACACTGGCGGCTTTGAAACCAAACTCGGCCAGACTGTGCTGGTGGTTGAGTATGCAAACGATGAAATATTACGGGCAGGTCAGCGTGAAATGACACGTGTTGGTGGGCCTGATGGCACCGATACCTACAGCTCTACTTCAGCTTATCTGCGTGACTATGATAAGACATTCCATAATATCGGCGTGTCGGGCTCTTCTGCATCTTACATTATGGCCAACCAACAGCAATGTGCTGAACTGTTTGGTGAGCGCGGTATCTGGAATGACGCTGAAAGTCGTTATAAATGCCGCTTTGACTCTGTCTCGGACGATGGCCTGCACACAGGTAAAGAAGAATTTAACCTGGTATTAAGCCAACACGGTGACCTGACTGATAACTGGCAATACAGCGTATTACTGCAAGGCAGTGATAAAACAACCAAGCGGGGCAATGGTCAGAAAAGTATCAGCCCGTATATCTATATGGATGCAGATAACCCGGGCACTTACAGCTACGATGCCGCAGAATTTGCCAATAGCCGGGAATTCCGTGTGTACCGGCGCTTAGATGACTATGGCCAAATTCGTGATTACACCGGTAAAGAGAAAAACTTCAATGGCTCAATCGGTGTAAATGGTAGCGTAGGTGAATACGAGCTGGAACTGAACTGGGCTTATGGTAAAAGCTCTTTCAACCGCATCGGCCGCAATCAGATGCGTGCCGATCGTCTGCTGGATGTGATCAGCTTTGATCCTGCCGATTCAGCTAATCCGGAAAAATGGTACCCGCTGGACAAAATGACGCCAGAACAGGTGCAGTATCTGTATGCCGAAACCCTGACTGATGCTGATTCAGGCATGAATCAGTTTTCAGCCGTATTAACCGGTGATCTGATTGACCTGCCTGCCGGCCCGGTGCAGTTTGCCGCATCTGCTGAATGGGCGCGTGACTGGTATTCAGATATCAAAGATGCCGATACGTTAAGTGGTAATTTGATTGGTCAGGGCGGCACACAAGGCCGCGGCTCGCGTAAGCGCTATGCCGCAGCGGGTGAACTTGCTATTCCAGTGCTTGACCGTGGTTCAGACTGGGGTGGGTTAGATGCCAGCGTTGCACTGCGCTATGACAAATATGATGATAAATCTAACGTAGGCGGTGCTTTTACGCCGCAGGCTGGCTTAGTTTACCGACCTAACGAGAGTTGGTTGCTACGTGCCAATCTGGGACGCAGTTTCCGGGCGCCAGATTTACACCGCATGTATGCCGGTGTCAGCCGTTCTTTTGGTGAAACCAGCCGTCGTGTAGACATTAACCACCCGATTGGTTTGGATGACAGCTACGAATCTATCAGTGCCGGTAACCTTGCCCTGACAGAGGAGAAAGGCAAGTTCTGGAACCTTGGCGCTGTGGCAGAACTGACGGATAACATTAGCGCCAGTCTGGATTTTTGGAACATTGAGCTGCGCGGCGCGGTGTATACAGAAAGCGTAGACCGTATTCTGGACAATCCGGCGTACGATATGACAGGCGTTGCCGCAAATTGTAATGAACTGGATACGCTGGGTTATATCATGCAGCAGCCATCAGGGCAGGCGTATAAAGACTTACTGTGTGTAAGACGCGGCATTATCAATAGCGCCTATGAAGCGTCACGCGGTATTGATGGTGAAGTAAGCTACAGCCTGGATCTGGACACGCTGGGTAGTCTGAAATTCACTGCTGCAGCATCTTATACGCTGGAAAAAGAATATCAGGCGTTTGCTGGTGGTGAGGTAGTTGAAGAGACTAAAGATGATTATCTGCCAAAGTGGAAAGGGAACTTATCTGCACGCTGGAATTATGGCGACCTGAGCATGAACCTGGCCTGGTATTACCTGGGAACCGGCGAAGGCCGCGATCAGTGGCAACTGATTGACGCGGATGGTGAAGAATATAAAAACTATGTCCACAGTAAGCTGGCGCCGTTTAAGCGGATTAACTTTAACACCAGTTACCGCTTTAACAGCAGCAATAAGCTGACACTGGGTATTAATAATCTGGCTGATGAGAAACCTCCTGTCTATGTGCCAGGCCATCCTGAGCGCAACGAGCATCCATACTATCCAACCAGCAGTGGATATAACATTTTAGGCCGCACTTTCTACGCCAGTTACGAGTTACGTTTCTGATAAAGCGGTAGCTTAGTTGATATAGCCCCGATAACGGGGCTTTTGTTATTGCAAAGGAAACGCCATGCTCCGTATTGGATTGTTTTTATTCAGTTGCTGGATCTCGTCACTGCATGCACTGACTTATCAGCAACCCGATGGTCGGTTAGCGCAACTGGTTGATGCTGCCAGCAGTATCAACTGGCAGCTTTCGGCCAGTGAAAAATGGCTGCTTCAGACCGAGGTCGCTGCTTATCCTGAGTTACAAATGTTGTCACAGCAGACTGCTGCTCTGGCTGGGTTGCAGATCAATTTGTCCCAGCTAAGTGCTGGGTTAGGTCGCGGCTATCAGCGTATTAGTATAAAAAGCATGCAGCAGGCAACCCGGTATGAATGGTCGGCGAATACCGGACAAGCGCTATTTAGCCCGCGTTTATCACCGGATGAACAGTGGCTTAGTGTTGTTGTGGCAGAACCTCACGGGCTCTTTATTGAACTGATGAATTTGCAAACCGGCAAGCGTAAACGCATGCGTCAGCGTTTAAATGCTGTCCTGGGCATTCAGTATCAGTGGCTGGCCGACAGCTCAGGAGTGGTCGCTGCTGTTGCTACTTCGCCAGATACACCGTTACAGAAAGCGTTATCAATACAGCCTGTAGTGCGTGAAAGCACGGGTAAAGCTGCGAAATTGCGCACTTTTCAGCACTTGCTGCAATCGGATAACGATGCTGCTTATTTTGAGCAGTTAGTTCAAAGCCGGCTGGTGCGGGTGTCAACGCGGCTAGCAATTAAAACAATTGCTGAGCTGCCTTTGTATGCCTTCTCATTGTCACCGGACAACCGTTTTATCCTGACACAGCAGCTTAGCCGTCCATATTCTTTCCGTGTGCGTTATACTCATTTTCCTCGCCAGGCTGCCATCTACGACCTGCGTGGACACAAACTATTTGATGCGGGTTCTCTGGATTTACATGAGAGCCGTAAAACCCGCAATGGGCCGCGTATTCTGAGTTGGCAACCACATCAACCAGCTACTCTGTACTGGATAGCAAAAAGTGATGATAAAGCCAGTAACGATGAGATCTGGCAGTGGTCGGCGCCTTTTTCAGAGAAGCCACATTTGTTGTATACAACAGCATGGCGTTATAAAAGGCTGCTTTGGTCAGACAACAAACTTGCCATTTTGTATGAGACAGATGAAGAAACCGAACAGGAAAGGGCGTGGTTGTTTGCAGCAGGGCTGTCTGACACACCTCAGCTTTGGTATCAACGGCATATAAAAGATCAGTATGCGTTGCCCGGCGAACCTTTACTGGCAAAAAACCGCTATTTCCGCCAGGTACTGCAACGTAGTGAGTCCGGTGAGCTTTATATACGAAGCCGGGATAATACAACGCTGCAGGCCCGGTTGCTAAAAATGATGCCGGCAACACAGCAACAAACATTACTTTGGCAATCGGCAGCTGATGCAGAAGAAACTCCTTTGGCACTGTTGACTGACGAAACATTGCTGTTTACCCGGCAAACACCGGTTCAGCCGCCAGAGTTGTATTTAAAAACTGTACAAGGGGCGGTGCAGCAACTCACCGCCAGGCCTCATCCGGCGCCGGTTCTTGCACAGGTGCAACAGCAGCTAGTTGAATATCAACGTAAAGATGGGGTTAAGCTAAGTGGGCGGCTGTATCTGCCTGGCGGGTATAAACCCGCTGATGGCCCATTGCCGGTATTAATGTGGGCCTATCCCCGGGAATATACATCAGTAACTCTGGCAGAGCAGCGTACTGTACCCGAACAACGGTTTGCCAATTTCAGGCCCACCAGTGCGCAACCCTTTGTTGCGTTGGGCTATGCTGTTTTTGATCAGGTGACTATGCCCATTATCAGCACTGAAGGCGCTTTGCCAAACGACAACTTTTTACCTCAGCTTATTGCTAACGCAGAAGCGGCAGTAGATGTACTGGTAAACCTGGGCGTCGCAGAACGTGGCAACATTGCAGTGGCCGGGCATTCTTATGGCGCTTTCATGGTTGCTAACCTTTTGGCGCATACCGACCTTTTTGCAGCGGGCATAGCCCGCAGTGGTGCTTACAACCGTTCATTGACGCCTTTCGGTTTCCAATCCGAAAAGCGCAGTTTGTGGCAAAATACTGCTTTGTATACCAAGATGTCCCCTTTTCTGCATGCAGATCAGATCAACGCCCCTTTGTTACTGATCCACGGCGAGGCAGACGCCAACTCTGGCACCTTCCCGCTGCAGTCTGTGCGTTTATTTGATGCACTACAGGGCTTGGGTAAGCAAAGCAGATTAGTGTTATTGCCTTTTGAAGGACATCATTACCAGAGCCGCGAATCGTTATTGCATATGTTGTGGGAGCAGCAAAAATGGTTGTCCCGCCACCTTAAAGCGACACCCGCTATGCATGCAGTACACTGAGCAGAGGTTGATATGGCGGCCTTGTTTGGCAGTGAAAAAGGCTTTTTGCCGGCGGGTTGTGTTAAGATTTGCCGGCGAAACTTCTTTTAGGTACACCTGTATTGGTAATGCATGATAACGCAGCGATCTTTTTATCTGGCAGAACTTCTAGTCAATCCCGCTGAGCTGAGCCTTTGCACAGCGGCAGGAGCCGGGACGTCAGTGCAGCAGAAGCCAATGGAAGTGCTGGCTTATCTGGCACAACAACATCCTGCACTGGTAAGCAGGCAGGAATTGATTGACGTCGTGTGGGCTGGCAACAGTTATGTTGGTGAAAAAGCCCTGACCAATGCTATCTGGCAATTGCGTGCTTCGCTGCAACAACTTGCTGAATCAGAACTAATCAACACAGTGCGGAAAAAAGGCTACCGGCTGGCTGTGGCACCTGTGTATCTGACAGAGCAAAATGCAACTTTACCTGCTCCGGTTGAACCTGCAACAAAGGCTGCAACGGCGCGACGAAAAACAGTTCTGTGGTCAGCCGCAGGGGTAATACTGGTTACCCTGTTGGCTATCGTGGCTTATTACAATACGGCAGTCACCGCTAAAGACACCGCTGCGCATATAGTGTCACTGACCAAAGGTAATGGCCGCGCCATGTTCCCGGCCTTGTCGCCGGACGAGCGTTATCTGGTATTCAGCTGGCGAAAATTCGAAATGGCCAGCAATCTGTATTTGCTGGATATGCAGAATACGTCTGCACCTGCGCGACAGCTTACCTTTAGTGTGGATGATGAAAGCCGGCCTTTGTGGTCAAAAGATGGCCGGCATATTTATTATTCCAGCAAAACAGCGGTTTACGGTGAGTGCTATATTATGCAGCTGGATACGGTAACGCTGGCCAGCAAGCGGTTAGCAGCCTGTAACCGCCACAGTACTGTGTATATGGATATCTCAGCTGACGGCCGATATTTGGCATTCAGTGGCCGTTTGCAGCCTGATGGCGCCAGTTTGTACCGCCTCGACTTACAAAATCCGGAAGCTGAACCTCAGACTGTACCATGCCTGCAGTATTGTCAGTACCGGGTAAGAGATATGGCCTTTTCGCCTGATGGCCGTTATCTGGCTCTGACCCGCCGTGCTCATCGTCTGTCTGAAGAAATATATTTGCACGATCTCGCCACCGGCCAGGAGCAAAAGCTGACAAGCGGTGAAGAGGATATTTTGGGGTTAAGCTGGCACCCGGATAGTGAGCGGTTAGTGTTTTCGACGTTCAGGCATGGCAAACGTCAGGGCTATTTGTTGAATGTGACTGATCGGCAATTGCAGCCTCTTGAGCTGGAAGATTTTGCCTGGCCAAGTCGTATCTTGCCTAATGGTGATGTGTTTTATCATTCCAACAACAATATGCCTCAGTTGGGTTATTTGCCATTAAATCAGAGTGTTACTGGGGCTGTGTTTCCGCTGACGGCTGCGGATGCCCGATATGAAGCGCCGCACTACAATAAAAAGCAGCATGCACTGGCTTATGTCAGTAATGAGTCTGGCTATATGGAAATATGGAAAGCCGACCTGAATATGGAAAACAGGCAACAATTAACCCAACTGCACGGCATGGTAAAGTATCCTCAATGGTC
>NZ_JAJAVQ010000006.1 GCF_020531985.1 Rheinheimera aquimaris | reverse complement strand
CAAACCGCTCGGAGACTGTGTTTTCGCAGCACCCCGTGGCATGGCGCGCATTATAGGGCGTTTTTGAACACGTGCAACAGGTAAATTGAGAAAAATATATCAACCGCCCAGAAAACAAGCAAAACAGCCGTATTTCTAAAAAATTCGTCAGGCCACAGCTTTGCGACTGTTGTATTCCAGCACCATTTGAGTCATTTGCTCATTGTCGTAAGGAACAAGATTACTTAAAATCATCCGCTTCTCCCCAGAGCCGATTAATTTACCATTCTCTTTCAGTGAGAATTGCAATAATGCATTGCCTCTTTTCCCTTCAACTGCCAATGATGATGACGTCAAACTTAAATCTACTTTCTGTGAAGGTAAAAAATCAAACTCCAATGCCATGCTTTCATATATCACCAGCGGGCGCTGAGGATTAATCATTACATTATGTCGTTGCATTAATGGCTGTAATATATGAGGAAAGTTCTGACCGGAAAATCTGACATAATCCTGAATCAGCGGCTCTATCACATTCAAGTCTTGCTGAGATGGCCCGCTGCGCTGAAATGAGAGATACTGTTTATCCTGACCATCCTTAATAGCAATGACGTCCTGATCTTCAGCGCAATGCAATTCTATATCAGCACCAACCATACCAGAAAACTGACAGCTAAGACGCTGTGCAATACCATAGCGGGTTAACAGATACGAAAAAAGCAAATCGCCTGGCACGCAGAAGCGCTTCGCATCCTCATCATGTATAGGATTAAAGTCAGAGGCGACTTGTTTTGCAAAGTCACTTGCCTGCTTACGGGTAAAGCTAAAATACTCACCATTTCCCTGAACATACTTTTCTAACAACATCTATTACCTATCTTTAATGCGCCAAGGCGGCCATTCTACCTAAATTAGTCTGGCTAATGGTCTAGCCAGTCTATCGATAATTTTTGCAAAAAATGCTTGCTTTTCGTTCAACAGGCAAATACTGTATATACATACACTGTATAAATAACCACTAGGTGACTGTATGTATAACAATGTATTGCGTCGTTCATTATTTCAATCAACTGCTGACCGCGACAGTTGTGTATTGCAAACTCTCGTTAATGCCGGCATCAATGCAGATAGTAGCAGCCTCCTCCCCCGGCAAAGCCTTTTACAGTTAATCAAGCAACATCAAAGTCAGGATGGATGGATACTGCTTGTGGCACCTCCGAGCTTGCCAGATAAAGAGTGGGCAGAGAATTATCAATTGTCTTTGCATAATGTTCTGGTCGTACATCAAAAGCAAATTAGCGATCTGGCGGCAACTCTAACACAGGCTCTTACCTCAGCCCGTTGCAAAGTGGTTATCAACTTTGGAAAGCCTTTGAAGCAACAACAGTTAGAACAGTGCCGAAAGCTTGCTGCCAAAAACAATATTTGCTTCTATCAGAGTGAACCCATAGCACAGACAGTATTTACACATTAACCACCTGCATCTTCACAGGACAACAGGGATAGCATGCGGTAGAATTGCGACATCAGTATATGTGACTTGTCGTTATGCAATGTTATTGTGGTTCCGCTAAACCTTTTGACTTATGTTGCCATACTTTTATTAGTGGGCAGGTGCAGGTTAGCTATTGCGAGCAATTAATGCGCTCTCGTTATAGTGCATACTGCCATAAAGCCATTGATTATATATACCAAACATATCACCCTTCAATGCGGCAAGAAAACCCAGCAGCAGCCCTGGCCGCTTTTGCGCATGACAGCCACTTTATCAAGTTAGATGTACACAACGCGGAGCAAAGTGTAAAAGAGGGTTTTGTCGAGTTTACGGTGAAATATATGCAGCATAATCTGCTATATCAATTTCGGGAACGCTCACGTTTTGTGCTCGAAGATAGATGGTATTACCTCAATGGCATATTAATGGAGCAAACCCCAAGGAAGATACAGCGAAATGATCAGTGTCCCTGCAATAGTGGGAAAAAATTCAAACAATGCCAGCAACATTTAGTCTCAGGCAGTCAAATTTAATAAACTAGGCTGCTTCTCCAGCATTCAGCTGCTGCAATACCTCATACATAGCGGCAGGGTCGGCTTGCGGTTTTGTTAATTCCGGCTGCAAAACCCGTCTTTGACTATGCAAGCTCAACGCCTGAAAGACATCGTTGCTAAGCCTTTTCTTATCATCATGTTGTTGCAATGGTGCGGTATTCATACTCATTGCCAATTTTAAGCTCGCCAAACCGCCTTGCAATAACGCTTGGGTATGTCGGCTGAGTACCTTGAGATCGTCTTGTTCCATAGCGAAGCTTCGTGCCGGACGAATTCCAAATTTGTTATACAAATCTTCGCTTACTTTTATCTCTGACACCGCATCAGGTGTTAGAAACTCGGCGGATTCTTCAACAGCAGGCGACAGCAAAGCCAGATATAAAGAAAAATCTGCCCGCTGCGCGTGCTGAAGCGCAGTATTCAGTTTGGAATCAAGCTGCCATTCGTTAATAATCATTCTGAATAAACCGTTCTGCGGCGTCATACCTTCTTATCTGACTGAATTATCGGCAGTCAGATAAAAAAGTTTAGTAAATGGCTTTACATCAAAAGTGAGTTTGATAATATGCCGTCCACTCGTGGAGGGGTTCCCGAGTGGCCAAAGGGATCAGACTGTAAATCTGCCGGCACTGCCTTCGAAGGTTCGAATCCTTCCCCCTCCACCATCTTCCTATTTACACAATGCTTATAGCAGCACTCCATCCTAATATTTTCTTGCTTATCTGTCAGATATTTCCGACACTTAGTCGCAAATTACTGTTGAATTAATGTGGTACTGATGGATAACAAAACGCTTGAAAATCAACGCGTTCTTATTGTTGACGATCAACGGGCTTTCCAATTGATGTTTAAAGGTATTTTATATCAAATGGGGGCAACAAACGTTGCCTTTTCGCCGACAGGAGAACAGGCATTAGCAAAGTGCGCCACCGTCAGTTACGATGTACTCTTTGTTGATTATCACTTAGGCGTGGGAAAAAACGGTAAGCAGCTGCTTGAAGACCTAAGAGAAAAAAAGCTATTGGCGCCTCACAGTATCTTTATGCTGGTTACTGGCGAAAACAAAGTTCCTATGGTTATGAGTGCTGTCGAACTCGAGCCAGATGATTATCTGGTCAAACCCTTTTCACAAAACGTATTACGCAGCCGCATTCAGCGTATACAACGCAAGAAATCCCAATTAGCAGCCCTGTATCAGGCATTGTTCGACGACCAGCCTGAACGGGCAATTGAGTTATGCCAGCAGGCAATCGCAAGCGAAAGCCGTTATCAGCAATTTTGTAAGAGAGTTATGGTAGAGAACTTACTCATTCTGCATCGGTACGATGAAGCTGAATTGATACTGCTAAACAGTCTCAATCAGCATCGCAGCGGTTGGGCGCTGTTGCTGCAAGCGAAATTATGTTTCGAATTACAACGTTTTGATGAAAGTTTGGCGTTATGCCAGGAAGCAATCGAAAGCAATCGCTATTTTGCTGAAGCCTACGACATACAAGCCATGACTTATCAGGCCACCGGCGATCAGGAGCAAGCGTTTAGCAGCATCCAGACAGCTGCTGAAATAGCGCCTTATAGTATGCCACGACAGTACTTGCTCATTGAGATTGCACGCAAACTTAATAATGTTCCGCTACAGGTTCAGGCCAGTAAGCAACTATATGAGATCACCCGACGTTCCATTAAGCAAGATATCGTGCATCTGCTGAACTATATACGCACTGTAATTGATGCCGCCGTGAGAACAGATGACCCCAACCAACGTAACCGTTATCTGCAAGAGGTTTCTCTGGCGTTACAACGCGTGAAACGTGACGAAGGTATGACACGCGAAATCGATTTTGGCCTATTTGAAGCGTTGTGCCAAGCCAGATTAGAGTCGCTTAGCGGTGCGCAATATCAGGCGAAGAAAACTTATGCCGCCGTTGCCGACCAGTTGTCCGAACAACACCAGGTGTTGCCGGACGCCATATTTTTGTTAAACCAGATTGGTGAGTTTGAGCAGGCTCAAAGCCTGACGCAGCTGGTACCTGCTGAGCTGATGAAAAATCCACTGCTAAAAACCTTATTTAGTGATCAGCAACATTTCGTTGATAAAAAGCAGCAACAGTTTGGTGAACTGAATAAAGCTGGCATCAAAAGCTATAAGGAAGGTAACTTTAACGCAGCAGTCAAACAATTTGAAGCTGCACTGGAGCTTGCTCCAATGAACACCGGTAGTGCGCTGAACCTGATCCAGGCTTCAATACAGTTACTGAATAGTCAGCAGAAGCGTAAGTCAGCTGAACTGTTTGACCGATGTAAAAAAACCTTCCGTGTCGTGGATAACATGCCATTACCCGAACATCACCGTGTACGTTACAAAGAGCTGCTGCAACAGTTTGATAAGCTGCGGGATGAAATGCGGCGCTGATAACTATTCAGCCAGCCGCTCGGCCAGCTCATAAACCAACGCACTGGCACCAATACGCAGACCACTACTAAGTGCTAGCTTCCCTGTAAGCTCTTCATATAATTCTACTAATTTCAGAGCTTGCTCTACCGTGCGCACCCCACCAGATGCTTTAAAACCCACGTCACGTTTTGCTGCAGCTATCACCGTCAGAATAATACGGGCAGCTTCTTCTGTAACGCCTGTCGGCACTTTACCAGTAGATGTTTTAATAAAGTCAGCGCCTGCTTCAATTACAAGTTCACTGGCCACTGTTATTTGTTGCGCTGTTGTTAGTTCACCAGACTCAATAATAATTTTTAAACAGCTACCCGCGCAGGCTTTGCGAACACTTTGCAGAAAGCTTTTTACTTCGTCGTACTCTCCGCGCAGCAACATTTTATATGGCAGCACACAATCGATTTCTGTTACCCCCGCAGACAGCGCCTGTTTGATCTGTTGGCAAACCCGCTCTGCGGATAAATCACCTGAAGGAAAATTAACCACGGTTGCAATAGCTGACGGTTTCTGACGCGCCGGCCAGTTTAACAGTGACATCAAATACTGAGGATAAACGCAATACGCTGCAGCAGGTATAGCAGGTAATGATGCCAACCAACTGTCAAAAGAGGCATTTGTTTCGTCATCCTGTAATCTGGTGACATCCAGCAGCTTGGCTAATTGCTGCAGGCGTAAAAGATTCGTCATTAGTGTTAATTCCAATATTGGTTGTCCCCAAAGCACCGCCTTACTTTATTAAGGCATCGCCTGAATAGGCTGAGCTTAAATCAGCGGCTGATGCAAATGCAAAGCAGCGGCAAAAAATACTAAAAATATTTTGAATTAATTTGAATGGCCACAGTCTCATCTTACAGTAGTTGTTAGGTAGTACCATTTCTCTCCTGTTTCGATGTCCTAGTATTTACGCCGGCTTTAATGCCGGCGCTTTTTTTACAACTCAAGTCGCTGCTGATTTTGCTTCAACCATCGCTTAGCGTCTGTATGCCGAGGGTAGTAGTGCTGCACCAGTTGCCAGAACTGCTCTGAATGGTTAAGGTGGCGCAAATGAGCGAGTTCGTGCACAACAACATAGTCTGCTATCCATACGGGCGCCATCATTAAGCGCCAGTTAAATCCCAGCTCTGCATTGCTTTTACAGTATCCCCATTTCGTTTTCCAATTACCTATGGTAAGTGCAGCTGATGTTAAATTCATCTCCCGCTGCCAGAATGTAACACGCTCAGTAAACCAAGTGTTGGCCTGCTGCTTATACCAGTCAGTCAATAACTGACGCAACTTAGCATTGGTCGGTCTGGCACGTTTTGACATTGATACAATAACTGAACCATCGGACAGCATGACGCCAGAAACCGAAGCGCTTTGCACCTGAAACGGCAATAGTTGATCAAGTAAAGGAACACAGCCCTGTTTCAGCCAGTCGGAAGTATGTTGCACCTGCGTCTGGCTAAGATGTTTTGTAATCCAGGACTGCTTTCTGGCAATTAAAGCATTAACTTCAGCAACGCTCACCCCCACCGGGGCTCTTACCGTCAATTTCCCATCAGCGATTTGTAACGCCACGCTTCGTCTTTTACTACTGTAAGTAAGCAGATAACTTATTTCGTCCAGAGCTAACTGTAATGCTGCCAACTAAATCTCCACAGCCCGATATTTCAAACATACAACATGGCAACATTGTGCCACAGCCGCCGTGAAAGTGTTATCATCGCCCCACTTGCCAAAATCAAGACAATAAGGGCATCACGATATGAAAATTATTTCTTTTAATATTAATGGTATACGCGCAAGGCTGCATCAACTGAAAGCACTTCTCGACAAACATCAACCCGACATTGTGGGTTTGCAAGAAATAAAAGTGCATGATGATGAGTTCCCGCTGTCGGATGTAGAGGCAATGGGCTATCACGTATATTACTTTGGGCAAAAAGGCCATTATGGAGTAGCAATATTAAGCAAAGCCCCCGCTGAACATATGCAGTATGGCTTTCCAACAGATGAGCCCGACGCTCAGCGCCGAATGCTAATCGGCCGTTTCAGCATGCCTGACGGCACGCCTCTTACTGTACTTAATGGCTACTTCCCACAGGGTGAAAACCGCAATCATCCAGTCAAGTTTCCGGCCAAGACAAAATTCTATGCTGACTTGCAGCAGTACCTGGCTCAACATCATACGCCAGATGAGTATCTGGCTGTCATTGGCGATATCAATATTTCGCCGGTAGATCTGGATATCGGTATTGGCGAGGCGAATGCCAAACGTTGGTTACGCGAAGGAAAGACATCGTTCCTGCCAGAAGAGCGAGCATGGCTAGCACAGCTAAAAGACTGGGGATTATTCGACACTTTCAGAGAGCTCAACCCTGAAGTTACGGCCCAGTACAGCTGGTTTGACTACCGCTCAAAAGGCTTTGACGATAACAGGGGCCTGCGCATTGATGTAATCATGGCTACCGCACCTCTGGCAAAGCGCTGCACTGAGTGCGGCATAGATTATGAAATCCGAGCCATAGAGCGCCCATCAGACCATGCACCTGTGTGGTCAGTATTTAATTAATTCGAACTTGTTAAGCATCGCAGCGCTGTGAGCAACGCATTAAAACCATTGCCTGACAAAAGCTCTGTCCAACTGCTGATAAGCTTGCTGCAGCAGTATGGCCAGATCTTTGTATCGCCCGGGCTGCTTTATCGGCGCCATGCTTATGCCCTGTTGCTGCATTTTTTGCCTGATCTGTAAATACCAGCTCGCAATAGAGGGTGGTAAAGGCGTTGCAGCACGAACGCCTAACCAATACCAACCTTGTAAAGGAAGCGCAGCTACGAATAACATCATCGCCAGTATTTGAGGAAGGAACGCTTTTCCAAGATAAAAATACTGAACCACTGCACACACTATCGCCAGCAACGGTAAAAAACGTCCAGCGATTGAAGTCAGCAAAATAACTTTATTTTCAATAAATAAACTATTCAACTCAGCTTTGGCTGGCCACTGCTTACTATATTCTCTGCCCTCACGCAGCGTACTGTATAGCCTATACTGCATTGCTTGCTCCTGACGTACATTCACATCTGAACGATAGCATAAATCCGATACCTTTACCTGTTGGTGCAAACGTGTTCGCTCGTTCTGTGGTTAGCCATCAGCAATTTAACTAATTTTGTTTGGCAATTTTTACCTATCCTCTTAGCAGCAAACTGCGTTTTACTACCGCTTACACAAATTACAAAATCTTAAACTGCCATTTTGGCTTACTTCACGATAGCTTTAGGCCAAGTCCAAACTAACAAAAAATATGCCAACTTACTTTTATATATAAATTCATAAAGTTAACCAACTTAAACAACGTTACACACAAAGTTATCCACAAATTCTGTGGACAACAAAGTCCCATATAACTCAACAAAACTACAAACGTAATGCCATAAACCACCCGGCAAAAAAAAGACTTCATTAAATATTCATGCAAAACCGGTCGAAATGTCATATTTCATTTTCCCGGCTTACTCCTGCTGTTGCAGTAGATAGCGCTGCACGGCATACTCATACTCTGCAATCGCAGAATTATCCCGAATTAATACTGTATAAATACTTAGAGCCGGAGTAATTATTGATACATTGGCAAGAACAATACAATGCTAAAATGCCGGGTTTAACGATTAACAGCCCCGCCTCAGGTATCATTTTGCCTTTGCATGCTCATACCGATCCGCTGTACAACACCACTGTATTACCGCAGGCAATATGCATTAAACTGACGCACGGCACCCTGATAGCACCCTTTGCCGGTGTTTATGAGCGCAGCTTGCTGGCAGGCAGAAGATTAAGCTTCAGACATAAAAGCGGCTTAACCCTGCAACTTGATCTGCCTGAAGACAGCAGTCTGCAGCATGGTGAAGCGATAAAGTCCCTGGTTCACGATGGTGAGCAGGTTATAAGCGGGCAGCCAGTGCTCAGGCTTGACCCCAAATTACTTCAGGCTGAGACGGGGTATCTGGTTGTATTAATGGTACTACCGCATCCTGCTATATTAGCAGTGTTTAGTGCTGAGCGCTTTGTAGCAGCAGGTCTGGACGCCGTATTCACTCTACAAATGAAGAAGAAACAATGATAACCACTCTATATGGTATTAAGAACTGCGACACAATTAAAAAAGCCAGAAGCTGGCTTGAGCAACATCAAATCGCCTATCAATTCGTAGACTACCGCACTGATGGTCTTACACAAGATCAACTTGCAAACTTCTCTGCTCACTGTGGCTGGCAAAACCTGCTCAACACCAGAGGCACAACTTATCGGCAACTTGATGAGGCTGACAAAACTGATTTAACTGAAGATAAAGCGCTCAATTTGATGTTGGCACAGCCAGCAATGATCAAACGCCCGCTACTGGTGCACGACAACCAATACTTTCTGGGGTTTAAACCTGAGCAATACCAACAAATTTTCGGACTATAACGATGACAGCCTCCAATGAAGTTATTGCACTGACGATGGATTTGATCGCCCGGCCTTCTGTTACGCCAGAGGATGCAGGCTGTCAACAAGTGATGGCAGCTCGTTTAGCAGCCATCGGTTTTAATGTAGAAATCATGCATTTTGAAGATACGCTAAATATGTGGGCCCGTCGTGGTAGCGGCAAACCGGTATTTTGCTTCGCCGGGCACACCGATGTCGTGCCAACCGGTCCGGTTGGGCAGTGGCACACCCCCCCTTTTGAACCCACTATTATTGGCGATACTCTTTATGGTCGCGGTGCGGCGGATATGAAAGGCAGCCTTGCAGCGATGATTGTTGCTACGGAGCGCTTTTTGCAGCATCACCCTGAACCTAAGTTTGATCTGGCCTACCTTATCACCAGTGATGAAGAAGGCCCTTTTATCAATGGCACAAAACGTGTAATCGAAACGCTGGAACAGCGGCAGGAAAAAATAAGCTGGTGCATTGTAGGCGAACCCTCCAGTAGCCACAAAGCCGGCGATGTTGTGAAGAATGGGCGCCGCGGTTCTTTAACCGGTAATCTGCTGGTAAAAGGTATACAGGGACACGTTGCCTATCCTCAACTGGCTGACAATCCGGTACATAAAGCAGCTGCTGCTTTAGCGGAACTAGCTGCGGAACAATGGGATCAGGGCAATGCTTATTTCCCGGCCACCAGTTTCCAGATAGCAAACATTCATGCCGGCACCGGCGCATCAAATGTGATACCGGGCGAACTAAGTGTTATGTTTAACTTTCGTTACAGTACAGAAAGCACAGCTGAAGGCCTGCAGAAACGTGTCATCGCGATGCTGGATCGCCACGGCCTTAACTATGAGTTGGGCTGGACATTAAACGGCCTGCCATTTTTAACTGACAGCGGCAGCCTGGTCGCGGCAACCGTTGAGGCAATAAAAAAGGTGCAGGGCCTTGAGCCGAGGCTCGAAACCAGTGGAGGCACCTCAGATGGCCGCTTTATCGCACCAACGGGTGCTCAGGTGATAGAGCTTGGTCCGTGTAATGCCACTATCCATAAAGTTAATGAGTGTGTCTCTGTTACGGATCTTGAGCAACTGGCTAAAATGTACGAAGCCGTGCTGGAGCAGTTACACCTTAGCCTATGAATACAACAGACATCGCTATCCTGACAGGCCTTACAGAGCAGCATATTGTGCAGTATCAGGATAATTTTAGTTTACATACTGCTGCTGTTTCACCTTTTATTGCATTGTGTGAAGCCGCTAAAACGTCAGGTATTGATATCAGAATAGCCTCGTCTTTTCGTTCTTATCAGCGTCAGGCCGCTATTTGGCAAGCCAAAATAACAGGCGCCAGAACCGTATTTGACCAAGACGGTAAGACCGTGGATGTGGCGAAGTTAGCCGGTATGTCGAAGCTCGACGCCGTCTTATTGTATTCAGCGTTGCCAGGCGCCAGCCGCCATCATTGGGGCACAGAGGTCGACATATATGATGCTGCAGCCGTACCAGACGATTACAAACCACGACTGCTGCCTGAGGAATACAGCGAGACAGGCCCATTTTGGGCCATGCGACAATGGTTGCAAAAACACGCTGCTGGCTTTGGCTTTTTTCAGCCTTATCAGGTTTATCAGGGAGGTGTTGCGGCAGAACCATGGCACCTTAGCTACAGGCCTGTCGCTGAGCAATATCTGGTGCAATTTTCAGCATCGACATTGCGTCAGTGCATCGCACTACATCCTCTGACGGAGCAGGAACTGGTGCTTGAACACCTGGATACGATTTTTACCCGCTACGTTACGAATATCTGCAGGTAATACCTGTGAACTGGCCGCTGATAATCGCACTGTCACTTGCTTTTGCCGTCGTTGTCGGCAATATCCTGCTACTTAAGCATACAGCCAGGTTGCAGATATCGCCTTTCAAGCAACTGTCAGGCAAAAATGCCAAGCTGGATTTGACAGACAGTGTTAAAGACAGCCGCACTCACTCAGACTCATTACCTGTGCGATCAAAAGCAGAATAGCCCTGAAGAAAACGCTGTAACTGGTCGCGCAAATTAGGCGGCGTGCCTTTAATCAGAATGGTATCGCTGTGTGGATCATATTGCACACGGTCGCCCAGCAGTTTCTGTTCAAAACTAATTGATAAGCCAGCGCCCTGCCCACTAAATTTAATCAGTTTTTTTAGCTCCTTTACTTCTACCGGAAATTGTTCAGCCACTTGTAACTGCTGTTCCTGACAATAACGTAAAAAGCCCTGTTGCTCCTGCTCATCTATCACCGCGGACAACTCTGTCAGTACGACATCTTGACCCGCTTTGGCCCGCTCCTCACAGTAACTGTACACCTGTTTACGTGCATCATTTTTCTCGCCGCTATCAAACTCTGCTGCCGCAAAATACTCCTCAACAGATGCCAGCACCACCTTACTGTTAGCTTTGGCATCAGTGCCTTCTTCACAACCTAGAAAGTCGAGAAAAAAGTCTGCCACTTTACGTCCTGCCCGGCCGCGGATAAAGCTGATGTATTTCCCTTGTTCCGGTGAACTTTGATATTCGGTTAAATCAATCCGCGCGGCCAGTTGCATCCGGGCAATATCCAGATGACGCGATGTTGCCAGTTCAAGCTCGTCGGTCAGCGAAAAATGGTCTTTACTCCCCAACAGACAGATCAGCAAGTAATCACTGGTAAGATAGCGATAATGGCACACCAGCAAATAACCACTTTCGGGCAACTGATGCGCTTGCAGTTGCTGCTCCAATACCGCAGTTGCAGTGTTGGCAAGGACATTAAAATCACTGTTTTGCTTTTGCCAATCCTGCAATACAGTGACAACCTGTTGATCTTTCTCCGGGTTAAAAGCTGCGTAGCCTTTAGCCGGTTTACCGTTGTACGCCAGATGCAGCTGCTCGACCAGGTGTGCTACAGCTGAAGTAGGCGTCACAAGTGACGGCCTGTAATGCGCTTTACTTTGTGCTTGCTCATCCGGTTCTAGGTAATTTATCGCCAACTGCTGCACATCTACTGACATAACTTTTCCTGTTTAAAATGAATTCTGGTACTATTCTAACTGTTTAATTCACGTGACCTGCGGATAATTCATGCCAATTGTATCAAAGTATTCCACTGCACAAATTGAAAAGCTGGTAAATCAGCTACTGGATGTGTTGCATGCTGAAAAAGCCACCACAGAACTGAGCCTGATGTGTTTAGGTAACGCCATCAGCCATGTTGTTAACAGCAGTGTACCGCACAACCAGCGTGCCGCCGTTGTCAGCCATTTTAGTCAGGCATTGGCTGACACTGTTGTTGACAAGGCAAACTAAACACTTATGGTGCTGGAAAACAACCTGTCACTGGTAAAAAAGGTCAACCGGCTACTGAACTGGGGTCACTGGTTTAGCTTCTTTAATATTTTGCTGGCGCTGGCAGTAACTTCAGTTTATTGGCTGGCTGAACCCTTACCGGTTTCATTCATAGGCTGGCTGTACCTGCCACTGAACTGGATAGGTCATACCGCATTTTTGTGTTTTATGTTTTTTATTCTGACGATATTTCCGATATCGTTGGTATTTCCGTATCAGCGCCATGTACGAGGCTTAGCCGCAATACTGGCTACCGTAGCCTTTATAGTACTTATTTTTGACGCCTATGTTTATGCCAACCTGGGTTACCACGTTGGCAGCGCATCGTTAGACCAGGCAGCAGAACTGTTACGACAGCAAATTGTCACTAACTTGCGCAATTTCATATTGATTATTGTTACGGTTGCAGCCCTTTTATTAGCGGTAGAGCTGACACTAAGCAATTTTTGCTGGAAAAAAATAGAGCGGCTGAAAAAGTCAGCAATCGCAACACCATTATTTGTACTGTTTATTGGTAGTTTTATGTTAAGCCATTTGCTGCATGTTTATGCTGATGCCAACGTAAAATACGATGTTACCCGTCAGGACAATGTGCTGCCGCTATCTTACCCTGCAACTGCAAAAACCTTTCTCGCCCGTTATCAGCTGATTGACCTGAATAAACAAAACCAGATACAGCTCGATAAGCTGAGCTTACCGCAACAATTCAGTTATCAGCACAACATGGTGTGTCAGGAAACTACAGCCAGTCGTTCTACTTTACTGCTGGTTACTGATAACTTTAGCCCTGAACTGGTTAAGCAGCTGGCCAGCGCTGGCCTCAGACCGCTGGAGCAACATTTTGCTCCTGTATCAACAGACGAAGCCTTGCTCAACCTTCTGTATAGCAAATTCATGATAGAGCAGAATGCTCAGCAACAATTACAGACAGCGCCGTCCTGGTTAGCGCAATTGCCTGAGGGACGCATTAGTATAAGCCGGTCTGCTGAAACCGAAGTTGCGCAATTGCCTTGGCTTAATGTTGCAGCACCTGCACAATACAGCATTGTCTTCGACAATACCCCATATCAGCATTGGCAAAGCTACAGCCAATTTGACAACATAGTCGTATTGGGTTTAAGCGGCAGCCATAAACAGTTCAGCCTGGCCCCCGCTACTGTTTGGTCAAATTGGGCTGCCTTGCGGCAGTTACAACCACACCAGGTTACACAACATCTGGATTGGCTACCTACACTGCTGGCCCAGGCAGGTTGTCAGGCACAAGCGAACTGGCCGGGTGACAATCTATTACATCCGCGCACTTTACCTAAGCTCAATATCAGTGGTGGTGAAATCATCAGTTTTAAAAAAGACAAGATGGTTATTTTGCGTGCAGACGGCAGTTATGGCGTCTGGTCGGCAGGTACTTTAGTACCTCTCAATGACCGCTTAGATTTACCGATGCTGACAGATGCATTAAAGCGCATTGAACAACCAACTGATTAATAGCCAAGTATATAGCCAGCTTTAACGATTGCAAAAACCGATTAAGGTGATCATTTTAATTCACTTTAAACAATAATGAGAACGTTTATCATCTAACTATTAAAAAGTTCTGAGGATAAACATCATGAGCAAAACCATTACCTTCGCTATTATGCACTTCAGTATTGCCTTCGCTGTCACTTACCTTATTACCGGTAATTTTATTCTGGGTGGTGTAATTGCAGTGGTTGAGCCGGCCGTAAATACTGTCGGCTACTTTTTCCATGAAAAACTATGGCAAAAAATGAATAAAGCACAGCCGCCAGCCAATATTGCTGAGTTTACCCACCCGGCTTAACCCGTCAAATAGTCGGCCACTGCTGCTGTTGTGAAAAAGTCAGAAAGCTCCAGGCCAGTGTGCGGCTGACTTTTTGGCCCTGACGCATTTCGATTACATCGGTTTGCACTGCACCGACACTATTAAGCAATTTACGTAGTGGCTTAATATGCTTGTGCTGCGATACCAGAGTAGTAAACCAGCATACTTGCTGTTTAAACAGCGCGCTTTCACGGATCATCTGGCTGATAAACGCTAATTCACCACCCGCGCACCATAATTCGTGCTGCTGGCCGGCAAAATTGCGTGCGCCGCCCTGCTGCTCCTTCCCCAGATTAATCCACTTACGCGAGCTCGCCGCCTCCGCTTCAGCCGCCGAGGCGTAAAAAGGTGGGTTACACATCGTCAGGTGAAATTGCTGCTGATGCTGAATAATACCACTGAAAATTGTGTTACCTGTTTGCTGTACAATGTGCACAAGCTGCTGCAGTGAGGGGTTACTGGCAACAATTGTTTTAGCAACCTTAACCGCGACAGGGTCTATATCACTGCCGTATACCTGCCAGCCGTAACTCTGGCTGGCGATGATTGGATAAATCAAATTTGCACCAGTACCAATATCCAATAGCTTAACTTGCTTGCCCAAGGGTATCGTCGGGTAACTGCGCGCCAGTAAGTCGGCAATATAGTGCACATAATCTGCCCTGCCTGGCACTGGCGGGCACAAGTAACCCTGTGGTAACTGCCAAAATCTAATATTGTAATACCTGGCAAGTATTGCCTGATTTAGTGCTACTACAGCAGCGTTATCACCAAAGTCTATCGTTTGCCCACCAGTTTTATTACTGCAGATAAAGCGCTGTAAATCAGGTAAAGCTTTTGTCAATTCAGCAAAGTCGTATTGACCGTGATGCAAGTTGCGTGGATGCAACAAAGAAGACGAAGACATGTCACATTTAACCCGGAAAAATAATGGTGCAAAGTTTATCATGTTCTGGCTTAACTTAAGCAACGCTGCAAAAAAACCGTTACAATAGCGGCTATTAACACAGCCCATATTGGGCAGAAATTTGGATATCGCATGCTGGCTCTTGGGAAAATCAACAATTTAGTAGTTAAAAAACAGGTGAAGTTTGGCTTTTACCTGGATGGACTAAGCTGGGGAGAAATATTACTGCCAAATAATGTCGCCCCTGCAGGGCTGGCTATTGGCGATCAGCTTGATGTTTTCCTTTACCTTGATTCGGAAGACCAGCTTATTGCCACAACTGAGCGGCCTAAAATTAAGGTAGGCGAAGTTGCTATGTTAAAAGTGGTTGCTACAACTAAGGTTGGTGCATTCGTCAACTGGGGGTTGAAAAAAGACCTGTTAGTGCCTTTTAGCGAGCAACAAATTCCGCTGAAAGAAGGACAAAGCTATTTGCTGTACTGTTATGTCGATAACAGTAACCGGATAGTCGCCTCCAGTAAGCTGGACCGGCATCTACACAAAACGGTTCCCCAATATCGCCCAGGAGACAAAGTCGATATTATCATCAGTGAACAAACCGATATCGGCTATAAGGCCGTCGTGAATCATCAACACTGGGGCGTGTTATACCAAAGTGATGTATTTAAACCTCTGCGCCGTGGCGATAAACTGCCTGCCTATATTGCCAAAGTACGTGATGATGACAAAATTGACTTGCGTCTGAGCGCCTCGACGTTTAAACAAGCACAAGAGTTGACAGCTCAGGTGTTGGCGAAATTAGAGCAAAATGGCGGTAAACTTGCGTTAACAGACAAAAGTGCACCTGAGCTTATTTATGCGCAATTTGGCGTGAGTAAAAAAGCGTTTAAACAGGCAATTGGCAGCTTGTATAAAGAGAAGAAAATTGTCATTTCAGACGCCGGTATCATCTTGGTAAAACAGTGATCCTAAAACATTAAAAGGGCCTGTTGGCCCTTTTAAATTAAAGTGTAGGCTCAGCGAAAGCGGTTAAACTCATCTTCAGCTTCTTCGCGGCTCATACCATAGCGTTCCTGCATTTTGCCGCAGAACTTTTCAAAACGGCCATTTACTTCCTGTAAATCATCGTCAGTGAGCTTTCCCCATTTCTCTTTTACTGAACCTTTAACCTGGCGCCATTTGCCTTCTGCAATATCACTATTCATAGCTTTGCTCCAATGTTGATTAAATACTCGCTGCTGCAGCCTGGTACAATTAAGTTTAAGCAGCGCGGCAGCTGTCAATATGACTGCAAGGTCTGAACCAATAAGCTAAAAATAATTAAGTTACTGTAAAATATTAAGAAAGTTAAGAGAAGAGCTAGAAGGCAGCTAAAGTGCGTTGCAAGTGCAGGTAGCTTTTACCTGCACCGTTGCAACTTTTTCAGATCAGACTATCCCGGTTCAGCGGCTTGGACAGCAGCATATGCACGGCACTGGTTGCGCGTTCTCTGAACCCGCCTTCACAGTAACAAAGATAAAAATGCCACAACCGGACAAAGTTGTCGTCGTAACCCAGCTGATGCACCTTATCACGGGCTTGCATAAAATTATCACACCAGTGTTTCAACGTTCTTGCATAGTCGAAACCGATATCATGTAGCTGGCGCATTACCAAATCTGTATTGCGACACACAGCATCTGTCATGCGGCTGACTGACGGCAGGCAGCCGCCCGGAAAAACATAGCGTTTTATAAAATCCACTTCACGCACATATTGACGGTAGCGCTGGTCTACTATCGTTATCGCCTGCAGCATCATCAAGCCTTCTGGTTTTAGCAAGCTGCTGCATTTAGCAAAATAGGTATCAAGATATTCTTCGCCAACAGCTTCGATCATCTCGATAGACACCAGCTTGTCAAACTCACCACTAAGATCCCGGTAATCGCTGAGTAGAATAGTAACCCTATCTTGCAGACCCAATGCGTTAATTCGGGCAGTGGCATAGTCATATTGCTGTTTTGATATAGTGGTTGTCGTCACTTTACAGCCATAGTTTTGTGCTGCGTAAATAGCCATAGCGCCCCAACCCGTACCTATTTCTAGCAAATGATCATGCGCTTTTAACTGTAGCCGGTCACAGATCAGTTTGAGTTTATATTGTTGTGCCTGAACAAGATCAGCGTTTTCGTCCGGGTACACAGCGCTTGAATACATCATACTGTCATCGAGAAACAGCCGGTACATGTCATTTCCCAGATCATAATGTGCTGCAATATTTTTCCGCGCCTGCGTTTTAGTGTTACGGTTGCGCCAGTTCAACATCTTCAACAGCGGGCGCCCGAGCCTGCTGATTGCCGAATCCAGTTTGTCTAACGCAGTCAGGTTTAATGCAAAAATACGCACCAGTGCAGTCAGATCATCACAGCGCCACCAGCCCAGAATGTAAGCTTCACCAGCACCGACTGAGCCAGCAACCACCATTTTTTGATAAAACGCCGGGTCAAGCACTGTAATAACCACTTTCAGTTCAGCCTGTTCATCGCCAAGCCTTATACGTTGATTACCCTCAACAAGGGTGATATCGCCATGCTTTAACTGACTGATAAAGTTCAGTGTAAATTTCCTATACAGGCGTTCGAACCAGCTCAGGTTGTCAAACAGAGAAACGTCCGTCAGGCTCATCGTCATGATTTATTATCCTTCGTTTTAGGGTGAGCATGCACCGGCACCCTTTTTAAAAGCAACTTCAGCGCATGCCAATATATCCGCCATACTACCTGTACGTTTTGCCATGGCTGGCGGATCAACCATTGTCTTTTCCATTTCGCTGTCAATTCATGGCGTTGCAAATTGAACCAGGCACTAAATACCTGATGCCCACCTTGTGTATTGGCAATACTGCATCTTAATGCCCGACCAGGTACAGGGATCTGCCAGTGATACTGCATGTCAATTGGGTGAAAAGGCGACACATGGAAAGTTTTATCATGCTGATAATGCTGCTGACCGTGGACAATATTCTGCAGATAATAATGGCGCTCGTTCCATGGCGTATTACTTACCTCCGCCAGCAGATAGCAGAACTGCTGTTGCTGATCAAAGCAGTAGTACAGTGTAAGCGGGCTAAAATATAACCCCCAGTTAGCAAGAGGGGTCAGCACGAATACTCTGTCAGGTTTCGTTAAACCGCCTAACTGCTTAATCTTGTCGCACACTGCCTGATATAAATTATCAGTACCTGTCAGATAATCAGCACGCCTGAAACTTAAAGCGCCAAACTGCTCGAATTGAATGCCTGCATCTTGCAGTGACGCTTTGCTCAGTTCATTGCAATCAAGCCAGTACAAGGCTAACGGATAACTGAAACCGTGGCGGAGGGGAGTAAGCCTTAAATGCCCCACCTCCCCCTGATACACAGCATGACCGTTCTGCATCAGAATGACACACCGAGCATAGTGGCGACATCAGTCGCACTCCTGGCGCCATCCTCATGAAAACCGTTATACCAATATGCACCACAGAAATAGGTGTTGTTTTCACCATTTATGCTGTGACGTCGTTGCTGGGCAGCCAGCGTACAATGGTTAAACACCGGGTGGGCATAACGGTATACGCCGAGTATCTTATCTTTCGCTATCGCAGTAGTATTATTCAGTGTCACGCAGAACGTAACCGGTGCGCTGATACCTTGTAGCAAGTTCATATTATACGTCAGGGTTGCCTTGTCACTTACGTTGGCGTCAAGGTTATAGTTCCATGCCGCCCAGGCTCGTTTGCGCTTCGGCAGTAACCGCGTATCCGTATGAAGCACTACATCATTTTGCTGATACGCAATGGAGCCAAGAATTTGCTGCTCTTGCAACGTGGCATTTTCCCCCAACAGAGCCAATGCCTGATCGCTGTGACAAGCCATGACCAGTTTATCAAAATGCTCTGTGCGGCCATCGTCAAAACTCAGTATTACGCCTTTATCATCACGTGAAATGGCGCGAATTCGCTGATTTAGTTTTAGCTTGTCAGAGCCAAGCTTTGTCACTAACGCATCGACATAACGCTTCGAACCACCACTGATAACCGACCACTGTGGCCTGTTACTGATATTCAGCAAACCGTGGTTATTAAAAAAACGCAGGAAAAAGCGTAGCGGAAACGCAGGCATGTCAGCCAGGCCCGCAGACCATATAGCTGCTCCCATTGGTAACAAGTAATTATCACGTATTGCAGCACCAAACCCATGCTTAGCGAGGAAATCCCCCAAAGCCAAATCAAGATCAGCATCGTTCGAGGCCAATAATTGCTTACCGAGCCGGTTAAAACGAACAATATCACGGAGCATCAACCAGAATGATGGCCTAAGCAGATTTCTGCGCTGAGCAAACAGGCTGGTTAAGGTATTTCCGTTGTATTCGAGATTCTGCGCGCTGTTTTTTACCGAAAAACTCATTTCAGTTGGCTGAAAGGCAACCCCCAATTCGCTCAGAAAGCGGTTAAAAATTGGATATGTCCAGTCGTTAAAAACGATAAAACCTGTATCAATTGCATAGTCCTGGCCTGCAACATTTACCTGTACCGTTGCAGTGTGACCGCCAAGATAATCATTGGCTTCAAACAGGGTTACATCATGTTTTTGCTGTAATAAGTACCAGGACATCATGCCCGAAATACCACCACCAACAACCGCTATACGCATACTCTTCCTTCAAATTACAGTTATCTGCTTATGTTTACTTACCGCTACTCATACGCTGCTTCACTTTGGCGGTCAGCCAGCCAATTATCGGTAAATGCTGATACACCATCTCGGTCAGATCATAGTAATCACGGTGGTAAGTGATCAGTTCATTCTGCCAGCGCAGCACACTGCAGCCATCCAAACTGACTAACTCCCCGTTTTTTATTGCCGGATGGCGCATTTGCATACGCCAGCTGAGAAAACCATGTTCACCCTGCTCCATCTTTTGCCCGGCGCTAAATTCGCAGTACAGCAGTCGGGCATAAGCATGGTTAAAGTAATCCGCCAAGGCCTCGCGCCCTACCAGGCTATGTACAGGATCAGTAAACTCGACGTCAGCGTGATAAATTTTATCCAATTGCTCTAAATTGGCGCTGGATAACTGATTGTAAAATTTAAGAAATTGTTCAATCCGTGGTGCTGCATCAGTTGTCATGCGTTTTTTTAACCTCTGCAAAAAGTTCAAGCGTCTGTTTACGTGCGACAGCGTGATCCACTATGGGTTTCGGATACGCCGACAATGGCTGTGCGTGCGGCCAGTGTATCGTCTTACCGGTAAACTTACTCAGTTCAGGTACATACAAACGAATAAAGTCACCTTTTGGATCAAATCTTTCGCTTTGCGTTACAGGGTTAAAAATACGGAAATAGGGCGCAGCGTCAGTGCCGGTAGAAGCGGCCCACTGCCAGCCACCATTATTGGCAGCAAAATCACCGTCTATCAGCTTAGACATGAAATAGCGTTCGCCCCAGCGCCAGTCGATATGTAAATCTTTAACCAGAAAGCTGGCTGCTATCATCCTCAGACGGTTATGCATCCAGCCTGTCTGGTTCAACTGCCGCATTGCAGCATCGACAATCGGGTAACCAGTATTGCCGTTACACCAGGCGTCGAATAATTGTTTATTGTTATGCCAGCGAATGCCTGCTGTCTCATGCTGAAATGGCTGATGTTTTATCAGCTGTGGGTAAGCAACTAAAATATGCTTATAGAATTCGCGCCAGATAAGCTCGGACAACCATACGCCGGCTCCGCTTTTATCTTCTGACCACGCTTCACCAGCCTCCAATTGCAGCCTGGCAACGCACTGCGCTGCAGAGATTACGCCAATGGCCAAATACGCTGATAACCGGGATGTACCGTCTTGGGCCGGAAAATCCCGTTGCTGATGATAGTCGGCCACTTTTTCTCGGCAAAAGCGCCGCATCAATTCAAGCACACCGCTCTCGGCTACTTCCCAATCCGCTGAGCTGCCATCTCCGTCTTTAAGTGGCAGAAAATCCGGCAATTCCAGCTTGGGTTGACTAATCTTCTTAGGACGGCCATAACAGTGCACCCCTTCTTCGCGTAATTTTGCCAGCCACGTACGTTTAAACGGCGTGAAAACTTTATAGATATCACCTTGCTGCGTTTTAATATCGCCCGGCGACATAATGCACTGAGTGTCAAACCGAATAAACTGGCCATTGTGTTGCTGCACCAGATGTTCAACGGCGCTATCGCGCTGTTGCTCACGCAACTCATATTCTGCCTGAACAAAAACATTCAGTTCAAACTGCTGGCATAAAGTGCTAAATATTTCAGTCACTTGCTGATAACTGCCACCTTCGATAGCTAACATTGGTAACGCGAGCTCTGTCAGCTCTTGCTGTAGCTGCACCACCCGCCTACGCAGTAAGTCTTGCTTTATCGCAGCCATATCATGCAAAGCCCAGGTTTCTGGCGTAGCGATATAAAGTACCAATACTGCTGCCCCAGATTTTTCAGCATGCTTCAGTGCGCTGCACAATACCGCATTGTCCAACAACCTTAAGTCGTTACGCAGCCATACAAGGTTCAGCTTCTGCATATCAGGCCCTCAGCCCCAGTGACTCGGGGTAAGGTTCAAAATAGCGCTGACTACTAACATAGCTGTTGGGCTGCAACTTCAGATGGTGCTGCAATAGTGTTATCGGCGCGAGCAAAGGTACAAAGCCTTGCCGGTATCGGTGGATAAGTTCGGTCAGTTCCTGCTTGGCATCCGCGTTAAGGCTGTGTTTAAGGAACCCTTGCAAGTGCTGCAATACATTAGTGTGCTGTTTACGGGTAGCGATATTTTTAAGCGCCTGCATTAGCTCCAACAGGTAGCGCTGGCACAATTCATCCGGTGCAAACAACTTAGCCTGAGCGACGAGACGCCCGAGCGTGCGATAAGCAGCTGGGCTGTGCGCCATAACTAAAAATTTGTAGCGGCTGTGAAAGGCTACCAGTTTGCCAATGCTGAACCCATCCCGCATTGTCTGCTGATAATCATGACAACTGAATACGCGGCAGATAAAGTTTTCTCTTAAATCCGCATCGAATAACCTGCCATCTTCCTCTACAGGTAACCAGGGGTATTTCTGCATTAACTGATGTGTATATAACCCCACGCCTAACTTACCCAGTTGCTGGCCTTTAGCATCGAATAACCTCACCCGTTCCATGCCACAGCTGGGCGATTTAGCGCAGACGATATACCCGCTAAGGTCGCTGAAGCGGGGCAAGGTCTTCGCGGTATAATCCAGCATAGATTGAGTATGATCGATACGGGTATCATTACTTTGTACCAAGCGAACATTCTGCTTTTCATCAAGCTGCAAACGGATAGCCGGGCGTGGCGACGGCATACCAATGGCCATTTCCGGACAGATCGGCACATAACTTACTAACGGCAACAGTTGCTGCAAACAAAATGCAGACGCCTTATGCCCACCGTCGTAACGTACTTTCTCGCCTAATACGCAGGCACTGATACCAATTTTAATTGCCATAATTTAAATCCATTACTCGTTAGCGCTAATTACAGCTGTAACTGCTCTGTGGATCGGAAATATTTTATGTCGCAAACCTGTTTGCATAAAAAAACGGCAAGCAGTCTGCACTGCTTACCGTTTTTAAACCGTTCAACCAAGCCGAAACGGGTTATTTTTTGCTGGTACCCAACTCGACACGCGACTTTAACTTCTGTCCTGGCCGGAAAGTCACCACACAACGGGCAGAAATGGGGATATCTTCACCCGTTTTCGGGTTACGCCCTGGTCGCTCATTTTTAACCCGCAGGTCAAAATTGCCAAAGCCGGATAACTTTACCTGATCACCCGCCTCAAGGGCCACGCGGATCTCTTCAAAAAAAGCTTCCACTATTAATTTAGCGTCGCGTTTGCTGACACCAAATTTTGTAAACAGACGTTCTGCTAAATCGGCTTTGGTAAGCGCCATTCTTAATCCCTCAACGTTGCGTTGAACTCATCACCAAGCGCGCTAACTACTTGATTTACCAACTGTTGGATATCTTTATCTTCCAGGGTACGCGCTATATCCTGCAAGGTAACAGCAATGGCCAGTGATTTAAACCCCTCTGCCACACCCGTACCTGTATACACGTCAAACAATTTTAGGTCAACTAATTGATTTCCGCCAACTTTTTTTATAGTAGCAGCTATATCAGCAAAACGCACCTCTGATTTAACTACTATTGCTAAATCACGCCGGTTCGCCGGATACTTTGACAATTCATGTGCCTGTACAATTTCACGTAACCCCAGCGCCGCAACATCCAGTTCGAACAGATAAGCTTTACCTTTAATACCCAGTTTACGTTCTGCTTCCGGATGTAATGCACCGACATAGCCAACGTGCTGATCAGCTCGGTACACCGCTGCGGTCTGCCCCGGGTGCAAGGCGCTGTGTTCAGCGGTTACAAACCGGAATTGCTCAGTGGCAGATGTTTGCGCCAATAATGCCTCAACATCACCTTTGATATCATAGAAGTCGGCGTTACGGTTTTCCATATTCCAGTGTTCGTTATGCATTGAACCAACAATAACACCACCAATTACCGGCACTTGCCGCACGCCTCCTTCAGCTGCAGCATCTGGAATAAACTTTAAACCATACTCAAACAAACGGATGCGGCTTTGTTGCCGGTTCTGGTTATAAAGCACCGTTTGTAACAGCCCCGGCCACAAATTTAACCGCATTGCCGACATATCGGCTGAAATTGGATTCGGTAATAGCAAAGCCTGCTGTTGTGGCATTAATACTTGCTGTACTTTAGGGTCAACGAAACTGTACGTTATTGCTTCTTGATAGCCCCGGTCTACCAATACCGTACGCAGACGCTGTACATTCATCTCTGCTTCGCGGAAAGTACGCATTTTCAAACTGGCCTTAGGCGCCAGATTGGGAATACTGTTGTAGCCGTATACCCGCGCAACTTCTTCTATCAAATCTTCAGCAATACTGATATCAAAGCGGTAACCCGGCACGGTTACCTGCCAGCCGTCGGTAGTATCGCTCACTTCAAGTCCCAGCCGGTTAAAGATGGCACTGACTTCAGCTTTGTCGATACTGATACCTAAGATCCGCGCTAACTTTTCCTGGCTCAGGCTGATAGTCGCGGCTTTTGGCAAGTCGGCTTCGGACACGGCTTCTACCACCGGGCCAGCCTCACCGCCGCAAATTTGTAACAGCAGCTCAGTCGCCCGTTCCATTGCCATAAGCTGTAACTGTGGATCCACACCACGTTCATACCGGTGCGAAGCATCGGTATGTAAACCGTACTGACGGGCTTTACCAGCAATAGCCAGCGGTGCAAAAAACGCACTTTCCAGAAATACGTCTTTGGTTTCAGTCGTGACGCCGCTGTGTAATCCACCAAAAATACCTGCCATAGCCAGCGCTTTGTTGCTATCAGCTATCAGCAGCGTATTGGTTTTTAACACGACTTCGCTCTCATCCAGCAGAACCAGCTTTTCACCCTCTTCAGCCATGCGTACATTGATGTCGCCATCAATTTTTGCCAGATCAAAGGCATGCATAGGGTGGCCAAGCTCTAACAACACAAAGTTAGTGATATCAACAACTGCATCTATACTGCGCACACCACAGCGGCGCAGTTTTTCGGTAAGCCATAGTGGGCTGGTAGCTTTGACATTAACGTTGCGCACTACCCGGCCTAAATACCGCGGACAGGCCTGAGGGCTGCTTAACGTGATGGTTTTCTTGTCTGCAATAGACGCTGCAATCGGCGTAATAAGCGGCTGGCTAACACTTAGTTTGTTTAATACGCCAACTTCACGGGCTAAACCTTTAATACCCAGGCAATCTGCACGATTAGGTGTAAGATCAACCTCAATGATACGATCATCCAGTTTCAGGTAGTCGCGGATATTCTGACCAACAGGAGCATCCTGTGGCAACTCCAGTATACCGTCGGAATCATCCGCCATGCCAAGTTCAGATAATGAGCACAGCATACCGTGTGACGGTTGACCGCGTAACTTCGCTTTCTTAATCACAAAATCGCCCGGCAGCACAGCACCGACTGTAGCAACAGCAACTTTTAATCCCTGACGGCAATTTTTCGCGCCGCACACAATGTCCAGCAGCTCATCAGCGCCAACGTTTACTTTGGTTACCTGCAGCTTATCGGCGTCCGGGTGCGGGCCGCATTCAACAACTTCGCCAACCACCACGCCGCTGAATTCACCGGCGACAGTTTCAATACCATCAACTTCAAGACCTGCCATTGATAACTGTTCAGATAAGGTATTGGTGTCAATGGCTGGGTTTACCCACTCGCGTAACCAGGCTTCACTGAATTTCATCTAAATTAACTCCGCTTATCTGAACTGTTTTAAAAAACGTAAATCGTTTTCAAAGAAGGCACGTAAATCTGTTACGCCATAACGCAGCATCGTCAGACGTTCAACGCCCATACCAAAGGCAAAACCGCTGTACACTTCCGGGTCTATACCCACAGAGCGCAGCACATTAGGGTGCACCATACCGCAACCTAATACCTCAAGCCATTTACCGTTTTTACCCATTACATCAACTTCCGCTGAAGGCTCCGTGAATGGAAAAAACGAAGGTCTGAAGCGGATCTGCAGGTCTTCTTCAAAGAAGTTATGCAAAAAGTCATGCAAAATACCTTTTAGCTCGGTAAAGCTAACGTTGGTATCAACCATTAAGCCTTCAACCTGATGAAACATCGGGGTATGAGTTTGATCGTAGTCGTTCCGGTATACCCGGCCCGGAGAAATAATACGTAGTGGTGGCTGCTGCTGTTCCATAGTGCGTATTTGCACCCCTGATGTTTGCGTGCGCAGCATCAGCTTAGGGTTAAAATAAAACGTATCGTGATCCGCTCGGGCAGGATGGTGCTCCGGAATATTCAGAGCATCAAAGTTGTGAAAATCATCTTCAATTTCCGGGCCGTGTTTTATATCAAAGCCAAGTTCAGCAAAGAATGACGAAATACGTTCAATAGTGCGGGTTACCGGGTGCAGCCCCCCCGTCTCCAGAGTCCGGCCCGGTAAGGTTACGTCTATTTGTTCCTGTGCCAGTTTAGCTGCCAGTTGCTCGTGCTGCAGCAAGTCGCGGCGAGTGTTTAACGCCTCCTGCACTTTTTGCTTCAGCTCGTTTATCTCCGCACCGGCTTGTTTGCGCTGCTCTGGGTCCATCGCACCCAGTGATTTCAAAAGTTCAGTAATACTGCCTTTTTTACCCAGAAACTCTACGCGGATAGTTTCCAGCGCAGGAACATCTGCGGCGGCGGCTACGGCCTGTAAGGCATTTTCCAATATTGCTGTTAGGTTCATGCGTGTCCTCAAAGCAGCTAAGGTGATATCGTGTCAAAGCCGACAATGATACACCAGAATACGGGTTAAACGCAGGCTGCTGAGTCACTTTTTCTGCAAAGAACGCGCTGTTTTAGTTAAGAATGTCTTTTACAAAAGGAATGGTCAGCTTGCGTTGATGCACTAAAGTGGCTTTATCGAGTTTATCCAACATACTGACCAGCGCCCGAATGTCCCTGTCCTGATGATTTAACAGATAACGGGCCACTTCATCGGGCAGCTCCATACCGCGTAAACGGGCTTTCTGCTGCAGTAGCTTTTGTTTGTCCTCATCGGTCAGTAAACGCAGCTGAAATGCCGTGCAAGCCTGCAGTCTGGATACCAAATCAGCCAGTTGCAACCCCAGCTGTGACGGGCTTTCATTACCAACGATAATTAAGGCTTTGCCCTGCTCTTGCATACGGTTATACAAATCGAAAACCGCCGTTTGCCAGCTGATGTCACCTGCTATCGCCTGAATATTATCCAGACACACCAGATCTAACTGCTCCAAATCATCGAGTAACCTTGGGCTTAACAGTTTACAATCATCTAACGTCAGTAACTGGCTGGTCAGCCCCTGCTCCTGAGCTTGCACACAGGCGGCATACAGTAAATGTGATTTACCACTGCCACTGGCGCCAAACAGGAAAACCGGGCTTTGCGGCACACGTTGTTGCAGGTAATTTTTCAAAAAAACCACAGCCTCGCTTTGCCCTGCGGCGTAGAAGCTGTCGAGCGTTTCATCTTCCGGCAGTGTTACGGCAAGCGTGTACTGTAGTGGTTGCATCAGAGTTTAACGTACTCAAATCGGGAAAATACCGGTTGCTGACCCGCATTCACTGACTGATACTCAGCGGTATTTTCTTCTGCTACTACACGTAGGCGCGGGTTAAAGCGCAGAGCGTTCATCAGGCCGTCGGCGCTGATACTGGTGCTTAATTTATACTGTGCGCTATCGCTGTCATAGCGAACTATTGTCACTTCAGATACGCCAACCATCTGCTGTAATAATTTTTGAACCTGCACCAGCGCGGGCAGATCAGTAAGATGCTGAACTTCAAGCACATAATCACTATCGGACTGCGCTGACATTACACTGGCATACTGCTGCGCCAACTGAGATGACAAGGAGGCAGCAAAGCTCTGCATCAGGCTGCTTTCATCCTTTTCGATGATTTCATCACGGTAGGTTCTGCCATTTTCCTGCCGTTGCCAGTTCAGCCGTAACATAGGTTGGCCGTCTTGCTCAGTAATATCAACAGCGGCCAACACGACAATATCAGGCCGGTAACGGACACTGACCTGGTTTATCTGCTGCCAAAACCCGGCCCAAACGTCAGTTTCGGACAGGTTCAACAGGTCGTCCATATCGTACAGCGGGAGTAACAGTGGCAACCCCGCCTCACCAAATGACTGTTGCAGCGCGGCATTTAAAGGCTGCTCAGACCGCCTCACAAAACTGCGGTTCCCTTCTTTCTGCTGCACAAGCCAGACCAGAATATCCGGACGAAGCGCGCCCCAGACTGCAATATTATTCTGTTGTAGTAGCTGATTAACCTTAACCGCATCCAGCAGTACCCGCATGCGGTTGCCATCAGCATGGCGTATTGCCTCAAACTGTTTGATATAGGCAGAAGCTTGCTTAAACTCGCCTTCTAACTCAGGCGCGGCAGCGATATCAGATTTACCACTTACCCGAGTCAATACCTGTTTTAAAGCATCCCGTTGCCAGTCCCCTTCAGCAGCGACATCAGCCTGATATAAATTGGCAACCTGACCTGCATGCACGGCCATGCCAGACAAAGCACACAGCAGACCGAAAAGACGTAACATCTTGATCATTGTTTTTTACCTCAGGCCAGTACCGGAAAAATGCCTTTTAAGCCTGCACTGATAAATTCTACAGCAATAGCGGCCAGTATAAGCCCCATTACCCTGGTGATAATATTCATTCCGGTTTGACCTAAACGCGCCGAAATTTTATCTGCCAACCGCATCAACGCCCACAAGCCGAACCCGATAAGCACAAGCTCGGCAGACATAATAGCGTAGTGCTGCCAACCATCACTTCGATTGGCATACAGAATAATCGAGCTTATCGCGCCAGGTCCGGCAAGCATCGGCATCGCTAACGGCACAACGGCGACTGACTTGCGATGCTCTGCCTCTTCACGCTCTGCATCAGTATTTTTTGCACTACTGGTTTGTGCGTATAACATTGAAATTGCCATCAGCAAAATCAGAATGCCGCCACCCACTCTAAATGAGTTTACCGATATGCCAAAAAAGCTCAGTATAAACTCGCCGAAAAACAACGTAATAAGCAAAATTATCGTCGCTGCTTTAGCGGCGCTGGCTGCTGTTGCCCGTCTTTCAACAGCATTGTAGTGCTGGGTCAACGACAAATACAGAGGCAAAGCTCCAAGCGGATTCAGAATGGCGAAAATCCCGATCAGTATTTTCAGATAATCCTGTATTTCCAGCATTCACAATCTCCTGTTTCATCATTCGCAGTGTAATGACAAAAGCGCGCCACTTTCAATGTGTTATGGAAAAATAATGCCACCTTTCGGTGGCATTCAACTTTCGCTGCTTAACACTACCGGGGGCGGACACCGGCCGCAAACACAGTACGCAGTGTGTTAAAGCTCTATGCGAGCTAACCGAATTGCCTGCACAAAAGGCTCGTGCAATGCCAGCGTGGTCTCTGCGTCAAGGCTGGTACCGTTCTTATCCCGTAAACTGATAGCAGTTTGCTTATCAGCCCGGCTTAATACCAACCGGTATTCACCATCTGGTAACGGTAGTACGGGTTTAGTATCACTACCCCAGATTTTTGACCAAAAGCCTGGCTCTGATTTCTGATAGTTCAGGTAATACGTATACGCTGAGCGGTTAATATCTGTTACATCAAGGTTTAGCTCGGTAAAGAGCGCTTCCAGCTGAGACCAGGTGACATCGATCGGCTGCGGCGTGACTAACGCCGGGTTACCTTCAGCATCCATTCCCGGCTCCAGCGATACATCCGGCGCTTTAGCTTTATTCGCGCGGGCGATAATAATTTCTTCTTTACCAATACGGTCAATGATCTGATTAAGCAACGCGACTTCCTGCCGCTTTGTATCCGTTTTGCTTAACTTGGCGTCCGGGGTAAAATACTGATGCTCCAGCATAGTCACGGTAACGCTTGCTGAGCGTCCGTGTGGGCGGGGTTCAATACTAATTTTGTAACGTGCCTGCTCCTGCTGCTGGCTGGACTTCCAGAACCAGAACCCCTCTTCCTCCGAACGGGCGATCCAGCCGGTCGTGTAATTAAGCCCCTGCTCATCCGATGTAAGCTCAATACCTTGCTCAGCAAACTGTGTTTGCAACATTTGCTTTAAAAACGGCACCAAATCACCGGTATAATCGCTGCGATCAAACCAGACGCGTGACAACTTATCGCCTTCTTCTACTCGGCTGCTGCTGGCTGTACCCAGTACCAAAGCCGGTGAACGGATATCAACGGCAGTATCGGCTCTGTTGGTATCCGGAATGTCATACTTTGCAGGTTTGGCAGGTGTTTCTAACCCTGCGGGTACTTTAAGTTCAGGTACACTTGCCGGCTGACCGGCTGTTTCGGCTTGCTCAGTTTGTAATAATGAACAGCCTGTCAGCAATACGCTCGCTACTACACTACTTTTAATCCAATGTTGCACGTTACTACTCCTAAATTTGGTGCGATCCGGCTTTAGTGCTGATTAGAACTCAATACCTGCCTGCGTTAATGCCTGTTCGATTATACTGCCGTGAATTGGTTCAAGTTGCGTTAAGGGTAACCGCACCTGATCAGACTTTATCAGCCCCATTCTGTGTAACGCCCATTTTGCCGGTATAGGATTGGCCTCAATGAACAGATCGTGATGTAACGCCTGAAGCGTTGTATCAATAGCTTCTGCGCCAGCAGCGTCACCGTTACACGCCGCCTGGCACAATAGCGCCATTTGTTTTGGTGCAACGTTGGTCGTGACAGAAATGACACCATGCCCGCCTTTTAACATAAACTCAGCCGCACTGGCATCATCGCCACTTAGCAACATGAAACCGGCCGGACATAATTGTTGTAATTCCGTCAAACGTGTCATCGAGCCTGTAGCCTCTTTAATCCCGACAATGTTTGACGTTTTTGCCAGCTCAGCGACTGTCTCAGGTAATAAATCCACCCCGGTACGCCCCGGCACGTTATACAACAATACGGGCTTATCTGTAACAGCGGCCACGGCATTAAAATGCAGTACCATGCCTTTTTGCATCGGTTTGTTATAAAACGGCGTTACAGTCAGGAAACCATCAATAGGTAGTGCAGACAGCGCTTTAGTGCGTTCGACCGCCTCGGCAGTAGCATTTGCGCCGTTACCGGCGATCACCGCGATACGGCCCTGAACCTGCTTACATACCGCTGAAATCACCTGCATTTGCTCAGCAAAACTTATGGTAGCCGCCTCACCGGTCGTGCCCATAATTACCAGGCCTTGTGTACCATTAACCAGATGAAAATCAACCAAACGCTTGAGGCTGTCATAGTCAACTGTTCCCTGATCAACCATAGGTGTAATTAGCGCGACCCAACTTCCTCTGAACATATGCAATACAGCCCCATTTAACGATAAGGGCGCCTATGTTAAAGAGACACTGGCTTAAACACAAGAATCGAAAAGCGTTTATGCAGCACCGGGACAAACGGATGACATAATCTGGCGGTATGTTACACTTGGCGCCAGCACTTCATACCTTGCATTATTTGGTTTGTCATCTGGGTTTTTATACTATGCCACAACAACTTGTAGTAACGGCCATCGGTACTGACCGTACCGGTATTGTTAGCAAACTGGCGCGTTTAGTTACCGATTGTAATTGCAATATCATTGACAGTCGGATGGCTATTTTTGGCGGCGAATTTACGTTTATCATGCTGCTGTCCGGCGACCCGGCGGCCATCAGCCGGATTGAGCATTTGCTGCCCGGGCTTGGGCTTGAACTTGATCTGACGACGATGACCAAACGTACCAGTGCGCACCAGCGTAAAGCGGTAGCAGCGCATTATGTACTGGAATACCAGGGGCCAGACAAAGTGGGTACTTTAGGCAGTATTACCGGATTGCTGGCAAGCCGGCAGGTTTATATCGGCTCTTTGCAATCAGAGAGCAAAACAGCGCCAGACGGTCAGACGATGATGCATACTATTATGACATTGGAGCTGCCAGAAGGTGAACCGGCTGAGGCTATTGAAGCAGACGTCATGGCACTGGTCACTGAAATGAATCTGACAGGCAGCTTTCATGCCCAAACCTGAAAAGGAGCAGTAATGTCTTATTTAGCAAAAGGCGCAGTAGCGCCGGATTTTACCCTGACAAATCAAGATGAGCAGCAGATCACACTCAGTCAACTGTTAAAAACTGACCGCGTGCTGATATATTTTTATCCTAAAGCAATGACACCTGGCTGCACAGTGCAGGCATGCGGTTTAAGAGATACTAAGCAGCAATTGCAGGACAAAGGCGTGACGGTAGTTGGCATCAGCACCGACAGCCCTGCCAGACTTAAAAAGTTTGCCGAGCGCGACAGTTTGAATTTCACGTTGTTAGCAGATGAAGATCATAAAGTGGCAGACAGCTACGGCGTCTGGGGCGAAAAGAAGTTCATGGGCAAAGTATATGACGGCCTGCACCGCATCAGTTTTCTTGTAGCACAAGATGGCAAGATAGAGCAGGTGTTCGACAAATTTAAAACCAAAGATCATCATCAGGTTGTACTGGACTACTTAAATTAAGCCGGACGCAAAGATTAGCGTTGCACGATAAAAGCAACTACCCGATGGCTGCTGACAGCCACTGTTAAGGAGTAAATATGCAAAAACATATACTGGCATGTCTAGCAGCCGTTGCCATATCAGCACATGCTGCTCCACTTGAGTCAGAAAAAGCATTACTGCAGCTCGATACTGTAGCAACTGGCTTCAATCACCCCTGGGGCATGACGTTTTTACCTGACGGCAGCATGCTGATTACCGAACGCAACGGTGGTTTAGTCAAACTCAGTGCTGATGGCAAAAACAAAACCGCCATCTCCGGTTTACCAGAGATAGACGCCCGCGGTCAGGGTGGTTTACTTGATGTGATCCTGGCGAAGGATTTTAGCAGTAGCAAACAGATATATTTCAGCTTCAGTGAACCCGGCGGTGGCAAAAACAGTACTGCGGTAGCCAAAGCTACACTGAACGATGCCAGTTTGAGCAACGTTGAGGTTATCTTCAGCCAAGCACCTAAATACGACAGCCGCCACCATTTTGGTAGCCGTCTGGTACTGGATAACGCCGGCAAGCTGTTTATCACAACCGGCGACAGAGGCAGCGAGCGTGATCAGGCGCAGAAACTGGATAACCATTTAGGAAAAGTGATCCGTATTAACACTGACGGCAGCGTACCTGAGGACAATCCTTACGTCAGCAAGGACGGCGCCAAAGCAGAAATCTGGTCATATGGGCACCGCAATATGCAAGGTGCAGCGTTGCATCCGCAAACCGGGCAGCTGTGGACCCATGAACATGGCCCGCAAGGTGGTGACGAAATTAATATTGCCCAGCCGGGTAAAAATTATGGCTGGCCGTTAATTACATACGGTGAAGAATATGGCGGTGGGGTTATCGGTAAAACTGCGCAGCAAGGCCTGGAGCAACCCCTGCATTACTGGGTGCCGTCAATAGCCCCAAGCGGTATGGCATTTTACACTGCAGACATGTTCCCTTACTGGCAGCAAAACCTGTTTGTTGGCTCATTAAAATTTGGTCAGCTGGTCAGGTTAGAGCTCGATGGTAATAAGGTTACGCACGAGGAACGCATCATGATTGGCCAGCGAATCCGCGATGTAGAGCAAGGCCCTGACGGCTTCCTGTATATACTGACTGACAGCTCAGACGGCGAGCTACTGCGTATTATGCCGGCAACCGAATAAGCCAAGCAGTAACAAGCTTACTAAAAAAACAGTGCGCCTGCTGGCGCACTGTTTTTTTTATGTCACTGTATTTCTATATCGCTGTATTGCTATGTGGATGCGCGCGCTCTGACCAGGCATTTATTGTCGCTTTAACCAGAGAAGCCAGTGGAATAGCGAAGAATATGCCCCAGAAACCAAACAGACCGCCGAAAAATAACACTGCAATGATGATAAACACCGGGTTCAGATCAACAGCTTCAGAAAACAGTATAGGCACCAGTAAATTGCCATCCAGTGCCTGAATAATACCGTACGCCAGCATCAGATAACCAAATTCAGCTGTCGGCCCCCACTGAAAAAACGCCACCAGCGCTACCGGCAATGTCACCACAGCCGCACCGATATACGGAATAAGCACCGACAGCCCCACCAATACCCCAAGTAACAATGGATAATTCAGACCGAAAATAGCAAATACCGCATAGCTGACAGCACCAACAATGAAAATTTCCAGGATCTTGCCACGGATATAATTCATGATCTGCGCATTCATTTCATGCCAGACCTGACCGATAAGCTTACGCTCAGAGGGCAGCAGTTGTACGAAGCTGGCCGTTAACTGCGCTTTATCTTTAAGCATAAAGAACACCATCATCGGCACCAGTACAAGGTATATCAGTAGCGCAACCAAATCGACAATAGAAGCCAGCGACAACTGCAGCATATCTCGGCCAAACACCATCAACCGCTCGTCTACTGAATGAATAAGAATATTTATTTGCTCTACGCTAACCATACCGGGAAAAGACTGCGGTAACTCCAGCAGGTAACTACGCCCCTGCTCTATCATTTGCGGCAAATCCCGAAGCAGATTACGCCCCTGATACCAGACAATCGGTATAATCCACATCAGGGTCAGTGTTGCCAACCCGAGAAAACCCGCTACAACGGCGATGGTACTGACCGAACGGGATAAGCCTAACCGGGTCAGTCTGACCACGGGCCATTCGAGCAGGTAAGCAAATGCAATAGCCACCAGCACCGGCGCCAAAATGCCACTTAACCAGTAAATCGCCATAAATCCGATCAGCAGTAACAAAAATAATGTGACCACTTGCGGATCTGAGAATTTATTGGCGTACCATTTTTTCAACCAATCCAGCATATTAGAACTCCAGCATCGGGCAACACGGCAAAAGTGCCTGAGTCCGCATCAGTATACCGAAGATAACGGAGAATTTGGCGCTAAACCGTCTGTTGGCAGAAAATATATGTTAAGTTAGCGCCCTGACAAACTGGAACTAATCGCAAAAAATCCAGACAAAGTCAGCATTACGTTAGTGACTATTTAATACAACAGGGGCAGGTGTTTTTCACATGACATTCTCTGCAGTAAACAAGCCCGTGCTCATTTGCCTGCTGGCTGCATTATCACAGGCAGTCATGCCATCTGCACACGCAGATTTACCGAATCTTGGCGGGAACGCTTTTAATACCATTACGCCAGATAAAGAAAAGCAGCTCGGTGATGTAATGATGCGCCAGACCCGGGGCAGCTTACCGATGGTGTACGACCCCTTGCTGGATGAATATATTAACTCTCTTGGCAACCGCCTGGTGGCCAGGGCAAATGATGTCAAATTTCCATTTAAGTTCTACTGGATTGACAACAAGAACATTAATGCTTTTGCGACACTGGGCGGCAATGTCACCTCACACACCGGTACGCTGGCAATAGCCGATAGCGAAAGTGAATTCGCGTCTGTAATGGCGCACGAAATCGCACACGTTACGCAGCGTCACATTGCCCGTTTCGTAGAAGCCCAAAGCCAGAAAGCCCCGCTGACACTGGCAGGCATTTTAGGCGCTATTGTACTGGCAACAGTAAACCCGGAAGCAGGTATGGCGGCGATGATGGCAACACAGGGTGCATCCCAGCAAAGCGCCATCAACTTTACCCGCGGCAATGAGCAAGAGGCTGACCGCATCGGCATGCAAATTATGGTAGATGCTGGCTTCGACCCGTATGCTGTGCCCAATTTTTTCCGTAAATTGTCTGAGCAAAGCCGCTTTGTAAATCAGCAACTGGCATTTTTGCAAACGCACCCCCTATCACAAAGCCGGGTCAGTGATACCCGCTTACGCGCCGAGCAATTCCAGCAGCGTTTTATACCCGACAGCCAGGATTTTACCCTGACTAAAGCCCGTGTGCTGGCTCGCTATCATTACGGTAAAAATGATGCGGAGACTGTCTTTCGCAAAAAACTGACAGAGCCAGGCGGTAATACCAAAGCGAATCAGTACGGTTTGGCAATAGCGCTGCTGGATAAAGGCGATCTGCAGCAGTCACGTAAGCTTATCGAACAGATGCTGGAAAAGGATGAACACAATTTATATTATATTGACGTCTATACCGATATTTTACTGGCGCAAAAGGAATACCAGCTTTGTTTGGATATGCTGGAGCAACAGTATCTGCTGCGGCCAAATAATCAGGTCGTTACGCTAAACTATGCCAATGCGGCACTGAGATCCGGTGCTCCCCGGCTGGCTATCCATTTACTTAAAAGCCTGCTGTTTTATAAAAGCGACAATATCCTGGCGTATGATCTGTTGTCTGAAGCTTATAAAGCGGTGGGAGATTTTGCCCGTTTTTATGAAGCGCGTGCAGATCTGAGTTATCAGCGTGCAGATTATCCACGAGCGATAGATGATCTGAACGAAGCGCTGAACCATTTAAAACCGGAAGAAAAACTGGAAAACCGCCGTCTGGAAGCTAAAAAAAGACAGCTGCAAACTGAATTTGACCGTTTGCGTCGTATGTAAATCAGCCTAGTAATTTCTACCGACAGGACAACTGATGTTAAAAATATACCACAACCCGCGCTGCTCTAAGAGCCGTGAAACACTTGAGCTATTAAAGGAAAAGGGACAACAGGTTGACGTTGTCGAGTACTTAAAAACGCCCCCCACTGCGTTAGAGCTGAAACAATTACTGCAGTGGCTCAATATCAGCGCCCGGCAGTTGCTGCGCACAAAAGAAGACGAGTACAAAGCTTTGGGGCTTGATAACGAGACATTGAGCGAGCAGCAACTTATTGATGCAATGGCCGCCCACCCAAAACTGATTGAGCGGCCGATTGTTGTTAACGGTAACAAGGCCGCCATTGGCCGCCCCGCAACTAACGTATTGAATATTTTGTCATGACAGCCACTATTCTGGTGCTGTATTACTCCCGCCACGGTGCTGTTGCGGCCCTGGCGGATAAGATAGCCATAGGCGTACAGCAAGCTGGTGCCGAAGCACAGGTACGATGCATCCCGCCACTTGATACGCAACATGCCAGCCGTCACGCCCTTGTCAGTCAGGCCGAACTTCGGCAATGTGATGGCCTGGCATTTGGCAGTCCGGTGCGCTTTGGCAACATGGTTGCTGATGCCAAAGCGTTCTGGGACAACACTACCAGCATCTGGTTAAAAGGTGAGCTGATTGATAAACCTGCCGGCGTTTTTACGTCGTCAGGCAGCATGCATGGCGGTAACGAAGCCACCTTACTGAGTATGAGCCTGCCGCTGTTGCATCATGGCATGCTGTTAACCGGCTTACCTTACAGCGAGCCAGAGTTACACCAGACCAAGAGCGGTGGCACGCCTTATGGCCCGACACATGTTAGCGGCCATCAGGCCGATAACAAACTGAGCGTGGAAGAGCAGCGCCTGGCAATTGCCTTTGGTAAACGCCTGGCCACACTCAGCCAGCAACTTAAGCAACACAAGGAATAACGATGCCATCTGGTAGTACTGTCCCGTTATCCGCCCAGAGTCGCAGATATCTGCAGCTTGGCCGGTTCGGTTTTTGGGGGCTGTGGTTGTTACAGCCGCTTTGGATCCTATGGCTTGCGCCGCCTCAACTGGGCAATGCTTATGTGTTATTGGCTCTGCTGTGGTTGCCTCTGTGGTTACCGCTATACGGCATTGTAAAAGGCCATGCCTACACTATGGCCTGGGCAAATTTTATTGTGATGATTTACTTCCTGCATAGTCTGACCAACCTGTGGGTAAGCAATGGTATGCAGTGGGGATTATCACTGCTGGAACTTTTACTGGCCGGTGTCATGTTTGTTGGCTGTACTTATTATGCCCGCTATCGTGGACAGGAGTTGGGCCTGAAGATCCCAAAACTTAAAGACGACCCACAGCGTTAAGGCAAGGTACGCCCCATATAAAATGCCAGCCGGACGGCAATAAACCCACTTTGCTGCAGTTGCTGAAACTGCTGTTTCAGTAACTGCGCTGTTTGAAGGTTATGCTTACTCAGTACGCAAAATACCTCAGGCGGGGCTGACCACAGAGGATCGGCTGAAAACGCCTGCTCACCTGTTGTTTTAAGATAAAAATAGTACGACAGGTCTACTGTCATCACTGTGTCCAGCCTGCCTTGCTTCAACCTTTGCAAATTACTTTCTAATGAATGCGCGTCATCCCGGATCACATCGCCTGAACGAAACACCTGCTCCAACTCCGGATAGGTAAAACCCCAGGTCGTTCCAACCCGCTTGTCAGCCAAATGCTGAATACCTGTTACCGGTTCAGCATCACGCCGGCGGATCATTAACTGCTGGGTAGTAAACAAGGCACCGGTCCACTCCAACTGTTCAGGCGCAACTACCCAGTCGGGGTTCAAAAAGCAAGCCAGCTCAGCCTGTCCCTCGTTTAACCATTGTTCAACCCGGGTTCTGGGTAAGTTAAGGTAAATAACGGGCAAATCCAGCTGACGGGCCAGCTCATCAATGATGTCTTTTGTTAAACCGGCCTGCAGCTGCGACCTGGCGTTAAACATCGCGTAAGGAGGTGTGTTACTGTCGCTAACTACTGCCCGGATGGGCGACGGCGGCTGTGCCAATACGCTGGCTGAAAAACACAGCAGCGCAAAATACACACTGCGGACAAGCTGTCTGTCAGTATTACCCAAGCCGCTCTACTCCTGCACAGTTATCAGCGCGTCCCCCTGGCCTGCCAGACAGACTAATCGCGCTCTTCCAGCCATTCTACTTTTTCAATTTGCTCAAACCTATTGCTTATTTTATGCGCTGATGTATGAATTTGCTTCACATCAGCAGAGGCCTGATCGATATGTTTAGCTAAATTATCAAAACGACCGCGAAAACGGGAGAAGTCTTCAGCCAGCTTAACCAAGTGTTCCTGAATAAGGTGTACCTGCCGGCGCGTTGCGTCATCTTTTAAGACGCTGCGGGCAGTCGTCAGTACTGCCATTAAAGTGGTTGGCGAAGTCAGCCACACTCTGCGCCTGTATGCCTCTTCCACGATATCAGCATGATATGCATGTAATTCAGCAAAAATAGCTTCGGCCGGCAAAAACATAATGGCACCATCTGCTGTTTCATTAGCAATAATGTATTTATCAGCAATATCGTTGATATGCTTTTTCACATCTTGCTTAAACTGACGCTGCGCCAGCTTGCGCTCTTCAGCAGCAGCAGCGGGATCAGTCATTTTTTTATAGCTCTCCAGCGGAAACTTTGCATCTATGGCGATATCACCACTGGGTTTGGGCAAAAACAACATACAGTCGGCGATACGGCCATTACTCAGCGTATGCTGAAGTGAAAAATGTTGTTCTGGCAATACATTACGAATAAGCGCTGTAAGCTGTACTTCTCCGAAAGCGCCACGTGAGCGCTTATCCGCCAGCACTTCCTGCAAACTGACTACGTTACCGGAAAGCTCGGTAATTTTTTTCTGCGCATCGTCAATCAGCGCCAGGCGTTTAACAATATCGGTAAACGTCTGGTTGGTTTTTTCAAAGCCATCGCTTAAACGTTTTTCAACCTGACCGGCAATATCTTTCAGGCGCTGATCAATACTGACGGTAAGCTGTTTCACCTGTTCAGCCAACATAATAGCCTGTTGCTGCAGGTTTTTACTCAGCTCAAAACGCGACGCCTGCTGCGTATCAGTAATTTTCTGCAGTACCTGCAGCAAATGCTCTTGTTGCTGCTGCTGCAGTTGCTGCCGCTGCAGGTGCAGCTGTTCCAGCAGCTGTTGTTGTTGCTGTGCCTGCTGCTGCGCTTGCTCCAGCTTGAATTGTGTCAGCTGCAAACTGACGTCATTGCGTCTGAATAGAACAACCAGCAGTAATATCAGGTTTAACGTTAATAAACCTGCAAGCAGATAAAACCAGTATTCGGTCGACATAAAATCCCTGTGGCGGTAAACCATTAGCTCGCTCGGTGCGTATAACTGGCAACTATACAACGTTCTTAATACGACAATGAAGCAACTGGCATTATTTCCGCTTAATAGTTTTATTCTACCGGATGGTCGTATGCGCCTGCGTGTATTCGAACCCCGTTATCTGCGCCTGGTCAGTGAAGCCAGTTCAGGTAAGCGTGATTTCGCTGTTGCCCAAATTAACCCCTATGTTAGTCAGACACATTCAGACAGGATCTTGAGCCTGGCAACACGGGTAAATATCGAGGACTTTGAACAGCTTGAAGATGGACTGCTTGGTATCACCATCAGAGGTGTAGAGAAAGTACTGATTGTAAGGCGCTGGCACGAGGATGATAACTTACCTGTCGCGGAAGTAACCGCGTTAGATAACTGGCCGGCTTTGGATATAGAACCGCAATACACACCACTTATTGCACAGTTAGAGAAATTACTGCAGCAGCACCCTGCTTTGCAACAGTTATACCCCAGTCCGAACTACCAGAATGCCAGTTGGCTGGCATCACGCTATCTGGAACTGATACCGATGCAACCGGCACTTAAGCAGAAACTGGCATTACAAACCAGTCCATCACCCTGCCTTGACAGCCTGCAAGCCTGGCTTAATTACAACACCTGATTTACAACACCTGATTGCGTAATCGCTGGTATGCGGCATCTTCATCGTCAAGAATAATGGCCACTACCTGCCACTGCGTTTCACAGCGCTGCAAAGTATAAGAGGTATGGCAGGTAAACAGCACTTTACTGTTACTGTCATAGAAGCGCCAGTACAGGCTGACGAACTGCAGCTGTTCAGATAACCGCAACTGATGCTGCAGCACAAAATCTGCATTTTCTACACCCAGCTCGCGGTATTTCTCAACACGTGACAGCACATAGCCTTGCAGGCTTTCGATATCAGTCAGTAAGGTTTTATTGTCGCCGGCAAGCAACATGCTGGGTAAGGATATCAGCTGGCCGAAACGCTGCAGATCGCTGCTGATATAAGCCTGAGCATATTGCTGAAAAAAATCTGACACTGCTTGCATTTAACTGATCCCCAGATATTTGTGAACCTGCACACTTAAACGAAAGTTATACCGTTTACACATCGCGATGGCTAACTCCGTGGCACGGCGCTGCTGGCTGATTGGCTGCAGGTAAACCAGCTTAGCGGTTGTGTCTGTGCGTTGCAATAACTGCAACAGTTCATCAACATGTTTCTCCATCGCTACCGGGTGTTTAATTTCGTTTGCTCTGTCCAGCGCACTTTGCAGTACTGTATAGCCGCCTGCCATGTTGACCTTGGGTGATACGGTAACCCAGGTGTCAGCAGGCGCTTTTACCTCAAAGGTGCCGCTGGTTTCAATCTGGGTGCTATAACCATGCTGGTGCAGTATATGGCATAGCGGGTTCAGGTCGTACATGCAGGGCTCACCACCGGTAATCACCACATGCTTAGCCTGATAACCTTCGGTTGCAAACAAGGCAAGCAGCTCAGCAGGACTTACCTCTGCCCAGTGTTCAGTCTCAGCGGTTTTAATCACGATATCGCCAAGCGGCTGACGCAGCGTATCTTTTATCTCCCAGGTATGTTTGGTATCACACCAGCTACACCCTACCGGACATCCCTGCAGACGGATAAAAATAGCCGCAGCACCGGTAAAGCTGCCCTCCCCCTGAATGGTTTCAAAGACTTCGTTAACTTTATACACGCTGTGCTTTACCCTTTAGCCCATGGCCGATTTACTGTACAATGCGCGCCCCGCTGCAGCAGAGCGGCGAAGTTGCTGAATTTGAGCTGCATTATACAAGAGAGGGCCAGCGATGCCGAACAAAGTTGTTGTGATTTATTCCGGTGGAATGGATTCGTTTACTGTATTACACAAAGCGATTCAGGCCGGGCATGACGTCTATGCCTTATCCTTTAACTATGGTCAGCGCCACGTAAAAGAGTTGCAATGCGCCGCCGAGGTGTGTCAGGAACTGGGAATAAACCATAAAATTGTTGATATATCTGCTATCAATCAGTTACTTGCAGGCTCTTCGTTAACCGACAATATCGACATTCCGGAGGGCCATTACGCCGCCGACAACATGAAGTCGACCGTCGTGCCTAACCGCAACATGATTTTGCTGTCACTGGCCGTTGGCTATGCCGTATCACTTGGCGCCAGCCAGGTTTATTATGGCGCTCATAGTGGCGATCATTTTATTTACCCGGATTGTCGGCCCGAGTTCGTGCAGAAAATGCATGATGTCTGTCAGATAGCCAACTACGAGCCGGTCGATATTATCAGCCCGTACTTAGCGCAAACTAAAATTGAAATTCTTGCTGATGGCCTCGCCATGGGGCTTGATTACAGCAAAACCTGGACTTGTTATAACGGCCGGGAAAAAGCCTGTGGTAAATGTGGTTCCTGCCAGGAGCGGCTGGAGGCCTTTACGCTAAACAATACTACAGATCCGCTGCCGTACGAGTAGAGCTCTAAATTTACCATCAGATCTGTTACAACTAACGAATCTGTTTGCCCACGCTAACACGCCGTAAACCCATCCCTGGGGGCTCGTTTCAGCCCGTCCAGGGCTTCAACGGTTAGCTTAGGGCAAACCGATTCTTACCTAAGTTTATCTGTTTAACCACACACTCTTTGTATCAAGCTGCGCTAAACAGGTTCTGGTGCAATTGCTTCACCACACCCGGTGCATCAGCATCCTGCACTAAGAAGCACAGGTTATGCTTGGACGCACCATGGCAAATCAGTCGCATATTGATGCGCTCCAGCGTATTGAACAAATCGCCGGTAATACCTTTACTGCTGTGCAGGTGATTACCAATTACTGCAACTAAGCTCAGCCCCTGCTCGACTGACACTTCACAAAAGCTGCGCAGCTCACTAAGTGCTGGCTCGACAGAAACATTGAACGCGCTGGTCATGCCGCCTTCATCCAATGTCAGTGCCACACTGATTTCTGATGTGGTAACCAAATCTACCGAGATCTGATGCCGGCTTAAAATATCAAACACCCGGGTTAAAAAGCCGGCGGCATGCAACATGGCAGGGCTTTTCACGGTGATCAATGTCTGTGATTTTCTGAGTGCAATGGCACGGTACGGCGGCCGGTCTTTTACGTCTTTGGCTATCCAGGTTCCTCCCGCTTTGGGTTCGCGGCTGGAGCCAACAAATACGCCGATATTGCGCCGCATTGCCGGTATTAACGTTGCAGGATGCAGTACCTTGGCACCGAAAGTGGCCATTTCTGCCGCTTCATCGAAACTGATTTCTTTAATACAGCGCGCCTGCTCGGTTAACCGTGGGTCAGTGGTAAAAATGCCCACGACATCAGTCCAGATTTGCACGACAGAGGCACTGAGTGCTTCGCCAAATAACGCCGCGCTGTAATCAGAGCCGCCACGGCCGAGCGTGGTCGTCTGGCCGATTTCATCGGCACCGATAAAGCCCTGTGTTACCACGATATTATCGGCCAGTAATGGCTGCAGGTGCACTGCACACAACTCGCTTATCTGGTTGACTTGCGGCTCGCCTTTACCAAAACGGCTGTCGGTACGCATCACACGGCGGGCATCGAAGCACAACGCTGATGCGCCGCGCTCACGCAGTACCTGCGCAAACAACACTGAGCTTAAGCGCTCACCAAACGACTGTATTTCATCTTTATGTGTACCGCTGTATACCGCGCCGTTTTCTATAAGTTCACGCAGCGCCGATAGAATCGTTTCAATCTCTGGGGCTGCCTGCTGTGGATTATCCAGCCGGTTTAATACCGCTAACGTAATACGCTCAATACCCTGATAACAGGTATAACGCTCTGCCACATCGGCATGCCTGGTGATATCTACCAATAAATTAGTGACGCCTGAGCTGGCACTGACAACCACCAAACGAATGGCAGGTTCAGCCAGAATAATGTCGGCACAACGCGACATAGCTTCGAAGTCTGCGACACTGGTGCCGCCGAATTTTGCAACGATAAGTTTGGACAAAGGTGCCTCTCCTTATAAAACATAATAAGCAGAGCATGGCATTTGCTAACAGCAAAACGAGAATGGAACAGACAGCTTCTGTAATTTCTGTAAACTGTAGTTAACAAAGGCCAGAAGCTCTCCACCGCTATTCAGGTGACAGTCGTAAGGATTCAGCCTTAGCGACCGAGAAGTAATGCTCTATAACATTACTTCTCTCGGCGTTAGTCCCCCTCATTCAGGCTGCGATGTATAGACATCTGTCCTGAGTTACCTGGCTAACGCACCTCTTCTGGTCTATCAGATATGATTGACGGACGACACCTTAACCTGTTTTACGGTCGCAGGCAATAGCCTTTTAGCCGTCTAAACAGAACTTTCTCAGAGGTTAACCGCGATCATATCTGCCAGCGCTTATATTTGAGCGCCATGGTAGCGGTTTAATCTGAACAAATCCTTAGCATCAATGAAATAAATCAGTAGTTAAGGTTAATTTTTTTAAGCTGTGCGACAAAAGCGTCCATATCGGCTTCATTGGCTGCATCGCTGTGCCATTTATGGTGAAAACCCAATGTTAACTGCACCTTGCCGTTACTGAAGTAAACTTCATAACCATCAAAGCCGGAGTTAACCGTTATACCATCCAGTTCAAAGCCTGCACCCAACTCATTGTTAATCGGCTTACCGTGTTTCTCCACTTTGCCAAACACATTAAGTAAAAACTTAGCATCCAGTTCGTTTTGCATGGTGTTATCCCCGGGTTATTTTCTGTCATCATACCACTGCTTTGCGCCAGCCACTGACAAAGGTTATAGTCCGGCGCGATAAAAAGGAGAAATACCCATGCAAAAGCTTATTTCCGGCTGTGCGCTGCTACTTAGCATTTCAGTTCAGGCCAACAGCATTAAAGAGGCGCCTTTGGTATCAATTGCCAGCCACGATAGCTTCTTTAATAATCTGGCGGCGCTTTGTGGCAAAGCATTTGCTGGCAACGTCAGTGTTGATACGCCTTCAAGTGATGGCTTTAACGACCGGCTAATCATGCATGTGCGTAAGTGTACAGACAACCAGTTGCAGATCCCCTTCCATGTCGGCGATGATCACTCACGCACCTGGATTATCACTAAAACCGGTTCTGGCCTTAGCTTAAAGCACGATCACCGGCAAAAAAATGGCGACTATGACAAATCCACTATGTATGGTGGCCATACCGTTGACGCCGGCTGGGCTAATGTACAAAGCTTCCCGGCAGATCAGTATTCCAAAGAGTTGTTTGCCCGCTTAGGTAACCCGCAGTCCAGCAGTAACATCTGGCAGATGTATATTTACCCGCAGACTTTCAGCTATCGGATGATCCGCGAAGGGCGAGAATTCAGAGTCGATTTTGATTTAACCAAACCGGTTACTTTGCCACCAGTGCCTTGGGGGTATCAGGATTAACCGTCAATTGTGGGCGGTCAGCAAACTGGTCAGTACATTAGCGGTACGCTAAGATAAATGGCTTTTATATCAGGCTTGCTCTGCAGCGGGCTTTATAACGATAACAATACGGAGTATTTATGACTACCCTATCCAGGTTTACCAACCTTGCCGCAGCTCTGGCAGCAGCAAGCTTGCTTGCCGCCTGTTCAGAGCCGGCAACCGACGTTAACACAGCCGAGCCGGCAAAAACTCAGACAGAGGAAGCTCAGCAAGCACTGAAGCTGACTGAAGTAAATCCACGTCTGGGAGAATATATCAAAACCTTGTCGTCAGACGAGTTTCAGGGCCGCGCGCCGGCAACGAAAGGTGAAGAGCTGACAGTTGCCTATCTGGAAGACAATTTCCGCCGTATTGGCCTCAAACCTATCGACGGTGACAGCTACAAACAGCCGGTATCATTGGTACAAATCGATCCGAAAGAGGTGTCGGCGATGACACTGAGCGGCGACAACGTGCCGGCCCAGTTTGCTTATCGTGACGAAATGACGGCCTGGACCAAGCAAGTGACTGAACAGGTAGAAGTGAAAGACAGCGATATGGTGTTTGTCGGCTACGGTATCGTCGCACCGGAATATGGCTGGAACGACTACGAAGGCCTGGATGTAAAAGGCAAAACCGTGGTGATGTTTGTTAATGACCCGGGCTTTGCTACGCAGGATCCTAAGCTGTTTAATGGCAATGCTATGACGTACTACGGCCGCTGGACCTACAAATATGAAGAAGCTGCCCGTCAGGGTGCTGCTATGGCGCTGATCATTCATGAAACCGACGCTGCCAGTTATGGTTGGGGTGTGGTCGCGCATGGTTCGCCGATTAAGTTTGATTTAATCAACGAGAACAAAAACGCGGATCTGGCAAAAGTAGAAGGCTGGATCACCACCGAGTCGGCAGAAAAGTTGTTTGCCAATGTCGGCACAGACCTGGCCACCATGCATAAAAAAGCGCTGGAAAAAGACTTTGCCCCGGTTCCCTTGAATACCAAAGCGTCAATCACGGTGAAGAATAACCTGCGTGAGCTGACATCAAGCAATGTTGTCGGCTATATAGAAGGTAGCAAGTATCCGGATGAGTACGTGCTGTATATGGCGCATTGGGATCACCTGGGAATGGATTTTTCTAACCCGACCAACAAAGTGTTTAACGGCGCCCAGGACAACGCCTCCGGCACCGGTGGCTTACTGGCGCTGGCTGAATATTTCACACAGCAGCCACAGCCTGAGCGCTCGGTGGTCTTTGTTGCCGTGACTGCAGAAGAGCGTGGCTTACTGGGCTCCGCCTGGTATGCAGCTAACCCGGTGTTCCCGCTGGAGAAAACCGTCGTTGGTATCAATATGGACGTGATGAACGTCTATGGCCCGATGAAAGATATGGTGATTGTTGGCCTGGGTAACAACAACGCGGAAGATATTCTGATCAAGTACACCAAGCAGCAAGGCCGTTATGCCGTGCGTGAGCATAACCCTGAAGCGGGTATTGCCTATCGCTCAGATCATTTCAACCTGTCGAAAAAAGGTGTGCCGATTTTATATGCCAAAGGCGGTAATGATCATTTTGAGAAAGGTGCTGATTGGGGTAAAGCGCAGCGTGCCGAGTTTAACAAATGCTGCTACCACAAAGTGAATGACGAATACGATGATAACTGGGATTTACGTGGCGCCCAGCAAGACTTGTTCCTGTTTTATCAGGTAGGTAACGAGCTGGCTAACAGCCGTAGCTGGCCAAACTGGAATGAAGGTAACGAGTTCCGCGCCCTGCGCGATGCGTCAGCGGATCAGCGCAACTAAGCAGCAATACCGCAACTCAGAATTAAGGGCAGCGTTCGCTGCCCTTTTTTATCCAACATCGTGTATTCATACAGAGCCCGCCCCCGTGCACTGCAGATGGCAGCGCCCTACTAAGCCTGATATATTCATAATCTATTCAGTGAGTTCGGCTTAATGTCAGCCTATCAACCGAAAGGACACTCTATGCGCTGGTGGCACAAAACGCTGCTTACAGGCTTAGCTTTATTACTGCTATTAACGGCAGGCGCCTACTGGTACCTGCAAAAGCAGCTGGCGGCGTTACCGGTGCAAAATCTGCAATTTAATATTGACGCTATCAGTCTGCACCAGCTACGCCTTGACAGCATTAGTTTTCAGCTCGAGCAAACTGCTGCGCAGTTTACCCTCAGCGATATCAACGTTGTCTGGTCTTTTAGTGGTGGTTTCAGCCCTGCGCTACGTGAAATCAGGCTTGGCGCTGCCGACATCAAGCTGACACAATGGCCTGAGCAGGACTCGCCCGCTGCAGCTACCGATAATGAGCCTTTTAGCCTGCCACAAAACTGGCAACTTCCGCCCACGCTGCCCGAGCGCATCAGTCTGCAACACGTCAGTCTGCAACTGCCTTGTGGCGACAGCCTGTGCCACTACCAGCTTAATGGCCAGATGACAGCCGAACAGCAAAAACTGCGCTTTGCACTCACCGGTTTTGACGCTACAGACATGCAGCAGCGTTTGACGCTAAACGGCAGCTATGAAACGGTGCAAAATTTGCCACTGCTAAATGTCCGGCTAATGCTTGATGACAGCATCAATCTGAGCTTACATCAAAGCCTGATACAACAAAACAATCTGCTGGCTGAGGGCGCTGTAGAACTTACGATATCCCCGCCCTCATCCTGGCTGCTGCAGCAGGCAAAAGCCTGGCAGCTTGAATTACCAGCCGATGCTGTCGCGCAGTTCACAGCACCGGTACGTGTTTTCAGCCAATGGTCGTTTGATCTGCCAGAACAAACCGACCTGGCCAGTATCAGCCAGCACATAACAGGCCACTGGCAACTTGATGCGGATTTACCAGTACCTTTCGCCGTGCCGGGCATTGGCAACTTGCAGGGCCAGTTAACGGCAGCCGTTGGCTTCAAACAGGGCGAACTTAACCAGTACCAGCTAAACAGCAAGCTGACACTGCAGCAGCCGGTTGTACCGGAGCAGCTGCAACAGCGCGGGATTAATAGCGACACCGTGTATCTGGATTTATCGGCTGATGGCAGCAACCAGCCGCAGCTGACCGCTTTGCCACTGAGCGTAAATATCCGTACAACCGGTGCCAGTCAGTTAACGTTGTCTGCCGATACGTTGATGAACCTGACGCCGCCGTTCAGTGCCAGTTTAAAAAATGGCAAACTGACATGGGCACAGCCGCATTTAACAGCGGCAACGGGTATCGAACTTGAAAAGCTGAAATTGCAAAGCCAATTTAACGCTTACTGGCTGGCAGACAGCTGGCAACTCAACTTAAGCAACAGCGAGATCAGCACCGCAAAGCTGCAGAGCACAGAATATGGCGCCAGTAATATTAAGCTTTCGGCCACATCATCGCGGTTAACTGGCGACAGTGTCTTTTCTGCGCTGACGTTTAAAACGGATATGCTGGCTAACGCGGGTGATATTAAACAGGCCGCATTAAAGGCACAGAGCTGGCAGTGGCAGGGTAAGCTCGAAGGCACGGTACGAAGCGGCAGCACTGATAACCTGCGGCTTAAAGCCGAAGGCAAACTGAGTAATCATGCCAGCCTCGGGCTTAGCCATCAGCTCGATTATCAGGCGAGCGTGTTAACGCTTAACTGGCAACTGGACGATGCTTTTTTACTGGCCGGCAACCCTTTTCAGCAGAGCCTTACCGATTGGCCTGCCCTGTTAGAGTTTAACCGTGGCCGTATAACCGCAAGCGGCAGCGTAACACTGGCCGATACCATCGCCGCTCAGGCGGACATTGCGCTGTCGGGTGTCAGTGGTATTTATGACCGCAGCCTGTTTACCGATCTTAATCTGCCGCTGTCAGTCGAGTACAAAGGCGATACCGTATCAGTTCGCACCAGTGGTGCAACGCTGGCTGAAATACAGCATGGTGTTGTTGCCGGCCCGCTGCGGATGCAAGCCAGTTATGTGACACCGGCTAACACCTTAACCGCCGGTAAACTTGATATCAGGCAGCTGCAGCTGCTGGCGATGGGCGGGCAAATCCGTGTTGAGCCAACGTTATTGGATCTGGCGCTGCAACAGCAGCAGATCACCATGCAAGTTGAGCGCATAGATCTGACCAAATTACTGCAGCAACACCCCACGACAGACTTAACCGGTAACGGCCTTATCTCCGGTACCATTCCACTGCGGTTAAACCGCAGCGGCGCCAGTGTCGAAGGGGGTTACATTGCGGCAGAAAGCCCGGGCGGACAGTTACAATACCGCCCGCCCACAGCTGAAAACATGGCGGCGACCAATCCGGGAATGAAAGTAATGTTAAAAGCACTGGATGATTTTCATTACTCTGTGCTGTCCAGTAATGTTAGCTATGATACAAACGGTAAGTTACTGCTGGCACTGAAGCTACACGGTAACAACCCGGCGCTGGAGGGCGGACGGCCGATTAATCTGAATATTAACCTGGAGGAAGATATTCCGGCACTCATCACCAGTTTGCAACTTAGCAGCCAAATCAGTGACAAAATAAAACAGCGGGTACAACAACGTCTTCAACAGCAAAGCGCCGGTAAGCGCTAATGGAGCATCTTAATGATTAAGCAACTGAGCAGTACCATATTCCTCCTGCTGAGCCTGGCAGCCTGCACCCCCAAAGTGCAGGTTGCGATGCCAGCTGAGCCAATTAATATCAACCTGAATGTAAAAATTCAGCATGAAATTTATATCAAAGTCGATAAGCAGCTCGATGAGCTATTCAGCGACGACAGTGGGTTATTTTAAGGAGCATAAAATGAAATCTTTAAGCAAACTGAAAATGTTGCTGTTACCTGCCCTGTTTGCCATCAGCCTGCCGGTGCTGGCAATGAATTTACAACAGGCGATGGCGGCGTTAGGCCAAGCAAAAGCGCAGGGGTTGGTTGGCGAGCAGGCCAATGGCTATCTGGGTGCGGTGCAAAACAACAGTGAAGCAAATGATATCGTTAAACTGATTAACGATGCCCGCCGTGCTGAATATGCCAAACTGGCTAAGCAAAACAGCATTGCCGTGGCCGATGTAGAAGCCATGGCAGGCAAAAAAGCACTGGAGCGCACCAGTGCCGGCCATTACATACTGTTGGATGGTAATTGGGTAAAAAAACCCTGATTGCTGATTTTGTATTACAGTAATAGGCAAATAAGCAGCAGCTGCTAAGCTATTGACAGGCAGCATGTAATGAAGGCGATGTATGGCAATTAAGCGGCTTTTCTGTGCACTGATTGTACTTTGCTGTAGTTGCGCGCATGCAACGCCTGAGCAGTTTGATGAGCTGGTACACCAGATTGAAAGCGGTCAGCGTTATTTTTTCAGCCTGACCGACTTTCAAACCACCCTGCAAGAGTTAGAAACCTCACTGCCTGCCAATGACCCGGTACGGCGTAATATCTTTGACAGAATGCGCTGTATGCTGGGCTTTTTCGACCAGCCGCAAAAAGGCATTGAATACAGCGATACGCAACTCGCCGCCGCCAAAGCACGCGATGATAGCGCAGCGTTGGCCGATTACTACGTTTGCCGTTATTACCTGTTCAGCCAGCTTGGACAAGCGCAGCAGGCAGAACAAAACGCGCAGTTGGGTTATCAGGCCGCCAGCGATAGTGAAAACCCGCTTAGCATTGCTATCAGCCTGAGCCTGCTTGGCAGCATAGCGTCTTATCAGGGCAATTATGCCGATGCGATGCAGCATTATGTTACCGCTTATCAGTTGCAACGTGGTTTAGGCTACAAACCTTATATCAGTGATTTAGTATTATCCATCGCTGCCACCTACCGGCGAATGGGGCTTTATCAGGACGCGCTGAATTACATTGACCAGGCCGAGCAGGAGTTTAACTCACCGGATGAGCAGTTCCGGCATGCTTTAATCATGCATGAAAAAGCGTACTCCTATGCTGAGCTTGGCCAGTATCAACAAGCGCTGCAATTGTTTGAACAGTCGATGACAGTGTACCAGCAGTTAAAAGAGCCAATGTGGCGCACCTTTACCAAAGTGAATCTGGTGTGGATTAACAATTTGCTTAAACGTTACGACATTGCGATGACACTGGCAAAGGAGGCGAAAAGCGAACTGGATACGCTGCAAACTTATGATATGTCCTCTGTTGGCACATACCGCGGCTTGCTGGCAATGTACCATGGTGAAACCTTGCTGGCTCTGCAGCAGGTGCCGGACGCATTGCAACAGTTTGCCCTGGCTAAGACCGCGCTTAGTGCAGACGGCAACCCGCGCTATTTGCTGATGCTGTACAAAGCCAAGGCAGCAGCGCTAGCGGGTGCTAAACGGTATGATGAAGCCTATGCATTGTTAAACCAGTATCTGCAGAAAACGCAAATCCAGCAGCAAAAAGCCCGTGAGCAACAAAGTAATTTATTACGGGTACAGTTTGATTCTGTGCGCCAGCAAGAGCGTAATACCCAGCTTAAAGCGGAGAAACAACTGGTAGAGCAGCATGTCAGCGCATTACAACTGGCACAGCGCTGGCAATACGCGGCACTGGCACTTATTGTACTGATGCTGGTCATTTTACTGGCGTTTGCTGTCTCGCTGAAAAAGCGTAACCAGCGCCTGCACCGCCTTGCCATGACAGATGAGCTGACCAATGTTGCTAACCGGCGTCGCATTATGATGCAGGCTGAGCAGGAGCGGATAAAGGCGATTGATACCAAGACTGAGCTGAGTTTTCTGATCCTCGATCTGGACCATTTTAAACAGGTCAACGACTGCTTCGGCCATGACGCCGGCGATATAGTGTTACAACAAATGTGTATCACCGTCTGTGCCATGCTGCGAGAGCAAGACAGATTTGGCCGCACCGGCGGTGAAGAGTTTTTAATCGTATTACCTGATGCCAATGCGCAGCAGGCAGAAATCATTGCCGAACGGCTGCGTCAGGCGATAGCAGCAATTGCCTTTACCGGCTATGACAATTTAGCCGTCACCTGCAGTATTGGTATCAGCCAGTATCAGGCACCGGAAGCGCTGAATAACAGCCTGGCACGAGCGGATAAAGCGCTATATCAGGCCAAAGCAGAAGGCAGAAATAAAGTGGTGTGTGCGTAATAAAAAAGGCCGTTAAACGGCCTTTTTTAATTCGATAAACACTAAGCGTGCGCTGGTGTACGTTTTTGGTGCGCAACAAATAAACCGATAAGCACCAACACGGCGACCGCTACACCAATAGGCTTGCTGTACGTAGCTGGCAGGTTAAAACCAATACCCGCAGTGGCAATATACGCCACTGTAATTGCCGTACCAATTACCGCAGGAATACTGGCAATCCAGTGGAAAGTGCCACGGTCAAACAGGTACTTAGTTGCTAACCACAATACGCTGGTGGACAACAGCATGTTAGAGAACGCGAAATAACGCCAGATAAGAGAGAAATCCAGGAACGTCATTAAATAAGCAACACCCAGCAGTGGAACTGCTAACAGCAAGCGGTGCAATGTGGTCTGCGAAATATTAAACGCATCCATAATGGTTAAACGTAATGAACGAAACGCGGTGTCACCTGATGTGATTGGGAATATAGCAACAGCCAGTATTGCCATTACGCCACCGAACACGCCAAGGTAACTGTTCGCAATATGGTTAACCACTAAGCCCGGGCCACCCTGCGCTAACATCGCTTTTAACTCGACATAGCCACCCGGGAAAGCTGAAATACCGGCTAAGGCCCACACACAGGCTACTATACCTTCACACATCATAGCGCCATAGAATACCGGGCGTGCATACTTTTCATTAGTAAGACATCTGGCAATCATCGGTGACTGAGTAGAATGAAAGCCACTGATGGCACCACATGTAATCGTCAGGAACAGCAACGGCCAAATAGGCGCGCCATCCGGGTTAGGTGTTAAAAAGTCATGGTGTTCGTGCGAGTCAAAGTAAGCAAAGATATCGTTTACCTGAGGTAAATGTGGTGCTTCCAGCAGTATTGAAATGGCAATAAGGCTGGTCATCACAATCATTAATGCACCAAACATTGGGTATAACTTAGTGATGATTTTATCAATGGGTAATAACGTCGCTAAAAAGTAATAGGCCAGAATCACCAATACCCAAAAGGTATTACCCGCCAGAATCGTACCTTCAAAGAAAGATAGGTTACTCAGTAAGCCTGCCGGGCTCATGATAAACACGACGCCAACGAAGAACAGCAACATCGCAGTAAAAATCAGCATGAAGCCTTTAAAAATCACATTGTAATAATGGCCGGCTATTTCGGGTAAGCTCTTACCGTCTTCTTTTAAGCTCATTACACCAGAGAAGTAATCGTGCACAGCTCCGCCGACAACGTTACCTATTACAATCCACACTAGTGCAACAGGGCCATATACAGCACCTAAAATAGGACCGAAAATTGGCCCTACCCCCGCTACATTCAGAAACTGAATGAGGAATGCTTTTACAGGATGGATAGCGACATAATCAACACCGTCATGCAGACGCTCCTGAGGCGTGACAGCGCTGGGATCTATGGCTGCTTGTTTTTCAACAAACGGGCTGTACAGTTTATAGCCAAGTAAGAGTATGGCGATACTGATAAAGAATATTAGCATTACGCAGATTCCTCGTTGTTTTATAGTTTGCCAACCTGCATCAGCGCAGAGTTATGCAATTTTATGTAGGGCGCCGCAGCTTAGCATGGAAATATTTAGGGTAATACTAGCCTATAGTCGAAGTAACGGATAACGATTGGCGTGCATTCGCTTCACATTACGTCGATGTCAGCTGATATTTTCAGACAACAAAAAAGTACCTGAAATAAACGGGCGCAGTGCCGAAAGGCTCAGCCTGGAAAAGTGCATTTACAGCAAATAGCGCAGGATTTCGTCAGGCTGCCGTTATGCAAAGTGCCGCTGCAGGCAACCGATATTTAGGGCATTGGCGCCTTGCAGCATATGGCAACGTTACTGGAGCAAGCCGGTTTATAGCCGGCTGCTATGAGCGAGAAGCGGATTTTGCCCGGACTTCTTCAGAATAGCTTTGTTAAAGTACGAGCAAATATTTGTTAGTTGAGAACAGATGCTTTAGGCTTATTGTCATTGCTTGAGATATCAGGATAAACAGTGTTGCGCCCTCTGGATTTAGCTTCATAGAGGTTTGCGTCTGCTAGCTCAACCACCTTCATGTTCTGCTTTTTTGCAACATTAAAAGTTGATATTCCGATACTGACAGTTAACCGTCGATGTGATGAGGTGACGTGCTCAATATTCTTATTAAAAAAAGCTGAGCGGATCCGCTCAGCTACCTCTGAAGCACCTTCGAAATCGGTGTCAGGCAAAACAACAGCAAATTCTTCACCACCATATCGACTGACAAAGTCAGCAGGACGTAATAGTGAAGACTTAACGAGGTTTGCGGCATTGCGCAGCACTTCGTCACCTTTAAGGTGACCGTAGTGATCGTTGTACAGTTTGAATGAATCGATATCTAGCAATAGAACAGCAGTGTCTGTCGTTGTTCGACTTCCTATATTCCCGAATTTAAGTAGATGTTCATCAAAGTACCGCCTGTTATAAACGCCGGTGAGCCCGTCAACAAAGACCAGCTGCAACAATATATCTCTCTGGTATTTAATTGTTAAATGAGCTCGTATCCGGTTAATCAGAGTGGTCGCATTTACTGGCTTGGTGATAAAGTCTACTGCCCCGGCTTCCCAACATGATGACTCTTCTTCCTGGTCGTTTATAGATGTAACGAAAATGACAGGGACATCCCTGATCCTCTCGTCACGCTTCAGTAAACCACACAACTCTAACCCTGACATATCTGGCATCAGTACATCTAGCAATATCAGATCTGGTATTTTCTCCAGACATAATTCCAGGGCATCTTCTCCTGATGTCGCCGCTAAGACAACGTAAGTCGGGTTCAAGATGTTATAAATGGTTTGGATATTTATAGGCTGGTCGTCGACGACTAAAATGGTAGCGCCACTGGTATCCATTTGAACCTGGCTGTCCAGTTTGCTAATTACCATTTGGGTTTCCTAACATGTCATTTAATTCAGCTAATATCACCTTTGCCTCTTTGAATTTCAATTTGTTAAGTGACGCTACTAATTTATCTGCGATAGCAGGTGATACGTTGTTCAACTCAGGTAAGATCTCTAATAGAGTATCCAACGCATGCATATTGAAATTAGTTACTTCTGAACATAGCAACTCAAACGTCTGTAAAAAATCAGCTTTATCTTCCGTCACTGAACTACCCACACTCTGTTCATCCTGACTTCCCATTAAAGCTCTCAAGCGTATGCTTTGCTCGAGCGCCACTGACAAGTTTCTCAATGCAAGATTCATTTGCTCCGGTGATAAAGATGCTGAATTATTACTCGCTATTGATTGCTCTAATTCTGCAGAGACTTCTGATAACGGCGAAAATCCTAAAGCCCCAGCTGTGCTCTTTAAAGTATGAAACAACCTCTTAAGTTCATCATGCTCTGTGATGCCTCCAACTAGCTCATCAGTATATTGCTGTAAGTCTAAGATAAATAAATCGAGCGATCGTATGTACGTTGGTACAACATTACTGAAACGCTGCATAGCGGCATCAATACTTATAGAACAGCTCTTGCAATAGGCTATAACCTCTTCGGACATCGCTAGACGATGATCCTTTAGTTCACGTACATACTCAGTTTGCGGCGTGCCTTTCAAAACACGCTCAATAGTGAAAATAACCTCTTGCAGATCAAAGGGCTTGCCAATATGAGCAATCATTCCAGCATCAAAACATTTCTGTTTGTCAGACGGCAGAACGTTAGCTGTCATCGCAATTATCGGAAGTAACTTGAACTTGTCTTTAGTTTTAATTCGTCTGCAGGTTTCATAGCCATCTAAACCTGGCATCTGAATATCCATTAAAATGACATGAAAATTGAGCAAACTGTTTTCCAGCTCACGTATCGCCTGCTCACCACCACTTGCAATAGTCAGAATTGCCCCACGCGCTTCTAACAACTCTTTTGCAATAAGTTGGTTAGTTGGATTATCTTCTACCAGTAGGATCCTTACTCCCGCGAGTGCTTTTTCTTCAAAGGTACTGCCATGTTTTGTAAGGTCAGGCACAGACAGCGCATCAAAATAGGCATTAAATATTTGCGACCGGGTTACAGGTTTGGTAAGAAACCCATTAAGCACATTTACCTGTTCATTGAATTTATCAGATAACTCATCCCTGTTATGTGCTGTAACCATAATAAGTAATGGCATCTTATCTACCGGCGTAATTTTTCTGATCTCTGCTGCTAGTTCCCAGCCATCAGTCACCGGCATTTTCCAATCTAACAATGCTATATCAAACGGCTCGCCGTGATCACAGGCCGACATATACAACTGCAGTGCTTCGTCGGGTTTTGTGGTTGATGTAATATTCCAATTAAGCTGAGCCAACGTATCAGTGAGTATCTGAAGACTTGTTTTATTATCATCAACCAACAGAACATTTACCTGCTTATGTGGATCCGGGATTCTGACGGTTTTCAAACTGGATGCTGGACCGACCAAAATGTCGCATATAAATTCAGACCCGCTCCCAACCTCACTTTGCACTTTGATGTCTCCACCCAATAATTGTGCGTATCTAGATGCAATTGTAAGCCCTAACCCTAATCCTCCATGCTGACGCGATGCCGTATTATCCGCCTGAGAAAACAGTTCAAAAATGGAAGTAAGTTTATCGCTTGCAATACCAACCCCTGTGTCTTTAACACTTATTCCAAGTCTTATTTTACCGTTATCCAGCGTTTCCATCACAAAGATACGAATAACTACCTCACCCTTATCAGTAAACTTTACAGCATTACCCCCTAAGTTCTTTAGGATACGTTTTATCTTAATCGCATCAGTACTGAAGAAATGTGGTACGTCTTTATCTACAGAGTAATGAACCTCAACAGGCTTATTTTTTACCAAAGCATATAGCTGTACCCCAACCTGACTCAATATCTCATCGAGCTCTACATCACTATTTTTGATAGCAATTTGCTCACCATCCAAACTGGTAAACTCCAAGATATCATTCACTATGGATGTTAAAGACCCCACAGCCTCTTTGGCTGCAGCAAGATAATTTTGTTGTTTCTGCTCAGACTCTGTCAGCTCCAGCAGCTGTAAGCTTCCACTTACAGCATTTAAGGGGGTTCTTAGTTCATGACTCATGTTGGCTATAAAATCAGTCTTTGCGGTGCTTGCTGCATCCGCTTTTTCAAGCGCAATGCTCAGAAGCTTTTCTTTTTCCTGTATCTCAGAGATGTCCTTCGCGGCCAGGTAGATGACTTGCTCATTTTCTATCGTTAACAGACACGCCGAAACCAGGTTGTAAGAGATGTATCTACCATTTTTATAAAATGAAGCCTCAAATGTTTTCCTACCGCTTAATAGCACAGACTTACGAATGTTGTCCCATGTGTCAGAATGGTTGAGATTCATAACCTCCGATATATTTCTTTTTTGTTCAGCGGATATATTGAGGCCCAAAATGATTTTTGCGTAAGGATTGCAATGAAAAATATTTCCGTCAGGTGTTAGCCAGAGTAATACATCCTGAGCGTTATCAACCGCAGACTCGACCAACTCTAAATTACGCGCTAATAATTGGTTCTGGCTTATGTCATTCACGATAAAAACGTAACTTTCGATCTTATCTTCACCGTAAATAGGAGCAACATTGAGTAAAGTTGGAAAGAGCTCATCAGATTTATTTTTAAGTAAACATTTAACAGATATATGCTCCCCAGCCATAGATTGGCTCTTCATCTGATGAAGGAAATCCTCAGGCAATTTATCCGCCTGGGGAGCTATTTTGAGTGCGGTTGCATCGAAGAATTGCGTTATGTTTCTCTTACCAACGACCTCGCTTACTGAGAATCCGAATAATCGACAAGCCATCTGGTTGAACAGTGTTATTTCACCGTCAACCCTACATTTTATGATGGCAAGGGTTGTATTGTTTAAAATACTGTCTTCGAAGGATATTTGACTTAACAGCTTTTGTGATGTGCTTGATATATCTTTAAGCAACTCTTTATTTTTATTCATTAACTCGTGTTGAAGATTAACAATATCAGTAGAATCATGAACAGTTATCGTAGCACCTGAAAACTCCTTATTGATGAACAAAGGAGACATGTTGATGGATAGATATCGTTCGCCTTTGGTCTCAAGTGGCTGATATTTTATATTGATATTATTGAGCACCTGTCCTTTTGCAACTTGCTTATACATCGAAATAAGTTTTTCGCTGGATATAGCTCTACCAAGCCAATTAAGGAATGGTTTATTTACGGACTCGGGTTCGACAAAATCAAAAATGCTTTTCGCTGACTTATTCCAACTGGTTACAGCAAACTGGCTGTTCAAACCAATAACACCATCAGAAGCATTTTCAACGACAGAAGCAAATGAGAGTCTACTTTTGAGATGGCTCAAGCGCTGGCTGAAGTAGTGAACTACGACAAAGAGCAGAACCACAATTAACATGGTCACAACGACGATCTGCCAGAATACAAAAGTTGCATTTTCGAGCGGCAACTCTGCTAAATAAGTAGGTGTTGGTATCCCCTTAACTAACCATCTGCGACCGAAAACATCGACTTCATCTGTAACAAATACTTTGGCAGAAAGTTCACTCTCATCCCAATTGCCATAAAAAGATATTGGTACAGGGGCTGTCACATCTGATATAGCAACATTGAATGCCTCCTGCCCCTTTGTCACAGAATCTAATATTTCATGGATTAACAAAGGAGCATAAACCCAGCCAACCAGCTCCTCTTCCAAACTTTTTGCATTCACTTTAAATATAGGGTGCAGCAACAAGAAACCATGCTTCGCTTTCTGGCTTGCCTGAACCAGGGTAATTGGGCCGGTCAGCTGTGTCGTTCTCGACGTTGCACTTATTAACGCAGCTTGACGACGAAAGAACTCTGAGCCGACATCCAGGCCCACGGCTTGACCATTAACATTTTCAGGCTCTATATATTGAATAATAAACAGCGGGTCTTTAGGGCTATCAAGCTGTTTAAGGTTAAAGTCGCCATTCCTATCATTTCTCGCAGCGTCGAGAAATTTTTCTAAATCCGCTTCAGCAACTTTTTTGATAACACCAAACCCCCTGGCCCCCGGAAACTCAGTGCTGTAGTCTCTGCTTTTAAAATAGCTAAGTTGTGCTTGATAATTAAAATTTTCAAACCCAACTGTATCTACTGCAGCTTTTAAAGCTCTTAACCCGTACTCGTAAGTTCTGACCGCTTCGCTAACTGCCTCAACAACACTTTTCAGTTCAGTCTCAAGGCTATCGTTAATTACTGCTTCATTGCGTGACGTTATAAGGTGCTCACTGTAGAAGGCTGTGCAAACGCCTGTAATCGTCAACAACACCAAAAACATAAATAAACTTTTTTGATTAGCTATACGCAATTTCATGTCCTACTACAAAGTTGGCTTTAATACCTAGTCTGGCATCCCTACCTGCATGTTCACAATAAGCAACCATACCTTTATGAAATTAAGACACTTTTGTCAAAAAAAGCACCAAATTATTAAAAAGTAACCTATTATAAACGGACTGGTAATACCTCGCTGTTTAGCAGGTTTCAGTGTTGACTAATTTACAGGAGTGTCAAGTTGTTGTTTACAACCCCCCAAGAAGAGATCAGCAAAATTCTTGTCGTTGATGACTCCTTACTTAACATTATGTCTTTAAAAGAAATTTTACGTGATTGTGGGCAGTTATATTTTGCAGAATCAGGCAAAGACGCACTTGAACTTATCCCCAACGTCAACCCGGATGTCATTCTATTGGATATCGAAATGCCAGATATGGATGGCTGGTCGATGTGCAAAATATTAAAAAAAGACCCTCGTTTTGCCGAAATCCCCGTCATTTTTATTACTGGTCATGATGAAAAAGACTATGAGTCAATCTCACTTGAACTTGGTGGTATAGATTTTATTCACAAACCTTTTTCACCGAAGACGTGTAAATTACGCGTGACCAATCAACTTAAAATGAGAATGCAGAATAAGTTGATTAATAAAGGCAAAGAGCAGCTTCATGCACTAGTCAGACAGGTTCCGGTGCTTATCACTTACTGGAGTACCAAATGGGTTAATATGTTTTCAAACGATTACAGTGGTTCATGGTTTAATTTAAATAACTCTGCAGACTCACAGTTTACTATTGATCAAGCTTTTCCTCAGGAGCTATCTGATGCCATACAATCAAAAGCTGATTATAACTCGGAACAAAAATACACCGTTAAATGCACAGTTGACTCAGAAATCCGCTTCTACCAACTGTTCCAGACACCCGTAATTCATCAGGAAACACTCGAGGGCCATTTAGTTACTATTGTAGATATAACCGAGCTTAAAATAGCAAAACAAGCTCTTTACTCTGAAAAAGAACGGCTACGGGTAACGTTGAATTCGATTGGTGATGCCGTAATTGCAACTGATATTAACGGACACATCACTTTTATGAACCCCATTGCGGAGAGGATGACCGGGTGGCGATTTAAAGATGCAAGAGGTGAGAAAATTGAGAAAGTCATGCCGCTTAGAGATGCCAGCTCGAAACATTCGTTAACCAACCCGCTGTATTTAGCGTTGCGGGAACAGCGTACCGTTGCGATGGCGTTGAACAGTGAGCTGTTATCTCAGAATGGCCAGATTTACGCAGTAGAGGATTCTGCAGCCCCGATCAGAAATGAGAATGGTGAAATAATCGGTGCCATTATGGTGTTTCATGATGTTAGTGAAGCGATGGCGATGGCGATAAAAATGAGCCATTTGGCTAATCACGACCAGTTAACTGATTTACCGAACAGAATACTTCTGCAAGACCGTTTAACCGTTGCCTGTGCAACAGCCAAAACACACGGCTCTAAAGTTAGTGCTTTATTGATTGACATTGATAACTTTAAATACCTAAACGATTCGCTAGGCCATCAGGCAGGTGATGAACTCATTTGCTTAATGGCAGCCAGACTTAAAGCTTTAATTCCACAATCCTATACACTTGCCCGCCTTGGTGGAGACGAGTTTGTCATACTCATGAGTGATATCTCCTCGGCAGATTTAGTCGATAACTTGGCATCTAAGTTGCTGGACGCTATGCACGAACAATTCAAGTTAAAAGATCAACTTTACAGCGTATCTATCAGCATTGGGATCAGTGTCTTTCCGGACGATGCACCTGATGCCGAACAATTGATAAGACATGCAGATGTTGCTTTGTATAAAGCCAAACACGAAGGCCGTAATCGTTACAGTTTCTTCTCTGACGAGTTAGAGTCTGCACTTATGCATCGTCACCAACTGGAGAGTCTGGTTAGATCAGCACTGAAAAATGACGGACTGGAGGTTCACTTTCAGCCAAAGTATGACCTGGCTTCCAAAAAAATTGTTGGCGCAGAAAGCCTGGCCAGACTTAAAGACTCCTCCGGAAATTATGTTTCACCAGCTGATTTTATACCACTTGCAGAAGAGTCGGGATTGATCATTGAACTAGGTCGTCAAGTATTATTGAATACATGCGCAGTTGCTAAAAGATTAGCTCAGTTAGGATATCGCATACCTATATCAGCGAATGTTTCAGCCGGGCAATTTTGTTCCGTGGAGCTGGAAAACCATATAAAGACAGCTTTGGAAGAAAACGAATTATCGGCCAACTTGCTGGAGTTAGAAATCACTGAGACCGCCCTCATGCTTGATGCTGATTTAACGAAAACAAAGTTAGAGCAGCTAAAAAAATTAGGTATATCTATTTCGATTGATGATTTCGGGACAGGATACTCAAGTCTGGCGTACCTTAAAAAGTTTGATGTCGATATCATGAAAATAGATATGTCATTCGTTCGCGACATGCTTTGCAACAAGCACGACTATGAAATTGTGAAAACAATTACCTCCCTTGGCTTATCTATGGGGCTCAGCCTGGTTGCAGAAGGCGTTGAAACACAAGAGCAGAACGACGCACTACTGAGTTTAGGATGCGGCACCGGACAAGGCTTTTTATTTAGCAAACCTCTCCCGGTAGAGGACTTTGTTCAGTTTGTTTCTAAAGCTAATGGTGGCTTATGACTGTACCTGCCTATTTGAGAACTCTCAACAGAAATTGGCTACCGTTTGTTGGCATAATAATTGTACTGCTAAGTGCTCTGGCAGTGTATTTCGGCTTTTCTGGGTACACATATACCCAATTAAATAAACAGCAATCTGAGTTGCTTGATAAAGCAAATGCTTTAGCTGTGAAAACCGTTTCTGACAGCCTGCAAGAAAGCATAAGTGAAGTTGAGTTTCTTCATGCAACACCGCCAGTAAGTGGTATTGCCCGGGCTCAACTGCATGGTGGTATAGACCCAAAAGATGGCACTACAACACAACAATGGCGAAAAAGACTTGAAACAATATTTACCGCCTATCTTCAGACTAATTCAGAAATAAGGCAGATCCGCTATATTGGCAAGGCTGATAACGGTAAAGAGATTGTCAGAGTAGAACGCAGTGCAGGTAAAGTTGTCGTTACTCCACCCGATTTATTGCAACCAAAAGCTGATAGCGACTATTTTAGGGACATACTGCAGTTAAACACAAATGAGCATTACATCTCAGATGTAACTTTGAACCGAGAGCATGGGCGCGTCGAAACACCTATTTGGCCAACATTTAGAGTTGCGAAACCTGTATTCGATGAGAACTATGTTTTTTTTGGGTTCATCATACTTAATATTGATGCTTCGAACTTGCTGGACACTATCCAGAACAGCGCCAAAAATTCTGGATACTCACTTTTCGCTATTGACCAAAATGGCTATTTTGTTGCATCTCCATATGAGGAACTGACATTTGGTTTCGACTTAGGTAATGAAAATGTCAGATGGGATGTACTTACTGATAAAGCGGATATCCCCTGGGCAGGAAAAATTACAAAGTTAACCGTTGATGATGTCAATTACACTCTGATTGGCAGAAAAGTGCTGTTATCCGGCAAAGATAACAGAGCGCTATATATAGTGTCAGGTCTTCCCGAAGCCAGCCTCGATGAAATGTGGGCTAAGCAGCGTAACTATATCATTCTGCTTATAGCAGCATTAGTATTGGTCTTAGCCGCTGTTATTTATGCCTACCAGCATTTTCTAAATAAATTATTGAGGTTATATAACGATCAGTCACGCTATGAGGCCATTATTTCAGGCTCATCTGATGCTATTCTTAACGTCGATAAATATGGAAACATTCTCAGCTGTAACGAATCCGCATCCTATCTATTTGGCTTAAGTGAGGAAGATGCTAAAGAAAAAAACATTAGGGAACTGTTGCCTCTCGCACCAACAGAAACCAGGCTAGATTCGCAAGTATTTCAAGATGTAATCGACAAAAATAACGCTATATCTGTAGAAATGGAGATTGCCCTAAACAGTAATAAATCTAAAACTTTTCTAATAAACCTTTCGCCAGTCATTCCTCAAAATGAGGCATTAAAAGCCAGTGTCGCCGCTATTATTCGTGATATTACTGAAACAAAAGATTATCAGAGCAAAATAATTGCCATTAACGAATCTCTGGAGCATCAAGTCGCAGACAGAACAAGAGAACTAATGGAGGCAACTAAACAAGCCATAACCGCAAACCAAACGAAAAGTGCTTTTGTCGCCAATATTAGTCATGAAATACGGACTCCATTAAATGGTATTGGTGGCATGCTTGAGCTGCTTAACAGAGAGAAGCTGACCGATAGACAGTCAAGTTACTTGAGTATGGCCAAGAGCAGTGTGTCAACATTGAGTGTGCTGATTAATGACCTACTAGACCTATCTAAAATTGAGTCAGGCAAGCTGGATATAGAGCCAAACTCTTTCAACATAATTGAAACGGTAAGCTCAGTAATTGCAACTATGGTATTCAAAGCCCAGGAAAAAGGCTTTGCACTGCATGTCGATTTTTCTGACGTTCATCATGAAAACTTAATTGCTGACTCCTACAGGCTTAAGCAGGTCATTATTAACCTAATCGGAAATGCAATAAAGTTTACAGATAAAGGTTACGTTCTAGTGGCCGTCAGCACAAAGTTAGCTGGAAAAAATGTAATAGCGGAAGTTACGGTAAAAGATACAGGGATTGGTATCAGCGCAAGTCAGCAAGAAAAGCTGTTTCGACCATTCACACAAGCCGATGCTTCGATAGCCAAGGAGTTTGGGGGAACAGGGCTTGGTTTGTCGATTTCTAAACAATTGGTAAATTTACTCGGTGGAGTAATATCCGTAAAAAGTGTAGAAAACGAAGGCAGTGAATTTACATTTTCAATACAGGCATTGATTGACCCTAACGCTGACTACAAAGTTGTGGCTCCTGTTATGGCAGGAACTAAGTGCCATGTGCTGATTAGAAGCGAACTTGAAAGAACGCTTTTAATTCAACAACTCAATGTATGGCAGGCTCAATCCGAAATTTTGGATTCGGTAAGCGATTTATATACTTTTCCAGACAATTTGCTTCCAGATCTAATCATTAGTGACGAAGAGTGTTTGGATGCTGAGTTTATTACCTGGCAGCAGAAAAAAGCAGGCCAAAAAAAATGCAAGCTCATATTTATCAGTAATATAAATTCAAGCTCACATGTAGTGACTGAGAACGATATTCGAGCAAAAATAACGCGTCCAATACTGCCAATGCAAATTTTGTTGTCACTCAAATTGCTACGCCTTCCAGAGTTGAAGCATGCGGTCAGCGAAGATAATTCCCCACTTCCTGTAGAAAATGGTTATGGTTCAGAAAAATATACTGTGCTGATTGTTGATGACAATGAAATTAACAGATTTGTTGCCGAAGGATTACTTGAAAAATACCCAATAACAACGTTAACAGCGCAGAACGGAGCAGAAGCAATTAGTATCATCAAAGAGCAGATGGAGAATAACCCATTGCATCTGGTACTAATGGACTGTCAGATGCCGGTCATGAATGGTTTTGAAGCGACCAAATTAATTCGTGCTGGAGAAGCGGGCTCACAAGCCGCAAGTATCCCAATAATTGCAATGACTGCAGGAGCTATGTCTGGGGATAAAGATTCGTGCATTCAATCAGGAATGAATGATTTTATCTCCAAACCTCTTGAGCCATCTGTGTTCGAAGCTAAGGTTATGCAATGGTTAGGCAAAATGAAAAAGATAAATGCTGATTCAGCCAGTGCACAGAATACTTAATAATTGAGCTTAGCCGCTGTAATCAATTCCTTATAGAGGCATAAAGCCATTTGAGATCATTGGCGCATATAGCCCTTTAGCTTTATAAATGATCTTTTAATGCTAAAGATACAATTTGACTTTGTCGTGAGCTTTCCCCGCAAACTAAACGTCCGCTTATGGCACAGGCTGTGTAAAAACTCATATTTTTGGCTTTTTCAGCGGCGCTCTGGGCATGTATTGTTAGTGTCTCGCTGAATTTACTCGTATAGGCTGTAATTGTCATTCAGGTGGTTCGGGACCTTCTGAAGCCCGGTGTTTAGAGCAACTGGGTTGTTACCATGGGTTGAAGCGGCTATCGTCGCTAACCGTAATGCTCTCGCAGCTTACTGGCTAAGCCTTCAGTACCCCAGATTGATATCATCCTTTTCAGGTTGTAGGCCAGTACATGTAGACTGATTTCGGTGCTGACGTTTTTAAATCGTCGCATCAGGAAGTGAGTCGCACCCATCCACATTTTAATTGTTCCGAACGGATGCTCTACAGTTTGCTTTCGGATTACTGCTGTTTGTGGAAGTGCATCAAGCCTGGCTTGCATATCTTCTATTTCAGCTTCATGAACCCATCGCCGGATACGTCTGGGATCTCGCTTGGATGTAGTGCATTTTAACCTTTGGCTGCAATCCCGGCAGGCGATATTATTAAAGTACATTTGCTGTTCCAGCCCATCTTCAAATGCTGTAAACCTATTCTGAAGCTCGCTGCCAGCCGGGCAAATATAAACGTCGTTTTCTCGGTCATACCTAAACAGCGAACGGTTAAAAAGGCCTTTACGGTCAGCGCCGGAGGTATCACCCTTCGGCACCAGCGCCACAGCACCAGTATCGAGTACTGCTTTAATATCGCTACGGCTGTAATAACCTTTGTCGGCCAGTACAGTTATGTCCTCTCTACCAACGGCTTCCTGAGCCAATGTTGTCACGTAACTAAGTTGGCCTCGATCTGTTGTGTTGGTCACTTCATGTGCAACGATCAGGTGATTCTTCGTATCCACGGCAGTCTGCACGTTGTAACAAACTTGTCGGTTCATGTTGTTTGTTTTCATTAACCGGGAATCTGGATCGGTTAAAGACAGTTGCTTGTCTGGCTGTTGTTCAACTGTTTGTTGGATCTCCTGAAGTTCACCCAACCGTTTTTTTAGCCATGCTAGTTTAGTTACGGTTAATTCTGCACTGGTATCAGGTTCTGAGCATTTGTCTGCTTCATCCAGCTTATTCAGATAATTGCTGATGCTTAATTCAACCCGCGCAATATGGTCTTTCGCTTTTTGAGGCGTAAAGTTGTTGGCTTTACTGTTTACTGCTTTGAACTTGCTGCCGTCGATGGCCACAATGACATCTGTGAACATTTGCATATGCCGACACAAGTCGATAAAAGCCCGGCAAGCATTCTTGATACCTTTACCGTTACTTTTTCTGAAGTCTGCGATGGTTTTAAAGTCCGGGGTAAGTCGCTCAAGTAGCCACATCAACTCAACGTTCCGATGTGTTTCTTTTTCCAGCCTGCGGGAAGATTGGATGCGGTTCAGGTATCCATAAATGTACAGCTTCAACATGGTAGCAGGGTGATATCCTGGCCGCCCGGTTTGCTTAGCGCTGACTCGCTCGAAGCCCAGAGAATCAAGTTGTAGTCCATCAACAAAGATATCGACTACCCGGACAGGATTATCTTCAGTAACGAAGTCATCCAGCGCCTCAGGAAGTAAGGCTACTTGATGCCTGCCCTGGCCTTTTATATGGTGGGTCATACCAGCACACTTTGTTCTAATTCGTATGCTGTTAATTTTAGTAAAGTGGCAGCTAACCACTTGGCTTTATCAAGAACGATTGATCATATAAATCTGCTGCTTAGGCCAAAAGGTGATCAGCAGTTTTCACACAGTCTGGGCACTCAACGGACAATATGCTTTAGTTCGTTTGCATTGCATTTAGCTTCAAACACCATACAGCTCTTGCTGCAGCAGTTTAAACTGCGCTTTAAACGCCTGCTCTGCTTCCGCCGGAAATGGATAACCTGCCGGGCCGACGAAGACAAAGTCTGTTTGGGCGGTGAGCGTGGCGTCGTTTCGAATACGGTTATAGGCTTCTATCCAGGCGTCGTAGTGCTCTATCAGCGCTATGGCATGCGCCATCAGCTGCGCTGGGATTAAGTGGCCTTTGGCCAGTAGTAAATCGCGGATGGCAATGTTGCCTTTTTGAATAACCTCGGCTTCCAAGTGCAGGTTTTTATTGTCCCAACGTTCAAACGCGCGTTTGGTGCGCTCCAGCTGCATTTGTAGCGGGCCGAATAGTTCTGCCAACGCCTGCTCTTTCCAGCTGCGGGTAGATTCAAATACTTTCAGCCCCTGACTGAACTGAGCTTCAATCTGTGTTTCAATGGTTTTATTCCGGCGCAAAAACAGCACGCCCAGTAATGCTGTAACCACACTGCTGCCAAGAAAACTGCCGATAAATACATCTAGAAATTGCGCCATGTTCTGCCCCTTAGGCTGCTGCTGTAGCAATAAAAATAGCAGGCGACAAAATAATATCGCTATGGCAGTTAAAGCTTTTTTGATCAGGCTGTATTTTAGCAGCAGCTGATGTAAAGTAGCTGATAGCTATAGGTAACGAAGCCTGTCGTTACAGCAGATCAGGATGATCCGGCATGCGTAGTATGACTTTATATATCGGTTTAACCCTGTGCACATTTAATGTGACCAGTGCCGAGAACATTAGTGATCATGAGCTATTTTGCAGCAAAGTAACTCAACAGCCTTGCTTGCTCTATATCAGGCAACAGCTTACTGCCCTGCAGCCTGCCTCTGTTAGCTGGTTTAAAGTAAAATCGTACGAGCTTGATTACCTGTTTGATAAACAACAGTTTGCAGAGCTAAAGCAACAAACTGAACAACTGCTTACACTCACGTCTGTTCCCGGCAGTTTTAGTGCGCAGCTGTATTTTTATCATGCCAAAGTGCTATACAGCGAGGGTGACACAGAGCCAGCCCGCCGCTGCGCTGGCCTGGCACTTAACCAGCTGCAGGGTGCATTTGACACCTTTGGCGCACCGCTCCGGCTGGTAGAGCTGGCTAACCTGCACTACTCGCTGCGCGAATACGATAAAGCCGACGCCATACTTAATGACGCGGCGGCGCACTTTAAAAAGAACAAAGATCCGCTGTTCTGGTTTGAATGGTACTCCAATAAAGCACTGATAGAACATGGTCGTGGCCAGCTGGCCATCGCCGCCAGCATGAGAGAACAGGCAGTTAGCGCCGCTAAACAAATGGGTCATAACGGCAAGATGATTATTGCACTTGGCAACCTGGCCCGCACCCAGCAGCTGCTACAACAGTATGAAGCAGCCTATATGAATTATCAGCAAGCGATGACCTATATGCAGGATGGCAGCGACGATATCAATAAGGCAATTTACCAGCTCAGAATGGCAGAAATCAGCTGGCAAAGTGGTCAATATCAGCAGGCGGTTAATCACCTGCTAGCGCTGGATAAAACCAAGCTAAGAGCGCCGCATCTGGTCGTTTACGACGCGCTGACGGCAGAAAAAGCACTTGCTGAACTGGCGGCCAGCCCGGCTTCTGCCAAACAATAATACCCGCCGGGTGACTATTCTGTACGCTTAAGCATGCCATGCATTGTTAACCAGCTAACGAACGCATTAAACCAGCCGGTACTGGTCGTCTGTTTAGGGTACATGCCAAAGCCATGACCGCCCTGCTCATAAAAATGAAACTCCACCGGTTTTTTCGCTGCCTGCCAGCTTTCTATCAGGCCAAATTGACTGCTGGCAAAAAACGGATCATCGGCTGCCAGCGCGACAAATAAAGGCGGTGCATCAGCCGGCACCGTTACCGCTGTGACAGGGCCATAAATATTGCCAATAAAAGCAGGCTTTGCCTCGTCGCCGGTAAGCGCAGTGGCCATCGTTAACATGGCGCCGGCCGAGAAACCGAGCATACCGATACGATCCGGGTCAATTTTCCACTCAGCCGCGCGGCGGCGGATTAACGCGAATGCTGCGTTGGAGTCTTCAAGCTGCACGGCAAGCTGTGCCCTCATTTGCTCAGGTTCAAGCTGCGGTGCCTTGCGCCCGGTGTTTGAGAACATCTGGTCCATTGCTCGCTTAAATGCCGCCATCTCAGACGGAGTCTGGTTTAAACGGTACTTCAGCACAAAGGCGGCAATGCCCTGTCTGGCAAGCGCCCGGGCCACATCCCAACCTTCGTTTTCCATTGACAGGGTGCGTAAGCCGCCGCCGGGCGCCACGATAACTGCAGCGCCACTGGCGTTTGCCGGCTCAGGCAAAAAAGGCGTTAGTGTGGCCAGCGTAACATTACGTGCAAACCGGCTGCCATACTGTGAATGCCACGCTTCCTGCACCTTAGCGCCAGGCAGCGGCCCGGTACCGATATCAATAGCATCAGTTTGCTCAGGTGTAGCAATCACTGTCATGCTATCGTCCGCCTGGCCTGTCACTGGAACGGCAAATAAACACACGATTAGTAGCACGACCAGGTTAAGCACGTTACATTTTACGCCGGGCAGTTCAAACAAGGGCTTAGCAAGACGTTTTTCAATCAGGTTCATACCAACAGTATCCTTTTCTATTTGATGGTGCGTACTATAGGCTTTAGGGTGCCATCGGCATTAAAGTACACTCTGTCTACACTGACTGATCTGCGGTAACTGCCGCCACCGGGAAGATCGGCGCTGTGATAGGCAAGATAAGTGTTGCCTTTAAAATCAAACATCGCCGGGTGAATAGTGGTGGTGCCAGGCAGCGGCGGCAGAATAATACCCCGGTACTGCCAGGGCCCTGTGACAGAGTTACTGGTGGCATAGGCAATACTTTCCGGAAAACCCGCTGCATACAGCAAATAGTAAATACCGTTGTGCTTTGATACATAAGGTGCTTCTTCAAAATTGGGTAAGGTATCAACGGTATGAATTTCGACCAGCTCGGTACTGCGGTTTTGCATCTTTGCGTCGGCATCCAGTGTGTAACTTTCGCCTTTGAGGTGTATCAGATCGGGTTCAAGCTCAACCCACCATAGTTGCTTATTGCCCCAGTAAAGGTAAGCCCTGCCATCATCGTCAATAAACACCGCCGGGTCGATATTGCGCCAGCTATGGTCTTTATACGCTGCGGTATCTTCAAGCAAGATCATCGGCATGCCACGCGGATCGGTAAAAGGGCCTTGCGGGCTATCTGATACGGCAACACCAATGGCAAAGCCAAATTGCCCCCCCGTTTGGCCACCTTCTACGGCCGCATAGAAATAATACCGCGCCTTACCTGATTTATCTTTGTGCGCAATCACATGATGCGCGTAGGCGTTACCGGTTTTCTCATCGGTGCGGGCCCAGCTAAAATCCGCCGCCCGGAACACAGCACCTTTATTTTGCCAGCTGATCATGTCTTTGCTGGTCCAGAGCCGGTAGTCGTACATGCGATAATCTTTACCCTCTGCATGCTGCTCATCATGCGTGCTATACAAATACACGGTGTCGTCTGTCACCATCACGGCAGGATCGGCAGTATAAATAAACTCGCCGACCTCGTTTGTCGGGTCCTGGGTGTCGTATTTAATAATGGGGTTATCAAAGTGGGAAGGCGCGGTGGTGTCCGCTTCTGTAATGTTGCTGTCAGAACGCGGCGCCGGCGCTTTGCTACAGGCACAAACCGCTGCAACAGTGCTGAGCAAAACTATATGCCTAAAACGGCGTTTAATGTTTTTTACGCTTGTCGCTGTAAGCATTAAAGGGCATCCCGGGGTTATAAAAATCAACGAACTGACAGTTTGTTGAAATTTTTGCCCTAACGGAACGCCAAGCCTATTACGAAACTGTTTAATAAACTTATCTTATTTGCCAGCCAAACTCAGTTGCGCATGGCAGGTACCCTGCAGCAGATTTGCTACGACCACAGAATACTTAGAATAATCAGCCCCATAATCGCAGTAATAAATAACACGTTATACAAAGAGCTGGTTAACCAGAACTTCAGTGTGGTTTTCAGCCAGCCTTGCTGATAGTAAAACTTCTGACATAAAAACAGATAAACCGGGATCCAGATAAGCGTTACCGACGCCAGAAATCCACTAACGTCAGCCAGCCACGGCCAGCTGGCTGCCGCCGACACAGTCTTCAGCCCCAGATACAGCGCTGACATTTGTAAGATAAAGCTGTGGCTATGCAGCGCGACGATTAAATGCTCCATGTAGTAACGGTCAGAGCGGATGTACAGCAACTTCAGTAATAACGCAAACAGCGGCAGCAGTAAAAACATCATCTGCGGTGCCAGGCTGAAAAACTTATTAACTGCCAGCTTAGGATTACTGGTCAGCGCTTCCAGTTTTTTATCAAATTCAGCCTGAGCAGTGTCGGATAAAAACCCAATCGAGCTATCAAATGGCTTCTGCTGTTGCTGCTTTTCCTGTTCGATATCGCGCTTAATATCGGCCATCACTTGTGACAAGGTGCCAGGCTGGCTGGCGGCATTTTCCAGTTGCTCTGTAGCCGGGTTAACCGTTACCGGCACCTCCGGCACCAGCTGGGCGAAAATCAAAAATGCAATTATAGAGGTAAACAGATAGAGCCTGAGCGGCGGCACGTACCGCACGCGGTGGCCGGCCACATAACGGCGGCTTAAATAACCGGGACGGAACCATAGCGGGATCAACGTTTGCCAGACCCGGGTGTCCCAATTACTGAATTCGCCGAAAAACTCGGTTATCACACCACTGACATTACGGATATAACTCTTCTTTTCCTGGCCACACTGATGACAAAACGCACCATGTAAGACGGTGTGGCAGTTATCACACGTTTTTTGCTCTGTTACATCCATATCAAGCACCCGCGTTATTTATTGGTTATACGACACTGCGCTGTGTTCCACCGATTCTACGTTAAGCAGTTGTTTTGGCAAGCGTTGTCCGCTAAGCCTGCGCGGACAGTTAAAGTGTCCGCGGACACTGCCAAACACACCCAAAAACAAAAATAATCATTCAAAAACAATCACTTAAATATTGGCATTAATACTGCTATAACACTACAGCTTAGCAACACATAAAGGACACCAATAACAATGATCCAGGGTACTGAGACACAGGACAACATTATTCAGCGTCAGCCCAAAACGCTGCTTCGCCGCGTTCTCCCCGCCGCCGCTATTGCCGGCACCGTAATAGTGCTGGCAGCGGCTTTTTTTCACTCTATCGGCGAAACCGCCAGTTTAGTACTGCCGCGCTCACAAATGCAGTTTGCCACAGTACAGCGTGGTGATTTAGTGCGTGATATCGCCGTACAAGGCCGGATTGTTGCCGCCAATGCGCCAACACTGTACAGCCAGGAAACCGGCCAGGTGCAGTTATTTAAGCAACCGGGTGAAGCTGTTACCTTAGGCGACCTGCTTGCCACCATCAGTAGCCCGGCGCTACAGAATGACTTACAGCAACAGCAGGCAGTACTTGAGGGTATGCGCTCTGAAGCTGAACGCGCTGCACTGGCCGCCCGTGAGCAACAGCTGGATATGGAACAGGTAATGAATAACGCTCAGGTTAATTTACTGGCGGCACGGCGCGAGCTAGAGCGCGCGCAGCAGTCGATTGAACTTGGCGTGATCCGCAAACTGGATTTTGATATCGCCACCGATAACCTGACCAAAGCCGAGCTGGAATTTGATCACGCCAAACGCAAAGTGGAACTGGCCAAAGACAAGCTGAGCTTTGAGCAAAGCTCACGCACGCAGGATATCCACCGCCAGCAGCTGGTGGTTAATGAGCTGGAACGTAAAGTGACCGCCCTTAATATCACGGCGCCGGTTACTGGCCAGCTGGGCAACTGGCTGGTAGAGCAGCAAAGCCATGTGCTGCCAGGGCAAGCCCTGTTAACGGTAATCGACTTAAGCCGCTATGAAGCTGAATTGGCCGTGCCGGAAAGCTATGCCCGCGACTTACTGCCTGGCCAGCAGGTAGAAGTGAGCATCGGCAGCCAGCGATTAAACGGCGCTATCAGTTATATCGCCCCTGAAGTGCGCAATAACCAGGTCAGTGCCCGGGTACGTTTTGACGACGTTGACAGCACCGCCCTGCGTCAGAGCCAGCGTTTAACGGCCCGCGTCATCCTTGAGCATAAAACCGATGTGCTGAAGATTGCCCGTGGTGAATTTATCAGCTCTGGCGGCGGCCGTCAGGCCTATCAGGTGCTGGACAATCAGGCGGTACGCAAAAACATCGAACTTGGCGCGTTATCAGTGCAATGGGTAGAAATACTTGACGGAGCCAGCGAAGGTGAGCAATGGGTTATTTCAAATTTAGCCGACTTTAAAGACCAGAACCGGGTCAATCTGAATTAAAAATTAAGGATAACAATATGATAACGCTAACGAATTTAAGTAAAATTTTCCGCACCGAGCTGATTGAAACCCATGCGCTGCGCGATATCAGCTTACAGATTAATGAAGGCGAATTCGCTGCGCTGACCGGCCCTTCCGGTTCTGGCAAATCTACGCTGCTGAACATTCTCGGCACGCTGGAGCAGTTTGACGACGGTGATTACCAGTTGGATGGTAAGTCAGTAAAAGGGTTATCTGATGCTGCGCTGTCGAAATTGCGCAATGAAAAAATAGGCTTTATTTTTCAAAGCTTTAACCTGATTAAAGATTTCAGTATTTACGATAATATCGAGCTGCCGCTGCGCTACCGTGGCTTAAAGCCAGCGCAGCGCAAACAGCGTATTGAGCAAGCGTTGGAGCTGGTAGGCCTGCACGCCCGGCGCAGCTATCTACCGAGTCAGTTATCCGGTGGTCAGCAGCAGCGGGTGGCCATTGCCCGCGCTATCGCCGGCCAGCCCCGCATTCTGCTGGCGGATGAACCGACCGGTAATCTGGACTCTTTGATGGCGCGCCAGGTTATGGAGCTTCTGGAGCAAATTAATCAGCAGGGCTGCACCATTTTAATGGTCACGCACGACCCGGATCAGGCGCGCCGCGCCGGCAGACATATTCAAATCATCGACGGTCAGCTCAGCGATGCAGTGCTGTATGACCCGCTGGCAGCACAAAGCGCTTAAGGAGCCGGCAATGGAACAGTTTATTTATTATCTGAAAGTCAGCCTGATCAGCATCCGCCGTGCACCGCTGCCGTATGCGCTGACCATTTTTATTCTCAGTGTTGGCCTGGGGGTGTTTTTTGCCAACGCCACGTTTTACTACCAGCTAAACAGCGATCCGCTGCCTGAAAAAAGCGATAAGTTGTTTTTCCCGATGCTGAATCTGGTGCCGTATGAATGCAGCACCGACTGCAGAACCCCTAGGGTACTGAGCTACAGCAATGTTGAAAAGCTAAGCCAGACGGATATACCAAGCCAAGCCGCTGCCATGTACAGCGCCGATGGCTATTTGCGCCAGCGTGCCGATCAAACGCCGCTGCCAGTCAGTATCCGCATTACGCAGCGCGACTTTTTTGCCATGTTTGATGTACCCGTACTGCACGGCAGTATCTGGCCGGATAACAGTGCTCGGCCGGAAGTGATTTTAACCAAAGCGACGGCTCAGAAGTTATTTGGTAAAAGCGACGTTGTCGGTGAAAAATTGCTGCTGGATGATCGCAACGTGACCGTCAGTGCCGTATTGGATGACTGGCAAATGCTGCCGCGGCTGTATGATGCCAATAACCGTAATCACTTAAGCGAGGCAGATGATATCTACCTGCCGCTGGAAACCGGTTACGACATGAATTATCTGTCAAACAGCCAATCACAAACGTTCGACGACACTGACTATCGCCAGTTAAGCACTCAGGGCCGCACCGGTGCGCTGCATCAGCTACAGTACTGGGTAAAACTCGACACCCCCGCCCAGCAGCAGGCATACCGCCAGTTTATGACCAATCTGGTGCAGGATGAAAAAGCTGCCGGCCGTCATCCATCGCCACCCAATAATCAACTGGTCGCGATGCGGGATATCGTCAGCTATTTTGGTGGTGACAGCAGCGATATCAAAGCCTTTGCATTGGTAACCTTATTGTTCTTGCTGGTATGCCTGTTTAATGCCAGCCACCTGTCTTTAAACCGCTATCTGAGTAACCAGTATGAATTCAGTTTGCGCCGTGCGCTGGGCGCCAGCCGCAGCCAGTTACAACTGCAAATGCTGGCAGATGTGCTGATCATGGCGCTGTTTACCATCACTGGCGCTCTGCTGACCGGTTATGGAGGTATTAAGCTGATGAATAATTTGCTACCAGCCAACAGACTGTTTTCCGACTGGGATTTAACGCTGCTGTTAGGCCTGCTGACGGTGGCTGTTATCTGTAGCTACCTGGTAACGCTGTACCCTTCACTACGCGCCTCTTTTGGCTCACTCAATCAGCAGCTTAAGGAATAATAACAATGTCTTTTTATCTACTTTTCAAAGTATTGTTCAGCCGCAAAGTAGTAACCGGTTTGCTGCTGTTACAACTGGCAATGACACTGGCCCTGTTACTCAACAGCATTTTGCTGGCCAAGCAAACTCATCAGCAGCTGAACCAGCCTACCGGGTTGGATGTGGACAACACCCTGCTGGTACAACTCAAACCAACCATGGCATCACTTCGGGTGTACCCGGCGCTGGAAGAACTGCTAAACCGCCAGCTTGATGCAGTACAGGCAATGCCTGGTGTCATTGCAGCGGCCTACACCAACCAGTCGGCCATTTTGCAGGGTGGTAACAACGGTAATGTTTATATCGATGGCGAGGAAGACCGCACCAACCAACCCTCGGTACCAATGTACTTTGTATCGAAAGACTTTTTCAACGTGCTAAACAGCGACGTGCTGCAGGGCGAGCTGCCACAGCATTCGGTGTCACTGGATAACCCGGTACAACCGGATGTGGTGATCACCAAAAGCCTGGCCGATAAACTGTTTGCCGGTAAACCGGCAGTGGGCCAGCAGCTGAACCGTGGCCGGGTGGCAGCGGTGATCTCTGATTTTTATGGTCAACGACACGGCACGAACATTATGTTTAACAATATTCAGGTCGCACCGCCTTACAGTGTCGACTGGGGCTACGGCATACTGCTGCGGGTGCAACCGGGGCAGGCGGAAAATGTGCGCCAACAAGTGGACAAAGTACTGCGTAACGTCGAACCCAATATTGAAATACTGCATGTTCGTACTTTAGCAGAGCAGTATCAGCGGCTATACCGCAACGAATATGGCCTGGCAACATTGCTGGCATTATTAAGTGCGCTGATGCTGCTGGTTACTATGGTATCAAGCTATAGCAGTACGCATTTTCATGCGCTTAAAAGGCAGCAGGAAATTGGTGTAAAACGTGCGCTGGGCGCCAGTAAAAAAGTGATTTTTCTCGAGCTGTTGAGCGAAAACTGGCTGTGTACTGCTATAGGCGCCTTGTTCGGGATCGGCTGTGCACTGCTGTTAAATAAAGCCTTGTCGCAAGTGATTACGATACCGCCACTGGATCTGTATCTGCCGCTGCTGGCCAGCCTGATCCTGCTGGTATGCGTGACAGTGGCAACATGGTATCCTGCGGCCATTGCCACCCGGATATCACCGGCCACAGCGACTAAAGCCTTATAAACTATGCTGAAAATACTGGTCATTGATGACAATCAGCCTATCTGCCAGGCCCTGCAGACCCTGTTTACGCTGCAGGGGTATCAGGTAGAGTGTGCCGGTACGCCAGAGCAAGCCTGGCAAATACTGGCTCAAAACAACACAGATCTCATTCTGCAGGATATGAATTTCAGTGCCGGCCAGATGCACGGTGACCAGGGTAAAGCCTTGTTTTACCAACTGCGCCAGCAGTACCCGGCCATTCCTGTTGTACTGATGACCGCCTGGACCCAGCTGGAAATGGTGGTCGAGCTGGTAAAAGCCGGCGCGACTGACTACATTGCCAAACCCTGGGATGATCAGCGGCTGCTGTTAACCGTAGCTAACGCACTGAAGTTAAAACAGTTAACTGAACAGCAGCGGCGCAATGAACAGCAACGCCTTGCCGCTTTTGCCGGTAAAGACTTATGCGGCCTGGTGTTTGCCAGCAGCCAGATGCAGCAGTTACTGCAAATGGCGTTGCAACTGGCACCGTCCAGTGCCAGCGTGTTAATCACCGGCCCCAACGGCGCAGGAAAAGAAGGCATCGCCAATGTGCTGCATGCCAACTCTGAACGCAAACATAAGCCTTTTATTAAGGTTAACATGGGCGCCCTGCCCGCCGATTTAATGGAAGCAGAGCTGTTTGGCGCCGAAGCGGGTGCCTACAGTGGCGCCAGCAAAACCCGTATCGGCCGCTTCGAGGCGGCAGATGGCGGCACCGTTTTCCTTGATGAAATTGGTAACCTGCCTTTAGCCGGCCAGGCTAAGCTGCTACGGGTATTACAAACCGGCGAATATGAGAGGTTGGGTTCCAGTGTGACGCGAAAAGCCGATATCCGGCTTATAAGCGCCACCAACGCTGACTTAACCCATGCCATCGCGCAAGGGCAATTCCGGCAAGACTTATACTACCGTATCAATGTCGTGCAGTTAGCGCTGCCGGCCCTGTGCGAACGTCCGGATGATATTCTGCCGCTGGCGCAGTTCTTTCTGTCCGGCAAAAAAAGTCTAAGCCGCGAGGCGTCACAGCTTTTGCAGCAGTATAGCTGGCCGGGCAATGTCCGTGAGCTGCAAAACGTCTGCCAACGCGCTTTACTGTTAAGTAGCGGCGCGGAAATACAAAGCGCCGATTTGGGGTTACCGGATACCGCTGCCAGCGCTAAACGCTCACTCGATGATATTGACCGCAATCAGTTAGAGCAGGCCTTACTGCAAGCCGGAGGCGTAGTATCGCGCGCCGCCAAACAGCTTGGCATCAGCCGTCAGGCACTGTACCGGCGTATGGAGCACTATGGCATTGAAACGCCCTGATCATGTTTTGCGTTTAACCAGACTGAGTAGTCAAAGCCGGCTTAATCTGCTGTGTGCTGCTCTGACCTTGTTGGCCCTGATATTACAACAGCAGTACCTGGGAACGGATATGTTGCTAAGTGCTGGCATCTGTGCGTTTTTTCTCGCGCTGGCAATACTGCAGCAGCGTGCTTTAGCGCCGCTGCACCGGGAAATTCAGGCGCTTATCCTGCATGCGCAAAATTTGCAGGACGGCAGTTTTAACACCAGTGCAAACCAGCTGCGGGTGCACGAGCTTAAGCCATTGGCTGATAGCCTTAACCAGATGTCGGCGCAATTACGCAGTGAGCGAGCTACACTGTACCAGCGCGAATTGCTATTGGATACAGTACTGCAAAGCAGCCCCACCGCCCTGCTGTTGACCGACGCAGCCGATACGGTACTGATGAGTAATCCTGCAGCACGGCGTTTATTGCATCAGGGCAAAGCCTTCGATGGCAGTAAGCTGTTCAGCGTGGCGACAGACAAACCCGAACTGCATAAGGCACTGACAGGCCGTCAGCAAGGGCTGATCAGGTTAGATAATGCCGAGCAAAGCGTCTGGCATTTATCGGTCAGCCAGTTTCAGCTTAACCAAAAACTACACTGGCTGTATTTATTAAAACCGCTAACCCGCGAAATTCAGCGCGAAGAGTTAAATGCCTGGAAAAAACTGCTGCGTGTTATCGGCCATGAGTTAAACAACACGCTGGCGCCTTTGTCATCGCTGGCTTTTTCCGGTAAAGCCATGGCCGATAAGCAGCATCTGGCCGCGTTAAGTCAGCTGTTTGACACCATAAGTGAGCGCTGCCTGCATTTGAATCAGTTTGTACAAGCCTACATTCAGTTTGCAAAGTTGCCGGCGCCTAAACTGGCACCGGTGAACTGGCCACGCTTAATCAACCAGTTACAGGACCAATACGATTTTGAGCTGCTCGGACAACTGCCAGTGCTGCAGTGGCAGGCCGATCCCCAGCAATTGACTCAGCTGTTGCTGAACATACTGAAAAACGCCCATGAATCAGGCTCAGCACCTGAGCAAATCAGTTTGCGTTTGCTTGAGCAAAATACGGCGTTAACGCTTTGTGTTCAGGATGGCGGCGGCGGTATCCCGGACGATGTACTGCAACATGTGCTGGTACCGTTTTATACCAGCAAAACCACCGGCTCCGGTATTGGCCTGACGTTGTGCCGCGATATTATTGAAGCGCACGGCGGCACGATCAGTTTACGTAACAATGCCGGCGGGCTGTTGGTTAGCCTGACGCTGCCGCGCCATGACGGCTTTTAGCCAAGCCTGCAGCGCGCAGCAAGAAAGCTGAGTGTCACTCCCAGGATACCGGACACTGCTTTTTCTGAGCCTTCTGCAGCATCTCCAGCAAAGGTATAGCGCGGGTATTGAGGCTGATGTATTTTTTGCCATCAGAGCTGGCCTGCCCTTCTTCTTGCTGCTGCACTTTGACTTTTTCTTGTTCAGCTATCTCTGCCAGGCCTTGCTGCAACTGTTGCAGCGCTGCTGGCACATCTTCGGCATACAGTGCTGAGGGCACTTTGTCGTCACGGCCCATCAAATTAAGCAGCTTTAAGGCGGCATCTTTGAAATAAATCAAATCGCCGCTGGCTTTGGATTTAAAGGTTACAATCATACTGTCTCCATTTGTTGGCATAGGCTTTAGCCTGTTTTACTGCTAGGCTGCACAATAACTTAAGCATAACGCTAAATGCATCTGTCATGGCCAAATATATACTTTCAATTGATCAGGGTACCACCTCCAGCCGCGCTATTCTTTACAATAAAGCGCTACAGGTTATCGCCTGCCAGCAGCAAGAACTGCCGCTTAACTACCCTAAGCCGGGCTGGGTAGAGCAAGACCCTGAACAAATCTGGCAGACGGTATACCACTGTATCATCGCCGTTTTGCATCAAGCCGGTATCAACGCATCAGACGTTGCCGGTATTGGCATCACCAACCAGCGCGAAACCACTTTGCTGTGGCACAGAGCAACCGGTAAAGTGCTGTACCCTGCCATAGTCTGGCAGGACAGACGCAGCAGCAAACAGTGCCAGCAACTAAAAGATCAGGGCTTGGATACACTACTACAGCAAAAAACCGGTTTGCTGGCTGACCCCTATTTCTCTGCTACTAAGCTAGCCTGGCTACTACAGCATGTCGCAGGCGCGAAGCAGCAAGCAGAAAACGCTGAGCTGTGTTTTGGGACTGTAGATAGTTACCTGCTGTGGCAACTGACCGGCGGCAAAGTACATGCCACAGATGCCAGCAACGCCAGCCGCACGTTACTGTTCAATATTCACAGCCAGTGCTGGGATGATGAGCTGCTTAAGCTATTTGATATTCCCGCAACGTTATTGCCAGAGGTAAAAGATAATGCTGGCCTGTTCGGCCTGACCGACAGCAAACTGTTTGGCGCCGCTATCCCGGTGCTGAGTATGATAGGTGATCAGCAAGCCGCGCTGCTTGGTCAGGCCTGTGTTAGTGCCGGTATGAGCAAAAGCACTTATGGTACCGGTTGCTTTGCCGTGGTAAACACCGGCGAGAACATCATTAGCAGCCAGCATAAGTTATTAACGACTGTTGCCTGGCGGCTAAACGGCAACTGCACCTATGCGCTGGAAGGCAGCATTTTTATGGCCGGTGCCACTGTGCAATGGCTGCGTGATAAGCTGGGGGTTATTCAACAAGCCAGTGAGACAGAAGCCCTGGCAGAGCAAAGCCATTATCAGCAAACTGAGCTGCTGATCCCCGCTTTCACTGGCCTTGGCACACCCTACTGGCAACCGGAGATCAAAGCCGCTTTGTTTGGCATGACCCGGGATACCGGCCGCGCTGAGCTTGCTGCGGCAGCACTTTGTAGCGTGGCGTATCAAAGCCGCGATCTTCTTACGGCCATCGCTCAGGATGGTATAACAGTGGACAGCCTGCGTGTTGATGGTGGCATGACGGCCAACCGCTGGTATTTACAGGCGCTGTCTGATTTGACTCAAACCGAGATTACCCGCTGCCACACCACAGACGCTACGGCATTGGGTGCGGCCTTTTTAGCGGCGCTGCAATTGGGGTACTTCAGCTGTTTGAATAATATTGAGCAGATTTGGCAGGCTGGCTGGCAATTTCAGCCTCAGCTGCCAGCCATTACAGCTGACGGTCTGTACCGGCGCTGGCAGCGCGCTGTAGTGGCACTGACCACGCTTGATCTGTCAGTCTGAAGCACGCTGTAGTAAGCTAAACCGCAGTGAGCTTTTCAAGGATAAAGTAAAGGAGTACTGCAGCATGCGCAGCATATTGATTGCCGTGATTGATAATCCGGGCCCGCAAACTGGTACTGAGCTGTATCAACAGTTGCTTAGTCTGGCTGACTGGCAAGTCGCAAAAGATTGCCAGGTCCAGGTTGAACATTTGCCCTGTGTGTTCAAGCAAAGTCTGACGGCACTGGAACAGCTAATTACTAACTGTAAACCGGCCTATTTATTGCTGATTAATCAGTGCCGCTCGAAGGTTGATATTCAAGTTGAAAAAGTAGCACTGAATATTAATGACGCCAGCGAGCCAGATAACAATCAGCAGCAACCCAGAGACAGCCTGACGGCTCAGCACGGGCCGGCAGCCTATTTCAGCAACCTGCCGCTCAGTGCTATTGTCGATGCACTGCAAAACCATGCTTTACCTGCCCGGTTGTCATACAGCGCCGGTACCTTTGTCGCCAACCACCTGTTTTACGGTTTAATGCATTATATAAAGCATCAAAATACCAGCCTGCATGGCGGCCTGATACAGGTACCTTTGACACCGGCGCAAGCCTGCAAATTCCCTGGAGCCGCCAGCATGAGCACCAGCCTGGTGCTGGAGGCCATAAAACTGACAATCAGTATCAGCCTGGCCCACAGTGACAGTATGTTGCGCTCTACCGGCTAACAGGTATAACCAGTTAAATTTAAAAATAATTTCAATTCAGTCAAAATTAAGCTTGCATAAAAAATAGCCGTTAATTAGAATGCGCACGCTCGAAAGGCAAGTCATCCGAAAGGGTGTACACGCAAAGCTTCAGGTCTAAGGTTACTGCCGTTAAGCAGTATCTACGATAGCTGGGCTGCCGTCGCAAATGCGATGTGTATTCTGCTCTGTCAGAGTTACTCGACATGCTGCATGTCCTTTCGTAGTAAGCACTTCAGATGACTGAAACTGCTTAATTAATGATTGTGAACTAACTCATTTTGGAGCAAGACTATGAAAGCCAAACTAATCTCTTTAGCTACTGTTATCGCAGCCACTTCATTTATCAGCACTCCAGTTGCAGCTGACGATCAGCTGGCGCAATCAATCTGTTCTTATGTTGCTGCTGACAGCAAAAACAACCTGCGTAAAACACTGTCTGATAACCGCTTACGCTTACGCAACGTGTACGACGGTGTAGTTTGTGATGGTTTACCACTGATCCGCCACGCAATTAAATATAACGCCGCTGACACTGCAGGCTTTATCATCAGCCAGTTACCAGGTAGCCAGATTGCCGCTTCAGGCGATATCGAGTGGGCAACCAGCAATGGTTTCGGCTCATCACCAATTATCGCTGCTATCAAAGAGCGTAGCGCAAGCTAATTGGAATACTAAATTCATAAAAATAAGGCGCCTTCAGGCGCCTTATTTTTTTGTCAGGTTATTTCCCCACTACGCCAAAGCAATGCTGTTTAACGTGCTCAGCGATACCAACCCCAGCTTCTGACATTGTCAGGTATGTCTGGTCAGCACCGGCAGCAATGATGTCACGCGCTTCATCGTCGTGCATGCTGTGCGAGACAATAAAGCCTTTAAAGCCAGCATTTCGCAGTTTTTTGGCTGCAATCATCTTGGCTTCGACGTCATTCATACTGAGAATAACGGCTTCAACATCGCCAAAATGCAGATCCTGCCAGAACACCTGATCTTCAGCATCAGCATAGAAAATATTGATCCCCTTGCGCTGATGCTCCCGCACTTTTGCCGGATCTGAATCCATCGCAATGATTTTACGGTTGTTCTTCAGGTAATTATAAGCCGCACTGCCGGTGCGCCCCATGCCCATAATCAGCACCTGCGCGTCGCCAAGCGATACCGGCTGTTCATCCGGATGGTGGATATTACGCTCAAATTTCAGCAGCCAGTTACACAGTCTGTCGTACAGCGGGTGTGCCATCCGGTTCAACGGCGCAGAAATTACAAAAGAGATTGCCACTGTCAGTGCCAGCGGAATGAGCCACTCTGGCAGCACAACACTGGCGACAATCAAGCCAAACTCACTGTAGTTTGTCAGGCTGATACTGGTTAAAAACGCGCTGCGGGCACGCAATTTAAACAGGATAAGCAGCAGAAAAAACAGCAGCGCTTTTAACGGTAACAACAGAGACATAACACCGGCAAATAACCAGGCATTGGCATCCGGTAAGCCATCTATACCAATCTGCAGGAAAAACCCGACCAGAAAAAACTCTTTAATACTCCAAAGTGACTTAGACAACTCACCCGCCCGCGGATGCTTAGCCAGCATGGCACCAAATACCAGCGCCCCCAGCTCTGAACTTAGCCCTACCAGCTCAAAGCCCTGACCGCCAATCACCAGCGCCAACATCAAGCCAAACAGGATCAGCAAGTCTTCGTGGCCACTGGCGTCGAGCAGTTTATAAAGTAATGGCCGAAGCAGTGGCAGCGCAAATACCAGCAAGGCCCACGGTGACGGCGTAGTACCATTGGCAAGGCTCATCACCAGCAGCGCCAGTAAATCCTGCATAATCAGAATACCGATAGCGACACGGCCATGAAACGCCCGTATTTCGCGCTTCCCTTCCAGCACTTTTGCCGCCAGCACTGTACTGGAAAATGCCAGAGCGACGGCCAGCATCAGCGCCTGATACCAACTGACATCAAAAATAAACAGCACTGCCGGTAATGTCAGTACGATGGATAACACAAAATGCAAGGTGCTGCCGCCCAGGACTTCAGGTTTGCCTAGGCTGCGTACATTAAGCTTTAAGCCTACGGTAAACAGCAGCAGTAAGACGCCAAGATGGGCAACGTGATGAATAATAGACGGGCCTTCGGGTGGCAGGTTAAGGTCGGATGCCGTTGCTGAAATGACAAAACCTGCCAGCAGATAGCCAACTAATGGCGGCAAACCGATGGCTCGCACCACCAACCCCAGAGAAAATGCAAACCCTATCCAGACTGCCTCAAGCATCAAATAGCCTCTTATTTATTATATTATTCAGCATACTAGCCTAACTTAATGGCACAGATATTAATGTGGATCATCAATATCCGCTCTGGCCGTGGGAATGTCATCTTTACGCCGGCCAAACAAGCTGCCGTTTGAGCGGTGTAACCATTCGTTATAGGTACGATGTACCCCACGGCGCATCGCTGACGACGAGTTCTCCAGTATATCGATACCAACCAGCACAGCTACCACCAACAACGATAATTTAATTGCCACCAGATCCTGACCAATACCGATACAAACGCCAACCGCAGCCAATACCCAGATAGTGGCAGCGGATGTCACCCCTAGCACCATACCATCGCGGGCCAGCATAACGCCGGCGCCAAGAAAGCCTACACCGGTAATTACCTGGCCAATAATGCGCGAAGGGTCTGTCATGTTGCTGTTAACAGACATAGATGCAGCGATAAATACGTAAGTACCCATAACAATCAAAATAGAGGTACGGATACCGGCAGGCTTACCCCGCAGCTGGCGCTCCAGCCCGATGATAAAGCCACAAACCAGCGCCGTTCCCAGCTCATGCCAGGAGAAAGGTTTTACATCCAGTATCATTTGCCAATCCAGCATAGGCTTTCCTTATCAGCGCACAGGCTTTTGTGATTTAGCTGCCTGCCATTCAGCCTGGGTTATCGGGTACGTTTCGCCCTCAACAATGCTTTGAAATGCAGCAACCTGCTTTCTTTTAGCAACCTTATGTAATATAGCGGCATTTTCTTCATCTGTGCGTTTGTTCCAGTCAACTATTTCTGCAATGTGACGCAAACAACCCACACAATATTTATCATTATTCAACCGGCAAGATGCCACACAAGGTGATTCTATCACTTGCTCCCCTCCAGAATTTATCGGCTTTTGCCAGAGTTCTGACGCAAGCTCACAGCCAACGGCTTAACACAGGCCCGAGTTTATGTCACTCTGAGGCGGTAGCAAACTAACAATCATAACAAAACAGCATAAAAATACGGGAACCTTCAGATGAAATCACTCTCCTCCACACTATGGACGCCATCAGTGCTGGCGCTGGCTATCAGCAGTTTCTTTTTGCAGGCAGAAACAGCAACAGATAAAGAACAGACCTGGGATGTAAACGCCCCTCAGGGACAGTTTGAAACAGTTGATATTAAGGTGTCTAAAGGCAGCTGGATGAATATCGCATTGAGTCCCGATGGCAAAACCCTGGCGTTTGATTTACTGGGCGACATTTACACCATGCCCGTTACGGGGGGGACAGCGACACTGCTGACAAAAGATATCGGTTGGCAGATGCAACCGGCATTTAGCCCGGATGGTCAATATATCGCCTACACCAGCGATGAGGGCGGCGGTGATAATATCTGGATTATGCGCGCTGATGGCAGCGAACCGCGTGCAGTTACCAATGAAACCTTTCGTTTATTAAACAGCCCGGCGTGGAGCCCAGACGGCGAGTTTATCGTCGCCCGCAAACATTTTACCGCCAGCAGATCATTAGGTGCCGGTGAAATCTGGCAATACCATAAAACCGGCGGCAATGGCATCATGCTGACCGCCCGGGAAAATGACCAGAAAGATTTAGGCGAACCGGCATTCTCACCCGACGGTAAGTACATTTATTTTTCTCAGGATGACACGCCAGGTAAAACCTTTCATTACAGCAAAGATTCAGAAAGCGGTATCTACAAAATAAAACGCTTTGAACGTGAAACCGGTAAGTGGGAAACGATACTTGATGGCGCAGGTGGCGCTATCCGGCCAACACCATCCCCCGATGGTAAATACCTGGCCTATATCCGCCGGGTAGATTTTCAAAGCACACTGTTTTTATATGATTTAACCAGTGGCGAGCATATTAAACTTTACGACGGTCTGGACCGTGATATGCAGGAAACCTGGGCCATTCACGGTGTATACCCGACGCTGAGCTGGACACCGGACAACAAAGCGCTGTTATTTTGGGCCGGTGGAGAAATAAAACAACTCACTGTCGCGGATAAGACACTGGCAACCATCCCCTTTGTGGTAGAAAACAGCAAACAGATACAAACTGCGGTGCAGGTTAAGCAGAATATCGATAACGATCAGGTTAAAACAAAAATGCTGCGCTTTGTGCAAGTGTCTCCTGATGGAAAACAAGCGGTATTCACCGCTTTGGGGCACTTATACATTACCGATGTTGATGAGCCGAACCCGAAGCGTCTGACAAAGCAAAGCACAGACTTTGAGTTCTATCCGCAGTTTTCCCGCGATGGCAAACAGCTGGTCTATGTCAGTTGGAACGATAATGAGCAAGGCGCGGTAAATCTGCTTAATTTACGCAACGGCAGGGTAACCAAACTGACTGATGAACCGGGTAAATATGTCGAACCGGTATTCAGCCCGGACGGTAAAACCGTGGTATACCGTAAAGCCGGCGCCGGCAGTTTACTGCCACGGCAATGGTCTTTACATACCGGTTTATACAAAATCAGCAGTAAAGGCGGGAAACCAGAGCTTATCAGTCAGACTGGCCGCAGCCCTATGTTCGGTGCCGGCAATGAAACGGTTTATGCCATGCATAACAACCCTGCCCCAAGCTTACTGCGTATAGATTTGACCAAACATACTCAGCAAACCTTGTACACGGCAAAGTTTGGCACCGAGTTTAAACTCTCCCCTGACGGTAGATACCTGGCCTTTGCCGACAGATTTAAAGTGTTTGTAACGCCGTTTACTGAACGTGGCAAGGCCATTGATATCAGTGGGACTGACAAGCAGTTCCCGGTTAAACAACTGTCTGTGCGTGCAGGCGAATATATCAGCTGGAGCGGCGACAACCGTAATTTATACTGGAGCCTGGGGCCCGAGTTATATCATGCCAGCATTGATGGCTTGTTTGACTTTAGCGACAACACTGATTTTGCCGCCAAAGACGGTGTCGATTTAAGCTTTAGCGTACCGGCAGACTTTCCACGCGGTAGTGTTGCCTTTGTCGGCGGGCAAGTTATTACGATGAAAGGTGACGAAATCATTCAGGACGGTGTGGTACTGGTTGAAAACAATAAAATTAAAGCGGTAGGAAAACGCAGTGATGTTGCCGTACCGGTTAATGCAAAAGTATTTGATATCACAGGTAAAACCATTATGCCGGGCCTGTTTGATGCCCACGCTCATGGCAGCCAGGGCAGCAACCAGATTACGCCACAGCAAAACTGGCAAAATTATGCCTCGCTGGCTTTTGGTGTGACAGCCATTCATGACCCTTCTAACGATACCCGTGAAGTATTCTCTGCCAGCGAAATGCAACAGGCTGGCATGATTGCAGCGCCACGTATTTTCTCCACCGGTACTATTTTATATGGTGCGGAAGGTGCCGGTTACACTTCTCATATCGACAGCCTGGAAGACGCGAAATTTCATCTGCAACGCTTACAAAAAGCAGGAGCATTTAGCGTAAAAAGCTATAACCAGCCGCGGCGTAATCAGCGCCAGCAAGTGATACAGGCGGCGCGTGAGCTGAATATGCTGGTGGTACCCGAAGGTGGCTCGTTGATGCAACATAACCTGACGATGATCGTGGATGGCCATACCACCATTGAGCATGCGTTACCGGCGGCTAAAGTGTATGACGATGTTAAACAACTGTGGCAGGCCAGCAACACAGCCTATACTCCTACGCTGGTCGTCGCCTATGGTGGGATCTGGGGTGAAAATTACTGGTACGACAAAACAGAAGTCTGGAAACACCCCAAAATGCGCACCTATGTTCCAATGGATGAATTAGCACCACGTAGCATGCGCCGGCCTACAGCACCTCAGCATCACTACAATCATTTTTCTGTTGCCAAAACAGCAAAAGAGCTGAGTGATATCGGTGTAGTAACCAACATCGGTGCGCACGGCCAACGTGAAGGTTTAGGCGCTCATTGGGAGATCTGGATGTTTGCTCAGGGTGGGATGAGCCCGTTAGAAGCGCTGAAAACCGCCACCATTAACCCGGCAAAAACCTTCGGTATGGACCATCAGCTCGGCAGCCTGGAAGCTGGCAAGCTGGCCGATCTTATCGTGATTGACGGCAATCCGCTGGACGATATCCGCGTCAGCGATAAAGTACAATTCACTATGGTCAATGGCCGCCTGTACGACGCGAACACCCTGAACGAAATAGGCTTGCGTGAGCGTAAACGGGCAAAATTTGAGTTCGAACCCCGTCTGTAATGCCAGACTGTGCCCGTCAGCCGACGGGCACAGTGCTTTTTGTTTAACAATACACAATTAAAAATCAACCTTTTTACCTATTGAGCCGACAAAACAAATCACTTATCTTGGCATGCCTTATTTAAAACCAACTAAGAGGTTGTTTTGCGTTACATTATTATTATATTTGCATTACTTACAGTTTCAGCCTGCGCAGGCAAAAGTAGTACACCACAGAAAAACAATAATTCAGCCACTTCGGGATCAACTCAGGTATCAGGTAATACAGATGATGTCTCCGACGAGCAAATTATTTGTCGGCTGGAAAAGGAAATAGGCTCAAATAAAAGAGTACGTACCTGCCGTAAGGTATCAGGCACCTAGCGTCGGACAACTCAGTTATTTAATAACAAACGCAATGCATTACGCACATCCTGTTCGTCCTGATTGTCAAATGGCAAAATAATATCGTCTTTGCCATTGCCAGTCAGGTCGGCCACTTTCACCCGGCGGGCATCGCGTGGCAGTGCGTAATCAAACGACTTACCATGCCGGCTGAATAAGCGTTTATCTTCCTGCGAGTAAAGTTTAAGGGTGTCTTGCCCATCTCCTACCAATAAGCTTTTTTTACCGCTACCATCAATATCCGCCAACTCAAACAGCGGCATATCAAAGCGAAAGTTACCGATACTGACATCTATGGTGGCCTGCTGGCGAAAATCGGCTTTAGATGGGTATTGCCGCTCAGCATTTAATAAAAAGAAATCGATATCCAGATTTGCGCTGCCGCGCAGCAATACCCGTATCAGCGTACCTACCCCGAAATGAGTGCTTGGTATGTAAAAGTCCTGCCGGCCATCACCGTTAATATCATCGATATTGACCTCAATAGGGGAAGTTTCCGTTGTTAACTGAGTATCTGGTTCGGCAGCGAACATCAGCCCTTTAGCAGTATGTTTGCCAAAATACACCCGAAAGGCGTTATTGCGCTCCAGCGCATCTGCCAGTTGCTCGCGGTTGACGACTAAATCCACTATGCCGTCGCCATCAATATCCGTTATCTCACGCAGCGAATCGATAAACTGGCCATTGTAACTGCGGCCGGCGTCATTACGCTGGTCAGCTTCTTGCTCTGTAGACAATGCTACCGGCCAATCCATCACGGTTGCTGTGGTAGCAAAACGGCCATCAGGTTGCTGCATAAACACATGAAACTTCCCCTGCCAGACAAACAGCAAGTCGGTATTACCATCCCGATTCGCGTCTATCAAATAGTGCTTTCTGGGTTTATAGTCCGGTTCTGCCCGCCAGCTTTGCACCAGTGCCGGAATTTGCAGTGCATAATGCACAAAGCTGCCGTCATTCTGCTGACGATACAGATGTGTATACTGAAAGTCCGGCACAATAAAATCACTCAGTCCTGAACCCAGTTCCACCACAAATTCTGCTTCGCGCAGCCGGTTCTGATCCAGCACACGATATATCGACTCTGCCGTCACCAGCCGCTGTGCCTCAGAGGCATCTGCATTTAACCGACTGATGCCTCCTATACCCATAAACACCAGTTGCGGTTTATCGAACCCGGCTAGCGTAGCCTGATTAAAAAACTGGGCGTCATCGGGTATCGGCAGTTGCCTGGCAGTGAAATCTTTCAGCTCAACCATACTCAGCCAACGGGCAAACTGACTAAAACCAGACACTGCCAGCTGTTGTGTTGCTTTCAGATGAACAATATCGCCATTGGCAGGATGGGCTAACGGCACAGTTTTTAGCTCCATACCGGCTACAGCTGTGGTATTTAACGCTACAGTAAAAAGCAAAAAATAGCGGCTAAGTCGGTTCACCGTTAGATACTTCCTGTTATCTGTCAATATTTTATGGTCAGAGCAATATTTAGTCAGAAAGTTGCGCTGTGGATCAAGTTCCTGAGGCATTATTATCTGTAAGCAACTATTAATCCGTTAGTTAAAATGCAAAAAAGCCGGCATTAAGCCGGCTTTTTACACACTAACATTTCAATTAGCGTGCATTGGTGCTTTCAAAAATCTTATCGGCAGAAGCCGCAACAAAACCAGTGTATAGTACGCCGTTTGCCAGCGGGTAGCGCCGGGCAAACTCATAGAAACAACTTGGAATTGTCGCCACAGTATCGCTAAATTGCACCGGGTGTAAATCGGCCAGTGTCGATGACTGCTCCAGATAGACCTCTGGCGTGCCTTTAATTTCGCCGCCAGACGTATTTAGCAGGAAGCCAGCGTCTTTCAGTGCAGTATTTACTTGCTCTAACGTGTCGAAACTGTGCAAGTCGTTCACACTTACCGTAAAGTGGTTCGCGCGATAGCCCCAGGCCGAAACCCAGGCTGCATATTCACTTTCTGCCAGTAATTTTTCGTAAGTAGCCTGGCTGACCTGCCAGTGTGTGCCACTGTATAAAAAGTTATCTGCCGTTACCGCTTCTGCCGGGATCTGCTCTACTAAAGCGGTAATGGTGTCGCGTAAATAAGCCGAACATTTATCCAGCAACAGCTCAGAGATAAATACTTTTGGCAGGCTGCGATCAGGGTGTTCATAGTGTTTGGCGTATAACTTCTTCGCTTCAAAGTGATACTCGCCACACTCTTCATAACCCAGCGCGATAAAGTGCGCAGCCAGCTTCTCCAGCCCGACTTTTTCCAGGTTAAAGGTACGCAGCGCAATGTGATCGTTTATCACATCATCCTGCTGTGAACTGCCCAGTAAGCGGTGTACGTTCTTGGCAGAAGGAGTGACCGCTACATAATTTTGCCACAGATTGGCAAATAATTCTTTTACATCAGTATGCATTATTAATCCGCCTTAACGTTTACCAAATTAACTTGCAGGCCTTCTCAGGCCTTATCCAGAATAATAAATCTTGCCAGGTCGCCATCGTGCAGCTGCAAGGTATCGGCAAACTCTGCACTTAGCAATAACACGCCCTGATCTGCATCAAACTTTGCCGCTTTTCCAAAGCTGGCCCTAAACTGCTGCAATGCCGTGTTGGCAACGGCCAATGTTTGCTCTCCCTGAACATCGGCAATTTTTACCGGCACCTTCTTACTTGCCGCAACCGACTTAATCTGACTTAACCTGGCTTCTACCGTTGGCCCGGCGTCAAACAGGTCAATATAGCCACGGTGAATAAAGCCTTCACTCTCCAGCATTTTAAGCGCTGGTTTTGTATTCTGATGCACCTGCCCTATCACATCTTGCGCCCCCTGCGGCAGTAAGCCAACATAGATAGGATGACGCGGCATCAGCTCGGCAATAAAGGCCTTCTTACCAATACCGATAAGATGATCAGCCGTAGGAAAACCAATCGTCAGAAACAGTTGCTGCAGCCAGTGCCAGAAAGGTGGCTGGCCGTTGCTATCAGCAGCGCCGCGCATTTCAGCAATAACACGGTCACTAAAACGCTGCGGGTGTTCCGCCATAAACAAAAACCGTACTTTTGATAAAAAGCGCCCGGCATGGTTACGCCGGTAACTTTCCCGCAAAAATAAAGTACAAATTTCAGACGCGCCGGTGTAATCGTTACACAGCGTCAGTGTTTTCAGCTGATTAAACACATTCAGTTCAGCACTGTGGTGAATAACCGTATTTTGCTGAAAGTGATACAGCGGCGTGCTGGTACCTACTGCCGCTTCAATACCGGTAGTACCGACTATCTCACCACTGGCAGTGTCTTCCAGTACAAACAGATAGCCCTGATCTCCCGGCGCTGTCACATCAGCGGCAAAGCTATGCTCTGCATGGGTAATTTTCTGCTTCAACCGGTCATCATTTACCGGCAGCGAGGTAAAACCCGCACCGGACTCAACTGCGATGTGTTTTAGCGCAGCAAAATCAGCTGCGGTGATCGGCCGGATCACTAACATAATTTAGCCCTTTACCACGCTGGCAACCGCCTGCTCAAAACGCGCCAGGCCAGCTTCAATATCTGCATCCGGGATCACCAGTGACGGCGCAAAGCGCACTACATTGGTACCGGCAACCAGCGCCATCAGGCCCTCTTCTGCCGACGCCAGCATGATATCGCGCGCTTTACCCGCATAATCACTGTTTAATACCGCGCCAATCAATAAGCCTGCACCACGGATTTCGCTGAATACATGGTACTTTTCATTAATTTTGTTCAGGCCGTCTTTAAACAGTTGAGCCTTGGCTTTAACACCGCTAAGCACTGCCGGTGTATTCACGGTATTGACTGCAGCCAGCGCTACGGCACAGGCCAGCGGGTTACCGCCATAGGTAGAACCATGGGTCCCCACGACCAGATGCTTAGCGATCTCAGTAGTCGTTAACATAGCGCCAATCGGAAAACCACCACCCAAGGCTTTAGCCGTCGTCAAAATGTCTGGCGTGACGCCATAACCCATATACGCATACAGCTCGCCGGTACGGCCGACGCCGGTTTGTACTTCATCAAAAATCAGCAGCGCGTTGTGTGCATCGCACAGCTCGCGCACACCTTTGATAAACTCTTTCGACGCTGGCATCACACCGCCTTCACCTTGCACCGGCTCAACCATTACCGCACAGGTGTTGTCGTTAATCAGCGCTTTTAAGCTATCCAGATTGTTAAACTCTGCATGCACAATAGCATCTGGTTTCGGGCCAAAGCCGTCAGAGTAAGCGGGCTGACCACCCACTGTTACTGTAAAGAAAGTACGGCCATGGAAGCCTTGTTTAAAGGCGATGATCTGGTTTTTCTGCTCGCCATATTTGTCTTTCGCATAGCGACGTGCCAGTTTCAGTGCAGCTTCGTTTGACTCTGCGCCCGAGTTAGCAAAATACACTTTCTCAGCAAAAGTGGCATCGACCAGTGCTTTGGCTAACAGCAATGCTGGCTCATTGGTCATTACATTAGATAAATGCCACAGTTTGTCGGCCTGATCTTTTAATGCAGACACCAGCGCCGGATGACAATGGCCTAAACAGTTAACCGCAATACCACCGGCGAAATCGATAAACTCATTACCTTGCTGATCCCATACGCGTGAACCTTCGCCTTTGACCGGAATAATTTTCGACGGCGCATAGTTAGGTACCATAACTTCATCAAACAAACTTCTTGTTACCTGCATAAAAACCTCACTGTTGCTATAGAAAACACCGCCTGTTCTCAATTCTACTGGTGGCGGTACGCTGTAATAGTTGCTTTATTATATTGCCGACGGCCGTCACATTGCAGTATCATTATCAGCAATATAACAAGCCAACATTGCAATTTAACGGAATCAATTAGCAAAATGATAAGCAAGGAAGATGAAAAACTATTAGCCGTATTAAAGCACAATGCCAGAGCCAGTATTTCAGACCTGGCCAGAATGCTGGATCTGTCCCGTTCTACGGTGCAAACCCGTATTGCCAAGCTTGAGCACAGTGGCATTATCAAAGGGTATTCGGTAGATTATGGTGATGACTATCTGGCATCACTGGTATCGGCCCATGTCAGCATAAAGGTTCGGCAAAAGCTGACGGCTAAAACCAATATCGAACTAAAACAAATCCCGCAAGTGTCGGCGCTGTATGCGATCAGTGGTGAGTATGATTTGATTGCGATAGTGCAGGCTCAGAGCACAGAGCAGCTGAGCCACATACTGGATGACATTGGTAACCTTGACGGCGTTGAGCGCACTAACTCTTCAGTGATACTGGAAACGAAATTTAAACGTTAACTCAGCGCAGTAACGTCACCGTTGGCTGGCGTGGTTGCGAAAGCAGCGACGGTGTGGCTTTCAGGTAATCAATAACAGCCCGGGCGGCGACCTTGCAATCGGCGCCCTGTGCATCACAAGGAAGTTTGCCGATATCATTGTAGACTGCGCTAAACGACGTTGCACCGCTGCTGTCCATTGTGGCCGTCACTTTATTTACGCTAAATACCGCCGGTTGACCGTGCTGTAATATAATATCCCGCCGGTCGCTGCTATGTTGCTGTATTTGCTGCAACACCTGCCAGCCATCGTTACCATCAGCCAGGTATTGCGTTGTTGCCATCGTATAGACATGTTCCGGCTGAATATTCTGCCACTTTCCATCACGCCAAAACTGCAGCTGACTAAGCTCAGCTTTACCTGCCGCCACTTCTGATGCGATATAGCGCAGCTTGCCGGTGTACGGGAACTTACCGCTGTGCGCACCGGGTACTAACGTGGCACTGATCGTCTCTGTCAGCAGCTTTTCAAGCTGTGCGCCACTGATACTGATGACGCTGAGCGGCGTATTAAATGGCAACACATCAAGCCGCACATGGCCCTCATACACATTCCCAGCTTCAATAGCTGAGCGGATATTGCCCGCACCGATCAGCGCAAAATCGACGTTTTGGCCCGAAACTGCCCTGACATCACTACGATTAAGCCAATATACCATCGCATCGGCAACAAGCCCTGCCAGTTCGGAACCATGGTTCGAGCTACCGCCACTACCAGGCAACCTGACATGATTAATTTTGCGTTCGGCAACGGCAATTTGCTCACCATAAGCACGGCTGACCGCCGGTTTGTACTTAGTGTCCAACAGCTGACGCAATGAGGCGTCTTCTGCCACTATCGCCGTGCGTGGCAAAGCCGCAACATACTGCTCTGTGTTGTGCTGTTTACGGCCGGTAAAGCGGCTTTGCTCGTTGCGCTGTGCTGAGGAAAAATAATCCCGGCTGGCAAGTAAAGTGTTCTGACCATTGCAACGGATTAATTGTCCGGCGTTGTTAAAACTTAGCTGCGCCTGTCCTATCGCCTGAGCAAACTGTCCGGCCTGCACCACACAGGTTCTGCCCTGTCCGTCAGGGTTAATCACCAGCTCGGCATAAGGTCGCTGCTGCCCCAGGCCCCAGTGACGGAAATCGCCAAGCAAACTATGCGAATGGCCGCCAACGATAGCATCAATGCCGTTCACAGCCGAGGCAACCGCTAAGTCGCGTTGATGGCCAAGGTGCGTCAGCGCAATGATGTGTTTAACACCTTGCGCAGTTAACATATCGACAGCTCGCTGCGCAGAGTGGATCTCATTATGAAACACCAGCGCACCGGTTTCCGGAGCAATTGCCCGCATATCTTCAAGTGCTAAACCAAAAACAGCTACCAGCTCGCGCCCCTTGGCCTCGGCTATGTCAGCAATAGCATGCAGTTGGTGTTGTTCCACAACAAATAATGCATAAGGCTTTATGTTTTTACTGCCAGCCAAAGCCGGCTCTTCTGCCGTATCAACGTTGGCCGCCAGTAACGGAAAGTTAACCTTACCGATAAAATCTGACAGCTTCGCCAAGCCAATATCGAACTCATGGTTGCCAAGTGCCATAGCGTCAATATGCATACGGTTTAACACATCAATATTAATGCGCTGCTCAAACAGCTCAAAATAAGCGCTGCCTTTAAACGCATCCCCACCGTGTAAAAACAATGCCGGGATCTTATCCTGCACAGAACGCTGCTTAAGCTGCTGTGCCTGCGTCAAAATACGCGGGTGCCCGCCGATAAAAGTGTAAACCGGCTCGCCATCCTGCATCACGCTGGCCGGGCTGGCATCAAAATGGGAATGGGTGTCGTTAATATGAATAATATTCAATGTCAGAGCGTTCTCTGACGGCGGCTGTGTTGCACATCCCACTGAAAAGAAAACAGAAATACTTAAAAGGCTCAGTATACGCACAACAGCGATTCCTTAACGACAATAACAACTGCGCTTCAAAAGCCGCTACCTTAAGTGCAATTTGTCGCAAGCTCAAGTGAAAATCACGTGACAAGACTTGTTAAACAGATACAGCACTGGCAGGATCCGCGCACTTTAAAATACACAGGAGTATGCTGTGGCACATATTGCAAATGTTGCGCTGTTGGTAGACAACTATGACGAGGCTATCGCGTTTTATACCACCAAACTTGGGTTTGAGCTGCTGGAAGATACCGACTTAGGTAAAGGCAAGCGTTGGGTACAGGTAGCCCCCAGGCAGCACAATGGTACAGCGTTGTTATTGGCCAAAGCAGCAACTGAACAGCAAAAGCAATCTGTTGGCATGCAGGCTGGCGGCAGGGTGTGGTTGTTTATACAAACTGACGATTTCTGGCGGGATTATAATGCGATGAAAGCAGCCGGCGTCACGTTCCTTGAAGCACCACGTGAAGAAGCTTATGGCACTGTGGTTGTTTTTACCGATCTGTATGGTAACCAGTGGGACTTACTGCAACGCACTGACATCTAATGCCAGGCTACCTGACTACGACCTTTTTTCTTTGCCTGATAAAGGGCTGCATCGGCCCTTTCAAATAGTGTTCTGAAGCTGTCATCAGCTTTCAGCGCTGCGACACCAAAACTGGCGGACACGCTCAGATCGTTTGCCAGCTGAATGTCTCTGAGGCGGCCAATAATACGTTGACCGATAGCAACAACCACATCTTGCTGAGTATGCGGCAACAACACGACAAACTCATCTCCGCCATAACGACCTATCACATCCGTAGGTCTGAGCAGCTGCTGCGCAGTATGACAGGCATCACGCAACACTTGATCGCCAACACTGTGGCCCAGTTGATCGTTAATTTGCTTAAAATGATCAATATCAAACACCATCAGGCACAGTGGTTCCTGTTGTTCCAGCGAACGGGCAATCTCCAACTCAGCTCTTTGCTGCAAATGCACCCTCGATGCCACTTTAGTCAGGCTGTCGGTTGACACAATCAGCCGCAGCTGTTTATTCGCCGTCATCAACGCCGGTACCGCCAGGCCAAACAGCGCATTAGCAGCAATAACGTTAATAGCAAACTGATACACCATGGCGTACTGCATCAGGCCAAGAAAATGCACCAGCAATGCTATTGCAAAACTACTCAGCGCAACACTAAGAGCAGTAAAAAACGCAGACTCGGTACAGGCAATCCACATATGCGGGATCACCAGAAAAAATACCGCAAAAGCACTTTGTGGCGAGTCGGAGTAGCGAGCAAGCAGCATTGCCAGGCTGAGCAGAATAACATTCACCATCAGTTTAAACTGATAGCCGCTGCTAGCCGCAGTTTGCTGTGGGCCGATGTAGTCTTCCAATACAAACTTGGGGGATGGGTAAAGCACAGCCAAAAGGCCACAAAATACTGGTGCAATAACAATCACGCCAGCCATATCGCCAATCCAGAACGGTAACCAGGTGTGGGCAATATCGTCAACCGGCATCATAGATGACACTACCAGCGCACCCAGCACTGAAAAGGTGGCAACTAATGAACTTAGCGCCGCAACCAGCAAAAAACCGATAACAAATAATGGCAAATAGAACTGACCAATATTAGCCAAACGCCTGAGTAACCTGGCGCCGGCATAGTACGGCATTATATGCGCCACACCAAACAGCAAGCCGGCCTGCAGCAACTGTGCATAGCTCAGGGACAATTGATAGTGCTGAGCGGTCCAGAATGTAACAATCACACAGCCCAGCAATAGTGCCGGCACGGCTCTGACGCCAACAATAAAAACCGCTGCACTGGTAAGCCCAGCAGCGGGAAACCAAATGCTGGCATGCTCGGTGTATTCAACCAGCAGCCCTAACATCCAAACAACAAGCCAAAGCAGCAATAGCAATGCATTGCGCCATAATGCATGACGGGAGCACTGCCTGAGTATGCTAAACACTTGCGGGTAATAGTTGCTCATCTGCTGACTTATGTTTTTTATTTTTCTAAGTTAATGCTACTTATAGCGCTGAACTGATCTTCTGGGCTAATGCCTTAATTTTTTCCATATCACCCTGCTCGGCACCGTGGCCTTTTAACTTTCGCAGATGCTCAGGAATTAAATGAAAATGTAAATGCGGTACGGTTTGGCCTGCCGCTTCGCCGTTAAGCTGCATTAGCACAACGCCTTCAACCCCAAGGGTAGATTTTAGCGCGGACATCACTTTTTGCACTGTGGTCATGGTATGGATCAGCTCATCGGCTGGAATGTCCAACAGCGTTTCTGCTTTAAACTTTGGGATAACCAGGGTGTGACCGTCGGCCTGAGGCATGATGTCCATAAAGGCCAGCGTGTAGTCATCTTCGTACACTTTGAAACTGGGAATGTCGCCGCGCAGAATTTTTGCAAAAATATTATTGTCATCGTAACTCATGGCATACTCCGGTAACGTCTTTTTACCGGAGTATGCCAGCACAGCAGTTTACTTCAAGTACTGCGCATGAAAATGCAGGTGTTCACCAATAAAACTGGCGATAAAGTAGTAGCTATGATCATAACCTGGCTGCAGCCGGATCTCGGCATTAACATCGTTTAAAGATGCCGCTTCCACCAGGCTTGCTGTACGCAGTTGCTCTGGGTAGAAATTATCTGCGCTGCCTTGATCCACCAAAATCGGCGCTACCTTCTTTGCATCCCGCAACAACAAAGATGCATCATATTGCTGCCATTGGCTTCTATCTTCACCCAAATAACCATTAAAAGCCTTAATACCCCAAGGGCTATTTGCCGGATTGCAAATCGGCGAGAAAGCGGAAATGCTGCAGTAACGCTCTGGGTTGCGAAGGCCGATAACCAAAGCGCCATGGCCCCCCATCGAATGACCACTGATCGCGCGTTTGTCTGTTAACGGCAATGCTGCTTCTACCAGTTCAGGCAATTCGCTAACGATATAGTCGTACATCTTGTAGTGCTTATTAAAAGGAGCCTGTGTCGCATTGACATAAAAACCAGCACCGAGGCCAAAATCGTAGGCTGCATTTTCATCATCCGGCACATCGTCACCACGCGGGCTGGTATCCGGTATAATCAGCGCTATACCCAGTTTGGCGGCAAATTGCTGTGCGCCGGCCTTACTGGAAAAATTTTCATCAGTACAGGTTAACCCCGACAGCCAGTATAGCGCGGGTACCCTCGCGGTTTCGGCTTGCGGTGGCAGAAAAACAGAAAACTGCATGTCGCAGTGTAATACTGCCGATTGATGTTTATAGCGGATTTGCTTACCGCCAAAGCATAACTGTTCACTTACTTTGGTTATGGCTGATGTAGTCATACTATGTCCTTCAAACGCGGTCAGGACAGATTACAACGCCCGCCCTGGCTCGTCACAGCAACTCGTTCGCGCTTGCGCGCTCGCTCAGACACTCTGTGCCGACCAGAACGGGGTTCTAATCCGTCCTTCAATCACTTTCAAAATCAAAAATGAATAACAGTTCTGATTGACTTACCTTCATGCATTAAATCAAAGGCTTTATTAATATCTTCCAGCGGCATGGTATGGGTAATAAAGGTATCCAGCTCAAACTCACCATTTAAGTAACGGTTGACATAATCTGGTAGCTCGCTGCGCCCTTTTACACCGCCAAACGCCGTACCGCGCCATACCCGACCTGTTACCAGCTGAAACGGTCTGGTAGAAATTTCCTGCCCCGCGCCAGCAACGCCGATGATAACCGACTCCCCCCAGCCTTTGTGACAGCACTCCAGGGCTGAGCGCATCACATTGACATTACCAATACATTCAAACGAGAAATCAACGCCGCCATCGGTCATCTCAACAATAACCTCCTGAATCGGCTTATTAAATTTCTTCGGGTTTACCACATCTGTTGCGCCGAGCTTTTTCGCAATATCAAACTTATCTTCGTTGATATCGATAGCAATAATCCGGCTGGCTTTGGCCATCACGGCGCCAATTACTGCCGATAAACCAATACCACCCAGGCCAAAAATGGCTACCGTATCGCCCTCTTTTACCTTAGCCGTGTTCATTACCGCGCCCATACCCGTGGTAACACCACAGCCGAGCAGACAGACTTTTTCTAAAGGCGCTTCTTTACTGATTTTCGCCAGCGAGATTTCCGGTAACACCGTGTATTCAGAGAACGTTGATGTGCCCATGTAGTGATAAATTGGTTTACCGTCTTTTGAAAAACGTGTGGTGCCATCTGGCATCAAACCCTTACCCTGGGTTGCGCGAATGGCCTGACACAGGTTTGTTTTACCCGACAAGCAGAACTTACATTTGCCGCACTCCGGCGTGTATAGCGGAATAACATGATCGCCGACAGCAACAGAGGTTACGCCCTCACCCACTGCTTCAACAATACCGCCACCCTCATGGCCCAGAATAGCCGGGAAAATACCTTCAGGATCCTCACCGGACAACGTAAAAGCATCAGTGTGGCACACACCGGTCGCCACAATTTTAACCAGGACTTCACCTTTTTGCGGTGGCATTAAGTCCACTTCTTCAATTGATAAAGGCTGACCTGGGCCCCAGGCCACAGCTGCACGTGTTTTAATCATGTTCATTGGGTTGTCCTTTTTAAAAAGTTAACACAGGCAAAGTTTATAACGGCAAGTGTAACCTGAATTGTATTTTTTCCATATCAATGAAAATACCACTACAATGCAAATAAGTTTTTCATATTTGCAATAATACTAAGGCAAAACCAGATGAAACACTGGATTGGGATCAGTGAGTTTGTAGCCGTAGCAGAGCAGCAAAGTTTTACCAAAGCAGCCAAAGTACTGGGGATTTCGGTGGCGCAGGTCAGCCGTAATATTGCCGAGCTGGAAACATCGCTGGCGATTAAATTATTGTATCGCAGCACGCGTAATGTCAGCCTGACCGAAGAAGGCCAACTCTACCTGCAGCATTGCCGCCACCTTGTCAGCAGTCTGGAAGAGGCAAACCGTACGCTGGCCAACCTGAAGGCCAGCCCCAAAGGGCTGATTAAGATCACAGCACCCGTATTTTATGGCGAAACCCACATTGCCCCGCTATTGCATGATTTTCTTAAGCTATATCCTGATACCGAGCTGGATATGCAGCTGACCAACAACAAGTTAGATCTTATTCAGGGTGGTTTTGACCTGGCGATACGTCTGGGTACACTGGAAGACTCCAGCCTGATAGCGCGTAAGCTGGCCAGCAGAACCCAGTACATCGTTGCTTCTCCTGAATATCTGCACAAAAACGGCACGCCAACGACACTACAGCAGCTACAGCAACATCAGTGCCTGACGGGCACGGTCACTGTATGGCGTTTCAATGTTGAAGGCAGTGTGCAGCAGTTTAAACCTAAAGGCAGAGTTGTCTGTAACAGTGGGGTCGCATTACTGGATGCCGCATTAAAGGGGCTTGGGCTGGTACAGCTGCCTGATTATTACGTTAAAGACAAGCTCAGTAAGGCACAGCTGCATTCGGTACTGGATAACATTCGTCAACCCGATGACGGTATCTGGGCGCTTTATCCACAAAACCGGCATTTATCCGCGAAAGTGCGGGTGCTGGTAGATTTTTTGGCTGAGAAGTTAGCAAAGTGATATATAATTACGCTCTCACGCTACAGCATCTGTCAGTAACGACACCGGTAACCTCATGAATAGCCGTTGGCCCAGACTGGGCTTTATCATTTGTTTGTTTTTAGCCGCCTCTACTGCGCTTGCAAGCTCCGAGCAAAAGTTGATATTCAGAAGCGCTTTGGACACGCCGGCAGCGCAGTATAGTCAGGCATTGCTTAGCGAAGCCTACAAGGCCATGGGGATCCCGGTTGAATTTATCACCGTGCCTCTTGGCAGAAGTCTGATCGAATCTAATAGAGGTAATCTGTCCGGTGAACTGGCCAGAGTACTGGAAGCCACCCAAAGCTATCCCAATTTAAGGGCTGTGCCTTATGTACTATTTGATACAGACGTTAATCTATATGTTAACCAGACAAAATGTGCCGGTTGTAGTTTATCTACCGTGAATAGTGTTGTTTATATCCGCGGCGCCGTAATTCTGGAAAACATGCTGCAGGCACTGCCGTCAGATATCAAGTTAATCCAGGCAGCAGATACCGCTGCTGCCCGTCAGTTGTATGAACAGCAAAAAGTCGACGCTGCGCTGTTTGTCGCTTATAGCTTACCGGAACAGCCACAGGGCTTTGACAGCATGATGCAAACATTAAAAACGGTGCCGGATTACCACATGCTGCATAAACGTTATCAACCTTTGCTGCAAGCACTGGCTAAAACACTGTTTAAACTGGAAGCAGACGGTACAGCGGCCAGGCTGCGCCAGCAATTCGGGGTTGCCTCACCAAAACATCAGCTACAAAGCCTCCTTAGCCAACCGGTAGCCGAGTTCCACTAATCACACTGCCAGCATTTGGCTTAACCCCGCAGCTGTTTTATCATGCTACTGTTAATAACTGAAAAAATCGGAACTACTGATGAAAAAACTGCTGCTACCCCTGTTGTTCGTGTTACTTACCCCCTCCTTGCTGGCACAGGATTTTAATGCCGGTGAACATTATGATGTGGTGTCGTCTGGCGTTAGCACACCAAAACAGGTAATGGAGTTTTTCTCATATTTCTGTCCGCACTGCTACAACTTCGAGCCGATCGCACAGCAGCTTAAAACAACATTACCGGCTGATGTCAGTTTCAAACGGGCTCCGGTGTCTTTTCTGGGAAGAGATATGGGGCCGGAGTTACAGCGCGCCTATGCATTGGCAGTAGCGCTGAATGTTGAACACAGCATCACGCCAGCACTGTTTGCCCGTATTCATACAGAGCGTAAAGCCCCCGCTAACCGTGCAGATGTAAGAGCATTGTTTGCCGAGCATGGCGTTGCGCCGGACATGTTCAACAGTAGAATTGACAGCATGCCGGTACTTGCAGAGGTTGCCGGTTACGACAGCATTCGCGAGAAGCTCAATATCACTTCAGTACCGACTTTTGTCGTCAATGGTAAATATGTGATTAAAATCGGGGCGTTAAAATCACAGCAGCAATTTAATGATCTGGTCAGCTATTTGCTAAACCTGGACGCACAGGAGTCTGGTAATGCAACAAATTAAAATCGATTTGGTATCTGATATCGCCTGCCCATGGTGCGCCATTGGTTTTGCCAGGCTGGAAAAGGCGTTAAAAAGTTTACCTGATATAAATGCAACGATAGAGTGGCATGCATTTGAGCTGAACCCGGATAAAAATATGTCCAAAGAGCCTATATTGCCGGCACTGAGCCGCAAATATGGCCGGCCGGAAGCTGAAATGCGGGCAGCGCAGGAGAATATGATCCGCATTGCGACAGAGCTTGGGCTTAACTTCAGCAAGATGCAGCAGCGTTTTACCTGTAATACGTTTGATGCCCACCGCTTAGTCAAATGGGCTGATACCCAGCATAAAGCCACAGCGATGAAACAGGCATTGTTTAATGCGTATTTTGGGGAAGCTGCTGATGTTTCAAACCATGAAGTGCTGATGCAGTGCGCACAAAGCACCGGGCTGGACAAAGACGCCGCTGCAAAGGTCCTGGCAACAAATGAGTACGCCGACATCGTCGATGCCGATATTGCGAAGTACCAGCATGCTGGCATTTCATCGGTACCGGCTTTTGTCATCAATAACAAATATCTTATTTCAGGTGCACAGGAACCATCACAACTTGCGGCGGCATTGCAACAAATTGCCGGTGAAGCTAGCGCCTGAGAGCCGGCATACAGATGATCGCAGTGCCCAGTTTAGCCTGCTAACTGCGGTCGTCTGGCTTTAGGCAGGCTTTTCACCACCAGCTGAAAAGAATTTTCTATCTGACGTTTAATTTCATTCTCAGGTACGCTGCCATCAAGCTGCAGCGTGTTCCAATGCTGCTTATTCATATGATAGCCGGGCGTTATTGCCGGGAATATATCTCTCAGCATTAGTGCCTCCTGCGGATCACATTTCAGATTCACTCTTGCCATCCCGGCTGTTTCCGACAAAATCGCGAAAATCTTACCCACTACTTTATATACATAAATATCCGGGCCGAACGGAAAGTCTTCGGTGCTTTGCAGTTGCATCAGGCAATGCTCGCGGCAGTCTTGAAAATTCATCACATACCCTTGCAGAAAACCGGTGAGTAATTGGCTGACTGTAATTTTATGCAGTCAAGCCAACGACAGGTTAAAGAATACAGAGCGGGTTAACAACATAAAATACCCGGGCAGTTTACTGCCCGGGTATGCCGAAACCAAAAAGCCTGATGCCAGCTTACATACAGCTACATACCAATGCCGCTGCTTTTAACCCGCTGCCATTCGCTTTTATCCAATACCCTGTCGCTGTTGGTATCGAACTTATCAAACACACTGGTATGCCACTCTGTACGGGTTAACCGGCCATCACTGTCACGGTCAAACTCATCCAGATTACCCCCCATGCGGTTGGCCATAAATTCAGTATCATCAATCATACCGTCATTGTTACGGTCAGCTTTGCCAAAATACTGCTCGCCGACATATTGCTCAAATTCTATTTTTGATACAGTACCGTTTTTATCTGTATCTACGATATCCATGTGGCCGACTCCCCCTGCCAGCACTGAAGTAGTTGCTAAAGCCAAAGTAAGGATCAGCGCAGAATTCAGTTGCGTTTTCATGTCATATCTCCTCTTACTGATTACGAAACGACGCTGTAAAGACACAGCTTAATGTTACAACACCATGATCTAACGCAATGGCTGTTCCAACCAGTTACTTCACCAGTACATAAAATAATAAGGCGCTGAAAAAAATCGGTTTTTAAAGGCGGGATCTAATATAAAAGCTACCGGTCAACGTGCAACCGGTAGCCTAGCAGAGGTAATATTTGCATACAGCTGGTAATTATTACGCCAGCTTAATTTAACAAACTTAACCTTTGGTGTACTTATCCAGCCACTGGAATACTTCGTTATACCAGCGTACGCGGTTGTCCTTGTTTAAGATCCAGTGATTTTCATCCGGAAAAATCACTAAGCGCGAGTCAATGCCTTTACGTTGCAGGTTGGTAAAGGCGCCCAGCCCCTGCGCATACGGCACGCGGTAGTCTTTTAAGCCATGGATCACCAGCATCGGCGTTTGCCATTTGTCTGCCAGCGCTGCAGGGTTAAATTTCTGATAGTCAGACTCAGCCTGCCATACCGGCCCGCCTAAATCATACTCCGGAAACCATAATTCCTCAGTGCTGCCATAAAAGCTTGGCATATCGTACAAGCCGGCGTGGTTAACCAGGCACTTAAAACCGGTTGGCCAGTTACCGGCAATCCAGTTCATCATGTAACCGCCGTAAGACGCGCCAAGCGCACAAGCCCGGCTGCCATCAATCCACGGTTGCGCCTGCACGATGTAGTCAAAACCCTTCTTTAAGTCCTCCAGCGGCTTACCGCCCCAGTCACGGCTGATAGAGGCTGTAAATTCCTGGCCATAGCCGGTTGAACCATGAAAATCGATCATCACCACCGCATAGCCCTTGGCGGCATACATCTGCGCATTCCAGCGCTCGTTAAACATATTGCCAAAGCTACCCTGCGGCCCACCGTGTACTAAAAACGCCATCGGATATTTTTTCTTGGCGTCAAAGTCCCACGGCTTTACCAGATATCCATACACAGTATCGTCGTTAGCGCCTTTAAAGCTAAACTGCTCGTAGTCGCCAAACTGCACTTGTTCACGCCAGCTTGCATTGATGTCGGTTAGCTGCGTTAAACCACTGCCATCAAGATTAAGCTGAAACACCTCTGGCGGCATATCCAGCTTATGGTTGGTAAATACAATTTTATCGCTGGCAACATTCAGCGCACCAGCCGTGCCGTCGCCAAACACTTTGCGCACATCACCAAAGCCGGTATTAATGGCATAAATGCTGTACTGGCCAACATCGTGCGTGGTGACATACACAGTGCGGTTATCCGGGCCAAATTTATAATCACTGACCGAGCGGTCAAATTCCGGTGCCAGCTCTTTGCGCTGCCCGGTCACCATATCCAGCAACATCAGGCTGAATTTATCCGCCTCGGCCTGTGGTTTACTCATGGCTTTATATGCCATAAAACGGCCATCGCTGGAAAATGACGGCTGTGCATCCCAGGCCGGGTTAGCTGCTGTCAGGTTTTGTTTTTCACCACCTGTTACCGGCACCATAAAAATATCGTAATTAGTGTGCCAGGCCTGATCGGCCGCCGGGATCTTCGCGCTAAACACCAGGCGCTGATTATCCGGTGTGAAAGCTACCTCGTTCATACCGGCGATGTCGGTGTTCCACTCACTCATCAGGTTGGTGGCATCTTTCACTACACCTTTGCTAAGTGTCGCAACATGCAGGTGACTGCGATACGCCGTTTGCCAGCTATCCCAGTGCCGCACCATCAACTGGTCAAACGCCATCGCCGTATCTTTTTTAGTTGCATCAGCCGCTTTAGCATCTACTGTACATTGCAGTGTCTGGCAGCCGGGTTTAACCGCCAGCGCCAATGCTAACTGCTTGCCATCTGCTGACACTTTAAAACCTTCAACCGGCAGTGGTAAGTCTGTTAGCTGCAACGCCTCACCGCCATACAGCGGCAGGTTCCATACCTGAGCAGTGCCACTGCGGCTGGCAATAAAATAAATACTGCGTCCATCTGCTGCCCACTGCAACTGGCTTTCACGGCCTGCACTTTGGGTTAACCGGGTCACCTTGTTCAGGTTTGATAAATCCATCAGGTACAGATCGCTGCTGGTATCCGCTGGGCTAAAACCACCATTGCTCTGACCATAAGCGACAAAACGGCCATCAGGCGATAACGCCACATCGTGCAACTTATTAAACTGGTTCAAATGCTCTACTGTAAGTGGCGCTTTGGCCTGAGCGCTGGCGGCGGCCAGCAGCGCGAGTGTCAGTAAGGTCTTTTTCATGCGTATCCCTTGGATTTTTGTTGTTATAAGCTGAAAAAAATAAGGCTGCAGCACAGCTACAGCCTTTGGGTTTAATGCAATTACGCTTTTTCCATTTGCTGGATATTCACTTTCCAGATAGCCGGCCCCTGTTGGTGCACGTTGTTACCGTTTGAATCGACCGCAACCGTTACCGGCATATCCTGTACATCAAACTCGTAAATCGCTTCCATACCTAAATCGGCAAAAGCGACCACGCGTGACTTTTTAATCGCTTTAGATACCAGATAAGCCGCGCCGCCCACTGCCATTAAGTAAACTGCTTTGTGCTGCTTAATACTGGCAACGGTTTTATCACCACGCTCTGATTTACCTATCATACCCAGCAAGCCGGTTTGCGACAGCATCATATCGGTGAACTTATCCATCCGCGTCGCCGTTGTCGGGCCGGCCGGGCCAACCACTTCATCGCCTACCGCATCTACCGGGCCAACGTAATAAATAAAGCGGTTTTTAAAGTCCACGCCATCAGGCAGCGCTTCGCCGCGGTTTAGCATGTCGGCAATACGCTTATGCGCCGCATCACGGCCGGTCAACATCTTGCCGCTTAACAGTACGGTTTCACCGGCCTGCCAGCTTTGTACATCTTCTGGTGTGACGGTATCGAGGTTAACGCGGCGTACATTACTGCCAAGCTCCCAGGTTACCTGTGGCCAGTCTTCCAGTTTTGGTGGCGTGATATCTGCTGGGCCACTGCCGTCTAAATGAAAATGTACATGGCGTGTTGCCGCACAGTTTGGGATCATCACTACCGGTAAGCTGGCGGCATGGGTTGGTACGCTGTTAATTTTTACATCAACAACTGTGGTTAAACCACCCAGACCCTGCGCGCCAATACCCAGTTTGTTTACTTTTTCATACAGCTCTAAGCGCAGTTTTTCATCTGCCGTTTCAGCACCTTTGGCGATAAGTTCCTGAATATCGACCGGGTCCATCAGGGCTTCTTTGGCCAGTACCGCGGCTTTCTCAGCAGTACCACCAATACCTATACCTAACATACCTGGTGGGCACCAGCCCGCGCCCATCTTAGGTAAGGTTTCCAGCACCCAATCGACAATTGAATCTGACGGGTTCAGCATCGCCATTTTGGTTTTGTTTTCAGAACCGCCACCTTTGGCAGCAATCATCACTTCAACATGATGGCCGGCAACCAAATCAATGTGCACCACCGCAGGTGTATTGTCTTTGGTGTTTTTACGGCCACCGGCAGGGTCGGCAACAATAGAGGCGCGCAGCGGGTTGTCCGGGTTCAGGTAGGCACGGCGTGTTCCTTCGTTTACCATCTCCTGCACTGTCATATCGGTTTTATCCCACTTTACGTCCATACCAATTTTAACGAAACAGGTGACGATCCCCGTATCCTGACAAATTGGCCGGTGTCCTTCGGCAGACATGCGCGAGTTAATCAGAATTTGTGCGATAGCATCTTTTGCTGCCTGGTTCTGCTCTTTGTGGTAGGCCACTTCCAGCGCTTTGATAAAATCCAGCGGGTGATAATACGAGATGTACTGCAATGCATCTTCGATGCTGTCGATAAAGTCTTGCTGGCGAATAACCGTCATCTTTACTTGTCCTCTGACGCCTCTGGCAGCGCCATGTTTAACTATTTTAGCGGGTGCTGGTATGATAGCGCGCATCAGAAACAGCGGCTAGCCCCATTCATGCAGCAGTACCTTATTCCGCCAGAAATTTACGGCGAAACGCCGGCTAACTTACTTGCACTGTTCAGCCATTTTGCCGATCAGCCCTGGGCCATGCTGCTCGACTCAGCCTCGCCTGACCATGTAAACAGCCGCTACGACATACTGGTGGCTGAGCCTGTAGCCACGTTAGAGGCAATAAACGGTCAATGCATTTTAACTGACGAACAAGGCGCCCATACTTATCAGCAAGACCCCTTTACCGTACTTAACTGTGCGTTAAAGCGCTATTTCCCGCACAGTAACGATAACGTTCTACCCTTTACCGGCGGTGCCCTGGGCTACTTTGGTTATGACCTTGGCCGCTATGTGGAAAAACTGCCCGCCACCGCTCAGGCAGATATTGCTTTGCCGGATATGGCGATAGGCTTATATAACTGGGCGCTAACCCTGGATAAACAGCAAAAAAAGTTGTGGTTTACCGACTATCATGGCAATGCTGCAGCTGGTTGGGAAAAACTCTATGCCAGGCTGCAACGCCCAGTCCCGCAGACGACGCCATTTAACTTAACCGGCAGCTGGCAGGCAAATATGGATAAGGCAGGCTACTCGGCAAAGTTTCAGCAGATACAACAGTATCTGCTAAGCGGTGACTGTTATCAGATAAACCTGACCCAACGCTTCAGTGCCGGTTACACCGGCGACGAATGGCAGGCGTATCAGCTGCTGCGCGATAAAAATGCCGCGCCTTTCTCTGCCTTTATCCGCCTGCCGCAAGGCGCAGTGCTGAGCATTTCGCCCGAGCGCTTTTTGCAGCTGCATAATAACAAGGTAGAAACCAAGCCGATAAAAGGTACACGACCACGCGGGATCTGCCCGATGACAGACGAGGTTGAAGCAGAAAACCTGCGTACCTCGGCTAAAGATCGGGCGGAAAACGTGATGATTGTCGATTTACTGCGTAATGATTTGGGTAAAGTATGCCTGCCCGGCAGTGTTGAAGTACCCAGCCTGTTTGCTATCGAGAGCTTTCCGGCTGTACACCATTTGGTCAGCACTGTCTGCGGCACACTGTCACCAGAGTTCAGTGCCTGCGATTTGTTGCGTGGTGCATTCCCCGGCGGCTCTATAACCGGCGCTCCTAAAGTGCGGGCTATGCAAATTATCGAGCAGCTTGAGCCGCAGCGCCGTTCAGTATATTGCGGCGCTATCGGCTACGTTAACAGTAATGGCGATATGGACACCAACATAGCGATACGTACGTTAATTTGTAGCGAAAGTCAGATCCACTGCCAGGCTGGTGGCGGCATAGTGGCCGATTCAGATGCCGACAGCGAGTATCAGGAAACCTTAGATAAAGTGAATAAAATTCTGCCCGTGCTGGCTAAGGTTGTGTAACCGATGCAAGCGGCAGAGTTTCGTCAGCGCTTTTTACTACAACCACAGGCCGACAGCGAAGCCGTACCGGCAAGCGATAAGTTTAAAGCCGCAGTGCTCGTGCCGGTGGTCGATTATGGTGACAAACTTAATGTGTTGTTTACACAGCGGGCATTGCATCTGCGCCATCATCCGGGGCAAATCAGCTTTCCCGGCGGTCGCATAGAGCCGGGGGAAACCAGCAGCGTCGCAGCACTTCGTGAAGCAGAAGAAGAAATTGGCCTGTCTCCCGCTGCTGTTGAGCTGCTTGGCACCTTACCGCTGCAACCGACCAGCACTGGCTTTACCATTGAACCCTGGGTAGGTCTGCTGTCGCCACAGCAAAGCTGGATACTACAGGCAGACGAAGTCGCTGGTATTTTTGAAGTACCGCTGAATCACTTTTTGCAACAGGAAAACCGCCATCAGTTTAGCCTGCCACTACGCGGTAAAGTGCAGCAACTGCATGCGATGCCTTATCAGGATAAGTTTATCTGGGGAGCAACTGCGGCGATTCTGCATAGGTTGTGTTTACAACTCGCCTAATTAGCACCCATTAGTTTTTCTCATATGTAATAAGCGCTGACCAGTTACCAACTGACTTACAGAACTGCACTGCTTGGGCTACAATGGTGCAACTTTGATAGCGACCAACCAGAATAAATTATGATTATCAGTGCTTTTGACATGTTCAGTATCGGTATCGGGCCGTCGAGCTCGCATACTGTTGGCCCGATGCGGGCGGCGAAAAAATTTACCGACGATTTAGCCGATGGCGGTCAGTTGGAAAAAGTCGCCAGCGTTAAAGTGGAGTTATACGGCTCGTTAGGCCAAACCGGCGTTGGCCATGGTACCGGAAAAGCCGTTATTCTGGGCCTGGCCGGGTACCTGCCGGAAACGGTAGACCCTGACGCCGTGCCAGGCTTATTAAAGCAGGTACATGACGAGCAGCAAATCCGCCTGGGTAAAATCCAACCGGTCAGCTTTGCGCGCGAAGGCGCCATCGTATTTCACCGGCGCAAAACATTAAAAGAACACTCCAACGGCATGGAGCTGATTGCGCTGGATAAAGACAAAAACGTTGTGCTGAGTGATGTGTATTTCTCAATAGGTGGCGGCTTTATTGTTAAAGCAGAAGATTTCGCCAAAGAAAAAGAAGCCGCCAGCCAGTTTGCTGCAGATAACCCACCGCCGTTCCCGTTTGAGTCGGGCGCAGAGCTTCTGGCGCTGTGCAAAGAAAATGGCCTGTCGATTGCCGGCTTAATGCTGGAAAACGAAAAAGTATTACGCAGCCCGGCGCAAATCACTGACGAGCTGAACAATATCTGGCTGACGATGCGCGCCTGTATTGAGCGAGGCATTAAAACCGAAGGCATATTGCCGGGCGGTTTAAAAGTTAAACGCCGGGCACCGGCACTGTATAAAAAGCTGATGGCGGAGAAAAGCGCCGACCCACTACAGGTAATGGACTGGGTAAATTTGTTTGCGCTGGCAGTAAACGAAGAAAATGCCGCCGGAGGCCGTGTGGTAACGGCCCCCACTAATGGTGCAGCAGGCATTATTCCGGCAGTGCTGATGTATTACGATAAGTTTATTCAGCCCGTTACACCGGATATTGCTGTGCAATATCTGCTAACTGCAGCCGCAATCGGCATCTTGTACAAGAAAAATGCCTCTATCTCCGGCGCTGAAGTAGGCTGCCAGGGCGAGGTAGGTGTCGCCTGTTCTATGGCGGCTGCGGCACTGACTGAAATACTTGGCGGCACGCCGTCTCACGTTGAAAACGCGGCCGAAATTGGTATGGAACATAACCTTGGTTTGACCTGTGACCCTGTCGGTGGTTTAGTTCAGGTGCCCTGTATTGAACGCAATGCCATGGGCTCAGTTAAAGCGATTAACGCATCCAGGCTGGCGCTGCGTGGCAGCGGTGATCACAAAGTATCGCTGGATAAGGTGATTAAAACCATGTGGGATACCGGTAAAGATATGCAAACCAAGTATAAGGAAACCTCGCGCGGCGGGTTAGCGGTTAACATTATCGAGTGTTAAATCTCGTTGTACGCCAGGCCCGTTAAGCGGGCCTGGCGGTAAAGTTTAGCCCGGCTTTTTGGCCCAGGCTGCACACCAGCCCTCACTACTGACCAGTTTGCCCGGGAAAATACCGCAAGGACGCCAGGCATCACCTGCACTGCCCTGCGCCAGCGCGCAGCCAGCACATTGCTGCCCGTCTTTAGTTGATTTATGCACATATTGTAGTGCCTTAGCCTGCGGATCCTCGGGGTCAACGTGCTCTGCAGCCATAGCTTTCAGGCTTGTACCACCTATACTAAGCCCTACCACACCGCCTGCGGTCAATTTTAAAAAGCGTCTTCTGCTGTTTGTCATAAGTTGTGCCTCTGATCTGATTTGTCTTGTCATCGTCTGCGTGTCATCTGTTGTGCACGTAGTTATTGATATAGCGCCGCTGCCTGGTGTGCACAGCGAACTGCATCATAGCGCCTGCATTAACGGCATTCTTTGATAAGAAACAACATTGCGCCTGCTCAGGCTTAAATAATACGCGCGCCAGCCTGCGGCGGATTAGCCGGCAACCATTAAACCTGTCGCCTGCGGCGCTAAACCGATAACGGTTTAAATTGTCATTTTTGACTGGCAGAATAGGTTTACTTGCCAGATATGTAGAAGACTCATGAAATCAATACTCTGTATAACGGTGGTTTTGCTTGCTGCCAACGTTACCGCTGCTGAACATCCGACTGCGGGCAAATGGATAACCGATTTGCAAGGCCAGACGCTGAATGACCCGCAAAGCTCGGGCTTTACCTGGCGCCATGATGAAATTATTCATCTGGGTGACAATAGTGCTGCGGTAGAAATGCGGAATAAGTTACTCCGTATAAACCCACAAACAGCTGCGCTTAACGCACCACCATTACAAATAACAGTAGCCGAGGATATATTAAAAGGTTGTTTTGGTGAGCTGTTTAGCAAGTATCCGGATTTTGAAGCGCTGACCTGGGACAGGCAGAATGATACGGTATTTGTCAGCGTGACTGAAGATTCATCTTTTGTCAGCTTAAGCGCCGAATGTAAAGCACGCTATGGCGAAACGAACTCAACCGATTACCCGACTTTGCTGGTTAAAATTGAAACCGATAAAGCCCTTAGTCGTGCCGAGATTACTGCTGTGCGGCCGGTACAGTTTCCAAAAACAGCTAATGTTGGCAACTTCCCTAATGACGGCATAGAAGGTTTAGCTTTTGATAATGTGGGGAATTTATATCTCGGCCTGGAACAAAATGCTGAGAATGCCCCAATGATTTTCAAAACCGCTTACGACGACACATTCTGGCAACAGGATACTTATGTCAAAGTGCAGGATACCGGCTTGGCGTTGCCGGTGCCTGATAGCAAAGACCACCCGATTAATGATTTAGATTACCTGCCAAGTCCCAAAGCTGGCCACCCCGGCTATCTGGTGGCGGTGGCTCGTAATGATGATCAGCTTTGGATCCTTGATATTAGCCAACAGCAAGCGCCTTTTGTGCAGCAAATGGCCTACTATGCCCCTACCCCGGCCGACAGCCGTTGCCCGGCATATGAGAAAATGGTGCAAACTGCAGTGGAAGGCGTGACCGTGCATGGGAATACGTTATATCTGGTGAACGATGCCTGGAAAAAACACTACCCGGATAATATCCAGTGCCCGGATAACGCAGCGCATTTTAAGAAGTTTGCGCCACTGATGTTCACTTCGCCGGTAAACCCCGCCTGGTTTGTGCCACGCTAATACTTAATCTGTCAGCCACGGCAGGTGAAGTAATCTGCACAATCTGCTATTATCGCCTGCTGTCTGTCGCAAATGCTTGCGGCGGCGCAGGCAATGCAACTCCTCATAGTTTTTTCGGCATTTAGTAGATTTTTCGGGACACATTATGATTAATCATTTTCGCGTACTTGGTGTAAAAACCAATGCCAGCGATGACGACATTAAAAAAGCCTACCGCCGCTTAGCCAATAAATACCACCCGGATAAACTGCAAGGCCTCAGTGACGAAGAGAAAGACCTGGCCGCCGTTCAGCTGCAGCGAGTAAAAGCGGCCTACGATTTGCTGTCAGATCCGAAGCAGAAAGCTGCCTATATTAAAGATTTCAACAATGTTATTGTCACCGACCCCGCCGCAGCCATGCAGGAGCTGTGGGATCAGTATTATTCTTAAGCCCCTTTGCGTGTAAGAGTGTTATGGCAACGAAATTAAATACTGCACGGCTGCGTGCTCTGCAAACTGATGCGCTGGAAAATATCGAATCCTACATGGATCCGGATACACCCAAGGCGCTGGAACAATTTACCGCCAAGATCAAAGCCATTTTGCTTGCTGATCCACAAATGCTGGAATCATTACCGGAGTATTTACCGGTAGCGCTGTATGGCCGGGTAAAATTTCCACCGGCAGCAAAACCCAAATGGCAGCAGTGGCTAAATACCGCTACAGCGCCTGTCTGGGACGAGTTTAAAACCTCTGTAGCTTTCAATAATGCTGATCTGGAGCTGGTTAAAGCTGTACGCTCTTATTCTGAGTTTGCGTTAATCGAAGCTTGCGCAGTGCTATTTATGCTAGACAACGCCGGTAAAGTACAGGCTGTCAGTCGCAGCAGCGCGAATAACTCTCAGGACGATGCTGATGATGAAAGCGATAACGATGGCTACGATTACGACAGTGATGACTACGGCGCAGATGACGATAGCGACGAAGACGGCTATGACGATCAGTATGACGACATCCGCTTTAAGGGAGAATAAGCTTAATGAGTACCAGTTTAATTGAAATTGCTGTAGCAGAGATTAAAGAGCTGGCTGTAATTGAACCTAAGCAAGCCAGCAAAAAGTTTGAGCTGATAGCCAATACCATGAGTGACGATCAGCTGGTAGAAGTCATTGAGAATATCGATATCGTTACGTTGACTCAGATTAACAGCGAACATGATATTTCGTTCCCGTCTATTATGTCTGAGTTGATGAGCCCGGAACGGATCCGCGATATCGTTTGTCAGCAGCCGCTATACTGGGAAGAGAAAATTAAAAACAATGCGGAAGAGCTAAAGCAACATACCTTTGATTTTTTGACCTACCTTATTCGCACCCAGGATACAGAGGACAAACAAGCTGCCGTGCTTGAATGCATTGCTGAAGATCCCGCAGGCCTGTTTTATCTGAGCATTCCTTTTATTGAACTGTATCGTGGTGAAGTACTCGAGTACGAAAACTACTGGGAAGACAAGCTATACGAAGATGAAGAACATCTGGAAGAAGCTGAAGCCTATACCGAACGGCATCAAGCAGAGGATGCGCATAATCTGGGGATTGACGATCCGCGCAGCCTGCTGGCGCTGATCCGACAGCTGACACCCGAAGTAGAAAGTGCCATTAAAGCCCTTATCCGCAACGAGAATTCCGGCTGGGAAGGCATTATCAGTAAATTTGCTTCCGAACTGGTACTGCAAGCCAAAGAGAAAAACCAGGCCACAGACGATGAATACAGTGAAGTGGACGATATGTTCAGCTTTCTGGATTAAAGGTGTAGTGCATGCAGTTAATACTTCGCGATAGTAACAACGGCCCGTTTTTAACTCAGGTGATTAACAAAGCTCAGGCCGAGGAAGGTTTAAGCAGTGAACAGCTAACACAAGTTAAATCCAAAGCTGTGCTGATGAGCCTGAAATTTGCCGACAAATTTTACAACAAGTACAAAATGCACCTGTTGGAACAGGCGGCCTATGATGTCATAGGTGTGGTCAGCCTGGGATTACAACAGCTAAGCGATAATGACCATCAGCAGGCACTGGACTTGCTATTGGCACCTGAAGGTCTGGTTAAACCTTTTCAGAAAGGCTGGAGCATGTTAGCTGCTGTCAGCAAAAAAACCGGTAAGGCCTCGCTATACGGTGATGTTGAAGAACAGCTGTTGCAAGCCGTTGCCACGCCACCCGATGCCGATGAATGGGATGGCTGGGCGCAGTATCAGCAAGCATTAAAAGAGCACCGACGTACTCAGTCGATGCAACTGTTGCAACAGCAATTTTATGCCCGCACCCATTTTGATGAGTTTGAGCATTTCAGTCTGGAAGAAGTACTGGCTGAAGTGGTGTTTTACCGGGCATTGACCGGTGCCGACAAAGTACGGCAGGATTTAAAACAAAAAATCCGCAGCCTTGAGTTGCAGCCGCACTGGTTCAGCGAAACCTTTTTTAAGCTGCAAACCGAAGCCACACTGGCGCAGTTACCCGATGCCAATAGCGTTGCTATCCGCGAAGATTTGGGGCAGCACTTTATTCCGGCACTGTTGCGCACACTGCATTTTGCCAGGGATTATCAGACGCTGGCTAACACTAATGCCAGCCCGGAAAAGCTTGATGCCCTGGAAGGTAAGCAGGGGTTGACTAACCCACTGCTGGGTTGGCCGCAATATCTGGAGCTGTGATCTGCCAACGCTGATTTGCCAACAATAATGGAGTCGTAATGTTAAAAGGTATTTTACCCGTCGTTTTGGCGGCGTTACTGGTTGCCGCACCGCTACAACAGGCCAGCGCTAACAGTGATACCACGGCAGATGTGCTGCGTGTGGCACTACCTGCCGCGGCCTGGGGCATGACGCAGTATCTGGAAGACGATAAAGGGAGCACGCAGTTTTACTACAGCTTCGCCAGTACCATCGCGGCGACCTATGCGCTGAAAACAGCAGTACATAAAAACAGGCCCGATGGCTCAGATAACGATGCGTTTCCATCCGGGCATACCTCAATGGCATTTCAGGGTGCCGCCTTTTTGCAGCGCCGTTACGGCTGGCAATATGGTGCGCCCGCTTATGCGCTGGCTAGCTATGTTGGCTACAGTCGGGTAAAAAACGATCATCACGACACCCGTGATGTGCTGGCCGGCGCGCTTATTGGTATGGCTGCCAGCTACTATTTTGCCGAGCCTTTTTATGGCGTGCAGATAACCCCAACGGCAGGCTTAAACGGCCTGGGCCTGCAATTTAGTAAACGTTGGTAAAAACCAAAGCCTGCAAAAAAACCACTGTGCAGACTGCATAGCACATAGCGTTAAACCGGTGGTAGTAGTGTTTATAAAATAGCTATCCCTACTAAGATATCTGAAAATTAAACGCATTATTCAGATATCAGGCATCAGTCTCTGAATGAAGCACAACCCTGTTGCCTTCACTATCAATAACAACAGCACGAAATCCATGTGGCCCTATTGCATGCACCGCCTGTAACACTTTACCGCCGTGTAGGTTCACCTTCGCCACAGCGTCTTGTATTCTGCCGTCAACATTGAGGTACAACATCACGCCTTTATCGCTGATATCTGCCGGGTTCGGCACCAGGCAACCACCGTTACCGTCGCTGTGCTCAATTACAGCAAAGCTAAATCCTGCTTCTGAGAAGATATCAACTTTCACCGCCAGCATGGCGGAATAGAAATCTGCCGCACGTTTTAGCTCTGCCACGGGTATATCAAACCATACGGCCCTGTTATGTAAGGTATTCAGATCACTCATAGCGCTGCTCCTTTATCTTTTGTCAGCCTGGTTTGGCTGCAGCGAACTAAGCATAGCTGGTTAAGATTAACCACTGAAGTTTCTTCCTGCCATGGGCATTCCGCATTATAAATGCCGCTATCGGCAGTTTGGCTGGCTCAACGGCCTGTAGCAGTGTTAGCATTTACGTAGTTTGCCTTTATTCACAGAATGTTATGACGACTCATCACGCTATACTGAGCGCTTTTTGCGCAGTAATGACCTGCCAGACACTGGCCCAGCAAGAAAGCATCGAGCGCATTACAACGACGGCCTCCCGCACCGCGGTGCTGGCCGATACACTACCACTTATGCTCAGCACAGTAGATGAGCATAGCCTGCAGATGCTGGCTCCCACTCATATTGAAGAAGTATTAAAGCAGGTGGCCGGTGCTAACCTGCAACGGGGCAATGGCCAGGAATATTTACCGGCGCTGCGCTCTCAGGTGTTTTCCGGTGCCGGCGCCTGCGGTGGTATTCTGACTGCCGAAGATGGTATACCGCTACGTGCTGCAGGTTTTTGTAACGTGAATGAACTATTTGAAGCACACAGCGAAATGGCACAGCGGATAGAAGTGCTTAAAGGGCCAGGCTCGGTGCTTTATGGCTCAAATGCAGTACACGGCGTCGTTAACGTGATAACCCCCGACACCAGCTACGATAATGCGCTGCTAGGGCTTGATCTTGGCTCTTATGGTTACCAGCGCTACAAAGTGCGGGCCGGTAAAGCCCTTAATAACAGTGGCATAGGCATTAATGCCAGTGTCACCTCTGACAGCGGCTACCGTGCCAATGAAAGTGTGACACAGCAAAAAGTGAATCTGCGCCATCGGTATAGCGCCAGCGCATTTGCGCTGCAAACCGGCGTAACCTTTACCAATTTACAGCAGGATACTGCTGGCTATGTCAGCGATTACTCGCATGATGCAGTCGCAGCGCTGCCAGACGGCGTCGATCCATACCGCGATGCCCGTTCATTACGGCTGTGGACTAAAGCGAGCTGGGATTTGTCTGGCAAAAACAGTGTTACAGTCACACCTTACCTGCGCGATCAGCAGATGGAGTTTATTAAACACTATCTGCCCGGCGCGCCACTGGAGCGTAACAGTCAGTCCGGTGTCGGTATGTTGTCACTGTGGCAGCATGAACTTAACGCAAACCTGCAGCTGCAATTGGGTTTTGACAGCGAATATACCCGCGGCGATATGTATGAGTACCAACAGCAAAGTGCCAGCGGCTCGCCGTTTGTCGTAGAAACGGTGCCTGTGGGGAAGCATTATGACTATGATGTTTCGGCCCGGCTGTATGCACCTTTTGCAGCAATGAGCATGCAGCTCGGAGACTGGCAGCTACACGCTGGCGTGCGCTACGAGAACATACGCTATAACTATCACAACAATATGCTGACCGGACGTACCAGGGATGATGGAACGCCATGCGCATTGGGCGGCTGTCGCTACAACCGGCCGCCAAGCAGCGTTTCCAGCTTTGACGATATATCCCCCAAGCTTGCCGTCAGTTATCAGCTAAATAGTACAGGCCAACTGTATGCTAACTTGTCGCGAGGCTACCGCGCCCCACAGACTGCTGAGTTATATCAGCTACAACGTGAGCAGAATGTCGCTGACTTACAGCCCGAAACTGCCAATAACCTGGAGCTGGGTTATCGCTACGTACAAGATAACCTACGCTATACGCTGGCACTGTATCAGATGTCAAAACACAACTTTATTTTCCGCGACAGTAACTTCTTTAATGTTAACGATGGTGCATCACGACATCAGGGAATAGAGTTTGAGCTGGATTACGATCTGAGTGACAGTATTAATATGAAAATTGCTGCTACCCACGCCAGGCATCGTTATCATTACAGTGAAATATTAAATGGCGTTGATATAAACGGTAATGATATTGATACAGCCCCCCGTACTTTAGCGAATATTCAAGTTGATTGGCAGGCGGGTAATAACCTGCAGTTAGCGCTGGAGTGGCATTATATAAGCCGTTACTACACTGACGCTGAAAACCTGCATCAGTACGGCGGGCATAATCTGTTTAACCTGCGCAGCAGCTGGAATATCAGCCCGCAATTTACCCTGTTCGCCCGGGTAAATAATCTGACAGATCGTGCCTATGCTGAGCGGGCTGATTACAGCAGTTTTGATGGCGACCGCTATTATCCCGGCAGGCCAAGAAATATATCCTTATCACTGATCTATCAGTGGTAACAGCGAAAAAGCAGGCTTGCAAAATACAATGATTAACTGGCATATTGAGCTGCTGTTTTTATTTTGAATTGGCGTCAGCCTAAGCCGGTTGCCTGTCATAATACCCTGTCAGAATATAACAGCATTGTATTGACCCGGTTATTATAATAGCCGGCAACCTTAGGAAATATAGGTGCATAACAACATCTGGCTAATATCATTATTGTTTACCTTGCCGCAGGCAAGCGCAGAAACATTTAAGGTGGCAATTTATTATCCGCAGGTGCCGCCTTATATGTATGCCGCTAATGACAATGTGCCGCTGGGTGTAGTACCCGAGCTGTTAAACGCATTCTTTGACGAACAGCCCTACGAATTAGAATACGTGTTTGAAAACCGACAGCGGGCAGAGTTAGGTGTTTACAGTGGCAAATATGACGCGACTGTACTGGCTGAAAAATGGACGGAAGAGCCAGACGCGTTGCTATTCACGCAACCTATTGTTGAACACCACGACTATCTTTATTCGCTACGCCCTGTCACAGACGAAGAGCTAACAGTTAACAGCAACCACAGCATTTGCTTAAGGCGCTACTATAAATATACTGCTTTTAGTCAGCAGTTATCTGAGGGCCAGCTAATCCGGCTGGATTCTGATTCAGAATTTGATCAATTTAATATGCTGGTAAACGGTCGTTGTGATCTGGTGTATATGAACGAACATGTCGCCAACTGGCTTATTAATAACCACTTCCCCGATACGCATTTTTACCGCAATAGCGTAGAGACAGATAAAGCCGATTTAACCCTGGCGTTACATCCAAAATGGGCTGTGCTGAAAAAGCGGCTTGATGCATATATTCGCGAAGCGCACCGCAATGGTCTGATTGACCGCAGCCTGGCCAGGCATATGAGAAAAAAACCACGTTAACTGCTATTAGAAACCGGCTTCAGCCAACCGCTGTTGGATCTGGCTTAATTCTGCGGCGTAAAAGTTAAGATATGGCATGTCCTGCGCATTTACCGGTTGTTTCAATGCATAACTGCGCTCAATACTGCGTACCGTGGTCAAGGCCTGAGCAATCGGGCCATTGTTATTGACGATGGCATCAAAAATCGTTGGATTAATATTCAAATAAGGCAATAGCCGTTCAGAGGCAATACCAAACAACATATCTGATCCTGAAATCAGTGCTGCCAGAAAATACTGCTGGCATTGTTGCTCGGTACGCTGCCAGTGCCGGGCAATACTCTGTGCACTGTAAGCACGGGCAAGTACCGTAATCGCCGCTGCAGCTGTTGCTGTGCCAAGCACAGCATAGGTCAGTACCCACTTTCTTACCAGTTCCAGCCCGAGCCGGGTAACCATCTCTTTTACTGAGCTGACATCGCGGGTTTTACGATACAGTGGACTGTTCGCTATTTTAAGTATCCCCATCACAATGGCAGGCTCATCGTTCAGCAGCCGCGCTAACTCGTTAATATCGGGCTCTGCACTGAACAGACAGCGGATAATTTCGGTGAGTTTAAGTGCTCCCGGTTCAATTTTCTTACCATCGACCGCCAATGCATCGCTAAGGAAGTACCCCTGAAACAAATTGCAACCCAGCGCTTTACAAGCAGCAAACTGCTGCTCCGTTTCTACTTTTTCTGCTAACCACAGTAGATCTGGTCTGGCATAGCGCTTTTTATAGTGCTCAACCTGAGCCAAAGAACTGCCTAACATGTCGAGCCGGATAATACCGACAAGTGCCAATAAAGGTAAAATGTTGTCATTTACGCAGCTGTTATTCAGTGCAAAACGAAAGCCCTGTTGTTTATACGCAGCCACACAAGCTAATAATGCGGGAGTAACATCAATATCACCGGTTAATGTCAGTATTGTGCGGCCAGGCTGCAGCGCTAATTTCGCCGCCGATAGCAGCAGCTGCGCACTGACGTTAACAAACACGGCGGTACGGTATTGGTCTGCTTGTACACTGATAGCCTGGCAGTACATGCTGAGCTGCTCATTGCCAAGGCTAGTGTCAAGCAATAAGCCTTTGATAGATATTGAATTATTTAATAACAACTCTACAGCATAACGCTGCTTATCTGCGTCAAATACCGGTTGGGCAACAAGCATAGCGCCGAGATCATTAAGCGCGTTTATTTCAGTATTCAGGCTGGTCACTTTCAGTCCTTACTGCAATACAGTTTTAACATGCAGGCGACAATATACGGGCCAGCCTATAGCGTGTCCAGCGTTCACACTTCATGGCAATTACTTTATGCGTTAATTAGCAAAAACTGTTTGATTCTGAATTATTTTGTTATAAAACAATAGCAACACAAGATGCCTGAACTATGTTTATACTGCTCAGGTACAGTTTATCTCTAACGCTAACCTTCTTGACCCGAGTGCCGCTATGAAGCAAATGATTGAAAAAGCAACAAACTTACCAAGCATTCCCAAAGTAGTGCAGGAACTAATCAGTAGTTTTAATAACCCCGATATTACCAGTGGCCATATCGCAGCTATCTTAAGCAATGACCAGGCACTAACAGCCAAGGTGTTACGCATGGCGAACTCAGTGCGCTACGGCGGCCACCGCAAAGTGGGTTCGGTAAAAGACGCCGTACTTATTCTGGGCTTTAATTCATTACGAACTTTAGTGTTGTCTGTCGGTTTCGCCTCTACACTGAGGGGCCCGGAAGCTTTTGATCTGGAAGCATTCTGGACAAAATCTTTTAAGGTGGCGAACCGCTGCAAATGGCTGGCAAAATCATTTAACATTGACGCTGATATAGCTTATACCTGTGGCTTGCTGCATGCCATAGGTGAGTATCTGATCCATTTGGTCAAACCGGCAGAGGCCGTTGCCATCGACAAACGGGTTAACACCGGTGAAAGCCGCTCACGGCTGGAAAAACAGTTACTTGGTTTTGACTACACCGAAGCTGGCGCTGAACTGGCTAATTACTGGTACTTTCCGCAGGAAATTGTCACCGCCATTCGCTATCAGGAAAACCCGGCTGCAGCGCCTGAACTGTCTGCTTATGCGGTATGCATCCATATTGCCCAGTACATGCTGGATAACGAGCGCAGCATTGCCGAAGGCAACTTTGATGGCTTCCCGGCAAAACTGGTACATGCGTTACACCTGACATTATCAGAACTATTTGCCCGACTGGAAAAAACACCGGAGCTGGATGAAGGCATTGAAGAGTTTCTGCATTAAGCAGAAAAAGCAAATGGCTGCGCGGTGTCGACTTATGGCAACAACATTTTGATCGCGCTGCCAAGACCGTCCAATGTCAACGCAAACATGCGGCCTTGCATGATTTTTTCAATGATACCAATAGAATAGTAATGCCCCCACCACTGCAGTGGCTGGGGGTTTAGCCAGACCGCTTTTGGGTATTGCGCCAATAACCGCTGTAACCACACTTTACCCGGCAACTCATTAAAATGCTCTACGCTGCCGCCGGGGTATTCTATCTCGTAAGGCCCCATCGTCGCGTCACCAACGAAAATCAGTTTGTAATCGCTGCTATAGGTGTGAATGATGTCTTCTACTTTAATCTGCTCAGTATAACGGCGTTTATTATCACGCCAGACACCTTCATACACGCAGTTGTGGAAGTAAAAAAACTCCAGATGCTTAAACTCGGTTTTAACTGCGGCAAACAGCTTCTGACACTGTTCAATGTGGTCATCCATCGAGCCACCCACATCGAAAAACACCAGTAGCTTCACGGCATTGTGCCGCTCGCGCATAAAGCGTAAATCCAACCAGCCGGCCTGTTCTGACGTCGCTTGAATAGTGCCGTGTAAATCCAGCTCGTTCTCGGCGCCGCTGCGGGCAAACTTACGCAACTGCTTCAGGGCCAGTTTAATACTGCGGTTGTTAAGCTCGCTTTCGGTATCTAAATCTTTGAACTCGCGTTTATCCCACACCTTTACCGCACGGCGAGCGCCACTGCCCTGCTGACCAATGCGCACACCTTCCGGGTTATAACCGTAAGCACCAAAAGGCGACGTGCCGCCAGTCCCGATCCATTTATTGCCGCCGCTGTGTTTTTTTTGCTGCTCGGCTAAACGCTCGCGCAGCGTTTCAAGCAGTTTATCCAGCCCGCCCAGCGCTTGTAGCTTGGCTTTATCTTCCTCACTGAGCTTACGCAGCACTTCCGGCACCAGCCATTCAGGCGGAATGCTGGCAGCAATATCGACCCCGGCAACACCTTCAAAGTACTCGGCAAAAGCCCGGTCAAATTTATCATACTGGGTTTCATCTTTTACCAGACAAAGCCGTGCTAACTGATAAAAGGCTTCGGTATCGGCGAAGATAACCTGCTTTTGCAACGCGTGAAGCAAGTCCAGCAATTCAGTAATGCTGGTTTTTAAACCGCATTTTCGCAGCGTAAAAAAGAAATCAATTAGCATGTGGCACATCTGTATTGTGCACACTTCGGCCCACAACACTTGCCAAGGCTCGTCGCAGCAACTCGCTCGTGCTATCGCCCTCACTCAGACACTCTGCGCCGACCTTAACAAGGTTCTGGGCCTTCGCAAGCAAGCTATGCTTTATATTGACAGCCATCAATTAACGCCCTTGTCTTTTCGCTAAAAAAGCCAGTTTCTCAACTAAAGCCACATCCTGCTCATTTTTCAGCAGTGCACCAAACATCGGCATTAAACCACCCTTTTGCTGTTTGTCGGTAAGTACCTCTGCCGGTATATCTTCGGCCAGCAATAACTTTAACCAGTCCAGCAACTCAGATGTAGAGGGCTTTTTCTTTAAGCCCGGTAATTCACGCAGTTCGAAAAACACTTCCAGCGCCACAGTTAACAGCTGCTGCTGAATATGCGGAAAATGCACCGCGACAATAGCACGCAAGGTTTCGGCGTCTGGAAAGCGGATATAGTGAAAAAAGCAGCGGCGTAAAAAGGCATCTGGCAGCTCCTTTTCGTTATTAGACGTGATAATTACAATTGGCCGCTCTCTGGCTGTAACCTGTTCCCCGGTTTCGTGCACATAAAACGCCATCCTGTCCAGCTCATGCAGCAGGTCATTTGGAAACTCGATATCGGCTTTATCTATTTCATCAATCAGCAGCACCGGCCGTTTTGCTGCGCTAAATGCCTGCCACAACTTACCCGGGCGAATATAGTTATTAATATCGTGCACTTTGTCGCTACCCAGCTGGCTATCGCGCAAACGTGAAACCGCGTCATACTCGTACAAGCCATGCTGAGCTTTAGTCGTAGATTTGATATGCCACTGAATTAATTCTGCGCCTAAACTGGCCGCTAACTCTTCTGCCAGCCTGGTTTTACCGGTGCCCGGCTCGCCTTTTATCAGCAAAGGTTTTTCCAGCGTTACAGCCGCATTTACTGCCAATGCCAGTTCAGCTGAAACGATATAATTGTCGGTGCTTACAAAGGCCATGGTTTCCCTCTATGCTTGTGGTGAAATGTAATATCTTATAGCCAAAAGCTACTGTCATTTTTGCCACGCTGGCGTATTCTTATAACCAATTTATCGTAAACGGAGTTTTTTTATGGCAAACGTCTATGCAGACAACTCATTGTCTATCGGCAGAACCCCTCTGGTCAAATTAAACCGGACCATAGAAGGCGGTGCCAATGTTTATGCAAAAATTGAAGCGCGTAACCCAAGCTTCAGCGTGAAATGTCGTTTAGGCGCTGCGTTAATCTGGGATGCCGAGAAAAAAGGCACGCTGACTGCAGATAAAGAAATTGTCGAACCTACCTCTGGTAACACGGGTATAGCACTGGCGTTTGTAGCAGCAAGCCGCGGCTATAAGTTAACCCTTACCATGCCAGCTACGATGAGCTTAGAGCGGCGTAAGCTGTTAAAAGCCCTGGGCGCTAATCTGGTGCTGACTGAAGGGCCGAAAGGCATGAAAGGTGCCATCGAAAAAGCCAAAGAAATTCAGGCATCAAACCCGGATAAATATTTAATTCTTGGTCAGTTCGAAAACCCGGCTAACCCGCAAATTCACTTTGATACCACAGGTCCGGAAATTTATAACGACTTAGACGGCAAAGTGGATATCTTCGTTGCCGGCGTCGGCACTGGCGGTACTATCACAGGTGTCAGCCGTTATCTGAAGAACGAGAAAAAGCTGCCACTGCAAAGTGTCGCAGTAGAGCCAGCAGAGTCGCCGGTAATCAGCCAGGCTAAAGCCGGCGAAGAATTAAAACCTGGCCCGCATAAAATTCAGGGGATAGGCGCAGGCTTTATTCCTGGCAATCTTGACCTGGCGCTGGTTGACAGTGTTGAGCAAGTCACCAGTGACGAAGCCATAGCGGCGGCACATCGTTTAATGCGCGAAGAAGGCATTCTGGCCGGTATTTCATCCGGTGCTGCTTTGGTAGCAGCACAACGCCTTGCCGCCAAGCCGGAAAACACTGGTAAAAACATTGTCATTATTCTGGCAAGCGCAGCAGAGCGTTACTTAACCAGCCCGCTGTTTGCTGACATCTTCACCGAGCAGGAACTGCAGGCCTAAACACGTTTCCAATGATGATAAAGGGCTGCTTTTGCAGCCCTTTTCTTTACAGCGCGGAAAAAAAAAGCCACACTGGATATCCAAATTTTACCGGATAATACACCATGAAACTGTATTGGCTTTCCCCGCTACTCTTACTGCTGTTAGTCGCCTGCAAAGACGATACATCTAAAGTTAATGCCCAGTGGGGCACACCTGAGTATATCGCTACCGAGTTTTTTCAGGCGCTTTACAATGACAAAGATCTGGAAAAAGCGAAAAAACTCAGCACCAAAGAATATGCTGACTTAATGGAGTCTTACGGCACAGTGCGCCAGGTTGGCCGCACACTGATGAATATGTCCTTTGACAGTGTTGAAATTCGTGTCAACCGCAGCGGAGGCAATCTGCGTGAGCAATACGAAGATGTGGCTGAAATCACCTTACTGCTGACAGGCCCGCACGACGGTAAACAGGTAGACGAATTACGGGTTGTTGAGATGACAAAACGAAACAGCAGTTGGGTTGTCAGTTCAGTAAAAGTAGATAAATTCAGCACCAGCGCCCGCTGATGCTGCCTTTGTTTCCGCTGATATTAACGCTTGAAAAACCCCGCTATTCGCTGCTGACAATCGTCACCGTCCAGCAAGCGCTGAAACTGCACCAGTTCAGCAGCGATAGTCGCTGTGACGTCTTGACTACCGGCTTTTAGCAGCGCTTTACTGGTTTGCACTGCATCTGCAGGTAATGCAGCCAGCTGCTGCGCTTTTTGCCAAGCCAGTGCGTCAAGCTCCGCATTAGTGACGACCTGATTTACCAGCCCCATGGTGTATCCTTGTGCTGCATCAAAACTCTCTCCCAGCAGCAAATACTGAGCAGCACGCTGATAGCCAACCAAACGCGGCAGCAGCAAACTGGACGCAGCTTCAGGACACACGCCTAATTGGGTAAACGGTAGCTGAAAACGGGCACTATCTGCTGCATATACCAGGTCGCAGTGCAGCAGTGCGGTAGTACCGATACCAATTGCCAGACCAGACACAGCGGCAATCAAAGGTTTTGGACACTGTGCCAGCAGATATAAGAACTGCACTGTAGGGTGCTCAGCATCCAGTACACCGGCGGCGAGAAAATCTTTCAAATCGTTGCCGGCACTAAAACAATCGTCAGCGCCCTGCAGTAATACGACCTTGATGCTGCTGTCTTCTGCAGCGCGCTGCAAGGCAGCGTTCATATCCCGGTACATTTGCTGGCTTAACGCATTTTTCCTGGCTGGGCGGTTCAACCGGATCTGCAATACGCCGTCTGTAAGATCAATTAAAACGTCGGTCATGGTTAACTCCGTCATTCGCCCGCTACCCGGCCTTCGCGACGTGGATCGGCAGCACCCTGCAATCCGGCCTCGCTAATAGAAATAGCATGCAAACCACTATTCAGATCCTGAATTTGTACTTTGTAGCCCATATCCTTTAATGCGCCCAGCTGTTGCTCCAGCACGGTGTGCTTTTCCAGCGCCAGATAATCATTGCGGTGGGTGATACGCGGTAAACTCAGCGCCTGTTGCACATCCAGTTTCCAGTCCAGCACCGCAACGATACTCTGGGCAACATAATTGATAATACGGCTTCCGCCCGGAGAGCCTATCAGCAGCACAGGTTTGTTGTGCTGATCAAATACCATCATCGGGGCCATAGACGAGCGCGGTCTTTTGCCACCCTCTACGCGGTTTGCCACCAGATAACCGTTCTGCTGCGGGCTTAAACTGAAGTCAGTCAGCTGGTTGTTCAGTAAAAATCCGCCTACCATCAGGCCAGAACCAAACACGTTTTCAATGCTGGTGGTCATGCTGACTGCATTACCTTCACTGTCTACAATAGAAAAGTGGCTGGTATTAGGTAACTCTGGAGAGCTGGCACTGATAAGCGCCGGCGCCCCTGCAGGCACACCGGCAACGGCAGGTTTGCCTGCTTTCGTTAAATCGATAAGCGCAGCTCTGCTTGCCAGATAATCTTTTGCCAGCATGCCCTCGACTGGCACTGTCACAAATGCCGGATCTGCCAGATAACGCTCGCGGTCGGCAAAAGCCAGCTTTGCAGCCTGGGCCAGCATATGGGTAGCCTTAAGGCTATTCGGTGCCAGTTTCGACATGTCGTAATGTTGTAATATGCCCAGGATCTGCAATACCGCTATTCCGCCGGAGCTGGGAGGCGCCATACCACATACTTTGTAAGCACGGTAAGGCATACAGATAGCATCACGTTGTACGGCTTTATAGCTGGCCAAATCTGATACCGACAACTTACCCGGATTAACGGGAGCGCTCTGTACCCTGTCGCTTATCGCTTTTGCCAGCTCGCCATGGTAAAACGCATCGGGTCCGTTTTTAGCAATCAGCTTAAGGGTGGCAGCATAGGCCGGGTTTTTCAGGATCTCGCCTTCTGCGACCGGTTTTCCATGCGGGAAAAAATACTGCTTTGAATCATAAAACTCAGTAATGCCTTTGTTCCAGCCTTTGGCCAGCTGAGAGGCCGTGCGGCTGGACACCGAAAACCCCTGCTCAGCGGTCTGTATAGCATCGCTAAACAGATCCGCCCAAGGCAGCTTGCCATATTGTTGATGGGCAGCATACAGCATTGCAACAACACCCGGCACCCCGACGGATTTACCGCCGACATAAGCATCACGCCAATCCATAACCTTGCCGTTTTCACTAAACAATAATGGTGTGGCACTCTGTGGTGCCGTTTCACGCCCGTCAAAACTGGTCAACTGCTGTTGCCTGGCCTGCCAGTGCAGCATAAAAGCACCACCGCCAAGACCAGAGCTTTGCGGCTCAACCAATCCCAGCATCAATTGGGTGGCGATAGCCGCATCCACTGCACTGCCGCCTTTAGCCAGTATTGCTCTGCCCGCTTCAGTTGCCAATGGATGCGCAGCAGCTACCATATAATGTTTTGCCGTTACCAGCTGCTGCTGATAAACACCGGTAGCCGCTTCCGGCTCGCGGGTTTCCTGCTGCGCTGCACTAACCTGTAACGTGATGACTGACGTAAAACCTAAAACTAATAGTGTTTTGTAGCAATGGGACAACTGGCTAAACATAATTCGGCTGGTCTGCTGAAAATAAAGTACAAATACCCTAACCAGTTCGCCGCGTAATATCAATATTGATAAACGCCGTTGACCGGTTGCAGTGGCAACTTCAGCGCAGGACTGTCCTGCCTTTACACTTTGACAAGAATTTTGCTTGACCTGGCTTGGGTTATCGTTTTGCATAAGCGCATTGATAACATTTGATGAGTTGCCTTTGCACAAGTTTAAGTCCTATTTCGCGCCCTGGTTGCCGTACCTGCTGGTGGCCGCCGCTATTCTGCTGCTGGCTGCGCTACCCGAACACATGCAAGCAGCACTCAGTTACAGTAGAGACGGCATAGCTGATGCTCAATACTGGCGTTTAGTCACTGGCCACCTGCTACATAGCAATAACTGGCATTTACTGATGAACCTTGGCGGTTTGCTGCTGGCCATGCTGTTGCATGCAGGTTGTTTCAGCTACCGCCAACTGGCCGCGCACTGGCTGCTGTGTGCTGTGGCAATAAGCGTGCTGTTATATGTTGGTTCTGAACAAATACGAATTTACGTTGGCTTATCGGGTTTACTGCACGCCATGCTGACACTTGGCGCACTAAAAGATATTCAGCAGAAAATTAATACAGGCTGGTTACTGCTGGCAGGGCTTATTGCCAAAGTGAGCTTTGAACAATGGCATGGGCCGGATGAAGATTTAGCTAAGCTGATAAACGCCAGTGTCGCTACAGATGCTCACTTATACGGCGTTATCAGTGCTTTGGTGTTAGGCTTACCGGCCATTATCTGGCTGAATACTAAAAAGGCGCAGCAGCACTGAACTCAACTGGCTGTTTTGTCAGCGGATGCTGAAAACGTATGTACTCAGCGTGCAACATCAAACGCGAACTTTTACCTGTAACATCTGATGACGCATATAAGGTGTCACCCAGCATCGGATTGCCAAGCGCCAACATATGCACACGTAGCTGATGTGAGCGCCCGGTCACCGGTTCAAGCTGAACCCTGCTTTGATCTGTAGTGCTGTCGTAACTCAGCAGCTTATATCGGGTAACTGATGGCTTACCGTCTTGCTGACATACTTTGTAAAGCGGCCGGTTGTCATTATCACTAGCAATCGGCAACTCAATAATACCCTGTGTTTTAGCCACTTTACCGGCAACCACAGCAATATAGTGCTTATGAACCATTCTGGCCTGAAACTGTTTGCTGATATCAGACAGTACTCTCTTCGTCATGGGCAAAATAACCAAACCGGACGTATCATAATCAAGCCGGTGCACAACCTCTGCAAAAGGAAATTCACGCTGCACCCTGCGGATCAGACAATCCTGGTTCTGCGGATGGCGCCCCGGCACTGTCAGCAACCGGGCTGGTTTGTTAACAACCAACAATACATCATCGGCATAGACTATCTGGAACGGCTCTTTTGTCGCCGGCAGTATTGCCAGTTGTTCAGTACTGCTCATCTCTATCTCCATCGTAAAAGCGCTGGCTATTATGCCGTAAAAGCCGCTTGCCTGCCGCTGAAATTACGCTAAGCTACCCTCTTTGTTTGCAGACTGCGTTAGTATGACTACGCCCTTTATATACACCCCTCCTACTGAGCCATGGCTTGATATTCTATATCAGGACAAAGATCTGATAGTACTGAACAAACCAAGTGGCCTGTTGACTAACCCGGGGCGCGGTGAACACTTGTCTGATTGTTTGCTAAGCCGCGTACAACAGCAGTATCCACTGGCACAACTGGTACACCGCCTCGACATGGCGACTTCCGGTATTGTTGTTATAGCCCTACGCCGTAAAGCCGAAACAGCGCTAAAGCAGCAATTTGCCGACAGAACGGTTAAAAAGCGCTATCTGGCGATGGTATGGGGCCAGCTGCTGCAGGCAGAAGGCACGATCGATTTACCGCTTATTGCGGACAAAGACCAGTTGCCCAAACAGAAAGTCTGTCAGCAAACCGGTAAACCTGCGATAACCCACTACAGCTTAGTGCACCAATTATCAGACCGGGCTTTGGTTGAACTCAGACCCATCACCGGACGCTCGCATCAGTTAAGGGTGCACATGTTGTCGCTGGGCCACCCAATACTGGGCGATGCTTTTTATGCGCATACTGAGGCACAGCAAGCCGCACCGAGGTTAATGCTGCATGCTGCCAGCTTGCAGCTGCATCAGCCTTATCATGGTAACGTGCTGCATTTTCAGGCTGACACCGACTTTGTTGCGGCCAATGGTGTGTTAAAGCCCTGAGTTAACGCTTTAAATTGTGTTAAATGCTAGTGGCAAAATACACTTTGCTGGCTATAGTGTTGTTAGCCATTTGCAGCATATAGCTGCAGACTCAATGGCAGATAATGATAATAAAACAGGAGTTTAGCTATGAGTATGCTGCAGGAATTTAAAACCTTTGCCATGCGTGGCAACGTAGTAGATATGGCCGTCGGTATCATTATCGGTGCGGCCTTTGGCAAAATTGTTTCGTCTTTTGTAAATGACGTCATCATGCCGCCTATTGGCGTGTTGTTAGGCGGCGTTAACTTTCGCGATCTGGCGGTTGTTATTCAACAGGCAACAGAAACTCAGGCCGAAGTGGTGATTAAGTACGGTGCTTTTATCCAGACCATTATCGACTTTATTATTATTGCTTTTGCGGTGTTTGTCGGTGTTAAGGCAATGAACTCCATGAAAAAGAAAGAAGAAGCCAAGCCAGCGCCTGTTGCTGTTGTACCGGAAGATGTGAAGTTACTGACTGAAATTCGGGATTTACTGAAAAAAGACTAACGGCGCTACCACGCGATGATAAAAAAAACGTCTCCTGGTGAGACGTTTTTTATTTATCAACTTATACAAACTACGGCAGCAATACCCGATTTAGCTCGTCGCAGCAACTCGCCCTTCTGCCTGCGGCAGGGCTCAGACACTCTGCGCCGACAAAATCGGGTTTCCTGCCTCTTCTCATAAGTAAAACCACCATTATAGGTTTTGTTCAAACAATTTATAAATCCGGCGGTACTCATCCAGCCAGCTGCTTGGCTGACGGAAGCCATGCGGTTCAACCGGATAAATAGCGGTTTCAAAGTTGTTGTTTTCCTGCTCAATCAGGCGTTGAACCAGACGCACAACGTCCTGGAAAAATACATTGTCATCAACCATAGGAGCGTTGATAAGCAGTGGCTTTTTCAGACCCTGCGTAAAGTAAATGGGCGAACTGCGCTGATACGCTATAGGGTCAATCGCTGGTGAGTTCAGAATATTAGACGTGTAAGCATGGTTATAATAAGCCCAGTCACTGACCGGACGCAGGGCTGCACCGGCCTGAAACAGATCCGGCTGGGTAAACAGCGCCATAAAGGTCATAAAGCCACCGTAAGAACCACCATAAGTACCAATGCGGTTACGATCAACATTCGCATTGTCTACCAGCCAGTTCACGCCATCTGCTAAATCTTCAATCTCTGGCGTGCCCATCCGGCGGTAAATTGCGGTGCGCCAGTCACGGCCATAACCTTTTGATGCACGGTAATCCATATCCATTACTACATAGCCCTGCTGGGTCAGTAAGTTATGGAACAGAAACTCGCGGAAGTAACCAGACCAGCCTAAATCACTGTTTTGCAGATAACCGGCACCGTGGTTAAAGATCACAGCGCGGCGCTTCTCACCTTGCTGATAATCTTTCGGGTAGTACACTTTGGCAAAAACCGGCTGTTTGCCGTGGCTTGAAGGTACCGCCACAATTTGCGGTGCAACCAGAGGTAGCTGCTTAAACTCTGCCGAGATGGTGTCTGTTAGCGGTTTTACCTCTGCACCGACAACAGCATCAGCAACATATAATTCATTCGGCTTAAGATTGGTAGAGAAATTCAGCAACAGCTTTGATTCATCCGGCGACAGCGTAAAACTGGTGTTACCGCCCAGTTTGGTCAACTGCTCGGTTTTGCCCGTCTCCAGCACTGTACGGTAAACCTCATAATTACCCGGGTGCTTAACATTGGCCTGAAAGTAAATATAGGCATCGTCATGAGTTAATACCGGACCAGCGACTTCAAAACTGCCCTCGGTTAGTTTTTTGGCCTTCCCTTTTAAAGGCTTAACATATAAATGTGAATAGCCAGACTCTTCAGACAGATAATACAGGCTCTCGCTGTTATTCAGCCAACCAAAGTCATTAAACGCGTAGTTCACCCAGGCATCGTCATGTAGCCGGTGCTGTGGTATCAGCTTTTTCTGTTTAAGGTCAACGGTTGCTATCCAGCGGTCCTTATTATCCAATGCTTTTAGCATCAGCGCCACCTGCTCGCCATTGCGGTGCCAGCGTATAGCGCTCTGGCTCCAGTACCAGTCGTTCATCAGACCGATAGCACGGATCACCTTTTCACTTTTGTACTTCTCGCCTCTGGCCTTGGCATTTTCTGCTTTTACCTCAGCCAACACGTCTTCGTTGTAACCAGGCAAGCTGCTGTAGCTCAACTCAGTACTGCTACCATCCTGCAGGCTAACCAGCAAAACGCGCTGCGGCTCGGGATTTACATCATTTACGCGGGCACGAACTTTCTGCGCGGCTATATCACCGTTGCCGGTAATATAATTCGGCATGATGTCTTTCTCATTGGCTTTACCGGCTTTACGTACTGATACCACAAGATAATCGGCTTTAGGCGATAAACTCGCGCCGACAATCTGCTGGCCTTTGCCCAGATAGATGGCTGGTGCGGCAATACTGTCATTTTGTTGCTGCAATTGCTTTTTAGCATCAAAGCGCTGCTCGGCGTGTTGTTGCTGCAAGGCGACAAACTCAATCAGCTTATGTTGCTCCTGCGCCAGATAACCTGACGGTGTTGCCGGAGCCTTGGGTTTATCTTCTGTTTTCAGGCTCACCAGCTCTATCCGCTGGCCTGTTGCCAAATCATGCGCGTACCAACTCCAACCTTCGCGGTATACCAGTCGGCCATCAAGTAAAAACTCAGGCGCACTTTGCGCTGCATTATCGCGCGTTAGCTGTATCAGCTCACCATCAGTTACGCGACGAACAAACACATCGCCTTCGAATACATAAGCTTGCATACTGCGATCGGCGTTATAGCTTATCTGAGCTGCGCCAATCTGATGCAGCTGCGACAACGGTACTACACTGCCATTGCCAGCCGCAGCCAGTGGCCGGGAATACCAGTCACGCAGTTCACTACCTTCTCTTTTACGTTCAAAATACACCTGCTGGCTGTCCAACGACCAATGCGCGTCTTCCGGCTGACGTCCAAGCCAATCCGGATCTGCCATAATTTGCTCTAAACTTAGCTCAACAGTAGGATCAGCGTTATATACCACCGGTACACTAACCGCTTCAGTCGGGTAATTCAGTGATTCAGTATTTTTGGCCTGCAATGGGCCCGCCAGCGACAGAGTGCAGACAGCGAACGCCAACACAGAGTAACGAATTTGAGGCATAGTTAAGTTCTTATATTAAAAATGACACCTTGTTATACAAAGCATCGGCAGCTAACGCAACCGTCGGCAAACGGGATGCGGCTGACTACCTGACATATAAGATTAACTGTAACAAAAACGCCGGCCTGAACAGGCCGGCAAAACAGCGTGAGAACAGAGATTCAAACAGCTGTGGAGAAGTTAAGCTGCAATTTTAGCGCTGATTTGCACTAAACGCGCTTTGGCTGCGGTTAACGCCGCCTGCTGCGCGTCAGTTCCCATATTGAGTCCTTCCGCGTAGACAAAATGTACATCTTTTAAGCCAACAAAGTTCAGGAAAGATTGTAAAAATGGGGTCTGGCTGTCAGCAGGGGTACCCTGATACACGCCACCGCGGGTTGCAAAAACCACCACAGGTTTGTCTTCCAGTAAACCTACCGGCCCCTGCTCTGTATATTTGAACGTAATGCCGGCACGGGCAATTCGGTCCAACAAGGCTTTTAACTGAGATGGAATACCAAAGTTATACATAGGTACGCCAAGCACAATTACGTCAGCTGCTTTTACACGCGCGATAATGTCATCAGAAATTGCTGCCAGCTTTTGCTGTGCATCAGTACGCTGCTCTGCTGGTGTCATCCACGCCGCCATCTCTGTCATTTCCAGATGTGGCACTGGCGTTGCGTTTAAATCCAGAGTATCGACGTTGAAGCCGCCTTGTGGCAATTGGGCAATAAATTGCTGCGCCAGTTGCACCGAATGGCTTTTGTCACCACTAATTGAACTACTGATAAAAAGTATCTTTTTCATATTCGCCTCCGATTATTTGATACAGCCATAATAAGGCAATTTTTTAGTAAAAAAATTAGAATAATACGCACAAAACATTCTATTTTTTGATATAAAAAAGCAAGATCCACACTCTCTCAGACCGCGTATAACACTGCACACAAACAATGCAGCATAGCTAACTGCTTATTGCGGAACCTGAAATATGTTGAAGTTAACCTCGCCACCAAGGCATGATGAGCGCCTTAATTCGAAAACGGATATCGGCACACCTATGACGGGGCAGGATCACACTCATCAGCAGTGGGAAGATGCACTTACTTTCGTGGCGTTAAAACGCGACCGCCAAGCCTATGCCGAGCTGTTCAATTATTTCGCTCCCAGGCTTAAAGCGTTTGGCATGAAAATGTTTGGTAACGAGCAGCAGGCGTTGGAAATGGTACAGGATACCATGTTAAACGTGTGGAAAAAGGCCGCATTGTTTGATGCGTCCAGAGGCTGTGCCTCCACCTGGATTTTTACTATTGCCCGCAACGTACGCTTTGACATGCTGCGTAAAAAGCAGAGCCGCAAAGACGACATTAGCGCTGATGATTTGTGGAATGGTGACTACCCGGAATCTTACGCTGAAGAGGCGGCTGACAATTGGGATATTCAACTTTTATCTGAAAAGCTCGCTCCGCATTTTTCATTGTTGCCTCCACCGCAACGCGAAGTTATTGAAAAAGTTTACCTGCAAGAGAAAACCCATCAGGAAGTATCAGACGAACTGGCTATTCCCCTGGGCACTGTAAAATCACGCATCCGCCTGGCGCTGGACAGACTGAGAGAGGCATTAGATGGCGCACGCAATTAAATATCATCCGGGTATGGCATTACTAGAGCAATTTGCTGAAGGGTGTCTTAATGCAGATGTTGCGCTGGCAGTGGCAGCACATATCGATTTATGCCCACACTGTCAGCAACTGCAACGCGATATCACCACAGATCTGGCTGGCAGGTTAATGCAACAACGGCTGAAACCAGATAATACAAACTGGGACGCCATGCTAAGCAATATTATGTCGCAGCAAGAACCGGCTGCGCGGACAGAAGTGATAGAGGTGCCTGCGCAGCAGGTGCAGGTTGCCGGGCGCGAGTTCACGTTACCTAGAGCGCTGCAACGTCTGGCGTCGAAACACGGTAAATGGCTGCAGCTGGGAGGCATAGCAACGGCGAAAATTCCGGCTGGCAGCGATTACCATATTTCACTGCTGTATATCAGCAAGGATACTGAAGTGCCGCAGCATACTCATTTAGGCCTGGAAATGACGCTGGTGCTGGCAGGTAAAATAGCTGATGAAAATGGTGAATACTGTGCCGGCGATTTACTGATCAATTCACCGGATGACACCCATACTCCGCGTACTCTGCCCGATGAAGACTGTTTGTGTTTGTCGGTACTGAGTGCTCCGCTGCAGTTTAAAAAAGGCCTTACCCGGCTGTTAAACCCATTACAGCAGTTTTTTTACTAAGTTTGTCGACAACCTGGCAGGAAGTCGTTAGCGCCGGTTAATACCGGCGCAGTTTTATCAGCAAAGCAATGCCGTGCCGCCTTTCAGGTTGTATACCTGCGTAAACCCCAGGCGCCCGAGCACTTTACAAGCCACCAGGCTGCGATTACCGGAGCGGCATACCAACAGCAGGGGTTGCTGTTGTTCTAACTTACCACTGATAAGAGCATCTGCCAGCTTTGACAATGGGATCTCCGTCACCGGATAAGGCACTGGCAAATGCTGCGCTAAGGCACCGGCACTTTGCTCATGTGGCTCACGCACATCCACCACCTGCAAAGTGCCATGCTGCTGCATAAATCCGGCTAGGTGCTCCGGCGCGATAACATCGGTCGCATCAGACAAGCTGACTTCAACCAAGCCACACAAATGCTGATTTTGCTGCTGCAGCAATACTGCCTGCTGCTGCAACTGTTGCTGCCAGTCGCTGTCTGCCTCGTTCTGTAACAGCGCATGCAATAGCGGTTGTTCTTGTGTTGCCAATGCCAGTGTCGTGAAAAAGCGCTGGGCATAATCATGGCTTGATAGTACCAGCGTATTATCTTTCAGCGTCGCTGCCAGCAAACGGATACTGTCTGCCAGTGCTGACATATCGCCGCCCGGTAGGTCGGTACGGCCAACACCACCGGGTAAAATTAAATCACCGGCAAAGGCGGCGTATATTTGTTGTTCTTTACGTAGCAGTATCGTCACAGCTTCTGCGGTATGACCGGGGGTTGCCAATTTTGTCAGCCGGTAAGGCCCGCAAAGCAGTTCTGGTTGCTGTTTTGGCCAGCCCAGCACATCGCAGTCCTGATGTGATTCATGCTCGCCAATCAAGGCAATAATTTCTCGCCTGGCTGACAGATGATCACGGTGCAGATGCGTATCAAGCACAGCTTTTAATGTCAAGCCCTGGCCCTGAATAATATTGGCGATGCGCCCAGCCAGCGGCAATACCGGATCAATCACTACCGCATCGCGGCTGTCAGGGCAAATCAGTACATAGCTGCACAAGGCTTCATGCTTCAGCTGCAATAAACCCCGGGCATGAATTTCCAGCGTCGGCGTAGCATCAGTCAGCACCAAACAATGCTTACAGACGATTTCAGCTAATGCGCTTATCGCATTGCAAGCCTGTACACATTCAGCCTGCGTCATCGCCGGGCCGAAGGATAACCGTATCGCGCCTTGTGAGCGCCAGGGTTCAAGCCCCATCGCATCTAATACAAAACTGCTGGGTACTTTAGAGCTACAGGCCGAACCAGAGCTGACACGGATACCGGCCGCGTCAAACAAGTCCATAATATCTTTGCTGTAAAAACCAGGTACCGAGAAATTGATTGTGGTGGGTACGACATAGGGCTCAGAGCTGTTGAGCTCGAGCGCCGGGAACACCTGCTTTAAGGCTGAAATCAGTTGCTGCCGGTATCGCCACAGTACTGCTTCGGCTTGAAATACCGACCCCTGCTTTTTAGCCAGCTCACTGAACACTGCATGTAATGCAGCGATACCCGGCAGGTTTTCAGTGCCGGAACGTAAACCACTTTCCTGGCCTCCGCCTGCAATAAAAGGCTGATAAGGTGCGCCGCGGCGTACATATAAAAAACCAATACCTTTGGGTGCGTAAAGCTTGTGTCCACTGAACGGCGCATAATCAATACTGGTTTGGGCAATGTTAAGCGCCATCTTCCCCAGTGCCTGCACACAATCAACCATCCAGTACACTGTTGGATTAACACTACGGATCAACTGCTCCAGCGCAGCCAGATCTTGTTTTACGCCTGTCTCATTATTTGCCGCCATAGTGCAAATCATTACCGCGGAAGCCAGATTAGCGCGGATAAAGTCATAATCGAGTACGCCATGCTGGTTAACGGGAATAGCCATTACCGTTGCATCAAGCTGCAATACCTTATTCCAGTGTTTCAGGCTTTCCGGCACAGCTTTATGTTCCGTAGCCCCATACAGCAGCAACGTTTTGGCGCCTGTTAATCCCCGCTCGCGCGCGGCCATTAGTGCTGAAACAATAGAGGTTTGAATGCCTTCAGTGGCACCTGAGGTAAACACGATGTCCCCGGTACTGGCACCGATCAGCTGCCTGGCAAGGGCCCGCGTACTTTCCAACTCGGCTTTGGCTTTAATACCGGTAGCGTGACTGCTGCTTGGATTACCGAAACCACGCTGCATTGTGTGCATTGCAGCCTGCGCGGCCACTGGCAACACTGGCGTAGTAGCATTGTTATCGAGATAAATTTCGCGCTGCTGGCTGCTCATGCCCGGCCCCTTTATAACCATAAGGAATATCTTATTCCCTACAATAATAACCGGCATCCCCGCCTTGCTCAAGTTTTTAACGTAGTCCAGAAACAACAAACCGCCCTCAGGCGGTTTGTATTAACGAGTTACTCAACCAAATCTTTTGGGATCTGCGGCCGCAGTTCTGACCAGACCAGGCCACTTTCTTTACCGTATTTACGCACGGCAAACACCACCTCATCAAACTTACCATTTTCGGCGTACAGTTTAATCTGGTGATAATACTTACGTGCCAGCTCACGCGCTTGCGGGTGAGAGAAGTAAAAACGGGCAATTTTGTTATACAAACCACGAAAGCCGTTTAGAATCAGCACGTAAATCCGGTTAGCAGAATGCAGTGCTAACTCATGGTTCAGGTTATAGTCAAATTCGGCAAAAGCTTCAGCAGTATCCTCCAGTGCTTCAGCACCGGCAAAAATATCCACCACCTGCTGGGCATGATTCTTAATAGCACCGCGAATGTAGATAGCACTGATATTAGTGCGCGCCGACAGCAGCTCGTCTACCAGCTCCGGCATCCGTTCTTCATCTAACCGCGCCAGCGTTTCGAGAATATTTAAACCTGACGTTTCCCAAAAGTTATTCACTTTGGTTGGCTTACCATGTTGAATGGTTAACCAGCCATCACGGGCTAAACGCTGTAAAACTTCACGCAAAGTGGTACGGGTTACGCCGATAAGCTCTGATAATTCACGCTCTGCAGGCAGTATTGAACCAGGCGCAAATTTACCGTTCCAAATCGAGTCAACAATATACTCTTCAGCAAACCCGGCCGGGCTTTGCGCTTTTATCAGATTAGTCATGCGGATCTATCCGTCTTCTTGTTCAGAAATTTGCACTGATTGTACCAGAGCGCCAACAGTTAACAAGTCACCGCCTGAAAATAGCCATTGGTAACAGCCTGATTGTACATTGACAATAAATACCGTAGATTAACGGCAGTTGACAAAGATCCCCGTCAGAAGGATAGAAAATGCTACATTATTTCAAACGTTTATCTACTAAGCGCTGGGGCTGGGCTTTGGTAGTCTTGTCATGTCTGATGTTGCTTGGCACAGCGTTGTATTTCCAGTATGGCCTGAATATGCAGCCATGCATCAAATGCATTTATGTACGCAGCGCCTTCACCGGCGTATTGCTGGCCGGCATCATCGGTTTAATTGCCCCCGCTAATACGCTGCTACGTGTTGTTGCGCTGCTTGGTATGCTGGCTGCCGCGCTCTTTGGTGTAATGCAGGCCAATGAGCTATTAGAAATTGAAAAGCTGCTGGCCGAAGGCGGCTTTTTCAGCTGCGCTCTGTTTGCCGATTTTCCGAAGTGGATGCCGTTGGACAAATGGCTACCATCAGTATTTGAACCGACCGGTAGCTGTGGTGATACCAGTTGGCTGTTTTTAGGTCAGAGCATGGCCTTCTGGAGCGCGTTTTCACTATGTATTTATGCCGCCATTGCTGCAGTACTGTTGTTGTCACAACTTGTCAGACTAAGCAGCAACCCATACCGGGGCTAACAAAAATACATAAGCTATTATAAATAAACAAAAAAACCGGCAAACGCCGGTTTTCTTGTTTATACAGACTAACGTGCTAAAAACGGATAGTCGGTATAGCCCTCTTTGCCGCTGGCGTAAAATAGCTCTGGCTTAGCCGTATTTAGTGCTGCATCGACAGCAAAACGCTGTACTAGATCCGGGTTTGCAATAAAAGGCACACCAAACGCAACTGCGTCGGCACTGCCCTCTGCCAGTGCCTTGTTTGCTGAGGCTTTATCAAACTTCTCATTGCTGATATAAACGCCACCAAACTGTTGCTTCAACATTGGGCCAAGGCTATCTTCAGCTTGCGCTTCACGGGCACAGATAAACGCAATACCGCGCTTACCCAGCTCTTTGGCGACATAACCGAAAGTATCAGCACGCTGTGAATCGCCCATGTCATGAGCATCTGCCCGCGGTGCCAGGTGCATACCAACACGGCCGGCTCCCCAAACAGCGACCACGGCATCAGTGACTTCCAGCATCAGACGGGCACGGTTTTCAATACTACCACCGTAGTTGTCGCTGCGCTTATTGGTGCTGTCCTGCAGGAACTGATCTAACAAATAGCCATTAGCGCCATGAATTTCAACACCGTCAAAACTAGCCAGCTTGGCATTTTCTGCCCCTTTGCGGTAGGCCTCGACAATACCAGCTATTTCCGAAGTTTCAAGCGCACGCGGGGTAACAAAATCTTTTTTCGGCCGCACCAAACTGACATGTCCGGCGGGTTGTATCGCGCTTGGCGCTACCGGCAATTCACCGTTTAAATACATAGGGTCAGAGATACGGCCCACATGCCATAGCTGTAACATAATGCGCCCACCCGCTTCATGTACCGCCGCAGTAATTTTGCGCCAGCCTGCAACCTGTTCATCTGACCAGATCCCAGGTGTATCCGGATAGCCCACGCCCATAGGAGTAACAGAGGTTGCCTCAGTCAAAATAAGCCCGGCAGTGGCGCGCTGAGTGTAATATTCGGCCATTAATTCGTTGGGTACGCGGCCTTCGCTGGCGCGACAGCGTGTTAAAGGCGCCATAATAATGCGGTTGGGTAACTGTAAATCGCCGATTTGTATTGGGTCAAATAAGGTTGCCATATCTATATCCTGTGCTGTTGAAAGTACTTATCTATAACTGATGACTGATTTGTGCCAGAAACTGACTGATCATCACGTCATCTCGTTTAAAAAAATGCCATTGCCCGACTTTCTGGCTGTTGATAACCCCGGCACGCTGCAACGTTGCCAGATGTGCCGACACCGTGCTTTGTGACAAGCCGGTTTGGCGCTCAATTTTGCCGGCACAAACGCCGAGGCTAAGCGGGTGGTCCTGATCAGCAAAATATTGCTCTGGCGTTTTTAGCCAATGCAAAATATTGCGCCTGACCGGATGCGCCAGCGCCTTAATAATGTCGTCCAGCTGTTTAGCCGTTAATTGTGTAGTATTTGAAAATGCCATAACAAAATCGATTCATTTAAATATCGCGATAAAGCGATATATGCGGGTGCAAAATATGTATTTCAACTGCCCGCGCAAAAATATTTTGTGAGTGCAGCTATTTATGACTGCTATCAGGGAAATACGCTGACAAGGCGCGTAAAAACCTATGTTCATCCAAAGGAGCACGGTTTAAAGGTTTAGCCTGCGCACTTAACATCACCACTACCAACTGTTTATCCGGGTCAACAAATACATACTGACCAAAAATACCCTCGGCCGCGTAACTTCGGCCATGCAGTGGCCACAACATGTAACCATACTCAACCTTTTTACCGTTAATCCTCTGCGCACTGCTGGCGGCATCAAGCCAGCCCTGTGGCAAAACCCGCTGCTGGTTAACAATACCGTCATGCAGTAGAAACAAGCCAAACCGGCCATAGTCCCGCATTGTTGCTGACAAACCGCTACCACCGATTTCCAGCCCGCCGGGCGATTCCAGCCACCAGCTGGCATCAGCCTGCATACCAAGTTTCGCCCAGATTTTCTCTGACAAATACTCCGCTACCGGCTTTCCTGTTGCCGCCTGCACCAGGGCGCCCGCCACCTGAGTCTCGCCGGTACTGTAATTCCACACACTGCCCGGTTCTGCTGCGCGCGGTAAAGAGGCCATCAGATCCAGGATAGCGCCGCTCTTCTGGCTTATTTGCGCCTCAAGCATGCGCCTGCGGTCTGATGTCGGGTCGGTGTAAGTTTCATTCCACGCCACCCCAGAACGCATCTGCAATAACTGACGCACCGTGACACCGTCATAAGCAGTTCCTTTAAAGCGCGGTAAGTAAGTTACAATAGGGTCATCAATATGCTTTATCGCGCCATCCTGTATCGCCGCACCAATTAGTGTCGCCGTCACTGATTTTGCTACCGACATCGACATCCAGCGGGTATCTTTGTCATTGCCCAGCAGGTATTTCTCAAACACAATCTCGCCATGATGCAAAACCAGCATGCCGCTGACACGGTTCATTGACAGCACGTCGTACAAATCATACTGCTTGCCATCAACCTCGTAAGAAAACTGCTGCAATGGGGTTTTACTCAGAGGCAGTTCAAGCACTGTACTGCCGCGCTTAACCGTGCGGCTTGGAAATAAGCGATCGATATTACGGAACGTATTTACCTGAATATCGGGGTACAATTTGCCATCATATACTTCGCGCACAGTACCAATGGTCTCATTTGCATGACGGTAAGCAGTTTCAGCGGCACTGGCCGAACAGGCAAACAGCAGACAGATAAGTAGAAAAGCGTTTTTTGTCTGTAAAGCGAACATGGAAATAATATCCTTTGGTTAACGCTGAGTGGTGTGGCAGCAAATAGCCACCGCGTCTGATACTCCATCAGCGCTGTAAGTATTCTTACAAGTAAAAGTACAGCAAACATTCAAAGAGCCGGCACTTTGCCCTTGCCTTCACGTTTTTCAACAGCGACTTTTCGTAATCTTTCTACTTCTGCTCCGGCGGCCAATTCAGCCTGCACCCAAGATGGAATATCAATCATTGTGGTTGTCACACTGTTTGCTGGCTTGGTATCTGTAGCGGTAAGCTTGAATTCCAGCATATTGGCACACTCATCAAGATTTTTGACCCGGCTTACCCTGAACAAATCCAGCCGGTACTGACCTGATCTTTTCAGAAAAACCATATCCAGGATGCTTTTATTTTTACTGCTGTCAGGCAACGCTACCCCTGTACCATCCTGGCTGGCGGACAGACAGTTTTTATTGCCGCTACCAAACTTCCAATTCAATGTGTTGCTGTTTGCGGCAGTCGGCTCGCCATATTTATCAATAACCGCTTGCTTAAACTGGCCACCCGTAACTGGATCAATGCCATTTAGCATCAGACGTTGCAAACCAACCAGCCGTCCCCCCTCTGGAGGCGGCGAAAAATACAGCGTAATAGAGTCACTGTACTGCTTACCATCTTTATAGCGAGCTTCATTCGCGCCAATAATCCGGTATACAAAATCATCGGTTTTGAAATTGTGATTTACGCCATCGCTATAACTGTACGACATACGGGTTTCGTATATTGACTGCTCTTCAATGCCGAAGTCCCGCAGTTTTTGCTTTGCATCTTCAACAGTCATACCAAGTGTAATGCCGACAACATCATATTTACTGCCGCTATCTGCCGCTATAGCGGTGGTTGTTGTCAGAATGACAAAACCACAGATAGCAAAAACCGCAGAGAATCTTTTTATCAACAGCATAGCCCGCCTCCTTCAGCATGTTTTGTCCGTGTTTAACTATAGAAGGAGTTTTAAATTAGGGGAAAATTGCTGCGAGTGTGGCCGCCACTTGCAGTCATTTAGGCCTGGCGCTTTTCCATTAAAAAATTGGTTAGCACTACACCCCGCACTTCTTTTTGCTGTTGGCGCACTACAACAAAGCCATAATGCTGAAAAAATGGCTTTGCCGTTATACTGACGTCGGCGTAAAAGCGTTTCAGACCATAGCGACGACCGGTTTTTATGATGTGCTGCATCAGCGCTTTACCTACACCTTTACCCTGATAAGCGTGATGACAAAAGAAGAAGTCGATATAGCCATCATGTTGTACATCGGCAAACCCTACAATAGTGTCATTATCCAGCGCAACAAAGGGCTCACTTTGCATAATACGCAGTGCCCAGGTGTTTGCATCGAAGCGATCCGGCGCCCAGGCATTACGCTGCTCAAGCGTATAGTCGCGCTGATTTACGTTATGTACAGTGTGATAAAACAGTTCGCGTAAAAGCGGCTCTTCACCAATCTGATAAGGGCGGATGTGATACATACTTACCTGCTGATTATATTTTGCTACACCTGAAAACAACAAAGCCCTGCTTAGCAGGGCTTTTTAGCATACTGAGCGCTATTACAGAATAGCTAACAGTTCTACATCGAAAATCAGTGCGCTAAAAGGCGCGATAGCATTACCTGCACCACGCTCGCCGTAAGCCAGGTTGTGCGGAATGTATAAACGCAGTTTGCTGCCAGGTGCCATCAGCTGCAGCGCTTCCGTCCAGCCAGCGATAACGCCTGATACCGGGAATTCTGCCGGCTCGCCACGCTGATAAGAGCTGTCAAACACTGTGCCGTCAATCAAAGTTCCGTGATAGTGCGTACGTACAGTTGAATTGCGCGTTGGCTTTTCGCCTTCTGCCGCTACCAGGACTTCGTATTGTAAGCCTGAGTCAGTTACGGTGATTTCAGGACGCTTGGCGTTTTCAGCCAGGAAAGCTTCACCGGCCTCGGCCAGTAGTTCTGCTTTTTCTGCCTGCTCAGCCTGCATACGTTCGCTGATCACAGTAAAGGCAGAACGAATTTGCTCGTCACTTACCTCTGGAGTCTGTTCAGTGAAGGCCGCAATCACACCGGCGGCTACCGCGTCGATATCCAGACCTTCAAACGGGTTGTCGGCCAGCTGCTGGCCCATCTGTAAACCGATACCATAGCTGGCGTGCTGTTCAAGCGTTGTATATTTTGACATGAGTTCCACTTATGCTGGAAAAGCCTGATGGCTTTTGGTTAAAAGTGCGCTTATGGTAGCGCATAAGCGCGCGAATGTCTTGTCAGCTCAGGCTGCCAGCTGCTGAACACGCAGCCAGATCGCGTTGACGTGATGCTGATCCTGCTCATTCAACTCACCTGCTGTTATGGCCTGCTGTAAAGTACCACTGACCTGGCTTATTACATCAGATGCCGCGAAAGGCGTGCCTTCTACCTGCAGCGTGCCTACCGCCAGGTCGAAGTGACCACGCAGATAACCTGATGCAAACAGCTCATCGTCAGTCGCAACCGGCACCAATGCATCAAACAGTTCGGTTACCGCATCAATAAATTGCTCGGGTACTGCTGTTGTCATGTTATTCCTCGTCTTCATAGCCCAAGCGGTACATCACATAATCGTTGTAGCCGGTCAGAACATTAATTAATCCGGTGAGCTGCTTGTCCAAAGTCGCATCACCGCTATCGGCAAGTAACGGCCTGCCATCAAGCTGCTGCAGTTTAGTTTTGCTGGCAATAAGTAAAATGTTATCACGACCAATGGCGCGGATAACCGCGGGAGACAACTGCTGATTACCGCGGCCAAACACATGGCCCTGACCACCAATCAACGTAATGATAAGCTTACTCGGCCTGCCCTGCACCAGCTCTAACAGCTGAGCAGCCGTGACATCTTTGGCAATCAGTTGACCGTTTTCGACAACATCGACGCCCAGCAGAGTATTATCAACGCCAAGCTCAGCCATCACCGCCGCCACAGTAGAGCCGGAGCCCATTACATAGCGCACATCATCTTCAAGCTGGCTGGCGACATAAGCGGCTAGATCGGCCAGTACCAGCTCTTCAGACTCGCGCCCGCCCATTTTTACGCTTTGCACATAACGCAGCAGCGCAGGGATACGCATCTCGCCAAAGCGGCGAGCTTTTACCACGCCGGTCCTGAACGCCTGCTCATCAATGTCCATTACCGGTGCTTCACTAAGTGATACCAGCTCACCGGCGACCAGTTTAGCCACCAGCTTACCGGCCGCCTGCGGTGATATAGCATACACGCCAGAGTGAATCTTCACGCCTGCCGGAATACCCAGCACAGTAGTATTATCAGCCACAGCGGCGCAGATATTACGTGCAGTACCATCGCCACCGGCAAACAGCAGAATATCCACCCCCTGCTGTGCTAATAGCCTGGCTGCATTTTCGGTATCACTTGCACTGGAGGGCCATGAAGGTGGTGTATAAATGACCTGGCTTTGCAAACCAAGCTCTTTACAGACGCTGTGGCCCATATCGCCGGCCACGGTTAGTATTTCAAATTTGTCTTTTTGCGCCAGCAGCTCTGTCAACGCTGTTTTTACCCGCTGCATTGCCTGCGGCTTTGCGCCAAGCGCCAGTGCTTTTTGCGCCTGACCATCTGAACCTTTTAAACCAACGCTGCCGCCAAGCCCCGCTAACGGGTTAATAATAAGCCCCAGCCGGAACAGATTAGCCATACTGCATATACCTTTGCTGCTGTGAAAACGGCCGCTATTGTAATGTCTTGCCGGCCCCTTTTCCACCGGGCAGCGTCAGCGCCAGAAAAGTAGCCGCTAAAGCCAATAACGCCGCAGCAGTAAATGTCAGGCTGGCACCAGCGCCGTTCTGCCATAACAGGCCAGAGAAATAGGCACCGATGGCTCCACCGCCGCCGAAAATAACACCGGCGTACATCGCCTGGCCACGGCTACGCAGTTTCTTTGGAAAAAACTGCTGAATAAACTGCATCGCACAACTATGAGCGATAGCAAAGCTGCCAGCATGTAATAACATGCTAAAACACAGCAGCCAGACGTTATCGGCCAGCGTTGCCAGCATGTACCAGCGCAGCACCGTTACGCCATAGCAAATACTGAGCAGCAGCCGGTAACTGCGGTTACGCATTAAACTGCCGGCAAAATAAAACGCGACGATTTCAGCCAAAATGGCCAGGCCAATAAACAGACCGGTTTGGGTACCGCTATAGCCCAAATCCCGGCTGTACAGCGTGAAAAACCCATAAAAAGGGGCAAAACTCATCTGTAATAACAACGCCGCCAGCATAAACCGCACTAATACGGTGTTTTTAATAAGTTTCGTAAAACTGACATGCTCGCTGCTAAGCTCTGCATTGACAGTGACTGTGGGTAATAAGAATAAACTGCATAACAGCAGCAATAGAAACAACAACGCCGATAACGGTAAAAACTCGCTACCATAGCGCTCAAACAACCAGCCACCCAACATAACTAAAACGATATAACCAACACTGCCAGACGTACGAATACGGCCGTAGGCCTGGGTATCATCATTTAAAAAAGCAAAGGCTGATACTTCTAACTGCGGCAAAATAGCCGTCCAGAAAAAACTGAATAACGCAAACCCACATAATAGCGGCCAGAAGCCATAATCGGCAAAGCTGCTTAACCACCCCATACTGGCGAGTATTGCGCCGCAGCGCATCACCAGCAGCGGCTTGCCGGTGCGCTCGGCAACCAATGCCCACACCGAAGGGCCAACAATGCGGCTGGCGGTAACAATGGCCAGTAATAAACCTATGTCAGCTGAGCTCAGCCCGCGGCCATCTAAGAACAGGCCAAAATAAGGCACGAAGATGCCCAGCACACCAAAATAGGTAAAGTAAGCCAGCACTAAGGCTGGCCTGGCAGACATTTGCATCATCACGCTGGATTAATCGCGGTTAACGCGGGCGATATCAGGGGTTGTCACCTGCACATGCAGATTTTGCGCACGGTGACGCAGATAATGATCCATCAGTACTATCGCCAGCATCGCCTCAGCAATCGGCACGGCACGAATGCCAACGCAAGGGTCGTGCCGGCCTTTGGTAACAATATCCACTACCTCGCCAGAGGTATTGATACTTTTGCCCGGGATGCTAATGCTGGACGTTGGCTTTAACGCCATGCTCACCAGTAAATCCTGGCCGGATGAAATACCACCCAGCACACCACCGGTATGATTGGCACTGAAACCCTGCGGTGTCAGCTCATCACGGTGGGTTGAGCCACGCTGCTCAACCACCGCAAAACCGTCACCAATTTCGACGGCCTTCACGGCATTGATGCTCATCATTGCATGGGCAATATCCGCATCCAGTCGGTCAAATACCGGTTCACCCCAGCCGACCGGCATGTTGCTGGCCACTACGTTAACCCGGGCACCGACTGAATCGCCGTCTTTTTTCAGCTGGCGCATATAGTCATCCAGTGCATCCAGCTTTGACGGGTCGGGGCAAAAAAACGGGTTATTTTCGACTTCGTCCCAACTTACCAGCTCAGCTTTTACCGGCCCAAGCTGTGCCAGATAACCACGGATCTCTATACCACAATTCTCGCGCAGGTATTTTTTGGCAATAGCACCGGCAGCAACGCGTACCGCTGTTTCGCGCGCTGAAGAGCGGCCACCACCCCGGTAGTCACGGATGCCGTACTTATGCCAGTAGGTGTAATCGGCGTGACCGGGCCGGAACAAATCTTTGATATTAGAATAATCCTGCGAGCGCTGATCGGTATTTTCTATCAGTAAACCTATGCTAGCTCCGGTCGTGGTGTCTTCAAATACACCGGACAGAATTTTTACCGCATCATCTTCACGCCGCGCCGTCGTGTAGCGTGATGTACCAGGCTTTCGCCGGTCTAAGTCAAGCTGCAGATCTTCCGCTGTCAGCGTCATTCCCGGCGGGCAACCATCAACAATCCCCCCAATGGCCGGGCCATGGCTTTCACCGAAAGTTGTGACTTTAAACAATTGCCCGATGCTGTTACCGGCCATAACGACTCCTAACGCTAATAGGTTTTAATACTGATTAATCCTGAAACAAATGCTGACAACGCTCCAGCTCAGCTTTGCTGATAGCAAACACGCCAATGCCACCATGCTCAAACTGCAGCCAGTCAAAGGCAACATCCGGATAATCCTGCTGCAGTTGCACCATGCTGTTACCTACTTCACATACCAGCACGCCGCCATCGGTAAGATGCTCAGCTGCACCGCGTAAAATGTGTCGTGTCAGCGCCAGCCCATCCTCACCGGACGCCAGACCAAGCTCCGGCTCGTGCCGATACTCGTCCGGTAAATCAGCCATATCGTCGGCATCAACATACGGCGGATTGGTTACGATTAAGTCATACCTAGCACCGCCAAGCGCACTGTAACCATCTGATAATATGGGAAATACACGCTGTTCAAGGCCATGCTGTTCAATGTTATACTGCGCCACATCAAGGGCATCTTCACTGATATCCACCGCATCAACCTGCGCATCTTCAAAGGCATAAGCGCAGGCAATGGCAATACAACCGGAGCCGGTGCATAAATCCAGTATCTGTTGCACCGGTTTGCCGTTTAACTGACGGATAAATTTACAGTTAATCAGCTCGGCAATAGGTGAGCGCGGTACCAGCACCCGCTCGTCAACATAAAACGGTAAACCGGCAAAGTATGCCTGTTGCGTGATATATGCAGTGGGGATCCGCTGCTCAATACGTTGGCGCAGTAAACTTAAAAAATGCTGGCGTTCACCTCGGGTTAGCCTGACATGCAATAGCTTATCGTCCGTCAGCGGAGGCAAATGCAGTACAAAGCTCAATAATCCGGCGGCTTCATCCCAGGGGTTGTCTGTCCCATGCCCCAGATAGACATCAGATTGATTTAATTTACTGACTGCAAAGCGCAGCCAGTCATGCACGGTATGAAGTTCAGCAACAGCGTCGCTTAATAATTCAGGGGTAAACAGCAGTTCGCCAGTGTCGGACATGATGAATTTAAGCTCTTTTTGTATTAACCGGTAAGTTTGAGTAGACTTGCGCCATGCAAAAGAAAGTCAGTGTAACATCTACCGGTATCAGTACCGAAGACAGTCAGCTGTTTCGCGAGTCGATAACGGGGGCAAGGCCTATTGCGCAGGACAAGATACCGCCAAGCGCCACACCTCGCAAGCAAAAAAGACGTGCAGACGTCTTAAGCAAGACACTTGATGAAAATTTGTTCTGGTTTTCTGACGAATTCGAAGGTTATATCGCAGATAGCGCCAGCCTCAGCTGGTTAAGGCAGGGCGACGACCCTCACTTACCGGGCCGGTTACGCCGCGGTGAGTTTCAGCCACAGGTTGTGCTGGATTTACACGGTATGACCACGCGCGAAGCAAAAACAGAACTGGCCGGTTTGTTAGCCTATTGCGCGAAGCAACACATTAACTGTGCCTGTGTGGTGCACGGTAAAGGCCTTGGTATCCTGGCCAGAAAAGTACCGAATTGGCTAATTCAGCACCCCAGCGTGCGCGCCTTTCATACCGCCCCCAAAAGCTGGGGTAAACATGGCGCTTTGTTACTGTTACTGCAGGTTGATGATTAAACGGCCAGCTACAGTTTCAAAAACTGAGCAGAGCCAGATCTGCCGGCGATAATCGTTCCAACAACTTTCCGCCCTGCTCAGGGCTGTAGTCAATACATGCCAGCTGCGCAGTACTGAATATAGGCGCCTGCCCGGGCAACGTAAAGGCCTCAACCAGAAAACTAACCAGTGGCATATGCGAGACAAGTAGCACACGGGCATCCGGTTTTTCACTGATACAGGCATCAAAATAACTTTTAAATAATGCTGCATCAGCGTCTGGTACCAACTCTGGCAATAGATCTAACTGGCTAAACGGAGCCTGCTTAGCTAACATTAATTCGGCAGTCTGGCGGGTTCGCTTGTAAGGGCTGGCCCAAACCCAGTCAAATGCAGCATAATGTTGCTGTAACCACAGTGCCATCTGGTTAACTTCATGCCGCCCACGGTCGGTAAGCTGCCGCTGGCTATCTTCGGATGATAGTGGTTCAGCCTCACCGTGGCGCATAATAACGAGATTTACCATTTTTGTGACACCATACTGCTCTGGGTTTCCTGTTAACTGAACCGGGGCAGATAACAATACGCCGGGTAAAAATTGTGCGCTATGATAATGAAAGTTACCACTAAGAGTAACTGCTATTAACGCATAACACCCAAGTTGCTTATTACTTATTGCTATGACAATGTGTATTCAGACTTATATTGTCGCAACCTGAAAAGGCGCTACTGTTGGAAAATAGCCAAATATTGCAAAGCCCTAACGACTACCGACAATACCAGTACCTGACACTGGAAAATGGTTTAGCCGTGCTGCTGGTGCATCAGGCCGACAGCGAAAAAAGTGCTGCGGCCCTGACAGTGAATGTCGGACACTTTGATGACCCCGCCGAGCGCGAAGGGTTAGCCCACTTTCTGGAACATATGCTATTTCTTGGCTCGGCTAACTACCCCGATGCCGGCGAATATCAGCATTTTATTAACCACCACGGTGGCAGCCATAATGCCTGGACCGGCACTGAACACAGTAGCTTTTTCTTTGATATTGATACGCGTTTTTTTGCTGAAGCACTGGCACGCTTTGCCGATATGTTCAGCCAACCTTTATTTAACAGTGAATACGTAGAGAAAGAGCGTCATGCCATTGAAGCTGAGTTTTCGCTGAAATTAAAAGACGATGGACGACGTATATATCAGGCCCATAAAGAGAGCATTAACCCTGCACACCCTTTTGCCAAGTTTTCTGTCGGCAACCTGAGTACTTTGGCCGACACAGAACAAGGTAGCTTGCAGCATGCACTGCAAGAGTTTTTTACCACCCAGTACAGCGCCAGCCGGATGACGCTGACGCTGGTATCCTCTTTGTCTCTGGCACAGCAGCAACAGTATGTTGAACAGTATTTCTGCACCCTGCCCTCACATTTGCCGAAAAAGCCACCGCTCGATGTGCCGCTGTATCTGCAGCAGCATCAGGCGATACAATTGAACATTCAGCCGCATCGCGACACACAGAAACTGGTAGTCAGCTTTGCGTTGCCGGATATACAGCCGTGGTACCGGTATAAAGTAATCAGTTTTATCGCCCATATTCTCGGTGATGAAGGGCCGGGGTCATTACTAAGTTTGTTAAAACAGCAGGATTTAGTTAACCAGCTCAGTGCCGGTGGCGGCATTGATGGCAGTAATTATAAAGACTTTACCATTTCGTTTGAGTTAACCGAAAAAGGGCTGATAGAGCGGGATCGTATTTTACAGGCGCTTTTTAGTATGCTGGCAATGCTAAAAGCCAAGCCACTGCCACAGCCACTATTTGCAGAGCGGCAAAAATTACTGCACTGGGCATATCTTTATCAGGAACCCGCTACCGCGCTGCAAACAGCAACTCATCTGTCAGTCAGCATGCAACATTACCCTGTGCACGACATTATTTTTGGCGACTACCGGATGGAGCAGCCAGACGAAGCGTTGTATCAACAGGTGCTTGGCTACTTTAACAGTGAAAATATGCGTCTGATGCTGATTGCACCTTGCGTACCGGTACAACAGCAGGCGCGTTGGTACCATACGCCTTACAGCATTGACAAGCTGCAACCTGACTTATTGGCACAGCTCAGCAACGCCAAACCTGATCCTCAGCTACGTTTACCTGCTACCAATCCCTATCTTGACGGTGACATCACACTACTGGCGCCAGACAAACATATGGACAACCCGGTGTGTATTTATGATGAAAATGCATTATGTGTCTGGTATAAAGCCGATACCGAATTCGCCAGCCCCAAAGGCCACCTGTTTGTCCAGCTTAGTTTGCCTCAGAGTCTGGGGAATTGCCGGCAACTGGCCGCGACACGGCTTTGGGTTGAACTTTTTCTGGACAACATTAACCAGCAGTTTTATGCCGCGACGACTATTGGCCTGGTGTACAACCTGCATGTGCAGCGCCAGGGCATCAGTATTCATACCAGCGGTCTGAGTGCTAACCAACTCAGGTTGTTACAGGATTTACTGCAGCAGATGCTGCAGCAGGATTTCAGTGCGCACCGCTTTAATGAACTTAAACGTCAACTCAGCCGGCACTGGCGCAACAGCAGCAAAAACAAGCCAGTAGCGCGCTTGTTTAGCCAGCTTTCGGCTTTATTGCAGCCACAAAACCCTGAAATAGATATACTGGCTGACGCACTGGAAGAGCTGGATTTCCAAAGCTTCATACAATTTCATCAGCAATTACTGCAGCAGGTACATATTGAAAGTCTGATGCTCGGTAATTGGACATCCGCTCAGGCCCAGCACCTAACTACGATCCTGAAACAGTGGCAAACTAAGTTGCCTGATACAGGAAACAGATTACCGAATCCCCAATTTAACATACAGGGGCTGGGGCCCGTGTGGCTGCAATTGGACGTAGAGCACAGCGATCATGCGTTGGTAATATACCTGCCTGCACAACACGCCACGCCCGAGCAAATGGCGCTGTTTATGCTTGCTAACCATGTTATGTCGCCGGAGTACTTTCACCAGCTTCGCACTGAGCAGCAGCTTGGTTATCTGGTAGGAACCGGCTATGTGCCTATTAACATGTTACCCGGCATAGCTTTTTATGTGCAATCACCAACAACCAGCTGTGATACCTTGTATGAAGCCACCGTGATGTTTTTCCGCGCTTTTTTGTCTGACACTGAAACATTATCTGCCGAGGAATTCGCCGAAATTAAGCACGGAATATTAGCGCAGCTCAACGAACGTGATAACAGCCTGGGCGCCAGGGCAAAACGTTATTGGCTGGCATTAGGCCAACAGGATTACAGCTTTGCGCTAAATGAACGTATTGTGCAAAGCATGCAACAACTCACGCTGGAGCAGTTTACCGGGTTTTTACAGCAACTACTGTTACCCGATTATGACGCGATCTTTCTGGCTACAGATAGCAAGCCAGAACATAGCCACTTGCGCTTCAGTGACCCACAAAGCCTGAAGCAGCAGCTGAAACAAACACAAATTGATTTTGACACTACAGATAAAGTTATATAACGTGGAAACTCTTATTATACGGTAGCTGCTATAAGTGTCACTAAAGCAAAAAATTATTATAATAATCAGCGCTATTTTATTCAGCAGCTTACCTTTTAGCTTATATGCAACGGGTTGGGATTACCTGCAACCTTATACGCTAAGCCTGGTGCTATTGGGCTCTTTCGGTGCCCTGGTTCTGGCGCATCTTAGCATTGTGAAAATGCGGCGTTATCAAACCAAACTCGAACAAAGTGAAGAACGGCTGCGCCTGTCCTTGTGGGGTAGCGGCGACGAGTTATGGGACTGGAAAATCGGTAGCAGCGAATTATACCGTTCAAGTTCCTGGTTACATCCGGTCGAACTGACACCTGAATCACAGGATTTCCCACCAAATAAAGCCCAAATTCACCCGCAGGATCTGGAGCGGGTCAGCCAGTTATTACAAGACCATCTGGACGGTAAAACCGCACATTTTGAAGCGACGTACCGCTTAAAGGGCGCTGACAACAACTGGATCTGGGTATTAGACCGCGGTAAGACGGTTGCTTTTTCTGCTAACGGCAAACCAGCCAGGATGACAGGCACCCTGAAAAATATTAATCAGTTGAAACAGACTGAAGAGCAATTGCAGCTATTTGCGCGCTGCCTGAAAACAATATCCGACGCTGTCGTTATCTGTGACACCAATTTTACCATTCTCGAAGTAAACCCCTCTTTTAGTAAAATCACCGGCAAAAGCCGCGAACAAATACTGCAACAGCGCTTTGAGCTTTCCCTGTATCCCAGCGCCTTTATGCACGACGTGCATAAACAATTGGCTAAAACCGGTACCTGGAGTGGCGAAATTCAGGAGCAGCATCAGAACGGCAACATCTATCAGGCGGAACTGACCTTTGATCAGATAAAAGACGACCAGGGTAATGTTACTCAGTATGTTGCTGTGTTTTCAGATATTACCGAACGTAAACAACGTGAAGCCGAGCTGCACCGACTTGCCAACAGCGACACCCTAACCGGCTTACCCAACCGGGCCCAGTTTATGCAAAAGCTGGCAGAGCTCGTCAGCAGCAAAACTGAGCACGCTTTGCTGGTGTTTGATTTAGACAACTTTAAGAAAATCAACGACTCACTTGGTCACGAACTGGGCGACAGCCTGCTGTGTAAACTGGCTGATCGTTTAAGCAGCTACAGTAAATATCATCGTAAACTATACCGTCTTGGTGGCGATGAATTCGCTATTATGTTGGATCAAACCAATGATCTGCATCATATCACCTCATTGGCAAAAGAACTGCTGGCATTGATCAATCAGCCGCTGTTGGTCAACCAGCATGAACTGGTGATAACCAGCAGTGTTGGTATAGTGCTGTTCCCCGATGACGGCATGGACCCGCAGGCATTGCTGCGAAATGCGGACACGGCGATGTACCACGCTAAAAGCCAAGGTGCAAACCGGTATCTGTTCTTTAATGATTCAATGAATAAATTAGCGGTCAAAAGACTGCAGCTGGAAAACCTGATACGGCATGGTTTAAAAGAAGATTACTTTGCCGTGTACTACCAGCCGAAAATGGACATTGTTAGCGGCCAGCTGGTCGGTATGGAAGCGCTGGTGCGCTTTATTACCCCTAAAGGCGGTATCGTAAGCCCTGCCAGCTTCATTCCGGTAGCAGAAGAAACCGGTCAGATAATTGAAATTGGTGAAGTCGTATTGCGTAAGGCGTGTCTGGCCGTTAAAGGCTGGATAGATCAAGGGCTGTTTCAGGGCCGGGTTGCAGTAAATTTATCGTCTCGTCAGTTTAGTCTGCCGTATTTATGTGAATTAATTGACGACACTTTGCAGCAAGCTGAGCTACCATCTTATCATCTTGAGCTTGAGATCACCGAAGGCACTGTTATGCAATCCCCACCACAGGCGATTGAGACAATGAAAAAACTGCGTGCCCGCGGTATTCATCTGGCGATGGATGACTTTGGCACCGGTTATTCGTCATTGGCGTACTTGAAACAGTTTCCGCTTAACACGCTTAAAATCGATAAAGCCTTTATTGATGATATGAATACCGCCCGCGGCCGCAATATGGTTGATACCATTATGACGATAGCCCACAACCTGAGCCTGAGTGTGGTTGCTGAAGGTGTTGAGCAGGAAGAGCAATTGGCAATGCTACGCAAGCTTCGCTGTGATGTGATACAAGGCTACTACTACAGTAAGCCGCTTTCCGACAGCGAATTTACCCAGTTTCTGCAGGAGCAAAAAGCCCGTCGCATCAAACTCAGCGCCGTACCGGTTTAATTAGCCTGCAGCCACAAAAAAGCCCCTAAATGCAGGGGCTTTTTTTGTTAATCAGCATCTGTCTCGACGTAAGAGAAGTCGTCACTGCCATCGGCAATACGCTTCTTACCAAACACCGTATGAAACTTGCGCTTTTCTGCAAGCCGTTGCCGGTACTTCAGCCAGGTCTTTTCAAACGCTGTGGTGGCAGGCTCTTCGCCTTTACACACTGCAATAAAGCGTTTCTCTTCATCATTCACTGGTGCACGACTGCCCTGCTCCAGTTCCTGCATTGCCACCCCATGTTTCTCCAGCATATTACCTTCTGCCAGAGTAAAGCGCCCGGACCGCGTAAATCCTTTTGGGAAATTACGGTCATCGAAAAAGCGACGGTTAGCGACAAAACTTTGCTGCATCACTTTTTTCCTCTAATCTCGTTGAATATCAAGCCAGCCTGTTTAAACTGTGCGGAGTATGGTTAACAATATTCCTGTCGTAAAACAAATATTTTTTATCGACACCATAAATATTTTAAAGGGTCAAATTTGGATACCGAACTGCTTAAAACCTTTATCGAAGTTCAGCGTACCAGACATTTTGGTAAAGCCGCCGAAAATCTCTATTTAACACAGTCAGCCGTCAGTTTTCGTATCCGTCAGCTTGAGCAACAATTAGGGGTAAACCTGTTCAGCCGCTATCGCAATAATATTCAGCTTACCGCGTCCGGTGAGCGCCTGTTACCGCATGCAGAAGCTATGCTGGCAGCACTGCAACGTGCCAAGCAGGATATGGCGGTCAGTGCAGAACAAGCAGTACCGCTGTCCATTGCAGCAACTGCGAATGTCTGGGACGCATTTTTACTGCAAGGCTTTATCAGATTGCAGCAAGCCCTACCTGATCTGTCCTGGCGGGCAGAATCATTGGGCAAAGATCAGATAGCACGTCAGGTATTGGAGCGGCACCTTGATTTAGCCATCTTGTTCGACGCGCCTAAAATGGACGAAATGCAAATAGATAAGCTGGGTGATGTCAAACTGGTACCAGTTACAACCTTTGCCGACAATAATGCTGCCAGCGCCATGCGGCACAGTTACATACATATTGATTGGGGTACCGCCTTTGATACACAGCACGCCCGCTTCTTTCCGGAACTGCCAGCACCTTACATCCGTACTGGCAGCGCACGCATCGCTCTGGAACTGATGCAGCAAAGTGGTGGTTCAGCGTATTTGCCGGAGACTATGGTGCAGAATCTGATGGCTGACAACAGTTTGACGCTGATTAAAGACGCTCCGGTAATGACCAGAGAGCTGTTCGCAATATCGCTACCTAAAGCGACGCCACGCAAGCAAATTGGTGAGATTGTTACGCAGTTACGAAACGCGCTGTTGCAACGCTGAAAAACTCAGGGCCGGAACAAACCCGCACTGCTTCCCCGCGATTTTCGAAGTAACAGCCGCTTGTGGCTGCTGAATAGCGGGATCAGCAGTGGCCCGGTGCACAGCGCAGCTAAAGCCCATTTAACGGCAGTCATACCACTACGCAGTGCCGCAACATAAATACCAGCGGCTGTAAGCAGCCACACAACAGGTAACAACAACACAGGGCCCCCAAAACACAATACATCGAACAGCTAAAACAAAGGGCGCCATTATAGCGCCCTTGTTTATCTGATGTTGTTAACCTTTGGTTGTATTTTAATCAGCTGAGTTAGTCATAAAACCGCTTCTGTTGTTCAGCAATTGTCACCAGCAGCTCGGCTGGGGTGAAACGGCTGCCAAAACGCGACTCCAGATTGCGTAACTGCGCTACCAGCTCAGCTGCACCTAACTGGTCGATATAACGGAATGGGCCGCCAAGGAACGGCGGAAAACCTATACCGAATATTGCACCAATATCACCATCACGGGCAGAGGCAATAATACCTTCTTCCAGGGTACGTACAGCTTCGTTTAGCATTTGAACTACACAACGGCGGCTGATTTCATCTGCACTAAGTTTCGGTGCGACTGTTACCCCCAGTACCGGATAAACGCTTTCATCAACCAGCTTTTTGCCTTTTTTGCTGTTGTTACCGTATAGATAAAAGCCTTTGTCAGACTTTTTACCTTTGCGGCCATCGGCCAGCAACTTGTCAAACGCTGCTGGTGCTACAAAACGCTCGCCCAACTCATTCGCCAGAATAGGTGAAATCTTTGCACCAACATCTATACCAACTTCATCGAGCAGCGTTATCGGCCCTACCGGGAAGCCAAACTTAACCAGAGCTTTATCGATCTTTTCAACCGGCTCACCTTCCAGCAGGATATTGGCCGCTTCGTTCATATACAGCGCTAAAATACGGTTAACGTAGAAACCCGCACCATCTTTTACCACTATCGGTGTTTTACCTTGCTTACGGGCAAATGCCACTGTGGTGGCGATGGTTTGCTCAGACGTTGCCTGATGTGCAATAACCTCAACCAGCGGCATTTTGTCTACAGGTGAGAAATAATGCAGGCCAATCACATTTTCCGGCCGTTGTGCCTTGGCCGCGATCTGACCGATTGGCAATGAGCTGGTGTTGCTGGCAAAAACGGTATTTTCAGAACAATGCTGTTCAATGTCTGCCACCATTTGCTGCTTCAATGCTAAGTCTTCAAACACCGCCTCAACCACAATATCCACATCATGAAAACCGCTGTAATCGGTTGTACCGGTGATCAGCAACATTTGCCGTTGCATGTCAGCTTTGCTGATAAAACGGCGCTTAAACTTTTTCTGCAGTAATGAGTAGCTGTATTTAAGTGCGTTACTGATACCCTGCTCGTTGATATCTTTTATCCTGACCGGCACTCCAGCTTTAGTCGCCGTAACGTTAGCAATACCGCCGCCCATTAAGCCACCACCCAACACCGCGGATTTAAGCACTTTCGCTGGTTTAACATCACCGGCGCCGGTTTCTTTTTTCATCTGGGTTGTGGCAAAAAATAAGCTGCGCAGCGCCGCTGACTCTTTGGTCATACACAGCTCGCCAAAGGCTTTGGCCTCTGCTGCCAGGCCAGCCTGCTTACCGTTATCGACGCCGGTTTTAATCACCTCAAGGATTTTCAGCGGTGCCGGATAATTGCCCAGCGTTTTTTTCAATGTTTGCTTACGGGCCTGGCTGAACAGGATATTACGACCAAATGAGGTGCGTTCCAGCACTTTGCCCACCAGGTTGAGCTTCGGTAGCCCGCGCTGAGGTTTGCCTTTCAATGCCAGCTTCACTGCGGCATCGAGTAAAATGCTTTGCGGCACAACATCATCAACCAACCCGGCTTTTTTTGCCTGAGCAGCACGCAGCTGTTTACCGGTTAAAATCATATCCAGGGCTTTTTGCAAGCCCACTAAACGTGGCAGACGCTGAGTTCCACCACTCCCCGGCAGTAGCCCCAACTGCACTTCTGGCAGGCCCAGTACCGTTTTGCTATCTGTCGTAGCGACTCTGGCATGACATGCCATCGCCAGCTCCAAACCACCGCCAAGACAAGGGCCATGAATGGCCGCGACCAACGGAATACTTAGCTGTTCGAGCTGATCAAACATCTGTTGCCCCATCCGGCCAATCGCTTCGGCTTCGGCAGCGGTATTACAGTTATCCAGCATCGAAATATCGGCACCGGCGATAAAGGAGTCACTCTTGCCACTGATAAACACCAGCCCTTTGAGCTGGCTATTGGCTTTAATATCTGCCAGCAGCGCTGTTATTTCGTCAGCAAAAGCGGCTTTTAGTACATTCATCGACTCGCCGGCAATATCCATCGTAATAACGCCGACATTGTCATCGCGAATTTGCAGGCTGAAACTGTTAGTTGTTGTCATTATTCTGTCTCCAAAATCATCGCCGCGCCTAAGCCACCCGCCGCACAAGCTGTGGTTAAGCCCGTACCGCCGCCGCGGCGTTTTAACTCGTTCAGTGTCTGCACAATTAAACGGGTACCGGTAGCGGCAAACGGGTGTCCGTAAGCCAGTGAGCCACCCTGCACGTTAAACTTCGTCATATCAATTTCACCAATAGCCTCACGACGGCCAAGCTTCTCTTGCGCAAACTTTTTGCTGGCGAACATTTTCACGTTGGCAAGCGTCTGGGCGGCAAAGGCTTCATGCATCTCAATCAACGTCAGATCATTTAACGACATGCCAGCTCTATCCAGCGCTATTGGCGTAGCATAAGATGGCCCCATTAACATATCATCGTACACGTCGATGGCAGCAAAGGCATAACTGCGGATGTACCCCAGCGGCGTGTAACCCAGCACTTTGGCGCGGCTTTCAGTCATCATTAATACCGCAGAAGCACCATCCGTTAACGGGGTGGCATTCGCCGCGGTAACACTGCCATGCGCGCGGTCAAAAACCGGTTTAAGTTTGGCGTAAGACTCTAATTTAGAGTCCTGCCGAATATTGTTATCAATCGCCAGATAGCGGGAGTACGGCTCGATATGGGCCGTCATCACTTCATCTTGCATCACACCACTTTGCCAGGCCTGAGCCGCGAGCGTGTGAGAGCGGTGTGCCAGTGCATCCTGGTCAGCACGACTTATACCGTGCGTTTTTGCCATTTGTTCAGCGGTATCGCCCATCGACAAGCCTGTGCTGTATTCGGCCACTGCTGGTGGTACCGGCAGTAAATCTTTTAACCCGAGCCGGCGGAATATAGCCAGCTTCTGGCCAAAGGTACGGGCTTTATTTAAATCGACCAGCGCCCGCGCAAGCTTTTTGCTGACACCAATAGGCAACACTGAGCTGGAGTCAGCACCACCGGCAACGCCTATCTGAGTAATACCCGCCATCATCGACTCTGCTACGCTGACAACGGACTGAAAACTGGTAGCACAGGCACGGGTAACACTAAAGGCATCAGTATGCACATTCATGCCTGTACCCAGCACTATTTCGCGGGCAATATTCGGTGCTTCAGGCATTTGCACCACTTGACCATAAACCAGTTGCTCTACCAGCTTAACGTCAAGCTCACTGCGGATCAGCAGCTCATTAACCACCAATTTGCCCAAGTCCAGTGCAGATACACCATGAAACTCTGTCGCTTGTTTAGCAAAAGGGGTACGTAAACCAGAGACAATTGCGATGCGATCGCCCTGACGGGTAGTAAGGTTTATTGGCGAATTCATAGTGTTCCTCTGTGATTAACATACAGGTCTGACCTGTATTTATCGGTCGATTGTAACGACAGACGCCGAAAATTAAAACACTTGTTTTAATGCAAACTGAACCATATTTAGGTTATAACGTCTTAGCCTAGCCCGTTTTTGTGGCATATGACGAAAAAACAATCAATGAAATTAATTAATTAATTAAGACTGATAACATTATGGTGAACGCGTTTTCTGGTTTAAAAGCCTACCTCGACAGCCAGGTGCTGGGTCAATCTGAACTTACTGAAGGCATTCTGCTGGCACTGCTGGCAAATGGCCACCTATTAGTAGAAGGGCCGCCGGGGCTGGCAAAAACCCGTGCTGTCAATGCACTGGCACACGGTGTAGAAGGCCAGTTCCACCGCATTCAGTTTACACCAGACTTATTGCCCGCCGATTTAACCGGTACCGATATCTACCGTCCGGAAACCGGCCAGTTCGAATTTCAAAGCGGCCCGTTGTTCCACCATATTATTCTGGCCGATGAGATAAACCGGGCACCGGCAAAGGTGCAGTCAGCACTACTTGAAGCAATGGCAGAAAAGCAGGTTACTGTTGGCCGCCATACTTACCCGTTGCCAGAATTGTTTTTAGTGATGGCAACACAAAACCCGCTGGAGCAAGAAGGGACTTATCCGTTGCCGGAAGCTCAGCTCGACCGTTTCTTGCTGCACCTGAAAGTAGATTACCCTGATGCCGCAACAGAACTGGCTATTTTAAAGCTTACCCGCGGTGAAGCATTAAGCGGCGAACAGAATGCGGTATCTCCAATCAGCCAAAACGACATTTTTGCTGCCCGTAAAGCTATTTTACAGCTACATATGGCAGACAGTCTGGAACAGTATATCGTGCAGTTGATTATGGCCACCCGCAATGCCAGTGCTTACAGTGATAAACTGGCAAGCTGGATTGGCTACGGTGCCAGCCCAAGGGCAACCATAGCGGTAGAGCGTTGTGCCAGAGCTAAAGCCTGGCTGGCAGGCCGTGATTTTGTCACACCGGATGACATTCAGGCCGTATTCCATAATACGCTGCGTCATCGTTTGATCCTGACTTATGCTGCTGAAGCTGAAGGGATCAGTACCGATGACGTACTAAGCGAAATTCTGCGTCTGGTGCCGTCGGCCTGATATGAACCAGTTGTCTCCCCAGCAGTGGCGGCTGCAGAATGGCACAACTGGCACCAGCCTTGGCCTGACAGAGTTACTTTGGTATCAGCGTTACACCAAGGTGCTCGACTTAACGCCGCAAATGGCGATCCAGAGTAAACTGGCAGGCACTTATCTTGCCAAAAGCAAAGGCCGGGGCATGGAGTTTGATGAGGTGCGTCATTATCAGAACGGTGATGACGTACGCACCATCGACTGGCGTGTTACAGCCCGCACCGGTAAAGTGCATACTAAGTTGTTTCGTGAAGAAAAAGAGCGTCCGGTATTTGTATTAACTGATCTCAGCAGCAGTATGCACTTTGGTTCCAGCTTACTGTTTAAATCAGTGCAGGCAGCACATCTGGCCGCGCTTATTGCCTGGCATGTCAAACAGCGTGGTGACAAACTCGGTGGCCTGGTTTTTAGCAAGCATCAGCATATCGAGCTAAAACCACAAAGCCGCAGCCATGGCGTGTTACGCTATTTTCATGCGCTGACCGAAATACATCAGGCCGATAGCGGCAACCGCGGCCTGACACTGAATGACGCCTTAAGCCAGCTGCGCCGCTTGGTACGGCCCGGCAGCCTGGTCTATGTACTGTCAGACTTCAGTGATTTTAATCAGGACGGTTTGCGCCACATCCGAGCCATTCGCCAGCACAATGAAGTCAGTTGTTGCCCGGTGACTGATCCGCTGGATTTAATGCTACCAGCAAGCAGTCATGGCATGGCCGCGGTCAGTGATGGCCTGCAGACGGGTTATGTTGAGCTTGGCAGCAGTGCCTTGCAGCAACGCTACGCTCGCCAGCAAAATGACATGCAACAACAACTTAAGCTTCATCTTAACCAGCTTGGCTGCAAATGGCTGCCGGTCAGTGCCGCCGAGCCGGTCTTGAGTCAATTAGAGAGAAAGTGGTATGGCTGAACCCGGATCCCCGCTGGCACAACTTGCCGATATCAGTGAACCGGAGCTAGTACTTGGCTTTGCCTTGGCACCTCTTTGGTGGTTACTGATTGCGGCGCTGGCCCTTGCCCTGTTTTATCTGGCACTGCGTTTTTACCGCCGCTGGTGTTACTTCGCACCGAAGCGGCAGGCTTTGCTGTTACTGGAGCAGATACATCACAGTGGTGATGATGCAACGCAAATCAATCAATTAATAAAACGTGTACTCAGGCACTATCAACCAACACATCCTGCACTTAGTATGGACAGCAAACATTGGCAACAATGGCTGGCAATGCAATGCCAGGCTACACTACCTGACTTAACAGGGCTGCTTTACCAGCGGGATGACAATAACGAGGCCAAAGCGGCATTTTATCTGTTTGCCAAAGCCTGGCTAAGCGGATATCAGGCCAAAGCCCCCCTGCCAACGAGCAAGGCGGAGGTAACGCATGCTTGAGTTTGGTTACCCCTGGTTGGCTGTGCTGGCGGTATTGCCGCTGTTATTGCGGGTTAAGCGTCAGGCAACAACAGAAGCGGCATTAACCCTGCCCGCTTTGGCCAAACTGGCTTCTGAGCCCTCCGGCAGCAAAGGTAAACTCTTCAGTCTGAGCTCGGTGTTGGCAATGATAATATGGCTAATGCTGGTATTGGCCGCCACACAGCCCCGCTGGCTCGGTGAGCCGGTGACATTGCCTCAGCAAGGGCGCGACCTGATGTTGGCCCTGGATTTATCCGGCTCAATGGAAATTGCCGATATGCAGTATCAGGGACAAAGTGTTAACCGGCTGGATGCTGTAAAGTCAGTGGTCAGCGACTTCATTAAACGCCGCCAGGGGGACAGGATCGGTCTTATCTTATTTGCCGACGCTGCATATCAGCAGACGCCTTTGACCTTCGATTTAGTCACGGTGCAAAAGATGCTGGATGATAGCGTACTGCGCTTGGTCGGCACACGCACAGCTATCGGCGAGGCGATTGGCCTGGCAGTAAAACGACTGAACACTTATGACAGTTCAAACAAGGTATTAATCCTGCTCAGCGATGGTGCGAATACCGCAGGCAATATTCTGCCTCTGGAGGCGTTACAATTAGCTAAAGCGGCAGGCGTAAGAATTCATACCGTTGGCGTGGGTGCAGAGCAAATGGTGCAGCAGAGTGTGTTTGGTCAGCGGGTCGTCAATCCATCTCAGGATCTGGATGAGCGCTTACTCACGAAGCTGGCTGAGGATACCGGAGGCCGTTATTTCCGTGCCCGTGATTTAAATGAACTGAACCAGATTTATCAGTTAATTGACCAGCTTGAACCGATAGAGCGTGACAGCGTGACATACCGGCCGCAGCGCAGTTTATTGCACTGGCCCCTGGCTATAGCGTTGCTGTTATCCTTTGTTCTGGCCGCTCGTAACATTAACTGGCGTGGAGTATTTAAGCATGCTGGCTGATTTTCATTTTTTACGCCCGCTGTGGCTGCTGTCACTGTTACCGGTGTTGCTGTTTGCGATCCTGCTATATTTCCACCGGCGCGAGCATAGCCCCTGGCACAGTTTAATTGCCCCGCATTTACAGCAAGCCTTGCTCGGTGGTCAGCTTTTACTGAAAAAGCAGCCACTAGCCCTGCCTCTTCTGCTGTGTTGCTGGATTATCACCAGCATTGCTCTCGCAGGTCCTAGCTGGCAAAAGCTGCCGCAACCGGCTTTTGCATTAAAAAAAGCCACCGTTCTGGTGCTGGACATGTCTATGTCGATGCGAGCCACCGACATGGCTCCCGACCGCCTGACGCAGATGCGCTTTGCGGCTCTTGATTTTACTGATCAACTACGTGAAGGTGAGCTGGCACTGTTAAGCTTCGCCGGCGATGCCTTTGTGATCTCGCCGCTGACACCGGACCATAATAATATCCGCCTACTCATTCCTGATCTGAAACCAGAAATCATGCCGGTTCAGGGCTCCAACCTGGTTGCCGCCTTGCAACAGGCCGACAAATTATTGCGCCAGGCAGGATATCCGCGCGGCGATGTTGTCGTGTTTACCGATGGTTTTGATAACAACAGTTTCCGCGAACTACAGGATCTGATAAATAACTGGCCGCACCGCTTATCGGTGTTGGGTTTTGGAAGTGAAGACGGTGCGCCGGTGCAACTGGAAAATGGCGAGCTGCTAAAAACGGCTAACGGTGCTGTCGTGATACCCAAACTGCCGCAGCCTCAGCTGGCGACACTGACCAGGCAAAGTGGTGGTGTTTACACCCAGGCCAGCACCACCGGTGGCATGCTAAATGACATTATTAACCTGCCGGCCCTGTCTGCACTGGATCAGGCCGACACCACTAAGCAGATCCAGGGTGATCAATGGCAGGATAATGCGATTTATCTGGTGTGGTTGTTATTACCCCTTCTGCTGCTAAACCGAAAATACAGCAGTTTGCTGGCAGTTGGCCTGGTAATGTTATTCCCTGCCCCCTCACATGCTTTTGAATGGCGTGACTTGTGGCAAACCCGCCAGCAACAGGCGCAGCAGGATTATCAGCAAGGTGACTACAACAGCGCCCGGCAGAAATTTAAAGAGCCGCTATGGCAAGGCAACGCCGCCTACCGCAACGGCGACTTTCAGCAAGCAGAACAAGCTTATCGCAGCGCAACAGCGCAAACCCCAACAGCCGACGCCTACCATAATCTCGGTAACAGCCTGGCGCAGCAGCAGCGCTATGAAGACGCACTGGCCGCTTATCAGCAGGCAATGGAACTGGCCCCCGATTTCTCCCCTGCCGCTCAAAATGCTCAGTTAATGCAGCAATTGCTACAGCAACAACAACAGCAGCAGGAGCAGCAACAACAACAGAAAAACCAGCAAGATCAGCAGCAAAAACAAGGCGATGAGCAACAGCAATCTGACAGCAACTCGAACAGTGACAACAGTTCCGATAGCGAAAACAATGCTGACGATGCGTCTGAGCAGGAAGGGCAACAACAGCAACAAACAGAGGCAGAGCAAACGCCCGAACCTGAACCGGCTGAACAGAAAAACCAGCCTGCACCGGCATCAGAAGCTGACGAAGAAACACTGGAACAAACTCAGGCCATACGCGAAGCGTGGCCGAATGCGACAGACGAAGAGCAACAGCAGTTAGACAACCTGCTACGAAAGGTGCAGGACGACCCAGCCCTGCTGCTGCGTAATAAAATGTATCTGGAATATTTAAAACGGCAACAACAGCGTTTGCCAACAGGAGTTGATCAACAATGGTAAAGGGTGTACTGCTGGCCGTAGCGCTGCTGTTAAGCTTACCGTTACAGGCACTGACTAAATTAACCGCCAGTGTAGATAAAAACCCTGCACTGCAGGGCGAAGCAGTAACACTGGAAGTGATTGCAGACGCCCGGGTCGCGTCGGATGCCATAAGCTTTCGTGTGTTAGAGAAAGACTTCACAGTCATGGTGCCGTCTATTAGCAGCAGCACCCAGATCATTAATGGTCAGGCAAGCCAGAGCACCAGTTGGCGGGTTGTGCTACTGCCTAAGTCAAGCGGCGAATTTACCATTCCGGCCTTTACGCTACAGGGCATGAGCACTACACCGATTACATTAAAAATCCTCGAAGGCAACGTTAGCCAAAGCAGCAGTAACTCGCAAGAGCTGTTTCTTGAAGCAAAGATGGAGCAACAACAGCTGTATGTACAACAGCTTAGCTATTACACCGTGACCATTTATTTTAATGGCGAGCTGCAACGCGGCTCATTGTCAGAGCCGGTGCTCGAAGGCGCTAGTATCAGCCAGGTGGGCCAGGACAGCGAAAGCTCTGCCCTGGTTAACGGTATCCGGTACCGAACTATTACCCGCCGTTATGCTATAACGCCGCAGCGTAGCGGTAGCTTTACCATTACGCCACCGGCTTTTAATGGCGAAATGATAGACCGTGACAGCGCACGTTATAATTACTTTGCCCGTACCAAAACAGTGGTTCAGCAGGCTCAGCCGATAGATATAAAGGTTAACCCGATACCGGATAGCTTTCCCGGCGACTGGCTGGTGGCCGGTCTGGTGACATTAACCGAAGAATGGAGCCCGGATATTACCGAGCTGAAACAGGGTGAGCCGGTGACCCGCACTATCACGTTGTCGGCCGTTGATGTGGCAGAAAATCAGTTACCTGAAATCAAACAAGGTTTCCCGGACGGGCTGCGGCTCTATCAGGAGCAACCACAAGCTAAAAGCGCTGAACGCAATGGCCGCTTAGTTGCGCAAAAAGTCTTTACTACTGCTGTAATTGCGAATAAAGCCGGCGAGCTAGAGTTACCCGCAGTAAGCTTACCCTGGTGGAATAGCCAAACCGGTAAGCTTGAGCATGCTAGTCTGCCAGCACGTAAACTGACGGTCAGCGGTGTCGCTGCGGCAGTCAGTGCCGGGCCTGATGCAAAAGGCGCTGTTGCCCCCTCCCCTGTGCAACAAATAACACAACCTGCCGCGCAACCGGTATCAAAGTGGCAGTGGAACTACCTGAGCAGTGCTCTTGCCGCACTCTGGTTTATCAGCCTGTTTATCGGCTACCTACTGTGGCAATTAAAAACACCGGCGCAACCCGCAGCAACAATAACAAGTCGCGTGCGCTTTGACAGCCGGACGTTAAAGCAAGCCTGCCAGCAAAATAATGCCGTAGTCGCCAGAGCTGAGCTGTTACGTTTTGGCCACCAACAGTTGGACAGACGGTGCTTGTCTCTGACTGAATTAAAAGCCGTTGTCAACGCCAAAGACTTGAATCAGCAGCTGGATATCCTTAACGATGCGCTGTACAGCAATAATGCTAACACCTGGCAAGGAGATGCCCTCTGGCGCGCCTGGCAGCACTTTAATACAGCGAAAACGAGTACAGTCGACGAACAACAATCACTACCACCGTTATATCCCAAGTGAGCCTGCAAGCTTAGTTATCCAGCCACTGTCAGCGCAAGCTTACCGCTTTACACTGGTAAGCTTGCGCACATCTTGTTAGCATGAGTTTGATTTTAAACCTGATCCTGTATCAGGTATTTTTTTGTACTGAGCTTTGGTTAGACCCGCGTTAACCAAAGCTTAGCCGCTGTCATAAGGAGAAACTGTTTTGGAAACAGGCACTATTATTTCGTTAGGGTTATATTTTATCGTGATGCTGGCCATTGGTTTATATGGCTATAAAACGTCAACGGATGATGTATCAGGTTATATGCTGGGCGGTCGTAAACTCGGCCCTGCTGTAACTGCACTGTCCGCAGGTGCGTCAGATATGAGCGGTTGGATGCTGATGGGTGTACCAGGCGCCATGTACCTGTCGGGTATCAGCAGCGGCTGGATAGCCATTGGTTTGTTGATCGGTGCTTTCCTTAATTACGTCATCGTAGCACCCCGTTTAAGGGTCTACACTGAAGTTGCCAACGATTCGATTACGCTGCCGGATTACTTTGAAAACCGTTTTGCGGACAAAACCCGTACCCTGCGTATCGTATCATCCGTTGTTATCGTGTTGTTTTTTACGTTATACACCTCATCAGGCGTTGTTGGTGGTGGCAAGCTGTTTGAAAGCTCATTTGGCTTAAGCTATGAACTGGGGCTTTATGTCACTGCCGGTGTCGTGGTGGCATACACCCTGTTTGGTGGTTTTCTTGCTGTTAGTATCACTGATTTCGTACAGGGCTGCATAATGTTTGTGTCGCTGGTGTTAGTGCCATTGGTCGCACTGGACCATTTAGGCGGTTTGGATTCTGTGATGTCGCAGGTCAACAGCATCAACCCGGATTTCAGTAATATGTTCATCGATGCCAACACCGGCACAGCACTGACAGCACTGGGTATCATCTCGCTGTTGTCCTGGGGTTTTGGCTATTTTGGTCAGCCGCATATCATCGTTCGCTTTATGGCTATCCGCTCGGTAAAAGATATCAAAACAGCACGGCGTATCGGTATGAGCTGGATGCTCATTACACTGCTGGGCGCGGTGATGACAGGTCTGGTTGGGATTGCGTATGTCGCAAACACTAAGATGACACTGAGCGATCCTGAGACAATCTTTATCATTTTTTCCCAGTTTTTGTTTCACCCGCTTATCTCCGGTTTTTTACTTGCGGCGATTCTGGCCGCTATTATGAGTACCATTTCTTCGCAGCTACTGGTTACATCCAGCTCACTGACAGAAGACTTTTATAAGACTTTCGTCAATCGCAGTGCGTCTCAGCGTGAGCTGGTTTTGGTTGGCCGGTTATCAGTATTAGCCGTAGCGATGGTTGCCATAGTACTGGCCTATGACAGAGACAGTTCTATCCTGACATTGGTAAGTAACGCCTGGGCTGGTTTTGGTGCAGCATTTGGTCCGTTGGTGGTGTTTAGCCTGTACTGGAAAAGAATGACATTTGCCGGAGCATTAAGCGGTATTATCAGCGGTGCTGCCACAGTACTTTTCTGGATTTACGCGCCGGTGCTTGAAAACGACGCTACCTTAAGCAGCCTGGTATACGAAATTCTGCCGGGAGTCATCGTCAGCAGTGTATTTATTGTGCTGGTAAGTAAACTCACCAAGACACCTGCACCAGAAATCACATCAGTATTTGAAAAAATGCAAACTGAGCTCAAACACTGATAAATGCATTATCCGGTCAGTACACTATAAAATTTATGTGTCCTGACCGGTGATTTTTGCTAGATTAGCATTTTAGTGTTCATTTTCTGAGACAGAACATTTATGTATTTTTACGCCGCTCGCCAACCTATCCTTGACCGTAACAAAGAGCTATATGCATACGAACTATTGTTTCGGGACGGCCTGGAGAATGCTTTTCCCGATGTTGATGGTGATGAGGCTACCTCGCGCATGGTTGAGGGTAGTCAATTTAGCTTTGGTCTGGATGACTTTCTCGGCGATAAACCCGGCTTTATTAACTTCACGCTCGATACATTACAGAAAAAATACCCGAGCATGCTGCCCAAAGAGCAGGTGGTAATAGAAATACTGGAAACTATTCAACCTGGAAAACGTTTGCTGGCAGAATGTCAGCAATTAAAAGAGCAAGGCTATGTGCTGGCGCTGGATGATTATATTCACCAGGGAGTATGGCGGCACTTTTACCCTTTCATTGATATTATCAAAATAGATTTCCGCTCTACCGCCGCCGATACTATCAACGAAATTAAATTGGCACTGACTGATTTTCCGCATATTAAATTACTGGCAGAAAAAGTTGAAACCAACGAAGAGTTTCAGTTGGCGTTGGATATGGGCTTTAGCTACTTTCAGGGGTACTTCTTCTCAAAACCGGAGATGATGCAAAGTAAGGCCCTGGCCCCGGCTCAGATGACACTGGCGGAGCTGCTATACGAAACCTCAAAAGCAGATATGGATTTGAATAAAATTACGCAGGTATTTCAGCGTGATGTGCACTTATCTTACAAATTATTACGCTACAGTAACTCAGCAATTTTTAAACGCCGCACCGAAATTGAAACCATCAAACAAGCCTTGGTTGTACTTGGTCAGGCAGAGCTGAAAAAGTTTTTATCTTTACTGTTCACTTCGCAGATAAGCAGTGACAAACCTGCTGAGCTAATGCGTATGTCAATGACCCGCGCGCGGTTTGCTGAAGGTTTAGCTGAGCTGCATGGTAAAGTGGATACGGCAAAGGCTTTCCTTACTGGCTTAATGTCGCTGATGGATGCAATTCTGGATGAACCAATTGACAGCGTAATGAATAAGCTGCCATTGGCAAAAGAGATTAAAGAAGCGTTGATAGAGAAAAAAGGCTTGCTGGCAGACTACATTCAGCTAATTCAATATTATGAAAAGGCACAGTGGAAAGAGGCCAACCAAGCTATTAATACGTTACAACTGCCCAACGATAAAGTACCAGATTCCTATCATACGGCGGTGCAGTGGGCTAACGAACAAATGAAAGCCCTCGGAGACTGATCTCCGGGGCTTTGAGCTGCATTAATTGAAGCTAACGTACGGGCTTATTTTTGCAGCCAGTTTCTCGCCTATACCTTTGACTTCAGTCAACTGAGTTTCATTTTTTATAGCGCCATTTTGCGCAATATAATCAAGCACAGCCTGAGCTTTCTTTTTACCAAGCCCGGGAATGGCTTCAAGTTGCTCAAGCGTTGCGGTGTTGAGGGAGATTTTTTGTGCAACATGGGCTGCAGCTTCAGCCTTACTGACCTGTGCAGGTGCTTTTGTCTCTGCAAAACAGACATTCGTTGCTAATGTAAACAGCGTCATACCCAGTGCAAAATACAGTTTTTTCATTTTTATCGTCCTTAAAATAACTCTCTATCCCTGCTGACTCCGCTGACTGCCGCCTGACTTTTCCGGGTTGGCATTGTGACCAAAAAGGCAAACCAAACAACCGGGAGCTGAGAGTTTTTACTGCCAACACAATTAAATTAGTCAAATTTTTTACATTTGCAATTATTTTTTAACTTTATTTGTTTGAGACTATTCAAAGTATTCAGCACGAATTAAGTCTGAACTGCCTACTCTTGCCAATGTGATTCAATAACCATGTCTGCAGTAAAGGACAATACCCAATAAAGTAACAGCCAAGAGAATTGCTGCTACACAAATAGTTAGGTAAAGTACCGCGACAAGAAGTGGAGAGAACAATGCGTAGCACCAGAATTATTCTGTTGATTATCGGACTGCTGGCCAGCATATCGCTTCAAGCTAAAGGTATACAGGATACTTTGCAAATTACTCGTGAGCGCGCAGCTGCTCTGGCGCAGGAGCGTTATCCGGGTAAAATTGTCAGAGTGCAGACAGAAAAGCAGCAGTACCGGATCCGGGTATTACAGGCAGATGGCCGTGTAATTACCGTGTTAGTAGATGGCCAATCCGGCCGGGTAAAAAAGGATGGAATTTAATGCGCCTACTCGTTGTAGAAGATGAAAATCTGTTAGCTCAGCAAATCAAAGAACAGTTACAGCAGCAACAGTTTAGCGTTGATGTAGCTATGGATGGCGATGACGGTTGGTTCAAGTTATCTGAATATCCTTACGATCTGGCTATTATCGATATTGGTTTGCCGAAAATGGATGGCCTTACCTTGATCCGTAAAGCCCGCCAGAAAGCGTTGAAAACCCCGATTATCGTATTGACAGCCCGGGGCAGCTGGCAGGAAAAAGTTGAGGGTCTGGATGCCGGAGCCGATGACTATCTGACTAAACCGTTTCATACGGAAGAATTATTGGCACGCTGTAATGCTCTTATCCGTCGGGCAGCAGGCCAGCCTGAACCAACCTTGTCTGCGGGTCCTATTGCACTGAACAGCCGTACCCAGCAAGTCTGGTTGAATGAAGATGAGATCAGCTTGACCGCATACGAATACAAAGTACTTGAGTACTTTATGATGAATCCCAACAAAGTCATTTCAAAAACTGAACTGACAGAGCATATCTATGACCAGGATTTTGACCTGGATAGCAACGTCATTGAAGTGTTTGTACTTCGTCTACGGAAAAAGCTCGACCCGGATGGCGAAAATAAACCCATTGAGACTCTGCGTGGCAGGGGCTACCGTTTCACCCTGAACGTCGCCTGATATGTCACTATCTTTGAAACTGCGGCAGATGCTGGTCAGTATTTTTTTACTGCTGTTTCTGCTGCCAAGTTCATTTATTGCAATAGATCGTGCTTTTTACACCCAACTGCTCACCTCCGCTGAACAAAAAATGGAAGTGCATATGTACGCCATTTTGTCTGAACTTAGCGTGACAGAAGATAAAGTTGAGCTGCTGAATAATGCGCTGACGCCTGATTTTTATCGCCCGGATTCGGGCCTGAGCGCTTACATTACGCACGAACAGGATCTGGTGTGGCAGTCAGATTCATCACTGAATCAGCATTTTATTCCACCAATAGAAGCGCTACCACCAGGAGAGCATTTATTTCGCCAGGTCATCCAGCCAAGTGGTTCCTTCTGGGTGTTATCAATATCGTTATTGTTTGATGCGGAAGAATATACCCGCCCGCTTACAGTACATATTGTACAAACTAACGAAAGGCTTATCGCCCCTCAGCAAACATTCCGCGCTACATTAATACAGTGGTTTATCGGTATCGGTTTAATGCTGCTGTTACTGATGTTACTGGCGTATTACTGGACAACCAAACCGTTATCAAGGCTTGACCATGAAATACGCCGTGTTGAAAATGGTAGTCAGGAGCAATTAAACGCCCGCTACCCTGCTGAACTCAGTATTATTAAAGAAGATTTAAATTTGCTGCTTGCAAACCAAAACCGGCAAAAGCAACGCTATCGCCACCATTTAAGCGACCTGGCGCATGCACTGAAAACTCCGGTTGCAGTGCTGCAGACCTCCGCACTTAGCCAACAACCAGAGCTGAAAGAGCAACTGGACCGCATCACATCGATGATCGAACATCAGCTCAAAAGAGCAGCCAGTTCCGGTCAGGATGTCTGGAAAAAGCAAATTGAAATTAAGCCGCGATTAGAGAAGCTGATATCTGCCCTGAGTAAAATATACCGTGATAAAAACCTGGCGATAAATATCGAATGTGCTGAGCACTGCGCCTTCAGAGGGGATGAAACCGATTTGATGGAAATACTGGGTAACCTAATGGACAATGCTTGTAAAGCATGTCAGCAGCAGGTCACTGTCACGATAAAGCAGTCGCAGCATTTAATGTTGTGTATTGAAGATGACGGCCCAGGTGTACCACAAGAGAAACGACAAGCTTTGTTTGAGCGCGGCACCAGACTGGATACCTATCAGGACGGACATGGTGTCGGCCTTGCTATTGTCGCAGAATTAGTTCAATCCTATTCTGGTACTCTGGAAATTGATGATAGCGATTTAGGCGGAGCACGCTTTACTGTATACCTCAGCTAAATAGCAATTAGATCCTACGATGTGATGATCGAAATCATTTCTTTCGCGTAATATAGACAACAAAAACTGTGATGTAAGGGATAGATAATGGATCTGAATAATCCTGCGATAATTAAAATAAAAAATCTGCGTCTGCGTACCTATATTGGTATAAAAGAAGATGAAATTAACAATAAGCAAGATGTGATTATCAATGCGTTAATCAAATATAGTGCCGAAAATGCAGCCAACACTGATAATATGGATAACGCGTTGAACTACAGAACCATTACTAAAAAAAATTATTGCACTGGTTGAAAATCAGCGTTTCTCACTGCTGGAAAAGCTGACGGCTGATGTACTGGCGATTGCTGCAGAACATGCATCAGTGCATTATGCGGAAGTTGAAATAGACAAGCCCCACGCGCTTCGGTTTGCCGATTCAGTATCATTAACGCTTTCTACAAACAAATAAGCTCTATACTTATCACCTTGGCTCCGTATCAGGATAACGTCTCTCATGCATATACTGATAACCGGTGGCTCCGGTCTGATTGGAAGCGCGCTCGTTAAGCGATGGCAAAATCAGTATAAGTTAACCATATTAAGCCGCAATCCCCAAAGCGTAATCACACGCTTTGGTACAGCGATATCGGCTGTATCCAGCATAAAAGACGTTGATTTTAACGATATCACGGCCGTCGTAAATCTTGCTGGCGAACCTATCGTTGGTAAGCGCTGGTCAGAGCAGCAAAAGCAAAAGTTGTGTAACAGCCGCTGGCTGTGCACTAAGGCATTGGTTGACGCCATTAACAATGCTTCAAAACCGCCACAGGTACTCATCAGCGGGTCAGCTATAGGTTTTTATGGTGCCCAGCAGGCTCAGCTTATTAGTGAGGACTATAGCCATGTTCATGACGACTTTCCCCATCAGCTATGTAAACATTGGGAGGAAGTCGCTCAGGATGCAGCAAGCCCACAAACCCGGGTCTGCCTGTTACGTACTGGCATAGTACTGGCAAAAGATGGCGGTGCCCTGAAAAAAATGTTACCGCCATTTCAACTTGGGCTTGGCGGTAAAATAGGTAACGGTCAGCAGTATATGTCGTGGATACATATCGATGACATGGTGCAGATTATTGAGTTTTTGCTGCTTCATCCAACTTTACAGGGTGTTTTCAATGCAACTGCGCCCACCCCGGTTGCCAATACACAATTTAGCCAGGCGCTGGCAAAAGTGCTGCACCGCCCTGCTTTATTGCCTATACCCGCTTTTATATTAAATTTATTGCTGGGTGAAATGGCGACATTGCTGATCGATGGGCAACGGGTAATACCGGCAAACCTGATTAAGGCCGGCTATCAGTTCCATTTTACTGAACTGGAGCCAGCACTAACGAATTTACTATCCAGACGCTCAGCTTTGTAATACCCGTCGTATAAGTACCGCACCAGGGATACGCATTAAACGCTTCAGCTGCAACCAGCCGAGCGTTGTTACCAAAACAATACCCAGTACCGGCCCTAACCACCACAGAGTGTAATGCAATGTAAATGGCAGATCAAAAGCGCGTTGTTGCACAATAAAAAGCATCGACTCTGCCAATACCGTAGCAAATAAGCCGGCTAATCCACCTAGCAGCGAAAACTCCAACAGCAAAGCATTGCGTAAAAAAGCGTGCCGTGCGCCTAACGTACGTAAGATTGCCAGCTCCTGTTCACGTTGTTCCAGCGTTGCCTGCACCTGCGCTACCAGTACCAGTGCCGCTGCACAGCATATAATTAGCAGAATAAAGCTAAGGGCAATCGTCACCTGACTGATAATACTGTTTACCTGCTGAATAATATTATCGACACTGATAACTGTTACTGTCGGCATTAACCTGGCTAGCTGATTAAGCAGTAAGTTTTGCTCAGGCTGTAGATAAAAAGCCGTGATATAAGTGGCGGGAAAATCTGCCAGCACATCGGGGCTTAAGATCATATAAAAATTGGGCTGCAAACTGTTCCAATCAACTTTACGGATACTACTGACAGTTGCGCTAAGTTGCTGGCCGCCGATAGAAAACGCCAGAGTATCACCAAGCTTAATATCTAGCCGTTGGGCAATTTCACTTTCAACCGAAACCTGCGCACTGCTCTTCGCGTCAAACCAGGTCCCGGACACTACCTGATTATTATCGGGTAGCTGCGCCAGCCAGGTCAGATTAAGCTCACGACCAATACCGACCCGCTGCTCCGAACGCTGCTCTTTCGTTGCTTCCTGCTGCAACTGCTCATCATTCACTGACACCAACCGACCCCGAACTACAGGATAATATTGTCCCGTAACAAGATCATGCTCTGCGGCAAATTGATTGAGCACTGCACGCTGCGGCTCGGCGATATTGACCAAGAACTGATTTGGCGCCCCTTCCGGGATCTGCTGTTGCCACTGCCCGATAAGCTCAGCACGCAGAAAGTACAACAGCAAAGTTAGGAAGATAGCGAGACTAAAGGTAATTAACTGAAAACTATTCGCCCACAGCCGCCGGCGCAGATTAGCCAATGCAAGCCGTCTAGCACTGCTTTGGCCTGCAGCTACAGGCTTGGCGAGTTTAACCAGCAAAGCTGCAACAGACATCAGTAGCGCTGCAAAAAGCGCGCACAACAGAAACAGGCCAACACTTAGCAGAAACTCACCACTAAACAACCACATCAGGGCCCAGATAGCCAAAGCTCCGGTTAACAACTGCAGCTTATCAAGCTCAAGTTTGAGTGTAGTATTTTTTAATACTTCAATCGCTGCAGTGCCTGCAAGACGCCACATTGGCCTGGCGGCAAATAATATCGCGCAAATCAAACAGGTCAGGCTGCCAAGCCATATCGGCCGCCAGCTGAACGCACTACGAAAATCACCTAAATAATATTGGATCCCAAACTGGGCAGCTTCAATGGCAAGCTGTCCGGCAATAATGCCACAGACCAGACTAAATGCGACTACGAGCAACAGATGCCCACCATAAATCAGTCTGATTTGTCGCGTTGTCGCGCCCAGTGCTTTAATAACTGCCACAGACTGAGTGTGGCGCTGACTGTATCGACTTGCAGCTACGGCCGCAGCACAAGCTGCCAGTACAATCCCAAGTAGGCCTGACAGCAATAAAAACCGTTCCGCTCGTTGCAAAGCACCGCCGATTGCAGACTGGTTATCCAGTTTCTGCCAGCGTTGATGTGCATTAAGCTGAGGCTGCATCAGCTCTTCAAACTGACTTAGTTGCTGCTCAGTGCCTGCAAATAAATAACGGTAAGCGATACGACTTCCCGGTTGAACAATTTCTGTTGCTGCAACATCATCAAGGTGCATTAATACTCGTGGCGCTCCACCAAACACGCTAAGTGGCGCATCAGGTTCCTGCGTAATAACCCCGGCAACAGTCAAGCGGGACATTCCAAGCTCGACCTTATCACCAACTTGTAGGTTCAGCAGGTCAAACAAGCGGGCTTCGAAGTAAACTTCGCCTGGCTGAGTTGATATAGCATCGCCAACACCGGCTACCGAAGAGCGGTTTAACTGCAGCTCACCCCGCAGTGGGTAACTATCATCAACCGCTTTGATGGTTGCTAATTGCATCTTATCGCCAGCAAACAGCATAGAATCGAATTGCATCTGACGGGAGACTTTCAGATTTTGTGCTACGGCTTGCGTAATAACTTCTGAATCAAAAGGCTGGCTGGATCTTAATACCCTGTCTGCAGCCGAAAATTGCGCACTGCGTTGTTTCAGCGCACTATTTACGCTTTGGGTAATACCACTCAAACTGACTACTGAGCCAACAGCAAGAAACAGCGCAAAGCCGATAACCCAGAGCTCTCCACGGTGCAGCTCCCGCCAGAACAACCGCCAAGCTATGTTAACCAACATCTGCCAGCCCCTCATTGTCCTTGTTGACAAAGCGCCCGGCTTGCATCCGGTACTGCCGCTGACAACGCGCCGCCAGCTCTGCATTGTGCGTCACAAGAATCAGTGTCGTTCCCTGTTCTTTATTGAGCTTAAACAGCAAATCTTCTACTTTTTGTCCGGTTTGCGCATCCAGATTAGCAGACGGCTCATCGGCAAACAGGACAGCAGGCTGCGTAATAAATGCTCGCGCTATCGCAACACGCTGTTGCTCTCCTCCTGATAATTGTGACGGGAAAAAATCTGCCCGGGCGGCTAGCCCAACTTGCTGAAGTAAAGCCGCTCCGCGCGCTTTCGCATCTTTTATTCCAGCAAGCTCAGCTGGCAATGTAACGTTCTCAAGCGCAGTCAGGCTTGGTAGCAACAAAAAAGACTGAAACACAAACCCCACTTCAGCAGCCCTTATGCCAGCCCGCTTATCTTCAGACAAGTTATGTAATGGGTGCCGCCCCAGAAAGACCTCTCCTTCGCTCGGTGTGTCTAAACCGGCCAGCAGACTAAGCAAAGTCGATTTACCAGAGCCGGAAGCGCCGACAATCGCCACACTTTCGCCACGATTGATCGTCAGACTGATATCATGCAGGATAGTTAAGGAACCATCCGCTACTTTGACGCTCTTAGCCAAATTAGTAGCTTTAATGTGAACTTCAGGTGTTGTCATCATGCGTATTATCTTCTTCTTTGTGCTCGTATTTTTCTGCCAGATTAGCCAGGCACAAAAACTACTTATTCTCGGCGACAGTTTAAGTGCCGCCTATGGCATGCAACAGCAACAAGGCTGGCCTTATCTGCTGCAACAACGTACTGACTGGCAATTAATTAACGCCAGCATCAGCGGCGAAACAACGGCCGGCGGCGTTGCTCGCCTGCCTGCGCTACTGCAGCAGCATCAGCCTGATGCTGTACTAATCGAATTAGGTGGCAATGATGGATTACGTGGTCATGCTATTGGCACCATTGAATCCAATTTAAATGAAATCATCACGTTGGTTAAGCAGCATAAAGCGGCACCAGTGTTAATGCAAATACGTATACCACCGAACTATGGACCTCGTTATGGACAACAATTTAGTGGAATTTATCCGCAACTGGCTGAAAAACATCAAATAACGCTATGGCCATTCTTCATGGATAATATCGCCGTCAATAGAGCTTTAATGCTTGGGGACGGAATACACCCTAACAGCGAAGCGCAGCCGTTAATCAGCGAATTTGTCGGAAAATTATTAGCAGATTTTGAGCCCGACTAAAGGCTTACTCAAGTGTAAGAGTGTTACAGTATATGTCTGTGTTAACGCAGATATTATTTGTAGTATTGATGAGTTTCTGACGCGAAGTGGCGTCCCCTAGGGGATTCGAACCCCTGTTACCGCCGTGAAAGGGCGGTGTCCTAGGCCTCTAGACGAAGGGGACACAGTAACAGTGATTTTGAATGATGAAGTGGCGTCCCCTAGGGGATTCGAACCCCTGTTACCGCCGTGAAAGGGCGGTGTCCTAGGCCTCTAGACGAAGGGGACGCAAAAACATTCATTCAAAAAAGTGCAGATTTATTGGCGTCCCCTAGGGGATTCGAACCCCTGTTACCGCCGTGAAAGGGCGGTGTCCTAGGCCTCTAGACGAAGGGGACGCACTAAAAAATCTTGGTGGAGCTAAGCGGGATCGAACCGCTGACCTCTTGCATGCCATGCAAGCGCTCTCCCAGCTGAGCTATAGCCCCACACTTTTATGTCTTTCGCTAACTTGCATTAGCGCTGAACACGGGGCGCATTCTAGGGTGCCACCGAAAATGTGTCAACAGTTTTTTCTGCCGCCTTGATTGTTCGGACACTTTTTAAACGCAACGATGAATTAACCAGCAAATTTGGCAAAAATTAGCTGTTTTTAGAATGGTTTACTCAAGCTATAGCACAAGAGGCTGATGTTTATTTTGCCTCAAACAGAAAAAACTCCCACAGTAGCTACCACAGAATGTCGTGTTCATACGTGTTTTTGTATAGACTATCGCTAACGTTGACCTCAGCAGCACCGCTGCTGAACTTTGCTAAAGGATTATACGCTATGTACGAGAAGTACTATGGATTCAGGGAAAGGCCCTTTCAACTTACTCCTACCCCCAATTGGTTTTACGCCAGCAAGCTACATAAGCGTGCCCTCGCCTATCTTCAATACGGCCTGTCTCAGGGAGAAGGGTTTATTGTCATCACCGGTGACGTAGGCACCGGTAAAACCACTATTGCAAACCAGCTACTAAATCAGCTGAATCAAGATGAAATTATTGCCAAGCAAATCGTCACATCTAAGCTGGAACCGGACGATCTGATCCGCATGGTGGCGTCGAGCTTTAATCTGGTCGTGACGGAGCATACAAAAGCCAGCTACCTGGATGCCATATACAGCTATCTGAAACGGCTACATGCTCAGCACCGCCGCGCATTGCTACTGGTAGACGAAGCGCAGAATCTGCCACTTGCGTCTATTGAAGAGTTGCGTATGTTGTCTAACTTTCAGTTCAACGGCAAGCCTCTGCTACAGAGCTTTTTACTGGGGCAAAATGAATTAAATGCCATTATCCAGTCGCCGGATATGGAGCAGTTCAGGCAACGGATTATTGCGTCGTCAAATTTATCGGCACTCCAACCTGATGATACTAAAGCCTATATTCAATATCGTTTGCAGCAAGCCGGGGCCGACAGTTCAATAATCCACGAAGACTGCTATCCGTTTATTCACCAGCAAAGCAAAGGCATTCCGCGTAAAATAAATACCCTGATGGACAGAGTGCTGCTATACGGCTATCTCGAAGACAAAAAACAGTTGAACACTGATGATGTACAACTGGTTATTGCAGAAATTAACCAGGAGGTTGCTAATCTGCACCCTTCAGCGCCAATGCCCCCTAGTTCTGCTGCAGATAACACAGGCATAAGCCATAATGTTTCTACCGCGCTAAACTCCATGATTGAAGAAAAACTGAAATTACTGCAAGAGATGGACGAGCTGCTGAAGAAACAACAAAAGGCATTGCAGCAAAAAGAAAGCAAACCTTTTGATTGATATGATGTTTAGCTACGAATACCAGTGTCAAAACTGATATTCGTAGCTAAACCAGACCCGGTTTTCCTGTAAATCGAACTGCTGCTGATTTGAATCACGCTCTACACGTCTTAGATTGACAGAAACATCTGAATGCTCATTCAGTTCAACCTTAAGTCCGCCTTTAAACTGAAGATTTTGATCTTTACGATCTTCCAGAGAGTACTCTATTTCATAAAAATTTATCTCTGACGTTAATGTCATCAGCGGCGTTAGCCTCCAGCTTGCATTCAAAGATGCCCCTTTAGTCTTATTCAGCCGGTTACTTTCAACATACTCATCTTCTGTGCGACGTAAGTTTAAACCCAACGTCAGACGATTCCGGTCATAAGCCAGACTAAAAGAACCTCCCTTTCGCAAAACCACGTTTTCACTGATCTCAATATCTGTTTCGATAAAGTTCTGTAGCGACTCACCTGGCAACAGCTGATAGTTTGCAGACGGGGGAACGAAACAATCAGTAATATCGCTAAATGCACCGGGACATACAAACAGACCCAAATCGTTAAATATCTGATCAAGCCCGTTGGTAACAGTGACACGTTCATTATAGGTTAGCCTTGCGGATAAACGCTGTAAGCGATAACTGCCAGCTACTTCAACTGACCGGCCGTAATAACGACGATCTACAGTAACCTGCAAAGAAGTTCGTCTCGTTGGTGCCAGCAACATGTCAAAAGCCCAGTAACTGTCTTCCTCCTCCAGCAACTGCTGTTGACGATACCAGTTATAAGTGGCATTCACATAAGAAACATTACCGAAGCGATATTCTAATCCTGTTCCGACAGAACGGAACTTATTAGTGTAGTTTGTAAAAAGGTCATTATTTTCGTACCGTGCTCTGCTAATCCAGGCTAACTTACGTAAGACTGGCACTCCGACGGTCAGATCAGCGTTCTCTGACGTCAAATCATTTCCTGCATCTCTGGCACTTTCTGAATAACGACTATTAAACTGCCAGTAAAACGTGCTATCACGCCTGCGCTTGCCAATTGCAAAATCCGCAGCATAAAATTCGTTGCTAAAATTCCCCAACGCATCATCATTGTCTGGACGTTCCGAGTCAATTTTTCGGGCAGTCAAACTTAATGCGCTTTGAGTGTCACGGTGAGGAGCGGTACGAACAGCCAGTGAAGTTCCCAGATTCCGGGTCTTACTTAAATCTGAAAAACCGGTGATTTCATCAGCAAAAATGCCGCGCTGCGAATTACGAATTCGATAACTTTCACTGCCGTTAACCGTCCACGACAGCCTATTGTCAAATGCTGATAACCGGTTATTAAAGTTTATGTAATCTAGCGACCTATCGTCACGCTGTTTGTCGTCATAAAAAATATGCTTTTGCCGCCAGTCAAGCGCGGTTTGCAAATGCTTACTATTGAAAAGCAATTCGACATTAGGTGACAACGCTAATGCAGCGCCCTCGTCCCAGCTTGCATAATCCTGTTGCTTAAGTTGGTAAAGATAGCTGTCAGCGATTATACCGGGATTGAGCTGCCAATCGCCTGCATACGCAATATTACCAAGCAGGCAACAGGCAACTACAGTCGGCCAAACCCGCAAAGGTTGCTTAGGCACCACCATAGTAATATCCGTATCCATAATCGCCAATCTGAGTACGGTGGGCTTTATTAATGACAAATCCCACAGCGATCTCTGGTGGTATTAAGGCTATTGATTGCTCAATTTCAGACAGTTTAGATCTGTTCTCTTCGAGTACAATAATCGCCTGCCCGCACATCATAGCGACCACTGCTGTTTCGTTGACCCCCAATAAAGGCGGTGCATCAAACAACACGATCCGGTCTTTGTAGCGCGTGGCAAACTCTCTGGCAAGATCGGCCATTTTCTGGCTGGCCAAAAGCTCTGTAGACAAATGGTGAGCCCGACCGGCAGTAATTACCTTCAAACGTTCAACATTGGTCGACAAAATAATATCCTGTACATCAATGTTATCTGAAGACAGGTAATCAGTCAGCCCCAGGTCATTCTCTATGCCAAGTGTCTTAGCGACCTGGGGTCTGAGAACATCTGTGTCGACCAGCAACACAGTTTTATCTTGCTCAAGGGCTATACTCAACGCCAGATTAATAGAGGTGAAGGTTTTTCCCTCTCCGGGGCGGGAACTACTTACCAAAATTAAGTTTGAGTGTTTCAATGACTTACTTAATGGGCCAAAGGCATTATTAATAAGCTTGCGCTTTATAACACTAAATTCTTCATTTATTACGCGGCGTTTAGGCGACAAAGAAACAAAATGGCGTCTTTCGAGATCTGCCAAATCTAACTCCACGCTACGGGAACTGCCTTGGCTACCTTGGTCTACCGAGTTTTCGGGTGCAAATGGCCTTGTTTCAGCTACGCTTCCCGCTCGCTCAGGAATACTTTCTCTAGGTGCTGTTTCTTCACGTGCTTGCGATTCGGATTGGTTTGATGCTGAAGCATCTTTAACAGACAGCTGTTTATCCAGTGCTTTTTCTATAATACTCACTTAAAAACCCTCGATATCGTTTCTGCTGTACCACCAAAAAGCAACTCGCTAACCATGATCATTGCATATACGGCAAACAACGTTCCTGTTAACAGCACGAAATAAATGAAATGCATGCGCATATTGCGAATCAATTGCTGTTTATTCGTATGCGATACTAAACCGAACACTGGAATTTCAGAGATGGTTTTTAATTGTGACGCTGTAATAAGCGTCGGCGATATTTGACTGCGTATAAAAGCCACAGCTATACCGAGGAAACATCCGCCAAGTAACACCGCAGTATAAAGCAATAGTCGTTTCGGGCCTGAGGGGGTGATAGGTACCCGTGGAGGATCTATGACTCTGAACTGAACATCCTGCTCTGATACGTCAGCTTTCCTTGCCAGCTCAGCGGCTTCTCTACGGGTAAGCAGCGCTTCATACTGGGAGCGGTTAATTTCATAATCCCGGTTAAGTCCGGTAAATTCCGCTTCAATTTCAGGTATTTGGCTTAAGCGACTTTCAAACTCTTTCACTTTGCGGGCATAAGCATCGACTTTGACTGAAGCTGACGCCACCTGAGACTCCAGCTCGGAAACATTAAGCTTAAGCTGCTGGATATATTCATTAGCCGTACCTGTACTTTGCTCACTTGATGCAAGTTCGGCCAGCATTTCTTCTCGTTGCTTTTTGAGAAAACTTAACAGCCTTTGTGTTTCCACTACATCAGGATGGTTTTCCGTGAACTTTATTAGCAAGTTGTCAAGATTGGTATTCAGTGATGCGATACGTTCATCGAACGGCGTTACAAAATCCGGAGGAACGACGGATGCGCCATTTTGTGAAACAGGCACAAGCTGTGCTCGCGCTAATTCCAAACGAGTCTCCAGTTGTTGTAACTCCAGCGTGGCAGTTTCAAGGTTCTGCTTCTCTGCACTGAGCCGGGCATAGTAATTGCTCTCCGCGCTTGGCATCATGAACATCTTATTCTTTTTGAATTCAGATAGCTTACGCTCCGCCTCAATCAGCCTCGCTTCATATTCAGCAATCTGCTCACTGAGAAACTTCTCGGCACCTTTAGAATCTGCTCTGGAAGTACCCAATCTATTTTCAACAAAGGTATTCAAGGTGGCCTGCACAACCTTTAATGCAAGCTGAGGAGAGCGGTTGTGATAGGTAATGACGTAAATGTTCTCACGACCAGAAGACGCGATAACAATATCTTCCATCAGAGAGTCGATCAAAGCTTCGTACTGTTTATCATTTACCGCTTCGATATCAAGGTCGGTTTCACGGGCTATTTTCTTTAGATTAGGGCGACTGAGTAACGTTCTGGCCAGTAGCTTAATCTCCTGATCCTGATTATTTCTGATGGCAATACCTTTGAGCAATGGCTCCAGCATCGTTTCAGTTTCGACGTATAGCTTAGACTCAGCTTCGTATACAGGAGGAAGCTCATGCACGACATACCAGCCGAGTATACAAGCCAGCCAGGCAGTTATGATGACATAACGCCGGTGTAGCCATATACCACGGCTGTAGGTTGAAATCTGCTCAATAGCTTCTGTAAGTTGTTTCATTTGTCACTCCATGACGGCATTACTACTTATGACAGCGTTTTAAAACCATGCCTCAGGGATTATCACAACATCGCCTGGCAGCATATCAACGTTGGCAGCGATGTTACCATCACGGATTAAATCGTCCAACCTAAGATCATAAGTCAATTGCGTTCCATTGGAAACCCGAACCAGTTTTGCAGCATTTCCATCGGCGAATTCAGTCAGGCCGCCGACAGCAATCATCAGGTCCAGCAGGGTCATATATTCTCTGTAACTAATCGCCTGAGGATTTGCAGCTGCACCTATAACCCTTATTTGCTCGCTGTAAGGACCGACGAAATTCGTTACTGACACTGTTACAACAGGATCGCGGATGTACTTACTTAATATCGACTCCATCTCTCGCGCCAACTGAGTAGGTGTCTTACCGCTTACGGCCACGTCTTCAACTAACGAAGTAGAAATTTTACCATCTGGCCTGACAATAAAACTGCCCGACAGCTCTGGATTTCGCCAGACGAATATAGTGACACTGTCATTAGGACCAATCAGGTACTGGTAGTTATTTACTGAGGTAGTAAGAGAGTTATGAACTGTCGCGTTGGGCAAATAAGTGCTGCTACAACCGGTTATTAAGGCTAAAAAAAATAGTGTAATACCACTTTTCCAAGATGCTACTAATGCCATAATAATGCTCATCCTTTTGCAAATTCGATCTGAATATAGCCTATATATTCGCTCCTTTGACGTGAGAATTGCAAATTAATTTTTGGTTCTATCTGTAAAAGCTGTACGATCTGGGCTAAACTAAGCTCGCTTGATACAACGGTAGTGTAGTAAAAAGCATAATTGCAATGGATGCACAAGGATGTCGTAAAAATGAATGCTAGTCGCTATGGAAGGAAATCTATTGCTGACAAACTTTTCTTGTCAGGTGAATTGGCTCTTCTTTGTCTGTCGAGCTGGTTAGCGAGTTCTCTGTACCACTCCAGTTACTCTCCGGTATCTCTAGATATTCAGTTAGTGAATATAGTTATATTTTCTGCGGCTGTTATGTTATGTGCGCTGTCGGTCGGCTTATACGACCATAAACTGCGCGAAGGCCATAAAGGAATAGTAAAGCGCGTTGTTATCACACTGTTGTTCAGCGCCATATTGCTAGAGTTCATCATATTTCAGCTGTTCCCGGCTTTCAGAATTGGTAGCTTATATTTGCTATGGGCATCATTGATTGCTGCAGTGCTGATATCTGCTTTCCGGGCATTTTGCCAGTACCATGATATCAATCGTATAAGCCGTCGCAGAGTCCTGGTGCTTGGCGCAGGGGAACGGGCTTCAATTATCGAGCGCAGAATGCGTCGCAATGTAGACAGACGCGATTTTGAAATCGTAGGTTATGTCCGGGTCGAGGGTGATAAATCGGCCGCAATTCAACCTCAACGCCAGCTAACTATTGATTACAGTAATGACCTGTTCAAATTTGTTATGGAAAATAAAATTGATCAGCTGGTTATTGCATGTGATGAACGTCGCAATATGCTGCCCGTAGAAGCATTGTTTAAGTGTAAAACACGTGGCATCGATATTATTGAGATACTCGATTTCATTGAGAACGAAACAGGTCAGATTGCTGTTAACCTGATCTATCCAAGCTGGATTATTCACTCAAACGGCTTATCGTCTAACCCTCGCTTCAGAACGAGTTTGGGTTACCTGCTAAATGTCGTGCTTGCGGTGTCATTATTGTTGGTTACCTGGCCAATTATGCTGATAACAGCACTGCTTATATATCTTGAAGATGGCAGGAAGCACTCAGTATCTATTTTTTACCGGCAGATACGTGTTGGCATCGATGGAAACCCTTTTTATATTTTGAAATTCCGCAGCATGCGACCCGACGCGGAGAAAAACGGTGCTCAGTGGGCCTCAGCCAATGATAGTCGAGTTACCCGCGTAGGTCAGTTTATCCGTAAGTACCGTATTGATGAGCTGCCTCAGCTGTTTAACGTTTTAAAAGGTGAGATGGGATTTGTTGGGCCACGGCCGGAGAGACCAGAGTTTGTTGTCCAGCTGGCGAAAGACATTCCGTACTATAACAACCGTCACAATGTAAAACCGGGGCTCACTGGGTGGGCGCAGCTAAAATATCCTTACGGTTCTACAGCGGAAGATGCTCAGGAAAAATTGAAGTTCGATCTGTATTATATAAAGCATCGCAGCCTGATGCTTGATCTTGTTATCTTGATCCGCACAGTTGAAATAGTATTGTTTGGCCGGGGACGTTAAGTCCCCGTTTGTCTAATTACAAGGGTCTGACTATTTACCGTACACTATTTAATCGCTGTATAACCCAATAATGACATTGTTTCTTGATAATAGGCGCATCTAATCAGAATGAGCGATAACAACGCGCTTAAGAACAAAGTGTTGCACTCGCTTAAATGGGTAGCACTGGGAAGAGCAACAACACAAACTTTACGCTGGGTACTAACATTCTGGGTTATCCGCATCCTGACGCCTGAAGACTACGGCATAGTCGCTTTGGCGGATATTCTTTTCAGTTTATTAATGACCATCGCATCTACTATTGCAGTAAGCCCACTTATACAAGCAAAAACCTTAGAACGCTCAGCCATATCTTCTTATTTCGGTGTAACGCTCAGCATATACACACTGTTGTTTTGTTGTCAGTATCTGCTCGCTGATACGGTGGCGCATTTATACAACAACGCTTATGTGGCCGATGTATTAAAAGTGAACGCCTGGTGCTTTCTGCTGCTGGCACTGGAAACAGTTCCTACTGCACTGTTAAGGCGACAAATGGCATTTAAAAAGCTTGCTCTGATTGCAGCAGTCTCAAACATCGTTGCAGCAATCAGTACCCTGCTACTGGCGATTTACGGTTATGGGTTTTGGGCTTTGGTTTATGGCGAAATTATTGCGATAGCGCTAAGAGTAACCCTTTTATTGATTTACCACCCAGCCCCCTGCTTACCGACATTCAGAGTCCGCGATAGCCTGCCGCTTATCCGCTTCGGTGGCTTAATGTCCGTTTTCACCCTACTGTGGTATGTTTTCATTCATTTGGACATTGCAATTGGTGGCTTGCTACTTAGTACTGCTGAGATAGGTATATTTACCGTGGCACTGAACTTCGCCCTGATGCCACAGAAGAAAATACTACCTCTGATTAAAGAGATTTCTTTCCCGGCTTTTTCTCAAATTCAAGACCAACCAGCTAAGATCACTCATTTTATTGTTAAAGCACAACGCTTGGGCTTGATATTCACGCTGCCTATTTTCTGGGGGTTAGCGTCGGTCAGTGACTATTTGCTGCCGTCAATTATCGGTAACAAATGGGACGCTGCCATAATTCCCACTACACTGGTATTGATGTTAATGCCGCTGCGCTTTAGTGAGGAGCTATTTCAGCCGGCAGCTAAAGCGTTGGGACACATTAACTATCTAATAGTGAACACTGTGTATTTGATTGCCTTTATGTCTGTAGCTTTGCTGTCACTGCACCAGTTTGGCGCTACCGGGCTTGCTTTAGCATGGGTTGTTGGCTTTCCGCTGGCTTATATTATTGTGCTGTCCAGGTACAGCAAGCTATTCCAGTTTCCATTGGGGACATTTGTCCGCAGCGTCGGCAAAATTGTCAGTTGTGGCGCCATCATGGTCGCAACAGTATTTCTGTTAAAGTTGTACCTGACAGAAATAAATCTGATCAATCTGTTTCTGCTGGTTGGCGCTGGCAGTGTAAGTTATATCATTAGCCTGCTTGTACTTGACCGGCGCACCTTGGTCGAGCTTAAGCAGGCTATTTCGTCACGTTAATGCTACAACATCACCCTGATTGCGATAAGCAGCACAAAGATACTCAGTAGTGTCAGCCACAAGATGCGTGTCATGACGTTTTTTAGTGATGGTAATGGGCTCAGTCCTGTAAACTTTGCGACCTGATAGTACTGCGCAATAGCGATGCCAGCAAAAACGTAACCTACCACAGAATAAGTGCGGCTGAGGAAAAAGACTGTCCCGGCAAACCCCACCATCGAATAGAACATACAGTCGCTATACCACTTCTGAGCTTTGACACGATTGTACTGCTTAGTAAAAGCTTCTTGCTCGCGGTAAGAGGCGAAACTTTCCGGTATTGTTGGTAGTGTTATCGTATTTAACTGACGTTGCGGATACACCATGTACAATGTCAGTAGTAAAAATACCATCCAAAGAAAATATCCACTAAGCCCCAACTCAGCCAACGTTAATACGTAGGAGTTATGTGCAGTAATGTGGTGATAATCGAGGAAATTACCCTGCCCCACCCCAAGTATCGGGCGCCAGAAAAACAGTTGCATGCCTTCGTACCAGGAATCAACACGGCCGGCTGCAGATTCCTCATCAACATCAATAGAGCGGAATTTCATAAAGATAAAGATCAAAGCCGGCGACAGTAACAATCCGGTGAGAACGGTTTTCAATTTACCCCAGTTCAGGTAACTGAAAACAGCAGCCATTGCAACCAGAGATACCAGTGCTCCGCGGGAATTAGTAAGATAAACACCATACAGGATGTAGGCTCCGCTTAAAGCTGAAATCACTTTAATAACAAAACCTCCCTGCAAAAAAAACAACACCACAAAGGGTAAAGTCATTACAAAGAACATCCCTAAATCATTAGGGTCGTTAAAGAAACCAACATAGGTGATCCTATCCAGCCATGACAGCGCACTCCCTGCCCAACCGATACCAACAGAACTATTCTTCTGCGATATTCCGTTATTTACCATTACCATGGCCGCGATAATAGCTATAAGCATTAACATTCTGGTGCGGGCAACCGTAGTCGTTAAACCGCTAAAAACAATTATCGGTAACACCCCTGAAATAATAAAATTGTTCGCGCTGGTTATACCGCCACCAAGCCAGCCATTGCGAATTCCTGACAACAGCATCACTAATACCAGCAACATACAACAAAGGGTTTGTGGCGGCAATTTCTTATCATGTTGCAGTACCAGGTAGCTAAAAAAAGCCAGTAGTAACGACAAGCGGATTACAGGCAGATCCTGCAGTTGAGGCAGCCACTCGTGCGGCCGCACCAGAATCAAAACCATATATAGACATAAAAATAGAAAAGGAAAAAACGCATCTGTCCGTTCCTGCACAATCAGACGGGTATTACTGTTTACGATAGCCATTTTAAACGTCCTGCTTGTCTCTTTAACTTTCTTAATATTGCCAGCGCATACGATACTACGTCAGCGTAAACATCCAGCTGATAGCATAGTTGTTTCTGATTGCAAAAATCCTGTTTATAACTCTTCGCTGCGCCCAGCATGAAGTCGTAAGCAAGGTTATTCATCTGACGAGCAGCCCAAAGGTGCAACATTGCGGAAGGTGAAAAACCGGAAAACGGCTCAGCCCAACCAGCCTGATAGAAATGCATATAATCCGTGCTTTTAAGATAGTAATGTATTGCAGCTAACTCACCGTCAATTTTCAACACAGCCATAGCGCAGCTGTCTGCTTGCTGTAAAAGCAACATCTGATGAAACTGATTAAAAACATCGCTGATAAAAGCGCCTGGTTTGCCCTTCCGGCTCCAGCGTAGCTGATGCAGCCTTTTGAGCTCAGGCCACAAATCGCAAGCATCCTGTTTGTCAAGCCAGTAAAAATGTGCTCTTTTTTTACTCTCATACCGGACAATTTTCTGCCATTTTCGTTCCAGTTGAGAAGACAGTTTAAAACCATGCTCACTGCTATACAGATACCTGTAACCCGAGGCTTGCACTACTGAATGCCCCAGAGCATGGGCTAACTGCAGAATATTTGCACCTGAGTTAACAGCCCGCCATTTGATACGTGGCCTGCCTGAAGAGGCAATCAGGCGCGCCAGATCGGGCAACAGCTGCGACCAGCCTGGCGCAATCAGTAAATCCACAAACTCAGATGCCACCTCACACGCTTCTGCTTCTCCCTGCCCCAGTGGAAACATAACACGCTTCCTACTTCTTTCATCGGGTTGAGTATAACAAGGCAATATCGCCAGCAGTTTGTCATCACTGGTGCATATCCAGGTTTCTAACCGCCAATCAGCCTGCCAAAAGCATGACACCCAATGCAGTTGCCAGTGCGGTGAACAAAACAGCACCCCCCCGCACTGTTGATTGAGAAAATGCCACTTTTCACTCACTGCTGACAGCTCTGATAATGACGAAAGCCTGCGCCAAACTACAGGCGCTGTATTGCTGTAACTCACGTCAATTAACACCGTTAGTCAGACGACAAGGAGCCATATCAGCGCGTACCGCTAAAAGATAAAGCCCGGTTAGTGTCCAGATCATCTCAGTATCCTCTGCCCATACTTCTGGCACGTTAAAAAACGTCACAGCTTGCCGGGACAGCTTGTTAAGAGAGGTATCAAGCCAATGTTTGTGCGGTACAGGAAAGCCAAATTTAGGCAAGTACATCAGCTTTGGTGTATAGAATTGCTCACCAATTTTACGCAGTATCGGTTTTACAAAATCGCCGCCCAAATAATATTCATCGGGTAACTGCGAGGCATAATACATAACCGGCCAGCAAACAAACGGATTAACCAACTGTAAATCATACAGAGCTGCCAGGCGGCTCATCTCAAAGAAGTGATTAACAACATCACTGGAGAATACAACCTGTTTTACATAGCGCACAGCACTATCAAAATTAGTGAAAACTGCACTGTCAGTATTGAGCTGCCGTAATATGGCAGAGCTGTCTAGCCGTACATCGTCTGCTAACGCCATTTCTGTGGCTGGCTGAAGTGTCAGCTTTATTGAGGATATGGTGTCTTGCTGAACATCAAAGTCTGCTAGCTTTTTAAACCTGGAACCGGAAGGTAGCCGCCGCACTATAAGTTCAGAGCCAGGTAATACCCGCATCAGCCGCTTTAGCTTAAGATGCTTTTGATAACGTCTGGTAAAGTGCTTAACGGCTCTGGAACCAAATAAAGTATCTGCACCTTCACCGTACAACACTTTATCAAATTCACCTGCAAGCTGGCGCATAATATACAGCAGCGATATTGCACTATGGCTGCGGGGGGCACCAGCAAGGCGTTGCACTGTGTCACAAAATAGAGGTTCTAGCATATCGTCTTTTACCGGTACTATTCTGTGCTCCACTCCCAATTCACGGGCAAATTGTTTAGCCGTTTCTAATTCAGGATTAGAATGATTGTCATGCACCGGTGTTACAGCAATAACATTCAGTTTAAGCTGGCAGCAGATCGCCAATAAGACAGACGAGTCGACGCCACCACTTAGCAATACAGCGACACGATCAGTCTGTTTTACCGAACTTGCAATGTTTGTACAAAGTAATTGCTGAACGGCATCGGCATGAGCCTCTGGCGTTTTGTCGGCCTGTGTTTTTCTGGCAGGTAACAAACCAAAACGTTGCTCTACCGCTGGCGGCTTCCCCGCCTGTAACTGAACGACTGCAGCATGAGGCAGTTTTTTCACATTTTCAAACAATGAATGCTGGCCAGTTAACCAACGAAAATGCAGTGTTTCCATCAAACCATAGCGGTCGAAATGACTCGGCCCGGCTTTAGTGGCGATATACGCCAAATCTGTGCTAAACCAGATAGCATCGGCGCTTTGATAGTAATACAAGCGGTGGCAACCAAGCCGATCGGTAATCAAGCTGCAATGACCTGTGCTTTTATTTAACAGCAGCATGTTATATGCACCGTCCAGCATGTTTGCCGCCGCCAACAGCTGTTCATTATCATGCTGCAGCAGATTTAACCAATACGCTGGCGTAGCGTTAAAATCCTGATTATGCACATAGCCAAACAGTAGCAATACCCCTTGCTCATCCTCACAGACCGTTGTTTCACCGCGATAAGACAGCCACTGCTTGCCGGCCATGAAATGGCCACTGGCTTCTGTAATTTTGTTCTGGCTAATACAGATAAAGTCGGTATTCATATTACTCTAGCCTTCCTTAGCAGAGCTTTTAGTAGGCTGGTCAACTGTCTGAGCAGCATGCGGGCAGAAGGTGCCGGGTCCCACCAGGTGTGGTAAATAAATACATGTGGCTTAAAGAAATCGTTGAGATAGGCTGAGAAAATCTGGCTGATACTTTCACCGTCCTTGCGCCGGGAGAAAAAGTCTTCATACAGGCTGACAAAAATCACATCGTTTTTCATCTGCACGTTATAGTCAAGCACCTCATCATTGAGCAACTGCCAATAAGCATGAGCATTGTTAATGCCACAGCGGGTGTCAAAATAGTTACACATGCCCAGGCGCGGATTTAATTCGATATATTTGTAGCAGTTATCACGATTATCGAACTTAAATTCAACCATTGCCGGGCCAACATAACCCAATGCTTTACCGAGCTTTTTGCTCAGCGTAATAACCTCTTCATTGTACTGACTTATGGCGTAACTGGTTACGCCATAATGGGAAGGTGATAATCGCAGCCGGTTAAAGCTGAAAGCCTGTACTAAATCAGAATTGTAGTCGAAGAAACAGTTGCAAACCCACTGGCAGTCATCGTCACCAGGTACTACCTCCTGGGCAATTAAATGCTCCAGTTGCGTTTGGTACTGAACAAAAAAATCTGTTACTTCCTGTACATTACCCAGTATGCGGTTTTTGCTGCCCAGAACCATATGCTGATGAGAGCGTGGCTTAATAATTACCGGTAGGCGCAGATTATCCATTAACGCTGTTGAATCGGTTAATTTCTGTATTGTTTTGGGCAAGGGTAGTATTGCCGAAACCGTTTCGGTCTCAGCGGCTTTATCAATCAGCATCCTGGCAATATCAGGCGATGGCAACAAAAAGCGGATATGCTGACTCAACCTCTCGCTGTTTTCTGCCAGAAAGCTGACAAACCAATCAGAAGTGGGAATAACAATAGCAGCCTGCGGCAATGCCAGCAGCGTCTGCAGCAAAGCAGACTCCGTATTTTTTTCAGGTAGTACAATTTTACGTGCAGGCAGACGGGAGTAATTTACAACATCATCACTCTGGCGGCTAATGACTGTCGGCCGGATCCCTTTGAGGTATAAGCTTCGCGTCACCCCCAGACCATTGGGGCCAGCACTTAACACCACTGTAGTGGCGCTCATATCTCATTTGTCCACAACGTGAAAAACCGGTTCACCATCTGTTTCAACTGCCAACGTGAGGCGTCTTCTTCTATTGGAAATCGCCGCAACTGAAACCGGTTGTTGACACTTAAATCAGTATTCACGCCCGACATAAACGAGAATGCCAGTTGATATCCCGCCTGGTGCACCAGTTGCTGCGTTTCTTGTGTAAAGGAGTCTGTGCCTCCTACCGGATAAGCTACTGAGCTAACGTTACAATTTAGCATGGTTTCAAGCCGCTGCTTTGACTGCGCCAATTCAATTAACTGCTTCTCAACGCTTAAGTGGGAAAGAATATTATGCGATAGCGTGTGAGAGCCAATATGCATACCATTGTCGGCCATTTCTTTTAACTGTGCCCAGTTGATAAACAGATCTGTAGGTTTGGGCATATGTTTGCTATCAAGTTGCAACACTTGTTTAAGCTGTGTCAGTTTTTCTGTCATACCGAGGCTATTATCTTGCTTCACCGCTCTTAACAACCGCCTGACACGCATCCGGATAGAGCCATCAGCAATATTTACCGGCTGAGACCAATGCGGCAGTTTTACTGTTTTGGCTTCTGCATGGCGTACTATCCAGCCGACTTCATCCCACCAGGGGGTTTCAGGCTTATCAATATAATCGGTCGACACAAAAAAGCCTGCAGAAATGCCCGCTGACTTCAGCATGGGATAGGCCACAAGATAATTATCAATATAGCCATCATCAAAGGTAATAACAGCCAAACGCTCTTTGATCTTCTGCCGATTAATATGCAAAGCAATTAACTCATCAATACTGACGACATCAAAATCCTGTTTGTATAGCTTTAGATGCTGGGCAAAACGCTCTTCAGAGCAACTGAACACGTTAGGGTCAAATTCAGAGTCAGCCGCATGACCAATACGATGATAATTGAAGCAATAAAGCCCGTTTGGTCGTCGTTGCCATTTCAAAGCCATATGCCCTGAAATAATTTCAATCGCTGATCTGCTACTGCCCTTGATGTTCATATTACATTTCCTTTGTACTCTGTCCCTTATCAGGCAATGGCTTATATGCTGGCTTAGCAATGATATAATCGCGGAAATCATTCGGGTTTCCACTCTCACCAGCTTCAGCAGCCTTTGCAATATTGTACATCTCCCGCGCACTGACATAATGCAGTACGTAGTTTTCCCCGTCGTTATACTTGTTCTGTAAATGCTGACACATGGCTGCAAAAGGTGCCCCCAGCAACGTATCCATGTCTTCTTCCTGAGTGCCGTGAGTGTGCACCTTAACAAATATCCACTCTGGCCTGCCCTGCACATGAATATCAGATTGCACCCACAAATCTACCCGCTCAGGCGTTGGAGGCATACTGGTGCGAATGTCTGAGTTCTCTATCTGAGGGAACACGCCTTTTTTCCTGACTTTCCAGTTCAACCCTATTGGTCCGGTAATTAACATCAGATCGCCCCAAGGCGGCGTATTTACTGCAACCGGCTGGCCAATATTGTGCGAGTTAGGCACCCCAGGCTTATCTTTGGCATAGTAAATAGCATTGACCATAGCAGGCTGTGTATCACTCGGTGCAGAGGGGAAAGTGAAATCGGCATAGCAGCCGGTTTCTTTTAATACAATCAACTCATCGTTTACACCGCACCAACGACCATCTGGTCGGCAGTTGTTCAGGCACCAGTTACCATGTATGAAGCTGTAACTGAGCTTGCCGGTATCGGCATTGCGTACAAAAGCTCCATGTTCACGATGCAGCATCTCTGTGAAATTGGTCAGTGTCTGGCGTAGGTTATCACTGGTGTCGTTATCATGATGCAGGTGCACCTCAATTTCACCAAAACCGCGGTAACAAAGATCAGATATCTTTGCCAGATGTTCATACCGATATTCTTCTTCCGGATAATAAAAACAATGCTTCGGGAAACAGCCATCAGCATCTTTAAATTGTCCGGCAACTTTAGGGTAATCATTAAACCAACGATCAACCCTGGCTCTCTCCTGCTCCAACGAGATATTACGGCCCCACTGCGGCTCATAGTGGTCTACAAAACAAAACAATACATGTTTTGGTCCAGTTACCTGAGCAGACCCTTTTGAAAGATGGCGGATATAGTTCCACAACCAGTTCTGCATATTTTTCTGACGAACGATGGCCAGAAATGCAAATCCGGCGGCAACAACAATAAATACCAATAACACCCACATTACCTTTCTGTCCTCTGCCAGTTACCCTGAATATTTGTTGAAAAATACCGTTTAAAACCTACCGCCAATGCATAATTCATTGACACGAAAAACACGACTAATGCAAGTGGCATTGATAATAGCTTCCCCGCCTTATGTTTCTGATAGCCGTAAAAGGCCAGTAAATAAAACAACACCTGTAGAACAAACATCAGCACATACGTTGGTTTATCCAATAAAAAAACATTACTGACTGCTGCAACGAGCATCATATGCGGTACAAACCAGCGCATAACTTTATGGCTGATATAGCTGAATAAACGGGTACCATTTTTCGGGCTGAACAGCCAGGGCATACTAAAACAAGCCTGATAATTACCAAGACCAATCCTGATCCTGCGCCCCATCTCATCCTTAATTGTCGGCGCACTCTCTTCTGTAGCAATAGCTTCAGGATCGTATTTCAGTACGTAGCCATGCCGGGCAATGTTCATGGCTATCTTATAATCATCAACAATAGTATTGGCAGGCAAAGGCTCGTACAGCGCCTGCCTGATTGCATAGTTAGCCCCATTGGCACCCAATAGCGCATTAATCCTGGACTCGTGAAATTTCAACAGCCGTTCGTAGCGCCAATACACACCGTCACGGTTGTTGCCAGTCTCAGCGTCTACTAATTGCAGTTCACCGCATACGGCGCCAACTTTAGGATCAGAGAAATGTCTGACCAAACGGCGGATAGTGTCAGGTTTAAATGCAGTGTTAGCATCGGTTAGCACCGTTATTTCGGTTTCAACCAAGCTCAGCAGCTCGTTTAGCACACTTACCTTACCGCGATTTTCAGTAAATAAATGCGCCTTTAATCTGGGATCTTTGATGTCCGCAAGAATGTCTGCGGTGCGGTCTTTACTACCGTCAGAGCCAACCAATAACGTAAGCTTATCTGCTGGATAATCCTGGCTAAGAATGTTTTCCACGCGCTGCGCAATACAGCTTTGCTCATTGTAAGCCGCTATGACAACAGTAACGGCTGGCAGACTGTCGTCGGCAGTGTACGGGACACTGCGCTGGTTTTCGCCACGCCAGATATAGCTATTATCACGCCACAGCTGAACCAGCGCACTGGCAGCCATCAGCAACAGCGGATAAATGAAATAACTGTAGAGTATTACTGCGATACTGCCCCAAAACACCCATTCCATGGTTATACTGCCTTTCCTTAATTAACGTGAATATGGCTTAGCCGGCACACCAAGCATCGTAGCAGATTCCGGTGCAGACTTAGTTACTACAGCATTCGCACCGACTTTCACTTTATTGCCAATATGAACCGGACCAATTACTTTAGCGCCGGCGCCAATGAAAATGTCATTGCCAAGCACCGGAGAGCGGCCCTTTTCATCACCAATAACAACACCGCTTTCAAGGGTAATATTGTTCTCCCCCCGCACTTTTGAGTTGATGACCACACCAACCGGGTGCATCAATACAAAGCCCGGGCCAAAATCAGCCCCTATTCCGATAACACACCCATTGAGCAGCTTATTCAACTGATAACACAGGTAAGCTAGCGGTGATAATTTCATTTCAGCGAACCAACGCATTAAACGATACAGCACATTTGCACAGGTACCGTCAGCCATGACAACCCTTAGCATACTGACATTAGCACCATCTTCATGAAAGATCTGTTGCTTGCGACGTAAATCTGCAATCAGCTTATGCATCAGGCAATAACCCCAGCAGCTGCTCTGCATTATGTTTCCATTGCCGATGCTGCTCGATGTAGTGTCGCGCATTTGTTCCTACCCGGCGTTGCTGCTCTTTATCTGCAACAAGTTGCAGCACACGAGCAATACAGGCATTTCTATCATTAGCCGGAAACAACCAACCTGTCTCATTATCTTTTACCACTTCAGTAACAGGTGAAAAATCAGGTATTACCATGCCCTTGGCCATCGCCATAAACTCAAATAACTTCATCGGTGAACCGTAGTCGTTAGAGTCAGGCAAAATGCCATAGTCCATTGCACCTATGTAGGTGGCTATTTCTTGATGAGCAACACGGCCGGTCAAAATGATCTGAGAGGTTATTCCCGCCTGTTCAATACGCTGCTTTATCGGCTCGAAACTTACGCCGTCTCCAACCAACAACAGCACTAAATCAGGATAATGTTTGATTTTGTCGGCTATAAGGTCAACAAACCAGTCAATACCGTGCCAGTGCACGAAAGCACCGACATAGCCCAGTACCACCTTGTCATCAATATTCAGTTTTTCTCTTAACTGCTTTGCGGCCTGCTCATCAATAACAAACTGGTTCAAGTCCGCGCCATTTGGTGAAATCACTGAAGGTGCTATGCTGCGATAACCATCTTTAGCAACTTGCTGAAAGTGCCCGGATATAAAAACCAGCCCTGTCGCATTTCTGAACACCCAGCCCTCTATTTTCCTGGCCAAGGCGCGGAAAAAAAGTGGCCGGACCCTATGCACAAGGCAAGAGTCATTGATTTCGATGATAACTGGGATGTTCTTTCGTCTGGCCCACCATACAGTGGCAAACATAAACAAGGAGTAACGCTCATAAATGGTATTGATGTTATGACACTTAACCGCACGGCGTAACCTTAATACCGCCGGCAAATTGTAAGCTAATTCAAATAACTCAAAGACCGCCTCAGGTACATAACGGGTTAAATCTAATAGCCATCTGACAAGCATACCTTTCTGTTGTGGCACAGCAGTATTTTCATGCTGAGTGCCACCCGAGGACGCGCTTCCTGATTCCGGATCCGCACCGGGAAGCGATAAAATATGTACACTGTGTCCAAGTGAGCGTAAACCATTTGTAACCCCCATGATATGCACACCTTCAGCACCTTTACCGCGTGTCCGGTGATGAAACAGAATATTCATATCATGCCTCCAGCGACTTCAGTTGGAACCCTTGCTGCTGCCATACGGGCAGAAGCTGATCCAACGCCGTTATACAACAATCGTTATCATCATGAAACAACACGATATCGCCAGCGGTAAGAGGGTTGTCCAGAAGGTTTTTCACGATAACTGCGGGCTCTACTTTCTGATAATCCATTGAATCACGGCTCCAGTGCACGGCTTTGACTTTCATGTTACGCAAGCTAAGTAATACCCGAAAACTCCACTGTCCTCTTGGCGCACGAAAGTGGATGCAAGGTTTGCGCAAGATAGATTCAATGACTTGACCACTTTGGTTTATCTCGGCCAGCTGAGCTTCGTAGGACAATTTCGGCAATGCCAGATGTTGATAACTGTGATTTGCGACTGTATGCCCACGTTTAGCGATTTCAGTAACTAGCTCAGGATATTGTTTTGCATTTACACCGATCAGAAAAAAACTGGCTTTAGCGTTATATTTATCAAGCAAATCGAGCAACCTTGGCGTCACATCCGGATGCGGGCCATCGTCAAACGTTAAATACAGCGCAGGTTCGCCCGAACTGTATTTTCGTCGCAAAATTGATTGAGGTATCAGGCCGCGTAACACACGCGAAATTCCACTTACCCGCATTATTTGTTGTCTCCATTTTTCATTTGCGCCACCCTGGCGCTGACAGCTGCTTGCACTGATTAACTGTTTAACACTGTCCGCTGTTGCGTATTCTTATCCAAGCATTTGTAACATTTCTGCTTTATTTTTTTGCCAGCTAAAGCGCATAGCGTGTCGCTGTATAGCACTGCGCTGCCACGGCTTCTGTAGTGCCTGCTCCAATGCAGCGGCCAATGCATCCGGCTCCGCTGACTGCACCAGAATTCCGGTAACGTCATGCTCAACTATTTCCGGAATGCCACCAACCGCGGTGGCAACTACAGGTGTGCCCGCTGCCATCGACTCTAACAGCACATTCGGCACACCTTCATGGTAGCTGGGTAATACCACCAGACTCGCATACTGCATCAATGCAGGCAACTCATTGTGCGCCACGTTGCCAAGCAGCATAACCCTCTCGGCTATCCCTTGCATCTGAATACTTTGCAGCATCATATCCCGCATTACTCCGCTACCTGCAATCGCTAACTGATACTCAGAAAAGCGCTCAGCTATAGCAGTAAATGCCTGCAGCAGCTCCATCACACCTTTGTCTTGCTTTAAATTGCCGACAAACAGCATATAGGGTTTATCAATCTTACGCTGGTATGTGCCGGAAAATAACGCATGATCTACGCCATTGTAGATAACCCGGACTTTAGCACCGTCTATCCCTAAGCCGACCATTTGCGCTTTAAGCTCTTCCGATACAGAAATAATCGCACTCGCCTTGCCAGCCGCCCGTTTTATCTGTGCTGCCCGGGCAGCTTTCAGTCCATGCATATGGATATCTGAGCCGTGCACTTTAAAGAAGAATCTGCAGCCAAACAAAGACGCCAACCAACTGGTTGCTACCGCATCGGGATACGCCCAACTAGCGAGCATCACATCAGGAGCACGCTTTCTAAGCCAGAAACCAGAGTGCAGCAACAAAGACAGAAACATAAAAACAGCATAAAAACGCCGTCCTATCTTTGGCATAAAAAAGTATGGCGCGTAACGCACACGATCAGACTGCGATATTTGCCTGATGTGCCTGAACCAGTCGATAAAGTTTACAGGCACCAATACTGACAGTTCGTACTCTGATTCGAGTAAAGCAAACTGCTGGCGGTTAAAGCTAGCACGCCCCGGCTCCCAAGGCAGAGGATATAAATTAGATACGATAACGAGCTTACGGCGTGACATCAGCTTATACCTCGCATACGGTAACTCTGTGCTTACCGGCAGCGGTGAGAGGTATATCATCAACAATGTTTATTGTCAGCGTAAGCTCGCCCTGGCTATAACGGTTTATTTCACTGGTAATAGCTGCCCGCTCAGACGCATTCAAAGGGCGTTTTTCCACAATGTTGATAGTCAACGCATCCAGCTTACTCTGGCGTACCTGAAATTTATAGATACTAGGAAACTCTTTGAATAAATGCGGAAAAAGCTCGCCCGGAATTAATTTACCAGACGGTGTTTTAATTACATCAAGCTTACGTCCATCCACACTGGACATAACCGGTAGAGGGTTAGCACACTTACACAGGTTGTTATGTAACGTCGCCCGATCGCCATTCTGATATCTGATTAACGGCATACCGTAATTGAACAGATCTGTCAGCAGGATATCACCACTTTCACCAAACACCGGCAAACCAGCTTCATTTACCGTCTCAACCAGAAGATGATCACTGTTTATATGCAGTTGTTTGTGCTCTTTGCATTCTGCCGCTATTAGCATCACTTCACGACAGCCATAGGTGTTATACACCTGACAGGAAAAAGCTTGCTCGATAGCTGTTCGCTGATACTCATAAAGCGGCTCAGCGCCAGTGAGGATCGTGCCAGGCGAGTGTATTTTGATCTTGTTCTGCAGCAGATGTAACGCCAGCTCATATAGCGGGTTTACATAGGCAACCAGCGCATCAGGCCGGTAAGCATTTATCTGATCGATATATTCATGCAGATTAGCCGGCGACATAGAAAATGAGTTCAACATTTTCCGGTTGTAAAACCAGTGATATAAGTTTTCCTTGCACCGTCTTGCCAGTGATGCCTTTCCTATACCCGCCCCCCACAAATATAGGGTGCGCTCACCCAGGCCGGCACCAAGCCAGTTATACCCGCGCCACATCACAGCTTCACGCCGAGTATTACTGTCATGATTAAGTTCTATAGTAAGAGGTTGCCCGGTCGAGCCGCCGGTAGATTTAATAATATTATGCGGAAAGTTTGTGGCTCTTAACTGCTGATAATTCTGACGAATATCATCTTTTGTCAGTATCGGTAGTTGGCGAAATTGCTGCATGCTGTCCACGGTACGGATGTCGTCAATACCTGCGTTTTGCCAGCGCTCACGGTAAAACGGGCACTGCTCAAAAGCGTGAGCCAGTAAACGTGTCAGCGCCTGCCATTGTAATTGCTGCAGTGCTTCAGGAGATTTTTTCAGATTACGGCTGTATTCCGTTACATAGCCAGACAGGGGCTTACCTTTTACTTTTGACATAAAAGGCAACACAACGCCACGCAGTAGTTGTGGGTATAGTTTCATGTATTACGCATCCGTTCGCAATTTACAGCAGCGTTGACGCTTGCTACGGCCAGTCACATCTGAACCGCCCACAGAGTATAAACGAAGCTTTCGTCACAACCAATAGTTGATTATTAACGGCTTAAGCGTCAAACTCGGTCGAGGAACTGCTGAGTAGTTTCAGTTTTATCTCCATTTGCAGATACGGAGTGTCATGGATGACCATCAAGCGTGCCGAAATCTTATTTACGTTTATTGTACTGCTGTTGGGCTACAGTTTGTTTATTTACCCTCAGGTGATATCAGACTGGCGAACATATAGCTTTGACGATGGCACATACTCTCACGCTTATCTGATGCCTTTCATTATCGTCACATTGTTATGGCAACAGCGTAATAATCTTGAACTGCGCTTTCACACAGGTTATCTGCTGGCAATGCTATCGGTTGCCGCGATTTTGGCTGTCAGTATTACCGCCCAGCAAGTCAGTATTTTACGGCTGTTGTTCCCGCTTTACGTCATATTGCTATTCTGCACACTGGTTAGGCCCTCTTTAGCCTTAGTAGTGCCTTTAGCCTTGCTATGGTTTATATCGCCGGTTTGGGGCAGCCTTACCGCCCCACTGCAGTATATTTCCGTAGTTATCACTAAGTTTATTATGCAGCTGACGCATATTCCGGTATATGTCGACGGTAATTTTATTCAAATCCCGCAAGGTGTTTTTGAAATTGCGGAAGGATGCAGTGGCCTACGCTATTTTATTGTATCGCTCGCCCTTAGCACTTTACTGTGTCATCTGCACCTGCGAAAGCTGAAGAATATGCTCTTGCTAACATTCTGTGCAGTCATCGGTGCGATTTTAGTCAATGGTGTCCGTATCGTACTTATCATACTGATTGGTTACTACAGCGATATGCAAAGCTCTATAGTAAAAGATCATAATATGTTCGGCTGGTTTCTTTATATACCTTTTATTGTCGTGCTGTTTTATCTGGTGGGCAAACTGGAGCCTCATCCCGCCAGCGAGGATAAACCGTATGCCACGCAAAGGCTCGCCGCAATGCCACTGGCATTGGTTATTGGTGCCAGTTTGCTGGCATCAGGTATAAGTATCAAACTGTTGATGGGGCAATACCCTGTGCTGGACTTTAGCCCGGTAGAACTGACTACAACAAATAAAGACCAAACACCGTCCCCTTATATTCCGGCATACAGCAGAAAAGCGCATAATGTCAGACACATGTCAGGTGTTGAAGTGATCGACATAAGCTATCAGTTTGATGGCCGGCATGACGCGAATCGGGCAGACTATTACCTGAATAATATGATTCCTCAAGGTTGGAATAAAGTTAGCAGTGATGTCACCAATAACAGCAGACTTATTTGGTTAAGCGACCACTCAGGTAACAACGCTATATTACAATACTGGTATGAAGCGAACGGTCAAAAAACAGGCTCTGTCGGCGTATATAAACGTAACAGAATCAAGCAGGCGTTACAGCTGAATGCCAAATCGTCACTTCATTGGCAGTTTATCCGCTGTAGTAGCTTAAGATGCCAGGACGAAGCTAATTTATTGCGTCAATTATTGAATGAATAATGTATCTGACAGCCAGTAACTCCTTAGCTATCAGATGCCACACAGTTACAGGAGCTTTATGAAAACGTTTAATAAAGTATGTGTAGTAGGCTTGGGTTATATTGGTTTGCCTACTGCAGCAGTTATTGCTTCACGCGGAATGGAAGTGCTGGGTGTCGATGTTTCAACTTATGCGGTTGAGACTATTAATCAGGGTAAAATTCACATTGTTGAACCTGACCTGGATATGTTGGTTCAGGCCGCAGTGATGACTGGCAAGCTAAAAGCTGCAACTGTGCCAGATACTGCCGACGCTTTCATTCTCGCCGTGCCTACCCCATTTAAAGAAGACAAAAAGCCAGACCTATCATTTATCGAAGCTGCGGTAAAAAGCATTGCTCCATTTTTGAAAGCGGGCGATCTGATTATTCTCGAATCAACCTCCCCGGTCGGCACCACAGAGAAAATTTCCCGTTGGTTGGCAGAGTTACGCACTGATTTAGTCTTACCTCATCAGGATCCGGACAATGCACAGCTGTATGTTGCTCACTGCCCGGAACGGGTATTGCCGGGACGCATTCTGCAGGAGCTGGTAAGTAATGACAGAATTATTGGCGGTATTACCCCTCGCTGCGCAGAAATAGCAACATCTTTGTATTTGCAGTTTGTACGTGGTGAATGTCTGCAAACAAGCTCAAGAACTGCTGAAATGACAAAATTGACTGAAAACTCTTTTCGAGACGTCAATATTGCCTTCGCCAACGAGCTGTCGATGATTTGTGACACATTAAAAATTAATGTGTGGGAACTTATCAAGCTGGCAAACCGTCACCCCAGGGTAAACATTTTGTCACCTGGCCCGGGTGTTGGTGGCCATTGTATCGCAGTCGATCCATGGTTTATCGTTGACTCTGCGCCAGAGCAAGCCAACATGATAAGGCTGGCCAGGGAAATAAACGACTACAAACCTCACTATGTGATGGATAAAGTGATCAAGGCTGCTGATGAATTTAAACGTCCAGTCATCGCCTGCCTTGGACTAGCGTTTAAAGCAGACATTGATGACTTGCGCGAGAGCCCGGCGGTTAATATCACGCTGGCATTAAAGCAGCAAAATATTGGCGAAATTTTAGTTGTTGAACCTAATATTAAAGCTTTACCCGCTTCATTGTCAGAGCTGAAACCAAATCTGGTGTCACTGCCAGAAGCGATTGAAAAAGCAAACATTTTACTCATTCTGGTTGACCATAAACAGTTTAAAGCACTTAGTCTTTCCGAAGTTGCCCGTAAAATTGTTATCGATACCAGAGGGATATTTGGATAAATATATCAACACAAGGATTGGGATATGAAAAGCTTCACCAGAGTCAGTACGGCAGTCATTATAGGTTTGACGCTTACCGCATGTGGCCAGAAAAGTAGCGATGAGCACTTTGAAGCAGCCCAGACTTTTCTGGCAAACGACCAGTTCAACAGTGCACTGGTCGAGCTGAAGTCTGCCTTGCAAAAAGACCCGGAACGGGCTGACTACCGTCTGGCTCTGGCGCAGCTGTATGTAAAAGTGGGGGCATTAGATGACGCGGTAAAAGAATATCAGCGTGCAGATCAGTACAGTGCAGATAACTCCGCCTTCGTTCAGGATTATGTCAAGGTGTTGTACCTGAACGGTAACTACAGCGATATCTTAACATTGCTGGAAGATACTTCCGCTTACGCTCAACCTGAACAGGATTATCTGCTAACGTTTAAAGCGCTGGCAGAAGCCGAACTGGGTGGTACTGAAAATGCTGAGGCTTTATTTAAGCAGCTTTCTGCGTCCAGCCAGACGGATGTAGCAGACTTTGCGGCGGCTTTTCAGGCACTGGCGAAGTCAGATCTTGCTGATGTGAAGCAGAAGCTCATGCAAATTCCAGAGTCTTCTGCACTGTATCACCAGTCACTGTATGTCAGAAGTAAGATTGCCCTTGCAGAGAACGACACAACCACAGCGATCAACCTGCTAAAAGCGTATGTGGCACAGAACCCTTATCATTTATTACCGCAATTGTTACTGGCGCAGTCTTACGTAAAAACAGAGCAGCTACAGCTGGCAGATGCAATACTGCAGCCATTGCTGAAGAAAGTACCGCAGCAGCCGTTGGCAAATTATTTCGCCGCTATTATTGCTTACGATAAAAAAGACTTTGAACAAGCAAGAATAAACATAGATACAGCGATAGGCGGCGGATTTAACTCGGCACAAGCGCGCATTCTAGCGGCATTGATCGCAGTTAACCTGAAGTTAGAAAATGTCGCCTTAAGCCACCTCGAAGTCATTAAAGACATTCTGAAACACTACCCTGAAGCTGAAATGCTTTACGCCCAACTGATGCTAAAAGCTGGTAATACGGAAGTAGCACAACAACTGTTGTCAGGAAAAGAGTTGCAACAATCTGACATCCAGCTACTGGCAGCGACAGCGTTTGAGTTGACCAAACAAGGCAGCACTGAAGCCGCTCAAAACCTATTGGCACAGTACAAATCAGACGAGCCTTTTTCGGCAAGGGAGTTACTAACGCTGGGCGCTATACAACTTAAAATGCCCGGTCAGCGTGATACTGCGATACGTTCGCTGGAACAAGCTTTGCAATTAGACCCGGCAGCCGATCAGGCCCGTGTGTTACTGCTAACCGCTTACATCAGGCAGCAGGAATACGATAAAGCTATGGCTTTGGCCGACGAATGGATTGCCAGTGCTGAGCGAAGCAACGCCGGCCATAATATGAAAGCTTATGTTGCTTTGGTCAGTGAACAGCCAGACATCGCTGCTGAACATATAGAACTGGTATTAACAAAGGAGCCTAAGAACAGTCTGGCTCGTCTGCTAAATGCCTCTTTGGCAGCCGCTAAGGGCGATACGACGCTGGCAAAACAACGTTTTCAGGCGTTACTGGACGATGAGCCACAAAATATTCAGGCGCTTGAACAATATATAGCGCTCAGCCACGGCACAGGTGATAAAACAGATGCATTACAGCGCCTGACTAAAGCACAAAAAGCAGCTCCTCAGGACTATAATCTGACGTTGATGCTAGCTAGCTTTAAGCATAACGATGGCGCCTATAATGAGGCACTGGAGCTACTAAATAGCATCAAAACCGAGCAACGTGAATGGCTGCCTATGCATTGGGCCTACCTGATTGATACACAGCTAAGATTAAACGCACCAGCACAAGCGCTGCAAAGCGCCCAGAGCTGGCACACCCTACAGCCCGCATCTAATATGGCTACCCAAGCCTATATGCAGGCGCTATACGCTAACAAAGATTATATAGGTGCACTCAAACTTGTTGAGCAACTATTGGCTGCTCAGCCGGGGCATACCCGCTTTATCAACATAAAACTGCAAATTCTTGATGAGGCTGAGCGCAGTCAACAGTTATTGGAGTTCGTGCGCGCGTTACCGGATGATATACAACAGAAGCCAGAAACACAGTTCTTCGTTGGCAAAGCCCTGACAAAAGAACAAAAGTATTCCGACGCTGTACAGACATTGTCTCAAAGCTACGCCAAGCAAGCCAACGTCAAGACCGCCTTACTTCTTGCCGAATTACATAACAGGCTCGGATCAACCGACAAAGGCATTGCATTATTGGAGAAACATATAGCAACACAAGGCAGTACGCCGACAATACAGGCGATGCTGGCGCAGCTGTCATTAAACACTGATGCTGATCGGGCGGTTCAAACTTATCAGACCATGCTTCAGGAGCAACCCGATAATGTGCTGGCACTTAACAATCTGGCTTGGTTAATGCTGGAAAAAGGCAATCTCTCTGTGGCGCTGACACATGCTAAAAAAGCACACGAGCTACAGCCGAAGCATCCGGACATCCTGGACACTTACGGCAAAGTTTTATTGGCTACAGGTGATGCAACAAAGGCAAAAGAAATGTTTGAAGCGTCGCTAAACGTCAGACCTGATGCGTCACAAGTGCAATTACATTATGCCGAGGCATTGGTAAAAACGGGAAGCAAGGAAAAAGCCCGGTCAGTATTAGAGCAGCTTGCAGACAATCAGGAAGTAGCAGCTCAGGCCAAAGCTTTAATGGCTGAGCTGGGATTGGAAGATTAAAGCCGCAGCCTAGCTGATAAAAAAAGCTGGCGGTTGCCAGCTTTTTTTGATTTTGCATTTCTACTTCATCAGTTTACGACGATTTAACAGCAGCAAACCTAACCCCAGAATACCCAAAGTAGCAGGCTCTGGTACCTGACGTGCAGTAACTCGGGCCTGCACAAATAAGGTATTTTCTTCATCCTCTCTGGTATATAACGTATTATCTGCAACGATAAATCCGTCACCGCCGAACAGACGAAACTCGATGGTATAGGTAATGCCATCAATTTCGAATACGATAGCTTCAGGTAAGCCATCAATGGTGAATGCATCGTCACAAGAGGAACCAAGTGGATTTGGTGGTGGGCAACCACCCTGGTTTGGTGTTTCAACAAAACTAATGTCGAAAGTATCAGACGCCGGACCAAGCAACAGTGGCGACGTAATGCTAAATTCAGACATCAGATCCAAAGTGTGCAGCGTAGTAGCCGGAGACGGTAATATAAAGTTCCTGTGGGTAATAATACCTGTGTCGACCCACGCACCGCCGGTAATTAAGGTGCCGGATAATGATACGATATCCAAACCGCTTGGCCCGACACCGCCATTACTAAACCAGTCTACAGTGTTATAACCATCTGTAACTTCCTGCGCTCCAGAGAAAGTTAATCCGCAACCATTAGTGCCTGGCAGAGCACCCGCCGCGCAATTAATAATCGAGTTATCAGCTGAGTTACGGGTTTGTGCTGAACCATCAGCTAACCAACCACTGGCTGTATCAAAATCGAACGAAGCTATCAGTGCTGCCTGCGCGCTGCCGGTGAGTAATGCTAAACCTCCAACGGCTGCGAGCAACGTTTTCTTGCTTTTCATAACGCCTCCATTTGTTATTGGGTCTATGCCAGCCACCTACTGCGCTCAGCTGACTGGGACGATAAAATGGGTGCATATACCAGGCCAGATTTACTTTGCCTTTATTTTTTAGATGTTTAGTAAAAAAATTATGAAATGAAAAACTCGAATTGTAAAAAAAACAGACATCACACTAGCGTTGTATCATGTCATTTAGCAACTTGAGGCTTTGTACCTTGAGTAATTTCAGCAGTTGCTTCCATTCATATCGCCGGCAAAGTTTGTTAACGGCTTCAGCCAGGCGCAGTGCATTATTTTGCTTCGCGCAAAGGTAAATATCATGCCACATATGGTATTTGCCCGGCGTCCATATTTTTGCTTCCCGTAACTGCTTAAAATCTGTCAGAGCTGGCAATGCAGGAGAGCTACCGCCTATTGCAGCCAATGTTGCCATGGTACGCAGGCATTTCTCACACTTACCACAGTTAAATTGGTCTGAGGCATTACATACGCGCAGAAATGCTAATGCCTGCTCTGAGCGGGCAATCGCTATGGTTTTTTTAACCCGGCTGACCATACCGTGATGTACCACTTCAGTCACGCCATTGGTTAACAGAGGGTCTGTCATTGGGTGCGTAATAAAAGGCTCCAACTCCAGTACATCGTGGCTTGCCGGAACAAAAAGGCATCTTAACCCTAAAGCCAGACTGTAACTGATCAGCAGTACGACCTGACACCTTTGGGCAGATAGCTCAGGAAAGGCTTCTCTGAAGTTAGTTTCCATGACGATAAGGCGTTTACCGTAATGCTCAGCAAACTTGCGGGCACTCTCCAAGGCCTTATCACAGCGCTCTTTCTCGTGCAGTTGAATATCGAGGCCAAGACAAAAAATCAGGTAATCGATATCATCCTGTAGCTCAAAAAACGAATAGCTCGCATCCACTCCACCAGAGTAAAACACAGCATTACCGTCTGGTTTGAATAGAGAATCATGTAAGCTCTGCTCGGTTATGTCCAGATTGACAGACTGCAGATCATCGAACCAACCTGAAAAAATTTGCTGGAACTTCGTCAGGTTTTTAATCAGGTCACGGCTAAGGGTAAAACTGCTGTCAACACTTAACGTTTCGTCAAGCAGCATGGCTGGCATTAAACAGCTGGTAAATGCGGCATCAGCCGCTGCGGGCAATTTGATAGCATCACCGCTGAACTTAAGTCTAAGAGCCCGGTTATCGGCATGCCAGCTCATCAGCACACCGTTATTATCATTCTCTATTTTTAGCGCAGACAACTCCATTTCAGAAATCCTTTTTGCTAAATCAACTACCCCTTCACGACTAGCTCACATTGCCATATACGGACATAAAAAAGCCAGCATACCGCTGGCTTTCTTTTAAGACACTAAATTACACTTTCTGCCGGCGTAAGCTCAGCATTAACAGGCCCATACCCAGCACAGCGATAGTCGCAGGCTCAGGAACAGATACTAAACGAGCCTGCACAAATAAATCATTGTCAGAGTTCTCAGCAGTGCGCAGCAAGTTGTCTTCGATTAAGAAACCTGAATCCGCATCACCCCATAAACGGAACTCGATGACGTATTTACGACCTTCAAAGGTAAACTCGATTGGTAGAGGGATACCAGAGATATTGAAGTAGTCGTCACATGGTACATCAGAGAACTGAATATCAGCGTCACAGTAACCATAAGGGTTATTTACTGTTTCTGTAAAACTGATACCAAAAGCTGAACTTGCCTGAGCAACAAACGGGCTCACAATATCAAACACTGTGAACAGGTTTAACTCGGCCAAAGTTACGCTACCGCTTCTGACCATGCGGTTACGGTGAGTGATCATACCGGTGTCTACCCAACCTGCATCAGCTTCTAACACACCATCGTATGACGCAATGTCTAAACCACTGTACTGACCAGCAACCAGAGGGTTACCCCAGTCTACAGATGTATAACCCTGAGCAATGCCATCTGCAGCATTGTAAAACTCCAGACCACAACCATTTGCAGCTTTAGTTGCTCCAGCTGCGCAATCATATACTGTCTCTACGCCGTTGCGATGACGGGTCTGAGGGGCATAACCGTTATAATTTAAACCATCAGCTAACCAACCGCTGGATGTTTCAAAAGTAAGACTAAGTGGTGCAGCTGCTGCACTACCCGCAAATAATACTGCACTTCCAAGTGCCGCTACCAAAAAACCTAATCCTGATTTCATGACGCCTCCATTTTTACTTCGACTGCTGTTTATGCATGCGGCAACAACTGCTACATCACGAACAGGAACAAGCAGTTATTGTGCCAACCTTTAATTCAAATTAAAAACAACAACTTAATGAATGCTCGAGCGTAGAAGCATAATTGAGTGTAAAAAATTCCTACACTTTCCGATGGGTAATATAGCGGCCAGGAGACAGCAAGTTATTCGCATCAAATATATGTTTCAACTCCTGTAATACCTGCTCGTATTCAGGGCAGCTATGCTCTGCTAAATATTGCATCATGCTGATATCAAGCCGGTATGGGAAATACCCATCTTGCAGCAAGCTTTTATATAACTGGCTGCGACATGCTATTGCTTTTTGGTCCCAGTCAATGTTATCCGTTGAATGTCGGTTAAAGCTGATACTGATAACTGCATCCAGGCAGCGCTCACTTAGCAAAGTAAAGGTTATACCGCCTTCAAAATCGAATGACGTCAGTGTGTCAGTTACTGTTTTCTCAATACGCCGCGCATGTTCACCTTCTGCCGGAGCAACGACGGCACACCAAATCAAACCAACGCCATCCTGATCTAGCCGGTACTCGTTCTCTGGTAGTTCAGGCATCCGCCAATACGCACTAGCCAGAAAACTATCACTGGGCTGCCCTTTCATCATCAGATGCACAGGCTTTAACACTGCTAACACACGCGCCATGTCTCGACGCAATAATTTCGATAGCAACCATTGATATTTTTCAATAGCTTGCAACAAAGAGTCACTGACGAAATTTAGCTGGGTTGCTTTGAAGTGGCGAAATTGTTTTTTTAATGCTGACTTTGCCAGCTTTACCTGTTCCTTGGTGCCATATAACGCACCGGATACATTCCACACGCCAACCTGCCAATGGTTACGCAACTGCTGCAGTCTTTTAGGAGCAAGCGGATAAATGGAACTCGCAGCATCTTCTGCAGGATATTGCTGCAAGCCTGGCAATACCCTGAATGGATTAGCGATATGTGGCAGGCTTGTCAGATACCCCTGCCGCTTCAATTTGCTGAGGCTTTCAACTATATCCTCCAGCATGTCTTGTTCTGTGGAAATATAGAATGCCAGAAAGTTCTCTGGTTTTGGCATTAGCCACAGGGTAATGCTCAGCACCACGCCCAGATTAGACTGGAAAAACAAGCCGTCCAGCGCTGGCCCTAAACCTGGTTGATAAACGCCGGCTGCTTTAGCGCTACCAAAGCGATGTAGACCAGTTTTGATAACCCGTCCATCAATTAACATTACCTCCAGGCCGCATACATATTTAACATGTTCACCATAAGCGGTATGGCCAAACCCCCGCTCAACAGTATTCCCCACGACACTGCAGCTGGCACTGGAGCCTGTGCAATCCATCCAGTGATGGTCACCTTGCTGTCTTAAAAAAGTCGCAAGCTCTGCTTGCGTTACACCAGCTTCAACGGTTACAACACCGTTTTTCTTATCATAATTACTTATTTTTTTAAGCCGGCCAAGGTTAAGAATCACGCTGTCCCCGCTTACCGGTAACTGCGAGCCATATCCCCAGTTTTTCCCTGAGCTCACCGTATAGAGTTTCTGCTTATGCTGGCGGGCTATGCTGAGACATTCTGCTAACTGATCTTTTTCCGGGTGAAGAATTGCCAGCACTTTAGCGCTATATGCAAAAGTCGCCTTTTGCGCATCCGTTAAGCTGGCTGTGTCATCAATAACCTGATCGTCAGCCAGTAGCTGCTTCCACGCAGATAATGCGCTGCTAAAGCCATTTGAGGGCATAAAAAAGTCTCAATTGTCGTTAACTGTAACGAACACCCCAGCCTAATTTCGGAAATTTACGCTTGATAGGACGGGGCTTTTCATTTGGATAAAGCTCTCTCTCAACGGACTCGAGCAACTTCACATAACCAATCGACAGGTTTTTTCTGAACATTTCGGGGTTAATATAATATGCTGCCCGCTTGCCGTGGTACTCCACCGGTTCACCGAGTTGTTTAAAAACAATACCAACAAAAGTGAGACTTCTGGCCAAACGGGGTTCCATCATTACAAAAACGTGTTTTTTATTGTTATGTAGTGCCATTAAAGCGGCTGACAAATATAAACATATCGCGATATAAGGAAAGCAGCGCAGTTCTTTTTCAGAAAAGAATACTTCATTGATGACACCGGTTGCTGCCCCTTTGTACTGGTCGAATTTACGCCGGCGAAATGTCTCCGGCACCGCCAGTCGGGAGATTTCACAAATTTCACTTCTGGGAAAGGCAGAAGGTTTAATATCAGGGTCTGTAATGGCGTGCATACAATGCACTTCTATAGGCAGCATGTCGCCGGTCTGTTCTGATGTAATTAACCGCACGGTACCAGCGACTCTGCCTGTCGTAACATGACGTATCAGGCTATGAAATGAATGACTGTCAAATTCGTCCTGTTCCAGCCGGTTATTTCGCTCGTCCTCAAAATGCAATTCCTCACAATAAACCTGATGCCTGACATTGAAAACCTCAGATTTGAGCTCGTCCGTATTGGCCAGCTCAACTTTCAGAAACTGCGAAAAGTGATTGGCGATGGCACTGGCGTCATTACTCGCCAACCGGGAAATAGCCTTGTTGACAAGGTGTTTCACCACAGGAATCTTCTGCATGAACTTTAAATGTTTCATTTTTCACCTGCGATACTACGTCTACCAAAAATCAGTCGTTTTTGGCTGATAATTATGTGAATTAACGTTAGCACAATATTTGTGCTTTTGTGTTCAGGCTATGCGCCTTGCTTAACGTTACATGAATAACCGTTTACTTTTTATAACTAAGGTTGCTGACTTTTTTCGCTATTTACTCTGACGCTGAATAACGATCTGTTCAAGCCAGGGTAAGTCGCTGGTAGTGGAATACTCCCAGCCAAACTTCCGCGGCGGACGTACACGCCAATATGGTTTCTTGTCCTTCAGCCGGCTGGCTTTATTTTTACAAGGGGCTAGTAAAGCAAAAAAGGTTTCGGCAGATTGCCGGGAAATCTGTGGTTCAAAGTACAGCGCCTTCCCAAGCAGAGCAGCTACGTCACAGCTATGCTGCATATCGTTCCATGGATTTATATCCTCCATCTGCGCGTTATCAAATACCACCAGATACTTAGGCAACTGCTGACCTTCAAACTTATCTTTACCAGGGTAAGTACCATGCTCCAGGATAAAACGGCCGAATAGCCGCAATAATTTCTCAGCCTTCTCAGACTGAGTCAATTGATAAAAACGCCAGATAGGATCAGCCAGCAGCGCTAACATCCAAGGAGAGCAAACAGCTGATTCATCTGTCCCGCCTTCATGCGCTTTAAAACTATGCTGTGGGCAGCCACGCTGCGGCCAGCCGTTGGCCGGTGAGACTACCATGTCTAAGGTCGCATTCAGGATCTGCTCAATTCGTTGCAGTGCATTCGCATCATTCGTCAATTCGTAATAACTTAAGGCGGATTCAAGCGCTGCGGCCTGATTCCTTTCTGTCCAAAACCCCCGGTTACGGTATTCAGGGTTCCAATCCAGAGAAGCCAGATAAATACGGTTAATAGCGCGTCTGGCCGACTCATCACTGGTCAGCTGATAGTAATACAGCAAGCCCCGTGGCATCAGGTATTTAACGTCTTTTTTATCGACCAGTGAAAAATAACCATCGTCTGCCACTCTGGCCAGATAAAACTGACTTGCCGCTATAGCTTCTTGTTTCCACTTAGGATCCCCGGTTAGCAAAAACAATTGTGTTAACGCTCTTGGCCTGTCGTACAAATACTGGCTGGCTTTATCCGCAGTGATTTTGTCTTTCTGCAGCAACTCAGCATCTGTCACATAGTTGGCGTAGCGTATCATCGGGTTTACGTACCAACTGGTATCAATGTTTTCAGTTTCATGACCCGGCCCCCACAAGCCGGGCTGAGTAATGGCTTGCGCCACTGGCAAAAATATTAACAGTAAGACACTAATATGAGAAAAACGCATATTATATCCTCCATTTGACAAGAACAGGCCGGTGGTCGCCACTGCTTAGTTGTAGCACACCAGCTTCAAGCGGCATTAAATCGCCGCGATAAAGCTGATGGTCAATTCGAATACCATGCCAGCGTGTGTACTTGGTGTAACGCACTATTTGCGTTGGTCGCTCAGATAATGCATTCCCCAGAGAAGAAAAGTAGTGCTGGTATATTGGTGATAAAACCGGCATGTTAAAATCACCGCCAATCACCAGTGCTTCTTCTTGAGAGTGCGCCCAGTCGGCAATGATTGTCGCCTGTAGTTCTCTGTCCTGCTGCCTCACCTGCATAGCGGTATTATCAGGACTTAACTTAATTAGGGATTCCAGCGCAGGTCTTGGTGTTTCAAAGTGAACATTCGCCAGCAATAAATGACGCTCAGGTAAATTAAGTCGATAGAACACAGCAAAATTACCATAGCCCTGAAACAGACTGCGGGACAGAGTTTGCTCAACGTCAAAAGGGAATTTACTGACAATACATAGGCCTGCATCGCAGTGGGTTTGCCAATTGTCGGCGTCTAGCGCCGTTAATTTTTCCAACCTCGCTTCCTGAAATATAGCAACTGACACCTTATGCTGTGTCATTAACTGCGCAAGCTGTTCTGTATTTGCCATATTACCTAGATTGGCAGACAACAAAACAAAGTTTGTGTCTTGTGCGCTGCGGCTTACAGGCCAGCTAACATCAAGTATTTTTGCTGCGACAAACAGCATAGGAACCAGCATCAGGCATTGCCAGCGAGTAAGTGATTTCCACCCAAGCAGCCAAGGCACAAACAGACCTAAAAACAACCAGGAAGGAGAATAAAGCACCAGCAAACTAAGCCACTGCAACCACTGCCATTTAGGCCAGTAAGATACCAGTGATAACAATAGTGCAAAAACCAGCGCAACAATACGTGCGCTGCGCCAGGCACGCCATGAACTATTTGGCATTATACAGTTCCCGGTAAAGTGCGGCCGTCTTAGTCAAAGAATACTGCTGCTCAACCCAACTGCGGGCCTGTCTGCCTAGTTTGACTCTTATCTCAGCATTTTGCAGCACACCTGAGATAACAGATTTTAGTTCATCTATATCGTTGAACTCATAAAGAAAGCCGGTTTCACCTGATTTCACAAGCATTGGATTTCCGCCAACGTTGGTTGCTATAACGGGTTTGCCGTACGCCATAGCCTCCAGGATTACCATCGACAGTCCCTCGGTACTCGATGTGACAACCAGCATATCAATATGAGGATAAATATTTTGCCGGTCAATTTCCACGCCATGAAAAACCGCACGGATCCCACTGTGTTGCTGATGAAATGTTTCTAACTGTGATCGCAATTCACCATCACCAAAGAAATGCAACTCGAGCTGATTCTGGCTGTCGCTATCCATCTGTGATACTGTTTGTAACAGGCTTAACTGACTTTTCAATTTCACCATTCTGCCAACAGATCCGAGCCTGAGCACACCATTGTGCGCAGTGTTTTTATCATCTGTTAACGCTTGGGACGGCAATCTGACACCATTATCGATAATATACTGTGGCACTTTATGCCAGCCATGGTGGGCAAAGCTGTGTTTAGCTTCTGCTGACACAAAAGTAACTGCGTGAATAAAACTGCGGGCAAAACGGTGTAGACGTATCCAGTGTGGTTTATTTAAAGGTGCGGCGCCGTGGCGGGTATATATCAGTTTTTTATGCTTTAGCAAAAACAGATGAAATACCAGGCTCTTAAGTGCGGCCGGAGAATGAACATGAATGACATCAAAGCGTGTTAACAGCTGTAACCTTTGTTTCTGCGCGCGCCAGCCTTTACCGTTTGTAATCGTCAGCGGAATTTGATGTTCGTGGCACACCGACACCAGGGTGTCTTCTGCAAGGCCGAAAGATAAAATAGCAACGTTTAACCCCTGCCCGACCTGCTCCTGGCATAAGTCGATAACAAAACGTTCTGCCCCCCCGACTTTTAAACTACTTACAACATGAATTACCGACTGCCTACCGGTAGTTGACATATCAATTCCTTATGATGTCAAAGATCTGGTGAATTATATATTTTTACGCCCTACATGGTAGACTGTACGTGATATAGTTTGAAAGATAAATATGTTCATTGGTATGTCAGGGAAGGATATCCGGGTGACCGCAACAGCAACATTACGCATTATGGAAGTGGTGCAAAGTCTCGAAAAAGGTGGCAGAACGGTAAGGTTCCATGACACGGTAAACGCACTGTGTCAGTCCGGCCATCAGGTTGTAGCAGTGTGCTTCGGCCCTTTTGATAAACCTACAGACGCTGAACATAATATTGCTCTGCCGCAGATATCCGGTAAAAAGTTTGGCCTGATCTGGCAGTTAGCTAAACTGATAAAAAAACACAATATACAGCTGGTACATGCGCATTGCGAGTCCAGCCAACTCTATGCCGGGCTTGCAGCTAAACTCTGCCGTATACCTGCCGTTGGCACTTTTCACCGCTCCAGACTGGAATGCTATAACCCCTCAGTAAGTAACCGTTTTATCCGCTTTGCGCTGTCACATTTTGTTGCGGTATCAAAAGATCGGATGCGGCTTTTGACCAATAATATGGGCCTGCGTGGTAGCGACTGCAGTGTAGTGTATGGCGGAACTTCGCTGTTGTCGGTGCCCGCGCGAACTAAACAGCAGGCCAGAGCTGAACTCGGCCTGGAAGCCGACAGTAAAATACTGCTCAGTATCGGTCATCTCGGCGCAATAAAAGGACATCAGGATACATTGCAGGCGCTGGCGTTGTTAGATGATGCGGGTGTGCAGTTATTCATTGCCGGCACAGGCACTGAAGCAGAAAAAAACACACTCGTTGATTTAGCGCAATCACTTCAACTGCAACATCAGGTAAGGTTTCTGGGCCAGATTAGCGACCCGGCCTTGTGGCTGGATGCCTGTGATATCTTTGTACAACCGTCGCATGAAGAAGCTTTTGGTCTGGTGTTTATTGAAGCAGGAGCGCGGCGAAGGCCTGTTATTGCTACCCATGTGGGAGGCATAAAAGAGATTATTATGCACAGCCTGACCGGCTTTTTAGTTGCCCCGGCTTGCGCGCAGCAATTGGCTGAAAGTATGCAAAAATTGCTTAATGATGCTGATTCATGCCAGAGCATGGGCAACGCAGGCTTCGATCGCGTGCAACAAACTTTTTCCGTTGAAGCGATGACAACGCAGTATCTTAAAATTTTTCAAAAACTTATGCTAAAAGAAGGATCTTATCATGACGCAAGCTAGCGTAACGGTAGTTATCAGCCCACGCGATCGCTACTCAGGCATCATTGCATGCATTGAAAATCTGTACCGTTGTACCCCAGAACCGTTTTTATTAAAAGTGCTGGATCTGGATTACCCGGCTCATATAAAACAGCAACTTAAAGCCTTGCTGCAAAACAAAACTAACGCAGAGATAGTCGAGCTGGGGCTGATGATCCCAATGGATGCCGTCAGTAAAATCCGCGACAGTATCACGACACCTTATACCATGCTGCTGGATAACGACTCTAACGTGACTCCCGGTTGGCTGCCACCATTACTCGACACAGCCCAAAGCAGCGGTGCTGCAGTAGTAAACCCGCTGACACTGGAAAAAGAAGGCGTAGATGAAGGCGCAACGCTACGCAACCATTTGTACACCAACGCAATACAAGTCGTCGATGTCGAAGGTAAAGAGTATCTGATCGAGCACAAATCATATCGCCGCGCTCTGCCGCAGGATATTCCGCAGCAGGTAGCTGACAGTGAGATGTTTGAGTTGCATGGCGTGCTGTTTCTGACCAAAGCATTACAACAGATCGAATTACCGTCGATGGTGATCCGCGAACATATCGATATTGGTATTCAACTGCGTAAGCTGGGCTACAAATTACTCAGCCAACCAGAGTCTGTCATTATTTTCGATAATCTGGGCACACGCATGAGCTGGTTCGATATGCGCTTTTTCTTCTATCGCTGGGATCCAAAACTGACCTACACCTCATCCAGATTATTTGAGCAGCGCTGGCACTACAACTTTTATGCAGAGCACGCTATGTATCACTGGGTATTTCGCCGTAAAGTGTTTTTGGTCTGTCGTTGGTTGCATCTGCCTATCTCTGTCAGCAATAAAGTTGTGCGTGTCGTGGCAAAACTAAAAACCCTGATCAAACCGGTTTGGAATCCGTTGTCCGATCCGGCTGCAATAGCACGTCCGGCAGAGCTGGACAGATTTACTCATCAACCGCAGGGATAGCCTTATGCGAGTTTTATTCTGCCTGACAGCGCTGCTACTGAGTCAATGGAGCCTGGCAGCCGGCACTGTCAATCTGCCAGAACATATATCACGTATAAAGCCCTCTATCGTCGCTATCGGTTTATTAAACCCGACAGCCTCCCCGCGCATTACCCTGCTCGGCACAGGTTTTGTCACGGGTAACGGTAAGCAGATAGCAACGAATTATCATATTATCGCCCGGCCGACAGATCCTTCGACATTAGAGCAGTATGTTGTATTGTCGGGTCAGGGCGAAAAAGTTGAAGTGCATAAAATTTTGCATGTGGCAGAAGATTTGGCGCACGACATTGCGGTGCTTAGCATAGAGCAGACAATGCCGGCCCTTAAATTGTCGAATGAAAAAATGCTGGCAGAGGGCAATACTGTCAGCCTGACGGGCTACCCTATCACCTCAGTGTTGGGGTTATACCCCGCTACGCATACCGGTATTATTGCCGCACACACACCTGTTGTTATTCCGGCACAAAACTCACAGCAGCTGCAAACAAAGGCTATCCGGGCATTAAAACAGCCTTATCTGGTATATCAGCTGGACGCAACAGCTTACCCCGGCAACAGCGGCAGCCCGTTATTTTCTATGGTTGACGGTACTGTTATCGGTATTATTAATCGCGTACACGTTAAATCAACCAAAGAGGCCGTATTGTCAGACCCCAGCGGTATCACCTACGCTATTCCGGTTGTTCATCTGCTTAACTTGCTTAATGCCGGAACAGCCCCTTGATGCAAGACAGCGTTAGCCTGGTTTTTACCATCAGTTCAGCTGGTTTCGTGCTGGCAATATGTTGTTACGCTTTTTTGTTCCTGCTGTTATTAACAGACAAAGCTGCCAACAGAACCAAAAACCTGCTGCTGGCATTTGCTGCAGTACAGGTGTTCTGGGCAGTGTTCTATCTGCTGTTCAGTACACAGCCTTTTATCAGTGCCGACTCAGTTATTGTTGAGGCTCTTCGCCACATACTGTTATTTTTGCTGTTATTTTCCTGTCTCAGTAGCAGCGAGATACGCTGGTGGTCTTTTCTGGCACAAGGTGCGGTTAAGCTCGTTATTCCAATTGTATTTTGCTTGGCGCTGGTAAATGTCTTTGTTCCGGTAAGTAACAACATTATATTCAGCATCAACTTGCTATTGTGCATTGGCCAGCTAGCGCTGCTTGAAGCGCTTTATCGCCGTGCCGGGCCTGTTGTCTGGCAGTTCAAGCCTTTAGTGCTTGGGCTTGGGTTACAAATTCTATTCGACTTTATTCTGTTGGCTGAAGCAGCGCTATTCAGCCGGATAGATCCGCAACTTTGGGCTGCCCGTGGTTTCATTGCAGCCCTGGTACTACCGCTGTTAGTCGTCGCTATTCGCCGTATCCGCTCATGGGCCATCAGTGTGTATGTTTCCAGAGAAATTGTTGTTAACAGCACTATAGTGTTGCTGGCTGGCATTTACCTGAGTGTGCTGGCGGTCGCCGGTTTTTCCATTAAGTTATTTGATCTTAGCTGGACAGGCCTGCTGCAGGCGATACTGATTGCTGCAGGCTGTTTGCTGTTTGCTGTTGTCGCCTTATCAGGCAAAGTCAGACGCAGATTTAAGGTGTATATTGAGAAAAACTTTTACGCCAATAAATTTGATTACCGTACCAAGTGGCTAAGCCTGACACAGTATCTGAAGTCACTGAAACTGCAGCAGGACGTAGACTATCAGGCCTATCTCAACGCCTGGCTCACCGCTACAGGCTATCAAAGAGGTGCGCTGATACGTGCTTTTACTCCATCACAGCTGCACGCTGTTGCCTGCCTGGGCCGGGTATCAGTGACCGCTGATGAGCTTAATCTGTTGCAACATTATTGTCAGCATCATGCCAGACCGGGCTGGATCACAGATTTATCTGATCAGAATGATAGTTTTGTGCAATTTAAAGGTGATACGTTGAAAATAGACGGCCACCTGATTATCCCGGTTTTTGATGAGCAGCAGCTGTGGGGCCTGTGTATTCTCAATACCCCAACAGCAGAGCGGCTGAAGCTGAACTGGGAGCTCAGAGACTATCTGATGATTATTACCGAACAGATAAGCAGCTATTTATTGCTTACGCTGGCCAGTAAAGCGCTGAGTGAAAATGCTCAGTTTGCCGCTTTTAGCAGAATGTCGGCCTTTGTCGTACACGATTTAAAGAATGTGAAAGCCCAGTTAGATCTGATGCTGAACAACAGTAAAAAACATATGCAGAACCCCGAGTTTATCAAAGACAGCTTCGACACTCTGGAGGCGATGCAGCAACGGCTTGGTAACATGCTGTCACAACTAACAGATAAACGCACTGACTCAAACAGCAGCAGCAAGTTTTCCGTGGCGCAAGAGCTGGAGCAGGTCATTAAACACAAGTGTGCGGTGAGAAAACCGCTGCCTACCCTGCATGTATTAAACAATTGCATGTTGTCTTTAGACAAAGAACGTTTTAGCAGCGTGCTTTATCACCTTATCGATAATGCCCAGCATGCTACCGAAGAAACGGGCAAAGTAGAGATCACCGTTGATGTCAAAACTGATGTCGCTTCAACTGTATTACAGATTAATATTACGGATACCGGCTGCGGCATGAGCGAGCAATTTATTCAGCAACGCCTGTTCAAGCCATTTGACACCACTAAGGGCAACTCAGGAATGGGCATTGGTGCTTATGACGCGTTGCAGTTTGCTCAGCAGCATAATGGCCAGTTGACGGTCAGCAGTGTTGAGGGCGAAGGCAGCTGTTTTACGCTAACCTTACCCGTCACTGACGATACAAAAGAATAACAGCTGGTGCCTGCTAACTGCAGTGCACTCATGCACAGCAGTTAGCATTATTCAGACGCTCTGTGCCAGCGCTTTGAGGTTTTCACCAGTCACCCGGTTTATCCGCCAGTCATGCAGCATCGTAGCGCCCTGTGCCTGGTAGAAGTCTATTGCAGGCTGGTTCCAGTCAAGCACTGACCACTCCAGCCGGCCACAATCCCGCTCGACCGCCAGCTTTGCCAGATAACTGAGTAGCACTTTACCCAAGCCCTTGCCGCGAAAATCTGGTAAGACGAACAAATCTTCCAGGTAAATACCGGGTTTTGCTAAAAAGGTAGAGTAATTGTGGAAAAACAACGCAAACCCGGCGGCCTGCTGGTTATATTCAGCGATAACCACTTCTGCATAGCGTTTGTCACCGAATAACGTGTGTTTTAAATTATCTTCCGTCGCTACCACCTGATCGGCCAGTTTCTCATATTCGGCCAGCCCCTGAATAAACGCCAGTATGGTAGGCACATCCTCCGGCGTCGCCAGCCGGATATTAATATCTGTGGTCATCTGTCACTCCCCAAAAAATAAAACCGGCAGAGCACAGGCTCTGCCGGTTTCCAAGTGTAACAAGTTGTAGTGCTGCCGTCAGCTGGCTGGCGTTATCGCCATTGCTTCGAGCGTACCAGCAGCAAAACTGTCAACACTGATAGCACTGAAACGCAACTCGTTCATTCTGTTTAACTGCTGGGCCTCTTCAGCACTGATAATACCAGCATCCTGTGCCTGTACTATGGTGTGCTCCAACGGCTGCTTACGCGGTAACTGACCACTGCGCTGCGCCTGATAAATTTTCTTCATCAATGGCTGGGCTTCATACATTGAAACAAAGGCACCTTCCATCAAACCGGTAGCGTCGTTTTCACCTTCACCTATGTAACAAAGGTGCGTTAATCTGTCGCGAACGACACCCGGCTTCGACATGGCATCGCAAATCTGAACAGCAATGTCATCTGCAGGCATCTTATAGCCAATACCGAATGGGAATACCAAAGTACGTAGCAAACCTGCGACGAAGCGGTTCGGGAAGTTTGCAAAGAAACCGTCAAAGGCACGCCCTATTTCAAACAAAGCGCGCTGCAGACTGTAATGCACAAATGGCAAGTCACACTGCTGACGACCATTATCTTCGTAGAACTTAAGTACTGCTGATGCAATATAAAGCTGGCTTAACACATCGCCTAACCGGGCTGATAACATTTCACGCCGCTTTAACTCGCCGCCTAAAATCAGCATTGAAAAATCGGCACTCAGTGCTAAACCGCGGCTCATACGGCTTAACTGCTTATAGTATTTCGCTGTTTCACCTGATACCGGCGCGCTGTTAAAGGCCCCAGCCGTCAAGCCTTGCCATAAAGCGCCAAAGGTATTACCCACCGCAAAGCCGACGTGCTTCATCAACAGCTTATCAAATTGCTTTAAGCCTTCTTCTGCATCCGGGTTAGCTGCAGCTTCCAGCTCTGCTAACACATAAGGGTGGCAACGCGTCGCACCCTGACCGAAAATCATCAGATTGCGGGTCAGAATATTTGCGCCCTCGACCGTGATTGAGATCGGAATGCCCATATAACCATGCGCCAGATAGTTTTTCGGACCTACCTGAATAGCGCGGCCAGCGTGAATATCAAACGCATCATTCATCAACGTCCGGGACATTTCTGTCATATGGTATTTGGCAATGGCAGTAACCACACTCGGGCTTAAATTCATATCAATAGCGCCCGCAGTCATCACCCGCATCGCTTCAAGGCTATATGTCAGGCCACCGATGCGGGCCAGAGATTCCTGCACACCTTCAAACTTGCCGATAGACATGCCAAACTGCTGACGCACATAACCATAGGCACCTGTCATGCGTGCAGCCAGGTGGCCGGTAGCCGTGGCCAATGCAGGTAAACTGATACCACGACCCGCTGATAAACATTCTACCAGCATGCGCCAGCCGCGACCTGCGTAATCCGGGCCGCCGATGATCCACTCCAGCGGAATAAACACATCCCGACCGTAGGTTGTACCGTTCATAAATGCCATATTCATCGGGAAGTGACGATCACCGATCTGCACACCTTGATGGCTGGTTGGGATCAGAGCACAAGTAATACCTAACTCTTCTTTATCACCAAGTAAATTCTCAGGATCGTACAATTTAAACGCCAGGCCCAGCACCGTTGCAACCGGCGCCAACGTGATATAACGTTTATCCCAGTTCAGGCGGATACCAACCACTTCTTTGCCTTCAAACTCGCCTTTACACACTACGCCGGTATCAGGGATGCCGCCCGCATCAGAGCCCGCCTCCGGGCCTGTCAGCGCAAAACACGGCACATCAGTGCCGTTGGCCAGGTTTGGTAGCCAGCGGTCTTTTTGCTCTTGTGTACCATAGTGCATTAACAGCTCACCCGGACCGAGAGAGTTTGGCACCATCACCGTCACTGCCGCGGTTAAACTGCGGGTTGCAATACGTGACACAATCGTAGAGTTAGCTATCGCTGAAAACTCACGGCCACCATACGATTTGGGAATAATCATCGCAAAGAAGCCTTCACGCTTTAAAAACGACCAGACTTTCTGCGGTAAATCACGCTGTTCCTGCACTATTTTATAGTCGTCCAGCATTTGCAGCAGGGTTTCAACCTGATTGTCTAAAAATGCCTGTTCATCTTCATTCAGCTCTGCTTTTGGAAAACTGTGCAGCTTTTGCCAGTCTGGTTTACCTTTAAACAGCTCACCGTCCCACCAAACATCACCGGCTTCCATTGCCTCACGCTCTGTATCAGACAGCGGCGGCAGGATTTTCTTGAATACCGCAAAAATAGGTTTGGTGATCAGGTTACGGCGGATATCCGTCACGCCGAACACCACCGCCAGGGTAACAACCAATATTAACAGGACTAACATATTACCTTCCTTCACTCGCCAGCATGGGCGCGGTTTGACTTATTTGAGAAACGGTTGGTACAGGCGCAGCTATAGCTGCAGACAAGTACGGTATCAGGCGTAAAATCACCCCTTCAATATCGACTTTTTCATTAAAGTCGGCCTGCGCAATTTCGGCCAGAGCCTCGTTTGACGCCATCGTAAATACGACGGTGCCAAGTGAAAAATGCAAACGCCAAAACAGTTCACCAGGTGGTAAATCCGGGCATGCCTGCTGGACCAGCAATACCAGCTTATCCAGCACCCGCCCATAATGGTGATTAAAGAACCAGCGTAAATGGCCTTGCACATCGGCATAGCCACGACCTAAAAGCTGCAAAAAAATACGGGTGCCATTTTGGTTTACTTTATTCAGTTCAAGCAGCGGTTTGACAAATACCGTCAACACCTGATTCAGGTTGTTAGGCTGCTGTGCCGCCAGTAAACGGGTGAACTCCTGGTCCAGCCTTGGCATCAGCACTATCAAATATCGCTGCAAGACAGCCTGAATAAGCTCTTTTTTTGAACCAAAGTGATAGTTAACCGATGCCAGGTTCACTTCCGCCAGGCTGGTGATCTGCCGCAAAGAGGTATCATTAAAGCCGGTCTCGGCAAATAAACTCTGCGCCGCATCAAGAATTTTATACTGAGTGCTGTGTTTATTTGGCATAACCTTACCACAATTTAAACAGGTGTTTGAAATGTACGTTTGAATTTAAAAAGTGTCAAGAGACAAATCAACAGCTGGTCTTACCTGCCGCACGCTCTGAACCAAATAAGGTACATTTGCTACTGCAACAGAAAAAAGCTTGACAGAAACTCTCAGATGCTGGAATTTAACTGCTACTTCATCCGCTTTATCATCACAGGAGACGTAACGATGCAAAAATGCGCTGTCAATCATTACGGCTATTACGTCTCTCCTTACTACTTGTCCGAGTGGTTTAATAATTAGTTCTCCCTCTGCGTCAGGCAGAGATCTGTTGTTTTCAGCCTAATCTTGACCGTTGCCAGCTTGCGATAACGCTTGTGGCATCTGCTATGCCTATGCTGCTTTGACTTTGCTTCGACGCATTTTACTGCTTTTTAATCAGACCGCCTTATAAGGCGGCGTTTACTATCCAGAGGAATGTGTATGTTTATTAAAGCAAAAATGAAGCTATCCACCCTGAGTATTGCCATGTTACTTGCCATGTCTGGCGCCCAGGCCCAGTCTGTTGAAGACGATGCTAAAGAAAAAGACATCGAAAAAATTCAGGTCACGGGGTCACGCTTAAAAGGCGTGGACCTTGAAGGCGCCAACCCGGTGCAGATCTTTGACCGGGATGATTTAACCTCCCGCGGTTACAATACGCTAAGTGACTTCCTGCGTGATTTACCGCAAGCCTCCAGTGCCGGCACCTTTACAGAAAATGGTGGTGTTGGTGGCAACGATGGCAGCCCGGCAGGCTCTGCAGGTGTCAGCTTACGCGGTTTGGGCAGCAGCTCAACACTGGTGCTGGTAAATGGCCGCCGGGTAGCTGTAGATTCATTTACTAATGGTTTCGATTCTTTTGTTAACGTCAATGCTATCCCCATGTCCGCACTGGAGCGGGTAGAAATTCTTACCGACGGTGCGTCATCGGTTTATGGCTCTGATGCCATAGCAGGTGTGGTGAATTTTATCTTACGTAAAGATGTCGAAGGTCACGAAATATCGGCATCTTATGGTGATGATACGAAAGACAGCGACTTTGGCCGCTATAACCTGACTTATGTCGGCGGTTTTAACACCACCAACAGCAACACCACTCTGGTAGTGGACTATTTCGACCGTAAAGCGTTGTTCAACAGTGACAGACCAATTGATGTTACGTTCAAATCAAACACCCGGGTGACTGTTGACGGCGTTGACTATGCCGAAGACTGGTGTGGCGATGATACCCGCAACAACGGCGGACGCTGTAACTTTGATTATGTTATACAACGCGCTATTCAACCCGATACCTCGGCTTTTGGCACTACGCTGAACCACGTGTACCGCCTCAATGATGGCAAAGAATTCTTCGCTGAAGCGATGTATCAGCATAACACCGGTTCTGCCTACGATTCAGCGGCATCATTTGATATTGATATCGCGGGCGACTCAGCCTTTGTGCCTGAACGTTTCGCACAGGCAAATGCGCAGGATGGCAGCATTGACAGTATTCGTGTACGTTCACGTTTTCCCGAGCGCCGCATTCAGGATTACGACACCACGTCTTACCGTGTTTTGGCGGGGTTAAGAGGTGAACTTGCTGACTGGTCGTGGGAAACTGCAGCGGTTTACGGTAAAACTGACAATGAAATTACCCATGTTTCTGGCTACATCGGCAAAGATAAATTAGATGCTGCGATAGCAGATGGCAGTTACAATCCGTTTAATTTAGGCCGTGATAATAGCGATGCTGTACTGGCATCGGTTCGTGAACTGGCACCACGTAAAGGCGAATCAGAAGTGATGTCGCTGGATTTCAACATTGCTGGCAATCTGGCTATTGAATTGCCGGCCGGCGCTGTCAGTGCGGTATTCGGCGGCGAGTTCCGTAGCGAAGAAATCTCCGATAACCCTGCAGCCGTGGCGCAAAGCGACGGCATTTACGGCCTTGGCGCATCAGACGCTAAAGCAGACCGTAATCAGTATGCGGTATATGGTGAATTCAATGTGCCGATCACTGACAGCCTGGATGCGATAGCTGCTATGCGTTACGATCATTACAGTGACTTTGGTGGCGACGTTAATCCAAAACTGTCCCTGCGTTATCGCGCGACAGATGATCTGATCCTTCGCGCTTCCTGGAGCACCGGCTTCAGAGCCCCTTCCCTGTCTCAGCTTGGCGCGGGCACATCGTTGACCGCAAACTACATAGATTGCGGTACTGACCAGCCATTTAACGGCCTTTGTGGTGACTTCGGTGCACAATTTGGCGAGCTTGAGTTCGATCAGGAAACACTTGGCAATACTGGCCTGGACGCAGAAAACTCCGAAGCTGTTAACGTGGGCGCATCCTGGAACCTGACCAATAATCTGCAATTGACTGTAGATTACTGGCGCTACGAGCACACTGATATCGTTGATGTTGACGCGAACACAACTCTTCGGGCCTGTGTCAGCGGCAGTGCCCCGGTTGTTAGTAGTGAAGCCGAACTGGCTGGCGCTTTTGGCTGCGTCATTGACAGCGGCAATGATCTGGTGTTTTTACGCACCGGCTTTTTCAACGTAGGCAGCCAGGAAACTGACGGTGTCGACGTTAAAGTCAATTACCGGCTGGATGCCGGCCGCGCCGGTAGCTTTGATCTATTCGCTAACGCGACCAAGACATTCTCTTACGAGCGTCAGATCACTGCCGACAGCCCGAGACAGGATTTACTCGGTAAGTTAAGCGGCGCAGCTGAAATAGCCCGTCCTGAGTTAGTTGCTGACTTTGGTGCTGATTGGGCCATGGCCAACTGGTCTGCCAGCTTGTCAGCACATTACATAAGCTCACTCGGAGATGGCGACTTTAAATTTGATAATGAAACCGTCGACTCCTGGCTGATATTCAGCGGCAGCCTGGGCTATGACATAAATGATAACCAATCGTTATTGTTGTCGGTGCGTAATCTGACAGACAAAGAGCCGCCATATGCATCATCACCTACCAACGGTTACGCCAGTTCAGTACACGACTGGATTGGCCGCTTGTGGACAGTGCGGTACACTATACGCTTCTGATATCAGATGAATGGAACAAGGCCAGAATTTTCTGGCCTTTTTTTGTTCTGTGTCACTGGTATTGTCAGTTAACAAGCTTAAACTAACTAGATTGAACGAATGCGGAGTACTGTGGTTGTCTGTACTAAAAGTTAAACCTGCTGATTTAAAACTGGGCTATGCGGTAAAACTGCCTGGTGCCTGGATGAAACATCCGTTCCTGTCCGGCAATATGATTATTGAAAATATGCAACAACTGCAAATTATCCGCTCGCTTGATATAGAGTACGTGCTGTTTTACCCGGATAAAAGCAAGAAAATAGACATGCCGCCTGAACTTAACGATGAAGATGCGGCAAGCTTCAATATGGCAGCCAGTGAAGCGCAAATTAAAATGCAGCAAGATAAAATGCAGCGTATTGAACAGGCAAAAGCGCACCGGCGGGATATTCAGCGCACCGAAAAAGCATTTGCACAGTCTCTACTGCAAGTCAGAAGCATAATGAGTAAGCTTAGCAGCAGGCCATTGAATGCTATTGACGATGCCAGCAGCCTGATAGGCGCGATGACTGATGTACTGCTAAATGCCGACTCGCTGGTACTGCACCTGATTTCTGCTGCAAACAAAGAGCAAGAAGGCCTTTATTATCACTCACTTAATGTCGCAACTTTATCGATGATGCTGGCTAAGAACCTAAATTTAAGTGCAGAGCAAATTAAAACTGTCGGTATAGGCGCACTGTTTCATGATATTGGCAAAATTAAGATCCCAAGCCAAATTTTGCGAAAAACCACGCCGCTGACAACACCAGAACAAAACCTTCTGAAACTGCACACTAAGTACGGTGTCGATCTGGTTGGGCTGACAGATAACTTTCCACTTGAGGCCTGGCCAATTGTAGAACAACACCACGAATACATTGATGGCAGCGGCTACCCTAAGGGGCTGAAAGAGAACAGCATCGACGCATTGGCGAAAATTGTTGCCGTTGTCAACGAGTTTGACAATCTGTGCCATCCACTTGATATCAGTAAATCACGTTCGCCACACCACGCACTGTCGTATATGTACAGGACAATGAAAGGCAAGCTGGCTGATCGTGAAATGAAAGTAATGATCAAGATGATGGGAGTGTATCCACCCGGCACTATAGTACAGCTATCTGATCAACGTATTGGTATCGTCATGTCTGTGAACAGTGAAAATTTGTTGTGCCCGAATGTGCTGGTATATGACGCCGACGTACCAAGACTGGAGGCCCCCATTCTGACTTTGGAGCCAGACAAACTCAGCATCAGTAAAGTGATAAAAATTCAGGCGCTGCCACAACAGGTTGCTGAATACCTGAATCCCCGGGCGCAAGTCAGCTATCATATCCAGGGTAACAGCTGAGATGGGAAAGATAAAAAAGCCGGTACACTGTACCGGCTTTTTTGTTACTTCAGATGTTCATCAAAGAAACGGGTAATACTTTTATGCAAATGTGTTTGCACCGGCTGACCAAACATAGAATGTTTGCTCCCCGGGTAATTTATCATATCAAACAGCAGGCCTTTATCCTGCAACTGCTTGTAAAGCTTAGTACTATGGGTGAAAAGCACATTGTCATCCGCCATCCCATGATAAATAAGCAGTTTACCTTTTAAACCATCAGCATAGGGGAACACTGCACTGGCTTCATATCCTGCGGCGTTATCATCCGGATGACCAAGATAACGTTCTGTATAATGCGTGTCGTACAATGCCCAATCGGTCACCGGGGCTCCCGATACGCCGGCAGCAAAATAATCAGACGCTTTAAACATTGCCATGATCGCCATATAACCACCATAGCTGTGGCCATAAATGGCAATTTTACCGGCATCAACATATGGCAGACTGCGCAGATACTCGACACCTGTAATCTGGTCGGCAATCTCAGCAACGCCTAATTTTTTGTAGATAGGATCTTCAAATGCCTTGCCGCGGTTATATGAACCACGGTTATCCAATTGGAACACCAGATACCCCTGCTGCACCAGATAATGCAGATACAGATCGCGTGCGCTCCAACTGTTGGTTACCCGTTGTGCATGTGGTCCACCATATACACTGACAATCACCGGGTATTTCTTGCCGGGTTCAAGCGCGGCGGGCTCAAACATCCGGTAATGCATGACCTGGCCATCTTCAGCGTTTATCGTACCAAAGCGCGGCGCTTTCAGCTGTGAATGATAAGCTGTCAGCGGGTGTGTTTTGTCCAGCTCGTTTTGCTCAAGCCAGGTTAATACGGTGCCATCCAGTGCGCGCAGCGCCACTTTATTCGGCGTAGTGACATTCGAGAAACTATCGATAAAACTGCTGCCATCTTTGGCCATAACCAGGGCATGGTCGTAGTTTGGTGCTGTCAGGCGTTTGATATCACCGCCCTTGAGACTGACCTGATAAAGATGACGCTCGAGCGGTGTATCTTTACGCGCAGTAAAATACACCATGCCTTGCTTTTCATTGACTGCGTCCAGTTCATCTACCACCCAGGCTCCCTGAGTTAACTGGCGCTGTAATTTACCGTCGAAATCGTAGTAATACAGATGCTTATAACCATCACGCTCTGATGCCCAGATGAAACCCTTATCATCTTTCAGAAAATGTAAGTCATCATGCAAATTCAGCCAGGTGTTGCTTGTTTCAGTAAGCAGTACTTTTTGCTGGTTATTGCTCAGGTCGACCAAGCGCAACTCCAGCTTATGCTGATCGCGGCTTTGCCACTGATAGCTTAAATAACGTGCATTTTTCGTCCACTCTACCCGCGGCAGATAAATATCATCATTGTCGCCGTGTGGCAGCCAGTTAATTTTGCCGTCGGCAACGCTAACCACTCCCAGCTGTATTTTTGCGTTAGCAGTGCCAGTGTATGGGTAGCGCTGATTAAACAACTTAATTTCTTCGGCATAAATTTCATTACGCACGACTTCAGCCACGCCGCTTTCGTCGGTACGGGTAAAGGCAATCTTACTGTCATCCGGCGCCCACCAGTAACCGGTCATGCGGCCCATTTCTTCCTGGGCGACAAATTCGGCCATACCGTTTTTGATAACGCCACCGCCATCAAACGTAAGCTGGGTTTCTTTACCGGTGGCGATTTCCAGCACAAACAGGTTCTGCTCACGAATGAAGGCAACATAGCGACCGTTGGGCGAGATGGTTGCATCAGTTTCAAACGCTGCAGTATCAGTGAGCTTTTTCGCTGACTGTGTTTTTAGCTGGTAGTAATATAAATCGCCATTTAACGGAAACAACAACGCATCACTGTTTTTGGCCCAGCTGTAGCTGATAATACCTGAGGCAAATAACCGCATACGCTCACGGCGGGCTTTTTCTTCATCTGATAGTACTTCAGCACCACTGACTAAACTGTCGGCATCCACCAATAAACGATGCTTAGCGGCTTTTATATTGAATTCCCATAAATCCAGCCGGTTGGCATCCTCAGCCTTGCCTTTGAGGTAGGTGACACGGCTACCATCCGGCGCCATTGCTAACGCCCTTGGTGTTGCCCCGCTCAGCGCCGGATCAGCGAACAAACGTTCTAATTCAAGTTGTTTTGCCTGCGCCATAGCCCCTCCGCCGAAACATAAACATATTGCCAGTAACTGCGCTGGCATCTTAATCCGCATAGCTTAATCCTGTTATCGCTGAATAAATGGCACTGTTTTTATAACGCCTGAGCAGAAACTGCAAGTAAAAGCAGATTGCGTTATGCTTAGCTGCGTTAAACAGAGGAATAACTTATGACAGTACATCAGCTTAGCCATCCGTTGGTAAAGCATAAAATTGGTTTATTGCGCGCAGCTGATATCAGCACCAGGCAATTTCGCCAGCTTGCAGCGGAGCTTGGCAGTTTATTAACTTACGAGGCAACACAAGACCTGGCGACCGAAACAGTGACCATCGACACCTGGAGTGGACCTGTTGCGGTTGAACAAATTCAGGGCAAGAAAGTAACAATAGTCCCTATATTGCGGGCTGGCCTGGGTATGCTTGACGGTGTGTTAGAGCTACTGCCAAGCGCCAGAATCAGTGTTGTTGGCATGTACCGCGATGAAGAGAGTTTACAGCCGGTACCGTATTTTCAAAAACTCGCCTCCGATTTAGACCAGCGCCTGGCGATAGTCGTTGACCCCATGCTGGCAACCGGCGGCTCTATGATTGCGACAATAGATCTGCTGAAAAAACACGGTGCAAACCGTATTAAAGCCCTGGTATTGGTTGCAGCACCTGAGGGCATAGCAGCCTTGCAACAGGCTCATCCTGATGTAGACCTCTATACCGCAGCAACAGACCGCTGCTTAAATGAGCACGGCTATATTTTACCGGGCCTAGGGGATGCAGGCGACAAACTGTTTGGCACTAAATAGCACGCTTCAGGCTTGCTCTGCACTGCTTGTCATGGCACCTTTAGCTGAAAAATAACTAAAGGACACAATGTTGCAGTTAGTACCCTGGTCTTATCAAACCGCGCAGGGCTTCACCCTGCGCGGGTACCGCACTGAAGCAAGCGGCAAAGCTGTTTTACATATGCTGCACGGTAATGGTTTTTGCAGCAGGATGTACCAGCCAATGCTGCAGCGGCTTGCTGCTGACTATGACTTATTTCTGTCCGACGCCCAGGGCCACGGCGACAGTGACCATGGCGGTGCTTTTGTTGGCTGGAACAAAAGTGCAGAACTGGCCGCTCAAGCATGGGCTGCCCATCAGCACCTATACCATGCTATGCCGGTATACGGGATCGGACATAGCTTCGGTGGCGTATTAACGTCGCTTATCCATACCAGCCCAGCTAGCCCTTTTCACGGTATAGTATTGCTCGACCCAGTATTATTTACGCCAACCATGCTAACGGCTATCAGTGCCCTTAGCGGTATCCGGCTGTATCATAAAAACCCAATGGCCAGGGCAGCACTGCGTCGTCGCCAGCATTGGCCAGACAAACAAAGCGCCGTCGACTATCTTACAAACCGCGGCATGTTTGCTAACTGGCATCCGGATGCGTTAGCGGCCTATATCGACCATGCCTTAAAACCCAGTGAGCATGGACTAAGCCTTAAATGTTTACCGCAGCGGGAAGCGGATATTTTCGCCTCGTACCCACACAAGCTCTGGCAACAGCTTGCACGCCATTGCGCACCGGTAAAGGTATTTTATGGCGATAAAAGCTATCCTTTTATTGCTAAATCCTTAAGCAAATGGCAGAGGTGTAATAAGGCCGTCAGTGTTACAGAAGTTAAAGGAGGACACTGCTTTATGCAAGAGCAGCCGGAGCAAGCTGCTATTTATGTTAAAACTGCGATAAGCGAACTGAATTCACCGCTGAAATAGCTGTTAAAGCCAGTTAAGAATTCCGCTATAATAGCGAAAATTTTTAACCTGGAACTCCGGATGAAAAAGCGCCTACTTGTTGTTGCAATGCTGTTGTCTGCCTGTAGTCAGTTGCCTGATGAGCGCAAAGCAGAAGTTGAAACCCTGGCTGTTCCGGCAGAAGAAATTAAACCTTCAGAACCGGAAGAAGTTGTTGTTGAAAACGACGCCGTTGCAGAGTCATTAGCAACAGATTTTGAGCATATCTTCGTCGATACTGATATGACGTTCAGCGGTACCTTACCGTGCGCCGATTGCCCCGGCATTTCATATCACATTAACCTGTTCCGTGATGGACGCTTTGCGGTACGACAGGAATATCTGGAGCGCAACCAGATAAGTATTATCAGAGGCATTTGGCTGCTGGAAAAGCGTAGTCTGCATTTAGTGAATCAGCAGCAAACCCTGCCAGCATTCCACTTTTTGTCAAACACCCAACTGGCCATGCTTGACCTGAGCGGTAAACCTATTACGTCTAATACGAATTACCAGCTGCAACGTGAAGCAGAGTTTAGAAAACTGGATACACGGCAGGCCATGCTGGGGCTGTACACACTAAACGATAGTCAGGCTAGCTTTACCAGCTGCGCCAGCGGTGAAACCCTGACGGTCGCTAATACCCAGCACCATTTGCCGGTAATGCGCCAATACCAGCAGGACGAACGGCTAAAAGGCAATAATGTTATCGTTACGCTACTCGGGCGCAGAGGTCAGGATGATCAGGCCAATACGCTGTTTATCGACAAGTTTGAACAGTTCTGGCCAGGCGCAGCCTGCCCGGATCAATTACAACCTGGCAAAATGCAGGGTATCGTCTGGCGTGCTGAGAAGCTGGCCAACCGGTATGTACCACAGCAACTCAATGTCCGGGTAATTTTCGAGCCTAATGAGCGTTTGTATGGCTTTGCGGGTTGTAATAACTTCAATGGCAGCTATAAACAGCGCTCCAGCCAGTTAAGTGTGCAACCGCTGGTAAGCACCCGTAAATTTTGTGCCGATAGCAGTGAGCTGGAACAGCAGTTTACCCAGTCTTTGCAATCTGCTGACCGCGTCGAAGTAAACGGCGATACCTTGCAGCTGTTCAAAAACAATCAACTTATCCTGCAGTTCAAACCAGCCATAAACTGATTACCAGTACTACAAATAAAAAACGCCTGCTTAAAGCAGGCGTTTTTTATTACTCATTGCCGGAAAATCAAGGCATAAAAAAAGCCACCCTAAGGTGGCTGTTTCTTTAGCGCGTAAATTACGCTGCTAACGCTTGTTTCGCTTTAGCAACTAAAGCAGTAAAGGCTGCTTTGTCGAATACGGCGATGTCAGCCAGGATCTTACGGTCGATTTCTACTGAGGCTTTTTTCAGGCCATCAATGAAACGGCTGTAAGATAAACCGTTCATACGTGACGCAGCGTTGATACGCGCGATCCACAGTTGACGGAATTGACGCTTACGCTGACGACGGTCACGGTAAGCATATTGGCCGGCTTTAATTACAGCCTGGAAAGCAACACGATAAACACGACTGCGGGCACCGTAGTAACCTTTAGCCTGGTTTAACACCTTCTTATGACGCGCGCGCGCCGTTACACCACGTTTAACTCTTGGCATGTCAGACTCCTAATTAATTATGCGTAAGGCATGCAACGGACTAAGCCGGCGATGTCTACTTTAGCGACTAAGGTTTTTGGACCTAACTGACGCTTACGCTTAGAGGTCTTCTTCGTCAGGATGTGGCGAAGGTGTGATTGCTTACGTTTAAAGCTACCTGAAGCGGTTTTTTTGAAACGCTTCGCAGCACCTTTATTGGTTTTCATCTTTGGCATAGTTAAAAACTCGCATTGTTAAATTACAACGAATAATAAGGCGTTATCCCTGCCCTTTGCAGCGCAGGGTTACACTTGAAAGCACTTATTACTTCTTATTTGGGGCCAGCATCATGATCATCTGGCGACCTTCCACCCGTGAAGGGAAAGATTCGCACACGGCAATGTCAGCTAAATCTTCTTTAATCCGATTTAACATATCAATACCGATGTCAAGATGCGCCATTTCACGACCACGATAACGTAACGTTACTTTAGCTTTGTCACCCTCTTCAATGAAGCGACGCAGGTTGCGTAGTTTTACCTGGTAATCGCCTTCATCAGTTCCAGGCCGGAATTTAATTTCCTTAATCTGGATCTGTTTTTGCTTCTTCTTCTGCTCTTTCAGAGCTTTACTCTTTTCGAACAGGAACTTACCGTAGTCCATCAACTTACAAACTGGCGGTTCGGCTGTCGGGCTAATCTCTACTAAATCGGCTCCGGTTTCTTCTGCCATGGTAATGGCGTCAGCGATACGTACTACACCCAGCTGCTCACCTTCCAAACCAATTAACCGTACTTCTGGTACTGTTATTTCTTCATTGATCCTGTTAGGACGGTTTGCAGGTAATGTTTTCTTTCCTACTTTAATAGTATGTTCCTCCGAAAATTAATCTTTCGCTTAAATGGCTCAGACGCGGTCTTTAATTTCTGCAGTCAGCTTTTCTACAAAAGCTTCTACAGCCATTTTACCCAAGTCTTCACCCTTGCGCGTTCTCAGTGCAATATCACCGGCTTCCATTTCTTTATCACCAACGACAACAAGGTAAGGAATGCGCTTAAGCGTGTGCTCGCGAATTTTAAAGCCTATCTTCTCATTTCTCAAGTCACTTATGACCCTAATACCGTGAGATTTGAAAGTTTTTACTAAATTCTGTACATATTCGGCCTGATTATCGGTAATATTCATCACCACGACCTGATGCGGTGCCAGCCAGGTTGGGAATTGACCGGCATATTCTTCAATCAGAATACCGATAAAACGCTCCAGTGAACCTAAAATGGCACGGTGAATCATCACCGGGATCTGCCGTTCGCCACTTTCTGCAATATAAGATGCACCTAAACGTGCTGGCATCGAGAAATCCAGCTGCACCGTGCCGCACTGCCAGGCACGGTCTAAACAGTCATGCAAGGTGAACTCAATTTTCGGGCCATAGAACGCGCCTTCACCATGCAGGTATTCAAACTCAATACCTTTATCCTGTAACACATCCGCCAGCGCTTTTTCCGCCTTGTCCCAGATTTCATCTGACCCAACACGCTTTTCCGGCCGGGTTGACAGCTTGACCACGATTTTATCAAAACCGAAAGTTTTATAGGTTTCATACACCATATCGATACAACCACTGACTTCAGCAGTGATTTGATCTTCAGTACAGAAAATATGCGCATCGTCCTGGGTAAAGCCACGAACCCGCATCAAACCATGCAGCGCACCTGAAGGCTCATTACGGTGACAGCAACCAAACTCAGCCATACGCAATGGCAAATCACGGTATGACTTTAACCCCTGATTAAAAATCTGCACATGACCCGGGCAGTTCATCGGCTTGATGGCGTACTCACGCTTTTCGGATTCAGTGGTAAACATGCCGCCAGCAAACTTATCCCAGTGGCCTGATTTCTCCCACAGACTGCGGTCCATCATTAGTGGACCTTTTACTTCGTCATAATCGAAGTTGCGCAGTTTTTCACGCACGAACTTTTCAAGTTCGGTATAAATAGTCCAGCCGTCATTGTGCCAAAACACCATGCCAGGCGCTTCTTCCTGCCAGTGGAATAAATCCAGTGCTTTACCGATTTTACGGTGGTCACGTTTTTCGGCTTCTTCCAGCTGCAGTAAGTAAGCAGCCAGTTGCTTTTTATCTGCCCACGCTGTGCCATATACACGCTGCAGCATTTTATTTTTTGAGTCGCCGCGCCAGTAAGCACCAGCCACTTTCATAATTTTGAAGTGCTGGCAAAAACGCATGTTTGGTACATGCGGGCCACGGCACATATCAATATATTCTTCGTGATGGTATAAGCCAGGCTGGTCGTCTTTGGCGACATTTTGCTCCAGAATTTCCATCTTGTAGCTTTCGCCACGCGCTTTAAAGGTATCAAACGCTTGCTGCCAGCTGACTTTCTTTTTAATAACGTCGTATTCGGTCTTCGCCAGCGCGTGCATACGCTCTTCAAGTGCAGCTAAATCTTCGGCACTGATTGGGTGATCCAAATCGACATCATAATAAAAACCTTTATCGATAACCGGACCGATAGCCATCTTCACATTTGGCCACAGCTGTTTAATGGCGTGACCTAATAAGTGCGCACAAGAATGGCGGATAATTTCCAGCCCTTCCTGATCTTTGCTGGTAATAATGCTTAAGCTGGCATCAGTTTCAATAGGATCGCAGGCATCGACTAACTGGCCATTCACCTTACCGGCGATGGTGGCTTTAGCTAGACCGGGGCCAATGTCTTTGGCAACATCCATAACGGAAACAGCATGATCAAAAGCGCGCTGGCTGCCATCAGGCAGAGTAATAACTGGCATGATAAATCCTTATACAGTGGTGGCCCACACCAAGGGACACTTGTTAAATATAATTGTCATTTGTGCACGTACCTTGCGTGGCAGTCGACAGACTTCACTAAAGCCTGTGTGGTACACAACGTGGTACGCTGCTTACGCTAGCGGCTTATTATACATTCCGCGTTGCAAAGCGGCGGCTATCATAGCGCGAATTGACGTAAGATTCACCGTGAAATTTCTGCTTTATCGGCCATACTTCAAAGCACGGCGCAGATAAGGAGAGCACGCATGTGGCAGGCTATTGCTGAACATATTAACAGTGAACTGGACAGTGATTTTGAGATTGAAAGCAAAGCTCAGTTGACCGGTGGCAGCATTAATCTGGCCTGGCGGGTAAGCGGTAAAGGCCAGCAGTTTTTTGTCAAACTAAACCAACGCGAGCAGGCAGAACAGTTTGAAACCGAAGTGTTAAGCCTGCATGCCTTACAACAAGCCCATTGCATCCGAGTTCCGAAGGTAATTTGCGCCGGCCAGACTATAGACAAAGCCTTTCTGGTTCTGGAATACATGCCATTCAGTGGGGAAACGGTGCAAGGCTGGCAACATCTGGCCCAGCAACTGGCATTACTACACAAACAGCATGATCAGGCCATGTACGGCTTTGATTGGGACAACAGCCTGGGCACCACGCCACAACCGAATAAATGGCAGGCAAACTGGAGCAGCTTTTTTTCTGAACAGCGGCTTGGCTGGCAGTTACAACTGTTGTTAGAACAAGGCTTCGGGTTTGGTAAAATTGATTATCTGGTAGAGCAATGCCGGCAACGTCTGCAGCATTATCAACCGCTTCCAAGCTTGCTGCATGGTGATTTGTGGCGGGGTAACATTGGCTTTGTCAGCGATAGCCCCGCCGTGTTCGATCCCGCCTGTTACTACGGTGACCGGGAAGCAGATCTGGCCTATACCACGTTATTCGGGCGCTTTCCTGAACACTTTTACAAAGCCTACCAGGAACTTTACCCGCTGGATAAAGCGTACACCGAACGTAAAGATCTTTATAATCTTTATCATGTGCTAAACCATGCGTATTTATTTCGTGGGGCTTATCTGGTACAAGCACAAGAGATGATTAAACAACTGTTTAGCTGACCCGCACAGTGATCAAAAAAATACTACGACCGTATATGCTGTGAACCGGACAGAGATACAACACTTTCGCGCTTAACTTCACGGAAACTTAATAATGCTTACCTCTGAACAGCCAGTGGCATTGATTACTGGCAGCGCTAAACGGCTTGGCCGTCAAATGATACAAACTCTACACAGCCAAGGTTACCGAGTTATTATTCACTGTAATCAGTCACGCGCTGACGCAGACGAACTCGCACAGTCATTGAACCTGCAACGGCAGCACAGTGCCACTGTCGTGCAAGCAGATTTATTAAACGAAGCCTACTGGCCTGAACTGGTGCAACAGGTGCTGGCTTGTTTTAACAGGCTGGATGTACTGGTGAACAATGCGTCCAGCTTTTATGCAACGCCGGTTGCGAAAGCCTCGCTGGATGACTGGCAGGACTTATTTGGCTCCAATGTCAAAGCACCATACTTTCTAAGCCGTGCCCTGGTGCCTGAACTTAGTCAGCGTCAGGGTGCCATAGTAAATATGGTTGATATACATGCACAGCAACCGCTGGCGCAGCACAGTATTTACTGTATGGCAAAGGCCGCTCTTTTAATGATGACAAAATCTCTTGCCCGGGAATTAGCGCCTACAATTAGAGTCAATGCTATTGCGCCTGGCGCGATTTTATGGCCGCCGGAGCAGTCTGTCGTGCTTAAAGAGCAGGAGAAAGCCGCCATACTGGCACAAATTCCAATGCAGCAATTAGGCACGCCAGAGGACATAGCGCAAACACTATTGTTTTTGCTGCAATCGCCTTACATTACCGGACAAGTTATAGCGGTAGACGGTGGGCGCAGTTTAGGTGGTCAAACCAAAGCCTGAGCAAAGGCTTACGCAACCAGACGGAGACATAATGAACTTACTGAGTAAAACCATCGAATGTCCGTTTTGTGGTCATGCTATGCACCTGAGTGTTGAAGTGACCGATGATGATCAGGATTACACTGAAGATTGCACGAATTGCTGTAACCCTATTCACATCAGGGTGCATAAAGACGAGCTGCACCACAGTGTGCAGCTGTTTATAGATGCCGATGATGAACAGTATTACTGATCTGCCTGACGTGCAAACCGTTCAGCCATAATCCGCTCGACGGTTTGCACTATGGTTTGAGTTTGCTGATCGAGTTCAATGTTCAGTATGTCGCCGGCCTGTTTTTGCCCTAAGGTAGTGATTGCCAGTGTTTCGGGGATCAGGTACAGCATAAAGCCATCTGTCAGGGTTTCCCCCACGGTTAAGCTGCAACCTTCCACAGTAATAAAACCTTTACTAAGCACATAACGCATATGCTCCGGTGCCAGAGCCAACTGCAAAGAGCAATCATTGCCTTGTCTGTGTACAGCCACAATATTCGCTGTAGTCTGGATATGGCCAGATACAATATGGCCTCCAAGTTCACTGCCAAATGTAAGCGAGCGCTCAAAATTAACGTCATCTCCAACGATAAGCTTGCCTAAGTTGGTTTTAGCTAATGTCTCGGTAATCACATCAAAGTTAACCCAACCTGCTGCGCTATCAAAATCAGTAACCGTTAAACACACACCGTTAATGGCAATACTGGCGCCACGATTTAAATCGCGCAAAAATTCAGCACCGGGTTTTATGGTCAAACGCCGCAGCGCCACTTCGTCACGAATTTGTGTTATCACAGCTTTGGTCTGAACTATTCCGGTAAACATAAGCCCCCAATTGTGCTACATTGCGCGCCATTGCACGCTGCTGATACAACAGACCCGCTATGTTACCTTTTTCCCGCTTCGAAGCCAGAACCATACTGAAACTTTCTGGCCCCATAGTGCTGGCACAACTTACCCAGACGCTGATGTACTTTGTCGACACTGTGATGGCCGGCCGCTACAGTGCTGTTGATATGGCGGCCATTGCTGTTGCATCCGGCCTGTGGTTTCCGGTGGTGATGACCATGCAAGGTTTGCTGCTGGCCCTGACGCCTATAGTGGCCCAGTATTATGGCGGCAAACAGGTAAAGCCTGTAACCCACTTTACCGTGCAGGCAATGTATCTGGCGATGGCGCTGGCCGCGGCCTTGTTTATTCTGATGTTATACGTGCAGGCTCCAATTGATCTGTTGCAGATGGAAAGTGAGCTCAGGCAAAAAACCCTGGACTACCTATATTATGTCAGCTTCGGCCTGTTTCCCGCGGCTGGCTATATGGTTATCCGTAGTATGTTTGAAGGCATTGGCAACACCAAAGCCAGTATGTGGATAAGCTTTGTTGGTATATTGGTTAATATCCCGGCTAACTATGTGTTTATTTACGGCAAACTGGGCATGCCCGCCCTTGGTGGCGCGGGCTGTGGCATAGCAACCAGCCTGGTATTTGTTGCCATGTTTATTGCCATCCTGGTATACGGCTGGTTTAGCCGTACCACACAGCGCTACAAAACTAACCCCGACAGTTACCGGCTAAACCTGAAAGACTGCTGGCAAATTGTCAGCATCGGCACCCCTATCGCCTTCTCAATCTTTTTTGAAGTGACCTTATTTGCCTGCATTCCGCTGGCCATAGTGCATCTTGGCCCTATCATGGTAGCTGGGCACCAGATCGCGCAAAACTACAGCGGTATAGTGTTTATGCTGCCGCTTAGCCTCGGTATGGCGACAACTATCCGCGTTGGCCATTTAGTGGGCCAGCAAAGCCTTACTGAACTGAAAAAAGCCATATCGACAGCAATAGTGCTTGCAGTGATGATGTCATTTATCATTGCCAGCCTGACTTTTTTACTGCGTGGCACCATAGCATCACTGTATTCTGCCGATGCCAGTGTTATTGCGCTTGCCGCGTCCCTGCTCATTCTGGCCTGTTTTTATCAGGTATCCGATGCCATTCAGGTGGTTTCTGCTTGCGCACTGCGGGGTATGAAAGTGACTAAACCGGTATTTTTTATCACCTTTATTGCTTACTGGCCAATCGGCTTTGGCCTTGGCGCCGTATTGGGTTTAACAGACTGGCTGGTAGAACCCATGGGCCCCCATGGTTTCTGGATTGGTATTATTGCCGGTTTAAGCGTAGCTGCATTGATGCTGGCTATGATCTTAAAACGTACTTTACATAAACTGGAACATAAGGCGGCGTAACATATGAAGCTCTGGCTGCTACCGCTGCTGCTGAGTTTAACAGCTTGCAGCGGTTATAACGGCGATAAAGCACTGACCAATTATCAGCAGCGATTAGCCAGGGTGCTGGATACCACTGCGCCAGACAGCAGCTTGCCAGCCGCAGCAAAATTAGTCGAACAACGCGATTTAAAACAACCCCTGCCCGATTTGCGGCTGGACATTACCGATGCTTACGCCACCCGCCGCTGCAGCCTGGATACCTTAATAGGTGAACGCAACTCCAGCCTTGGTAAGGTGTATAGTGCCAGTAAGCAGCTCAGTTACGAGCTGCGCTTTCTTAGTCAGTTGCAGCTATGCCTGAGCAAGAGCTGGGATAACACCGCCCTGCTTAATCAGCTACAACAGGTGTATCAGCAAAAACAACACAGCATTAATATAGCCTTTAACAATATGCTGCTGACCGACGACACCCTGCGTAAAGAGCTTTTGGGTGTAAGTAAAACCTTACCGGTTAACAGCGCGACCGGCATTAGTGAAACCTGGCAGGCATTAACTGAACTTACGCTGCTACAGCAATTTATCTCAGAGCAAAACTGGCAGGCCGCCAGTAACGTTGATATAGAGCACCAACTACAAGTGCTGTACCGCTACAATACTCTGGGCCGTTTGCAGTACAGCCTGCGTCAGAGTACTCATCAGCTGTCGCAGGTGAATCAGATGCTGACAGATATCAGTCCTGAACAGCTGTGCCAGCCAAGGCCGGATAAACAACAACTGGAGATACTGGCGAATATTTTCAACAAGTTTTTTATTGCTGAAGTACAGCAATACACCGTTAACCTGCAAAGTTACCAACAGCAGCTATGGCCACTGCTTGAAACGCTGTATGCCGATACGCCATTACACGCTGCGCTAACACAGCGTTTTGACACCACCTTACAGCAAATGCGTGCCGAACTGGCTGAACATGTACGCTGGTGGCAGACTCTTAATAGCCAGTGCCCGCTGCAACTGGCTTCCAGAAGTTAACACCCTGCTACGTTTTTACGGCTAAAAATGCAGCAAACTCGCGTTTTAGCAGTAAAAACACTTGCCAAGGTGGCATCTGCACAATAACATAGCCGCCGTTGTCGCTACTGCGCTACAACCAAAGTGTGCGTCCTTAGCTCAGCTGGTTAGAGCACCACCTTGACATGGTGGGGGTCGGTGGTTCGAGTCCACTAGGACGCACCAAAAATTCCAACAAAAAAGCCGCTCATTGAGCGGCTTTTTTGTTTATTAACCATATGAAATAAAAGTGCTTTGTTAAGCAATAGCTTTAAAAAATTAAACAGACTCAGCATCTAGCTCCCTCCCCTCGCTATCGGTATTATGCTTACAATTTACCAACGGTGACCAAACACGGTATCCATCGAATCTCCAGCAGTAAGAGTTATGGCCTCCCTAAAGTTTTCATTAATCGATAAATACCTTACTTTCCTAAAAAAACCAATTTGAAAACCAACTAAATCAATTGTATCTTACCAATTAAGGTTTAAATTAATTACCAATTAGAACTTTTCAATATTGAGCGTTATCATAGCTAAACAAGATACCGGTCTTTTGCACAGTTCTATAGGTTCGGGCTACAATCGGCACAAGTACATGTTTTACCAATGGCAAGACTTAAAGGGATACCAATCATGAAGAAACGCAGACGTTTCTGGACAGTTGTTGAAAAGTTAGAAGCTTTAATAGACAAAGGGGTTTATCCTGCAGGAAGCCGCCTTCCAGCTGAACGAGAGCTTGCCGAGGCTTATGATGTAAGCCGTCCAACCATACGCGAAGCTATTATTGCACTGGAAGTCAGAGAGAGAGTGGAAGTAAAAACGGGCTCAGGCGTATATGTCACTGATTTTGCTGGTTCAGACCCTTCATTTAAGTCCATCAGCGCATTTGAACTTACCCAGGCCAGGGCATTAGTAGAAGCAGAAGCAGCAGCGTTGGCCGCAGCAACCATCCGGGAATCAGAGCTTTCAGCCCTCAAGCAGGCGCTGGATGAGATGTCGTCAGCAGAAAAGGCAGATAAGGCAGATGAGGCCGATCAAAGATTCCACGAGATCATTTCCAGAGCAACGCGTAATAATGCCATTGTTATGTCTATTAATAACCTTTGGAAAATCAGACGTAATGAGCCGCAAGTGATTGCCGCTTATAAAGATGTATGCTCGCATGGTATTGAGCAACGCATCAAAGAGCATACCGCCATTTATGACGCTATTGCCAAACGTGACTCATCAGCGGCAAGAAAAGCCATGCACAATCACTTTAACCGTCTTATCAACGCCTTGTTCGAGGCCAGCGAAGCGAAAGCGTTAGAGGAGATCAAACGTAAAACGGATGAGACCCGGGGTTTGTATTCTATTTCCCACCTGAATAAGTAACAACGGTCTACGTAAATCATTCCGCATCTGGAACTGCTTTATATACCTGACAACAGGCTCTGACACAGAGCCTGTTTTTTTATCTTGCCACATGCAAAAAGAGCAAGCCATCAGGCTTGCTTCAACAATTGCTTTTACTTTGTGATTGCCAGGACCGGTTATCTTAGACAACCAGCCCCTGGCCATTAGCATTAGAACCTGTAGCTGGCGCCAAAGGTTATCCGACGGTCTGTTAAGCCCTGGAAGCAAAGCAGTGCGCCTTCATTAACACAAGATTGAGTAACCTCAGATTCCGTCAGGTTAACGGCTTCAATGCCAATATTGAGCTGCTCGTTTACGTCATAACTGATACTGGCATTGAGCTGACCTCTGTCTTCCTGTACAACAGGGAAGCCCCAGGGATAACTTGATGTGCTGCCAAAATCGTTTGAGCGAAACCCTTCACGCCAGGTGTAACGCATCCGGGCAGACAAGCCAAATTTTTCGTAATACAAGGTAAAGTTGTAGGCATTTTCAGATAAATTAAGTAAGCCCTGTACCGCAGTAACCTCCAGTGAGCCTGTACCACCTGTTGACGCAGCAAAGACCTGACTAGGACGACTGGCCGAGGTATTAACCGCCTCACCACCAGAGAACTCCTGAATGGTATAGTTTGCCACCACACCAAAACCAGATGCCCAGCCCAGCTCGTCTTCAAAAGCTGAAAGGTCATACTGGAATGCCATTTCAATGCCTTTTTGCGTGGTGTCTTTAGTGTCATTAATGATACTGGAGAATGGTACACAAACACCGACGTCAGAGCTCACCGGACCAAACACGTTGATCAGCGCAATAGGATTCCAGATACCGCCTTGCTCGCACACCGGACCAACAATGTCACGATACCCTGTGACAGGCTCTGAATAAGGATCGTCTTGTTGCCCTACGTGTACATCCTTACGTGTCTTGTGGAAATACCCGATACTGACAACTGCGGCCTCAGCAAAATACCAATCGGCAGAAATATCAAAAGAGGTGACCACTTCGGGTTTTAAGTAAGGGTTACCACCGGCTACCGGCGGATTGGGGCTGGTGCTGAATGTGTAAGAACTTGAAAGGTCGCTAAAATTCGGACGGCGAATATCCTTACCATAAGCTGCGCGCAGCACCACATCGTCGGTTACATCGGCGGCCAGGTTAATCCGCGGCAACACAAAACTGTAATCACTTGAGGTGGTTTCTGCGACAACGTCTCCGTTAACGCTGCGGTTGCCAGTTGAATCCAGATCGGTTTGTATATAGCGCACACCAAGATTACCGCGGAAAATGCCCGTTTCAAAATTTGCCTGAGCATACAATGCGTTGGTTGACTCACTGATATCATAAAAAGCTGCAACCGATGACGTTGGTGTATTCAGTGGCTTTGAACCGCCATGGGCAGTAATTGCGTCAGCCAATGCAGTAAATACCCGATCAGGATCAGAGCCTACCAGCGCCGGATCCACCAGCAGAAAATCTTTAATATAAAGCGTTCTGCCATCTGCAGCATTAAAGTTATCCGGCCCGGCTGTCAGGATATCAGCAAACATATCGCCACTGGGAGAATCCGCCATAGTAGACAAACTGAGATTTGAGCCCACTACGTTGGACACACTGGACGTTTTGTTATAACGGTAGCCTGCGTCAAGCGTCGTAAAAATTGACATATTCAAATCGTAGCTAAAATCAATACGCGCAGCATCTTCGGTATTTTCGTTGATAGTATTTGCTAGTGCTACCGCTTGCAACCTGTAGTTGCCCGGGTCGAGCAAATCAGCCGGTGCAGGCGCATTCGCTGCGCCAAATGCAATCCCGAAGGCCAGGGCACCACCACTTAAATCATACTCAAACGGTACACCGTTGTCGTTAGCAGAACCAATTGCCGCATTGGGATTGACAAAGTTAAGTGTGGTATCAATTCTGGGGGTCGAAGAATCAGATGTAGATGAGGATATCTCGGCGCTTATTCTAAAATTATCCCCCTGGTGTTCGCCACCTAGCCGGAATATTTTGCTCTTGGTGGACCGGGAACTGGTGTCACTGGACATGCGTAAATTGCCGTCTGAACCGTCAGACTGAACCGGAATGATGCCTTTAAGCGCGGCTTGGATGCTACCAAGATCGACACCATCTAAAGAGCCAAAATTAATTGTTTCAAATTCAGTGGGAACCGATACACCAATAAGATCACTCACCCCCGACGCTTGAACCCTGGAACTCTCCTCCCGGCGATCCTGATCATTTATAATCGCATCAAACCAAAATTTGTTGTTGCTGTTTGGTGCCCACTCAAAAGAACCAGCAAAATTCTTCGTCTCATATTCGAAATTATCGTAATCTTGGATTAGAAACTGAATGGGCAGATAATGGAAACTTTGTGCGCTGGCTAAACCACTGTCAGAACGCACCAGATTGTCACGGTCAGCTCTAGGGCGAAATGCTGTGACATCTTGTTCAGCGTAGCTCCCACTAACGACAACACCAAACTTACCAAAGTCATTTTCCCAATTATCACCAAAGGTTCCTGACAAGCGCGGCTTTACGCCATCGGTGGATAAACTGCTGTCTTCACCTTGAACTCTGAATGCTGCCAGCGTTTCATTTAACTCAAGGGGGCGAATGGTTCTCAAGTTAATTGTACCGCCTACAGAGCCTTCAATCGTTTTTGCTTGTGGCGCCTTTGTTACTTCTACACCCGCAATAATCGATGCAGAAACATCTTCAAAGTCAATACCACTGCGACCTGCTCCCGACCCCACCGTAGATACACCATTAATTTCAGTACGGTTTGCATCAGTACCGCGAATTTGTACTCCAGTACCAACCCCCGCTGAGCGCGTAATCTGGATACCAGTAATATTTTCAAGTACTTCTGCCAGATTTTGATCGGGTAGCTTACCGATATCTTCTGCTTGAATAACTTCAACTAAGCTGGCCGCATAGCGTTTTTCTGCCAACGCATTTGTTAAAGAGCTTCTGATCCCCGACACCTCAATGATTTCGATGTCGTCCGGTTCTATGTCTGACTGTTGGGCTTTAGCTGTGGACGCGATACTCAGCGCCGTTGTAGATAGTATTGCCAAGCTTATTTTTGATAGTGTGTGCCTCATCCTTATTCCCCGTCTGAAATTAAACACAAATTAAATTTGAGGCCAAAACTGCGACCTCAAATTTCCCTCCCCGAGCCTGAATGCCAATATTCTGCAAAGAACAACTACCGGCAGTTTTATTATATTGCTTTATGTTTACACCCAGTTAAGCTACTGGTCAACCCACAGGTTAACTTTTTGGCTGACAAATTACTATTACCAATAAGAAGAAAAAACCAGCATCAAGATTGAAAAAACAAAAAGAAAACATACTGCATTGTTTTATAATAATTTTAATAACTGTTCTGAGTATCTTAAGAAGCTATTACGGTGAGTGGGCTCATAAGAGCTTTCAAAGGCAGGTAAGTTGAAAAGTGAAATCCGCATCCAACAAGAAAGTTAATTGGCCAACCAATTATTTTAAACTGGTCACCTTTATTCATGCAGAAAGTGAGACCAATCTCACCATAAAGCCAGATGCACACCAGCATCTATTATTCATACTAGTGGGAAATGAAGTGATGGACGAAGTGAGATGCAAGTAGGACGCGGGTTCACTCCCGCCGTCCTCTTACATATACTCCTTTTATGTCTTAGCGATCACTCAACAGAGGATATATGGTGTTATTCAATTGCTACGAAAGCCTCAGACGTTGCTGAGTTATAAGGTGATACTGGGTTGTCTGTATCCAGGGAGTCACCCTGTGCATAGGATTCAAAATCGTCAGAAAATACGACTCTACCTCCGGCCGTATCAGAGTATATGACTAAGTCATCAACAGTAAATTTACCTGTCTCTGCTCGTACACCACTATTGTCACCAAACCGGAACGACACATGCGTCACACCACCGATAGCATTGTTAGCTGGGGTGAAGCCTTCAGCGACAAAACTGACACCATCGACTTCAACCGTAACCAATGGTGTAACCTCTAAGTTGCCATTGGGATATTCCCAGGTGATGACAACATCCATAAATTCATCTAGCAATACGGTGGCCGCCGAGGTATCTACACCACTTGGGCTGCGAACCTCAAAGCTATCGTCTTTGATACGCAGATCTAAAATCGCCCCATCGTTATTGGTTGCAGAGTTGAATAGCGTGATAAATGCATCACCGTCACCTAACTCATCATCTAAACGCTTAACCGATACGGTAATTCGACCTTGTGCCAGTGGGCCATTGTCGCCAAGCGCATAACGCAGCTCCCCGGTATCAGTTGGATCGGTATCAATAATAACCGCGACATTATTGGCGCCACCAGAGTCCCCGCCAACACCGGTAATGGTAATCACCAGTTCAGCGGTAGTGCCATCGACAGATCCAATTGTGATTGCATCTGTTTCACGCTCACCGCTTACCAGAGCAGCAATAACAGCGTTGGTGGTATCAAGCAAATAGCTCCAGGAACCGTCTTCCTGGATGGCGAAGGCGCCAAATCTGCTGCGGAACGAGGCAGGCACAATAAAAGCTTCACCTTCATCCGGATCTACAACATTGACGGTTCCGGTCAATGCTTGAGTCGCATTGCTTGGCATAGACGCAGTTAAGTCAAAGAACGCCGCAGGTGTAGGCTCGTTAGCGCCATCCTCAACATCAAATACCACTACCTCAGAATAGATTGCTAAGCTGTAAAGGCTGTTGTCACCATCCAGAGTATCGCCCTCTGCGTAGCTTTCGAAATCATCTTCGAATACGCTGGTTGTGCCAACAACATCGGAATAGACAGCAATATCGTCTACATAAAAAGATCCAAAAGGTATCGTTCTATCGTTGTCACCCAACCTGAATTGAATTGATTGAATGCCATCGGCGAACCACTGATTAATATCCGTGAAATCGGGATCCACTACCGCCGCAGTAGCAAATGCCCCGCCACCAATAACTTCATCGTTAATAGTAAGGGTTAATTGTTCGGCGGCATCCAGATCCCAGGCAATTTCAACGGTATAGAATTGCTCTTCAACAAAGGGGGCAGTAACAATAACGCCTGGATAAGAGTCGCTCTCAGTGTTTCGTACCAAGAAACGCGGGGTGATGGTAATACCATTACCGTCCGTTTGCGTACCTTGAATACGCAAATCAATTAATGCCTCACTTGAGCTACCGGAAGAACCATACAGTGTAATGTAGGCATCTTTAACATTGCCATCGCTGCCCAAAGTTTCTTCTTTAGAAAACGCAGCACTGAGCTTACCCTGGCGTAAGTTATTAACAGTAAATCTAATTTCGCCAGTGTCATTACCGGTATCCGATATCTTTACTAACTGCGTCAGTGCTGCAATGCGAATGACGATCTCGGTAGTTGTTCCGTCAATCGATGTGATAGTCACCGTGTCATTAACAGAGTTGCCCACCGCAAGGTTTGCGACCGTTTCATTGTTAACATCTACAGTGTATGACCAATTGCCCTGAGCACTGATACTGAAGGTACCATAGTCGAGAAGCACGTCAGTTTGAGCCAGAATTTCATCTTCGCCAAAGTTCGGGTCAATCACAGTAACAGAACCCGTTAACGGGTCGGTGGCAGTATGTTGCACGGTTGCGCTCAACATCCCTTCAATAATTGCACCGACAGGGGTATTGTTGTAGCCAATCGCAGAGCCAATAATATCAAGTAAAGAAACATCTACATCATTGGCAACGACTGACACAGTTTGTAAATTAGTTTGGGCCGTTTCAAAGGCATCTAACAGGGCCTGTGAAAACGCACCGTCAGCTAAATCAGCAGCGATTTCGGCAATTAGCATCGCCATATTTTTGTCAGCGTTGTCGGCGTCGAGCTGCGACAAAAGCGCTAATACAGAGCCATAGCGATCAGCATTTACTGCGCCTTCAGCACCAAGAGCTACAACGCCTACCTCAGTCGGTAAAACAGTAGTAATGTCAAAACGTATTCCAAAGCGGGCATTTATTGCTTCAGCATGGTCTGCAAAGGTGCCCAGATCTGAACCCGCAGCCTGTACTGCCATTTCAGTCAAAGGAGACACGACATAAGATGGTGCAGGCGTGTCTGCGCTTCCTTCAACAACATTCACCACCGCCCGTAAAGCTGGCGCTTCAAGCATCAGGCCGGTTGACTCATCTTTGTAGGTACCGCCCGAACACGAGATTAAACCCGCGCCTTCAAAATGAACCCCAGTAAAAGTGATACTGCCCATACTGCTGGAAATCGCCGAAGCCTGAGCCGGCATCACCGCTGCGCCCGTGTCAGTAATGGCAAATATTTCACAATTCGCGCCGCTTACCGGCCCTTTTACCACAGTTGCTGTCACATCCAGAGTTGGCAGTATCATTGACGTCGAAGCGCCTACACCTTCTGTGAAACCGGCTTCATCCGTATATCTGGCAGACACCGATATTACAGAACCTTCATCGGCTTCAGTGATGGTGTAGGATGAACCTGTCGCCCCGGTTGACCACGCGTAAACCAGGGTGTCGCTTCTTATGCCGTCTGCATCACTAACCGATGCAGACAGTGTGGTGCCCGCGATTAACTCACCACCGGTGATTGTGATACTTCCTCTGCTATTGCCATCCAGTTCGTCTTTATCACCACCACTACAACCGACTAAAACGGTTGCGAGGATGATCGGTATCAGAGACTGCTTAACCATGCGTTCTGCTCCTAATAGGTTCAGTGTTTAAACGTTGTTTCGTTACTGAACAAAAGTGATATATGTAAACACTTGCGGGCTTCGACTTTTCCCGCATCCTGATCCAGCTCTCACGTGAATCGATTAGTACTTCAGGCTAATACCGGCAAATATACGTGGGCCATAGTCGTTAACCTCTCCCAGGTTGCCCTGCACAAAGAAATCCTGTGACTTGGGCGCACTGAACAGGTTAATCGCTTCCACTTTTAGCCGGATATTGTTGTTAATTTTGTAAGAGGCGCGAGCTTCCCATACCCCAACCTCATCGACATAACGCAGTCTGGTGCCGTTGTTTGTATAGGGCTGGAAGTATTCACTGCGATACTTGTAGATAAGTGCGGTATCAAAATCGCCGATCTGATAGTAAATTTGACCGCTGAATACATGTTCAGAAAAACCAGGCACCGAGCCCGGTGGCACAATGCCCTCAGTCAATTGACGCGTCGTGCCGTCTAAATCTGTGACAAAGGTATCGCCGTATAAACTGTCTTCAAACTCGAAGTCAGTGTCGGCGTAGTTGTAACCAAGCTTAATACCAATACCGTTGTCCCACCGATAAGCCACCGAGGCTTCCAAGCCATACAGTTCACTTTCGTTTTCTGTCGTGACCGAATTGGTAATAGGCAACTTCACTGTCTGACCGTCAACAATAAAGTCTTCCAATTCTGTCTGCTGTTGGAAGCCACCCTGAAATTGTTTGTAGTAGAAGCTCACGGCGAAGATTGAATCTTCGTTCGGATACCATTCCAATGCAACGTCGTAATTCCACGACATCAGTGGCTTAATATTTGGGTTACCAGAGCCATTTACGCCGACAAATAAATCTGCCAACGTTGTTGGAGAAACATCTTCATCAGTTTGAAATGTGCGGCTGTAACTCATATCACTGGGATTTGCACGTGACATGCCGCGGTAAATGCCGGCTCGCAGCAGAATGTCGTCACTGTAATCCACTACCAGATTAAAACTGGGGAGTATTTCGGTATAACCGCCGCCGCCGGTAATGGACTCTAAAGAATCCCCCGTTACCAGGCTCAGCACCCCTAATTCATTGACGACAACATCAAAGCTGTTTCTGAAACCAATTGAAGTTACGTCGGTATCCACCAGGCGCACGCCAAAGTTACCGCGAACAAACTTACCCAGCATTTCAGTATCGTAGTTGGCCATAATATAGGCCGACAGGGTTTTCTCCGTGACATCCTGAGTCCCGGTATTTTGATACTCAACTTGCGGATAGGCAAAATCCCCACCGACTGACGCCACGAGCGCTTTTGAGAAACAGATGTTATCGTAAGTAGCCCATGATGAACCCGTACCACTGGCAACAACATTACCGTTACTGTCTACATGGGTAATAATATTGCCATCAGACACTGAGGATAAAAAGTTGGACTCCGGGAAGTTGATTTGACATTGCTGCAACACGTCTAATGCGGATTTTGCACTCTCATCCAGCAACACTTCAGTTCGGGAACCACTACCCTGGTTGCCACCAAACTGCACAAAGCTGAGTTCGGAAGCTCTTAATCCACCTTGCACACTGCTGAACACACTGCCATCCAGCGCATAATTAAAGTCCAGACGGGCTGAAATAATCTCGTTTTCACGCACATTTTCACGATCAAGCAGGGTGCGTAAGCTGTCTGTGAAATTAGAGATATCAGTCACATCAAAATCAGTGACAGTAATATGCGGGATATGCTCCCCCATATCCCACGTCAAGAAAGGGCGGCCAGGCGTTCTGCCCCGGTTAGAAATTTGCAGCTCTTCACGTTTTGTTTGCGAGTAACCGAAATCAGCAGTAATCGTTAAGCGGTCACTGAAGAAGTGTTCGATGTTGAGACCGTATCCGACATAATTTTCTTCACGGGTAAACTGCTCACCTACTGATTCAAAGCGCTCTTCACCTTCCCAATGAAGAATGCCGCCTACGTCATTGGTAATGAGATTCTGGCCAGTTACACCTGGCGTAACACGCTTTTGCAAGAACAGTAAGTCATGACGCGCTTCTGCCTGAGTACGATCCGAGATTTGCGCGTCAAAGTTGATATCCCAAGCATCTGAAGGCCGATATTGCAACGCAAGAAACATTGCATCACGCTCATCAGAGGTTTCGTTTTGCCGATAACTACGACTACTGCCGGTCCAGGCGTAAGGCGTGCCAGCACTTTGTGCTTCACCCGTCGCAGGGTCAATAGCTGTCTGATACCCCTGATTACTGCTACCAGTCACCTGATCTTCGCAATCTCCGGCTGAACTTCGGAAAAAACCTTCATTACTGTTAGTGGGGTCGTTTAAACATGCCCATAAAGAAGAACCGGTAGGGCTTGAACCCCGGTACTCAGCTTCAGGTTGGCTGATATCCTGACGTTGCACACCAAAAGAAACCCCTAAGGACTGACCACTGGCAAACTCAAATTGGTCAACAATGCTGAATGTCGCCCGTCCCCCCACCTTACCATGTAATGAGTTATCAATATTGGCTTCATCAGGGTTATAGTTGAGTTTCAATTCCCCCTGAATTTGTTGCTTGCCGTAGTCCAGAGGCTTAAGCGTTTCCAGGGTGATGACGCCGGCCACACCACCTTCGATCAGTGATGCGTCCTGAGTTTTATAAATAGCGACCTTTTGCATTAACTCCGACGGAAATTGAGAGAAGTTAACCGAGCGGTCACCACTTCCATTAGATGCTTCACGACCATTAATGTGGGTGGCGCTCAAGAAGGGCCCTAAGCCCCGGATGGTAATTTCTGTCGCACCGCCATTCTCACGGTGAGACGCCGCGCCCGTAATCGACTCTAAGGCTTCACCAATTGAAAGTGCAGGCAAATCACCGATATCTGTAGCAGATAAGCCATCAACAACTGAAGTCGCTTCGCGTTTTATCGAAATTTGGTCCTGGATTGTTTTACGGGTACCCACAACCTCAATCAGTTCAATATCATCTGCTTCAAGTTCAGATTCAGTATTCGCCTCCTGCGCGTGAGCAGAAAAGGCAAAAGAACTGGTCAGCGAGACGATTACGGCTATTTTTACCAATCTTGCAACAGGCGAGAGCCTGAATTGCACATGTTGTTTGCTTGAGTCTGCGTCATTATCCAATATAAGCGGCATTTCTAATTCCCCGTTGTTCTTTTTCGCGAGCATGTAGTTAGGATTATCTTTTATATTTAAGCAATACACCTGCCGTTTGAAATATAACCAACCAAAACCAACATATCAACCAATTATTACTATGATATATTACCAATAAAAATTACCAGTGAATCAGAATTGACAAATTACAGCTCAGGGAAAAGCTAATAGAAACGCCATAAAAAGCACATATTGGTTAACCAGTATGTGCTTTTTATGTTTTAGGGGACGGGAATTTAACTAAAATTACTGACCATAGTGCTGGTTATCAATATGATAGAAAGTGGCCTGTACATAATCCCGGGGATCGCCGCTGTTGTTTTGGTTATACACACCCGCTTTAAAGTACATGTATTGATTATTGCTGTTGTAACCACTCTGGCTCATATCAAGGGATTTAGTGATATTAGCTTTGCCAGCACGAATTATGGTGACAAACAAAACACTGTTCTCAACCGTTATTTTATAACTGAACTTCTCATCCAATCGAATGCCATCTTCAGGATCTGCAAGTGTATGGGAGCGTGAGCCGATAATATTGATCCAGACGTCGTCGCCGCCATTGATCTCGTGAGCAAAATAAATCGAGCCCTTTTCATCGTTAGGGAGTTTACGGTAGTAAAGACGTATCGGCTCATCGTCTGTTGCATGGATCTGACCAATGATCACCCTACCGACTTGTTTCTCATCGCCTGTTACCGACACTCTGTTAACGGCAAGCGTTGCTTCCAGGCTGCCTTCAATTGCGCCAGCCTGTCGCTTGACCGAACCATGTGCTTGACTGAACACCCAATTGTTCTTGGTTACGCCTTGCGTCTTTATCTGAGTTTTGCCGCGCCTGAGCATTTCGCGCAATTCCGTTCTGGCGTACTTGGTATTGCCCGACGTTTTAGCGCCTTCATTGGGACAGGCGAACACCATACCGCCATCCTCAGCGGTGTAAAACAACGGTTTGAGTTCAAAACCGTCGGCCAGTGCCCGCTCATAAACCGTGTCTGCTTTTTGATCTTGGTTAAGATCCGTCGGCAGGGTTAGACTCCAATCCAGCAGGTCAAAATTTTCACCGGGCTTTTTCGCGGGATCCAACTGAGCAAAACTACCAAGTAACACGCCTTGCCCTAGTTGTTGATGGGATACTGGCAGCACATGGTTTGTTTCATTCTCGTCATTGTCATTTGCGTGACTGACGAATACGGTCAACAACATTAAGCACAGTGCCAGCATGACTGTTATAGTTTTCATCGTTATTCCTTTTGCTCAGCCAAGACGACGCCTGCTTGGATCGGAGTAACTAAACAGGGTATTTTTGCCGCGGGTTAATTAAGTGCTTGATGACAGGCGGTGGTAATGGCCCGCCAATTCCCCTGTTCAACCCACTCAGCGGGGGCAACCCAGGTTCCACCCACAGCAAACACATTGCTCAATGCCAAATAGTCCTGCATATTTTGCTGATTGACGCCACCCGTTGGACAAAAACGAATCGACTGGAAAACCGAAGACACAGCCCGCAGAAAGGCAGCTCCGCCCGACAAGGAAGCAGGAAAAAGTTTCAACTCTGAATAGCCATGCTCATAGGCCAGCAAAATATCACCGGTATTGGAAACCCCCGGTAATACCGGCAAACCACAGCCAGTCAATTCAGCCAACAGTACCTTTGAGATTGCCGGCGTTACAATGAAATCCGCTCCGGCTTCAAGTGCCTGCTCCAGGATCCGGGCATCAAGCACTGTGCCAGCGCCGACTTTGAGTTGAGGGACTTCTTTTTTAATCGCCTTTAATGCAGCAAGAGATGCGTTTGTTCTCAATACCACTTCTACCAGAGTCAGGCCGCCATCGGCCATGGCCTGGGCGATTTGAACACCTTGCCTGGCCGAGTCTGCTTGAATAATAGGTAACAAAGTCTGTCCTGACATCAGTTTAGAAAAACGCGTCATGTCTAAATTTCTCTTCAATTAATATTGGGTGGGTTGCTATGCAATATCAGCTATAGTCCAGCTTCAGACATAGCCTGTTTAAAAGCCGCCAAAGGTGCTATCGCACCAGGGTGTTGTATTACCGTACCTGCCGCTTTGGCTCCTAGTTGCACCGCTTCAGAAACCGTTCTTCCTGACAAACGCGCCCCAAGATAAACACCGTTGAATGCATCGCCGGCAGACGTGGTGTCCACAACATTGGTGACGGGGATGATCTTATGGCTCTGCAGATCTGTGCCAGTAAGTGTAACAACAGACTTCGGTCCATCTTTAATGACAAGTTCTTCCAGTTGATATTGCTGGAAAAAGTCAATCGCCTCCGCCGCAGAGCTAATGCCGTACAGTACATTCAGATCTTCAATGCCTGGTAAGGCGATATCACTTATTTGAAAGGCTTTGTTAAATTGCTCTATTGCATCGGCTTTGTTCGCCCAAAGCTGCGCCCGATAATTTGGATCAAACACCAGCTTTACGCCGGCCAGCTTTAAATGTTCAAGCTTTTGCCAAAACGCGACCCGGCTGTCTTGCTCAATAATCGCCAGTGGAATGCCTGAGAAAAAAAGCATGTCTGCAGAGGTTAATTGTTCAACCACGTCATCGTTAAGAAATTGGACAACTTTCTTGGCTGCGGAATCATTACGCCAGTAGGTGAAACGCCGCTCACCCGCGCTATCTGTCTCAATAAAATACATTCCCGACACTTTGCTTGGATGCTGAAACACAAACTGTGTATCTAAATCCTCACTGTTAAATCGGCTAAGCATTTTTTCACTGAGCCGATCACGGCCAATGGCCGTGATCATTGCTACTGCTAATTTGGGATAGCAGCGTTTCATATAAACCGCTGAGTTATATACATCACCGGCAAACGACTGCCCCATAGTGGCATCATCCAATTCTCTGAGTTCAACCATGCACTCACCGAGAAAAAATATCTTCGTCATGTTTTACTCAGTTTTCTTTAAAGGTTTCTTTAAGGGTTCGATGGTGGGGATCAATATCCACACCGCAGCGGCGGCAGTGATCGCCAGCGACGCGCCGATAACAAACGCTGGTGTATAATTTCCGTCAGCGGTAAGGTAAGGAACCAAAGAGGTCAGCCCTACTGCGCCTAGCTTCGCCGCCATACCGGAAAATCCTGCCAGGGTACCCACCGCACTCTTGCCAAAGAGATCACTGGGAAGCGTTTGCACGTTACCAATAGCCGTTTGAAAACCAAACAAAATGACAGCCATGATTAGCACGGCAGTGACTGGTGCTCCCGGATTAGCCATCGCAAGTAATGATGGCAACATAATAAAGCAGCCTAACGTGATGGTAAGTTTACGGGTTTTATCAGCACTCCAACCCGCTTTCAGTCTGTTTTGGGCCAGCAATCCACCAAACCAGGCACCAAACATCGCGCCGACATAAGGTACCCAGCCGTATAAACCGATGGACTGAACATCCATACCATAAACTTCATTCAGGTAAATAGGGATCCAGAATACAAACAACCACCAAATCGGGTCGATAGCTGCAGAGGCAATAATGACCCCCCAGCTTTGCTTGCGGGACAGCAGCTCAGCAGTCGTGGGGTTATATTCTTCTTCCTCCGGCTGAGACGCTTGCTCCGGAGTCTGTTGCCGTTTTTGACCGGTCAGAATATAGTCACGTTCTTCTTCGGTGATCCATGAATGCATGGCCGGTGGCGCTTTTACCAAAACCAGCCATGGTATCAGCCAGAGAAAGCCCATCACACCAACAATCACAAACACCATTTGCCAACTGAAATAAACGGTAAGAAACGCAATTAACGGGATAGAGACTATGCCACCGATCGCCGCACCTGAGTTAAAAACTCCCTGAGCTAAGGCGCGCTCCTTGATCGGAAACCACTCGGCATTACCCTTCGTTGCACCTGGCCAGTTACCTGCCTCTGCAACCCCAAGTATCGCCCTGAAAATACTGAAGCTAAGGATGCCTTGAGCGAAGGCATGAGCGATGGTGGCCAATGACCAGACACCGATGGAGAGGACGAAACCAATTCTCGTACCCACCCAATCAAAAATCTTACCGAAGATCGCCTGACCAAAGGCATAGGCAAACACGAACACCACTGAGATGTTGGCGTAGATTTGCTTACGTTCCAGCGCCGACTTGTCTGGGAACAAATCCTCTACAACAGCTGGCCAGAGCACACTGAGCGATTGACGGTCAATGTAGTTGATGATGGTCGCCAGCGCGATCAACGTCACCACCCACCAGCGTAAGCCTTTAATTTTCATAATTAGTCCTCAAGAAAGTCTTCTCTGGCAGGGCTGAAGGTGTCAATCAAAATACCTCCGGTCGGGCACACCGCACCGTGCTCCACAAAGGGTGGAATTAAGCAACTGTCCCCAGGTTTCAGCACTTTTATTTCCCCGCCGATATTGAAGTGAAATTCGCCCTCTTCCACATAGGTCACCTGTGAATGACGATGCTTGTGCACATAGCCTTCGGCTCCTTTGGCAAACCACACTTTGACCATCATGAGCTCGTGGTTATAACCCAGCATCTGACGTTTTAAGCCACCACCCAGATCTACAATCTCTGCTTCAGTACCAGAGATAAAATGGCTACTTTGCTTACTCATATGATTTACTCCTAATGGTCGTTCAGCGCAAAAACGGCCAGTCGGCCGTTAGCGGAAAAAGATTGATCTTGATATTGAAAATCTTGTTTGATTGAAGCTTCTGGCGCCTGGTTGATCGCTATCAGGTATGAAACACCGGCGATAGTGATATCGACCAGCATCACGTTACCTTGTTGGCTATAACCAAGCTCTGTCAGCTGACTTTCGGCCTCCAGAGTGAATTCCTTGCCAGGATTGTATTCACCGTGAGGTTCAAGTACCGAGATGAACTGGTGTTGGTTCTTGTTCGTTACTCTGCGGACAAAAGCCTGTTCATTACGCAGATTAAAGTGAGGATCGTTGGCGCCTAACTGAGTGAACAAAAATTCTTCCTGTCCATTTACCAAGCTGGTATGGGTGTAGAAACGTCCGTTCTCATTCAACCAGGAAACCTTTGCCAGCCGATGTTTTGGCAGACCACGGCCTTTAAGCCATAGATGGTGATAGCCATTTTTAGTACCCAGAGCCGACAGCTGATTGGTACTCACCGACAAGGCAAAGTTCGTGTCGATTAGCTGGCCCTGGTAATGTAGCGGCAGATCCAGTTGATGCTCACCGGATGCGGCAACATTAAACAGGTCCAGCACTATGGTTTTCTCCAGTTCAGCCAGATTAACCAAAGCAATAGTGCGTTTTAGCTCAACACCCTGATAAGCCGTATCAATTTTTGCGCTGGCAACTGTGCCAAGCGGACTCGTTTCGAAGTAATTAAGTACCGGCGCGTTTTGATTGCCTACCTCAACGTCGCCGTCAAAGTGACTGGTTTCATCCACTACTACAGTATTGTGCGCAACCGTTTGCTTGGCATAGCTTTCGTTTTCCGGCAGATAGCGGCCACCAAACTTGGCTTCAACATTGAGAAAACGCGCCGCACCATAGTCAGAGACGATCTCTTTCGCCTGGTCATAAAACTGCCAGGTAAGCTTGTCAAAGTGGCCGTGATCCAGGCCTTGGGCTGCAGGTTTAAACAGCAGTGCCTGATCACCCGCCAACTGGCTTCGCATTATCACCAGCGCCCCTTGTTTGCCATCACTACCATCACCAAAGGCAACTGATCTGAATGCATAAGGTTCGGCCAGACCGTTGTCGAGGGCCTGCGCCACCTTCAAACCATCGCCGGAAAGAATAATATGATCCTGTTGTCTGGCGATATCCAGATAGCCAGCAGCATCAGTGAGGTTGTAGGCCAGAGCAACACCGTGCACCAACTCTATGGTATCAATGCCCTTACTTTTTATCGCATCGTTGATGGGGAAGAACAAACCGTCATAACTCAACTGAATAGTCGTATCTATGGCTTTTAATAGGATCCCATCCCGGTACTGAAAAATCTTGCGCTGCGGTTCGTTATTCGCAATAGCTTTAGCAAAAGTGACGAAAGGTAATAGCGCGTAACGCTGATAATAAGGTCCTTCATTGTAGTAACCCTGAGGAGAGAACAGTTCATCCAGTTGCTTTAGAAAACCACCTTTTCCCGACTTTTGCAGATCATACAGGGCTTTGTCGACCCACTCAGGCTCGTTCATCACATAACCGGCCATACCAACACCGGCGGTTGCCCAGGTACCATGGTTATGCACTTTGTTAAACGTAGAGGGTTGCCCTTCAGACAGAAACAGCGCGACTGGCTTTAGCAGCTTTGTTTCGATGCTAATGATGTCTTGCGCGCTAAGTGCACTGTAAACTAAATCGTAAGCCTGGATGGTATGTACCAACCACACAGCCTCATTCAAGCTTTGCCAAAACAGCTTGCCGGCATTTTGTGACTTCACTTTTCGTGCCGGGTGCAAATCCAGTGTCGGATATAACTGGGCATATGCCAGCAACATGTCGCGTACATAGTCTGCATAAGCTTTATCCTGACTTAGCTGAAAAAGAATGCCGGCGTCATACATCAACTGATAATTTTTTTTATGACGCTCGTGGGTGTAACCGCCGCCTCCGTCTTTGGGAATTGGCACTTCAATAGGTAATGCCATTTGTAAATCGACGTTGGCTTTCAGCTTTTCATAAGCACTGGCAAACCTTCCCTGCTCAGTAATCGCTTTGCGCATGTCGAGCACATCGGATTGCGTAATGACTAAATTTGGATGAGACGCCTGTACGCTGCATGACAATAGCAGAGTGAAGATAGTCAACGTCAGTAACTTTAGTTTTTGCAGGAGAAATGGAGTATTCATCTGAGGCTACCTCTTCTCAGTATTAACTGTTTTGTTATCTTCAATCACTGCCGTATGCGGCCCTTTAACATTAAGCTCAGTCACCGCCGGTGGCTGGGTCATATCAAAAAGATTGCCCTTGATCAGCGTTATTGGCTCTCCTATTGTATGCTCAATGATTATTGGCGCTGACGTCACTAGCGTGTTCTGAAGAATGTCGGCAACCTGAACACCGTGCAGATACAGACTGGATTTATTCTTGTTGCGTTTGCCATGGCCAACCTGATTTAACTTGTTGCCTGCCATTACCAAATGCGGCCCGAATGTACTTTCATCGGTACCACCACGATAAAGTTTCACCACGGCACCCTGCACCTGGTTGAAGCTATTGTCCTTTACCCTGACATACTCAGCGTTATAAATGCCCAAATCCTCACTTTCAGTATTTAAACGCAGCACGTCGCCAGTTATATCGTCGAAAGTATTGCCAATCAGGCTGATCTCATCGGCAAAAGCACCCTTGCCAGTTGCAAAGAAATCAAACGAATGGTTGATATCCAGCTGCAAGATGTGTGAGTTCAGCATCACAAAGCGGTAGTTTTCAACCATGCCCCATTTTTGCGTTCGAACGACATTGTTAGCAGCGGCGTCAGGGCTGTTTGCTCCTGAGATAGTTAAGCCGTCAAGTTTCAAACTGCCACCATCCCGGATTTCAAACAAGGCAGAACGTTCAAAAGTCAACCGGGCCTGGCCTGCCTGTGCCGCTTTGATGGTTAGGGTTTTGTCGATCTGGATAAGCTTTGAAACATCATATTGACCATTGGCCAGCACAACAATGTCTCCATCAGCAGCGTTGTCTATTGCTGCTAATAAAGCCTCTGCTCCGCTCTCAACCCGATGTGTTTGACCTGAATCAAATGCTACCAAGCCAGGCAATTTCGGATACCAACTAACACCAGTGTCTTGTTTGGACAGTACTTTCAACTCTCGTGTCGCACCTGCACTCAGCTTGTCAGACTCAGGATAGAGCAGGCTGTTTTTAGCTTTTTTAACAGCGATGTCCTGGCGTTTTACACCATAGCCCAGTGCTGCTGGCACCTGGGTATTGGCAAGGTTTCCGGATAGCTTTATCCCGCTTACATCATCAAACAGGCTAAAAGGCTGCTGTTTATTGCTATTGATTATCAGGTTGTCTTTAAAAACTGAGTCTATGGGTACCGCTGTGCGCTCGGCATCGCTACCGGCTGCCAGCTGAATGTGGTCGACGTCAATAAAGCTATTGTTGACTATAAGGGCGTTTTCTACCTGATGATAACGGTTGATTGACGAGTCAGGCACCCCATTCATCACAGTAAAACCACTGCCAAATCGGTAACCTTTCAAGCCTTGCAGATAATTATTGCGGATAACCTGGTCTTTGTTGATCACACGTATGCCACCGGTGTGTTCCACGCCATTACCCAAAAATATGTTCTGCTCGACGATATTTCCGTTGCCATGGCGCAGCGTCAGCGTGCCACGTGCTTCAAAGAACAGGTTTCCGCGCAGAGTATTTTTGCCGGACTTTACCGAGATAATTTCGACTTCACCGTTGGTGTGTTCAAAATAATTGTTTTCTACCAGCGTATACGAATCGGTGAGTGAATAATGGCTGGTGCCAATACGCAGTGTTTCGCCACCATTAGAGCCAAAAGTTGGGCGATAACCGAAGTAGTTATGGTCAATGCGGTGATAGTTTTGCTGACTCTGTTCGCTGTTTAACCTGACAGCAATGGTGACGCCTTTATTACGTTTACCGACAAAATGGCTGTGGTCTAAGCGATTGTGCTGCCCATATAAAGCGACCCAATAATCCGATTCCTGTTTATCCGGATTGTTGTAGTTATCAATAACGACTTCCGTCACCCGTGAATGGAAGGCAAGCTGACTACTGCTTTTGCGAAACTCAATAACGGCACTACTGGGGGTATAGCCGTTTTTAAATACCAGGCCTGAAACGGTAAGATACTTTCCTGCCAACCGAAGATTAGACAAACCAGAAAGTATCACTTGCCCTTTGGTTTCTGCCCTCAGTGTTATGGGTTCATCAGCACGTCCCTGCCCCTCCAGCACTATCTCAAAGTCTGTCCAGACCCCGTTTTTCAGGATGATCGTGTCACCGGCGATCAGTTTCGATGAAATCGCCTCGTAGTCTTCTTTACTCGCTACAAAATATTCAGTAGCGAGCGCAGTAACTGACATTGGCGCCAATAACAGAGCAAGGCAAATGTTTCGCAGATAACCTTTGAATAAACGCATTATGGTTTTTTGACCTCACTACTGATAATCACTTTATTGCTGTCGGCACGTAAAGCGAAGGGGTTAGCTCCGGTGCCAATAAACTCCATCTCTCTGGCACCGGAGCCACCAGCCGGCTCTTCTCTAACACTCCAGGACTGGCTGACAAACCGCTCTATTTGCCAAGCGTGCGGTAATAATCGAATATCTCTGGCACGTTGCCGTTGCCCATACCGGCATCGAATGCGGCTTGCAAGTCGGCAGATGATCCCTTGGCAATTTTTGACTCGCTGCCAAGGTCTTCAACCATTTTGAGGAAATAGCCCAAGTCTTTGTTAGCATTTGCCAGTGAGAAACCGAGGTCGCTGACGTTGTCGACTGCATAGTTCTTGCAAAACTTCATAAAAGGCGAACTGGAAGGTCCGGTCGACATAATGTCGAACAGTTGTTGCCGATCAACACCGGCACGGTCAGCAATGGCAAATGCCTGCGACATGGCGCAAACGGTCGTCATACCAACGAAGTTGTTGATAAGTTTTGTTGTATGCCCAGCACCCAACTTGCCCAGATAAAACACGTTCTCACCTTGATCTTGCAACACTGGTTTCACTTTATTGAATGTCTCCAGATCACCGGCCGCCATAATATTCAGTAATCCGTCTTTTGCATGAGCCGGTGTACGGCCCAGCGGAGCGTCGATCATACCGGCACCTTTCTTGGCAAGATCGGCACCGATTTTCTGTGTTGAGGCAGGAATAGAGGTACCAAAATCCACCAACACTGCGCCTTCTTTGATACCAGCGAGAATACCGTCTTCACCGTAAACCACTTTTTCAACAATAGCGGAGGTGGTCAGACAGAGCATAACGATATCGACAGATGCTGCCAGCTCCTTCGCCGAGCTAGCAGTTGATGCACCTCTGGCAACACAAGCTGCAACAGCGTCTTTGTTAAGATCCATTACAGTCAGCTGATAGCCTTTCTTCTGTAGATTCTCGACCATGTTGCCGCCCATAAGGCCGAGGCCGATAAAACCGATTGCTGGTTTTGACATTGTTAACCCCTAATTATTGCTGCACTTAGAACGGTGCTAAAAAACTTTTGTACGCCACAAAGCCATCTGCTGTTGCATTCATGCAACTTTCAAATGCTGTTGTAGAACCGAATAGTACCGGCCGAAAATTGCTTCACCAAAGCAAACAACTTACCACTCGGCATGCCAATAAAGCTATTTATTTATTGCCAATTTGTCAACCAATATTTTGACAGAGTTAGGACAGGTTAGTGTAAGCATTGGTTACTAAATGCAAGCTTGATTGGCATGGAGCATTAATCACTGCTCAATGAGTACAAAAGCACATACCCGCTCAGTCAAACAGCTGTTACAAAAGGTAAGTGGAGATATTTTCGTCAGTTATTAGATAGGGGCAAAGGTAACAAGCTAAACCACATTATGCGGCTAGAGTAAGCCTATTTGGTAACAACCAAATAAAAACATTGGTAATACAAAACGAGTTTAATGACTATTTGAAAGCTTAATTTTTGGCAAAAATGCAACGAATCACTTAGTTTTACCTATTCTAAAGGGGAGCTTTCCGCTCTGGTGTAAAGTAAATAGGTTTTCTTTCTAACTCAATAACAACATTTTGAACTTGACTCGTGCCTTACTTTCCCCTAGATTCGTAAATCGTCGAATAACGATAGTGATATTTATGAACGCTCTCAATTTAGTCTCAAATGAACAACTGGCCGCTATCGCTAAAGCAATTGCGCATCCCGCCCGCATACAAATTATTCGTCTGCTGCTGAGTAAACCTTCCTGCATTGGTGGTGAAATCACCAGCGAAGTTGGCCTTGCTCAATCAACCGTGTCGGAGCACTTACGCATATTAAAAGCAGCTGAAATCGTTACCGGTGAAATAGAACACCCGCGGGTGTGTTACAGCCTTAATCCTGAAAAGCTATTGCCGCTACTGGATTTGTTACAACGAGTTGCCAGCAGCCAGGTTACCAATGATGAAGCGTGCTGTGTTTCAACAAACGACAAAATGGTGTGTAAATAACGGTGCAACCATGAAGAACATTCTCTTTCTGTGCGTGGCAAACTCAGCTCGTAGTCAGATGGCCGAAGGATTAGCCAGACATTACCTGTCAGCGGATATCGTCGTACAAAGTGCTGGCTCTCAACCTTCGTCCCTTAACCGCTATGCGGTTAAGGCGATGGCAGAGCTGGGTATTGATATCAGTACGCATTATTCAAAAGCGGTTGAGGATCTCGACAGCCGTACCGTGGATGCGGTAATCACCTTGTGCGCTGAAGAGGTATGCCCGGTTTTTCTGGGCAAAGTGCAGCGGTTGCACTGGCCAATTAATGAGCCGTCCGCAGGCCGGGAAACACCAGAGCAGCTATTGCAGGGTTTTCGTATCGCCAGAGATGAGATTAAGCAGCACATATTGCAATTGGCTGAGTCGCTATCAAAGGCGGACTAATGGCAGCAAAAATTTTTGATGTAATTGTTATTGGTGCCGGTCAGGCTGGCCTTTCTGTTGGCTACTATCTTAAACGTGCAGATGTAGATTTTATTATTCTCGACAACCAAACACAAAGCGGCGGTGCTTGGCTGCATACTTGGCCGTCCCTGCGTTTATTCTCTCCGGCTTTAATGAGTTCCTTGCCGGGTAAATTGATGCCCAAGGCCAAGGAGGGCCAGTATCCGCATCGTAATGAGGTGCTGAGCTATCTGGCCGAGTATGAGCGTCATTATCAACTGCCGATCTACAGGCCGCATCAGGTACAAAGTGTTGAGCGCGATACTGTGCATAACTGCTTAAAAGTAAGCGATGGCAAATATAGCTGGCTGGCAAAAACGGTCGTCAGTGCCACCGGCACTTGGAGCAACCCGCAGATACCTGAAATAGAAGGTCATCAGGCATTTACCGGCGAGCAGTGTCATTCAGCACACTATGCCGGAGTTGAGCACTATCGTGGCAAGCGCGTGCTAATCGTCGGTGGCGGCAACTCCGGTGCGCAAATCTATGCCGAGCTAGCTGAAGTGGCCAATGCCAGTTGGATAACCCGCGGACCGCCGCTGTTTTTACCAGATGAGGTAGATGGCCGGGTGCTGTTTGAGCGTGCCACCGCCCGCATTAATGGCAATGATGGCGATGCTCCAGTTGGTGGTATTGGCGATATCGTGATGGTGCCGCCGGTAAAAGCTGCACTCGATAAAGGTTTGCTAACTTCACAACCCATGTTCAGCGGTTTTACCGATAACGGCGTTATCTGGCCTGACGGTAACGAAGAGCAGGTAGATGCAGTGATCTGGTGCACAGGCTTTAAAGCAGAACTGGCGCACTTAACACCACTTAATTTAGTGGAAAGCGATGGCAAGGTACAGGTTGTGAACGGGCAAGCGGTAAAAGAGCCTCGCCTATGGTTGTTTGGATATGGCGATTGGGCCAGTCCCGGTTCGGCAACCCTGATAGGTGCCGGGCGTAGTGCAAGAGAGAATGTACCTGCGATGCTGGGATTTCTAACTGAGATAACTCAGCGAAGTAATGAATAGCAATATTAAGAGAGTGCAGTTAATGGGTATTTTTGAGCGGTATTTATCAGTATGGGTGGCGTTATGTATTATTGCCGGTGTAGTGCTTGGCAACCTGATGCAGGGTGTGTTTCAAGCCATAGCGGCGATTGAATACAGCCAAATTAACTTAGTGGTGGCGCTGCTGATTTGGTTAATGATTTATCCCATGATGGTGCAGATAGACTTCGGCGCAATTCAGGACGTAGGCAAAAAGCCAAAAGGCATCGTTCTTACGCTGGTGATGAACTGGTTGGTTAAACCTTTTACGATGGCCGCACTGGGCTGGTTA
>NZ_JAJAVQ010000005.1 GCF_020531985.1 Rheinheimera aquimaris | reverse complement strand
TTAGAGCGGGGTTTTTTATTTTTTTGCTTTCACAGATAAATACTCGACAAATGCTCTACAACGATTAACACTTGTAAGCAGTCACAAAAGGAGTTGGCTGTGTATTTACTACAGTTTTCCAGGCAGCGGATGCGTCGCTTTCAGCTTTTAGCTTTCTTGGCATTGTTGCTTGCCTTTAATATTTGTCATTTTGCAATGCGGTATTATGATGTGCGCCAACAGGCGCATGTTCTGTTTCAGTCAGCTCAAGGATTAGAACCAGACAGCACTGCCAGCCTTCGTTGGTTGACTGCGCATTTCGGCTTAACCTCTGAACCCCAAGCCGGCGCAGACTACCTTAGTTTTCAGTTACAGGATACTTTGGTATTTGTTGACAAGGCATTGTTAGTTACCTCTGGTTTTTGGGTCTACCTTGTTTCTAACCTTATGTTTCTGTTGGTTCTGATACCGGTTTGGTGGTTATGGCTGCGGCAGCTTAAGACCTTTGCAAATGAGGAGGTAGCGGTAACTAGCTTGCTGGAGCAGCTGGAAACTAAGCTGGACTTACGCTCCGGGGGCAGTTTACTACCTAATCAGCGTTTACATAAAGTGGCGCAGAACTTGGAGCTGCTACTACGACGCGATCAGGAAGTGCGACATCTGGTGCGTGTGCAGGGGTTGATAGATCACGAACTGGCGATTGGTAACCGGGTATTTTTTGAGAGCAAGCTGCAGCACTATTTAAGTGACACCTCTGAGGTGGCGTTTGGCGCTTTATTTATTATTCAACTGACTGTGCCAGAGCCTAATGCCGCCGGTGCAAGACCCTTTTTAAGGCTGCGTGCTTGTGTTGATATTCTGCAAGGTGTTATCGCCGGTTACAGCGACACAGTGATAGCCAGGCTGGCAGATAATGATCTGGCCTTGCTAGCGGCAGGCCTGGCGTCTAAGGATATGGAGAAGCTGGGTGACAAGATTGCTGTTTTGTTAAGCCGTGCCAGCTGTTTCAGCGAAGCGCTGGAACACGATGTTGTTCATATAGGTTATGCGGGCTATCGGCGTGGCCAAACTTCTTACCAGGTTTTATCTGAAGCTGATATGGCATTGAAAACCGCTCAGCTGCATGGCCCAAACGCTGCTTATGGCTTTGTTCAACAAGACAAGCCACAGGCAAAAGGCTCTGTGTGGTGGCGTTCTGAACTTAGTAAAGCACTACTGGAACATCGCTTCAGTCTGAGTTTTCAGCCGGTATTTTCCTGGCAGGAAAGAGATATCTTGCAACATGAGGTATTGATCCGTCTGCAAAGCCAGGAAGCTGGCAGTGTACCTGCTGCTATTTTTCTACCGATGGCGCATAACTGTGGTTTGGCCAGTGAGATTGATAAGTATGTTTTGCTTAAAACAGCTCGTATGTGTGCTGTTGATTCCCGTACTTTTAATCGTTGCAGCGTCAATGTCAGTGTTCAGTCTGTGCTTGATCCTGTGTGGTGGCAGTGGCTGGATCAAATGGTGCTCTCGGGACAGATTGATCCTCAGCAGCTTGCAATTGAGATTGCAGAACATCACTTGCTGCGTCACTACAAGTCTTTGAAAAGCAAATTGTTAAAGCTGAGTAAGGCAGGCTTTGCCTTGGTTGTCGATCAGGTAGGGCTGGTTATAGACAATACCGTCTACGTCGATGAATTGCCACTGGAATCGGTAAAACTGCATCCCTCAGTGGTGCGGAATATAGATCAACATCTGGAGCAGCAGCTTTTTGTCAGGGGCCTGATCGCGGGTTTTGCCGGCAAAGGCGTCAGGGTTATTGCAACAGGCGTAGAGTTAGAAGCGGAATGGCTTGCACTGCAAAAGTCGGGCGTAGCGGGCGGGCAGGGGTTTTATTTCAGTCAGCCACTGACCCAGATAATAGCGCAAAGTCAGTTGCAGTAATAAGATTACGATGGCGTAAGCCCTGTAGTCCCTGCAAACCACCCGTATGGAAAAAACTCAATCGACTGTCGGGTGGGATCTGGTTTTGCTCAACCAGCTTAATAGCGCCGGCCAGAGCTTTGCCCGTATAAATTGGCTCAACATATACTTTTTGTGCTGCCATGCTGCGGCAAAATGCCAGTAGATTGCTGTCAAACTGGCCATAGCCTTTGCCGGTAAAGGTGCTGTCAATCCGCCATTGTGGCTCAGCATTTTCTTTGTTTATCAGCTGTTGTACCCGTAGCGGCAAGGACGCATCTCTTACTACAGCGATACCCAATACGTTACAGTCATGCCCGTTCACAATACCGGCCAGGGTTCCGCCGCTCGCTGTCGCACAAAGGATAAGGTCAGCATTGCCATCAGGTGTGCTGGCTAAATCCAGCTCCGATACGCCAAGGCTACCCGCAGCAGAAGAGCCACCCTCTGGTACCAACAATAAATCCGGATGTGAAGCGGTTATTTCGTTGATGAAAGCAGGCTCGTAGCGCTGGCGGTAACGGCTGCGATCCAATGCAATCAGCTGCATCCCCTGTTGCCGGCAAAACGCCAGAGTAGGGTTTGTCGGATCCAGCTCATCGGTTCTGACATAGGCCACACTTTTCAGTCCCATTGTATGACAACAGGCCGCTACGGCGCACAGATGATTAGAGTAGGCGCCGCCAAACGTCACGACCCCGGCATAACCACTTTGAACAACCTGCAGCAAGTGGTATTTCAGTTTAAGGCATTTATTCCCAGAGACTTCTGCTAAACCGGTATCAAGGTGGCATATCCATAGCTGAATGTTTTTTTGCTGTAGCACGGAATGATGTACCACCTGCCAACGCTTTTGGGGAGTAATTAGCTGAATATCAGATGAATACAACATGGCTCAGCACATGACAGTGACTAAATTTGCCGCTAGTATAGCGTTACACTCTACGTTAATGGCAGCGCTATGCTGAGAAAAATAATAACAAGCATCCGTCGGGGAGCCGCTAATCATTCCGGATTGTTTGCGTTGTATCTGGGAAGCTCTACCGTAAGTCTGACTCAGATCAAAGGGAATAAAATGCTGTTGCGCCGGCAAACGGATTTTACCGGGGCTGACTGGCAACCGGCCGTGCGGGCTATGCTATCGGCCATGCCTACCGGTAGTCATTTACATCTGGTGCTGGCTCCTGACTTTTACCAGTTGGTGCAGTTGGATAAGCCTGAACTGTCAGAAGATGAAATGTTGCAGGCATTACCGTGGCAGGTTAAAGATCTGGTTAGTATCAGCCCGGAAGACATTATTGCAGATTACATTGATTTACCCGTCCACAGCGCACAGCAAGCGAAAATAAATGTCGTGGTAGCCAGTCTCAGTTGGTTAAAGCTGCTGGTGCAACAGGTGACTCAATCCGGGCAGCAGCTGCTGACAATTCAACCTGAAGAGTGGCTGGCTTTGCGATTAGTAAAACCAACCGCGAGCGCAACTATGCTGGTGATACATCAACCTGAGCAGGAAGTACTGATCCAGATTGTACGAGAGGGGGTACTGTATTTTTCGCGCCGCACCCGAGGTCTGGGGCGCATGCATCTATACTCGGAATCAGAGTTGCGTAACGGTGAGTTAGATCGTCTGCAACTTGAACTGCAGCGTTCAATGGACTATTTCGAAAGTCAGCTCAAGCAACCTCCGGTCAGAGACATTCGTTTGCTGATGCCAAATGCAGAGATAGTGACAGAGGTATTGGCGCAAACAGGTTTTAGCCGGGTTGAGGTATTAAGCAACGCTGTTGTTGATAATTCACTGAATACACAACAAATGATAAGCAGCTGGCCTGCAGTGGCGGTACTCAGCCCGGGCAGGGCGGAGCAAGCCGTATGAAACAGCAGGTAAACTTATATCAGGCTGTGTTGCAGCCAATACGCGAAAGGTTAGGCCTGAAGCTGCTGCTGCAAATCTGGCTGTCTATCTTGCTGGTGCTGTTTACAGGTTGGATCTATCTGCAACAGCAGCAGGCTCAGCTTACAAAGCAGCTGGCATCTGAACAGCAGCAGCTGGATGTATTGCAGCAGGAAATGACTATGTATCAGCAGGCACTGGCGCAGCGCCAGCCGTCAGCAGAGTTGGTCAGTCAGTATGATACGGCCGCTCAGAGTGTGGCGCAAAAGCAGCAGCTGTTAAATTATCTGAGTCAGCAACAACAACAGGCGAGTCAGATATACAGCCCTGTTTTGCAGCATTTGCAACACATTGACCGGCAGGACTTATGGCTAACGGGTTTCTCTTTGCAGCAACACTTTAGCAGCTTTAATGGCATCGCCCTGCGCCCGGACAGTGTTCCGCTGTGGCTTGAGAATTTGCGGCAACTGGCGTATTTCCGTGGTCAGCGCTTTAGTCAGGTTAATATGCTACAGGTACCTGAGAAAAAAGCCGTGAGTTTCGAACTGCGGGCCCGGCAAGGAGCAGAACAATGAACCAGTGGCAACTGTTGTCGGAACGTTTTAGTCAGTTACAGCACAGGGAGAAAGTGCTGATTTGGGGCGGTAGCCTTCTGCTAACACTGTGGCTGGGCCTGGTGTACTTGCTTGAGCCAGGCTGGAATAGTTTGCACAAAGGTAAATTGCAGCTTGATGCCATGCAGCGGCAACAACAGCAAACTCAACAACAAAGCGAGGAGCTTCGCCAGCAGCTAAGCATTGATATTGATCGCGATTACCGCGAACGGCTGGCTGTATTGCAGCAGCAACAGGTTCAGTTGAATGAGCAAATCAAACTCAGTGCCAGTCATTTTATCGGCGCCGAGCAAATGGTGACACTGCTACAAAATATGCTGCAAAGCAGCGAAGGTGTTCAACTTAGCAGTTTACAGACTTTACCGCCTGTGCCTGTCAGGTTGGAGGGGCAGACAGACAGTGAGCCACCACTGATGTATCAGCACACACTTAAGTTGGTGATGACAGCTAATTACGATAAGTTGTATCAGGTATTGCAACGTATCGAGCAACTTCCCTGGCTGGTGAGCTGGCAAGGGTTGCACTACAACGTTAAGGAATATCCGTTGGCTGATATGACGATAGAATTAGGTACGGTGAGTGAAAATGAAGATTTTATCCGTCTGTAGTCTCTGTTTGTTCTGGTGTGTTATCGCGCAGGCGGACCCAACAAAACCGGCTGCTGGCTGGCAAGCTGCTGGTCTTAGCAGTGCCGGTGCGGCAACGGCTACACTGCCTAAACTACAACTGATTAAACACACAGCCGATGGCCACGTTGCTGTACTTGATGGCGTTTTGGTACGAAAAGGCCAGCGTTTTCAGCAGTATCTGGTGCTGGATATTCAGCAAACAAAAGTGATTATGGATTTAAACGGCGAGCAGCTAGTACTGCCTTTACTTAATACAGCGATAAAACAATATGAATAATAAGCGTGTAAACAAGGTGTTGTGGTTATGCAGTGGTGTCTTGTTAAGTGGCTGCCAGGCATTTTCACCTACGCAGGTACCGGATAGTGCTCAGCAGGTGTTGCAGCAAGCGGCGCAGACGAAACCGAATACCGTAGCAGCACCGACAGTGCCGGATGCGGTGACCCAGGATCTGATTGCCAGTAGCTACACACCGCAGGCTGTTCAGTTACCACGCTTCAATGTTGCCGCTGCTCAGGCTGACCTGGCTGACTTCTTTCAGTCCATTGTGGCTGATACGCCTTATAGCGTCGTGTTGCACCCCGGTGTCAGCGGGCAGATCACGCTGCAGTTAAAGCAAGTTACCCTGCCTGAGACAATGGCGATTGTACAACAGTTATATGGTTTTGATATCCGTCAGCAAGGTATGGTGTACAAAATATACCCGGCAGGCCTGCGTACCGAAACTATCGCAGTGAATTATCTGATGCTGCAGCGCCAGGGGTTTTCGTCTATTGCCGTCAACTCAGGCGGCGTGTCGCAGGATAACCAAAATAACCAGAATGGACAGAATAACCGTAACAATGGCTCGTCGCAGAGTAATGTCAATCAGGGTAATTTAAATAACCAGAATCAGCAGTATGGTCAGCAGCAGTTTAATGGCAGCACCATCCAAAGCGAAAGCAAGACCGATTTTTGGAAAGATCTGGAAAAAGCAGTCAGTACAGTACTGGGTAACGGCGCTGACAGGATGGTAGTCGTGACCCCGCAGGCCGGGCTTGTTACCGTGCGGGGTATGCCGGACGAAATCGCGGCAGTTAAAGCTTATCTCGGGCAGTCAGAGCAGCATCTGCAGCGTCAGGTTGTGCTGGAAGCGAAGATCATTGAAGTGACACTTAACGACGAATATCAGCAGGGTATTAACTGGCAAAATGCCATTATGAACCTGCGAAACACCAGTTTTAACTTTAGTACCAGCGGTGCCGTTGCCTCTAACGCCATCAGTAGTTCGCTGGGTGGTGTGACTGCTATTTCCTTTAACAATGCAGATTTTAACGGCGTGATAAACCTGCTGGAAACGCAGGGCAATGCGCAGGTGCTATCCAGCCCGCGGGTTACGGCAATGAATAACCAGAAAGCGGTGATTAAAGTGGGGCAGGACGAGTACTTCGTTACCAACGTCAGCAGTGATACGACTATTGGTGCAGGTGGCACGACCAGCACGCCTAATATTTCTCTGCAGCCGTTTTTCTCGGGTATAGCGCTTGATGTTACGCCGCAGATTGATCAAAGTGGCAGTGTTATTCTGCATGTGCACCCGTCAGTTACCGAAACTGCCGAACAAAACAAAACCATTCAGTTTAGTGATGAGCGTATCATTTTGCCGCTGGCGCAAAGTAATATCCGTGAGTCTGACACTATTATCCGCGCCCGCAGTGGTGAAATTGTTGTGATTGGCGGCCTGATGCAAACGGTGACCAGTGACAGTGAATCACGCACGCCGGTATTAAGTGCTATTCCTCTGGTGGGCAAGCTGTTTACCAGCCTGAACAAAGTCGAGAAGAAAAAAGAGCTGGTGATACTACTGAAACCGACGGTTGTCGGTGAAGGTGTATGGCAACAGCAGATCCAGCAGTCGTCTGGTTACATCGGTGACTGGTATCCAAAATAATTATGTATCAGCAACATTTTCAGCTTAGCCGTATGCCGTTCGGGCTAACGCCTGACACGACATTCTTTGTGCCGCTGCAGCAGCACAATGATGTGCTGGCGGTGCTGAAAACGGCGCTGAACGCTGGGGAAGGTTTTATTAAGGTCTGTGGCGAAGTGGGCAGTGGTAAGACGCTGTTGTGCCGGAAGTTGCTACAGCAAACAGAAGCAGACTGGCAACTGGCCTATGTTCCCGATCCCTGCTTAAGTCCAATTGAACTGAGGTGGACATTGGCGCTGGAGCTGGGCTTGAAATATTCCGCCAATATCGACCCGCCGCAACTGCTGCAATTATTGCAGCGACAGCTGATGTTACTTGCCGGGCAGGGTAAAAAAACCATCGTGCTGATCGATGAAGCCCAAGCGCTGCCGGATGAGACACTTGAGGCACTGCGTTTGCTGACGAACCTGGAAACTGAGCAGCGTAAATTGTTGCAGGTAGTGCTGTTCGGCCAGCCAGAGCTGGACAACCGGCTTAGCAGTTACCGCTTTCGCCAGTTACGTCAGCGCATTTCGTTTTCCTGCCGTTTAACCTTGTTAAACCGCCAGCAGGTGGGGGCTTACTTACAGCAGCGGCTTTACCAGGCTGGCACCCAGCGTATGTTATTCAGTGAACTGGCGCTTAGGGCGCTGGCACGCTACAGCAGAGGGGTACCGCGTTTAGTGAATATACTGGCGCATAAAGCATTATTACTGGCGTTTGGTGAAGGCAAAGCACATGCCGGTTACCAGCATGTGCGTTTAGCTGCCTGGGACACGGAAGATGTGCAGCCTAAACCCAGAGCATGGTGGTGGTATGGGGTTGTCTCAGTGTCAGTGGTGGCGGCAACGTGTGCCATGGCAGCAGGCAGTCAGTGGTTTGCCGGGTGGGTGACGCTATGAGTGTGCTGAATAAAATGCTGCGGGATCTGGAAAAACGCCAGCATGTGTCAGAGCGCGCAGTAACACCACTCAGCGCTCGCAGTGATGAGCGGCCGCTGTGGCTAAATCTGTTGCTGCTGTTAAGCGCCTTATTGCTGGCATTTGCGGTTTATGCCATTTTGACGCGCGAGCCGTTGCCTGATGCAGACGAAGCTACGCCGGCGCTTGTTAATGCAATAAAGAACGACACCGCAGCTGCTGTGACTGCTGCAGTAGGTAACAGCGCTGAACTATCAGTTAGCACGAAAGATGTAGCATTGGCTTCACAACAAAGTGCGGCAGTTATCAGTGCAGAGCCCGGTCTTGCTGAAACAGAGGCTGAACAGGGGGCTGATAGTGTTTTGGCCGAGGACACTAAAGCCGGCACCGGTTTCTCATTGCCAAGCACAGCCACCGCACCGCCTGTAGCTGAGCCTGACGCCGCGCAGCAACCTCAGCCGTTGCCAGCAGAACATGACAGGGCTGCTTTACAGACGGCAAGTGCTGAGGTTAGTACTGGGCCCCGCGCAGGTGCTAACGCCCAGTCTGAAACTGATGTGAAAGTGGTGCGCTCTGTAGCGACAGCGCAACAACAAGCCGCCCTGTTACAACAGCGGGCTCTTACTGCGGCACAAGCCGGTCAGCTCCAACAGGCGCTGCAACTATGGCAACAACTGCAGCAGCTTACACCACAAAATGCAGAAGCCTACCTGGAGCAAGCCCGATTGTGGCATCAACTAGGGCAGCCCCAACAGGCGCTTATAGTGCTGCAGCAGGCATTGCAGCAAGGTATAGTAAATGCTGATATTCAGTTGCTGCTGGCACAACAGGCTGCAGCTCAGGCACAGTGGCCGCGGGTTGAGGCCTTGCTACCTGCGCAGTTTGTGTTAGCACAACAGCCAGAGTACTACGGTTTAAAAGCCACGGCATTGCAGCAGCTTGGCCAGCCACAGGCAGCGCTTGACTGGTTCAGGCAGCTTATCGTGCTACAGCCGCAGCAGGCCCGCTGGTGGTTGGGGGCAGCAATTGCGCTTGATGCGCTGGCACAACGTGAACAGGCGCAGCTGCATTATCGTCAGGCGTTACAATGGGGCGACAGCTTAACCGCGGCCAGCAGAAATTACATTCAGCAGCGTTTAGCTGCAACAGAGTGACCTTATGCAAAGACCTCGTTTAAAAATGCGTTTGGGTGACTTACTGGTACACGAGAATATTATCTCGGAGCCACAGTTACAGCAGGCATTGGCACAACAGCAGCAAAGTGGCCGTAAATTAGGCGCCACCCTGATTGAGTTGAAATTCTTATCAGAACAGCAACTGCTGCAGTTTCTGGCGCAGCAACTGAATGTACCTTTTCTTGATATCGCGCAAAAACGCATAGACCCCAAAGCTGTACAGTTATTGCCGGAAGTGCAGGCCCGCCGGTTTAGGGCGTTGGTACTGGAAGACCACGGCAGTTCAGTATTACTGGGCATGAGTGACCCGGCTGATTTGGCTGCGTTGGATCAACTGGCTGAGCTGCTTGCGCCGCGCCAGATTGAGCTGGCGGTAGTGCGCGAAAGCCAGCTGATTGAAGCCTTTGATACGCTGTACCGGCGTACTAAAGATATCGAGAGCTTTGCCTCGCAGTTAAAAGAAGAACATGGCGATGACCAGGGGCTGGATCTTACTGCAGTAGATGAGCAAACCGATGCCGATAACACCATTGTTAAACTACTGCAGTCTATTTTCGAAGATGCGGTTCAGGTTAAAGCATCGGATATTCATATCGAGCCGGATGAAAAAGTGCTGCGTATCCGGCAGCGGGTAGACGGCGTGCTGCAGGAAAGCATTCTGAATCAGGTCAGTATAGCGTCTGCGCTGGTATTGCGGCTTAAGCTGATGGCGAATCTGGATATCTCTGAAAAACGTCTGCCGCAGGATGGCCGTTTTCAGATTAATGTGAAAAAGCACCAGATTGATGTGCGTATTTCTACGATGCCGGTGCAGTATGGCGAATCAGTGGTTATGCGTTTGCTTGATCAGTCTGCCGGTATTCTGCATCTGGAAGAAACCGGTATGCCGGCGCCACTGCTGGCAAAACTCAGGCGTATTATTAAAAGCCCGCACGGCATGATACTGGTTACCGGGCCAACCGGTTCTGGTAAAACCACTACGCTGTACGGCCTGCTCAGTGAGTTAAACCAGGCTGGCAGTAAAATTATTACTGTGGAAGACCCGGTTGAATACCGTTTACCGCGGATAAACCAGGTACAGGTTAACCATAAAATTGGTTTGTCGTTCAGCAATGTACTGCGCACCACATTACGGCAAGACCCAGACATTATTATGGTGGGTGAGATGCGGGATCAGGAAACCGCCGAAATGGGCCTGCGCGGTGCACTAACCGGCCACTTAGTGCTGTCTACGCTGCACACCAATGATGCGGTAACCAGCACGCTGCGCTTAATCGACATGGGCGCCGCGCCTTATCTGGTGGCATCAGCGCTACGCGCTATAGTCGCGCAGCGGTTGATAAGGCGGTTATGTGAGTACTGCAAACAACCATACCAGCCGGATGATATGGAAAGCAGCTGGCTTCGGCATAACAAAGCCAACGCCACAGCAAGTTACTGGCATGCGCCGGGGTGTCAGTCGTGCAACCACAGTGGCTATAAGGGCCGGTTGGGCGTATTTGAGTTGCTGGTTATCACCAAGCCGCTGGCAGATGCACTGCGCCGGGATGATACCTCGGCGTTTGCCGAGCTGGCGCATCGCAGTGAAGGTTTTATCAGCCTGGGTAACATGGCGCTGCATTACGCACAGCAGGGGATCACCAGCCTTGATGAAGTTATCCGGGTGTCAGAATACCTTGATACCGATCCTGATTTTGATGCAGTGAGCAGCTAAGCCTATGCCGCAGTTTATTTACACCGCAAGAGACAGCACCGGCAATGCCGTACGCGGCGAGCTTGAAGCCGGCAGCGAGAGTGCTGCGGCCGATATACTGCGCCGGCGAAGTTACATACCGCTGACAATTAGCCGCAACGACGCCGCAGATAAACCCGGTTTCAGCAGCCCGGTGCTGTGGCAGCGCAAGGTGTCTCTGACTGACCTGATTATGTTTTCCCGGCAGATGTACTCGCTGATGAAAGCCGGTATTCCTATTATCCGGGCCATAGAAGGGCTGGCGCAAAGCACCAATTCGGTGAGGTTGCAGCAAATATTACAGGAACTGGTCGATCAGCTGGAAAATGGCCGCAATCTGTCACAGGCCATGGCAGTGCATCCGGCGGTGTTCAGCCGCCTGATGGTCAGCATAGTGCACGTGGGTGAAAACACCGGCCGGCTGGACGAAGCATTTCTGCAGCTAACCTACTACTTTGAACAAGAGCTGGAAACCCGTAAGCAAATTAAACAGGCCACCCGTTACCCGTTTTTTGTGTTACTGACGCTGATAGTGGCGATGTTTATTCTTAACCTGGCGGTAATACCTCAGTTTGCCAATATGTTTGCCCGCTTTAATGCCGAGCTGCCCTGGTCAACTAAAGCTCTGCTGGCCAGTTCAGAGTTTTTTATTGCCTACTGGCCGTTGATGCTGATAGTGGCAGTTGCCGCAGGCTTTGGTTTCAGGTCTTATATTAAAACCGATAAGGGCCGTATAGTTTGGGGGCGCTGGAAAATCCGCTTTCCTATTATTGGCAGCGTAATATACCGCGCCACGCTGGGCCGCTTCGCCCGCAGCTTTGGCATGATGCTAAAAGCCGGTGTGCCGATGACCAGTGCGCTGACACTGGTCGCCGACGCAGTAGACAACGATTACCTTGGCGATATTATCCGCGAGATGCGGCGCAATATTGAACGCGGCGAAAGCCTGCTGCGGGTAAGCCAGCAAAGCCAGATGTTTACCCCGCTGGTACTGCAAATGCTGGCGGTAGGGGAAGAAACCGGCGCAATGGACGAAATGCTGTCTGAGGTAGCCGGCTTTTACGAGCGTGAAGTAGCGTTTGATTTAAAAAGCTTAACCGCCAAGATAGAGCCTATCCTGATCTGTATTGTGGCAGTGATGGTGTTGATCCTGGCGCTGGGTATTTTTACGCCAATGTGGGATATGTTAAACGCTTACAAAGGCGGCAATGGTTAGCGCCAACAAGCGCCGACAAATAACGTGTAATTACAAACTTTAGCGATATACTAACGATAACAAACAGATGGGAGAAACAAATATGAAAAGACAATCAGGCTTTACGCTAATAGAACTGATTATCGTAATAATAATTCTGGGATTGCTGGCAGCAACGGCACTGCCACGGTTTTTAGACGTGACAGAAGAAGCTGAAGATGTAGCCGTAGAAGGTGTTGCAGGGGGCTTTGCTGCCGCAGTTGGTTTAGTAAGAGCACAATGGGAAGTAGATGGCCGTCCAAATGGCAACAATACTGCGACGGGAACCTTTGTAACGATAGATGGTATTCAAGTAGGTGTAAATGGCGCTGCGGCCAGTGCAACACGCGGTTATCCGACCGGAGAAAACTCGACAGATACCACCTTAGCGTCAGTTGATGCAGAGGCTTGTCTGCAGGTGTTACAATTGATTTTACAAAATCCGCCAAGTGCTTCGATCGCTTTTGATGCAGATGACAGCTTGTTTGTCCGTTTTGCCAATAATCTTTGTGAGTACCATCAGACTGCTGGTTTAACGGCAGCGCCAGCAGCCGGCACTGGTGCTACTAATGGGTTTACCTATAACCCGGCAAATGGCAACGTAGTAGTATTTTTAAACCGTCCATAAATTAAAGGTGTACAGTAATGAAACGCAATCAAGGTTTTACATTAATTGAATTAATTATTGTTATCGTAATTTTAGGTATTCTGGCGGTAACTGCGGCACCCCGTTTTTTGAATTTTGCAAGTGATGCGCGCGCGTCAGCCTTAGATGGTGCTCGTGGCGCTATGGCGTCTGCGGGTTCGTTGGTTTATGGCAAAGCGGTAATTGCCGGGCTGCAAAATGGTAACGCCTGTTTGGCTGCTAACGGTAACGTTGTCGCACAAACGGCAGGCGCCTGCGCAGCCGGTCAGGTAGAGGTAGTAGATGGATTTCCTGCAGCAACAATAGCTTCTGTTCGTAACGTAGCAGAACTCGATGCAGCTGAATGGGATGTTGTATTAGGCACCGGCGCCGATGCACCTGGTTTTGGTGCAACAGACACTTCAGTGATTATTTCCCCTGCAGGCGTACCTGTATCAGCCGATCAAGCAGATGCTTGTCATGCTGTCTATCAGCAGTCTGCTGGCGGTGGTGCTAAACCAGTTATCACAGTACACGCAAATGGTTGCTGATCTTAGGTTAGACTAATGAAAGACTCCAGCAGCAAAGGCTTTACTTTAGTTGAGCTTATTGTGGTGCTGATAATCATCGGGGTACTGGCGGTTAGCCTGTTACCCCGTTTTTTTGATAACTCCGGTACGGCCGAATACCTGTATCAGGATCAGGCGGCTAATGTTTTGCGCCGTGTGCAAATGCAGGCGATGCAATGTACCAGCTGCAGCACACCTCAGGTAACTGTTACCGCCAACACCCTTATCGCCAGCGGCGGTAGCTGCCCCAATGGCAATGACGCATTAGCTGTGTGTGTGGCCAACCGCGATAATGTCAGCCTGGCACTAAATGCTAATACACTGCAGTTTGACAGCATGGGCCGGCCTTCGGCGTGCAGTGGCCGCTGTGAGCTGACGATTCAGGGTAGTACACAGTTAAAACTGTGTATCGAAACGGAAGGCTATATTCACCCATGTTAAGGCAAAGCCGCGGTGTAACACTGATTGAACTGATTATCGGCATAGTGGTGCTGGCCATCAGTTTAAGCATTATTACTGCGGTGTTGGGGCCTTTATATATTAAAAGTGCCGATCCCTGGCATCAGGTACGTGCCGCAGAATTGGGGCAGGGCCTGATGAATGAAATACTGGGCAAAGCTTTTGATGAAAATAACAGCCGCAGCGGCGGCATGTTACGTTGTGGCGAAAGCGGCATCAGCTGCTCTGTGACCTTGGGGCCGGAAGAGCCGGACCGCACCTTGTATGACGATGTTGATGACTTTAATGGCATGGGCGTTACCGGCGATTTAGTGTTGAGTAATATTTTAAACGAAAGCATCGCCGCCAGTTATCGCAGTTACCGGGTAGAAGTTGCAGTAGCCTATGCCGCTAACGATTTCACGCCGGCACTGCCTGCCAATACGGTGAAAAAAATTACCATCACCGTTATTCCTCCCAGCGGTGGTGATATCCGCTTTGTTGCCTATAAAGGTAACTGGTAATGCGTTGCCGCGGTTTCACCCTGGTTGAACTGGTCATTACGCTGGTGGTGCTGGCGATACTGGCGTTGGGTGTTACCAGTTATCTGGGTATTGGTTCGCGTATGTATGCCGACGCGGCGCTGCGTGAACAGGTGCTGGGGCAAAGCCGTTTTGTTGCCGAACGCCTGGTACGCGAGCTGCGAAATGCGGTGCCCAACAGTGTGTCATTTTCATTAAGCAGTAATTGCCTGCAGTTCCGGCCTATTTTATATAGCGGTGTGTATACCAGCTTACCGTTTGAGCAAAACGGCACGAGCATGACAGTGATAAGCCCCAGCCTGGCGTCAGTCAGCCCGGTAACTTACGCTTCTGGCAGTAAACCGCAGCTGCTGGTGTATCCTACTGCTGTAGCAAACCCCGGCGGCACTGTTGTACTGAACAGCATCAGTACCGAGAATGCCGCTGCGGCGCGCTTTACACTGAATTTTGACAGTTTCCGCTTTACCCGCCAGTCGCCGGAGCGGCGGTTTTATATTGCCGATGAAAGAGTCAATTACTGCATCGTCAGCGCAGGCAGTGGCCGCTTTAACATGGAACGGCGGTATGCCGGCAATCGGGTATTGATGGCAGAAGGCCTGACAAGCGATCAGGTGTTTCGTGTAACTGAGCCGGTGTTAACCCGCAATGCCGTGGTCAACATTTTGCTGCGCTTTGGCTATGATGACAGTGCCGATATGTTTTTAAATTACGAGGTGCATATCCCCAATGTACCCTGAACAGAACAAGCAGCGGGGCAGCGCTTTGGTTATTGCCGTCTTTATTATTGTCGTGATGCTGGCGCTGGTGTTGAGCCTGGCCAGGCTACTCACCAGCAGCAGTGAAGCCATAGTGTATGAAGTGCAGGGCACGCGGGCGCTGTTTGCCGCCCAAAGTGGACTGGAACTGGCGCTGCCCAAGTTGTTCCCATTGGGGGCTGCAACGGCAACGGCCTGCCCGGCGAATATCAGTAACCCGGTTAGTTTCAGTGATGCGGCGCTAAATGGCTGTAGTGTCACCGTCAGCTGCACTGCCTATCCGCCAACGCAGCCAGAGGTGTTTCGGCTTAGCAGCCGCAGCGAGTGTATTACGAATGAATTTACCACCAGCCGCAGTGTGCAGCTAGAGGTGCGCAGATGAGGTTATTGCTATTACTGTGCCTGATAGCACTGCCGCTACAGGCGGCAACTTACAACCTCAGTGGCGGTAGTTATCCGCCTTGCTCTACCAGCTGGAGTGTCAGTGGCAGTACCTATACCTGTGGCGGCAATGGCAGGGTTACATTAAATAGTGGTGATATAGTACTGGCAAATAGCAGTGTCACGATAAGCGCGAATAACGGCTTTGACTTGCGCGGCGCCGCTATTGGCACCAGCACTAACCGTATTAACCTGCTAAGCAGCTATGGTAGTGTTATCAGCAGCGGTACTAATACCTTATGGGGCAATATTCAGGCAGGCAGCGGCCTGGTGAATCTGGTGTCAACCACGGTCAATGGCAGCATAACCAGCACCGGCGATATCACGCTCAGCGGCGGCAGTGTCTCAGGCAAAGTCACCAGCAGTAGTAATAAAATCAATACTAATGGTACTAATTTATTAGGCGGCGCCACAGCGCAGTCTGGTATGACGTTAACCGGCGGCACTCTGGCTGGTGACTTTGTTATGACGGCCGCGAATCCGTTAGTGCTGACGGGTGTCAGCATGACCAGCGGCAGCTTCAGTGGTGCTAGTCGTATCAGTATTGCCAGCAGCCAGTTAGGTAATGGTAATAATATGATTAGTATTACCAGCACAACTGATGAAGTCGCTTTAACCGGCAATAGTGTGGTGTATGGTGTGTTAACAGCACCAAATTACTCGACCATCCGCGTGCAAAGCGGCAGTAGCGTTTATGGTCAGTGTATCCCCAACTCAACGCCGACAAACGCCTGTACTGCCTATACTCCGCCGCCGCAGCCGCTGGCGCATTATCCGCTTGATTTATGCAGCGCTGTTTCTAATGGTGTGATAACCGATCTGACAGGCAATTACCCGGCAACCGGCATTAACGTTGCCGCAACCAGTACTGGCCAGGTATTGCAGGCTGCTAATTTATCTGCTGCTGGCAATGATTATGTCAATGTACCAGCCGCAGCACTTAATGGCAGAACCAGTTTCAGTATTTCGATGTGGTTCCGGCTGGACGCCAGCAGCGGGTTTAGAGAGTTATTTTCAGCCAGTAGCAATAGCTTAAACTCTGAGCTGGAACTGTATATTAATAACAGCAATGAGGTGCGTGTTGGCTTAAAAGGCGATTACCATGATTTCACCGGTGGCAGCGTCAGCCCGGTAGTGGCAAACAATCGGTGGACTCAGGTTACTTTAACCCGAACCAGTAGCCAGCTATGCCTGTATCTGGACGACAAAGCAGCAGGCTGTGCGACTAATCCCAGCAGCGCCAGTCTTAGCGTAACACGTTCTGCGATAGGGATCTGGTGGCGTGCTAATGGTACTGTTGATGATGATTTCCGTGGTGATATCGATGAGGTATTGCTGTTTAACCAGGCACTGAGTAGTACTCAGGTGCGGCAGATGTATCTGAACCAGCAGGCCGGAAACAGCTATAACGGCGCTACGCGCAGTAGCAGTTGTACTCAGTGTTTAAGTGATAGCTTCGCCAGTAGCTTATCTGCTGACAGTTGGGTTACCAGCACCAGTAGCGGCAGCTTTACACCGCAAGTCGTCAATGGCCGCTTAAGGATGACGCAGGCTGTTGGCAATCAGGCGACATCCGCCACTTACCAGCGTTTATACCCGTCGGCCAGTAATCTGATCATCGTGGAATTTGACTATTGGGCTTATGGTGGCAACGGTGCAGACGGGTTGGCTGTCGTATTATCAGATGCCACCGTGACACCACAACCCGGTTCATTTGGCGGGCCACTGGGGTACGGCTTTAAGCCGGGCATCCCGGGCTTTGCCGGTGGCTGGCTTGGTTTTGGTCTGGACGAATATGGCAACTTCTCCAATGAAGGTGGCAGCACAAATATTGGCAGAAGACGGCAAGCTGTAGTTGTACGGGGCTCTGGCAGCGGTACTACCGGTTATAACTACCTGCGCGGGACTTGTAATAACGGCACAACCAATACCAATACAACCTGCTTGTCACCTACTGTTGATGGCAATCAGACAACAGCGCATCGGTATCGCTTTACCATTGATACCCGCACGGCTGGTAGCACGCTGGTATCAGTTGAGCGTAACAGTGGCAGCGGCTTTGTTAGCTTAATTGATGCTTTTAATGCGCAAAGCATCAATGGTCAGGCTGCGCCACCGGAAAATTTCTTTTTGTCTATTACCGGCTCTACCGGCGGCTCAAATAATATTCACGAGCTGGATAACCTGAGTATTTGTGCGCTGCGATCCAACCCTGTCGGCCAGCAAATCGATCATTTTGAGTTTGACTACAGTGGCCAGGCATTAACCTGTAAACCTGAAACCTTTACTGTACGGGCCTGCAAAAACGCCAGCTGTAGTGAACTGATCACTGAACCGGTTACCGCTACATTAAGCCCCACCAATAGCGCCACGGTTAACTGGCTGGGCGGCAATGTAATTAACTTCAGCGGTGGGCAAACCACAGTTAGCTTACGCCGCACAGTGGCTGGCAGCACCACCATTGGTGTTAGTGGCTCCATACCGACAACCCGGCCACTGAGTCAGACGCTATGCCGTGTTGGCAGTGGCAGTTTAAGTACAGCAGCCTGCAGCGTGAGTTTTGTAGACAGCGGACTGGTATTTGATGTGCCTGACGGCATTGCAAACCTGCCACAGCAAAATATTACTATCAGCGCAGTGCGAAAAGACAATAGTAGCCTGCAATGTGTACCCGAGTTTGCCAATGTCACCCGTAATGTCGCGTTCTGGAGTGATTATATTAATCCGGACGCTACTGCACGGCCGATATCCTGGCCGGTACAGGTCAATAGCACCAATGTCGGGCAAACTGAAGCCACCCGGCAAGCGGTAGCGCTGACGTTTAATGCGCAGGGCCAGGCTAGCTTTACGGTAAATTACGCTGATGCCGGCCAGATGCAACTGAATGCCCGTTATTCCGGCACTGCTGCGACAGATGATGCCGGCCTGATTATGAACGGTGCCGATCAATTTATCCGCCGGCCATTAGGGCTATGCATTGTTACCGGCGGAGAGTGTGCGGGCGCCGATGCCAGCTGTCCGCCCTTCAGACGGGCCGGTGACAATTTTACGCTGACAATAACCGGCAGAGCATGGCAAAGCGGCAGTACTGATATCTGCAGTAACCCGGTAACTCCAAACTTTCAGCGCAGTGCTATTACACTGAATCACAGCTTAGTTGCGCCAACAGGCGGCAATCTGGGTACTATCGGTACCACCAGTTACAGCCACAGCCGCAATGTACAGGCGCAAACCCAGGTAACGCAGAGTGTGTCTGAAGTCGGAGTGTTCCGTTTTGGCAGTAGCGCTTTTAATTATCTGAGCATGACCGACCCGGTACCGGCAGCGACGAGTTTGCCGACAGGGCGGTTTTATCCGGCTGATTTCGAGTTGGGCAGCAACAGTGTCACTCCGGCATGCAGTAGTTTCAGCTATATGGCGCAACCTTTCGCTACTCAATTTACGCTGACTGCCCGCAATATGCAGGGCGTGCGCACACAGAACTACAACGGGGCTTTTGCCAGTGCTACCGCTGTGTTGCAGGCCGAGAATAGCAATAACGGTACTGCACTTGGCGGCCGCTTAGGCGGCACGGTAAGCCCGGTCTGGTCGCAGGGGGTATTTACCTATGCTGCACCGGCATTAAGCTTTAACCGGGCCAACCCGGCGCTGCCGGATGGCCCGTTTTTACAACTTGCGCTGGCAGCCAGTGTGGTGGAAAAAGACAATGTTGCTATTGCCAATCAGGATACAAACGTCAACACCAGCGCAGATTGTGTCGCGGTTGGCAATTGCACGGCAAAACATTTTGCTACTACCGATATCCGCTACGGCCGTATGGCGCTGGACAATGCCTATGGCCCGGAAAATGAAAACCTGCCGCTGGTTGCCCGTGCTGAGTACTGGAACGGTAGTGCTTTTGTCACTAACCCACAGGATAACTGCACTGCGCTCAGTGCGCCGGCTGTGGTGCGCCCGGATACGGCGAATCCGGCCTTGGAGTTAAAAAAAGAAGCCCCTTATAGCGGCAGCGCAACGATGACGGTTAATGCCCAGGCCAGTGCCACGACAGTGCAGCTGGGCAGTAGTGTGATCAATGGCTTATCGGCGCTACTATTGCCGGCACCGCAGCAGCGCGGCAGTGGCAATATGGAGCAGCAGGTTGCCCCCTGGCTGCAGTACAACTGGCGCAGTGGCGGCAGTAATTATGATCAGAACCCGCAGGCCGAGTTTATTTTTGGCCGTTATCGCGGTAATCCAAGACAGATTTACTGGCGCGAACTTTTTCAGTAAAGGTTCAGTTTCACGGCTTAAGCTGTGCGGCATTTTCGCTAACGTCAGATAAATGCCGCCAGGGCTTGGTTTAATTGCATAAAAATGTAAGATAAAGCTATTCACATGGCAGCGACTTACTTAGAATAACCTCAGCTATGTTTACCACCACTGTCAAGCTGTGTGCAGCAGTGCTGAGTAATGTCTGGTTGCTCAGATTTATAAGGATCCGGTTTCTTCATGTTTAATAAATTACGTGGCCTGTTTTCAAACGATTTATCAATTGATCTGGGTACAGCCAACACTCTGATTTACGTTAAAGATCAGGGCATAGTGCTGAATGAACCCTCAGTAGTAGCAATACGGCAGGAACGTGCCGGCGGGCCGAAGAGTGTCGCTGCCGTTGGCCACGCGGCGAAGCGGATGCTGGGCCGTACCCCGGGTAATATCAAAGCCATCCGGCCGATGAAAGACGGTGTTATTGCCGACTTCTACGTCACCGAAAAAATGCTGCAGCATTTTATCCGCCAGGCACACAGTAACAGTTTCTTGCGGCCAAGCCCGCGTGTGCTGGTGTGTGTACCTTGTGGCTCTACTCAGGTTGAGCGCCGTGCTATCCGTGAATCCGCCCAGGGTGCAGGTGCACGTGAGGTGTATTTGATTGATGAGCCGATGGCCGCAGCTATCGGTGCCGGTTTGCCAGTATCAGAAGCAACCGGTTCTATGGTGGTTGATATCGGTGGTGGTACCACAGAGGTCGCGATTATTTCATTGAACGGTGTGGTGTACTCCTCTTCTGTGCGTATCGGTGGTGACAAGTTTGACGATGCGATAGTGAACTATATCCGTCGTAACTACGGCATTTTAATTGGCGAAGCCACTGCAGAGCGTATTAAAACCGAAATTGGTTCAGCCTACCCAAGTGACGATGTACTGGAAATTGAAGTACGTGGCCGCAATCTGGCTGAAGGTGTGCCGCGCAGCTTCACCATGACCAGTAATGAAATTTTAGAAGCATTACAAGAGCCACTGGCGGGTATCGTCAGTGCTGTGATGGTAGCGCTTGAGCAGTCACCACCGGAGCTGGCGTCCGATATTTCTGAACGCGGTATGGTGCTGACCGGCGGTGGTGCCTTGCTGCGTGACCTGGATCGCTTATTAATGGAAGAAACCGGTATTCCGGTTGTCGTAGCGGACGATCCTTTAACCTGTGTCGCCCGTGGTGGCGGTAAAGCACTGGAGATGATTGATATGCACGGCGGTGATGTATTCAGTTACGACTAACTGAATCCGCTGTTGTGCCTGCATTTGTATGAACCAGATCTATAGTCGGGGCCCGTCACTGCCACTGCGGTTGTTTTTAGCCGTAGTATGCAGTGCTGGCCTGATGTTTCTCGACCGCTACACCGATAGCTCTACCCAATTGCGCAGTTACCTAACCGCCGCCGCCAGTCCGCTGTTTTATGTTGCCAGTCTGCCACAGGCACTGTTTTCCGGTGCGTCAGAGCAATTTATGTCACAGCAGACGGTGCTGGATGAAAATGCCCGCTTAAAAGAAACCTTGCTGCAACAAAGTGGCCAGCTGCAGCTGCTGCGGTTTCTGCAGCAGGAAAATGAAAAATTACGCGCTTTGCTTGGCTCATCAGCCGCCATTGAAGATAAATCCCTGGTGGCAGAAGTGCTGGCCGTCTACAGCCACCCATTCAGTCATCAGGTGGTGCTGAATAAGGGCAGCAATGATGGTGTGACAGAGTTTCAGCCGGTTATTGACGATCAGGGCGTGGTGGGGCAAGTGGTAAGTGTTGGCCCGTCCAGCAGCCGCGCTTTACTGATCTCCGATAACACCCATGCGCTGGCAGTGCGGGCTGAACGCACCGGTGTCCGTGCTATTGTTGAAGGCCTGGGGCAGTGGGACTTATTAAGGGTTATGCATCTGCCGCACAGTACTGATATCCGCGAAGGAGATCGTTTGCTGACATCCGGCCTTGATGGCCGTTTTCCGGAAGGTTATCCGGTTGCGAAAGTGGTCAGGATAAGCCAGGATGCCAGTCAGCCGTTTATGGTGGTATACGCCGAGCCTTACGCCCGGCTTGATCGGATCCGCCATGTGCTGTTGTTATCCGGCCGCAGTGAAGCAATGGCAGAAGCGGCTGAAATTCTGCCGCCGGAGCAACCCTGATGCGTAAACCTCAACGGCTTGGTTTTATTTATTTGTCACTGTTTGTCGCCCTGCTGCTGACGGTGATGCCGATGCCGCAGATCGTGAAACTGGCGCGGCCGGATTGGGCATTGTTGGTACTGATGTACTGGACGTTAGCTTTACCGCAACGCGTCAGCGTGATCACCGCATTTTTTACCGGCTTTATTGTCGATGTGCTGGTAGGCACTGTGCTGGGCGTCAACGCGCTGGCGTTTTCAGTGGTGATCTTTGTTGTCGCGCAGCATCATCTGAAAATCCGTAATTTTGCCGTGGTGCAGCAAGCGCTGCTGCTGGGGCTGCTGCTGGCGTTGTATCAACTAATGTTATTCTGGCTCAGCCATTTTCTTACCGGGGTCTATTTCCGCCCGCAGTACCTGTGGCCGGTGTTGACAGGCATGCTGGTCTGGCCCTGGTTATTCTGGCTATTACGCCGCTACCGGCGACAATTAAAAATCCAATGAACACTTTTTAATGAATTATCCTGCCATTGCTTTAGCATCTTCTTCTCCACGCCGGCGTGAACTGCTGGCGCAACTGGGTGTCAACTACAAACTGGTCAAAGCGGATATAGACGAAACAGTGCTGCCTGCTGAGGCGGCGGCTGTGTATGTACAACGGCTGGCGCTGGCAAAAGCACATGCCGGGCTGGCCAGGCTGCAGCATGACCTGCCGGTACTGGGCGCCGACACTGTTGTCGTCGTCGACGGTCTTATTCTGGGTAAACCTGCTGATTTTGAACAATTTCGCCAGACAATGTTACTGTTATCAGGTCGCAGCCATCAGGTGATGACGGCCATAGCGCTGGTGAGCGCTAAGCATCAGCTGACACAACTTGTCAGTACCGATGTGACGTTCCGCGTTCTGACCGAAGCCGAAATCAGGGCTTACTGGGCAACAGGTGAACCGCAGGATAAAGCCGGCGGTTACGGTATTCAGGGCCTGGCGGGGCGCTTTGTTCAGCGTATTAATGGCAGCTACAGCGCTGTGGTTGGCTTGCCACTGTGTGAAACTGAACAATTGTTACAACAATGGCAGGAATTATCATGAGCGCAGAATTACTGCTAAACGTCACACCCAGCGAAACCCGGGTCGCACTGATCGAAAACGGTGTACTGCAGGAGCTGCATATCGAACGTCAGGCCCGTTTAGGCCTGGTTGGCAATATTTATGTCGGTAAAGTCAGCCGTGTTTTACCCGGTATGCAAGCCGCCTTTGTCGACATTGGCCTGGATAAAGCCGCTTTTTTACATGCGTCCGATATAGTGCAGCATGACTCGCTGGCTGAACTTGATGGCAAGCCTGCCGTCAGCAAAGATATCCGGGTGCTGGTGCGTGAAGGCCAGTATTTGCTGGTGCAGGTGGTAAAAGATCCGCTGGGTACCAAAGGCGCGCGTCTGACCACCGATATTACGCTGCCATCGCGGTATCTGGTGTTTATGCCGGGTTCACCCCATGTTGGCGTATCGCAACGTCTGGAAACAGAATCGGAACGGCAGCGGCTAAAAGATATTGTCAGCCAGTATCTGGACGATAGCGGTGGCTTTATTGTCCGCACGGCAGCCGAAGGTGCCGGTGAAGAAGAACTGGCGCAGGACGCCCGTTTCCTGAAAAAGCTTTGGGCTAAGGTATTAAAACGTAAGCAGAAGACCCGTAAAGAGGGGGTGGTATACGAAGACCTGACGTTGGCGTACCGTATACTGCGCGACTTTGTCGGCACTGAGCTGGAACGGGTACGGGTTGATTCGAAGCTGACGTATCAGCAACTGACGGCATTTTGTGAAGAGTTTATTCCGCATATGTCGTCTTTACTGGAGTATTACCCCGGTGAGCGGCCAATTTTTGACATGTTTGATGTTGAAAATGAAATTCAGCGCGCGCTGGAGCGCAAAGTGCCGCTGAAAAGCGGTGGCTATCTGATCATCGACCAGACCGAAGCCATGACCACCATCGATGTTAATACCGGTGCTTTTGTCGGCCACCGTAATCTGGACGAGACGATTTTTAATACCAACACCGAGGCAACGCAGGCTATTGCGCGCCAGCTTCGGCTGCGTAATCTGGGCGGCATTATCATTATTGATTTTATTGATATGCAAAATGCCGAGCACAAAAAGCGGGTGTTTCACAGTTTAGAGCTGGCGCTGGCACGTGATCGGGCGAAAACCAATATTCATGGCTTCTCGGCCCTAGGGCTGGTAGAGATGACGCGTAAAAGAACACGCGAAAGTCTGGAACATATTCTGTGTTCTGAGTGTCCAGTATGTGAGGGGCGGGGCAGTTTGAAAACGGTAGAAACCGTTTGTTTTGAAGTGTTACGCGAAATAGTGCGGGTAAACCGGGCTTATGCCGCAGACAAATTTGTTGTGTATGTGTCGCCGGCCGTCAAAGACGCGCTGACCAACGATGAGTTTCACAGCCTGGCCGAGCTGCAGGTGTTTATCGGCAAACAAATTAGTATTCAGACCGAACCGCTGTACACCCAGGAACAATTTGATGTGGTGATGATGTAGTGCAAAAGGCAAAGCTGGTTTGCTTTTACTGTTTACATAAAGTCTGGCTCCTCCTGGCCGTGGTGCTGGTGCTACTGGCTGTGCTGATTTCAGTGCTGCGTTATACCCTGCCTTACGCTGATGATTACAAACATCATATCGAACAGTTAATAGAAGACCGCTACGGCGCCAGAGTTGATATCGGCGAGCTTAGCGCTGGCTGGCAAAAATTTGGCCCGGCGCTGTTACTGCATGATGTCAGGTTATACAACGGTACAGAGCAATTACAACTGAGCATTGCCGAAACCCGGGTCCGGCTGGATTTCTGGCGCAGTATCCTGAACCGCCAGCTGACGGCGCAGCATTTTGAGCTAAGCGGCCTGCACTACTATGTTGACGCTGGTAGTTTGCTGGCTGGTGATAGCACAACAAAACTCGATACAGCGCCGGTACTGGATGCGCTGGAGCGGCTGTTTTTCCAGCAGTTAGCGTATTTCTCAGTAGTAGACAGCCAGTTGGTGCTGCAAAACGATGATGACCCCGATCTTATTGTTAATATCAAACAGCTGGACTGGGCCAACAGCGGCAACCGGCACCAGGGTTTTGGTGAGCTGTCTCTGGCCGATGTTACCGCCAATACGGTGTCTTTTGTACTGGATTTACATGGCGATACGCTGGGCGAAGCGCAGGGCCAGTTATACCTCGATAGTGAGCGGCTGGATGTGCTGCCATGGTTTGCCAAATTACTGCCGCAAAGCCGCAAATTGCAGCAGGCCAGTATCAATTTTAAAGCCTGGGGCAGCATAGAGCAGGGGTTGTTGCGGCGTATTCAGGTAGAACTTGCCGACAACAGCCTGAGCTGGCAGCGTGACGGCGAGTCACATTCATTGCGGCTGGGGCAGGGACAGTTACTGTGGCAGCCAACTGCCACTGGCTGGATGCTGTACTCCGGCGCCTTAACACTGGCCGCTGAACAGCAGCAGTGGCAGGATTTACACTTGCAGCTTGAGCACAGTGACGATACCTGGCTCGGCAGCCTGAGTAACTTTCGGCTTGAAGCCGCTACGCCGCTGGCAAATTTACTGGCGGATGATATTGAACTGTTAAAAAAGCTGGTGGTGTATCAGCCGGGCGGGCATCTGCAACAGCTACAGTGGCGGATAAAAGATCAGCAGTGGCAACTGGCCGGACAGTTTGATGAACTGCAGTCAAAACCGGCCGGCGATATTCCCGGCGTCGCAGGGGTAAGTGGCAGGTTTTTAGTCAGTGATAAAATAGCGAAAGTCAGTTTACAAGCAAACAGTGGTGAGCTTAGCTGGGATGGCTTGTTTAGCGGGCCCTTCGCGTACGACAACCTTGACGCCACTCTGTATGCTCAGCCAACGGAAGACCGCTGGCGCTTGCTGATACCCAGTTTTAGCTTCAACAGTGCGGATCTGACGCTTGACGGCAGCCTGGCACTGGATGAGCGGCTACAGATCCTGGCACGGTTGCAACAGGTTGATGCGGCTAATGCCAGCAAGTATTTTCCGCAGCGTTATATGCCACAGTCGGTCAGGCACTATCTGGAGCAGGCCATTGTCGCAGGCAAGCTCGACGACGCGACCCTGTTATGGCACGGCGTGCCGGCTGAGTTTCCTTACGTAGAGCAGCAGGGCGTGTTTCAGGTTCTGGCCAAACTGGAGCAGGGCGAATTCGTGTTTGCCCCCGACTGGCCAGCTATACATCAGTTGGCGGCTACGCTGTATTTTGAAAATGCCAGTATGTTGATCCAGTCGCAGCAAGGTGAACTGGCCGGCTTACAGCTGCAGCAGGGTGTATCTGCCAGCATAGCCGATCTGTTTCATGCCGAGGTTATCAATATCGGTATCCGCCAGCAGTTACCTGCGCAGGATGTGACAGAACTGATGTTGCAATCACCGCTGCAGCACAACCTCGGCAAGACGTTAGCGCATCTTGGCTTGCAGGGTGAGGTGGCAGGCGATGTGAATCTGGCCATTGGGCTGAAGCAGGCATCGGTTTTAGCCAGCGGTGACGTTCGTTTTGACGACCTGAGTATGGCATTACAGGCGCCCCAAATTCAGGTGGAGAATGTCAGCGGCAGTTTATCCTTTGAGAACGAACGCATCCGCGCTGATGCACTTAAACTGAATTGGCGCGGCTTAGCGCTAAGCGCAGCCTTGCAGGGCCAGCAGAGTGATGCCGGTTATCAGCTGGCACTGCAGCTAAACGGCAAACATGACGCAAAATCCTTACTGCAGGCCTTGTATGCGCCGGCAGCAGATCTGGTTGACGGCAGCACCGATTGGCAATTACAACTGGCACTTAACTTACCTCAGCAGGGCTTTGGCTACAGCGCCAAGCTGCGCTCTACACTGAGTGACACCGAGATATTACTGCCTGCGCCATACCATAAAGCGACAGGCGAACAGGCCGAGCTGCTGATCACAGCAACCGGCGATGCCGAACGTTCTTTACTGGCGGCGCACTATGACAAGCAACTGCATTTTCATGCTGAGCTGATGCACGATAGCCAGCAATTGAGCCGGGTACATCTTATTGCTGCAGAACAAGACAGTGGCCTGAACAGTGCAGGGTTTAATATTAGTCTTGACCTGAACGAGCTGGACTTTATTCCGTGGTTTGAAGTGCTGCAGCAGCAACTGGCGTTTGAGTCAGGTTCAGACCAGGCGCTGTTTCCGCCATTGTCACTGGTACGGGGTAAAGTCCGGCATCTGAATATGGCGCCCGGTGTAATGCTGAATAATACCGTATTCGAACTGAGTCAATTGCCGCAACACTGGCCGTTACAGCTTAACGGCACTGAGATTGCCAGCCAGTGGCAGTTCAGCAAAGACTGGCAGCAACAGGGCATAAGTGCGCAGCTGGATTACCTGCATTTACCCTGGCCTGAGCAACCGGCACCGAACAGCGCCGATGCTGTCACGGCGCAGACGCTGGCACAAACCGCACAGCGCTGGCTACTGCAATTGCCGCCACTGACCATCAGCTGTGCCGATTGTGCGGTAGGCAGCTATCAGCTGGGTCAGGTCAGCGCTAAAGCTCACAGCACTAACGACCAGTGGTTGCTGACCGAATTTAACGCCCGTTATAAGCGTAATCAGTTACTGGCCAGCGGCGCCTGGCAAAATGATGCTGAGCTGGGACAAACCCAGTTCAGCGGCAAACTGACCAGCAATAATCTTGGCGCGATGTTACAGGAATACCAGGTAACCTCGGCGATATCCGGCAGCAGTGCGGATATTAATTTTGCGCTGAACTGGCCGGGCGCACCGACTCAGTTTGCACTGGCGCAGCTTGCCGGTAATGTAAATTACCGCCTTGGTGAGGGTTCGCTTAGTGAGGTCAGCGATCAGGGCGCGCGGCTGTTTTCTATCTTCAGCCTCGACTCGCTGGTTCGCAAGCTGCGACTGGATTTTCGCGATGTGTTTTCTAAGGGCTTTTTCTACAACAATATGACCGGAAACCTGGCGGTATCGCAAGGCGTGGTGCAAACCAGCGATGCCGCTATCGACGGTGTGCCGGGTAGCCTGCAAATTCAGGGCTATGCCGATTTAGTCAGCCAAAAGCTGGATTACCAGATGGCATTCTCACCCAAAGTGACGTCCAGCCTGCCGGTCATTATCGCCTGGATGGTGAACCCGGCTACCGGTTTGGCTGCACTGGCGCTGGATGAGGTGTTTCAAAGTGCAGAAGTGATTTCAAAAATTAATTTCACCGTGACCGGCAGCTTCGATGAGCCGGTGGTGACAGAAGTAAACCGCCACAGCAAAGAAATACCGGTGCCGGTGCGGGTTGCCCAACCTGAAACCATTATCGAACTGCCCTCGGCAGAAGAGGTGCCAGCAAAACGGGAGCCGCCGCATGGCTAAATGGCGTTTATCGGCAATACAGCTTACCAGCACGCCAGAGCCAGAGCTGAATCTGGCGCAGGTGCAGCACTATTTGCAGCAGCTGGCGCAGCAGTTTGGTAATGGTCTGCCGCATTTAGTCGCGTTGCCAGAGTGCTTTGCAGTGTTTGGCGGTGGCGATGGTTTACAATTACAGCATCAGGCACCGCTGGGGCTGGGGGTTATTCAGCAGCGCTGTGCAGCGCTGGCGCAGCAGTTTGGCGTTTATCTGCTGGCCGGTTCTTTACCAACCAGCAGCCCTCAGCCTGACCGCTTTTATGCCAGCAGCATTTTATTCGCCCCCGATGGCAGCATAGTGGCTGACTATCAGAAAATGCATTTATTTGATGTCGAGGTCAGTGACGGTACCCGTAGTTACCGTGAGTCGGCTTCGACCTGTCCCGGGCAGAAAATCAGCCTGGCAACACTCGGTGAGTTAAAGCTTGGTCTATCAGTGTGCTATGATGTGCGCTTTCCTGCTTTGATGCAGGCAATGGCAACGCAGGGTATGAATGTGTTGACGGTGCCGTCGGCATTTACCCGGGTAACCGGTGCGGCACACTGGCATACGTTATTAAAAGCCCGTGCCATCGAAAACCAGTGTTTTGTATTGGCGCCGGACCAAACAGGTATACATGCCAATGGCCGGGAGACCTATGGTCACAGCCTGATCATTGACCCCTGGGGCACCGTATTAGCGGACGCCGGTACTGAGCCGGGCTGGATTTCCGCTGAAATAGATTTAACCGACTGTGCGCGGCTGCGGCAAAAAATGCCGGTGGCGCACCATAACCGATTTAACAGTGAGCTCAAACCATGACTGCACCCGAGCAGAACCTGATCACCGCTTCCGAGCTGACCGCTGACGATTTGCAGCGAACGCTGGGCTATTTATTCGACCATCAGCTGGATTATGCTGACTTATATTTTCAGTCCAGTGTGCATGAATCCTGGGTACTGGAAGACGGGCTGGTAAAAGACGGGTCGTTCAATATTGAACGCGGTGTCGGTGTGCGGGCCATCAGTGGTGAAAAAACCGGTTTTGCCTATGCCGATACCATTAGTGGTGCGGCGTTAAAACAAGCCGCCACGGCGGCGCGCGGCATAGCTGCGCAGGGCCAGCAGGGCAGCGTCAAAGCATTCAGCAAAAGCGGTAATAGTAACATTTACCTGCCATGTGAGCCGCTGCAAAGCCTGAGCAATACCGATAAAGTGGCGATGCTGCATCAGATTGAAGCCTATATCCGAACCTTAGACAGCCGCGCCGAGCAGGTGATGGTCAGTTTATCCGGTGTTTACGAAGAAGTGTTAGTTGCGGCCAGCGATGGCACTTTTGCCAGCGATATCCGGCCATTAGTGCGGCTGAATTGCTCGGTGTTGCTGCAGCAGGGCGACCGGCGCGAGCGCGGCAGTGCCGGTGGCGGTGGTCGCACTGATTATCAGTATTTTTCTGAGCTGGTGGATAACGCGCCGCGCTGGCAGCATTACGCCCGCGAAGCAGTGCGTCAGGCACAGGTTAACCTGACGGCGATAGATGCCCCGGCCGGCACTATGCCGGTAGTGCTGGGCAGTGGCTGGCCGGGCGTTTTGCTGCACGAAGCAGTAGGCCACGGCCTGGAAGGCGATTTTAACCGCAAAGGTTCGTCTACCTTCTCTGGCCGCATCGGTGAGCAGGTGGCCTCTAAGCTGTGCACCATTGTTGATGACGGCACGCTGGCACACCGGCGTGGTTCACTGAACGTTGATGATGAAGGTGTACCCAGTCAGCACAATGTGCTGATTGAGAATGGCATTTTAAAAGGTTACATTCAGGACAAGCACAACGCTATGCTGATGAAAGTGCCGCCAACCGGTAATGGCCGGCGCGAGTCTTTTGCACATTTACCGATGCCGCGGATGACGAATACTTATATGCTGGCAGGACAGCATGACCCGGAAGAGATCATCGCCAGCGTGAAAAAGGGCATTTATGCGCCTAACTTTGGCGGTGGCCAGGTCGATATTACCTCGGGCAAGTTTGTATTTTCAGCGTCAGAGGCTTATCTGATTGAAAACGGTAAAATTACCGCGCCGATTAAAGGCGCAACCTTAATTGGTAGCGGGCCGGAGGCGATGCAGCAGGTGTCGATGGTCGGTAACGATCTGGCGCTGGACGCCGGCGTTGGCGTCTGTGGCAAACAAGGTCAGAGCGTACCGGTAGGCGTTGGCCAGCCAACGTTGAAGCTGGATGCGATGACGGTCGGCGGAACGCAGTAGTTTTTGAATTATTTAGAATGTGAGTTAACCGGATACCCACACCAACACGCCGTAAATACGTCCCTGTAGGCTCGTTTCCGCCCGTCCGGGGCTCCAACGGTTGGCTTAGGGTAGCCGGTTAACTCACAGTGCGGCTTATTACGAATATCAACAGGAATAATTAGCAAGATGGCAGCATTTGGCACCGTATTTACCCCGGAGATGATTATCTCCCATTTTCACAATAACAGCTGGAGCCAGCCAGAACTGGTGGCAACGGACAGTATCAGCCTGCACCCAGGTGCACATGTACTGCATTACTCCAGCACCTGCTTTGAAGGCTTAAAGGCATTTCGTCATGCAGATGGCGGTATCTATGTGTTTCGCATGGACAAAAACGTGGCCCGCTTAGCCCAGAGCAGCCAGTTGCTGGCGCTGCCACAAATCGATGGCGCTATGCTGCAGCAGATGATCCTGGATATCGTGAAGCGCTACGCAGCCGATGTACCTAACCCACCGGGTTCTATGTATATCCGTCCGACTCATATCGGCACAGAAGCCTCTATTGGTAAAGCCGCGGCACCAAGCCTGGAGTCAATGCTGTACGTATTACTGTCTCCGGTAGGTGACTACTTTGCCGGTGGCGCCAAACCGCTGCGTTTATTGCTGGAAGACAGCGCCCGCTGTGCAGCCCATATGGGGATGGTAAAAAGCGGCGGTAACTACGCCAGCGCATTGCAGCCGATTATGAAAGCCCGCGCTGCGGTGCAGGCTGATCAGGTATTGTTCTGCCCTAATGGCGATGTACAGGAAACCGGCGCAGCCAACTTCCTGTTGATTGACGGCAACGAAATTATCACCAAAGCGCTCGACAGCTCATTCCTGCACGGCGTAACCCGCGACTCTATCTTAACGCTGGCGCGTGATCGTGGTATGAAAGTATCAGAGCGCGAGCTGACAGTAGATGAACTGTTAGAAAGAGCGCAAAAGCCAGGCACAGAAGCGGCGTTGTCGGGTACGGCTGCGGTATTAACCCCGGTAGGTACGCTGATCCACGCCGGTAAAGAGTATCAGGTAGGCTCAGGTCAGGGCGGCACAACAACAGCAGCTTTACGTCAGGCACTGAATGATATCCAGTGGGGCAAAGCGGAAGATAAACACGGCTGGCTGGTTAAGGTCTGCTGATGAAATAAGAAAGGCCGCGTAGCGGTCTTTCTTATATTGCTGAAGCAATAGATGAATTAAGTTTTTTGATGATTTTATTCATGTAATTTTCTTATCAAGTTTCCATAGGGATAGTTTTGCTACTGCTCATTATCATATTTTGAATAGTGTATTCAGACGCACTAGTTAAGATTAGATATTAAGGAAGTAGAGTTAATGCGAGCATTGGTTAGAACTACACCTACTGCAGAACAGCTGCCAATAATAAGCAGGAATAGTTATGGTGTAGAAGTAATATGTGGGGCTGCAGGGAGTGGGAAAACTTCAACTGCTTTGATGAGATTGAAGTCTCTTATTTACATGTGCGATGCAAGACATAAAAGGGAAAGTATTGATAAGCCAATAAATGTGCTTGTCTTAACTTTTAATCGCACTTTATCGGGTTACGTAAAAGCTCTTGTAGATTCCCAGCTAGATACAGATTTGAAAGTCGATGTAGAAATATCGACCTTCGCAAAATGGGCAAGAAGAAGCATAAATAATGGAAAAATTTGCCCAGAGGCAAAAGCAGAAAGCAAAATAAAGGAACTCTCTGCCCATATCATAGCTTTGAGTCCTGAATATATAGTTAAAGAAGTTGATTATTTGTTGGGAAGGTTTTCAATAGCAGATATAGAAAACTATATCCAGTATGAGAGGACAGGGAGGGGGGCAGTTCCTCGGGTAGAACGAACATTGAGAAGGGAACTTCTAGATAAAGTTGTATACCCATACAAACAATGGTTGTCAGAAGAAGGATATATTGATTGGAATGACTTAGCTGTAATGATGAGTAATGAAACGCAGTCAATAGGGTACGACATTGTCATCGTTGATGAGGCTCAAGACTTTTCGGCTAATCAGTTGAGAGCAATTAAACATCACCTATCAATTGAAAGCTCTCTAACATTTGTAATGGACACTGTACAACGAATCTATGCTAGAGGTTTTACTTGGTCTGAATGTGGGTTTGATGTTAGGCCTGGAAAGGTTTTCCAATTAAGAAAAAACCATAGGAATACTCGTCAAATAGCAAACTTTGCAAAACACGTTTTGGAAGGTATTGCTGTAGAAGACAACGGTGCTTTACCTGATTTAAATGCAGCTAGTAAGGACGGAGATCTGCCTTATATCGTCAATGGAAACTATTTACAGCAAGTTGACTGGGCGATCACATTCATCAAAGAAAATATTGACTTATCTTTAGAATCTGTTGCTTTTTTAAAGCCCAAAGGCGGAGCTTGGTTTACCACTTTGAAAAACAAGCTGAATGAAAATAGCCTTCCATTTGTTGAAATTACTCGCGATAGCGAGTGGCCAGATGGTGATGAGAACATCGCTTTATGTACATTTCACTCCGCAAAAGGTTTGGAGTTTGATCATGTATTTATTCTGGGGTTGAGTGGTGAGAATACTGCGTGCTCTGAAATAAACATTGATGATGGGCTAATAGTGTTGCAGAAGCTTTTAGCTGTAGCGGTTGCAAGGGCCAGGTTGCGGGTAGCTATCGGCCAGAAAATTGGTGAAGAGTCGGTTTTGAGTGCTTATTTCACAGATGCTTTAGTTCAGGTTGTTAATTTATGACAGTAGTAGAACTCTCAAATTCTAAAGGTATATATGAAATTCTTCATTTCAGTACTAATAATGGCCTAGTCGGCATCCTTGCAAAAGGCTTACTGCAATCGAGAGCTCTTCTACCAAAAGACGAGTATTTAGAGAATGTATTACATGTCAATGCTAAATACAGGCCGGAAGAATCATTAAGTTTCGATAAAAGTGAGGACTGGTTAAATTTTGTAAATCTGTCAGTATCTGAAATCAATAGACGCTTCTTCGAGTTTTCTGAGTCTTGGCACAAACAGACGGAGATTTGGTGGGCTATTTTGTCTTTTGACACTGAAATATTAGGACATCAAGGCGTTTATTTTACTACTACCAACAATACTTATGAGTATTGTAGAAGAGCAAAAGGAACCGTAGGTTTTGAAGCCATGTTCGACGAGGTTGTGGAGAGAAAACAGAACTATTCAGGTGTATGGAAAGTAAATCGTGCGACCCGACTTCCAAACTTAACCACCTGTGAGCAAGCAGAGGTTCTCTATCCTAGTGCGTTGCCAGTAACATATCTTAGAAAGGTTTACGTAAAAGAACGTAATCACCATGATGCCGTTTTAGGCTGGTTGAGACAATTTGATCTGCGAAGAGTCGTAGTAGAAATTAACCCTGATAAGTTCATTGGTAAGAAGAATTAGTAAGAAAACATATGAATAACTACGACAAACATAAATCAATGGTGATTCATTCCGCGCTATGGGCAGCTGCAGGTGATGCTTTGGGTTGGATTACTGAATTAACCAATGGAAACAAAAGTATTGTAAGAACAAGAGCTGGCTCTCCTTATGTTACTGAACCGGTTACGTGGAAAAGAACTATTGGTGGGAGGTTTGGTCCGAATGTAACCTTTCCGGCTGGTACATATTCTGATGACACGCAACTTCGACTGGCAGTTTCAAGATCAATCCGAGGTGATGGAGTTTTCGATGTTGAAACTTTTGCAAAAGTAGAACTGACTGTGTGGCCAACATATGCCTTAGGTGGTGGTATTGGAACTAAGGCTGCAGCGGTTAATTTATCAAAAAGAACAGTAAATTGGTTTTCTAATTTTTACGAAAGGGAAGGGAGTTCATACATAAATAGTGGTGGTAATGGTGCAGCAATGCGTGTGCAGCCGCACATTTGGGCTTCTAAGGCACTTACAACGCAAGTCTTAACAAATGTCTTTAAAGATTCAATCGTTACTCACGGACACCCTCATGGTTTCCTTGGTGCAATTTTTCACTCTTATTGCTTATCTGAAGTAATAAAACAAGGGGAGGTGCCTAATCCGAATAATTGGTTAGAATACCTGGAATACTTTAACGGCTTTGAGGATATTATTAACGCAGACCCGCAACTGAAAGATTTTTGGCTCCCATCTTGGGAATCTCACTCAGGTAAAAAACTATTTTTAGATATTGAGAAGACTTCTAAAGAATTCAGGGAGGATATTTATAAAGTTATAAGTATCCTTAGCGAGGATCCTAAAGGATATAAAGACGTTATTACCGCTCTTGGATGTGATAAAAAAGAATATAGAGGCTCAGGTTTGAAGACTGCACTGGCAGCCTCAGCATTAGCTTATCTTTTTAAAGAAAAAGGTGTGGAAAGTGCGTTAGTTGAAGCAGCAAATATGCTCGACACCGACACTGATACAATTGCCACAATGACTGGGGCAATTCTAGGTGCTGTAAGTAAAGAAAGACCCAAATGGGCATTACAAGACAGTTTTTACATAGAGAGAGAGGCTGGCCGCTTAGCAGATATAGCTTTCAAAATACAAACAGAGACATTTGTCTATCCTGACTTATTAAAATGGTCGCCTCCAACTAGTCAAACGTTATCAGTTGGAGCGTTGGATGACGGTTTAGCTATGGCAGGGTTAGGATCTCTAAAGTGCCTAAAAAACTCTTATAAAGTTGGAGAGTATGTTTGGCAGTGGTTTGAGTTGCCTTTTGGACAGTCTATTCTTGCAAAGGTAAAAACCAACCCTGACGATATGTCCTTACTGCAGTTACCGAAGATGCGAGCACAAAATCAGCAAACGAAAAATCAAAAATCATATGTGCAGCCTGATTCAAGAACCCAATTGGCAATGTTTCACTCGGACGAGAATACTAATATAGATTCACTAGACGTACTTACAGATATTGTCATCAATTCTAATTTTGATAATGAAGTTTTAGGTCGAGCTGTGAACCAATATATTGAGACAACTAGCAGTGTAGAGTCAGCTATTGCGTTTATCGCAATTATATCAAAAGCAAAAATAGCAAGAATGAAAAAGAAGTGAGTTTAAGAAATATGGGGCCTAATGGCCCCAAACCTCTATTCCTCTATAATCAGAGGTTTAATTAGCTGAAACAGCTCGCGGTAGTATTTTGGCGGTTGCTGTTTTTCCTGCTCTTTTTTCGCATTACGAATAAGCTGACGTAACTGCTGAACATCGACCTCTGGGTAAGCGGCGATAAATTCAGTTACGGCGTCACTGTCTGTAATCAGTTTATCGCGCCAGTTTTCCACTTTATGAAACTGCCGTGTCGCCGCCTGATTGGTATTGCGCAGCAGCGCCAGAGCCTGCTCTATAGGCTCTAAATCACGGGTACGCATCAAGCGGCCAATAAACTGAATATGCCGGCGCAACGCTTCGCGTTTGTTACCAAGCTTGTCTGCCAGCTGCAGCGCGTCCTGCAGTTCATCATCCAGTGGGATCTTGGCCCGTGCTGCAGCACTCAGGGCGACCAGCTCTTCACCTAACTTTTGCAGCTCGTGCATTTCACGCTTTATCTGCGATTTACTTTTGCCTTCTTCTTCGTCCCAGGTATCGCCGTGGATAAAATCGGTCATCTTGTTTCACTCTTAACAGTAATGTTGCTAAGTATACATGATAGTGCTGCCTGGCAGCAGCCAGCTTTCGCAGACTATGATAAGCTTGTGGCAAATTCTTTGGCTGAACCATTATTATGCAATCAACACAACCGACAATCTGGCAGGAAATTGACGAAGTTAAACAGGCCGTAGCCGAGGTACTGGCGCATGCCAAACAGCTGGGTGCCAGCAGTGCTGAAGCGTCAATGAGCCGCACTAAAGGCCTGAGCGTGGAAACCCGTCACGGTGAAGTGGAAACGGTCGAGTTCAACCAGGACGGTGGCCTGGGTATCAGTTTGTATTTTGGTCAGCGCAAGGGCTCGGCATCTACAGCCGATTTAAGCCCGCAAGCGCTGCGCCGCACCGTTGAAGCGGCTGCTGATATTGCCCGCTATACCTCGGAAGATCCTCATACCGGTATTGCCGACGCCAGCTGGCTGGAAATGTCACCGCCGGATCTGGATTTATACCATCCTGAAACCATAGGTACCGACGAAGCCATTGCATTATGTGCCGGTGCGGAACAAGCTGCTTTTGCTACTGACAACCGTATTACCAACTCTGAAGGTGCGTCGTTTTCATCGCATACCGGTTTAAAGGTGTATGGTAACAGCCATGGTCAGCTGGTTGGCCACCCCAGTTCACGTCACAGCTTCAGCTGTGTGGTGATCGGCGAAGATGGCGACGATATGCAGCGTGATTATAGTTTTACCGTCGCGCGCCAGTACAGCAAGCTGCTTGATCCGAAACAGATCGGCCGTGAAGCTGCGCTGGAAACCATAGCGCGGTTAAATGCCCGTCAGGTGCCGACACAAAAAGTGCCGGTGATTTTCCGTGCCGATATTGCCAGCAGTTTGTTTGGCCATCTGGTGTCGGCCATCAGTGGCGGCAGTATTTATCGTAAATCGAGTTTTCTGCTGGATAAAGTCGGCCAGCAGATCATGGCGCCGGGTATTACTGTTCTTGAGCAACCGCATTTAAAACAAGCGCTGGCATCCAGCCCATTTGATGGTGAAGGGGTAAAAACCCGCGATTTAACCGTGATTGACAGCGGTATACTGACAACCTATCTGACCACCAGCTATTCAGCCCGTAAGCTGGGCATGGCCAGTACCGGCCACGCCGGTGGTATCCATAACTGGTTGATAAGCCACGGCGATGAAGACTTACTGCAGCTATGCCGCACTATGGGTAAAGGCTTGTTAGTGACTGAGCTGATGGGGCAGGGCGTCAATACCGTTACAGGTGACTACTCGCGTGGTGCTGCCGGTTTCTGGGTAGAAAACGGTGAAATTCAGTTTCCGGTATCAGAAGTGACCATTGCCGGTAATTTGAAAGATATGTTTATGCAGATAGCCGCTGTCGGTAATGATATTGACCGTCGCGGCGGAGTGCTGACCGGCTCGGTTTTAATTAGCCAGATGCAGGTAGCAGGTAGTTAGTTTAGCGATACCCATTAAAAAGCCCCGTTGCTAATAGCACGGGGCTTTTTTGTTGTTAGCCTCCGGCGGCTAACTGGTTTGTTCACATCAACACGCCGTAAACCCATCCCTGGGGGCTCGTTTCCGCCCGTCCAGGGCTTCAAAGGTTGACTTAGAACAAACCAATAACCGCCAGACGATTAATCTACCTTCGTCTTCAAACCACGGCGGATCAACAAGGCATCTGTCGTTGGCTCCTGGCCACGGAACGCTTTGTAAGACTCCATTGGCAGGCGAGAGTTACCGACAGACAGAATGTTTTTGCGGTAGTTCTGGCCGTTTTCCAGTTTTAAACCACCTTGCTGCTGCACGTAGGCAAACGCATCGGCGGCCAGAATTTCACTCCACATATAGGCATAGTAGCCAGCTGAATAGCCGCCGCCCATAGAGTGTGAGAAAAACGCTGACTTATAACGTGGTGGTACCGCAGCCAGGTTAACACCGTGTTTTTTCAGTGCTGCTGCTTCAAATTCGTTTACATCCTGCAGTGGTTCGTCAGCGCTCAGTGAGTGCCACTCCATATCCAGCAGGGCTGCAGACATATATTCCAGCGTGTCAAAACCCTGGTTGAAGCTGCGTGACTTCATTACTTTATCCAGCAGTTCAGCCGGGATGGGCTCGCCGGTTTTATAGTGCTTGGCGTAATTTGCAATGACTTCAGGGTGGGCTGCCCAGTCTTCTTCAAACGTAGATGGGAACTCAACAAAATCGCGCGATACTGAAGTACCGGCCAGTGTCGGGTAGTTAACGTCAGAGAACATACCATGCAGGCCGTGGCCTAACTCGTGGAACATAGTGGTCACGTTATCGTAGCTGACCAGTGTTGGCTCACCTTCTGGCGCTTTTGGAATGTTCATTACATTCACAACTACCGGCTTTTGCCCCAGCAGTTTAGACTGGCCAACAAAAGAACTCATCCAGGCACCGCCACGCTTGCCTTCGCGGGCAAAGTAGTCGGCGTAGAAAATAGCCAGGCTGCTGCCGTCGGCATCAAACAGCTCGTACGCTTTTACATCCGGGTGATAAGTTGGTAAGTCCGGGCGTGGCTCGAAACGGATACCGTACAAACGGTTAAAGGTGTAGAACACGCCGTCTTTTAATACGCGGTCAAATTCGAAGTATTGTTTAACTTCGTTTTCATCCAGATCGTATTTCGCCTGACGGACAAATTCGCCGTAGTATTCCCAGTCCCAAGGCTGCAGTTCGAAGTCACCGCCTTTTTGTTTGATCATTTCCTGAATAGCGGCCGCTTCTTTATTGGTGTTGGCAATAACGGCCGGCACCATAGAACCTAACATATCAAACACTGCCTGCGGTGTTTTCGCCATTTGTGATTCCAGGCCGTAGCTGGCCCAGTTATCATAGCCTAACAGCTTGGCGCGCTCGGCACGTAGCTGCGCTAAACGGGCCACGATAGGCCGGTTGTCGGTTTCACCGCTTTGGTTACGGTTAGCCGAGGCTTCCCATACACGTTTACGCAGCTCACGGTTGCTCAGCTGGCTCAGTACCGGCTGGCGGGTAGTGTTGGTGATACTCAGCAGATACTTGCCTTCATGGCCGGCTTCTTTAGCGGCATTGGCAGCCGCTGTAATTTGCGACTCTGATAAGCCGTCCAGTTCCTCTTTGGTATCAACGATAACGGCGATTTTCTTGGTTTCCGCCAGCAGATTTTGCGAGAACTGGTTAGTCAGCTTCGAATGTTCTTCGTTCAGCGCACGGATAGCGGTTTTTTGCTCTTCAGTCAGCTGAGCGCCGGCGCGGACGAAACGGTCGTAATACACTTCAATCAGGCGCACAGATTCTGCATCCAGGCCTAAATCATTGCGCTGGTTGTACAGGCTTTTAATGCGGGCAAACAGCTGTGGGTTCAGGTTAATATTATCTGAGTGCGCAGCCATTTTCGGTGCCATTTCAGACTGAATTTCACGCCGCTGAGGGTTAGAGCTGGAGCCCGCTAAGTTATAGAAAATGCGCGACACACGGGTTAACAGCTCGCCGCTTTTTTCCAGTGCTACCAGCGTATTGTCAAAGGTCGCGGGTTCCGGGTTACCGGCAATCGCCAGCACTTCAGTCATATGCTGCTTCATGCCTTCTTCAAATGCCGGCAGGAAGTGTTCATCTTTTATTTCAGTAAAATTCGGCGCTTCGTATTGCAAGGTACTTTTCACCATTAATGGGTTGCTGGAAACCACTTCAGCTGCGGTTGTTGCTTCAGCAGCAGGTTGCTGAGCCGTGGTTTGTTGTGGCGCGCTGTTATCAGAACAGGCGGCCAGCGCGAGCGCAGCAGTCACTGTAGTGGCAATAAGAGTTTTACGCATGAATATCTCCCTGAAAGAGGCTGTCGTTACGGTATGTCGTTATAGTAATTACCGGCGCCAAGCGCCGGGTAAACCCGAGTATGCCAAAATACTGTGCATACGCACCCGGTTTGCAGTGAGCAGCCAACAAAGTAAGATAAAAGCCCGCTCAGGGCAACTATTGTGGCTGTAATGTGGCGTTATAGGGCAAATCAATGTAAAAACAACTGCCGTGTGGCTGTGCCGGTTTGTAGCCCATGCTGCCCTGCATCTGGCTTACCAGGCTGCGGCTTATTGCCAGGCCAAGGCCGGTGCCGGCATGTGTTCGGGTATCAGAGCTGTCTGCCTGGCTGAAACGGCTAAACAGTTGTGGCACAAAATGCTCGGCCACGCCTTCGCCCTCGTCTTCTACCTGAATACGCACCTGTTCGCCATGGCGGTTAATGCTAATGCTAACCAGGCCACCGGCCGGAGAGAATTTAACCGCATTACCCAGCAGGTGCTGCAGCACATGTTGCAGGTGCGCTGCATCGGCGTTTACCACGACAGACTGCAGCTCTGGCGGGCAATTCAGCTGCAGCTTAATACCCGGGTGTAGCAGCCTTACCTGCTCCAGACAGTGGCTGATAAGCGGCTGCAGTTCAACCGCGCGCAGCTGCACCGACAGCGTACCGCTGGCAATACGCTCTACATTGAGTAAATCGTTCACCAGGGCAGTAAGCTGCTGGCAGTTGGTTTGGGCCAGTTGCAACATGCGCAGCTGCGAACCGCTAAGCTCGCCCAGGGCGCCCGATACCGCCAGTCCCAGTACACCATTAATCGACGTAAGCGGCGTGCGCAGCTCGTGGCTGACGGTTGAAATAAATTGCTGTTTAAGCTGCTCGGTCTGGTGCCGGTCTGATAAATCACGCAGTACCAGCAGCTGCTTGGTTTGTTGTTGCAGCCTGATATGGCTGCGGTTTACCGCCATTGGAAACGGGCTGTCATCACGGCGCCGGCCCTGGGTTTCATATTCGGTTTTTGCGCTGGACGTTGCACTGTATAGCTCATCCAGCCGGTGCGGTTCGGCCAGTAATTCCGACCAGTGCATACCTGGCAGCGTGTTGGCTGAATAACCAAACATTGGGTAACACGACAGGTTCACCTGCTCAATAATGCCGTCTTGTGTGGTGGTAATGATGGCGTCGGTAACGTTGTCCATCATATTGCGCAAATACAATTTGCTTTGCTGATGCGCACTGACGCTGTTGCGCAAATGCTGGCGCGATATCAGCAGCCAGGTTAGCAACGTTAGCAACAGCAAAGACGCGCTGTATGCCGCCAGCCGGATTTCGCCGCTGTTATCACGTGGTTTGGCAACAGAGCGCACCGCCATTTGCCATAAAGCACCGCGTAAACTGATGCTCAGTAGCAGGCTGTCGTCATAAAACAGGCTGCGATCACCATAAAATACCGTGCCGCCGTGGCCCAGTTCGGACAAATTGCGAATGGCAACCTGCACTTCCTGCTCTGCAGTCTGGGTTTCCAGCATATTCCACACCGAGCCGATATCAACCACAGTGCTGACAATACCCCAGTAGTTATCAGCGCCCAGGTACACCGGTATCCGATAAATAAAGGCTGTACCGCCCTGAATAAGATCAATAGGCCCAACCAGCCGGGCTTCGCGCTGGGCAATAATGGCGGCAATTTCCGGCCATTGCTCGGTTAAATCGGGGTAGTACAGGCCAATGGCCTGTTCATTGCCTTTTAGCGGGTACAAATAACTCAGCCTGTTATCCGGCGCCACACCAATATTACGGATATGCCGGGCCTGATGTGCCAGCTCTGGCAGCAGCATTTGCATTTCTGTTTCAGAAATTTTGCCGTTATTGGCCTGAATATGCGCAGTCAGGCCAAGCGTAAGGTAAAGCGGAATATTCAGTTCCGACTCAATTAACGCCCGTAATTGGCCGGCGCTGGCAATTTCGTGGCGAAACTGCAGGCTGCGGGCATACTGATGCTCGTTCTGCACCAGAGTTTCGGTAGCAAAAACCGTACACAGCAGTAGTGTCAGCAACAGCGTCCATTGCCAGAACGACAGCAGAAATTTATTCTTCATTCGCTAAAAATAGCACCGGAAATAACATCAAGCCTCACTCTAGCGTTAAGCTGCCTGTGTTGTAAATAAGCTACTGAATGCTAAGTGTTGAAAAAACGCGCAGCCAGGCGATAGACACACACCACAAGGCTGTCTATAATGCGCAGCTTCTGCATAACTGCAGATTGCGCACCCGTAGCTCAGCTGGATAGAGCGCTGCCCTCCGGAGGCAGAGGTCATAGGTTCGAATCCTATCGGGTGCGCCAAAACAAACAACCGCCAATCTGGCGGTTTTTTGTTTTGTGTACCCGTGGATTTAGAACCTACGTTCGAAAAATCGGCAGGACAGCCGATTTTGACGTCGTGTAAGCGACGCCCGAAGGGTGAGGTGCAGGAAGCACCGAATCAATCCTATCGGGTGCGCCAAACCACAGCCGCTTTCCCAGACAACTTCGCCTCAGTTATGCTACTTTCTGCTCAAACATCTGCGGAGTACGCTATGGCCTCGTCACCTTATTACTTCTTTCAGCAGCAGCGTTTAACACTGCAATGTGGTAGCCGTTTACCGGCGGCGCAGTCGCTGCTGCAACTGGCCGGGGAGGGCGATTTACTATCGCAACTGGCGCCACAGCCCACGGCGCAGCAACTGCTGGATGCTGCCGAGCAGGCTTATCAGGCGGGCTACGAGCAGCAGGCATCGACCGAGTTTGAATTGCAGGGCCTGGCGCTGGGCGGTATTGGTGACCCTTTGCTGCACACCGATGTACTGGCAGAGTTTTTACCGGTATTTAAACAAAAACGGCATGGCGTGCCGGTAACACTGATAACTTATGGCTTGGTAGCGCCGGACGATGCGCCAGCGCTATGCCAGCAACTGCTTGAGCTGGAAGTTGAAAAGTTAGACATTTACCTGCCAGCCAGTAACCCGCCAGCCTATCAGCAGGCGGTAAAGCCGACGCAATATGGCTTCAGCGAGCTGTGCCAGTTTATTCACACTGCCAGTGAAGCGGGCTTACAAGTTACTTGCTTTGCCTATGCGCCGGTAGCACAGCAAAGCGAGCTGCGCGCGTTGGCGCTGGATTTAGGTGCCAGGGAGTTTGTGGTTAAACCTCAGTAGAGACCAAGTACTTAATTCGGTAATAAACTACCGTGAAAGATGTCCTCTTTACTATTTTTCGGTAATAAACTACTGTTTTTATCTGAATAGCGGAGCTAAACTACCGTATGAGCGGGTTTGGAGAGGGTAAATGCATTTACAAGTATTTTTTGCCGGTGCCTGGCATGATGCTGCAGTATTGCGTTTTCGCGGCGAGGGTAAACACACCGCTGTCAGCATCGAGTATCTGTTAGATTACATCAAGCTGCCTCAGGTAAACTTTGATTCCAGGGTAGAGCAGGCAGTAACAGTTAACGCTCCTGTCTCTGTCATTAAAACAGAGTATCCCCGCTGGCCCGGGCTACTGGACGATCTGTTGCCCGCCGGCAAAGCCCGGCAATGGTGGTTGAATAAGCTCGACATTGCACATTTACCGGTGTTCGAAGCAGATTGCTTGTTGCTGGAGAAAACCTGCATGTCGCCTATTGGTAATCTGCGGGTGAAAGAAGCCATACTCCACAACACACCAGCACCACAGTTACGTTTTGCTATCGATACCGTATGCACCTTAGAGCATGATTTTCTGGAATACGCTAATAGCCAGGGTGCTGCTGTTGGTGGCGCTACAGGGGCGGCTGGCGTAGCGCCTAAGCTGCTGCTGATGGTAGACAACAACGAGGTATTTATCGATGCCGACTTTGCCGGCAAGCCAGCCACAGCGACACCCTACCTGGTTAAATTTGCCCGTAATAACCGTACCGAGCGCGACAACAACATATTAAAAGCAGAAGGAATCTATTACCGGGTGTTAGCCGACCTGTTAGCTAACACCGGTATTCGCACTATCGATACTACACAACTGCAGATACGCGAGGTTAACGGAAATGTCAGCCTGTGGCTGCCACGGTTTGATGTGGTTGAGCGCAATGGCTGCTTGCAACGTTTGGGCATCGAAAGTGTTTACTCTGTTATCGATGCCGGCCCAGGCAGCGGCTGGGATCATTTTGACGTAATAAAGGTATTGTGGCAGCGGCTTAATGGCGTGTTTAACCAAACATGCGAGGCTTTTGTCACGGAATATGTCATACGGGATCTGCTCAATCTGGTATTTGGTAACAGCGACAACCATGGCCGCAATATGTCATTTATCAAAGATAACGGCCAAATACGCTTTGCGCCCATCTACGATTTTGCGCCGATGAAAGCAGACCCCGAACAGGTTACCAGGCTGTTTCGTTGGGGGCAGGGTTGTGAACTGGCCGGAGAGGTTAATTTTGCCGCGGTGGCACAGCAGCTTGCAGCGTACGTAGCGCCGGCCACATTAGTAGCAAGCTTGCAGCAATGGGCAGAAAAACTATTGCAGGTACCGCAAATGTTGGCCGAAGCGGGTTGCCCTGATGAGATCTTACATTTTCCGGCTATCGGCTTTGCCCAGCTTGAGGCCAAATTAAAACGGATGCAGTTGCTATGAGTCAGCTTAATCATACTGACCTGATTCAGGATATAACAGACAAGCTAAATCGCGCTGAAATTACACTGGGTCAGGCTATTCACGCTATTCGCACCCGCTTGTATCAGCTAACACAGGCCGATTACGCCAGGCTGTGCAAAGTGTCAGAGAAAACCCTGCGCGAAGTTGAGAAAGGCAATACCGACCCACGTTTGTCTATTGTTGAGCGCCTGTTGCGCCCCGGCGGTATGGCATTAGCTGCCAGAGTGATAACAAATCGGGTGCAAACCATGTCAGAGCGGGTGCAGGCAGCACCCTAAGCCTAACCTGCTCTATGCTTAAGGGTTTGTAAGCCAGGCTGGTTTAACACTTAGCGCCTGGCGGCGGCCGGTTTTACCCGGGTGTCGTATAACTGCTGCAGTGCTTCGGTAATGGTCATATCGGCGTTTTCACTTAGGTAACGCTCGACTTGTTTATGCACAAAAATCACTGCTTGTTTATGCTGTTTGGCAAAGGCGGCACATTGCTGTTTTAGCTGCAGGTTAAATTCTTTCTCGGCCGTTTGTTGGTGAATAGTGTTAATCGCCTGCTCAAAGCTATTGCCGTTATCGGCAAAGGCTTCTTTTAACGCGTTTTTCGGTATCCGGTAAGCTTTGCTGGCAAAATCCAGCGCCTCACGAAAACTAGCAAAGCACTCGCCAAACACATCAAACTGCAACGGCGCGGTATCGTGCACCTGCTGGCTAATACCACCGGCTTCATAGTCAAAGCCAAAAAAGTTAAGTCGCTCGGTGGTTTCCGCGCCCAGCTTTAACCCCGCTTCAATACTGTGGCGCAGGCTAAAATCCAGAGTGGCTAACTCCTCCGTCGTCCACATGTCGTAAATGCTCAGCGCCTTGGCATATTTTTTAGCCAGTTTGGTTTTGGCAAATTTGTGCCGCTCATCCAAAGTACCGGCCTTGCAGGGCTTCACCAGCTCATGGCACTCATTACAAACCGGAATTTTTAAAAACTCACTAGCCTCGCGCGTGGCCAGGTAAAACTCCAGATACTGCAACGGCGGCGCATAGTCATGCGTAGCGGCAATGCAGCCGCAGTAAAAGCAGGTGTTAAAGTGGTTGCTACGGGTGGGTACCAGCAGGTTGTAATCGGTATCGTTGGCCATAGTAGCGTCCAAAGCTGGGGATTATAACTAAATTGGGGTTGGGTGTCGGGGTTTTGATGATTGCGCTAGGTCAGAAAGCAGTTACAAACAGTGAAATGTAGTCTATTTGTCAACTCTTTATCGATTGCTACACGTTCCGATTGTGGTAAAGTGTTTTCAGATTGTTTACTAGGGAGCGGTAGCAAAGCCGCTTTAAATCAACAAGGTAGCTAAAAATATGCGGCTTAGAGAAGTTCTCGGAGTACTTTTAAATCCCGCTCATGACAGAAGTGCAAATCTACCCCAAGTTATTAAAACAAGCCGTGCCTGGCTCCGACAAAAAGTAGTGGTTGTCAGAGTTATCAAAGCCGAAAAAAAGTGAGTGTATTTCGGTAGGCGTGCTCGCCAATACAAGCGGTGTACTGTTGCAGTCTGTTAAGCGTTTAAAAGTGGCTCAGCTAAGCGCCAGATTGGACTCTAATGAATAACAAATTAAGGGATTATTGTGGCTAAAGAAAAGGTGATGATCGACCGCAATTCAGAAGAAGTTCTAGCCCGAAAACGGGAAATTGCTGAGGCAAAGCGTGCTGCTGAAATAGTCACACTCCGTGAGTGGTACGACACTACGCCCGAGCACTCGCCAGAAATTCAAGAGTATATGAAGCACTTTACCCAGCTTGGACGCTTGGGCAAAGAGCTGCACAAGCGCGGAGTAAAACGGGTTACGGAGCGGCTCGGCGACGATGTTAGAACGTTAGTTGAAGCTACTTATAAACGCGCAGATCTAGATCTATGTGCTCCATTATGCGCATTCGCAATTCTGAATAAAATTAGTGAATAAGAAGGTTATATGACTCCGACTATACGTGATTTTAAGATACTGAATAAAAGGTGTGAGAAGTACTATGATTTTTTGGCGAGTTCTTTTGGTATTAGTGTGAATCTATCTGATGTAGAAAAGCGTAGATTAGGTTTCTATCTTTTTATAATTGAGTTTCTGTGTGATGAGCAGGATTTGGAGAGGCAAGTTGATAGTATAATTGATACTAACTTCAATAAGGTTCTTAATAATACTACTGATGATGATTTTGGGATTGATGCAATTTACATAGATGAAGAAGAAAAGGAAATAAAGCTATTTAATTTTAAGTTTCGAGAATCTTTTAATCAAGATAAAACTCAGGACTTAAATGATGCGTTTACATCAAGCAAATTTCTAAATGCCTTGTCTTCTGGAAATGTGTCAACAATAACGGGAAAGCCAAAAGGCAAGTTGGAGCTACTACTAAAAATTATTAACGATCCGACAGATGACTGGGATATGACGCTCTACCAAGTGAGTAATGAGGCTAAACCTGTATTAGATGAAAAAAAACACCTAGATGATTTTCGAGTTAAGTATGGAATTGAAGTCAAGAATGTATCATTGCCAGACATATGCAAGTTCATGTCTATCCGACCAAAGGACTTAGATGCAACTATTATTCTCGCGAAAGATTCATTCATGTCATATTCTGAGCATTCTATTGAAACTTCAAAATCATATATAGCGAGAGTTAAATGCAGTGAAATAATCAGAATGACCTCTAGCTGTGAATTGCTAAGAAACGAAACGGCGATTGAAGATGTTGATAGGCTTATAAATGCAGAGATAGACTATTCAGTTTTATATGACAACGTTAGGGGCTTTGTACTTAAATCAAAGTACAATGGTAATATCCTAAAGACCCTTGAAGAACAGCCTAAGAAATTTTTTAAATATAACAATGGTATAACGCTTGTTTGTAAAGCAGTCAATGCAAAAGTGCTACCTATAAATGGAAATATGAAAATCGAAATAAAAGGATTTCAGGTGCTAAATGGTGGGCAGACCGTTCGTACAATTCATAATTTTAATAGTAAAAGTAAAGAAAATTTTAGCAAATTGATTGAAAGTGAAGTGCTAGTGAGAATATTCATGTCCGACTCTGAGGACGGGGAAATTAATAAAATCGCTGAGTACACTAATAGTCAAAATGCGATAAAACCATGGGATCTGAAGTCACTCAGCTCAGAGCAGATAGAGTTGGAAAAATACTTGGACGCACATGATATTTTTTATTCTAGAAAATCTGGGGATACAGGTTTAGAGTCAGGTGATTATAAGTATAAGATTTCAATGGAAAAATTTGGACAGATTTTGATGGCTGTTCAAGGTTATCCTGAGAAGGGTATCAATAGTAAAAAGAATATTTTTGAAAAGCATTATGACGAAATATTTATTGATAATCTCAAGATTGAAGAATCTCATCTTTTAATTTTAAGATATTTTAAAATTTTGGCGATTTACAAAGAGCTAGGTAGAAGAATTAACAATATAGAAGTTCTTTACGTGCTTTATATAGACCAGAACGTAATCCGTGAAATGATAGACGTTAAGTTAATTATTGATGAAATAAATAATTTCATCAGTACTTATCAAACTGATGAGGAAATGTCTAATGTAAGAAAAATGGGGCAGACACGTTTCAGAACCGAGTTAACAAAATTATTTGTCAGTAAATTTGATTTGCATAGTATGTAACTATCGTGTTTCGACCGAGATATATAAATTAATATTTATAGTGTGGTGGGTTTCTTATATAAAAAGTTCAAGAATACTTCACTTGAACTTATACTGCTATTAGTTTCCCACATGCTAATTTCTAATAGTTTATATTTATTGGTAAGGAGTTCATTTATATAACTGATAGAATACATATAGAATTCTCTATCAGATGATTTGGCTACATTGACGTTCTTTTTGAGAGAAAAATAGAAATGACCATCTGGGGTCAATGTTCTTACTAGTCGAGAAATTGCACTCTCAAACTCAGATTTATTTAGGTGTAGAAGTGATGCACATGCCCAGACAAGATCAAATGTGGGCGGATAATCGATGTCGGCAAAACTTTTTTGTTCACAAAATGCAAAGGGGTATTGGTTGCACAGCTCAACCATTTTTGCCGAAGCATCGAATGACGAAACTTTAAAACCGTGCCGGATAAAGTATTGAGTATCTCTACCAACTCCACAACCGGCATCTAGCACACTGCCACCATTCGCTACGTAAGCGCGCACTTTTTTATAGATCTCTGTCATATCTATTGAGAAAGTCGCGTCAAAGTAACTAGTTGCGTTGTTGTCATAAAAAGCGATGGTTTTGTTTTTTGCAACCTTTGGCTTTGTGTCATCTGCTTTTTTAATTAATCTCAGAAGCTTTGATACTTCACTATGAATTGCACCATTGATTTCCAAAGGGAATACAATGCTTTCTAGATCTTCGCTTTGGCCGTGTAGTTTCCCTTCAGACGCAGTCTTAATTACGCGATAATGTGCTGCAAGTTTTCCAAGTAGAATATGCAAAGCCGGGTTATCTACATATCCGCTTTGAGATTCAATAAGGTTAATCACCTTGTCTGAAATGATTAATATATGTTTAAAGAGTTCTTGATCACTCTTTTTAAATCTGTCCAAGCCTTGCAGTGTATTATCAGGGTTATCAGTAAGAAATCTTAACGTTCTAAAGTAACTACCTTCTGCTTTAAGTTTTTCCTTTTCTTCTAACGCGAAGTAAGAATAAATAACTCTCGACTCTTCCAGTAGTGAGTTTAAAGGACCATAGAACTTTTCAATTTTTTCCTTAGCTTTCGCCACTCTGTCTAAATGCTTGTCACGCTCCAGCAACTTTTTCTGATGCTCGGAATCTTTTGAATACTTTCTGATTGTTGAGAGAGCTACGGCTAGTGAGAAAATAACGGTTAAGAAAGAACCAACAGCCGTTATATCAGCACCAAAAATTGTTGATGATGGTTTAGAGCTCTGTGGCTCGCTTTTTATGATAATCAGCTCTTTAGAGGCAGATGCTTGATGATCCGATGTATGCTTGTCAGTTGTTACAATCTTGTCGTGCGCTATGCCATCGGTTTTTACGAGCTGCTCTGACACGACTACACCTTAATCTTTGCAGAATTAGAACTGAAGGTACTTTCTGATGTTACAGCTATGGCAATGTGAGCTGCCCATGCAGTCCATAGTTCCTTATCAGTAAAGTCCGGATAACGCTGTTTCAACAGTAGTTCCGTCGCTAGCTGGGTCATGCCCAGCCAGGTGACTTTATCTAGCTTTAGGGTGCCGTTTAACTGCACTTGCTGGCTTTTGTCGTAAACAAAGCCAGCTTCTATCGACTTAAAAAACGCAATACGTGCGGCTACATTCGGGGTAATACCGGTTATCTCTTTCTGCTTTTTAAGCTCATCTTCCACGGCCTTATTCAGCCACATAGTATTCGGTAGCATTACACTGCCTCCTGAATTTTGTCTTGCCAGAAGTAGCCTTCTTTTACTGTTGAGCTACGAGTTTGCTGGTTAAACTCAATCTCAAAGGCGTGGGAGATTTTTGGCGCTAAAGCTTGATAGAAATCTTCATCTACCTCGGTGTCGGTAGACAGCAAAATAACCTGCTCGCTGGCTTCCGGGAAGTAATTACGCACCAGTTTACCCCGATGGATAGAATCTAATCGGCCAAGCGGGGTATCTACCACTACCGGTAGTACCCGGCCGGATAATTTACCCAGCGCTTCTAAAATGGCAAAAGCAAAAATCTGCTTTTCGCCGGCAGACAGTGATTTACGGTTAATGGTTACACCGGCGCTATCTACCAGATTTACATCAAAGGTTTTCACGTCAATTTTGGCGGAGAACTTTAAGTCTTCTTTTCTGGCCAGTTTGCGATAAGCATCAATAAACAGCTGCTCAAGTTGGGTAACTCTGAGTTTAATCAGCTCTTCTTTAAACTCTGCCAGGGCGCTTTGGCTTTGCTCGACCCGCAGCGTAGCTTTATCTGCAGAGTGGTTGTTTTTTAAACCTGCGTAGAGTTTTTCCAGCCGCTTGGCACAGTCAAGCTCGGTTTGCTTATAGGCTTTGGCTTTAAGCATTAAGCCGATATATTCCCGGCTTACCGTGTCACGCTCTTTTTCCAGCTGGCGCAAGCTTTGGTATAGCTCGCGCAGGGTATCGGCATCAGGCGCGCGTTCTATACGCACAGATAACTGATCTAGCTCTGCCTGAACATCGGTTAGTTTCTTATTTAACTTATCAACATTGGCTTTAGCGATGCCGGCATCGGCAATTTGTGCTTCTAGCAGGGCAAAATCAGCATCAGTGATATCCAACTTTGGCGTTTGCAGGGCTGTGTCATTAATAATCTGGCCGAAATAACGCTGCATTTCGTTGTATGCAGCTTCACCTTGTTTATCCAGTGTTGTCTGCAAGCGTTGACGTAAACCGTCAAGGTGGCTGGTTAGCTCGTTGCTAAAGGCCTTGGCTTGCTTAATCTTTTGATCGGCTTGCAGTTGGCTCAGTAACGCCTGCATAGCTGTTGGGGCCAGTGCCAGCGGGTAGTTACCATTAACTTCGCTTTTTAGCTCAGCCTGTAAATCTTGTTTTTTGGCTAACAGCTCATTCAATTTGGCATGCGCGGCATCTTTATCTGTGGCCCAGGCACCGTCATTTTCCTGAATAATCAGCTCTTTCCTTGCTATTTCTTTATCGAGTTCAACTAGGTGCGTTGATAGCTTCTCAGCTTTCTCTCGAAATTGCTCGCTAAGAGTTTTTGCTAATTGTTTGTCAGCTTCTGCAGCCTTAATTTTGTTAAGGGTATCTTTGTCCGCTGTTTTACTGCCGTTTTCATTGAGGTAAATTTTCAGGTCATTACTGAGGCGGTTTAAAACGTCAATGCCCAATAAGCGCTGAACGGCTTCTTTTAAATAGCGGCCAGTATCATCTTCGGCCAGCTCGGCAATCTTTTCGCCATCAAAAAAGAATAAGTCACCGATACCGGGTGGTACCACCTCGTGTAAAAAGGACTGTACCTGTTCTGTGTTCAGGCTGGTATCTTGCTCACCATTTACTTTCAGAGTTAGTTGTTCATCGGTAAGGCTGTGCCAACTTCGTGTGATCTCATACTTTTTATGCTCACCGTGATGAGTGTAGGTAAACCCCAAGGTGATTTTGGCGCAGGTATTTGAATCCTCGGTTAAAGCTGTTTTATTAATTTGTTCTGCCAAGAAGTCCTGATAGTCTTTTTTACTCAGGATATCGCCTACTGCACGTTTACCAAGCAGTACTAAGCGGATAGCTGTTAAGATAGACGTTTTACCAGCACCATTTAAGCCACCAAATAAAACGATTGGGCGCTGGTAAACTCCCTCTTTTCGCAGGGCCAGATCAATTGGCTGCTTGCCATAAAAGACACGAAAATTTTCCAACAGTAAATGTTTAAAGATCATTGAATGCCCTCCTTTTCCAGCAGAACATTCATTGCTTTCAGCTCTTGCTCCAGTTTTTTAACCTCATTGCTTTGCTGCATTTGGTTTTGCCGCATTGCTAAGTTACTGGCAATGATCTCTTCGGCGCTTTCCCAGTCTTGTTGGATTAGACTACCGATTTTACCGAAAATACCGCTGCGGCGCACCAGACCACTCATAGAGGTTTCCAGATCGATCAGTTTTTTCAGCATTTGCGGCGAAATGCCATGTTTGGGCGCAATCTGGTTTAACAGCTCGCCTTCAGTCTGACCAAACTGGTTAGTATCATCAACACTCCAATCTAGTGTTAATCCAAGCTCTTCAAAAACAATTTTTGGCAGCGAGTCATCCCAATCAGGCTCATTCGGGTCATTAAGCCATTCATGGCGTACCGCATGTAACTCAGGTACGGTAATTAACTCGACATTGCGCTTGGCATCGTTAAATTGCTTTTGAATACGTAGCAGTAAGCGCATCGCCAATTGTCGGTACTTCAGTTTGTAAGGGCCTGTGGTGTAATCGTCGGTTAATACCCGCTCTTTATCTTCACGCAGAGTTTTAAACGCCAGCCGGCCGTCACGACGGATATGGTTGCGGTATTTTTTCTTCAGCTTAGGTGAAGTGCTGCGCGATAAAATATTGCGGTACTTTAATAACGGCTGCATCCACTCTTCGCCGTTTTGGATCAAGCTTTCCATGGCGCGGTCTTTAGTAACCACGGTGCAGGTCCAGCAGCCAAAACGTGAATTACCACAGGATGGCGTGGTTTCGTCAATTACCAATGGGCATTCGCCCTGACCGGAAGAGTCTTTATACAGGTTCCATAAAATAAGATTACGGCCACCCCAGGGCGTTTCCCATTCCAGGTCGTATTTGTCTAGCCACTTATTTGTAACACTAACTTTTCCGGCATAGCTGGTTGAGCGCGAATCTAAATGGCATAAGCGCAGTATCTTCCAAACATCATCAACGTGCCAGGTGTCGATAGGTGTATAAATGAACGCATTAGCCAGAGTGGTATGAACAGCCAAATCTGTGCCGTCGATTTTATGCTTTTTAATTACTTGTGCACGCGAGGCGCTTTCTTGTGAGCGGGAGCCCAGCACAACAATAACTTCGTTATAGTTACTGACTTTATCTTTAATAAACTTACTGACCGGGTCTATCTTCATTCGCTCGGTACACCAGCGGAAACTGCGCGTTGGTGCCGGATAACCTTTACCCAGCAAGTTAGCCCAGAAAGTGTTATTCGACTCGGGCATGACCTTATGGCAGGTAATAGGCAAACCATCACGCTTTGCACCTAACTCGATAGCTTTTAGTGAGTTATTAACATGGTCAACAACCATCGGTGTTTCTACCAGGGTGTCGGACGCTACTACAAAGACCGGTTTATGTCGCTGCTCCGGTTTTAAGCCTAATAAGGCGAAATACACTAACGTCATTACGGCAGATGAGTCTTTACCACCGCTATAACCAATTACCCAGGGCCTGTCATCAGCACGATAAACGCGCTGGGTATCGGCAACGAACTCACTGAGAAAACGGCCGGTAAATTGCTCGTTTTCAATAAAGTCGATGTAATCCTGTAAGTCGTGCTGATTCAGTAGTTTCATTTGCCTAAGTATTCTTTTTCTCTGGTAAGTTCTTGCTCAGAGATGTTCATATTAATTTCGCGTTTTATTTGCAACGAGGTCAGAAAAATATTTGTTAGTGCTTTTGATAGCCTGCCATGTTGCATTGCTCTATTTGCCCAAATAGGGTTGCTCTTAGACCAGTCAAGTTGGCCAATTGCGGCCAGTTTGGTGCGCCTTTCTGCGACAGGGTAACAGAGTAGCTCTTTGCCAACCATGGCTAATGACTGCAAACCAATACCATGGACAATAATGCTATCCCGCCTTAGCTCAGTGGCAGAGAGTTGCTTATTCTGCAGTTGTTGCCATTCAGGAATGTAATCAAATAGTTCGGTCCAGAATTCAGCTACTGCATTTTTTTCTGCTTCTGAAAAACCTTCTTTGGCACTTTTACCGCTTAAAATGCGGGAAGCTTGCTTGATACTGCTAAGGGTAAACAGTTTACTACTTTTTACCGGTATAGAGGAAGATTCAAATTCGGTGTAGCCTTTAAAGGGCTTACAGTTAAACGCCAGATATCTTGCCAGCTCTGATGCTTGATCGCGGTGATCATACATGGTTGCCAGTGATGGGCTGGGGCGTACGGCGTACTTGTTCAGATCAGCAAACAGCTGTTGACTGCGCGTTAAACCTTCATCGACAAAAAACAGCACGGCGATATTGTCCTGGCTTAACTCGGGCCGCTCCTTTAATGCTTCTTCTATCGCTGCGCGGCGGTGCTGGCCGTCATTGATCAGGATCTGCGCTTCCATCGGAATGGTTAGCGTGCCTAAATTACTGCCTTTAACGTGCTCAGTAAAAGTAACGGTTTGACTAACAGAGGCAGTAATGGCGGAAAACACATAATCTGTTGGCCCATCGACTAAATATCTGGCCATTTCCGGAATACGGCTTTTGTTAAGCGTGCGTTGCGCCCGCAGCTCGACCGGTACATCTTCTTCATCATACATAAATATTTTCGGGATCAGCCTAAGTGGGCAAGTGGTGATATAAAACGGCTTTTGCGCTTGCTGGCCTCTAACTGCAGGGAAGTTGTAGCTGAATCCGCTATCAGTATCTGTCATTTTCAATGCCTCGCTTGCTGCTCTTTACGTAAAATTATTACGTTTATTACGTAATATTCCAGTGAAAAATTCAGTTTTCATTGGTGTTGAAAGCTAAAGATTTGATTTTGTATTGATTGTTTTTTGTACAAAATGTTTGTTGCTAACTAATAAACAGCTGTTTGTCATGCAGTGGTGGCCGGTTTGCAGAATCTACGTAATCAAAAAAGTCGACGCTCTGCTCAGCCATTTTTATTTTTACCCGCTCGGCTAGTAAAGGTGTGGCTTTAGTAAAGTCGTCATAACCCAGCAGAGTAAGCTTGCCGGAATGAAAGTGGATTTTAATCAAGTCAATATCATCCAGCTCGCCATACAGCTGTAAAGCGGCGCCGGTGTAGACCCGCAGTAACGTGCTTAGTTGGCTCAGGTAAGTTTTATGGAATGTCAGGCTGTGTGGTATGCCATCTTCCAATTCAAGCTTGCCGGGTATGAGTTGCTGTAGTTGCAGGCAGGCATCTTCTATGGCTTGTGGATCGGCAATACTAAACAGCAACTCCTTTGCCTGTGTTAACGCCACATTGTAGGTACCAAAAAACGCCTTGATATCACGCTTTAAGCTTTCCGGCTGCTGGGCATAGCCTTTATGTTTTTGAAACTGTGCCAGAGCAAAGTACACCAGCAAGTCCTCTTTACGCATGGCTGCAGCTTGCTCAAGCTCGTCTGGGTTGTACCATTTACTGACTAAGCGCAGGGCTTTCTTTGGTGAGCCTACTATTTCATTGAGTTGCTTGTAGTCAGTAAATTCGTCCTCTGCTGGCAAGCGGCCAAGGTCGAGGCAGCATTTCCAAAACGCTTCAAACAGCGGTTGGTGCTGGGTAAACAATAGGCGTGCTTGGCTTTCAGATACCGGCTCAGGTGCAGTTAGGTGCCGCCATTCATAATGCCGTTTTTGCCTGCTTTGCTGGAAGTGTTGCTCTAGGTTTTTATCGCGAAACACATAAAAAATACCCGGGCCTATGGCGATGGCATTTTCATCTAGCGTGGTTTCGATAAATTCTTTTAACTCGCCTTGGCTGTAGTACTTTTGAAAGGTATTGCGTGAGGTAATAACGCCATCTTTGTAGGGTTGAAACTGTGTAATATAGCTCTCGTTGGCCAACATGGCCGACACCACCAGTAGCTTTTGGGTTAACTCCCAGCTGCCGAGTAGAGCGTCTAAGCGCTCGTCTTTATCTTCAATAACGTTAACTACAAAGCCAATGTTAACAATATCAGAGCTGACTTTGTCGGCATCTGGGCGAAAGTTTGGATCCCAACCCAGCACGTCTAAGCCGTGGGCTTCAAGTTCACGCAAATCATCGCCCCGGCCACAACCATAATCAAATAGTGAATAATCGCCTTGCAGAAAACCATGCTTTGCCAGGGTTTTCATCGGTGCGGAGAGTTCATGCCGCACTAATGCGGTTTTATGCCGGTCAATATTTTGTTCATCCTCTGCAGTATGCAAAGCGGAACTGCGAAACAGCCGGCCATCCATTAGCTCATAGCCATGTTTGGCGATAAGCCGCTGCCAGCTGGCTTTAAAGCCGATCATTCTAGGGTTGTCATACAAGCCTGCCGCTTCACCCTCTTGTGTAATCAGACAAAAGCTCTCGTAATCCGGATGGTCTGGCAGAATAAAGTGTTCTTTACGGTGCAGTATCGGCGGGTTGTCATGCTCGTCATAGCGGGTAACTCTGTGTTGTAGTCTGGCTAAATCAACCGTGACGCTTTGATGTAACGCGGGGTAAGCATCCGTATAAAAATCAGGGTAATACAGCAGTGACAAACGAAAGTTAGTTTTAAACAGCTTAACGATATTCCAGTCAGATGCCGGCACCTTCAATGCAGTAGCAACAACACCTATAAATTTGGTTAGTGGTGGCGGCAAAGCACTAAAGGCATCTCTATGTAGGTAAATAGCATCCGGCAGTTTTTTACCGGCACTTACCTGTTTTACCAACTGATTAAACTGCTCTGCGTCCATGGTCAAAGCTCTTTTGCCAAGGCTATAGCACTATCGCCAAACGCCTTTTTGCCGGGGTAACGCCTGCCGTATTCGCTTTGCTGCATTATTTGCAGATGTCTCAAGGGTTCATCAGACACGCTGATATGAATAGGCCGGTTGCGGCCATAAAAATACAGTTTATCGAAGCTTAGCTGTTGGCAAATAAACTGCACTACCAGGTGCATGCGCTGTTCATAGCCCTGCACAATAAAATCACAGGCTGCGCCGGGTCGGTGGCAAATAGTGGAACCTTTAGAATTAAATTCAGTGCAGGCATGTTGATCTAACCCTGGCGCTGTACCTGCAGGTGATAAGCGCTGGATATAACGGCTTAGTGTTGGACCGGTAAAGCCGTAGGTTATGGTTAATTGGCCAAAATGTTCAGCCACAGGCAGGAGTATTTGGTTAGTGAGTTGTGCCAGAAAACGCTCAGATGCTGCTGATGGTGTGTTGTCACCGGCAAATTGGTGCTTTGCCCGGTGCCAGTTTAGGAGTTGTGCGTAGATCTCATCAAAAGACTGCACGGTGGTTACTTCTCGGCATGCTTGGGTAGCAGATAGAAAAACCGGTTCCCTTCTTTGCGAAACTGCAATTTGCCCGCCAGGCGCATATGCATCAGGTAGCAGTCCGACACCTTAAGCACTTTTTTCGCTTCTTTGCTGGTTAGCCAATTTTCTGTTTTTTGCTTATCCAGCGGTTGCATGCTGCTCATTTTCTGCCTTCCGCTATCTTTGCCAAATCATCTGCCAGTGACTGCTGCGGCCGCTCGATAATGCGGCCAAGCTCTTTGCCATTTTGCAGCACTATGATTGTCGGCGTGTACTTCAGGTTGTAGTAGCTATGCAGTTGCTGTGGGTGCTGCTTTTGCCGGTTTACGGCCTGTAACTGCAGGTTGTCTGTGGCAATATTGGCTTGTTGCAGCAGCTTTAGCAGCCTCGGTACTTCGCGCTCGCTGTCATGACACCAGGTGCCAAACAACACCACCAGCTGCAGGCCTTGCAGGTTCTGAATTTGTTGAACCTCAGCGGCATCTGGCTGATAACGGCTGTATTCGGCAGCAAATGCCGGATACTGCGCCAGTAACCCCTCTTTGCTGATGATACCTTCGGCATCGGCGCTGGCCATATTGGTAGCGCCTACAGGGTGTGGCAGTAGACTGGTGCAGGCGGTTATCAGCAGCGCAAGCGCTAGGATCAGGTATTTCATCGGGCGGGCTCTTTTTAGTGTGGTTAGGCTGGTTATCTTAGGCATGCAGCGTTTAGCTTACAATATGTTAGGGGGCGGCTAATGCCAGTCAGTTAAGCTTACAGCTGTCATCGGTTTGCCCACACCAACACGCCGTAAACCCAATTCCTGGGGGCTCGTCTCAGCCCATCCGGGGCTGAGACGGTTGGTTTAGAGCAAACCGATTCTGCTTAGCTGATCAGTATTAGCCATTGCGGCCGCCTGTGTTTACTTAGAAGGTAACGTTGTAGCGTAAACCAAACTCGCTGGCATCGTTGCTTAGGATACGCAGGATATAGTCACCGGTATTTAACCGGGCATTGTCGTATCGTTCATCAAAGATGTTCTGGCCGTACAGCGAAACTGACCAGTTGCCGTTTGCCGGGCTGTAGCGCAGGTCGGCGTTAACCAGCTCACGGCTGGCCAGCTGTGTCATGCGGCCTTCGTCGCTGCTTGGTTCGCCGTACATGTCGTCGCGGAACGAGTAATCTACCCTTGTGGTCAGGCTGGCACCGTTAGGCAACGCAAATTCGTAACTGGCACCGACCGCGGCAGTCAGCTCCGGCGTTAACGGCGCCACCGGTTTTACCCCTTCGGTTTCGTCGACGTCAACATCAATCCAGCCCACGGCAGTGTGCAGTTTAAAGGCATCTGTCAGGTATAGCGTGCTTTCCCACTCGATACCGCGTGATGTCTGGCTGACCACCAGGTTAGTGGTGCTGAAGCCGCCTTCTGCTGTGGTGCTGACCTGGTACGGCAAGTCTTCATATTCAGTGTTAAACAGTGCCAGGCTCATGGCAAAGTTGCTGCTAAGCTGGCCTTTAAAGCCAATTTCATAGTTTACGGCGGTGATGTTGTCAGACGCGACCAGACATTCCGGGTTGCCGAATAAACAGTATGGCCGGGCCGGAAACTGGCCGGACTGATAGCCACTTTGCACGCTGCCGTAAATATTCATGCCGTTTGCCAGCGTGTAATTGGCGGATAAGTCATAGCTGAGCTGACTCCAGCTGTCTGATGCACTGAACGGGCCTGAGCCGACATTTGCTACCACATCTTTCTTGTCACGGTTAAAGCGCAACCCACCTGCGACGCGCAGTGCTTCACTGACGTTGTAGCCAAGGTTTACAAACACGGCGCGGCTGGTGGATTTTTGATCCAGCTCTAACAGGTTAGCGCCGCCATTGAAACGGGAGTCTTCGCCCTGGCGGTTGCCGCCTTCTTCTTCAAAGAAGTACAGGCCAGAGACGAAATCGAAGTCACCATAATAGCCGCTTAGCTGCCACTCGATTGAGGTTTGGTCGGCATCACCGCGCTCGGGGTAATGATCCAGCGCGTAAATGGTGGCGTCATCATCAAGGCCTGCTTTGTACTCTGAACTGCGGCGGCTGATAATGGCGCGGGTTGACAGCGTGTCGGTCAGGCCGGCATCGAGCGTTAATGAAATACCGCTGGCTTCATTGCTGACTTCAGTCACTTCACGCGTGCCGGTGGCGTTGTCGTAAATATTGGCGGCGACGTCAGTGTTGCGCAGTGGGCCTGCTGGTGTAGGTTCGCCAAAACGCTCGCCGGTGTAATAGGCGCCGGTGGGTACTTCATCAATCAGCGTAGTGTAGGGGCGCAGGCCGCCTTTGCCATCATTTGCATCTGCGGTCAGCACCAGGCTGAAATCATCGGTTGGGCTGAATTTCAGCGAAAAGCGGCCATAGGCTTCTTTGGTTTCGCCGACATCATATTTTGCATCCGGTACGTTAATAAACTTACCCAAACCGTCACGCTCGGTGTAGCCGCCGTTAAGGTTAAAGGCTACCGTATCGCTGAGTTCGCGGTTAATAAATACATCACCTTTCAGCCGGCCGCGGGTACCGGCGGCCAGCGTTGCTTTGGTTAGCGCAACTTCATCCGGCTGTTTGGTAATAATATTGATGGCACCACCGATAGAGTTACGGCCATACAGCGTGCCTTGCGGGCCACGTAATACTTCAATGCGGGCAATGTTATTCAGGTTCCAGTTTTGGCCAACCTGACGGCCAAGATACACACCATCTACATAGACACTGACACCGGGATCGGTAGTGACCAGGTGATCCTGCAAGCCAATACCGCGAATAAAAGGGTTGGCAGATGACGTATGGCCGGCAGAAAAGCCGGTTACGTTCAGGTTAGGCACAAACTTACCAACGTCGGTTAAATCGGTGATGCCCTGCTGGGCCAAAGCGTCACCGGAAAAAGCGCTGATGGCCACCGGCACTTCATAGATCACCTGGGTACGTTTGGTGGCAGTAACTTCAATTACTTCAATCTTGCTGTCCGTGTCAGGTGCGTTGTCCTGTGCGATGGCCGGTAAAGACAGCGCCAGCGCTACAGCGCTGGCCAGCAGGCTGGCACGTGCGAAAACATGGCTTGGGTGTGATGACATTATAATTATTCTCCGCAGTTAATTGCCCTAATCGCGGGCAAACCGCGAAAGTATATCTGCAACTGCGACAGACGGGCAGTTTTATCCGGTAAAAAACCGTGATACAGCACTGTTATCAACTTTTCCGATTACCTCAATCTGTTTATATCACTGCAATTAATCAGGAATCGGCTTTAATTTATCAGGCGGATTGATGCTACGGCGCCGGGGGGATTACCGGCGTTGGGGGTCGTTCTTTGTTACATCCTCCGTATGGATGCTGCCACCTGTGTTGTGGCAGTGCGTGAATAACCGGGTGCAGTAAACCTATGGCACCTTTTTCGGACAGGTATAGAACCATGATAAAGAAAACCGTTCCTATGATTTCAGTGCTGGCACTGGCAATTTCGATCAGTGTTAGTGCAGCCGATACCAGTACTACTACCACTAACAGTTTCTGGTGGCCGGATAAACTGGATTTAACGCCACTTAGACAAAATGCGGTTAAATCTAATCCTTATGGCGCCGACTACGACTATGTGCAGAAATTTAATGCGCTGGATTTAGATGCGTTAAAGGCCGATATCAAAGCGGTGATGACCCAATCACAGGATTGGTGGCCGGCAGACTATGGCCACTATGGGCCTTTCTTCATTCGTATGGCGTGGCACAGCGCCGGTGTATACCGCATTTTTGATGGCCGTGGCGGGGCCAACGGTGGCCAGCAACGCTTTGAACCGCTGAACAGCTGGCCGGATAACGTCAGCCTGGATAAAGCCCGCCGCCTGTTATGGCCGATTAAACAAAAGTACGGCAGCAGCATTTCATGGGCAGATTTAATGGTGTTAACCGGTAATGTTGCGCTGGAATCCATGGGCTTTAAAACCTTTGGTTTTGCCGGTGGCCGCACCGATGACTGGGAAGCCGAAGTGGTGAACTGGGGCTCAGAAAAACAGTGGCTGGGCAACAAGCGTCGTAACGAAAAGGGCGAGCTGGCCAAGCCGTTAGCAGCAGTACAGATGGGCCTGATTTACGTCAACCCGGAAGGGCCGAATGGCGTACCAGACCCACTGGCGTCAGCAAAAGAAATTCGCGATACCTTCGGCCGTATGGCAATGAATGACGAAGAAACGGTGGCGCTGATTGCCGGCGGCCATACTTTTGGTAAGGCGCATGGCGCCCATGATGCGAAAAAATGTGTCGATAAAGACCCGGCCGCTGCCGGTATGGAAGAGCAGGGCTTTGGCTGGAAAAACAAATGCGGTAAAGGCCATTCTGAGGACACCATTACCAGCGGCTTAGAAGGCGCCTGGTCGGCCAACCCTATTGCCTGGACATCGCAGTATCTGGATAACCTGTTTGGCTTTGACTGGGTGCAAACCAAAAGCCCGGCTGGCCATATTCAGTGGGTTCCGGCCGGTGGTCAGGCTGCCAACCTGGTACCGGATGCGCATATCGAAGGTAAACGTCATGCACCTATTATGTTTACCTCGGATCTGGCATTAAAAGAAGACCCGGCGTACCGTGCTATTGCGCTGCGTTTTAAAAATGACCCGAAAGCGTTTGAACTGGCGTTTGCCAAAGCCTGGTTTAAGCTGACCCACCGCGATATGGGGCCGCAGGCACGCTACCTGGGTAAACTGGTTCCTACCGAAGCGCTGATTTGGCAAGACCCGGTACCAGCGGTTGATCACCCACTGATTGATGCCAATGATATTGCCAGCTTAAAAAGTAAAATTCTGGCGTCTGGCTTAACCGTACCGCAACTGGTGCGCACAGCCTGGGCGGCTGCCAGCAGCTTCCGGGGTACTGATATGCGCGGTGGTGCTAACGGTGCCCGTTTGCGGTTGGACCCACAGAAAGACTGGGCGGTAAACGACCCGAAAGAACTGGCCAAGGTACTGAAGACGCTTGAAAAAGTACAAGGCGATTTTAATAAATCGCTCAAAGGCGGTAAAAAAGTGTCACTGGCCGATGTAATAGTGCTGGCAGGTGGTGCCGCGGTAGAAAAAGCGGCAAAAGATGCCGGTTACACGGTAAGCGTGCCCTTTACTCCGGGTCGCACTGATGCCAGCCAGCAACAAACGGATGCGGCGTCCTTTGCGGTACTGGAGTTAAAAGCAGATGGCTTCCGTAACTATTACAGCAGCGAAGCCGCGTTGTCGCCGGCCGAAGCGCTGATTGACCGCGCCAATATGCTGAACCTGAGCGTGCCGCAAATGACAGCACTGGTGGGTGGCCTGCGCGTTCTGAATGCCAACAGCGGCGGCAGCAAACATGGTGTCTTTACTGACAAGCCAGGCAGCTTAACCAACGATTTCTTCGTTAATCTGCTGGATATGTCGACGAAGTGGAGCAAGTCTGACAAACAACCTGGGCTGTATGAAGGGCTGGATCGTAAAAGCGGTAAACTGAAATATACCGCGACGCCGGTTGATCTGATGTTTGGCTCGCATGCCGAGCTGCGTGCGGTGGCGGAAGTTTACGGTGCTAACGACGGCAAAGAAAAGTTTGTACAGGACTTTGTCAGCGCCTGGACCAAAGTGATGCAAAACGACCGCTTCGATATCTGATAAAGCGGTAAAGCTGGCTTAGCAGGACCGGCTTGCCCTAAATCAACCGTTGGAGGCCATGGATGGCCGGAACCGAGCCTCAGGGATGATTTATGGCGTGTTGATGTGGGCAAGCCGCGTCATGCGTAGCATCTGACTCGCAATTAGCACCTGTTTACAATTTGGTGCTAACTGCGATTACCTCACCATTGGCAGCGGATTGCTCTGCCAATTGCAGCAGATACATCACATCACAGGCTTGCTCAGCCGGCACCGGGTTTGGCCCTTCGCCACGCAAGGCGGCAGCAATAGCGCTGTAGTATTGCTGGTAGCAACCGGGCGCCAACAGCATTTCAGTAGCATTATCAGAGTGGTACAGCATGGCTGGCCGTGGATCCTGGCCCCAGCCGTTACTTAACGGCGTTAAACCCTGTTTTAGCTGGTCTTCCTGCACATCCAGGCCAAACTTCTGCCAGTTGCCCTGCTGGCATTGCAAGGTAAAACGCGGCGAGGGCGCGGCGCTTAACATAGAGGCACCAAGGGTTACGCCAAAATGGCCGTAATCAAGATAAACACTAAACCAGTCACAGGCTGTAGCACCTGGCCTTAGCTGTTTCAGCGTAGCCTGCAACTGTTTGGGTAAACCGAATAATACCAGCGCCTGGTCTAAAAGGTGCGGGCCTAAATCGAACCACAAACCGGCGCCGGGGCCGGCTTGCTCACGCCAGCGCTGGCGTACTTCTGGCCGGAAGCGGTCAAAACGGGATTCTAAATGGGCAATACCGCCCAGAGTATTCGACGCCAACAACTGCTGTAGCGCGATAAAGTCGGCGTCAAAGCGGCGGTTATGAAACACCGACAGCAACAACTGCTTCTGCTGCGCTAACGCTGTCAGCTTTTGCGCCTGTTCAAGGCTCAGGGCAAAAGGTTTGTCTACCACCACATGCTTACCTGCCTGCAGTGCCAGTTCAGCCAGCGGCGCGTGGCTGTCGTTCGGGCTGGCGATGACCACCAGATCAATATCCGCCAGCTGGATAACCGCCTGATAATCAGCGCTGACATCAATTGCGTCACCCAAATCCGCCTGTACGCTGGCCTGTTGAGATGAACCCACTGCCACCAGCGTTAAACCCGGTGTGGCGTTAATCAACGGTGCATGAAAGGTTTTACCGGCGTAACCATAGCCAATCAGGGCGATGCGAAAATCTGTTGCAGGCATAAGCTAAAAACCACGGTAGTCATTTGGGCGTTGGCAATATTAACACAGCAATCGAAATTTCCTTTTTCATTCTGTTTTGGGGAATGAATTGTACGTTATTTTCAAATTTTAATTCTTTTTATCAGGACTAAAATGATTCACATGGATTGGTTAAGCGGTCCCATCCAGAAACCGAAACCACTTTATTAAACATTATTGAGGATAAAAAAATGTTCAAATTCAATACAGCTGTTACCACTTTAGTTGCGTCTGTTTCTTTATTAGCTGCTGCGACAATGCCTGCTTTCGCCGGCGCACCGGGCAAGGGGTTATTAACACCGGATAATCACACGCTGATCCTGATTGATCACCAGCCGCAAATGGCCTTTGCTACCCGCTCGCATACAGTAGAAGAGGTTCGCAATAATGTCACTGGCCTGGCAAAAGCGGCCAAAGTCTTTAAGGTGCCAACCATTCTGACTACCGTCGCCGCAAAGTCGTTCAGTGGACCTTTGTTCCCTGAACTGCAGGCAGTGTTCCCGGAGCAGACACCTATTGACCGCACGACGATGAACACCTGGGAAGATAAACGGGTAACGGATGTGGTAAAGAAGTTTAAAAAGAACAAAATTGTTATCGCAGCACTTTGGACAGAGGTGTGTGGCGTTGGGCCGGTGCTGTCGGCGATTGATGAAGGCTACGAAGTATACTTTGTTACCGATGCCTCAGGTGGCGTAAGCAAAGAAGCACACGATATGGCGGTACTGCGGATGGTGCAGGCCGGTGCACAACCTATTACCTGGTTACAGTACATGTTAGAGCTGCAACGTGATTGGGCCCGCACAGGTTCTTATGCTGACGTTACAGGTATTGCGAAACAACACGCCGGTGGTTATGGCCTGGGCCTGATTTACGCCACTGAAATGTTTAATGCCAAAGAAGGCCAGTAAGTTCAGCACAGTCATTCTCGTTTAATCACAGGGCCACAGCAGTGGCCCTTATTTCAGGGACACTAAGATGAAATATATTGCTAAGACGCTGACGGCCATTGCCGGCATGCTGTCACTCAATGTGCTGTCAGCTGACATGATTGTGCACAACGCGAAAATAGATACCTTTGATGGCAAAAGCTACACCGCATTCTCAGTCACCAATGGCCGCTTTGAACACTTAACCAATGACGCCGCCGCGCTGCTGGCGCAAAAAACTGACGACACTCTGGTAATAGACGCCAAAGGCCGCCGCGTTATCCCGGGCATGAATGACTCACACCTGCATGTGGTAAGGGGCGGGCGGTTTTATAATCTGGAAACCCGCTGGGAAGGCTTAACCTCGCTGTCGGAGGCGCTGGCGCTGATAAAGCGCAATGCGGCAAAGGCGCCAGCCGGACAGTGGGTACGGGTCGTTGGCGGCTGGAGCCCTTATCAGTTTGCGGAAAAACGGATGCCGACCTCCGACGAGCTAACCGCAGCGGCACCGGATACGCCGGTATTTGTACTGCATTTATACTCCGGCGGTGTGCTGAACCGCAAAGCGATTGAGGTGCTGGGGTTAACTGCTGAAACCGTGGCGCCCAAAGGCAGTTACTATGAAAAAGATGCCGATGGCAAGCTAACCGGCCGCTTGATTGCTGATCCAAACCCGCAGATTTTGTACCAGACCATTGCAGCTTTGCCGCAGCTGTCTGCTGCTGAGCAGTTAAATTCAAGCCGGCAGTTTTACCGCCGTTTGCTTAGCCTGGGCCTGACCAGTGTGGTGGATGCCGGTGGTGGTGGCCATGCTTTTCCTGATGATTATCAGGCGTCGACAACTCTGGCAGAAACGGGCGAGCTGCCGCTACGGGTAGCGAATTTCCTGTTTCCGCAAACGCCGGGAAAGGAAATGCAGAGCTTCGAAAGCTGGATGCAGCATTATCAGGCCAATCAGAATTTGCACCTGCATATGGATAACGGCTATGTGATAGAAGGTGGTGGCGAACTGCTGGCGTGGAAAGCGTCTGATTATGAAAACTTCCGTGCCGCACGGCCAGAGCTGGATAAGGCCGCCGATGCCGAGCTGGAGCAGGTGGTACGTTTGCATTTGCGTCAGGGCTGGCCGTTTCGGATCCACGCTACGTATGATGAGTCGATTGCGCGCATGCTGAATGTGTTTGAGCGTATTAATAAAACGCAGCCACTTAACACAGTGCGCTGGATTATTGATCATGCCGAAACGGTGTCCGACGCTAACCTGCTGCGGATTAAACAGCTTGGCGGTGCCATCGCAGTGCAGGGGCGGATGGCCTTTGCCGGTGAGGATTTTGTCCAGCGTTATGGTGCCGGGCAGGCAAAACGCACGCCACCACTGAAAAAAATGCTGCAGCTGGGTATACCGGTAGGGCTGGGCACTGATGGCACCCGGGTCGCCAGTTTTAACCCCTGGGCCACCTATTACTGGGCTGTGTCGGGTAAAACCGTTGGTGGCTATCAGTTGTATGGCGACGACAACCGGCTGGATCGTTTGACCGCGCTACAACTGTTCACCGCTGGCAGTGCGTATTTATCTGGTGAAGAGCAGTACAAAGGCCAGATAAAACCGGGCATGTATGCAGATTTTGCCGTGCTGAATCAGGATATTCTTACTGTACCTGAGCAACAACTGTTGCACACCCGATCTGAGCTGACCGTGGTGGATGGCAAAGTGCGTTACGCCAGCCAAACGCCGTTCCCGGCCTTGTATCAGGCCGCAGAGCCGGCATTACCTGCCTGGTCACCGGTAAACCAGTAAGGAGGAACTCAGATGAAACTCGTTTTTCCCACTTTACTGCTGGCGCTGCTAAGCCCATGGCTGGCAGCGGATGAGGCCGAGTACAGCCGCGGGCAACAGCTGGCACAGCAATGTTTGGGTTGCCATGGTGAAACCGGTATTGCACCGGTAACAACCAACCCGAACCTGGCCGGACAAAATGCGGAATACCTGCGGTATGCGTTAACAGCTTACCGCGATGGCAACCGTAAAGGCGGCATGGCGTTTATCATGCAGGCCAATGCCAGTAGTTTGTCAGACAGTGATATTGCGGCGCTGGCGCTGTATTTCTCATCGCAGACAGGGCGTGATGGCAGTCAACCCTAGCACAGCTCACAGATCGGCAGAGGTTGGCAGGTCGATACTCTGGTAACGCAGCTCACCTAAAAAAGTGCGGGCGGCCGGCCCCAGTTTATCGGCATCGCTAAACAGCAGGTACAAACTGACTTTACGGCTGGCGCCACTGCACAGTGGCAGCCGTTGTAGCCGGCCTTGTGTCAGATCTTCCAGGATGGATGTCAGCGGTAACCAGGCAAACCCCAGCCCTTGCTTAATCATATCGATAGAAGTGCGCATATGACTGACGGTCCAGCGCTGGTTGGCACCAAGCCAGCCTTCGTCGTGCCGGTTATGGTGGGCTGAATCGCGTACCACGATTTGTCGGTAGGATTTTAAATCTTCCAGATTCAGCTCTCTGCCAAGCTGCAATAATGGGTGCTGCGGGCAGGCAACCGCGACAAACTCTATCTGGCACAACTCTTCGTTAAACAACTCTTTTTGTACCACCGGTGAGACAGCGATATCGGCTTCAGCGTTCTCGAGCAGTTCTTTCGCGCCGGTCAGAATAGATTCCATCAGCTCAATACGCAGTAGCGGGTACTGCTGTGAAGTATTTTCCAGCGCCTTATACAGCAGCGGGTGCGGGAATATCTCATCCACCGCAATCCGCAACCTGCTTTCAATACCTTCAGCCAGCGTATGGCCAACCTGTTCCACCCGGGCCGCTTCCTGCAGTAAATAGTTGGCACGGCGCAGTACTAACTCACCGGCATCCGTCAGCAGCGTTTTACGGCCTTCAACCCGGAATAGCTTAACACCCAGGCTATGTTCTATTTTCTGAACCGCATTGTGAATGCTGGACTGGCTTTTATAAATGGCCTGCGCCGCCTGATTAAAGCCGCCGTGCTCGGCGACCATAATAAACATACGCCATTGTTCCAGCGAGATCCTAAGCATAGTGCCTGCTTACCTTGTACCGCGGCTCAGCTAATGCTGGCACGAATTTCAGTGCTGACGGCTGTCATCAGTTTATGGATGGGACATTTTTCCGCAATGGCACCCAGCTGCTGTTTTTGCTCGCTGCTGAGTGCTCCCTGTAATTTCAGTTGCACATTCAGCACATAGACACCCTGAGCTTCGCGGCTGTTATCACGCTCAATAATAACGTCAATATAATCCAGCGGCAGTTGCTTACGTTTGGCGTACATCATCACGGTGATAGCTTTGCAGGCTGCCAGCGCGGCATCATATAAATCGTGCGGATCCGGTGCGCTGTCATCTCCGCCCAGCTCTTTGCCAACATCAGCAAATACGGTGTGCTGGTTAATACGGATAGTCTGGCGGTAGGTGCCGCTGTCACTTTTACGCAGTTCAATACTCATATATCACCTTTCTGCTGTCGGTATGAATTAATTTCCGCATCCGTTGTAATTACTACATAAGTAAACAGCACTAGGCAACAGATATCTTTATAAAAAACAACGACATATTGTTGGTTTGGTTCTTGCTGTACCACAGCTGAATACCTTGCAGATGCCAGTGTACGCTTTGCAAGTCGTTAGGATCAATCGGGAGGATCAGTCTGATGAACAGTTTTACAAGTGAACATAGTCGTTTTAATGCTAAGCGCTGCGTCGGTTTGATGCTGGCTGCGCTGCTGAGTATCAGCGTTGTAGGCTGCGCCACTGTTGAAGGCGCTGGCAAAGATATCGAATCGGCCGGTGAAGCCATTCAGGATGCAGCAGACGATAATTAACTTTTAAACAGGAACTTACACCATGTACAGCTATATGAAACCCACACTTATGCTGGCAATGCCCATTGTAGTGTATCTGACCGTTTATGCTGTAGGTATCGCTATGGACAACGATCTTTTTCATTATCTGGCGGTGTACATGGCCGCCTGCTGTGCCATGTTAATGTTGTTTGTCGTTGCCCGCCAAAGTGATGATTATAAAAGTGCGCTGGCGGCTGTCGCTTTTGGTGCCAGTGTCTTTTTCGCGTCATCTTATGTTATTCAGCTGCTAAGCCAGCCTGATTATCAGCGCCCCAATTATGCGCCGCCTGTATCTGTGTCACCGGCTGCTTCTGTCGTTCAGCGTTGGTTAGTGCAACAGGCGCAAAATCAGCCCGAGCTGATAAGCGCAGAAGTGGTTGAGCCGGTGGTGGCGCAAACACTGGAGAACACCAATGGCTAACACTGCTCGCCAATATTAACACCCGGCGCTGGTGCCGGGTGTTAACCTGTAATCAGTTGACCGGATAGGGAATAAACTCTTCTTCATCGCCAACGACTTTGGCGAAACGATCGGCAATCCAGTCCTGCTTCGCCTGCTCAATACGTTCTTTACGGCTGGAAATAAAATTCCATTCTATAAAACGCTTACCCATATTCTCGCCGCCTATCAGTGCTATACGGCTATCTGCAGTGGCTTCAATTTCTAAGCCTGCGGCCTGATGCAGCACTACCATAGCGTGTTCGGGTACTACAGTGTCTTTTAGCCGCAACCCGCCTTTGGCAACGTAAACTGCACGCTCGGCACAGTCGGGCAGGGTTAAACGTTGGCCTTTTTTCATAAAGGCTTCGACATACAGCGTTTGCGCATAGGTTTTTACCGGTGATGTCTGACCATAAGCGCTGCCCATCAATACCCGAACGGCAACACCGTCAACATCGACGGCCGGAATAGTACGATTGGGATAGTGATAAAATGCCGGGTCGATTTCTTCATCTTGCTCCGGCAACGCTAACCACAGTTGCAGGCCATGCAGAGTATGGGCGCTGGCGGTCACTTCCGGCCGCTCCCGTTCGGAGTGCACTATACCACTGCCTGCCACCATCAGGTTAATGTCGCCCGGTGTAATGGTCTGGTAGCTGCCCAGCGAATCGCGGTGCAGAATTTCACCTTCGAACAGATAGGTAACAGTAGCGAGGTTAATATGCGGATGTGGCCGCACATTAATGCCTGAGCCTGCAGCAAATTTGGCCGGGCCCATATGATCGAAAAAGATCCACGGCCCGACCATTTTGCGTTCTTTGGTTGGCAGTGAGCGGCGCACCGAAAAGCCGCCCAGGTCTTTATCCCGCGGTTTAATCACGATATCAACGGCGCCGCAGCCGCTATCAATGTCACAGTCCAGTTCATCTGTTTTGGTTTCAGTGCTCATGTAGAAGCTCCACGGGTTGCGCTGCATTTTTTGCAGCGTATTAAAATAAATCAACAGTATAGGACAATAACTGCGAAATAAAGCACGCATAAAACCGGATAAAAACAGTGGTTTTTTTCACCTGTCAGATCACTGTAGCAGCCTGGTCTCTGACAGCGGCTATACTGGTTTCTCTGGTTACTGAACAGCTTTTTTATGGCGTTGGTCGCGCTGGTACAGCTGGATTATTGATTACATACAACCTTGTATGTATATTGCCGTTCTTATTCTGCCTGAACTATACCCGGGATTTTCAGGCAGCCTCTCACAGGAGTTTGTATGCGTGTAAAAATGAAGCTGTTCACTGCACCGGTAGTGGCATTGTTAATGGTGGCCTGCAGTGAGCCCCAGCAGGCAGGTGGCCAGGCTGCGCCTCAGGCGCCTGAAGTAGCTGTAGTGACGCTGAGTACCAGTTCGCTGGCATTGACTACTGAATTACCCGGCCGCACTACTGATTTCCGTCAGGCTGAGATCCGTCCGCAGGTTAGTGGCATTTTACAGCAACGTTTATTTACCGAAGGCCAGCAGGTAGAGGCCGGCCAGGTGCTGTACAAAATAGACGCCGCCCCTTATCAGGCAGCATTAGCCAATGCCAAGGCGAATTTAGCCAGCGCTAAAGCGGTGGCGCATAACGCCCGTTTAAAAGCCGATCGGCTCAAAGGCTTGCTGGGCAATAAAGCAGTAAGTCAGCAGGATTATGATGATGCCCAGGCCGCGCTGATGCAGGCGGATGCCGCCATCGCCAGCAGCGAAGCTGCGTTGCAAACCGCACAAATTAACCTGAACTATACCCAGATTAAAGCGCCCATTTCTGGCCAGATTGGCCGCTCAGCCGTTACTGAAGGCGCCTTACTGACGGCGAACCAGGCTCAGGTGATGGCGACAATACGCCAGCTTGACCCGATTTATGTCGATTTAACGCAGTCGAGCAGTGAACTGCTGAAGCTAAAAAAGCAAATGCAGGGTGATGAGCGCGACAACGTGACGGTCGATTTGCTGCTGGATGACGGCAGTAAATACAGCGAGCAGGGCAGCCTGCAGTTCTCTGAAGTAAATGTTGACCCCAGCACCGGTATGGTGACGCTGCGGGCCGTATTCCCGAACAAAAACGGTAATTTGCTGCCAGGTATGTTTGTCCGTGCCAGGCTGCATCATGGTACTGATGATCAGGCAATACTGGTGCCACAGGCTGCAGTCAGCCGCACACCAAAAGGCCAGGCGTCTGTGATGCTGGTTAACAGCAATAATGAGGTTGAAGCGCGTTTAATTGAAACCGGCCGCACTGTTGAGCAAAGCTGGCAGGTGACCTCTGGCCTGAGCGCCGGTGATACCGTTATCGTTGCCGGCCTGCAGAAAGTGAAGCCGGGTGCCAAAGTCAGAACAGTGCAAGCGCAGAATTCTGCTGATAGCAGCCAAAACAGCCCTGCTGTTTCACAATAGGCAGGAGTAGAAACAGATGGCAAATTTCTTTATCAGCAGGCCTATTTTTGCCTGGGTCATTGCAATAGTCATTATGCTGGCCGGCCTGTTATCGATTAAACAGTTACCGGTTGAGCAGTATCCGCGCGTGGCACCACCTGCTATCAGCATCAGTGCGTCTTACCGTGGTGCGTCGGCCAAGACAGCCGAAGATGCGGTGACGCAGGTGATAGAACAGGCCATGAATGGCCTGGATAACCTGATGTATATGTCAGCCAACTCTGACTCCTCCGGTAACGTCAGCCTGACACTGACCTTTGAAACCGGCACAGATGCCGATATTGCGCAGGTACAGGTGCAAAACAAGCTGCAACAGGCACTGCCGTTATTACCGCAGGAAGTGCAGCAAAACGGAGTGCGGGTAGCCAAATCTAACGGTGGCTTCCTGATGGTGGTGGGCTTCTTATCAGAAGATAACAGCCTGGCCCGTGACGACATTGCCGACTATGTTGTGGCGAACGTTAAAGACCCGTTAAGCCGCACGACAGGTGTAGGTAATGTGCAGGTATTCGGTAGCCAGTATGCAATGCGCATTTGGCTGGATGCCAACAAACTGAACGAATATCAGCTGACGCCGGCAGATGTGACTGCGGCGATAGAAGTACAGAATAACCAGGTCACCGCCGGCCAGTTAGGCGGGGCACCGGCATTGCCCGGCCAGCAGTTTAACGCCGCGATACTGGCGCAAACCCGTTTAACGTCAGCCGAAGAGTTTGGCCAGATCCTGCTGCGAGTGAATGCCGATGGTTCTATGGTAAAGCTGTCTGATGTGGCGCGCATTGAACTGGGCGGTGAGGATTATTCAGTAATTGCGCGTTACAACGGCAAAATGGCCACCGGTTTAGCCATTGAGCTGGCCACCGGCGCCAACGCGCTGGATACCGCCGCCGCGGTAAAAGCCAAACTGGCAGAGTTAGAGCCATATTTCCCTCAAGGGCTCAGTACTGTTATTCCGTATGACACCACACCTTTTGTCGAAATATCGATAAGCTCAGTGGTACAAACGCTGATTGAAGCCATTATTCTGGTGTTTCTGGTGATGTATCTGTTTTTACAGAACTTCCGCGCCACGTTGATCCCCACGCTGGCAGTGCCGGTGGTGTTACTGGGTACCTTTGGTGTGATGTCGGCGTTTGGCTTTTCTATTAATACCCTGACGATGTTCGGTATGGTACTGGCCATCGGCTTGCTGGTAGATGATGCCATAGTGGTGGTGGAAAACGTTGAGCGCGTGATGAGCGAAGAGGGTCTGGGCCCGGTTGAGGCCACACGCAAATCGATGGGGCAGATCACCGGCGCGCTGGTCGGTATCGGCCTGGTATTGTCGGCGGTATTTGTGCCTATGGCGTTCTTCGGTGGTGCTACCGGCGCCATTTACAAGCAGTTCTCCATTACGATTGTGACAGCCATGGCGCTGTCGGTGCTGGTGGCACTGATCTTTACCCCGGCGCTGTGTGCCACCATGCTCAAACCGGTTAATGGTGATCATCACACCAAAGGCGGCTTTTTTGGCTGGTTTAACCGCGGTTTTGATGCGTCAAACCGCAAATACCAGCGCGGTGTCGCCGGTATGCTGGCGCGGCCGAAACGCTCAATGTTGGTGTACGGCGCTATAGTCGCTGTGATGGCGGTGATGTTCCTGCGCCTGCCTACGTCTTTCCTGCCGGAAGAAGATCAGGGCGTGTTTTTAACCATGGTGCAACTACCAACCGGTGCCAGCCAGCAACGTACTGAAGCGGTGATGGATAAAATAGCTGCGCACTACGCCAGTGAAGACGCAGTACAGTCGGTGTTTACCGTGTCGGGTTTCAGTTTCGCCGGTCGTGGCCAGAATATGGGCCTGGCATTTGTGCGTTTGGCTGACTGGAGTGAGCGTGGTGCAGCAGACAGCGTACAGGCTGTGATTGGCCGCGCCTGGGGCTTTTTTGCCACGGTAAAAGAAGCACAGATTTTTGCTTTTAACCTGCCACCTATCGCCGAGCTTGGCCGGGCGACCGGTTTCTCACTATTTTTGCAGGACCGTGGCGGTTTGGGTCACGAGGCGCTGTTAAACGCCCGTAACCAGCTGCTGGGTATGGCGGCGCAACAACCGAATCTGGTCAGTGTGCGCCCCAACGGTATGGAAGATGCGCCGCAGCTACAAATTGATGTCGATCAGTTAAAAGCTCAGGCCTTGGGTGTATCACTGCGTGATATCAACCAGACATTGGCGATTGGCTGGGGCTCTACCTATGTGAATGACTTTGTTGATCGCGGCCGGGTGAAAAAGGTTTACGTGCAGGCAGAAGCCGATTTTCGTATGACGCCGGAAGACATCAAACGCTGGCATGTGCGTAACAGCGACGGTGATATGGTCAGCTTTGCCTCGTTCTCCAGTAGCCGCTGGATTTACGGTCCGCAGCGTTTAGAGCGTTACAACGGTGTGTCGGCGATGGAGATCCAGGGTGAACCGGCGCCGGGCACCAGCTCGGGTGATGCGATGGCTACGATGGAGCAACTGATCAGTCAGCTGCCGCCGGGTATAGGTTTTGAATGGACGGCAACCTCGTATCAGGAAAAACTGTCCGGCTCGCAGGCACCAGCGTTGTATGCATTATCGATTCTGGTGGTGTTTCTGTGTCTGGCCGCGCTGTATGAAAGCTGGAGCGTACCTTTTGCCGTTATTCTGGTGGTACCGCTGGGTATTGTCGGCGCGCTGACAGCCGCTTATATGCGCGGGCTTGGCAACGACGTCTATTTCCAGGTCGGCCTGTTAACGACGATGGGCCTGGCGGCGAAGAACGCTATCTTGATAGTTGAATTCGCCCGCGAGCTGCAGCAGCAGGGTAAAGAGTTAACGGCAGCCATACTGGAAGCGGTGAGGCTGAGGCTGCGGCCAATCATTATGACATCGATGGCGTTCTCGCTTGGTGTATTACCACTGGTGATAAGCTCTGGCGCCGGTTCTGCCAGCCGCAATGCAATAGGTACCGGTGTACTGGGCGGGATGATTTCAGCCACGGTGCTGGCGGTATTTCTGGTACCGGTGTTTTATCTGGTGATCATGAAGTTGGTTGGCGCTAAAGCGTCGGATATTAAAACTGTTTAACACGCATTAACGGCAGCAGTGATGCTGCCTAAAGGTTGTACCTTTGCCGGCTGTCTTAACCCCACGCGAGCAGCCGGTTTTTTTATGCCTTTTTCAAACCCTGCAGCATTACCTCTATCAAAGCGCCAGCGTGTTTATGCAAATCACACTGTTGTGGTTTCAGTAAAAAGTTACTGATAATGCCGCCTATATACATATGCAGTGAAAAAGCGGCCAGCCGCGGCGATATACCCTCACGCAGCAATCCCATCTGTTCTGCCCGTTCCAGTGCCCGCTGCAGTACCGCGACTGTTTGCTCATCCAGCTCATCCTGTTTGGTAACAGCCGGGTTTAGCTCGTCGATATACTCGCAGCGGTGAAATACTATCGTCAGTACACGCAGGTGCTGTTCACTACTGGCAATCAGCTGCAAGCCATTGGTAAACAATTCAAGAATTTGGCCAAAAGGGTCGTCAGACGGGTTGTTGTCAACTTCGTTCAGCAGGTGGTGAAATGGCAGCCGCACCCGCTCCAGCATAGCGTTAAATAGATCGGCTTTATTCTGAAAGTGCCAGTAAATGGCACCCCGCGTGACATTGGCGGCCAGCGCAATTTTTTCCAGCGTAGTGCGGGAGACGCCATGCTGAAAAAACAATACTTCAGCGGCATCTAAAATAGCTGCTCTGGTACTTTCGGCTTCGGCTTTGGTGCGACGCGCCATCTTGCTGATTTACACCTGTTATCTGTTTAATATGGCGTCGATTTTAACATAAGCTGACAGTTTCAGCCTAACCATAATCAAATAAGCTGGCGCTGGCATAAGTTCGCGGCTTCAGGTTTGCTAAAGCCGCGGAATTTTGGTTTAACTACGTCTTTTGTTGCTACGGTTTAATGCGATTAACGCCAGTAAACTCAGCAGCAGCCAATGCATGCTACCGCCTGAGCTCTCCTCTGGTTTGGCAGCAACAGCCAGTGTAATGACATGATCAGCTGATGCACCAGCAGCATCACTTACCGTGACACTTACTCGCAGCTCGCCGTTTGTATTCAGTTTGCCGGTAAGTAAACCGTTATTTGATACCGTTAATCCAAGCAGCGCAGACGATAGCCTGAATTGCAGTGCCTGACCTTCCGGATCGGCGAAATACTGAGCCAGCTCTATATGCATAGCTTCGCCCTGAACCACATTGAGTGTTGGCACCTGAGCTTTAACAACGGGCGCCAGGTTCATTGTATATTCGAACGTGAACTTAGCTACCAGATCAGATGGGTCTGCAGCTGTAATGTCGATATAGCCCGAATCAGTTACGCCTTGTCCATTAAATTTCAGTTGATTGTCGCTTAAACTGAAATCAGCAGTAGCGGTCAAAAGGTTGAATGATAATGCAGAGTCTTCTTCATCTGCTATTACAGAGCTTAGCTCCAGTTGAAATGGAACGCCTTGATTTAGTTTAAGTTTTAGCTTGGCTGCACTAGTTGCATAAGGTGCACTATTGTGGGCCAGACGTACGAGTTTTTTGTTCTGCCCGTCATATACGCCAATAGTGCGACCCAACGCAAGTAATGCCGGGCTGGCCAGTTGGAACTGTTGTTGTAATTGTTGATTATTAAGCTCGAGCTGCTCTGACCATAAGCCTGTAACACTGTCCTGCTCCAAAACCCGGAGGTCTTGCCAGCCTTGCACGGCTGCAAATCGTTCACCGACCGGCGCCCAACGAGCAATGTTACCCGACAGATACTGGGTGGACAGCAGAGTTAATGAGCCATTATCTGCCATCCGGTAGTTTAGTAGATAATTGTCACTGCGCAGCGTGAGTAAATCATCGCGGATATAGTAGCCTGACAGCTGAGGAAAGTCATAACTGCGGTATTGTTCTTGTTGTTGTAGCCGATTTTGACTGACGATAAATTTACTCATTACACTATTGTATTGGTCAACAGCATAAATAAATTCGCCTGCGGCCACCAGCATTTGAATCTGTGCAATACCAGACACACCTGAGGCACCATTCACCGCAGCATCTGCAAAACTAAAATGGTAATCTGCGCCAAGTGTCAACAGATTGAGCGTGTCATTATTGGCAATTACCAAAGCTGAGCCAACGCTGACGATATTATTATCAGCGGTATACAAGCTATTGCCATTACGGTCATACAAAGTGCCTGAGCTAAATTGCAGCAATTTGTCATTCGCTTCATCCAGTTGTATGACTGAGTAACGATCGCCCTGGAATAACGCATAGAGGTTATTGCTGATATGCAGTAGCTTGCGGGGGTAATAGTAGTTTTGCTCGCCCAGTAGTTGTTCTGGTGTGCTGATTTGTGTCAGCTGCGGCATACCTTGCTGCTCCAGCTTATATAGCCTGTAGTGCGTGCTGCTGCGGTGTAATAGATATTTGTCATTTAAGATCATTACATTACTGGCGTCAGCAAAATCAAAATAAATCTCTTGCTCGCCCGGCGTTACGGTAATATTTACCGTCAGCGAATTTGCAAAGAGTTGCAGCAAACCGCTTTGGCCAAGCACAGTAAGCTTGGCACCATTTGCCAGGCTTAAAGCATAATCTTTAACACTACTGCTGAAGCTATCCAGATTCATACTGGCAAATTGGGTTTGCTGTTGGCTGTTAAACAGAGATACCTGATTGCTGGCCAGAACTAGCACATATTGGTTGTCGATGAAGTGCACTTGCGAGTAATAGCTGTTCAGGTAATTACCGTTCGCGACTTCCGTAAGTTGCCCGGCTACAGTATCCAATTGCAAAATGTAATCTTGCTCCCGGCTACCATACATAACCCTCTGACCATCGGGGCTAAGTGCTACATAACGGACGTATTGAGAACCAGAACCGTTCACAGCCATACTGTGGTCAGTGATAAACTGCCACTGGCCGTTATTGTCAAGCTTATACACCATCAGATTTTTTTTATCGTTTTGCCAGCTTGACTGCGCCGCCAGTAAAATGCCGTTTGCAAATGCAATGTAGTCTGGATAAGTAGAGAGCTGCATGGAGCTAAGTACTGCCATAGCCCCGGTGGTTTCATTGATTGTAAACGTTGTAACAATATTGCCATTACGTGATACGGCAGTTCCGTTATTGATTACCAGCTGCTGACCGTAGCCGACTGTCAGTTCACTGCGGGTTTCAAGAGACGGATTAAATTCTTGATCCAGCACAACAGTGAAAACTTTGTCATTCACCTGGTACAAAAACCAGTTATCTGTGCCAGAGACGTACATTTTAGCAACGGAATCGTATTGCTGCAGACCCAGCTCGCTATTTTTAATTTCCCGCACCAGCTGATAGAAATCACCAACCTGGCTATAAATCGCTATGCCGTGTTGACTGCTGACGACTGTAACTTTGTCGCCATGGGCGACGTGGTTGGCATAAGCCAAAGCACCCTCATCGACCTGACCATCTTTGTGCAATGTTATTGCAGAGGTTATATATTCTTGTGTCTGTTGAATATGGTTATCGTTATAGAGCGGGCTCAGCGTTTGCTCCGCATGCACAGATAACATCGTCAGCAATAAACTTGCTAAAAAAGCGTTACGCATTAGGAATGATTCCACGTAGAAAGATTTATATTTGGATAGTCAGAGTAGAAAGCCACTACCATCATTGGTAAGGGGGTAGACAGTCCGTTGTATTTTTAACTGTTTTGAATACAAAACGGCGAGAGTTTATCAATAGGATAATTTTAAGTAAACAGGCTGCTTGGCCGCCAGTCTTTATTCTGGCTGTACTGGAAGATTGTCTTGCTGCAATGTTAGCTACCGGAATATAGCCAAGGGAAACGACCAATAAGGCCAGGGCGGTGATAGAAAGTCGACTGCGTTTCGCTTGAATGACTCTATTGGTTATACGCTAAAAGCGCTGGGGGATTATTTTGATTTACATTATTCGCGGGTTAGCAGGATAGTGGAAAAAAGGAAGACCTGACCCTTAGCGCTTTTATATGAACAGGCAACAATGGGGAAGATAAGATGAGAATATTAATTTTTGCGTTGTTTTTTATTCAGACAAATCTCTTTGCAGATGATGCCAAGATTGCAGTTCCACCAATCTCGATACAGTTGCAATCTGACTGTGGCGCTAAGATATGTAATTTGACTTTATGCATTAATAATAATAAAGATGAATATATAACAATAACTTCTCCATTTTTAGATGAAGGTCACCTTGTTGTTAATGGTGTGTATCTTTACCCTCTCGATGACTATATTGAAATTGGAAGCGACATTTATTCTCCTCGCTTGAGAAGAGAAAAAGTTACGGAATCTTTTAAAGAGGATTACCTTAAGCGTATAGAAAGCTCGACAGAATTGTCATTTGGTTTTGGAGAGAAAAAATTCTTCACGTTAGAGATAGAAAAATATTATATATTGGACTCTAACCGATATTATATCGGGAACTATATTTTGAAAGACTCATATATAATAGGAAATGATGGTAATAGTTTTTTTCCGTTAGCTCTAATGTTATCGTCATAAAAAGGTAATTAGCTGGATATCGATCAGAGATCATCAATTAGGATCAGAGATATTAATTTTCAGCGTTTAGCGGGCTAGTTATTTTCAGGTGTTTCAAAGCAATTTAAGGGCCACTCAGGACCTGACCCTTAGCGCTTTCGCACAAATGCATACCTTTATGAACTCAGCGTTATGGGAGGTCTTTAATGAAAAGTTTAATTGCTATATTGACTTTAGTTCCATGTTTGACTTTTTCAAAAGATGTTCCACTTATACAGCCTCCAATATCGACATACCTAAGTTCAAATTGCACTGCTGAGGCTTGCAATGTGAAATTGTGCATGGCAAATCTTCAGAATAATAATCTGACAATAAGCTCTTCATTCCTTCATGAGGATCAGATGTTAGTTAATGGAATGAATTTTTATTTATTGGAAGACTACATTAAGGTTGGTAGTGACATTTATTCTTCTTGGCTAAAAAGAGGCGAAGTTACAGACTTTTTTAAAGAAATCTATTTAAATAAGACTGAAGGATTGGCTAAAATTTCATTTAAACCAAAAGAAGAAAAGTGCTTTAATTTTAATTTGGATAAATCTTACGAATTAAAGAGTGGGAAATATTATATTGGTCATTACTTCCTTTATGACGGCTATGTGTTGGAAGGTGAGGAAGTTAGTTTCTTTTCCGTTAGTTCCAATATTATTGTAATTCAAAAATAAAAGAAAGAAATCAATGGAAATCAGATCAACGGGTCAGAGACATTGATTTTCCGTGTTTAGCGGGCTAGTTTTTATCAGGTATTTGAAGGCTGAAACATGATAGCCCGCTTGCCCTGTTTTTACTTAGCTAGTGGCGCTTAGCATGTGATTCAGAGCTTGAAGTCTGATTAATCTGAAGATTAACTTTCGCTTTACTCCCTACTTTGCAAACGCCACCTGATTACGGCCGGCTTTTTTCGCGCTGTACAGCGCTTCGTCGGCGCGTTTTAGCAGTTGTTCGGTGCTTTCGCCGCTTCGGCGGATAGCACAGCCCAGGCTAATCGTCACGTGCACGGTTTTGCTGCCCGCATTACTGCCGCGTTGCTGTTTGCCGCTTTTACTGTCTTTCGGCCTGTCCTGCTGGCGGATCACCAGTGGGTAATCGGCTACCCGTGCGCGCACTTGTTCCAGCTTTTCTGCCAAGGTCTCGGTTTTATTGTGGCTGAACACCAGCGTAAACTCTTCACCGCCATAACGGTAGGCGGTTAAGCCGCGTTCGCTGGCCAGCACTGAGCCAAGCAGCTTTAGCACCTGATCACCAACATCATGGCCGTAGGTGTCGTTAAACTTTTTAAAGTGATCAACATCGAGCATGGTAATCGCACTACGCCGGCCCAGCCGGCTCAAATGGCTGAGTAGCGCACGGCGTTGGGGCAGTTGGGTCAGCTCATCAATGTAGGCCAGTTGCAGCATCTGGCTGCTCAGGCTTAGCAGCAGGATTAAACAGGCGGCGAGCGTCATCCAGCCCGACATATCGGGCTCTTGGATAAACAGGTAGAACGCCATTACGGCCAGCCAGGCACCAAACTGGCCCCAGCGCTGGCTATTGGCCGCGTAGAAGTTCAGCAGGCCCAGCCAGCAGCTGGCGACAACGGCTATCCACCATAACTGGCCCCAACCTAATAAAAAGCGCTCAGACACCGGCTGAAAAAACGCCGCCGGTAATGGCAGGGCGGCCTGCCAGCTAGCCAGCGGTAACCAGAGCATCGTCAGTGGCGCCAGTAGCACCACCGCCAGCAGCGCCAGGCCACGTTTGGTCAGCAATTGCGGTTTATGCTGCAACTGTAGCAGCAGGGCGATAATGGTAAAACACAGCGGCAAAAAAATACTCAGCGCTAAAGTGCGCTCGTCGCTTAACGGGCGTTGCAGTGCCTGCTGCACCACCAGATAATGGCTGCCAAGCAAGCACAAACTGTACAGCCAGTGCCATTGGCGCATCAGGCTGGCCAGTGCCGCCGTCAGCGCTATGGCCGCGTAAACTAATGCAGGAAATAACGCACTGACAGCCGTCAGCTGCGCCGGAAACTGCCAGTACAACAGTAAAATAAGCGGTAAGGGTAATAAAACGAACAGATGCACCTGAACCTCAACGTTGACTGCCTGGCTTACTGCGGTGGTGCGCAGCTGAATATTGGCTGGTAACCTGACTGAGCATGCCATTGCCAGGCTGCAGTGGCAAGCCCGTTATAGGGTTACAATGGCATAGCAGGGTAGCTGGTACGGCTTTGCAGGCCGGTCAGTTTCTGCATCAGCTGGCGCTGGCTGGCCAGTAATTTACCGCTTTTCTCATTTTTGGCCTGACATAAGCGCGATTTTAACGTCAGCTCCTGCAGCAGTTGGCGGGTACCGTGCTGCAGCGGTGCCGGTAAACGGCTGACTAACTGGCGTAAACCGGCAGCGGTGTTAGGCAGGCCAAACTGCTGCAGCAAGCTATCACGCGCACTATGGTTATGTTGCACCGCTGTCATCAGTTCTAACGCTTGTTGGTTCAGCTGTTGCAGTGGCTCACTGCTGCGCCGGCTCATCAGCTCATATTGCTGATCCAGTAACTGGCTAAGGGTATCCAGCCGTTGCACGTCCTGTTGCAAACTGCTGATAAAATGCTTCAGCAGCTCGGCACTCATTTTTTATGCATATCCACAATAGCGTTGACCAGGGCGTCTTCATCCAGTACCAGCTCACCACGGGCAATGGCCTGTTGCAGCTGACGCACTTTATTCATATCGACACCGTCGTGGCTGGCCATATTGGCAAAGCTCTGCTCCAGCGCGCGGCTGGCACCACTGACATTACTGGCCGGGGTGTCGGCTCCGGCTGGGCTGACTGTTGCTTTCGCCGTGCCCGGGTTTTGCTGCTCTTGTGTCAGCCGGTTTACCGGGTTCACCTGCAAGCTGTGTTTAGGCTCAATTTTCATACTGGGGTTCCTGCAATTCTGCTCTGTTAATAATAAGCGGCGTGCCGGCGGTAAAACTTAAATTTATTTCTGTGCAGATTCGACGTTATTTTCTGCAGTAACGATAGCATCCAGCACCTTGCCGGAGCTGATATTCTGCACGCTGATTCGCTCGCCCAGTACACCGTCGCTCAGGGCAATGGCACTGGTGCTGACAGCAAAGCCATCGCCACGGTAATGCAGCGTCACCTGAGCACCTTTTTGCACCAGATAGGCCGCTTGCAGTAAATGGCGGCTCACCACATCACCGGCGCTGATACGGCGCTTTACTGTCATGCCCAGTAAAGGCGCGGCAGAGAACTCCAGCCCGTGGCGCAGGGTACTGACTTCCTGCGGTTGTATGCTCAACATATCGGCGCTGAGTACTTCGCCGCGTTCCAGCGTTCGGGTTGCCACCACCAGCGGCAGCCACAGTTTAACCTGTGCCACAGCGCGGCTTTGCCAGCGCTTGGGGGCCGTGCAGGCCAGGCTGTAACTGAGCCGGCCCAGCGGCGGCTCGCTTTGCTGTGGCCTGCTAATGTCAAGTTTGCTGCAGTCTCGTTCAGCCAGTGAGCCGGGCAGGCTGAGCTGAATATCCTGTTGCTGCGCTTTTACCCCTAACTGTTGCAGATACTGCGCAAGTTCTGCCTCAACCTGTTGTTGCAACGCGGTTTCAACCGGCATTGCCTGCAGCGGGCTACTACGCAGGCACAGCACAGCCAGCAGCATAAACGCCAGGAAAGCGCCACGCTTCCGCTGCGGAAGTATTGCTTCCGCTTTTGGCGGTAATATGGCTAAGAAAGCAAAATAATTCATTGATAAATATCACTTTTAAAATGTGGCACAGAGCTTGTAAAACCCAATGACAGCAATGGCAACCTGTTTCTAAGTGAGTAATCTGCACATGTTTGATAAAGCGCTTGGCGTCCATCCATTTTCACTTCAGCTGCGCATGGACAGAGCCGAAATTATTGCAGGCAATCTGGCCAATGTCGATACACCGGGTTTTAAGGCACGGGATATCAACTATAAGCAAATCATGCAGGACGTGGCTTACAGCATAGAGCACGGTCAGAACCGGCCACTGACAGCAGCCGAAGACGGTCATCAGTTGCTGTACCGCACACCTTATCAGGCTTCGGCTGATGGCAACACGGCTGAACTGAACGTTGAGCAGGCAAATTTCGCTGCCAACACTATGGATTTTCAAACCAGCCTTACATTTTTAAATATGAAAATCAGCGGCTTGCAAAAAGCGATTAAAGGGGAATAAGGATGTCTTTTAACAGCATTTACGATGTCAGTGGCAGCGCGATGCGCGCCCAGGTGATGCGGCTTGACACTATCGCCTCTAACCTTGCCAACGCTGATACCGCGGCCAGCACAGAAGCCGGCGCTTATAGGGCGTTAAAGCCGGTGTTTGCTGCGTTGTACAAACAAACGACGGAGCAGCAAAGCCTGGCGGCTGAAGTGCAGATGATGGGCATCACCAGCTCCAGCCGGCCGGTAGAGCAGCGCTACGAGCCTAACAACCCACTGGCCAATGCTGACGGCTACGTATTTTATTCTAACGTCAACGTGCTGGAAGAAATGGCTGACATGATGTCTGCATCGCGCAGCTATCAAACGTCTGTTGAAGTGATGGGCCGGGTGTCCAGTATGCAGCAAAGTGTGCTGCGTCTTGGCCAGCAGTAAAGGAGTAGCAGCGTGAGTGCAATCAGTGGCTTAGGTGCCAGCAATAACAGCGCCTCCAACAACACTATCGCCGGTAATGGCAATAATGCTGAAGGCTTATCAACCATGTTTCTTGAGTTGCTGGTGGCGCAGATCAGCCATCAGAACCCGCTGGATCCGATGGATGGCACTCAGTATGTCAGCCAGCTGGCGGAGTTTGCCAATGTCGAAAGCCTGCAAAGCCTGAAAATCGATTCGGGCAAAAATCTGGAACTGCAGGCCAGCCAGCAAGCGTTGCAGGCCACCGGGCTAATCGGCCAGCAGGTGGATGTTGCCGCCGACAGCATAGTGCTGGAGCAGCGCGGCGAGATTAAAGGCGCTATTAACCTGGGTGTCGACGCCGATGCTGTTGAGCTACGGCTGTATAACGCCGAAGGCAAGCTGATGCAGCAACAAAGCCTGGGCTACAGCGGCGTGGGTACGCTGCGCTTTGCGTTTGATGAGCAGGTTGCCGGCGGTTACTACGTACAGGCTGATGCCATTATCGCTGGTAAGCCGCAGCCACTGACCACCCTGCTTAGCGGTGAAGTGGAACGGGTGTCGCTGGGTAGCAATAAAGACGACATTATTTTACAGATCAATGGTTTAGGTAATCATTCGCTGCTGGATACCAACCAGCTGGCGCTGGGTGGAAACAGCTAAGGATTTTACTATGTCTATGTTCAATATCGGCTTAAGCGGCCTGAAAACGACACAGAAAGCACTGGAAGTAACCAGTCACAATATTGCTAACTCTGGTACCGCTGGTTTTAAAAGTGGCAGCGCTGAGTTTGCCGCTGTCTATAACGGTGGTCAGCGTGGTGGCGTAGATGTCAGTGACATCAAAGAAAATTTCAGCCGCGAAGGCGGTGTTGTCAGCACCGGTTCGGCGCTGGATTTAGCCATTACCGGCAAAGGCTTTTTTGTCGTGTCAGAAAATGGCCGTATGGCCTACACCCAGGCTGGCCGCTTTGATCTGGACAAAGATCAGAACATTATTAACAGCAGCGGCAACCGCCTGCAGGGTTACGGCATTGATGCGCAGGGTAACCTGGTGCCTGGTGTGTTAACCGACCTGAAAATTGAAGCGGCCAATATACCGGCAGAGGCATCAACGGAGGTGGCTTTTTCGCTGAACTTAAGCTCGGCCAGTGATGTGTTGCCGGCCGCTGGTTTCGACCCGGCCGTGGGCAGCAGCTACAACTATTCACAGTCGAGTGAGATTTTTGACTCGCTGGGTAACAGCCATACGCTAACACAGTATTTTATTCATACCGGGCCCAATACCTGGGAAACCCGCTACTTTGTTGACGGTGCTGATTTAGCGACGCCGTCGACGCTGACATTTGACCCCAGTGGACAGCTGTTAACCCCGGCCACACCGTCAACGGTGGCGCTAAGCTACACCCCGACCACCGGCGCCGCCGTGATGAACTTTGGCGTTAACCTGACCAACAGCACGCAGTTTGGCAGTGGCTTTAATATTTATGAAAACGACGCTGACGGTTTCACCGCCGGTGAGTTTGCCGGTGTTGCTATTGCTGAAACCGGTGAAGTGTTTGCCACCTTTACCAATGGCGAAACCAAGCTGCAGGGCCAGGTGGTGCTGGCTAACTTTGCCAATGTAAATGGCCTGGAAACCGGTAATAAAACCGTATGGTACGCCACCAATGAATCGGGTGCTGCGCTGTACGGCACACCGGATGCCGGCAGCTTCGGCGCACTGCTGTCCGGTGCCTATGTCGGCTCTAACGTTGATATCAGCGAGCAGCTGGTTGATTTGATGGCGTTCCAGCAAAACTATCAGGCCAACGCCAAAACCATCAGCAGCGCTGATGAAATGATGCAAATTCTGTTTAGTGCCACCTAAGGGACTGCATTATGGAACGCTTAATTTATACCGCCGTTTCGGGCGCTGAGCTAAACCAGACGGCACTGCGTGTCAGTGCTAACAATCTGGCCAACGTCAATACGCCTGGCTTTAAAGCCGATATTGAACAGGCGCAGGCAATGATGGTGGCTGGCGATGGCTTTCGCAGCCGTTATCAGGCACAGCTACTGCCGGTATTCACCAGCCTGAGCAATGGCCCGGTACAACAGACTGGCCGTGATCTGGACGTAGTATTAAGCGATGGCGGCTTTTTGGCTGTAACCGACGCCGACGGCAATGAAGCCTACACCCGGGCTGGTAATCTGCAGGTTGAAGCCGATGGCCGCCTGACATTAAACGGTTACACCGTGCAGGGCGAGCAGGGCGATATCGTGCTGCCGGAATTTGGTGCCATCGACATTGGCGCCGACGGCACCATTAACCTGCTGCCGGTGGGCGGCGGCGTCATTGAACAGGAAGGGCGGCTGAAACTGGTCAGTGCCGGTGATAACACGCTGGTGAAAGGGCTGGACGGTTTATTGCGGCCACAGCAGCAAGATGAACTGGCAGCCGATCTGGCAATTACGCTGCGTACCGGCGCACTGGAAGGTTCTAACGTTAACGCGGTGGAAGAAATGGTCAGCACCATGAACATCAGCCGCCAGTTCGAAATGAATATCCGCATGATGAAAACCGCCGATGAGCTTGCCGTGTCGGGTAACAAATTAATTAGCGGCAACAGCTAATAGGAGCAGCGCAATGAATTCAGCTTTATGGGTAAGTAAAACCGGTTTAGCGGCGCAGGACATGCGCATGACCACTATTTCAAACAACCTGGCGAACGTCAGCACCGCCGGCTTTAAAAAAGACCGCGTGGTGTTTGAAGATTTGTTTTACCAGATCCAGCGCCAGCCAGGCGGTCAGGCTGATGAGCTGAATCAGGTGCCATCTGGTATTCAGGTCGGTACCGGTGTGCGGATAAATGGTACACAGAAAATCTTTACTGAAGGCAACTACGAAACCAGTAACAACCCGCTGGATGTCGCCATTACCGGCCAGGGCTTTTTTCAGATGGAAAGCCCGGACGGTGAAATTCTGTATAGCCGCAGTGGCCAGTTTCAGCCCAATGCTGAATCACTGATGGTAAACGCCAATGGTTTGCCACTGCTGCAAAATATCGCCATCCCGGAAAACGCCACCAAAGTCACCATCGGCAGTGACGGCACTGTCACTGCTGTGCTGGCGAATGAAATTGAGCCGGTAGAACTGGGCCAGATTTTAACAGTGAACTTTGTTAACCCGGCTGGCCTTGAAGCGCTGGGCGGTAACCTGTTCCGCGCCACGGCGGCTTCTGGCGAGCCGATTGAAGGCGTACCGGGTGAAGAGGCATTTGGTGCGCTGCAACAGGGCGTGATTGAAGGTTCTAACGTTAGCGTGGTCGACGAAATGGTTAGCATGATTGCGGTGCAGCGTGCTTATGAAATGAACGCCAAAGTGGTGTCGGCAGCTGATGAAATGCTGCGCTTTATTAACCAGAGCCTGTAACTGATGAAAAACTTATCTGTGCTGTTGTTACTAAGCCTGCTGGCAGGTTGTGCCAGCCCGTCTGAACCTGTGCATCAGGCTGACTGGGAGCAAGTGGTGGCAGCGCGCAGCAGTAACGAGGCCGAGCCTGGCCTAACAGAGGGTAGCCTGTACAGCGACCGTTATATGTTTACGCTGTACGAAGACAAACGCGCCTATCGCGTCGGTGACATTCTGACGGTCGAGCTGAACGAGCGCACCCAGTCGAGTAAAAGCGCCGATGCCAGTGTTGATAAAAATACCGGTATCAATGTCGGTGTGCCGCTGGTGGGTAACCTGAATACGTCTGAGCTGGCGATGGAGCTGAATTCGCGTTCACGCTTTGACGGTGAAAGCACCGCCAGTCAGCAGAATTTCCTGCGAGGCTCCATTACTGTGCGTGTTACCGATGTACTGCCAAACGGCGCACTGGCTATCCGCGGTGAAAAATGGATCAAGCTAAACCAGGGCGATGAGTATATCCGGCTGCAGGGCCTGGTGCGGCCGGAAGATATTGATGTCACCAACCGTGTGTCGTCACAGCGTATTGCCGATGCCCGTATCAGTTATTCCGGTAAAGGCGAAATGGCCCGCGCCAGCCAGGCTGGCTGGTTTACCCGCTTATTTAATTTACTGAACCCGTTTTAACCGAGGTGTTATGAAAGCGCTTATTGCCGGTTTGTTATCAAGCTTACTTGTTCTGCCCGTTGCAGCCAGGCCGCTGCTGGATCTGGTGGATATTCAGGGCGTACGCGATAACCAGCTGGTTGGTTATGGTCTGGTGGTGGGCTTGCCCGGCTCCGGCGATAAAACGCAGATTAAATTTGCCGCCCAGTCACTGAACAATATGCTGAAACAGTTTGGTGTGCAGCTGGATGAAAGCAGTTTACCTAAATCAAAAAACGTCGCCGCGGTTGCTGTAACGGCTACGTTGCCGGCCAACGCCAGCCCGGGTCAAACACTGGATGTGACCATTATGTCACTGGGTGATGCCAAAAGCCTGCACGGTGGCAGCCTGATGCTGACACCGCTGCGCGGGGTAGACGGTAAAGTGTATGCATTGGCGCAGGGTAACCTGGTGGTCGGCGGTTTAAATGCAACCGGTCAGAGCGGTTCATCGGTCACGGTAAACGTGCCGACAGCCGGTATTATTCCGTCGGGCGCCATTGTCGAGCGTTCTGTCGCTCAGCTGTATCAACCGGACAGTGAAATTACGCTGAATTTACGCCAGCCGGATTATCAGACCGCGCGCAATCTTGTCACCGCCATTAACGAGGTGTTTGGCCCGGATGTGGCGCGTGCAGAGCATAAAGGCAAGCTGAAAGTCAGTGCACCGGCCGATGCCAACAGCCGCATTACCTTTATGTCGATGTTGCAGGATATCGATGTGCAGGAGGGGCGGCAGCGGCCAAGAGTCGTGTTTAACAGCCGCACCGGCACCGTGGTAATGAACGATGTAGTACGGGTAAAACGTGCTGCCGTCAGTCACGGCAGTTTAACGATCACCATCAGCGAACAGCAGGGCGTCAGCCAGCCTGGCCCGTTTAGCAATGGTACCACCACGCCGGTGCAGAACAGTGCTGTTAACGTGGAAGAACGTGCTGCCAATATGATGCTGTGGCCTGAAGGCAGCTCGCTGGAAGAAATTGTTAAAGCCATAAACGCGCTGGGGGCAACGCCGGCGGAACTGATGTCTATTCTGATTGCGCTGGATAACGCCGGCGCACTGGATGCTGAACTGCTGGTGATTTAAATGAATATAACCCCTTTATCTGCATCTTCTCTATCTGGTCTGGCGATAGACCCCCGTGCAGTCGCTGGTATTGACGCCAGTCAGGACGCCGCCAGCCGGTTAAACCAGGCGGCTGAACAGTTTGAAGCCATCTTTTTGCAGTTGGTGTTAAAAAATATGCATGCCGGTACAGATGCCATTGCCGGTGAACATGGCATGTTTGCCAGCAATGAAGCGCAGACCTTCCGTGATATGCACGACGCGCAGCTGGCGCAGTCGCTGGCGTCGAACCAGCAGCTTGGCTTGTCAGAAGCCATAGTAAAGCAGCTTGGCGCAGGCCTTTCGCAAAGCGAAAATAAATTTAAGCAACTTGTCGATGCTGTCGCTATGCCTGATAAGGGGGCGTTGACTCTGGTGACGCCACAATACAGCAATAATGCGTTCAGCCAGCCATTATGGCAGGCAGATCCTAGTGGGAATTCCGGTTTATGAGCATGCTTTTAAACGGCGTATCAGGCCTTAATGCGGCTAACAGCGCACTGGGTGCCGTCAGCCAGAACGTCGCTAATGCGGCGGTAAAAGGCTACAGCCGGCAGACGGTGTATCTGGAAACTGCGGCCGGTGGCCTGAACGGCGTTAAAGTAACTAAAATCGACCGTATTGTTAACAGCTTTTTGAACGATGATATCTGGCGTACCAGCGCAGACACCGGTTATTACGAAGGTTTTCAGAACTATATTGGTTATCTGGAGCAAATTCTGGGTACCGAATCACTGAATCTGAATGATGCGGTCGCCGGTATCCGCGCGTCATTCAATGCCGCTATGTCTGCACCGGATTCTGCCGCTTACCGCCAGCAGGCATTATCGTCGGCGCAGTCGCTGGTACAGGATATTGCGCAGATCAACGGTGCCTTATCTGACCAGCAGGCCAAGCTGGGCAAAGAGCTAAGCGATCTGGCAGATAACAGCAGTTCTTTGCTACAGCAAATTGCTGAAATGAATAACAAAATCAGCAAAGCGATGGCGCTTGGTCAGCCGGTGGCCGAACTGTCTGATGCGCGTGAGAATCTGGTGACCGAGTTATCCGGCTATCTTGGCGTAGACATTACCGATGTCGGTGACGGTAATCTGAATATCAGCAGTAAAAATGGTGCACCCTTAGTGGTGGGCAGCAAAGCCGCTGCTGTCAGCGTGACCGGCACCAGTGTTGATGTCAGTTTTAACAGCCAGAATTTCGCGCTGAACGAATTTGTTGGCGGGCGCATCGGCGGTTTGCTGAATGTCGATGCCACTGTATTGCAGCCGAGTAAATTACAGCTGGAAACTATCGTTAGCAGCGTTGCTGACTCGGTCAACACGGCATTGTCGGAAGGCTTTGATTTAAATGGCTTACCCGGTGAGCCACTGTTTGTTTACAACCCGGCCGATGTATTGGGCACCTTTGGTGTTAACGCTGCGCTGGAACCTGATGATCTGGCCTTTACCGGCCGGGTGGATGATGGTTTTGGTAACTGGATCCCCTCGGGTGGCCGTGGCGACAACGGCAATATCGCCAATCTGGTGTCAGCACTAAATGGCTCTATGACCGGTTATGACACCCTGATCGGCGATCTGGCGATTCAGAGTAAACAGGTGCAAAGCAGCGTGAAAACGGCGCAGTTGTTAAAAGACAACGCGCTGGCGGCGCGCGACAGCGTCAGCGGCGTTAATCTGGATGAAGAGGCCGCCAACCTGATGTTTTACCAGCAGTTATATGATGCCAACGCCAGAGTGATCAGCACAGCCGATCAACTGTTTAAAACCCTGATTAATATTTTCTGAGGTCGCTGAAATGCGTGTAAGCAGCAATCAATATCATCTGACAACGATCCGCAATATTCAGCAGTCAACGGCTGAATACAGCAAGCTGTCTACCCAACTGGCGACCAATCAGCGCATTCAGAAACCCTCAGACGACCCGCTTGGCTCGGTAATGTTGCTGACGCTGAACAGTGAGCTGACCAAGCTGGACCAGTACAAAAGCAATATGAATGCGGTGCATTTTAATCTGGGGCAGCAGGAAACCCAGCTTAGCAGTATCATTAATACGCTGTACTCTATTCAGGAAATTGTCACCACGGCAGCAGACGGCTCTGCCGGGCAGGCAGAGCTCGAAGCATACAGCCAGGAACTGTCAGTACTGTTTCCGGCCATTGTCGATTTGCTCAATGCCAAAGATGGCAACGACAACTATTACTTCTCCGGCAGCTTAACCGATGTTAAACCCTTTGAGCGCGACGGTGCAGGAGTTTATCAATACTTAGGCGATGACAGGGTGCGCGATGTTGCCGTGTCAGATAATTCCAGCGTGCCAGCCAATATCACCGGCGATAAACTTGACCCCGGCGTCACTTTTTTAAATGAAATGCAAACCTACCTGGATCTGATAGCGACAGCACCTGCTGCCGGAGTAGGGAATGAATCACGTGATCTGTTGGGCCATATCAGTAACTTTTTTGCCAGCGTCAGCGGTGAGATTACCCGTATTGGTGGCACGTTAGCGTCGCTGGACGAAATGGCACTGGGCAATGACGACATAGCGCTGTTTACCGAAAATCTGCGTGACGATATTAAAGAAGTGGACTACCCGGAAGCCTATGTGCAGATGAATCAGGCAATGGCATCGTATGAATCATCACTGAAGGTGTATTCCAGCGTGTCACAGCTGACTTTGTTTTCCTATGTCTGATGCTGATATCTGAGCGTATTTGCCGGTAAGGGGACGATAATGCAGCTGTCAAATGCGGTAGAGAAGGTAAATAACAGTGCGCTGACCCCACTTAGTGCAACGGACAAAGCTGCTGTGGTAAAAGCTGTGCAGCAGGACGATGCCGGGCAAAAAGTCCCACAGTCACGCCAGTCGCGGCAAATTCAGGTATTAAGTAAATGGGCGCTGGCAGCTGATGTGTCTAAACAGCTGAGCCAGACTGATCAAACTGAGCGTAGCATCCGGCTGGCCTATCAGGAACTGGAAAACCTGCGCCGGCAACTGAATTCGCCTGCCGCCGCCAGATTATCCGCCGATCAGCAACAACAGGCGCAGCAAAAATTGCAGCAGCTGGAGCAAAAACTGGCGCGCAGTGATTCTGGCCTGAACGCGCAGCTGATGCCGGCAGGCACAGCCCCGGCGCCGGTAAGCGCCAGCTTAACGAACAACATTGATCTGTTGTCTGAACGACGCCAGAGCGAGCAGGTAAATATTCTGCTTGGCCGCAGTGGCGGCGCGGTCAGTATCAGCCTGCCTGCCGGGCAAAGTGTCAGTGAAAACCTGCAAAGTGTGCAGCAAGCCTTTGCACCGCAGCAAATCAGTGTCAGCGCTGATAATCAGCAGCAGCTATATTTCTCAACCGAAGCCCGTAATGCCCGTAAGTTGCAGGAGCCCTGGCTGTTAACCGGCCAGGGTGTGCGGGTGGCGGCCGGCAACCCGGTTAGTGTGGCATTGCAACCTGCCGACAGTGCGCTGACACAACTGAGCAAAGCGGCTGGCAAAGCGGACAACGTGCAGGCGTATCAGCAACAGATCCAGTTAGTACAGCAGCAGTTAAAAGATGCACTGGGCAAAGTGCAGGCGCAGCGTGCCGCGTTGCAGGCTCAGTTAGCGGCGATATCGCAGCAACAAAGCGATGCAACAGAGCTAAATGCGTTAAGCCAGCAACTGCGGCTTAACATGCAAAGTGGCAGTAAAAGCGCGGTATCGGTAGTGATGTCACAGGCCAATATCACCCGTAGTCTGGTTGAATTTGGTTTGGGATAAGTCTGCGTGTCTGATTCGTGTTTTTCCGATAACCTCACTGTCATCAGCCGGCGCTGGCCGGCGCTAACATCGGTAATACTGCAGGCGGCTGACGAGCAACACCGGCCGCAGGTGCAACTGGCACAAGGGCGCGACAGCACCTTGCTGATTAACGGTGTTCAGCTTACAAGCCGGCACGACCGGCAAAAAGAAGCCCGCGAACTTACCGCCAAACTTCCTGCTGATAGCCGCAAAATTACCCTGTACGGCACTGGCCTTGGCGATGTACAACAATTGCTTTTGGCATCAGCTCAGTTGCAGCAGCTTAACGTCTGCATTATGAACGAATATGTGTTTGCGCTGGTGCTGCAACTGCTTGACCAACGTCACTGGCTTAACGATGACAGAGTAGAGCTGCTGTTGGCCGCTGCACAGCAGGATATTGAATTACCTTTCGTGGTTTCGCCGTCAGAGCTGGTACTGGTCAGTGATACTCAGCGTGAAATCGCAAATCAACTGAGTGCAGAGCGCGATGCGGAATATGTCGCCGCCCAGGTAATGCGCGCGGCAGAGCCTTATATGCACCGGCTGGCAGAGAATAAACACTACTGGCAAAACGACAAAGCGGTGCAGCAGTTGTTTAACTCTGTTCAGCCACAGCAACAGGTATTTGTCATAGCGTCAGGCCCGTCACTGGAGCAGCAGTGCCACTATCTTTACCAGCGTCAGCAACAACGCAATGCACCACTGTTAATTGCGGTCGATACTGCGGTAAAAGCGCTGTTGGAACATAATGTTGTACCAGATATCGTTATTACGATGGACCATAAAATCGGCCCCTGGCATCTGCCTTGTGCCAAGCTGCCGCCAACGACGGCTCTGGTGTATTTTCCGTTAACGCACTCGCAGTTGCTGACAGACTGCACTGGCCCGCGTTATGTGGCGATGAGCCAGAGTAAGCTGTTTGACAGCGTCCGCGCGGAGCTGGGTGCGGCTTCGTTATTCATCCATGGCAGCGTGCTGCACCCCGCAGTGGATTTGGCAGTTAAAATGGGCGCGACGCAATTGGTGCTGTTCGGTGCTGATTTTGCTTTCAGCGCTAACAAAACCCATGCCGGCTGGCAAGACAAAATGCTGGGGCCGGGCTATGCCAGCGCCACAGACTGGGTAGAAAACGTGCAGGGTGAAAAAGTACCGACGCTACGTAATTTACTAACATACCGCTTGGGCCTGGAGCGCTTTATCCGTGCACATGCGTCAGTGCAGTTTTTTAATGCATCTAAGGCCGGGGCGGTGATCGCAGGCACTAAGCCATTTGATGAGGCTGGGCCCGGTAACGTTGTGGAGCAAGCTGAAAAATGAGCACAGAAATAACTACGCTGGCTGAGTATCAATGCCAGGCCACTGAACTTGCACTGCAGTTTCGTTGTGGCAGCCATACCCAGGCAGCTGTTGAACTCGCGGCTATGGTAGCGCAGCTGGTACAGGCATTTTCATCACAGCCCGCCCACTATGCCACTGAACTGCAAAATATTCTGCAGGCGGTGCTGAATTGTCAGGCACAACGTGACTGGCTTGGGCTGGCGGATTATCTGGAATACGAGCTGCAAGACTTGCTGCACCTGTGCAGTTAACGCTTTTTATTCAGTTGACGTAAATTTCCGAAAATTTTTTTTAGTTTTGAAACTGCAGCGCCGCTTTATATCTGTGAGCATCAATCACAGGAGATTCCACGATGGCTTTATCAATTCAATCAAATATGGCGTCAAAATCTATCCAGAACCAGCTGGGTCGTACTAACAACCATTTGTCAGTAGCGCTGGAGCGTTTAGGTTCAGGTTTACGTATTAACTCTGCTAAAGATGACGCTGCCGGTTTGCAAATTGCTAACCGCTTAAATGCGCAGGTACGTGGTCAGGATGCCGCAATTTATAATGCTAATAACGCTATGTCTATGCTGCAAACAGCAGAAGGCGCGTTTGAAGAGATGACCAACATTGCATACCGTATGAAAGAGCTGGCAACGCAGGCAGCTAACGGTACCAACAACTCTTCAGAATATACTGCAATGAACTCAGAGTTCACAGCACTGCGTGATGAAATGACTAACATCATCAGCAACACTTCATACGGTTCAGGCACTAAGTTACTTGACGGTACAGACGGTAAACTGAACGCGTCTGTAGATTTTCAGATTGGTTCTTCTGCGGCTGAAGTGCTGAGCGTAGATATCTCTACCGAGCTGGGTGACCTGGATACTGCTATGACTGCGACAGAGTTCGCAGCTGGTTTTGACAGCGGTGTGCCTGCAGATGACCAGGCAGATGCCAAAACTGTTATGGGCCAGGTTGACAGCGTGATCAATGCGATTGGTGCGGCCCGTGCGTCACTGGGTGCCAGCATGAACCGCCTGGATCACACCATCAATAACGTAACCAACATGAAAGAAAACACCGAAGCGGCCGCTGGCCAGCTGATGGATGCTGATTTCGCCAGAGAAACGTCAAACATGACTAAACAGCAGTTACTGATGAACTCTGGTATTTCTGTACTGAGCGCATCTAACAGCACCACTCAGATGATTGGTTCTTTACTGCGTTAAGTTAAACGGCAGAGTGTTGCTCTGTCTGACACTCTGTCAGCGTTGCGCTGGCAGGGTGTTTCTTCTTAGTTTCTATCAGGGTATAGGTTATGGCATCGTCATTTTTAAGCATAGATCCGCAATATCTGGCCAGTCAGTACACCCAAATTGAGCGCGCCAGCAAAGATCAGCTATTGGCAGGTAGATCCAAACAATTTACCGCCCAGTTAGATGCAATTAAAAAACTGCAAACGTCATTAAGCGGTTTCCTTACCCAGATTAAAGATTTTCGCAGCGCCGATAAAAGCATACTGGCCAATACCGCGACCAGTAGCAGCGAATCGACGCTGAGTATTAAAGCCGGCGGCAATGCCGTGGCCGGTAACTACGAAATTTTTGTTGAACAGCTGGCGCAAAACCATCAGCTGGCGCTGTCATTTGACCCGACAGCAACACTGGCGACAGATGGTGAATTGAGTATTGACCTGGCTGGCAGCAGCTTTTCTGTCGATTTAGCCGGTTTGCCGGCGAATGCCAAACTCAGCGATCTTGCCGCTGCAATTAACAACCATGCCGACAACGACGGCGTTAGCGCCACACTGGTACGTAGCGGTACAGAGACCTTTCTGGTCATTTCCAGCGATGAAAGCGGCGCCGCCAATCAGTTGAACCTGAGCTTCACGCCCGGAGCCGACCCAGCAGGTGCCGATATCACGGCAGCACTGGCCGGGCAAAAAGAGTTAAAAGCCGCGCAAGACGCCATAGTACGGCTGGGTAGCGACACCGCTATCAGTGTGACCAGCAGCAGTAATACGCTGACCGATGTGATTGAAGGTGTGACGCTGGACTTATTAAAAGCGCAAACTGCAGGTGACAGCCCGGTATCGGTCAAAGTAGGCCAGGATGATGAGGCGATAAAGAAAAACCTGCAAAGTTTTATTGATGGTTATAACAACATTGTCGGCAGCATCAGCAAAGACACTAACCTGAAAAACGACAGCATGGCGCGCAGTGTACAAAACCAGTTTCGTGCCATTTTTCAGGGCACCTTTGAAGGCAGCACCCTGTACAGTGTCGGCATTGAGTTCGACCGTAACGGTAAACTGAATATTGATACCGAACGGTTTGACGCTGCGCTGCAGAAAGATCCGGCCAAGCTTGAAACCATGTTAAGTGGCGACAATGGCATGCTGGCGAAACTTGAAACCACAATAGAGCCGTACAGTAAAAGCTTTGGTTTGCTCGGTGACAAACAAAAAACCATTCAGGCCAGCCTGGATTTAATCACCGAAAAGCAAAAGCGGCACGATTATTCCATGGAGTTAACCTATAAGCGTTACCTGAGTCAGTTTACGCAGATGCAAGTAACGATAGCGCAGCTGGAAAGCTCGATGGGACAATTTTAATTAGCAGGACACACCTATGTTAGATTTTGCCAATGGCTATCAGGCCTACCAGAACACCTCGGTTGAAGGTAAAGCCGCCGGAGCCGATATTCATAAGCTGGTGCTGATGTTATTCGATGGTTTTCTCGATGAGCTGGCCCGCGTAGAGGGCCATATTCAGGCCAAACGCTTTGATAAAAAGGCGGCCGGCACTGAGCGGATGCTAAAGATCCTCGGTGGGCTGGAAGCCTCGCTGGATCAGCAAAACGGCGGCGAAGTGGCTGCCAATATGCAGCGGCTTTACCAGCACTGCGGCCAGGCGGTGTTAGCGGCCAGCCTGAAAAACGATTTAAGCCAGCTTGATACAGTGCGCGTTATTATGACCAATCTGCAGGAAGGCTGGCAGGGGCTGGCGCAAAACGCCGCTTGAGTTTAGCAGTACCTTTTCTTCCACTGTTACATGTGTACCTGATGTAACCTTTCACCGCTGCTCTGGCAGCGGTTTTTTTCACTCTGCACCAGCTGTTGTTATTTTACCCCGGGTTGCGGCAATGCCGTTGTGTCCTTACTTCCGTCAGGCGGAAGTAACGCTTCCGCTTTGATGGCTTTCTTGCTTTTATTTCTATGTAAATCAGTAAGATAAAATATGGCCTGACAGTTGCTATCTCAGTTCGGATAAGCCGTTTTCCCGAGGTTGTGTGTGTCGCTGAGCCATTTAAACAGTACTGATATCGCCAGAGCGCTTACGCAGTTACAGCATGAGTTGTTGCTGGCTGCGCGTGCACATGACTGGCAACGTCTGCGGGCGATGGATCGTCAGCTGCTGGCGCTGGTACAGCGTATAACGCAGGCCGGTGCTAAAGCCCAATTCAGTGCTCAGCTGAGTGCGCTGCAGCAGAATTATCAGCATGTGTTGCAACTGGCAAAGCACGAACTGCAGCGTACCGAGCTGCAGATGGCACAGTTTAATAAAAACCGACCAGGCGTGGTGGCCTACCAGCAAACAACAGAAGGGAAGACACCATGATACCTGTACTGCGTCAGCTGGCAAATCAGACCGCCGATACGGCGGAAACCGTCGTCGGCACTAATCTGGCTGATGACGGTGTAACAGCACTACCTTATCAGCAGCTGCTGGCACAGCTGGCGCAACAAAGCGCGGAAAATCTGCAGCCGGGCGAGGCAGATATATCTGACGACGACACTGTGCCGCCAGAGCCGGCAACCGATAGCAGCGCGTTAGCCGAGCTGCCGCAACTGGTCATGCCGCTGCCGGCAGACAACAACCTGCCGTCACCGCTGACAGAGCCTGCGGTTACGCTGGCATCATGGTCGCTGATTAGCCAGCAATATACCCCTACTGCTACCGCGGCAGAGCATGCCGATACGCTGGAGAACAAGGCGACGCAAACTGGCAGTATTGTTCAGCTTGCAACAGCCGCCAGTATCTTACTGCCAACAGTTGCTGCAGCTAATACTGCGCCAACGCCTGGTTCAGTACTATCGCCTTCGGTAGCCATTAACACTGCGTCGCGCCTGGAGCCTGTGCCCGCCACTTCGGCCACCGTTCTGCCGGTATTACCTTTAGCAGATGGCGACAGCATTGAGCTGCCGCAACAGCCAGCGCAACAGAGCGTAAACGCTGCTGCCACATTGCAGCAATTTATTCGCCAGGCGCTGTCTTCACGCCAGGCCAGCGATACCACACCGGTCGGCGCTGTCACCACCAATGGCGTTACAAACAGCAGTGACACAATGTTTAGCTGGAAAGCTGAACTACCAGGCCAGAGCAGCAGTGCGCATAACAGTCAGTGGAGCCAGAAGCTGGTGCATCTGCTGGCTGACAAAATTAACTTGCAGCTGGGCCAACAAATTCAGCGTGCGCAAATCCGGCTTGACCCGCCTCAGCTTGGCGTCATTGAGCTCAGCGTCAGTCTGGATGGTGAGCGTACCAGTGTGCAGCTGTATGCCGCCAATACACAGTTACGTGAAGCGATGCAGCAAAACCTGGACCAGCTGCGCCAGCAACTGGCACAACGGCTGGGTAATGAGCAAATGCTGAATATCGACGTGCGCCAGCAATCACAGCAGCAATCTGGTCAGCATAACAGCGCGCAGCAACAGATTGTTGCAGCACATTTTAATGAGGTACCAGATGATGCGGCAGAGTCTGCAGCAGCGCCTGGCGAAAACGCGACAAACTGGCTGAACCGGCTGGTATAGGAGAGCAGTAACAGATGAAAGCATTAGTGTTAGTGATTGCAGCCGTGTTGCTGCTGGCTGCCGGCGGCGGTGCCGCTTACTTCTGGCTGGATGCACAGCAAAGTAAAAGCAGCGTAGTGCAGAATAAACCGCTGTTTTATCCGCTGGAACGCTTTGTGATCAGTGTCGATTCGGCGCAGCATTCACGGTATCTGGTACTGGAGCTGACACTTACCAGCCACAGTGCTGATGTGATGGCAGCACTGCCGGATGCGTCACCGCTGCTGCGCAATGCACTGGTAGAGCACTTTAGCAATATCAGCCACGCCGATGTGAAAACCGGCTTTAAAGACATTCCGGCAATTCAGACACAGCTGCTGGATAAATTTAACCAAACCCTGAACCAGAATGCGTTTAGTTACCAGATTGAACAGGTGCTGGTAACCAACGTGTTTATTCAGTAAGGCCAATTTATGCTGGCAACCACTCAATGGCCTGAGCCGGAGCAAACGGGCAACTTCAGTTTCAGCCCGGCACAGGAAAGCGTGTTGTTAAACCGTTACAGCTACATCGTTAAACGTGCCGCCGGCCATTTACGCAGCCTGGTTGGCAGCATGGTTGATAAAGACGATTTACAGCAGATAGGTCTGATGGGGCTGCTAAGCGCCTTACGCCGCTATGGCCGCGATGTGGATGAGCAATTTGAATCTTATGCGTTTAAACGGGTACGCGGTGCCATGCTGGATGAGTTTCGCCGCATCGACTGGCGGCCACGGCAGTTGCGCCAGCAATCACACCAGCTACGAGATAAAAGCCGCGAGCTGACGCGTCAGCTCGGGCGCATACCAACCGATGATGAGTTGTGCGAAGCCATGGGTATAGATGGCGCCACCTTGCTGGAGTTGCAGTACGTTGGTCAGGCTGAAGCGATGGAAAGCCTGGACTTATTGCTGGAGCAACAGGCTGATGCCCAGCTTGGCAGCACCAATTTAAACCAGCTGGAGCTTAAGTTATCGCTGAAAAAAGCCATGTCGTCATTACCGGAGCGCAACAAGTTATTGCTGCAGCTGTATTACGCCCATGAGCTGAATATGAAGGAAATTGCACTGGTGCTGCAGTTAACAGAATCGCGGGTATGTCAGCTGCATAAACAATCAGTGGAGATGCTCAGCAAAAAGCTGGCGCAGTGGTAAAGGTACAGGAAGCAAAGCAATGCAGAAAATAGTAGGTTTTATCATCGTTCTGGGTACTGTGGTTGGCGGCTTTATGTTTGCCGGCGGCAACGTGGCCACTTTATGGCAGCCGGCAGAATTTCTGATCATCTTCGGCGCCGGCTTTGGCGCGCTGATTGTTGGTAACTCCAATTACGTGCTGAAAGAAATGTGGTTTCAGGTGAAGTCACAGTTTGGTAAGCACAAAGACAGCGGCGCTTTGTACCGCGAATTGTTGCTGTTGATGTACACGTTGTTGGATCTGGCAAAAACCAAAGGCCTGCGTGAACTGGATGAGCATGTGGAAAACCCGCAAACCAGCTCGGTATTTCTGGCTTATCCGCTGGTGCTGGAAAACGAGGCACTGGTGGTATTTGTTTGCGATAACCTGCGCCTGATGAGTATGGGCAAACTCAGTGCCCACGATTTCGATACGCTGCTGGAGCAGGAAATTTATACCATAGAGCAGCAAAAACTAAAGCCATCCTCAGCGATGTACTCGGTGGCAGAAGCCATGCCTGGCTTCGGTATTCTGGCCGCTGTTGGCGGCATTATCATTACCATGCAGCATCTGGATGGCCCGCTGAGCAATATCGGTTACCACGTTGCAGCGGCACTGGTAGGGACTTTTATCGGTATTTTTGGCTGTTATTGCCTGATGGCGCCGCTGAGCTCTGCGATGGAGCAATATGTGAAAAAGCAACTGGCGCTGCTCGATTGTGTGCGGGCTATTTTGGTGGCGCATGCCAAAGGCCATGTCGCGATTGTGGCGACCGATTCCGGCCGGCGCATGATCAATGAAGAGCAGAAACCATCGTTTACCACGATGGAGCAGTGGATCAACGATAAGGCCGCCTGATGAACAGCTCGCTCGTAATCATTAAACGCAGCGCGCGCCACAGCGCTGCCAAAGCCAAGGCCGGTGGCGCCTGGAAAGTCGCCTTTGCCGACTTTACGCTGGCGATGATGGCATTTTTTATGGTGCTGTGGATTTTAGAAGTATCTAACGTCAAAGAGCGTGCTGAAATTGCTAACTATATGCGCACACATTCTATTTTTGATGGTAGCCCGGACCCGTTTAAACCCGGTAACAGCCCGTTTCCGGTCGATTTGGGCGGTACACCGTCAATTGTAGATAAAAACTCTGCTAATGCCTTGCCACCGGACAACCCGCTGCCGGGGATGTCGGAATACCTGCAGGTGCCATCCGGTGACGAAAAACCGCTGGCGGGCATGGGCGACAAGCTTAACTCGCTGATCGACGGCCAGTTTGATACCCCGGCCCAGCTCAGCCTGCTGTTACAGGCGTTTGAACAACTGGCCGCGCAGCAGCTGGCACAGGAACACATTCAGGTCGATATAGTGCCGTCCGGGCTGCGAGTTATTATCCGTGACAGTAAACAGCAACAGATGTTTGTTCGCGGGCAAATCCGTATGACGCCATTTTTTGAAGACTTGCTGTTAAGCCTGGGGCAGGTATTTAAAAAGGTGCAGAACAAACTGATTATCTCGGGCCACACCGACAACACGGCTTTCAGTGGCAGCCAGTACAGTAACTGGGAGTTATCGGGTGACAGAGCACTGCAGGCGCGTCAGGTGCTGGCCGCCGGTGGCATGCCGGTCGAGCGGGTCGCGCAGGTCGCGGCGTTTTCAGCAAACCGGCCTTTGAATGAAGAAGATAAAGGCAGCAGCGAAAACCGCCGTATTGAGCTGTTGATCCTGACCTCGGCAGCCGAAGCTGAGCTCGACCAGCTATTTTCTCCTGGCAGCAAAGACAATGCTGTGCAACAGGCAGCCGCCGCGGCAAGTTATAACCAGCCGGTTGGCCGAAGCGGAGTGAAGGTTACCGATGCCAGCAACTAAGCCCGATATTGCAAGACGTTATCTGCGCTGGTACTTCAGCACCGCCAATCAGCCGCACGAAACTCAGACCAAAGGTATTGCCGTCAAACTGAAGCAACCGGGCCTGTTTGGCTCGCAGTTGTGCCAGGCGGTGGTGAAAGATATCAGCCTCGGTGGTGCGGGTTTGCTGGCGCCGCTTAGCAAAGCTGTACCGGATATGCTGGTGGTGGAGTATGACAGTGAAACCCGCATTAAAGCCGAAGTGATTTACCGCCGTGCCGTCAGCGACAAGCTCGAGTTTTTGGGCATCAGCTGGCTGGATACCAAACGTGAACAGCGGCTGCGTTTACTGCGGCGTTTAAGCAAAAAAGCGTACCGTGTATCGCGTGATGCCGGGGCAAACCAAGAAGTAACAGCAGATGAATAAGCACAAAAAAACCGGCGTTATTATCGCCGCCGATGCCGCTGGCCGTTATCAGCCGTTCGCGCTGACGCTGGATCAGCGCCGTTTTAGCCAGGCCAGCATGGCCGCTAAACAGCATTTGCCTGAACTGGCTCAGGCCGTAGAGACTGAACTGAGCCGGCTGTTGACTGATGTGGAATTCAGTATAGAGCTGAGTTTATGTCAGGGCACAGGCCTGGATAGCTGGCTGGCAGAGCCTGGCCGTCTGTTACTGCAATGTCCGGTGCTGGTACCAACCGACAGTTACTGTTACATGGCGCTGGATTATACCGGTGTGCACCATCTGGCCGACCTGTCGCTTGGCGGCCAGCTCAGCAAAGTGGTGGCGCTGGAGGAGAAACCTGAGCTTAGTGCCTCTGAGCTGCGCATCTGCAGCCGTATCGCGCAGCGGCAGTTGCAGGCAATACAGCACTTTTTATTTAAAGAGCAATCGGCGCTGCCAGCTACTGCGGTCAAGCAGCAACTGGAACCCGCCCGCTTTCAGTATCTGCCGCTGAAGGTTCGTCTGTTGCTGGATGCTGAGGCCATCAGCTGGTTTGTCTGGCTACCGCTGGCGTTTTTCAGTGCCGCTTCAGAAGAAAGCCCGGTCAGCGTCAGCGCTGTTGATATGTCGCCGTGGCCACAGGTGCCGGTGCAGTGCAGGGTAGAAATGGCACGAAAGAAAGTTAGCTTACAGCAACTGCAGCAGGGCCTGAAAGGCGAGATCTTACCGATAGAGCTGCACAGCGACATGAGTTTTATGCTGAATAACCGCACCCTATTTTCAGGCAAGGTAGCAGAAGATGCGAACGGCCTGGTATTTCAGATCACCGATATAGCAACCAAAGAGACACTAGCATGAGCGAAAACCCGAACAATGGTAATGGCCTGGATGCGGCATTAGCCGGATTAGACATGATGGATATGGACGACATCTTTGAGCAGGGTACTGACAACGCAGTAAAAACGGATGGCTTGTCGATGTTTCGCGATGTACCGCTGACGGTAACCCTTGAGGTTGCCAGTGCTGAGGTGACGCTGGGCGAACTGAGCCGTGCCAGTGTTGGCGACGTGTTGCCGCTGGACAAAGCCGTTGGCGAAGCGCTGGACGTTAAAGTAAATGGAGTTTTGTTTGCCAAGGCTGAAGTGGTGATGGTAGATGGCAAGTATGGCTTGAAGTTTGTCAACCGTAACATGGCTGCGGAGCATCATGCATAAGCCCATACTGCGGCAGCTGATGCTGGCCGTACTGCCTTTGCTGCTGATGCTGCTGCCAGCTCTGGTGCAGGCACAGGATATGACAGTGTTGTCGGTGCGCGACGCTGACGGCGGTCAGGATTACAGCGTTAAGCTGCAAATTCTGCTGCTGATGACTGCGCTTAGCCTGATCCCGGGCATGCTGATGGTGCTGACGTCTTTTACCCGTATCGTCATCGTACTGGCGATACTGCGACAGGCGCTGGGTTTGCAGCAAAGCCCGCCAAACCGCGTGCTGATTGGTATAGCGCTGATGCTGACATTGCTGATTATGCGCCCGGTGTGGCAGGACATTTATCAGAATGCGTTTAAGCCTTATCAGGCTGAAGAAATGACACTGGAGCAGGCGTTAGTGCGGGCTGAGCAGCCGCTGCGGCAGTTTATGCTGGCGCAAACCCGCGAAAATGAGCTGCATCAGGTATTACTGATTGCCAAAGAACCCACCACGATGGCTGCTGCAGATGTGCCGCTGGATGTGCTTATTCCGGCGTTTGTGCTCAGTGAACTGACGACAGCGTTTCAGATTGGCTTTATGTTGTTTTTACCCTTTTTGATTATCGATATGGTTGTCGCCAGCGTGCTGATGTCGATGGGTATGATGATGCTATCGCCGCTGATCATCAGTTTGCCGTTTAAACTGATGATTTTTGTGCTGGCCGATGGCTGGTCTATGGTCGCCGGTACTCTGGCCGCAACGTTTGGAGCCTCGCCATGAGCCCGGATCAAAGCACAGAACTGGTTGCCCAGGCTATTTATACCATTATCAAAATTCTGCTGGTGATGGTGGTACCCAGTTTGATCCTGGGGCTGATTATCGCAGTGTTTCAGGCTGCGACGTCGATTCAGGAACAGACGCTGACATTTTTACCGCGCATGGTTCTGACCCTGCTGATGCTGGTGTTTGCCGGTAACTGGATACTGCAAACACTGATCGACTGGTTTCGTAACCTGATGCTGATCATTCCCGGAGTGTTTGGGTGAATTCGCTGATTTCACTCAGCAGTGCTGAACTGATGAGCTGGATAGGCGCTGTCTGGTGGCCGTTTGTGCGCCTGTCAGCACTGCTGTGGGCGATGCCGGCGTTTGATAACCCTGGTGTGACGCCGCGTGCCAGAATATTGCTGGCGGTATTTATTAGCTTTTTACTCAGCCCGATCCTGCCTGCTATGCCAGCAGTCGATCCGTTTTCGCTGGATGCAGCGGTAATGACGTTTGAGCAGATTGGCTTTGGCATCATGATGGGGCTGGCTGTACGTATGCTGTTCGAAGTGCTGATGATGGCGGGCATGATGCTATCGATGCAAATGGGCTTGTCGATGGCGACGATGATGGACCCGGCCACCGGTGACTCTGCACCGCTGCTTGGCCATTTATTCTGGATCATGGGCGCTTTGTTGTTTTTTGCGCTGGGCGGCCATTTGCTGGTAATGGCAGCGCTGGTCGACAGCTTTACGCTGTGGCCGGTAGGCAGTGGCCTGTATCAGTTAAACATCACAGTGCTGTTGCAAATGTTTGGCTGGATGTTTGGTGCTGCCTTGCTGGTTGCCCTGCCGGGTATTATTTCCATGTTACTGGTTAACCTGACATTTGGCATCGCCACCCGCTCGGCACCCTCGCTGAACATTTTCGTATTGGGCTTTCCGATGAATATGGTGCTCGGCTTTGTTTGTGTCTACCTGACTGTCGTGCAAACCGGCCAGCGTTTCTCCGGCATGATAAACGACATGCTGAATAACCTTTACCTGTTGATGAGATAAGCGATGGCAGAGCAAAGCAGTTCACAGGAAAAAACCGAACAACCCACGGCGAAACGATTAGAAAAAGGCCACAAAGAAGGCCAGATCGCCCGCTCAAAAGAGCTGAATACCGCTGTACTGCTGATTTTAGGCATTGCCGGTTTGTTGTGGTTTGCCCAGTTGTTTCTGACGTTATTTATGCAGTTGATGCAGCGCAGCCTGCAACTGAATAAAGCCATGCTGGCAGACGAGAAGCTGATGCCGGTTGCTGTAGGGCAGGCGTTCGGCGATATGCTCGGTACGCTGTTGCCTTTTCTGTTTTTACTGTTTATCGCTATGGTGATTACCGGCGTGTTACCGGGCGGTTTTATCTACTCAGCCAAATTATTCAGCCCAAGGTTTCAGCAGCTTAATCCGTTAAAAGGCCTGGCGCGGATGTTCAGTCTGAATGCACTGGTAGAGCTGGGTAAATCCATCCTGAAAATTACGCTACTGGCCGGCTGTCTTTACTTGTTCTTAAGCCAGCTGTGGCAGCGTTTGCTGATGTTGCAGCGGCTGGACCTGAATGTTGCCTTACAGGAAGGCATGGGGCTGTTGGCATTGTGCCTTATGCTCACCGCCTGCGCCTTGTTATTGATTGCGGCCATTGATGTGCCTTATCAGGCGCACAAAATTGCCAAAGAACTGAAAATGACCAAACAGGAAGTGAAAGAAGAACGTAAATCCGCTGATGGCAGCCCAGAGATAAAAAGCCGGATCCGCCAAATCCAGTTTCAGATGGCAAACCGCCGTATTGAAGAGCGGGTGCCAAAAGCCGACGTGATCGTGATGAACCCAACGCATTATGCGGTCGCGATTCGCTACAGCGAAAAAGATGCCCGCGCGCCCTATGTGGTGGCCAAAGGTATTGACGAAATAGCGCTGCGTATTAAGGGCGTGGCGCAGCGCCATCAGATAGAAGTGCTGGAAGTGCCTGTGCTGGCCAGGGCAATTTATTACTCGACCCGAGTCGATCAGGAAGTACCAAAAGGCTTATACACTGCGGTGGCCTATGTGCTGACCTATGTTATGCAGCTAAAAGCCTACAAGCATGGCCGCGGCCAGCAACCGGCGCCTTTGCCGGCGCTTGAGATCCCGAAATCTTTGTTAGATAAAGCTAAAGTCCGAGGTAGTTAAACAGTGAACTGGCGCATACTGACCCAACCTTACACCGCTATTCCGGTATTGCTGCTGGCCATTCTGGCCATGGTAGTGTTACCGCTGCCAGCCTGGATGCTGGATGCCCTGTTCACCTTTAATATCGTGCTGTCGGTTATCGTGCTGCTGGTCGCGGTATCTAGTAAGAAACCGCTCGATTTCTCGGTATTCCCGACCGTACTGCTGGTGGCCACACTGATGCGGCTGACACTGAATATTGCTTCAACCCGGGTGGTGTTACTACACGGCCATGAGGGCTCTGACGTTGCCGGCCGTGTAATACAGGCCTTCGGTGAAGTGGTGATCGGCGGCAATTACGTCGTCGGTATGGTGGTGTTTGTTATTCTGATGGTGATTAACTTTGTGGTTATCACTAAAGGTGGTGAACGGATTTCAGAAGTAGCAGCCCGCTTTACGCTTGACGCCTTGCCCGGCAAACAAATGGCAATAGATGCCGACTTAAACGCCGGTTTAATCGGGCCGGAGCAGGCAAAAGATCGCCGGTCAGAAGTAGCAAGAGAGGCCGATTTTTACGGCTCCATGGACGGTGCGTCCAAGTTTGTGCGTGGTGATGCCATTGCTGGCCTGATCATTCTGGTGATTAACCTGCTGGGTGGTATCAGCATCGGGGTATTCCAGCATGGCCTGAGCATGGCGGAAGCCTTTCAGCGCTTTGCTCTGCTGACGATAGGTGATGGCTTAGTCGCGCAAATCCCGTCATTACTGCTGGCGGTTGCGGCGGCCATTATCGTTACCCGGATGAACGATGAAGGCGAAATGTCTGATGAGGTTGGTAAGCAGCTGCTGGCCTCACCACGGGTGTTGCTGACTACCGGCGGCATCATGCTGATCCTCGGTGCCGTGCCTGGCATGCCGGCCATGGCCTTTATTGGTTTTGGCCTGCCACTGATTTATGTCGCCTGGCGCTTACAACAACGAGTGGATAAAGGCGAACTTATTCAGGCCGAGCGGCTGACTGAAACGATCGCGAAAACGCCAAAAACACTGGGCTGGGATGATATTCCACATGTGGATCGGCTGTCGATTGAATTGGGGTTCAGGCTGGTTTACCTGGCAGACAAAGAAAAAGGCGAAGAACTGGTGCAAACGCTACGCGGTATTCGTAAAACCCTGTCAGAGCAAAGCGGCTTTTTACTGCCAGAGGTAAGGGTGCGCGATAATCTGCAGCTGAACCCGCAGGAATACCGCATCAAACTTGCCGGCGTGCCGGTAGCGTCGGGGCGGCTTAATCCACAACAATTGCTGGCGCTGAATACCGGTGAAATTTACGGCCAGCTGGACGGTGAAATTACCCGCGACCCGGCTTATGGCCTGGAAGCGGTGTGGATAGATACCAATAGTCGTGCCAAAGCACTGAACCTGGGCTATTCGGTTGTTGATCTCGCCACAGTGATTGCGACCCATGCCGGTAAACTGATTAAAGAGCATTTGTCTGAGCTGTTTGTCTATGAAGATGTAAAACAGCTGAATAAACGGCTGGCGAATGTGGCGCCGGTGCTGGCCGAAGCGCTGGATAAAGCGCTTAGCGCCACGGTGCAGCTGAAAGTGTATCGCTTGCTACTGCGTGAGCAGGTTAGCCTTGGCGACATTTTAACCATTGCCAGCACACTGCTCGATAGCAGCGAAGTGACCAAGGATCCGCTGTTGTTAACCTCGGACGTACGCTGTGCCTTGCAGCGGGCGCTGGTACGGCAAATCAGTGGCGACAAAGATGAACTGGCGGCCTTTACGCTGGATGAAAAGCTGGAGCAAACGCTGCAAAGCGCGCTGAATCAGGCGATGCAGACCGGAAAAGTGACACTGGATAGCTTCCCGGTGGCACCCAACCTGCTGAGCCAATTCCAGCGCAATATGCCACTGATTTGCAGCCAGATGCAGCAGCAGGGGCATACACCGGCGCTGGTGGTGATCCCACAGTTGAGGCCATTGCTGGCACGTTACGCCCGCACTTTTACCCAGAACTCACTGGCCGTGTTGTCGTATAACGAAATTCCGGAAAATCTGCGGGTAAATGTTATCGGCGCGCTGGGCTAAAACACCGGCTGTCATCATAGCGCCATAATATGCACAGATAATGCAAGCTGGCTTGCTGTGTCCGTTTAGATAGTTTTGCAGTTTTTCTTACTGTTTAGTCAGTTTATAAACGCAGCAGGTCAGAGCAGTGTTGGAATTATGTTAGCGGCTGGCGAAAAAATATGCAGGTGCAAATGTATGATCTTAAACATCATATTAGATATTGTTAAAAAATACTCTTGCTAAGCTACCGTAATTTCGATATCGTTTGCGTTATTCAGTTTCAGTTCATAAATCTGGTCGGATTTGTGAGCTTGTTAAGACAATTAAAAGGCAAACTGCACCGAAAGGGCAGGACGCAAAGCTTCCGGTCTACGGCGTGTAAAAACGCTACGACAGCGGGGTCGCATTAGCTTAGCGCCATTCACTGGCGTTAGCCGTTTCACTATGGCTAAACCGTCAGTGTCCTGTGCTGTTCTATGCCGTTTGCTTTTTATTTTGCTGCGCCAGGCTGTTTGCCCGGCGTGAGGGTAATGACAAAATAAAAGGTGTATAGGGTGTCTGTATTGTCTTTCAGTTTGTGGTTAAGCGCCAGCCTGCCAGGGGCACTGGTGACGGCAGCACTGCTGACGCAACCGGCAGAGCAGGCCAAATGGCAGCTTAACAGCGATCCTTTTTATTGCCAGTTACAGCAGCAGGTCAGAGGTTTGGGGCAGGTTAGTTTCGCGTTGGAGCCTGGTCAGCCGCTGCGGCTTAACCTGGCGCTGGCACAGCCTCATTCAGCATTGCAGCAGGTCAGCGTAATGGCCCGTCCGGCCGACTGGCAAAGCTCACAACCTGTAGCGGCACAGCAGTACGTTGCCGAGTTATATCAGGACAGTGAAGTCAGTTTTCTGCAAGCGGCTTTACCGTTGTTGCATCAGCTGCAGCAAGGCGCCTGGTTACAGTTTGATTTGGGTGATGCGCAGCAGCAGTTAGTGCTGACCAGTGTGCGCGCCGCCGATGCTGTAGACAAATTTCAGGGCTGCGTTGCGCAAATGTCACCACTGTCCTGGCAGCAGGCCCGCGACACCGAAATCTATTTTGCCTCCGGTAAACGTCAGGTTGACCGCCAGCAATTACCCGGCTTACAGAAGCTGGCGCGCTATCTGCAGCTGGATAACAGCATCAAAAAAATCCTGATCGACGGCCATACCGATGACGTGGGAACACCTTTAGCAAACCGTGTGTTGTCGCAGGAGCGCGCCGATGAGGTGGCATCCAGGCTGATAGAGCTGGGGGTAAAAGCCAGCATGCTGGAAATCAGAGCCCACGGTAACCGCTATCCGCTGTTACCGGCGCAGGGCAAAGCTGAACAATCTAACCGCCGGGTGTCTATCCGGTTAATCCGAACCACTTCCTGAGCAGGATCTGACGCCCGATGAAATCACCTTATGTGTTATGGATAGAGCAGCAAGCACCCTGTAATGAGGTGCATCAGTGCATCTGCGCTGAAGGATACCAGTTGCTGCATGCTGCTGATGTGACGCAGGTTGTCAGCCTGTGTCAGGATTACAAGCCAGCACTGGTCTTTATTGACAGTGCCATGGTGCAAATGGCGTTACCAGACCTGGTCGCTCTGGTACACCGTAAGCTGCCGGCTGCACAGATTATCAGCATGGTTGATTCAAACCAAAGTGCGCTGGCCTCTGAAACCTTACAAAGCGGCGCAATTGATTATTTACTTAAACCTTTTTTCGCCTCTCAGGTAAAAACCTCAGTACGTAACGCTACCGCCATGAGCGCGGGGTTAAAAGATCTGGTGGCGGTGTCACACGCCAGCCGGCAGATTTTGCAATTGGCCAACCGCGCTGCGCAAACTGAAGCCAGCGTGCTGATCCTGGGTGAATCAGGTACCGGTAAAGAGCGGCTGGCGCGTTTTATTCATCAGGCATCAGACCGTGCTGACCAGCCTTTCGTAGCGGTAAATTGCGCCGCTATTCCCGAGCATATGCTGGAGGCGATGCTGTTTGGTCACAACAAAGGCGCCTTTACCGGCGCAGTGAATCAGCAAATCGGTAAATTCGAAGCCGCCAATGGCGGCAGCATCTTACTGGATGAGATTTCTGAGTTACCGCTGCCCTTGCAAGCGAAGTTGCTGCGTGTGTTGCAGGAGCGTGAGGTAGAGCGTCTGGGCAGCAATAGCCGCATTAAGCTGGATATCCGTGTCATTGCCGCCAGCAATAAGAACCTGCGCAGTCAGGTCGAGCAAGGCTTGTTCCGCGAGGATTTATTTTACCGCCTGGACGTGTTACCACTGAGCTGGCCGGCGCTGCGCGAGAGACGGGATGATATTTTGCCACTGGCAGAATTCTTTATTACCAAATACGGCAACGGTAAGTACCGCTTAAGCCGGGACGCTGCCGACGTAATGCTGCAGTACAACTGGCCAGGCAATGTGCGCGAGCTGGAAAACGTGATGCAGCGGGCGCTGGTGATGGCCCGGGGTATCGAGCTGCAGGTGGCGGATCTGAATTTACCCCGTTGTCATCCGCAGGCAGCGGCCATTTGTGCCAGCCTGCTCAAGCAAAGCAAACAGAATGCTGAATTTGATTACATTCTGGATTTGCTGCAGAAATTTAACGGCCACCGCACCCGTACTGCAGAAGCTCTGGGTGTCAGTACCCGTGCACTACGTTACAAACTGGCGGCCATGCGTGAGCATGGTGTCGACATTGACGCATTAGCTTCTTAAGGATTTTATGATGATTTCACCAATAGACAGCCAGAGCCAGATGCTGGAAATGATGACCAGGCTACAACAAACTGCCAGCAGTGAGCGCATCGCGCCCGCCAGCAATAGTGTCGGTATCAGCGAAGACTTTTCTGCCGTGATCCGCAACATCAACCAGCAGCAGAACATTGCCGCGGACATGATGACGGCAGTTGATACCGGCCGCAGTGACGATGTGATTGGCGCCATGGTGGCCAGCCAGAAAGCGGGTTTGAGTTTTTCGATGCTGCTGCAGGTGCGTAACAAGGTAATGAGCGGTATTGACGATGTAATGCGGATGTCACTGTAAGGACAAGGCAATGAAAGGCGAAGTGGTAAAGAAAATGCCTGCGGCAGCGATTGAAGGTAACTTTCGCGAGAAAGTGATTAATCTGTCCAGCCGGTTCAGCTGGTTGCCCGGCGGTGATCGCAGTATGGCGTCTATTGCCTTGTTGGCAACACTGGTGGCAGCAACCATAGTGCTGATTTTATGGACCTCGGCGAAAAACTATGTGCCGCTGTATGGTAACCAGGAACACTATGATAAAGCCGGTATTCTGGAGATCCTTGATAAAGAGCAGGTCGCGTTCCGTATCGATACCGACACCGGCAATATCATGGTACCGCAAGACCGTCTGGCCGACGCCCGTATTACCTTAGCGGCCCGTGGTATAAAGGCAGCAATGCCGGAAGGCTTGTCGACAATAGGTGACAAGGTAACCATGGGTACCAGCCAGTTTATGGAGTCGATGCAGTATCAGCATGCATTGGAAGGGGAACTGGCCCGCACCATTATTACCATGGACGGTGTGCGTAACAGCCGTGTGCATCTGGCCGTGCCAAAGCGCAGCGTATTTATTGGCCGGCAGGAAGAGAAATCAGCAGCGTCGGTGATGGTTGATCTGACCCCGGGTTATGAGCTTAAAGCCACCCAGGTTGAAGCCATTGTCAGCCTTATTGCCGGCAGTGTACCGGGGCTGGACCCGCGTAAAGTATCAGTGGTCGACCAAAGCGGTAAGCTGCTGACCGGCGATTTGTACGATGAAGCGCCAATCGGCAAAGAAACAGATAAGAAACTCGCCTTTATTCAAAAGCTTGAGCGCAACATTGAGCAGCGTGCCGCCATTATGCTGCTGCCAATTCTTGGCGAAGGTAACTACCGGATTCAGGTGTCATCTGATGTTGACTTCAGTGTGGTAGAAGAAACCCGTGAAGCGATAGATCCGGCTTCGGTAGTACGTTCTGAATCCGTCAAAACAGACACTATGCAGGACCAGCTGGCGATGGGCATCCCGGGCTCGCTGGCTAACCAGCCACCATTACCGGCAGATCAACAAGGGGCGGATGACAACCAGCGTACGTCCGAGCGCAATGAAAGCAGCCGTCAGTTTGATAATGGCCGCGCCGTGACACACACCAAATTTGAAGTTGGCCGGTTAAAGTCGATGAGCGTATCGGTGTTGGTGAACGAGGCAGCAGCGGGCGATACCGGCTGGAGCCAGGCACAGTTGCAACAGCTGGGTGAAATGGTCAAAACCGCTACCGGTTTTCAGGCCGAGCGTGGTGACCAGTTTAATATCACCAGCTTTGGTTTTGTTGCCCCGGCAGAAAGGGCGGGCGTACAAAGTGGCTTGCCGTGGTGGCAACTGCCGGAAGTAAAAGAATATGCCCGTTATGTGTTTGGCAGCTTAATTGCGCTGGCGCTGATTTTATTTGGTGTGCGGCCGCTGGTTAATCACCTGATTAGCGGTAAAAAGCAGCGTGAACCTGACACCGGCAATGCCTTTACCGGCAGTGCGGATGACAGCCCTTCTTTACTCAGTGCCAAGGCTGATGCCAGAACAGTGGAAGAGGCGGCGGCTGCGGCCGACGACATGCCGCAACCAGGCTTTAACGCGATTAACCTGCCGCAGGTCGGGTCAGAGTTTGCTGAGCAGATTTCACATATGCAACTCCTGGCCAGCAAAGAGTCTGACCGGGTAACCGCGGTGATTAAATATTGGGTAGAGCGAGGAGTCAGCATTGAATCAACTAAAGCCTGAACATAGCCGCACTATTACCGATTTAGATCGGGCAGCCATTTTATTGCTGAGCATGGGGGAAGAAAATGCGGCCGGCATCATCAAAAAACTGAGCCGGCATGAAGTGAAAGCTTTGTCCGAGCGGATGGCAAAAATTACCAACGTTACGCAGGATGATGTTGCGCTGATCCTGACTGATTTTTTCGACTGCTACCGTAATGAGAGCGGCGTTAGCGGTGCCTCTCGCTTATATCTGGAGCGGGCGCTGGATAAAGCGGTCGGCCGCAAACTGGCGCGTGGCATGCTGGACGATATCTACGGCGGCGCACTGGCAGATGACTTGCGCCGGCTGGAGTGGGTGCCCGCAGAGTTGCTGGCCCGCTTTTTAGAACAGGAGCATATGCAAATGCAGGCGCTGATGCTGGCGTTTTTACCGCCGGAGCAGGCATCGGCGGTTATTGCCTTGTTCCCGAAACAAAAGCACGACGATATTCTGTTTCGCATTGCCAGCCTGCGCGAAGTCAGCGAACATGTGATGGATGATTTACGCCATACGCTGGAAGCCTGTATCGAGTTTGTCGGCGAACAGGTCGGCGCGCGGGTAAACGGCGTGGAGAAAGTGGCCGAAATCATGAACCGTTACAACGGTAATAAGGCCGAGGTAATGGAACTGCTGAAACAGCACAATGCCCAAACCGCAGAAGCCGTGCAGGACAAAATGTATGATTTCGCCTCACTGGCCCGGCAAAGCGAAGATGTCCTGGCTTACTTGCTGAACGAAATTCCGGACGAGCTGTGGGTCGTCGCATTAAAAGGCTGCGAACCGGCCATGCTGGACAGCATTATGTCGGCACTGCCCAAGCGGCTGGCGCAGGTGTACCGTCAGCAAATTGAAAACACCAAAGCACAGGCGGTTAGTAAGGTAGAAGCGGCGCGGGCCGAAATTATGCGGATGATCCGCCAGATGATGGCGAAAAACGAAGTCGATTACCGCTTATACGAAGAAGCGACACTGGGGTAAGTTATGGCCGATCTGTATCGCTTTCCCGGCGTGCAGCGCGATGTATCGTCGCCCGCTATCGAACTGCAGTTACAGCAGGCGTTTGAACGCGGCCTGACAGAAGGTAAACGGCTGGGCGCTGAAGACGCAGAGCGGCAGCTTAAGCAGCAAGCCGAGCAGGCTGCCCGTGCCGAGGCTGACAACCAGCTGCAAAACGCTGTGATGGAGCTGCGCCAGCAGTTTGCGCAGCAATTACAACAGCTTGAACAGCAGTTGCAACAACATCACCAGCAGCAGGAGCAACAACTGGCACAGGCGGTGTTTGAACTGGTCAGTAAACTAAGCGAACTGACGCTGGAGGCCGAGTTGAGCTTACAGCCGGCGCATTTGCAGCAGGCGATAAACACGCTGTTGCCGGTATTGCAGGTCAATGAGCACATTAGTGCGATACGGCTGTCGCCGCAGGATCTGGTCTGGTGGCAGCAGCTGCAGCAAACCGCACTGGGTACTGTGACACTGCAGGCAGACGCTAAGCTGGCCGCAGGCAGCGCGGTGTTTGTTGGCGCGACGCAGTTGCATCTGGCTGATTTTCGCCAGCGTCTGCAAAACCTGCTGCCGCAGGTGCAGCAACAGCTACTGGGCAGCCATAATGACGCTACTTAACCGGCTACAGCAGGCCACCAACGAGCTACAGGCCGGGCCTTTATATCAGAGCTTCGGCACCCTGGTGCGGGTAAACGGTATGCTACTGACGGTAGCGGGCGGCCAGTACACACTGGGGCAGCGTTATCAGGTAGAGGGGCAAGCCGGACACTGGATAGAAGCCGAAGTAGTCGGCTTTGACCGTGAGCAGGCATTTTTGATGCCGCTGACCGATGCCAGCGAACTGAGCACCGGTGCCCGGGTGCGGCCACAGGCCAAACAGGCGCTAACGGTTAGCCATGCCCTGCTTGGCCGCGTGGTAGACGGCTTATTGCAACCGCTTGATGATGGCCCGCCGCTGCAACGCGGTGAGCAAATCAGCAGCCAGAATATGGCCGTTAACCCGATGCAGAAAAAAGGTGTCACTACGCCTTTGGATGTGGGCATTAAAGCGATCAACGGGCTGTTTACTGTGGGACAGGGCCAGCGTCTGGGCCTGTTTGCCGGCTCCGGCGTCGGTAAAAGTAAACTGCTTGGCATGATGACCCGTTTTACCAGTGCTGATGTGGTGATCGTAGGCCTGGTGGGCGAGCGTGGCTGGGAAGTAAAAGATTTTATCGAGCATAGCCTGGGGCCGGATGGCATGAAAAAAGCCATAGTAGTAGCGGCACCGGCCGATCAGTCGCCACTGCTACGGATGCGTACCGCAGAGCTGGCGCACCGGCTGGCGGCCTGGTTCCGCGATCAGGGCCTGCACGTATTGCTGCTGGTTGACTCTCTTACCCGTTATGCCCAGGCGCAGCGCGAAATAGCCTTATCGGTAGGCGAGCCACCGGCCACGCGCGGTTACCCGCCTTCGGTATTCAGTAAGCTGACGCAACTGGTAGAGCGCGCCGGTAACAGCAGTGACAGCAGTGGTAGTATGACCGCCATTTATACCGTGCTGGCAGAAGGTGATGATCAGCAGGACCCGATAGCCGATGCCGCCCGCGCCATTCTGGATGGCCATATTGTATTAAGCCGGCAACTGGCAGAGCGCGGTCATTATCCGGCCATTGATATCGGTGCGTCGATAAGCCGCGTTATGCCGAATATCGTGTCAGCGACCCAGCTGAAAAGTTGTTACAGCTTAAAACGGCTGTACAGCCGCTATCAGCAAATACAGGAGCTGATCCCGCTGGGCGCTTATCAGCCGGGTAAAGACACTGAGCTGGATAATGCTGTGGCAATCTACCCGAAAATAGAAGCATTTTTGTGTCAGGGCCTGAACGAGCAGGTCGATTTTGCCGAGACTGAACAACAACTGACGAAGCTGGCGGTGTAGCATGCTGAAAAAATATTTGCAGACGCAACAGGATAACTTCGACATTATGCGCAGCCGCCACGGCCAGCTGCAGCAGAAGGCAGATTTTGAACAGCAGCGTGCGCAGTTACTGGCACAGCATATCGATGCGATGGAAAGTAATCAGCAGATGCGCTGCAGCCTGAGCTTACAAAACCTGTCTGGTTTAAAACATATTTTGCAGGATATGGCGCAGCAGCAACAGCAACGCAGTGCCCAGGCCGAGCAGGAGGCCAGCCGCCAGCAGCAAGCCTGCAGCAAACAGGCCGCCTATAATCTGGCGCTACAGCAAATTCTGGATAACCGCCAGCAACAGCAGCTGATACAGCTGCAGCGGCGTGAACAAAAGCAGCAGGATGAACTGGCGATGCAGATGTTTCAGCGCCAGCGTGCGGCGCTGTAGCTGGCTACTTTACAATAAAGTCAAAGTAGCGGTCGGTGTAGGCCGGTGGCTGATGGGTAAAGTGCCACCATTCCATGTTGTATACCTTAAAGCCAGCGCCCAGCATCAGGCTTTCCAGCCGTTGCCGGTTTGCCTGCTGTTGCTTGGTAATACCCTCGGCGCCAACATTGGATACCGGGTCAAACATATCAAACTTTGAGCCCATATCCAGTGGCTGCCAGTTACCGGCCGCGTCTTTTTGTGCCAGTGTTAAATCCACCGTGCTGCCACGGCTGTGGCCGGATTTTTCCGCGATATACTCGCCGACCAGCTTGTCTTTAGGCAGATTGGGGTAGTACTGCGCTTTGGTGCTGGTATCGCTTAAATCGCTGGCCCAGCGCATAAAATGGTTTACCGCCCGCTGTGGCCGGTAGCAGTCATACACCCAAAGCGTAAGCCCCTGCGCCGCCGCAGCCTGCTGCACTTTGACCAGTGCTTGGGCAGCATCACGCTGCAGGAAGCATTTATTGGCCTGATAGCCATCAACACGGCTGCCAACAAAGTTATTAGTACCCAGATACGCCATATGCACCTGAATATCGGCGCTTAATGTGCTGATATCGGTAAAATCGTCCGGTACCGGTGGTTCAGTTGCCGCCACTGATGCTGCCAGCAACATGCTGCTTAGTATCAGGCTTTTCATATCATTAATACCCCGGCAGTTAAAAAGGCCAGCAATGCCAGTACACCACAAAATAATGCATAAGGTAGCTGGGTTTTTACGTGTTCGAGTAAATCACAGCCGGATGCAACTGAGCTGACCGCGGTACTGTCGGAAATCGGCGAGCAGTGATCGCCAAACACACCGCCACTTAAAATGGCTGCCAGCACCAGTGACGGCGGCAGTCCCAGCAGTTCGACCATAGGCATACCAATCGGGATCAGTATGGCAAAAGTGCCCCAACTGGTACCGGTGGTAAACGAGATCAATGCACCGGCTAAAAACAACAGCGCCGGTATCAGTACCAGCGGCAAGCTGTCGTTAACGATGGACGCAATAAAAGTACCGGTGCCCAGCAGTTTAAGGCTGCTGCCGAGCGCCAGTGATAACAGTACTATGGTGACCAGCGGCAGTAATTCGCTCATGCCTTTAAAGCCAATATCAACCAGCTGCTGATGCTTAAAGCGCTTACTGAACAACATCATAGAGTAGGCGACTAAACAGGCCAGCGTCGTGGCATAGAGCACTGATTGTGAACCCGAGCCACCCACCAGTCGGCCATTGCCGGTCATCAGCATAAAGCCGATCATGGATGCCACTAAGGTAAACAGCGGCACCAGCATAAAGCTGGCTTTACTCGGCGGTACGTCTATTTCCGTGTGCGCCGCCAGTGTGTGTAACTCTTGCTCGGCTTTGCGCATCGGGCCATATACTTTGCCGCTGATAATGGTGTACAGCACCACGGTTAGGGTAAACAACGCATAAAAGTTAAGCGGAATAGTGCCGATCAGTACTGATACCGGGCTTTCCCCAAGGGAATAAGTGCTGAGCAGGCCGAGAATATAGGCGCCCCAGCCGTTTAGCAGAATAATGATGCAGATAGGGGCGCTGGTGCTGTCGATAATATATGCCAGCCGTGCCCGGCTCATTTTGAACTTGTCGAATAAACCCCGTGAGCTGATACCGGCTGTCAGCGAACTGAGGTTAGACTCGATAAAGGTTACAGAGCTGATAAAAAACGTCAGTAAACCAGCCTGACGGCCTGATTTGGCAATGCCTTTATCGACCAGCAATTTCACCGTAGCCGATACACCACCCGAGTCGCGCATATAGGCCAGCAAGCCGCCTACCAGTAACGAGAACATCAGAATGCGGGCATTGTCGCCATCTTTGGTTACCGCAACAATACGTTCCAGCGTTTGAATACCGCCGTCCAGCAGCAAGCCAGCCCCGGCGCCCTGGCCGGCCTGCAAAAAAATCAGCAGTTCGGCGCTGCACAACGACAACAGCAACGCCAGGATCACTTCTTTGCGCCACAATACTACAACAATGGCGACCAGCGCCGGAATGAGGGTTAACCAATCAGCCAAAATGGCCTCCTGCTATTATTATTCTGTTTCGCGTAAATGCTGAATAATTTATACCGGTTGTGCTTTACTGTCGCAAGCACTGCGCAGGCTTTTGCGATGAAGCGGGCATTGCAGCCGATTGCGATAGATGGCGCTGTGCAGCAGTTTGCTGACAGTCGCGTTACTTGCAATTGTTAACAGAATTGCGCGATGCTACCAGGCTAAAGCAGTTAAGCAGGGGGGCATTATGCAGCATGCGTTACGATGGCTTCTGGCCGGATTATTCAGTTTAACCACGGCGGTACAGGCAATGACAGCAGGCAGTTTGTCGGCAGACTATTATCAACAGATAAAACAAACGGGGTTGGATAAACCGCAACTCACCCATAGCGACATAGCGCCGCTGCTGCAATTGCATCAGCATAACCCGCTATTCCGCTTTAAGCAGCTCGGGCAGTCGGCACTGGGCACACCGATCTGGCAGATTGATATCGGCACCGGCCCGGTAAAAGTGCTGGCGTGGTCGCAAATGCATGGCGATGAAGCCACAGCGACAGCCGCTTTGATGGACTTACTAAACTTTATCAGTGCTGATCAGCAACAACCGTGGCGCGATAACTGGCTAAATAAAGTAACACTGCGGCTTATTCCTATGGTAAACCCGGATGGGGCAGCAGCGAACACCCGCTTTAACAGCATGGGTATTGATATCAACCGCGATGCCAAAGCGCTGCAAAGCCCGGAAGGTCGCTTGTTGATGCAGGCGGCGAAAGACTTTAAACCGGACTTTGGTTTAAACCTGCACGACCAGAACCGGTTTTATGCCGCCGGCGACAGCAATAAACAAACCACGATTTCGTTGTTAGCACCGGCGTTTAATGACGCTAAAGACATCGACGCCGCGCGCAAAAAAGCCATGCAGCTGATTGGCGATATGGCCGACCTGATGGCGGAGCAGCTGCCAGGTTATTTGGGTAAGTACGATGATACTTTTTCGTGGCGCTCTTTTGGTGACACTTTTGCCGGTATGGGCATCAGTACCGTGCTGATTGAATCCGGCGGCCACCCGAAGGATGACAACCGTCAGGTCGCACGGCGGTTGAATACCCAGTTGCTGGTGATGAGTATTGAAAGTATCGGCAGTGGCGCTTATCAGCAGCAGTCGCTGAGTGCTTATCAGGCCATTCCGTTTAACCGCGATGGCGGCATTAAAGACGTGCTGCTAAGCCATCTGAACATCAATGTTAACGGCCACAACGCCAAAGTGGACCTGGCGCTGGATTTAGACCTTGAAGCAGACAAAATCGCCCGCATCCGCGATATCGGCGATTTATCTATTTACGGCGCTTATCATCAGCTGGATGTTGCCGGTTTGAGTTATCAGGCGCCGAAGGCGTACCGCCTGACCAAAGCACTGACTCTGGATAAAGCTGCTTATCTGACGTTACTGCGTGACGGCTACAGCCATTTCAGTGGCGATGCGGCTTTGCTGACCAATAACAGCGGCCTGCCGGTGGTGATAAACCCGAAAGGGCTAACAGGAAAAACGCCGCAGCGTTACCGGCTGGCAACCTTTTTACTGCGCAACGAACAGGGTGTGCAGCGTGCGCTGCTAAATGGTCAGCTGCTTGATGTCAGTAGCGGTAAGCTGTTAAACCCGCTGGGCACCTAGTATTTTGCAGTCGGGGCTAAGTTGCCGGATGCATTTAGTTGCTGCGCTCTGTGGTTGTAGTGCCGAGTAAAAACGTCAGCGGCAGATGCAAACGCTCTGCCCAGGCGTGTTCGCTATGCTCTGCGCCGTCAAAGCGCAGTGTTTGCCAGTCTGCTGCGGTGTAACCCTTACTTTCAATAATGGCATCCGCCTGCGCCTGCAGTGGCGGGTACCAGGCGTCCAGCGTAGCGGTGCCAAAATCAAAATACAGTTTATGCTTGCCTGCGACTGGCAGCGCCTGGCGCATGTAAGCAAAGAATGCGGCTGGCACCGGGTTATTATCGTTCTGGAATACGCCGGGCCAGTGGGTTGATAAACAGGCCGCGCCGCCAAAAACGCCGGGGTATTCACTGATGGCGTACATCGATATCAGGCCGCCCATACTCGACCCCATAACGAAGGTATTGGCCGCATCAGACAACACATTAAAATGACTGTCGATGTATGGCTTTAGCTCTTGCACCAGAAATTTCAGGTAGTTATCGGAGTACACAGCATCAGTAAACAGCGGTTGCTGCTCGCCCTGTGTTAACTGATACAGCGCCTGTTGCTGCTGTGCCGATAAACTCTGAAACGGTTTTTGCGGGAAATACTCACTATGGCGGTGGGCGCCGGCATTAAAAATACCCACGACGATGAAGGGCCGGGTTTTACCTTCTGCCATAAGCGCTGAGGCTACTTCATCCACCTGCCATTCCTGCTGGTTCCAGCTGCTGTTGCCATCAAACAGCATCTGACCGTCATGCATATACACAACTGCATAACGCTGTGCTGCACTGTAGCCGTCGGGTAACCAGATATCGATATTACGCGGCGGAATAAACACCGAACTGAAGCCTTGCAGACGTTCAATACGGCCGCTTTTGACCTTTGGCAGGCTGGCAAATAACTGGCTGCTAAACAGCAGCAATAACAGCAAGGCGAGTAGCTTCATCTGAGATCCCAAAACAGGTAAAAGGCAGCTGCAGTGCAGCATATGGCTAGTATGGCCGTATCTGAATATTAATGCAGGGTGTTTGCTATACTTTGGCGGTTTCAATTTTAAACCGGAGAACATTATGCGTCTAATACTACTGACAGCCTTAATGCCATTTATGTTGGCAGCAGCAGAAAATCAGGCCACCCACTGTCAGCTGGGTGATGCGGTGCGGGTTATTGAAGTGGTGTACCCCGAGGGCACAGAACTGCCGTGTGAAGTGCATTACGGTAAAGATGGCCAGAGCAGTGTACTGTGGCGCGCCAGCAGCGAAGCGGGCTATTGCGAACAAAAAGCCGCAGAGTTTGCCGAAAAACAACGTGGCTGGGGTTGGCAGTGTGTGGCTGTCGCGCCTTCAAATTCTGACACGGCAGATAACAGTGACCAACCTGAGTTGTAACGAACTACGTTGCTGATAAGCCAGCAGCTTGCCAGCTTACGCAGCTTGCTTTGTCAACTAACTGTCATATCAATGCCTTATGCTTCTGTTACGAGCATAAGCACTGAGTTGGCATGTCAATACGTGAGAAGCCGGTACCACAGGCAACCGTCTTAGAAAATACGGAGCCACTGTTACGTTATCTGCAGAAAAACGCCAATAGTGCCGATGCTGCGGATATTTTCCAGGAAGCGGTGACCCGGGTGCTGGAGCAAACCAGGCAAAAGCCGATCCTTAACCCACTGGCCTATGCTTTTACTGTCGCCAGGCATTTACTTATGCGAATAAGAAATCATCCCGCTGAACAACCAGATGAGCTTGTCTGTCAGAGTGCCAACCCGGAAGAGATGGCCAGTATGCAGCAAACTGTTGAGCTGTTCGGGCAGACGCTGGCGGCTATGCCTGCGTTGCGGCGCCAGGTGTTTGTGTTGTACCGAGTAGAAGGCAAAAGCCGCAGCCATATTGCTACTTTACTGCAGATCAGTGAAGAAGCGGTGTCTAAACATGTCAGCCGTGCTCTGGCTGATATTCAACGTCAAATTGACCAGCAGCGCGTTGTATGACATCCGCGCTGCTGTAATAAAACCGGTTGAGTGAAAACAGTATATTGAATACAGCAGAACAAACAGAACAGGATTTGTATTTACAGGCAGCGGCCTGGCTGGAAAAGCTCGCTGCCGGTGAGTTGGACAGCCTGAGTAAAAGGCGGTTCAGCCATTGGCTGGATGCAGACCCAAGACATCAGGCAATATTGTTGTCGATGGTACAAACCTGGCAAAGTCCTGAACTGGCGAAAGCGTTAACCGCATACAAGCCGCATCTGTTAAAGCGCTGGCAGCTTTCGCTATCGCGCTGGTGTTTCGCCGGCCCTGTCAGGTCATTAACTGTCCTTGCATGCACTGCTGCGCTGGGAGTGATGTTATATCTGGGACAAAGCAGTTTCTTAGGTACCGAAGCCCCCTACGAGCTAAAAACAGCACGGTCCAGTACTATGCATCAGACGCTGGGTGACGGCTCAGTCGTTGATATGGCAGCGGCCAGTCAGCTAACGGTGTTTTTTACCGACGATAAACGTCAGGTTGTGCAGGGGGTGGGCGCAGCCTACTTTGCCGTAGCTAAAGATAAAAACAGGCCATTTGAAGTGCGTCTTGATCAGGCGACTGTAGTTGCCGTGGGGACGGAGTTCAACATCGACCGGGACCCGGACAACATTGATGTCACTGTGTACGAGGGAGCGGTGCAGGTGCAGGCAACGGCAACCAGTCCGCGGCAGCTGCTTAAAGCCGGAGAGCGTGTGCGCATCAGGCAACATAAAATGTCAGCGGTAGAGAAAGTCGATTTGCAGCAATTGGTTGACTGGCGGTCGGGCTGGATTGAAATTGAAAATGAGTCCTTAGCCTATTTATTGCACCGGTTAAACCGCTCTGCACCGGTGCCATTGAGCGCCAGTGCAGAAGTCGCAGATTTAAGAGTAGCTGGCCGTTTTGAGCTGGCTAATACGGATCAGACGTTGCAGGCACTCACTGAGGCCTATGGCCTGACGTTGCAGCAACACAGTACCGGTATCCGGCTAAGCCGGATATCACCCTCGTCACAGTAATATTATGGCCTGGGTTCTGCCGGTGCAGCCGCTGTTTTATTTTGTGCTGTTACTGTTGTTTAGCCCAGCGCTATGGTCCGCGCAGCATCACCCGGCTGAACGTCAGAGATATGAGCTACCCGCACAGCCGTTAGCAGGGGCTTTATTGCAATTCGCCCGTCAGGTAAATAAACCCTTACTGTTTGCCCCGGCAAATCTGCAGGGGCTCAATGTCCCCGCGGTGGTGGGTGATTTTACCGCCGATGAAGTGCTACAAAAACTACTGGCAGAGCAGCCGTTAGAAGCTATACCCCGCGTCTCAGGCTGGCTAATTAAAGCTAAGCCGGTAGTTGAGCAGTCTGTAACGGCAGCCGCAACACCGGTAGCGCCGTCTTTGGCCAGTGCGCCAGCAATGGAGGTTATAGCAGTACGGGCAAATGGCGGCCTGTACCGGCATAGCAGCGCCACTGCGCAGTTGCCAGGCGCTACCGCATTGAAGCGGCAGGCGCTGATTGCGCAAGATTCGTTGGTGGCAGAAGATATTACCGACTTTCCGGCGCTGAATGTCGCCAATGCGATATCACGGGTGCCCGGTATCAGTATTACCCGCGAGTGGGGCGAAGGGCGGCAGATCTCGCTGCGGGGGTTAGCTGCCGATTTTACCCGGGTACAGATAAACGGTATGGAAACGCTCGGTACCACATCATCACCGATGGATGCACGCGGCGCGTTATCGCGCAGTCGTGCTTTTGATTTCAACATTTTTGCTGCTGAGCTTTTTAACCAGATTGATGTAAAAAAGTCTTACTCTGCCGAACAGGAAGAGGGTGGCATAGCCGGCACAGTAAATTTACGTACCGCCAAGCCCTTTGATTATCTAACCGACAAAGCCAGTATTTCTGCCGAGCTTAGCGGCAATAGTAACGCTAACCGCCATTTTAACAGCGCCGATCCACGCTTTTCCGCACTGTTGTCAAAGCGTTGGTCTGAACTTGGTGCTTTGATTTCGTTTACCTACAGTCGCCGCGGCACTAACGAATATGGCAGTAACACCACACGCTGGCGGCGAGAAAGCGCTAAACAGGCTGCTGACCCTGCCAATAGCCATTTGCAAAGCCTGCTCGATTCGGGCGAGTTATGGTTTCCACGTGGCCAGCGCTTGTCGGTTTGGGAAAATCAGCAAAAGCGCTTAGGTGTATCCGCAGCCTTGCAATACCAGCCAGAGCCTACGTTAAATATGGTGTTGGAACTGATGCACGGCAAGCTGCAAAATCAGCTGTCTGAACATCATCATGCAGTAAAAGATAATAATCTGGTGCAGGAGCTGATTTGGCGTGACAGCAATGGCGATAAAGAAGTGCTTTATGCCAGCTATAAAAATGCCAGCTGGCGCAATGAAAACCGCCAGGACTATAACGAATCATTATTTAATCAAATCAGCCTCAGTGCAGATTGGACAGTTAGCGACTATTTGCAGCTGCACGCTATGTTGGGCCATAGTTCATCCGACTACCTCCAGCCACTGCTGAGCAAATTGAATATTGAGGCAAAGCAACAAGCCGATATTGTGACCGACTTCACTCAGGATGCCTTTTACGGCCAGAGTTATTCCAGCAATTTTGATGTAACGGCCTTACCTGGTTATACCGTAAGGGATCTGTTTTTTCAGTCTAATTTTGCCTATTCCGACTTTAACAACGCCAGGCTGGATGCCACCTGGCAGCTTAGCGACAGCAGCAGTCTCAGCTTTGGTTTACATGCTAAAACGTTTAGTAACTCTGGCTATCAGCAAGAGGCCAGCGGTTTTCCTCATGATAGTACTACGCCACTAAACCAGGGCGTGGTAAGCCTGAACGCGGAACAGGTTCAGCTGTATAGCGGCCACCCCGACCAAAGTTGGTTGCAGGGCGATATTGCTGCGTTGCAAGCATTTTATGGCCTGACCGGTTTTACGTTAACTGATGCCGATACTATTGCCAGTTCGGCATACCGATTGACAGAGCAGACACAAGCCGGTTATCTGCAGTATGAGCAAAAACTAACGTTAGCCGGTGCACCACTGCGTGCCAGTCTTGGTTTGCGTTATTTTAATACCGGCCTTAGCAGTACTGCGCCGTCACAGAGCGGAGCCGGTATCCTGGCTGGGGGGGGAAATCGCCGTTACGACGGCTACCTGCCCGCGCTGGGTTTATCTTACGACATTGCCGATGATGTGCTGTGGCGTTTAGGTATGAGCAAAAATATTACCCGACCTTCGCTCAGTGATATAGCGCTGTTTACCAATGTTACCCAAACCTCGCTTGGGGAAACCGATATCGGCCAAATCAATAGCGGTAACCCACAGTTGAGGCCATTTAAAGCTAACAATCTGGATACCGCATTGGAATGGTATTTTGCTGATGGAGGGGTGTTTTCTACTGCGTTGTTTTATAAAGATATTAGCCACTTTATTGCCACAACCACCAGGCCAGTGGTGTTTAGTGAACTGGGTTTGCCTGCTGCGCTGTTGCCAGAGGGCAAAACGGTGGATGATGTGTTTAATTTATCCTCGCCACAAAACGGCGGTCCTTCATCAATTAAAGGTATTGAGCTGGCGCTGCAGCGTAAGCTGGATTTTCTGCCAGTGCCGTTTAATCAGTTTGGTATAAACGCAAATTACACCTGGGCCGAGGGTAAGACGCTGTATCACAATGTGCAAAACTCGGGTGAAAACCAGGTTAAAGCCTTTACCGGCTTGTCCAGACACAGCTACAACCTGGCACTTTACTACGACACCCCACGCTGGGGCGCACGGTTAAGCACTGCTTATCGTAGCCGTTATATCAGTGCGGTAGAAAGTGGCTCTATCGATGATGACGAGCGCGGTTATCACGGTAGTACTAACATCGATTTCTCAGCGTTTTACCGGATAAACGACTATATAAAGCTCAATATCGAAGCGCTTAATCTGACCAATCTGCGTGAAGAGTTGTACAGCGATTCCAGCGACAGAGCCTATAACAGCACCTATAGCGGCCGCACTTACATCCTCGGTTTTACGGCGGAGTTCTGATAAGACACTTCATATTTAGTCATGAAAACCAAAAGCCTTGGCTGTCACAGTACTGTCAATAAATCTTAATAATTTCTTTTGTCCGAAAATCACGGGTTGTTGCTCTTTAGGGGGACTGCTGTGCAATTGCGCCGGCAGATTTACTTCACCAATTAGCTTAACTAATCAGGATTAACGGACACATTATGAAGACGAATCTTTGCAAGAGCCATCTGGCGTTGGCTGTACTGGCTGCAATTCCGGCTTTATGCAGCGCCCCCCTGCAGGCCCAATCTGCCCCGGCGGAAGTAGCAACAGAAACGGAAGTGATTGAAGTAAAAGGCTTTCGCAGCGCCATTATCAAAGCAAAAGACTTAAAACGCGAAGCGATGATAGCGCAGGATTCGATAGTGGCTGAAGACATTGCCGACTTTCCGGATTTAAACCTGGCCGACTCACTGCAACGCGTGCCTGGCGTAACCATTACCCGTGAAGGTGGCGAAGGCCGGCAGATTTCTTTGCGAGGCTTAGGCCCGGATTTTACCCGGGTGCAGGTAAATGGTATGGAAGCACTGGGAACATCGTCTTCACCGATGGATGCGCGTGGCGGGGTGTCACGTAGCCGGGCTTTTGATTTTAATATTTTTGCCTCTGAGCTGTTTAACCAGATTGATGTGAAAAAGTCTTACTCGGCCGATCAGGAAGAAGGCGGTATTGCCGGTACCGTAAACTTACGTACAGCCAAACCGTTTGACTATGACGGCGCTCAGGCTGCTGTATCTGCCCAGCTGGGTACCAACAGTAACACCGACAGCACTGATCCGCGGATTGCGGCGTTGTTGTCAAACACCTGGTCTGACTTTGGTGCGCTGGTATCGGTTGCCTACAGCGACAGAGAAACCATGGAATATGGCACCAACACTACCCGCTGGCGGCGTGAAGGCGGCAAAAAGGCCGCCGATGCCAGTAATACAGAGTTACAGGCTGAGCTGGATTCCGGCGAATTATGGTTCCCGCGCGGCCATCGCTATTCAATGTGGGAAAATCAGCAAAAGCGGCTTGGTGTTACTGCGGCGCTGCAATATAAACCGAGTCAGGATTTTAGTCTGGTGCTGGACCTGATGCATGGCAAGCTGGAAAACACCCTGTCTGAGCACCATCACGCGGTAAAAGATAACTCTGTGGTGAATGAATTGGTTTGGCGTGAAAATAACGGCGATAAAGAAGTGATTTATGCCGATTATAAAAATGCCACCTGGCGTAATGAAAACCGTCAGGACTATAACGAATCGGTGTTTAACCAAATTAGTCTGACAGCCGACTGGACGCTGAGCGATGCGCTGAAAATGCGCGCTATGGTCGGACATAGCTCATCAGATTATGAGCAACCACGGGTAAATAAGCTGAATATTGAAGCGAAGAAAAAGGTCAATATTATTACTGACTTTACTCAGGATGCGTTTTACGGCCACAGCTATTCACCGGATTTTGATGTTACCGCGGTGGAAGGCTATACAGTGAAAGATCTGTATTTTCAGTCGAATTTTATCTACTCCGACTTTGATAACGCCAGGCTGGATTTTGATTACTACCTGACAGACAGTTCCAGTTTGAAATTTGGTGCCAACTATAAGAAGTTCAGCAACACCGGTTTTGAACGCGTCGCGCAAAACTTTCCGACTAACCCCGACACGCCCCAGAATCAGGGTGTGTTAATACTGACAGCCGAGCAAGCACAGCTGTTTAGTGGCCACCCGGACAGAAGCTGGTTGCAGGGTGATATGGCGGCGTTGCAGGCTTTTTATGGCCTGACGGATTTTGCTTTAACTGACGAGTACACGGTAGAGAGCTCGGCGTATGATTTAACCGAAGAAACCAACGCTGCCTACGTAGTGTACGACACTGAGTACGATATGGCCGGTGCACCGCTTCGGTTAAATTTAGGCGTGCGTTATTTTAACACCGAGATCACCTCTGCAGGTTTATCCAAAGGTGTGCCAACACAATTGGTACGCGATTACTCAGATTATTTGCCCAGCCTGAACATTGCCTATGAGTTTATCGATGATGTGATCTGGCGCACTGGTATCAGCAAAAATATGACGCGGCCGTCGCTGGGCGCCATGGCATTTTCAGCCAATGTCAGTCAGACCTCGCTGGGTGAAAATGATATCGGCCAGATTTCTGTTGGTAACCCGAACCTGCAGCCTTTTGAATCAACCAACTTTGATACTGCACTGGAGTGGTACTTTGAAGATGTTGGCCTGGCGTCAGTAGCGTTATTTTATAAAGATATCGACAACTTTATCGTTACTGAAACCCAGCAAATCGTATACAGCGAGTTGGGCTTACCGGCTGCGTTGTTGCCTGTGGGTAAAACGGTAGACGATATTTTTAATGTGTCTTCACCGCAAAACTCAGATTCCTCAACGATCAAAGGTTTTGAACTGGCCGTGCAGCGAGATCTGGACTTTTTGCCGGCGCCATTTAATAACCTGGGTGTTATAGCAAACTACACCTGGGCTGATGCCAAAACGTTGTATCGTAATGTAGAGAATTCAGGAGAAGATCAGTTCAAAGCTTTCCCGGGGCTGTCAAAACAAAGCTACAACCTGACGGTATACTACGAAACTGAACAATGGGGCGCCCGTATTGCTGCGGCTTATCGCAGTGATTATATCACCGGGGTAGAAAGTGGCTCTATTGATGATGATGAGCGTGGCTACCATGCCACGACCAATGTCGATTTCTCCGCCTTTTATCGCTTAACTGACAACATAAAACTCAACCTTGAAGCAATAAACCTGACCAACGTGCGTGATGAGTTGTACAGCGACTCCAGCAACAGAGCGTACAACACCACTTACAGTGGCCGTACTTATATGGCTGGTGTAACAGTGCAGTTCTAAAACAGTTCAGTTTTAAAGCTACGCAGTGCTAAGCGCACAGCCCCGGTCAGTTGCGCCGGGGCTGTTTTTGCAGCAGGTAATATCAACAGAAAGGCGGTTTGAGTGAAGTGTTATAGTTTTTTTAATAAGTACAACGGTTTATTTTGCCTGTTGCTATTGGCGTTGGCGTCTTGTCAGCAGGTGCCACAGGCAAAAACGCCGGATCACGCTAAGCGTTGGTTGGCAGGAGACCACCATCTGCACAGCCATTACAGTGTAAAATGGGATACTTCGGTATTTCCCCCTGCGCCGGTGATTGGTGGAGATGCCAAATATTCTATCCCGTTGAATGCCCAAATGGCGGCGCACTATGGCTTGAGCTGGATGGTAATAACAGACCACGGTGGACCAAACCGCGCCAAATTGGCGCTGGAGCAGGCGTATCCGGAGCTGCTGGCATCGCGTAAAGCGCTGCCGGATATTTTGCAATTTTACGGCATGGAATTTGATGTGCCGGGCGACAGTCCCGGTGGCCGGCATGCCAGTTTTATTATGCCGTACAGTGCCACCGAAGCGCAGCAGCTGTACCAGATAGAAAGCCGTTATAACGGCCGTCAGGGCGTACCGCCGGGACCGGAAAAGGCTGAAGATGCATTTATGCTGTTGGCGCTTAAAGCCATGGATGCGCTACCGGATAAACCCTTGCTACTGGCAAATCACCCTTCGCGTTTAGCTACCGGTTTTCGTCAGTATCATAAAATTACCCCACAACAATTACGCGACTGGCAGGATACTGCGCCGGATGTGGTAATTGGCATGACCGGCGCTGAAGGCCATCAGGCTGCCACATTAAACCCGGATGGCAGTACCGATGCCAGTGCTATTCGCGCCGAATACCCGCACTATCCGACTATGGGGGGCTACGACCAAATGACGGCACGCTTAGGCGGTGTCTGGGATAGCCTGCTTAGTGAAGGTCGCCACTGGTGGGTCACCGGTGTGTCTGACAGCCATGGGCATTACACCGACGGCTGGGCCGATTTCTGGCCGGGACAGTACGCCAAAACCTATGTGTATGCTGAAAAAGACTATCAGAGTATTTTTGCTGCACTAAAAGCGGGCAATGTATTTGTCAGCACCGGCGATTTAATTGATGCTCTCTATGTTGACGTGCTGGTAAAAAATACCGGTAGAAAGGCCACCTTAGGTGAAACTTTGCTTGTGTCGGCTGAAGATGAGTTAGTGCTGCGGGTACGTTTTCGCGCCCCGGACGGTAAAAACGGTGGTGGTTTTCAGCCGCAGGTACAGCGGGTAGATGTCATACAAGGTGTAGTGAGTGGCCCGGTGCAAAATCGTAATAGCGATGAAGCGCCAAATACCAAAGTAACAAAACGTTTTTACGCCAGCGATTGGCAAACTAAACACGGCTATAGCGAGTTTACGCTGGCGCTGGGTAAAGTTAACCACAGTGGTTATTTGCGCTTGCGCGGCACCAATAACAAAGATGAACATGAACCGGAAGCTGATGCCAAAGGTGAGAATCCCTGGCATGACTTATGGTTCTATAGCAATCCGGTTTTTATCAAGTTAACGGACACAAAGCATTAAACCTTTAAGCAGCCCTTACATCAGTTTTACGAAGGCAGGGCTGCAGCATGCTGACTTAACGGCTGAGTTGCTGCTGCCAGCTTAGCAGTGCATCCAGCTGTTTACGCACCAGGCCTTGTATTTTCTCGTCTATCAGGTTGCCATCAGTATCAAAACTGCCGGCAAAGGCATTTGAGAACACTTCCGGCTGGTTTAACGGGTGCAGGTTTAAGAATACGCATACCTGACGCAGATGATACTGTGACCGGCTGGTACCCATGCCGCCGCCGGCGCCCATAATGGCCACGGGTTTACCGCTCAGCAGGTGGTTATCCGGTTCGCGCGATGCCCAGTCCAGCGCATTTTTCAGCGCCGGTGCCAGCGAATAGTTGTATTCCGGACAGGCCAGTATCAGCGCATCAGCTTCGCCCATCTGTTGCAGCAATTGTTTAACGGCAGCTGGCTTTTCTGCCAGATCAGAGTTGTAAAAGGGGACTTCCATTAAATCTGCGATATGAATTTTCATACCTTCTGGCGCATGCGCCTGAGCGTAGCGCACTAAACCGCGGTTGGTGGATTTGGCTCTTAAGCTGCCACAAATAGCCAGCACATTAATACTCATTGTTTACTCCCTGGTTTGCTGTAACGACTGTTCAGTGTAGCTTAGGTTCAGCGCTTTGGCCTGGGTTCAAATTATTTGAACATGAAGCGCAAATTATTCCGCTTTTTCTGCTACAGCTCAGCGACTACTCTGCTTAGGTAATGTGAACTTATTTGAGGAGATAACAAAATGTTTGAGATGAGATATGCAGCTGATCGCGGCAAGGCAGATTTCGGTTGGTTACAGAGTCAGCATACGTTTTCGTTTGCCAGTTATTATGATCCGGCGCAAATGGGCTTTTCAGCACTCAGAGTGATCAACGACGATAAAGTGGCGCCAGGTGCGGGCTTTGACACCCATGGTCACAAAGACATGGAAATTTTAAGCCTGGTACTGACAGGTAAAATTGCCCATAAAGACTCGGCAGGTAATACCGAAGTACTGCCGGCAGGTGAGTTCCAGCTGATGAGTGCTGGCCGGGGCATCTACCACAGCGAGTTTAATGCCAGTAACGCAGAAGATCTGAAGTTTTTGCAAATCTGGATCCAGCCGAATCAATTCGGTGGCGAGCCGGGGTATCAGCAAAAAGACTTTGGTCAGGACGAAGGCTTAACGCTGATCCTGTCGCCGGATGGCCGGGATGGCAGCCTGACGGTGCGGCAGAATGCATTTTTATATCAGTTGATACTGGCACAAGCAGGTCAGCAGCAGTTGGCGCTGGCTGCCGGGCGCAAAGTATATATTCATCTTATAACGGGTGAGCTTGACGTATCAGGCCATACGCTGCAGCCAGGCGATGGTATTAAAATCAGCGAACAGGCGGCATTGCAGTTAAAAGCAACGGCTGACAGCAAAGCGCTGATATTTGACCTGCCGTAACGGCGCTTGAGCAAAAAGATGGATGGTCAGACTGGTATTTTGTTAACATTCTGCCAGACTGAGACCAGATAACAACAGGATGTTGTAGATGAAACGCTATCTGGTCGCTGTACTTTTATTGGCCGCGTCAGCACTGGCTGGCTCGGCCATGTCTGACGCCGGCATAGCAGAGATTGACCCCAGGCCTGCTGAGCCAACAGCAGCAACTTCAGTGTCGGTGCTGCGTTTTGTTGTGTATTACCCGCATTTCCCACCCTATATTTATACTGAGCCGCCACAGAACCAGGTTATAGGTATTATTCCTGATTTGCTGGCACCACTATTTGAGCAATTGCAAATAAAAACGGAATATGTGCTGGATAACCGCTCCGGCGCTGAGCAGAGGCTGTACAAAGGCGATGTAGATGCCATGATGCTAAATCCGGCCTGGGCTAAGCACCCGGACAAGCTACTGTTTTCTGATGGCATTATCCCGTACAACGACTATCTGTTTGCCAGCTCAAAGCAGCAGTTGCCACTGCAGACAGATAAATTGCAGGGTACAAAGATATGTACCCGTGAATACTATGTTTACCCGCAGCTTGAGCCCTTGTTTAACAGCGATACCCTGCTGCGGATAGACTCATCCAGCCAGGAAGCTCAGCTGCGGATGGTGTTCAATAACCGCTGCGATCTGGTGTACATGAACGACTTAATCGCCCGTTGGCTGGTACAGCATAACTTTTCAGATCGCAGTTTGTACCGGTCGGGTATGTATGTGGGGAAAGCCGCGTTAACCATAGCGCTTCATCCACGCTGGCAGGCGCTGTTGCCACAGTTAAATAACTTTATTAAACAGCAACAGCAAAGCGGCGAAACTGAGCGCATTATCAGCCGTTATGTCAGATAACGGCTGATATCAGCTTTAGGGATAGAGCAGATAAGGTTGGCGCTGACGTTTAAATTGTTGCAACTCAGTTTGCCAGCCGGCACGGATACTCGCCTCACTCAGGCCTTGTTCAATTTGCAAACGCAGTTTGTCGGTGCCGGCCAGCTTATCCATAAAAGAGGGCGAGCTGAAAAATACCGCGTTATGTGCTGTAAACAAAGCATGCCAACGTAACAGGTAACTCAGATCTAAACCGGCGGCTTTTACCCGGCGCAGGTCTTCACCAAGCAGTGCTTTGTCCATCAGCGGTGGCGTCAGTGCGGCCCCTGGCGTTGATACCGGCATAAACTGAAAATTACCCAGGCCAAACTTATCGTAGCCAATTACCTGAAATGGAAAGGGCGTGCCACGGCCAACACTGAGCGGCGTTGCTTCAAAAAAGCCCAGTGATGGATAAAGGGCAATTGCTTGCGCGTTGGGTAAGTTGGGGCTGGGTTTTACCGGCAATGCGTAGGGCATCGCATGCTGGTAAGCCTGCATCGGTATTACGGTGAGTTTTAACTGCTCTGCAGCGGCTATCCAGTGTTCACCTTTAATCATCAGCGCCAGTTCGCCCACTGTCATACCATGCAACAGCGGGATAGGGTGCATACCAACAAAAGATCGGAAGTTCAAATCCAGCACCGGGCCATCGATATAGGCACCGTTCGGGTTTGGCCTGTCGAGTATCAGCATAGCGACACCGTGCTCGGCCGCGGCTTCCATTACATAGTGCATCGAGCTGATATAGGTGTAGTAGCGTACGCCGACATCCTGAATATCAAAGATGATGATATCCAGTTGCTGCATCTGCTCAGCACTGGGTTTTTTGCTGGCGCCATATAAAGACAACAGAGGCAGGCCGGTTTTACTGTCAGTGCCGCTGCTGACTTTAGCGCCGGCATCATGATCGCCGCGAAAGCCATGTTCTGGCGCAAAGATACTGACGACATCAACGCCGTGCCTGAGTAATTCATCTACCAGATGCTGCTGACCAATCAACGAGGTTTGATTAACCAGCACGCCGACTCTTTTGCCCTTTAGCAAGGGTAAGTACAGCTCTGGTTGCTCAGCGCCGGTTTTAAACGCTGCTGCGGCTGCAGGGGCGTCTGTCTGGCTTTTACTGTCAACCTGACATGCCAGCAGGCAGCAGCTTAACAACAGCAGCAGTAACGGCTTCATGCCGGTTTATCCTGCTCTAACACTTTACGGATAAAGCCATGTTGCTGCTCAAGCTGTGTTTTACAGTGTTCAATGCTTTGTCCGCTTAAAATATGCAGTATTGCCAGTTTGGCACTCATATCGGCCGCTTTTAGTGCATCGCGTGCAATTTGTGGCTCGCAATCGGTAGCCTGGATCACAATGCGCACGGCGCGGGCCACCAGTTTTTCGTTGCTGGCGTGCAGGTCCACCATCAGGTTCTGGTATACCTTGCCGCTGCGGATCATGGCTGTGGTGGTCAGCATGTTCAGAATAAGTTTTTGTGCCGTGCCGGCTTTCATCCGGGTAGAACCGGTAACCACTTCGGGCCCGACAACAGCACAGATGCCGGCGTCAGCGGCTGTCAACACCGGCGCATTGGCGTTGCAGCTGATAGCGGCAGTAAAACAGCCCAGGCTGCGGGCATACGCCAGCCCGCCCAGCACATAAGGGGTGCGGCCACTGGCTGCGATACCAATCAGAATGTCATTTTTGCACAGATCAATTCGTTTTAAATCGTCTACCGCCAGGTCCGGATTGTCTTCTGCACCTTCTACGGCTTTGTACACTGCACCGTTGCCACCGGCAATCAGGGCTACCACTTGTGAAGAGGGCACGCTGTAGGTTGGCGGGCATTCTACCGCATCCAGAATACCCAGGCGGCCACTGGTACCGGCACCGAGATACACCAGACGGCCGCCGGCAGCAAAGGCCGTAACGATGCGGTCGGCAACGGCTGCAACATCGCTCAGACAGCTTTGCAGGCTGTGGGCAACGGTTTGATCTTCGGCATTAATACGCTGCACGATTTCCAGACTCGATAACAGGTCAATATCCCAGCTGTCGGGGTTACGCGCTTCAGAGCTCATGGCGTCAAGCTGTTGTAATAAAGCGTCCTGTGGGTTATTCATCATGATGTTGTCCTGAAATGGTGTTGTTCTGTAATGGTGTCGTCAGAGTTGAAGCCAGAATTAATGCGCCATCCAGCGCACTGCCGCGTGCATTTTGCAGCAAAGCGCGGCTCTGGCTGTTTAGCAGTGGTGCAGTAACCTCTGCCAGGCCGCCGAGTAAAACAACCGGCAGCTCAAACTGTTCGCGGGCCCGCCACAGCAGTTGCTGTACCGCTTCTGTATGGCGTTTAAGCAGCATATCGGCTATGTCACAACGCCCGGCATGGCTGAAAACCAAAGGTGCCAGCGCAGCATAATCATTCGGGCTGGCAGTTTTTAGCCAGGGCAGTAAAGTGGCGTCATCTTCACCGATTTGCAACGCCACGGCGTTCAGTAACGGGCTGGTAATGCCTGCTATGCTATCCACCTGCCACAGCAACTCGCGTACGGCTTGTTTACCAAGCCAGGCTCCGCCGCCTTCATCGCCGATATTAAAGCCCCAGCCACCGACCTGGCGCTCGGTGCCGTCGGCCAGTAAACGCATGGCAACTGAACCTGTACCTAGTGCCACAACCAGTACCGGCTGGCCCAGATTAGCGCCGTAAAGTGAGGTTTTGGCGTCGGTGGTTAATAAAAAGCCGGCATAGTGTTTTGCCAGCTGCTGGCTGGCCTGTAAATGCTGTTGTGGATTACCGGCACCGGCCAGGCCCATTACTGCAATGGCCTGTTTGCTGCTGATACCGGCTTGCTGGCACAGGCTGTTACTGAGCAGGTTGATATTACTCAATGCCAGTGAAAAATCATTCGTCAGCGAGGCCGGGCCGGCCTGTTGCTGCCAGCTTTGGCTTGTTGCCTGGTTGGTCAGCCGGGCCAGAGTTTTGCTGCCACCACCATCGACAGTCAGGATCCACATATTGTTATTCCTCTTTCACAGCCGCTGTGCTGCTTGCTTTACCTGCTAAGCACACCAGTGTTGCGATAACAGTGCCAATACACAGCTGCCAGGTAAAACCCAGGTCAAGTGCGGCCAGCGTCGGGCTGAGGTGCTGTAAAATATAAGGTTGTAATACTAAAGTGACTGCAAAGCCACTCAGCAGCGCTGCGGTGACCGAGTAACGGTTACCGCGCTTACTGAACAGGGCGGTGAAAAACACGCCCAGTAAACCGCTATATGAAAACACCATCACACTCAGCGCAAATGCCAGCAATGGCATATCAGAATATTGCTGCCAGTAAAAACACAATACGGCCATCAGTGACAACGTAATAGCTGTACCGAGCATGCCAAACTGGCCGGCACGGACAAAATGTTGCTCGCTGGTACTGGCATCGCGCTTTAATTTCCACGGCTTGTACATATCGGCAACCAGAACCGACGACATAGAATTCAGGCCTGAGGTAATAGTCGATAAGGCTGCAGCTATAACGCCAACCACCACCAGCCCGCGCAGGCCTGACGGCATTTCATTAAGCACGTAATACATAAATACGGTTACTTTTTCACCGGCAAAGCTGTCGGCAAAACTTTGCGCCGGCTGATAAAGATCTGGCCGCTGGTAAAAAATGTACAGTAAAAACCCTATCAGAATAAATACCAGCATAGTGGGTATTACCATCAGCGCTGAACTTAACAGCGCCCGCGCACCGGCTTTGCTGTCTTTACAGGTCAGTACGCGTTGTGTCATGTCCTGATCCAGGCCAAAAGCGGCAATATTCAGTAAGATAAACCCGGTTAGCGCCGACCACATATTAAATACACCGCCGGAGCTGACATCAAAACGCCAGTCGAACAGCAGAAGCTTTGACGTACCACCCTCTACCGGCTGCTGCAACGCCTGTACCAAGGTAGCAAAGTCAACGTTGATACTGTAATACAGGTAGCCTAGTACCAGCAGTGCCGCCAGCACATAGACAGCGCACTGCAGCGCATCGGTATAGATAACAGAACGGATACCACCTGCTACAGTACAAGCCAGACCAATAACGGCCAGCAGAGCAATCGCTGCCAGCACACTGCTGGCCTGAATGTTGTTAAACAGCAACATCGCAACGGCAATGGCAGCCATATACAGCCTTGCACCGCTGGCAAAAATACGGCCGAACAGGTACATCTTGCCGGCATGATCTTTGGCACTGGCACCAAAGCGTTGCTCCAACAGTTCATACACTGTGGTCACTTTTAATTGATAATAACGCGGCAGTAAAAATTTAATGACGATAAACGTTGCAATGAGGGCGCCGATATTGGTAGCCAGGTAGCTGAGGTTACCGCGAAAGCCCATATCCGGTCCGCCCAGAAAGGTGGCGGCAGATTGCGAGGTGGCCAGCACCGACACGGCAACTACCCATACCGGCATACTGTTTGCTGCGAGGAAATAATCATTGCTGCTGCCGGCTTTGCGCCGGTTTACCGACCAGCCCACCAGCGCCAATAGCGCGAAGTAGCCAAAAAATACCGTCCAGTCCAGTACCGTCAGTTGCATGTCATACCCGTTAGCGTGAAAAAGTACTTAACCATACCATAATGTATAGTGCATGAGTAAAGTATTCATTTAGATTTTACTTGAATGAATAAATTATTTTTGTTGTACTGCATCCTGCTTTCGACACAATAACAGGATACCGCCGTGATGGTTCTCACTTTCAGGAATGCTATGTCATGCTTAAACCGCGCTTCACTGCTGTTACTCAGTCTCTGCAGTTTCACCTTACCGGCGTTAGCTATGGCTGCTGATAGCAACGTGCCTAAAGCCAGCGTTAAACAGATGCTGGGGCAGAAATTGATGCTTGACCTGCGCTATTACTGTGAAGAAGCGCCGGTTAATGGCCAGTGCCGCACAGCGATGACTAAACTGCCGGTTGAACTGGCGAACCTTATCCGCGACTACGATATCGGCGGCGTTATTCTGTTTGCGGAGAATTTGCAGGATGTCGCACAAATTGTGCAGTTAAACCGTGACATGCAAACCGCAGCGGCGGCGTCGGCTTTGAAACTACCACTGTTTATCAGCATTGATCAGGAAGGTGGCCGGGTCGCCCGCTTGCCACGCAGTCTGGCAACCTCTTTTGCCGGCAATATGGCGATTGGTGCAACTTATAGTGCTTTCGGCACAGCCTTCGCCACTGAAGTGGGCCGGGTACTGGCCGATGAACTGCTGCCGCTGGGTATAAACCTGAATTTTGCCCCGACCATTGATGTTAACGTTAACCCGCAAAACCCGGTAATTAATGTGCGTGCTTTTGGTGAAGATCCCGCCATGGTGGCTGACCTGGGAGGGGCCATGACTGCGGCGATGCAGCAGCGTGGCATGATAGCCGCACTGAAACACTTTCCGGGCCATGGTGATACCGAGGTAGACAGCCATCTGGGCCTGCCGCGGGTAGAGCATAGCATTGAGCAAATCCGTAAAGTCGATTTACTGCCATTTGCCAACATAATAAAGCAGCATAATCCCGGTATGATCATGACAGCGCATATTCAATACCCGGCACTGGATAACAGCACCTTTGTCTCCAAAGACGGTGAGAGCATGCTAAAACCGGCTACGCTGTCACGCAAAATTCTGCACGGCGTATTGCGCGAAGATATGGGCTATAACGGCGTTATCGTAACAGATGCGTTGGACATGGCGGGTATCAGCAAGTTTTTTAGTCACACTGAAGCCGTAGTACAAACCTTTGCTGCCGGTGCCGACATTGCACTGATGCCAGTTAAGCTGCAGCATCCGGGCGAGTTGCAGGCTCTGTCAGAGCTGCTGACTGCGCTGGAGAGCGCAGTGCAATCCGGTGCGCTTGATCAAACTGAACTGGAACAGTCTTACCAGCGCATTGTTGCGCTTAAACAGCAGTATCCATTGCTGCCAACTGAAAAAACACCTGCACAGCAAATTAAAAAAGCACAGCAGGCACTTGGCAATGCAAAGCACCGCCAAGCCGAGTTGGCACTGGCCAAAGCGGCTCTGACACAGGTAAAACCCGCCGCAGGTTACTTACCGTTTAAACTTACCGAAACAAAGAAACTGTTACTGGTGATGCCGGATCAGACTAAAGCGAAAGCATTGTCGGCGGCCTTGCAGCATTACAGCAAACAGCATTTTTCGATAGACACGATAAGCCTGCAGCAAACCGATTTAACCGACGCTGGCGCTAAAATTGCTGCAGCGGATGTGGTGATTAGTGGCTTTATCGCACCAATGCAAAGCCTGGCCGATATTGGCGGTATGGATGACTTAACCGGTGTTGCTAACATAGCGGCGGCATATGAGAGGCAGACGCTGCAGTATGAAACCTTACTGCCGCAAATTAAAGCGCGGAAAAAGCCGCATGTCTTTTTAAGCCTGCGTGCGCCTTACGATATTAGCCGCTATGGCAACTATGCAGATATCGTGCTGGCCAGCTACGCCTATAACACCGCAGAAGATGCCACAGCAATAAATGCCGGCAATGCGACCTATGAAGCGATTGCGCAGGCGCTACTTGGCCAATACAGTTTAACCGGTACTTTGCCGGTAACCGTATCGCAGGCCGCGAACTGATGCTGGCAGCTATCCGGCAGCATTGCCAGGCTATTTTATCCGCGGTACCGGCTAACCGCATGCTTGCGCTTGATGTGCTGCGCGGCCTGACCATTACCGCGATGATCCTGGTTAATAACCCCGGTAGCTGGAGCTACGTTTACAGCCCGCTGTTGCATGCCAAATGGCACGGCTGGACCTTTACCGACCTGATTTTTCCGTTTTTTATTGTCATTGTTGGTATGTCACTGCAACTTAGTCTGCAGCGACAGCAGACAGCCACAAAAGCTGCATTGTTAAAACACGCTTTACTGCGTTCGGTTAAGCTGTACCTGCTGGGGCTGTTTTTGGTGCTGTTTTACTATAATTTCCGCGACCCTTCCTACAATTACATCGAGCAGAAACTGATGGCAGTGCGGGCGTTGGGAGTATTGCAACGCATTGCGCTGGTGTACTTTTTTACCATGTTAATAGCGCTGTACTGTGCTACGCGCGGCCGCATTATTGCTATGTTAATGTTGTGTGCGCTGTATCTGGCCGGAATGTGGTATTTACCGTACCAGGACGCATACGGCCAGCAGTTTGTTGGTTTACTGGAGTTTGGCAACAGCTTTGCTGCTTGGCTTGATCATACTGTACTGGGTGCGCAGCATGTGTATTACCGCACCGCCACGCCCTTTGCGTTTGATCCGGAAGGCCTGTGGTCAACACTGCCGGCCATCGCCAGCTGTGTCAGTGGTTTACTGATAGCGCAGTGGTTGCAAGCGCAGCGCACACTGGTGCAAAAAGCCCGTGGTTTGTTGCTGTGTGGCGTGGTCGCAGTATGGCTGGCAGAACTGTGGCATTTTTCATTGCCGATTAATAAAAGTTTATGGACGCCGAGCTTTGTACTGCTAAGCAGCGGATATTGTGCTATTGCGCTGGCCGCCTGCCTGTGGCTGTGCGATATCAAAAAATACCGCTTATGGAGCGCACCTTTTGTGGTATTCGGTGCCAATGCCATTTTATTTTTTATGTTTGCCGGTATTGCCGCCCGTTTGCTCGGCATGATCCCGGTAGGCGATATCTCGCTGCAAAGCTGGTTGTTCAGTAACCTGTATCAGCCGGCTTTTGGCAACTATAACGGTTCACTGGCCTTTGCCATCAGCTTTTTACTGCTGTCGTATCTGCTGATGCATTGGTGTTACAAGCGTGGCATTTTCTTAAAGGTATGATGTGTTAAATACGGCATATTTTTAGTTCGGGCACCTGAGCTCTGGCAATTTTTATTTGTGCAGATTAAGGTACGATGAAGTAAAGATAAAACGATACCAGCATGAGCACCATCAGGATTGTTTCCAAACTCGCCGGCGTATCTACCGCAACGGTATCGCGCACACTGAAAAACCCGGAGCTGGTATCGCCTGACACCCGGCAACGCGTGATGCAGGCAGTGCAAAGTGCCGGTTACCGGCCAAATCAGCTGGCACGTAATTTCAGCTCAGGCAAGGCTTATGCTGTGGTGGTGCTGGTGCCTAATGTCGCTAACCCCTTTTTTTCCCGTGTGATCCGCGGCATTGAGCAGGAAGCCCAGGCCTGTGGCTATGCAGTATTGCTGGGGGATACTCAGGGCAGCGTCAGTCGTGAGCAGGAATATGCCCGCATGGGCCTGACCAGCCAGGCGGATGGCTTAATTCAACTTGATAGCCGTTATCCGTTTTCCGAGGAAGATCGCAAGCTGGCGGCGACAGTGCCTTTTGTTAATGCCTGTGAGCGCATCGATGAACCCGCCGGTTATCCGGTGGTCGAGTTGGATAACCGCGGCGCGGCCCGCGCCCTGACACAGCATTTGCTTGATCTAAACCTGAAAAGGCTGGCAGTGATTACCGGGCCGGCGCATAGCCCCATAGTGCGTGACCGTTTGGCAGGCATGAAAGATGCGCTGCTCGGTGCGGGCTTAACATTAGCGGCTAATGCTGTGGTGGAAGGGGATTTCAGCATGCAATCGGGCCACGATGCCGCACAGCGTTTACTGCAGCAGCCAGAACGGGCGCAGGCTATTTTTTGCATGAATGATGAAATGGCCATTGGCGCTATGCGTTGTCTGCGACAGCATGGGCTGCGTGTGCCGCAGGATATTGCGATAGCAGGTTTTGACAATATTGAGTTTGCTGCCTTCACCGAGCCCAGCCTGACGACTATCGATCAACCCGCAGAACAGTTAGGCCGGCAGGCGATGCGCGCACTGTATCAACTGATGAGAGGCGAGCCTTTGGCCCAGCAGCATATGATGCTGTCATACCGGCTGGTGGTGCGTGACAGCACGGCAATAATCACGGATAAAAAATAACCAATCCCGCTTGACAAAATTCCGCCAGAGATTTAGGTTAAATGATGTAACCGGTTTCATTAAGGCGATCACAGAATTGCTCCGGTGCAGAAGATAAAATTATCCGTGCCGGCGTAAAATAATGCCGGTGCCAGCAAGGGGAGACTAAGGGTGAACAGAGTTAACTCAGGCGCCGCTTCACGTGTCGCTGCGCAGAGCTTATTGCTGCTTGCTGTGATGGCAGGCTGTAAACCCGTCGCAACCAATACTGTAGCTATACCGACTGTGACCACTAGTGCTGAAGTTCAGGCAGAACCTGCAGATGACTGGCAGTGGCTGTTTAATGGCGAGTCTACCAACAGCTGGACTGACAGCAATGGCAATGAAATTGGTCAGCAATGGCAAATAATTGATAATGCTCTTGTGCTAACCGCAGCTGGCGGTGGTGCCATTGTCAGTAAACAGAGTTTTACCGATTTTGAGCTGGAGTTGGACTGGCAAATCGCTGCTTCGGGCAACAGCGGTATCTTTTATAAAGTTGCCGGACCTGACAGCAGGGTACGTTCAGGCGGTTTAGAGTACCAGTTGCTGGATAATGATAACTACCCAGGTCACGATAATCCTATTCATTTTACTGCCGCATTATTTGATATTTACCCGCCTGAGCTTGACGCCCATTTACCTGCCGGCAGCTGGAACAATACACGCATTGTCGTGCGCTACCCGCATGTCGAGCATTGGCTTAATGGCAAGCTGGTACTGCAGTTTGAATTAGGCTCTGCTGACTGGCAAAAGCGGGCGGCACAAAGCAAGTTTGCTCCCGAACATGTATTGGGAGCCGATGAACCCGGACATATCATGTTGCAGGATCATGGCGACAGAATTGCGTTTCGCCAGATCCGTATCCGAGCGCTATAACAGGGACCCGCTATGTATTCTACTGACATTAAACGCCGCCAATTTTTACGCCTTGCCGCCGCAGCCGGCCTGACTTGCCAGCTGCCGCTTAGCTGGCAACTGCTGGCATCTGAGTCATCTGAGCCGAAGATCTCACTGGCGCAGTGGTCTTTGCACCGGCAACTGCGCGCCGGGCAGCTTAAGGTGCTGGATTTTGCAGTAAAAACCCGGCGCGATTTTCAACTTGGCGCGGTTGAATATGTAAATCAGTTTTTTGCCGACAAAGCAAAGGATCAGCCGTTTCTGCGCCAGTTAAAGCAGCGCGCCGATGACAGCGGTGTCCGCAGTCTGCTGATTATGGTCGATGCTGAAGGTGATCTGGCTGCGATAGACCAAAAGCAGCGGCAACAGGCGGTAGAAAATCATTATAAGTGGGTCGAAGCAGCCGCCTTTTTAGGCTGTCACGCTATCCGCGTCAGCATCGCCGATCACGCCACAACGGATGCTGAAAAAATGCAGCAGGCTGCTGTGCAAGGTTTGCAGCAACTGGCCGCTTTTGCCAAGCCTTTTGGCATCAGCATCATCGTCGAGAACCATATGGGGCACTCGATGCACGCTAGCTGGCTGGCGACAGTGCTGCAGCAGGCTGGGAATGCGGGCAGTTTGCCGGATTTTGGTAATTTTAGTGGTGACAAATATCAGGGCATGCAGTTGCTGCTGCCTTATGCCAAAGGGGTCAGCGCAAAGAGTTATGCGTTTGATGCCTCAGGTGCTGAAACCAGCATTGATTATCGACGCATGTGGCAGCTGATCCAGGTATCAGGCTATCAGGGCTATATCGGTATCGAGTACGAAGGTCAGAATGCTGACGAAGATGCCGGTATCCGGGCTACCAGAGATTTATTGCTGGCTGTCGCCAGCCATGCCGGACGTTAAGGCGACCCTGAACGTCCGGTATTTTTGGGTTTTGCGTGTAACCGGTTACATGTGTAACCGGAGCAGGCAAAATACCGCACCGATAAAAATATTATAACAAGGCACATTACTGCAAAGTGTGCAGATGAGGAGAGCGCAAGATGTCAGGACCGTCCGGACAACAGGAATATGATGTAATAGTGGTCGGCTCAGGGGCCGGTGGTGGTATGTCGGCATTGATACTCAGTATTGCCGGTTTAAAGGTGTTGATGTTAGAGGCCGGCCGTCATTACGACCCGGTAACAGAAACGCCGATGTTTAATCTGCCAAAAGAAGCGCCGCTGCGTGGCGCCAGCACGCCGGATAAACCCTTCGGTTTTTATGACGCTACCATTGACGGCGGCTGGCAAGTCCCGGGTGAGCCTTATACTCAGGCCAGCCGTGATCCACAGCAGCGTTTTGACTGGTGGCGCGCCCGCATGCTCGGCGGGCGTACCAACCACTGGGGCCGTATTTCACTGCGCAACGGCGAGTATGATTTTAAACCCTACAGCCGCGATGGGTTGGGGCTTGACTGGCCGATAAGCTATGCCGACTTAGCGCCTTATTACGATAAAACTGAAATGTTAATTGGTGTATACGGTGAAACCGGTCATGGCCTGGAAAACACACCGGATTCGCCAGAGGGCATTTTACAACCGGCGCCCAAACCGCGCGCTTATGAGCTGCTGGCAAAGAAATCCTGTGACGAGCTGAATATTCCGGTGATCCCGGCGCACCTTGCCATTTTAAGTCAGCGCCAGGATCACACCCGCTTGCCTGCAAAATTGTTTCCAAACAGCGCATTGGGGCAAAAAGTAGTTGCTGATTCGATGCAATCCCGCGCCGCCTGTTTTTGGGCGACGCCTTGTGGCCGGGGCTGTTCGATTAAAGCCAATTTTCAGTCGACCACGGTGTTAATTCCACCGGCACTGGCCACTGGTAATCTGACCATTATCACTGATGCCATGGTTCGCGAAGTGACGCTGAACAAAGCCGGTAAGGCTGACGGCGTCATTTATATCGATAAAAACAGCCGTCAGGAAGTGAAAGTAAAAGGTCGTGCCGTCGTTGTCGCGGCCAGTGCAGCTGAAACGGCGCGGATTTTTCTTAATTCACGCAGCCCGCTATTCCCCGACGGTATCGCCAACAGTTCCGGTCTGGTTGGCAAATACCTGATGGATACGGTTGGCGCAGGCGTCAGTGGGCAGATCCCGGCGCTGGAAAACCTGCCTCCGATGAACGAGGACGGTGCGTCTGGTATGCATTTGTATCAGCCGTGGTGGCTATACAAACAACAAAAGGCAGGCAAGCTGAATTTTGCCCGGGGCTATCATATTGAAATGAGCGGTGGCCGGGGCATGCCGGGCGCAGGTGCTTTTGGTGGGCTGCAGAGCTTTACTGAGGGCGCCTACGGCGCCGACTTTAAACAGGCGTGTCGGCGTTATTACGGCACCTTTGTTCACTTTGCTGGCCGCGGTGAAATGATACCGAATGAAAACAGCTATGCGGAACTGGATCCGACGGTCGTCGACCAGTGGGGGATACCGGTACTGAAATTTCACTGGCAGTGGTCAGAGCATGAGATCAATCAGGCCGCGCATATGCAAAAAACCTTTGCCGACATTATTACCGGTATGGGTGGCAAGGTAACCAGCAATATCGAAACCGATGGTCGTAAAGCTATTGCCAGCGGCGGCTCCATTATTCATGAAGTCGGCGGCACTATTATGGGCGCTGACCGCAGAAAATCGGTGCTGAACCAGCACTGCCAGACCTGGGATGTGCCCAACCTGTTTGTGGCGGACGGTGCGCCTTTCGCGTCAAACGCCGATAAAAACCCCACCCTGACTATTCTGGCGCTGGCCTGGCGCACCAGTGATTACATTGTTGAGCAGTTCAAGCAAAGGAATATTTAACATGGCACACGACAAGCAAACCCAGATCACTAATGTTAAACGCCGTGATGCATTAAAGTTGCTGGCAACGGCGGCTGTCGCTATGCCGGTAATGAGCATGGCAAGCCATGCTGCTGCGGTAACAGCGAAAACCAAAGGCGCCGAACTGATTTACCGGCCGACCGATCCTGACATGTTAAAGCCAATTGTGCCCTGGTCGATGACGCTGACCCAGGCCGAGCTGGATGATTTAGCGGTGCTGGCTGACATTATTATTCCGGCTGATGCGCAGTCGCCTTCAGCTGCCAGTCTTGGTGCCCAGCACTTTATCAATGAATGGGTCAGTGCACCTTACCCGCAGCAGAAAGCAGATTTGGTGTTGGTGCGTGGCGGCTTGGTCTGGCTAAACGCCGAAGCAAAAAAGCGGTTTGACAAAGCCTTTGCAAAGCTAAGTACCGACCAACAGAAACAAATTTGTGACGACATCTGTTTTGAACCTAAAGCAGCCGCCCACTTAAAACACGGCGCGCGCTTTTTTGCCAAAGTGCGCGACTTAACGGCTACCGCGTTCTACACCACAGAACCCGGTATGGCCGACATCGGCTATATCGGCAATAAACCCATGCCCAGTTTTGACGGCCCATCTGATGAGGTGCTGCGCAAGCTGAAACTAAAAAGTTAAACCAGGCCCTCATCAGAGGGCTACTCAATCTGACACAAGTGATAGAAGACAGGGTTCTGATTGCGTTTAGGCAGTAAGAGAAACTCATTGCTCAGAACAATAGTTAAAACTAGAAAAAATGAGAGCAACACACTATGTACAGTAAAAAAGGGTACAACAAAACGGGGAATACCATGCAGCCGGTCAGGCTGCGCAAACACAGGTTAGCGCAGGCGGTAAGCCTTAGCCTGCTGTTAACCGCCGGCAGCAACCTGGCATTAGCGCAGGAAGCTGAGCCCGCGGCAGAAACCAAAGCCGAAGCTGAAATTGAGGTAGTACAGGTCCGGGGGATCCGGGCCAGTATGGCCGAGAATATGGCGATAAAACGGTTATCCAGTGCGGTGGTTGATGCGATTACCGCTGAGGATATCGGTAAGTTTCCGGATAAAAACGTGGCTGATTCACTGCAGCGGGTACCAGGGGTTGTGATCCAGCGCGATGGTGGTGAGGGCTCAACAGTCAGTATCCGCGGCTTATCGTCCGATCTGACCTTTACCCAGTTAAACGGTAACTTTATTGCATCGTCACCCGGCGAGCCGTCACGTTCCTTTGATTACACCTTGCTGCCGTCGGCGATGATCCAGACCGTTGAAGTGTTTAAATCGCCCGAAGCCAGGCTGGACGCTGGTGGGGTCGGCGGTACGGTATTGCTGCATACCCGTAAACCGTTCGATATGGACGCCAATTCCGGTGTACTGAATATTGAATCAACTTATGCTGATGTTACCGACAAACATGAGCCACAGTTTACCGGCGTATATTCCTGGAAAAACGACGCTGAGAGCCTGGGGTTATTGGTGGGGTATACCCGGCAAAACCGCACCAGCCGCGTGTTGGCAGGTGGCACAGATTCAAATGTCTGGCGCTGGAGCGGCGTGGCTGACGCTGCTGTTGATGTGAATGGCAACCCGGTAGACAACAACAATAACTGGGCTGCACTGACCGATGCTCAGGGTAATGTTTACAATGGTGTTTGGTTTCCACAGGTAGCGCGCGTTGGTGTTACCAAGGAAGAGCGCGAGCGTGAAGGTTTGCAGCTTACCGGCCAGTGGCGCCCCACCGACCGCATAGAGCTGGGGTTTAACTACTTTGGTTTTACCTTGGGCCAGGACAGAACCCGTTCAGTGGTGTCGATGCCTGAGTGGTCATTAAACCCTAATTTTCTGACCGGCGTTACGCTGGATGCTTCAGGTACCATTATCACCGGCATGGATTATACCGTCGGCGCCGGCGGTGCCGAAAATGACCTGCAGTTTCCCTGGATGAACGGCAGTTATGTGCGCGAGGAATCAACCTCTGATACCTTCGATTTTAACTTCAGCTATGAAGGTGACAGCTACCGGCTGAAACTGGTTGCCGGCAACACGGAAGCAAAAGGTGGGCCGACCGAAAGCTGGGATGTCGCGTATAAAAGCTCCAACTGGGGCGAAAACCAGCCCTTCATTGAGAATGCGGCGCAATATGCAGGCTGGTCGCTTGGGGATCGTATGTCAATGTATATGGACCCTAACACCCTGACCAATTTGCTAAACGGTGTTGGCGGTGGGCGTGATCCGGGCTCATCAAACTCCAGCTTTGTGCGCAGCACGCTGGAAGAGCGCTACTATCAGCTGGATGTCGATTTTGATGTCGAATGGGGCATTTTCACGCTGATCCGCAGCGGTTTAAAATTCCGTGATGCCAAGTTACACCGCGAAACCGGTAATAACTTCTTTCTGGCACCGGATTTTGATATCGAAGGTGCGTTGGCCAGCGGCCGTGGCATCGATCAGTTTGACAGTTATCAATGGAACGGCGGTATGCCGCTGGCAAGAGATGTATTAAAGCCAGAGGGCGAAGGCAATATTGCCGGAGGCTTTGACATTAACCTGATGCCGGTTGTCGACTGGGATAAGTACCGCGACATTATATTAAGCAACTACAAACCTTATACCCGGATTGAAGACAATTTTGTCTACAATATCCGCGAAAAAGGCCAGGCCTTTTACCTGCAGGGTGATTTCAGCTTCGGCGACTTTCGCGGTAATACCGGTGTGCGGATAGTCAAAACCAAAACCACCGGCGAATCGACCGATTTATACACCTATTTCCTTGATCACACCGACGATGTAACCGGTTTACCTGTTACCGGCGATGCCCGTTTTGTTGAAAACTGGCAGCTGATATCGCAAACCAGTGAAGAAACCTATGTGTTACCCAGCCTGAATCTGGTGTGGGACGCCAGCGAAAATCTGGTGGTGCGCGGTGCATTGGCAAAAGTGATGTCGCCGCCGGGTTACAGCGATTTGGGGAGCCAGGAGCGTATTAGTTTTGTTTCAGACGAGTGGGCAGATGACCGTGCCGCTTTTAACACCCAACCCGGTTTTAGCGGCAGCGGCGGTAATAAAAACCTGAAACCGTTTGAATCGATGCAGGCTGACTTGTCGATAGAATATTACTACGGCACCGGCTCGGCAGTGGGCATGGCACTGTTTTACAAAGATGTAGATAACTTCGTGGTGCCACTGGTGATTGACTCGGTACGCGATTTTGCCGGTGAGCCAGGCGTAGTGGAGCCGGGGCAGATCACTATCAGCCCTTACAGCACTGTTGGTAATGGCTCTAATGCCAAGTCGCAGGGGGTTGAGTTGTTTATCCAGCATGCGTTTGATAATGGCTTTGGCATAAATGCCAACTACACCTACAACAAAACGAATCAGGCAGATGTGAACGTCGATGGCGAGAAATTCGGCGAGTCGCCGCTGGTAGGCAGTGCTAAGTACCAGTACAACCTGTCTGCATTTTACGAGACAGATGATTACAGCATCCGTGCGTCTTACAACAAACGTGGCGAAACAGTGCTGGGCATTAACAGCGGTTTAAACGTGTATCAGGACCCTTACGACCAGATAGATGTCAATGCTTCCTTTGCCCTGACAGAGCGGTGGTTGCTCACGGCATCGGTTATCAACCTGACCAAATCTGAATCAACATCGAGGTTAGGTAACGATACCGATGCACGTTTTTTAAACAACAGCTACTCTGGCCGGCGCTACTACGCAGGTATCACGTTTAACTTCTGAACCAGGCAGATAAAGAGGCGGAATAAATAATGAAAACAATACAAAAACGTCAGCTGCTGTGTGCGATGACTGCGGCTTTGGCACTGTTAACCGGCTGCGATAGTGGCGACACGCCAGATGCAAATGATGCACCGGCACCGGTATCAACCTCTGCAGAGATTGATACCAGTGCAGTAAAAGGCATTTTAACCGGCGCGGCTGTCAGTGTCAGTGCGTTAAACGGCACCGAGGTAAACAGTACTGCAATTCAAACCGACAGCAGTGGCAAAGCGTCGTTAACGCTGACTTCTGCACCGGGTTATGCTTTTAGCGCAGTGCATAAACTCGCTGTTACTTCTAACGCTGACAGCCTTATGTTGTGTGATCTCAGTCTGTGCGGAGACACAGCTTTGGGCGGGGAAGTAAACGCAGACGCGCTGGGCGCGGTGACATTAACTAACCTGTTCTGGTTAAAAGCACCGCTTGGCGCTGCTGCCGATGGCACAGCAGAAGCTACTGTGCAGGTAAATGCCCTGACCACCTTTGCCAGCCAGTTACTGGAAGCAGCAATTGCCGGTGGGCGCAACGTATCTGCTTTGGCGACGCTGGAACCGGCACAGCTGGAATACTCTGCTCAGCTGCTGCGTATTCTCGGTGTTGACATGCCGGCCATTAATTTGATGCAACAACCGCTGCAAAGTGCTGATAACGCGGAAAACTTTGCTCAAAGCAGTAACCAGCTGATAAGGCTGTCTTTTGTTAATGCGGCCTTCGCTCACATTGATGCTGATGCAACGCTGGCTGACAGTTTTGCTGCTGCAGCGGCGCAGGTGGCGCTGGCGGCAGAGGGCGATGAAACAGCCGCCACTGTTTTGCGCCAGCAGTTGCTTGATGCATTGCAGGGCCACCCGGTACTGGCACAGTTGGGATTAACCCCGGATAGCATTATTGATATTGAACTGCCACTGGTGGTGGCAGATAACAGTAGCGGGCCTATTCGTGAATACACCGCGGCGGCCTATCTGGCTGGTGCGCAAATAAGCTATCGCGGCGCTATCAGCGACAGCGAAAGCGGTGAGCAGGCCTTTGACGGCAACGCCGAGACGAAATGGCTGGATAACACCGCTGTGCCAAGTGCCGAAGCACCCGCCTGGTTAACACTGCAGTTTGCCGAGGCGCAAGCTGTCAGCGTGCTATCGATCACCAGTGCTAATGATGCGCCAGACCGCGACCCGGAAAACTTCAACCTGCAGGCTTCTAATGATGGGGAAAGTTGGTTGACGCTGGGGCAATGGGCCGGTGTCAGCTTTGAAGGTCGCTTTACGGCGCAGGATTTTGCCTTTAATAACAGCCTGCCGTATCGCTATTACCGGCTAAATATCACCAAAAACAAAGGTGATACCAACTTAATGCAACTGGCCGAAATACAGCTGTTTGGCCCGGTTTATCCGGACCAGATCCAGCAAGGCGGCAGCATTAGCGCCCGTGGTGCAATCGGTGATGCAGAGCGTGCTGAAATGGCCTTTGATGGCTTGCTCAGCACAAAGTGGCTGGACAACACCGCAGTGCCAACGGCAGAACAGCCTTCCTGGGTGCAAATTCAGTTTAGCGACGCCAAAGCCGTTAGCAGCCTGGCGATCAGTAGCGCCAATGACGCACCGGAACGCGATCCGGAAAACTTTAACCTGCAGGCATCGAATGACGGTGTGAGCTGGCTGACGTTGGGCGAATGGGCCGGCGAGAGCTTTGACAGCCGCGGCCAGCGCCGGTTATTCAGCACTAATAATAGTCTGGCGTACCTGTATTACCGGCTGAATATCACAAAGAACAAAGGTGATAACAGCTTAATGCAAATTGCTGAAATTGAGCTTATCGGCCCGGCAGTACCGGCGTTGAATCACGCGTTAACAGCAACAGAGGTAACGTCAAGCGGCGCTATCAGTGATGCTGAAGCAGCTGACTATGCGTTTGACGGCAATAGCCAAACCAAATGGCTGGACAATACCGCCGTGCCAACAGCTGATGCACCAGCCTGGGCTGCCGTTGTACTGGCAGAGCCGCAGGCCGTAAATATGCTGGGGCTGGTTAGCGCTAACGATGCACCAGAGCGGGATCCGGAAAACTTCAGCCTGTTGGCATCGAATGACGGCGAATACTGGGTTAGCCTGGGGCAGTGGGCCGGTATCAGTTTTAGCGAGCGTGCCGAGCGGCAAACGTTTGCGGTTGCCAATGCACTGGGCTATCACCATTACCGGCTGAATATCAGCAAAAACAAAGGTGATAACAGCTTAATGCAGGTGGCTGAAATTGAGCTGATAGGCCCGCAGGTTCAAGCGCAGGATCACAGTGATAATGCTGCAGCCGGGGTAACAGAGCGCGCCGCAATAAGTGATGGCGAAGCCGGTACTATGGCATTTGACAATAACCCGGCAACCAAATGGCTGGATAACAGCGGCGTGCCCTCGGTTGAGGCGCCCTCCTGGCTGGAAATCAGTTTACCGCAGCCGGTAATTGTGAATACCTTTGCCATCACCAGTGCTAACGACGCGCCGGAACGCGATCCGGAGAACTTCCGGTTGCTTGGTTCAAACGATGGTGAAAGCTGGCAACAGCTGGGCGACTGGGCTGGTGAAAGCTTTGCTGCGCGGGCTGAGCGGCGCAGCTTCAGCCTACTTAATGGCCGCAGTTTCAGCCATTACCGCATTGAAATCACCAAAAACAAAGGTGATAACAGTTTAATGCAGGTAGCAGAGTTTGAGCTGATTGGGCCCGTGCTTTAAGCTGAAAGCAATGTTGGCACACAAAGGCGCAGCTTATGCTGCGCCTTTTCTGATAAAGGTAGTCTGACGGATGTTAAGTGAAAGTGCTGCGCTGTTTGCCGGTATTGATGCCGGCGGCAGTCATTGCCGGGTAAGGCTGGAAGATGAAAGTGGTAAATTGCTTGGAGAAGGCCACTCCGGCGCGGCAAACCTGGGGTTGGGGTGGCCACGGGTTGAAGCAAATGTTTGGCAGGCGCTGAATGCCGCTTTGCAGCAGACCGGGCTGGACAGCAATGCTTACGGGCGTTTGCATGTCGGCGCAGGTTTCGCCGGGGCGCATCTGGCAGTGTTAAAAGCCACTGCGTTACAGTGGCAGCACCCCTTTGCCAGCTGGCATGTTACCACCGACTTACATGCTGCCTGTTACGGCGCCCATGGTGGTGGGGCAGGTAGTGTCATTATTCTTGGCACCGGTTTTAGTGCTATCGGGCTGACTGGGCAGGATGAAACCCTGCTGGGTGGCTATGGCTTTCCAATCAATGCGGTTTGTAGCGGTGCCGGCTTGGGCTTGCAAGCGGTGCAGGCCGTGTTGCTGGCGCTTGACGGCCTGGCGCCTGCAACCCGTTTAAGCGGCTTACTACAACAACACTTTGACGGTGGTGCGGCGCTGATGGCTGAGCAACTACTGCAGGCTACGCCACAGCAATATGCTGAGCTGGCACCCTTGGTGTTTCAGGCTGCCGACAGCGGTGATGCGGTAGCGCTGGATATGTTGCAACAGGCGTTAGATTTTATCGCCACGCTGAAGCGGCAGTTGCCAGTAGGGCGTTGTTGCCTGCTTGGTGGAGTGGGCCAGCGTTTACTGACGTACCTGCCAGCGGCACAGCGCAGCAGCTTTACGTCGCCGCTGGCACCGGCAACGGTAGGCGCGGTTTATTATGCCCGCCAACAACTGGCACGGGCAGAGCAGGAGACAAGGCTGCATGGCGCAAATTGAAATTTGTCTGGATAGTGACAGCTGGTATCTGACAACGAATATCCAGACAGTGTGTGCCGCTGGTATCGACAGCATTGAGTTGTGCAGCCAGATGGCGCAACAGGGGCTGTCGGTTGGCGCCGAGGCGTTAGCACAGGCCCGGCAGGCCTGTAATTCACATACACAGTTATGGGTAATGCTCAGACCAAGAGCCGGCAATTTCATCTACTCGGTGACAGAGCAGCAGCAGATACAGGCGCAGCTACAGCAAGCAGCACAGCTAGGCGCTGACGGCATAGTGGTTGGTGCACTTACAGCTGATGCGCAGCCGGATATGCCGTTTTTAACGCTGCTGCTGCAGCAATGCCGGCAACTGGGCCTGGCGTGCACTTTTCACCGTGCTTTTGATGCCTGCAGCAGCCCCGCTAACGCAGTTGAGCAGCTGCTGGCCTTGGGTGTGCAGCGCATACTCAGCAACGGCACGCCGTGGCAGCAACAGCAAAGCATAACGCTGGGCACACGGCAGTTGGCAGCTTTGCAGCAGTATATTGACCGCCGGCTGACGCTGGTAGCAGGTGGTGGTGTTACGCTGGCTAATTTGCCACAGCTGCAACAAACCCTTCAAGGCAATGCGCAGCTATGCTGGCACTTGCACTCCGCGGTGCTAACCGACGGCAAAGTAGATGCGGCGAAGCTTGAACAACTGCAGCAGTGCGTAGCTAAGCCGGTAAACAAACAACATGGAGAAGCCGATGCTTAAACGGCGTTATTTTTTAAAACTCAGCGCGATGTTTGGTGCCGGTGTTTCGGCTTCAGCATTATTACCGGGATGTACAGCTGTGGCCGCACCGGCGCGAAAGCCCGTGGTGATAAGTACCTGGGACTTTGGCATGCAGGCGAACGAGGTCGCATTTAGGTTATTGCAGCAAGGCGCCCGTGCAGTGGATGCAGTGCAGCATGGCGTAATGCTGACAGAGGCTGACCCGACTGAGCGCAGTGTGGGTTATGGAGGCCGGCCGGATCGCGACGGCAAAGTCACTTTGGATGCCTGCATTATGGATGAATTCGCCAATATAGGTGCTGTCGCTGCCTTGCAGCAGATTAAATATCCGGTAGCCGTAGCTCGGGCCGTAATGGAACACTCCCCGCATGTGATGCTGGTCGGCCAGGGCGCACTTGATTTTGCGCTGGCACAGGGCTTTGCCGCCGAGAATTTACTGACAGCTGAGTCGGAGCAGGAATGGCGGCAGTGGCTCAAAGATGCCAACTACCGGCCAATTGTTAATATCGAAAACCATGACACCATAGGTATGCTGGCGCTGGACAGCCAGGGCAATTTAGGCGGTGCCTGCACCACCAGTGGCATGGCGTTTAAAATGCACGGCCGGGTAGGTGACTCGCCCATTATCGGCGCCGGGCTCTATGTTGATAACGAAGTCGGCGCGGCCACCGCCACCGGCCATGGCGAAGAAGTGATCCGGGTAACGGGATCTTTTCTGGTGGTAGAGCTGATGCGCCAGGGCTACAGCCCGCAACAGGCATGCGAGCAGGCCGTGCAGCGGATCTACCACAAGCTAAAACTGCGTAACGGCAATATTGCCGAAACCCAGATTGGTTTTATTGCGCTGAATAAACAGGGTGAATATGGCAGCTACTGCCTGCAGCCGGGGTTTAACTACGCTGTGCAGCAGCCTGGCGGCAGTAAACTGTACCCAGCAGCGGCTTTGCTCAGTGGCTAATAAGCTGCTCAAGTCTGTTCCAGCAAAGCCTACCGGCTTAAAGTGACCAACTGTTGCAATGCAGCGGCTAGTTCCGCCTGGCTGCTGTTGGCAATACCGATCACCAGACCATAACGCGGCGCAGCACTGAATATATAGCGGCCCAATGGCTGGGCTTTTATACCATGCTGTGTAAGCTCTGCCAGCAGCCGGCCTTCATCAATTGGCTGTGGAAACTCCAGTACAATATGCAAACCTGCTTCAGTTGCGTGTAAGCGGCACTGTGGTAATGCCTGCTGTAATATGCTGATAGCTAACTGTTTATTCTGCTGATAATGGCGGCGCATTTTGCGCAGGTGGCGGCCAAAGTGACCTTCGCTGATAAAATCAGCCAGTACCGCCTGCGGTAGCAATGCCACATCACCATGTAATGCCTGCACTATCGCCGCAGCCTGCGCGATAACAGCACGCGGCGCCACCAAATACCCGAGCCGGAGTGCCGGAAACAATGTTTTACTGAATGAACCGGCAAACAGCACGCCTTCGCCACCTGCCAGGCCTTGCAGGCTGGCGACAGGGCGGTGCCGGTATTGAAACTCGCTGTCGTAGTCATCTTCTACCAGCCAGATAGCGTGTTGCTTTGCCCAGTCCAGCACAGCCAGTCGACCGCTTAGCGGCATAATACCGCCCAGCGGATATTGGTGCCCCGGTGTCAGGAACAATGCTTTAGCCTGGCACGGCGATGGCAGCGCGTTGATGCTCAGCCCTTCAGTTGAAGCCGCGTCCAGATGTGTTATGTGTAACTGACACAGTTGCAGCGCTTGTTTTAGCCTGGGATAACCCGGTGTTTCCATCAGCACGCTATCACCGGCACGGGCCACCAGTTTAGCGGCGACAAACAGCGCCTGCTGCGCCCCGGCAGTGATCAGAATGTTGTGTTCATCACAGACAACCTGGCGTGACTGACGTAAATACGGCACCAAAGCTTGTCGCAGTGGCAAATAACCCAGAGGGTCGGCAAAGCCGTGCAGAGCGGCGCGGTTGCCATGCCGCTGCTGCAGGCGCTGCCAGATAGCGTAGGGGAATAATTGCAGTGCCGGTACGCCAGGTTGCAGTAAGCCGTTTACCGGCCCCTGTTTTAGTGGCAGGTTGTAATGGTTTAAAGGCAGGCTGTGATCCGCATAAAGCTGCGTGTCTACAGGCTGAAAATATTGTTCGGGTAACTCGCACACCTGGTAACCGCGCCCCGCCAGGCCTTCGATATAGCCCTCCGCGACCAGCTGCTGCAACACCTGATTTACCGTGTTACGACTTAACTGCAAATCTGCTGCCAGCTGCCGGCTTGATGGCAGCAGCGCGCTGCCCGGCCATTGGCCGGATAACATTTGTTGTTTTAATGTGCGGTATAACTGCTGCTGCAGGTTGCCTTCGCCATTCAGCAGCAGGCTGTCTGTCAGTAAGCGCAACTGGATCTCCTGTTTTGTAAAAACTGGTGCTTTTTAAAGTACCAGTTTACTCAGTAAGCTGTAAAAAACGCAATCAGGAGGCTAAGACGTGACATTACAGATACAGCAGGAAACACACTTTAATCTGGATGAGATGCTGGCGCTTTATAAGGCATCGGGCATCAACCGCCCGATAGACGATCGCGAGCGGATGGCCATTATGTTGGCCAGCAGTAATTTATTACTCACCGCCAGGCTGGAAGGAAAACTGGTTGGTGTGGCGCGTTGTTTAACTGATCGGGTTTATGTGGTGTATATCTGCGATTTACTGGTCGATAAAGCGTCCCAACAGCAAGGTATTGGCAAAGCGCTACTGGTGGCAGTACAGCAGGCTACCGGGCCTCAGGTGCAACAGCTGTTGCGTAGTGCGCCTTCCGCCATGCAGTATTATCCTAAAGTCGGCTTCAGTGCTATTGATAATGCTTTTCATATCCAGCGTCAGTACTAAAGGAGCTGACAGTGTATCCACCGCCATATTACCAAACAGACGACAGCGCACAATTGCAGGCATTTTTGCAGCAGCATTACTTTGGCCTGCTGTTGAGCCACAGTGGCGGTATTGCATATACGCCGCTGCCGTTTTTATTTGACTGGCAGGGTGAAGCAGCTAAAGCTTACTGCCATCTGGCCCGCAATAACCCGCAACTTAAACATCTGGACGGAGCAGAGGTCAGCATAATTATTCAGGGGCCGCATGCCTTTGTGCCAGCCAGTTGCTACCAGCAGCAACCCGCAGTCTCTACCTGGAATTACGCACTGGCAGAACTTACAGGCACCGCACGGCTGCTTGATCATCAGCAGACACTGGCGTTGGTACGAAAACAGGAAACACACAGCGCACCTGGTATGCTGCAGGCGGCTGATTATCAACAAAAACTGGTGCAGGCGATAGTCGGGGTAGAGATCGATATAAGTCAGATGCATGGGCGCTTTAAGTTGTCGCAGAATAAATCAGCATCAGAGCAGCAAAGGGTTATTGCTCATCTACAGCAAGCGGAGCAGCCCGGCTCGGTATGGCAGCTAATGCAGCAAGCTGGCCAGAGCTAATCTGGCGCTGTTACCCCGCCTAATGGGTTTGGGGTAACTTATCCAGGCCAAGAAGTTGCTCCACAAAAATCAGATTTAGTAAGGTGCCAGCTGCAACGCCCAAAATTATGCCAGTTGCTACAGCAGTAACAGGTGCAGGTAACGACAACTCTATAACGAAATGAAGGTGCAGAATGGCGAAGCTCAGTATTATGAAACCCGCTGTAATGATATTGAACAACAAGCTGGTTGGTACATCGAACACCCACAGACTGGTCGCTGATTTAAAGCGGAAGTAGATTTGTAGCGTTGGTACTATTAAGCAAATGACAATACTGGCCAGCAATAGCCAGACGTCCAGCCCAAAGCTCTGCGACTTGATAAGCTCATAGCTTCTGATCCCACCAAAGATTGCGGCGGCGACATAAAAAGCAAAAGCGGGGAGTAGAATAATGCCCATTTAACATCCTTATTATAGGGTTGGTTTTGTGGAGTATTGAAATCGTTTTTAATCAGGCCATCGGCAAATGCTAAAGGTGCTATGCGGAAAGTCAGGTTTTTCAATATTTGGGAATATATGCTCCAACTCTTCATTGCTAAGGTCGCAATTGAGCGTAGCCAGGCGCTGCACTATAGCTTGTTGTGGCTTGATGCTGGAAGTGTTCAGATACCACAGCACGAAAGTTTTACCATGATGATCCAATGATATAACCTGCCGGATTTTAGATTGATCAAATTTATTACCAGGTAGGCGCGACTTGATATGCTTCTCGGGGAATTGGAATTCTCCCTGTGCATTAGTGACAGCTTCGTCAGTGTAAGACTTGTCATAATCCAACTCCCGAAACACTTTTATGCTATGCAAAGGTTTACCATCCAAGGTGATTTTACCGATCACGGCAGGTGATAAATACACATCGTACTTTTTTAACCAGCTAAACATATCGGCATTAACCTGCGATGGGAAAGCAATAAGTATCAGACAGCTATATAGTGCGAGGGAGAAGTTTACTCTTAGATGCCTGATAAAAAATATTAGCATTTCTCTAATAAATCAAGTGAGTAGGGTGTTGATAGAAAGCGCCAGACAAGGAACACTGTCTGGCGCTTTATTCTATTCAGTGTGTTCCAACGCTTGTCGGACTGAGCGATACAAAGCACCCAAGGTAATATCAAAAACCCAACGGATAAAGCGGGCGGTTAGCTCTGTCACTACCGTTGTAACCTTGCCTGCAAATACGAGCATATGACCGAGTAAGCCTTTAATGTCATCGGCGAACTCCACTGATAGCTTCGCAATGTGCTCCATACTTCTTGCCAGCAAATCATAAAAGGTTAACGCAGTACCCACTCCAGCAGCAGCAACAATGACAGGTAATTGCCCTGCTTTTTTCAAGATGGTAATCATTGCGTCAGTAATCCGTAAAGCCCAATATGTACTGAAAGAAGCTCTATGACGTTCAGCATATTTTAGAATTACAGATTGGGCATTTGTTCGTGTACTTTGAGCAATCTCCTGCCAACTGTGTCCACTTGCTGTATTCACGTAGCCGGGTGCTTTAGCCATAGAATGGGCTGATGGGCTGATAAACATGCCGGGCGAAAGCACAAATTCGTGCTTGTTGTATGGAGCATGGATAAACGGCCACACGGGTATCATTGGGATAGGATCGGATGCGTGTACACAGCGAAAGTGCTTATCTATGCTAGATGTTGTTTTTTTCGCGAATTCAGTCAAGCCTACTCTCGGTGCACCGAACGTATAAAGGCATACTCTGTTGCCATAGTACCGCTTAACCCAGTCTGCGGTTAAATGAGCTAAAGCTCCACCGAGACTATGGCCAACACAGTGCACTGTGCCTTTTGCATTCGCCCTCAATAACGGATCCAGATTTTCTGCTAATGCCGGCTTTATACTCTGAAAAACCTTGTTAAATCCTGCGTGAATGCGAGTTTGATTATCACCTGTGGCAAGACCAAAATGTAAGTCGGTGACTACATCTCGCAGTTCTGCCGTTTTCCAGTTCATATAAGTGCCGCGTACAGCGACAACCACATCGCCATCATACTGACTTTTGCCTTGGCCTATCACTGCGAAACCCGTCTTACGATTTAACATCCGGGATAAGATACCTCCAGAGACACCTTGGATTGGGCCGTTACTAAGGTCAAAGCTGAAATTCTGTGTAATTTGCGGCGGTAACCTACCAAGACTATAGCCACTTCGTTCAGCGGTTCGGATAAGGTATGCAGCATTAGCCAGTTGAGAGGCCATTTGGGGCGTTAAGGTATTCATTCCATTTTTTCCTTGTTTGTAACAACACTTTCATCAGCGAAACTGCATTTACTGATAGCGCCTAAGTAGACTCCTGGTTGCGAAGGGTCTGGTTTTAAATCCAAACCATAATCAGGGTGCGTAAGCTCGCAGGTCATATGTTTCAACAAAACGTTAAAGCTATTGAAATCAAGCGTGTTTAAACTGGAGATACCAAAAAACTTAATTACTTCTGATTGTCTTTCTACATAAAGACTGTGTTTAACATCGGTATCAAACATTGAATCTTTGATTTTGATTGTTTTAGGTGGGAAGGAGAAATGTCCCTCTTGGTCTGTTATCTCTTTGTCAGTGTACAGTTCATCGCCATAGTTCAGATCCCTAAGCACGGTGATCCCCTGTACCGGTTGGCCATTTAACAATATCTGGCCAGTGACTTTAGGGGAGAGTTGTAGCTCTTTCTTTTTAAACCAAGCAAACATATCTGCTGTAACCTGTTGTGAAAAAACAATAAATATTAGAAAACTCAGCGCTGCCATTAGCAGCGCAAAAGGCTTTTGCCTGAACATACCAGTCGTCATCCGATGGTTGGCTGAAATGGACGTTGCGAAAAGATAACCAAATAATAATTTTTTGTAAATTAATTATTTGTTAAAAGGGCGAAAAAAGCGGCTGAAATGCGCTGTAACGGGTGCTACAGCGCGAAAATGCTTAGTAGTCGAATTTGTAGCGGCTGAATAGCTGTTGCACCTGCAGCCAAACATCGCCAACTAAACCATCGCCTACCGGTTTATCGTTAACAAATAACACCGGTGCAATTTCTTTGCTGGAGCTGGTCAGCCAGATTTCGTCAGCTGCCAGCACTTCAGCTTCACTGATATCGCGCTCTTCTACTTTCAGTGAGCTGTGCGCTGCCAATATTGCCAGCAAAATGTGGCGGGTAATGCCAGGCAGTAATTTATGGCTCAGCGGCGGGGTGGCGATAACGCCGTCTTTGACCACGAACACATTCACTGCCGCGCCTTCGGTTAAGTTACCGTCTTTATCAAACAGCAGAATTTCCTGCGCGCCCTGGCTGTAGCCTTGCTGATAGTGCAACACGTTACCCAGCAGCGATGTCGATTTAATGTGGCAACGCTGCCAGCGTAAATCCTGCCCGGTCACAACAGCATAGGTTGTAGCTTTGGCTTTATCGGCTACCGGTTCAGGCGGAATAGCGAAGGCAAAGCCAAATACAGTTGGGCTGATATTAGCCGGGAAGGCATGACCACGTTTGGTGTCGGTTCCGCGGCTTACCTGGAAATACACGCCAATGTTGTCTCCCAGCTCTGCGCGGTTGTCTGCCAGCAGTTGGTCGGCGATCTGTTGCCAGTCTGCCTGGCTGAGCTTGGGGTCAATTGACAGTTGTGCCAGGCCGCTGTGCATGCGGTCAATATGCGGGCCAAAACCGACAAAGCGTCCGGCATAGCTTGGGATCACTTCATAAATGCCATCGCCGAATAAGAAGCCGCGGTCCATCGGCGATATCTTGGCTTCACTGGCCGGTACAAAGGCACCGTTTAAATATACTGTTGTCATTGCGGTTCTCTTTAAAATGCTATTCAGATATTCATTCAGCAGAATCGATGTACCCTAAGCCAACCGTTGACGGCATGGATGCCGGAATCGAGCCTACAGGGATGTATTCACGGCGTGTTGGTGTGGGTATATCGGTTCGGCGGTTACATCATATTTTCAACACTTCAGTCAGATCTGTTATCAATTGCATACCTTCAGTATGGGGCAGGCCATCTTCGGTCAGTGTATTTAGCCGGGTAACACCATCCACGCTGCCTTTGGCCGATAAATACTGCAAAATGGCCAGTGGGTCAGCACTTGCTAACAGGTCTTCACCACGCAGTGCCGATACCATGGCGGTAAGACCCCAGGCTGCCCAATTTGATACATCAGCCACTATCAGTTCATCGCATTGTGTTACTGATGGCGTAATGTTTAATTGGCTGACCTGTTGGTACAGGTTGCCCATACCAATTTCATTGCCGCCATCGCCTATACCAATGCTGGGACAGGCCGCCAGTGTCAGAAAATAATCAAAGCTGGCGCAGCGCAGTGATATATCTTCACCACGCATATTGGCGTAGCGGTGTTGGTCATTAAACCCTGGGCGTTCAATAGAGATCACCAGTTGCGGTTGCAATTCGGCCAGCGCTTTACTGGCCACCACCGGCAGCGCATCATACTGATTTACCGTAATTTGGTAGCACTGGTAATCTGCCTTTAATGCGCTGTATAACGGGTCGCCACAGACGATAATTGGTCTGGCGCCAAGCTGTTTCAGCAGCTGGTAAAGGCCGATAGCGCCGACAGGGCCATCGGTTTCAAAAGTGTCTAATACCGGGAAGCCGGTGCCAATCAGCACAGTGCCACGGCACTGGTTAAGCAGTCGTGCCGCACGCAGAATGTAACCGGGCCGTAAATGTGGCTTAAGCGTCGCCATGCCGCGCAGGTTTTGCCGCACTAACAACTGTTCTATCTGCTGGCTGATGGCCAGAAAATCGGTGTTTAAAGTACTCATCTATAGGGTTACCAACTGACTGGTGATGGCATCGGTTCGCACTTTGGCCAGACACAGGGCATTGTGCGCCTGCTCGGCGCTGATGGGCGTAAAGTATACCTCTACTCCTGCACCGGCTTGTGACAGCAGCGCACAGTCAAGCGACAGCACAGAACCGATTTTCGGGTAACCGCCCAACGTTTGCCGGTCGTTCAGCAGTACTATTGGCTGGCCATCCGGCGGTATTTGCACAGCGCCATAACAAATGCCCTCTGACAACAGCTGGCTTTGCTGGCAACGGATGGCGCTGCCTTTTAGCTTGTAGCCCATGCGGTCGGCCTGCGGCGTAACCTGATAGCTGTTGAGGTAAAAACGCTGGCGCTCGGTGCTGGCAAAGCTTGCTGCCTGGTAACCCTCAATCAATCGTAAGGTCAGAATACGGTTAAACTGGGGCCGGTATTGTACAGGCAATTGTAATCTCGGCAGGCTCGTCACCTGTGCGACCGGCAGGCTATCGCCGGCTTGCAGTTTGTTACCATTCAGGCCGCCAACGCCCTCGCGTAGCACTGTCGAGGTGCTGCCAAATTGCGGCTTAACGTCAAAGCCGCCGGCTACCGCCAGATAGCAGCGCAGGCCCTGACTAGCCATGGCTAATTCGATAACGTCGCCATTGCTAACTTTATGCGTTGTCCACGCCTGTGCAGCTTTGCCATTGATTGTTAAAGCGGCATTGGCCCCGGTGACGGCAATGTAACTACTGCCGTTGGCTTTTAACTGTAAACCGCCAATGCTGCACTCAATCAGGGTAGAGCCTTGTGGGTTAGACAGCAGCCGGTTTGCCCAGTACGCGGATTGGGGGTCCATTGGCCCGCCGGTTGTCAAACCCAGCGCAGCCTGGCCAAAACGGCCCAAATCCTGTAGCAGGCTAAGTACGCCGGGAGCCAGCACGGTATAACTGCTCATACTTCGCCTCCCAAACGTATAAATTCAGCTTTATCAACAGCCACAAAGCGCACCTCGTCACCGACAGCAACGGGCATAACCGGTGTAGCGCCGGGGGTAAACATAGCTGTAGGGCACAAGCCAATCAGGTTCCAGCCACCGGGTGAGGGGGCCGGATACACCGCTGTTTGCCGGTCGGCTATTGCAACAGCACCGCGTGGTACTTTTGCCCGTGGTGTACTAAGACGCGGCATTTGCAGTAACGGGTCAACTTCGCCCAGGTAAGCAAAACCCGGCGCAAAGCCAATGGCATAAACGCGGTAGCTGACGGCCTGATGACGCCTGATCACCTCTGCAATACTGATGTTTTTTGTACTGGCAATCCGTGCCAAATCCGGGCCGCTTTCTTCGCTGTAGTAAACTGGCAGCTCAATTTGTTTGCCGGTGGAGTCGTTAGCACTTTGCAATTGTTGCAGGCAATCTTGCAACTGACGGCGCACCCGGTACAAGTCTGTACTGAAGGGATTAAATACCACCAGTATGGACGCGTAAGATGGCAGTATATCGAGCAAATGTTCCGATAATTCTGCACGGATAAGTTCACAAGCCTGCTGTACCAGCACGGATATTGCCGGATCAATGCGCTGCTCGAAATACAGCATCAAGGCGTTTTCCCCGGCACTACTCAGTTGATATTGCACCTGACTCATGCCAGCAGGGCCTTAATTTTTTCTACCTGAGCGATAGCAGCCTGATTATCGCCGTGTACGCATAGCGTATCTGCGTTAAGTGGCAAGGTTTTACCCGACACTGTTGTGACCGTGCCCTGTGTCACCAGTTGCGATACCTGTGCCAGCATCTCGGCTTCATGCAACACAGCACCGGGCTGAGCCCGTGGCGTTAGTTTGCCGTCGTCGGTATAACGCCGGTCAGCAAAAGCTTCAAATAACAGCTCGACGCCTTTGGCGTTGGCTAAGTCACGATAATGCTGTTGCTCTGCCGTGGCCAGAATCATTAATTTAAGTGGCCGGTAGTAGCCCGCCACTGCGTCCAGTACGGCGTCGAAAACACTGGCGCTGGCCATCATGTCGTTGTACAACGCGCCATGTGGTTTAACGTAGCTTATGGAGACATCAGCACTTTGTGCCATACCGTCCAGCGCGGCTATCTGATAGCGCATAGTGTTAATAATTTCACTGGCAGACAGCGCCATGCTGCGCCGGCCAAAGCCTTGCAGATCCGGGTAAGAAGGGTGGGCGCCAACGGTCACGCCATGTTGTTTGGCCAGTTGCAGGGTTTTGGCCATCACGTCGGCATCGCCGGCATGAAAACCGCAGGCAATATTTGCCATATCAATGTACGGCATCACAGCGGCATCCAGCCCCATTTGCCAGCTGCCGAAGCTTTCGCCTAAATCACAATTCAGTTTCATCCTGCCCCCGTCGTCGCAGTTGAAAAATAATTTATTCATGTTGCGTTTAAATTTAGTAATAGTCTAGTCGGATGCGACCAAATACGGCAGCAGACCGATATGGGCAAGGACAAACGTTTATTGGTATTTTGTTTACATTTTTACACAACTGTCCACCAGTAAAGTGTCTACATTATTCGCTAATTATTTACATTTTAAGTGGCAACTAATAGGGAGGTGAATGATGCGTACTCTATATTCATTGGCAGTTTTAGTCAGTACGACAATACTGAGCGCCTGTGGTGGTAGTTCAGATAACGATAACACCACGACTGATTTATGGCAGGTTTCAACCGATAAAAGCAGTACTGCATCATTAACGCAGACCAATGCGCCAACACTGACACAGTATATGAAGTTTGGCCTCTATGCCCAAACTACCAGCGTGGGTGAGGAAAATCCTACACCCACTCAACCAGCCGATTCAGGTACCAACCTGATTACACCGGGTGTTGATGAAGCTGACAGGGTGAAGTTCAGTGACCGCATTTTATACGTAAGCGGCAAAGATGCGGACACTGGTAACCCCTACCTTAAACGTTGGTTCCGCGAAGCTGACAGTGGTTTGACTGCTATGGCAGCACTGCCGTTAGCGGATCCGCTAAAGCGGATAAAAGGGCTTTATGTAGATGAAGGTCAGTTAACGGTACTGGGAGATGACCAGCAAGATTATATCGGCCTGCTGACCACGCCGGCAGAGAGTGTTAATAGCCGTACAGTTGTACAGTTGTTTGAGCAAGGTAATGCGGTATATCAGCTTGAGCTTGATGGTGCATTACTGGATAGCCGTCGGACGGATGATGCATTATGGCTGGTTTCGCGCTACCGGCCGCATGCCGCAGGTTTATTGGGATATGCAGCAACTGAGGCCGATAAGCGCCACAATATGGCAGTGTTACAAGCTGCCAGTCTGGCTGAGCTGCTACCAAAGCGCAGAGTCAATAATGCAGAAGCTGAACCCATGTTCAGTGCTGACCAGTGCTATCTGCCTGCAGATATTCAAAATAATGAAGGCAGCAGCAATATGGTGGTGATTACCCGGCTAAGTACCAGTGCGCCTTATCAAACGCAAAGTGCCTGTGTTGTCGGCGAAATCACAGACTTCTATATGTCAGCCCAGCATTTATACCTGCATGGTTTGGTACTGGAGCAGACCGGCGCGCAAACAGTAGTGCATAAGTTCAGCCTTGAAGATAGTGCTGCGAGCTATCAGGCAACTGGTGCGGTAGACGGACAGATAGCCGCCAGCCAGACCGATTTTATGCTGTATGAAAAAGACCAGACACTGCTGCTGTTTAACTCAGTTAGTGGTGAGGAAGGGCCTATGCACCGGCTTTGGGTACTGCAGCAAGAGGGCGATACACTCAATACCGTGGCGCAGCTGCCAAATCAGCAATACCCGAATGAAGTCATCGGCAAGCCAGGCGAGGCCATTTATGGTGTCAGGTTTACCGGTGACCGGGCCTATGTGGTGACTTTTGAGCGCACCGATCCATTATATACCTTTGATATCAGTAACACGTTACAGCCGCGGGTTATTGGTGCTCTGGAGATCCCTGGCTATTCAGCTTATTTGCATAGCGTCACTGATGATCTGCTGTGGGGTTTAGGCCAAAACATTACGTTTGAGGAGCAGGGCGAACCTGTCTGGAACAGCGCCAGTGCAAAAATTGCGTTATTTGACGTCAGTGCTGACGATGCCGTGTTACAGGATGATTTGCTGTTTAGCGGTCAGTATTCGCCGTTGGAATACCAGCATCATAGCCTGGCTGCGCTGCATCAATCCGGCACGACACGCATGGCCGTGCCGCTTAGCCGTTTTGATGATGAGTTAGGGGAAATGGTCAGTTTGTTGCTGCTGGAAGTGGCCGATAACGGTGTTATGCAAAAAGTCGGCGAATTAATACCTGAATACAATCAGCGGGCAAACAGCTGGGAAGCACGTACTGTGCTGATCGAAGATGACATTTACTTTGTGCTGGGCGATACGGTGTATCACAGTGTATGGCAACAACCTGATCAGATTGCCGCACAATATTAAAGGCTGCGGCGGGCTCGGGTTGCGGTATGCCCACATTGCAAGTGGACGCCGCGCCCACCTTGCACTAGGTTTATGCCAACGGGCTTAGCGGTTTAACGTCATTGTAAGGAGGGAAGCATGTCGGTTCAGCGTCACGGCCAGTGTTTATGCGGTAAGGTTAAAATCAGTGCCAGCTCGGCAGACAGCAAGGTGGGAGCCTGCCACTGTGGTATGTGCCGGCGTTGGGGCGGCGGCCCTCTGCTGGCTGTCGACTGTGGTACCGGTGTCAGTTTCGACGGCGAACAGTATATCCGGGCTTTTCGCTCGTCAGACTGGGCCTCACGTGGTTTTTGTAGCGAATGTGGTACCCATCTGTTTTACCGCTTAAGCCAGAATGGTCAGTACATCATGCCGGCCGGGCTGTTCGAACAGGCGGATGATCTGGTGTTTGATCATCAGGTGTGTATCGATAGCAAACCTGGCTACTATAGTTTTGCCGAGCAAACACATAATATGACCTGCGATGAGCTGTTTGCCGCCTTTGCACCACCACAATAATATTTACCCTGCTGTTATCAGGCTGGCCTGCTGCTTTGCCAGCCTGATAAAGGTTTGCAGATGGGTATTGTGTTGCTCATGCTTACGATAACCAACATAGATATGTTTATTAATGCCGCTATTACCCAGCCGCAGCGCCTTGACCGGCAGCTTTTGAGCATATTCCAATGCTAACCATTTTGGCATCGCAGTCACACCACGGTTTGCTGCCACCATCTGCAGAATAATATCGGTAGCCTCCAACGTTTTGTGCAACCGTGGCATGCATTGGGCAGGTAGCAAAAATTGCTGAAAAATATCCAGCCTGGCGGTTTCAACCGGGTAGGTCAGTAAGGTTTGGTCAGTTAAATCTGCCGGCTCAAGTTGTGTCAGTGCACTGAGTTTATTGCTCTGGCCAACAACCAGCACTAATTCGTATGGAAATACCGGCTCGAACATAATCTGTTCTTTCAGGATAGGATCCGGCGTTATCAGCAAATCAATATCGTAGTTAAACAGCGCCGCCATACCGCCAAACTGAAAGCGCTGCTTAACATCAATATCTACTCCCGGCGATTGCGCCAGAAAAGGCTGAACCACCTTAAGCAGCCACTGATAACAGGGATGGCATTCCATGCCTACTCGCAAACTGCCTCTTTCGTTGCCGGCAAACTGGCGCAGCGTTTCATCAATACGCTCAAACTGAGGTAATACGCGGTTGGCTTGCTCCAGCAAATAATTACCCGCTTCGGTCAGACGGATCTGCCGGCCGTCTTTTAACCACAGTGCTATACCTGACTGAAGTTCCAGCTTTTTGATACTGTGGCTTAGTGCTGACTGTGTCAGATTAAGGCTACTGGCTGCCGCAGTTAATGAGCCCTGGCGGTTAATCTCGCGCATAATGCTCAGGTGTATTTTTTCAATCACGCTGCTACCTATGACTAAATTTCATTGAATTTTGAAAATACAGTAATTTATATCATGCGTACAGTTATCAATATGCATTGCCTACTACTTGCAACCAGCATAGGCATGGTTAATGATGCAGTTGACCTTATTAACCAATGTTTACCTTTTAGCTAACGGAGCCCTGTTGTGACTTACCGGACATTCACCCGCTGTTTTTTCTGTCTGTTAATAATGTTGTTGGCTGCCTGTAGCAGTGCGCCAAAGACAGTAGCCAGCCCGCCGGTATCGGACTGGGTAGCGCGTTGCGCCGATTGGGATGACTGGGACAAAGCCGGCCCGCCATATCGCATTTATGGCAACAGTTACTATGTTGGTACCTGTGGGATCAGCGCTATTTTGATCACCGGTGATAAGGGCCATATTTTGATTGATGGCGCCACTGAAGCCGGCGCAGATGTTATTGCGAACAATATCCGCTCGCTCGGCTTTTCGCTGAGTGATATTAAATTGCTGCTGCAAAGCCACGAGCATTTTGATCATGTTGCCGGCTTAGCCAGATTACAGCAATTAAGCGGAGCAAAATTGCTGGCGTCGGCCGCCGCCGCGCCGGTGCTGGCAAGTGGAGTGGTCAGTAGCGCCGACCCCCAGGCAGGTATGCACAAGCCGTTTCCACCGGCAAGAGTGGATGGCCAGGTGACGGCGGGAACGGCGGTTAATCTGGGCGACTTGAGCTTGATGCCAATCGCTACTCCTGGCCATACGCCAGGTGCACTCAGCTGGCAGTGGACCAGCTGTGAGGCTGGCCAATGCCAGGTACTGGTGTATGCCGACAGTTTATCGCCGGTCAGCAGTGACAGTTACCGCTTTAGTGAACACCTGAGTTACCTCAATGCCTATAGAGCCGGTTTGAATACGCTTGCCAAACTGGACTGTCAGGTTCTGCTGACGCCTCATCCGTCAGCCAGCAACATGCGTACGCGGCTGCAAAGCAGTGACGGTTTATCTGATCCACAAGGCTGTGTGAGCTACGCTGATGCTGTAACAGGGCGTTTAGAGCAGCGTTTAACAAAAGAAAAAACGTCAGCCGATAAGTAACGGCAACAAGGTGATAGATACAGAGTTAAATCATCTGAAAAAGGAATCTAGCATGCCGGTGTTCAAGTTTGCTGTGTTATTGGTCGTTGTCGCGTACTCACAGGTAAATCTAATGTCACTGTTGGATACAGTGACTTTAGCCTTCTGGCTGATTCTCAATATTCTCTTTCTGACAGGGAGCGCATCGGTCAAGGACACCTTAAGTAACTTTTTTTCAGGCGGGTACTTTTCTGCTTCGGCGATATCTCAAAAACAGCTCGTACTAGCATTATCTGTCTCGGCAGCTATGTTGACATCATTGATGCTGATAACCAATCTGACAATTATGCAGCAGGCCACAACACCAGCCGGCTTGGCGTTATGTTTGCTGCCGGTGTTTTATTCAGCTGTTTACTTATTTATCAGAAAATAGCTGGCGTCTGCATCAACGTTCAAAAGTAACGTACTACACAGTACGCTACAGCACCGACAGTTTGCTGTTTGGGATATCGGTAACCAACATATGGCCAGGGCTGTGGGTTATGCAAAAATCCACTTTGGCGTTAGCTATGGCCACCTGCGGCGTTACGCCGCAAGCCCAGAATACCGGTACTTCGCCCGGCTTTATTGTTACTGCATCACCAAAGTCAGGTTTATCTATGTTGTTAATGCCAATAGCTGCCGGATCGCCAAAGTGTACCGGCGCACCATGTACCTGCGGAAAACGCGAACAAATCTGAATCGCCCGTATCGCATCGGCAGGCTTCATTGGGCGCATACTGACCACCATACCACCATGAAATACGCCGGCAGGGGAACAGGCAATATTGGTGCGGTACATAGGCACATTCACTTTCTCGGTAATGTTGCGAATTTCCAGGCCGTCGGCCAACAGTGATTCTTCAAATGAAAACGAGCAGCCAATTAAAAAGGTCACTAAATCATCGCGCCAGATGCTTTTTACATCGGTAACTTCATCGGTAAGCTCGCCGTTTTTAAACACCCGGTATCTGGGCAGATCACTGCGGATATCAAGCTCTGTCGCCAAAGACGGCATATCAATAGCACCGGGTGCGGCCGCCATACCCAGCAGCGGACAGGGCTTGGGGTTGAAATGGCAAAACTGCAGAAAATCGGCCGCATACTGTTTTGGCAGTATCGCCATATTGGCCTGGACAAAACCCGGCGCAAAACCGGAGGTATTGCCGCTGAACTGGCCGCTGCGGCACTGTTGACGTAACTGATAGGGAGTAAGCACTGACATAACGGGTTCTCTGCACTGTTGCACGCCAGCTTATAGTGCGTATTTGTGCTGATAAGGTAAAGCGGCTTGCGGCAGAATGAAGCGCAAGCCCTGTGAAACTCGTTATTAAAGCGTTTGCCTGATGGTCACAGTGTACTAAGCAGCTGTTCCAGTTTACGCTGATCGGCAGCAAACTTGCGAATACCTTCAGCCAGCTTGTCACTGGCCATCACATCTTCATTCAGTTGCCATAAAAAGTCAGCTTCGGCCAACGCCTCAGGTTTAGTGCTGCTGGCAGCTTGTTGCGGTTGCAACATTCTGGTCAGTGGCTCAGATGATGTCTGTAACTGCGACAGCAAATCCGGCGCTATGGTGAGCAGATCACAACCGGCCAGCTGACGTATTTGTTCAATATTGCGAAAGCTAGCACCCATAACGACCGTATCGATGCCATGCTGCTTGTAATACTGATAAATACGTTTAACAGATTGTACGCCCGGGTCGTTTTGGCCGGTAAAATCCTGCTCTGGCTGATGCTGTTTATACCAGTCCAGAATGCGGCCGACAAAAGGTGAAATCAACGTCACACCGGCATCAGCACAGGCCTTAGCCTGTGTCAGGCTGAACAGTAATGTCAGGTTGCAGTGAATGCCGCGCTTTTCCAGCTCTGCTGCAGCCTGAATGCCCTGCCAGGTTGCCGCAAGTTTAATCAGCACCCTCGCCTTATCGATACCCGCTTGCTGATAGCGCTCTATGATCCGCAGGGCGCTGTCGATGCTGGCACTGCAGTTAAACGACAGATGGGCATCAATTTCAGTCGATACCCGGCCTGGTACATGGTGCAGAATCTCGACACCAAAATTTACTGTAACCTGCTCGCAAGCAGCTTGCAGGTTAGACGGGTAAGCAGATTGTGCTTTACTAAGCAGATGGCGGTACTGTGGTTGTGCGCCAGCCTGCAGGATAAGTGACGGGTTGGTGGTGGCATCCCTTGGTTGCAGATGGCGAATGGCGTCTATATCACCGCTGTCTGCGACCACTGTGGTCATCTGTTTTAGTTGCTCTAAAGGGTTCATCGCTTACTGTGCTCCGTTAATGGCCGCTGTGCCGTCTGTCAGGTACAGGCTTTGCGGCGGGCCGAGATAACTTGGTTTTACGCCGCCGCTGTCAAGCAGCAGCCTGTGCAGTACCACTGCCGGGTCGAGTAGGTAAATACGCAGCCGGTGAACGCCGCTTTGTTTAATGTGCAGTGGTGTTTTTAGCGTGCGGCTGCTATCCAGTACTGCGTGTTGCCAGGCGTGTTCGCTGCTATCGGGCAAGGTATCAACGATGACCGGTTGCGCGTCATCCAGCGCCACGGCAAAGCGCAACTTCCGGCCGGGCAGTAGCTGCAGCGTTGGTGCCACTGTGCTGTGCAGCATTACCTGACCGGTACTGTGAAAATACAGCGGGTACTCCAGGTAAGGTGCCTGGCGGATATTTGCTTCGTCGGGCTGATAATCCCGTTCAGTCAATGCCACCATGGCGGCAGCGCTATGGCCAAAGCCTTCAAGCTTTTGCCAGCGGGCATGTGCAGAGCTACCTCCCACCTTAGCGCTGGCGGCATCCAGCGCTATATAGCCGTCGGCTTCAACAAAACCTGTGGTGGCTGCTACAGCGGGCTTAAAGGCTGACACCTGTACTTTAGCGCCGCCCCAGCCGGTACCCTTAATATACACCTCTGCCTGGTTTAAGCCGGTTTGCGCTTTACGCCAGTCAATTGAGACTGCAATGCGCTGTTCTGTTTTTACTGCTCCCTGACTCTGGCTCAGCGTTACCCAGTCGGCCGACGCCTTAGCGCTGAATTCAAACGCCGCGCTGCCTTTATTAAATACTTCAATCTGGCGCTGCTGTTGGCCATGCGGGTGAAAGGTATCGAGCTTCAGTTGTTCACCACGGTATTCACTTATCGGCCACGACAGCTTTGAACCTTCTGCTGCCACACCCATATCGGCCACCGGCATCGGGCTGGCTACTGATACCACCGGCATTAAATTGGCCGGAGGGTTACGCCAGTAGGTAAAGCCGATATGCGGTTGCGACATCATATGGTTCCAGCGGCCATTGCCCAGGCTATGGTACTGCGCTGTCAGGTTGGCGTCGGTGTCAAACCAATACTTTACCCGCTCTGCCCAGTAGTTAGTGCTGGCGCGGCCCTGCTGAGCATGTAGCTGGTTCATCGCTACGGCACGGTTTAGCTCAAATACCGCCCGGCTGGCTTTTAGCGGGTGGGCCACCAGCTGCACATAGGCATCCTGCAACTGCGCTGTTAACTGTTGCTGTACCTTGTCGGCAAGTGCTTCTGCCTGCGCCAGTTCAGTGCTGATACGCTCAGCTTCAGCATAGTGTAAAATGCTGTAGCTGCCCGGCTCTATGGCTTCCGGTTTACGCCGGCCATTATGCGCGGTGTAAGTTTGTAGTAACGAGGCAATAGCGGGCGCTTGCGCCGCACCAAACTGCTGGGCAGCCCAGTCGGTGGTAAATTGTTGCAGATTGTCTGCGTTAAAGGCGTCCGGGTTCCAGGCCATGCGCAAAAAGAAATCTGTCGGTAACTCCATTGGCTTTAAGTCGCCAACGTTCACTATCCAGATCCTGTCGGCCTGATACTGCCAGGCCAGGCTCATCTGCTGCCAGATTTTCGCCAGCGGCACGGTGTTAATCCAACGGTAGGATCGGGGCGCACCCACATAGTCAAAGTGATAATACACACCGGCACCGCCACTGCGGTTACGCTCTGCCTTGGTCGGCAGGCGGCGGATATTACCAAAGTTATCGTCGGCCCACAGCAGGGTAACATCGTCCGGCACCCGCATGCCTCGCTCGTAAAAGCCCTGTACTTCTTTGTACAGCGCCCACACTTGTGGCACGCTTGCTATGGGCCTGTCGTTGAAGGTTTCCTGCAGAATCTGCCGCTGATCGGCGACAATCTGCTGTAGCAGCTCAATATTGTCGCCTTCGCTCATCGGCTCATCTTCCTGGCCGCGCATACCCAGTGTAAACAGGCTTTCCAGATTTTTATGTCGTTTTGCACCTTGTTGCCAGAACTTATAGATATTGTCGCGGTTGGTAGAATACTCCCACGGGCCTTCACCGTAGCGGTTCCACTCTTTGTCGGCGCGCATCATAGGCTCATGATGGCTGGTGCTCATCACTATGCCCATTTCGTCGGCCAGTACAGCGTTTTGCCAGTCATCGTCGGCAAAAGCATTGTTCCACATCGCTGGCCAGAGAAAATTGGCTTTTAACCGCTGCAGCAGTTCAAACACATGCAGGTAAAACCGGCTGTTGTAGCCGCCAAATTTTTCTTCGCTCCAGTTCGTCAGTGCCGGGTGCTCGTCGTTGAGAAAAATACCGCGGTACTTCACTTTAGGGGCATCGCTAAATGCGGTGCCAGCTTTGATATAAAGCTCAGCGCGCTGAACCGGTGTCACATCGGCCCACCAGTGCCACGGCGATACGCCTAAGGTTTCAGCCAGATCATAAATGCCATAGATGGCACCGCGCTTATCACTGCCAGCGATGACCAGTGCCTGGTCAACACCGGGCAGCGGTTGCGCGATCAGCTGAATGTGATACGCATCCCATTTGCCGGCAATAGCGCTGACATCCAGTTTACCGCTGCTTACCAGCTGATCCAGCAGGGCATTGTTACCCAAGCTGCCAATAATCAGCAGCTGTTTCGCCCGGCCCTGTGTCGCGATAGCAAGCTGCCTGCCGCTGATGCTGTTAATATCGCGCTGCAGGCTGTCTACCGCCCGCAGCACGCCTTTATGCTCGTGCTGATCAACCAGGATCAGCGCCTGGCTGCCGGTTGCGACCAGTGCAAAATCACCGTCAGCGCGCTGCTGCGCCAGATAGTTGCCGGGTAACGCCTGAACCGCATGGCTAAGCAGCAAGGTGGCCAGTAACAGCAGTTGTCTCATGGCTGAGACTCCGCCTCCAGATGGCTATGCAGCCCCAGCATAGTGCCGACAAAGCCACCTGCTACCTGGGTGCTTAGCAGTAAGGCGTCCTGCTCAGTGGCAACCGGCTGCCAGTCGCTGTCTGCTACAGCGTAATAAAAGCTGATGCTGCCGGCGTTGCCGCTGATTTTTAACTGCACGCTGTTTGTTTCCTCTGGCAGAGGCATACTGGCAATATTTTCCGGCGTTGCGCCATTGGCCTGCTGCAGAAAAACCTCGCTGCCGCTGCTGGTTTGCCGAACACCCAGATAGTAATGGTATTGCTCGTTTTGAAAGGCGACGATACCGGCAGATACGGGTGCCGCTGGCACGCTAAGCGCGGTGCTGGCGGTAAAGTTTGTATGCTGCTGGCGGCGGCTGATAAAGGCCGGCTGTTGCATGCTGGCAAGGCTGTCAGGCTTGGCGGTTAACTGCAGATGGCCATTATTGAACTCAAGCCAGCTGTGGTCAAAGCGCCTGAGTGCATTCCAGTGTAAATTCAGCTCGTTACTATCAAACTCATCACGCCAGGTAAAATTGCCTGTCAGTGGCTCTGCAACCGACGCAACGTTAAGCTCTGGCACCGAAGGGCGATAGGGAATCGGTTGCCCGGCCGGCAAAATATGCGGCCAGCCATCCTGCCAGCTTACCGGTAATAAGAAGGTTTCACGGCCGGTATTAAAATAGCGCTCTTGATAAGCGCGGCTGGCCAGAAATACGGCCCACCAGTCGCCGTTTGGCAGTTGCACAAAATCGGCATGACCGGCGGTGGTGATAGGGGCTGGCCGCTCTGGCGCTAAATCGCGCTGGGTCAGAATAGGGTTATTGCTGTAGGGCAAAAAAGGTTCGGTCAGGCTGCGGCTGCGAAAAATAACCGCCGAGTGCTGGTCGGCTGTGCCACCTTCAGCGCACAGCAAGTAATACCAGCCGTCGTGCTTATACAGATGCGGTGCTTCAATCCAGATCGGCTTAGTGCTCAGGTCAACACCGCCATTTACCAGCAGGCGTTTTGAGTCGGGCAGCACTTTCTGGCTTTTCGGATCATACTGCCATAGCCAGATGGCTTTGTGGCCCTCGTACAGTGATTCGACCGGGTCACCATTGTGGGCGATATACACTTTGCCATCGTCATCGAAGAAGATATCCGGGTCTATACCGTCTATTTCCGGTAGCCAGATCGGCTCCGACCACGGGCCGGCCGGGTCGGCGGCGGTCAGAATAAAGTTACCACCTCTGTCGACTACTGTGGTGATCAGGTAGTAAGTGCCATCGTGATAGCGCAGCGTCGGCGCAAAAATACCGCGTGACACCTGTAAGCCATCCATCTGCAGTTGCGACTGTTGTGTCAACGCATAACCTATGATCTGCCAGTTCACCAGATCGCGGCTGTGCAGTATCGGTAAACCGGGCATATACGTAAAAGACGATACCGTCATGTAGTAATCATCGCCATTACGGGTAATGCTGGGGTCAGGGAAAAAGCCCGCCAGCACCGGGTTCTGGTATTGCCCGGGTTCTAACGGCGCCGCAAAAACCGCATCCTGGCCCTGATATTCAAACCAGTCAAACTGTGCCACAGTGGCCGCGCTGTTGTTTGTTGGTTCGCTGCTATCCTGTGCTGGCTTGCTGGTGTCGGGTGTAGTTTGCGGCTGGCAGGCGCAAAGTGCACTTAGTAAAGCCAGACCTGGCAGAGTTAACGAAAAGCGGTTTTGCATGGAATGTCACTCCTGTCGTCTTTGCCGTTATCGCTACGGCGTGCGAAAAAGTCAGTGACATTAAAAGTAAAAAGGCCATTGTCATCAATGGCCTTACTGTTATGAAAATGCGTCAGTGCTGTGCGTTTTTTTCATGGCTCAGCCTCAGCGCCTGGCTGGAAGTTTAATCATTCACTGCCATATCACTTGGCACACCGGTATGTTCGGTGCGGTAATCTTTTGGTGTTTGGCCAAAATGGCGCTGAAACACAGCATACATATACTGCAATGACGGATAACCGCACAGCTTGGCAATTTCGCTGGGGTTAACCTGGGTGTCTTTCAGCATTTTGCAGGCTTTGGTCAGCTTTTGATTGTGTAGCTCGGTATGGATAGAATGGCCGCGTTCAGCGCGAAAGCGTTGTTCCAGGTTAGAGCGGGAAATGCCAACAAAGTCTGTCACTTGTTCCACCTTGGCGCCGCGGGTGGCATTACGGCGGATGTAATGCATGGCCTGAATCACATAAGGGTCGCGCAACGCTTTAAAGTCGGTCGACTGGCGCGACGCTACCCCGGCCGGTGCCACCAAAATACGTTTGTGACCAACATCTATGTTGTTCAGCTGGGTATGCAGCAGTTTGGCAGCTTTATAGCCCATTTCAAAACAGCCCTGAGTGACTGAGCTTAAGCTGATACGGCTTAAGTAACGGGCGATATCGTCATCATCAATGCCGATAATGGCAATATTGTCCGGCACGATAATGCTGACATGCTCGCATGCCTGCAGCAGATGGCGGGCGCGTGAGTCGGTTACGGCAATAATGCCGATAGGTTTGGGCAGGCTTTGTATCCAGTCGGTCAGCCGGTTCATTGCGTACTGCCAGGTTTCTGGCCGGGTGCAGTGGCCCTGATAAATCTGACAATCATAACCGTCCTGGGCCGTCAGCTGGCGAATGGCGTTTTCGCGCTCTCTTGCCCAGCGGTGATGTTCATCGGTAGGCACGCTGTAAAAGGCAAACCGGTCGAGCCCTTTGCGCTTTAAATGCTCGTAAGCGCTTTGCACCAGCGCATAGTTATCTGTTGCGACATAAGGTACAGCCGGGTAATCGGCCGGGTCGCTGTACGAGCCACCGACGCCAACAATCGGCTTGTTAGTGCCGGCCAGCGCGCGCTGGATATTCATATCATCAAAGTCGGCGATAATGCCATCGCCACCCCATTCATGAATGTGCTCCAGGCGGCAGGAAAAGTCTTCCTCCAGATACAGGTCCCAGTCTACTTTGGAAGATTGCAGATAATGGCCTATGCCCTCTATTACTTGTCTGTCATACACTTTATTAGCATTAAACAACAACGTAATGCTGTGTTTAGCTTTAAACATATCCCCGTCCTGTTGCTAAGTTTGTTGCTCATTATTGTTATATCAAGCTTTATTATTATTTTTCGCCTGTACCAAAATAGGGCAGGCGTGTTCAATATTAGACCAGTAGTTAACTCTGGCAAACGAAAAATGATAATTTTGCAACCCATTACGAATTTTCGTAATTGCTGCTGCCAGGTTGCTCAACAAAGATTGCCTGATAGCCGTCAATGTCAGAAAAGGGTGATGCATGTACATCGGTATAGACTTGGGAACATCAGGCATTAAAGCCATTTTGCTGGGCGATAACGCTGCAGTAATCGACAGCGCCAGCGCTGAGCTTGAAGTCAGCCGGCCGCAGCCTTTGTGGTCGGAACAGGCACCGGATCACTGGTGGCAGGCATTGCAAAGCTGCATGCAGCAACTGGCCGCACGGCAAAGTTTAGCCGGGGTAAAGGCCATAGGGCTGGCCGGGCAAATGCATGGTGCTACCTTGCTCAATGCTGATAATCAGCTTATCCGGCCTGCAATTCTGTGGAACGATGGCCGCTCGTTCGCGCAGTGCCAGCAATTACAGCAACAGGTGCCGGCATTAACACAACTGACCGGTAACCTGGCGATGCCCGGTTTTACTGCACCAAAATTGCTCTGGCTGCGCCAGCATGAACCAGAACAGTTCAACCGCGTGGCCAAAGTGCTGCTGCCAAAAGACTATCTGCGTTTTTGCCTGACAGGCGATTTTGCCTCCGACATGTCAGATTCTGCCGGTACGCTGTGGCTTGATATGGCAAAGCGCGACTGGAGCGATGAACTCCTGGCCGCCTGTGGTTTAAACCGCAGCCATATGCCGACGTTATATGAAGGCAATCAGATCACCGGCAGCCTGCTGCCGGAACTTGCGCAGCGCTGGGGTATGCAGCAGGTGCCACTGGTTGCCGGAGGGGGTGACAATGCGGCGGGTGCAGTCGGTGCCGGTATTGTGAAACCGGGGCAGGCCATGTTGTCGTTGGGCACCTCCGGCGTGTACTTTGCCGTCAGCGATGGCTTTAAAGCTAACCCGCAATCGGCGGTACACAGTTTTTGCCATGCCCTGCCTGGCAGCTGGCATCTGATGTCGGTGATGCTAAGCGCCGCCAGCTCGTTGCAATGGTATGCCGGCAATGTCGCCAACACGCCGGTCGCGGCGCTGCTTGATGAGTTGCAGCAAGCCAATGTGGATGCTACGCAGGCTCCGCTATTTCTGCCGTATTTATCCGGCGAACGCACCCCACACAACAACCCCGATGCCAAAGGCGTCTGGTTTGGTTTAAGCCACAGTACAACAAGGGCGGCGCTGACGTATTCCGTGCTCGAAGGTGTCAGCTTTGCCTTAGCGCAAGGCGCGGCAGCGCTGCATGACAGCGGCTTACAGCCAACAGAGATTAACCTGATCGGTGGTGGTGCCCGCAGCCCTTACTGGCGGCAGCTACTGGCCGATGTACTGCAGCGGCCGCTGAGCTTTCGTGAAAGTGGTGAAGTCGGGCCAGCGCTGGGTGCTGCCAGGCTGGCTGTGCTGGCAATTAATCCGCAGGCAACGCTGGATGATATCTGCCCGCAACCGCCACTGGTCAGTCAGCATCAGCCTTCGGCTGAGCGTTATGCGGCGCTGGCGCCACGTTACCAGCGCTTTATCGCACTTTATCAGCGCTTGGCCGACCTATTCTGATAACTGGTGAAAAGCACAACTTGGCTCTGAAAAAACATAATTGTGTCATGCCGCCGCTATGCCCAACATTAGAACCATAGCATTTAGTGCAAAACCAAGGAGAGCAGCGTGGCTCAGTATTTCGACAAGATAGACAAAATCGCCTATGAAGGTGCCGACAGCACTAACCCACTGGCGTTCAAACATTACAACGCCAGTGAAAAAATCCTCGGTAAAACCATGGCCGAGCATTTACGCATGGCGGCCTGTTACTGGCATAACTTCTGCTGGAACGGCCAGGACGTATTTGGCATGCCAACGTTTAACCGCCCCTGGCTGGCAGCTGGCGATGCGATGCAGCAAGCCAAACACAAAGCCGATGTTGCGTTCGAGTTTTTCCAGAAACTGGGTATTCCGTATTACTGTTTTCACGATACCGACGTTGCCCCCGAAGGCAGCAACATTAAAGAGTACGTTAATAACTTCTCGGCGATGGTTGATGTGTTGGAACAAAAACAGGCTGACAGTGGCGTAAAACTGCTGTGGGGTACCGCTAACCTGTTCAGTAACCCGCGTTATGCTGCAGGTGCTGCGTCTAACCCGGATCCACAGGTATTCAGCTATGGCGCAACTCAGGTATTTCACGCGATGAATGCCACCAAGCGTCTGGGCGGCGACAACTATGTACTCTGGGGTGGCCGTGAAGGCTACGAAACCCTGCTCAATACCGACTTACGCCAGGAGCGCGCTCAGCTGGGCCGCTTTATGCAAATGGTGGTCGAGCATAAACATAAGATCGGTTTTAAAGGCACCTTACTTATCGAGCCTAAACCACAAGAGCCAACCAAGCATCAGTACGATTACGACTCTGCTACGGTGTATGGTTTCTTAAAACAATTTGGTCTGGAAAAAGAATTCCGCGTAAACATTGAAGCCAACCACGCCACGCTGGCCGGGCATTCGTTCCACCATGAAATTGCTACGGCCATTTCGCTCGGCATTTTTGGCAGTATCGACGCTAACCGTGGCGATGCGCAAAACGGCTGGGATACCGATCAGTTCCCGAACAATGTCGAAGAGTTAAGCCTGGTGATGTACGAAATTCTCAAATCCGGCGGTTTCTCAACCGGTGGCTTTAACTTTGATACCAAGCTGCGCCGTCAAAGCCTCGACCGCTACGACCTGTTCTATGGCCATATTGGCGGAATGGACCATCTGGCGATGGCGTTAAAACGCGCCGCCGCACTGATTGAGAAAGACTTCCTCAGCAGCGCAGTGGCTAAGCGCTACGCCGGCTGGAGTGACAGCCTGGGTAAAGCCATTCAGAGTGGTGAACACAGCCTGCAGTCGCTGGCTGACCTGACTGTACGCGAACAACTTGATCCACAACCCGTCAGCGGCCGGCAAGAGCTGCTGGAAAACCAGCTGAATCTGGTGCTGTACCGCTAACTTTTAGCTCCCGTAGTCCTGTGTGTGATTGCCCGGCTTGCCGGGCTTTTTTGTACTTGAGAAGTGAGATTTCAGCAGACTACAGGGTAGGAACTGTGCCGCCGTCTATCCTGTATTCCGCCCCTGATATCGAAGCGGAGCGTGGGGATGCCAGAAAGGCGATTAGATCGGCAACCTCGTTTGGCTTGGCTGGCCGGCCAAGCGGGATCCCCCCAGCCAGTCCATCACCAGTTTCTTGCCGCCCTCGTAGTCCGTTCCGGCTCCGGTAGCCATCCGCTCAACGAATGCTACGGAAGCCTCGGTCTCAATCCACCCTGGCGCCACGCTCAGCACACGAACGCCCTTTGGCGTCACTTCTCTTGCCAACGATTTGCTGTAGGTGGTGAGGGCAGCCTTGGCTGCGGCATAGGCGGTAGTGGAATCAGGCAAAGGCAGCACACGCTGGATAGAGCTGACATGAATGATGACACCCGAGCCCTGAACCAGCATCTTCGGCAGCAGTGCACGGTCGAGGCGTACGGCGGGCATCAGGTTCAGATCCAGCTCGGCGAACCAGTGCTCATCGCTTATCGCAGCAAAACCGCCAGTGGGAGTTTTTGAGCCACCAAGGACGTTGATCAGTATGTCCGCACCGCCCCAATCCTGCAGGACGGTCTGAGCAAGATGGTTTACACCTTCCGCCGTCGACAGGTCAGCAGCTATGTAGGTTACCCCCTGTAGCGGCTGCGCAGGCACCGTGCGGGCAGATGTCGCCACCCGGGCTCCAGCCTCCGTAAGCGTTTTAACGACTGCAGCGCCAAGGCCCTGTGTACCGCCGGTAACAACGGCCCGCAGGCCATCCAGATGAAGGTCGAAGTTCATGCTGTTATCTCCAGTGATGCGATCAGGCCGCGTTCCAGGCGAAAGCGGTAGGACAGAACGATCGGGCTGCCGGGGAAGTTGCCGCTGACGTTAGTGCGAACGATTTGGTAGCCGTCCTCCCGTTCAATGGCAAACGGCACGCTCGTCGCGCTGTATTTAGCAGATGCCTCGGCCATAAAGGCCTTGATAGCGTTGATACCCGTGTAGGTGTGCCCCTCGTCTTTCATGACAGCTTGCGCCGTGAAGCAATGCGCCAGGGCCTCAGGGTTATGTTCGGCCGCAAAATACGCGGCAATGGGCTCGGGGAGAGCTAAAGCAGACATAATGACCTCCTTAGTTGGGAAAGAACACACTATGCGCCCTTGTGTTAATTTAGTGAATACAGCACAATAAGAATGGGTTGTGTAGGAAATCATGTGTAATGCGTGGATCAGATTTTGCTGAGCTTAAGGCCTTTGTCGCAGTCGTCGAGCGTAAGAGCTTTGCCCGGGCTGCAGAGCATTTGGGGTTATCGCCGTCCGCTCTGAGCCAGACCATCCGACAGCTGGAAGGGCGCATGGGAGCACGTCTTTTGAATCGTACAACCCGAAGCGTTGCGCCATCGGCAAGTGGCGAACAACTATATAGGCGCATAGCGCCGTTGTTTCGTGAGATAACAGATGCTGTCGCTGAAGTCAGTGAGGCATCAGGACAGGTTAGTGGCACACTTCGCATCAACACGCTGGGGATCGCTGCAAGAACTATCATTGCACCAAGGCTTGCACGGTTTCATCAGGTACACCCTGACGTAATTCTCGACATCGTGGTCGACGACGCGCTGACTGATATTGTCTCCGGCCGTTTTGACGCGGGCATCCGCGTCGGTGGCAAGCTGGAGAAAGACATGGTTGCGGTGCGCCTGACACCAGACCTGAACATGGTCGCTGTAGCGTCCCCGGACTACCTCGCGCGTTGGGGTACACCAAAGTCACCCGCCGAATTGCATCAGCATAAATGCATCAACTGGCGGCTACAAATGGACGGTAGGTACTACCGCTGGGAGTTTAATAAACAAGGACAACGACTCGAAGTGGCGGTGCAAGGCTCTATCGTGACCAATCATGCTGACATCGGCATTGCCGCTGCGCTGAACGGGCTAGGTATTGCCTATCACTTTGAGCGAGACGGCGTGGCAGAGCTTTTAGCGCAGGGACGGCTGGTACAGGTCCTCGCGGACTGGTCGATTTCGCGGCCGGGGCTGTTCCTCTACTATCCTAGCAGACGACATCGACCGGCCCTCCTCGGTGCCTTTATCGACTGTCTGCTCGACCGGGAACCATTCAATCAGCTTTAGATCCAGGCTATTTGGCGACTGCACTGACGCCTGATGCGGCGCTCACAACAGCCTATGCCAAATTGACGCTTAATCTTGTTCTGACCCTATTTATCTGGATGTAAGAAGAAGCGTCAGCACTAACGTTGGGGGTCTTAGATTTCGTTTGAATGAGTTCTTAGACGAAAAGCTTAACCCAGCCGAAAAATGCAATTGAACATACCCAAGCTAGGAATGATATATAAATAGAAATACGAAGAAACTTATATTTTTGCTGGTCAATGGTTGCTCTGTCGTAAACAAAAATTCTCAATTCTTCAATAAATTCAGCAGTTTTAATAGTGGATAGTCGTTGCAAGTAATCTGTCAGATCTGATTGTGCAATTCTAGAGGAGTCTATAACACCAGCACCTCTTTTTCTGCCTATAATACCTCGTGGTTTTATAACTAATAGCGCCGCACCGATTCCACCAATAAACAACGCACATAGGACAAACGCAATCCAATTTCCTTGCATCTCTTCAATTTTAAACTGCTGAAATAAAAAACCGAGAAGGACACCATTAATTGCAATTATTTGTACTGCTTTTTGATCAGCGAATTTAATGTTTTCATGTATTTGTTGTTCGTTGAGGAATTGGAACTCAATTAGATCTCTTTGCTGAATATCTTTGTTCATAAGATTTTCCCCCATTTGACTAATGTTTAAACCGGCTATGTGTTGTGTGCTTTATTCGGGCAGATTTTTGTTTGAATTTTATTGATACGGTTTAAGTAGTATTTCAACAATGCAATTAATGCAATGAGAAAATTTCAAATATAGAATTCCATCGACACTTAGGAGTAAGTTGTTATTTACCCATGCTCCAGCTGATAAAGGATATGTGCGCTAAAGGGCTGCTCCGGGCTGGTTAACCGCAGTGGAAACTGACTGTGGTTTGGCGCATCGGGGTAAAACTGCGGTTCCAGGCAAATGCCCTGGCGCGGGGAAAACGGTGCGGCCAGATAATCGCCGGTATATACCTGCAGGCCGGGGTAGTCTGAGCGCACCAGCAACCTGAGCTGCTGGTCCGGGCTGGTCAGGATCGCGGCGTTCTGCTGCATATCGGCTGTCACTGCCAGATTGTGATCAAGCTGTACCGTGCCGATGGTTTTGCAGTGGCGAAAATCCAGCGCCGTTTCAGCTACCGCCAGCAGCTGACCGGTGGGGATTTTATCGCTATCGGTTGGGGTATATTGCTCAGCGTTAAGCCATAGCTGATGCTGGTTTATCGGCTCTGCTTTGCCAGATAAATTAAAATACGGGTGCAGGGTTGGCCCTGCCAGTGTGAGTTGTGTTGCACTGGCGCTGAGCGTGACATCCAGTGAGCTGTCAGCATTAAGCTGATAAAGCACGCTGAATGCTGTCGGGCCGGGGTAGCCGCTATGGCCATCTGGTAAAATACAGCGCAACTGCACGCTGGATGATGTTTGCTGCTGCAGTTGCCACTGCTGACGGTGCAGGCCGTTGGCTCCGCCATGTAAATGATGCTTACCTTCATTTAACTGCAACTGATAATGTTGCCCAGCTAACTGCAAATTGCCATTACCGATGCGGTTCGCATAGGGGCCGACTACAGCGCCCAGATAGCTGTTGTCCTGCTGATACTGCTGCGGGTTGGCGTAGCCGAGGATCAGTTCGCGCCGCTCTGGGCCTACGGCTACCGACCAGCTTTGCATACTGGCACCGTGTTCCAGTATCGTCAGGCGATCGCCTTTATGATTAGTTAACGAAAATTGGCGCATAGGGTTACCTGCAGTGGCAAATAACCCAGCCTAACCTTGTCAGTGCGGCGGCTGTATTGCGTTAGCTGCCGCCGCTATTACGGAATTTAATGCCACAGTGGAAGCGGCATTACCCCGGCATATCTTCCAGTTCTTTGCCTTTGGTTTCATGCACCATGCGGGCGACAAACCACACTGACAAAACTGCGCCCAGCGTATAGAGGCCATAGGCACCGGCCAGGCCAATACCACTTAGTAACAGCGGAAAGGTCATTGTGATCAAAAAATTACTGCCCCATTGTGCCAGGCCGCTTACCGCCAGGCCTGAACCGCGAATTTGGTTCGGAAACATTTCACCCAGCATGACCCACATCACTGGGCCCCACGACATATTAAAAAAGAACACATAGGCATTGGCACTGATAAGCGCAACTATGCCCCAGTCACCCAGCAGCAGGCGGCCACTGGCATCCTGTTCGGCATTGGCAAACGCCAGTACCATCAGGGCTAAGGTCAGGCTCATACCAACCGAGCCCCATTTCAGCAGAGGTTTACGGCCAATTTTATCAATCACCAATAGTGTAATGACACAGGCCGCTATGCTAAGCGCACCGCTGATCACATTAATCAGCAAGGCATCCGATTCGGAAAAGCCCACCGCCTGCCACAGCACAGCACCGTAGTAAAATACCACGTTAATGCCCACCAACTGCTGAAAGGTGGCCAGGCCAATACCGACCCAAACAATGCGGCGCAGTTTGCCGCTTGGCTTATCGATAAGATCACTCAGCCGTGGCTGATGATTACTGCTCAGCGACTGCTCGATATCAACCTGCTTGCGCGCGGCTGCCGCATCGCCATACAGCTTACGCAGCACCTGCGCCGCCAGCGCGGTTTTACCTTTTAGCACCAGAAAACGCGGACTTTCGGGAATAAACAGCAGCATCAGCAAGAACAGCACGGCTGGCAGCAGCTCCATCCAGAACATCCAGCGCCAGGCGCTGTAATCAAGCCACAGCACAGAAGTAGACGCGCCGGCGAATTTGGCCAGCAGGTAATTGCTGATAAAGGCCATAAACAGGCCAAAAATAATGGCAATCTGCTGTACTGTGGTTAACATGCCGCGATAGCGCGCCGGCGCTACTTCGGAAATGTAAGCTGGCGCCATCACAGATGCCGCGCCAACGGCCAGGCCACCTAAAATACGGTACAGCACAAACTCCAAAGAGCTTTCTGCAATACCCGAGCCCCAGGCGCTGATCACAAAGCACACTGCGGCGATTTGTAACAGCGTACGCCGGCCCAGAATATCGGCTAAGCGGCCGGCGAAAAATGCCCCTACCGCGCAGCCGAGTAACATGCTGGCAACATTAAAGCCGGTACCGGCGCTTTCAGAATTAAACGCCAGCTGTAAGCCATCAACGGTGCCGTTGATAACACCGCTGTCATAACCAAATAAAAAACCGCCCAGCGTGGCAACAACGGTAATAAATAAAATAAAACCGCGGTTATCGGCCTCTGCTGCGGCGGTTGCCGGGGTGGTCAGTGTCGCTGAATCTGGCTGCAAAATGGTAACTCCTGTTGTTGTAGTTATCTCTAAGCAGCATAAAGTTTAATCGCCCGCTGTACAGTCTGCTTGTTAAAAAACATAAATCTTTCAGTACATTTCATTAATCCCCTTAGCCAATGGCCGTTGTATGGTAAGGTCATTCAGCCATTTTAGCCGTGACGATCAGCATGACAGCAGCACTTAGCGTTAGCGCCTTACTCAAGCCCGGCATGTTGGCCGGCATACTGTTATTTGCGCTTTGCGCCGGTGCAGCTGAAACGGCAGAACAGGCACAGCAGGGCAGTGCCGTAAGCGGGCAATACCCTGATTTGTTTGCGGCTCAGGGATATAGTAAACAAGCGGTAAACGCCAAAACTCAGCAGGCTTTTAACCAGCTGTTTTATGGCGATGCGGCAAATGAGGCGGTGTATTTCCCGGCGGGTAACAACGCCGATGGCGACAAAGCCTATATCCTTGATATCAACAACAACGATGTGCGCTCAGAGGGCATGTCGTACGGCATGATGATCGCCGTGCAACTGAATAAACAAGCCGAATTCAATGCACTGTGGAACTGGGCAAAAAGCCATATGTACCATAGTGACCCGGCGCATCCGGCCTATGGTTATTTTGCCTGGTCGGTGCGCAGTGATGGCGTAGCACTGGATGAAATGCCGGCACCGGACGGCGAAATTTACTTTGCGACCGCCTTGTATTTTGCGGCTGTGCGTTGGGGCGAAGGCAATGGCATTTATCAGTACAAGGCGCAGGCAGATACGCTGCTGACACATATGCGCCACCGCCAGCCGATAACCGGCAATACGCAGCGTGGCCGCCAAACCGGCACTAACATGTTCCACCCGCAATATGCGATGGTGCGCTTTACGCCGGATTTACCCAACGCCGACCATACCGATGCCTCTTATCATTTACCGGCGTTTTACGAGGTCTGGGCCAGAGTAGGGCCAGAAGCTGATCGCAGTTTCTGGCACAAGGCGGCGCAGGTTAGCCGCGACTATTTTAGCAAAGCTGCCCATCCGCAAACCGGCCTGACACCCGATTATGGCAATTTTGATGGCAGCCCCTGGGCCGCGCCCTGGCGGCCTGAAGCCGCCGACTTTCGCTTTGATGCCTGGCGCAGCGCAATGAACTGGTCGTTTGACTGGAGCTGGTGGCGTAAAGATCAACGTGCGGTAGAGCGCAGCAATCGCTTACAGACGTTTTTTGCCAGTCAGGGGTTAAATAACTATGGCGGCCAGTACAGTTTGGATGGTAAAAAACTCGATACAGATCAAAATGCTGGGCCAACAGCGGGTCTGGTTGCGATGAATGCGGTAGCCAGCCTGGCGGCAAGCAACCCGCACTCGGCAGACTTTGTCCGGGCCTTGTGGCAGCAGCCGATACCCAGCGGCCAGTACCGCTACTACGACGGCATGCTGTATTTACTCGGGTTGCTGCATGTCAGTGGTCAGTTTCAGGCATGGTTGCCAGCTGCACAAGCAGCAAAAACAGAATAAAAACAACGATAACCAACAGGCAAATTTAAATGCAGACAGTAACGCATAAACTAAGTGTGACGGAGAAAATCGGCTACAGCCTGGGTGATCTGGCTGCCAATCTGATTTTTCAGACGCTGATGACTTTTCTGGCATTCTTTTACACCGATGTGTATCAGATCCCCCCGGCCGCCGCGGCCAGTATTATTTTTGCCGGCGGTGTTATCGGCGCCTGTTTTAACCCGGTAATGGGCCTGATTGCTGACCGCACCCAAACCCGCTGGGGTAAATTCCGGCCATGGATCTTATGGACTGCCGTTCCCTTTGGCGTCATAGCGTTACTGGCGTTCAGCACGCCGGATTTCAGCCCACAAGGCAAAATTATTTATGCCTTTACCACTTATGTGTTGCTGGTGCTGGTGTACTCTGCCAATAACCTGCCGTACTCGGCGTTAAGCGGTGTGCTCACCGGCAATATGGCCGAACGTAACAGCTTGTCGGCTTACCGTTTTGTCGCTGTGATGGTGGCGCAGTTTATTATTCAGGCCTTGTTGCTGCCACTGGTGCTGATCTTCGGCGAGGGCGACAAAGCCGCCGGTTTTGAAAGTGTGATGTTGCTGTTTGCCGGCACCGGTATAGTGTTTTTTCTGATCACCTTCTTCACTACCCGTGAGCGGGTATTTGCACCACAGGCCGAAAAATCCAGTATCCGCCAGGACTTAACTGATCTGGCCGGCAACAAGCCCTGGGCCATTATGCTGCTGCTGACCGTGCTGGTGTTTATTACACTGGCACTAAAAGGCGGCATGTATATTTTTTACTTCGAGCATTACTTAAGGGCGCCGGATATCGCGCAGTTTTTGCAGGATATTGGCTTTAACCGCTTTATCAACGGTTTAAATGCACTGCTAAACAGTATTGGTTTAAACAGCTTTTTATGGCCGGAAGATGCGGCAACGTCCGGTTTCAGCCTGTTTAATGCCGGCGGCATTATCTGCATGATTATTGGCATCGGCTTCTCCAAGCCGCTGGCCGACCGCTTTGGCAAACGCGATGTGTTTGCGCTGGCGCTGTTTGTCTCAACGCTGTTTATTCTGCTGTTTTATTGGCTGCCGGCCGACGCCATTGGCCTGGTGTTTTTAGCGCAGATACTGCACGGCTTGTTTTACGGCATTACCATTCCGCTGTTGTGGGCAATGATTGCCGATGTTGCCGATTATTCCGAGTGGAAACACCACCGCCGCGCTACCGCCATTATTTTTTCGGCGATGATTTTTGGCCTGAAACTGGGCCTGAGCATAGGTGGTGCACTGGTAGCCGGCATATTGGCGCACTACGGCTATGATGCCCAGCTGCCGTTGCAAGCGGCTGAAACAGTGCAGGGCATTAAGCTCTCGGTCAGTATTTATGCCGCCTTGCCGTTCCTACTTGGCGTAGCCTGCATGCTGGTATACGAAATTAATAAACGTAAAGAATCTGAAATTGAGCGGGAGTTGCAGCAGCGCCGTGCCGTTTCCGCCGCAGTACAGGGAGACTAACACCATGGCCGACACTCTTCTGACAGACAGCGAATGTGAGGCTTTGCGCGAGCGCGCCTTATCACAGCCACTGGTCACGCATATTTATACTGCTGACCCTTCTGCCCATGTGTTTGAAGGCCGCATCTATATTTACCCGTCGCATGATATCGAGGCGGGTGTGGCCTTTAATGACAATGGCGACCACTTTGCGATGCAGGACTACCACGTGCTGTCGCTGGACCACCCGCAGGCACAGGCCGTTGACCACGGTGTGGCGCTGCATATCGATGATGTACCCTGGGCCGAGCGGCAGATGTGGGCGCCGGATGCTGCCTGCAAAGATGGGCGCTATTATTTTTATTTTCCTGCGAAAAACGCTGCCGGCCGCTTTCAGATAGGTGTCGCGACCAGTGACAGCCCTACCGGCCCCTTTAAACCCCAACCAGCACCGATACAGGGCAGTTACTCGATAGATCCTGCAGTTTTCGCCGACGATGACGGCAGTTTTTATCTGTACTTTGGCGGCATCTGGGGTGGGCAATTACAGCAGTACCGTAATAATCAGTACAGCGCACAATACGCTGAGCCTGACGCCTCTGAGCCGGCACTGGGGCCAAAAGTGGCCCGCCTGCGCGATGATATGCTGGAATTTGCCGAGGCGCCGCGCGAGATTATTATCCTGGATGAGCATGGCAAACCCTTGCTGGCCGGCGATAACGAGCGGCGTTTCTTTGAGGCGTCCTGGCTGCATAAATACCAGGGTAAGTACTATTTTTCCTATTCTACCGGCGATACGCATTTTATCTGCTTTGCCACCGGCGACAGCCCGTACGGCCCCTTTACCTATCAGGGCCGTATTCTTGAACCGGTCATTGGCTGGACCAGCCATCATTCAATCTGCGAATTAAACGGCAACTGGTATCTGTTTTACCACGACTCGGTGTTGTCAAAAGGCGTCACCCATCTGCGCTCGGTAAAAATGGCGCCGCTGCAACACGACGCCAACGGCCGTATTGTTACCCTAACGCCATACCGTGATTAACCGGGAGCCCCGTTATGCATAAAGCTTTGTTGTTTGCTGCGCTTGTATCTGCCGGTGCACTGGCCGCAGCGGAGCCTGCGGCTTTGCCGTATCAGGACAGCAGCCTGGCGGTAGATCAGCGGGTAGATGACCTGCTGGGCCGCATGACACTGGAAGAAAAAGTTGCCCAGCTGCAAACGGTATGGCAGCAAAGACGCACGCTGGAAGATAAACAGCTGCGGTTTGTTGCAGACGCAGCCGCTAAGCTGATACCGCACGGTATTGGCCATATTGGCCGGCCCAGCGAGTTCAAAACACCTCAGCAGACCGCCGAATTTAATAATGCTTTGCAGCGCTGGCTAAAACAACACACCAGGCTGGGCATACCGGCACTGATGCACGAAGAAGCCTTACATGGTTACGCGGCGTTTGATGCCAGCAGCCTGCCGCAGGCGATTGCCCTGGCCAGCAGTTGGTCACCACAAATTATGCATGATGTGTATGCGCTGGCGGCAAAAGAAATGCGCGCTACCGGTGCACACTGGGCGCTGACGCCGATTCTGGATATTGCCCGTGACCCGCGTTGGGGCCGGATTGAAGAAACCATGGGCGAAGACCCTTATCTGATGTCAGCACTGGGCGTAGCAGCAGTGCAAGGTTTTCAGGGTAATGCCGGTAAAGACGGTGTCTTTGCTGAAGATAAAGTGGTGGCGACATTAAAGCATCTTACCGGCCACGGCCAGCCGCAAGCCGGTGTGAATATTGCACCGGCGCAAATCGGCCCGCGGGAGCTGCATGAAGTATTTTTACCACCGTTTGAGGCAGCGGTAAAACTGGCGCATGCCGGCAGTATTATGGCGTCTTATAACGAAATTGATGGCATTCCATCGCATGTCAATCAGCCGCTGCTGCAGGGGGTAGTACGCGAGCAGTGGGGCTTTAACGGTGTGATTGTCAGTGATTACTTCGCGATTGAAGAGCTGAACAGCCGCCATCAGTTATACAACAGTGATGCACAGGCCGCTAAAGCCGCGCTGCTGGCCGGGGTAGATATGGAAACGCCCGATCCGGACGCGTTTTTGCACCTGCAGGCGTTGGTTGAGGGCGGCGAGTTAGCCGAAACGGCCATTGATCAGGCGGTGCAGCGCGTGCTGCGGCTGAAGTTCCGGCTCGGCTTATTTGAAAACCCTTATGTTGATGCCGCTGTGGCGGATGCAAAAGTTGGGGCTGATGCCAGCCAGCGTTTTGCCCGCGACGTGGCGGAAAAATCGCTGGTATTGCTGAAAAATGACGGCACTTTGCCGTTAAATGCCGGCAAGATTAACAAACTGGCGGTAATTGGGCCGCATGCGGATGAAACCTTACTCGGCGGTTACAGCAGTATTCCGCGCCAGACGGTCAGTATTTATCAGGGGCTGAAACAAAAACTGCAGGGTAAAGCCGAGGTGGTGTTCGCGCGCGGTACACTGCTGACCAAGCCGCTGCCCGCAGCACCGGCAAGCTCAGCCGAACAGGTCTTTGCATTGGCCGATGTACGCCAGCGCAGCAAGCAGGCCGGTACCTTTTCCATGCAGCGCTGGAACCATGATGATATTGCACTGGCTATTGATCAGGACCGCCAGGGGTTACTCGATGAAGCCGTGACACTGGCAAAAAGCGCTGATGCGGTGGTGCTGGTACTGGGCGAAAACGAAGGCTTATCGCGTGAGGCCTGGGCCGATAAACACCTGGGCGATCGTACCAGCCTGCAGCTGGTGGGTAATCAGCTGCAGTTGGCCAACGCGCTGCTGGCAACCGGTAAGCCTGTGGTACTGGTGCTGCAAAATGGCCGGCCACTGGCGCTGGGCGAGCTGGCGCAAACCATGCCGGCCATTATTGAAAGCTGGTATCTGGGCCAGGAAACCGGCAGTGCGGTGGCGAATGTGCTGTTTGGTGATGTTAACCCATCGGGTAAGTTGCCACTGACATTCCCGCGCAGTGCCGGCCATATTCCCAGTTATTACAACCATAAAGCATCGGCAAAACGCGGCTATCTGTTTGACGATATCAGCCCGCTGTATCCGTTTGGCCATGGCCTTAGCTACACCAGTTTCAGCTACAGTGACCTGAAGATTGATGCCAGCCAGGCAAAGGCTAATGGTGAAGTCCGTATCAGTCTGACGGTGCGTAACAGCGGCCAGCGCGACGGTACCGAAGTGGTGCAGCTGTATATCAATGATCCGGTCGCCAGCGTCACGCGGCCGGTGCAACAGTTAAAAGGCTTTGCCCGGCTGGCGCTAAAACGCGGTGAGCAGGCCAGAGTCAGTTTTACTTTGCCGGTTAATTTACTGGCATTTTTTGATCAGGCTATGCGCTGGGTAGTGGAACCGGGCGAAATCAGCGTGCAGCTTGGCAGTTCGTCAGCAGATATCCGCTTACAGGGCAGTTTCAGTATCGGCGGGGCGCTGACCGAGGTCAGTGACAACAAAGCCTACTTAAGTCAGGTTAGCGTCACCGCGCGCTGAGCGCAGATACAGGGTTCACAGGAGGCATAAGGATGTCTGATAACACTAAATACCGCACGCCGTTACGCAGCTGCTTGTTGCTTGGCAGCGTTTTACTGGCTGCCTGCAGCCAGTCACCGCAGCAGGGCAGTAGCGACGCACCGCTGCAGCCGCGCATTGAGCCAGAGAACTGGCCAATGCAGGCGTCGCCGATCGCGCGCTCTGCAGCAATAGAGCGCAAAGTCAGTGCTTTGCTAAGCCAAATGAGCACCGAGCAGAAAGTCGGTCAGATTATTCAGGCCGATATCGCTTCGGTCACGCCACAACAGGTACGGCAGTATTATCTGGGGTCAGTGCTAAACGGCGGTAACTCGGCGCCGGGGCGCGATAACAGAGTGGGCGCTGCGGCCTGGCTTGAACTGGCCGATGCCTTCTGGCAGGCCAGCACCGACACCAGCGATGGCCGGCCTTACATTCCGGTGTTCTGGGGCACTGATGCCGTGCACGGCCACAGCAACGTAAAAGGTGCGACGATATTTCCGCACAATATTGGCCTTGGCGCTATGCACGAACCGCAGTTACTGCAGGCTATTGGCCGGGCAACCGCGGTTGAAATGCAGGTAACCGGGCTGGACTGGACTTTTGCACCGACCATAGCGGTAGCGCGTGATGACCGCTGGGGCCGCACTTATGAGTCGTACAGCGAAGATCCGGCGCTGGTTGCCAGCTATGCACCTTATATTCTGCAGGGCATTCAGGGCATGGTTGGTGCAGAGGATTTTTTACGCGGCGAACATATGCTGGCGACGGTAAAGCATTTTCTTGGTGATGGCGGCACGGTGGCAGGTAAAGATCAGGGCGATAATATCAGCACTGAAGCCCAGCTGCGCGATATTCATGCCTTGCCGTATTACGCTGCCATTAAAGCCGGTGCCCGGGTGGTCATGGCGTCGTATAACAGCTGGCATGGCAGTAAAATGCATGGTTTTGCGCCTATGCTGACCGATGTGCTGGTAAAGCGCATGGGCTTTGATGGCTTTGTGGTCGGAGACTGGAACGGCCACGGCCAGGTTGCCGGCTGCACGCCAACCAATTGCGCCAATGCGCTGCTGGCTGGGCTGGATATGTATATGGCACCGGACAGTTGGCAAACGCTGTATGCCAATACGCTGGCGCAGGTAAGAGATGGCCGTATCAGTATGGCGCGGCTGGACGAGGCAGTAAGCCGCGTGCTGCGCATCAAAGCCGAGATGGGGCTGTTTGAGCAGGTCAGGCCATCACAGCGGCCGCTGGCCGGGCGTTATGAGCTGCTGGGTAATGCCAGCCACCGCGCCCTAGCGCGTGAAGCAGCACGAAAATCGTTAGTGTTGCTGAAAAACAATCAGCAACTGTTACCGCTGCGTGCCGGCGGCAGAGTGCTGGTAGCCGGTGACGGTGCCGATAATATCGGTAAGCAAAGTGGCGGCTGGACGTTAAGCTGGCAGGGCTCTGGCAACAGTAATCATGACTTCCCCAATGGCGAATCTATTTATGCCGGTATTCAGCATGCCGTGCAGGCCGGTGGCGGCAGCACGGAGCTAAGTGAAAACGGCCGTTTCAGCGTCAAACCCGATGTCGCCATAGTGGTGTTTGGTGAAGAACCTTATGCTGAGTTTATCGGCGATCGCAGCCATCTGGCGTTTGACGATAACCGGGCGCTGCAAATCCTTAAACAGCTAAAAGCGCAGGGTATTCCAACCGTTAGTGTGTTTTTATCTGGCCGGCCGCTGTGGGTCAACCCGGAACTGAACCAGTCGGATGCCTTTGTCGCCGCCTTTTTACCGGGCACCGAGGGTGGGGCAGTAGCCGATGTGTTGTTTCGTGCCGCAGACGGCAGCGTACGTTACGATTTTCATGGCCGGTTGTCGTTCTCCTGGCCTGACAACGCTAAAGGCGAGCCGCTTAATGTCGGCGACGCTAACTACAACCCGCTATTTGCTTACGGCTATGGCCTGAGTTACCGCGACAATACTGTGCTGGCAACTTTGCATGAAAATGCCGGCATCAGCGCTGCGGCGATGTTAAACAGCAGCCGTTATTTGTATGCCGGTAAAGCGGTAACACCTTGGCAGTTACAGCTGTCAGATGCTGGCACCATCACGGTGGTAGCGGATGCGCAGCAGCGCTCTGCAGCAGGTGCAGTAACGGCAATAGCAACTGACCGGCTGCAACAGGAAGATTCGGTCACACTGCGGTTTGACAAAGCTGCCACAGTGCGGTTGGGCCATGCTGATGGCATAGCGCTGGACTTAGCCCGCCAGTCAAACGGTGATATGGCGCTGGAGCTGGAGTACCAGGTGGTGTCGGTTGCTGCTGGCACTAAGGTTGAGCTGGGTATGCAGTGCGGCGATAACTGCGCCAGTATGCTGGATATCAGCAGTAACCTGCAGGCAATGCAGGGTAAAGGCTGGCACAGTACGAGAATAGCGCTGCGCTGCTTTAGCCAGGCCAACAGCAACTTTGATATCAGCCGGGTAACGCAACCTATGGTGCTGCGCAGTGATGGCGGCCTGGTACTGCAACTGGCCAATGTGCGGCTGGCACAAAATGAAGGGAATGCCACCTGCGGCAACTGATGTGTTTATTGTGAAGTGCTTGGTGTAGGGTGTGGCTGAAACAGCTTCACCCACACCAACACGCCGTAAACCCATCCCTGGGGGCTCGTTTCCGCCCGTCCAGGGCTCCAACGGTTGGCTTAGGGTAAAGCTGTTCCTGCTATCTGCAGTTCAGTGTCATTGTTCGAGCCTGTTACCAGTTAAACAGGGTGCCATCCTCCAACCGGTTTACCGGCAGATAAGCCCGCTTATACGGGTATTTGGCTGCCAGTTTCTCGTCAATATCGACACCATGGCCCGGGTTTTCACCGCAGTGTAAAAAGCCCTGCTCAAAATGGTAGTCGTGTGGAAATACTGCATCGGTTTCATCGGTGTGGCGCATATATTCCTGAATACCAAAGTTAGGCACCCAGGTATCAAAATGCAGTGCTGCACCCATGGTAACCGGCGATAAATCGGTGGCGCCATGAAAGCCGGTTTTAACATGGTACAGCTCAGCCAGTGCAGCAATGCGGCGCAGGTGCGTAATGCCGCCGGCATGTACCAACGTAGTGCGGATATAATCAATCAGTTGCTCGCTGATAAGCTGCTGACAATCATGAATTGACGAGAACACCTCACCCACCGCCAGAGGCGTGGTGGTGTGCTGGCGAATCAGCCGGAAACCCTCCTGTAGCTCCGCCGGTACGGTGTCTTCCAGCCAGAACAGCTTGTAAGGCTCCAGCTCTTTGCCAAGCCGCGCTGCTTCTATCGGCGTTAAACGGTGATGCACATCATGCAGCAGGTGCAGCTCATCACCAAATTGCTGGCGCAGCTCGGCAAACAACTTAGGCGTATGGTTAAGGTACTTGCTGGTTGACCACAGGTTTTCTGTTGGCAGGCTGGCATCGGCCGGTTCGTAAAATAATGTATCTTTAGACACGCCATAAGTTGACGCCAGCCCCGGTACGCCGGACTGGGCGCGGATGGCTTGATAGCCCAGCTCGCGGTATTTCGCCACGGCTTCTACCGTATGATCGATGTCGTTACCGTTGGCATGGCCATACACCAGCACTTTATCGCGGCTGCGCCCGCCCAGTAACTGATACAGCGGCATGCCGGCGGCTTTGGCTTTAATGTCCCACAGCGCCATGTCTACTGCGGCCAGCGCCGTCATATTCACCGGGCCGCGGCGCCAGTACACTCCACGGTAAAAATACTGCCAGATATCTTCAATCTGACTGGCATCCCGGCCAATCAGGCAAGGCAGCATGTGGTCGTTCAGCATGCTCACCACCGCCAGCTCACGGCCATTTAGTGTGGCATCGCCAATACCGTATAAGCCCTGATCGGTTTCGATTTTCAGCGTGACAAAATTACGGCCGGGGCTGCAAACAATCACCCGCGCAGCAATGATTTTCATAGTGGTTACCCTGTTAGATAAAAACTCAGGCTAACATGGCGTTATGGCAGGGCAATTGAGAAAGCCATTGCCAGTTTTACGTTTTTTTATTCGCTATTAGCCATTCTTAGGCAAAGGCTTGGCGCACTGATACAGCATGGTAGGCTGAAGCCATCGTATTGCCGGAGATACCCGATGACGAAAACACTATTACTGCTGGCGTTAAGTTGTAGCTTCTGTGCACAGGCCGCGATTACACTGCCGAAACTTATCAGTGACAACATGGTATTGCAGCGCGGCAGCGCCATTACGCTGTGGGGTTACGCAGATGATAGCGAAACAGTGACCGTACAGTTAAACGACACCGTGCTCGGCCAGGCGCGCGCTGAAAACGGCCGCTGGCAGCTTACGCTGCCATCACAAGCGCCGGGTTGTGGCCATAGCCTTACATTTGCTGCCTCAAATAGTATTACGCTGACCGACATTTGTTTTGGTGATGTCTGGCTGGCGTCGGGCCAGTCGAATATGGAGCTGCCAATGGCAAGGGTAGCTGAGGCTTATGCCGCTGATTTAGCCAGCGCCAACTATCCGCAGATCCGCCAGTTTACCGTGCCGCAGCGTTATAACTTTGATGCGCCGCAGCAAGATCTAAGCGGCGGGCAGTGGCTACCGGCTACTACCGAGCATATCGCCGGCTTTTCGGCGCTGGCATTTTATTTTGCTCGCGAGCTGTATCAGCACAATGGCGTGCCAATCGGCATTTTAAATAATGCCCTGGGCGGCTCGCCAGTTGAAGCCTGGCTTAGTGAAGAAGCGCTGCAGGCATTCCCCGATGCACTGGCGCAAGGGCTGAAGTTTCGCGATAAAGCGCTGATAGCGCAGAGTGAAGCGGCAGATAAAGCCAAAAACGCACAGTGGTATGGTGCTTTGGCCAAAGCCGATGCCGGCTTAACCGGTGCTACACCCTGGTATGCACCCGAGCTGGACGACAGCGACTGGCAAAGCTTCAGCGTACCGGGCTTTCGCGCAGAGCCTTTTACCGGCGTGTGGTGGCTGCGTAAAACTGTGCAGCTAACGGCGGCGCAAGCCGCAGCAGCCGATACCTTGCGGCTCGGTTCTATCATCGATGCCGATGAGGTGTATATCAACGGCGTTAAAGTCGGCCATACCACTTACCAGTACCCGCCGCGGCGTTATCAGCTGCCGCCAGCTGTGCTAAAAGCGGGCGCTAACCTGATTGCCGTGCGTATTACCGCAACCAGCGGTAAAACCGGCCTGATGCCGGATAAACCTTACTGGCTGGGCAACGATACGCAGCAAATAGCGCTTAGCGGCGACTGGAAAATGCGCATCGGTGGTAAAGCCGAAGTGTTACCGGGTGATACCTTTATCCGCTGGCAACCGCTGGGGCTATATAACGGCCTAACCGCGCCACTGACCACATTGCCGCTAAAAGGCGTGATCTGGTATCAGGGCGAGTCGAACGTTGGTCGTGAACAGCAGTATCTGCGCCGCTTTCGTGCCTTAATCCGCGACTGGCGCGCGAAGTGGCAACAGCCACAGCTGCCGTTTTTATATGTACAACTGGCCAATTATCTGCAGAAAAGCCCAGAGCCCACCGAAAGTGGTTGGGCTGCGCTGCGTGAAGCGCAGCGCCGGGTGCAGGATGAACCTAACACCGCTATGGTGGTGGCGATTGATGTAGGCGAGTGGAACGATATCCACCCGGTGGATAAAAAAACACTCGGTCAGCGCCTGGCATTAGCGGCGCGTGCAGTAGCACTGGGCGAAGATGTGCAATACCAGGGGCCGCAGTTGCAAAAGGTAAAAGCGCAGGGCGATAAGTTGCTGCTCAGCTTTGACCAGCAGCTGGTGCTTAAACCCGGCCAAAGCTTTGCCATTGCCGGCAGCGACGGCCAGTACCGCTGGGCACAGGTAAAGTTGCAGGGTAAACAATTGGTGCTGTCGCATGCTGATATCAAAGCGCCAGTGCAAGTGCGCTATGCCTGGGCCGATAACCCGGATGCCGTGCTGTATAACCAGGCAGGCCTACCGGCATCGCCTTTTGTTTATCCGGCAGAGTAATTAAGTTGTAGTGCGGCGAAGTATTCGCCGCGAAACCGCGTTTTGGTATCCCTTGTCAGGAACAGCCGCTAGCATAATTTCCACTTTGAGTTTTCTAATAGCAACTTGTGGGTGCAAAACCTGTATTTTGCAATGTCGTAATTTGCTACATGAAAAATATGTTTGATTTACATTTGGTTGACGCCATAGACTGAATTTAATTTTGTAACTTGCGGGATATTTTAAACGCAACTTGCGGGGATAGATCCTTTGAATAAGCTGTTAGCGGGTGCACATGTTTGATTCAGAAAGTCACGTTAAATCAGCAGTATTAGATCAAGAACATCTCGCTGATGTTCTTAGGAACAATGATGATTTCGATCAAAAAATAAGAGCACGAATAGTTGAGCTAGCCGAACAAGGACTGATTGAAATTTATACTTACCGAGGTGAGGATATTCATACTTTAACGAGGTTGGAAGCAATAGCTGTTCTACAGTGTCAAGATAACTGGTGTTGGGAGACTAAGGCTGGCACTAAATGCTTGTATTTTCTTGCACCGGTAATAAACCATTTAGGCCACGCAAAATATGGTACAAATTAAAACGCTAACAAGCAAAAGCAGGCGGACGTTTACAGCGCCGCTGTTTTGAGCGTTAGTAATCAAGGCGAAGACCGATGAACAACTCTATGCAATTAGGTTTTATGTCAGTTCTACTAGCGCTGGTTATGTACTTTGCGTTTCTCAGCTTCCAGAAAGATGATTTAGGCTTGGAGATATCTACAAGTACAGAATGCCCGGGCATGTGTTGTCTAACTCGTTGCGAGACTCATAAAATTGAAGTGGTTGACGCACAAAATGTGCGTTTTCAAAGTAGCCTGTTATCTACTGATGAGTTTGCCAAACACTTATTACAAGCTCACAACGATTGTGAAATCCAACGTATTAATGTTTTGGCGGCATCAGATATAAACCATGACATAGTACTAGATATTAGTAATAGAGTGCGGGAAGTTGTTCCAAACATTGTTATCGCATGGGATAAACTTGAGTACTAACAAGGCGCTATTGTCGCCACTATCGTGGCTGGGACGGTTTACGCTGAGCTTCAGGCTTCCCAAAGCTTTGCGTTATATGCACACGGAGAAATTGGATTGGTAGGCTACAACTGGATATGTTTAGTCTGTAATTCTGGAGTAGATAAGAAACTTGAGCATTGTCCTAAATGTGGTTATTTAGCTGGAGAAAATGGTCATGAAATAGATGCACGCAGGATGCTATTGAAACACGCTGAATGCGAACATCCTTTGGATTGCCCAGAATGCTCTAAACGAAAAATAGACATTAAGTTTAGTAAGCATCCGCAAAAATATTACTATGTTGGGATTAAGGGGCGTCTGGTCCTTTTCGAGATTTTGTATCTCTATATTTTCTGTAAAAGTTGCCAGTATCAACAAGAGATCGAGTTTGACGTGCCCATACTCCGGAGGATCTTTCGGTGGGTTACGAAACGAGATATAAAAAACGAGTCTTTAAAACGTATATAACGAAAAAGGCAGGCTACGCGTACCGTACGCTTGCTTTGAGCGTTATGCACCTACAGGGAGGTAGCATATGAAGTGCCCACATTGTTTCGAATCAGTTGGCGTATTCTCAAAAGAACTGAACAAATTTGGAAAATCTAAATTTTGCCCAAAATGCACCAAGCCCATCCAGTTATATGTAAGCCTCAAATGGGTGGCAATATTATTCGGTCCGGCTGTAGTCAGTGCTCTTTTGATCAAGCCGCTTTTTATAAATGCAGGCCTAAACGGTTCTTTAGCTACTGGTTTAATCTGCGGTTTAATGGTTCTGTTGTGTATGCGGCTTAAGGTACCAAAGGTTAAAGAAAATGTATAACAAGTTGCTTAGTTTCGTTTTGGTCACAAAAAACGTTGCCTATGCTGCGCTGCGGCAGCCAATTAGCAAAGCGTTATAATTACACGGAAAAGTTTGAATTATGATTAAAACAATAACAGTCACTAAGACTGATTATCTTAACTTCACTAATTACGCGTTTAAGCGCTTGTGTACACCACAACCTAAGGGTGGTGTCGGCTTTATCAAAAACATGATTATTTGGTGCGTTTTAACGATCGCGTTTATGTTCGTATTTCAGATTGATTCAATATCATTGTCTAGCTTTCATTGGCCGTCAGCGGCAATAGCTGCACTCCCTTTTGTTGTGTTTATTGTCGCTTACTCTATCAATATGCGTAAACTCCGTCAGTCGAGTATTCCCCATGAAAATGGCTTAATGCTTGGAGAAAAAACCATAGAGTTTGCTACTGCCGGAATCACAGAAATAAATCCACTTGGAAGGTGTTTTTATAAATGGGAAAGTGTTGAATCAGTGGAAGATAATAGCGGTGATCTTTATATTTTTTTAGATAAGCTTCTTGCGTTAATCATCCCTGCTTCTTCTTTCTCCTCTGATATAGAAAAAGCAGAGCTCCAATCAATACTTAAAAAGTATGTATAACAAGGCAATGTTGCTGCCGCTGTCTTGGCTGGGGCGGTGTATGCTGAGCTCCAGTCGCTCAAAGCTTCGCGTTACATGATCAGAAAAATACGGAGTAGCTTCACGGATGGAAAAAAAGCGAAATATACATTGGCCGAGCGTTTTTTGGTTTAGTGTAGCAACTATCACAATTGTTGCTTTTGCGTATGAGCAGAAGGCGTCGTTGTTACTTCAGGCGTTGGGGTTTATTTGTTTGGGATATTCAAGTATTCGACTTATGCCCGGCGACTTCTTTACCCGAAAACTATCACTCTCAAAAATCATACAGCCTAAAACAGAGTATCGCCAATCTGATGTTTTAATTCAGAATTTGGGTTTTATATTTGTGTTAATAAGCTTGGTTTTTAGTTATGCCATCAATATTTAACCATCGCGGCCACAATTGTGCCCTTTTGCCGCTGATTTTGAAAAGCGTTGCTCGCCTTTGCGCGTAACAGGGTGACTTTGCAGAATGAAATTACCAACTAAGAATGACCTCATCACTGGCTGCGTGTTTCTGATAACGGGTGTGTCGATATTGGCTTTTTTACCTAAGCTGTCAAATGTTGGCTGGTATGCGATATTTCTTGGCATAACCGTGTACGGTTTTCCGGGGCCCCAGCTTAGAGAGCGTTATAAACAAACGGAACAAACAAAAGAGCGCTGGCGGTTAAGTGCTAAAACTGCTGCGTCAAAACGCTTAAGCTGGTGGGCATCGCCGTTTCCCTGGATTTTGTTTATCTGCTTAGTGATGCTGGCTATTGCCATCTTCACCTGAGATGCAGAGTGTTTTTAGTAATAAGTTGCCATCGCCATCAGCACGGTTTTGCAGGCATGCAATAAATGCTGCTTATTACTCATAACCACAATACAGTGATGCAGAGGAGTACTGGCTATGTTGGCAAGTAAACGACAGTAGTTGGTATTGAAAATAGAGGGGTACGATAATAATGCACCCAGACAAAGTAATACGTGAAAAGGTGACTAAGCTAACCGACTTGCCAAATATTGGTAAGGCGAGTGCGGCAGATTTGGTATTACTGGGTATTGAAAAGCCTGCCGACTTGCTGGGGCAAGACCCGTACGACATGTATTACCGGTTATGCGATATTACTGGCCAGCGGCATGACCCTTGTGTCAATGATGTATTTATTTCGATAACCCGCTTTATCAATGGTGACGACCCCAAACCGTGGTGGCACTACACGGCACAGCGTAAACGTGCGCATAGTGCACAGTGATAATCAAAAGACAGGGATAGTTTTCTGCTAGCCCTGCATGGTTATTAAGGCATTAAATCATTTTACCTGCGTTTCTCTTACCGGCACTCTGACATTACACACTTCAATATACCCTGCCGGGTGTAAGTACCAGTCTCCGCCGCGGTTGCGCTGTGCTTCTACAACACCTTTAAAGGTTGCTGTATCGGTGCGTAGTACTTGCAGTGCTGTGCGCTTTTCTGGCGGCAGATCTGTAGCCAGGGTGATGTCTTTAATATAAGTGTATTGATCGGCGGAGGTGTAAAACCCCATATCGCCCTGGCCTCTGGGTAGGGTGGATAATAACGCCATGCCCTGGCGCACTGTGCCAACCAGCGTGATATTGCGATCCAGGTGCCGTGGTGCATGGCCTGTCACCACATACATAGAGGTGCCGGAGCCGCTGTCTGCTTCGTTGTCGCGGCCGATGCCGACGGCGCCGTAGCAATGGGTTAACCAGCCGCTATTGTTACTGGGGTCCATTGCCATGGCAAAACCATTAACATGGCCGGTTTTTGGCGCATAGCCATCAAAGTCGGCTAAAGCGGTGAAGGCAAAGTTAGCTGGCAGCTTAACAGTAAATTCTGCCGCTATACTGCGTTTGGCCTGCTTTAACGGTTTTGGCGTCGCACCGTCGGGTTCATTCCATTGTACGACGTAGTTATCCTGCACGCGCACTATAGGTATGTTCTGATAAAAGCCTTCGCGCACCAGCGCCTTAATATTGCTGATATGTTTAGGTGCAAAGTCGCTGGCTAATTCGATAATCACCCTGCCTGCAGGCAGCTCCAGATATAAGGTGTTTTCGGCATCAAGCTCGCGCCAATCGCTGGAGCTGCTTTGTGCCAGCCAGTCGGATACCGTTACTTTTGGGGTTGCTGTGTCGCTGGCGACTGCACTGCTACTGGCCAGTATAGCGGCGGTCAGTAAAGAAAAGAGCGGCTGTTTTTTCCGCATCGGCTTGTTCCTGTTAGTGTTTTTTAAATAAGCTAACAGACAACTTTCTCTGTCGCTACTACAGCATCCCGCCGCTCTTGCTATTATCGTTACAGATAACTAAAATTCACCTTAAATTAACACTTTATCAAGGATGAATAATGGCACTTGAAATCTGTATTACCACCGATCCGATATCAAAAAAATGGATCCCATGCCCAACTGGCAGCACATTGGATAATCAATCTTTTGGCGAGCAGGCAATGTTACCGGCCGGTACACCCTACTTAACAAAATCGGACAAGGTCTCTGGAAATGATTCAGAGACGTTACGGTTATTTGAAATGCTAAAACAGGTTCCGCCAGCTGAGCGTAAAGATATCGCGCGTTTGAACAAAGACTTTGGTGCCGAGGTCGTTGACGCTTTGGCAGAGTTTTATCAGCTGCAATTATCGCCCGCTATACAGTCAGTGAACAACTTTACTCAAAATACCGCTATACCTTACCTGAAAAGAGAAATGACTGGCTACGCTGGGGCCGCTGCAACCGCAGTGGAGTCAAGGCTAAAAGGTTTTTCAGGCTATGTCGCAAAATACCAGTTGGCTTTAGAGCAATACCGTGCGGCCTACGCCAGTAAAGCCAATGCGGTAGAACGTCGTGCCCTGGCAGAAAAAGTCAGTACTGCTCAGGCAGATGTTAACAAACACTTTCAGGGTGAAATTAAACGAATTATGGCGACTAATGCCGCTAAAACAGGAAGTCGTGGTACCGTCTGGACAAATCCAGAACGGGCAATGGGGTTGGCGCGTGGTAGTAAAACCGATACAGCAATCAAACTGCAAAGTAGTCACAATTTCAAAAGAGTGCAGCAGTTTCAACGCAGTAGCAATTTACTTGGTAAAGGTGTTATTGCATTGGATGCAGGGTTGCGTATTAGTAATGTTCACAATACCTACCAGACAGGGGGAGACTGGCAGAGAGAGTTATCCAGGGAGATGGCTGGTTTTGGTTTTGGGGTGGCTGTTGGCGCTTATTTAGGCGCAGCCGCAACGACCGCTTTAACGCTGGCGCTTGTTGCCACGCCTGCAGGCTGGGTTGTGGCAATTATAGGTGGGTTGGCGGTGGGTTTACTAAGCGGAAAAATGGCGGATAAGATAGGTAAAGACCTTGCGGATACGTTGTACAATCTTAATATTCGCTTTTAGAGATTATTGAATTGGAAATCAAGGATACACTGGGCATTCTCACTGCAGTTCTAATTCTCAACTGGGGTGTTGCAACCCTATTGTTTGGCAGAATTTCACTTAGATATTTAGATAGGAATCTAGAAAAGCGAGGGATCACCCTTCCCGTTTGGGACGGTATTGGAATACGTTTAAATCTGTATTCATTTGCGTTGATTTCAAGCTGGTTTGCAAAGTCTACCTTAGTACCAGGCGATGTTATCAGGCAAGTTGCCAGGCCCAAAGATGGGTATTTGGCGCTGTTTTATAATATTTCTGCCTGGCTTTGCTTTATTTCAGCTATTACCTTCTATTTTGTTTAGAACCATTTAAATTGGTTCATAACTTGGCTACTGCTGGGATGTAAAACAAGCAGGATCAATGAGGTTAGGGATGACTGATATTATTATCAATGACGATAAATCACTGCTTGATGTGATTAAGATCCATGATTTTCTGACCCAGCATAGTACCTGGGCTAAAGGCATTAACCTGGCTACCGTCGCAACGTCGATTGAACACTCGATATGCTTTGGCGCGTACTTAAACGACGAGCAGGTAGGTTTTTGCCGGGTCATTACCGATCAGGCGACCTTTGCCAATTTAGTTGATGTGATTGTCTGGCCAGAGCATCGCGGCAAGGGTATTTCCGGGTTACTAATGGCGGCTGTGTTGCAGCACCCCAGTGTGCAGCAGGTCAGGCGTTTTACGCTGGCCACGTCGAATGCGCATGGCTTGTATCAGAAGTTTGGCTTTACCGCATTAAGCAGGCCCGATAGCTTTATGGAGATTTATAAGCCCGACATCTATAGTCAGACAGGTTAAAGGGAGAACTACCATGCATACTGTGCTACGAATTTGCTGTGTATTGCTGCTTTGTATATCTGAAGTGTACGCCGCTGAAACACTGACGCTGGCACCGGGGCAGGCATCGCCAAAAGCTAACATCGAACAGTTAAGCTGGCTGGCAGGGCATTGGCGTGGTGAAGCACTGGGTGGTGTGGTTGAAGAGCATTGGGCACCGCCGTTTGCCGGCACTATGGTCGGTACTTTTAAACTCAGCAGCAATGGCAAAGTAAAGTTTTATGAAATTGAGATTATCCGCGAAGTGGCCGACAGCTTAGTGTTGCAGCTAAAGCACTTTAACCATGACTTAAAAGGCTGGGAAGAGAAAGATAAAACCGTGGATTTTCCGCTGGTAAAGATAGAAGACAATACTGCCTATTTTGACGGTTTTACCATTCGCAAAATCTCTGAGGATGAGATGCATATGTTTGTGGTGTTTGAGCGTGAGCCGCAGCTAAAAGAAGCGGTGTTTAAATATAACAGAGTAAAACCATAACAACGGCAGCGGTATCAATCCCAGACAATCTCATCTGCGGCTATAGATGACACTATCTTCACCTGATTTGCCGCGACAGACAGGGACATATCGCTGATTAAATCCTGAAAACCAGTGTGTGCTGCCAGCTTCTCGACACCAATCCAGGCATTTCGCTGCGACTTTTTCGCCGCATACAAACAAATATCAGCTACATCAATCACCTGGTTCCAGCTGAGTATCGGGCTTTCGCCCTGGGTATCCGGGAAACAGGCAAAGCCGATTGAACAGGTCATGTTGATGCTGCTGCCGTCGGCAATATCAAAGTTATGTTGCTCCACAGTGCGGCGCAAGCGCTCGGCATAGGCCGGTGCGTTGGCGCGGTTCATATGGCGCATCACCACCAGAAATTCTTCTCCGCCCCAGCGAATGGTGTAGTCACTGCTGCGAAACACTTGTTTCATCAGGTCACTAAACTGGATAAGGATAAGATCACCGGCAGTATGGCCGTAAGTGTCATTGACCTGTTTAAAGTTATCCAGATCCAGCAGCAGAAAGACAAAGTCCTGTTCGTTGGCATCGGCTGGTGTATTGGCTAAATCTTCAGGCAGTTTTTGCATTAAAAACCGCCGGTTATGCAGCTTGGTCAGCTGGTCGGTTAAACTTTGTGTTTCCATGACCGTATAGGCGCGTTCCAGCTCGATATGTTTGGCGGCCAGCTCGCGGGTGCGATCTTTGACTAACTGGCTGAGTTGCTTATTCAGCCTGGTTTGCAGGCGTCGGCGGTAGATCATAAACAACACACACAGCAGCAGTGTGATTAGGGCAGCGAAGATATAACGCTGGAACTCGGCCTGGGCGGAAACCTGATCACGTAATGTCAGCTCGTTTTGGTACTGAATAGCCTGAACTTTTTGCTCGTTTGCCATAGCTTCAATTTTGCGATCTTTTTGCAGCGATTCATTTCTGGCACGTAAGGCGGCCATTTTCTTGTCGCTTTCGTTGTTAAATACCTCGTTATTCAGTTCGCTGTAGCGCTTATGCGCAGACAGCGCTTCGGCATACCGGCCGTCTTGCTGATAAATATCCGCCAGCTGTTTATACAGCTTGCTAAGGTTAGATTTATTCTCAAGTTCAGCAGCAATGGTAATTGCCTGTTCGATATACAACAAGGCGTTAGCAATGTCGCCCTGCGCCAGATAGGCTTTGGCCAGGTTTTGCCGCGGTTTCACCGCTGTGGTTTTATCACCGCTGCTGTCGGCAAGGGTTAACGCCTGGATTGATAACTGAATAGCTTTGGCAAAATCGGCTTTAACCAAGTAATACTCGGCGGAGCTGTTCAGGCCCTGGGCAATTAAGTTTTTGTCATTCAGTTGCCGCGCTATCGCCATACCACGCGATAAATTAGCCTGAGCCGGTTCGTAGTCGCCAAGGTCTTGCTGTATAGCCGCAATATTGATCAGTGCCAGCGCTTCGCTCTGCACGTCTTTTAATTCAACAGCCAGGTCTAGTGATTCAATATAAATATCCAGCGCTTGCCTGATTTTACCCAGCCGGTTATAGGTTACACCGATATTGTTCAGTAATGCCTGCTGTGCGCCTTTGTTTTTCAGCGACTTTTGTATTTCCAGCGCCGTCAGCATAACGTCAAGTGATTCCTCAAATCTGGATTGATTGGCGTAAACAATGCCAAGAATATTCAGCACCTTACCGGCAAGAAGCTGATTATTGGCCTGTTCGACTTTTGGCTGAATGCTTTTGAGTAGCTCAATGGCGTCTGCGTGCTTGCCCATAAAATAATAAATAATGGCAATTTCGTATTCTACTTGTACCGCGGCATCTGGCAGGTCGTGTTGCCGAGCAAGTGCGGCGGCACGCTGAAAGTAGTCCAGGGCGCCGTCATAATCTGACTGGATCCTGGCTATCACACCTTGGGTCTTCAGCGATTGAATGTGCCGGTTGCGCTCTGCCAGTAGCTGCGCACCAGCAGCAAGCTTTTCGGCGTTCGCTTTGGCTTCATCTAACAAACCCTGCCCAACCTGTAAGGTTGCCATTTGCTGCAGTGCTTCAAGGTAATCCTGGCCTGTGGCCCCGGTGGATTCAAATAAGCTAATCAGCGTGTCGGCATGCTGTAGCGCATACGGCGGGTCTGACTTAAAGTTTTCTGTTACCAGCTGCTGCAGAATGCTGATTTGCCGCTGTGGCGTCGCACCGTTCAACTCTGTTTCAAGGCTTTGCCGCGTATCTGCCGTGTTGCCGTAGGCCGCTAATGACCAACATAAAATAAGCAAAGTGATAAGGCGCATAAACTACTCCATTATTACGGCGCGACCAAACACGGCTGTCGGCAAACCGACTATGCTATTCGTTTGTGCAGCAATTTAGAAGCACAAAACATCACACTGCAGTATTCATGTTCGCTTAGGATTAAGTAGGCGAAGGGTATACTGCCAAGGGTGTCAGTGCTCAGTGGCTATAGCCAAAGCGCCTTTTACCGTCTGCGCCGTCAGCCACTCTGTAACAGAGCGTGGCTGCTGTAGCGACAAGCGCTGCAGACAGGCCAGTTGCGCAGGGGACTTGCTGCTTACCAGGCCCCGCCACAGTAACGCCGCCATTGCCGGGTATGAACCTGCTTTGGCTTTGAGAAGACTAAGCGCGCCCAGCAATTGCTGTTCGACGTCAGTGAAGTCGGTACCAAACGGAAATTGTACCAGGGTACCGTCAGCGACAACGGGTGCCAGCCAGTTTCGCAGATTTTGCGGCGTATTGTTGCGATGCGGCGCCGGTACGCTGGCCGCTTTGGGCAGCTTACCTGCTGCTTTGGCCTTTGCCAGTAAATCGGCCTGAAACCGGCTGTCGGCAATAGAAATCATTGCCATGATACACTCCGCATCAGAGCGACCGCGTAGATCGGCAATACCGTATTCGGTGACGATAATGTCGCGGTAATGCCGTGGAATGGTTTCATGCGGATGCTGCCACACAATGTTGGACACCACTTTGCCTTTACTTTCCCGTGTTGCTTGCAATGTAATTAGCGCCCGCGCCCCTTGCAGCGCAAATGCCTGCTCAATAAAGTTAAACTGGCCGCCGACACCACTGACAATCTGGCCTTGGTCGGTAATATCTGAAATAACACCACCCAGCACAGTGGCTTTCATTGCTGCATTCACAAAGCGTGCGTTTTGGCGCGCTGCGCGTTTGGGCAGTTCGTCACCGTACAGCTGATTGGTAAAGGACACCGGCATCATTTGGATTAGCCTGCGCTCGTGCTCGGGCATGTCGCGTAGCTCACGGTAGAAATCGTGACAGTCTACAAAGAAACCGGCATGAACCAGTGCACCCTCTACTTCACGCCGGATCACGCCCGCTTTTATCAATCGTAAAAAGCCCTGCACCAGAATTTCGGTTACGCCATACAGTCCGCGGGTGAAACTGCTGTGTTGCGCAGCGGCATGGCCGGGGAAGGGGGCTTTTGCCATAACGGCCCTGAGGGTATCTGGTTGTTGGTGTCGCAGGATCAGCGACGACGCAACGGCATCACCAAGTGAACCTATACCGATTTGCAAGGTGCCGCCATCCGGCACCAGCCCTGCGACATGCAGGCCTATAGCGTGATCGGCCAGTTCAACCGGGCGCTTGGGTACAGAAAATAGCTCAAACTGGCTGGCAGGATCATCCAGCACGCAGTCGAGCTCATCAGGGTTAAGCTCAGCTGCTCCGGGCATAAAGGGCAGCTGCGCGTTAATTTCACTGGCGAGAATAAAGCTCTGTTCGCCACGGGCACGTGCCCGCAGCAGGTCGACAGTGATGTCGGTATTACCGGACAAACTGAACCTGTCTTTGTCACGCGCCAGCAACTGCAGAATGACGTTGGGTTTTAGTGCCAGCAAGGTATCTAAGGCATGGGTGTAGTTAACCGGTATATAGCCTTGTTGGGCGCTTTGGTTACCCAGCCAGCTGCCTGCCTGAAAAAAGAATTCCTGCACACGGATATTCGCTGGCAGGTTGCCGTCGGCTAAACGCGTGGCGTAATCCAGTGCGGTATAAGCACCGAACAGGCGCGTTATGGCCGGGCCGAGAAAACGGGCCTGCAAGTCGCTTGCCGGGCGCGGGTGTTGTAAGGTTAGCGCGGTAAACAGATGCAGTCTGATAGACGGGTCGGCAACAGCCAGGTCGGTTAACGCATTAACGATGGTATTGGCTTTGCCCAGCCCTAGCGGCAGTGCCAGCCGGATATCCCCGCCGGTCTTGTCGACAATGCGCTGGGCAATAGTTTTAGCGTTAGACAGAATAAGCAGCTCAGCCAGCATATAAAGGCATTCTCCAGTTAACACAGTACAGATAAACCATAGCTAATGTAGTAACAAAACAAGCTTAACTTAGCCTGAGTAAAGTAAGGTGATGGCTATAAAACGGCCAGAGGCGGCTTTTCATTCTATATTTAGTGTCAGTTCAGTAAGATGCCGCATAATGGCTGGCGAAGATAGTGGCGATTTACAGCGCAGCGAATAACAGGCATCGGTGAAGCGAGGATTAATGGCTCAGGGTACACGCGGTTTTATCGGCTGGATCTGGTTTGTATGTTGGCGCGGTATGCTGGCATTACTGCTGCTTGTACTGTTGCTGTTATTGCTGCTGCGGTTCGTTGCGCCGCCTACGTCAGCCTTTATGCTGCAAAGCCCGTATCCGGTCAGTCAGCGTTGGGTGGATATCAATACGCTGCCATCGCATGTACCGCTGGCGTTGGTCGCTTCTGAGGATCAGCGCTTTCCGCAGCATTTTGGCGTTGATATGACAGAAATAAAAAAAGCGTTGGAGCAGTTTGACGACGGTGACGGCTTGCGCGGTGCCAGTACTATCAGCCAGCAAACGGCGAAAAACCTGTTGCTGTGGCCCCGCCGCAGTATGTTGCGCAAGGGGCTGGAGGCCACCCTGGCGCTGGGGCTGGAGTTGGTATGGGGTAAAAAACGTATTCTGGAAGTGTATTTAAATATCGCCGAATTTGGCAAAGGATTGTACGGCGTAGAAGCGGCCAGCCAGTATTACTATGGCAAGCCCGCCAGTAAACTCAGCCGCAATGAAGCTGCGCGGCTGGCGGTATTATTACCCAGCCCGCGTAAACGCGATCCACGCCGGTTAACACCTTACCTGCAACAACGTGTGAGCTGGGTTGAACAGCAAATGCGCCAGCTGGGCAATGGCTACCTGACACCGGTTCTGCAATAGCGCATAGCGAAAAGTATCAACGTTAATCTGCCGGGCTTGCTGAAACAGACTTAATCACTACACTTTTTATTTAAATAAAAGGATGCTAAATAGTGATTAAAAAGTTAACTTTAGCTTTGCTTGTCGGCTGTACTTTATGTTGTTGTCCTGGCTATGCGGCGCCTGCTAAGCCTGATCTTTTGCTGGCAGAGGTGTACCGCGATAATATCGATGTGCAGCAATACTGGGTTAGCGAAAAGCTAGATGGCGTACGTGCGTTCTGGGATGGCAAGCAGCTTATTTCGCGTGGCGGCCAGCTTATTGCTGCACCGGCATGGTTTGTTACTGCATTGCCAGCGCAAAAACTCGATGGTGAGTTGTGGCTGGGCCGCAATAAGTTTGCAGAAACCTTGAGTATTGTCAGTAAGGCCACGCCGGTTGACAGTGAATGGCGGCAGATAAGCTATTACATTTTCGAACTGCCGGATGCACCGGGCAGTTTTAGCGAGCGTATAACACTGATGCAGCAGTTGGTGCTGCAGCAAAACAGCCCTTATTTAAAGCTGGTGCCGCAGTTCAGGCTCGCTAGTAAGAAACAGCTGCAGGCAAAACTGCATGAACTGGAACAAGTTGGTGCCGAAGGCTTGATGTTGCATCATCAGGACGCCGCTTATACTACCGGCAGAAGCAATGCATTGCTGAAACTGAAAACCTATCAGGATACCGAAGCTGAAGTCATTGGCTACCGGCCCGGCAAAGGTAAGTATCAGGGCATGGTGGGGGCTTTAGTGGTAAAAATGCCGGATGGCAAAACGTTCGCCATCGGCAGCGGCTTAACCGATGCACTACGGCAAACTCCGCCGGAAATTGGCAGCATCATTACCTATCGCTATAACGGTTATACCCGCTCAGGCCTATCACGTTTTGCCCGGTTTTTAAGGGTGCATCAGACGTTTTAGCGGCTTGCAAATACCGGTCTGTTTTGCCAGAATGCGCGCGTTTTAACCCTTCTGGAAGTGAGGACGACCTCACCGCTCCATTTCATCCGGGGACGGCCCCATCACTGAAATGGGGTGTGTTATGTCTTGGTTTATCTTGTTTGTTGCCGGTGTACTTGAAGCTGGCTGGTTAATTGGCATCGAAAAATCAGCTTCTTTTAGCAAAATTCCTTATGTCATTTTCGCCGTGGCCTGTATGACCGCCAGCCTGGTGTTGTTTGGTTTATCGTTAAAAGATATACCGGCACCTACCGCTTATCTGGTGTGGCTGGCGGTGGGGGTAGTGTCTATTACGCTGATTAACCATGTGTTTTTCGACCAACTTATCACAATAAAACAACTGGGCTGTTTTGCGCTGATTATTGCCGGCGTGGTTGGCCTTAAACTAAGCCATTAACTCAGGCTTGCCATTTAACTGAGCCGCCAAAACTGTGCTGCAGCTGCAACAGGCCTTGCAGCTGCCAGGCCTGCATCTGCGCGGCATTAATACCGGCTTGGCTTAGTGGCAATTCGGCTGCGCAGTTGTCCAGGCCCACCCAGCCATTACGGCCGCTGTACTTGGCAGCATATAAACACAGATCGGCCAGTTTTAGCAGGCGCTGCCAGTGCATCGCAGACTCGCCAAGTGGTAACGGGTAACAGGCATAGCCGACAGAGCAGCTGATATGCAGTGGTTGACAGCCTGTCACCAATATTGGTGTTTGCTGCACGGCGTCGACAAAGCGCTGCGCCAGATGACTGACTTCGTCGCGGTTGATATTACGCGCTATCGCGACAAATTCTTCTCCGCCCCAGCGCACCAGATAATCCGACTGGCGGAATACCTGCTGCATAATGTGGCGTAGCTGTTTTAATACCTCATCACCGACACTATGGCCATAGCTGTCATTTAGCGACTTAAAATGGTCGAGGTCGATCATAAACAGCGCCAGCTCGCTATGTGTTGCTGGCAAACTATCATCGCTACGGTGCTGCATTCTGCGGCATTGCTCCAGCTCTGTCATGATATGGCTTTCCAGAAAATGCCGGTTATGCAGGCCGGTCAATTTATCGGTCAGGCTGACAATTTCCAGTTGCTGGTAGGCGTGCGCCAGTTCAGTATTTTTTTGTTGTAGTTGCTGAGTTCGGGTGGCAACTTCCTGCTCCAGCCGGCGGTTTTGTTGACGCTGTACATAACGCCGGTACAGCGAAATCATCAGGATAAAAGCGGCAACCAGGCCTGAGATCCAGAAGTTACGGATAAGGTGCTGCTGTTCTAACTGGGCTTGTTGCAGCTGCTGTTCATTTTGCAGCAGGTCAATCTGATATTGCTGACGGGTAAAATCGGTTTGTGCCTGAATAGCCGCAATAGTCGCGGCGCGTTTACTGTTGAAAATCTCATCGTCCAGCTGCTTTTGTCTTAACATGGCAGCTAAGGCTTCGCGCACCGCATCCAGCTTTACCAATGCTTGCACTTGCATATGCTGCAGCAGCGCTTCGTCGGCACGCTCATTGTTTTGCTGTGCCTGTTCTATCCCGGCAGTGGTATAACGCAGTGCTGTTTCAGCATTGTTTTGGCGCAGCGCCAGTTCAGCGGCCATTTTATAGGCGTCTACCAGCAGGCTTTTATAACTGTGGGCTTTAGCACGCTCTATCACGCCATCCAGTAATTGCTGTGCTTTAAGAAAATCACCCTGTTCCATTGCCAGTTTGGCAACAACAGTGCGACCCCAGTCGGTATCACGCGGGGCACCAATTTGTTCAAATAGCATCATCGCTTGCTGTGTATGCTCAGTGGCTTTAGTAAATTCGCCAAGCTCGCTGTACAGGTATCCCAGCTTGTTATGGCTGTAGGCAATATTTAATTTGTCACCGCTGGCCAGATCCAGCTGCAGGGTCTGCAGAAAATACGCCAGCGCTTTGTCTTTATCGCCTAGTACGCGGTGCAAGTCGCCCAGATTATAAATCGCGCTGGCCAAGCTACTCTGATTACCTAATTTAAAATGCAGTGCAAAACTTTGCTGATGAGCCTGTAATGCCTCTTCATACTGACCCATTTTTTCCAGTATGGTACCAATACTGCTGTAGGTGTTGGCTATCTCTGATTCGTCCTCCAATGCCTGATAGATTTGCATCGCCTGATAGACATATCGCAGCGCGCTGGCATAATCCGTCTGATAACGGTACACCATACCTAACCGGCGTATCGCGTTGGCCAACGCTATTGACTGACCATTTGGCTGTAACAGGCTGATGGCTTGCTCAAGCTGCTGCCTGGCAAGTGGGTAATTATTACGCTCCATCGCGTTATTACCCATTTGATGGTAAGCCAGTGCCTGTTGCTGAGTGTCAGCCTGCTTTGTCGCCATCGCAAGATAATCTGCAGTCAGCTTCTCCGCCTGATCCAGGTTGCCTTGCTGTCGGCTGGTTTCTATCTGACTGCGTAAAGCCGTAAAGTCGGTGTCTGCTGCCAGTGCAGTCGGGCCGGCACTGCCGACAACCAATAGTAAAATGAATAATAACTGCCACTGCATTTACTGATTAACCTGTTGAAAATACTTAAGCTGAAGCTGCTGGTACTCTTTGCTCAGCTGAAACAGTTGCAGCGCCTGATCAAAGCGCTGCACCAGCCAGGGATCGCGCCCGAGCAGATGGTAACTGTTTTTTCCAAACAGTGGCAGTTGCTGCAGGTTTTGATCACCGGGGGCGATTTGGCGGTAGTAGTATTCAAAGATATTTTTATCCATCACCAGCGCATCTATCCGGCCTTTTAACAGCATGGCTGGCAGCTGATGTTGTTCGACCACCTCAAGATAGCTGCTAAAGCGGGGTACTAATTCGGCATAAGCCGGTGGCAGAAACTGACGGGCATTTTGAAAAGCCATCACCCTGCGGCCGGTTAAATCGTCCAGTGTTTGTAGCGGCGGCTGCAGATCGCTGCGGGTAATGACCACATTTTCGTAACTGATATAGGGCAGAGTGGCATAGGTGCCATCGGGAGTGCTGCGTTGCAGCGAGGCAAAATCAGCGACACCTTGCTTAAATAATTCCAGCAGGCGGCCATTGGGGCTATGAATAAACACGGCACAGCGGTGCATTTTCAGGCTGACCTGCTGTAACAGTTCCAGCTCGTAGCCACTTTGGGTTGCCACTTCGATATAGGGAGGTTTTTCCACGCCAACAAGAAAGCTAAGCTCTGGCCACTGGCATGGTTGTGCCGGCCAGCAACAAAATAACAGCAGTGTTGTTACTGCATACTTCATTTACACTCCACTTCTGCCAGTCCAAAGCAGCCGGTTTACACGGCATGCTTTGTACTATAGCAGCTGGAGTGAAATTGGCAGCGGCGTTTCGGTACCGACGCCGCTTTTAGCTGTTGCTGTTTCTGCTCAGGGTAATTCTGGCTGTGCAGTTACCGCAGGCTTAAACAGCAGCGCCTTAATTTTGGCAAAAGGGGTCAGCACCAGCGCATTACCCAGCAGCACCAGTGCAAAGCCGCTAAAGGTGTAGCTGGTCCAGACAAAGTCTTCAAATAAAGTGCTTAATACTACTGCCACCAGCGGGAACAGCACTATGGTGTAGCTGGCTTTTTCCGGCCCCATACCTTTTAGCAGTGCAAAGTAAGTTGCAAAAGCTATCACTGAGCCAAATACCGCCAGATACAGTAAAGAAATGATATAAGCCGGCGCCGTGCTGAAGGTAAAACTGGTGCCACTGATGCCTACCATCAGCGCCAGCATAATAGTGCCATACAGCATGCCCCAGGCGTTTACCTGCGTTATGGGCAGGCCGGCACGCGAGTTGCGTACGCTGGCCATGTTACCAAGCGATGCACTGAGCGCGCTGCCCAGTACCAGTATCAGCCCGAGCAGACTGGCGTTGGTCAGGTCCAGCCCGTCTAAATCGGGCCAGAACAGCACGACAATACCGGCAATACCCATTAACGCACCAAAGTAGATGCGTTTCGCCACCGGCTTGCCGAAGAACAACCGGGTGTTAACGATGTTCATCAGCAGCATAGTGGTAAAAGCAATAGCCGTCATGGCAGAGGTCAGGTACTGCTGTGCCTGGTAAATCAGAATGTAGTTCAGGGCAAAGTTAAACAGCGCCAATAGCGCTATAAAGCCATGATCTTTCATACTAAAGCGCATCGGCAGACGCCGCCACAGGCAATAGGCCCACATCAGCAGCGCCGACAAGGCAAAACGGTAGGTCAGTGAGGCTTCTACCGCAACATCGCCAAGCTGAAACTCAATAGCGAACCAGGTAGAACCCCAGATTAAAACCGTGATTAGGTACAACAGAATGTTTTGCATAAAGGCGCCACTGCAGCAGCAAGAAAGGCGCCTATGATACGGCCTTTTTTGCTTTCTGGCAGTGGCTGGCACAACAATATTTTCGTTATAAAAACATGCCGCCTGAGGCTTCAATGCGCTGGGCGTTGATCCAGCCTGCCTGTTCGGACAATAGTAAGCTGACGACACCACCGATATCATCGGCCTGGCCAACCCGGCCCAGGGCTGTCTGGCTGGCCAGATACTGATTTACGCTATCATTGTCGCGTACCGTGCCGCCGCCAAAGTCGGTAGCAATGGCTCCGGGTGCCAACACGTTAACGCGGATGCCGCGGGGCCCAAGCTCCTTTGCCCAGTAGCGGGTCAGGGTTTCCATCGCGCTTTTCATCGCGGCATAAGCGCCATAACCTGGCACGGCAAAACGTGTTAAGCCGGTTGAAACGTTTAAAATACGGCCCTGATCGGCCAGCAATGGCAACAACTGCTGAGTCAGAAAATATGGGCCTTTTACATGTATTCTCATCAGCTGGTCAAATTGCTGCTCTGTGGTATCGGCAAAGGGCACATTGATGCCAATGCCGGCATTATTGAGCAAATAATTAAAGCTATCGCGGCCCCAATGCTGTTGTAATTGCTGTTGCACCTGGCTGGCAAAGGCAGCAAAACTGCTGCTGTCGGCTACGTCCAGCGGCAGTGCCACGGCTTTTCGGCCCAGCCATTCTATTTCGCTGACCACCGCCTGCGCTGCTGCGGCGTTTTGCTGGTAGGTCAGAATAATATCCGTGCCTTGCTGCGCCAGTGCCAGAGCGGCATTTTTGCCAAGGCCGCGGCTGCCGCCGGTGATCAGGGCGATAGGGTTAGTTGCTGTCATAGTGTGCTCCGTATTGGGTTACTCAGTTACGACGTTCAGTTTATTGGTTGTTTTTGAAGTGATAAACATGCTAGAAATGGTAAAACTGTTAAGCATTAATGGACAATGATATGCAAGACAAACTGCAGGCGTTGCAGATGTTTATCCGGGTAGTACAGCTTGGCAGCTTTACCAAAGCCGGTGCCAGCCTGGGCTTATCAAAAACCCATGTGTCTAATGTGGTGCAGCAGCTGGAGCAACATTTAGGCTGTCGTTTATTGCACCGCACTACGCGCCGTGTCAGCCTGACGCAGGATGGCCAGCTGTGCTATGACCGCAGTTTACTATTGCTCGATGAGTATCAGGAACTTGAAAACCTGTTTCAGCAGCAAAGTAGCCAGGTAAGCGGGGTGCTGCGACTAGATATGTCGACCGGTATGGCGCGGCATATATTGATGCCGCAGTTGCCTGACTTTATGCAGCAGTACCCGAATATCCGGCTGGAGGTAAGTAGCACCGACCGTAAAGTCGATTTGGTGGCAGAGGGCTTTGACTGCGTGATCCGGGTGGGCAGTGTGGGCGACGAAGGTCTGGTTGCGCGTAAACTGGCGCAGTTACCGATGCGCAATCTGGCCAGCCCGGCCTATATTGCCCGCTTTGGTATGCCACAAACATTGACCGATTTACCGCAGCACCAGTTGGTGCATTACGTCACTGTGCTGGGCCAGCAAAACAGTTACTTTGAATACAGCGTGCAGGGGCAGGAGCACAGGTTGTCGATGCCGGGCATGGTGACAGTCAATAATGCTGATGCGTACAGTGCCGCCTGTCTGGCGGGGCTGGGGATTATTCAGGCACCGGTGATTGGCGCCGCGGCTTATCTGCAAAGCGGCGCACTGCTGGATATTTTGCCGCAGTACCGCTGTGCACCTATGCCGGTGTGGTTGCTGTATCCGCACCGGCGTCATGTCAGCCGCCGGCTGCAGGTGTTTATGCAGTGGTTTGAACAGCAGCTGCAGCAGTATCTGCAAGCGTACCCGTGAGGTTGCCGGACTCAGACCGACTGACGAAACCTGGCCACATCAGCCTTGGGTGGTGCGCCAAATAGCCGGCTGTATTCACGGCTGAACTGCGACGGGCTTTCGTAACCCACTTTATAACTGGCAGTGGCGGCTTCCAAGCCTTCATACAACATGATCCTGCGCGCTTCGTTAAGGCGCAGCTGCTTTTGAAATTGCAGCGGCGACATCGACGTGACCGCTTTAAACGCCTGAAACAGTGCCGATTCACTTAAATGCGCCACATCGGCCAGCTCTTTTATGCGCAGCGGCTGGTTAAAACGCTGGCGCAGCGTATCAATAACCTTACCGATGCGGCTGGCCTGACTGTCGAGCAGCGTAAACTCGCGCAGATGGCTGCCGGCCGGCCCTAACAGTAAGCGGTAAAGCAGCTCGCGTTTTAACAGTGGGTACAGTACGGCAATATCCTGCGGCCGCTGCAACAGCGCAAAAATACGCTGAAACACCGACAGTAAGTCCAGGTCAGCATCGCCGATACTGATGCCACGGGCAGGCTGTGGCTGACGCGGCACCTTGTCGCCCAGGTCGATCACCAGCTCGGTCAGTTCGCGCAAATCCAGGCTGATACTGACACCGAGGTAAGGTTCATTGCTGCTGGCACGGATAATTTTACCACTGACCGGCAACATCACCGGTACCAGCAAATATTGCAGCGGGTTGTACTGCAGCATTTCTTCACCCAGCAGGATCTGCTTACTGCCCTGCAATAACAGGCAAAGTGTCGGCTCATATAATGTAGGGGTAGCTGATGTTGGTGCATTACTGCGGTACAGCTTTAAGCCGGGTACGCAGCTTTCATTAATACCGCTGTCCTTAAGCAGCTGCTGCACAGGCTGCAGCATTTGCTGACGTAGTACTTCGCGTTGCTCTGTCACAGGCTGCCCTCCACAGTGTTAACTGCAGCAGTATAGGCATGGCAGGCTGCTTTGCCTATGGCTGGCAGCAGCCTGTGTAGGATTAGGCAATAAGTATGGAGTTTAAGGCAGATTCCATTGCTTTAAGCGCGTGGGAACGCTTGCAAAGTCATCTGTGCTACCAGCCGCAATTGCTCACAGCTTGCGCCATTATTGGCCTGAATAGCCATACCCTGCAGCACAGTACCCAGATAACGGGCCAGGGTTTCGGCGTCGGCATCGGCAGGCAAATCGCCTTCGGTTTTTGCCCGCTCAAAGCGGTCACGTAATTTCTGTTCGCCTTCCAGCCGGCGGTTAATCAAGGCTTCTTTCACGGTGGCGGCGGCTTCACTGCACGACAATGCGCCCTGCACCACAACGCAGCCTTGTGGATGGCTCTGATCTGCCATATTCATTGCTGCGCCATATAGCATATGCTCGGCTACCTGATAGGCAGTAGGTTTTTCCAGCGCCGGTAAAAAGAAAGAACAGGGGCGGCTTTCGTACAGCTCAATCGCTTTTAAAAATAACTGTTCTTTATTACCAAAGGCAGCATACAGGCTAGGTTTGTTGATACCCATAGCTTCAGTCAGATCTGATAAAGACGTGCCGTCATAACCTTTACGCCAAAACACTTCCAGCGCTTTTTCCAGTGCGGTGTCCATATCAAAGGCACGTGGCCGTCCAACATTAGGGGTACAACTTATTGCTGACATGGTTCAGCTCCTGCATTAAAACTTGCTTATATACTAAACAGCAAAAGACCCCGTGTCTAGTAAGGGTTATATACCTTACAGTACAGAAATCTTTCCGCTAACATCTGCTAAGACCACTTATACCCCTGAGGGTTCACTGTGTTTGCCAACAATGGCCTGTGGAGTTTCAGGCAAGAATGCCCGAGCATCCGGCATTAACCCACGGCGGCACAGCGCGTAAACTAACGTCATAAGCTGGCAGTAGCCTCTGTCAGTTTGCTTGTTTTACTGCACTGCAACGGTGCTGATTCAACGTTAGAACAAATTCGTCTGTAGTATAAATAAATTTATTTACCAACCGGTACAAAAATAGGTTGACTGTTTTGTTGCGTCCTATATATTTACCGAACGGTACATAACTGGCAAGTTTTATTTGTTGCTTTTTTAGCAGCGAGAAACAAAAAAGCGTGGAGATTAACGTCATGAGTACGAAAAACACTGTAAGAACTTTTATGTTAGGAAGCGTAGCTGCCCTGGTGTTGGCTGCTTGTGGCAATCCGGAAGCGGCTGATCAGGCGCAGGCACAGGCCGCGCCTTTGGTTAGTGTGGCGCAGGTGGTATATGAGCGCGTGACTGAGTGGGATGAATTCACTGGCAGGCTGCAGGCACCGCAAACGGTAAATCTGGTACCCCGGGTATCAGGCTATATCGAGCAGATCCATTTTAGCGAAGGTGCTCTGGTACAAAAAGGTGATCTGCTGGTGCAAATAGACCCGCGGCCTTTTGCTGCCGAAGTTGCACGGTTAAAAGCCGAGCTGCAAAGCGCGAAAAGTGCCTCTGTGCTGGCTGATGCCGAATACAGCCGGGCAGAGAAACTGAGCAGCCAGCGCGCTATTTCCGCTGAAGTGCTTGATAGCCGTTTAGCGCGTAAACAGCAAACTGCAGCCACAGTGGCCTCAGTCAGTGCAGCACTGCAACGGGCTGAGCTGGATTTAAGCTACACCAGCATTCGCGCGCCGATCAGTGGCCGGGTGTCTTATGCCCAGGTCACCGCGGGTAACTACGTCAATGCCGGCCAAAGCCAGCTGACCAGCCTGGTGTCTACCGACAAAATGTATGCCTATTTCGACGTAGACGAGCAAACCTATCTGAAATATGCCCGCCTGGCACAGGACGGTAAACGTGCTGATACCCGTGATGAAGCGGCAAACCCGGTGTATATGGCACTGGCCAGCGAAACCGGCTTTAACCACATCGGCCATGTCGACTTTGTTGATAACCGCATTGATGCTCAAACCGGCACTATCCGCATCCGTGCCAGTTTTGCCAATGCTGAAAACGACCTGCTACCCGGGCTATTTGCCCGTATCCGCCTGGTCGGCAGTGACAGCTACGACGGTGTGCTGATTGATGAGAAAGCGGTTGGTACTGACTTAAACAACAAGTTTGTGCTGGTAGTAAATGCCAGTAACCAACTGGAATACCGTGCCATTACGCTGGGCGAGAAAGTAAACGGCCTGCGTATTGTGACTGACGGCCTGGCGGCGACAGACAAAATTGTCGTTAACGGCTTACAGCGCGTGCGGCCAAATATGCAGATCGAACCGAAACTGGTTGAGATGGCCAGTAGCGAGCAACTGGTAAAGCTGCGCAGTGAGCAGCAGCAGTTGGATCAAACCAGCAATGCACTGACTGCACAGACAGACAGCACGAAAGACCGCGGTTAAGGAGACACCCATGTTATCGCAATTTTTTATCCGGCGGCCGATTTTCGCCGCTGTTATCTCACTGCTGTTCTTTATCACCGGTGCGATAGCAGTGTGGCAGCTGCCGATCACTGAGTATCCGGAAGTGGTGCCACCGACTGTGGTGGTTACAGCGAACTATCCGGGCGCTAACCCGAAAGTTATTGCTGAAACGGTGGCCTCGCCACTGGAGCAGGAAATTAACGGCGTCGAAAGCATGCTGTATATGTCATCGCAAGCCACCTCTGATGGCCGTATGACATTAACAGTAACCTTTGCTATCGGTACTGATGTCGACCTGGCGCAAACGCAGGTGCAGGCGCGGGTAGACCGCGCTATGCCAAGGCTGCCACAGGAAGTACAGCGCTTAGGTGTCGTCACTGAAAAATCATCACCGGATTTAACCATGGTGGTGCATTTAACCTCGCCTGACGAGCGTTACGACATGCTGTATCTGTCGAACTATGCAGCGCTGAATGTGAAAGACGAACTGGCACGTATCGAAGGTGTCGGTGCAGTGCGGCTGTTTGGTGCCGGTGAATACAGTATGCGCGTCTGGCTCGACCCGAACAAAGTGTCAGCACTGGGGTTGTCGCCATCACAAATTACTGCTGCTATTCGCGAGCAAAACCAGCAAGCGGCAGCCGGTAGTTTGGGTGCACAGCCAAGTGGCGAAGCAGAGTTTCAACTGCTGATTAACGTTAAAGGCCGCTTAGCCGCGGTGGAAGAGTTTGAAAATATTATTATCAAAGTTGGCGCTAACGGTGAAGTCAGCCGGTTAAAAGATGTGGCCCGGGTTGAGCTGGGTGCGTCTACCTATGCACTGCGTTCACTGCTGAACAACAAAGATGCGGTGGCTATTCCGGTGTTTCAGGCGTCAGGTTCTAATGCTATTCAAATTTCGGATGATGTACGCGCCAAAATGGCCGAGCTGGCAAAAAGCTTCCCTGATGGCCTGGCTTACGACATCGTGTACGACCCAACGGTATTCGTGCGTGGTTCGATTGAAGCGGTAGTAAAAACCCTGCTGGAAGCGGTATTGCTGGTGGTATTAGTGGTGGTGCTGTTCCTGCAAACCTGGCGCGCGTCTATTATTCCGCTGGTGGCAGTACCTGTGTCGCTGGTCGGTACCTTTGCCTTTATGCAAATGCTGGGCTTTTCGCTTAACGCGCTGTCGTTGTTTGGTTTAGTACTGGCCATCGGTATCGTGGTTGACGACGCCATCGTGGTGGTGGAGAACGTCGAGCGTAATATCAGTGAAGGCTTATCGCCGATTGCGGCAACGCAAAAAGCGATGAAAGAAGTAACAGGCCCGATTGTCGCTACTACGCTGGTGCTGGCTGCGGTGTTTATTCCTACCGCCTTTATGTCGGGCTTAACCGGGCAGTTTTATAAGCAGTTTGCTTTAACCATTACGATTTCAACCTTTATCTCGGCCATTAACTCGTTAACGCTAAGCCCGGCGCTGTCGGCCCTGCTGTTAAAAGGCCATGGCGAGAAAAAAGATGCCCTGACACGCGGTATGGACAAGCTGTTTGGCGGCTGGTTATTTGGCCCCTTTAACCGCTTCTTTGCCCGTTTATCAGAAGGTTATGGCTATCTGGTGAAAAAAGTCATCCGCTACGGTGCCATCGTCGGCGTGATGTATGTTGCGCTGGTGGGCTTAACCGGCCTGCAGTTTGCGACTACACCAACCGGTTATGTACCGGGGCAGGATAAGCAGTACTTAGTAGCATTTGCCCAGTTACCGGATGCGTCATCACTGGAGCGTACTGATGCGGTAATCAAAGAAATGTCGGCCATTGCGCTGGCGCACCCTGGCGTGGCGAACTCTATTGCCTTCCCTGGCCTGAGCATCAACGGTTTTACCAACAGCCCGAACAGCGGCATTGTGTTTGTCGGCCTAGACGGCTTTGATGAACGTGGCTCGGCCGAGTTATCCGGTAATGCCATTGCTGCGGCGCTGAACCAGAAGTTCGCCGGTATTGAAGATGCCTTTATCGCTATCTTCCCGCCGCCACCGGTACAGGGGCTGGGCACCATTGGTGGTTTCAGGCTGCAAATTCAGGACCGCGGTAATCACGGTTATGAAGAGCTGTACAAAGTGACGATGGAAGTAATGATGAAAGCCTGGCAAACGCCTGAGCTGGCCGGCATTTTCTCCAGCTATCAGGTGAATGTACCGCAGCTGGATCTGGACTTTGACCGCACCAAAGCCAAGCAGCAGGGCGTGGCGATGGATGAAGTATTCCAGACACTGCAGGCGTATATGGGCTCGGTGTATGTTAATGACTTCAACCAGTTTGGCCGTACCTATCAGGTGAATATGCAGGCCGATGAGCAGTTCCGCCAAACGCCAGAGCAAATTGGCCAGTTAAAAGTGCGCAATAACCAAGGTGAGATGACCCCACTGGGTTCGTTTATTAACGTAACCAATACCGCAGGGCCGGACCGGGTAATGCACTACAACGGCTTTACCACCGCTGAGATTAACGGTGGCCCAGCGCCAGGTTACAGCACCGGTGAAGCTCAGGCAGCGATTGAGAAGATCCTGGCTGAAACCCTGCCAAACGGCATGACTTATGAGTGGACAGAACTGACCTATCAGCAAATTCTGGCTGGTAACGCCGGCATGTTTATCTACCCGCTGGTGATCCTGCTGGTGTTTATGGTGCTGGCCGCACAGTACGAAAGCTTAAGCTTACCGCTGGCGATCATTCTGATCATCCCGATGACGCTGTTATCGGCGCTCAGTGGCGTGCTGATTTACGGTGGTGACAATAACATTTTCACCCAGATTGGTCTGATAGTGCTGGTGGGCCTGGCAACGAAGAACGCCATTCTGATTGTCGAGTTTGCCAAAGAGTTGCAAGACCATGGCATGACCGCGATGGAAGCGATACTGGAAGCCGGCCGCTTACGGTTACGGCCAATCCTGATGACGTCTATCGCCTTTATCATGGGGGTGGTGCCAATGGTGTTCTCCAGCGGTGCCGGTGCCGAAATGCGTCAGGCCATGGGTGTGGCAGTGTTCGCTGGCATGATAGGCGTAACGGTATTTGGTTTAATTTTAACACCGCTGTTTTACTACATGCTGGCCAAACGTGGTGAAAATAAAGCCCGTCAGCCTGCAACAGAGCAAGCAACAGCGGTGACAAGTTCAGTGGAGGGCTCTCATGCGTAAGCCAATGAAAATATCGGCCATCGCCATACTGGTAGCGTCATTAACCGCCTGTGCCGTTGGCCCGGATTATCAGACACCGCTACAGGTAGCAGATATCAGTATCGAGGCGCCGTATCAGCAGGCCGAGCTGGCGCAAAGCTGGTGGCAGGCGTTTGACGACGTGGCGTTAAACAAGCTGATTGAACGCGCATTACAGGAAAACCGTACACTGGCACAGGCCCGTGCTAACGTTGACCGGGCTTATGCGGTGTTCCGCGATGCGAACAACGACTTTCTGCCCAAAGGCACACTGGACGCTGGCTACCAGGCCAGCGAGAACGGCACAGTGTCACCGGCAGATGACGGCGTGATCACCCGCGGTTACAGTACCGGCGCTACACTAAGCTGGGACCTGGATCTGTTTGGTAAAATCCGCCGTGCGACAGAAGCCGCCCAGGCCCAGGCCGAGCAGGCCGATATTCTGTGGCACGACGCTCAGGTACAGCTAATCAGCCAGGTTGCCACCAATTATGGTGAATACCGTGGTGCCCAGCTTCGGCTGGTGGTAGCAGAGCAAAACCTGCAAAACCTGCAGCAAAGCCGCGCCATCGTACTGGCAAGGTTAGAAGCAGGCATGGCCTCTGAGCTGGAGCTGGCGCAAATTGATGCCCAGTTACACCAGGTACATGCTGCGGTGCCGGCATACCGGGTGGCGCTGTTAACCGCCGATGCTACCTTGTCAGCATTACTGGCGCAAAAACCCGGCCAGTTAAAGCTGGGCGCAGTACCGCACTTGCCCGAGCTGAAACAACCGGTGGCGATAGCCGAAGGTGAAAACTACCTGCGTTACCGCGCCGATGTTGCTGCCAGCGAACGCCAGTTGGCCGCCCGCACCGCTGAAATTGGCGTAGCAACGGCAGATCTGTACCCGAACCTGTCAGTACGTGGTTTCCTGGGCTTTATGTCAGGCCCAGGTTTAACGCTGGGTAGCGATACGCAAAGCTGGTCAGTGGCGCCGGCCCTTAGCTGGCAGGCTGCCGATTTAGGCTCTGTTAAAGCCCGCATCCGTCAGGCTGAAGCCAGCAGCCAAATGGCACTGGCCAATTTCGAGCAGCAGGTGTTTAACGCGCTGAACGAAATGCAGTTATCGCTTAGCAGCTATAACCTCAGCCGCGAGCAGCAACTGAGTACAGAATTGCAGTGGCAGGCCAGTAACAAAGCGGTGCAAATTGCCCGCGAGCGTTACAACGCAGGCAGCGGTGAGTTTTTAGACTTACTCGACGCCGAGCGCGAACTGCTGCGCGCGCGCGACCAGCTGGCACAACTGCAACAGCAAAGCTTTACCCGGCTAGTCAGCATCTACCGCAGTTTTGGTGGCGGGATACAGTTGATTTAGTTTTGGTTAGAAATGAAAAAGCCGGGCTTGCCCGGCTTTTTATCGTTTGCTGTGAGCGAATACCGGATGTCAACGCCGCCAGCACGCGCGGCTTTGTCGCGAAGGCAAAGCTGTAACGAAAAAGACGTCGCTTTGACTGGCTTTGTTATGAGCATTTTCCGCTAGGCTGCTGCAGGCTTATCAAGTAGTGCTTTCAAGCTTGCAACTAGTCCTGTAAAGTCAATATTCTCCAATAGATCGTCTACCAAGTTATTTATAAATGATTCCTCTGATATCCCCCTCGATTCGAAATCCTTTTTCAGCCCAAAATAAAATTTCTTGTCTGCTTGTTTTGGCTTAGTGGTATATCTTTTGTGGTGCTCCATAACTAGTGTATCCAGAGAATTGATAGTAAAGTATTTATCGTTTAGAACCTTTTTCAGATTGGGGTTGCTTCGTTCGACAGCCACTTCGTATAGGTACTTTTCTATGCTTTTTATGGGCAAGAATAATTTCTTTATATCTTTGAAGTCAGCAGAAACATTATTTTTAATATCGCCATCAAGAACGCTAATTATTTGTTTGCCCAACCCCAAGACATTCCATCGTAACAGTTCCCTATGAAGAATTAATACATTCTCCCAACCGCCTACAGGCACTACGTGTATTAATCGGCTACTTGTTAATCTATTTGTTAGTAATATTTTGTCGATAATTGCCTTTGCCAAAACATCTTCTGTTAGAAGAAGGAAATCAAATCCATCGTGACTGTATACATCTCTTATTAGATAGCTAGGATAGCAGTGAGATTGAAGCGATATTACCCCTGAATTGTTTTCTATTTTTAATAAGTTGCTCGGTTTTAATTTTCTAATAACTTCTGGCGAGTGGGTTGTAAGTATAACCACCAAGTTATTATTTTCATTCGCAAGATCGTTTAAAAGATCTAACAACCGGCTTACCGCTATAGGGTGTAGGGCCAATTCTATTTCATCGATAAGAACAAGTATTTTCTGATCTTTGCTTAAAGATTTCCTTACTATTGAGTTATACACAAAGTGTAACAGCGAAAGAAGAAGACACTCACCAGAACTCATTCGATACTGACTGATTAGGGAACCATTTACTTCGTTGAAATATGGTGCATTCTTCAATCCTAGATCTTTTGTTATATGTCTATTTTTTATTCTTTTCAAGTTTCTGTAGTGGTCATGGTTGCCATGAAGAATAAAACTCATTTTCTCCATTATATAATCATCAGAGTCAACTATATCTGTTAATTTCAAATCGCCACGTTCAAGTAGTGAATCAATTTTTCTTGAGTCATTAAATCTTGTCCCGTAAAAAAGACTACCTTCATACAATCCATTAAATTTAGTAGCGTTTCTATGGTCATCACATTGCCAAAATAAACCTGAATTTCTAGAAACGCATGTCCACTTGTCCACTTTACCTCTGTACTCATACTCAATAGACGAGCTATCAAATCTATAATCTTCTTTTTGTAGGATGCTAAGGTGATGCCTGGAAATTAGCTGGGCAAGTGAAAGAAGGACTGTACTTTTTCCACAACCGTTATTTCCAACGATGCCGTAAACACCTTTTTCAAGAGGAATTTCAAGTTCAGCAGAAACTATATGTTTAATGTTGTTTATTTTTAAATTAATACTATCCATCGCAACAGCATTCCTCTATTAATTTATTACTTTTTAGTGATTTGTGTAGTAAGACAAAAGCGCATAACGCTTGTTCGGCGGAAAGTTCCGTATTTAAACAAGGAACTTTTCGCCTTTGCAAATTGAACGTGTAGAGCACTACATCGCTTTTTTATAACTCACAACAAGTTATAGGTACAACTGATATTTGCGTTTGCTACAAATACGGATTAATCCGTCTAATATGAGTTGATAATGCCTTAATGAGAATAGGGTATTTATACAGTGCCTAAGAGTCCGCTTTGGCACAAAGTGGACTCTTAGGTTAAATGTCTTTTTCTGGAAAATGGTCGGAGCGCTTTTCGAGAAAATAAACTCTGACGCGGTTTCATGCCGTCTGACACCGCCATAGCTGGCAGCCGGAACCTTACCCAAGCTGCCAGGTACTGATAAGCGCGGCGTTGTCAGGCTTCTTTGTTAAAGCTAACCGGTTCTTTATCCAGTTGGCGAATAACTACAGTACCTGCCAACTTGTCGTGAAACCCTTGCTTGCGCTTGTCTATGCCTATCCAGATATAGCCCAACAATAGCGGAATGGCCGCCACAATATAGGCGAAGTATCTGCCAACAGCCTGACCTAAAGACAGCTTGTTTCCGGTGTTTGCATCGACTATTTTCAGCCGTAATGCCATTTTCCCTGGAGTGCCGAAAAACCGCAGCCAGAACCAAATCGTGGCAGCAAAAGGCAGAATATAGCTAAAAAACAAGTCCCAGAAGCCATGATACATCTGATCTGCAGTCCAGTATGTCTCGCCATAAATAAGCGTTAGCGGAAGCCCGAACACAATTAACATTACAACCATATCAATCAGAACTGCGCCAACACGGATCCAAAAACCTGCGTACTCTTGATTTTCCATTAACCTGATACTCCATTGCTGATTTGTCAGGGGGCTTAACGGCCAAATTTAGCGCGCTATGTCGCTTATTGCTTGAGGTTTAGGTCGCAAAAGGCCGTCTTTGTAAATTTGATGTGTATGACATTACATCGGTTTTATCATACGTACAATGGGTTATGGGTACAGAGTGGTTTTATCGTCGCGGAAGACACCAAAAAATCCGTTTAAACAGATTTTTTGGTGTGTTTTTCTGCTGTGCAGGCTGTTTAGTCAGCTTTAAGTTTATTGATGAAGGTTTGATGCAGTGCATCGTTTTTATCTAAAAACTTTTCATCCAGTAAATGACCCAAGCCTTCATAATACAAATGCTCGCACTGGTTTTCGTGCCGGGCGTTCATCTTTTCGCACACCTCTGTGGCCATCTGCGGTGCTGGCCATATTTCATCGTTTTCGCCTGACAGTAACACCACTTTGCCTTTGATATTGGTCACGGCGATATCGGCGTGACCGCCATCTACCCGGTTAGCGAGTGACTGGCTGTATAAATCGCGTAAACCCTCTACCGGGCCGGATGGGTTAAACGGCACATGGGTTAGCTCTTGGCCTTGCTCGGTCCAGCTTGAGGCTGGCACTTTGGTCCAGTCTTTTAAAATGCCGGCCCACACTACTGAACTGGGTGCTATGGCGACGACTTTGGAAACCTGCTGATCCTTTGATGCTAACAGCAGTGCCAGTTCCGCCCCTTTAGACCAGCCGACAATCATTAACTGTTCTTGCTTAACATTCGGTTGGCTTTGTAGCCAGGTTTTGGCCTTAGCAAAGTACTCCAGCGGAATTTTCTCCAGCTCTGGCGGTAAGCCATCGGCGTTAAAGTACGCCAGCGCCAGTGTTGGGTAGCCTGCGTCAACAACAGGTTGTGCCAACTGCTCGGGTAGACCGCCTTCAGCGCCACCGAGTACCAGCACCGCCACCTGCGGCTCAGTTGATGTGGTAGGGTAGTAATGGCCGACAAAACCGTGTTGTTCGGCGTTTAACAGGGTAGTGGCGGCATTTACGCCACCAGCTAGTAACAGGCAGCCAGCTAAGCTGGCTTTGACGATAGTTTTTAGCATGTTATTTCCTGTCTCGTAAAATGGTGAATGGCTGCTCAGGCATCGTGGCGGCTGATGATCTTGTAGCCTTTAGCTTCATAGTCATTAATGCACTGCTGGAATTTGTTTTGTAGTTTAATTTCGTCAAAAAAGCCCAGTGAATACGCATCACATTTCACTTTCAGCTTTTCGCTGTTTTCCAGCACTGCCACCATCTTTAACTCGGCAAAACCAAGCTTATAAGCTAGATCAGTAAACTGAGTGTACAGCACGGCAACCACAGCGATAACGAAAGCGGCAGAGAGTAGTTTTTTCATTTTTTATTCCTTTAAGTGAATTAGTTGATATGAATCAAGCAATTACCAGGCCAATTATTCAAACCCAGAAAACACAGGGGCTGCGACGCTGTGGCAAAAAAGCTGAATTTTGGTTTTGACCAATAGATAGCAAAAGTACCAAAACATCGGTTAAAACAACATGCTTACAGCACAGCGCAATTACGGCTACGTTTACAGGTAAAATAATACTGCTTTACGCTATTGCTGCTGGCGTAACAACTAAGCAGAATATCGCCTTCAGGCAGTAGAGGTGGTTATGGTTAATCTGGCGTTGATGGGCGCGTTTATTCCCACGTTTTTGTTTGTTTCAGTCACGCCGGGTATGTGCATGACGCTGGCGATGACACTGGGTATGAGCCAGGGTGTGCGCCGTACGTTGTGGATGATGTGGGGCGAAATGCTCGGCGTGGCGCTGGTGGCCATATTGGCTGTGTGCGGTGTTGCCGCAATTATGCTGCAGTTTCCGGCTGTTTTTCAGTGGTTTAAAATCGCCGGTGCCGCCTATGTCGCTTATATAGGCCTGCAAATGTGGCGTGCTAAAGGCAAGCTGGCGCTGCCGCAGCCGGGTGAATTACCTGCGCTGATGCCAAGGCGCACGCTATTTAGCCAGGGCTTTATTACCGCAGTGTCCAATCCCAAGGGCTGGGCCTTTCATATGGCGCTGTTGCCACCGTTTTTAGACCCAACACTGGCGTTCTGGCCGCAGTTGCTGGTGCTGGTGGCAATTATTATTCTGCTGGAATTTGGCTCGATGCTGCTGTACGCCAGCGGTGGTAAAGCCTTAGCGCTGTTTTTCGGCAAAGCCAACCGCGTACAGTACTTAAACCGCATCGGCGCCAGCCTGATGTTTGGCGTGGCGCTCTGGATGCTGTTGGGCTGACGGCTTACAACTGCAACACTGTATCTACTCCCGATTGAGAAACAAAGTCAACGTCATGGCTTACCAATACAAAGCCTGATTGATATTGTGCCAAGGCTTCCGCCAACAGTTGCTTGGCCTGAAGGTCCAAATGGTTATCTGGTTCGTCGAGTAAAAGTAACCTGCCGGTATGCTGGCTAACCATCAGCATTGCCAGTTTCATTAGCTCACCCCCACTAAGTGCCTTTGCGGGCTTTAGTGCCTGATTATTACGAAAGCCAACACCAGCCAGCAGGGTACGGGCAAGCGTTTCTGTAAGAGCGGGGCAATAGCGGCGCAGGTTATTCAATGCTGTTGCGCCGCGGTCAACCACACTGAAATGCTGATCCAGATATTGCACGTCGCAATTTAGCCGTAACGTACCTGAGTAAAAGTCGACTTTTCCGGCAAGAACCTGCAGCAAGGTAGATTTACCACTGCCGTTAAGGCCTTGCAGATGTACCCGCTGTTTGTTGCTCCAGCTGAAACTTAACGGTGTGCGATTGCCGAACGGTAGTTGTATAGCTTCTGCAGTTATCAGCGTTTTCGTGCCTGCTGATGTTTCTGCAGACAGATAAAACTGTTGCGGCTTCAGCGTTTGCTGTTGTGCTTTTATCTGTCGTAACTGCTGCTCGGCCTGTTGAAGTTGCTGTTGTTCCTGCACACGCCGGCCTGATACAGCACTTTGCGCGCGGTTTTTGTTGTAATCCAGCAAAATGGTCGCCTGGCTGCCACGACGCTGTTCACCCTGTCGTTGTCGTTTGGCAGCCTTTTCAGCTGCGGCCTGGGCATTGCGTTGGCGCTGCTGTAGCTGTTTTTCTGCGTGTTTTTGCTTCTGTTGTAGTGCAGCGTGCTGCAACTGACGTTGTTGCTGATAAAAATCATAGTTACCGCCAAAGCGCTGCAGGCCGTTGCTGGTTAGCTCATATAACACCTCTACCTGTTGCAACAGGGCCCTGTCATGGCTGATAAGCAGAATGGCTGCGCCGGGCCTGGCTGCAAATTGGCGCAATTGCTCGCTTAGCCAATTGCGGCCTGCTGTATCAAGATGATTTGACGGTTCATCAAGAATGAGCAATGGCTGTGGTTGATAAAATGCCCACCAAAGCCGCAGGCGTGTCATCTGGCCACCGCTTAATACCGATGCGTTTTGCCAGTAATCGGTTGGGGCGTTGATTTGCCGCAGCTCAGCCTGTAAGTCATCGGCGAGTTGCCAATGGTTATCTATCAGGCTTAGCGTATTGCCATCAAACTGGCCGCTCGCCAGTTGCTGCAAGGCGCGTAATATCGGCTCAAGGCCTAACAGCGCAGCGATACTGCGTTGCTGCCAGCCAGGTTGGGGCAGTTGCGCCAATAAATAACACTGCTTTGGATGCTGTGCTGCCAGTTGACTGGCCAGCACTGATTTACCGGCGCCGTTGCGGCCAATAAGGCCGTTTATGCCGCTATCGAGTGTTAGTTTTATGTCGTGGTAAAGCGTCTCGCCGCTGGCAAGGTTAAAGCTACAAGGTGAAAAGCTGAAAAAGGTCATAATGCCTCCTGATAATTCAGGGGCGGGCAACAGATACAGCGAAGGCAGTGCTATAGCCTACTGACAACAAACCCACTAACCCTGATAAGTCCTAAATAAAAAGTGACGGTTAATCAGGATTTAGTTGTTCATTTCAGTACGATACTCCAGAGTGAGCAGGACGGCGGAATTATAACCTGTTCCGCCGTAATAACAATGCGCTAAGTAGGTTAGGTTTAACAGCCGTTTAGCGCTCGATAATAAAATCGGCTTTGCTGCGGCGAACCTTTTTCAGGTTTACCAGCCAGTCGCCTTCCACTTCGCGGTAACCCAGCGGCAATAGCAAGACTGACTTCAGGCCAAGTTCTGCCAGGTTCAGGATCTGGTCGACTTTCTCCGGTTCAAAACCTTCCATCGGTGTCGCATCAACGCCTTGCTCAGCCGCGGCCAGTAAAGCTGAACCTAAGCCGATATATGCCTGACGGGCGGCATGTTCAAAATTCTCTTGCGCCGGCCGCTGGGGATACCAATTTAATAATTTCTGCCGGTAGGCTTCCCAGCCTTCGTTTTTAAAACCGCGCTGCTCGTTAACCAGATCGAACATGCTGTTAATCCGCTCTGGCGTGTAATTGTCCCAGGCGGCAAACACCAGTAAATGTGAGCTGTCGGTTATTTGCGATTGATTCCAGGCCACTGGACGAATTTTCGCTTTCAGTTCCGCATCGGTTACCACCAGCACCTGATAAGGCTGTAGGCCGCTTGAGCTGGCACTTAAGCGAATCGCCTCCAGAATATGTTCCAGCTTTTCTTGCGGAACCACCTTGTCGGCCTGAAGTTTTTTCGCGGCATAGCGCCAGTTTAGTAAATCGGTAATCTTCGACATCTGTACTTCCTACCTTATATCAGACATAACTAATTTGTACCTGTCGGTATATATGTTGCAGTTATGCTATTTCAAGCAGGGATGAGGATTATTTTTGCCTGATTTGGATAAAGCGGATAGGTGCCATCCGGGACACGGCGGAAGCGTAACCTGTTCCGCCGTCATCATAACAATGTTGCTAACGCCATTACTTGCTGTCGTTCAGCGCATGAATAGCAAAGCTACCCAGCCAGTGGCCGCCTTCGTAGCTGTCGCCAATCAGGTTGGGGTAAGAATAAGCCAGATGCTGGTCGGCAACAGCACGTAAATGCGCATACTGCGGGTACTGCTTAGCCAACCGGTACAGGTTCCAGGCACGGCTGAAGTTTAACCCATCCAGGTGCACTAACTTGCCATCGGTTCTGTCGCCCACTTCACCGGTAGCCAGCGCAAAATCAGGCTTACTCAGCTGTGGCAGGTAAGCTTGCAGCCAGGGGGTAAATTCATCTGCCGGTAAAATGCGCTGCATTAAGCCCATTTCTTCCAGGCAGGGCGATAAAAAGTCGTAGCCGCTTGGCTCCCAGTTTAACGGGCACTGCTTATCCTGCAGGTAAAATGCTTTGGCGCGCTCGGTGATTAAGGTTTTAAGTGCGCTGTGGCCGGTTTGCTCGGCGTAGTCGTAGGCAAAGCTTAAACCAAAGGCGGTGTTACTGTGCTCGCCAACGCGCACCGGATAACGTAACCGTGGCAGAAAATCCAGATAACGCTGCACTATCACATCGGTTAACGGCTGCAGGTTAGCTGCCAGTTGTTTTGCCATCGGGTCCTGCCATTGCTGCAGTTCCAACTGCAGCTTCAGTAGCCAGGCCCAGCCATAAGTACGCTCGAATGACGCATTAATGTCTTTTTTAAAAAATGCCGCTTCTTGTGCCACGTTTTCGGCGCTGAGGTTGCGTGCCAGCACCGATTTTACCGCATCTGCCTGCTCCAGCTGCTGGAACTGACGCAGCAAAGTCACCAAAGACCAGTAACCATGCACGGCACTGTGCCAGTCGAAGCAACCAAAAAATACCGGATGCACCAGCGACGGTGGCTGCAGATCAGTTGCGCTGCCAAGCACCCAACCGGTTTTGTACGGGTAAGGGGTTTCCACACAGTGCAGCGGCAGGCTAACCAGCTTATTAGCTTCGGCCAGGTTAAGCTGATGGCTCTGTGCGTTGGCTGACAGGCTGAACAGGCCCAGAGCAGCAAGCAAAGTACTGCGACGTAACGTTTTTATTATCATATAGTTACCTTGAAGGGGAGTGCTTAACGGCAATGACAGTTTTATAACCTGGCCAAGAGTAGCACTAATGTGGCGGTATTGTCTGCGCTGTTTTGGCGCAGCTTAACGTAAATACAACGCACTGGGCTGATCCGGCTTGCTCCGCTGCTGTGAACATGGATAATTTAGCCCGACGTAAAACGATAATAACCTCTTCCACGGAATAATTATGAACACCAAATACCTGTTAACTGCTGCAGCACTGGGTGTAAGCCTTGCTGCTGTGGCCGATGAAGGTCAGTGGCAGCCACATCAGCTGGCAGAGCTGCAGGCCGAACTTAGCGCCAAAGGCATTGAGATCCCTGGCAAGCAGCTGGCTGATTTAAGCCAGTACCCAATGAGTGCTATTGTCAGCCTGGGCTACTGCTCAGCCTCTTTTGTCTCACCGAATGGTCTGGTGGTAACTAACCACCACTGTGGCTATAACGCGATTCAGAATAACTCGACTAAAGATAATAACCTGATTGAAAAAGGTTTTTTGGCTAAAAGCCAGAGCGAAGAGTTACCGGCCGGGGCGCAGGAGCGGTTATATATTACTGAATCAGTGACTGATGTTACCGCGCAGGTATCCGGTAATTTACCGGCTGAGCTAACCGGCAGCGAGCGTTATGAAGCGATTGAGACCAACCGTAAAGCGCTGATTAAAAGCTGTGAGTCAGATGCAAACTACCGCTGCTCGGTGGTCAGTTTTCACCATGGACTGGAGTATTTCCAGATCAAGCAGCTGATGCTGCAGGATGTGCGCCTGGTGTATGCGCCAAGTGAAGCCATTGGTAACTTTGGCGGCGATATCGATAACTTTGAATACCCGCGCCATACCGGCGATTACACCTTTTTACGTGGTTATGTAGGTAAAGATGGTAAACCGGCGCCGTATTCCGTAGATAACGTGCCGTACCAGAGCAAACATTACCTGAAAGTAAACGCCAACGGCGTGCGTGCCGGTGATGGTATTTTGCTGGCCGGTTACCCTGGCCGCACCAGCCGCTACCGGCTGGCTGATGAAATTGCCTTTGCCGCAGACTGGCAGTACCCGGCGCAGGTGAAAACCTATCAGCAGATCATCAGCACCATTGACCGCTTAGGCGCGACCGATGCCGATCTGAAGGTAAAATACGCCTCAACAGTGAAAAGCCTGAACAACCGGATGAAAAAACTGCAAGGCTTGCTGGATGGCTTTAAAGTGACCGATATTCATGCCATCAAACAGCAGCAGGAACAAGAACTGCTGAACTGGATAAACAGCGATAGCGCCTATCAGCAGTACCAGCAAAGTATTGGCGCCCTGAAAACCGTTATCGATGCCGAGCAGGCTTATACCCAGCAAACCTACTATTTTGACAACGCCAAGCGCAGCGATATGTTGCAGGCGGCCATGCTGTTGTACCGCTTAGCGGTAGAAAGCGAAAAGCCGGATGCACAGCGCGAAATGGGTTTTCAGCAGCGCGATCTGGCGATGATTGAAAACCGTTTAACGCGGATGGAAAAAAGCTTTCACCCGACAATGGACTTAGCCATTTGGTCAGAACAACTGGCGGAATACCTGGCCCAGCCTGATGCGGTGCGGATAAGCGAACTGGATGCTGCGCTGGGGTTAACGCCGGGCATGAGCCAGGCGCAAATCAGCGCCAAACTGGCTGCGCTATACCCACAAAGTGAGCTAACCAGCACGGCAGGGCGCAAAGCCTGGCTGGGTAAAACCCCGGCTGATTTTGCCAACAGCAGCGACCCATTTATCAAACTGGCCGTTGCGCTTTATGCTAAAAACAAAGCGCTGGAGCTGGAAGAAAAAACCTTAGGCGGTCAATTGCTGCAGGTACGCCCGGCCTATATGCAGGCGGTTATTGCTTACAACAAAACGCTGGGTAAACCGGTATACCCCGATGCCAACAGTACATTGCGTATCACTTACGGCACCGTTGATGGTTACCCGGCCAAAGATGGTGTGTATAAAACACCCTTTACGTCGGTAAAAGGCCTTATTGCCAAGCGTCAGGACGAATATCCGTTTAGCTTGCCGCAAAAACTGGTAGATGCCTACAACGCCGGTAAAACAGACGGTTATTACTACGCCGATTTAGCGCCAGAGTATAAACCTGGCCTGCTGTGCCGTATTGGCGGTTGCGCCAAACCAGAGGTAAAGGCCTTTAATTCGGTACCGGTTAACTTTTTATCCAGCGCCGACACCACTGGTGGTAACTCAGGTTCCGCGGTAATGAACGGTAAAGGCGAGCTGGTCGGGTTAAACTTTGACTCAACTTATGAGTCGATCACCAAAGACTGGTATTTTAACCCGGAAATTACCCGTGCTATTCATGTTGATATCCGCTACGTGCTGTGGCTGATGGAACATGTTGATGGCGCTCAGAACCTGCTCGAAGAGATGGATATCGTCCGCTAATGTTACACTGCGACAGGCAGTTTACTGCCTGTCGCAGCTGCCGTTTTTATCACTTACCCAGCCAGAGTTTTATCTTCCCGCTTGACCGTTACAGGTGAATCATCTAGCCTTAAGAAAGCGCTTACATTTTTACATCAATACAACAATATTGCCTGCGCAAACCGCGACAAGGCAGAGAAAATAAGCGCCTCAGGACAGGATAAGATAATACCACCGGCTAATACCGGTAATAACGCCACGACAGCAACGCAACCGGCAGCTAACCCTGATGGCGGCGCGTGGCAACGTTAGCACACTTCATTTGAAAGACAGCCAGGTCGCTGAGCGCGAAATTAAGCCTGACCGGTTTGCTCTTAATCAACCGTTGCAGGCCATGGATGGCCGATAAATTTGTTTGGAACGAATTTGAACAGCGTAGCTGGCCCGTAAGGGCAAACTTCAAGGATGAAGTTTGTAAATCGAGCCTCAGGGACGATTTATGGCGTGTTGATGTGAGCAAACCGGTCAGGCAGACAAATGAGCTGCTCGGAGCTTACTCTCTTTCTATCAGCATTGCCCGATACGGCGCGCCCTGGCAAGCAGTTAACGCTATGGCGTGACAGTTAACTTAACCTGCAACCGATGGGTTTGTGCAAATGAAAACAATGATCAGAACGTCGCTGGCGTTATGCGGCCTGCTGCTGACGCAGCCAGCCAGTGCCGATGTCAGCAATCCGCAAATTGGTAACTTACTGTTTGAAGACAACTTTAACAGTCTGAACAGCAACAACTGGACCCCAAACGAAGGGGATGGTTGTGCTATTGGTTTATGTGGCTGGGGTAATCAGGAACTGCAATGGTACAGCAGCAATAACCTCAGCATTGAAGATGTGCCCGGCGAGCCTGGCAACAAAGCCCTGGTATTTCAGGCCCGTAACGACAATATCGGCGGCCGCGCTTTCAGCTCTGGCAAAATAGACAGTCAGCATAAACTGGCCGTGCAGTACGGCATGATAGAAGTACGGATGCGGGTGCCTGATTTGGCAACTGGCTTGTGGCCAGCGGCGTGGATGTTGGGTACCAGTACCGCCAGCTGGCCGGCCAAAGGCGAAATTGACATGATGGAAATGGGCCACCGGGCGCAGGCGCGGGCAGACTCCGGCCATGCCGGTGCCAATATCAACAGCTATGTGGGGGCCAATGCCATTTTTTATGCTGACGCCGCCTGTGTGCCGGAAAATCCAACCTGTGCCGCAATGACCGCCTGGCAAACCGACAATGCCTATGTCGCTGCGCAGCCGCTGAGCAACCGTTTTGTGACTTACCGCACTTATTGGACCGACAGCCAGCTACGTTTTACCGTGGTTGACAATGGTGTCGAGTACGATATGTATGATGCGCCTATCAGCATTACAGCCGAGTCCAGTGAACTGCAGCAACCGTTTTATCTGCTGGCAAACCTGGCTGTCGGGGGTAACTTTACCGATGCCGCAAACAACAGCCAGGTGACTGCACCGCTGCCCGGCAAAATGTATCTCGATTATATCCGCGTATATCAGCTTAACGGCCAGGGCCAGGTATTCAGCGGCAATATTAACCCGCCGGAAACCGGTAGCTTTGGTGTTTTTACCGACAGCACTGCCGTCAGCAACAGCCTGCAGCCGGGCGTCAGCTCGGATATCTATATCTGGAACCAGAGTTCAGTAGTGGCAGGCAATACGGCACCGGCAGAGGGCAACAACGTTATTGCCTGGCAGTATGTGGCACCGAACCAGTGGTTTGGTGGCGGTGTGCACGTCAGACAGCTGCGCGATATGAGTAACTTTGCCGATGGCACGGTCAGCTTTCGTATCAAGATACCGGCAGATGTCAGTTTTCGTATTGGCATAGCTGACGATTACACCAACCAGAACTGGATCACTTTTCCGGCCAATGAAAGCAAATACGGCTTAGTGCGCAACGGACAGTGGGGGCAGGTAACGATACCGGTTGCCGACTTGCGTGGCAGTTTAATTGCGCTGCAGGCGTTAAGCGGCATGTTTTACATTGCCAGTGTTGATGGCCAGTTACCGGGTTACAGCTTCCAGTTCGCTATTGATGATATTGTCTGGCATGGTGGTGGCAACAGTAACCAGCAGGCAGATACTGACGGCGATGGTGTGCCGGACAGTGCCGATCAATGCAGTAATACTGCACCGGGCGCAGCCGTTGATGCCAATGGTTGCCCGACCGCCAGCGGTGCCTTTGGTGTAGCACAAACCAGTGCAGACAGCGTACGCTTTTTCGTTAACAGTAGTAGCTGGGCCGATGTGCATTATACGGTGAACAGCGGCGGCCAAATCAATGTAGCTATGCAACAAGCCAGCGGTGTAAACCAATATACGGTATCAAACTTGTCGGCCGGGGCTGAGCTGAATTACTTTTTCACTTACTGGGACACCGCTAACGGTTATGCGGTAGATACGCCGTGGCAAAGTTATACTCTTGGCAGTGGCGTGAACCCGCAGCCGGATCCTGATCCGGACCCACAGCCTGAACCAGGCCAGGACAGCGATGGCGACGGTGTGGAAGATGCACTGGATAATTGTAGTGGTACGCCGTCAGGCGTGCCCGTCAACGCCAATGGCTGCCCGTTAACCTCGGTTGATGTGGTGCCGCTGTATAGCGCGTCGACCGTGCTGGAACCCGCCATTCAGTTTGACCGCGGCGATGCGCTGGTGACCCGTTTTTCTGATCGGGCGCGCGACAGGCATGCCAAAGAAAACCATTTTCAGGCCTACGATCATTACCTGACGTTTTACTGGGAAGACAGAACCGCCGCTATTGAGATTGTTGACTACGTCGCTAAAGGCGGCAGCGGCATTCGCATGAATGTGGTGACGCAAAATAAACTGGATGATTTACAGGCAGAAAACCGCTGGTGGTATATCGGGGTGAATACGCTGGCCGAGTTTTGCGGTAACGGTGTGATGAATATGGTCGACTACACCCATTACTGGAAAGAAGAAAGCTATAACTGCCGTGAAGGCCGGCCGATCCAGGTGGGCGATAAGCTGGAGTTTGAAATCAGTCAGTTTCTTGATGCGGCCATCCTGCCACGCGGTCGCTCAAACTATTACGGCACCACCTTTTTATACATTGTTGGCCAGGGCATAGTGCCGTGGGATGTCACCGATAAACAGGTGTTTCAGCCGGGTAATTACCTGCAACGTGACTCAATACCGGTACCTGCGGCTGCCCGTCTCGGTGGTGATACCACCTTACACGTGCAGATGACGGCTGAGCCGGATGGTCATTTTCAACAGATGGCGACTAATCTGGGCTACGACAACGGCCAGCCGTTTGTGCTGGGCCGTCGTGTGCACCATAGCTCAGCAGTAGATGGCAGCCATGATGAACATGCTGAAAACGGTGTTTTCACTGATATGGCCGGTTTAAGCGGGTCGCATTACATCAATGACCGCTGCGCCGGTTGCCATGTACGTAATGGCCGGGCAGCCGTTGCGGCTATTGGCGAGTCACTGGATAAATGGGTGTTTAAAGTCGCCGATGCCGGCGGTAACCCGCACCCGCAACTGGGCCGTGTGCTGCAAAGCAAAACCAACGGCAGTGCCAGCAGTGAAGGCAATGTTTCCATTGCTTCTTTTACCGAAAGCAACGGCCTGCGTAAACCAAACTATCAGTTCAGCGGTGTCGTACCGCAGCTGTTTTCAGCGCGTATTGCGCCGCAATTAAACGGTATGGGCCTGCTTGAAGCGATACCGGAGGCTGCCATACTGGCGCTGGAAGATGAAAACGACAGCAATGGTGATGGCATTTCCGGCCGCGCGCAGCGTGTGGTTGACCCGCAAAGCGGTGACACCCGGCTGGGCCGCTTTGGTTACAAAGCGGCTACTGCCAGTGTGCGGCATCAGGTTGCTGCAGCGCTGAATACCGATATGGGCGTAATGACAGCAATGTTCTCCAGCCCGGATTGTGGCAGCAGCCAGAGCGGTTGTGCCAGCAGTGGCCGGCAGTTGCCTGAACAGCATCTGGATAATCTGGTGAAATACGTATCGCTACTGGGCGTACGGCCACAGCGGGATTATAACGATGCTCAGGTGATCCAGGGTAAAAACGTTTTCCGCAATATTGGCTGTAATGGCTGCCACACCGAAAGCCACCAAACCAGCAGTTTTCACCCGCTGGCCGAACTGCGCGATCAGACCATTTACCCTTACACCGACCTGTTGCTGCACGATATGGGCCCTGGGCTGGCAGACAATTTAGGCGAGGGGAATGCCAGTGGTGCCGAATGGCGCACTGCACCGCTTTGGGGCTTAGGTTTGTCGGCCTGTGTTACCGGAGGGGTCGCCGGCGGCCGAGGCTGGGATGCCTTTGGTCTGGATGGTTATGAGTACTGCACACCGCAACACAGCTACCTGCATGATGGCCGTGCCCGCAGCATTGATGAAGCCATCCGCTGGCACGGCGGAGAAGGGCAGGCCAGCAACGATAATTATCAGGCATTGCCGGATAATGAGCGCAATGCCCTGCTGGCCTTTCTAAACAGCCTGTAACATAAACACTGATAAAGGGTTAAGCCGGTTATCGCTTAACCCTGATCCGGAATTTCCGGCTCGGTAAGTTGCGCCAGTAATTGCAACGACTCCTGCCAGCCGGCATAGCAAAACTCTACCGGTATAGCCTCCGGTATCCCGCTTTGCTCAATGCGCAGCTCAGTGCCGCATAACACTGGCGTTAACCTGACAACTACCTGCATTTGCCCGGGCAGGTTCGGGTCGTCAAACTGATCGTTATAGCGGATCAGCTCATTAGGTTTCAGCTCTAGATAAGTGCCGCCAAAGCTGTGGCTGCTGCCGGTATTAAAATTGGTAAATGACATTTTATAGCCACCGCCTACGCGGGCATCCATACTGTGTACCTTGCCGGTAAAACCGTGTGGCGGACACCACTTAACCAGTGCATCGGGGTCTAAAAAGGCCCGGTAGACGCGCTCAGGTTTTGCTTTAATCACCCGGTGCAGGGTAACAGTATTGCCGCTCATAATATGCTCCTGTTGGCTGTGAGAACGTTAGTAGTTTGTGTCACAGCTTAGTCGACTGAGCTGCGGGCAAATCGACAACAGCAAAATAATTTTCTGCAGCGCGCTGTTTCAGCTAAGTTTGGCGGTGTACTCCACTGCCAGTTTATCCAGTGTCACTTCAGCAAAACGGCGCAGCACCAGTTGCCCGGCTTCGTGCAGTACATCGTCTATGGCCAGGTTGACCGCTTTTTCAATCGGGCAATTGGTGTGCTCGTCGGTTAAACCTATGGTGAACAGTGAGGCTTCACTGAGCGAGCGATGAATATCCAGCAGAGTAATACAGTGCAGCGGCTTGGCCAGCGTCCAGCCGCCACCGTGGCCTTTGACTGCATTCACATAGCCTTGCTCCCGTAACAACGACATAGTGCGGCGCACTACTACAGGGTTAGTGCCCAGCATAATGGCAATGTTATCTGAGGTTACCGCCTGCTCTAAATGATGCATATGCACCAGCACATGTAGCATGCGCGATAAGCGACTGTCTTTACGCATAACACACTCATCTGAAAAAGATTGTCAGCCATTCTAGCGTAGTTTTAAGAAACTTTTTATGTTACATGAGTTGTTTTTGCTTTTTACGTAACTTATGATGTTTCTTAAGTTGCGATGTCGCGATAACAGCTATCAACAGGAGACGATGATGATGTGGGATGCAATAGTGATTGGCGGCAGCTTTGCCGGACTGTCTGCTGCGATGCAGCTGGCCCGCGGCCAGCGTTCGGTGCTGCTGATAGATGCCGGCGAGCCGCGTAACCGTTTTGCCACTGCATCACACGGCTTTTTTGCCGCCGATGGCATGGCGCCGGCAGAGCTACAGGGGCGTGCCTGGCAGCAACTGTTGGCCTACCCCAATGTAACCTTCCGTCAGAGCAGGGTGCAGTCTGCACAACAGCAAGCTAACGGCTTTAGTGTGACAGACGAAGTAGGGCAGCAGTATCAGACTAAAGTGCTTATCCTGGCCACCGGGCTGGTGGATACGTTGCCAGATATCGACGGCCTGAAGCCGCGCTGGGGTAAATCGGTGATCCATTGTCCGTATTGCCACGGCTATGAATACCGTCAGCAGCCGATAGCGGTTATTGCAAATGGCGCGGCGTCGGTGCATCAGGCCGGTATTCTGCCGGATTGGGGCCCGGTGACCTATTTCAGCCAGAGCCGGTTTTTACCGGACCCGGAGCAGCAGGTTGTGCTGCAAAAGCGTGGCGTTAAGGTAGAACATACGCCGGTGGTGGCGATACTGGGTGATGCCGACAACGTAAGCGCAGTAAAACTGGCGGATGGCCGCGAGATAGCAACCGGTGTGGTGTACGTTGCGTCAGAAACCAGCTTTGGCCACAGCCTGCTGCAGCAACTGGGCTGTGAGCTGGAGCAGGGGCCAACCGGCGTTTATGTTAAAACCGATGCTATGCAGCAAAGCTCTGTCAGTGGGGTTTTTGTTGCCGGTGATATGGCTGCCCCCATGCATAACGCCATGCTGGCAGCCGCTGCCGGGGTAAAAGCCGGAGCAGCAGCGCACCGTTTTCTGATGTTTGGTTAAGCATGATTTATTAGGTGTAGGAGGCATAGTGAATACTGAAGATTTAGTCTCGGTGTTTGAGCGGCAAGCTGAGCATTATGATAGCCGTTGGCAAAAAGTCGCTCCGGTTTATCTTGGGTTGTATTTTTTACTTGAATCTGTGTTTTCATCACTCAGTGTCAAAGCCAGGGTGCTGTGTGTTGGAGTGGGCACAGGTAAAGAACTACTCTACCTTGCTGCGAAGTTTCCGGGGTGGCGTTTTACCGCTGTAGAGCCGTCATTAGCGATGTTGGATGTTTGTCGGCGGAATGCAGAAGCTGCTGGTATAGCAGAGCGTTGCCAGTTCCATCATGGTTTTTTGGACTCGTTACCTGAAGCTGACAACAGTTATGATGCTGCTACGTGTTTTCTGGTGTCTCAATTCATACTTAATCAACAGGATCGTGTCGCATTTTTCGAGCAGATAGCCCGAAAGCTTAAACTTGGCGCTATTTTAGCTACTGCTGATCTCTGTGCTGATACGGAGTCTGTACAGTATGACGAATTACTGCCTATGTGGTGTTCTTTTATGTCTGGCGCACGGGCCACAACTGAACAGATAGACAGGACAAAAGACGCATATACCAGAGATGTAGCGGTGCTGTCAGCTGATAAGGTTACGGCAATTATTGCTGCTGGCGGTTTTGAGTTGCCAGTACCGTTCTTTCAGTCAGGCTTGCTACAAGGCTGGTTCACCAGACGCATATGAGCAAGCATCTGGTTAGTTTCCGGCAGTTAGCAATTACCGTAGCGGGCTAAAAACATCGCTACGGTTTCATCAATAATATGTTGTAACTCTGGCGCGCTGGCCTGATGTAAACCAAATAATGCCGGATAAAACACGAAGGATTTTAACTGATAAACAAACTGCTGGCTGGCGAATACTGTATCGGCAATGGTCAGCACGTTAGCCTGACAAGCTTGCTGCAGAAAATCAGCCAGGTAGCGTTTACAGCCCAGCGCGTTGTCATTCATTGTCTGGGCCAGTTCAGGCTGTTTCATCATCTGTACTATGGCAATTTTGGCTACCCGCAACAGCGCCTCTGAGCTAAGCAGGGCAACCTCGTCAGCGGCGATACGACGCAACTGCTCAGCAATGGGTAACGCCGGGTTAAATTGCACTTCGCCGCCCTGACGCAGTTTGTCAGACATGCGCTGCAAAATAGCCTGAAACAGCTGCTCTTTAGTCGCGAAGTGATTATATACAGTGCGCTTGGACACCTGCGCCTGTAACGCCAGTTGATCCATGCTGGTGTGCTCTACGCCAAAGCTGTGGAATAACTCTTCCGCCGCATCAAGGATTTGCAGCCTTTTCTGATCGGATAATTTCATGTTTTCGCCTCTGATTACGCAGGCATTGTAGCGCAGACAGAAAAAGTGTGCACTACTCAGTTTACTTTTTGCTTGCTTGATGTAAACTGCACCGTGTAGTTTATTTCGTTAACAGTTTAACGATGGTAACAGGTATGCGATTAATCACCCGATTTATAACTGTGCTGCTGTGCAGCCTGACAGCCCTCGCGGCAGGAGCGTGGATAGTGAATAGCCAGATAACAGCATCAACTGACAGCCAGAGCGTGCAACAAAGCGCGCGCTATCAGGACGGTAAATTCTACAATGTGGCGCAGTTTGAACAGCCCGGTTTTATGAAAACACTGGCGATTGCCAAGCGTTATTACACTGAACCGGCGATTGATAAAGTGCCGGCATTGCCGTTGCCACTGAAACAAATCAGCCGTGCAGAGCTTGATGCGTTGCCAGACGACGGCCTGCATTTTGTTAAGCTCGGACATTCGTCAGTGCTGCTGAAAGTATATGGTGAATACTGGCTGCTTGACCCGGTATTTTCAGAGCGGGCATCGCCGTTTTCGTTTTTAGGCCCTAAACGGTTTCACCAGGCGCCTATCAGCCTGGCCGAACTGCCACCAATTAGTAAAGTATTGATTTCACACAATCATTACGATCATCTGGATAAAGCCAGCATAAAGCAGCTCGCTGCTAAAACACAGCGTTTTCTGGTGCCGCTTGGGGTTGAGGCTGATTTACAAAAATGGGGTGTGCCAGCGGCAAAGATCAGTCAGTTTGACTGGTGGCAGGAGTTGACAACGGCTAATGCGCTGATCGCGTTTACCCCGACCCAGCATTTTTCCGGCCGGGGTATTGGTGATGGCAACACTACGCTGTGGGGCTCCTGGGTGATTAAAACGGCTGCCGGCTCAGTGTATTTCAGTGGTGACTCTGGCTATTTCGATGGTTTTAAACAAATAGGCACGAAATATGGCCCCTTTGATGTGGCGTTTATCGAAACAGGCGCTTACGACAAAGACTGGCCACACATTCATATGACGCCAGAGCAAAGCGTGCAGGCACACCTGGATGTTGATGCCAAAGTGATGGTGCCGGTGCATAACGGTACTTTCGATTTAGCTTTCCATGCCTGGTATGAACCGCTGGAGCGGGTAAGTAACGCTGCGGCGGCAAATGCAGTAGCATTATATACCCCTTACTTTGGTCAGGTAGCCAGCTTAACGGCGGCGAACTGGTATAGCGCTGGCCAGCATGCCTGGTGGCGGGAACTAATGCCCACTGCACAACGGCAAGATGAGCTATTGGCCGAGTAATACTTTGATTTGGCTATTGTTAGCTTTAGGATAAATATTACATATTTATGTCCAAAATAGGTATAAATATTCAGTTTTTGCAATAAAAGTATCATCTCCGTTTTGTAGTATTGGGTACAGCTATTTGTCGCTAACCCCTAATATTACAAAACGGAAATACTATGAAGTACCTCAATCAGCATCATCAGTCGTTGCCAGTTCAACCCAAAGCCCTAAGCCGAGTTATTCATCAGCTGTTGTTAGGCAGTCTGGTGTGTTTGCCGCTGCACAGCGTGGCGCAAACAGCTGAAGAGCAGAATGTGGAAGTCATTTCGGTAACCGGCTCTTACAGTAAAAGCCTGGAAAAAGCCGTCGATTTAAAGCAAAGCAATATAGGTTTTTCTGATTCAATTGTCGCAACCGATATCGCCGATTTTCCCGAGCAAAACCTGGCGGAAGCCTTGCAGCGTATGCCGGGTGTAACGATAGAACGTAATAAAGGCCTTGGCGACAAAGTCAATGTGCGCAGCTTGCCTACTGAATTTACCCATGTATCGATTAACGACCTGGCAACGGCGTCAGGCAGTGGCGGCCGTGATGTTGAATTTGATATTTTTGCCTCAGAAATTATCCAGAGCGTAACGGTACAAAAATCACCTACCGCCGCTGATGAAGAGGGCGGCATCGCCGGTTCGGTACAGATAAGTACCGCCAGGCCGTTTGATTTCCCGGGCCGCAAACTGATCGTGTCGGCAGAAGGTGCGCATAACTCTATTTCAGAGGAAGTTGATCCTAAGTTCTCATTTTTAGCTAGCGATACCTTTGGCGATTGGGGCGCTTTGGTATCTTTTGCTAAAGCCCAGCGTACTAACCGAACTGACTCTAACTCAGGTATCAATTTCCGCCCGTCAGGCCGCTTTTTAGAGCAACGAGGCTCAGACAGCAAGCTGGCTCGTGCAGATCAGGCTGTCGCCGTACTGGAACGGGATACCGGCATTGTGATTAACGACCGTTTTGATACAGATGTCACTAACCGCATTGTGTTTCTGGATAAAGCCGGTGACCGCGTGTACTTAAATGATCAGGACAAATGGGGCGCGACTTTATCCTTGCAGTATAAGCCGGATAACAACTTCAGCCTGACGTTCGACGGCATGCTGGGTGGCTATGACAACACTGAAGATGAATATGATGCCGCGGCGTATTCGGCTTCGAGTATCAGTACTTTTGAACAAATTCACAGCTACGATAATACCACCCTGGCTGCAGACGGCATTACCGTGCTAACCGATGTGTCGTACGCGGCGACACAACATGAGTTTTTAAGCAAAGAACGCATTAACAACACCGACTACAGTCAGTTCAGCCTGACGATGGACTGGATGATCAATGGTTTTGATATCCGCGCGCTGGCGGGTTACTCCGGTGCCGAGAAAACCACAGATTACGCCAACCTGAAGCACGTTGCCTATGCGCCGTCACGTACCCGTTATACCGCTAATGGCGGCGAAACCATTAAGAGTGATAATCCGGCCAGTATCGACATGTACGATGCGGCTGATAGCTACCTGTTTGAAGCTTATGAGACCGAACTGGAAGAGGTAAGCGATGACAAATATGCACTGCAGCTGGATGTAAAAAAAGCGCTGCAGCTTGAGTTTATGCCAGCGTTGACCAGTGTACAGTTTGGGGCCCGTTATACCGATAAATCAAAAGAGCGTAATTTTGGCTCGGCAAAAATTCAGGGGCCAGCGGCGGGAGACTCATCCTGGGTAAACAGCCGTAAGCTTAGCGACAGCGAGCTGCAATGGGTAACCGATATTGTGCCGGGCGGTGCTTACAAAGCCAAAGATTTAAACTGGATGCAGGTATCTAACGCCTATGCCCGCGATACCTTCCGTTATGACGGTTTTGCTGTGCCATTTAACGTAGCCGATTATTACCGGGTAGATGAAGAAGTGCTGGCGCTTTATGCAATGGCAAACTTCGATTTCACCCTGGCTGGCAAGCCTGTTGTGCTAAACGCCGGTGTGCGGGCGGTAGATACATCAGTACTTTCATTTGGTTATCACCAGATCCAGAACGAAGACGGCTCCAACGGCTATACGCCAGCGCCGATTTCAAAAGAAGGTAGCTACAACGACATTCTGCCCAGCCTGAATATGACGGTTGAATTGCTCGATGGCGTGTTGTGGCGCACGGCGGCATCAGAAACCTTAATGCGCCCGGCTCTGACTGACATTGCCTACAAACGCTCAGTCAGCTGGAACGAGTTCCGCTTTAAAGATGGTAACCCGGATCTGAAACCGACCATGGCGAAGCAGTGGGAAACCGGTTTGGAATGGTATCTTGAAAATGGTGGTATTCTGGCCGCGTCATATTTCTGGAAAGACATTGAAGGTGTGGTACGTGAAGCACTGACAGGTGTGGTAAAAGATGTAGAAAAACGTAACGCTAACGGCACCCTGGATGGTTACTACGATTTTGATGTTTATCAGCCGGTGAATGCTGACGGCTCTTATAAAGTAACCGGGCTTGAGCTGATTGCACAGTTCCCGCTGACTATTCTGCATGATGCCCTGGATGGATTTGGCGTTAACGCTAACTACACCAAACTGGATAACACCCTGACAGGCGCATCATCACTGGGTATTGATACGCCGCCGGAAGGCCTGGCCGACAGCACCTATAACCTGACATTCTATTACGAGAATGACAGCTTCGACGCGCGCCTGTCGTACAACTACAAAGACAAGTATGTAGAACGTATTGAGCGCAGCATGTACCCGGTGTACCGCGATGCTTATGGTCAGCTGGATATCGCCATTGGTTATCAGCTGACAGACAATGTTAAGCTGAGCTTAAAAGGCATCAATATGACCGACGAGGAAACCACCGGCTACACTATGGACCCGGCATTCCCGACGATGAACGAGTACTCGGGCCGTCGTATCAGCCTGGGGCTGCGCGCCGATTTCTGAGTGTAAAAACGATAATGGTAAAGGCCACAGAATACTGCTGTGGCCTTTATATTTTCTGATGCAACAAAACGGAATAAAGCGATGGTGTTATCACAGCTTAGGTTACTGACAAAGCGGCTGGTCGCAGCAGCCCTTGCTGCTGTTTTTTGGGCTACCGGTGTAACGGTGCAAGCGGCTGATATACAGCCGGTGCAGATCGCATTTTTGCCTGATGTACACTTTCACGATATTTATGCCGATTTCCGCACCGACGGCTTTAGCGGCCTGGCTAACCGTAAAAGCGGCCAGCAAGCCGCTATCCGCACTATGGCCGCGCAACTTAAATCTACCCGTTTGTTTAACGAAAACTACTTTGCTTTTCTCGCGGCGCTGGACGACATTGCCGCCAAAGGGGTCAAGCTGGTGGTGTTGCCGGGCGATTTCAGTGACGACAGTCAGCCGGTACATGTGCGGGGGTTAAAGCAAGTACTGCAGCGTTATAGCCAGCAATATGGCATGCAGTTTTTGCTGACATTGGGCAATCATGATCCGGTGCGCCCGCTCAGCCATGCTGCTGGCAAAGCGGATTATTTGGGCGTTGATGGCAAGCCGCAACCGATATACAGCGCTGGCGCCGGTGGCTGCCCGGATAAAGCCACAGCATCGCCTGAAGATCGCCGTCTGGTGTGCTCAGAGCAGGTAAAAGAAGCCGGTTACGTAGAGCTGATGACAGAGTTGTCAGGCTTTGGTTTTTACCCCACAGTGGACTATCTGTATTGGGAGACGCCATTCAGTGACTACTCCGCCAACGGTTATGAGCTGGCAACAGCGCAGGCTCAGGCAGATCTGCAGCAGCGGCAGTATCAAATCTGCCGTCAGGGCGGGGGCGGCGCTTATCGTCAGGCGGGCTATACCGAGTGCCGTCAGGTGGTTGATGCCAGCTATCTGGTCGAGCCGATCCCGGGTTTGTGGCTACTGGCGATAGATGCCAATGTTTATATACCGGATGAGGCAGAGCCTACAGGGTTTAAAGGTTCAGGTAATGCCGGTTACAACGCTGTGCTAAAGTACAAGCCGCATGTTATTGCCTGGGTGGAGCAGGTTGCCAGACGGGCACAACAACAGGGCAAAACCCTGCTTACTTTTAGTCACTTTCCGATGCTGGAATTTTATCAGGGCCAATCTGATCATATTGCCGGTTTGCTTGGTAAAAACAGCGCCCAGCTGGGGCGCAAGCCAGATGATGACGTAGGGCACACCTTAGCTAAAGCCGGCATCCGGCTGCATGTCGGCGGCCATATGCACCTGAACAATACTAATCTGGCCCATTACAGCGATGGCCGCTACCTGCTGAATATTCAGTCGCCATCGATAGCTGCTTATGTACCGGCTTACAAACTGCTGACGGTATTGCCTGACTATGATGTCGAGGTTGATACCATAGTGCTAAACGAGGTGCCACGTTTTGACGAGTTGTTCGAGCATTACCGGCTTGAGCATCAGCAATTACGGCAAACAGATGCCGACGCAGCCTGGAACAGCGGAATTCTGCAGTCAGCGAACTATCGCGAGTTTGCCAACTGGCATTTGCGCGAACTGACACGGCAACGCTTTCTACCATCAGAGTGGCCGGAGGAACTGCGTACGCTGTTATTAGCGTTGAACGGAGAACAGATGGCAATCCTGACACAGCTGCAAACCGATATGACGTTGGCACAGCTGCAGCAATCACCTGAGCAGCTTGAACAGCTGATGCAAAGCCCACAGTGGCAAACCGCCGGGCAAAAGCTGCAGCAGGATGCAGCAAAGGCAGGTGTAGTGCTGAATACCTTTGCCGGTTGGCATGGCTTTGATGTAGCGCTGGATTTTTATCGTTTACGAAATGCCGGCAGCCTGGCGCTGACCGATATCAGCGCAGAGCGGTTAGCACAGTATCGTTTTTTGGCCGCTCAGCTGGCCAGGCAAGCCACTGACAGACAAAACAGCGGTAGCCTGACAGCCTATGTAAGCAAACAGTTTGGCTTGCTGTTTGATATGCTGGCAGTGTTTAGCAAAGGCGTGTCCTATGATCATTTTCGCATTAATCTGCACACCGGCGAGCTAACCCCATTACCGCCAGACAGCGCAGAAAAACCCTGACTGCGCTGTTTGCTCGCTGCTATCAGGGCAGTGGTTTCAATGCCAAATCGGTTAGCTGGCTGCGTAACCGCTGCATAAATTCCGGGTCCGGGTCGTTTTTCTCGGTAATGTAGTTGGCATCACGTTCTTTCCACCAGCGGGTACCTTTAAACGCTTGGTACTCGCTGTGACCCAGCACAAATTCAATCGGGTATTTACCGGCCAGATAGCGGATTAGCCTGCTATTGGCTTCAAGCTGAGCGTCGGTCATTGGCAAATCTTTACCATCGGCGATGTTTTCAATCCCTATAGCGGTGTAATTCAGGCCGATAGTGTGCCTTGCCATATAGGTTTCCGGCAGTAACTGATAAATAGTGCCGTCGCGGTCGATGACAAACTGGCTGGACACATTCAGTTGGCCGCCGCTGCGAATGCCATCACGGGCGGCAGGCAATTCAGCCGGATCAAAAGCAGCAAAAGTCTGCTCTAACGTCGGGATCACCGTCCAATGCACCACGACCATCGTCGGTGTAATCGTCGGTTCGTCCTGTTCGATATCATAACGCTGTTTCAGATACTCCAGCGTAAGCGCCGTTCTGGTGTCATTCATTTGTACTGGCTTTTGTACTATGGTCAGTTCTGGCTCACTACAGTGGGCTGTCGCCATAAATAACCCCATTACGCATAATAATAATTTTTTCACCTTCTCTCCGTGTTGTATATTTTATACACAGAGTATTTTTATAGCACGCAGCAAAACAATACCGTTGCAGCAAACGACAGGTGGTGAGAGAAAAGCGTTGGAGTGAACTGATTTGGTACGATGTGGGAAGAATGGTGGCCCCAGCTGGACTCGAACCAGCGACCGATCGATTATGAGTCGAGCGCTCTAACCAACTGAGCTATGGGGCCATTCGCTATTAAAGCGGCAGGCAGTATAAAAACTTTTGCGCTCTTTGTCATCCGGCTTGTTAGGCTAAGTGTGCCTAATTGCTGATTTTTTAAGCTTATTCGGCCGAAAATAATAAAGGCGCCTGTTGGCGCCTTTATCCGGATAGCTGCTTTACTCGTCGAGGAAGCTTTTTAATACTTCAGAACGTGACGGGTGGCGCAGTTTACGCAGCGCTTTGGCTTCAATCTGACGGATACGCTCACGTGTTACGTCAAACTGTTTACCGACTTCTTCCAACGTGTGGTCGGTGTTCATGTCGATACCAAAACGCATCCGCAGGACCTTGGCTTCACGTGCTGTTAAGCCTGCCAGTACTTCGTTGGTGGCGTTTTTCAGGCTTTCCATGGTGGCCGAGTCCAGCGGCGATTCGCCGGTGGCATCTTCGATAAAATCGCCCAGATGTGAATCTTCATCATCACCAATCGGCGTCTCCATCGAAATAGGTTCTTTGGCGATCTTCAGTACTTTACGGATCTTATCTTCCGGCATTTGCATGCGCTCAGACAGTTCTTCCGGTGAAGGCTCACGACCCATTTCCTGCAGCATCTGGCGTGAAATACGGTTCAGCTTATTGATCGTTTCAATCATGTGCACCGGGATACGGATGGTACGGGCCTGGTCCGCGATAGAACGCGTAATAGCCTGCCGGATCCACCAGGTGGCGTAGGTTGAGAACTTATAACCACGACGGTATTCGAACTTATCTACAGCCTTCATCAGACCGATGTTACCTTCCTGAATTAAATCCAGGAACTGCAAACCACGGTTGGTGTACTTCTTCGCGATAGAAATAACCAGACGTAAGTTAGCTTCAACCATCTCTTTTTTCGCGCGGCGTGCTTTGGCCTCACCGATTGACATACGACGGTTAATATCTTTGATTTTAAAGATGCTTAAGCCGGTTTCTTCTTCAATCTTTTTCAGTTTTTCAATGCTGCGTACCAGCTCTTCGTGCAGCTCTTTCAGCTTCAGCGAGTATGGTTTATTGGCGGCGATTTCAGCATCCAGCCACGCAGTTGATGTTTCAAAACCGGTAAAGGCTTTGACGAAGTTTTTCTTCGGCATTTTGGCGTATTCAACGCAGTGTTTCATCACAATGCGTTCTTGCACCCGTACGCGATCCATCATTTCGCGCATGTTTTTCACCAGGCGATCGAATTGCTTCGGTACCAGGCGGAAACAACGGAATACTTCACTCAGCTTCTCAATTTCAGCTTTAGTGGTAGCGTGCTCACGGCCATTTTTGACGATAGAGTTGCGGGTTACTTCGTACTGGGTACGCAGTTCGCCAAACTTTTCGCGCGCCATTTCCGGATCCGGGCCGCTGTCGCCGTCATCTGAATCGCCGTCAGAATCATCATCGTCGTCTGAATCGTCGTCATCGTCCATTTGATCTTCTGGTACGTCAGAACCGATGTGGCTGCCAGAAATTGGCGCTTCATCAATATCATTCGGGTCGATAAAAGCAGTAACGATGTCGCTTAAGCGAATTTCTTCCGCTTCGTATTTGTCCCACTGCTCCAGCAGGTAGGTAATAGCTTCAGGATATTCAGCAACAGAGCTTTGTACCGTGTTGATACCATCTTCAATCCGCTTGGCGATATCAATCTCACCTTCACGGGTTAATAGCTCAACTGTACCCATTTCACGCATATACATACGCACCGGATCGGTGGTACGGCCCAATTCTTTATCAACGCTTACCAGCGCCTGGGCAGCTTCTTCTACTGCGTCTTCGTCTGTGGTGGCATCAGCCATGATCAGATCGTCGGCATCCGGAGCGCTTTCAAACACCTGGATCCCCATGTCGTTGATCATGCGGATAATGTCTTCTATCTGATCAGAATCGATAATGTCTTGTGGCAGGTGGTCATTCACCTCAGCAAAGGTCAGATAACCTTGCTCTTTACCTTTGATGATCAGGAGTTTTAACTGCGACTGAGGATTTTGCTCCATAGAGACTTATCTTCCACCAATGTTGATTAATGTAAAATTGCGAACTAGCGATTATAACAAAGCGCAGCTTTTCTAGCCAGCTGCATTAGGTCGCAAGCTTTGGTTTTTTGCTTTTCAGTGCCTGCAGCAACAGGTTGTATTTGTGCCACTCGGCTTTGCTTAACTGGTTAAGCTTGGCCCGTAGTGCCAGTTCATCCAGTTGCTTTTGCAGATACTGATCTTCAATAAAATAAAATGTGTCGATAAACTCCTGCGACAGCTGTTCGGGCTCGATCTGGTGTTCCCAGGCGGCCAGCGTCATCAGGATGCTGTGTTCAGGTAAATCCCGCCATTGCTCAAGTAACTGGGCTGTGGTTAACCCGGGCTCTTGCTGCAACCGTTGTTGTATGGCCAGCAGTAAGTTAATACCGGGGATATCTGCGTCTGCCAGCTCCGGCGCATCAGGCATTACCTTCACTAAATGGGGATACTGCAACAATAAACCAATAGCCCGGCGCATTGGCGTAATTTTCATTGTGGCGGGTGTTATCCGGTTAGGTGCCCGTTTTACTGCTGCTTTCGTCCGTTCCCGTGGTTTACCCAGCAGGTTAGCCAGTTTGTCGCTTAAGCTGTCGCGATAAAATTCACTGGGAATTTGTTTAATCAGTTCGGCGGCTTTAACTGACAATGCCGATTTTCCTGCATCTGTTGCCGGATCAAATTCCTGGATCAGATGCTCGAAGAAATACTGGTTCAGCGGTGTTGCTGCCGCAATACGCTGCAAAAAAGCGTCTTTGCCTTCCTTTTGCACCAGTGTGTCCGGGTCTTCACCATCGGGTAAAAACACAAAGTTAAGTTCCACGCCGTCTTTTAACTGTGGCAGTGCATTTTGTAATGCGCGCCAGGCGGCATCACGTCCGGCCCGGTCTCCGTCATAGCAGCACACTACTTTGGGCGTGTAGCGAAACAGTGTATGCATATGATCTGACGTCGTGGCAGTGCCTAAGCACGCGACGGCAAAACGAATATCATGCTCAGCCAGTGCGACAACGTCCATGTAGCCTTCTACTACCAGTACCTGTTCTAAGTGTCCCGGCTGCTGGCGGGCCTCAAATAAACCATACAATTCGCGGCCTTTATGAAATAAGCGGCTTTCCGGCGAATTCAGGTATTTTGGGGTACCGTCTCCCAGTACGCGACCACCAAAGGCAATAACACGGCCGCGTTTATCGCGGATAGGAAACATTAAGCGGTCGCGAAAAAAATCGTACTCGCGGCCATTGTCATTACGGTTAATCAGCCTCAGTTCAACCAGCTGATCGCGTAGCGTTCTGTTATTAACCGGGCTGAGCTGCTTTAGCAGATTATCCCAGCCATCCGGCGCATAACCAATCGCAAAGTCGGCAACTGTTTTCTCGCTTAAGCCGCGTTTGGCAATATATTGCCGTACCTTCTGCGCATCTGGGTGCTGTATTAGCTGCTGCTGATAAAATGCAGCGGCTTGCTGCATTAAGGTGTAATCATCGGCATGTGCTGCAGGCCGTGCTTTAGCCGCCCCTTGCTCACGTGGTACGTCCAGATGGTGTAGCTGCGCCAGCTCTTCAATCGCCTCTACGAATTCCAACTGTTCAAATTCCATCATAAAGCTGATGGCGTTACCGTGCGCACCGCAACCGAAACAATGATAAAACTGTTTATCGGGGCTGACAGTAAAAGAAGGCGACTTTTCGCTATGAAACGGGCAACAGGCGGCGTAATTTCTACCGGCTTTTTTAAGCGGTACGCGCTGGTCAATCAGTTCGACGATATCGGTGCGGGCCAGTAATTCGTCGATAAACTGTCTTGGGATTTGTCCTGCCACCTTTTTCCTTCGGCGTTATTCAGAAAAAGACAAACCGTGCCTTGCGGGCACGGTATGCAGATATCAACTTTGCAATATCACGACGGGCTCTTCAATGCTGATATTTATCAGCAGACAGCACCGTGGTCGTACAGCGGGTAAGCTAAGCGGAGCTTAGTACAGCTTGATACGACGTGCGTTTTCGCGAGACAGCTTCTTAGCGTGACGCTTAACAGCTGCTGCTTTTTTACGCTTACGGATCCAGGTTGGCTTCTCGTAGAATTCTTTTGCGCGAACGTCAGCTAATACACCAGCTTTTTCACATGAGCGCTTGAAACGACGTAATGCTACGTCAAACGGTTCGTTCTCTTTTACTTTAACAACAGGCATTAAATTCTCACCTCAGGGCCAAATTGGTTATCTCTGAACCAATACGATTAAAAATGGTGCGGCATTTTACGCAAAAAGACAGGGTGATGTAAAGCAGTTCTGCGATCTAAATCCGATCCTCTGGCTCTGCGTGGGCTGAGCCGGTACAATGCGCGCTATTTTAGCGGATTTGAGACACAGATGCGAGTTTTAGGTATAGAAACGTCCTGCGACGAAACCGGTATAGCGATCTATGATGACCAGCAAGGGTTACTCAGTCATGTACTGTATAGTCAGATCCCATTGCATGCCGATTACGGTGGTGTGGTGCCTGAGCTGGCGTCGCGTGACCATATCCGTAAAACCATTCCGTTAATTAAACAGGCTTTAAAAGAAGCCGGTTGCCATGCTGCCGATATCGATGGCGTGGCTTATACCGCCGGCCCTGGTCTTGCCGGTGCGCTGCTCGTTGGCGCGGCTATTGGCAGGTCGCTGGCGATGGCGTGGAATAAACCGGCACTGGCCGTGCACCATATGGAAGGCCACTTACTGGCACCGATGCTGGAAGAGCGCTCGCCAGAGTTCCCTTTTCTTGCGCTTTTAGTGTCGGGTGGTCACACCCAGTTAGTGGCCGTTGAAGGTATTGGCCGTTACGAGCTGCTGGGGGAGTCTATTGACGATGCCGCCGGTGAAGCCTTTGATAAAACGGCCAAGCTGATGGGGTTAGACTACCCGGGCGGCCCGTTGCTGGCCAAACTGGCGACTCAGGGCGATGCGAAAAAATACAAATTTCCCCGACCGATGACCGACAGGCCGGGCTTGGATTTTAGCTTTAGCGGCCTGAAAACCTCTGCTGCCAACGTGATTGCTAAAGAAGGTAACAGTACTCAGGTGCAAGCGGATATCGCAGCATCGTTTCAGCAAGCGGTGGTGGATACGCTGGTAATTAAATGTGAACGCGCATTGCAGCAAACCGGCTATAAGCGCCTGGTGATTGCAGGTGGCGTTAGTGCGAATACATCATTACGTGAGCAACTGGCAGTGTTGTTAACGCGCTATGGTGGTGAGGTGTTTTATCCACGCAAAGAGTTTTGTACGGATAACGGCGCTATGATTGCGCTGGCTGGGTATTTTCGTTTAGCTGCAGGGCAGCAGCAGGATTTAACGATTGGCGTTACGCCACGCTGGCCGATGCAGGACTTACCTGTGGTGTAAACGTTATAATCAATGCGTTATGTGGGGGCTTTGAGTAATGACCCTGCGAGGCTGAAGGTTGGAATCACGATTTGGGCACCACAGAGTGTCTGAGCGAACGCGCAAGCGGTAGCGAGTTGCTGTGGTGAGCCAAAGCGGGAGTTGCAACCGGAAGCTATAGCGAATACTGGGTTAAGCTACTCGCGAATGCGTTTGGTCTTATCCCACACTTTGCTCTCTTTACCCTGCCACAAGCGTACTATGTTTTCGCGGTGGCGCAGAATAATCAGCACGCTGAGCATAGACACCGGTATTGTATACAAAGGCTTGATAAACCATGTAAACACCGGTGCCAGGCTCACCGTCAAAATGGCCGCCAGTGACGAGTAGCCACTTAGCGCGACAATCACCAGCCAACTACCTATCAATAAGCCCGCCAGATCCAGACCAATGGGCATCATAGCACCAAAAGCTGTTGCCACTGCTTTACCGCCTTTAAAGCCAAAAAATAGCGGAAAGATATGCCCAACACAGGCGCAGATTGCGATTAAGCCTAAATATAGCGGTTCTATTTTCAGAAAATAGGAGCCCCAGACCGGGATAGTGCCTTTTAAAATATCAAACACTAATACCAGCACGGCAGGAACTTTGCCGCCTAAGCGCAGCACGTTGGTTGCACCGGGGTTGCCGGAGCCATGTAAACGGGGATCGGGTAAGCGGAACAGTTTGCTGACCAGCACTGCCGACGAAATGGAGCCACAAAGATAGGCTGCCAGCATCATAATTCCAATCAGCGGGGTCATTAAGGCGGTTCCTCAGCACCAGTTTTTACGTTAAGATTGCAGCCTGATTCAAGGCCTGCAGAATATAGGTTTTCAGCGGTTTCACCTATCCGACCAGCCTACCTGAAACGAGAAATAACGCAATGCGGATGTAACTGAATGGACATAGTTTTTATAAAACAGCTACAAGTAGACACCGTTATTGGCGTTTACGACTGGGAAAAGAGCATTCAGCAACGGCTTTTTCTTGATTTGGCCCTGACAACCGACACCAAAGCGGCGGCTACAGGTGATGACATCAAGCTGACACTGGATTATGCCATTATTGCCGACAAGGTAACGGCACTTATCACCGCCCAGCCTATAGAGTTGATTGAAACCGTCGCAGAGCGCGTAGCCGCTATGTTGTTGCAGCAGTTTGCTACCAGCAAAGTTGAAGTAACCGTCAGTAAGCCAGGTGCAGTAGCGCAAGCACAGACGGTCGGTGTACACATAGTGCGGAGCCGTAATTGATGGCCCGCATCTATATCAGCATTGGCAGCAATATTGATCGTCAGTTTCATATTCAGGCTGCAGTCAGCGCGTTGCAGCAACACTTTGGCGCTGTGCAGTTATCGTCAGTCTATGAGAGCGAAGCCGTTGGCTTTAGCGGCGACGCCTTTTATAACCTGGTGGCCTGTGCCGATACCCGTTTGCCAATATCGGACTGTGTTGCCTTGTTTAAGCAAATCGAAGACAGCTATGGCAGAGACCGCAGTGCTCAGAAGTTCAGCGGCCGGACGCTGGATTTAGACTTGCTGACTTATGACGATGTGGTATGCCAGCAACCGGTAGAGTTGCCTCGGGCCGAAATTACTGAAAATGCGTTTGTGCTTTGGCCGCTGGCAGAGCTAGCGCCTGACGGGTTGCACCCGAAGACCGGTGTGTCTTACGCCGAGTTATGGCAGCAATACGAGAAAAAACAAAAATTATGGCCGGTGCCATTTGAGTGGAGTGCGCAGCAGTGAGTACAGTGGAAGTTATTATTCTGGCTATTATCCAGGGCCTGACCGAGTTTTTACCTATTTCATCTTCTGCTCATCTGATTTTACCTTCGGCCATTCTGGGCTGGCAGGATCAGGGGCTGGTGTTTGATGTCGCGGTACACGTTGGTACTTTACTGGCGGTAATGCTGTATTTTCGCCGTGACATCGCTCAGTTAACCATTGGCTGGTTTCAGAGTCTGGGTGGGAAACACAGTACCGACAGTAAACTGGCGTGGTGGGTGATACTGGCGACGATACCGGCAGGCTTGGCCGGTTTATTGGCTGCTGATTTGATAGAAACTTTTCTGCGCTCGCCTTATGTGATTGCAGTGACGACTATCGTGTTTGGCCTGGCGTTGTGGCTGGCAGACGTTACGGCAAAACAGCAGCAAACAATGGAGCAGTTGAGCTGGAAACAGGCGCTGCTGATTGGCATTGCCCAGGCGATAGCGCTTATCCCGGGCACCTCGCGTTCAGGCATTACCATGACTGCTGCGTTAATGCTGGGGCTGGATAGGGTAAGTGCAGCGCGTTTTTCGTTCTTATTATCTATTCCGATCATTGTGCTAAGCGGCGGCTATCAGGCGTCCAAGCTACTGTCTGAACCTACGCACTATGATATCAATGCGATAGCGCTCGGTACGGGCTTGTCATTTATCAGTGCTTTTATCTGTATACACCTGTTTTTAAAAGTGATTGAGCGCATGGGTATGCTGCCGTTTGTGATTTACCGGCTGATTTTAGGTATAACCTTACTGCTGGTGTTAAGCAGCACCGTTTAAGGTGCTGTATCCGTTTTATCGCGGGCTTTGGCCGTACTGATCGCATCCAGCCTGGCGCGTTCCAGCCCTTGCTTGATTTGCTCACCCTGTAACCCCTGTGCCAGTAACGTCTTCGCATTGACCTGCAAAGCCGCACTGGCTAACTGGCGTAAATACTCTGCTTGCGGATACGGCGCTTTTTCAAAGCCGGTGCGACCGCGCAAATCGGCTTCGCAGCACAATAGTATTGCTTCCAGCCGTTGTGGCTTGCGCCACAAATCTATTGCATTGAATAGCTTTAGCACAGTGCTGCTTTTCAGTTCGCGGGCGCGGTGGATGATCTGATGGTACTCACATACCAATAGCGCCAGATCGCGGCAATCGTTCGGCACCCTTAAACGCTGGCACAGCTGCTTAATTAACGGTAAGCCGGTATGTTCATGGCCGTGATGCGCTGGCCACAGCTCAGGTTTGGTGGCCCCTTTGCCTAAGTCGTGTACTAATGCTGCAAAACGGACGTCGAGCCGGTCAGATAACAGTGCGGCTTGTTGCACTACCATCAGCGTATGCACGCCGGTATCAATTTCCGGGTGCCATTGCGGCGGCTGGGGCACCCCCCACAGTGCGGCCAGTTCGGGCATCAGTACCTGTAAAGCGCCGGTTTGTTGCAGCAAATCAAAATAGGCTTGAGGCGTTTTTTCGCTAAGCGCTTTGGCGGTTTCCTGCCAGACGCGCTCTGCTGCCAGCGTATCAAGCTCTGAGCTTAGCTGACGCATCAACTGTTTGGTTTGCGGCGCAACGGTAAACCCCAGGTGGGCATAGCGGGCGTAAAATCGTGCAACACGCAGCACGCGCAGTGGATCTTCGGCAAATGCATCAGAAACATGGCGCAGTACTTTATTTTTTATGTCGTCTGCACCGTGAAAAGGATCAACCAGACTGCCGTCATCTGCCTGGGCAATGGCGTTTATTGTGAGGTCACGGCGCAGCAAGTCCTGCTCCAGCGTGACATCCGGTGCAGCATAAACGCTGAAACCGGTGTAGCCCTTGCCACTTTTGCGCTCGGTTCGGGCCAACGCATGCTCTTCTTTTGTATCGGGATGTAAAAACACCGGAAAGTCTTTGCCGACCTGCTGATAGCCCAAAGCCAGCATTTGTTCGGGGGTGGCACCCACCACGACCCAGTCCCGTTCATGAAACGGATACCCTAAAAGACTGTCACGTACTGCACCACCGACCAGATATCGTTGCACCGGCTTTCCTGTTGCTGGATTTTTTGCCATTATACCCGTCGTCTTTCAAAATGCACGGTCGCAACACGTTGCAGCGCCCTTAGTAGCAGGATGCAGTATGTATACCGGATTTTTTGGCCTGAACAGTGCCCCGTTTTCGATAGCCCCCAACCCGGAGTTTATGTATCTGAGCCCGCGCCATGCTGAGGCGCTGGCGCACTTGCGGTTTGGCTTAGGTGAGGCGGGCGGCTTTGTGTTACTGACCGGCGAGGTAGGAACGGGTAAAACCACCGTATCGCGCTGTTTACTGCAGGAGCTGGACGATCGGGCCGAGGTGGCGTTTATTCTGAATCCAACCTTATCGGAGCTGGAGTTGCTGGCGGCTATCTGCGATGAGTTGAAAATCCGCTATAAAAAAAGTGATGCCAGCCTGAAGTTACTCGGCGATAAAATCAAAAACCGTTTACTGAAAAACCATGACGCCGGTAAGCATACCTTATTGATTATTGACGAGGCCCAGCACCTGCAGCCCGCTGTGCTGGAGCAATTGCGCCTGCTGACTAACCTGGAAACCAATACCCGTAAGCTGTTGCAGGTGATTCTGATTGGCCAACCTGAACTGCAGCAATTGCTAAAACGCAACGACTTACGGCAGTTGGCGCAGCGTATCACTGCCCGTTACCACTTGTTGCCACTCAATCTGGATGAGGTAAAGCAATACCTTAAATTCCGCTTACAGGTAGCAGGTTGCAGCCGGCCGGTATTCAGCGACGCTGCAGTCAAACGTTTATTCCAGCTCAGTGGCGGTATTCCAAGGCTGCTTAACCTGATGGCCGACCGTGCTTTGCTTGGTGCTTATGGTCAGCAGCAGGCGATTGTCAGCGAGAAAATGGTCAAACAAGCTGCCAGTGAAATACTGCCACTGTCAGAACAGGTAAACCAAAGGGCTTTACCTGCCTGGTTCTGGCCTGTATTGGGGGTTTGCGCTATAGTGCTGGGCTTTAGTCTGGCACTGGTGCTGATGCTGCTGCTTCAACACGGCTGACAGGCGAGCACTTTTCGCACAAAAGGTAGTGAACACGGTTATGTCTATTTTAATGGCTGCATTAAAACAGCAGCATCATTCAGCTCCTGTACCTGACAAAACCAGCACTTACTGGCGCAAGTTAGCGTTGGTATTAGCGTTGTTACTGGCACTGTTAACCGGTGCTGTTGCTGCCTACTTACTGACTCCCTTGCTGCGGCAGGCGCCGCCAGCTGCTGCACAACCTGCAGCTGAGCCTGCTAAAGCTGATGCTATTTTACAGGCACTACAGGCAAAAGATGCTGCCCAAAATGCTGGTACGCAGACGACTAATATTGCTGCCAGCACCAGTCCGGCACAGATAGGCACAGCCTTGGGTCAGGTGGTATCGCCACCGCCACAACCCGTCAGTGAAGAATTTAGCTCACCGCCGCCGGTCAAAACCATGACTGCCGGTAGTGCCGCAGCTGAACCACAACCGGTAACAGTGACAAAAGAAGTAGCAGTTGAACCTGAACCGGTTGAAGTGTCATCTGAACTGCGTGACAAATTTGCTTCGGCATTAAAAGCAACAGAGCAAAGTAGCCGCAGCCCGGCCAGGCGCACTAATGATGCCCCTGCGGTTGATGTCAGTGAGTTGGATATAAGCTTACGCCAACAAATACCAGCCTTACGGTTTGATGCCCATGTTTATGCCACTACGCCAAGCCAGCGCTGGGTAAAAGTAAATGGCAAAACACTGCAGGAAGGGCAGTGGGTGACGGCCGATATCCGCATTAAAGAAATTACGCCGCAGTTTGTACTGCTGCAATACGGTAATCAGCTGTTTAGTATGACGGCACTGTCAGGCTGGCCTGACTAAACCTGCATGATAAATTCATTAAAAAACTTTTTCAGATCAATACCATAGTCTGCGGCATCGACCGCAGACTTTATTGCATCATCGCATTTCGGGTTAGCCAAATCGACCGTCAGCGGCGGCAGATAACAGCGCCGTTTGGTATGGTAAAACACCTTCACCACAGGGCAGGTCAGGCTGTTAGGGTTGTTCTCCAGCACCAACGCCAACTTTTCGCTGTCCATCAGCACTAACGTGCCCGGTGGATACATGCCAATGGCGGCAATAAATTGCTTTACCAGCTCCAGGTCAAAATGCGCCGGGCTGTCGGCACGCAGTATTTTCAGGGCCCTGACACAGCTTTGGCCACTTTTGTACACGCGCTGGGCGGTAATGGCATCATAAGTATCGACTATTGCGATCATGCGGGCATGTAACGATATCTGCTCTTGTTGCAGGCCTGCCGGATAGCCTCTGCCATCCATGCGCTCGTGATGATTCGCCGCCACATCCAGGCTGATTGGCGAGATACCTTCAGTTTGCTGCAGAATATCGCGGCTAAACTCAACATGCTGGCGCATAACGACAAACTCGTCATCCGTTAAGCGGCCCGGCTTATTTAGAATCGCATCCGGTACTTTGATTTTGCCGATATCATGCAGTAACGCACCTGTGGCCAGCTCTTCAATCGTCGGCTCGTCCAATTTCAGGTACTTGGCAAAAATAGTCATCAGAATGGATACATTGACCGAGTGTTCAAGCAGGTAAGCATCTTTCTCGCGCATCCGGCTGATGCATAACAGTGCATCCTGATTACGGAATACCGAATCAATAAAGCCTTCGGCGCAGCGGCGAAAATCGGCGACGTTAATCGCTTTACCATTGGTTATATCAGCAAAAGCGCGTTTTTGCAGTGATTTTGCTTCTGAATACAGGGCTTTGGCTTTCTTGATTTCCTGCGCCATGCTGAGCTTCTTCATACTCTGACGGGCGGACAGCGATGGCGAATCTACTGCGGTGGCTGCCATATTAAACTGGCCGCTGTCATCGGCTTCCAGTTCGGTGGGCTGCTGCTTGGCAGGGTCGATGCTAAGCTGTGTTACACCTTTACTGCGTAACAATTCAATCTGGGCTGGGTTGGATATTAATCCCTGTATTTTTAGTGCCTTACCAGAAGATGTTTGCGCATTTACCACATACATACCGCTAGCTAACTGCGCTATATTAATTGTTTTCAACTACTGTTCGTTTCCACTCAGGCAAGTGTTAACATCTTAGAGCGGCCTTTATGCTTATTCAAGCAGCTTATATTAGCTAACGGTAAAATTTAGATGTAGTTGCGCACATCCAGGCCGTATTTCTTCAAATCGACGCAGCTGTCGATTTGCTCTTCCTGTTGGCGGGACAGGTCCAGTATGCGGGCAGGCAGGTGATGCTGGTGCACACTGTGGTAAAACACCTTCACTTTGGGCAGCAGGGGTTTTTTCGCACTGTTCTCCAGTACCAAAGCCAGTTTTCCGCTGGTTAGTTTGACGACAGACCCGGGCGGATAGATACCAATACACTTTATAAACAGCTGTAATAACTCGACATCCAGTTTGTGCGGGGTGCGTTCAAGCAGCAAGCGGGAAGCCGCCAACGGGCCCAGCTTGCTATGTTGTGGTGAGGTCAGTTTTTCGTAATTGTTGACAATAGCCAGCATCCGGCTGCCTTTTTCTATCTGACCGGCACTGATCTTTGGTGAACCACTGCCATCAAGATGCGCACAATGCTGGCTAATCCATAACGAGATTTCACCCGCCAGGTTAGCTGTTTTTTGCAGCGCATTCAGGCTGGCCGGAATAGCCATATAGTCTTCTGCCTGCAAATAGTCGGGATTCAGCGCTTTGCCGATATCATGCAGCAATGCAGCGGTGATCAGTGACTGCACTTTGTGTGTCGGCATATTCAGATGGCGGGCAAAGGCCGCCATATAGACAGCACAACTGATGCTGTGCTGTAAAAGGCTGTCACTTTGCTCAGCAATGCGGTTTAGACACAGTAATACATCCTGATTACGTGCTATAGAATCGGCAAGGCCGGCACTGACTTCATGCACCAGTGTCAGGTCAATCATATTGTTGTGACGCACTGCATCGAGCATCTGGCGCTGAACTTTTTGCGTTTGCACCAACGCCTTCTCTGCTTTTGGCCACTCGTCGTTGAACAACGCTCTGGTGCTGTGTTCGTCATCAGTATTGGCTGGTTCTGCAGCCGGGGTGGCTTTAGCCTCTTCGAGTCTTTTTTCCGGGTCGGTCAGAACAACCTGTACGCCCTTGCGGCGCAGTTGCTCTATAGCTGCGGGTGTGCGCACCCAGCCGGCATGTTTGACGATGACATCGCCGGTTTGCTGTAACACCTGAACCACATAGCTGCCTGGCTGTAAATCGGCTATGTGTACTTCCTGATATGCCATCTTCCGCCCAACCCTGCCCACTTCACAATCAGCCGCGTAGTATATCTGAACCGGCTTAACTATAAATTAACAACGAGATAATTTGTCATAATACTGCGATAGCACGGTATATACCATAGCATAAAGCCCGCAACAGCGGGCTTTATCATGACATAAGCGGCGTTATCAGCCGATATTGTCAGCCATTGTCATCAGTGACGCATTACCGCCAGCTGCTGTGGTGTTAATGGTGATGGTTTTTTCTGTCACCAGACGGTGCAGCAGTTGCGGCCCTGCCGGTGCGGTGATCAGTGGCAGTATCGCGCCTTCACGCGCTGCCAACAGCTCGGCGCATAAAGGTTTTACTGCACTGCTCACATCAATCATCGCCCCTGCCAGATCCTGATGCGCCAGCAGAGTTGTCAGGCAGTCCAGCCGCACCACAGACACCAAATGTTGTGGCATGCCAGCTTGTTGCAGTGCCTTAATGCAGGCTTCCGCTTCGGCCATGTCGGCATCTTCTACCGCTGTAACGACAGCGTTACCTGCTGCCAGCGCGGTAATAATGGCCAGTAACCAGTGGCTGAATGCCGCGGATTCATCGCGTACCAGCGCCAGCACACCACGCGGATCCAGCACCAGCACATTGCTCTCACCGGTAGGGCCGGGCAAAGCGATAGGCTTTTGCAGTTCGCGCTCTACCCGTGCCAGTTTTTGCTGGGCCAGGGTTAAGATTTGATCTAAATCCGGCTCCTGTTTGTTCACCACGGTATTGGCTGCCAGTGAAGCCATAAACTGACGCAGCACAGAGGTGCGTTGGTTTATCGACTGTAATGCCCATTGCTGCTGCGCACTGATAGCTGCTGGCATAGCATAGGCCACTGCGCTGCTGGTTGTCTCGCTCAGCAGGCGATGGCGCTTGGCGTCATCCAATGCTGCACAGCTAACATCCGGATTGTCTTTAACTAACCGTGTCAGATACAGTGGGCCACCTGCTTTAGGACCGGTGCCTGATAAACCGCGGCCACCAAATGGCTGCACGCCAACGACAGCACCGATCATATTACGGTTAACGTAGATATTGCCGGCTTTAATATCGCGGGCTATACGGCGGGTAAACTGTTCGATCCGGCTGTGTACGCCCATTGTCAGGCCATAGCCTGTGGCATTGATCTGATTGATAATATTATCCAGATCATCTGCTTTAAAGCGGATGATATGTACCACAGGGCCGAACACTTCCCGTTCCAGCACGGTTAAATCAGCAATCTCGTACAGGCGTGGTGCAAAGAAATAATGCCGGTCACCTGCTGGGATCTTGCATTCATAATGTAAGGTCGCTTTATCACTCAGATACTGCACATGGCTGCTTAAGCGCTCGTGGGCTTTGGCGTCAATCACCGGGCCCAAGTCTGTACTGAGCCACTGAGGATCGCCGACATGCAACTGAGCCATGGCGCCTTTTAACATGGTAATAATTTTATCTGCCACGTCTTCCTGCAGGAACAATACGCGCAGTGCAGAGCAGCGCTGGCCGGCACTTTGGAAGCCTGATGAAATCACATCGTCTACCACCTGCTCAGGCAGGGCAGTAGAGTCGACAATCATACAGTTCTGGCCGCCGGTTTCAGCAATTAGCGGCACCGGCTCACCGCCGCGTTCTGCCAGTTTACGTGCAATCCAGCAGCCGGTTTCGGTTGAGCCGGTAAACATCACACCCTGAATACGGCTGTCTGGCACGATATGCTCGCCGACCTGACGGCCCGGTGCGATAACTAATTGCACGACATGCTCTGGCATGCCGCACTGACGCATAATTTCAACAGTACGGATGGCAATTAAACTGGTTTGCTCTGCCGGTTTGGCTACCACGGTGTTACCGGCGAGAATTGCAGCGGCTACCTGGCCTAAGAAAATGGCCAGCGGGAAGTTCCACGGGCTGATACATAAAAACACGCCACGGGCCTGTTGTGGCTGTGCAAGCAATTCTTCAGCACGGGCAGCATAGTAGCGGCAGAAATCTATCGCTTCGCGCACTTCAGCTACGCTGTCGCCCAACGTTTTACCGGCTTCTTTTACACACAGTGCCAGTAGCTCGTTACGGTGCGTTTCCAGTGCATCACCAATGCGGCGCAGTAATGCAGCACGCTCGGCGACATCCGTTGCTGACCAACTGGCAAAAGCGGCATCGGCATTGGCCAGGATCTGCTGCATCTTGTCTTTATCGGCATATTGCAGATAACCAATCATTTCATCCAGATTAGCTGGGTTGGTTACCGGTACGGCATCCGGCTGCACAGCAATGTCTTTAACGCTGTCAAACCATTGTGTCATTGCTGCTTTTACTGGCTCCAACTGGTCTATATCGGTTAAATCCAGGCCGTTAGAATTTTTACGCTCGCTGCCATAAAGATCTGCCGGCAGCGGGATCTGGCGGTTGCGCTTCTTCGTCCAGCCGCGTACCGTTTCAACCGGGTCACTCAGTAGTGATTCAACCGGAATAGTTTCATCGACAATGTTATTTACGAATGAACTGTTGGCGCCATTTTCCAGTAACCGGCGTACCAGATACGCTAACAGATCAGAATGCTCTCCCACCGGCGCATAAATGCGGCATGGGATCTTGTCTTTTATTACAATTTCATCGTACAGCGCATCGCCCATACCGTGCAGGCGCTGGAACTCAAAGCCGGTGTAGTCTTTGGTCATTTCCATAATGGTGGCAACGGTGTAAGCATTGTGCGTAGCAAATTGCGGGTAAATACTGTCGCGGTAGCTAAGCATTTTCTTCGCACAGGCCTGATACGACACATCGGTTGACGGCTTACGGCTGAATACCGGGAAGTCACTGAAACCCTCAAGCTGGCTCAGCTTGATTTCGGTATCCCAGTAAGCACCTTTTACCAGACGCACCATCATTTTACGGCCTACTTTAACCGTTAAATCGCGCAGCCATTCAATAACATGAATGCCGCGTTTCTGATAAGCCTGCACGGCCAGGCCAAAGCCTTCCCAGCCATCCAGTGCCGGATCGCTGAACACAGCTTCAATAATATCCAGTGAAATATCCAGCCGGTCGGCTTCTTCGGCATCAATGGTAAAACCGATATCGTAGGCTTTGGCTGCTAACGCCAGCTGTTTGACTTTCGGAATAAGCTCGTCGATAACACGGTCACGGTGGCTAAATTCATAGCGTGGATGAATGGCAGATAGTTTCACCGAGATGCCCGGGCTGTTAAACGGGCCGCGGCCATTCGCGGCTTTACCTATGGTATCGATAGCGCGCATATAACTGTCAAAGTAACGCTCTGCATCGGCCATCGTGCGGGCGCCTTCGCCCAACATGTCATAAGAGTAACGAAAGCCTTTGGCTTCCATGTCAGCGGCGCGCTCCAGTGCGGCGCCGATAGTGGTGCCCATAACAAACTGCGCGCCCATAATTTGCATCGCATAGCGCACTGCCTGGCGGATCACGGGTTCGCCCAAGCGGCCACAGGTACGTTTTAACAGACCAAACTGTTGTTTCTTTTGTTCATCAGAGTAGTTCACCAGCTTACCGGTTAACAATAAACCCCAGGCCGAAGCATTAACGAAAATCGAGCTACTGTTACCCAGGTGAGAGCTCCAGTCGCCCTGTGATAACTTGTCGCGGATCAGGCGGTCGGCAGTGGTTTTATCAGGTACCCTAAGCAGGGCCTCGGCCAGACACATCAGCACCAGGCCTTCTTCGGTTGACAGCGAGAATTCATTTAGCAGCGCATCTACACCACCTTTACCTACCTGCGCCTGACGGATCGTCAGTACTAGCTGGCGCGCACGCTCCCAGGCCCGGCTGCGGGCATTAACACCAATATCGGCCAGCGGTAGCAGGTAATCCAATACCTTATCTTCATCGGCACGATAGAAATCACGAATAGTTTGACGCAGCGGTTGAGTGGCAACCAGGGAACCGTTATACAGCATGGCAGATAGCTTCCTGACAAGATTTGAGAATGCGGCATTTTAGTGAAAAGTCTGCAGCATAGGGTGGTTATTTTTGCCGTTTAACCCTATATAATTCTGGCAGAATTAACATAAACCAGAAAAATTACTGATATGAATACACCTGTAAAAAGTAAAGCGCTGGACCGGATTGATATCAGTATTCTGGACACGCTGCAGCGCGACGGCCGCATTGCCAATGTTGATCTGGCAAAAAAGGTTAATTTAAGCGCCAGCCCTTGTATCGACAGGGTTAAGCGGCTGGAAAAAGAAGGCTATATCGACGGCTTTGGCGCGCGGCTAAACGCGGCTAAGCTTGGCTTTGGTACTGCTGCCTTTATTCAGGTTACGCTGGACAGAACCACCAGCGAGGTATTTGATAAGTTTCGCGATGCGGTAGTGCAGATCCCTCAGGTGGCTGAATGTCACATGGTGGCGGGCGGTTTTGATTACCTGTTGAAACTGCGGCTGCCTAATATGGATGCTTACCGCGACATACTGGCGCTGATAGTCGATTTGCCGGGCGTGGCGCAAACACATACTTATGTAGTGATAGAGCAGGTGAAGAATGACCGCGGCTTGCCACTGAAACCGGCAGACAGCCCGCCGGCAGCGGGCTGATCATTAAAACCGGCGTTGCAGTTGTTACATCCAGCGTTCGTTATTACGTTTTTTCGGCAGGATCAGCGGTAAAATAAGGCCAAACAGCAGGCCAGCCAGTAAAATCAGAGAACCCAGTACCATGGGTTTTTCCCAGATCGAGCTTTGGGTGTTTTCTAGCTGTACTGTTAGCTGCTCATAGGCCCGGTTTGCTTGCTCCAGTTGTTCCTGCGCCGTCTGACGTTCCGCCACAGCCTGATTCAACTGGCTGTTTAACTCATCACGCTGCTGCTCCAGTGCCATAATTTTCTCATTGTGATCGGCATACTCGGCTTTTAACTGCTCCAGTTGTGAAACCAAACCCGGGCTAAAGGTGACATGCTCTTTTGGCAACCAACCGGTTTTGTTATCTTCATACTGAATTTGCGCATAGCCGGTCTCGGCATCTTCCCCAAGATAAGTGACACTTTGGCCGGCGTTAATAGTACCGACAATCCGGTACTGATTACTTGGGCCTGAATGCAGGTAAACAAATAAGGCGTCGCTGATAAAGGCTGGCTTGCTTTCTGTCTGGGCGGCGGCTGAACCGCAATAGGCTAACCAACATGCTGAAAATAATACCAGCAGGGAGCTTTTAATTAATCTGAACATAGGTATCCTGAGCTTATTTTTATAAAACAGCTTTGCAGCCAACACCTTGGATGATAGGGAGTTGCGCGGCAATTGACAAGGTTTAAAACGGTGGCGGCCTGTGCCGGACACACCATAGCAGACAGAGTAGCAGATGAGTACTGAACTTGAGCTGAAGTTTTTACTGGCTCCGGCATATTTACCGCAATTACAGGCCAGCCTGACGCAACTGGGCCAAATTAGCCACTATGAGCAGGCAGATCTGCTGAACGCTTATTTTGATACCAGCACAAACTGGTTTCGCCAGCATGACATGGGGCTGCGTAGCCGTCTAAAGAAAGGGCACTATGAGCAAACCATTAAACTGGCAGGCACCCAGCATGGTGCTATGCAGATGCGGCCGGAGTATAACGAGCCTTGCGCGTCGGTAATACCACAGTTGGTGTCGTTTCCAAGCCATATCTGGCCGGAAAATGCCGATGTTGGCAAGCTGCAGGCAGAACTTACTGAGCTGTTCCGTACTGACTTTAACAGGAGCAGCTGGCAGTTGCGGTGTGCTGATGGCACAGAAGTCGATCTGGTTTACGATCAGGGGCAGGTGGTTGCGAAAGGTAAAACGCAGCCGATTGCTGAGCTGGAGCTTGAATTACTGACGGGCGATCCGCAGCAGCTTTTTGTTCTGGCAAGCCAGCTTATTCAGCTACTACCGCTGCAAACCGGTTGGTTAAGTAAGGCTGCACGGGGTTATCAGCTGGCGTTTGATACTAGGCTAAAATTACCCACAGACATTGGCGATTCTTTACTGGCGCAGGTCAAAGCGCTGCAGCAAGCCGAGGCCTGCTATTTGCAACAACGGGATCCGCTGGCGCTCGGCATTGCGGCAAAGACCCTGGGTGCTATCGCATCTGCGACCAGGAAGCTTGGGCAACTGCAACAGCTTAGTGTTACCGCATCAGCTTTGGCGCAACAACTTGCAGCCAACCAACCGGTATTTGCGTTGCAGGAGTACAACTTATTACTGCTGAGCCTGTCGCAGTATCTGTATCAACATGCCTGAGCGGGAGTCCCTAATGAGCGAGCAAAGTGCTGCACTTTCCAGTTATCTAAAGCAGGTACTCAGCCGGTTTGACTTAACTGCTGTCAGTGAAGCCGCGCAGCGGCAACTGGCAGTATTATTCAGCGGCAGCAACTTTATTGCCCGCACTTTGTTACAACAACCTCAACTGCTGGCAGAGTTTAGCGACAGCCCGGCGCTTATTGCGGCGTTGCAGCTTAACAACAATATACCGCCACAGCTGGATGCCCTTGACGAGCCGGCTGCTTTTACAAAGCTACGTCAGTACCGCAATGCTCAATTGTGTCGCATCCTGGCGGCAGATATTTTGCAGCTGCAGGATATTACGGAGAGCCTGCTGCAGGTGTCACAAGTAGCAGATCTGACCATCAATGCGGCCTATCAATGGACCTATCAGCAGATGTCAGCACAGTGGGGCATGCCGCTGGACAACCAGGGAAAGCCAATGCCACTGCTTATTCTGGGTATGGGGAAGCTCGGTGGTGGTGAGCTGAATTTCTCTTCGGACATCGACTTGATTTTTACCTATCCGGGCAACGGCGAAACCCAGGGCGGACGCCGAAGCTGTGAGCATCAGCAGTTTTTTACCAAACTCGGCCAGAAGCTGATCGCGGCATTGCATCAGGTTACCGCCGATGGCTTTGTGTACCGCGTCGATATGCGGCTGCGCCCTTTTGGTGATAGTGGCCCCCTGGTGCTGAGTTTTGCCGCAATGGAAGACTATTATCAGGAACAAGGCCGGGAGTGGGAGCGTTACGCCATGCTAAAAGCGCGGGTACTAAACCCCGACGGCGTTCACAGCGCAGAGCTGACTAAACTGCTACGGCCCTTTATTTACCGGCGCTATATTGATTTCTCTGCCATTGAATCATTGCGGCGGATGAAACAGCAGATTGAGCAGGAGAATCGCCGTCTGAACCGGCGCGACAATATTAAACTTGGCATCGGCGGCATCCGCGAAGTTGAATTTATTGTGCAGACATTGCAACTGATCCGCGGTGGGCGCATTCCCGCCATGCAGCAGCCATCACTGCTCAAAGCACTGCAGGTAATGGCGGACGAAAACATTCTGACGGCAGAGCAGGTCAGTGAACTGCGGCAGGACTATTTACTACTGCGCCGCATTGAGCAGGCTTTACAAGGCATAGACGACAAGCAGACTCAGACATTGCCGCAGGATGATTTGTCAAAGGCGCAGCTGTTGGCATCGGTAGGCTTTGACAACTGGCAGCAGTTACAACAACAGGTGGATGCCGCTATGGCCCGGGTGCACCAGCAATTCAAATTGGTGATTGATAACGGTGAAGAGCCGGACCAACAGGAAATCACGCTGGGTAAACTGATTTGGGACAGTGAGCAGGCATCATCTGAGCTTGCTGCGCAGCTTGACTGGCTTAGCCTGGAGCAGGCTACCGAGCTAATTGACCAGCTGCAGCAATTCAAACAAGATTGCCAAAAACGCAGTGTTGGCCCGCGTGGCCGCGATTTTCTGGCCAAGCTTATTCCGCTGTTGTTACATATGTTGCAACAACAGCAGGCGTTGCCCAGTGTGCTGAGTCGGGTATTGGGGGTGTTTCGCCAAATCGTCACCCGTACCGCTTATCTGGAGCTGCTGTTTGAAAACGCTGCGGCCTTGCAACAGCTGGTATTGCTGTGTAATCAAAGCGGCTGGCTGGCCGAGCATCTGGCGCGTTATCCGATGCTACTGGATGAGCTAATCGACCCGGCGCAGTTGTATCAGGTGTCAACGGCTGCTGATTATCGCGACCGTCTGCGCCAGCAAATGCTGCGGGTACCGTCAGATGATTTGGAACTGTTAATGGAGACACTGCGCCAGTACAAACAGGCGCAGCAACTACGTATAGCGGCGGCGGATATCAGCGGTGTGTTGCCGTTGATGAAAGTTAGCGACCATTTAACCTGGTTGGCTGAAGCCATAGTAGCGCAGGTAGTAGAGCTGGCCTGGCAGCAAATGACCGAGCGTTATGGCTTACCAGCCGGCGCCAGTAATGATAACAAAGGTGTTGCGGTAATTGCTTATGGCAAGCTTGGTGGGTTGGAACTGGGTTATGGCTCTGATCTGGACCTGGTGTTTGTGCATAACTGTGACAGCCAGGAGGCAACCTCCGGCGATAAGGCCATAGATTCTAAGCAGTTCTATCTGAAACTGGTGCAGCGGGTACTGCATCTTTGTACCACCCGCACCAACAGTGGCGTATTGTACGATATCGATACCAGACTAAGGCCATCCGGTAACTCGGGGTTATTGGCAATCCATATTGAAACTTATGGCCAGTACCTGCAACAGGAAGCCTGGACCTGGGAACATCAGGCGTTAGTGCGGGCGAGGGCGATATATGGCAGCATGGACCTGCAGCAGCATTTTCTCCGTATCCGTCAGCAGATTTTAAGTCAGCCCCGTGTACTTGGCAGCTTACGCCAGGATGTCACGACGATGCGTGATAAACTGCGCCAGCATCATAGCGGTATGGCTGACGATCCCAAACACAGCGTTGGTGGTATTGTTGATCTGGAATTTATCAGCCAGTATCTGGTGCTGGCCTATAGCGCCGAACATGCCAGCCTGTACCAGTACAGCGACAATATCCGTATTCTTGAAGCTGCCGCCGCAGCAGGCTTACTCAGCTCTGAGCAAAGTATTCAGTTGCAGCAGACCTATCAGCTGTTACGTGGCGCCGGGCACCGCCAGACGCTGGCGCCGGCGACCTTGCCACCCGATGATCGGCTGCAACAGGCTAAATGGCAGGTAGAACAAGTGTGGCGACAACTGTTTGACGTAACAGCAGCAATGTAACAGTCACTATTGCTGTTTCGGCTGAGTATCAGCCGTCATACAGTTCTTTTGCAGATGGTCATTGGCTTTGTCAGTGATTACTGCCGCCCGTTCACGCGGACAGTAATACGCCACTACCGGTGATTCAAAATCCGGTGCTATCGCCACTGCAACTTCATAGATCGTCTCAATCAGCGTTGTGTCGGTTTGAAAATACTGCTTTACCACATAGTCGCGCGGTAAGGTCCAGAACAGGGCTATGCCTTCTGCCTGAGAATACTCGGTCAGTTTGGTTTTTATCGTATCGCCTTCACGAAACCGGCGGTCAGTTACCTGGCCGCGCCAGTTTGCTTCACCCGGCACCACGACATTAGCGCGTTGCTGCAGCTGCTGGGTTAAACGATCACTGGTGTCAGGCAGCGAGATCTTGAACTTTGACAACTCTTTTGCACCGTCGGCAATAGAGCCGCGGATTTTTGAGTAAAAATCACTGAAACCCTCAGCTGCGATGTTGGCAGAATCTTTACGGATCAGAAAATCCGGCTTGGTGAAAATGGCATAGGCAAAGGCCCCCAAAATGACCAATAAACTCAGGTTACGGACCCAGAACCACATTTATCAGACTCCTTTAATACAAAGACGGCGCATTTTCATCGGGCCTGGTTTTAAAACGGCGGTGAAGCCACATATATTGCTCCGGCGCCCGCAACACAACTTGCTCTACCCATTGATTCACCCGGGTGACGTCGGCTTTCACATCGCCGGTCGGAAAAGGTGCAAGTTTGGGTTGAACTTCAATTTCGTAGCCTTGGCTGCCTGGCAAGCGCCTAGTGATAACCGGTATCACATCACAATTGGCAGCGTTTGCAAATAATAAGGTACCGGTAGTAGTTGCGGTATCTTTTACGGCAAAAAATGGTACAAATTCAGCTTTATTGCGGCCGTAATCCTGATCGGGCAGGTAAAAGCACACTTCCTGCTGGTTCAGTGCGCGGATAAGCCCTTTCACGTCACGCTTACCAATCATATATTTATTGCTTTTACTACGGCCATGGTAGGTCAGATAGTCCAGTAGTGGGTTGTTGTGCGGCCGGTAAAAGCCGACGCTGGGGTGAGTCAGACCAAAAGCACGGCACACGCCCTCCAGGTGCAGAACATGCGGTGCCAGCAGTAATACACCTTTGCCTGCAGCCAGTGCCTGTTCAATATGCTGATAGCCTTTAAAATGAGCCAGTTTCCTGATCCGCCAGGTGGGCCACCACCAGCCAATTACCGTATCAAACAGCGCCCGGCCGGTTTCTTCAAAGTTGCGTTTTACCAGAGCGGTTTGCTCGGCAGCAGGCATATCAGGAAAACACAGCTCAATATTACGCTGCGCTACTTTGCGGCGTGATTTCAGTACTTTGTATAGCAAGCGGCCAAAGCCCGCTCCTAAAGTCATCAGCACGCTATAAGGCAGCCAACTGATGAGATAAAGCAACGCTGCGCCAAGCCATAACAACCAATAATTCGGCAACAAAAAGCGCCAGCTAAACTGCGGAGCCTGAACCACGCGATATCCTCAGCAAAAAATGAAAGCGCTATTGTAGCGAAAAATGGCGGGGGAGATAGCAGAAACTGGTAAGAGGTTCACCGCAGATGCGGTGAACCTTAACGCAGATTAGTTAGTCAGGGCCTGGTTAATGCCCGTCAGATCCTGTTCCGACAGGTTACCGGCTGCCTGTTTCAGCGCCAGAATAGCAATAACGTAGTTGTAGCGGGCACCGGATAAGTTGCGGCGTGCTTCAAACAGGTTACGGGTACTCAGCAGCACATCAACAATGGTACGGGTGCCGACTTCAAAACCGGCTTCAGTGGCATTTAACGCACTTTCAGCAGAAATAACAGCCTGTTCAAGTGCCCGGATCGTTGCAATATTGGCATTAATATCGTTAAAAGAGCTGCGAACCTGGCGTACTGCGGTGCGGTAGCTTAATTCCAGATCCTGCGCTGCGGCAACATAATTTGCACGGGCTACAGCGGTGCGAGCAGTGGTAGCACCACCACTGTATAGCGGCACACGCAGGTTAAGACCTATTGATTTGCTATCCAAGCGCGGTAAGTCTGTGGTTGTGGTTTCGCCACCTACTGTGACATCAGATTTTGTATCTGATGTACCATAGGAAGCATCCAGCGATACCGTTGGGTAATGCCCGGCTCTGGCGATATCAATATCATTCTGCGCAATTTCCAGCGCCAGTTTGTTTGCCTTCAGGCTCAGGTTTTTCTCTTCCGCCAGTTTAACCCACTCGTCAGCACTGGCCGGTGAAGGTGTTTGGGTAGAAAACTTATCTGTATTTAGCGTTGCCAGTTCAGCATGATACTGGCCGGTAATTTCACGTAGTGCTTCACGGGCAGTTTCCAGCGCGTTTTGCGCGGTGATTTCACGGGCAACGGCACTGTCAAACTGCGCCTGGGCTTCATGCACATCGGTAATCGCCGTTAAACCTACGGCAAAGCGCTGTTTGGTTTGCTCTAATTGGCGCTCGATAGAGCGTTTTTCTGCTTCGGCAAAACCTAAATCATCTACTGCTTTTAACACATTAAAATAGGCTTGCGACACACGGACAATCAGCTCTTGCGAGGCAGCGTCCAGATTGGTCTGGCTTTGTAAGGCGCGTTTTTCAGCTGTATTCAGGTTTTCCCAGTTAGTCCAGTCGAAAAGTGATTGCGATAAGCTAACCTGGGCATCCCAACCTGACCCTTCGGTATCGATAATAATCAGGTCGCCTGACTCGAGCGGTTGCGAGCGTTCAGCCATAGTTTTGCTGTAGCCCGCGGTTAAATTTACCTGCGGTAATAAACTGGCTTTACTAACATCAATCGCTTCGCGCGCTGAGTCGCGCGTGGCTATCGCTTTTAACAGCTGCGGATCTTTTTGTGTGGCTAACTGATATATTTCCTGCAGGTCCGCTGCAGCAATCTGCAGGCTGAACAAACCGAAAGAAGATGCTAACAAGGTACTGATTAAGGTCTTTTTCATTTCTACCAATCCTGGTCAGATAAAAGGAAACTGCACGAATAATACTCTGTTACGGTAAACTTCGTAATCATTAAACGGTAAAGTTGCACGCAAGAGTGTAACAGAATGTGAGTGCAGTTATGTCTAAATACAATATCAGTCAGTATCCTTCATTTGGGCCGCAGGATCTGGAGATTCTCGACAAAAGCACGGTTTTTCAGGGTTTTTTCCGCTTAGAACAATATACATTGCGGCATAAGCTGTTCAATGGTGGCTGGAGTGGCACGGTAAAGCGCGAAGTATTTGAACGTGGCCACGCTGTTGTCGTGTTACCTTATAACGCTAATACCGATGAGCTGGTGCTGATTGAACAGTTCAGAGTCGGCGCCAGTAGCGGCGGACAAAGCCCATGGTTGCTGGAGGCGATAGCCGGCATGATAGAGTCAGGCGAAAGTGCTGAGCAGGTCGCACGGCGTGAAGCGCAGGAAGAAGCCGGGTTAACAATGGGCGAACTTTGGCCTATGCTTAGCTACTTATCTAGCCCGGGCGGTACAACTGAACGGATCCAACTGTTTTTAGGCCAGCTTACCGCGCCGGTGCAGCAGGGGATCTTCGGTTTGGCTGATGAACAGGAAGATATTAAAGTGCATCTGGTGCCCCGTACTGTGGCGATGCAACTGCTGGAACAGCAAAAAATCGATAACGCCGCCAGTGTCATTGCACTGCAATGGCTGGCTCTTAATCTGGATAAAGTCAAACACGCCTGGGGAGCCTGAAGTGTGGTTTAAACGCCGTAAATATGTACCACAATTACCGGATTTTCTCGCACTGTGTGAACGTAATTACGCGCAGTTGAACCGCTATTTGTCTGACGATACCCGTCAGGGGCAATCAACGGTCATTCAGGTTTCTGCGCAGCATCGCTATTGTATCAGTGTCAGTGAGGTGGCCCGTTTTACCACTACGCTGCAGATCGAACTGCTGGATGAGCAGCAACATTTTTTCCGGCCGCATTTTGTCGTGCGGTTGTATCATGATGCACAGGTGGCCGAAGTGCTGGCTTGCCAGCATATCAGCCGTTTTAAGGCTCGCTACGATTATCCCAATCTGGATATGTTGTTACCGGATGAAAAAAGGCAAATCAACATGTTACTGCGTGACTGGCTGAAACTCTGTGCTGGTCAGGGTTACATTAACCGGGAGCTGGTGTTCGGTTAATGCAGTACGTGTTCAGCCCGAAAAACGCTTACCGTCTGGTGCAGATCACCGATTGCCACTTATTACAAAGTGCAGACGGTTACTATCAGCAGGTGCAACCTGCAAAGCATCTGGCTGCGATAATCCGGCAGTTGCAAACAGAGCTGCCTGATGCGGTAATTTTAACCGGCGATTTAACACAGGATCACAGCGAAGCGTCATACAGCCTGCTGGCTGAGCTTATGCAGGGATTAAATTGCCCGGTATTTATAACGCCGGGTAATCATGATGATGAAACCATGCTAAAGCAGCTGTGTGTTGCTCCTCCTTTTCGTATAGATCAGAGCCTGCAATTACAGGGCTGGCAGCTGGTATTGTTAAATACTAAAGGTGCAACGCCGGCCGGTGTATTTCCCAAGGCACAGCAGCAATGGTTAGCGCAGCAATGCCGTGATAGCACGCAAGCTAATATCTGGCTGTTTTGCCATCATCACCCTGTGCCGCTTAATTGTTTTATCGATAAACACGGTCAGCAGGATCAGGCTGCGCTTTGGTATAGCATAAAAGCACACCCTCAGATCAGGGGAATTGCACACGGCCATGCTCATTATGCCTACCAGCGGTTGGAGCAGGGCATTAATATAGTCGGCTGTCCGGCAAGCTCAGTACAGTTTTTACCCTCAGCACAGTGGCAAACGGTAAATGCGGGGCCACAGTGGTGTGATTGGCATTTTAGTGCCGACGGTGAAGTAAGCTGGCAGTTTCGCCGCTTGTAATAATGGTAGTAATACAAAATATGAACAGTAAAATACTTTATTTACATGGTTTTGCCAGCTCGTCGCTGTCAGATAAAGCGCAGCAGACTACGGCTTATTTTCAACAGCATTATCCACATATTGACTATGTCGCGCTGGATCTGCCGTATGAGCCAGCAGCAGCGCTTACTCTTATCAAACAACACATCGGGCAGCAGCGTAATGTTGCGCTGATAGGCAGTTCATTGGGCGGCTTTCTGGCTACCTGTATTGCTGAGCAAATTGAATGCCGGGCTTGTTTGATTAACCCGGCCGTGGCACCGCATACGGTATTAGATAAACACCTTGGCCGCTATTATCACCCGGTATTGCAGCAACATTATGATGTCACCAGTGCGCAAATGAGCCAGTTGCAGCAGATGATGCCAATAACGTTGCAAAAACCTGAGAATTACTTGCTGTTGTTGCAAAGCGGCGATGAAGTGTTAGATTACCGTCTTGCGCTTGAATACTATAAAGGTGCAACCATAAAACTGAGCGAAGGTGGTGATCACAGTTACGTTGGCTATGCCAATGAACTGGACGCTATTGCCAACTTTTGCCAACTTGCGTAAAACGCGCTTAATCCTATCAGCCAGTGACCGAGACTATGACATCACAACAATACAATGCCGATTCGATTGAAGTGCTGACCGGGCTTGAGCCCGTGCAGCGTCGCCCCGGAATGTATACCGATACCAGCCGGCCAAACCATTTGGGGCAAGAAGTTATCGACAACAGCGTCGATGAAGCGCTGGCAGGGCATGCCGATGCAGTACAGGTTATTTTGCATGATGATCAGTCACTTGAAGTAATCGATAACGGCCGTGGTATGCCGGTAGATATTCATCCGGAAGAGGGCGTTACCGGCGTAGAGCTGATTTTCTGTCGTTTGCACGCCGGCGGTAAGTTCTCCAATAAAAACTACCAGTTCTCCGGTGGTTTACACGGCGTCGGTATTTCGGTGGTTAACGCCTTGTCGAGCCGCGTTGATGTCACCGTGCGCCGCGACGGTAATGTGTATGAAATGGCGTTTGAGCATGGCAATAAAGTGTCAGAGCTGAGCATCACCGGCACTGTGGGTAAACGCAATACCGGTACCCGGGTACGGTTCTGGCCAACAGCATCTTACTTCGATTCAGCCAAATTCTCGGTCAGCCGCCTGCTGCATGTATTAAAAGCCAAAGCTGTATTGTGCCCGGGGCTGACCGTCAGTTTCGATGACAAAGTAAACCAGCAGCAGTACCAGTGGTGCTATCAGGCTGGTATTAAAGATTATCTGGCCGAGTCAGTTAAAGATTATGTTTGCCTGCCGGAGAAGCCATTTGTCGGCAGTTTCAGTGCCAGCACTGAAGCTGTGGAATGGGCATTGTTATGGCTGCCAGAGGGCGGCGAGTTGGTGACCGAAAGCTATGTCAACCTGATCCCAACGGCTCAGGGCGGTACTCATGTCAATGGATTGCGCCAGGGCTTACTGGAGGCGCTGCGTGAATTTTGTGAATTCCGTAACCTGTTGCCACGTGGCATCAAGCTGTCAGCAGAAGATATCTGGGACCGCTGTGCTTATATCCTGTCGCTAAAAATGCAGGATCCACAATTTGCCGGCCAGACCAAAGAGCGCTTGTCATCGCGTCAGTCAGCCGCGTTTGTGTCCGGTATCGTTAAAGATGCGTTTAGTTTATGGCTGAACGAGCACACCGATATTGCAGAAAGCCTGGCAGACTTTTGTATTAACAACGCGCAAAAGCGCCTAAAAGCGGCCAAAAAAGTCGTACGTAAAAAGGTGACCTCAGGCCCGGCCTTGCCTGGCAAGCTGGCGGACTGTTCATCACAGGATTTAAACCAGACTGAACTGTTTCTGGTAGAAGGTGACTCGGCAGGTGGTAGTGCCAAGCAGGCGCGCGACCGCGAGTTTCAAGCTGTTATGCCACTACGCGGTAAGATTTTGAATACCTGGGAAGTGGAGTCTGGCCAAATTCTGGCGTCACAGGAGGTGCATGATATTTCTGTCGCCATCGGTATGGACCCGGACAGTGACGATTTGACCGCACTGCGCTACGGTAAAATCTGTATTCTGGCGGATGCTGACTCAGATGGTCTGCACATTGCCACCTTGTTATGCGCCTTGTTTATGCGCCATTTCCGTAATCTGGTTGAGGCGGGGCATGTTTATGTCGCCATGCCGCCTTTATACCGCATTGATATCGGCAAAGAGGTGTATTACGCGCTGGATGAGGATGAAAAAAATGGCATTTTGGACCGGATAGAAGCAGAGAAAAAACGCGGCAAAGTAAATGTGCAGCGTTTTAAAGGTTTGGGCGAGATGAACCCGTTGCAACTGCGTGAAACCACTATGGATCCTAACACCCGGCGTTTAGTGCAACTGACGATAGATGACGTAACACAAACCATGGAAATCATGGATATGTTGCTGGCGAAAAAGCGCTCGACAGACCGTCGCGAATGGCTGGAGCAAAAAGGCGACAAAGCGGCCCTTACGGTTTAACAACAGCACTCAGCACAAGGCGTCAGACTGTGAACAAACATTTATCAGCAATTATGTTTTGTACCGGCATGCTGTTGAGTCAGGCTGCTGTTGCAACTACGCTGCCAGATTGGCTGGCGCAGGTTGATGAGCAAAAACACCAACAACCTGAGCAAATGTTGCAGTTGCTGCAGCAGCATCGCTCTGAGCTGGCAAACCTGACGCCAGAGGTACAGGCAAACTGGTACTATCAGCAGGCCGCGCTGATGAAGGCTCTGGGACGGCATCAGGAACAGCTGGAAGCCGCAGAGCGGGGGCTGGCTCTGCTCGGGAAAGAGCCCTCGCTGTTAAAAGTTGATCTGCTGTATCAGCTGGGTTTTGCGCTGGAAATGCAAACACAATATCAACAGGCAATGCAGCACTATCAGCAAGGGATGGAACTGGCCACTTTGCTTGATGATGAAAAGCATGTTTTGTTGGGGCAGATTAATCATGCTGCATTACTCAGTGCGCAAAATAAAGAACAGCAGGCATTACTGTTACTCAAAGATACATATCAACGTGCTCAGCCGCTGAAAGATGCTGAACTGCTGGCAGAAATAAATGCTGAACTCGGGTTGTTGTACGCCTCACTTGCGTTTGAACAGGATGCGATTGGCCTGCTAAATGAAGCGCTAAAGCAGTACGAACAACTGGGCTGGCAAAAAAATCAGATCACGGTGTTGTTTAATCTGGCACGCACTTATAGCTATCTGGAGCAGTATCAGCTGTCGTTGCAAACCTATAATCAAATGCTGCAAAAAAGCCTGCAGGCTGATGATAAGGTGAACCTGTACCATGCCTATCTGGGGCTGGCTATTACCAGCAGCGACAGTGGCAACGGCGACGCAGCCTTGTCTTACATCGATAAAGCCGAGCAGTATTTACCTCAGTTACAATCCACCTCGCATATTTCGACGCATCACTATGAAAAGGCACTTATTTATCAGAAGCTGAATCAAAGCTCGCTGGCAATGCAGCAAGTGGTGCTGGCTGAGCAGGCGCTGACGGATGAAAGTGTCGCTGAAGATAGCCCAACCCGCCTTAATGTCTGGTACTTAAAAGCCCAGTTATTGGCTGAGCAAGGTGAGTATCAGCGGGCTTATCAGCAGTTAACCGATTTTGTTTTCCTGTTTCAGGATGTGCGCGATAAAGAGAATGAGCTGGCACTGGAACAACTGCGGCTTGGCTTTGATCATGAACGGCAGCTGCAGCAGAACCGCCTGCTGGAGCAGGATAATGAACTTAAAGCTTTGCGACTGAAAGAAGCAGAGCGTGACCGGCAGGTACAGTTTTTGTGGCTGGCGGTGCTGGGGTGTAGCACATTGGTGTTGCTGATCCTGCTGTTATGGCAGCTGACCCGCAAAAAATCTAAATCTATAGCGACCGGGGCAGAAGTGTCCGGCCAGACAGGATAAGTTATGACAGAAACAGTAATTTCGTATGACGGTGTAGAGCAGCTTCCGCTGCGGCGTTTTACTGAAGAGGCGTACCTTAATTACTCTATGTACGTCATTATGGACAGGGCTTTACCGCATATTGGTGACGGATTAAAGCCGGTGCAGCGGCGTATCGTGTATGCGATGTCTGAGCTTGGTTTGTCACATCTGGCAAAGTACAAAAAGTCGGCGCGTACAGTCGGTGATGTGTTAGGTAAATTCCACCCGCATGGCGATTCGGCATGTTACGAAGCTATGGTGCTGATGGCTCAGCCATTTTCTTACCGGTACCCGCTGGTCGACGGTCAGGGCAACTGGGGTGCACCGGACGACCCGAAATCGTTTGCGGCAATGCGTTATACCGAAGCCAAGCTGTCGCGTTTTTCTGAAGTACTGCTGTCTGAACTGGGCTCCGGTACCACCGACTGGCTGCCGAATTTCGATGGTACGCTGGAAGAGCCCAAAGTGCTGCCAGCACGCTTACCGCATATTCTGCTCAACGGCATTACCGGTATTGCGGTGGGGATGGCAACCGATATTCCGCCACATAACGCGCGTGAAGTGGCACATGCCTGCGCCGCCCTGCTGGACAATCCGCACAGTACAGTGACGGATTTAATGCAGTACGTAAAAGGACCTGACTACCCGACTGATGCCGAAATCATCAGCCCGGCAGCCGACTTAGCCGCTATCTACGAAACCGGCCGTGGCAGCGTAAAAATGCGCGCTATTTACCAGCAGGAAGATGGCGATATTGTCATTACCGCTTTGCCGCATCAAACATCGGGTGCCAAAGTGCTGGAACAGATTGCTGCCCAGATGCAGGCGAAAAAGCTGCCTATGGTCAGTGATTTACGTGATGAGTCGGATCATGAAAACCCGACCCGGATTGTTATCGTACCGCGTTCAAACCGCATTGACGTTGAACAGCTGATGCAGCATCTGTTTGCGACCACGGATCTGGAGAAAAGCTACCGGGTTAATATCAATATACTTGGGTTGGATAACCGGCCGCGGGTAAAAAACCTGCTGGAAATCCTGAGCGAATGGCTGACCTTCCGCCGCGATACAGTGCGCCGCCGCTTGCAATACCGATTAGACAAGGTACTGGACCGGTTGCATGTATTGGAAGGTTTATTAATAGCTTTTCTGAACATTGATGATGTGATCCGTATTATCCGCACTTTTGATGAGCCCAAACCTGAGTTAGTGTCATTCTTTGGCATTACCGAACGCCAGGCCGAAGCCATTCTGGAGCTGAAATTACGCCATTTAGCCAAGCTGGAAGAGATGAAAATCCGCGGCGAGCAGGACGAGCTGGCAAAAGAGCGTGATAAGTTACAGGCGATCCTTGGCTCAGAGAAAAAGCTGACCAAACTTATCCGTGATGAGCTGCTCTCTGACGCGGAGAAATATGGTGATGACAGACGTAGCCCGATAGTGGTGCGCGGCGAAGCCAAAGCGCTGAGTGAAAAAGAGCTGTTGCCAAGCGAGGCGGTTACTGTGGTGCTGTCCGAAAAAGGCTGGGTGCGCTGTGCCAAAGGCCACGATGTTGATGGTAATGCGTTAAGTTACAAAGCCGGTGATGCCTTTAAAGCCATGGCCAGTGGCCGTTCAAACCAACAAGCAGTATTTATTGATTCATCAGGCCGTAGTTTTGCCACCGAAGCGCATGAGCTGCCGTCTGCCCGCGGCCAGGGCGAGCCCTTAAGCGGCCGTTTTGCTATGGTTGCCGGTGAGAGCTTTGAGCATGTGCTGCTGGGTGATGACAAACAAGCCCTGCTGCTGGCCAGTGACGCCGGCTATGGCTTTGTTGCCGAATACAGTGATTTACTCAGCCGCAACAAGGCCGGTAAAGCCGTGCTGAGTTTGCCGGTAGGCGCAAAAGTATTACCGCCTGTGGTAGTGAAACAACCGGATACCGATTTGGTACTGTGTATTTCTAATGAAGGCCGCATGCTGGTGTTTCCGGTGGCGGATTTACCTAAGCTCAGCAAAGGTAAAGGCAATAAACTGATGTCGATTCCTTCTGCCCGCGCTGCCAGTCGGGAAGAATATGTTTGTCAGCTGGCGATAGTACCGGCTGACGGCAGCGTAACGTTGGTGGCTGGCAAGCGCAAGCTGGGGCTGAAAGCGGACGATCTGGCGCATTATCATGGCGAGCGCGGCCGGCGCGGCAATAAGCTGCCACGCGGTCTGCAGCGAATTGATGAAGTGCAGGTTAGTCTGGGTAATGATACTAGCAGTGATCAAACCAGCAGCAGCGAATAAAGCCGCTATACTAGGCGCCTTTTTCAGGCGCCTTTTTTGTGCCAGCGACAACAGCCACCTAGGGTGGAAGAGCGGAGATAGCAGTGATAGCGGTAGTAAGGTTAATTTTATTGGTGCTGTTTTTCATTATCAGTACGGTTGCAGGTTTGCTGATTTGTTTGGTTCGGCCATTTCACCCGAATAATGTCTATATTTTTTCCCATTGGTACGGCTGGATGTCACGTATTTTCGGCATTAGTGTAGAAGTTCGCTGCGATAGCGCTATCGACCCTGCCAAGCCTTATGTTTATATTGCTAACCACCAGAATAACTTGGATTTATTTACCATCAGTAATGGTGTGCAGCCACGCACAGTTACCATTGGCAAAAAAAGCCTGAAGTTTATTCCGTTTTTTGGTCAGCTGTACTGGCTTAGCGGTAATATTCTGATCGACCGCAACAACAAATCCAAAGCACTGAACACTATGCTGGCCGCGGCTGAACGGATTAACCGTGACCGGTTATCGGTGTGGATGTTTCCTGAAGGCACACGCAGTTATGGCCGCGGTTTACTGCCGTTTAAAATGGGTGCTTTCCATATCGCGCTGGAAGCTGCTGTGCCGTTAGTGCCGGTCTGTATGAGTAGCACCCACGGCCAGTTTAAACTGAACCGCTGGAATAATGGCAAAGTAATAATTCAGCTGATGGCGCCGGTAGCCTTACCTGAGCGCGAGCAGATGAATATCCGTGAATTTGCGCAAAGTATGCACCAGCAGATGCAGCAGCAGATTGCTTTACTTGATAGCGAACTGGGCAACGACTACACTGCCAGCACTATTGCAGCGAAAGAGTAATTTTATGGAAAACTGGCAGGAATTTACTGAAGACACCATAGGTGCATTACTGGAAGACGGTAGCGATCCGGATGCGCTTTACACCATCGAACACCATTTCTACGACAAAGACTTTGCCAAGCTGGAAAAACTGGCTGTCGAGCTGTTTAAGCTTGGCTATGAAGTGACCGATGCCGAAGAAGTTGAGTTTGAAGATGGCGGCAACGCCTGGGTATTCGATGCGATACGTGAGCAATCACTGGATGCTGACAGTATTGTTGCCGATGCGATTAAGCTTGAAGAGCTGGCACATAAACATAAAGTAGAATACGACGGCTGGGGCACCTACTTCGAAGGTGACGATGACGTTGAATATGATGACGAAGAGTAAGTTCTGCTGAAAAGCCGCTGCAAAGCGGCTTTTTTCTTTGTTGATTGGGTGGCGTGTTTCAGCACTTAGCTTTGCGATACGGTCTGGCCATCCCGTAACCGCTCGGCGCCGCGGGTGACCACTTTCTCACCGGCTTGTAAGCCTTCATCTACCGTGACCCAATCGCCGTTGCCGTCACTGACTTTTACCGCTTTACGGTGCGCGACATTGTCATCATCCACTGTCACCACATAGGTGCCATCGCTGCGCAGCAGCAGGGCATCACGGTGTACAGTTACTGCAGCCTTAGCGTCACGGGTGGCAACTTTAACACTGACCAGCTCGCCGGCCAGCCAGGCAGAAGAGGCTTTACCCAGTTTTAATCTAAGCTCTGCGCGCTGGCTTTGCGCATCTGCTGCCGGGATAAGGGCTGTTACTGCGGCGCTGCCCTGATGTTGCTGATTGCTGATATTTAAGCTGTCGCCAAGACGGACAAAACGCAGGTACTGCAGCGGTATATAGGCGCGCACCTCCAGCTGATAAATATCCTGCAAGCGGATCAGCGCCGTGTTACGCAGCACATCACCACCGGCCTCGCGTAACCGTTCTGCCACCACACCGGCAAAAGGTGCCCGCACTTCGGTGCGGTTTAACTGATCGTCCAACTGTGCAACACGGGCGGCAATAATGTCGGCATCGGCTTGTGCCAGCTGATAATCAGAGCGGGCTTTATCCAGCTGCAACAGTGAGACACTCTGGCTTTGCTGCAAATCCTGCAGCCTTTTGTATTCACGACTGAAATAGTCTGCTTGCAACATGGCGCGGTGGTGCTGGGCGGTCAGTTCAGCTTTTTGCAATTGCAGCGGGAGTGGATCCAGCTGCGCCAGCAGGTCGCCGCGTTGTACTGTGGTGCCCGCTTCGGCTACCCAACTCAGGCGGCCGTCTATGCCGGCGGTCAGCTCAGTGTTGTTCAGGCTGTAGATGGTACCGGCAATATCCATCGTCGGTACTTCGTATGATAAGCGGCTTTCAGTCAGCTGTACGGATGTCGCCGGTGCTGTTTGCGCCAACGCCAGTGAGCTGCATAAACAACTGATGAGCAATATCGATTTATACATGGGAATTTCCTTGAGCAGTGACAGTTGTACTGCGTATACGCATTGAAACCGGGCGCTGCATTTGCAACACGGCAGGTAACAGGATCAGAGTAAACAGGGCGCTGACAGCCATGCCGCCAACAATCACTGTCGCCAGGCCGCGGTAAATTTCAGCGCCGACACCGGGGATCAGCATCAACGGCAGCATGCCAAACAAGCTGGTCAGTGTACTCATGTAAACAGGGCGGGCGCGCAGCAGTATTGCCTGTTGCACCGCTTGCTGTCGTGGCAGGCCTTCACGCTCACCGCTGCGGGTTTGATCCACCAGCAGAATGGCATTATTAACCACCAATCCCAGCAAAATAATAAAGCCTATCATCGTCAGCAAATCGAGCGATTGTGGTGTAAACAGATTCACCAGTGCCAGGGCGGCAACGCCGCCGGCGATGGCCAGCGGCATTACCAGCAACACCAGCAAAGCATCACGTAATGAGCGGAACAAGGCTGTCATCAGCAGCAACAAAATAAGTAAGGCCAAGGTGAAATTCAGCAGCATTTCGTCTATTGCTGAGTTCATCTGGCTGGCGTTACCGCTGAGCAGCAGGCTGGCGCCTTCTGGTAGTGCCTGTTGCATCGGAGGCAACACATGCTGTTGCAGGATATCCATACTTTCATCCAGCGACATCCCCTCCGGCGGGCGCACGATTAAACTTATTGTCCGTTTGCCACCAATCCGGCGCAGCTGCGATGGCCCGACGGTCTGCCGAACATACGCCATATCGCCCAGTGTCTGATTACCGGCGCGGGGTGTGACCAATGGCATAGCTGCCAGCTGCTCTGGTGTTTGCCAGGGTTCGGCACGCAGGATAACGTTCATTCTGTCGTTGCCATCAAAATACTCAGACACGAAAAGCCCGCTGGTAAAAGCCCGGACATAATTGGCCACGTCTGCCCGGTTCAGTCCGGCCTGACTGATAGCTCTGTCGTTAGGCAGCAGTTGCAGTTCGGGCTCAGCCATATCCAGTGCCGGCACCGGCTGCGCACTGCCGCCAGCCAAATGTTCCTGCACTTTGCTGACGCCAATACGGGCCACTTGCATCAGTTCACTAAGCTCAGGGCCTTGCAGGTTCAGCTCGATACTGCGGCCATCGCCGCCACCGGATACATTGATCATTGAACCACGAAACAGAAATACCTGAGTGTCCGGTATGCCGGCAAACACTTCATTACGCACCAGATCCATCAGCGCTTCTACCTGTGTTGGGTCTGCTGCATAAATAAAGCCGCCACTGGCGTTAGGGCCATAAGAGTAAAAATTATAACTTTTAATAGCCGGTGTTTTGCCGCCGCTGTAATAAGGTTCCAGCCGCTCAACCACGCGGTTAGCCAGCTCTTGTTCGAGAAATTCAATGTTGCCACCCGGCGGCAGGCTGAAGTTAAAAAAGAAACCATCGATAGGGGCGCGCGGCATAAAATCTGTACGTGGCAGCAGCACGAGCGTTATTAGTACCGACCCTGCCAGCAGACCGGCGACCCAGCTCAGGCGTTTGCTGGCACTGTCGGTCAGACGCATAATCAGCTGGCTTAAGCGTTGCCAGTAGGCGGCAAAAGGGTCGGTTTGTTGCGTGGCCGGCAACCAGTAGCGGCTGGCAAGCGGGATCACGGTAATGGCGGCGATAAAACTGCTGCACACCGCGACCGACAATGTCAGTGCCAGATCAGAAAACAGCTGGCCTTCGATGCCGGCCATAAACAGTATTGGTAAGAATATCGCTACTGTTGTTGCCGTGGAAGCCAGCAAAGCACCGCTTACCTGTGCTGCACCGCGCAGCGCGGCTTTTTTGTCATCCAGGCCTTCGCTTTTTAAGCGTAAGATGTTTTCCTGCACGATAATAGCCGCGTCCAGTACCAGCCCAACCGCAAACGCCAACCCTGCCAGTGAAATAACGTTCAGGCTGCGCCCCAGCAGCTGCAATGCCAGCAAAGCAATCGCCAGTGACAGGGGAATGCTAAGCGCAATAATAGCCGTAGCGCGCCAACCGCGCATAAACAGCCACAACAGCGCCAGCGCTAACACTACACCAAGCCCCAGATTGCTTTTCACCAGTGCCAGTGCGTTGCGGATATGCACTGAGGCATCAAAGCTAAGATCCATCATCAAGCCGGCTTCAAGTAGAGGCCCGGCATTCAGTTCGCGGATAGCAATATTGATGTCGTCGAGCAGCGCTACGGTATTGGCATCATTATTACGTGCAACAGTAATGTAATACGCCTGAGCACCGTTACGTAGCGTAAAACCGGTACGGTCACTAAAGCCCAGCTCAGCTGTTGCAACATCGCGCAAGTAAATTGGCCGCTCTCCGCTGTAGGCCAGAATCATGTCCAGCAAAGATTGTGGGTTAAACTGGCCGGCAAAGCGCACTGTGTACTGGCGGCGGCCAACATCGGCAAAACCGCCCGACGCATCGGTGGCGGCACGAAGCTGTGAGGCAATGTTGTTAATACTTAAACCCAGCGCTGCAGCGCGCTGTGCATCAAAAGTAATACGCAGCTCTCGCGGACGCTGGCTGTTCAGGTTAACCTGGCCGACACCCTGGATCCGGCTTAACCTTGGATACACCACATCTTCAATCAGCTGCTGATAGCTGGCAACGTCTTTGACGTTGTTGCCCGGTAGCGGGCGGATCAGAATAGAGGCAGCGTTAGGCGTATTTTGTCCGCCACCGGCAACAACGGTTGGTTCAATTGCATCCAGTGGCAAAGGCGGCGCCTGATTCAGGTTGTTGATCACATCCAGCGTGGCCTGTTGCATGTCTGCACCAATGTCGAACGTCAGGGTGATAGAGCCAAAGCCACGTTGAATATTGGTTTCAACTTTCGTTACACCGCGGGTATTTTTTATCGCGTTTTCAATAGGCTCAATAATGACCGCTTCCACCTCCTGCGGCGCGGCTGAACGCCAGCCGGTAAAAACAGAAATTTGCGGTTGTTCTATATCCGGCGTGATCTGGATAGGAAGTTTAAGCAGGCTGATTACGCCAAACAACAAAATCAGAATAGCAGTAACAATAACGCTGGCCGGATTTTTAAGCGCCGCACGGCTGAGGTTCATGCTGAGTAATTCCGTATACTTATGTGGCTTGAAATCTATCCGCTGGCGGCATAAAAGCGAGAGTGATGGGGCAGACGGGGGAAATTATGCGCCCGGCGGGGGCGCATTAATAAAGGCTTACAGGCTGTAACACCCTGTTACAGCCTTAGGGTTGGTTGTCTTTCTTACCCAGCTTATCCAGTAATTTGTCTTTCAGTTTATCTTTAGCCTGATCCTTCACATCAGCCAGTTTGGCATTGAGCATATTTTCAATACTGTCACTGATATTGCTGATATCGCTATCCTGCTCTGTCAGCAGTGATGCCCAGTCCTGTTGCCCGGCTAAGCCTTGCTGCAACTGTGCATCCAGTTTCGCTTTAAGTTCGTTCTGGTACTGCGCCACCTTTTGCTTGGCTTCGCCAAGCAATGCATCGCCAATGACTTTGTCCAGTGACGATCGGATGCTGACTTCAGGCGCGCTGACCAGGCCAGTGGCAGCAATATTCAGGGGGATCTGCGCTTGGTTATCCAATAAAGTTGCCAGCTGCTGCAGGTACTTATTACCGCTGCTGCTAAAGTTAGCTGCCTTCAACAAGACACTGGCTTGCTGTGATATCTGGTTATCTGTCAGGTTAAGCTTGCCGCTTGAGCTTATCAGGCCGTCGGTTATGCTTAGCGCCGTGTCGTCTTTACCCAGCGTCAGTGGCTGCAAGTTCAGTCCTTCAAGTTGCCAGCTCAGGTTTGTCACCATTTGCTGCAAAATAGCAAAGTCGCCCTGCAGGTTAAAGGCGGCTAATTGCGGCAGTTGTTTTACATCCAGCGAGAATTTTGTCGCGCTGTTTATCAGCGCGTGCTGGGCGGTGATATCCTGCATCGCAATGGTGGCTTCACCGCCACCGATTAACCAGTTTACTCTGGCCTGCTTTATCCAAAAATCAGGGTACGGCTGGCTGGGTAACGGCAGGATGCGGTTGGGCAGCACGACGTCCGGTTCGCCTGGTTCGGTGCTTTGCTGTGGTAGCTCGTCAGGCAAATAAGGCTTTGCCAGCAGGTACAGGCTTTGTAACTGTGCAATACGTTGCCCCCAGACATCACCGAGCAGAATCTGACTGATGCCGGCCAGGCCGCCGTCACTGAGATTAGCTAGCTGCTGCACTTTGGCATAATCGGCTTCGCTGGCCGCTTTTAGTTCTGCTACTGCTTGTTGCAGGCTGTCTTTGCTTTGCGTTAGCTGCTGTTTTGCTTCAAGTACGCGCTGTTTTTCGGCGTTTAGTTTATCTTTTAACTGTTGCAGTTGCTGCGCTTTGGCGGCCAAATCGGCGGCATTAGTTATTTTGCTGTCTGTCAGCGCTTTAATATCTGCTTGATATTGCTCCAGGGTATCTTTGCCGGGCAGCTTATCTTTCAATCCTTTCAGCTGTTGTTGTTCTGACAGCGCGAGTTGTTTAAGTGCTTCGGCTTTCTCAGGCGTTTGCAGGTTAGCACGGGCTATCAGTTCGTCCGCGTTGGGTAAATCGACCTGCAGTACGTCAGCGATATCGATTTTTTCGCCATCTGCACCCGGGGTACGGTACACCTCGCCGGGCTGGCGGCGCTGCGCGCCGTATTGTAGCCCATCGACGGTCAGTTCATTAACAACATAATAGCCAAGCAGTGCCGGCCACAGTTCCAGGGCAGCTGTGGCCTGGTTAAAGCTGAAGCTATTGTGGCTTGGATTCGCCGCGTCGGTAATTTGCAGACCTTCAACCTGTAATGCCAGCGGCGCCAGCTTAAGTGAAACACTGTTGATATTGACCTCGGCACCGACGGCTTTCTCCAGGCTGTAAACCATACCCAGTCTTATGGCAGGGCCAGCCAGTAAATATACCAGCGCCAGCAGCGCCGTGAAGAAGGTAATAAAAACTAACCAACCAGATTTACGTATCATGCCCGGCTCCTTAATTCAGCTTTTCATACAATGCAAACAGCTTGCTGGCTTTGAGCATCTGCGTCAGTTTCCATTTCTCAACATTGGTCATTATCCGGTAACGGTATTGCTGAACCAGCACTTTACTGAGCCAGGCTACAGGCACCAGCAGCAGGGCACCCAGCACAAAGGCACCCAGTGTCAGAGTATGGTGCAAATGCAGCAGTTGCAGCGTCTCAGTTTCGGCAAGCCATGTCAGCAGGGTATCGTTTTGCGCGTATTGCCAGGTCAGCTGTTCCAGTGGATAAGCAAATAACAGCATCAGACCCTCTGTCAGGCCCCATACCAGGATAAAGGTGGTCAGGTTGATGGTGAGTAAACACACCAGCAACACAATTAGCAGGGTTAATAGTCCAAATGGCAGAATACCGACAAATAACCCCAGTGCAATGGCCCAGCCTATTTGCCAGGGCGAGGCCTCGGAATTCAGCACTTTAAGAACTTTAGCCAGCAGAGGTAGCATAAGCACTCCGGTAAACAGAAGATAGATTGTTGTTATATAAGGTAACAGTGTCTGCTGGCTTTGTCAGGGACAAAAAACGGGTTCAGTACCGAAAATAGCCTGATAAAAAATAAAGGCGCTGTTGTCAGCGCCTTTATCAGTAACGGTTGGGGGCGTGTTATGCCAGCGCCAGGAAGCCGAAGAACGCCAGTACAGCCGCTAAAAACGCATACGGAAACTGCGTTAACGCATGGCTCATCAGGTTACAGCCCGAGCCCTGCGCAGCCAAAACTGTAGAGTCGCTATAGAAACAGGCCTGGCTACCAAAAGAGCTGGCTGACAATAGTGCGCCTATTACCAGTGGAATATCGGCTTCAACCGCAAACGCCAGTGGCATCACGATAGGAATAGATACAGCGAAAATGCCCCAGGATGAGCCGGTAGCAAACGCCAGTATTGCCATCGATAAAAACACCAGTGCCGGTAACAGCTGGGCGCTCATATAAGGCGCCAGATTCTCTATGATGTATTGCGGTAAGCCAAGCTGGTCACAGACATCTTTAAACACAAAGGCAGCAATAACGGTACAAATCGCCGGCAGCATGGTTTTAAAGCCGTGGATCATCTGATCCATCATTTCCGACACTGTCATTAAGCGCTGCAGTAAATACAGTGGCAGCGTCAGCAGGAAAGTCACCAGCAGGCCTTTCCATACGTCAATTTCAAACCAGACGGTAAAACCGACCAGCATAATCATGGGCAGCAAAAAGTTGTGCAGTTTACCGGTTTGCTTGTCGGCTTGATCAAACTCTTCTTCAAAAGACTGTACGGCAAAATCATCTGCAGAATGCGTATCCTGTGCGGTAGTGGCAGAGTTTGGTGCATCGGTTGCAGCCACAGTGGCTTGTTGTGCAGCCAGCTCGGCTTTTTTCATTGGGCCAAACAGTGGCACTACACCTAAAATCACCAGAATTACCATTACCATCGCCAACCACGCATAGAGCATATAAGGGATGGCAGAGATGTAAGTAGCAATACCGCTGGCATCACCGGCTGGTGCTACATCGTTCGCGACCAGTAAGCCGCCAAAAAATACCGCCCAGGTTGAAATAGGAATAAGCACGCAAATGGGCGCGGCAGTAGAGTCGACGACATAGGCCAGCATCTCACGCGACACTTTGTATTTGTCGGTAATACGCTTCATGGTTTCGCCAACAGTCAGCGCATTTAAGTAGTCATCGACGAAAATGACGATGCCAAGAAAGCAGGTCATTAACAGTGATGATTTTCGCCCCTTAGCAATATTTTGTGCCGCCCGGCCAAACGCAAAAGCACCACCGGTATGCACCAGCAAGGCGATCAGCGAACCAAAACCACCGCAGACCAGAATTAACCAGCCAATCGTTTCATCCTGCATCACGCGCAGTGAGGTTTCGGCGAAATTATCTAACGCCCCTACCGGTGATAACAGCAATAAACCAACGATGGCGCCCATGACCAGCGCCAGAATGGGCCGCTTCAACCAGATAGCAATGACAAGTACAACAATAGGCGGGATTAAACTTAGCGCACTTGGCGCAGCTGCGGCCGCTTCGGCCGCGGTCGCAACAGGTTCGGCGAGACTCTCGACCAGGGTATCTGCTGACATCATTTATTATTCTCAAAGTTATTCCGGCAGGCCGGATAAAAGTTAAGTGAACCGTTGCAGCAGATAACCCGAGTCAACGGAGCGGTTCCTTGCGGTATCAGCCGTGCTGCGCTTAAAAATGAGGCGCTAAACACCAGACTTTACTGCATAAATACGCAGTGCAAGCGTATTATCAGCCAGTTGCCGAAATACCGCGCAATCATAGCAAAAATATTATTTTCTACAAATGGAATCTTTGCGCCAGCCCTTGCAGGCTAAAGCGTTGCGGCATAACTAAAGTTATAAAAAGCCGGGTACTCAGACCCGGCTTTTTAGCTGTTCAAAACGCTTACAGTGCGGCTATTTCAGCTTGCTGTGCTTGCAGTTTGGCTACAGCTTGCTCCAGCTCAGCTTGCTTGGCGCGCTCTTTCTCCAGCACCGCTTCCGGGGCTTTGGCAACAAAGCCTTCGTTAGCTAGTTTACCGGCTACGCGTGACAGTTCCTGCTGGGTTTTCTCAAGCTGCTTGGCTATACGGCTAAGCTCGGCATCTTTGTCGATTAACCCTGCCATCGGGATCAGCAAGTCCATGCTACCGATTAACTGGGCTGCACAGGCTGGCGCTTGCTCACCTGCCGCCAGTACTGTGATGTTTTCCAGCTTAGCCAGGTTCATCAGGAAGTTCTGGTTTTCGCTTAAGCGGCGCTGCTCTTCACTGCTAACGTTACGCAGTAAAATGATCAGCGGCTTACTTGGTGCAATGTTCATTTCACCACGCACGTTGCGGATAGCGGTGATCACTGCCTTTAACCATTCCAGATCGGCGGTGGCGGTCTCATCGATAAGACTGCCGTCCACTTCCGGGTATGGCTGCAGCATAATGCTGTCTGCAGTAATGTTTGCCAGTGGCTTAACCGATTGCCAGATGGTTTCGGTAATAAATGGCATTATCGGGTGCATCAGGCGCAGTAAGCTTTCCAGTACCGTTACCAGCGTATGTCGTGTAGCACGTTGCTGCGCGTCATTGCCCTTGAACAGTACCGGCTTAGTCAGCTCCAGATACCAGTCACAGAACTGGTTCCAGGTAAATTCGTACAGCGCATTAGCTGCCATATCAAAACGGTAGGTATCGATATACTGCCGCACTTGCTTCACCGTGCCCTGGTACTGCGCCAAAATCCACTTATCGGCCAGCGATAACTGCATATCACCGCCATTAAAGCCACAATCCTGCGCTTCAGTATTCATCAATACATAGCGGCTGGCATTCCACAGCTTGTTGCAGAAGTTACGGTAGCCTTCTAAGCGCTTCATGTCCCAGTTGATATCGCGACCGGTTGACGCTAGTGCCGCCAGCGTAAAGCGCAGGGCATCGGTGCCGCTAGCAGTAATACCTTCCGGGAACTGCTTTTCAGTGGCTTTGCCGATTTTCTCTGCCAGTTGTGGCTGCATCAGGTTACTGGTGCGTTTAGCCAGCAGATCCGGCAGGCTGATACCGTCAATCATATCCAGCGGGTCGATAACATTACCCTTGGATTTTGACATTTTATCGCCGTTTTCATCGCGGATAAGGCCGGTAACATACACGGTTTTAAACGGAACCTGCGGTTTGCCGTCTTTATCTTTAATAAAGTGCATTGTCATCATGATCATCCGGGCAACCCAGAAGAAAATAATGTCAAAGCCGGTTACCAGCACATCAGTCGGGTGGAAGGTGCGCAGTGCATCGGTATCTTCCGGCCAGCCCAGCGTAGAGAAAGTCCACAGCGCAGAGCTGAACCAGGTGTCCAGCACGTCGTTATCTTGTGAAAGCTTCACGCTGTCTGCCAGCTGATGCTTGCTGCGCACTTCGGCTTCGGTGCGGCCAACGTAAACTTTACCGTTTTCATCGTACCAAGCCGGAATACGGTGTCCCCACCAGAGCTGACGCGATATACACCAGTCCTGAATGTCGCGCATCCAGCTGTAATACATGTTCTCGTATTGCTTAGGCACAAATTCGATCTGGCCGTTTTCTACCGCTTCGGTAGCGGTCTTCGCCAGTGGCGCAACACGCACATACCACTGATCGGTCAGCAGCGGCTCTATCACCACGCCACTGCGGTCGCCGTATGGCAGGGTATTGTTGTGATCTTCTACTTTTTCCAGCAGACCGGCGGCGTCGAACGCGGCGACGATAGCTTTACGCGCAGCGTAACGGTCCAGCCCCTGATATTCCGCCGGGATAGGCGCGCTGACCGCCGGGTTGGCTTCACCGTTCGGGTGGAAACATTCACCTTCAGCGCGGATGGTGGCATCAGGTGTCATGATGTTGATCATTGGCAACTGGCTACGTTTACCTACTTCGTAGTCGTTAAAATCGTGCGCCGGGGTAATTTTGACGCAGCCGGTGCCTTTTTCCATATCGGCGTGCTCGTCCGCCACTACCGGAATACGACGGTTAACCAATGGCAGAATGATCTCTTTACCAATCAGCGCTTTGTAGCGGTCATCTTCCGGGTTAACAGCAACGCCGGTATCACCCAGCATGGTTTCCGGCCGGGTAGTAGCGACTACCAGATAGGTTTTGCCATCTGCCGTGGTTGCGCCATCGGCCAGTGGATAACGCAGGTGCCACATGTGGCCCTTTTGTTCTTTATTCTCAACTTCTAGGTCTGAAATCGCGGTATGCAGCTTCGGATCCCAGTTCACCAGGCGTTTACCACGGTAAATCAAGTCATCTTCATACAGTCGTACGAAGACTTCCTGCACCGCATTAGACAAACCTTCGTCCATGGTAAAGCGCTCGCGCTCCCAATCGACCGAGTTACCTAAACGACGCATTTGCGAGGTGATAGTGCCGCCTGATTCGCTTTTCCACTGCCAGACTTTTTCAATGAAGGCATCTCGGCCCAGTTGATGCCGGCCAGGTAAGCCTTCGGCTGCCAGTTTACGTTCAACCACCATTTGGGTGGCGATACCGGCGTGGTCGGTACCCACTTGCCACAGCGTGTTTTTACCCTGCATGCGCTGATAGCGTGTTAGGGCGTCCATAATAGTTTGCTGGAACGCGTGGCCCATATGCAGGCTGCCGGTCACGTTCGGCGGCGGGATCATAATGCAGTAGTTGCCAAGGCTTTCGTCGCCACTTGGTTTAAAGTAGCCTTTAGCTTCCCATGCGTTATACATGGCCTGTTCTATTTCACTGGGATTAAACGTCTTTTCCATGATTTTACCTGTAACTCAGTTGGCGTTTACTGTTTGCGGCGTAACACCTAACTGGCGATAGTGCTTAAAACGTTCCCGAGCCTGCGCTTTTAGCTGCGCATCTGCAGGAACAAATTCAATGATTTGGTTAAAACGGTTGGCAAACGCCGGCACGGTGTCGGCAAGGTTCACCAGTACCGGCCTGTTTTGCCGCGGGGCTTGCCAGCTTATTTCAACCGGCGCGCCGTATCTTGGGCCTTCACCGCTTAAGTTGTGTGGCACAAAGCGTTCTGCGTCAAATTGCCACAATAACTCGTCAAAGGCTTCTGCCTGTTGCTGGTCGGCAGTATAAACGAAAACCCGTTGTTTGGCGCGGTACAAGTCGGCACATAGCTGACATGCTAAAGCAAAATGAGCTGGCACAGTGCTCAGCTCATTTTGTGGGGCTGTTTCGTCTAACAGATAAAAGTTAACCTGCATCAGTTGTCCTGTTGCTGCCCAACCCGGTTAATTAAAAACTGTGTCAGCATTGGCACCGGCCGGCCGGTAGCGCCTTTGTCCTTGCCACCACTGCGCCAGGCTGTACCGGCGATATCAAGGTGTGCCCAGTTATACTTGCGGGTAAAACGCGACAGAAAACAGGCGGCGGTAATAGTGCCGGCAGCACGGCCACCCAGGTTACTGAAATCAGCAAACGGGCTTTCCAGCTGCTCCTGATAATCATCCCACAGCGGTAAGCGCCATGCTCGGTCACCACTTTGCTCTGACGCATTTAAAATCTCATGCGCCAGTGGGTTATGGTTGCTCATTAACCCGGTTGCATGTTTACCCAGTGCAATAACGCAGGCACCGGTTAAGGTTGCAACGTCTATGACCAGCTCAGGGTCGAAGCGCTCCACATAGGTTAACGCATCGCACAGTACCAGGCGGCCTTCGGCGTCGGTATTTAACACTTCAACCGTCTGGCCAGACATAGTGGTTAATATATCACCTGGCCGGTAGGCATTGGCATCCGGCATGTTCTCTGCTGCGGCCAGTACGGCTACCACGTTGATAGGCAGGCTTAAATGCACCACGGCATGCATGGTACCCAGCACAGAGGCGGCGCCACACATGTCGTATTTCATTTCATCCATGCCTTCGCCCGGTTTTAGGCTTATACCGCCTGAGTCGAAGGTTAAGCCTTTACCTACCAGTACCACAGGGGCACTGTCATTATCTGCACCGTTATATTTAATCACTGCCATACGCGGGCCATTGACAGAACCACGGCCAACCGCCAGATAAGAGTTCATGCCATGAGAGGCGAGTTCTTCCGGGCCTAATACATCGACACTGATTTTGGCTGAGCTTTCAGCCAGCAACTGCGCCTGGTCGGCCAGATACTGTGGCGTGCAGATATTCGGCGGCATGTTGCCTACGTCTTTGCACTGCTTGATTCCTGCGGCAATAGCCAGGCCGTGCTCTACTGCTTTTTCGCCAATCGTCAGGTCGCGCCGTGTCGGCACATTGAATACGATTTTACGCAGTGGGCGGCGGGTTTCATCTTTTTTGCTTTTTAAGCGGTCAAACACGTACAGGCAGTCCTGCGTGGTTTCTACCGCGTGGCGCACTTTCCAGTAGGTATCGCGGCCTTTTACGTGTAATTCAGATAAAAAGCATACGGCTTCCATCGAGCCGGTTTCGTTCAGTGTGCTTATGGTTTTGGCGATGATCTGCCGGTACTGACGCTCATCCAGCTCACGCTCTTTACCACAGCCAACTAATAATACACGTTCGCTCAGTACGTTAGGTACATGGTGCAACAACAACATCTGGCCCGGCTTACCCTCCAGATCACCACGGCGTAGCAGATTACTGATATAACCTTCACTGATTTTATCCAGTTGCTCTGCTACGGCAGAAAGACGACGTGGCTCGTATACACCGACAACGATGCAAGCGCTACGTTGTTTTTCCGGACTTCCGCTTTTTACGCTGAACTCCATACTAACTCCTGATTCTAATAGACTGTGCTAACATGACCGGCACATTTATGGCCAAATTCTACCGTGAATTTATAAAAAAGCTCGGTTTTCTGTGCTGTTTGGTCGATAATAATTGCTATAAATATCAAGTTTACTGAAAAATCGCCAGGGTTCCAGCAAAAAGGCAGGTTTTTAGGGGGCGTTTTGATTATTTTTCGTTACCTGTTAGGTGAGGTTTTTAAATCTCAGCTGGCGGTATTTATCATTCTGATGACCATTATTATAAGCCAGCGCTTTGTCAAAATTCTGGCTGACGCTTCAGAAGGTGAAGTGCCCGGGCAACTGGTTATCAGCATAGTTGCGCTTAAATTGCCGCAACTGGCTGTAATTATCCTGCCGCTCAGTGCCTTTGTCGGTATTTTGATTGCGTATGGCCGTGTTTATGCTGACAGTGAGATGACGGTGCTGCATGCCACCGGCGTCAGTGAATGGTATGTCACGCGGCTGACGTTAATATTGTCAATCCTGATGGCCTTTGTTGCCGGTAGCATTACCTTGTATCTGAGCCCGTGGGCGACTGAGCAAGAGTATCGCATTCTGGAGAAAGCCGATGCCAATGCCGGCTTACTGTCAGTAGTTCCCGGGCGGTTTCAGCATACATCAAACGAAAAAGCAGTCATCTTTGTACATGACGTTGGTCGTGGCAGTGACAGCGGCGAATTGTCACGGGTATTTGTGGCGCAAAATAGCGCCCGTGATGATCAAGGCGGCCAGGCTATTGTTTATGCTTTGAAAGGTACGGTAAAAGAAGACGCCCGCGGTGGACAGACGTTGCAACTGGCGCAGGGAAGACGCTACGCTGGCGACGTTGACTCTGCTGCTTTTGAAATCACTGAATTTGAAAGTTATCAGCTACAGATCCGCGAGCAGGAAGTAGAGCAGCGCCGGCGCAAGTTAGGCAGTGTTGCAACAACTGAGCTGTTAGAGATGGATTCCAATGAAGCATTGGCAGAATGGCACTGGCGTATTGCTATTCCACTGTCTATTCCGCTGCTGACACTTATTGCTGTGCCGCTCAGCAGGGTTAATCCGCGTCAGGGCAAGTTTGGCCGTTTGTTACCAGCATTGTTGCTGTATTTGGGTTATTACTCACTGCTTATTATTGCCCGCTCTGCACTGGAGGATGGCAAAATACCCGCACCGCTTGGGATGTGGTGGCTGCATGCCTGTGCGCTGGCTCTTGGCGCAGTATTGATTTTGCGCAATCGTTCAGCGGCGCAGCGGTTCCAGGCCTGGCTGGCAGGAAGAAGTTAATATGCTGAAAATTCTTGATGTTTATATCGGCCGCACCATTCTAACTACCTCAATGCTGACGCTAAGCGTGTTGCTGGCTATCTCGGCTATGTTCAAGTTTATTGATCAGATGCGCTCGGTTGGCCGTGGTTACTACGATATGGTGCATGCCGCGCTATTCACTTTATACAGTGTACCTGGCGATCTGGTGACCTTTTTCCCGATGGCAGCATTAATAGGCGCACTGATTGGCCTTGGCATGCTGGCCAGCAGCAGTGAGCTGGTGGTAATGCAGGCTGCTGGTTTATCACGTGTGAACATTATCAGCTCGGTAATGAAAACCTCAGTGCTGATGATGTTGCTGGTAATGGCTGTTGCCGAGTGGGGCGCTCCGGTAACCGATAGGGCAGCGAGGGAGCTTAGGACCAAGGCGATATCTGATGGTAGCCTGTTCGCAGCACAGCAAGGTGTTTGGGCAAAAGATGGCGATAACTTTGTCAACATCCGTAAGGTCGATGATTTTGGTAACCTGGAACAGGTGGTGGTGTATCAGTTTGACGAGCAATTGCAGTTGCTGTCGATCGTCAGTGCCGGGAAGGCAGTATATAACCGTGATGCCTGGCAGTTAAAAGATGTCACCCAACTCGACTTCAGTGCCGAGCGTATTGTCAGGCAAACTCTGCCCGAGCAGCGTTGGCGTTCGTCACTCACACCAGACAAACTCGGCGTAGTAACCATCAAACCGGAAATGCTGTCGCTAAGTGGCCTGAATGACTATGTCGACTACCTGAGGCAGAACTCGCAGGACTCACGCCGTTACGAGCTGGCCTTGTGGCGCAAAACACTGCAACCGCTGACGATAATTGCCATGTTGCTGATGGCGTTATCATTTATCTTTGGCCCGCTACGCAGCGTAACAATGGCTGCCCGGGTGCTAATGGGTATCTTAACCGGTTTTGCTTTTCACATGAGTAATGAGGTATTTGGCCCGGTCGCGCTGGTGTATCAGCTGCCACCTTTATTGGGCGCAGTACTGCCGAGTGTACTGTTTATTGCCTTGTCGCTGTATTTTATGCGGAAAAAAGCCTGAGGCAGCCTAATGCTGATCATTCAAGCAGAATCGGTATGCCCTAAGCCAACCGTCTCAGCCCTGGATGGGCTGAGAGGAGCCGCCAGGGATTGGGTTCTCGGCGTGTTGGTGTGGGTAAACCGACGTCAGCAGGAAGCTTAGCGGGCTGTTTTATGCAGGTTGATCAATTTGCTTTGTTCTTTGGTCAGTACAACTACCTGAGTGTTACTTAGCTGATCCTGCAGCGCCAGGCCTTTACCGAAGCGTAACCATAGCCACAAATTACCAATACCAAACAGTGCTGTAATGGCGCGTAATATGGCCTGGCGTAAGGTTACAGCCTGACCATTTTGTTGCACCAACAGTAAACGCCAGGCCCGCATACCCAGTGTCTGGCCGCCACGGCACCAGAAATAAAGATAGAACCAGCAAAACCAGACAACAGAGTACAGCTGAAACCATATTTTATGCCGGGTAATAAAATCTGCATGGTCGGTATAGCTGGCCAGCGAAATCAGGCCCACCGCATTTAGCAATGCAACCAGTGCCAATGCCAGTGCCATCGCCGCCATCCAAAGTGCAGCCAGAATCAGCCAGTCATACATCATTGCCGCTAAACGGCGAATTAACCCTGCGCGGGGTGCATCGGCAAACATAGTCATATCCGCTAGTAAAATCGGCGCAAGTGTAGCATGTGGCTGTTTTATTTCGAAGCAGCTGTGTGTGCACTTCATTCAGCTCAACATTTAGTTGCGTGGTCTCATCCGCAATGGTACGCCGGGGTTTGAGTAAAAATTATTGCTGCAGCTTGTCGAATTATGTCTTTCTCATCCGATTAACCAATGCGAATCAGTCACTGTTGTTTTCAGCGCCATGTTGGTTAGCTAGCTAACACGGCAAAACGCACGGCACAACGCCAGACGCAGGAGAGATAGGATGAAATTTAACCCGGTAGTGCATTTTGAAATTTACGTAGATGATATGGAGCGAGCCAGAGCATTTTATCAGATGCTGTTTAATATCACGCTGGAAGCTATGCCAGCGCCTGCGCCAGGGTTGGAAATGGAGATGTGGTTTTTCCCGATGGATAAAGAAAATGGCATGAGCTACTACGGTGCGGGTGGCAGCCTGATTAAGACCAGCGGTTATACCGCGGGCCGTGGCGGCACACTTGTATATTTTGGCTGTGATGATTGCGCAGTGCTGGCCGAGCGTGCTGCAGCTAATGGTGGCAGTATACACCAGCCCAAAATGTCGATTGGCCAATATGGTTTTTGCGCTGTTGTACACGACTCTGAAGGCAATTTAATCGGCTTACATTCGATGAATTAGGCCTCAGCAACTCAGAGCTCGTCTGATACTTGCCGAGACAACTTTGGCATATAGTCGGCGTAGTGTGTTACTGCTGCTGTATTTTTGCGCAACTAAAATGCAGAGGGATAAATTCGCTTGCGCAACGCAGTTCGCGTCGTATAATGCAGGCGTTTACCTCAAAATATCCCTCAGTGCCTGGGTGGCGAAATCGGTAGACGCAGCGGATTCAAAATGCAACGCGTCTTCGCAAAAGGTAGACTTAACTCTTTGAATAGTTTAGAGTTAAAGAAATAAGAGCTCGTAAAAAAGCTTGTAAAGTTTTGTAAAGGTCTGTAGCTACACTAGAGACAGATAAAAAAAGTCCTCTCAATGCCTGGGTGGCGAAATTGGTAGACGCAGTGGATTCAAAATCCACCGTTGGCGACAACGTGCCGGTTCGAGTCCGGCCCTAGGCACCAAAATACTGACTAATTCGAATTTTTATTCTCATAATATTTGCAGATGTATTTTATTCGAATTGACTGTCGGCTTTAAGTAAAAAGCGTAAGCAGCAGACTTGGGTTTATAGCCTAAATCTGCTACTAAACGTTGATGAAATTAGGCCACTTTGCTCTATTCATTTAGACTC
>NZ_JAJAVQ010000004.1 GCF_020531985.1 Rheinheimera aquimaris | reverse complement strand
AGCTAAATTGAGAAATATTGCAGTTTTGAGATCGTTCGAAGAAAAAACGAACAAAACGCTATAAAAGCACACAGATATGCTTAGGTTTTATCCTTTCTTATTGCTATTGCCGCTTTCAGCCTGCTTTTACCATAACTGAATGCTCGCAGAAACACACTGTGCTCAACGGGTATGTACTGTCTCTCAGATGGCGATAACCAGGGAATGTCTTCTGTGTCAGGATCATTGATATAAACAAAGTGCTCATCAACAGCACACACGACCACCCAATGCGGCGCTTTGCTTTTATCAAACTGCCAGGTGCTGATCAGTACCACCAGCAGAGCTCCACTTTCTAACAAAGCTTTGATAGATGAAATTCCAAGTTCAGTACGATGCACAGCTATACCGCACTGCTCCACTTTTTGCCGGTAAGATTCATGGACGCGTTGAAGTATCATTTTTTTGACCTCGCTGCGCACCGTGTCAGTAAACAACGGTCCTTCCTTATTCAGGTAGATGTCGACATCAAACCCTCGCTGATGCGCGGCCAACGCCAACCCCCTTGGACCGCATCCCCCGTGCCCGGAAGTCATAAAAATAGTGGTGGCTTCGCGCCAAATATCAATTTCAAGTGCAGCCGGATCAAATTGATTGGGCTTAAAGTAATTAAACACCATTAGCAAGCACGCCGGGCCACATGTGAAGGGAGTAGTTTGCGCTATATAAGGCACCTGACGATTTACCGACGTGCTGTCAAATTGAATAATCTGCTTTTGCATACAGATGGCGTCGGAATGATCTTCATAAAAATCATGCTTTACTGCAAATTCGTGATAGTTCAGTTTCTGGTATAACCTGATCGCTGACAGATTATCAAAGCGCACTTCGAGTCTTAATAAAACACAACTACGGGCAGCAGCAGCTTTCTCTGCCTCTGACATTAAAAGCTCAGCAATGCCTCTCTTACGCTTATCAGGGTCTACCGCCAGCGAATAGAGCCTGGCTAAGCTCGTGCCTCTGCGATAAATAAGCAGAAAATAGCCAACTACTGAACCGCCAAGCTCAACCAGCACCAGGTCACTACGTTTTTCTGCAATAAAACGGCGGAAACTTCTGCTACTGATCCTGTCTGAATCAAAGCAACGCGACTCAAGCTGAGTTAGCGCTGAAACATCGGGTAAGGTGGCACGACGGAATGTAAGTTCTTCAGTTACATCATTGTGTGTCATTACTATACCTATTATTGCCTTTGGCTGTATTTTAACTAAGTTTAGGATAACAACAGCTAAATGAATGAAATGCCAATAAGAAATTTAACTTTTGAAGAGTTGCTTTCTTTGCTGTCTTTTCGCTTTACGGCAGGCAATGCTAATGAAAAATCGGGAGTATAAATGGCTAAACTGATTATTGTGGTTGATAAAGCGCAGGATTGGGCACCTTTTTATCAGTATGACGGCGTAATGACTTTGCCTGACTATCTAAAATGGTCAGCTAAAAACAAGCAACGGACAAGAGTGATTAATCTGTGCCGCCAGTCACTGTATCTGGGAACAGGTTACTATTGCTCATTGCTGGCGGAGGCCAGAGGCCATAATGTAATGCCCTCAGTCAGAGCGTTTAACAAATTTAACCGCCATGAAATTGCCGACATTGCAGAAGACATTCCAGGTTCAATTCTCACACAATTGAACAAAGCCTTGGCTGAAGAGACAGCGACACAACTCATTTTTAATATTTATTTCGGTGAAACCGAACTCAAAGCATTAAAAAAGGTGGCGACTTACCTGTTTGAAGCCTTCCCTGTACCAATTTTGCGCGTAGAGCTGCAAAAGAAACAGAATTGGCAGGTTAAGACATTAAAAATAGGCAGTGTACACAAGCTGAATGAGCAGGAGCAAAGTATATTCGGTAACACGCTTGAAAAGTACAGCCATAAGATTTGGCGGGTTGAGCCAACAAACAAAAAATATAAATATGATCTCGCCGTACTGGTCGACCCAAAGGAGAAATTCCCGCCCTGCACACCTAAATCACTGGAACTGTTTGCCAAAGCTGCACGCAAGGCTGCTATGGACATCGAACAAATAGGTGCACGTGACATTCACCGTCTGGCTGAATTTGATGGCCTGTTTATCCGTGAGACAACAGCTGTAAATCATCATACTTTTCATATGGCACTAAAAGCAGAACGCGAGGGGCTTGCTGTAATTGATGACCCAAATTCTATTCTACGCTGCGGTAATAAAGTGTATCTGCAAACCCTGTTTGAACAACATAAAGTGCCCATGCCTGATGGTATTATGCTTTTCAAACAGGATGAAGATAACTTAGAGCGTGCAGCAGACAGTCTGGGCCTACCATTGGTACTGAAAATCCCTGATGGCAGCTTTTCCCGCGGTGTCGTCAAGGTCAAAACCCTAACCGAACTTAGGGCTCAGCTAAATACCCTGTTCGAGCAAAGCGCTATTATTCTGGCCCAGCGTTACACCTACACAGAGTACGACTGGCGCATTGGCGTGTTAAATGGCATGGCTATTTTTGCCTGCAAATACTTTATGGCGCGAAACCACTGGCAGATCTATAAACATGGCAAAGCCAAAACTGAAAGTGGCGGCTTCACCACTTGCGCTATTAGTGAAGTACCTTCACATGTTATTGATGCAGCTCTTCAGGCCTGTGCGCCTATAGGCGACAGCCTTTACGGCGTAGATATTAAGCAGGACGGTGACAAGGTTTATGTAATTGAAGTCAACGACAACCCCAACATTGATGACGGTGTTGAAGATTTATATTTAGGCAGCAAGCTATACGATATGCTAGTTGACGATTTTATCCGCCGCATTGAGCTAAAACGGTAAATTGCAGGTACATAAAACTGACAGGATCAGTTTTAGACAGCTTAGCTGGCCTGCGCAGCAGGTTTTTACCAAGGATGGTAAAAACACAAAAGCGCCGGGAGTGCTTTTGGACAGCCTAGGCTGGTCCCGAAGGGATGCCTGCATGGATTGTAGGCACAAAAAAACCGGCTTTAGCCGGTTGATTTGGTGCAGATGGAGAGACTCGAACTCTCACGCCTTGTGGGCACAAACACCTGAAGCTTGCGTGTCTACCAATTCCACCACATCTGCGTTATGTTTTCGCTACTGCGTTAACATGGCGTGCAGTATAGCGACAAAAAAAAATCCGTCAACTGACAAAACTGAAAATAAATCTGTTTGCGCAATAAATCAGCGGCATAAACGACAAATACAAAAAAACCGGCTATAGCCGGTTAATTTGGTGCAGATGGAGAGACTCGAACTCTCACGCCTTGTGGGCACAAACACCTGAAGCTTGCGTGTCTACCAATTCCACCACATCTGCATATGGCCTGCAGTATACAGCCTTATCATACCTCGTCAATATGCTGACGTAGCAGATAAAGCTGTTTGTACATTTAAACAGCTAACTGCTTACATTTTGCCTTTTTTCAATAAGCCGATTTCCTCTAAGCGCTGCATTAAGTAGTCGTTAGAGTTAATAGGTTCAGGGTACAGATTTGGCCGCTCAGCACTTACGCAGGTATCGAGCGTTTCAATCACATAGTCCGGGTTCGGGTGCATGAAAAATGGAATCGAATACCGCGGCTCACCTGCCGCTGCACCTGCCGGGTTAACAACCCTGTGCGTGGTTGATGGCAGTACATGGTTAGTCAGGCGCTGCAACATATCACCGATATTCACTACTATAGTGCCTTCGATAGTGGTTACCGGCAGCCAGCTACCATCACGACGCAAAATTTCCAGGCCAGCTTCATTTGAACCAACCAGCAAGGTGATAAGGTTAATATCTTCATGCTGACCGGCACGGATTGACTGCGTGCTGGTGTCTTTAATCGGCGGGTAATGAATTGGCCGTAAGATCGAGTTACCATAATTTACTTTGTCGGCGAAGTAGCTTTGCTCTTGTCCTAAGAACAACGCCAGAGCTTCCAATACGGTGTTACCCAATTTCTCCAGCTCGGTATACAGCGCATAAGTCGCTTGTTTAAAGCCGTCTACCTCTGTCGGCCAGACGTTAGGATACAAGCTCGGATGCGGCGCTGGGCCAGTTAGCTCCCGCCCAACATGCCAGAACTCTTTTAAGTCCGGATGATTAGAGTCTTTCGCTTTTTCAACACCAAAACCGGTGTAACCGCGGGCGCCGCCCTGGCCTGGTTTATGGTACTTTGCTTTAACGTCATTGGGTAAAGCAAAAAACTGCTTAATTGCTTTGTATGTATTCTCTACCACGTCGTCTGGAATACCATGGCCGCTAATGCCGCAGAATCCAAACTCAGTGTAGGCCTTGCCAATTTCGGCAACAAAGTTATCTTTGTCGGTGGCAAACCGTCTTATATCTAACGTTGGAACTTGCTGTGTCATATAAAAGACCTGTTTTTAGCCTAAGGAAAAAAAGAACCCTGCAATTGCAGCGCTCATTAAGTTCGCCAATGTTGCAGCCAGCAGGGCTTTTAAACCCAGCTCAGCAATATCAGCGCGGCGACTTGGCGCCATACCACCCAAGCCACCTAATAAAATAGCAATTGAAGAAAAGTTAGCAAAACCACACAGGGCGATAGTGACTATCACCTGAGTATGAGCACTTAACTGCTCCTTCACCTGCACAAAGTCGAGGTATGCGACAAACTCATTAATAACCAGTTTCTGGCCAATAAAACTGCCAGCCATACGCGCTTCATCCCAGGACACGCCTAAAATAAACGCCAGCGGCTGGAACACATAGCCGAAAATCACCTGCAGCGTTAAACCTTCAATACCAAACCAGCCAGCAATACCACCAATGGCACCATTAACCAGCGCAATTAAGCCGACAAACGCCAATAACATTGCGCCCACATTTAATGCCAGTTGCATACCACTGGATGCACCAGCCGCAGCGGCATCAATCAGATTGGTATGCTGGGTGTCTGCTTTAATTTCGTTTAGCTCATTTTTCGGTTGTTCTGTTTCCGGTAAAATAAGCTTCGCCATCAAAAAACCTCCTGGCGCTGCCATAAAGCTAGCTGCAATAAGGTATTTTAGCTCTATGCCTAAACCGGCGTAACCAGCGAGAACAGAACCTGCCACTGACGCCAGACCACCTACCATTACTGCGAATAATTCAGAACGGGTCATAGTTGGAATAAAAGGCCGAACAATTAATGGCGCTTCTGTCTGGCCAACGAATATATTGGCAGCCGCAGACATTGATTCAGGCCGGCTGGTGCCCAGCAGCTTTTGCAAGCCACCACCGATAATACGGATTATCCACGTCATTACACCTATGTGGTAAAGCACAGCAATAAGGGATGAGAAAAAGATAATAATAGTCAGCACATGGATAGCGAAAATAAAGCCCTGTGATTTACGGCCAATATCACCGAACAGAAACTCAATACCGGCTGTAGCATAGCTGATAATGTCGGCAACAAAAGTTGAAATGCTAAACAACACGTCCTGACCAAAGGGTACATACAATACAAAGGCACCTATTGCCAGCTGTATGCCAAATGCGCCCCCCACAGTACGCCAATTAATACGGCTGCGGTTAGCCGATGCGGCGTAAGCTACCAGTAACAGGGCAACAATGCCCACTAATCCCATCATAAGTTAAATTCCCTGATTGTTATTCCGCCAGCAACTGGCGGATTTTTGCTTTTATAATATCGATAGCGATCTGGTTCTTACCACCGCGGGTTACAACCAGATCTGCGTGTTGTTTGGAAGGTGCGATAAACTCAAAAAATGCTGGTCGTACTGAGTTCTCATATTGCTCCGTAACAGAGCCTAAACTGCGACCACGCTCTTCTAAGTCACGCTTTATACGGCGTAGCAAGCACACATCAAGCGGTGTATCCATAAACACAGTAATATCAAACTGCTGCCGCAACTGCTCATCAGTTAACAGTAAAATACCTTCGACCAAAATGACTTTTGCCGGCTGAACAGTAATGGTTTCATCAGTACGGGTGTGCGTTTTATAGCTGTATTGTGGCATTTGAATCGCTTTGCCATTTCGCAACGCATTCAAATGAGAGGCCAGTAACTCATGTTCAAAAGCCGCAGGATGGTCATAGTTAGTCAGCGTGCGCTGTTCAAACGACAAATGGCTTTGGTCACGGTAATACGCATCTTCCGACAGTATAGCGATACGTTCACCGCCCAATTCAGCAACCAGCTCCTGGTATACCGTTGATGCAAAAAGGCTTTTGCCGGATGCCGAAGCGCCAGCAATCGCAATAATAGTGTTTTTTCCCACGGAGTAATTCACTTTGGCAAAATAAGCCGGTAATTATCGCTAAAAAACGCTGATTAAGAAATAAAAAAATGCCCGCTTAATGCGGGCATTTAAATTTAATAAAACGCTAGATTAGAACTTATATTCGATGCCCATAGTCATGCGCCACAGTGATGGTGTGGTTACACGACCTTGTGGTTCGACTTTAGTGAAAGCATTGTATACGTATTGTCCCTGAGCATTTACTGCCCCCTCAACTATTGACGCTGTTTGAGGGAAGTTTGCTTCATATAACACGCCCCAATCATCGTTTAACAGGTTTGTGAGGTTATCAATAACAAAGAAGGCTTTAACTTTATGATCTTCCATAAAGCCAGGCAGCTCCTGAGTTATACGCAAGTCAACCTTTGTCCACCAGTCGCTGGCATAAGCATTACGTTCAGTTATGCTACCTGCGTACTTATCGAGGCCATGTTCGTTAATATAATCAAAGAAACCTTCTGTATTAAATGGCGTAACTTCACCTGTTCTTGAATCAGTGACACTGCCCCAAACTACATTTGGATCATCGATGCCAGTCGGTACATACAGCAATTGGCGACCAGTTGCATAATCACCTAATCCACTGATATTTGATGTATAGCTGTATGGGCGACCTTTATTATGAGAACCTAACAGACTGATAGTAGTAGTATAACCATCAACAATATCAACATTGTAGCTGGCACGGAATGTAAAGCGGTGAGGGATCTCATAGTTTGACGTTGCTGACTCAGGGTTGTTGAAATCGCTACGCGCAAAGTTAGTAAAGTTTGAATACGCTACAGAGCTGGTCATTGGGTTAGCATCTTCAGAATCTGTGTATGCATATGCCAAACTCAGATCCAGACCAAAGTCAAAATTCTTACTAACAGAAGTACTGAAAGTCAGTTTCTTCGCATCTTCGCTGGAATTAGTCAGCAGGAAGTCTTCCCTTCTGCTACCTTCTTTAGAGGCATAAACCGGGCGACCATCGAACAATGTATCTACCTGTTCCATAGCAAAATCAGTAACGATAGCCTGATCTTTTGCAATTGAATACAAAATATCTGCCATTACTACTGTGCCTTCGTCGAAGGTATAAGTACCACCGATAGCGTACTTCCACTCTTTAGGTAACTTGAAGTTAGGATCAACCGCATTTACTGCGCTGTCACCATTCGCGTTGGTTACCGAATCATACATATTTTGTGGAATGTCGAACAATGGACGACCTTCACCGCTCAATGAGCTGGTGAACAGATTAACGTTACGCTGACTTAGCTGCACAGCTGTAACACCATCATTCTGATAACCGTTAGCTAACCATACGTTAGGGTTACCACCAGAATATAAACCAACACCGCCACGCAGCTCGATATTGTCATTAAGATTCCAGTTAACACCTACACGTGGCTGCAGCAAACTTTCGCCATCAAATGTTGTGTTATTAGCAAAACCGTAGCGGTTTACAAAGTTCTCATTAACGCGAGGCTCGTCGCTGCTGCTGTACCAGTCATAACGTAGACCATAGGTAATTGTCATGTCCATATCATAGATATAATACTCATCCTGAGCATATAAAGTATGAGTTGCATAGCCGAAGTTAGCTGCAGCATCAGCCGGGTTATGGGTACCTGCACCGTTGCCGTAATAAACAGTGCTGGCGATACCGTCTTCGAAGGCATCAATACTGCTGAAGCGATATTCACCAATACTGTGCTGCACAAACATGTTAAATACGTTGTACTCTTCAAACTCGTAACCGCCATAAATAACGTGGTCACCCAGTGTATAAGTACCGGCCAGTTTCAGGAAAGTTGTATCGTATTTCAGTTTGTTAGATTGACGAGAGTCATCAACGCCCATAAATACTGTCGCACGATCATCACCGTTTTGCACAGAAATCTGAACTTCACCTAAGCCACCTGGGCCGATATTCTGCTGAGTATTATCCAGCTCTGAATAACCTGCACGAACTTCAGTCGAGAAGTTATCAGTCCAGTCTGAAAACAGCTGTAATACATAGGATTCAAAAACAGAGTTGCGGTCGTAATAGTGGTCAGAGAACTCGTAGTTGTACGAAGCACTGTCTGACTCGCGCACGGCACCGCCATCGTTATAGTTGTATGTGAAGGCTGCGCGGTGAGCATCATTGATGTACCAGTCTAACTTCACTAACAGCTTTTCATCTTCAACCGGAGATGAACCGATAGGTGCACCTACTTCATAACCGTAAACGTCACGGGCAATTTGTGCAATACGGTCAATGTCAGCCTGGTTCAAACCGGCAACCGGCGTACCGGCATTGGTGTCTTGCGCACCACGGGCAAAGGTGTCTGCACCTTCATATTTCTCGTAAGCAGCAAACCAGAACAGTTTGTCTTGAACTAAAGCACCACCAACATTCAGGCCGTAGCGTTTCTCACTGAAATTATCAGAAGGTAATTTAGTGCCTTCAAGCTTGTCACCCTGAAGTGAATCGTTAGTGTAGTCGTAGAAGAATGAACCCGTTACTTCATTTGTACCTGACTTTGTTACGGCGTTGATATTACAAGCTGTAAAACGGCCATATTTAACATCAAAAGGTGCAAACTCAACGGCGACCTGCTGAATGGCGTCGTAAGAGAACGGCATACGTTCTGTTGGGTAACCATTGTCGTTCAGACCAAAGTTATCATTCATCCGCACGCCATCAACTGTCAAGCTGTTAAAGCGTGGGCTTGCGCCGTTACACTGAATACCGCGTGCATAACCAGCATCTACATAAATACGCGGATCGGCGGCTACAACATCAGACAAATCACGGTTAATAGCCGGAATTGTCTGCAGATCTGTCAGACTGAAATTAGCCACAGGGCTCTTGCTGCCGTATGCAGAGTTTGTAATAGCCGCACCGGTTACTGCGATACGTTCTACGTCAGCCTGCTGAATCACAACATTCAGGTTCTGTGTCTCACCTAAAGTTAGGTACACATTATCAATTGTTTCAGTGCGACCTTCAGGACCGGTAACAGTTAACAGGTATGGACCACCAACCTGCAAACCGCGCGCAGAGAAAGTACCTGTATCATTAGTCGTTAAAGTACGGCTAGTGCCATTTCTTTTATCTGTTACTGTTACTGTTGCATTTGAAACTGTAGAACCAGCTTCTGTGGTGACAACACCGCGCACTGCTGATGAGGTTTCCTGCGCAATAGCGATATTGCTTACGCCAAGAGCGAGCGTTACCGCAAGAGCTAGACTTTTAATTTTCATATCGTTTTTCACCTGGTAGTTGTAGGTATTTATCTAAATCCATTTGAATACAGATGCTGCGTTCAATTTGGGAGATAATGGTATCGAAACCATATTACATTTTTCTTACGCCAATCCGATTTATGGGAACTTTTTGCTCCTCTAATTGTCTTAGGCGACTGCCATATAAGTGTAACATAGCAGGTCGGAGTTGCGCACTATGTAGCTGGAATTTGCTCATAAAATGACTTTCCGGCAAAATTAATGCTTCTGCTGGTTTTTAGACGCAGTGCGCTTTATGCTAGCCGCCTGTCTGAATTATTCCCTCTTTTCTGATGAAAACATATAAAGCTCTAACTATCCTCAGTGCAGTTATAAGCCTTGGAGTTTCTGTGTCTATGCATGCTACTGAAGTCACCTTTGCCACCTTTAATGTCAGTATGGAAGCGCAAAATTACCTGCCCGCCGGTGAGCCTGGTGATGGTGCCGTGCTGGCAAAACTTCTTGAGACAGATACTCAGCCTCAGATCCGCAATATCGCGCACATTATTCAGCTGGTCCGGCCGGACGTACTGTTATTAAACGAGTTTGATTATATTCAGCAGCCGGAAAAAGGTATTAAGGCTTTTATTCACAATTACCTGAATAAAGCGCAGGGTGAAGCAGAGGCCATTGATTACCCTTACTTTTACTACAGCACAGTGAATACCGGCCAGCCCAGCCCTTATGATCTGGACAATGATGGTGTTGCCAATGGTACAGGTGCTGATGCCTGGGGTTTCGGATTTTACCCGGGCCAGTATGGCATGGTGCTGTTGTCGAAGTATCCGATAGATACAGCTAAGGTGCGTACCTTCCAGCATTTTAAATGGAAAGATATGCCGAACTTTATGCCGACGAAGAAAGCCGATGGCAGCCCGTGGTACAGTAAAGAAGCCTGGGCAGAATTTCCGTTGTCGTCAAAAAGCCACTGGGATATTCCGCTTACTATTGATGGCGCCAAAGTGCATGTGCTGGCCAGCCACCCGACACCACCGGTGTTTGACGGCGAAGAAAACCGCAACGGCATCCGCAACCATGATGAGATCCGTTTTTGGGCAGACTACCTGACTCCCGCCAACAGCGGCTATATCTATGACGACAACGCTAAAAAAGGTGGTTTGGCGAAAGATGCCCGCTTTGTGTTACTCGGCGATCAAAACTCTTCAGCGGACGGCGAAGGTGATGCCTTTAACAGCGCTATCAGCTCGCTGTACCAGCACCCGCGCGTAAACAACAGTTTGCCACCGCAAAGTAAAGGCGGCGCCGAACATACACCGGATAACCCAAAAGCGGCATTTCATACCGCAGGCTGGCGGATGCGGGCAGACTATGTGTTGCCATCAAAAGCAGGCTGGCAAGTGCTCGAAAGTGGCGTATTCTGGCCAGAGAAGTCTGACCCGCTCTACCCTTTAGTGGGCTCGCGCGGCGCCAGCTCTGATCATCGTATGGTATGGGTGAAGTTAGCATTAAGCGCTGAGTAACTCAGCGCTTTAAGCACAGCGGCTAAAACCGCTGTACCAGATTTTGTACGTGCACCGTTACCTCTTCCCTGTCGTGGTAAAGGTGTTTAACCTGCAGCCGGTATTTAATACCGGCCTCAATTAAACGCTGTTCAAACTGTTCTAAGATCTCATTTACCGTTTCATAGCGCTTCTTCATCGGCAGTTTCAGGTTAAAAATCGTCTCCTGACACCAGCCATTAATCAACCAGTCCCCTATCCGCTCAGCAACCCGTTGCGGCTGTTCAATCATGTCGCACACCAGCCAATACACATTTTTCTTCTGCGGTTCAAATTTAAAACCATCGACGGTTAAATGTCTTACCTGGCCGGTTTCCATCAGCGACTCTGCCATCGGGCCGTTATCAATAGCTGTAACCATCATGCTGCGCTTAACCAGCTGATAAGTCCATCCGCCCGGGCAGGCACCAAGATCTACCGCATTCATACCACCAGCTAAACGTTTGTCCCATTCATGTTTGGGAATAAACTGCAAAAAGGCCTCCTCCAGTTTAAGCGTACTGCGGCTCGGCGCTTCATTCGGAAACTTTAACCGCATAATGCCGTTTTCCAGCGGGCTGTTGTTTTCAGGGTAAGATAAACCCACATAGCCTTGCTGGCCGCTTAATAAAAACAAATGCAGCACAGGTGCCCGCTTTTGCTCCTTAGCGAGCAACACCCCGGCCTGCCGCAGGGCTTGGCGCAGCGGCACCGTCAGCTTTCGCGCCAATGTTGACAGGGTTTTACCGTCGTTGGTCTCCGGGTATTCAACCCTCAGCTCACCACAACCGCTAAGTTCTGCGCCAAGCACAGCTTCAATCACCGGGGCGATACGGTCTGCCGGTGGTAACTCCAACAGCTCTGCCTGCAACAAACTCCACTGCCGGATAAAAATAAACTGTTCAAACGGATAATCGCGGTAAAACGCTGCCAGGCTGTCGGCATCATAGGCTTCAAAAATAACATAAGCACTGTTACTGCTTAATTTACAGTAGCCGAACACATTGTGCAGGCCGGCTTTGTGCTGAATTTCAGCAGCACACTCTTTCTCAAAGCCTGCACGGCAATACAGTAATAATTGTCGCATGTTAACTCCGCCGCCAGGCCGTTACAGCGAACAGCAACCAGGCAGCAATAAACAGCTGGCCACCTATCGGCGCCAGCTGAGAATAATGAAATGGCAATACGAAAACGCCTGCCAGTATAGTCCAGACAAAACACCACAAACCAAGATGCCACAGCAGCGCCACCAGCTGTGTTAACTTAGCGCTGCTGCGCTGCGCACCAATAGCCAGTAGTGCCAGAGCATGAAAAGCCAGCATGGCCAGCGCACTTATTACCCGGGCGACAGCTTCGGTGCTTAAGCTGCCCTGCCATAAATGCATCAGCACCGCACTTAGCCCCACTACAGCAGCACCATAAAAGGCTGCCGTACTATTACTGATTTGCCAAAAGTACTTCATCAATGCTCCTGCTACAAAACTGTGCGGCCTGCGCAATAAGGTGGCTTTGTGTCAGACCGGTTTTTACTCTGGGTTTTAAATCATGGTCGCCATCTGTTAGCCAGTTAACGGTTACCTGCGGCCAGCTTTGCGCAGCAATTTCTTCCCGGTTGCCAAAGGCATCACGTTCACCCTGCGCAATAAACAGCTTACAATTCAACATAACAAAATGCTCTGTGCGCCACTGCTGCTTTTTAGGGGCATGAAAAGGATAGCCAAAAGCTACAACTGCCCGCACTTTATTATGCGCACTGAGCATGCTGGCAACCCGGCCGCCCATAGATTTACCGCCGGCAAACAGCGGCAAATCGTCAGGGCACTCTGTAATAAGCTGACTAAACTGCTGCTGCAACAGCGGCAACTTATCCGGCAGGCTGCGCTTACCTGTGTCGATAAAACGCTGCATGTAGGCAAAGTTAAAGCGCCATACTTCCACATTGTGTTGCAGCAACTGAGCAGCTAACTGACACATAAAATCGCTACCGGCACCAGCACCGGCGCCATGTGCCAGCAATAAGCGGGCTTTCGGCTGTGCAGGTTTATCTTTAATGAGCTCAGTCAAGTGCCACCGCATTGGTAAATTGCTGTTCAGCAAACTCAGCTTGTTCAGCCTCAACCATCTGTGTCATCCACTGGCGAAAAGCGGTAATTTTACCCAGCTCCGTCTGGCTTTCCCGACACACTAAGTAGTAGGCATCTTTTGAGATCAGCACGTGATTAAACGGCACTATTAACCTGCCAGAATTAATATCCGGCCGTGCCAGAACGTTATGCGCCAGTGCTACACCCTGACCATGAATAGCTGCCTGCAGCACCATAGAGGAATGGCTGAAAATCGGCCCCTGGTTTACGTTAAAATGCTTAAAGCCCTGCGTTGTGAACCAGGCTTTCCAAGCCCGGCGTGAACCGTCATGTAATAAGTTATGGTATTGCAGGTCTGTTGGCTCCAACAGCGGTTTACTGCGGTTCAGCAGCAACGGCGAGCATACCGGTAGTAAGTACTCAGTATGCAGTTTATCAGCATGCAGATTACGCCAGGTACCGCGGCCATAGTAAATGGCAACGTCCACATCATCTGTTAACGAGCCTTCGTCCAGGTCAACCGCTTTTATCCGCACGTCAATATCAGGGTGTAGCTCACTAAACAGGTTTAACCGCGGCACCAGCCACTGAATAGCAAAGCTTGGCTGCAAACTTACCGTCAGCGAGCCTTTAGCGCCACGCGCCAGCAGCTTCTCGGTTGATTCATGTAATTGCAGGAAAATTTCTTTAATATCAAGAAAATAGCTTTGCCCTTCTTCTGTCAGTAACAAAGAGCGGTTTTTCCGCATAAACAGCTTCAGGCCCAGATGATCTTCCAGTGCTTTAATCTGGTGACTAATAGCGGCCTGAGTCACGTACATTTCTTCAGCAGCTTTGGTGAAACTTAAATGCCTGGCGGCAGTTTCAAAGGCTTTTAATGCATTAAGCGGGGGCAAGCGACGCGCCATAATCTCTCTTTAATGATTAAATTTTCTAATCCGAATTATAGCGCTGGCACTGGCGCTAAGCCAGCACCATTCTAACTTACAACTATTTATCTACTGGCTTATAGCCTTCAATTTCAACATTTTCACCTTTGAACAGAAAAGCCTCCATCTGCTCTTCCAGCAGTTTTCTGTGCTCCGGGTTCATCATGTTAAGCTTTTTTTCATTAATCAGCATAATTTGCTTGGCCTGCCACAGGGCGAAAGCCTCTTTACTGATTGAGTTAAAAATTTTCTTGCCCAAATCTCCCGGATACAATTGAAAATCCAGGCCTGGTGCTTCTTTTTTTAAATATTCACAAAATACTGTACGGCTCATACTTAACGATCCTCAGAATCCGCTGTTGTAGCAATCAGTTGTTGAAACAGCTGCTTTGCCGGAGCTGACAAACCAACCGCAGGAATGGCATCTATTCTAAACCAACTTGCACCAGAATGCTCCTGCACTGCATCCGGCAACGATTTCAACTTAAGCAATTGCGGTTGGATCCACAGATGAAAATGGCTGAAGGTATGCCGAAAAGCCGGTAGCTGTTCGGTAGTCTCAATTTGCAAAGCATGTAACGCCAGGTACTGCTCGCGCTCCTGTGCGGTGGCAAATTCAATAAAGCCATACAACCCCCCCCACAAGCCTGCTGCCGGTCGCTGTAACAACAACACCTGCTGCTGGTGCTGCAGCAGCAACCAGAAGCTTTGCCTCTCCGGCAGCGCTTTCTTCGGTTTTTTGCCCGGATAAAGCGCCTGTTCGCCTGCCAGCGCCGCTTTACACTTTAATTTCAGCGGACATTCGCTGCAGCGCGGCTTACTGCGGCTGCATAATGTCGCGCCAAGATCCATCATGGCCTGATTAAACTGCGCCACCGTCTGTTTTGGTGTTATCTGCTCAGCCAGTTGCCACAGTGTTTGTTCTGTAGCTTTGTCTCCCGGCCAGCCGGGTACTGCCGCAAAACGCGCCAAAACGCGCTTACAGTTACCATCCAGAATAGGGTAATGCTGGCCCAAAGCTAACGACAGTACGGCACCGGCGGTTGACCTGCCAATGCCCGGCAGTGCCAGTACCTGTTCAAACCCTAGCGGGAACTGGCCCCGATGCTCTGCCACTATCATTTTTGCGGCTTTATGCAGATTGCGCGCCCGGGCGTAGTAACCAAGCCCGGTCCATAAATGTAGTACTTCATCAAGCTCTGCTGCAGCCAATGCCTCGACATCGTTAAAACGTGCCAAGAAGCGTTCAAAATAAGGAATAACAGTCGCAACCTGGGTTTGCTGCAGCATTATTTCACTGAGCCAGGTTTTATAAGGCGTTTTCTCCAGTTGCCACGGCAGTGTTTTACGTCCGTGCTGCTGATACCAGCTAACTAACTGATTTGAAAACCAAACTGCATCCTGTTGTTGTAACATAACGGCCTCTGCCAGAACAATTGCCGGCAGTATAAGCACAGCGCCTGACCTTGCCAACCATAATCGCGGTTGAGCAAAGGCGCTAATACAAGGATAATACGCGCCGTTAACGATTATGCGGAGCAACACATGACAGACAGTACCGAGCAGCACGGCGAACAGGCTGAAAACACAACTTATATGCGGAAAATCCGCTCGTTTGTGCTGCGCGAAGGCCGGCTGACCAAAGGCCAGCAACATGCGCTGGATACCTACTGGCCAGATTATGGCCTGCAATACCAAAGCTCTGCACTGCAATTGGCAGATGTGTTTGGCCGTAGCAGTGCAGTAGTGCTGGAAATTGGCTTTGGTATGGGTAAATCTCTGGTACAGATGGCAAAAGAAGCGCCGGAAAAAGATTTTATCGGTATTGAAGTTCACCGTCCGGGCGTCGGTGCCTGTTTGTCTGATGCAGTTGCACAGCAGGTAAAAAACCTGCGGGTATTTGAGCACGATGCCGTTGAAGTACTGGAAGATACCATCGCGGACAATAGCCTGGACACCGTTCAGCTGTTTTTCCCTGATCCGTGGCATAAGAAACGTCATCACAAACGCCGCATTGTGCAGCCGGAGTTTGTACAACTGCTCAGGCGAAAACTAAAACCCGGCGGTGTGTTTCATATGGCAACTGACTGGGAAAACTATGCCGAGCATATGCTGGAAGTCATGCAGGCAGCAGAGGGCTTTAGTAACCTCTCTGCTGATAACACCTATGTTGAACGGCCTGAACACAGACCTTTGACCAAGTTTGAACAGCGCGGCCAGCGTTTAGGCCACGGCGTCTGGGATCTGATGTATAAAAAGGACAACTAAATGTTAGCCAACGCCAGTCAACTGGTTTTACGTAACATTGCCGATCTGAGCGGTAAAGTGCTGCTGGCAGAGCCTATGGCAGATAACTTAGCCGCTGAACTTCTGCATCTGGTGCCGCAGTTACAGTTAAGCTGTTACAGCACTGACGCCGCCGTCGCTACCAGCTGGCGACAGCCAGCCGTTACGCTGTACAACAGCGCAGAACCGGCATTTAGCGACAGCTTTGATACCATTGTAATTTTCTACCCCAAAAGCAAAGAGCAGCTGGCGTATACCCTCAGTCAGCTTAAACCTGCGATTAAAAGTACTACCGCAGTTTTCGTTACCGGTGATAATAAAGGAGGCATTAAGAGCCTCGGCAGCCACGCTCAGAAGCTTGGTTTGGGTGCTAACAAGCTGGATAACGCCAAGCATTGCCTGTGGTTTTCACTGTTTGGTGATTTTGCTGCACTGCCAAAGATAGCTGACAGCCACTTCAGTATTACAGCCGCCGGTGAACAGCTTAGGCTGCATTCGTTGCCTGGGGTGTTCAACCACGGCAAGCTCGATCTTGGTACTGCGCTGCTGCTGGACAACCTGCCAGTTATCAGCCAGGGTAAGGTGCTTGATTTCGCCTGTGGCTGCGGTGTCATTGGTGCCGTGTTAAAACGTAAACATCCCCAGATTGAACTGTTCAGCTCTGACATCAGTGCCCTGGCCGTTAAGGCGACAGAACTTACGCTGGCGGCGAATAAGTTAAGTGGAACCGTGATAGCGGCAGACGGCCTGCCAGAGTTCCCGAAGCAGTTTGACTACATTGTCAGTAACCCGCCATTTCACACCGGCATAAAAACTGACTACAGTATTGTCGAGGCTTTTATTGCTCAAAGTGCTACCCGCTTGAGCAGCCAGGGCAACTTAACCATTGTGGCTAACAGCCATCTGGCCTATCAGGAACTGCTGCAAAACTCATTTAAGCAGGTAAGTGTTATCGCAAAAGCTAATGGCTTTGTGATATACCGCGCAAGCCAGAAAAACTAAGGGCTTCTTATGTATAAATTGTCAGCGCTGTTTTTGTTATTCACAGTAGCATCGGCAGCAGCTGACAATTTTAGCTGTGTACAGAGCCCGAAACGCACCAAAGCCTGCCCGAATATGTTGTACCGCACAGCACAGTTACCCGGCATGGCAGCACCAGGCCTGATCTGCATTTGTGCCAGTGATTTTGCAGCACTGCTGCAGCAACCGCAAACAGAAGGTGAAAAAGTCAGCCAGAACATGACCAGAAGACAGATGGAAGTGATCTACGGTGACAAATTGCAAGCGGTGCTGGACATTCTGCAGCGTAAAAATTAGTCAGGCATCAATACCAGACGTTCGCTGAAATTACCCAGGCTTTCTTCATGTTGAGTCAGCAGTACAGGCACCAGAAATAACTCACCCTGCTCAACCCAGTAAATAGCATTTTGTTCAAACTGCCGCGCCAGCGTAATAGCCGTATTTTTCTCACACAGCACTATCCAGCTTTTCTCCTGAAAACTGTGATCCGGAGCACAGCCTATAACAGAGCGATAAGGCAATTTTTGCTGATTAAGATAAGCCTGAAATTCTTTGTCACGACGAAGGTTAAGATAGGGATGCCCGGTTACACCGGCGGGGTTCTGAGCGCTGATAATGGCAAAATCAATATTGCAGTTCAGCACCTGATGGCAGATAAAAACACTGGTCTTATAACTTTCCCACAGACTCATAACCAGCCCTAAAAGTAACAAGTGCTCCAACTATAAACTGCTTTACGAAATTTACCAGCGCAGTTTGCTAATTTGGCTTAATGTGCATAACATCAATGCAGGCTGTCAGAGCCGCAACGGCCATCAAGTTCACAGAGATAACTGAATGATTGCAATAGATAAAACCACGTCCATTAAAAGTGCATTGATTTGGGTGATTATGCTTATCTGCAGTCTGACACTCTGCCTCGCGATGTTGGTATCGACAGCTCAGGATGTAAAGCTACAGCAAAAAAAGCTGGTAACCCAGTTAGAGGGTTACGTCAGCATTATTGCCTTCAATGCCCAAAACAGCATTCTGCAGGACGATGCCGATACAGAGGAAAACCGGCTGAAATCCTTTAAAGCGGTTAATATTTTGCACAATATTCATATCTACAAAAAGACTCCCGGCTCAGATGAGCTGAGTTTTTTTGCCAGCTACAACCGTGATGGCATTGGCCCTTTCCCGGTGCAGTTCTCCCGGGTGCAGCAGTTTCTTAAGCCTTATATCAGTGACAATTATATCGAACTGACTAAAGCCATTTATGCTGATGAGGAAATATCAGGTTATGTCTATGTACGCGCAAGCCAGGAAGAACTGAGCGCTTATATTCAGACGCGCATTCTGCTCGATATTCTTATTGCACTGATTGCACTTGGCAGTGCCTTTTTTATTAGCTCTAAACTGCAGAAACGCTTTACCAGCCCGATAGAGAATTTACTTAACGTGATGCAAAAAGTGTCCAAGCAAAAAGACTATCAGGTCAGGGCACCTACAGCGCCGATCAAAGAGTACAACATGTTAAGCCGCGCCTTTAACACCATGCTGGACCGTATCGAACAGCAAATCAGTAAACTGCAGCTGGCTGAACAGGAAAACAGACAACTGACGCTGAGCCTGGAGCAGAAAATAGCAGAACGTACTGACGCCCTGAAAACATCTAATCAGGAGCTGCTGAACACGCTGGCCACCTTGCATCAGTATCAGAACCAGATTGTTGAAACCGAGAAAATGGCCAGCCTGGGCCAGATGGTCGCCGGCGTTGCGCATGAAGTTAACACGCCAATTGGTCTTGGTGTGACGGCATCAACCTTGCTGCAGGACAAACTGGCTGATATCCAGCGCGCTTTTGATGAGAAAAAACTCACCTCTTCACAGCTGGCAAAGTTTTTGTCTGAGAGTAAAGAAAACCTCGGTATCATCTATCGCAATATGGAACGGGCTGCCAGCCTGATCTCCAGCTTTAAACGGGTTGCTGTAGATCAGTCCAATGAAAACCGGCGTCAGTTTAATATGCAGCAGTTGATCAATGAAGTGCTGCTGTCACTTAGACCCAATCTGAAAAAAACCCAGCATCAGATTATTGTCAATTGCCCCGCTGAGCTCGAACTTGACAGTAAACCCGGACCGATAAATCAGATACTGATAAACCTTATCATGAACAGCCTGATCCATGCATTTGAACATATCGAACAGGGTGAAATGACCATTGATATCTCGGTGCAGGATAGTAACTGCCAGCTGATTTACACCGACAATGGTGCTGGTGTACCGGAATCGATTAAAAAGCGTATTTTTGATCCCTTTGTCACCACCAAGCGTGGTGAAGGAGGCAGTGGTTTAGGGCTACACCTGGTCTATAACCTGGTCACCCAGGCATTAAATGGCAAGATCCAGCTCGACAGTACCTTAGGCCACGGTATCCGCATCAGCATAAATTTTCCCGTTATCGTGATTAAAAACGATCAACATTAACTGAGTAATTGCTGTAGCTATCAGTCATTTGCCACCAACGAACATTAGAAAAATCTAATTGTTAACAAAAAACTTGTTAACAATTGGATGGCTGGTTATAATTACGCATTATTTGACAATTCCAAGTCATATATAAAACAAAATCCCGTTATTAATTTAACACAATTCACATAAGGTCTAACTCTAATGCAAACTCCTGTGATTCTTATCGTTGAAGACGAAGAAGTAACCCGTTTAAACCTGGTGAGCCTGTTTCAGGGAGAAGGGTATGACGTCATTGAAGCTGTGAATGGTGAAGAAATGAACCAGAAGCTTACCGACAATAAGGTAAATCTGGTTGTTATGGACATTAATCTGCCAGGCAAAAATGGCCTTATTCTGGCAAGAGAACTACGTCAAAAAGAAAATATCGGCCTGATTTTCCTGACCGGCCGCGACAGCGAAGTTGACCGCATCCTGGGTCTGGAAATTGGTGCTGACGACTACCTGACTAAGCCATTTAACCCACGTGAGCTAACCATTCGCGCCCGTAACCTGTTAAACCGTACTGTTGCGCAACCTGTGGTTGAAGAGCACAAAAGCGTAGTTAAATTTAACGGTTGGACACTGGATGAGAACAGCCGCAATCTGACATCGCCAAAAGGTGTTGCACGTCGTTTACCAAAAGGCGAATACCGCGCGCTGCGTTTAATGCTGGACACACCGGGTAAAATCTTCACCCGTGAACAGTTAATTCGCCATATGACTGGCCGCGATTTACGCCCTAACGATCGTACTGTTGATGTAACTATCCGCCGTATCCGTAAACACTTCGAGTCAGATATCGATAGCCCTGAGTTAATCAGCACTATCCATGGTGAAGGCTACCGCTTCGTGGGTAAACTGGAAAAGTAAGCTGCTAAGCCTGATCGATGTATTCAAACAGAGCAGCCAGGTGCTGCTCTGTTTGCAAATGAAAGTCCACTAACTGCCGCTCCAACCCCTGCCAGTTCACCGTTTCCTGTTCAAAGCGCTTCGCCTGCTGCTGTACCCATAATAACCCTACTGACGCTGCAGCACCTTTCAGCTTATGCGCAGCTTCCTGAAATTCCGTCAGATGACGTTGTACCGCGGTTTCCATCAAACGGTTCATATAGCCAGGCAACAGCTGTGCAAACAACTGGGCACTGCGCTTAACAGCATCTTTGCCCAGAGACTGGATATAATCATTTAATGTCGCCTGATCTAACAGCTGTGGCTCTGTGACTTCTACGGTATCTTTAGCCTGCAGTAATTTTACCGCGCTGGGTGAAAACAGCCTTGCCAGCATCTGATCCAACCGGGCAGTATTAATTGGCTTAGCCAGAGCATCGTTAATCTGTAGGTTTGCCAATTGTTGCTCTGCTTTGCGCACATTGGCGCTGAGTATCACTATCGGCAACGACGCAAGATGCGGTTCCTCGCGGATATACTTCGCAATTTGTTCGCCGTCCATGTCAGGTAGTTGCATATCGAGTAATACCAAATCGATATCATCTTCGGTTTCCAACAGCGCTATGGCATCTTCACCGGTTTCAGCAAGAATGACAGTGTGGCCGCGCTGCTCCAATAAGGCTGTCGCTATCTCAGCATTTAACGGCACATCTTCTACCAGCAGTATGGTCAGTTCCGGGCAGTCAATGGTCTGCTGTTGTTCCTGCGCCAGCTGCTGTGCTGGCAGGTCGACACTGAAACAACTACCCTGCCCGACTGCACTGTTCACAGCAATAGCGCCCTGCATGGCTTCAACTAACGCTCTGGAAACAGACAAACCTATGCCCGACCCCATAATACTCAGCCGCCGGCCATCATTGGATTTGTAGTACATATCAAAAATGCGTTCCAGCTCTTCGCCGGCGATGCCTATACCGGTATCCTGCACGGAAAAATGTAAGCGGCCAGCTTCGGTATCCAGTTGGCAATGCAAACTAATTTCGCCACTTGCAGTAAATTTGACCGCATTGTTAATCAGGTTCCACAACACCTGGCGCAAGCGTGTTGGGTCAAGTTTAAGGTTAATATCTAAAGGACCATCACACTGCAGTGTGAATTGCAGCCCTTTTTGCTGACATAATAGTTCCGCGAAGTTAGCAATATCATTAATAAACTGCTTTAAAGACACACTTTGATAAACAATATCCAGATCCTGGCGGTCTATTTTATCCAGATCGATAATGTCGTTGAAAATATTACCCAGGGTTTCAGCACTGCTGAAAATAGTGTTAGCCCAGCCGTGCTGCTGTTTACTCAGCTTAGTTTCCAATAAGCGCCGGCTTAAGCCCACAATACCATTTAGCGGCGTACGCAGCTCATGGCTTAGCGTGGCAATGAACTTACCTTTGTCCTGATAAGCTTTCTCCAGTGCCTGTTCTGCCAACTTACGTGAGGTAATATCCCGGCCGAAGCCCAGCAGACCAATGTAACGGCCATGGCGGTCGTAGAATGGTACCTTACGCATTTCAAACCACAGTACCTGGCCATCATCTTTAACAAACTGCACATCTAACGTCAGCTCTGACGGCTGCATACTGACTTCATACTCGGTAAGAATAGCGGATTGGGCACTGTCTTCGGTGTAGATATCGGCCGGATAATGGCCGATAAGCTCACTGGCCGTCTTACCCATAATCAGCTCAAACATCTTATTACAACTGGCAAAACGGCCGGTTTCGTCACGGTAGTAAAACAGGTCAGGCGAGCTGTCGACAATGGAGCGGATAAGCAAGCTCTGCTCTTCCAGTTCAATCTGGGCTTTTTTACGCTCGGCGATTTCTTTGCGCAGTTCGTCTATAGCACGCCGCTTGGCCTGAAATGCCTTTTTACGTTCTTCAATCTCAAAATTAAGCTGGCGGATATTATCCTGCATGCCTTCGTTAAGCAGGCGTTCCTGATGCGCAGAATCTTCCAGATAAGACAGGGCGGCATCGAGGTGCAACACCAGATAAAACAGAAAAGCAATAAATAGCGGACCAAAAATAACTGACACAAGCACTGAGCCCTTTATCAGGGCCCAGTCCACGCTGTTGCCAGCAACCACCCCATAACAGGCAGTTAGCAGCGCCGCGCACAGCACAAACAACAACTGGCATATCAATGCCAGTTTTAACTTGCCCCAGGCCCGGATCCAACTGGCAAAGGCTTTAACCTGCGGATGTACCGGTCCTTGCATCAGGGGCTCACCTCGCTTTATCGCTGTCAGTTAGCAGGCTGAATGTCCAGCATCACGTTGCGATATGAACAGTACTGAGTCTCAGAGCCTGGCTGGCGAAATACACCTTCACGCGTATATGAAGATAAATCTTTATAAAGCCGTATTTCATGCCCCTGTCCAACCCGTACCGCTCTGGCTGTAGCCTGGCGGCTTTGTGTCAGACACAACAACTGTGCCAACTGCCGGTAGTTGTCACGTTCAAACAGATCACCCGAATTTAACAGCGGGGCCTGGTTATTATTGGGGGCAAACTTCCATTGTGCAAAGCGGGTGCGCAGATTACCTTCTTTCAGTTCCAGTTTATCCTCACGGGTAAGGTAGTGAGTAGTGACCTGAGTAATACTGGTAGCCGCGCCCTCACCGGCACTTTGTGTTTTTTCATTATCGACAATATAGACGCCGCCGGCACCAAGCACCTCCATTGTCACTTCAGGCTCATTGTCTTGCTGCCCCGGCGCAACCAACAAAGCCGTTGCTTCATCAATGCCAAAGCCAAAACGGGTTTGGGTATCGTTCTGTAGCCTGATCAAACGTCCCTGCCGGCCGCGCTCAGAAAAGTGCGTATCGAGCACGCCCCAAGGGAACAAGCCGAGGCCACCGGCGCCGGAAAACGTCAGATGCTGCTCTGCCAGGCCATTACTGCAGCTTTGGTCTTTATCGCAGCCGGGCTGAGGCGCAGCTAAATCAAAAGCGCCATACTGCATCGCACTGTAACTGTCGCCGTTAGTGATCATTGGTGTTCTGCGACCCTGATAGCTGCCGCCTGCCATCACAGCAGTACCAGCACTGGTACCGGCAATAATAATCTGTCCGGCACCCAGCATAGATTCAATTTGCTTCAGCTCAGCTGTTGCCGTGCCATCCGGCTGACGAAAAGCCTGTAACGTCAGGCTCTGATCACCACCATTAATGAAAATGGCATCAGCACGGCGGATCTGTTCAACGGCAGCATCGGTGCCTTGTTTACAAAACGTCTGCAGCTGCTGCATTAAGTCAGGATAAACCCGCTCGCGCTGATAAGTACCATGATAAGCGGCCAGATACTGAGGCAGCTGATCGCAACTTGGTTTATTATCAACCAGCTCATGCTGAGCTGCCTGATATGCGGCATTCAGCGGCAGCCAGCTGGTCTGAGCACCGGCTTCATCAAATACATTGGTATACATATCGACAGCAGCGAAAGGGTCCCGTCCGGACGCGGTAACCACCAGAATTCTTGGTGCGCGGCTTGGCCCTGCCACCTGCTGCGCCAGCTCAACTATTTTGCGGTAAATCTCAGCGGTAAAACCGTCTTTGGTTTTTGCCAGGTTGGCAAACTCTTTCTGCCGGGTGGCATTACGTTTGGAACCTTTGTCCGCAGAAGCCATTATCTGCAGCTGATCAAAAACAAAGTTGCGCTCTCTGTCGGTTAACGCGTTGTAGTTCACTCTGCCCGACACCCAGATACCGTCAATTTCAATCTCTGCAGAGCGCCATAATCTGGCCAGCTCGCGCTCAGATATCCGTTCACTACCTACCCGGCTGCGCACAAATTCCAGCAAGGCCAGCGTTTGCTGCTGTTCTATTACCCGCTCTTCACTCCAGAAGGTGCTGTCAGCAATATTTGCCAAATGTTCCTGCGTCAGCATAAATACATCTGCTGCTTTGGCGGCTGCACTGAAGGTATCCGTGTCGGTGCAATCACGCACACTGGCAGAAGTGCAGGTATTTAACCCACCACCTATCAGCACCATAGAGTAATCTGGGAATTTTTTATTACCGTTTACATTTGCGGCAGAAGCCGTACCAGCCAGTAAGGCTGCAAAGATACAAAGGCTGAGTGATCTCATTGTTCTCTTTCTTATAATTAGCGCAGACGTGTTTAACTACCACTACGACAGATAGCAACCCTAAAATAAAGTGGACATAGATTATCCTGTATTGACTTCTTTGCCAATTAGCAGTAATTCTAATATCAGGGTTAAATTCATTTAACATTCATTTTCCGGTAACGATATGCTGAAAAAAGCCTTTACGCTGAGTTCATATCATTACTCGTCTTACTACCTGTCAGAGTGGTTTAACGAGTAGACACATGTCAGGCATTAAACCGTGCCTGGCTGGCGTTTACCGCTGCCATCATCCACTTTAAACCAAAGAATAAATATCGCTTCCTAACAGAGGCATACTGTTTTTATCAGCTACTTTACAGGTACCCCTTATGTCCGCCGTAACAAACAAACCGGTATCGATGCCTGACGCCTTTATCATTCTGTTTTTTGTCATGATACTGGCAGCACTGGCATCCCATCTGGTGCCTGCCGGCTCTTTTACTATGCTGGAGCCAGCGCCAATTACTGAAGGCGCCGCCAAACTGAAAAGCAAAATCGACCCTAACAGCTTTACGCTGCACCATGACGCTGAACAAGGTGCACCGCTGTTTGCTGAAGGCGGAGGTATTGGCTTTTTTAATTATGCCTTTGAGGGCCTGGTATCGGGCGATAAATGGGGCTCCGCCGTTGGCGTTATTGCTTTTACTCTGCTGACCGGTGGTGCCTTTGGCATCATTATGAAAACCGGTGCTATCCACAATGGCATCCTGGCGCTTATCGCCAAAACCCAGCGCATGCAGTTTTTATTTATCCCGCTGATGTTTGGTTTATTTTCGTTAGGCGGCGCTGTGTTTGGTATGGGCGAAGAAGCCATTGCCTTTTGCATAGTACTACTGCCGCTGATGCTGGCGCTGGGTTACGATGCTATTACCACAGTACTGGTCACCTATGTTGCCACCCAAATCGGTTTTGCCACTTCGTGGATGAACCCGTTTAATGTCGCTATAGCTCAGGGCATTGCTGAAATCCCGCTGTTATCCGGCAGTGACCTACGGATTGTGATGTGGGCAGTGTTCACGCTGTTTGGCATTATTTTCACCATCAAATATGCCGCAAAAATTAAGGCTCAGCCTGAACTATCGCTTAGTTTTGCCAGCGACCAAAAACTGCGCTCAGAGCAAAGTGACAGCGCGAAAAACCAATATAACGCTCTGGACTCCATCATTCTGCTGGCGTTTTTTGCCGGCTTAGTCTGGATAATCTGGGGCGTAACCGTCAGGCAGTATTACATTCCGGAAATTGCCAGCCAATTTTTTACCATAGGGGTGGTAATTGCCGTTATCGCGGTAATGGGTAAGCGTTTTAGTATGAATGACGCCGCTGATGGCTTTAAACACGGTGCAGCCGAGCTATTGCCTGCAGCACTGATTGTCGGTATGGCCAAAGGTATAGTGCTGCTGTTAGGTGGCGACAATGCCGAGTCACCATCGGTGCTCAATACCCTGTTGTATTACAGCGGGCAACTGCTTGGCGATTTACCAGCATATTTATCGGCCTGGCTGATGCTGGTGATCCAATCAGTGATTAATTTCTTTGTTGCCTCCGGCTCCGGTCAGGCCGCACTGACTATGCCACTTATTGCGCCGCTGGCCGATTTAGTCGGGCTTTCACGCCAGATTGCGGTATTGGCGTTTCAGCTTGGTGATGGCTTAACCAACTGTATTATTCCCACTTCTGCCGCCTTAATCGGCTGTCTTGGCGTCGTGCGGGTTGATTGGACAGTCTGGTTGCGTTTTGTCTGGAAACTGCAGCTATGCCTGTTTGCGCTGGCAAGTAGCTTTATGTTTATTGCCGTCGCTGTCGCTTATCAATAGCAGCCTGAGTGCTGTTTAAGGTTATTATTTTGAACAACATTATTCTGATAAAAAATGCTGAACTGCTGGCCCCGCACAGTCTCGGCAAAAAAGACGTAGTTGTCAGTGGCAATACCATTGCCGCTATTGGAGAAGACTTTAATCTGGCCGGCTCCAACCTGCCGGTAACGGTAATCGACGCTAAGGACTTTTACCTTACGCCGGGCTTTGTCGACTCGCTGGTACATTTTATTGGCGGCGGCGGTGAAGGTGGCTTTGCTACCCGCACGCCGGAAATGCAGCTGACCGACGCTACTTTAGGTGGTGTCACTACCGCCATTGGCGTGCTAGGTACCGATGCTACCACCCGAACGCTAACGAATCTGCTGGCTAAAGCCCATGCGCTGGAAACCGAAGGCATCAGCACCTATTGCCATACCGGTTCTTATGAAATCCCCTGCCGCACTCTAACCGGCAATATTACCGATGATTTAATCCTGATTGATAAATTTATCGGTGTTGGTGAAATCGCTATCAGCGATCACCGCTCGTCACAGCCCACTACCGACGAAATCCGCAAAGTGGCAGCCGCCGCCCGCGTTGGTGGCATTTTGTCGGGTAAAAGTGGCGTGGTCAGTGTGCATATGGGCGCTGGCGAACGTATTTTACAACCCATTTATCAGGCTGTCGCCGGTACGGAATTAAAACTGAAGCAGTTCTACCCGACCCATATGAACCGAAACCGCCGGGTATTTGAAGCCGGTTTAGAGTTTGCCGGCAAAGGCGGTGTGATTGATTTCACGACCAGCACCACCGACTTTGATTTAAAACACGGCGAAGTGGCGGCTGCTGCGGCTTTGGCCGAAGCGCTGGCGTTTGGCATCAATGCTATGCAATTGACACTCAGCTCCGATGGCAATGCCAGCCTGCCAATTTATAACGACGAAGGCGAGCTGCTTGGGCTGCAGGTTGGCAGTGTACAAAGCCTTTACCAGGCTGCACGCGATGCAGTACAAAAACATCAGGTCGCCTTAAGCGATGCTATCTGCAGCATTACTGCAGCGCCGGCCGCAGTGCTGGGGTTAAAACAAAAAGGCCGTCTCGCCGCGCAGTTGGATGCCGATCTGGTGTTGCTGCGCCGCGATGACCTGCTCATCGACAGCGTATTTGCCAAAGGCAGGCTGTTAGTGCAGCACGGACAGGCGCTGGTAAAAGGCACTTTCGAGCGCTAAGCGCAAAACACAAATCCGCATAAATATGGCACTAAGCAGCGGTAACAACCCCGACTAATAAACTGTTATCGTTGCTTTTTTGCTATGCCAACTGTTATTAATGGCAAAAATATCGTCAATTCATGTAATTAATTTTCAATTTCAGAAGTACGCTTTCTGCGCTATTCACCCAGCGTGATGCCACAAATCGCGCTTGCTTTTTTAGCAAAATGCCGGTATACCTGTCAGCAATTGAACGTTTAGATGGCTAAACATTTCAAGAGTAAATACTCTACAACGCATTGACCTCTGAAAGAGTAACCGTTATTTTCTTTCAGCAGCAGCAAAAAACAACAAAAAGAATAATAATTCAAAAATAATAAATATTTATTTAAATATCAGGACAAGTGTGGAGGTGTGTCATGGCGTTGTACCAGCACAGTCAGGCTAGAGAGAACTGTGGCTTCGGTCTTATCGCTCATCTGGAGGGCGCGGCCAGCCACAGAATAGTCAGAACTGCGATAAATGGCCTCGATCGGATGCAACATCGCGGCGGTATTTCTGCCGATGGTAAAACCGGTGACGGCTGCGGCTTATTAATGCAAAAGCCCGACAGTTTCTTCCGGGCTATAGCCGAAGAGAACGGCTGGAACCTGGCGAAGAAGTACGGCGTCGGTATGATTTTCTTCAGCCAGGATCCGGTAAAGGCAGCGCTGGCAAAAAAAATTATCGAGCAGGAAATTGCCCGCGAAACCTTAACGCTGGTGGCCTGGCGCACAGTGCCAATCGACAGCAGTGTGCTCGGCCCATTAGCGCTTAGCTCTATGCCGGCGATTTCCCAGGTTATTGTCAACGCGCCGCACGGCTGGGGCGATCATGACTTAGAGCGCCGCCTGTATATGGTGCGCCGCCGCATTGAAAAGCAATTAACTGACGATGCCGACTTTTACATTCCCAGCTTCTCGTCACTGGTTACCGTATTTAAAGGCCTGATGATGCCGGCTGATTTGCCGCGCTATTATCTCGATTTAGCTGACATCCGCATGGAAACCGCCATTTGTGTGTTCCACCAGCGCTTTTCTACCAACACCATGCCGCGCTGGCAGCTGGCACAGCCATTTCGCTTTTTAGCCCATAACGGCGAAATTAATACCATTACCGGTAACCGGCAGTGGGCTCGTGCGCGCCAGTATAAGTTTGCCTCGCCGCTGCTGAGCGACTTACAGGATGCCGCACCTTTTGTCAGCCAAAGCGGCTCAGATTCCAGCTCGCTTGACAACATGCTGGAACTGCTACTGGCCGGCGGTATGGACTTATTCCGCGCCATGCGTTTATTGGTGCCGCCTGCCTGGCAGGGCAACCGCGTAATGGACGACAACTTAAAAGCCTTCTATGAATTTAACTCCATGCATATGGAGCCGTGGGACGGCCCGGCCGGCATCGTAATGACCAATGGTCAACATGTTGCCTGTAACCTCGACCGTAACGGCCTGCGTCCGGCGCGCTTTGTGATTACGCGCGATAAATTGATCACGTTGGCTTCAGAAGTGGGGATCTGGGATTACACGCCGGATGAAGTGGTTGAAAAAGGCCGCGTTGGCCCGGGTGAAATGCTGGCGGTGGATACTACCAGCGGTGAGATCTGGCGCTCAGATAAAATCGATGCTGATTTAATGGCACGCCACCCCTACCGCGACTGGCTGAACAACAACGTGCAGCGGCTGGTACCGTATGAGAAATACGAAACCGATCTTATCGGTAAGCGCGTATTTACTGACGACGAAATGCTGACCTACCATAAGCTGTTTAACTACAGCTATGAAGAAATTGATCAGGTGATGACAGTACTGGCCAAAGATGGCCAGGAAGCGGTCGGTTCCATGGGTGATGACACGCCAATGGCTGTGCTGTCGCGCAAACCACGCACTATGTATGATTATTTCCGCCAGCAGTTTGCTCAGGTGACCAACCCGCCGATTGACCCACTGCGCGAAGCACATGTGATGTCGCTGGCCACCAGTATTGGCCGCGAGCATAACGTGTTTAAAGAAACCGCCGGTTACGCCCGCCGTATTCAGTTTGAATCGCCGGTGATGATGTATTCCGACTTAAAGCAGTTAAAACAAGCGGACGAGAAGTACTACAAACACCAGATCTTCTCACTGAACTTCGACCCGGCCAGTTTCAGCCTGGAACAAGCGGTCAGTAAATTATGTGAAGATGTGATCAGCGCCGTGCGCGACAACAACGTGGTGCTGGTGATGCTAACCGACCGGCGTATTGAACAGGGCAAACTGCCAATACCGGCAGCGATGGCCGTGGGTGCTGTGCAGCATGCGCTGGTAAATGCCCAGCTGCGCTGCGACTCAAACATTATTGTCGAAACGGCTACCGCGCGCGATCCGCATCACTTTGCCGTGCTGATTGGCCTTGGCGCCACCGGTATTTACCCGTTCCTGGCCTATGAAACAGTCGAGCAACTGGTAGAAAAAGGCGTTATTACCCTAAGTGCGCGCCAGGCTGTACTGAATTACCGTAAAGGCATTAATAAAGGCCTGTACAAAATCATGTCGAAAATGGGCATTTCAACAGTGGCCAGCTACCGCTGCTCTAACCTGTTTGAAGCCGTCGGCATCGACAAAGCCGTGATGCGCCAGTGCTTTGCTGATATCCCATCGCGCCTCGGTGGTGCCGGTTTTGCTGATTTTGAGCAGGATGTACAGCAACTGGCTAACGTGGCCTGGCTTAAACGCAAGCCGCTTAACCATGGTGGTTTACTCAAATACGTGCACGATGGCGAGTACCACGCCTATAACCCGGATGTGGTGCAAACACTGCAAAAAGCCGTGCGCTCAGGCAAGTACGAGGACTACCAGCAGTACAGCGGCATTGTTAACCAGCGCCCGGTAGCACACCTGCGCGACTTGTTTAAGTTAAACGCGGCGGCCGCTATACCGCTGGAGCAGGTTGAAACTGAAGATAAGCTGTACCCGCGCTTTGACAGTGCCGCTATGTCGATAGGTGCACTTAGCCCGGAAGCGCATGAAGCCTTAGCCATAGCAATGAACCGCTTAGGCGGGCGTTCTAACTCGGGTGAAGGCGGCGAAGACCCGCGCCGCTTTGGCACCGAGAAAAACTCCAAGATTAAGCAGGTCGCTTCCGGCCGCTTTGGGGTGACGCCGCATTATTTGGTTAACGCTGAAGTTATCCAAATCAAAGTGGCACAAGGCGCCAAGCCTGGCGAAGGTGGCCAGCTGCCGGGTGAAAAGGTCACTGCGGAAATTGCCCGCCTGCGCTATTCGGTGCCTGGTGTGACCTTGATATCACCACCGCCGCACCATGATATTTACTCGATTGAAGATTTAGCCCAGCTGATTTTCGATTTAAAACAGGTTAACCCGCAGGCGCTTGTATCAGTAAAACTGGTATCAGAGCCAGGCATCGGCACCATCGCCACCGGTGTGGCTAAAGCCTATGCCGATCTCATTACCGTCTCCGGTTACGACGGCGGCACCGGCGCCAGCCCGTTAACGTCGGTGAAATACGCCGGTAGCCCGTGGGAGCTGGGTTTAGCTGAAGTGCATCAGGCCTTGGTGGAAAACGGTCTGCGCGACCGCGTGCGGCTGCAAGTCGATGGCGGCTTAAAAACTGGCCTCGATGTGATTAAAGCCGCTATTTTAGGTGCCGAAAGCTTTGGCTTTGGTACCGGCCCTATGGTGGCGCTGGGCTGTAAGTTCCTGCGGATTTGCCATTTAAATAACTGCGCCACCGGTGTAGCAACTCAGGATGCAACACTACGCCGCGATCACTTTAACGGCCTGCCGGAAATGGTAATGAACTACTTTAAGTTCTTAGCCTATGAAGTGCGCGAGCTGATGGCACAGCTGGGTGTAACTGAGCTGACCGAGCTTATCGGCCGCACTGATTTATTAAGCGTTAGAGACAGTGAAACGCAAAAGCAGGCCAAGCTGGATTTAACACCGATCCTGCAGGCCAGTGGCGTGCAGTCTGATAAAGCGCTGTACTGCGTGCAAAACAACACACCCTTTGATCAGGGCAAGCTGAATCAGGAGCTGTTAGCGCGCTGCGAGCAGATGGTACTGAACAAAAGCGGTGGCCAGTTAAGTGTCAATATCCGCAATACGGATCGCTCTGTCGGTGCTGCGCTGTCGGGCTTTATTGCCCGTCAGCACGGTAACCAGGGCATGGCAACCGACCCTATCCGTATCCGCTTAAACGGCACCGCCGGCCAGAGCTTTGGTGTATGGAACGCCGGCGGCCTGCATATGTCGCTGCAGGGCGATGCCAACGACTACGTCGGTAAAGGCATGACCGGCGGTATGCTGGCGATTTACCCGGCCAAGGGCGCTACTTTTGCTAAAAACGGTTTTACCATTGCCGGTAACACCTGTTTATACGGCGCCACCGGCGGCAGGCTTTATGCTGCCGGTAAAGTCGGCGAGCGCTTTGCGGTACGAAACTCCGGCGCGCTGGCGGTGGTTGAAGGCACAGGCGATAACTGCTGCGAATATATGACCGGCGGCGTGGTCGTGGTGCTCGGCTGCACCGGTGTGAACTTTGGTGCCGGTATGACCGGTGGCTTTGCCTACCTGTTAGATGAGCAGGATGATTTAGCCTTAAGGCTTAACCCGGAGCTGGTAGAAGCGCTGGATGTCAGCACGCCGATACTGCAGGAGCACCTGCGTAGCTTGCTGCACCAGCACGTAGAGGAAACCGGCAGCGAAAAAGCGCAAAAGATCTTAAACGACTTTGGCAGCTATTTAAGCAAATTCAAGCTGGTAAAACCGAAAACCAGCGATGTAAACACCTTGCTGGGTCACCGCGCACGCTCGTCTGCCGAGCTGCGGGTGCAGGCGATGTAGGGAGGCGTTATGGCACAGAATGTATACCAGTTTATTGACGTAAAACGGATTGATCCGCCAAAACGCTCACACAGCGAACGCACTATTGAGTTCGTGGAAATTTACCAGCCAATGACCCACACCCAGGTCGAAGGTCAGGCTGATCGCTGCCTCGATTGCGGCAACCCCTACTGCGAGTGGAAGTGCCCGGTGCACAACTATATTCCGCAGTGGTTAAAGCTAGCCAACGAAGGCAAAATTATTGAAGCAGCAGAGCTGTCGCACAAAACCAACAGCCTGCCGGAAGTGTGCGGCCGGGTCTGCCCGCAGGATCGCTTATGCGAAGGCGCCTGTACGCTAAACGAAGGCTTTGGTGCTGTCACCATCGGCAGCATAGAAAAGTACATTACCGACAAAGCCTTTGAAATGGGCTGGCGGCCAGACCTTTCAGCCGTGGTGAAAACCGACAAACGCGTCGCCGTTATCGGTGCCGGCCCGGCAGGTTTAGCATGTGCCGACGTACTGGTGCGCAACGGCGTAACGCCGGTAGTATTTGACCGCTACCCGGAGATCGGTGGCCTGCTCACCTTCGGTATTCCGCCGTTTAAGCTGGAGAAAGACGTACTGAAACTGCGCCGTGAAATCTTCGGCGGGATGGGTATCGAGTTTCGCTTAAACACTAACGTTGGCGTGGATGTCAGCTTTGATAGCTTATTAAACGAATACGACGCAGTGTTTTTAGCGCTGGGTACCTACACACCGATGAAAGGCGGTTTAGCCAATGAAGATGCACCGGGCGTTTATGAAGCGCTGCCGTTTTTAATTGGTAATATCAATAACCTGATGGGCTGGCAAACAGAGCATCCGTTCGTTAGCTTAAAAGATAAAACCGTCGTGGTATTAGGCGGAGGCGACACAGCGATGGACTGCGTACGCACCTCCATTCGCCAGGGCGCAACCAAGGTAAGCTGTGCCTACCGGCGCGACGAAGCCAATATGCCCGGCTCACGTAAAGAAGTGCAAAACGCGCGCGAAGAAGGCGTCGAGTTTTTGTTCAACTTACAACCTCTGGGTATCGAGGTTAACGCCGAAGGTAACGTGATTGGCGTTAAGGTGGTGACCACCCAAATGGGCGCACCGGATGCCAAAGGCCGCAGAAGCCCGGAGCCGGTGCCGGGTTCAGAGCAGGTACTGCCCGCCGATGCTGTGGTGATTGCCTTTGGTTTTCAGCCCAGCCCGCCACAGTGGCTAGTCGATATGGGTGTGGAGCTGGATAGCAAAGGCCGGGTTATTGCCAGCGAGCAAAGCACCTATGCCATGCAAACTAACCAGCAGAAAATCTTTGCCGGCGGCGATATGGTGTTAGGTTCTGACCTGGTAGTTACCGCCATCGCCCAGGGCCGGAAAGCCGCCGAAGGTATATTGGATTATCTGCAGGTGTAACATAGCAGCCCAAAGCAGGCAGCTAACCCGTTGTTTCGCCCGGGCTGTTATACATCGACAGCCCGTTGCTTTAAGCCTTAACGGTGCTCAGAAGCATTGCTGCTGGTCACCTGTAGCAACCAGTCAGCAAGATTGCTGAGTAACGTCGGCGATAGTGTTTGCGTGATATTGGCATATTCATCCCAGCGCCCGGTGTTTGCTTCCTGAAACAGGTGATTTAGCCCTGGCAACCGGAGCAACTTATATTGGTTGTTTTTGGCAGCCTGCAGCGCATGCTCAATGGCGGTAAGATTTATCTCAGCATCCAGCTGCCGGTCTTTGCTGCCGTACAGCACCAGCGTTGGCAGCGTTGTCTTACTTAGCCACATATAGGGATCATGCTGCTGAAAATAGCGAAACCATGCATTTTGCAATTCGGCCAGCCGCTCTGCGGACAATGCCCCGCCCCCTAAAGGAAGAAGTTGCTGCTTAATTTCTTCGGGCAATGCCTGCCACTGCGTTTGATAATACGCCTTAAGCTCTGCAGCCGTTGGCGCTTCCGGCCTTGCCGCAAGCTTATTCATATTGGTATAGATTGTGGTCGCATGTCTCACTGTTGTTTCAGTTAGTCCTTGCGCAACGAGCATACGCTCAAACTGATTAGCTGACACTTCTGCTCCGGTTACGCCAGGGGCAGCCAGTAGCACCAGAAAACTGACCCCAGCTTGCTGCTGCGCAACCACTGGCGCAATCAGCCCTCCTTCGCTGTGGCCGATTAAGCCAATTTGATCGGCACGAACCTCTGTCCGCTGCTGCAAATAGCGCACTGCAGCGCCAACGTCACTGGCGAAATCCAGACTGGTCGCCTGAAAAAATGTTCCGCCAGATTTGCCAATACCCCTATCGTCAAAGCGCAGCACCGCGAAACCTTGTCGTGTTAAGTAGTCGGCCATTACCAAAAATGGTCTGTGACCAAGTAATTGCTGATCTCTGTCCTGAGGTCCCGAGCCTGAAATTAACACCACAGCTGGCACAGGGTGCAATGTATTTGCCGGCCTGGTAAGCGTGCCCGCCAGTTGAATACCCGCTGCAGCGTTGTTAAAACTGATTTGCTCTTCAATATACGGATAAGGTTTTACCGGATCCTGTGGTTTGCGCTCTTGCTGTTGCTGACGGCTCAGAATCAAATCAAAAGCCTGGCCGCCTTGCTGCCACTTGCCTTGAATTTGCTCAGAAGCCTGCTGGTACTCGCCAACATAGACAGCCTGTGCGGCTTGTATTTCCAGCTCAATATGTTGTTGTTTAACACTAACCCGGCTAACAGGAATGCCACTGGCTCCCTGATCAATGCTGTCCATTGTCGCGCTATATTGCTGATCCTGCTCACGGCTAATATTAAAGCGCAGCCGCAACTGGCTGCTACCAACCTGCAACGTTCCAACCCAGGCGCCATGCAAATCGGGTTCTGCTGCGGTTTCAGCCTGAACGGGTAGCAATAACATGCTCAGTGACAAACAACCTGACAGTACAACCCTTTGTATCTTTTTGCTTTTTAAGCTGCATAAAATTAAATGCATTCTTTTAAGGCACTGCTGCAGAGTGTTCATTTAAGCTCCTTGTCGGTTTCGCTCAATGTCGTGCAGGGCTTTTGCCGCCGGCACAGGCGGTTTTGCAACAGGCAATTGCTGCAGCACCACAATGCAATGACACAAAACAACCAGTTCTGAGATTGCGCAGTATCACGGAATAACCAGGCCAGCAGCAGAATAATCGCGGCCCAGAGCAAGCTATGCAGCATATTAACAGGTAGTTTTTTCATCAGTATTTCCTCATGACTTACCGCAGTGCGGCAGTTAACGGTTTATCTAACAACTTTATCTATCCGGAGCGTCAAGCCCATATGCACTACTAGGTTAAGTAGTACATGTTGCTGGCAGACTAGCATCGGTGTACTATTAGATCAAGTAGTACAATTAAAATCAGAATTTAGCGGGGGAAATATGGAAATTCTGATTGATACCGACAGCACAGAACCGATTTTTGCGCAGCTGATCAGCCAGATTAAGCAATTGGTCAGCAATGGAAACCTGGAGCCTGGCTTTCAGTTACCCTCTATTCGCCAATTGGCTGCCGATTTGGGTATTAATCAAAATACTGTTGCCAAAGCCTATAAGTTACTGGAACGCGACAAAGTTATTATTGGCAAAGGCTACCGCGGAACTTTTATTCATTCTCAGGCACAGCAAAACTGCCTGATTGATTACAGTCAGCAAGCCCGGCAACTGATGAGTACAACCATCATGCAATTGCGGGAGCTTGGTTTGACTGACTCTGAAATTCGCCTGCAGTTTGCTGAGCTAATCAAAGAAAGAACGTTAACGGAGGCCTTATGACCATAATGCATATAGCGATAAATGTGATCTTTGCGCTGCAGTTGGCATTGCTGTCTGTAGTGTTGCCCCGCCGTTGTCAGCAGCACAAGCGGCAGCCAGACAAACGGCTGCTACAGCTTGGGTTTACATGGATAAACCGGCTGGTTCTGCTGGCAGGTTCAGCTTTATTACTGGCGCAGATAACTGGCTGGATAGTCTTTAACTTAGCCATATTATTGGCGTTCACCGGTCTGCAAGTCTTATTATTGCTGGCACAGCGGCAATGGCTGCAACCAGCGCCAATATTACCAACACAACGCAAAGCCAGTTTACAACGGCGCCGGGTGCTGGATTATGTGTCCCCAGCCGTCCGGGTAATGTCAGTAAGTGCCGTGCTTGTCGTCCCGCTTTTGGCAAGCGCACTGGCATTTAGCGGTCAGTGGCCAATGGCTATGGCAAAGTTATGGCAGCTGAGTGCTGTGGGCTTGCTAACCAATGCCATATTATTTTTCGCAGTGTATTTCACCGTGTTTCGCAAACGGCAAAATTTTAACGATGTGGACAACCAAACTACACTGATACAGCGCAAAGTAAGCCAATACCTGCGGGCGATCTTAAGTTTTAATATGCTGCTGGTGCTAATTTTGCTGCTGGGTGCATTTCAAACAACACCGGAATTGCTGTATATCTTACTTAGTCTGTCATTGCAGCTAATGCTGCTAAAAACCGGGCAGCGGGTGTCTGCCGGCAAGTTAGCCTATTGACACGCCGTAACAATAACAACCAGAGTGAACACAAAATTCAGTAAGAGGTTATTGATGCAACCATTTACCCTACCCGACCTCTGCGACGCTCACGCCGCCTGCATTCGTGTAGCCGAGCCTATCTTTCACAACTACGGTGGCAAAACCGCCTTTGGCGGGCAAATTGTTACCGTTAAATGCTTTGAAGATAACTCCAAGGTTAAGCAGTTAGTCGCCACACCGGGTCAGGGTAAGGTGTTAGTGGTCGATGGTGGCGGCTCGAAACGCCATGCGCTGCTGGGCGATATGCTGGCCGGGCAAGCAGCCCAAAATAGCTGGGAAGGCATTATTATCAACGGCTGTATTCGCGATATAGACGAAATACGCCAAACGGCGCTTGGCGTGCAGGCGCTGGGTATTCACCCGATGAAAACTGACAAACGTGATTTGGGTGATATCAACCTGACGATAACCTTCGCCGGGGTCGATTTTATCCCCGGCCAGTATGTTTATGCCGATAATAATGGCGTTCTGGTAGCAACTAAAGCCCTGCTGTAACCACCTGCTTGCGCTTTAGCGAACATGATAAAAGCGGCTGGCAGCACTGACACTGTCGCCGCGCTCGGCATCAGTAAGTTGCAACGTAAAAGCTGTATAAACTTCTGCCGCCTGTTCGGGCATAGCAATACTGATAATATGTTGGCGTTGCTCGGCCGGTTTCAGCGTTATCTGTGCAGCGCCTTTAAGCTCAGCACCGGCCAGCCCGGCGATGCTCAGCTGATAGTGGCGCGGTTGTTGTGTTTTGTTGCTCAGCGTCAGGGTAAAGGTATTTTCGGTCAGGCCGTCGCTGTTAACGCGGTACATCGCCTGGCGATCACGGCTGATACTCAGCTCAGTGCTTTGCCACTGATACGCCCAGGCCGCCATCGCCAGCACTGTCAGCAAGATGGCGCTGCCATACCCCAAATGACGCTGCCATGCCGTTTGTGTTGATACTTCGCCCTGATAACGTATCAGCCCAACCGGATAATTAAACTGGCGCATAGTCTGGTCGCACGCATCGATACACAAGCCACAGTTAATACACTCGTACTGCATGCCATAGCGAATATCGATACCCACCGGGCATACCTGTACGCACAGCTGGCAGTCGACACAATCGCCCATTGCCGCCGGTTTTTCGCTGTGGCGTTTACGCGCCCCGCGCTGCTCACCCCGCTGTGCATCGTAAGCCACTATTTTGGTCGCCGGCTCAAACATGGCCGACTGAAAACGGGCATAGGGGCACATATGCAGGCACATTTTTTCGCGGATAAGCCCGGCGTTAACGTAGGTACACAGCGCGAAAAACCCTACCCAGCCATACACAGTGCCAGAGCTGTTAAGGCTGAAAAAATCAGCATACAGGCTACGGGCCGGCACAAAATAGGCGATAAAAGCCAGCGAAGTGAGTAGTGACAGCAGCAGCCAGCTGCTGTGTTTCGCCAGCTTTTTACTCAGTTTTGCACCATGCCAGGGCGCGTTGTCCAGCGCTTTACTTTGGTTATGGCTACCTTCAATGCGCCGCTCCAGCCAGACAAACATTAACGTCCAGACCGTTTGCGGGCAGGTATAGCCACACCAAATCCGGCCATAGAGTTTGGTCAGATAAAACAGCGCAAAGGCGGCCAGCGTAAACAACAGGGCAAAAATCAAAAAGTCTTGCGGCAGCAATACCCGGCCAAAGATATATAAACGCTGCTGCGCGGCATCCAGCTGTATGGCCTGCTGCCCCTGAAAATTAAGCCAGGGCAGGCAGACAAATATCAACATCAACACCGTGTTAATGCTGCGACGAATAACTTGAAAGTAGCCTTTTTGCTCGCGGATATAAATTTTACCGCTACTGTCTTTGGTTGAAAAAATAATCTGTTCGGCGGCCGGGCGTTGTTGCATAGAATGACCTGTATATTGGCAAAAAAATGCTGCACACACCTTCGCGTCTAAGCGCCGTGAGGGTGTGACTTAATGGGCCGCCAGTGTAACGATCAGACAAAAGCCAATACAGATACAAAAATTTAAATTAAAATAGATACAGTTGTATTTTCCGGAAACAGCCATGGCAGAGAACTTTCGCTATCAGCAGCTAACACAGCAGTTGCAACAGTTGCTGGCACAAGGCCATTGGCAGCCAGCAGAGCGCCTGCCGTCAGTCAGAGCCTTGTGCAAACAATATCAATTGTCATTAGCCACAGTGCAGCATGCGCTGCATCAGTTGGAAGCTTTGGGGTTAGTCGAGGCCAGAGCACGTTCCGGTTATTATGTGCGTCAGCCGCTGTCTGCGGTTGCTACCACCAAACCTGAGTCAGCCCCTGCCAGCCCGGCACCGGTAACGGTACCGGAGTTATTTGTGGATATTATGAACCGCAGCGCAGCCTTTGATATTCAGCCAAAAGGGCCTGTGGTTAACCTGCCGCACTTAACCCTGCTGCACCGCTTATTAAGCCGCACCTTACGCCAGCATGGTTCGCGCTACGCGCTGCACTACGACGAGCCAACCGGGCTGCCGGCACTGCGCGAGCAATTGTCGCTGCATTATCGCCACTATGGCTTAGCGCTAAAAGAAGACCAATTCTGTATTACCGCCGGCTGCCAGCATGCGCTGTTTTTAGCGCTGCAGGCGGTGTGCCAGCCCGGCGATATTGTCGCTGTGGAGCATCCGGCGTTTTATGGTGTACTGCAGTTGTTGCAGCAGCTGCAGTTACAGGTACTGGAAATTCCCACTCAGCAAGACGGCTTGGATACCGCGGCACTGCAGCAGGCGCTTAGCCGCTGGCAGGTAAAAGCCTGTGTGGTCACCCCAGCCTATGCCACCCCCACTGGTGCCTGTATGTCACCGGCAAAACAGCAACATTTACTGGCATTGGCAGCACAGTATGATTTGGCGGTGATAGAAGATGATATCTATGGCGATCTGGGCTTTTACCAGCGCCCGTCGCCGCTTAAAAGCTTAGATACCGAGCAGCGGGTGATTTTATGCAGCTCGTTTTCCAAAGCATTGTCGCGGGATTTACGCATAGGCTGGATAGCCGCCGGCCGCTGGCATGACAAAGTGGCGCGGTTAAAACTTGTCAGCCAGTTAGCAGGCAGCCAAAGTGTGCAGCAGGCCTTGGCGCTGTTTTTAGCTCAGGGCCATTACAAACGGCATTTGCAGCACTATCGCAACCAGCTGCAGCACCAGCGCGATCAGTTGCTTAATGCGTTGCAGCTCTACTGGCCAGAAGCACGCTACACGGTGCCACAAGGCGGGCTGGCATTATGGTTGGAATTACCCGGCAAGCCGAATTGCACAGAAGCTTACACCCACTGTTTGCAACAAGGCATAGTGCTAACCCCGGGTGAGTTATTCTCCAGTAGCGGGCAGTTTCAGCATTTTTTGCGGCTCAGCTTTACCAACCCGATGGTTGGCAGCCGCTTAACTGCCCTGCAAACACTAGCCCGGTTATTACGCAACAAACATTAACTGCATCTGGTCGTTTATTACACCTAATGCCGGTAGATAATCTTTACCGGCTGGTGGTCTGAAAATATTTCAATTGCTGCCTGCGTGGCGGCCTCAACAGAATTGTCTTAAACCAGGCTCAACTAAGCGATATTGGCTTAACGGCAAAACGGAGATTGTTGTTGTGATTCTTCTAACCACAGTTTTGCATCTTCACCGGCTGACGAGTAAAACGGCGAATTTTGATCGATTGCAATAGCAAAGATGGTACTCGCCACATCTTTAGCATATGTCACGGGCGAGTTTGTTTTACCCGCCATTTGCACAAAGTCATTCACCATTTTACCGTACGCCGGGTCGTCCATCCCTGCAAAGTATGCTCTGGCATTTTCCCCGAATTTTGTTTCAGGTGAACGTCCGGGCAGTACAACATGTACCCGAATACCAAAGGGCTTAGCTTCTACTGCCAGGGACTCACTCCACGCGTTAAGCGCCGCTTTACTCGCACGATAGAGACCAATTAATGGCATCGCCTTGGTTGTTACCGATGAAGAAACATTGATTATTACCCCGCTGCCTTGTTGGCGCATCAGCGGAAGAAACCGTTGAGTTAATGATAATGTTCCCAGCACGTTCGTATTCATTAACTGTTGTGCGGTCGCGAGTGGTGTCAGTTCAACCGGCACCGGTGCACCGAAACCGGCGTTATTGACTAAAACGTCAATATTTTTAACCTCTTGCATCAAGTTATCAATACTGCTGGTAGAAGTGATATCTAAAGGCAGCAGCGTTAAATTATTGCTCTCTGGTAATAGTGATGGGTCGGTCTTTCTCATAGTGGCAATGACGTGCCAGCCCTTTTCTAAAAAAAGTTTGGCTGTTTCAAGCCCAAAACCGGATGAGCAACCTGTAATCAGTACTGTAGACATATTTTTTCCTCACTGTTGACCAGAATGGCGATCATAGCCAGCAGAAGTTGGATTTAATATAATCTAAAATCCGAATATATTTAGAGATAGTCCATTGTCTGATCCTTTAACCGATATTGTCGCTTTGCTAAATCCCAAGCCTTCACATTCAAAACTCGTTGAAGGTGCGGGTATCTGGCGCATTGTCCGGCAGGCCGGAGGCGAGGCGTTTTTCTGCGCGGTATTAGCAGGCGAATGCCTGATTAATATCAACGGCGAAGGGCCCCAATTGCTGGTTGCCGGTGATTTCCTTTTGATACCCGCCGCTTATTCATTGGAAAACACAAATACAGGGTTAGAGCGTACGTCTGACATTACTATGCCGACAATGATTGCAAATAACCATGTGAGAATTGGTTCACCAGATGGAGAGCCAGACCTGCTGATGTATTTAGGTCATTGCGATTTTGACACTCAAGACAAGCAACTGATCCTATCGTTGCTACCGAAAGAAATATTAATTAAAGAACAGCCGCGATTTATAACGTTGTTCGAACTTCTTTTAGATGAGAGCAAAGCAAGACGACCTGGTCGAGAGGTCGTTTTGGTGCAACTGTTACAATTGTTATTGATTGAGTCACTGCGGGGACATAATGGTGTGTTTGAGTCTGCGGGAGTATTGGCAGGTCTGCAACATGAAAAGATCTCGTTGGCGCTGCATAATATTCACGAAAAACCAAGTTTCAATTGGCAAGTAACGTCTCTCGCCAGTCAGGCATCCATGTCCAGATCATCTTTTTTCGCGACCTTTAACAAGGTCGTGGGTATGCCACCTATGCAATACCTTCTCTTCTGGCGAATGTCGTTGGCCAAAAAGGCTTTGTTGTGCACTGCAGACAAGCTTGAGCAGATTGCTTTTCAAATTGGCTATCAATCAGCTAGCGCATTTCATGTCGCGTTTAATAAATACGTAGGGATGCCACCCGGTGCGTTTAGAAATCAAAGTCGAGGTTTAAACGACAGCTAATTTGTACTGGCTTCGCCATTTTTCAAAACGGCTCGCATGCGGTGCCCTGGTGAAAAATCATCTGCCAGTTTTCACCATCAAAACGGTAGATTGAGCTTCGTATTGAATACGCCACTGTATAGTCCCCCTCGCGCTGTATCGTGGCGCGGTAAGTCAATTGCGCCAGCCCGTCGGCTAACACTCGGCAGTCAAAATCTTGCTGAGTAATCACCGGCGGCGTTTCAGTGGGCAAACGTTCCAGCACATCAGCTTTACCAAAACAGCGGCCGCTGGCACCAATTTCGTAGAAATCATCAGCTAAATAACAGTTAAGCAGCTCGGCAGATAACCGCGTAGCGGGCTGCACCAGCAGTTGTTCCAGTGCAATTAATTGCTGTTTTGTATTGTTATTATGCAATTTCAAAATCTCTGGTCATTTACATCTAAATTGCTCCGACCCCATCTTCTATTTCATTTTCTATTTAGGGAATCGTTCACGTATAATACCTAATTGCTTCAACCTAATAACAATTACGGTTTTTGAAACGTTAAACTGCTTCATCAATGAAGCCGTGACTAAGTTAAGAGCAGATATATTACAACGCTGTTCATCAACATATAAAGCACCAAAACCCCGATTTTTTATACCCCTTACGTTGGCCTGCTCGATAAATGCATTAACAAAAGCTTTCTTTGGTAGCAACACACAAGAAGCAAACTGGTTAGCCTGCCACTCCAATCGCATAATATCTTTTATAGAAATGTCGTCGCGACTTTCGGATAAATGTGAATTATAACAGCGCTCGCGTTCAATATACTTAGAATGCCCAAGAATGAAATGCCCTAACTCATGCGCTAGTGTAAACCTTGCTCTTTCCTTTGTTCCGCACTGATTGCTGTCCACACAAATAGCGTTTCTCTGAAAGTCTACCGTCCCAAGCACTCCAAGCGGCAATTCAGCACCAAGATCCAACGATAAGCCATATTTTTCCTTTGCAACGTCAACTAATTTGTCGTCACGCACAAAACCATTGAAATAACCTATCAACTTAAGCAGTTCATTACTTTTACTTTCAATAAAGCTGAAATCAACATATGAAACTGAAGATCTTGGAATAAGAATATCTGTGCGTATTTTTTTGAACTGACCTATTTGAGACTCTGGGACGTCTGACAGCATAAGTCTTTCAAAGAAATAATGTATCGAGTTTGTAAAATCAATACCATTAAAACAGTAAAATTCAAATCCCTTACCGACGAAATCTTGCTGCAATATGGCTTGCGAAATTGATGCATGCTCTGTTTCTTTAACACTGCGACCTATGCAAGAGGGAGATCGAGTTAAAACCCACTCGCTATTTTTCTCACTAAAATAACGAAGAAATCCAATACCTTTAGATTTTGAGAATTTAAAAGCTCCATCTTGCAATGCATCGCTGGAAGCAACTACAGCTTTAATATTGGCCCCTGAAACTTGCTGAACTTTAGAGTAAAACTCTTCAACATCATCTACTGGTACTTTATGATTATAATTTTTACATTCAACTAGAACTAATAATGAATACGCATCTTTACCGGGAAGGAAAACTTCTATTGATATATCAAATATTATATTTTTCTCTCGGTCTTTGGAATAATAACCTTTCTTTTGAAAAATTTTGCAGCATGCTGAAGGTGCCCAAAAAAAGCCGTTTTCGATATCTGAAGACAATATTTTGAAAATCACGTCTTCAAGCTCATTGCCCTTTTTAATGGTGCTAGTTATTTTCAAAACAGCCTCTTAAGTTGGCTTTTACTAACTTTTTCTTCTGATTAATTTTGCAATCTTAAAAAATTCAGTTTCAGGTCTTGCCTTTTGTCACTAGACACTCAGCCTCCCCACAACAACAACCTTTAATGCAAACATAATAAATACAATATTCTACCACCCATTTATCATTACACTAACTCGTTTATACTTTTGGTTCGTGGCCATGTCCAACACCAAAACTAACTTCAGAAGCATCCACAACTTTACCAGGTGAATTAATTATAAATTCTTGATACTTTGCCTTTAGTTTTCCTTTCAATTTATATAGATAAACACAAGAAAAAATAACAACAACATATGGTGTTGCTCTTACAGGATCGAAGTTCTCTAGGGAAGAATTAAATCCAGGTACAACCCGTTCATAAAAATGATAAGCTAACACGATAAATCCTAATCCAACGCCGAGAGCCAGCTGAAGACGAAGATGCTCAATCATTTTATTATTCGGGCGGTGAGCCCCAAAATAGTAATGAATTTCTTTAAGATCAGCTTTAACCAGAAATTGCCTTTCAATATTTGCAATCATAACTAAATTTCTGTTATACCAATATGCAGCATCGAACAAATGAGCAATCAACCAAGAACAAAGCAGCATAATAATACTAGAGGCAATATCATTTGATATAATATTTTTCTCAACTAATGCAAAAATAGCGAATGCACCGACCAAAACTCCAACGCTCTGCCAAACGACCATAATATGTCTGTTGATGTCATTAAATAGTTGGTCGTACATCCTAAGTAGTAATTCTTCTCTATAAGCCATTTTCACACCACCAGTTAATACAAATTTTTTACGTCTTCATGGACAATATAGTCATGCCATAAAGAATTAATATTTTTTATCGAGTCTATCAGACAATTTTCATAGCCACCTGCAGAGTGTGGTCTAAATTTCTTTCCATCAAAATAATCTCCGAAACGTGCATCGAGTGTAAATCTATTGCAATCCATTGAATAGACTTTAAGCTTACCAGCCAGCGCTCTTTGCACATCGGGCCTCCCGCCAAGGAGATGAACTGGCCGGTCAAAACTTTCTATTGATACTGAAGTGCCGCCGTATTTAGTTGGAACACTGTAAGCTAAAATAAACTCCCTAGGAATTAGCTCCGATAACCTTCCATTTAACTGTGTATCCTTCGGTACAATTGCAACTTGATCAGAGTGCTTTAATAATATCTCAGCTTCTCGCAAAATCTTGTCAAGTTGGAAAATACACTCAACATCTCGCGCCATCGTAATCTTAGGTTTATATTTTTGCGCAGCATCTAAGTGGCGACCAAAGCAATAGTGCTTCCAGTCAATATCAAGAAAACCAACACCCTCGAATCTAAATGTCTTTACATCTCTCATGTTTGTATATCGAGCCCCCGGGCTCCATCCGTGACTTAAAGCAATACTTATTGCCTTTTTGCTATGAGCAACAAACTTCAACACTGCCATGTTATAAATATTCTCTGGAAACTAGGCAAAAACCAACAAAACTTCATTAGATTTACCTATGAAAAAATAGTTTTAATTCCTGCAACAACAACCACTTTTACCTGAAACCCAAACATCGTAAAGATATTAAATAATTCAAAATCCTTGAATTTCATTTTTTTTACCATGCTTACGCTAATAGTAGTAAAAGCCATACTGCCACTCTAGGTCCAAAGAATACCTACGAACTTCTGATTTCTTGCTGATATTGCCGTTTTCCTGTCACTCCCTCGCTAACTGTTTCTTATGTAAATAAAGCGATAATAATGCAACTGATCGCACTTTACTGCCTAGACGGGATAGAAAGCGTGAAAATGACTGAAAACTAACTTAAGCAAAACGGCAGCAAACAACGTTACAGAGTAGGTTTGATGTTTGCCGGTATCCAGCGTGTAGTGTGACTGCGCGCCGTTAAGCGTAGCGATATCAATATTATTTACCAGCAACTGACGTTCACTAAACCAGCATCGTTTAATACCCCGACTATTGTCTAATGCTATTTTATAGACAACCGGTCTATTATTTTTTGCATGACTACATTACACACCACACCTCGCCGGGGCCGGCCGCCCAAAGCGGCCGCACAAGATCGGGATATCCGCGCTGAACTTATTCGAAGCGGGCTGGAGCATTTAACCGAAATCGGTTTTACCGCCTCGGGCCTGGATAAAATTCTGAAAAAAGCCGGTGTACCGAAAGGCTCGTTTTATTTTTACTTTCAAAGCAAAGAAACCTTTGGCCATGCGGTACTAAACAGCTACGCCAACTACTTTGCCTGCAAGCTTGATAGCTGTTTGCTGGACAAAGCCTATACGCCGCTTAAACGCATTAGTAATTTTGTTGATGATGCCAAACACGGTATTGCCAGGCATCAGTTTAAACGCGGCTGTCTGGTGGGTAACTTAGGCCAGGAAGTAGATTTGTTACCCGACAGTTTTCGCCCGGTGCTGATAGCTATTCTAAACAGCTGGCAGCAGCGTATTGCGAACTGCCTGCGGGAAGCACAGGAAGCACGTGAGTTAGCGCTAACGGCTGATTGTGATGCGCTGGCCGAGTTTTTCTGGATTGGCTGGGAAGGCGCGGTTAGCCGCGCGCGGCTGCAGCAAAGTACAAAGCCGCTGGATAGTTATGTAGCGCTGTTTATGCGCGGCTTAGGCTGTTAATTTTTGTGTTTTTTTACCAAAAAATAGACGACCGGTCTATTTAGGAGGCGATATGTTTAAAGGCGTATTAATTGAAAAAGACGAACAAGGTTATCGCGCCGCACTGCGCGATATAGACGATACGTTACTGATGGACGGCGATACGCTGATAAAGGTGGCCTACAGCACGCTGAATTATAAAGATGCGCTGGCGATTACCGGTAAAGCCCCGGTGGTGCGTAAATTTCCGCTGATACCGGGCATTGATTTGGCCGGTACGGTAATAAGCTGCAGCTCGGGAAAGTTTAAAGCCGGTGACGAGGTGCTGCTAAATGGCTTTGGTGTGGGTGAAGTGCACTCTGGCGGCCTGGCGCAAAAGACCCAATTACAAAGTATGTGGCTGATTGCCCTGCCCAAGACGTTGTCGGCCAAACAGGCAATGGCCATTGGTACCGCAGGCTACACCGCTATGCTGTGCGTGATGGCGCTGGAAAAGCATGGTGTAAAGCCGGATTCCGGCGAAGTGCTGGTAACAGGTGCCAATGGTGGCGTGGGCAGCTACGCCATCGCGATACTGGCTAAGCTCGGTTACAGCGTTGTCGCCGCCACGGGCAGAATGGCAGAAGCGCAGTATTTAACAGCGCTTGGCGCCAGCGAGATTATTGACCGCCATACGCTGTCGGAACCTGGCAAACCGTTGGCCAAAGAGCGCTGGGCCGGTGTAGTGGATTCGGTCGGCAGCCATACGCTGGTAAATGCCTGCGCCAGTACCAAATACGGCGGCATAGTAGCGGCTTGTGGCTTAGCCCAGGGTATGGATTTACCCGGTAGCGTCGCGCCCTTTATTTTGCGCGGTGTCACACTGGCCGGTATCGACAGTGTGATGCGGCCACTTCACGATCGCATCGAAGCCTGGGACAGATTAGCCAAGGTGTTAAGCGCCAACACACTGGAACAAGTCTCCACCGAGATAGGTTTAGCGCAGGTGTGTGATACCGCCCAGCGTTTACTCGACGGCCAGGTGCGCGGCCGTATCCTGGTGAATGTTAATCAGCTTTAACATGTGCATATGGCAAAAGCGATAACGGCTTAACCGCGCAAAAAGGTGCGTTTGTATTGCATCGGCGATACCGACAAGTACTTTCTGAAGTTATGCCTTAGCGTTACCGCATTGTCGAAACCGGCTTTCACGGCGATTTCATCAATAGACAGTTCGCTTGCCTCCAGCAGCGTTTTGGCACTGTCGAGCTTACGCTCGGTTAGCCACTGCAGCGCTGTCATGTTGTAGTGCTTGTTGATATGCCGGTCAAAGGTGCGCCGGCTCATATTGGCTTTTTTGGCGATGTCGTCAATGCTAAGTTGTGCCGACAAATTACTGGTCGCCCAGTCCAATGCCTGTGAAATACCCGATTTAGTCAGCGTGAGTGGCTTTTCAACAAACTGCGCCTGGCCACCACTACGGTGTGCAGGCAGCACCAGCCGCCTGGCGACGCTGTTGGCACAGTGATAGCCAAAATCCTGCCTTATCACTTCGATGCCTAAATCTATCGCCGCTGCACTGCCCGCTGAACAGCCGATGACACCATCGTAGTGATAAAGAATATTGTCTTTGTATTCAAGCGTTGGATAACGCTGTTTAAACTGCCCGGCGTAGCGCCAGTGGGTGGTGGCAATGCGGTTATCTAATAGCCCTGCCGCAGCCAGTAAAAACGAGCCCGAGCAAAAACTGATGATACGCCCACCCTGCTGGTAATGGCGCTGCAGTTCGGCAATCAGCCTGGCGTCTGGCGTTATTACCGAAACCGGAAAGCTTGGGATCAGCAATAAATCGGCTGGCGGTAAGGTATCAACCTGTTCGCACTGTAAGCTGCTTCCGGCTAAACCGTTATAGCTGCCCGCAGATAACGACAGAATTTGTGTACTGTACCAGGGCTGAAACTCGGGCCTTGGCATCGCAAACAGCTCCACAGCGCAGCCCAGTTCAAATAACGACAACTGTTCTGTCAGCAAAATAATTACGCGCATAAAGCCGCTTTACCCTAATCAACAATGGCTTGATATTAGCGAATGTTGTCTATTTAGACAATTTCGCTAAATACCGGCGCAGCTGATAATAGGGTTAACACCACCATACGGAGAAACAGCATGCCATCTAAAGTCGTTAACCCCAAACCTGCCGACAACGCTGATGCGTTGGCACATTTTCAGCGTTTACTTAGCTTTGAAACCGACTGCTGGGATGTGCACTATGCACTGAACAATAACCTGCATGACTTTGTGCTGCTGGATGTACGCGGCTTAGATACTGCCAGGCGCGGCTATATTGCCGGTGCTGTGCTGCTGCCCTACCCGAGCATTAACGAAGCTGCGCTGCAAGCCTACCCTGACGATACTGTGTTTGTGGTGTACTGCGCCGGCCCGCATTGTAATGCCACCGAAAAAGCCGCGATAAAACTGGCCAGGCTCGGCCGGCCGGTTAAAAAGATGATTGGCGGTGTTACCGGCTGGCTGGATGAAGGTTTTACGCTCGTCAGCTAAAGCCGTCATTCTATGTAACGGTGGCATAGGCAAGGAACAATGGCCGCCGTTAATATCTGCCTTTGCAGCCAGTCGGCCTATAGCGGTTGTGCTGGCGAGGCCCGGTATTTGCGCCAGCCTGTCACCACACGGGCGATGATAAAACGGCTACACCAGGACACAAGCGCTAACGCGGCAGCGATGACCAGCGGCAGTATGCCACCGAAGGTAAATGTCATCGCCACCGTAAAGCCGCTGATATAGTGCAGCCGGTACAGCGGAAACAACACCGCACAAGGTAACAGGCCGAAAAACAACACTGTAGTTAATGTCATCTGGCCCAGTGCAAAACTGGCAGCAAACACGGCACCGTAGCAGACTGCACCGATAAGCCCCGGCAATAAGCTAACCGGCACTGTTGCCAGACGCACGATATGTGCCGGCTGTAACTGCGCATATTTTGCCAACGCTAAACCCAGCAGCGGTAACGTAACCAGTTCGAACCAGTTTGAAATGGCAGGTAAAGTGGCATCATTTAGCAAATGATGGCTTTGCACACCACCGGAGACATACTCAATGGTTAAATGGGTAGCGGCCAATAACAAGGCCACCAGAGGAAACCACAGTGATACCCGGTAGGCTTTCATGCTGCTTGCTCCGCAAAGTTTGCGCCTTTCACTATCATCCACAGGCTAAGCGATAACTCCCCTACCAGCACCGGCAGCATGATCCACGGGAATAACGTATCAGCCAGCTCGGGCGCCAATAGCAGTGCCAGCGTATTGACCAGATAACAGACACCGGCCAGGCCCAGCATTAGCCCCAGTATTTTTGGGAAAAACTGCGATTGAATGATCAGATAACCGCGGATAACACAGGCCAGCGCAAAAAACAGCAAGCCAATGGCAAAGCCATAACCGTGTAGCTGTATTGCCAGATACGCTAAGGCGTCGCGCTGCTCGGTGGAAAAGGCAGCTAAATATGCGCCGCTGCCTGCCAGCAGCAGTGGCAGCATTAAGGTAAGCTTGTTGGCGACCAGCACGGCGGTTTGGATCAGGTTAAAACCGGTAGCGGTTAAATTAAGCGCGGCATTCACCCGTTTAAACAACAGATAAAACAGCACGATGATCGGAATGTCTAACAGCTGCATACACAAGTCAGCGACGATGCCGCTGCGCCAAAGTGTGCTTGCCGCGCCAATTTGTGCGGCGGTGGCACTGGCATCACCGGCAACAATCAGGCTGCCGCGCACCTGGGTTTCGGCAAACAAACCTAACGCGATTATCAGTAAATAACAGCAGCCGGCAAAACGCACATAACCCTGTGACACTGCAGCAGTAGCTGAGCTCATCTTTTACACATCCTTGTCATTAATCTGATGGGATACCACCCGGATGGCGGCTGAAATGATGCTGCGCGGAAAAACTGTTTTTGCCTAGTGCGTTATTGTTACAAGCTATGTCTGCCGCAATAGCACCACATTAGGTAAGGCCGATCAGTTAAGGTTTTGCAGCCAGTGGGCAAAGAGAATGGCTGGAGCCGGGATAGCTAATGGCAGGCCAGTTGCTGCTGCGATTGTGCCGCCCGGGTTTCTATGTCCGCTATCATCGAATCAGCGTATTCGCCCTGGTACAGCTGCCTGAACCCGCCATCCAGTACGACCTTGTTCAGTGCACACTGCCAGTCAAGTATCACCTTGTCATCAACCGTTTTAGAAAAAGCCAGATACATTTCGATATTCTTAAGCGGATATACCGGTTGTAAATCAAAACCGGCATGTTGTAGTTCAGCTAAACGTTTAGGGGTGATGTCGCTGTGCATAGCAAGTAAATCGGCACGGCCAATCTGCAGCATTTTATAGCAATCACCGGCCTGAAGGCTGAGGATCAGGTTTTTATCAATAACAAAACCCAGCGACAGCAACTCGTTGACAATACTGGTGTTACGGGTTTCACATACTACATGTTTGTCTAGCAGGTCGGCCAGGCTGGCATTTTCGGCGACAGTGCCACGCTGGGCATACAGGTTGACGGCATAAAGCTTAATTGGCCCTACCCATTTAAATTTGTTCTCCCGTTCTGCCGAACGGATAGTGTCGTACACCACGACATTGTCGCTGCTTACCGCTATAGCGTAGGCACGCGCCCAGGGTAGGATTTCTATTTTTGCCGTATCACCCAGTTGTTGCTGTATCGCCTTAACCAACTCGGTAGACATGCCATAAACCTGGCCATATTTGTCTTTTAACCTGCCACGGCCACTGGGTTCAGTGATAATACGCAGAGCAGTCTGCGGCTTGGATTCTGTGTCCGCTGCTAAAGCATCAGCCGGTGCAAAAGCCAACATTATCAGTGTGATAACCAGAAGCTGCGGTAATAAAATGAAGAAGTACCTGTTAATCACTTAAGCTCCTAAGGCCATTTCATGCTACGTGAACAGCAGCCCCTTCAGTGTAGAAGAAAAGTACAACACAGGCTGAAATTAAAAAAGGGCGCAGGCGCCCTTTTTTTGTTTCGGCTTTGGTTATTCATCAGCCTGATAAAACAACTGCCCGCGAATGGCGCCGGCCGGGTAATCGGGGTTATGTACGTTAATGTAATAGTCTTGTGGGTTTTCCAGAATTTCGCTGACGCTGATACCGGTGGGAAACTTGCCGGCCTCGCCTTCAGTTAAACAATCGGCGGCATTGCCATCTTCCGGCCCGGCCAGCACCGCCACCACAGGGCCATTTTCACCTTGTTTACCCTGATGAATGTGCGCCGCAATGCCACTACCCACTGGTACCAGCTGAATTTTGGCAACCGTCAACACATAGCACAGCGTAAAGGGGTCGTTATCAATGCCAAACACATAAGCATGCCCTCTGCCATTGGGGTCACCCACTATCCGCTTGTTGCTGCCATCGGCCGCGACCTCCTGCCTGCCATCCAGGGTCGCTTCCAACAGGCTGTTAGTATGCCCAGCCAGGGCTGATGTACTGAGAAAAGCGCTTGCTATCAACAACGTAAAAGCCGTTTTATTGCTAAACATGGTATTTCTCCGTTAAGTTCAGTGATGTCGATAAACTCCAACAACGGACTACAGTTATCGGCTATATAACGACTGAGGCTTTAAACCGGATGCAGCTGCATTGATATTTTTCCAGCGCTGTTTTTGCATCAGTTTGCCGCTGTACTGATACAAAAACTTTGTTATACCGTAGTACCGGTTATCAGACAGACAAATCAAAGGACCACGATGAAAACACGTATTTATACTGCTTTGTTATGTATTCTGCTTACCGCCCTGCCCGGCTGCACCGGCAAACCCGATGGCGTAACGCCGGTAACGCCGTTTGCGCTTGAGCGTTATTTAGGCCAGTGGCATGAAATTGCGCGGCTTGATCACCGCTTTGAGCGCGGTTTAACGGATGTAACTGCAAACTACAGCCTGCGTGAGGATGGTGGTGTAAAAGTCATCAACCGTGGTTTTAACGCTGAGGATAACGCCAGGGAGCAAGCCGAAGGTAAGGCCTATTTTGTCGGTGACTCTAATACCGGTGCGCTTAAGGTATCGTTCTTTGGCCCGTTTTACGGCAGCTACAATGTGGCACGCTTAAGCGACGACTACAGCATGGCGTTGGTCATCGGGCCGTCGTTGGATTACGCCTGATTGCTATCACGCAGTAAAACCCCGGCCCAAACGCAGTGTGATGCCTTTATGCAAACGGCTACTGATTTAGGTATTAAGCCAGAGAGTTGGATTTGGCTGCAGCAATGTGGCTGAGCTACGTCAATAAATGGCTATAGTCGCTGTGTTAGGGAACACTTAAACACTTGGTGACACAATCAAGCACGCATTCGTTTCACCAAGGCAAAACTCAAGCCCCAGATCTGAATTGTCCAAACGTTATGAAAAGACTCTACTCATGGTGCATTGCAGTTTATGTTGGGACGAGCTGCAGGCTGGCAAGTAAATACTGTCAGCCGCTCGTCATGATTTTGTCTTACGGCCTGCTTAAACTCACTCACTACACTTTAGCAATTTTGCAGTGCAATGCCCTTCAGGCCATTCAGACTGCTTCCAACAAAATGACTCATCATCAAGTAGGATTAAGTCCCAGAGAAACATTTCTCCATCGTCTGTTTTCTGCGCTTCATTAATCACTATTGTGCGTAAATATTTATCACCCTCAGATAGAATCGAATAAATAATTTTTTCATATTGCACTGTGCTGGTTGATAGATGTAATCCAGATTTGGATGTGTGGTACATCTTAGTACCGGCATCATTAAACGATATGGTAATAGCATGCTCTGATTTACAACTATCTATCTGATCACTCCAACCCCAATCGCCAGTTAACGATTTTCTAATATCATCTTCGCTGACGGAGAAATATATAGCAGCAGAACCATAACCTTCTATACCCATTTCTGCATACCAACTTCCTGGTTTATCAGTGCTTTTATTTAAGTAGTGTGAACACCAAAAATTGAAATTACTGCCGTCAGAATTGAAAGTATTAAATTGGGAATTAACTACCCGCCGCTCTCCATCATAAATGATACAACTGTATCTATATTCGCCTGCTGGTAGGTTCCATTCTGAGAAAACGTAGAACAACTTGTGATCGAAATGAATAGATTCAAGTTCATCTACTGGCATCCCATTCTCATCTAATGAACTCGTTACAAGCACTCTGTAACCGCCTATTTCATCGACGTTCGCCTGTGATAAATGACTAAATGAAATTAAAAAAGCCATTAATAAAATTGAAAATACTTTCATACAATACATCCTGTAAAGTCTGACATACCTGATCTCTACTGCAAACGAAGTTGTAATAAAACCGGGTTAATGTTTTGCCGAAATTATCCAAGGTCAGTTTAAAATACAATACTGGAAGCCGGCATAATTAACAATAACATAACGTTTTATGCTATTAGCATGCTCAGATAACACGCTGCTTCACTGCGGGTTGAGAGCAGTCGCAATATATAACTGTTCAATCTGACTCAGAGAAATGGGGCTAAATTTAGTATTGCAATAGCTGCATTTGACATGCTTGATGCCAAATATCCTTAATATTGCGACCTAGCCCAACAATGCTATAAGCATGTTGACGTTACACTGATAGCCCTCGCTGTCAAACGCCTTTGATGCAGGATTCATAAAACCGTGGCCGTAGGCTGTGTGCTCTGCAGTTATACCGGGGTTCTGGCTAAGCTCTTTGCAGATAGCTGCCACAGCAAAATGCGGTTCGCTGTGACCAAAAACAACCTGCACCGGCAGCTTTGGTGTAACGGCAAGATGCTGATGAATTTGCCCGGGGTAAAACAGTACTGCTCGGGTTATTTGCCCGGCACTGGCTGCACCGAGTGCCCGCCACAAGGCTGTAGCGCCGGCACTAAAGCCCAGCGCAAGCGCACAGGGTTGCGTCAGCGCCTGTGCAACACAGGCGGCATAAGCGTCATGGCCACATTGGCTGCTATAAACCTGATAAGCCTCTGCCTCGTCAGCAAAACACTGCAGTTTGCCCTGATAAGGGTCGATAATGGTCACCACATCACCTGCTGCCGTAATAGCTTGCAGCAAGGGCTGCAGCGCGCTGCAGTTACCGAAAATATCTGTTACCAGAAGTATATTGTTACCCACTTAATCACCTGCTTCACATCAACCCACTACCGCCTGCGGCTGTAACCAGCCGTAAGATAACATTTTGCTTCGCACCAAACCTGCAACTTTTACAAATTACACTCGCTGACATGAACACCTTACAGGGCTGACTAACGGCAGTGTTACTGCAAGTGCCGCTATGACGCACTTTTGCCGGGTTGGAACAGCTCTTGCTGTACTCTTTAGCAGAATTTACCGCCACCACCGGCGAATGTTAACTACTAATGTTAAGTACTTAGGAGGACCAGATGGCAATTATTAATTGGGCAACGGCAAAATATGAAGGCCTGGGTAAAGACGGCAAAGGCCAGGTGTCTACCCAGTCAGGCGCGTTAAAACAACAGCCTTATGGTTTTAACACCCGGTTTGAAAATAAGGCCGGCACCAACCCGGAAGAACAGATAGCTGCCGCCCATGCATCATGCTTTACCATGGCACTGTCTTTTGCTTTGGCCAAACAGGGCTTTAGCAAAGGTACGCTCGAATCGAAAGTGGACATTACGCTGGTAAAAGACGGTGACGGCTACACCATTACCAAATCAGAAATCCGTCTGGATGCGAAAGTGCCCGGTATCAGCGGTGAAGAGTTTGAGAAAACCGCAGTAGAAGCCAAATTAAACTGCCCGATATCCAAGCTGTTAAACTGCGATGTGACGCTTGATATCACCTCATTCGACGGCAATTAAAGCCACCGCGCCTGCAAAGCGGCACTCTGCTTTGCAGGCGCAAACAACCCGGAGGCCAAGCAGATGACAACAGACACCTCAACGCAAAACAGCCACGGTATTGCCAACTATGAGGCACTGAAAACAGCAATAGCCAACAATGAAGCGCAGCGGATAAAAGAGCTGCTGGCAGGTAAGTCGATGCAGCAACTGGAAAAAGACTATCTGCTGGATTTAGCCCGGCTGGATGATAACCGCACTATCATAGCCCTGCTCGAAGCGGTGCCAGTGCGTAAATAGCAGTAGCGCAGGCATAATGTATTATTCAGGGTTAACCAGGTTCTGGTACATCTGCGCCAGCACTGTTGCGGCCTGTTGCTGCTGCTGTAGCGTTATGCCTGTCAGCATTTTACCGGCTATGCCGCGCTTTTTAGCTTTTAGCTCTGCTGCCAACTGTTCCCCTGCTATCGATAACAGCAACTGCTGACGCCGGCCGTCGGCCGGATCTGGTGTACGTTGTAATAAGGCTGCTTGCTCTAAATCATTTACCAGCCGCGTAATTTGCGCCTTATCGCGCCGTAGCATCTGTGCCAGCTGCAGCGCACTAATGCCTGGTTTTGCCGCCAGCAGCAATAACAAACGGCTGTGCATAGCGCTAAGCCCCGGCAACTCGGGTGCCAACTGCTGAAAAAACTGGCTACGCAGCTCAGCAGTTAGCTGTTGCAATTGGTCGAGTATATCCTGCTGTTTATCCATTACCTTACCCTGTGCATACCCACATAGTTGACATTGTCAACCATAAAGCCAATAATAAAGTTGATTATATCAACCAATTTCGTAAAAACCAGTCAGGAGTTAATGATGTCTGATATTCATATCTGCCCAACCTGTAATGCCAGAGCCAAAAAAGTTCGCACCGCCGACAGCCAGGACTATCAACTAAAAGCAGTGCAGGATGATGATGCATTCGCCAAAATTAACCAGCTAAAGCAAATGCTGGAAAAAGAAAAAAGCCGCAATGCCGCATTGAAGGAAAAAATTGCTTCACTGCAGGCGTAAGCTCTTTTTACCTGAAAAATGTGACCACCAGCGCGACTAAGCCGGCAATGCAGAAAACAGGGATCAACAGCACCACACCGGCGATAGCGATACCGGTGATCAGATCCGGGTAATTAAAGTGGCTGATACAGCCACTATTACCACCACCACCAAAACTCAGGCACAGATCTGCAAACACTGCGGCGCAGCCAAGCCATGCGATGCCGATAAATAGTGTAAGCAGCCAGTAAAAGCCTGCGCTTTTCTTGTTTGTCGTTTTAATAGCTTATCTCCTGCTGTCTCCGCCTCAACTCAGCCAGACAGTATTTCGCATTGCTTTGCACTAACCGTATAGTTAAAGTAATTTCAATTCAGCCGGTTAGAGTAAGCAAACTATGAGCACCCCGCAACCTGAAAACAACCCCAGTATTACCGAAGTATCGCCGGATACCTTTGTCGATAGCAGCGGTCATCAGTTGGATGAGCATCAGATACGCGCTGTTGTTACCCCTCATGTGTTTGCGGTAGCGCCGGAACTGATCGGCAAGCCATTGGCAAAACCAGCGCGCCGGGGTGTTGCCATGGCGATAGATGGTTTTTTTATTGCAGCTCTGACATCCGGCAGCCTGATCTTTGTGCTGCCTATGCTGGCGTATATCGCCTGGGCGCGCTGGAGGGCAGCTAAAACCGGCCAGATGGCGCTGCTGCTGACAGCTGGCTTACTGATGTTTATCAGCAATAACTGGCTGCCTTCACTACCGGTTAACAATAACGTTAAGCAATTTACTGCCAGCGCGCTGTTTGCGGCTAATGCACTGAAAATGTCGCAGGAGAGTTGTGATATCGTTTGTGCAGAAGATCAGCTGAACTTACTGCTGCCGCAACTGCATGCAGCCACGCTGACAGAAGCCGAGCAAAAAGAAATACTGCAGGCATTGCTTGATGCCAGCAACGTCGAAGATGACAGCAAAGTTTCATTGTACAAACAAGCAGTCAAACAACTTCAAGCCGGGCCGGACACTAACATTGCCGCTGTTGCCGGCAGCGCTCCCGCCGAGGCTGACATCACTGCATCGTGGTGGCAACGTTTACAGCGCTCTGATCACAGCATTCTGAAATGGATCCAGGGCATTTTGTCTGATCTGGGTATCGGTTTTGGCTGGGCGATAGGCTATTTCACATTGTTTATTGCCTGGAATAACGGCCAGACCATCGGCAAAAAGCTGTGCGGTATCCGTGTTGTGCAACTGGACAACAAGCCACTGTCGCTGTGGGGAGCCTTTGGCCGCCAGGGCGGCTACAGCGCTGGCTTTGCCACCGGTTTGCTGGGCTTCTTACAGATATACTGGGACCCAAACCGTCAGGCGATACAGGATAAACTGGCCGATACGCTGGTGCTACGGGAGAAATAGCGCTTAACCTGCAAACAGCACGACATAGAATAAACTGCCGTTGCGTCAGCTTGCCGGGCTGACACAGCTTAACAATTCACGGCTATTTCGAAAAAACGCCGAACTTTATACCGATAAAACACACATAACCCATGTGATTTACTGTTTTTACACCAAATTACACTAGCCTATTTTGTCGTATTTTCTTTAGTATGCGCGAAGTAAACCCATGTTAACCCGGCGTAGCGCTTCGGTGATTATGCCCCTATGACAGGCCGACTTATGTTATTTGATGCTGATTTAACCACCTCTTGCCCGTTGCGGCAGAAAATCCGTAACCATTACCGTGTCGATGAAAACAGCGTAATTGATTTGCTGTTGCCGCTGGCAGAAGTCGGCGTTAAGGCCCGCAGCCGGGCATGGGAACGGGCACGGCAGATGGTTAAAACGATCCGTAAGGAGCAAGACGGCCAGGGCGGCATAGATGCCTTGCTAAACGAATTTTCGCTGTCGAGCGAAGAAGGTGTAGTACTGATGTGTCTGGCGGAAGCACTGCTCAGGGTACCCGACAGCGACACGCAGGAGCTGCTGATCCGCGACAAACTGGTCAAGGGTGACTGGAGTGCGCATTTGGGCACCAGCGAATCATTATTCGTTAACGCTTCGTCCTGGGGCTTACTGATCACCGGCAAAATGGTCAGTTACAGTGATAAAAGCAAAGCAAAGCAATTTGGCATCCTGAAAAAAGCCATTGGCCGCCTTGGTGAACCGGTGATCCGCCGCTCGGTAAACTATGCGATGAAAATTATGGGCAAGCAGTTTGTCATGGGCACCAATATTGATGATGCGATAGAACGCGCTGCCGACACTGAGAAAAAAGGCTATGTCTACTCTTACGATATGCTGGGCGAAGGTGCCCGCACGATGGAGGATGCCGAACGTTATTACCAGCATTACTTAACGGCTATACATGCCATTGGTAAAGCGGCAAACGGCCGCGGCCCGGTAAAAAGCCCCGGCATTTCAGTTAAGCTGTCAGCTATTCATCCGCGTTATGAATTTAGCCACCGCGAGCGGGTGATGTCAGAGCTATTGCCAAAACTAAAAGAGCTGGTACTGGTAGCCAAAAGCTATGACATTGGCTTTACCGTTGATGCCGAAGAAGCAGACCGGCTTGATCTGTCCCTGGATATCATTGAAGCAATTTACAGCGACGATGCGCTGGGTGACTGGGGCGGCTTTGGTCTGGCCGTGCAGGCGTATCAAAAACGCGCCCTGTTTGTTATCGAGTGGCTGGTGCAACTGGCAAGACGGGTAAAACGGCCACTGATGGTGCGGCTGGTAAAAGGGGCTTACTGGGATACCGAAATCAAAACCACCCAGCAAAAAGGCCTTGACCATTACCCGGTCTTTACCCGCAAAGCGTCCACCGATGTTTGCTACAAAGCCTGTGCCATCAAGCTGCTGGAGGCGCGCGACGTACTGTACCCCCAGTTTGCTACCCACAATGCCTATACCGCCGCAACCATATTAGAAGTTGCCAAAGGTGATCACAGTGGCTTTGAGTTTCAGCGCCTGCACGGCATGGGCGAATCCTTATTCGATCAGATTGTCAGCAGCGAAAAAATTCAGTGTCGCGTTTATGCACCGGTGGGTGAACATGAAAACCTGCTGGCTTATCTGGTGCGGCGCCTGCTGGAAAACGGCGCCAACTCGTCTTTTGTTAATGCTATTGTTGATACCCGCCAGCCGGTAGAAGCGCTGCTGCCTGATCCGGTCGAAACCTTGCAGGGCCTGCGCAATAAGCACAATGCGCAGATAAAGATGCCTATTGATTTATACGGCGATGAACGGGCCAATTCAAAGGGCCTGGATTTAACCGATGTCAATACGCTGCTGCCGTTTAAAGCCAACCTCGATAACTGGCTACGCCAGCACACACTGAGTGAACAGCAACTGCCTGAAGGCGCGATGGCGGTAAGAAACCCAGCTAACCAGCAGGAAGTTATCGGTGCTGTGCGATTACACAACAGCGATGATATGCAAAAAATGCTAAAACAAGCAGATGACGCCTTTGCCAGCTGGTCTCAAACCAGCATAAGTCAGCGTGCTAATTTGCTGCGCCGCATTGGCGATAGCCTGGAGCGTCATCACGACGAACTGGTGGCCATTTGTATTAAAGAAGCCGGCAAAGTCGCGCAAGATGGCATAGACGAAGTACGTGAAGCCGTCGATTTTTGCCGCTACTATGCTGCCCGGGCTGAAGAGTTGGCGCAAGACGAGCGCTTTGAACCGCGCGGCGTGGTGCTGTGTATCAGCCCGTGGAATTTCCCGTTGGCAATATTCCTCGGCCAGGTAGCTGCTGCCATTGTTACCGGCAATACCGTTATCGCCAAACCGGCCGAGCAAACCAGTCTGATTGCCCTGCGTGCGATAGAGCTGATGCATAACGTCGGTTTACCCGAGCACGTGGTGCAGGCAGTTCTGGCCCGCGGTGCTGATGTCGGTGAAACCCTGCTGCCCGACCCGCGCATTCAGGCCGTGATGTTTACCGGCTCTACCGATACCGGTAGCTTAATCTCGCGCACCTTAGCGCAGCGCAATGATATTCAGGTACCGCTAATCGCCGAAACCGGCGGCCAAAACTGCATGATTGTTGACTCTACCGCCCTGCCGGAGCAAGTGATTGACGATGTGATAAGTTCTGGCTTTCAAAGCGCCGGCCAGCGCTGTTCAGCGCTTAGGGTACTGTTTATCCAGCAGGACGTTGCCGATGGTATTATCGATATGCTCAAAGGCGCACTGGCGCAGCTGCAGGTTGGCGATCCGGCGCTGTTAAGTACCGATGTCGGCCCGGTAATTGACAGCAAAGCGCTGAAAACCCTGCAGCAACATGCTGAAGACATGAAAGACAAAGCCAGCTTGCTGTATCAGTGCAAGCTACCAGAGCAAAGCAGCGACGGCTTTTTCTTTGCACCACGTTTGTACGAGATAAAAGATTTATCGGTGCTAAAACGTGAAGTGTTCGGCCCCTGCGTGCATGTGATCCGCTACAAAGCCAGCGAACTGGACAAGGTTATCGACCAGATAAATGGCACCGGTTATGGCCTGACAATGGGTATTCACTCGCGCATTGAAGATCGCTGTGATTATCTGGCTAAAATGTCGCGCGCCGGCAATGTCTATGTTAACCGCAATATGATCGGCGCTATTGTTGGTGTGCAGCCTTTTGGTGGCCGCGGTTTATCTGGCACAGGCCCCAAAGCCGGTGGCCCGAACTATCTGCTGCGGCTGGTAAAAGAGAAAGCGTCGCCGGAAAACGTACAGATGACCAACTTAAGCCCGGACGAGCTAAACCGGCACAACAGCCCGGACGCAGAAAAACAGGTTGCCCAGTTAATGGCAAACTCGTTACGCGACGAAAAAACCTGGCGCGCGACGCCGCTAAACGACCGGGTATCGGCACTGCGCCAGCTACTGGCCAAAATAGCCACTGTCGATATTATTGATGAGCTGGCAGATGATTTGGCACTGACACTGGCAGATGCCCGTGCCCAGCTGAACCGGCTGGAAAAATATATGCGTAAAAGCACCGAGCTGCCCGGGCCAACCGGTGAGTCGAACACCCTGCATATCGAGCCTCGTGGCTGTGTGGTGTGCTACGCCGATAAAAGCACCTCGTTTAACTTCTGGGCTATTTCGATTATCACTGCGTTAGGAGTGGGTAATACTGTGATTACCGTTGCGTCTGAGCTGTTTTATGAAGAAGCCAACGCCTTTAAAAACAAGTTTCTGGCAACCGGCGTGGCTGAGGGTGTATTTCAGGTTGCTAAACCCGGACAACTGCAGGCGATTCTGGCACATCCGCATTTAGCCGGGGCTGTCGTTGCCGCACGCTCATCCAGGTTTGGCTACTTCAGCCAGCAACTGGCGGAGCGCGACGGCGCAATTTTACCGGTGATCAGTGCCGAATATTACGACACGCTGATCAAACGTCTGGTGACAGAGAAAACGATCAGTATTGATACCACCGCATCAGGCGGTAATACCTCACTGATGACGATGGTAGAAGACGACGAGTAACAGCCGGACCTGCGCCAGGCCACCCTTAACGGTGGCCTTTTGCATTGTGTCTCAGGCGTTATTTTAGTACCTGCAGCAAGTTACTGTGCTGATCTGTCCAGTTAACCGCAACGTGTGCCGGGGTGAGCCAACGGCTTAACGCCTGCTGCACCTGCGGCTGTTGTATAAAGCGCTGATTATTCGTCAGCAAAACCCAATGAGCGGCAGGGTCAGTGCCCTGTGCCGGGGTTGCAATAAAATACGCCTGCAGGCCACGACTCGCAGCCTGATTTCGCAATAAACCGGTTAAATCCAGATAGTTATTCGACACGTGTACTGCCAGCACACCATCGCTGTGTAAATGCTGCCAATACAGCTGCATAGCTTCCAGCGTCAGCAAATGCTGCGGAATGCTGTCGCTGCTAAAAGCATCCAGCACCAATACATCAAACTGCTGACTACCAGACTCCAGCTGAGCCTGTAGCATTAACCTGGCATCCCCCTGCACAATGTCCACTGTGGCCGCGCTGTCGCTGAGGTAACTGAAATGCTCTGACGCAACTTTAATGACGGCCGGGTTCAGCTCGTAAAACACCATAGTATCACCAGGCTTGCCGTACACGGCTAAAGCTCCGGCGCCCAGCCCGACCAAACCAAATTTACGCTGTTGTAACTGCTGGGCACTGCGTGTCAGGACTGCCGGTAAAAAGTACTCTAATGCCAGCGCGGCGCCGGTGCCGGTGCGATAATAACTTTGCGCTTCAAGCGACAACGGGGCAGCCAAATACTGCGCACCATGGCTGGTAGTGCCATCAATTAACCGCCGCTGCATAGTGCCGTTCAGGCTGATGTCCCGCACACTCAGGCTGCCGTAGAAATTACGTTCGGCATAAACGTTTTGCCGGCCAGGTTGCCACTCCAGTGCCAGCACACTTAATGTAAACAGCACAGCGCCACTTAACCACAGCGCCTGCTGCCAGCGCCGCGTACCCGGCCCTACTGGCCATAGCAGCAAATAAATAGCCAGCAGTACCAGTAAAAATTCCCACTGCTGGGTAAACCAGAGCGGCGCCAGCAAATTAACAGCCAGGCTACCCAGAGCACCGCCTGCTGCCAGCAACAGGTAATAGCCGGTTAAGCCACGCGGCTCTGGCTTTAACCGCGCCAGCTCGCCGTGGCATAACATGCAACCACTGAACAGCACCAGCAGATACAATAGCAACTGCGAGATTAAATCAAACTGACGGCCCATATAGAACAACAACAGGCCAAAAACCATGCTCAGACAAAACAGATAGCACCACAGCCCCCGCTGGTACCAATGCGGTTTATTAAATACCAGGATATAGCTGAGTAAATACAAACACAGCGGCACTACCCATAAAAAGGGGATCGGCGGCACGTTTTGAGTAAGTTGCTGCGTGACCGCCAGTAGCAACACCACACCGCTGGCCGACAACAACAGCCAGCGTACAGCCCCCGGTTGACGCAGCCTTGCCGCACCGGCCCGATACGACGGCGCTAACACCGCCAGATGCCGCCACATCAAGCCCAGGCAGCAAGCCGCAAACACGACAAAACCCGACACCCAATACAAGCGTTGTTCCGACAGCAACAAGCCCGGTTCAAGTAAAAACGGATATGCCAGCAAACCACCCAAAGAACCGATATTTGACAACGCATACAAGCGGTAAGGTGACGCCGTACTATAGCAGCCGGCAAACCAGTGCTGTAGTAAAGGCCCGGTGGCCGACAGCAAAAAATAAGGTAGCCCTGTGGTAAACAGCAGAAACAGCAATACCGCCAGTAATGGCGGCTGCGTGCTAAAGGCACTGACATCCGGCTGGTACAGCAGCGGCAAACTTAATAGCGCCAGCAGTAATAACAGGCTGTGTAGCCGGCGCTGTGCCAGCGGGGACAGAAAACGGCACAGAGCATGGGCATAAGCATAGCCGGCCAACAGCATAGCCTGAAAAAACAGCATACAGGCGGTCCATACTGCGGCACCACCACCCAAATATGGTAGCAGCTGTTTGGCCAGCATCGGCTGAATTAAAAACAACAACGCAGCACTTAAAAAAATGGTCAGGGCAAACAAGGCCACAGCACGCTCCGGAACAGTCAACAGCAAATGAGGGCGCCAAGCCTATACAAAGGGCGCTGTGCAGGCAAGTGGCAACAGGCAATACGTATTGCGGTTGCTCACAGTGTTACTGGCATTTAATGGCTTTCCTGATTAGAGTACGCTAACCGGGCAGCAGCCAACACGTTAATCACAGGCCACTATATGAGTCAGGCGAAGCAAATTGCCGACATTATTTTAAAAGGTTTCCGCCGTCACTTTAGTTTGTTTCAGGCTATTACTGCCAAAGCCAAGCAACGCTTTGAACTGGCCGACTGGCGTGCGTTTCAGCAGGACAGCTCTGAGCGTATTTCGTTTTACGACAGGCGCGTGACTGAAGCGATAGCACATCTGGCGACAGAACTGCCGAAACAATGCCTGGATGAAACCTTGTGGCAGCAGGTGAAGCAGCACTATATGGAATATCTGGCATTTCACCCGCAGGCTGAACTGGCCGAGACTTTTTATAACTCAGTATTTTGCCAGCTGTTTGAGCGTAAGTATTTCCACAACCAGAATATTTTTGTCGAGTCGACATTAAATAAAACCCATTTGCCCGCCCCGGTGGCCTCGGTGTACGACAGCTACTTTCCGGCGCAGGATGGCTTAAAGCAAACACTGCGGAATATTTTGTCCGGTTTTGGTTTTATTACGCCCTTTATTGACCTGGACCGCGATATCCGGCTGATTGTAAAAAGCTTTATGGCGCAATCCAGCCATGGCCGCCACCCGGTCTACCAGATCCGTTTTGATATTTTGAAGTCGGTGTTTTACCGTAATAAAGCCGCTTATATTGTCGGGCGGGCAGTAACGCCCGACGGCCAGCAGCCGTTTATTATTCCACTGTTACACCGCGAAGGCGCCGGTTTATATATTGATACACTGGTGACAGATGCTAAGCAGATGACCATCATCTTCGGCTTTTCGCGTGCTTATTTTATGGTAGAAAACCAGGTGCCATCGGCACTGGTGCATTTTTTACGTGAATTGCTGCCACATAAAACGCTGGCCGAGCTATACGCCAGCATAGGCCTGCATAAGCAGGGCAAAACCGAGTTTTACCGCGAGTTGTTAAATCATTTGGCCAACAGCAAAGATCAGTTTGTGGCGGCGCCCGGTATTCGCGGCATGGTGATGATGGTGTTTACGCTGCCATCGTTTCCATATGTGTTTAAGGTTATCCGTGACAAATTTGCTCCCAGTAAAGAGTTTGGCCGCGACACCGTAAAAGCGCGCTATCAGCTGGTGAAACAGCACGACAGGGTGGGCCGCATGGCCGATACGCTGGAGTACTCTTACGTAGCGCTGCCCCGGCACAGGTTTTCGGCCGGGCTGCTGGATGAGCTGCAGCAGGTTATTGGCCAGTCACTTAGCTTTGAAGATGATTTAGTGGTGATTAAACACCTGTATATAGAGCGACGGATGATCCCGCTTAATCTGTATCTGGAAAACGCCTCCACAGATGAAAAAGCCCAGATCATGGACGATTATGGCCTGGCAATTAAGCAGATGATCGCTGCCAATATCTTTCCCGGCGATATGCTACTGAAAAACTTCGGCGTAACCCGGCATAAACGGGTGGTGTTTTATGACTACGACGAAGTGCAGTACCTGCTGGATGTCAATTTCAGAAGCTTTCCGAAAACAGATAACTATGAAGATGCGATGTTTGCCGAAGGCACTGTCTGCGCGGCGCCTGGTGATGTGTTTCCGGAGCAGATGGCAACCTTTGTTACACCACAGCCGCAAATCCGTGAACTGCTGTTTAGCCAGCATCCTGAACTGCTCGATGCTGCCTATTGGCGGCAGAAGCAGGATAATATTCGCCACGGTGTGGTAGAGGATATCTTCCCCTACCCTGATAACATCCGTTTTTACCATCAATATCAGGATGACAGCACAGACGACAGACACTAGGGTTAACAGATACCGTCAGCCAGAAGGATAAATGCCTAATGAGCCGCACAATTCAAACTGTCGATGCGCAGTGGCTAAAGCGTTTGCTGCCGAGGCGCCCCGCTCAGGCCCACAAAGGTTACTTTGGCCATGTGCTGGTGGTGGGTGGTGACCATGGTTATGGCGGCGCAGCTATTATGGCGGCGCAAGCTGCTGCACGCAGCGGTGCCGGCCTGGTCAGTTTATACACCCGCCAGGAGCATATCAGCGCCATGTTAAGCCGTCAGCCAGAGGTGATGGCAAACCACCAGCATTTCACCACTATGCTGGACCGCGCTACGGTAATTCTGGCCGGCCCGGGGCTTGGACCTGACAGCTGGGGCAAAGCCCTGCTGGCACAACTGCTTGTTAGTAATAAACCACAGCTACTCGATGCCGATGCACTGAATTATCTGGCCACGCTTAGCACCGCAGAACAACAGCAGCTGCAGCATGACAACCGGGTGCTGACACCCCACCCGGGTGAGGCTGCGCGTTTACTCAACTGCCCCACAGCAGCGATTGAACACGACAGAATAGCGGCCGTACAACAGCTGCAACAACAGTTTGGTGGCACAGTATTATTAAAAGGCCAGCACAGCCTGATTGCCGGGCCAAAGCAGCAACTGGCAAGGCTCAGTTGTGGTAACCCAGGCATGGCAAGCGGCGGTATGGGTGATGTGTTATCCGGCATTATTGCAGCACTATTGGCCCAGGGCTTAAACAGTTTTGATGCAGCGGCTTTGGGTGGCTGGCTGCATGGCAGCGCGGCAGATCAGCTGGCTGCAGAACGGGGCGAGCGCGGTTTGCTGGCAACTGATATACTGCTGCCGCTGCAAAAACTGCTAAACGGAAAAACCTGACAGATGAAAATATACGTTGATGCCGATGCCTGCCCGGTGGTGATTAAAGACATTATCTTTCGTGCCGCCGAGCGCAAACAAATCAGCACTTTACTGGTGGCTAACCAGCTGATCCGGGTGCCGCCATCGCGCTTTATTTCTGCCATTACCGTTGCCAGTGGCTTTGATGAGGCAGATAACGAAATTGTACGCCGCTGCGAAGCCGGTGATTTAGTGATTACCGCCGATATTCCGCTGGCCGCCGATGTGCTGGCCAAAGGCGCCTTTGCGTTGAATCCTCGCGGCGAGATGTACAGCAACGACACCATTAAACAAAAGCTGACCATGCGCGATTTTATGGACACCCTGCGCGGTAGCGGTGTACACACAGGCGGCCCGCCGCCTCTTAACCAGAGCGACAGGCAAGCCTTTGCCAATAAACTGGACACCTTACTGCAGAAGCATGCTACACCCTGAAGCGCCCAACCTGATTACTGACCGACTGCACTAACTGTCGCACCCTCGATCCATCATTACCGGTTTCACGTGCAATATCAGACAGCTCATTTGCGTTCTGGCTGATACCGTTGACTGTTTGGTTGACATGCTCAGCCACCGTTGATTGCTGCTCGGTTGCCGCTGCAATCTGTATGGCCATATCGTTAATATTGGCAATACCGGCCACGATATGATCAAGATAGCCGCTGGCCGATTCAGCATGCTGTTCGGTTTGAGTCACCTGGCTTTTGGCATTATTCATTGCCGAGACAGCCTGACTTACACCATTTTGCAGCCGGCTAATCATATCGTGGATGTCTTTAGTTGATTGCTGCGTGCGTGACGCCAGCGTACGCACCTCATCGGCAACTACCGCAAAGCCCCTTCCGGCATCGCCAGCCCTTGCCGCTTCAATAGCAGCATTCAGAGCCAATAAATTGGTTTGTTCAGCGATACCGCCAATCACTTCAAGCACTGATACGATGTTACGGCTTTCGACTTCCAGATTGCTGATGGCTTGCACCACCTGCTCTATATCCCGTGCCAACACACTGATTTGTTGCATCGACTGACGAATGACTTTGCCTGAGCTGTCTGCGGCACTGTTGGCTTCTTCAGTCGCGCCACTGGTCAATGAAGCATTACTGGCTATTTCCTGCACGGCGTGCTGCATTTGATGAATGGCTGTCAGCACCTGTTCAATATGCGTGGTTTGCTCACCCGCTTTACTGCTGGTCAGTTCGGTTTTGACTGCAATATTGCTAGAAGCTTGCTCAAGATCTATCAATTGCTGTTGTACTTCACGCATCATGGCTTGCAGCGTACTGATAAAATCGTTGGTTCTGGCTGCGACATCACCAATTTCGTTACTGCCGCTGACTGGCAGGCGACGGGTAAGATCGCCGCCAACACTGGCCAGCTCACTTACCATATTTTTTAACTGCGTTAGCGGTTTAACAATCAGGCTTGGGCTGAACACTATGGTCACAATAGCAATAGCGATGGCGATCAGCATCAGCAAAATAGTCAGTGTTTTTTGCTGGCTGACATAGGCGGACAACTCCTTGCCTAAAACGATAGCCCGGTTGTCGATGCGTTCACCAAGGCCGTTGTATTCATCCCGCAAAGTAGAAAAAGCAGCACTTTCGCTACCTTCAATTAAAGCACGGGCTTGCTCGGCGTTGCCTTGCTGTGCATATTGCATTGCTTGCCTGGCCAGATTGAGCCAGTTATCAAACACTTTGCTAAATTCTGCATCGGCCATCACACTAACGTCGTGTTGGCGTACCAGCGCTGATGCTTTATTCATCCGATCCAGCGCCTGTTTCACATTGTCGTCGAAATCTTGCATCGCAGCGTCCACCTGACGCCCCTGCGAACTTAATAATACATATTCACGCATGGCAAGTTCAGCCTGATACAGATCGCGGTCTGCATTTAATACCGCTGTCGTTGCCGGTGTCAGATTATTAATAGCGATATCAGTTTGCGCAATCACGCCGTTGACCGTGACCAGGCTTTTAATACCTACCACGGCAATCAAAAGTGACAATAGGATAATAGGTAATGCAATTTGCAATTTAACAGACATGTTTTTCAGACTGGTCATAATCTATCTCACTCTAAGACAACGATTTAATCCAGAGAGTACTCAGACTCTGTAATCTTGTTAGCATAGTTGAGTTTTTTGTACTTGCCTGTTGCGCCGCCCTAATTTTGATTTTTAAAGAAAAAATATTTATCTGTCATGTCGACTGCGGCACAGTATTGCATGTTAGGGCGGCGTTTACTCGCGGCTAGCATACCGGAAAGTGCTTAAGATACTGCCGCCGGCCGCAGCGCCAATTGCTGTTGGCTGGTAAAGGCCTGTGCCGAGTTCGTCACCGGGTCGATAAAACTCAAGGTTTTGGCGAGTAAATGTAAAGGTTTGTCAAACTGCGGCGGACGCTTTGGCTGCAGTACCGGGTAGTAATTATCATGCAAAATTGGCATTCCCAGGCTAAGCATATGTAAACGCAACTGATGGGTTTTACCACTATGCGGAATCAGTTCAAACAGACCCAGGCCATCAGCATGCTGCAGCAAGCTGATATCCGACATTGCATTCACCTCTCCCGGCACTATCGCATTAATAAAAGCGGGCTGGCTTTTTTCAATACGGTTGGCAATATGCCAGTTTACCGGCAGTGCGGCATTGCAGAGCGCCGGGGTTAAACGGGCTACGGCCTGATAGCTTTTGCTAATCTTAGCCTGACTAAACAGCTGATAATACGCCGGCCGGCTGTCTGCATTGACCGAAAACAGCACCAGCCCCGCTGTGTCGCGGTCAAGCCGGTGTACAGGTACTATATCCTCAAGGCCGGTGTCGCGCTTTAACCGCGCCAATAAGCACTCATTCACATATTCGCCGCCCGGCGTTACCGGCAGAAAATGAGGTTTGTCGGCCACCAGTATATGCTCGTCCTGATATAAAATATTGTGCGTAAAAGGGATAACAGGTTCCTTTGTTACTTCGCGATAGTAACAAAGGCGTTTGCTGGCTTTAAACGGGGTATCAACAGTAATGGGCTCGCCACCAAACCAGTACACTTTGCCGGCCAGGATCCGCTGTCGCCAGACAGATTCGGCGATATAAGGAAACTTTACAGCTAAATAGTGTAATACCGTGGCCCAGCCTTCATTGTCGGCCGGCAAGGTTATTTCCGATGGTTTAGTTGCTATTGACACCCAAACTCCGCAGCAGCTTAAAGCGGCCAGTTTAGCACAGCAGTGCCGTCACAGGTGAGCACAGCAATATTGCCCCGCCTGCCACATTTTCACGTCCGGCCGCACCAATTTGCTGCTGCACCTGCTTGCAGGCGGTCACGCTGGGGTCGTTTCCCGACTAATAAGGCAGCAAAATTATGTACCGTATATTATTAGCAATAACCCTAGTATTGACTCATGCCCAGCTGATAGCGTGCGAGCTTAAACTTGATGACGCCGCGCGCAGCGACGCCGATAAAATACGTGATGCGGCCAGTTTACCCTGTGAGATGGCAACATTATTGCCTCTGCAGCAGGGTGATACCGTCTTGGATCTACTCGGGGGCGGCGGCTATTTCAGTGAATTGCTGGCGCAACAAGTCGGCAAAACCGGCAAGGTTCTGCTGCATAACAACAAGGCTTATTTACCTTATGTCGGCAAGCAACTTGAAACCAGGCTGGCAAAGAACCGGTTAAGCAATGTTGAGCGACTGGATGCCGAAGTGGACGCATTACCGCTTAAACCCGACAGTATTGATGCGGTGTACTTTATTATGGGTTATCACGATATGTATCATGTCAGTGATGGCTGGCAGATAAACCCGCAGCAACTGATGAAACAAATATACATCGCACTGAAACCCGGTGGCCGTATGCTGGTGGTAGATCATAATGCTGCAGCGGGTAGCGGAGTTAGCGCAGCACAAGAATTACACCGCATTGAAGCCGCTTATGTTAGCCAAGAGCTGCAAGGTTTTGGTTTTAATCTGGTCACGGACAGTACTGTGCTTGCCAACCGCAATGATGACTACAGCAAGTCAGTATTCGATCAATTGGTTCGCGGCAAAACAGATCGCTTTGTCCTGGTAGTAGAAAAACCCACCGCGCGGTGATACAAGCCAATTGCCCTGACGTAAAAAGCGGCTAAAATAGCGCCCTGTCAACTCAATGCGGGGCGCTTGTGTCACATCTTAATTCTGTACTATCGCTTCGCGCTCGCGAACTGGCCAAAGCCACAAGGGTATTTAATGCCCGCGGCAGTAAAGTAAAACGCTGCGACACGTGTTTACTGCCCAGGACAGATTGTATCTGCACTGCCCGACCCAATGTTGTAAGCAAAAGTGCTTTTTGTTTTATCATGTACACCGGTGAATGTTATAAACCCAGTAATACCGGCCGCATTATTGCTGATGTCATAACCGACAATCATGCCTATGTTTGGGACAGAACCCGACCAGATCCTGCGATGCTGGCGTTATTAGTCAATGACAACTACGCACCTGTAGTGGTATTTCCGCAGCAATATGCCGATGCAGAGCGCTGCATTGACAGCCCGCTGACACTACCGGCCGTGCAGCAGGGTAAAACACCGCTGTTTGTGATGCTGGACGGTACCTGGCGCGAGGCAAAAAAAATGTTTAAAAGCCCCTATCTGGCGACAATGCCGGTGCTGGGCATTCAACCGCAGCAGGCATCGAGCTATGCGCTGCGCGAAGCGGCACATCTGCATCAGCTTTGTACGGCAGAAGTGGCAATAGAAATACTTAAACTGGCCGAAGATGACGCCGCTGCCACAGCGTTGCAACAGTATTTTGCTACTTTTCGCAGTGCCTATATTGCCGGTAAACCACATTTGAGCCTGACAGACTGATTCAGGCCAAACGCTAACGGGAGCATTATGATCCAGGCAGTTATTTTTGATATGGACGGTGTGCTGATTGATTCAGAGCCGATGTGGCAACAGGCCGAGCTTGAGGTGTTCAGTAGCCTTGGCGTAACCATTTGCCCCAAGCGCCAACAACAAACCGTTGGTATGACAACCAAACTGGTCACCGCACACTGGTATCAGCAATCACCGTGGTCGTCTATGTCGTTAGACGAAGCAGAACAAGCAGTGTTACAGCAGGTAGCAACACAAATTAACGCCGCTGGTGTGCCGAAAAAAGGCTTGCTGCGGCTGTTGGATCATTTGCGTCAGGCTGAATTGCCGGTAGGTTTGGCCACCAACTCGCCCGGCTTTTTAATGGATACCACGCTGCAAAAGTTACAGATCCGGCCTTATTTCAGCACCTGCTGCAGTGTTGAAATGGTCACTGAAGGTAAACCGGCACCGGATATTTATCTGCTGGCGGCGAAAAATCTGGGTGTTGCGCCAGAGCACTGCCTGGTATTTGAAGACTCTTTCACCGGCATGACTGCCGCCAAAGCTGCCGGTATGAAGGTTTGCGCCTTACCAGCCGAACACGACTGGCACCATAGCAAGTTTGATGCTGCCGATATGAAACTGCGCTGCTTGAGCGAGCTGGATTTCACTCAGTTAAACCTGCGCTCTGCACTGTCAAATGAGCGCAGCTGCTGCTGATAACGCTGCACCAGCCACGGCGCATCATCCAGCGGTAAATCGTGCCCGGCCCACGGATGCTGTATATGCTGCGCCTGCCAGTGGCGGACTAAATCGACACTGCATTGTGGGCTCACCAGCCGATCCTGCATACTGCTGATAAGCAGCAGCGGGCATTGTGGCTTAGCGGTTACCTTAAAGCGGCTCGCCGCCCACAGCTGGCGCAGTGCATTGTCCGTACTGACCGGACACTGCTGCTGCCAGCGCTGCCAATCAGGCAAAATGTGTGAATGCTTAGCTGTGTTATTGCTGGTGAGTGCCAGGATCAGCTGCTCGCGCTGCATGGCGCTGGCAAACAGAGTACTTACTATGCGCGGATAGTTCCGCCAGTTCAGCCGCCGGTAAAAGGGCGACAACGGCCTGGCACTGCTGTTGATAAGCGTGAGAGATGCCACTTCTTGCGGATAGCTAAGTGCCCAGTCCAGCGCCAACATACCGCCAAGCGAAATCGCCAGCAGGTGCACCCTGCCACTGAATTGCGGTTCAACCAGCAGTTGCTGACGCACCGACTGGCGCAGTGCGCTGATATGACACGGCGAGCGCTGCTGAAAAAGCTCACCACAACCGGCAAAGTTCAGACTCAATACCGGATTGGGTAACGCCGCCTGCAGCAACGGTTTAAACTCGCCCCAATGGCGCTGCTCGCGCATTAAGCCGCGGATCAACAGTACCGGCGTGGTATCAACAGTGTGCATCGTTGCGACCTTCTGTATTTAGTACCACAGCGCTTTTGCCTCGGCTGACAGCGCATCAGCGTTGGCCAGCGGTAACCAGTTCTGATAGGACATAGTGCTGTTAATCAAAAAATTAATCAGGATCAAATGGCTGCGCAGCACCCGTTTTACCCGGTGCGGTTTCACCGGATGGAACATGCCAAGCGACGACAGTAACTGAAACGGGTTTTTGCGCACCCAGTTCCACGACCCCATCTCCAGCGTCAACGGCAACATCATGCTCTGTTGCGTCTGAGCTAAATCGTACAGGTAGTCCCATAAATCACCATGACACAGATAATGCTGCGACTGCGGCTCAAAAATGTAGTTCTGGTGCGGATAGCTTTGAAATAACAGTTGCCGTAAGCGGTACATTTCGGCCAGATGTGCTATCGGTTGCCGCTTGCTTTTCGCATAAGGAAACCATAACCGGTCTGTAGTACCAAAGCCGGAATGACAATCCAGCACCAGCGAAAACGGCCTGTCGAACAGCTCTCGCTGAATAAAATTGACCAGCGCCTGGCTTTCAGCTTCCATAAGCTCTGCATTACCGCGATGCCACGGAATCGCCCGGCTGATCCGCTGCCCGCCTACCAGCCAGGCTGCACCTTCGGTGCAGTCTACCGGGGCATTACGCATTAAATCGACACTATTGCCATTGGCACGCCAGCCATTGGCCATGCCGGCAGGGTTTAGCAGCGGAATAAAATAAATACAGCAATGCTCCAGCGTATGCTGCAGGCATAAGTCCCAGGGTAAACGGTTTAGCAAGGTTTGCAGGTAAGCCAGCACCACCTGAGTGCCAATACGTTCCAGACCGTGTACGCCACCGACCAGCACAACAGCGGGTAGCGCTTTATCCTGTTTGCCCAGTGCCAGTGCGTACACCGGCAGCTTTTCTGTCATGTGCGGCACTTTTGTCAGCACTTGTGTACGCAGCTGCGCCGGCGCCTGCGCAATCATCTGTTGCAACTGCAACAACTCTGGCAGCATAGTGTCAGTCTCGCTATACAACCGTCGTGCTCCCGGTAATGAAGTTTATATGACAGCATACCCGACGCGCCCGGCACAAAAATGGCAGTTTTATGAATATTCACAGCAGCTTTGCCCCGGATTTTCATCCGGTTATCCAGCGCTTAGCGCAAAAACACCGCTATCGCTTATACTGAACCTCAGTTTATCCACCGGTGCGCGTTATGCCCTTTATCAGCCTGAGTAAGTTATTGCGTTTTAACCTGTACTACTGGTGTGCAATTTTCAGCCTGGGACTACTAAGCTCCTGGCATAATGCCCTGATACATAACAAAGAATTTGAGTGGCGCTACCTACCCACTATGCTGGCCAGCGAGATGGTGGCCATGCTGCTGACGGCTATCGTAGTGGTATGGTCTTACCGGCGAATCCAGCAGCAATTCTTTGCTAACTGGCAACTGCTTGCCGGTGTGGCGCTGGTGGCACTGATTTATATACCGGCTGAAAACGCCTTCTGGATGGTGCTGTGGGATAAAGATATTATTGATATGCGTATGCTGATCGGCAACCTGGATACCTCAGTGCTGGCATTTTTTGTCTGGGCGGCCTGTTACCTTACTGTGCTGATTAACCAGCAGCAGCTGGCCCGCGAGGCCGAAACCAGCCAGCTCAGCCAGAAAATTCAGCAGCTTGAACTGCAGGCATTAAGCCATCAGTTGAACCCACACTTTACCTTTAATGCGTTAAATTCAGTCTGTGCACTGCTGGAAGCTGAGCGCTACGATGATGCAGAAATCATGTCGGAACAACTGGCCACCTTTTTACGTTATTCGCTGAGCAAGTCGCCGGATAGCCTGGTACAGCTGGCAGACGAATTATCGGCCATCAATGCTTATCTGCAGCTGCAGAAAACCCGTTTTGGTGACAAGCTGAAAGTTAACTGGCAAATTGATGAGTCATTAAAGCAACAACGGATCCCTGCGCTGCTGCTGCAGCCTCTGGTTGAAAATGCCATCAAGTATGCCGTCGCCACCCGTCAGCAAGGTGCCACTATTACTATCGGGGGTACACGCCGGCAAAATAGCGTTCATCTGCAGGTTTCTGATGACGGCCCGGGTTCTGAACTGGCCGCACCGGCACAAAGTTCTGGTGTTGGCCTGGACAATATCCGTAACCGCTTGCTACAACACTTTGGCGCCGACGCCCGGCTGGATATCGGGGCAACACCGCAAGGCTTTACCGTTGATATCAGCTTACCCTGGCAGAGCGCCTGATGGCAGCGATAAGTCTTTCGGCTTCCAGAGCCGGTCATTTCTGGTACTGGCACACCATGTTCTGGCTCAGCTACCTGTTGGTAAAGTTTATCCACCTGGCCGTACTGGTGCCGCTGCAAAATGAAGCTGCCTGGCCTTATCTGTGGATATACAGCCTGATAACGCTGATACATTTTACGGTTACCGGTTTGCTCGGCCAGCACGAATTACACCAGCCCCGTCCATTCCGGCAGCAGCTTCGCCGTTTACTGGCGGTATTGTTGCCGCTGTGGCTACTGATGGTAGTGCTGCGGCAAAGCCTGATTATGGCTTATGCATCAGAGACAATGACAGATGTCAGTTCACCGCTTAAGTATCTGCAGGCGTTTTCGCTGGTGCTATTGCCACTCGCTGGCTGGCTGGCGGTATTTATGCTGATAAAAAGCAACCAGCTATATTACAGCGGCTTTTTAAAACAGCAGGAACTGGCCAGGCAGGCCCGGCAAGCCCGGCTTAAAGTGCTGCGCTATCAGCTTAACCCGCACTTTATGTTTAATACGTTAAATGCGCTGAATGCGCTTATTGTGCAGCGAAGTGGGCTGGCGGCGGAGCAACTGATTGAGTACTTATCAACTTACCTGCGCCATTCACTGAAGAATCAGCATGACAACTTTATCCCGCTGCAGCAGGAGCTGGATGCGTTATCGGCTTATATGGCCATTCAGCAAATCCGCTTTGGCCAGCGACTGCAATTAAACTGGCAGTTACCGGCCAAAGTTCCGGCACTGAATTTCCCACCGCTGTTGCTGCAGCCGCTGGCAGAAAATGCTATTCAATACAGTGTTGCAGAGCTAAGTGGTGACGTGCTGCTGCATATTGATGTTCGCGTGCAGGACAACAAACTACAGATCACATTGGCGCAAGAGGGCGCCACAGCTGAAGGCGGCTGGCCTGATACGCAGCGACCCACAAACTTACTTAACCTGGCCGAGCGCTTGCAGCTATTGTTTGGTGACAAAGCGCACTTGCTGCTAAGCCAGAGTGCAAATGGCTTCTACAGCCAGATCAGTTTACCGACGGAGGCCCTGGATGGCAGCGCTTAATGTAATTATCGCCGACGACGAACCTTTAGCAATCAGTAACTTAAAAGCGAAGCTGGCAGTTTACCCCAACCTTGACATTGTCGCTTGTTTTGACAATGGCGACGACACCCTGGCATTTTTGCAAACAGCAACAGACATAGATCTGGTGTTTCTCGATATTCAGATGCCCGGTATCAAGGGTATTGAAATTTTAAAACAAGCTGGCAAAGCCTCGGCGATGACGCCGCCACTGTTTATTCTGGTAACAGCTTATGAGCAGTTTGCGTTCTCAGCCTTTGAGCACTTCGCTTTTGATTATCTGCTCAAGCCGGTATCGCGCCAGCGTCTGGCGCAAACACTGCTTGATGCCAGAACGGCACTGGACAAACAACCTGTTGCAGCAACACCCAGCCACAAATTAACCTTTAAAACCGGCGCTTCAACGCTGCTGCTGGATGACGTTGAGATCTTACTGATTGAGGCTGCCGGCAATTACATGTGTATTCACACGCTAAACGAGACAGTGGTGATCCGTGAAACGATGAAAGAATTGCTGCAGCGTCTGCCGGAGCAGTTTGTTCAGGTACACCGTTCGACCTTACTTAACCTGCATCATGTGCACAAAGTTCAGCCACACAACAATGACTACCAGTTTATTCTGACTAACGGCAAATTGGTCAGTGCGTCAAGACGCTACAAAATGAACTGGGCAGAGCAGCTGAGCGCCCTGCCACAAAGCTGAATTCACCGCTCATCCCTACCCGGCGCCGCCTTATCACTTAGTACCATCGGCGCCACCTCTTACCCCAACACAGCGGTCACAGCCCCTGCTCCCTGCCAGAATATCGTTATGGCAAACGCCATGTTTCCCACAGCAGAGGACAGCACAATGAAAACCGCAATTTTATTCGCAGTATCTCTGGCAAGCGCCAGTTTGGCAGTACCGGCAACCGCCGGCGATTATCAGAAAGATGGTTATTTATACAAAGCCTTGGTGCAGGTATGTACCGATACCGCTGAAGATGACCGTTTAGGCCTACACAAAACGTTAAAATCGCACTATATCAGCAAGCAGGACGCGGTAGAGCGGATTGTATGCAACGGTCAGCAATTAATGGATTTTGCCCGGGCTAATCAGGCGGTAAAAGTCACCCGCATGCTGCAACCTTATGAAGATCGTATCAAAGGTAAAGTCACTATTCAGGATGTGGCGGCATCAGCAGCTAACTAACGGGGTAAAGGGGACAGCTGATGTATGCTGTCCCGCCTTCATAATCAGTTCGCGGCAGTATCAAGCGGCGCAAAGCTTTTGACTAAATCATCTACTGCCTTCATTTGCAGCAAATAATCTTCCAGTTTGGCCAGCGGCAACGCACAGGGGCCGTCACATTTAGCCTGGTTCGGATCCGGGTGTGCTTCAATAAATAATCCTGCCAACCCCAGCGCCATACCCGAGCGGGCCAACTGAGCCGCCTGCGCCCGACGACCATCGGCAGAGCTCTCCCGGCCGCCTGGTTTTTGCAGCGCATGGGTGGCATCGAAGATCACCGGCCCATATTGCTTCATTTCATCCATGCCCAGCATATCAACAACCAGATTGTTATAACCGAAGCAGCTGCCGCGCTCACACAGGATAACCTTATCGTTACCGGCTTCTTTAAACTTGGTAATAATATGGCGCATTTCATGCGGTGCCAGAAACTGTGGCTTTTTCACGTTGATCACCGCGCCGGTTTTCGCCATGGCGACAACCAAATCAGTCTGGCGTGCCAAAAACGCAGGCAACTGGATCACATCGACCACTTCCGCAACCGGTGCAGCCTGAAAAGGTTCATGCACATCCGTAATAAGCGGTACATCGAAGGTCTGCTTAATTTCCTGAAAAATCTTCAGGCCTTCTTCCAAACCAGGCCCACGGTAAGAATGCACCGACGAGCGGTTAGCTTTATCAAATGATGCTTTGAACACATAAGGGATACCCAACCTGGTAGTCACTTCTTTATAGTGCTCGGCAATACGCATAGCTAAATCACGCGATTCCAGCACATTCATGCCACCAAACAGAACAAAGGGCAGATGGTTAGCCACCTGCGTGGTGCCAACCTGAATAATTTGCGCAGTCATAATGTATCTCAGTTAAATAGCAGGCAAACCGCCTGCAAAGTCTCATAAAGCAGTTAAAAATACCGCTTGTTTGGTAATCGCTACCCGCGCTGCCAGCCCCAGCCAGCCTAAAGCACCTAAGAAGCAGATCCAGCGGATAGCGGCGGTACGGCCTTTAAAGGCCATCACGCCCAGTGCAATATAAGCCAGTACAGCAATCAGCTTTTCTGTCAGCCAGGTATGCACGAACGGGTACTGCTGCAACGTCAGCATCAGCATCACTGCGCTGACTAACAACAGAGTATCTATTACATGGGGCGCAATTTTGAAAAACTTACGCTGCAGCAGCGCTGCCGGTTTTAAACTCATTGCATAGCGCAACAGGAAAAAACTCACACTTAATGCCACCATTAACAGGTGAAAATGCTTATAAGCCATATACATAAACGCTGATCCTTCCATATCAAAAAAACAGCCAGCATAAGCTGGCTGCAGTTAGTCATCGCTGTCCGGGTATTTTTGCAGTATTGCCTCCAGTTTGTCGACCCGGCTTTTAAATATTTCTACCAGTTTGGGGTCAAACTGCTTACCCGATTCCGCCACTATCAGCGCCATCACCTGCTCCAGCGACCAGGCCGATTTGTAACAGCGCCGGTGCCGCAGGGCGTCATACACATCAGCCAGTGCCGCTATTCGGCCGTATATATGAATGTCTTCACCTTTTTTGCCGGCAGGATAGCCGGTACCGTCCCATTTTTCATGATGATCCTGCGCAATCACAGCGCCAGCCTGAATAATCGGCCGCTTAGAATCTTTGAGGATTTCATACCCGATACTGGCGTGAGTTTTCATCACCTCCCATTCCTGGCCGTGCAATTTGGACGGCTTATTTAAAATGCCATCCGGAATGCCTACCTTGCCAACATCATGTAACGGCGCTGCAAACATCAACCTTTCGGCATCTTCTTCCGATAAACCATAGGCTTTAGCCAGCTCGTAACAGATAAACGCCACGCGTTTAACGTGATTACCGGTTTCAATAGAACGGTGCTCTACCGCTTCACTTAAGCGGTAAACAATCTCACGCTGGGTGTCTTCTATTTCATGCTGCAGTTGCACATTTTCATAGGCTATCTGCACATTTTGCGAGAACAGCTCAATAAGCTTTTTCTGACTCTCACTGATAATGCCGGGTAAACCGGAGATATACAGCAGCGAGCCGTGGGTAAACTTGCTGGTGCAATACGCCACCAGATAATTATCCCGATACACTATACCGCGTGATTTCAGCGCAGCTTCAAAAGCATCCAACAGCTCTGGTGCCAGAACTTCCTGCACTGGCTTGCCTTCTTTGCTTTCAAACTCGCCCTGACCGGCAAATACCACTAATTTGTGTGGATCGGCCACTTCACCGCTGATATTACCGGCCACCAGCGATGAGCTGACGATTAACGCATCTTCGCCGCAGCCCAGTATTGATGTCAGTTGCTGCAATACACCATCGATAAACTGCTCCATCGAGTGCGATGAAAATAAGTCCGCTGAGGCATTTATAATTTTTTCCAGCCCCATGCGGCTTTGTTCCAGTGACAGAATATCGCGGTACGAACGCAGGCTGGACATGATCACAGTGAACAGTTTCTGTGCTGTCAGTTCGGTTTTGGATTTGTAGTCATTGATATCGTAATTAATGATGACCTGTCGCTCCGGCGCCTGCCCCGGCTGACCGGTACGCAAAATAATACGTACGTGCTCGTTGTGTAGCTGCTCGCGGATATAGCTGGCCACCAGCAAACCGGCGTCGTCCGTTTCCATCACCACATCGAGCAGCATAACGGCAGCATCAGGATGCTGTTCAATCAGCTTTTTCGCTTCACTGCCGGAATAAGCACTAAAAAACGTCAGGTTTTTACCCTGAAACGTAAAGTCACTCAGCGCCAGCTTGGTCACAGCATGTACTTCAGGCTCATCATCAACAATCAGTACTTTCCAGCTGCCATTTAATGCCGGTTCGACGTGTTCGGGTTCTTCAGCAAATAAAAATTCATCATTCATCCGCTTTTCCTTAGCGCTTATTCTGGATAAATCTCAGTGACTAAGTTATATGCCGGATCACGAACGCGGTCAAAGGAAACTGCTAAAAACAGCGCTCAGCCGCGCCAGTAGCCACCGCTGATACGCCAGTTGTCGCCGTAATCACGCTTCGAACAAACCTGGTCAAAACCAGCTTGCTGCAGCAACAGCCTTACTGCATCAGCCTGATCGTAACCATGCTCCAACCATAGCCAGCCGTCCGGATTCAGATAACGGCCTGCAATAGAGACAATGTGTTTAATATCAGCCAGGCCTTGATCTGCCGCAGTAAGCGCGCTTAGAGGTTCAAAGGTTAATGCCGCCAGATGTGGGTCAATAGGGTCAATATAGGGGGGGTTACTGACAATTAAGTCAAACCGCTGCCCGCCAAGCTCGCTAAACCAATTACTTTGCAGTACCCGGCAATTATCAAGTTTAAGCGCACTGCGGTTATGTTCAGCCAGGGCAACAGCATCAGCAATGTAATCCACCGCCGTCAGTTGCCAGTCGGGTCTGTTATGCGCCAGTGCCAGCGCAATCGCACCGGTACCCGTGCCTAAATCCAACACCTTCGCCTGCCTGGGTAACATCAGACTAAGCGCCTGCTCAACCAGAATTTCGGTATCGGGGCGGGGGATCAAGGTTGATGGCGACACAGCTAACCGTAGATCAAAAAAGTGCCAGTAACCAAACAGATACGCCAGCGGCTGGCCTTGCAGTCGTTTACTGACAATATCGTCCAGCAGCGAAAGTTCACTAGCAGTCAACTGCCGCTCCGGATAACTGTACAGATAACTGTTGCTGACTTGCAGCACATGGCACAGGCATAAACGTGCGTCGATGTCCGGCGTTTGGCTAAGCACAGCAAACTGCTGCTGTGCCTGTTTCAGCCAGGCAGCTAACGTCAGCACTTAGCGGTTCTCGTCGGCCAGCGCTGCCAATAAGTCGGCCTGATGCTCTTGCTTTAATGGTTCCAGCACCTGGTCCAAATCACCTTCCATTACTTCATTTAAGCGGTAAATGGTCAGGTTGATACGATGATCAGTTAACCGGCCTTGCGGGAAGTTGTAGGTACGGATCCGCTCTGAACGATCGCCACTACCGACTAATGAGCGCCGGGTTGACTCTTCTGCTAAGCGACGTTTTTCATCTTCCGCCGCCTGAATGCGTGAGGCTAATACACTCATCGCCCGGGCACGGTTTTTATGCTGCGAGCGCTCGTCCTGACACTCGACCACTATACCGGTTGGCAAGTGAGTAATACGGATAGCAGAGTCGGTACGGTTAACGTGCTGACCACCGGCACCGGAGGCTCGGTAGGTATCCACTTTCAGATCGGCAGGGTTAATTTCAATCGCTTCGCTCTCCGGAATTTCCGGCATGATAGCGACGGTACAGGCCGAGGTATGTACCCGCCCTTGTGATTCTGTTGCCGGTACACGCTGCACCCGGTGACCGCCTGATTCAAATTTCAGCGTACCGTAAGCACCTTCGCCCTGTACGCTGGCAATAATTTCTTTATAGCCGCCGTGCTCACCATCACTGGCGCTGATCACTTCAAGTTTCCAGCGCTGCTTTTCGGCAAAGCGGCTATACATCCTAAACACATCACCGGCAAAAATAGCCGCCTCATCGCCACCGGCACCGGCGCGGATCTCTAGGAAACAGCTGTTATTGTCGTTAGGGTCTTTGGGCAGCAACAGAATTTGCAGCTGTTGATCCAGCTGTTCAATACGCTCCTTTGCCGCTTTATATTCTTCCTGCGCCATTTCGCGCATATCAGGATCGCTGTCTTTTTGCATTTCTTCAGCAGAGGCTAAATCTTGCTGTGCCTGCTGGTAATCAGCAAAAGCTTTACTGATATCTTCCAGTTGACTGTATTCCTTAGACAACTCGCGGAATTTTGTCTGATCGCTAATCACAGATGCGTCGCTCAGCAGCGCCTGCACTTCTTCGTAGCGCTCTGCCAGACCTTCCAGCTTGCGGTATACCGATTCTTTCATGGTGTTTTATGTGCCTGATTACAGATCTAACAAAGTGTTGATCAAAGTTTGTTTATTCAGTTCATCATCCTGGCCTAACTGGCGGATGGCTTTTGTCGGGCTGTGCATCAGCCGGTTAGTCAGTTTGGTTGACAGCTCTGACAGCACTTTTTCGGCGTCTTGCCCTGCGTTTAATTGGTTTACCGCTTTTGCCAGTAAGTCGGTGCGCACCAGCTCGCAGCGCTGACGGTAATCGCGCACCCAATCAACACTGCCCTGCAGTGTCAGCCACTGGGCAAATTCGGCCGCGCCCAAACTTATCATCTGACGTGCCTGCTCTGCTGCCTGCTGCCGGTTATTCAGATTTTGCTCTACAATCGACTGCAAATCGTCCACAGTATACAGATAAGCATCTTCAAGCTCTGTCACCTGCTGCTCAATATCACGCGGCACAGCCAAATCAACCAGAAACATCGGTTTATGCTTACGCTGTTTCAGTGCCTGCTCCACCATACCTTTACCCACTATCGGCAAAGTGCTGGCGGTAGAGCTTATCACCACATCGGCCTCGGCCAACTGGCTAGGTACCTGCGCCAGTGTTATCGCGGCAGCATTAAACTGCTGGGCCAGTTGCACTGCCCTCTCATAGGTGCGATTAGCCACAACCAGGCAGCCGGTACCCTGCTCCTGCAGGTGCTTTGCCACCAGTTCAATGGTTTCACCTGCACCTATCAGCAGCACCTTTACTTTGCTCAGATTGCCGAAAATCTGCTTCGCCAGACTGACTGCAGCAAAGGCCACAGACACAGCATTAGCACCAATATCGGTTTCAGTACGCACCTGCTTTGCAACGGCAAAGGTTTTCTGGAACAAACGCTCAAACTGCGGGTTAACGGTGCCAGCACTGCGCGCCTGATTATAAGCCTGCTTTACCTGACCTAAAATTTGCGGCTCGCCCAGTACCAGTGAATCCAGCCCTGAAGCCACTTGCATTAAATGCTCTGCTGCGGCATTGTCCTGGTGCAAATACAGATGCGGCTGCAGTTCAGTGCCATCCAACGCATGAAATTGCGCAAGCCAGGCAATTACCTGTTCCGCTTGGGTAGCTGTGCCGTTAAAATACAATTCGGTGCGGTTACAGGTAGATAAAATCACCGCATCTGAAATACTGGTTAAGGTCGTCAGCTCACGCAAGGCTTCGGGCAACTGTTCAGGCGCAAAAGCGACTTGTTCGCGCAAGGCCACGGGCGCCGTTTTATGATTAATGCCAAGAGCGAAAATGGCCATCACCTGTATGTTCAGAATTATCAGGGGGCGAATTGTACAAAAAGCCCCAACTTAATAAAAGCTAAGAAAGCTAAGCGAAGGACTTTAGTGTGGCCCAGCCGATGTTACGCCCGTTGTTAGTCAGTATTTTTCTTCTGTGGTTAAGCGGCTGTACTGTGCTGCAGCAACAGCGCCCGGTTGAAGCGCCGCTTAATATGTCAGAACGTGAGCAGCAATTAACCGCAATGCAGCAGTTCAGCTTGCAGGCCAGTGTTGGTGTAAAAAGCCCCGCTGAATCAATAAGCGGCAATCTGCGCTGGCAGCAGAAAAACAACACTGAATATCATGCCCGGCTGAGTAACTTTCTTGGTATCAGTCTGTTTGAGCTGACACAGGACAGCAGTGGCAGCGAGATCCAGATTAAAGGTGAGAGTTACCGGGCCGCCGATACCAGCACCCTGCTATTGCAATTATCCGGTTGGTCGATGCCATTACAGGATATGCCGCTATGGCTACGTGGCTTGCCCGGTAGTAATGGCCGCGATGTCCAGCGTGATGAGTTTGGCCGCATAGTGTCGTTTAACCTGACAGACAGCACCGGCATTATCTGGCAGCTTGAGTACCAGAGCTTTTTCAGCGACAGCCTGGCCTTACCCAAACGTATTTTGCTTAGTAGCAGCGATAGCCAAATCAAAGTTGTAATCAGGAGCTGGCAATGACAACGATTACTTTGCCTGCAGTGGCGAAACTGAACCTGTTTTTACATATCACCGGCCGCCGTACAGATGGCTACCACAACCTGCAAACGTTGTTTCAACTGCTTGATAGCGGTGATGAACTGACCTTTACCTTGCGTGACGACAGTGACATAGTGCTTAGTTGCAATGATGCTGCCCTGGTAAACGAGCAGAATCTGGTGCTGCGCGCGGCACATATGTTGCAGCAATACAGCAGTTGCACAAAGGGCTGCGATATTTACCTGGATAAACAATTGCCAATGGGAGGCGGTTTAGGTGGTGGGTCCTCTGATGCTGCGACTACACTGCTTGGCCTGAATAAATTATGGCAACTGGGCCTTAGCAATGATGAGCTGGCAGCACTGGGGCTAAAATTGGGCGCCGATTTACCGTTATTTGTGCGTGGCCGAACCTCCTTTGCCGAAGGCGTTGGCGAAAAATTACAGCCGGTAGATTTACCCGAGCGCGTTTACCTTGTCGTTACACCAGATTGTCATATCAGCACCGCTGAAATATTCCAACACCCTGATTTAATTAGAGACACACCTTGCATCAGTGCAGAGCAGGTGTTAACAGCACACTGGCAAAATGACTGCCAGCCACTGGTCGAGAGGCTCTACCCTATTGTTGCAATAACCTTACAGTGGTTGGTAGAATACGCGCCGTGTCAAATGACGGGTACTGGCGCCAGTGTGTTCGCCGCATTCCCGGACCAGACCAGTGCTCAGCATGCCCTGGCGCATTTACCACCGTCCTGCCGTGGTTTTATTGCAAAAGGGGTCAACCAGTCACCTGTGTGGGCTGCGTTGGCAGATACCGAATAAGTAACTGCAGCGGTGCTATTGCCGCTGTGAATTGATAAACCGGACTCAACACTGCCCTGAGGATCCTACCGTGCCTGACATGAAGGTTTTCGCTGGTAACGCCATACCAGAACTCGCAAGTAAAATCGCCAGCCGCCTGTATATCAAACTTGGAGATGCCGAAGTCGGCCGTTTCAGTGATGGCGAAGTCAGCGTTCAGATCAATGAAAACGTGCGTGGTTCTGATGTCTTTATTATTCAGTCTACCTGCGCACCAACCAACGATAACCTGATGGAACTGATTGTTATGGTAGACGCGCTGCGTCGTGCTTCTGCCGGCCGTATTACAGCGGTAATGCCATACTTCGGTTATGCCCGTCAGGACCGTCGCGTGCGTTCAGCCCGGGTACCTATCACGGCTAAAGTCGTCGCTGATTTCTTATCCAGCGTTGGTGTAGACCGCGTTTTAACAGTAGATCTGCACGCTGAGCAGATTCAGGGTTTCTTCGATGTACCGGTAGATAACGTATTCGCCAGCCCTGTGCTGCTTGATGATATGCGTAAAAAAGCCTTTACCTCGCCGGTAGTCGTATCGCCGGATATCGGTGGTGTAGTGCGTGCCCGTGCTATCGCTAAACTGCTGAACGACGCCGATTTAGCCATTATCGATAAACGTCGGCCGAAAGCCAACGTTGCCCAGGTGATGCATATCATCGGTGATGTAAAAGACCGCGATTGTATTATCGTTGACGACATGATTGATACCGGCGGCACTTTATGTAAAGCGGCTGAAGCGTTAAAAGAGCAAGGTGCTAAACGTGTATTTGCTTATGCTACACACCCGGTTTTCTCTGGCACCGCCGCGCAAAACATCGCTAACTCAGTAATTGACGAATTAATCGTGACTGACACTATTCCGCTTACAGCAGAGATGAAAGCGGTGAGCAAAGTGCGCCAGTTAACCTTAAGCGAAATGCTGGCCGAATGTATCCGCCGTATCAGCAACGAAGAATCTATCTCTTCAATGTTTGACTAACAGCACAGTATTTAAAAAAGGCGCCTGATGGCGCCTTTTTTATTCGCTATACACACCAGATTGCGACAACCGCAATAGCTGCACTGTTACTGATCTAAAATCTGCTCAAAGCGTATCTGCAGTTACCAGTGTTTTGTCAGAGTAAGCAATGGATAAACTGTTTTATGACGGCAGCTGCCGCCTGTGCCGGCGTGAAATCAACTGGCTGGCATCTAAACTGCTCCCGCAGCTTGAGCTTGTTGATATCAGTGCAGCTCACTTTACCGGCTTTGCCGGCGTCAGCAAAAGCGCGATGATGCAGAGAATCCATTTATGGCATCAAGATCACTTTATTACCGGTTTTGACGCCACTTTGCACTATTGGCACCTTGCAGGACACCATTGGCTGGTAGCCTTTTTGCGCCTAGCTCCCTGCTACTGGCTGGCGACGAAAGCCTACTCATACTGGGCAGCAAAAAGAAGCAAATGTGGACGTGATAACTGTGCGATATAACACTCTGCTCGGGTATGCCGGCCTTATCCCGTTTATTCTATTACCGCTGTTGTATGTAAAACCACTACTGTTAAGCCCGGAGCAGGTACTTGAGCTTTATGGCCTCTACAGCGCACTTATTTTGGGTTTTATGGCAGGTGTCTTATGGCCTGTTTTACACAACCAAACACCAGCACCGGAAAAAGCCTGGCATCTGCCGTTGGCTGCTGTGATGTTTCCAATCTTAAGCTTTATCGCGCTGTTGTGCGCCAGACCTTACTTTTTGCCGCTACAGGCTTGCCTGTTCGTGCTGCTACGTTTAAGTGAATATCGACTTGGAATTAACCGGCAATACAGTAAAAACTACCGAGCACTCCGTAACCGACTCACTACGGTGGTTTTGTTAAGCCATTTAAGCCTGAGTTGGTTAATATCAATACATACTGGTTAGCCACTGACATCCGCTGAATTTTCACCGCCATCATGTGAATGACCACATTATCAATGCCCTGTTGTCTTTCCGACACCTTAACAATTGCAGCTAAGCGGCACTGGTGGTAATATGTCGCGCCCCCGAAACGGGGCGTCCAGCCTGAGACTGGTCGCAAGTCTTGGGATACTTAAATTTTTGGAGTACATCATGTCTGATGCAATCTTTACATTAAATGCAGAAGTCCGTACTGACTCGGGGAAAGGTGCGAGCCGCCGCCTGCGTCACGAAGACAAAGTTCCAGCCATCATTTACGGTGGTAGCAAAGCCCCTGTTTCTATCACCTTAGAGCACTCTAAGCTGTTAAAAGCACAAAGCTTCGAAGCGTTTTACTCGCACATTCTGACGATCAAAGTGGGCAAAGAAGACGTTAAAGCTATCGTTAAAGCGATGCAGCGTCACCCGTTCAAGCCACGCATTATGCACGTTGACTTCCAACGCGTTGAAGCTGGCCAGGAACTGCACACTGTAGTGCCTGTTCACTTCGTTAACGAAGAAGCAGCCGTTAAGAAAGGTGGCGTAGTTGTTCACGCTGCTAACGAAGTAGAAATCTCTTGTCTGCCGAAAGACTTACCAGAGTTTATCGAAGTTGACATGAGCGATGTTGAAGTGGGTGCTCACCTGCACTTATCTGACATCAAAGCACCAAAAGGTGTTACTTTCGTTCAGTTAGCGAAAGGTCAGGACTTAGCCGTTGTTTCTGTGAACAAACCAGCTGGTAAAGCAGCTGACGCAGAAGAAACTGCCGCTGAGTAATGTCTGATAAGACTCAATCAGCCATTCAGTTGATTGTGGGCCTGGGGAATCCGGGCCCGGAATACAGCCAGACCCGGCACAATGCCGGTGTCTGGTTTGTTGAACAACTGGCACGAAGCTTTAACGTCAGTTTAAAAAGCGAACCGAAATTCTTCGGTCATACCGGCAAGTTTGTAGCAGCCGGGCAAGAATACAAACTTCTTATCCCCTCCACCTTTATGAACCTGAGCGGTAAAGCCGTACTGGCGATGACGCAATTTTATAAACTGGCACCGGAAAATGTATTAGTAGCGCATGATGAAATGGCGCTGGAGCCGGGTATTGCCAAGTTTAAACTAGGTGGTGGCCACGCCGGGCATAATGGCCTGCGCGATATTATTTCCCGTTTTGGTAATAACCAGAATTTTTACCGTTTGCGCTTAGGCATTGGCCATCCGGGCCATAAAGATAAAGTCACGGGTTATGTGTTGGGTAAAGCCCCAGCCGGTGAGCAAAAACTTATTGAACAAACGATAGATGAAGCAGTGTCATGCTTTGATATTCTGGCTAAAGATGGCCTGATTAAAGCGCAGAACCGCTTACACAGTTTTAAAGCCGGCTAAACCAGCCGCCGTTAATTACAGCACGCAAAGGATACAAATTATGGGTTTCAAATGTGGCATCGTCGGCTTACCAAACGTAGGCAAATCCACGTTATTCAACGCCTTAACCAAAGCAGGCATTGAAGCGGCTAACTTTCCGTTCTGTACTATCGAGCCCAATACCGGCGTAGTGCCAGTTCCCGATCTGCGCTTAGATAAACTGGCAGCTATTGTAAACCCGCAGCGCGTACTGCCGACAACGATGGAATTCGTTGATATCGCCGGTTTAGTTAAAGGCGCGTCCAAAGGTGAAGGTTTAGGTAACAAATTCCTGGCTAACATCCGTGAAACAGATGCCATTGGCCATGTTGTACGCTGCTTTGACGATGACAATATTATTCACGTTGCCGGTAAAATTGACCCGGCTGATGATATCGACACTATCAATATGGAATTGGTACTGTCTGATATGGACAGCGCAGAACGGGCAATTTTGCGCGTTAGCAAAAAAGCTAAAGGCGGCGATAAGGACGCCAAAACTGAAATGGCAGTGTTGGAAAAAGTAAAAGCCCACTTAGAACAAGGCTTAACGCTGCGTCAGCTGGAGCTGGATAAAGAAGAGAAAGCTGCGATAGCGTACATGAACTTCTTAACCATCAAGCCAACCATGTATATCGCCAACGTGACAGAAGACGGTTTTGAAAATAACCCTTATCTGGACATCGTTAAAGCCATTGCCGATAAAGAAAATGCTATCGTGGTGCCAGTCTGTGCAGCCATTGAATCTGAAATTGCTGAACTGGACGATGACGAAAAAGCCGAATTTATGGCTGACATGGGTTTGGAAGAGCCAGGCTTGAACCGCGTTATCCGGGGCGGTTACTCACTGTTAAACCTGCACACCTATTTTACTGCCGGTGTTAAAGAAGTGCGCGCCTGGACTGTTGCTATCGGTGCGACTGCACCACAGGCAGCAGGTGTTATTCACACCGACTTTGAAAAAGGCTTTATCCGCGCTGAAGTAGTCGGTTACGACGACTTTGTGCAGTACAACGGTGAAGCTGGTGCTAAAGAAGCCGGGAAATGGCGTTTAGAAGGCAAAGACTACATCGTAAAAGATGGCGATGTCATGCATTTCCGTTTTAACGTATAAAAGCTGCTACCTCTCTGCCCGACTGGTGCAGAGAGGTTTCCCGTCCATTGTTACTTCACTTGCTGTTACACCAACTCTACTTCGCGATACGGTTAGCGAACTGAGACACCGCAGCGACCACTTTTTGCGCCGCTTCCTGAATATCGTCAATTGTTAACCTGGCCTGGTTAACCAGCTCAGTGACATCTTTTGCCCGCGTCTGACTTGACTCAATAATATCAACCGCACTGCCGGAGAGTTGCTGGTTTCGGCTGACCACCTCGACAATTTCTACTGTCGCAGCACTGGTGCGCGACGCCAGCTGCCGAACTTCATCTGCAACTACGGCAAAGCCTCTGCCCTGCTCACCGGCACGAGCCGCTTCTATTGCCGCATTCAACGCCAGTAAGTTGGTTTGATCGGCAATACTACTGATGCTTTGCACTATGTTACCGATAACCTGCGACTGTTTAGCCAAATCATTGATATTTTCTACTGCCGCCGTCATTTGCTGTTCAAGCTGCCCCATCTTTGCCGTCATATCGTTCATAACGTCAATACCACGACGGGCGCTGTTATCTGTAGCTTTGGACGTATCAAACGCCACCTGAGCTGCTGCAGAGACTTCCTGCTCCTGTTTCACCTGTTCAGTTATCACAGTAGCAAACTTAACAACCTTGTAGTACCTACCTGTCGAGTCTTCAATTGGATTGTAAGATGCCTCCAGCCATACATCTCTGCCAGCCCGATCCAGCCTTTTAAAACGCTGCGCAATAAACTGGCCCTGACCGAGTTTTTGCCAAAATTGCTGATACTCTTTGCTGCCAGCAATATCAGGCGGACAGAACATGCGATGATGTTTACCTTTTATATCTTCCAGGCGATAGCCCATAGCCGCCAAAAATAAATCATTAGCAAAAAGTACATGGCCATCAATGTCGAACTCGATCATCGCTGTAGATCGTTGTATCGCATTAATCATGCTTTCGTATTGCTGTGATGCATCGATGGTTCTGGTCAGGTTATTGGCAAAAACTTCAAAATGATCCAGTTTGTTATGCTTATTAAGCACCGGCGCCACGACCGCCCTTAACCAAAACTGCTGGCCTTTGTGGTTTTCTATCTGCCAGGCACCGACCCAAAACTTATTGCTGTTTAAAGCATTACACATTTTTTTGTAATGTTCGGTATTGCGCAGCAACACTGGAACCAAATCTGCCATATTGCGGCCAAGTAATTGGCTCTGTTCCAACTGTGTTTCTTTGCTGAAGTTGCTGTTAGCTGCTTTGATAATGCCGTTGGTATCCAGTATCAGATACATCAATTGCCCACTAAAACGCTCATTAGCCTGCTTGAGCAGAGTAATTTCTTCTTTAAGGCGGATATTTTCTGCTTTTAAACTACTTCCAAACAAGCCAAACATAGGCTCTCCTGATATAAATTACTGCAAATACTCAGATTGCAAACCAGCGTCTTTAACGTAAAGCAAGGTCATTTAGATCACTATACCAGAAACTAAATTTGCTTATGCTGTATAAGCTACAAAGTTTGTCTGAAGCATAACCAGGTAATTAAGCAATTAGTTTTGTTTAAATTCATAGCAGCATGAGTAAAAAAACAGCAAACAAACATAAGTTACGATTAAGCAGGTAAAAAACGGTTGACGCTATAGGGGCAGTTCTGGATAATACGCGCCACTTGCTTAGGTCAAGTTAGCGTGGCTACATAGCTCAGCTGGTTAGAGCACAGCACTCATAATGCTGGGGTCGCAGGTTCGATTCCCGCTGTAGCCACCACTTTAACTTTACCTGTGCATGCGGGGATGGCGGAATTGGTAGACGCACTGGATTTAGGTTCCAGCGCCGCGAGGTGTGAGAGTTCGAGTCTCTCTCTCCGCACCACTTTAAAAGTGGATGCACACAAGTTTTTGCAGGGGCGTAGCCAAGCGGTAAGGCAGCGGGTTTTGATCCCGCCATGCGTTGGTTCGAATCCAGCCGCCCCTGCCATTAATTTATAATAGGTTGTGTGGTTTTGAAAACGACATGACACGCCCGTTTTGCAGGGGCGTAGCCAAGCGGTAAGGCAGCGGGTTTTGATCCCGCCATGCGTTGGTTCGAATCCAGCCGCCCCTGCCATTAAACAGTAAAACCCAGCTAATGCTGGGTTTTTGCTTTTAAGTGCTTCATCAATTCAAAAGCATTTCTAATTTAGTTAACTTTTGCCGATTACAACATCTTTTGTGCTCACCGCAGCAACTCCCAAATGCTACCGCATTTGCTCAGACACTCTGCGGCTGCGCCAAAAGAGTTCTAATCTGCTACTTAGAGAAGGTTGGAACCCTGCAGCGCGCAGCCATAGAGTGTCTGAGTCCTGCCGCAGGCATAAGGACGAGTTGCTATGGCGAGCACGGCAGGCGTTGCAACCGTATCGCTGAGCTAATAATACCTACTTATTCCGACCCCACTGCATAACGTGCCACCAGCGTTTTAAGCAGTGAGCTCCTGGCTGCGACATTCAGCGCCAGTTGGCGTAGTGTGCGAAGCGGCGCGATATCATTGCCAAACACCTGGTAGAACCCGTCCATAGCGCTCATCATCAGCAGGTTTGCCGGCTTACGTTTACGCTGATAGCGCTGCAGCAGCTGCTCGCTGCCGATATCACTATTGTGGCGCTGCGCATCAATGATCAGCTCAGTCAGCAGTTTGGCGTCGGCAAACCCCAGATTAACGCCTTGCCCGGCTAACGGGTTAATGGTATGCGCAGCATCACCAGCCAGCACAACACGGCCGGCGTAATAACGGTTAGCGTCCATCCGCGCCAGCGGGAACCAACTGCTTGATACTACCTCTACTTCACCAAGCTGTGCGGCAAAAGCTTTACGCAGCTGTTGTGTCAGCTGCTTACTGTTTAATGCCGCCAACTGTTTTACCTTAACCAAATCGTCGTACCAGACAACCGAGCCCTGCTGATCTGGCAACGGTAAAAACGCTCTTGGGCCGGTTGGCGTAAACTGCTGCCAGGTGACATCCTGTTGTGGGTAAGGTGTATTAACCAGCGCTACCAGGCACGCCTGGCGATATTGCCAGCCATTAGTGCCGATACCCGCTAACTGACGCAGCTTTGAGTTAGCGCCGTCTGCTGCGATCACCAGCTTAGCGCTCAGCGCTTCGCCGCTGTCCAGCGTTATTTCTGTATTGTCAGCGAACTGCTGTAATGCACTTACGGATAATGGGCAAAACGTGGTGACATTGGCATTGAACTGCTGCCACAGCGCCAGCTGCAACAGGTTGTTCTCAACGATATGTCCAAGATGGCTGCGCTTGATATCAGCAGCATTAAAGGTAACGATACTGCCGGGCTGCTCAAATGCCTGCAGACGCTGATACGCACATACCCGCATTTTCTCCAGTTGCTGCCAGGCTCCAAGTGACGTCAGCCAGGCTTCACTGGCAAGATTGATTGACGACACGCGTAAATCCGGCGCACTGGCGGCATCAAAGGCTACCGGGGGCTGTTTTTCGATTAAAGCTACCCGCATACCGGCCTGACTAAGTGCCACTGCAATAGCCGCCCCCACCATGCCACCGCCAACGATACTGATATCAAACTGCTGTGCTGTCGTAGTCATAACATTTTGTCTTGTGAAGAGTTAACCATATTGTACGCCAGGGCCCGCTAAAAAAGAAAATCTCAGGCTCAGACGCAAAAGTTTATATTTTTGTTGAAAGTAAAACTGCATTAGCCCTGTCTGTGTTGACAGTTCATCTGACAACAAGGACATACACCATGACACGTTATCTTATTGCTGCCTCGGCAATATTGTTCAGCATCAAACTTATGGCTGCGCCTACTATCGCGGCAGCGCCAGAACAAGTTACACCGTTACTTAATGGCTTGAGCATACCGCAGGTCAGCTTAACTACAGCTGATGGTAAAACCGTTGCACTACAGCAACTGGTGCAGCAAAAACCCAGCGTACTGGTATTTTACCGCGGCGGCTGGTGCCCTTATTGCAATGCACAGCTGGCATCACTGCGGGAGATTGAACCCGCACTTGAAAAACTCGGTTACCAGTTGATAGCGATAACGCCAGACAGCGTAGCGTCTATTAATAAAAGTCTGAAAGACACTGGCGGGCAGCAGCTGAATTACACTTTGTTGTCAGACAGTAAATTCAGCGCCAGCAGTGCCTTTGGCCTGGCCTATTATCTGGATGACAAAACCGCAGCAGCCTACAAAGGCAAACTGGGCAGCCTGCTCACCACCGAAGCGGGCACTGAAAAAGTTGTGTTACCGGTACCTGCGGTGTACATCGTTAATACCCAAGGTGAGGCGCTGTTTAATTATGTGCACATCAACTACAAAACCCGTTTGCACAGTGAGTTACTGCTAAAAGCGGCTGAGTTAGCGCTGCAATAAGCTCTGCAATTTTCAGGTTGTCTCTCACCTGTTCACAGCAGCAGACAAACTTCGCGTCTCTGCTGCTGTTTTTTTCCGGAAAAGCGTTGACGACAGCATAAAAATACGGCATTTTTCGCGCCCTGTTTGGCAAGCGTTATATCTGATGCTAGCCTGTTGGTTTTACCCTGTGCCGGAGATGACTGATGCGTAATGTAACTGTTGCTGCCACCCAAATGATTGGCGGCTGGAATGTCGATGAAAACATTGCCCGTGGTGAACGTTTAGTACGTGACGCCGCAGCAAAAGGCGCACAGATCATTCTGCTGCAGGAGCTGTTTGAGCGTAACTACTTCTGTCAGAAGCAAAAACCAGAGTATCTGGAATTTGCCACTACAGTGGCAGAAAACAAAGCTGTGGCGCATTTTACTAAAATAGCCAAAGAGCTGAATGTAGTGCTGCCAATCAGCATTTATGAGCGTGCGGGCCACTGCCTGTATAACAGCGTAGTGATTATTGATGCTGACGGCGAAAATCTGGGTACCTACCGTAAAAGCCATATTCCAGACGGCCCGGGTTACAGTGAAAAGTACTATTTCACGCCAGGCGACACCGGTTTTAAAGTGTTCGATACCAAATACGCCCGTATCGGCGTGGGGATTTGCTGGGATCAGTGGTTCCCGGAATGTGCACGCAGCATGGCACTGATGGGTGCAGAGCTGCTGTTCTACCCAACCGCTATCGGTAGCGAACCACACGACCCAACAATCAGTTCACGCGATCACTGGCAGCGCACGCAGCAAGGCCATGCGGCAGCAAACTTAACACCGCTGATTGCCTCTAACCGTATCGGCACTGAAACCGAAGGCGACTACCATATTACGTTCTACGGCAGCTCTTTTATTGCGGATGCGACAGGCGCCAAAGTGCAGGAAGCCGGTGAAACCGAAGAAGCTGTACTGGTACACACTTTTGATTTAGATGCCGTTGCTGCTACCCGCCGCGCCTGGGGCATGTTCCGCGACCGCCGCATTGATTTATACGGTGCCGTGCTGACCAAAGACGGTGAAACCAAGCAACCAAAAACACAAGGCGGTAATTAAGTGGCGTTTCGTAATTTAACCTCTACTCCACGCGCCGATGGTTTTAGCATGCCCGCTGAGTGGGCAACGCATAAACAAACCTGGATGGTATGGCCTGAACGCACCGACAGCTGGCGTTTAGGTGCTAAACCTGCGCAGCAGGCTTTTGTTACTGTGATTAAAGCCATTGCCGGTTTTGAACCGGTTACCGTAGGTGCCTCGGCAGCGCAATATGCTAACGCCTTGGCGCAGCTGACCGATGCGGGCACAAAATTCCCTATCCGCGTGGTGGAGATTTCCAATAACGACGCCTGGTGCCGTGATACCGGCCCAACCTTCGTCACCAACGCAGCAGGTGAAGTACGCGGTATCGACTGGACCTTTAACGCCTGGGGCGGGTTAAACGGTGGTTTGTATTTCCCCTGGGACAAAGATGACCAGGTTGCCAGTAAAATTCTCGGCATAGAGCAGCTGCCACGTTACCGCACCGAAGGCTTTGTGCTTGAAGGTGGCGCTATTCATGTTGATGGTGAAGGCTCGCTACTGACCACAGCCGAATGTTTGCTGAATAGCAACCGCAACCCGCATTTAAGCCGCGAGCAAATTGAGCAGCAGATGCGCGACTATCTGGGCATCGATAAAGTACTGTGGTTAGAAGACGGTATTTTTAACGATGAAACTGATGGCCATATCGACAATATGGCCTGCTTTGTTAAACCCGGTGAAGTGGTGCTGGCCTGGACGGATGATGAGAGCGATCCACAGTATGCCCGCAGTAAAGCCGCGCTGGATTACTTAGAAGCCGCTACCGACGCCAAAGGCCGTAAAATTAAGGTACATAAGCTGCCGGTACCGGCGCCGATTATGGCTAAAGCCGAAGAGTACGCCACTGTGGATGCAACCATGAGCGCTATCCCGCGCGAAGCGAACGCCCGCCTGGCAGGTTCATACATTAACTTTTATCTGTGTAATGGCGGTTTAATCCTGCCAACCTTTGATGATCCAAATGATAAAGTTGCAGCAGAAATCCTGCAGCGTCTGTATCCGGATCATCAGGTAGTTACCGTGCCTGGGCGTGAAATCCTGCTTGGTGGCGGTAATATTCACTGTATTACGCAGCAGCAGCCCCGTTAATTGATATCAGCTGCTCACTTAGCTGAACAGCCACAGTGAGCAGCTGCGAAGTAGTCTTTTCTTCGACCGTTGAACGCCTGGACGGATGGGTTTACGGCGTGTTGAAGAAAAGATCTACGCAGCCACTGCGTGAACAATGCACAGTTGATGTGCAGTCGATACTTCGATCGCAACACCCGCCTCGGCTCGCCACAGCAACTCGCGAGTGTTTGCACACTCGCTCAGACACTCTGTGTCGACCGAAACGGGGTTCCAATCTCCGTATTCGTCTAGCTTAGGAGTTTGTACATGTCTAAAGCCTGCGCCTTACATATTCTGGTAAAAACCCGCGAAGAAGCGGAAAAACTGAAACAGCAATTAGCCAAAGGTGCTGATTTTGGCAAGTTAGCCAAGCAGCATTCGCTGTGCCCGTCCGGCAAAAAAGGCGGAGACTTAGGCGAATTCCGTAAAGGCCAGATGGTAAAAGCCTTTGATGATGCGGTGTTCAAAGGCCCGGTGTTGGAAGTTCAGGGGCCGGTGAAAACCCAGTTTGGTTTTCACCTGATCAAAACCCTCTATCGCAGCTAGCTTAGTGGCTTATTCACTGCAACTGATAATCTTGTTTATTGCACTGATACCGCCATTTTGCCAAATCATCTCATAATGAGCGCTTTGTACCATTTGGGTTACATAGCGTGGGCTGAACAAGCCCCAGCATACAGCGCCGCTGCTACGCACTGAGTGATACTGCACACCGGCACTACCACTGCCGCGCAGCTTTAGCCCCAGCGTTTGAGCCGCTGCATAATCTTCTTTCGCATAAATGGCATCAGTGCTTGGCAAAACCGTCAGATCTGCCAGCGTAACATCACAAAACTCACAGCTTAAGGCACGAAATACAAAACGCTCGTACGCCAGCTCTGGTACCTTAGACCAGTACTTGTTCTGATGATAGGCCACTTCGCTAATAGCTGCTTTAAGCGTATCAGCCAGATACAGCACGCCAAAACGTCCGTCAGAAAAACGGCTGCCTGCCGGACTGACATGGGTAAAAGGTGCGACTGCATAAGAGCAGCCGGCAATACCAAACGGAATATCACGGCTTGGTAACAGACTCAGGTTACCGGCCATCGCTTTTAATCTGGGGTTGGTTAGCGCTTGCAGTGCAAACAGGGCGTCAAATTCATCGGCATCAGCCACATCGTCAAATACTGACTGCGGCGGATATTTCGAATTAATCAGCCGGAAGCACTTTTGCTGTTGTATTTTCACATCAGCCAGCGTTGGAGCAGTTGGCACAGCCTTTATCACCACAGACCACCGCGTAACGCATCAATGTGCTTATAGGTTTCATAAAGCGCAGAAAACTGACCACTGCTGATAACATCGAGCGGGCTAAGGCCATTAAAATATGGGTTGTGATTAGACATCGCCATAAACCCATACAGGTTTTGCGGGTTATCAAACAGCAGCCGCAAACTGCTATGGATATTCAGCAGATAGCTTATACGCTCTAACTGGTCTTGCGTCAGGCTCGCGCAGCCAGGGTCATTGCGGTATTTATAATAAGCGGCTTTGGATATCTGCAAAATACGCTGTATCTGCTCTGCAGAGCAGTGCCATTTATCCAGAATAGCAAATACCGTTTTCAGACCGGTGGCCGCTATCTGCCGTTGGCTTTGCTTATCAAACTGAACTAGCTGCATAACCGCCTCTACCCGCTACATCGACAGTATCAATATAGACTAAATTACATAAATAGTCCACATAGAGAATCTATACCCCCAAAAAAGCAGACGCTATGGTCTGCTTGTGATTGTCTGCATTGATGGCCTCTGAGCTTAGGCTTTACCCAGCGCTTTTGCTCTGAGCTTAGCTTTGAGCGTGCCCTTCTTCATCGGTTTTTTGGCTTTTTCGCCGTGGCGGGCCTGAGCTTGCTCGGGCGTAACATAATCAGGGTCATGTTCATAACCAGGCAACACTGTCGCTGTGATCACCTGCTGAATTAACCGTTCAATATCCTGCAGGGCTTTAATTTCGTCAGGCGTGATAAGCGTTAAGGCCACACCACTGTTGCCTGCCCGGCCTGTACGGCCAATGCGGTGTACATAATCTTCCGGCACTTGCGGCAGATCATAATTCACTACGTAAGGTAACTCGTTAATATCAAGCCCGCGCGCGGCGATATCGGTTGCCACCAGTACTCGCACACTGCCTGTTTTGAAATCATCCAGTGCTTTAGTGCGTGCGCCCTGGCTTTTATCACCGTGGATAGCAGCACACTTCAAACCGTCTTTTGCCAGTTGTTTCGCCAAACGGTCAGCACCGTGTTTAGTGCGGACAAACACCAGTACCTGTGGCCAGTTATTTTTACCAATAACATGCGATAGCAGCTCACGTTTACGATGACGGTCAACCAGATAAGCCAGTTGCTCAACCCGCTCTGCTGCGGCATTAGTGGCCGCAACTTCAATCAGCTGAGGGCTATTGAGCAGCTCATCGGCCAGTTGTTTTATTTCATTTGAATAAGTTGCTGAAAATAATAGTGTTTGTCGTTTCTCAGGCAATTTCGCCATGATGCGTTTGATATCGACAATAAAGCCCATATCCAGCATACGGTCAGCTTCATCCAATACCAGCACGTCCAGCGCTGATAAGTCGACCGTTTTCTGATGCAGGTGGTCAATCAGCCTGCCTGGCGTCGCGACCAGTATGTCCAGCCCCAGCTCTGCTTCATCATACTGTGGCCTTATCGACACACCACCGTAAAACACGGCAGAACGTAGGTTAAGGTACTGGCTATACTTGCGCACATTATCATACACTTGCTGCGCCAGTTCACGGGTTGGCGTCAATACCAGCACCCGTACCTGGTTTGCAGCTACGACCTTTGGTGCATTGAGCATTTGCTGCAGCAGCGGTAAAGTAAAAGCTGCTGTTTTACCTGTACCGGTCTGAGCGCCAGCCAGAACGTCTTTACCCGCTAAAATGACCGGTATACTTTGCAGCTGCACCGGCGTAGGCGATGCATAACCCTGCTCTGTCAGAACGCGTAAGATGGGCGAAGCCAGTGCGAGAGATTGAAATGACATTAAAATTCCTGATTTACCTAACCTTGACCCGTGCTGTCAGGCGTCTTTATCGGTATAGCGCCCAGAGCAAAGTGCGCAGTATAACAGAACAGCATCGTGCGGAGTTAGTATAGTGAACAACTGGTACCTTTATATGGTACAAACCGCCAATGGTCATTTATACACCGGTATCAGTACTGACCCGATGCGGCGCTTACGCCAGCATCGCGGCGAAATAACAGGCGGAGCGAAGGCGCTGCGCGGTAAAGGCCCTCTGACGCTGGTATTTCAACAAAGTTTGCCTGATAAAAGCAGTGCGGCAAAAGCCGAATATCAACTGAAGCAGTTGCCCAGAAGTGCCAAGCTGGCGCTGGTTGCTGACTATAACCAAAGTGAGTCCGATGGATAATTTTGTTCTGATCCTAGCCTATCTGATGATAGGTGTTTTATTGCGCCGTCTGCCGGCTATGCCGCAAAGCAGTGGTATAGCGCTGAATATGTATGTGCTGTACGTCGCCTTACCAGCGCTTATTTTAAAAAATGTGCCTCAGTTGCAGTTCTCTGCTGAACTGCTGATCCCGGCCGTTACGCCGTGGTTTTTGCTGCTGGTTGTGGTGGCAACTGTATTGCTGCTAAGTAAATGGTTGAACTGGCCGCGCGAGATAACCGGCGCGCTGTTAATAGTGCTGCCGCTTGGCAATACCTCGTTTCTAGGTTTCCCGATGACAGCAGCATTGTTTGGTGATGCCGCCATGCCCTATGCCGTGGTATATGATCAGATAGGCTCTTTTATTGCGCTGGCAAGCTATGTCACGATTATCGCGGCCTTATACAGCCCTACGGCAGCCAAACCGACGTTTAAAGGCATAGCAGTCAAAATCATTACTTTCCCATCATTTATTGCTCTGCCACTTGGCTTGCTGCTGCGCGGATATGACTATCCGCCCATTATCACACAACTGATCGATAATCTGGCCGCAACCTTGGTACCTGTGGTGATGGTTGCCGTCGGTTTTGCCCTAACAGTCAAATTCAGCAAAAGTGAAGTTGTGCCGCTGTTAAGTGCACTGGGAATTAAACTGTTGATGATGCCACTGTTGGCTGCGGCATTGTGGCTAACACTAGGTTACAGTGGTGTAGCCGTGAATATCAGTATTTTTCAGGCTGCGATGCCACCGATGATCTCCGCTGGCGCCATTGCTATTATGGCAGGGCTGGCGCCACGGCTGGTCAGTGGCATTATTGGCCTGGGTATATTGCTGGGTTTGCTGACGTTACCTGTAGTGTCCTGGCTGCTGCATTAGTCGTCGTTGCGACTCTCATCAGCCACAGCTGGTAAACGACCGGCCTTTTTCAGCGCATCATGCAGCAGATATTCAATCTGCCCGTTGATGCTGCGAAACTCATCGTCTGCCCAGCGCTGCAACGCGCTGAGCATTTTCTCATCAATACGTAACGCAAAGGCTTTCTTTGCCACAACAACCCCTACTGGTACAAACTACCGGTATTCACTACCGGCTGAACATGATGGTCGCCACACAATACCACCAGCAGGTTACTGACCATAGCGGCTTTGCGTTCACCATCTAAGTCGATAACATTACGCTCTGACAAACTCTGCAAAGCTGTTTCAACCATACCCACGGCACCTTCGACAATTTTTTGCCGGGCCGCTACGATAGCTGCTGCTTGCTGACGCTGCAGCATGGCACTGGCGATTTCAGCGGCATAGGCAAGATGGCTGATGCGGGCTTCCAGCACCTGCACGCCGGCTTTATTTAACCGCGCCTGGATTTCCTGTTTCAACAGTTCTGTCACTTCATCAGTACTGCTACGCAAACTAATGGTTTCATCATTACCGGCGTCGTAGGCATAGCTTGAGGCTAAATGGCGGATAGCAGACTCGCTTTGAATACTGACAAAGTTCTCATAGTTGTCTACCTCAAATACCGCCTCTGCGCTATCGACCACTTTCCACACCACAACGGCAGCGATTTCAACCGGGTTACCAGCGTTATCATTGACCTTCATTTTGCTGCTTTCAAAATTACGCACCCTAAGCGAGACCTTTTGTTTGCTATAAAATGGATTAGCCCAGCGCAAGCCGTTATTTAAATCTGTACCCACATAGCGGCCGAACAACTGCAGGACCGCAGACTGGTTCGGATGCACCATATAAAACCCAAACCAGCAGACAAACACCATTATGACCAGTAACAAAGCAACGGGTTTGAGTATGACCGGTAGTAACGCTATACCGGCAATACCCAATATTTTTAGCATCAGCAACACACCTATCATGCCCAAACCACTTTTGCTGTTAATCATTCGTTCCTTCAACATGCCAACACCCTTAACGTGATATCAATTTAATATCATATTAGTGCTGTTTTTCGAAAGTGCAAGTTTTAACCGCTGTGGCGGGCAGCAATTTTCTGCTAAGGTAAACGCATTAACATAAAACACCTGAGTGACTTATGTCAGGACAGATAATGACCTGGTGGCAAGATGTTGTCACACAACTGCAGCAGATTACGTTCTGGTATCAGCTGTTGGCTATTGCAGTATGTCTGGTGCTGGCACTGCTGATAAACCGGGTCTGGGGCCGACGCCTTAGCGACAGCGGTGGCCAGGGCCTGCGCCATGTTGCGCTTCGCAGCTCGCACCGTATTTTGCTGCCTTTTAGCATGGCAGCTTTATTAGCGCTCAGTCGCGAACTGCTGCAAGCCTATGAACTGCCACAACAATTGCTGGCCCCGCTGGTGCCGGTCGCGCTGGCGCTGGGGCTGATCCGGTTACTGGTGTACATCTTGCGTAAAGCCTTTCTATCCAGTCCGCTGGTCAAATCGGCTGAACCGGTGATTGCTTTGGTTATCTGGTTGCTGGTGGTGTTACATCTGACTGGCTGGCTAACACCTCTGCTGAGCACTATGGATGCACTGGCATTCAATCTTGGCGAAACCCGGCTATCACTGCTTGGCACGGTAAAGCTGGTGCTGGTGATTATTCTCGCTTTTACCATGGCGTTATGGCTGGCAGAGCTGCTAAACCAACAAATGAAGAAAAACCGCCATATCAGCCCCAGCATGCAGGTCGGTTTTAGTAAGTTCAGTAAATTCCTGCTGATCACCATCGCCTTTTTAGTCGCACTGAATGCCGTTGGTATTAACCTCAGTTCACTGGCGGTATTTGGCGGTGCGCTGGGTGTAGGTTTAGGTTTTGGCTTACAGCGTATTGCCTCTAATTTTATCAGTGGCTTTATTCTGGTATTGGACCGCAGTGTAAAACCGGGCGATGTGATTTCGGTCGGTGAAAATTTTGGCTGGGTACACGAGCTTAAAGCGCGCTATGTCGTGGTGCGAAACCGTGAAGGTGTAGACACATTAATACCAAATGAGAACCTGATCACCTCTGAGGTGATCAACTGGAGTTATGAAGACCGCAATGTGCGGGTGAAAATTCTGGTACAGGTAAGCTACGAAGATGACCCCGAGCAAGCTATGGCGCTGATGCTAAAATGCGCGCATATATCTAAGCGGGTATTGGATACACCAGAACCGACGGTGATGCTAAAAAGCTTTGCTGATAGCGGTATTGAACTTGAACTGCGGGTTTGGATAGCCGACCCGGAATACGGTGCAGACACGGTAAAATCGGATATCAATGTTGCTATCTGGCGCGCTTTTAAACAGGCCGGCATTACTATTCCTTACCCACAACGTGACTTACATATCAAATCTGGCCTGTCATTGCCCAAGGCAGAGTAATAAGTAACTGGCGCCTGCCAAAGCAGGCGCCCGCTCTGTTACGCCTCTCCTATCATACGGCGCAATACATACTGCAAAATACCACCGTGCTGGTAATACGCCAGCTCATTGCCAGTATCAATACGGCAATGCACATCAACTTCCTGTTTAGCACCATCCGGATAGGTGATCACCAGCTGCAGCTTTTGCCGCGGTTTTAAAGCAGACAAACCGCGCAGCGTAAAACTTTCTTCACCGGTCAGCTTTAACGTTTTGCGATCTGTTCCGGCCAGAAATTGCAGTGGCAATACCCCCATACCTATGAGGTTTGAGCGGTGTATACGTTCAAACGATTCGGCAAGTACGGCTCGGACACCCAGCATCAAGGTGCCCTTGGCTGCCCAGTCGCGTGATGAACCTGTACCATACTCCTTGCCTGCTACCACAATCAGCGGTATCTGCTGTTGCTGATAACGCATGGCTGCATCAAAGATTGGCATCTGCTCACCGGACGGATAATGCCGGGTCACGCCACCTTCTGAACCCGGTACCATTTCATTGCGAATGCGTACATTAGCAAAAGTGCCGCGCACCATCACTTCGTGGTTACCCCGGCGCGAACCATACGAGTTGAAATCTTCCCGCTTCACCCCATGCTCACGCAGGTACTCCCCGGCAGGGCTACTGGCTTTAATAGAACCCGCCGGTGAAATATGGTCAGTGGTAACAGAATCGCCCAGTATCGCCAATACTCTCGCGCCCTGGATATCTGCTACGGCTTTGGGTTTTCTTGCCATGCCGCGGAAAAAGTCCGGATGACGGATATAGGTAGAATCAGGCCAGGCGTAGGTCTTCGCTTTCGGCACATCTATCGCCTGCCAGCTGTCATCACCTTCAAACACCTGAGCATACTCTGCACTGAACATACTGCTTTGAACTTTGGCTACCGCGTCTGCAATTTGCTGGCTGTCTGGCCAGATATCTTTCAAATAGACGTCGTTGCCCTGTTTGTCTTTGCCAAGCGGTTGATGGCCAAGATCAATATTTACCGTACCGGCTAAAGCGTAGGCCACCACCAACGGCGGCGATGCCAGCCAGTTTGATTTCACCAGCGGGTGAATGCGGCCTTCAAAGTTACGGTTACCTGACAATACCGCTGATACATTCAGATCTGAAGCAGCAATAGCCTCTTCTATCGGCTTGGCTAACGGCCCCGAGTTACCTATGCAGGTTGTGCAGCCATAGCCCACCAGATGAAACCCCAGTTGCTCAAGTGACGGCATTAACCCGGCGTCCTCTAAATAACGGGTAACCACTTTAGAGCCGGGTGCCAGTGAACTTTTTACCCAGGGCTGACGTTTTAGCCCTTTAGCAACAGCATTCTTCGCCAGCAACCCTGCCGCCATCAGCACACTTGGGTTGGACGTATTGGTGCAAGAAGTAATAGCCGCGATAACCACCGCATGATTATCCAGCAGAATGCGCTCGCCATTAAAGTCGAAACTGCGGTCAACGACAGGTGCATCAGTCTGACCGCCGCCTTCGTTCAGCAGCTCGGCGTCGCGCTGCTGGCTGACCTTTTTCTCTTGCGCAATGGCGGCATCACAATGCTGTTTCAGTTCGGTCAGAGTGACTTTATCCTGTGGCCGCTTCGGCCCTGCCAGCGATGCCACTACCGTATCTAAATTCAGATGCAGGGTGTCGGTAAATATCGGTGTTTCGCCGCTTTTACGCCATAACCCCTGCTGCTGACAATAGGTTTTCACTCTGGCAATCAGCGCATCATCCCGGCCGGTCAGCTTCATATAATCCAAGGTCACCTGATCAACCGGGAAAAAACCACAGGTGGCACCATACTCGGGCGCCATATTGGCGATAGTCGCCCGATCTGCCAGCGCCAGCTGGTCCAGACCATCACCAAAAAACTCGACAAACTTTCCGACCACACCATGCTTACGCAGCATTTGCGTTACAGTCAGTACCAGATCGGTTGCCGTAATGCCGGGCTGCAGCTTACCGCTGAACTCAAACCCCACCACTTCAGGAATAATCATCGACACCGGCTGCCCCAGCATCGCAGCTTCGGCTTCAATACCACCGACACCCCAGCCCAGAATGCCCAGCGCATTGATCATAGTGGTATGCGAGTCAGTGCCGACCAGAGTATCGGGATAGGCCAGAGTGCCGTCATCGGTTTGCTCTGCCCAGACACTCTGCCCCAGGTATTCCAGGTTTACCTGATGGCAGATACCTGTGCCAGGCGGCACAACCCTAAAATTACGAAATGCTTTGGCGCCCCAGCGTAAAAAGGCGTAGCGCTCGTAGTTTCGCTGCATTTCAATATCAACGTTCTGCTTAAATGCTTGCTCCGTAGCGTACTTGTCAACCATCACAGAGTGGTCAATTACCAGGTCGACCGGTGACAACGGGTTGACCTTATCCGGGTCTTCGCCGAGTGCAGCGACAGCGGCGCGCATAGCGGCCAAATCAACCACTGCCGGTACACCGGTAAAATCCTGCATTAATACCCGTGCCGGGCGAAAGGCAATTTCACGATCAGAGGTGCCGGTTTTCTGCCAGTTCACCAGCGCCTGAATATCGTCTTTCGTGACGGTATCGTCATCAAGATTACGCAGCAGGTTTTCCAGTAGTATTTTCAGAGAAAACGGCAAACGGTCAATATCGCCAAATGTCTCTGCTGCTTTTTTCAGACTGAAAATATGATAAGGCTTCTGATTGACCAACAGTTCGCTGGCAAAAGGGTTGCGCTTTGACATGACTTACCTCGTGCTGATTGTAAATTACTCAAGTGTAGTTCATCAGCTATACAGTACGAGGGATTAACGGTGAATGACTGGCTAAGCGGGATGCGCAGCAACTATACAGCTGCTGCGCTAATTATTTATAAAATAAAAGAATTTTTAAACCAGGCTAATTTTGGCAAACTTACGCTTACCGACCTGATAAATGGCTTCGCTGCCTTTGGCAATGTCCAGTTTAGTGTCTTCTATCTTGGTATCACCATTTAGCTTAACAGCACCCTGCTTGATCATACGAATGGCCTCGGAGGTACTGTCCACTAAGCCAGCTTCTTTTAGCAGGTTTGCGATAGGCATGCTGTCGCCATCGCAGCTGATACTTAGCTCAGGGATATCATCCGGCAGTGCATTTTTACTAAAGCGCTGAATAAAATCCTGATGCGCAGCGTCTGCCGCGGCCTGGTCATGAAAGCGGGCAATAATTTCTTTTGCCAATTCAATTTTTACATCGCGTGGATTGGCACCTGCTGCCACCTGTTGTTTCAGGGCGGCTATATCTTCCAACGCGCGGAAGCTCAGCAAATCGTAGTAGCGCCACATTAACTCATCTGATATCGACATAATTTTGCCAAACATGTCATTAGGTGCATCGGTAATGCCGACGTAATTACCCAAGGATTTTGACATTTTCTGTACGCCGTCTAAGCCTTCCAGCAGCGGTACCATCATCACTGTTTGCGGGCGCTGACCTTCATCTTTTTGCAGCTCACGGCCCATCAACAGGTTAAAGCGCTGATCGGTACCGCCCATTTCGACATCAGCTTGTAAAGCTACCGAATCCCAGCCCTGCACCAGCGGATACAAAAACTCATGGATAGCAATGGACTGGTTATTGGCATAACGCTTTTTAAAATCGTCCCGTTCCAGCATCCGGGCAACCGTTTGCCGGGCCGCCAGTTTGATCATGCCGGCAGCACCTAACTCGTTCATCCACTCCGAGTTAAACGCCACCCGGGTTTTGGCCGGGTCCAGTATTTTAAACACCTGATCTTTGTAAGTCTGGGCGTTGGCCAGCACTTCTTCACGGGTTAGCGGTTTACGGGTAACGTTTTTGCCGGTCGGGTCACCAATTAAACCGGTAAAATCACCGATCAGGAAAATAACCTCGTGCCCCAGTTGCTGGAAAGCGCGCAGTTTGTTGATAAGAACGGTATGACCAAGGTGCAAATCAGGTGCAGTCGGGTCAAAGCCAGCCTTTATTTTTAGTGGCTTGCCTTCTTTTAATTTGGCAATTAGCTCTTCTTCCAGCAGAATTTCTTCGCAGCCGCGTTTTAATTCAGCTAAAGCCAGCTCCCAATCCGCCATTTTTTTCTCCTGATTTTTCACCTGATTGTGCAAAGAACCCGCATTCTATAGCATGTTCAGCCTTGGGGAAACGCACAAAAGTCTGGTGTCGGGCAAAAAAACCGTATATGCTCGGTTTTTGTGCGTTTCCTAAGCCCAGACTGGTATTATGCGACAATTTATCACTAAAATTCCCACACAACACCGCGTCTTGATTGCTGCAACTTCGGTGTTTTTATCCGTTATTCTATTATTCCCATCAGAACAGGCTTCAGCTTCCAAAGGTAGTAAGAGCGACAGCCTGGAAATTGGCAAACGTTACAGCCTGAACGTTCCGCAACAGGAAGACGTAGTAGATCAAGAGCAGGCTATTGCCGATTTACCGGCATTGCCGGAAGAGGATGTGTCATTAAACTGGTCGGTACTGCAGGTACAAAAAGGTGATGCGTTATCGGCTCTGTTTAAAAAAGCCAATGTCAGCCAGCAGGTAATGCTCGATGTGCTGGCACTGGGTAACAGCGTAAAAACCCTGACCCGGCTATTCCCGGGTGAGCAGCTGGAGTTTGGCCTCAATGCCGAAGGTGAACTGCAGGAACTACGCTACGCACTGAATCACCTGAGCACTTTACGTATCAGCCGTACTAGCGACGGTAGCTTTATTGCTGAAGAGCTGAAAAAAGAAGTCGAACTGCGCAGCCAGTTTGCTAATGCCGAGATCCGCAGTAACTTCTGGAGCGCCGGTATCGAGGCGGGTTTGACTGAAGCGCAGATCATGAGTCTGGCAGGCATTTTTGGCTGGGACATCGATTTCGGTCTGGACATCCGTGCCGGGGACAGCTTCAGCGTGCTATATGAAACCCAGTATGTTGACGGAGAGTTTATCAGTAACGGCAATATCGTTGCGGCACAGTTCTCTAATCAGGGCCACCTGTATCAGGCGGTCCGCCACACAGATGGTAATTACTATAAACCCGATGGTGCCAGCATGCGTCAGGCGTTTTTAAGAGCGCCAGTCAGCTTTCAATATGTAAGTTCAAACTTCAACCCGAAGCGCCTGCACCCGGTGCTGAAAACAGTAAGACCACACAATGGCGTAGACTATGTGGCGCCGGTTGGCACCCCTATTATGGCGGCAGGTGATGGCCGGGTTATCGCATCAGCCTACAACAACTTAAATGGTCACTATGTGTTTGTGCAGCATGCAAACAATATCGTGACCAAATACCTGCATTTATCTAAGCGTCTGGTTGCCAAAGGCGACAAGGTACGCCAGGGCGAAGCTATCGGCCGTTTAGGCAGCACTGGTCGTGTTACCGGCGCTCACCTGCACTATGAGTTCCTGGTCGCTGGCGTACACCGTAACCCCAGAACAGTAAAACTGCCGCAGGCCACACCATTGCAAGGCCAGGAAAAGAATCTGTTTACCGCACAAGCACAACAAATTTTGGCGCAGTTACAAACCAATGAGCGGGTATTGTTGGCAAAAACCACTGACACACCGGTTGCTACTGCGGCGCCATAATTTCTGGTTCAGCAATAAAAAATCCCGGGTTAGCCCGGGATTTTTTATTGCCAGTAATTTATTAGCCAACTAACGCCAGTAAAATACCTGCTGCGACAGCAGAGCCTATCACACCCGCTACATTCGGACCCATCGCATGCATTAACAGGAAGTTATGCGGGTTCGCTTCCAGCCCTACTTTGTTCACTACCCTTGCTGCCATAGGTACTGCCGAAACGCCTGCCGCGCCAATTAGCGGGTTGATAGGGTCTTTTGAAAACTTACCCATCAACTTAGCCATCAGTACACCGGATGCGGTGCCGATAGCAAATGCCACAGCTCCCAACACCAGTATGCCCAGCGTTTGCAACGTCAGAAACTTATCAGCACTGAGTTTTGAGCCTACCGCCAGGCCAAGGAAGATAGTCACGATGTTGATAAGCTCGTTCTGCGCTGTCTTACTCAAACGCTCAACGACGCCACATTCACGCATCAGGTTACCCAGACAGAACATACCTATTAATGGCGCGGCACTGGGTAATAGCAAAATCGTCAGCAACAGCACTGCCAGCGGAAACACTATCTTCTCTTTTTTACTGACCGCACGTAGCTGCACCATCTGAATGTTACGCTCAGCATTGCTGGTTAACGCCCGCATGATTGGCGGCTGAATAATGGGTACCAAAGCCATATAGGAATAGGCGGCAACAGCAATTGCCCCCAATAGATCCGGCGCCAGCTTGGATGCGAGGAAAATAGCCGTAGGCCCGTCTGCCCCGCCGATGATGGCAATGGCAGATGCCTCTTTCATGGTAAAGCTCAAACCCGGCACCGCATTAAGCGCGATAGCACCTAGCAATGTCGCAAAAATACCAAACTGAGCGGCAGCGCCTAACAGCAGCATTCTTGGATTCGCAATCAAGGCACTGAAATCGGTCAGAGCACCCACGCCCATAAAAATCAGCAGAGGAAACACGCCAGTACTGATACCCGCTTCATAAATCATATACAGCAAGCCACCGGGTTCGCCCATGCCCGCCAGTGGAATGTTGGTCAGTACAGCACCAAAACCTATTGGCACCAGCAATAATGGCTCAAAGCCCCTGGCAATCGCCAGATACAGCAATAAAAAGCCTACCAGCATCATCACGACCTGACCGGCGGTAAAATTTACCAGCCCGGTTGATGCAATTAAGGTTGCAACAGCATCCATGAATAATCCTCAGTCAAGTCTAGTCAAAGCTAATCAGCACATCGCCGGTGCTGACAGTATCACCCGCCGCCACATGGATATTGGCCACAATGCCATCAGATACCGCCCTGACTTCCGTTTCCATTTTCATCGCTTCCATAATGATCACTATGTCGCCCCGTTTTACCGTAGCGCCGGTTTTGGTGACTATTTTCCAGATATTACCTGCCAGTGGTGCATTCAGCGTTGAGTTGCCGGTAACCGAGGCGCTGGCCGGAATATTCTCTTCCACCACAGGTTTTACCGAGCTTAACTCGCCGCTCGGCGCTACTTCGACTTCATACACCTTGCCATCTACCCGCACGCTGTAGCTTGCCGGGCCACTTTGTGGCGCTTTCGCCCGGCTGGCCGGCGCTGCTTTATGCTCGGAGCTATCCGCGTCGGGCGCAGGTTCAAACGCCGCCGGATTATCACGGTTCTTAAGAAACTTCAGCCCAACCTGCGGGAATAGCGCATAGGTCAGTACATCGTCCAGTTGCTGATCGGCCAGCCTGATACTTTCCGTTTTCGCCAGACTGCTCAGCTCCTGCTGCAGTTTGTCCAGCTCCGGCTGAAGTAAATCGGCCGGGCGGCAGGTGATGGCTTCAGCGCCCTCCAGCACCCGTTGTTGCAATGCAGCATTGACCTTAGCAGGTGTAGCGCCGTATTCGCCTTTGAGTACTCCGGCCGTTTCCTTAGTGATGCTTTTGTAGCGCTCGCCGGTCAGCACATTCAATACTGCCTGAGTACCAACGATTTGTGATGTGGGGGTAACCAGAGGTAAGAAGCCCAGGTCTTCGCGCACATGCGGGATTTCTTTTAGTACCGCATCTAACTTGTCCAGAGCGCCTTGTTCTTTCAGCTGGCTTTCCATATTCGTCAGCATGCCACCTGGCACCTGCGCTAATAAAATACGGGCGTCTACGCCTTTGAGTGAGCCTTCAAACTGCGCGTACTTTTTCCGTACATCGCGAAAATAGGCTGCGATTTCGGCCAGTAGCTCCATATCCAGACCGGTATCACGCGCGGTACCCTCAGTGATAGCAACCATGGTTTCGGTAGCACTGTGACCATAGGTCATGCTCATCGATGAGATAGCGGTATCCAGCATATCAATACCCGCATCAACGGCTTTTTGGTAGGTAGCGGTTGATAACCCGGTTGTCGCATGACATTGCATTGCCAGCGGAATGCCGGTTGCTTCCTTGATACGCGATACCAGCTCTTCACATTCATAGGGCTTGAGCAGGCCAGCCATATCTTTAATACAGATAGAGTGACAGCCCATGTCTTCGAGCTGGCGGGCCATATCAACCCACATATCAATGGTATGCACCGGACTGACAGTGTAAGAAATAGTCCCCTGCGCATGTGCGCCAACCTTTATGGCCGCCTGCACAGCCGTTTGCAGGTTGCGAATGTCGTTCATTGCATCAAATATACGAAATACATCAACACCGTTTTTATGGGCGCGTTCAACAAAAGCTTCGACCACATCATCTGCATAGTGGCGATAACCCAGTAAGTTCTGGCCGCGTAATAACATTTGCTGCCTGGTATTCGGCATGGCTTTTTTCAGCTCTCGAATACGGTGCCATGGATCTTCCCCCAGATACCGGATGCAGGCGTCAAAAGTGGCTCCGCCCCAGGACTCCATCGACCAGTAACCCACTTTATCCAGCTTATCGGCTATCGGTAACATGTCATCCAAACGTAAACGGGTGGCCAGTAGTGACTGGTGTGCATCACGCAGCACCAGTTCTGTCAGTAGTAGTGGCTTGCTCATAACGGCGTCCTTTTATTGTTTTTGGCGATACTGGTGCACGGCAGCAGAGATTGCTGCCACGATAGCCGGGCTGGTCGTGCTACTGCCGCTGTCGATACGGCTTGCTTTTTCAGCAAGCTTTACCGGAAAGTAACGCAACATAAATGCGCTTATCAGCTGCACGATAAACACCAGTAATAACAGGAAGGCAAATACCGCCACCATCCCTATAAACATCAGGTTGGCGGCTTCCAATAACAGTTGTGCGACCATAGTGTCTCTCCATCAGTTATTCGCACTACGCTGACTGTGCGGTAAAGATTCTTCAGTTGCTCTGAACGATAGCAGGTCAAACTGTAATCAGCAGGCAGATTGCGCATTATGCGCAGTTAAATACAACTGACTAAATAAAAACCGGTGATAACTGCTATTTACGCGAACAATTTGCATAATTTACACACAGTACACGTAAAGACACTCAAATGTCTAGCCATCCACAACACCGGCAGCGGTGATATCACTGCTGCCGGCGGGAAATGAAAACTAGTTTTCGCTGGTTAACTGGCGGGAAATTTGCTCACTAAGCTGTTGTACGCACTGAGCAAGGGCACTAACAAGTGCCGGATAGCCGTCATCGGCCAGAGGTACGCGGATAGAAAAACTTTCAGTGGTGTTTGTACTGCTGACAACAAAGCGGCCACTGGCAATAGCGTAACCATCTTCCTGACCATGAAAACGGTCCAGCTGCACAGTAACCTTTACCGTATCAGCCGAAGGCTGCATAACAGCGGTGTGCTGTGGCAACAACAGTTGCAGCCGGCTACGCAGCTGACGTTGCAACTGGTGATCAAGTGCTTCAGCCCATAAATGCTGCCGTGCCATCACCAGCTCCACATCCGATACCTGCAATACCAGCCCGCGGCCATTCAGGTAGCTGGCGACCTGCACAGGCTCAACGTAAAGCGTTTGTAATGACTGACTACTGACACTGGCTGCTACTGCGGACAGTGGCAACTGATAATAGGTGGTTTGCGGTTGACTGCTGCAGCTACTTAGCAGAAATACCACAGCGGTGATGAATAATCTCATTGCTCTGCCCTCTTAGGCTCTGGATCTGCAGTAACATCTGCTTCAAATATCAAAGCATTGCTTTGCTGATTCAATGTCTGTAGTACTGGCTGCAGTTCGCGCAGCACCTGATCTAATGTTTGCAAACTGCTGTCCATACGCTCATATGCCGGGGCCCCGGGGCTCACACCTGCCAGCATGCGTTGCAGTTCCTGCAAACTCTGCTGCAGCTGAGCCGGCAACTGTTGCAATTGCGGATTAGCAATGAGTTTATCCAGCTGAGCGACCATTTTGGCAGCGTTCTGCATCAGCGCATCTGTACTTTGCATTGTCTGTTCGCTTTGCACTAATAACTGCTCTACCGGCAGATTGTTGATTTTATCCAGTGCCATCAGCACCTTTTGCTCTATGTTACTCAGCCCGCTGCGGGTCGTTGGCAGCATCGGATAGCCAGCGCTTTGGCTAAGTGCTAATTGTTGTGCCTGCAGTGCCTGTTGTTCAATGTCCGGGGCAGAATCTTCGCTAACGTCTAAATCTATATACAGCGCCCCCGTGAGCAGATTGCCGGTTTTTAATGCTGCATGCATACCGCGTTGTACTGCTTTTTCCAGCTCCTGTCGCAGTTGTTTTAATGTCAGGTTTTCATATAAACGGCCAGCTTCAATGCGGATCAGCACCGGAATGCCCTGCTGCAACGACACTTCAAAGGGTTTATCTATCGAAAAGAAGAACGGCACACTGGTAACGGTTCCGACCCGCACACCGCGATACTCGACCGGAGCGCCCGGTTTCAAACCGCGCACTGACTCATCAAAAAACAGTAAGTACTCAACAAACTCGTTGTATAAGCCGTCCTGAATACTTTGTTTATTCGGGAACAACTGAAACTCAGAACCATCAGCTACAGCACCGCCAGCAGGCCAGCCTTGCATAAGGTCAAAACTGACACCGCCACTTAACAGCGTTGTGGCTGAGCCTACATCAACCTGCAAACCTTCTGCTGACAGATCGACAGAAAAACCGCTGCTAAGCCAGAAGCGCACGTTCTCAGATACCAGCACATCAAAGGGTTCCCTGATATACAACTGATAAAGAGTGCGACGCTGCGACAAATCAAATTCGCTCTGCTCGACAGTGCCGACTTCGTAGCCCCGGTACAGCACCGGATCGCCTACCGCCAGGCCACCGGTCTCAGCGGTTGTCAGCACCACCCGGATGCCGGGCGCATCGGCCGGTGCCACAGGGGGGGAATCCAATAGCTGATGCTGTAGCTGCAGCTTGTCTGAATCTCCCGGTTGCAGCTCAATATAGACGCCGGACAACAGTGTATTTAACCCGGTGATCCCACCTCGGCCAACCTGGGGCTTAACCACCCAGAAGCGTGAGTCTTCGTTTAACAAATCAGTGATGGCCGGTTTCATCCGGGCTTTAATGATGACCTGTTTTAAGTCATGACTCAGCTCTACTGACACCACCTGGCCGACATCAACACTGCGGCTTTTAATCTGTGTCTTGCCGGCAACAATACCCTCAGCGTCAGCTGTCAGCAGCGTCAGCAAAGCGCCTTGTTGCTGATAATGGTTATACAGCATCCAGATACCGATCAATACGGCTGCAATAGGCACTACCCAGATGGGTGACCATTGCTTAATCCGGTTAACCTTAGCACTCGTTTGTTGCGTCAAATCGAACTCCCTTTTGCTCAGTCAGTGGATCCCATAATAGCCTGGGGTCGAAACTCAGTGCCGCCAGCATCGTCAGAATCACCACGGCAGCAAATACTAATGCACCCACGCCAGGATACACACTCATCAATAAATCAAACCGTACCAACGCTGCCATAATGGCTACTACCAGCACATCGACCATAGACCAGCGTCCGACCCAATCGACCAGGCGGTAAATCTGCGTTGAATAGCGCTGACGCCGGTGCGGTGGAATAGCGGTTAAATAACATAACCAGAACATCACCAGGATTTTTGCTACCGGTACAATAACACTGGCAACCAGGATAATAAGCGCAACCGGGTAAGCTCCGTCCTGCCACATCAGTACCAGACCACTAATAATAGTTGAATCAATGGTTTCACCAAATGACACGGTGCGCATAATAGGCAGCAGATTGGCAGGGACATAAAGCAGCGTCGCGGCAATCAATAACGCGATGGTGTTCTGAATGCTGCTGCGCTGGCGCAATCGAACCCGGCTGTGGCAACGGCTGCAATGTGTCTGGGCAACGGGCACCATCGCAGTACACACTTTACACAGTTTTAATTGCTGTGACAGACCGGTTCTGCCAGCCCGGGCCCTGACTTCAGGTGCCGGACAAGGCGCTATCTTCGACCATAATTCGCGCCGGTCTATTACCTGAAACGCTCTAAGGTGCAGCAGACAAAATAAACAGAACGCCCAGAAGCTTGGCCCCAATGAAATATCCGCATCGGCTACCAGCTTGACAAAACTGATGATGAGCCCCATCAGGAAAATATCTACCATGCTCCAGGGTTTAAGCATATACAGCACTCTGGCAACCCATGTTCTGGCTGGCAATGCGTACAGCATACCAAGCTTCAGATACAAAATAGCACTCATGCACACAGCGGGGATCAACTGGATCAGCAGCCAGATCAGAATCGCCAGCCACTGGTGATGTTCGCTGAACAGTACCGACGAGGTATCAAAAAAATGCATTTCATTGCTGTTGCCGGCAGCAAACATACTGACAAAGGGAAACAAATTCGCCAGCAACAGCATAAAGAGTGCGGAACCGGCATACAGCACTGGACGCACTATAGGTTCAGGGTGGCGCGCGTCCAGATGATGCCCGCAACGACTACAGCTGGACTCTTCACCCGGCTCCAGTTGCGGTACCTGCTGCACCAGATCACAGTGCGGACACAAGGTCAGCTCAGGCGTAGCATCCGTCTTGGTATGAATGGCAGCATCGCTGGTGATTGACGTCACGTTCTGGCTTGTCCGTGGTTATACCCTAAGCGGTTTTACCAGTACAAAGCTGAACCCTGCCTGAGTATAAACACCGCATCTAAGTGACAATTTATAGCATAATCACAACCACTTAGCGATGAAGAAAGCTGGCCGCGGCGCGCAATATATTATTCTGGTGCCAGCAGACAATTTGCATAAAACGTGGTAGTACCGGGCCAGTCAGAGAATACACCGATAACACCAACATCCTGTGCCAGCACATGTAACACCTGCAAGATAGCACCGTCATCTCTCGCCAGCAGCGGTAACGACTGATAGTACCAGTCAGCACCTTTAGCCAATGGCGCTGAACGTTCCAGGCTCCAGGCAATGATATCAAGCCCGGCCGCTCTGGCTGCTTTAGCATACGCAGTCGGTACTATAGTTCCGTCCCGCTCACGCAGTAATACCCATAACGGCGGCGCAATAATATTCAACCCGGCGGCTTTTAGTGCTGCCATAGAGGGCTGCCAACTCTGTGGCTGCTGCGGGTCAAACCCCGGTTGTTCATAGCGCTCATCAAGCCATACGGCCTGACGGCCAAATTCCGGTTCATGTTCAAGCCAGTACAGAATATCCTGCCAGTTAAATGACTGCAGATAAACCTGAGATGGCGCGACACCAGCGGCTTTATATTCATCAATCAGTTGCTGAGCAAAGTACTGTTGGGTGTATTGTTGCTGAAATGGCATTGGTACTTCAGGTTGTTTCAGTTCCGGGATCATTTTCACACCCTGTTGCTGAAACAACGCTATACTATGCCGGTGCGTCAATGGCGCAGCACACTGGCTGTATAGCTCGCTGCGCCACGCCGGAGTGCCAGCGATGTAATCCTTTGCCAGCATGGCTGCCGGGTTAACACCGTCCATTTTTGCGCACAGCTGGCTGAACTCATCAGCCGTAATATCGCTGGTACAGCAACGGGCGTTTGCTACGCGGCCTGTTGCCGGGTCGGCAGGCGTAAAAGGTATACTGCATTTTGCTGCCAGTTCAGGCCTCAGCAGGATATCAGTGGTTTGATGCAGATCGCACTGCGCATGGCGGCAAACCAGTTGCAAATCTGCGGTAAAAGTAACATCACATTCAGCGATACCTGCCCCCATATCAATAGCAGCCTGGTAAGACGCCCGGCTATGCTCGGGAAACATGAGCGGGGCACCGCGATGTGCCAGCGAAAACTCACTGCGGTAAAATGGCTGTTGACGGCAAACCTCCAGCCGCTGCTTCAAGTCGCCTTCCGGCAGCTGCGACAGCAGATATAATGGCCTGGGGCCTACTTGCGCTAATGGCTCTGAAGCTTTGGGCGTTACCTGGCATCCGCCAAGCAAGATCCCCAGTAAAAAAATTACGTATCGCATGCAATTCCTGCTTTTAAATTAAGACTAACCAGCCCGCCAACACTACTGTGCTGTTGTGACAACGCGATGAACACAGCCTGTTACGTCATAAAAATAAAACATTACTCACACATTAACTACATCTAATAGTCACGCTAATTACACACTCGCTCTGCACAATATGCCGCCGTCGGAAGCTCATCCGACCATAACGATAATATAATCAAAGTTAGGGAGACTTATTGTGCGTCACTTCAGACTTAAAGCAACCACACTGGCAATAGCGGGAATTCTGTCAGCCCCGCTGCTGGCTCAGCAAAGCAATGCCAACGAGAACATCAGTAATGAAAGCGATATTGAAGTACTGTCAGTCGTCGGCAAACGGGTTAGCTACGCTAACAACAGCACCGATAGCAATTCCAAGCAGCTGCAACCTGCCATCGGCAATGTGTTGGATCTGGTCGATGCGTTGCCGGGGGTAAACGTAGGTCAGGGCGATGCATTTGGCGGCGATGACTATACCACCACTATCAGCTTGCGCGGCTTTGTGATTGATCGGGCAGATCAGCAATTAGGCATTACAGTGGACGGTGTACCCAACGGTGGCTCAGCCTATGCCGGCGGCAGTAAAGCCAACCGGTACCTGGACAGTGAAAACACACAGTATGTTGAAGTCGGCCAGGGCTCTGCCGACATTGCCTCAGCGTCACTGGACGCGCTGGGCGGCACGCTGAATTTTGTCAGCAACAATCCACTGGCAGATAAAGGCGCCAAAGCGGCGTACAGCAGTGGCAGCAACAATACCAGGCGTTATTTTGCCCGTTTTGATACCGGCCTGCTGTTTGACCACACTACAGCCTACTTCAGTTTATCCGACAGCTTCGCTAACCGCTGGATTGGCAGCGGCAGCAATGGCGCAACTGAACGGTTGCATGCTGAAGCAAAAAGTATCACCGAACTTGATAAAGTCCGTATTACCGCACGTTTATCCTACGATGATGCTAACGAAGACAACTACGATTACCGCTCACTTGAGCAGTTCAGGCAAAACCCGCACTGGGATGGCTTAACCAGCGCCTGGACCGGCGATCCGGACATTGATCAGAACTTTGCTGAAGCCTGGTCTACACTGCGTGAAAATACCTTGCTGTATGTAAAAACCGAATTCGACATTACCGAGCAGTTGGAAGCCGATATTACACCCTACCTGCACTGGCAAAATGGCCGCGGCGACTGGTTGCCGCCATATCAGGTTTATGCAGTTGACAGCAACGGTCAGCTAATCAGCAAAGGTAACGGCACTGAGCGTATCACTTACAACTATATCGACGCTAACGGCAGGCCGGTGCTGGGTAGCCCTGAAGATAGCAGTGCTCTGACACGTGTATCGTCCTACCGGCATACCCACTATGAGAAACAGCGTTACGGCGTTACGGCTAATTTGCAGTGGACACTGGCACAGCATCAGATCCGGGCGGGGATCTGGCTTGAGCAGCAGGAGCGCAGTCAAATCCGCGACTGGCACAAAGTCATCGACCCTAAGGTGTATCATTACTTCGACCAGACGCCTTACTGGGTGCAGTTTGATGATGATTACGATCAAGACGTAGTGAAATATTATCTGCAGGATCAAATAAGCTTTGGCGACTTACAGCTAAACCTCGGGTTGCAACAGTATCTGATAGACATTAGCCGCACCGATAACTTTGATGCCAGTAATAACGGTAAGCTCGACAGTGATTCTGATCTGCTGCCAAGCCTGGGCCTGGTATACCGTTTAACGGATACGCTAGAAGCCTTTGCCGGTTACTCGGAAAACTTCAAAGCTATCCCGGACACTATTTTAAATACTGCCGGTCAGGATTTCGCACAGCTTGAAGCAGAAACCGCTGAAAACTATGAACTGGGCATACGTTACTTCGGTGAAACGCTTAATCTGTCTGCTACCTATTACAGCATCGACTTTAATAACCGTATCACCCTGCTGGCCTATGAAGAAATTGATGACCTACCGGATTACCTGACCGAACTGGATGGTACCTTTGTCAACGTCGGCGGTGTCGAGTCAGAAGGCTTTGAAGCCAGTCTGGATTGGCGCTTTGCACAAAACTGGTCTTTAACCTCATCACTAACCCTGAATAGCTCTGAGTACAGCGACACCATTAACGGCTACCGCGCCGGCGATAAAGTTGCCGCTATCCCTGAACAAATGCTGGCCAGCGCACTGCATTACAATGATGGCCACTACCGAGCCGGTATCAGCGCTAAATATACCGGTGAGTACTACGGCGCAGCCAAACGCAGTACCAGCGGTGACGTCAGTGTCTGGAACCGTGATGACATTCCGTCATCCGTTATCTGGAATGCGTACTTTGGTTACCAGCATGATCTGGGCAACAATGCCATGTTCCGCAGTGCTGATCTGGCGCTGACACTGAACAACATCACAGATAAAGCTTATATCAGTGGTGGCCAGGAAGGTGCTTACTTGCTAGGAGCAGACCGCACAGTCAGCTTTAGCGTCGCGCTGAGCTTTTGACGATACTCTGACTTCAGACCTTTTTTAATAGCAACGCTATGGTTTCGCCATAGCGTTTTTCTATGACTTTTTCACGCACAATAAAAAACCCGCTGCAGTGTTACCTGAAGCGGGTTCTTCGTATATGGCGGACGCAGGAGGATTCGAACCTCCGACCGCTCGGTTCGTAGCCGAGTACTCTATCCAGCTGAGCTATGCGTCCGGGATGAAACAGATTTTAGCACACTATTTATTAAGCACTGTGTCGGTGCTGCCCATATCAGATGGCGGACGCAGGAGGATTCGAACCTCCGACCGCTCGGTTCGTAGCCGAGTACTCTATCCAGCTGAGCTATGCGTCCATCTGAAAAATGGCGGAGAAAGAGGGATTCGAACCCTCGATAGAGTTTCCCCTATACACCCTTAGCAGGGGTGCGCCTTCAGCCACTCGGCCATTTCTCCGCGCTGTGTTGCGGCGTGTATATTAATGTCTCAGGAAAATAAGTCAAACAATTTTTGGAACTGAAAAGCGCGTTTGCCGACCTTTTAAGCAATTCGCCGGAATTAAGTCATAAAACGTACAAAAACGGCATAAATCATCGGCAAGGCACAGAGATGACGCGAAATTTACTCATCGTCACCATAACTTGAATCTGGTGAGCCCTTCTCGGCCTGAATCCGCATATAAATTTCTTCACGATGCACAGACACTTCTTTTGGCGCATTGACACCAATACGTACCTGATTACCTTTCACTCCCAACACGGTGACTGTAACTTCATCACCAATCATCAGTGTCTCACCAACACGACGAGTAAGAATTAGCATTCGTTTGCTCCTTGTTCCTTTTACCCAGCATGATACACACCGGTGTCTACACTAAAGCGCCGTATCATAACTCAGCTACTTAGCTGATTAAAAGTCAGGCGTTTAAATAATTAGCACTGCCAGACGGCATTTTGACGACTTAACCCTAATATTGTAACAATCTGCCAGCCTGCGTCGGCAAATACGCGATGTTTACACACGCCCACAAGGCAAATTCCCTGCCCGGCGATACCTGACAGCCTTGTTGTTTCACTATTAGTAAAAAAGGGCGCTGGCGCCCTTCTTTATAGTAGATTTAAGCAGTTTAGCCCAATTTTTCTGCGACAAGCTTTTTTGCCGCTGTCATAACTGCAGGTAAAGCTGCTATATCCGAACCACCGGCTTGCGCCATATCGGGCCGGCCACCACCTTTGCCGCCTAGTTGCTCAGCGGCCCAGCCAACCAGCTGCCCGGCGTGTACTTTGCCTGTGAGATCTGACGTCACACCGGCGATCAGGCTGATTTTGTCGTCATTTACTGTGGCAAGTAAGATCACGCCTGAGTTCAGTTTATTTTTCAGTTCATCGAGCATAGTACGTAGTGCTTTAGGCTCCGTTGCTGGCAGTTGTGTAATCAGCACCGTCGCCCCGGCTACGTTATCTGCCTGCTCCAATAAAGACGCACCTGCCTGACTGGCCAGCTTAGCTTTTAACTGATCAATTTCTTTCTCCAGCTGCTTGCTGCGCTCCAGCGCCTGCTGCACACGCTCGCTGATACTAAACAGGTCGCCTTTTAGCGCGCTGGCTACACTTTGTGCCTGCTGCTCTAACTGCTGTACATAAGATACGGCGCCGCTACCGCTAACAGCTTCAATCCGGCGCACACCAGAGGCGATACCACCTTCAGAGACGATTTTAAACAAACCAATATCACCGGTGCGGCTTACATGAGTGCCGCCACACAGCTCAATAGAAAATTCGCCCATGCTCAGTACGCGTACTTCGTCGTCGTACTTTTCACCAAACAGCGCCATTGCGCCGGCGGCTTTGGCCTGCTCAATCGGCATTAACCGGGTTTGCAGCACATTGTTGTGTTGAATTTGCTCATTAACCATTTGTTCAATAAGGCGCAGTTCTTCCGGTTTTACCGCCTCGAAGTGGCTAAAGTCAAAACGTAAGCGTTCTGGCCCCACCAAAGAGCCCTTTTGCGTAACATGCTCACCCAACACGTTGCGCAGGGCGGCATGCAACAAGTGGGTAGCAGAATGGTTTTGTTTGATGGCTGCACGGCGGGCGCTGTCAATTTGCGCATCTACTTTGTCGCCAACTTTTATGCTACCCGCGACACTGCCTTTGTGCGCAAAAGCTTTACCCAGTTTTATCGTGTCTTGCACGGTAAACACAGCGCCACTGGCCAATGTCAGTGTACCGCTGTCGCCCATCTGACCGCCTGACTCTGCATAGAAAGGTGTTGCGTCCAGCACCAGCATAGCCTGCTGACCATCCTGTATCGCCGGAACAGCTTTGCCTTCAAACAGGATTTCAACTACCTGAGCATTACCAAATTCATGCTCATAACCGGTAAACGTTGTCTGCTGACTGGAAGTCACTGCTGCGTTGTAATCTGCACCAAAGTTTGACGCCTGTTGTGCCCTTTTACGCTGCTCTGCCATAGCGGCATCAAAACCGGCCTGGTCTATGGTCAGATTACGCTCACGCGCCACATCATTTGTCAGGTCAACCGGGAAGCCGTAAGTATCGTATAACTTGAATACCAGCTCGCCAGGCAACTCGGTACCCTGCAGGCCAGCCAGCGCTTCTTCTAAAATCGCTAAGCCACGTTCCAGCGTTTTGCCGAACTGCTCTTCTTCCAGCTTCAGAATTTTTTCTACCACAGCCTGCTTTTCTGCCAGCTCAGGGTAAGCTTCACCCATTTGAGCTACCAGCGCTGCGACCAGTTTGTAGAAAAACGCACCTTTAGCGCCTAACTTGTTACCGTGACGCACAGCACGGCGCACAATACGGCGTAGCACATAGCCGCGGCCCTCGTTTGACGGTTGAACGCCATCAACAATCAGGAAAGCACAGCTACGGATATGATCGGCGACTACCCGCAGCGATTTATCACTCAGATCCGTTGCGCCTGTCGCCTCTGCTGCCGCTTTGATCAATGCAACAAAGGTGTCAATTTCATAGTTGCTGTGTACATGCTGCAAAATAGCTGCAATCCGCTCCAGCCCCATACCGGTATCAACGCTGGGTTTAGGCAGGTTTTCCATGCGGCCATCGGCGTGGCGGTTAAACTGCATAAAGACGATATTCCAGATCTCGATATAACGGTCACCGTCTTCTTCCGGTGAACCTGGTGGGCCGCCCCAGATATGCTCGCCGTGATCATAGAAAATCTCCGTGCACGGACCGCACGGGCCGGTATCGCCCATAGCCCAGAAATTGTCAGATGCATAGGGTGCACCTTTGTTATCGCCAATACGGATAATGCGTTCAGCCGGCACACCAACTTCTTTTAACCAGATATCGTAAGCTTCATCATCGGTTTCATACACCGTCACCCACAGCTTTTCTTTTGGCAGCTTCACGACAACCGTCAGAAACTCCCAGGCATAGGCGATAGCGTCACGTTTAAAATAATCACCAAAACTGAAATTACCCAGCATTTCAAAAAAGGTATGATGGCGCGCGGTATAACCAACATTTTCCAAATCGTTATGTTTACCGCCAGCCCGCACACAACGCTGGGCTGAGACAGCACGGTTGTAGCTGCGTAAATCCTGACCCAGAAATACATCTTTGAACTGCACCATACCGGCATTGGTGAACAATAATGTGGCATCGTTACCCGGGATCAGCGAACTGCTGGGTACAATTTGGTGCTGTTTGCTGGCAAAAAAGTCTAAAAAGGCACGCCTGATACTGGCCGATGTCATTGTCATGAAAAAATCCTGTCCGCTTCGGTTTTACTCTGTTTGATTCATCGCTATTTGAATCTGTTCGTTGCTAAAACCACGGCGCTGCATATATGCCATGCGTTTTAGCTTTTCTTTATAATCAGTTACTTCACTTTGTCCGTACTTTTTCTGGTACTGCTGGCTGGCCATGGCAAACCAATCAATTTCCAGCTCGGCCGCGCATTGTAATACCTGCTCTTTGGCTATCTGCTGTTGCCGGCATTCCTGCACAATGTAATTCAGGCCGTAACCTTTACCGGCCCGGCTGCGCACCAACATCTGCAGAAAACGGTTCTGATCCAGATAATTCTCGCGCTTGCACCAGGCAATAACCAAGGCGATATCAGCCGGCTCACCGCCCTGGCGGCCCAGCCGCAGGCTTAGCTGATTTTCACTGTAATCGCGCCGGCTTAACCAGTTCAGTGCCATACGCTTAAGCTCAGCCACATCCGCCAAAATTATACTTCCAACACTGCGTCGTCAGTAGCTTTGACTTGCAACGCAAAAAATTCATTGAAGGATAAAAAGAATGCGATATTTAGCACCGGTACAACGACAAGCAGCCCGATAAAGTACGTAGGCATGGTAAGCATTATCAGTACCAGACTCAAGAGAAGGAAAACCATTAGCGGGATAATATTACGCCAGCAGGCAACGAAGCTCGCTTGCATGATAGCAAGCAAGCGCCGCTCTTTAAGAAAATAGGCAATAGCAACGGCATAGGCAAATATCATCCACACCAGCACAAAGCCCATAACGAACAACAATACCAACGGCATTTGCAGGTTGTTGTCCTGTTGTTGCTGCATCAGCACCACAGCCAGGCTACTAAGCGGAATAGATGCCAGCATATTCAACCCGGCAAGACGGATAAACACGGCACGGCAACCAGTTTCCTTTAACGGCGAAAATAATCCTGTAAATTGCATCGTCTGCTGATTTTGTATTGCAACGACGCTTTTATACATCCCAGCTGTGAGAAACGGGTTGAGTAAAATGCCAATTACAGCGGTGAACGGATGAATTTGTCCCAGTAAGGCTATGGCACCCAAAATAATGAACATCAACACCCAGTTCAGCGGCGCTTTTATAAAAATAGCCCAGGCTTGTTTAAGCCAGTTAATTGATGCCAACACCGGTGCCCGGCGCACAATTAATTTTACCCGAAACTGCTTGTCCACATCCTCTCCACTAGTCAAAAGCATTATCTGCTAAATGATACAGTGGCTAATAATACTGGAAATCAGGCTAAATGAAGAGCGTTTGATACAAATCTGTGCAACCGATGCCCGGATTAATGCCCGGGCAACAGTTCAGTCAGTAAGGCTTTGGCTGATCCCGTTTGCTGCAACTGCCAGATAATAAAACGACTGTCGACATGCACAGACCGGCTCAGTGCTGCGTCGTAGTGCCAGTCAGCCAGCAGATTTTCCTGCACACCAGCAAACATGATGCCGACAAGTTCCCCTTTAGCATTAAAGGTAGGCGCTGCACCATAATCACTGCAGCTATCGATACTGCTCAAAAAGTTAACCGCAATGTCGGGTATCGGGGTAACACTGTCCGAAGAATCGACGTCGTGCTGGCGTTTCAGATAACTTTTCAGGCTGCTAAAGGGTTGATGCCAGACAGCGTCCATCGGGCTATAACCACTGACACGCCCTATGCTAAAACGCAGTGCACCGTTTGCCTCTGCATAGGTAGCTTTACCCCTGGCGTCATTAAATGCCAGCAACACTTCCATGACGGCAGCACGGACACTGTCCAGTTCTGCTTTTAATTCTGTGCGATCTTGCGCAAGCTGCATGGCTGTATCATACATCGCCACGGCAAAACTGATCAGTGGATCACCGCTTTGCTGAAACTGCTCGGCGCTGCGTTCAAGCCACCCCAGACGTTTTGCCGGTTCGGTTAAAGAGGTTCCACGATACATAGCAGACAATTTATGCCGCACAATTTCGCGGTTAAAACCATCGCTTAGCGCAAAATACTGATCTAATGCTGGCAAACGCTGAGTTTCAGGCAACTGTGAATACTGGCTCAGGAAGTGCAGTGCCAACTCCATATCAACCCGGGCGTCGAAGTGTGCATCCAGCTCTGATAATTGCTTACGCAAACGCGCTGTCTGCTGCTTGTCTGGATGTAATGCCAGTTTATACAGCTGATTAGCCAATGCCGGTAGCTGAGCATACTTCAGAAATCCCAGCGCCAGATCGCGCTGAGCGGCAGCTTGCTGACGCTCCAGTACCTGCTGCAAGCGGTCTAGCACAGGCCCGTATAACTGCTGCCTGACCGGACTGTTGTTTATCCACTCCACTACAGCATTTCGCCGCTGCTGTTTCAACGTTAAAAGAGAACTGCGCTGGTAATGCGCCAGCAAAGCGCTGACTGTCTCAGCTTGCTGTTTTAATTCTGCCAGTGTTGCAGCATATTGTTCAGCCCGTTCACTGCCTGGTGGTGCCAACTGCTCGATAACGGCAACAGCCTGTTCAAAATAGCCAACTGAACGCGGGTATAATAATTCAAAGTTAAAACGTATCTCAGCTTCAGTAGCATAACGCTGACTGGCAGAAGAGAAGCCCGGTGAGATCACCAGCTCATTTTCTGTGACCCCCTGGCGTGACAGTCGGGCAAATTCAGACTGATAAGGGATGTTTGTACTGGCAAGAGCGCCGTCGGTCTGAGCACCAGCAACATAAGCTCTTAATAACACATAGTCCTGGCTGTACCGCGGCCAACTGCGCTGCGGCATTTGCTCTGCTGATGCTGGCCGGTATACCAGACGCAGATCGCGCAGTACTTTGTAGCGGATAAGATAAAACTCCAGTCCGTGATGCAACGATACTACCTCGCAGCGATAATCACTTTGCTGCTGGCAATCGCTTACCATAGCAGTTTTCAGCTGTTGCAGTTTAACACTGCGCTGCTGTGGTGTTGGCTCGGAGTTCAGCTCACGGTTGATGGTGACTGTGACATCTTGTGTCTGCTGTGGTAACAACAGCTCAAGATCGGTAATCGGCAACTCTGAGTCATGGCTTTGCGCGACAAACTCTTTACCATCTGTAGCGCCAAGGTAAGGCGCCACACAATGATAGCTGGTGATTAGCAAGCCCGTTGCAGACACAAAAGCAGTACTGCAATTACCCAGTTTCCCGCTTGTTCGCTGTATATGAGACAACGGCAAACCATGTGGCGCATCACCTCTTGCAAAAGAAAAACCACGCAGTGCTTCGCTGCCCTGCTCAAGCTGACGCTGCAACCAAAAGCCTTCTTCTGCGCGGGCATTTACCCAGCAAAGAGACACAGCCAGCAGAGTGCAACTTAGTATTTTCTTCATAACAAGGTATCGCTCATTCATCTGGCGCAGACGCTATCATATTCTGACTTACTGTCAGCAGTGATTGCGGTAAAACGCCGGAATTTGCGGTAACCGTACACGTTCAGACGCAAGAAAAACCTTGGCCAGAGCTTGATCTCTGGGGCGATGACCGCATAATACAGCGACTGGACAAAACAGGTGCTGTTATGGAAAATTTTCTGGAAAAACTGATGTATTCCTCGCGCTGGATTATGGCGCCCATTTACCTTGGTCTTAGCCTGGCATTAATTGCACTGGGCATAAAATTCTTTCAGGAAATTTTTCATATCCTGCCCATTATTCTAAGCATGAAAGAAGTTGAGCTGGTGCTGGTTGTGTTGTCGCTGATAGATATCGCTTTAGTTGGCGGCCTTATCGTCATGGTGATGTTTTCCGGTTATGAAAACTTTGTGTCACGCCTTGATTTAGAAGGTAATGACGACAAGCTGAGCTGGTTAGGCAAGCTGGATTCTGGCTCACTGAAAAACAAAGTTGCAGCCTCTATTGTCGCAATATCGTCAATTCACCTGCTGAAGGTATTTATGAATACTGAAAGCATCGCTAACGACAAGTTGCAATGGTATTTGCTTATTCACATAACCTTCGTTTTATCGGCCTTTGCGATGGGCTATCTGGATAAAGTTCTGCGCAAATAAAAACTAACGCTCACCCGAACGGAATCAAACGGGTGTAACGCTAATTTCAGCTGTGCAAACAAGAGGTGAGCATAGTGATAACATTTATTCAGTCGTACTGGCGCTACTGTGTGCTGCTGATAATACTGAGCTGCCAGACTATCGCGGCTCAGCAGTACGGCACTCCGCTGCTGAGTAATTTCAAACCCAAAGACTACAATGGCGGCACTCAGAACTGGGCTGTCGTTCAGGATCATCGAGGCGTGCTCTATGTTGGCAACAACGTAGGGGTGCTTGAATATGACGGTGCCAGCTGGCGTATGATACCGACCCGTAACAAAGCAGTTGTCCGTTCACTGGCGCTAGCCGCCGATGGTAAGATATATGTAGGTTCTAAAGGAGAGCTGGGTTACCTCGACACCAGCAGCCCGCAAGGTACCCAGTACGTTTCATTGCTGGAGCGTATTCCGGCCGATTACCGCAACTTTCAGGACGTGCGCCAAACTTTTGCCACGCCGCAAGGCATATACTTTGTAAGCCGAAGTGCTATTTTTTTGCTGACGCCACAGCAAGTTAAAGTCTGGACAACCAGTAGTGCCTTTCACAAAGCATTTTATCTGCAGGAACGGTTATTCGTCAGGGAAGAAGGCCGCGGCTTGTTGCAGCTGCGCGATGGCGAGTTCAGCGCCGTGCCGGGAGCAGAGCGCTTTGCTGATACCAGCGTATTTATGCTTGAACCCTTTGATGAGCAAACATTGCTGGCAGGCAATCGCGAGGGTGAACTGTTTTTGCTAACCGAGAACGGCAGCCAGCGTTGGCATACCGAAATAGATGACGCGCTAAAGCAAGCTTCACTGTACAGCGGTATCAGACTGAGAAACGGCGATTACGCGCTTGGTACCACTGAGGCAGGCCTGTTTATTCTGACAGCTGATGGCAAGTTAAAAAGCCACATCACCACGGCGTTGGGATTGGTCGATCAGAATGTCAGGGCGTTGTATCAGGACCACCAGCAAGGCTTATGGCTGGCGCTTGATCACGGACTTAGCCGGATAGATCTGTCTGCAGCCATCTCCTATTACAGTGATGCCAGCGGTCTGCAAGGCAATGTGCTGTCGCTTTATCAGCACCAGAACATACTATATGCAGGTACCAGCCTCGGTTTGTACCGGCGTAATGCGCAAAACCGCTTCGAGCCTGTAAGCCAGATACAAAAACAAACCTGGGATTTTATCAACTATCAGCAGCAGCTGCTTATCGCAAACAGCAAAGGCGTTTATGCCCTTGAGCAAGGCGATGTCACTCTGCTTCGACGCTCAGAACTGGCAAGTAAAGTGTTGTATCAGTCATTGCGCAACCCAGAGCGCGTTTATATCGGTTTGCAAAATGGCCTGGCCAGCATGCGCTATGAACAGGGACGCTGGCTTGATGAAGGCCGGGTTCCCGGTGTGCAGGGTAATCTGAACAGTATTCTGGAAACGCCGGATGGTGAGCTTTGGTTGGGGACTTTAGCGCATGGTGTATACCGCCTGACGCTGCCAGGTCAGTGGCAGGGCGGCAATTCCGTGCCTTTGCCTATCAAGCGTTTTAGCAGTAATGAAGGCCTGCCCAGCAATAACCGAAACAGCGTCTACTGGTACAAACAGGCGTTATTGATTGCAACGGTTGCCGGTTTCTATCGTTTTGATGAGCAGCAACAACAATTTACATTGGACCCTCAGTTATCTCTGGCCTTTACAGACTCTCAGCCCTGGGTGCGGGATCCGCAAACCGATAAAAACAATAACTTATGGCTGCTAACCTGGGATAACGATACCGGCAGGCGTCAGGCCGGCGTATTGTTTGCAGACAGTGCAGGCTTTTATCGCTGGCAGGCCTCCGCGCTAAAACCCTTGCAGGATATTCCATTGGATACGCTGTTGATAGACGAACAGAACGTGATCTGGTTTGGCGGTGCAGAAGGCATATTCCGTTTTGCGATAAATGAACATCGTAACCTGCCACCCAAGCCGCCGCTGCTGCGCCAATTAAGTACACTTGACGGACCGGCAGTCTACAGCGGTGGAGCCTTACCCAATAGGCTGAAGCTTGGGCCTGACAGCACAGCGCTACGCTTTGAATATGCCAGCCCGAACTTCAGCCACTTATTTCAGCCCCAGTTTCAGGTCAAACTGCAGGGTTATGATAAAGACTGGTCGCTGTGGAGCAATGAGCTGTACCGTGATTACACTAACCTGGCACCGGGAGACTATCAGTTTATGGTGCGCAGCCGCGATCACCAGGGTAATCTGCAATTATCTGATCAGCTCAACATCTACATTGCGCCCCCCTGGTATTTCAGCACAGCAGCCTGGGCCGGTTATGTCCTGCTTTTCGTGCTGCTGATATACGTTTTGCTAAAATGGCGCACTTATCACTTAACGCAGGAAAAACACCAGCTAACCCGGCTGGTGGAACAGCGTACAGCACATCTGCAGCAAACCATGGCGCAGTTACAACAGGCGAAACAGAGTGCTGAGTCTGCTGCACAGGCCAAAAGTGAGTTTCTGGCTAATATGAGCCACGAGTTGCGTACCCCACTCAACGCCGTACTGGGGTTTTCCCAATTGGCCCAGCAAAGTGAAGACCCGGCAACGCAACAGAGCTACCTCGACAAAATTCGGGCATCCGGCAGAATTTTACTTAGTATAATCAACGATATACTTGATTTCTCCAAAATTGAAGCTGGCAAACTGGAACTGGAGCAAGCGGCATTTAGCCTGCGGGAAATGCTGACACAAGTCATTGATATGTTCAGTGCGCAAATTTCGCAAAAAGGCCTGCAATTTGTGCTGCAGCTTGAGCACGATGTTCCGGATAAGCTGACTGGTGATGCCCTCAGACTGTCACAAGTACTGATTAACCTGCTAAGTAACGCGATAAAATTTACTGAGCAGGGCGAAATTACCCTTAGTGTTTCAGCAGAAGCCGTAAAAGACCGTTACCAGCTGCTTTTTGCAGTGACCGACACCGGTATTGGTATCAGTGAACATCAGCAACAGCAATTGTTTACCGCTTTTAATCAGGCTGACAGTTCAATCAGCCGCAAATATGGCGGTACAGGCCTGGGTCTGACGATTTGCCAGCGTCTGGTCACGCTGATGGGAGGCAAGCTCAGCGTTAGCAGCGCCCCCGGCCAGGGTAGCCGCTTTAGTTTCAGTCTGATGTTTGATGTTGCTGACGTTGCAGCTCTGACAGTCGATAAAGAAATACCTGCCCTCACCACCAGTGTGACGACCGGCAAACATACAATTTTGTTAGTAGAGGATAATTACTTTAATCAGGCACTGGCGCAAATTATTCTGCAGAAACTCGGTTATACAGTGGTGCTCGCCACCAGTGGTGAACAGGCACTGCAGTGTCTGACATCACAGACGGTATCGCTGGTACTGATGGACATAGAAATGCCAGGCATTGATGGTTTTGACACGACACGACAGCTACGCCAACTGCCCGGGCTCAGTAATCTGCCGGTTATCGCCATGACAGCACACAATTCTGACTCTACCAGGCAAGATGCCAGCCAGGCAAAGATGAATGAACTTATCAGTAAACCTATTGATGCCTCAAAATTGGCTGAGCTGCTGCGTAAATGGCTCGACTGACACTGCAGCCAACACGGCAGCTCAGTAACTGTCTGTGGGCCCGTCACAATAAAAACGGTTAGGTAGCTGCTGGTTTAGCTGCATAAAATAGCTCAGCTGCAGCTGTTGATACCAATTATCCAGCAAAACACTCAGCAGAGCCTTGTCAAAGCTACGCTGAAGTGCGGGGTCACGGAATGCCGCCCGGTACAAGGTGGAATCAAACAACTCATGCACTGTCACTGCTGCTGGCATTGTTGAGTTCTGCTGATGATAGGTAAAAATATTGCGATCAAGCACTATCGCCGCGGCCCGCCCCTGCAGCAACATTTCTACCTGTGCCCGCTGATCCACCGTTTCCTGATAGCTTTTGTTCTGCAAAACGGCGTCGCGATAATCCGCGCCGAGCACTTTACTGGCGCCCTGAAACGCAATCACCGTTTTACCCGCCAAATCAGCCGGATGTTGTATCGTCAGCTCATCATTACTGCGGCTGACAACAACGTTTTGGTAGCGGATATAAGGTTGGGAAAAAAATACGCCCGGCTCATCGGCTGTAACCGCTTGTAACGTCGCTACATCACCATTACCGCTTTCCAGTAAAGCACGGATACGGGAGTTAGGCACAAAGACAAACACCGCTTCATGTCCCATCCGGCGGATAACTTCGCGCAGCAGTTCCAATTCATAACCACTGACCGTCTCAAGCCGGATATAAGGCGGCTTGTTTTGCCCCACCAATACATTCAGCGGTGCAGCGCTTAGCTTGCCGCTGCACAACACTATTAAAGCTAACATTATCCATCTGCGCATCGACAACGACTCCAGCTTTGTTTTGTTAAAGCTTAGACCGTTTTACCTGACGGCATGGATAAATTTCAAGTTCTTCCCGAAGGCAGAAACAAAAGAGTTTTGATGTTTTACAATAACTTAACCAAGGTTCGGTGCCAGCCAGCTTTGAGCCTGCTGCTCATTCCAACCTTTTTTCTGTGCGTACTCATTTAGCTGGTCTGCACCGATTTTACTGACGGTAAAATACTTACTGTCCGGATGCGCGAAATACCAGCCACTTACCGCAGCCCCCGGCCACATGGCATAACTCTCGGTTAATTGGATGCCGGTTTGCGCTTCGACATCCAACAACTGCCATAACGTGCCCTTTTCTGTATGCTCCGGACAGGCCGGATAACCTGGTGCCGGCCGGATCCCCTGATACAACTCACGGATCAGCTGCTCATTATCCAGATTCTCCTCGGCGGCATAGCCCCAATACTCGCGTCGCACTTTTAAATGCAGGTATTCGGCCAGCGCTTCGGCTAAACGATCGGCCAGCGCTTTGACCATAATACTGCTGTAGTCATCATGAGCTGCCGCATATTCGGCGGCCAGCTCGTCAGCGCCAAAGCCGGTGCTGACGGCAAAAGCCCCGATATAATCCGCCACACCACTGTCAACTGGCGCGACAAAATCAGCCAGACAGCAGTTTGGCGCATTATTTCTCAGCTGCAGCTGCTGACGCAGATTATATAAGCGGGCTTTTTCAGTGCTGCGACTCTCATCGGTGTATACCACAATGTCATCACCATCGCTGTTCGCCGGGAATAAACCGAATATGGCTTTGCCGCTGACATGGCCTTCACCAATCATTTTATCAAGCATAGTGTTGGCATCTTTAAACAGCTTTCGTGCTTCTATGCCGACTTCAGCATGGTTCAGAATAGCCGGATACTTACCCGACAACTGCCAGGTTAAAAAGAATGGTGTCCAGTCAATGTAATCGCGCAGTACATTCAGATCGACGTTCTGCCACAAATGTACGCCAGCGAGTTTTGGCGCTGGCGCAACACGGCTCAAATCGAGCTGAAAGCGGTTTGCTCTTGCCTGCTCCAGGTTGAGCAGTGTTTGCCCGGGCCTTGAGCGCGCATGTTGCTCACGGGCAACCCGATATTCATTTTTAATGCGCGCTAAATAATCTGCTTTGCTGTCTTTACCAATTAACGCCTGTACTACTGACACACTGCGCGAAGCATTCGGTACATACACCACGCCATGACTGTAGTTAGGCTCAATTTTGACTGCTGTATGCGCTTTGGACGTTGTCGCTCCGCCTATCAACAGCGGTTGGGTATAACCCAGCCGGGTCATTTCTTTGGCGACATGCACCATTTCATCCAGTGACGGCGTAATCAGGCCGGATAAGCCGATTACATCCACATTTTGCTCTTTGGCGACGCGCAATAACTCTGCACAAGGCACCATCACACCAAGGTCAATAACCTCAAAGTTATTGCACTGCAGCACCACGCCGACAATATTCTTACCAATATCGTGTACATCGCCTTTTACCGTTGCCAGCAGCACTTTGCCCTGCGCCTGGCCGCCAGCTTTGTCCTGTTCGATATAAGGTTGCAGATAAGCCACCGCTTTTTTCATCACCCGCGCCGATTTGACCACCTGCGGCAGGAACATTTTGCCCTCACCAAACAAATCCCCTACCACGTTCATGCCGTCCATCAGCGGGCCTTCAATCACATGCAACGGCTTTTCTGCCTGTTGGCGGGCGTCTTCGGTGTCTTGTTCAATAAAATCAGTGATGCCTTTTACCAGGGCATGCTCCAGCCGCTTATTAACCGGCAGGCTGCGCCAGGCATCATCAGCTTTTTCGGCAACACTGCCATCGCCTTTAAACTGAGCGGCAATCTCCAGCAAGCGCTCGGTTGCATCGTCACGCCGGTTAAGAATCACATCCTCCACCCGCTCGCGCAGCAAAACCGGAATATCATCATATACCGCCAGCTGACCTGCATTAACAATGCCCATGTCCATGCCGGCAGCAATGGCATGGTATAAAAACACCGAGTGAATCGCCTCACGCACCGCGTCATTGCCACGAAACGAAAACGACACATTGGATACACCACCGGAGATTTTGGCATACGGGCACAGCCGCTTTATCTCTCGGGTAGCCTCAATAAAATCTACCGCATAGTTGTTATGCTCTTCTATACCGGTGGCGACAGCAAAGATGTTAGGGTCAAAAATAATGTCTTGTGGCGGAAAGCCAATTTGCTGTGTAAGGATGTGATAAGCACGCTGGCAAATTTCCACTTTACGCGCTTTGGTATCGGCCTGACCGGATTCGTCAAACGCCATTACCACAACAGCGGCGCCATAACGGCGTAGCAACCGGGCCTGATGTAAAAATGGCGCTTCGCCTTCTTTTAACGAAATGGAGTTAACCACCGCTTTGCCCTGAATACATTTCAGTGCGGCCTCGATGACTTCCCATTTGGATGAGTCGACCATAATCGGCACGCGGGCAATATCGGGCTCTGCAGCCAGCAGTTGCAGGTAGCGCACCATTGCAGCTTTGCTGTCCAGCATCGCTTCATCCATATTGATATCGATGATTTGCGCGCCGTTTTCGACCTGCTGTCTTGCCACATCAAGCGCCGCTTCATAGTCGCCGTTTAAAATCAGTTTTTTAAATTTTGCCGAGCCGGTCACGTTAGTCCGCTCGCCGACATTGATAAATCTGGCTTGTTGTTGCATCACCACTCCAGAGAAAAGGCTTCAAGGCCGGCTAAGTGAAAACTGTGCGCAGCTGCTTTAGGCTGACGAGGCGGCGCTGTTTTAACCGCCAGAGCTATCGCTTTGATATGCTCTGGTGTCGTACCGCAGCAGCCACCAACAATGTTTAAAAAGCCTTGTTTAGCCCAATCGGCAATTTCAGCTGCCATCTCTTCTGGGCCCAAATCGTATTCACCAAACTCATTAGGTAAACCTGCGTTGGGGTGCACCGACACAAACGCTTCCGACACGCCGGACAGTGTTTCGACATAGGGGCGCAATAAGTCTGGCCCTAATGCGCAGTTAAGGCCAAAACACACCGGCTCAACGTGCGCAAGGCTATGATAGAACGCTTCTGTAGTCTGGCCCGACAAGGTGCGGCCAGAGGCATCGGTGATAGTGCCGGAAATCATTACCGGCAACTTAACGCCGACCTCATCAAATACCTGCAGTACCGCAAAAGCCGCGGCTTTGGCATTTAGCGTATCAAAAATGGTTTCAAGCATAATGATGTCAGCACCACCCTCAATCAGTGCTCTGGTAGATTCAGTGTAAGCTTCGACCAGCTCTTCAAAACTGACATTGCGAAACCCCGGGTCGTTGACATCCGGCGAGATAGAAGCAGTACGGTTAGTCGGCCCAAGCACGCCGGCGACAAAGCGCGGCTTGTGTGGCTCAAGTGCCGTGATCTCATCACAGACTTTACGCGCCAAAGCGGCAGATTTGCGGTTTATCCGCGCCGACAAGCTTTCCATCTGGTAGTCCGCCATGGCAATGCTGGTGGCATTAAAGCTGTTGGTTTCAACAATATCGGCGCCAGCCAGTAAATACTGACGGTGAATATCTGCGATTAAATCCGGCTGCGTCAGCACCAGCAAATCGTTGTTGCCTTTGACATCGCAAGGCCAGTTGGCAAACTCACTGCCGCGGTAATCAGCCTCCTGCAGCCGGTGTTGCTGGATCATCGTGCCCATAGCACCATCCAGAATTAAAATTCGCTTTTCGAGCAACTGACGAAACTGCTGCGCTGTTAATCTTGCTGTCATAATATGCTCTTTATCTTAGGCACCGTGACCAATCTGGCTTAACTCAAATGGTGTGGCCTGATACACATAGTAGTTCAGCCAGTTGCTGAACAGTAAAAAGGCGTGGCTTTGCCACAGTTTCTGTGGCCCTTGCATAGGGTCATTATTGCGATAGTAATTTTCCGGCAACTTAGCAGTTACGCCGGCGGCCAGATCGCGCTGATACTCTTCGTCCAAAGTGGTTAAGTCATACTCAGGGTGGCCGGTAACAAAAACCCGGCTGCCACTGCTGTTTTGCAGCAAATAGGCGCCGGTAACATCGGCCTCGGCCAGAATATGTAAATCGTCGTGCTGCTGGTATTTTTGCTTGGGTACCTGGGCATAGCGCGAATGTGGCACTAAAAATTCGTCATCAAAACCACGCACCAGCGGGCACAGTGGCTGGGTCACCTGCTGCCAGTAAACCCCCGACAGTTTCTCGCCGCGAATTTCGCGCTGCAAACCATAGTACTGATACAGCGCCGCATGCGCCGCCCAACACAGAAATAAGGTTGAGGTAACATTATTGTCGGCCCAGCGCAGAATATCGCCAAACTGCGCCCAGTAGGTAACGTCTTCATAATCTACCAGCCCCAGTGGCGCACCGGTAATAATCAGACCATCATACTTCTGCTGTTGTACTTCTGAGAAGTAACGGTAAAAACAGTTCAGATGGCTTGGCGGCGTGTTTTTACTTACATGATCATCAATGCGCAGTAAATCGACATCCACCTGCAACGGGCTATTCGCCAATAAACGCAACAGTTGAATTTCAGTGGCAATTTTATTGGGCATCAGGTTTAAAATCGCAATTTTAAGCGGCCGGATGTCCTGCGACTGCGCCCGGCTTTCGGTCATCACGAACACATTTTCTGCCGACAAGGCTTCTACCGCCGGCAACTGATCGATCACTTTAATAGGCATAGCCACATCCGCTTAACTGACATAGCCGCTATGTTGCGTAAAATGCACAGCGAAGTCAACTTCTATACGTTTAGATGGCTAAATAATGAAATGGATTTGTCAGGTTTAAAGTACAGCATCATGCTACTGTTGGCGAGGGACGCAGCTGCGCCAGCAGAAATTCGATAAACACCCGTAGCCTCAGCGGCATATGCCGGGCATGCGGATATAACAGATACACCGGACGGGATGTGCCGCTGTATTGTGGCAGCAACTCAACCAATTTGCCCTGTGCCAGCTCGCGCTCAAACATAAAACGGTATGTCTGAATAATACCGGCACCGTGTTTTGCTAAGGTTACCACGCCCAACAAATCATCGGTACATTGATAGCTGCCGCGGGTTTCTATCTGTACCTGCCGGCCGTTCTGCATAAAAGGCCAGCTGATGGCTTTACCGGTGCTGGGCAATTCAAACTGCAGGCAGTCGTGCTGCTGTAAATCGTCCGGATGATTTGGTGTGCCCGCCCGACGCAAGTAAGACGGTGCAGCTACCGTTGCCAATTGCACATCCTCCAGTTTACGGGCAATCAGACCTGAATCTTTCGGATCACGCATCCGGATAGCCAGATCGATATTATCTGCTGCAAAATCAACATTGCGGTTGCCCAGGTGCAAATGAAACTGCACATCCGGATAACGCTGCCTGAACAATGGTAATAACGGCAGCAAGCGAAAATGTGCGTAGGGTGTCGGCGCACTGATCCTGAGTAGGCCTGATGGCGTGGCCTGGCCACCGGAGACTTCGCGCTCGGCCTCCTTCAGCTGCGCCAACGCATCATGGCATTTCAGATAATAACTCTGGCCATTATCAGTCAGCCTGATTTGCCGCGTCGTACGGACAAACAGTCTGACGCCAAGCCTGTCTTCCAGCCTGGATATCGACCGGCTTACTGCTGCCGGTGTAATACCGGCACTGAGCGCAGCTTTAGTAAAGCTGCCAGTCTCTGCCGCCAGACAGAACAGCTCAATACCACTGTATTGCTTGTCATCGAATATATGCGTCATCAGCCTGCCCTCCTCACAATTGATTACATTATGTATCAAGTAATTCAAATAATCCGATATTTATCGGCACTCTGGTTAAAAGTAAAGTGTCATTGCTGACCGGTTTACGGTGCCAACATTTCAGCTACAAGGAGCAAAATATGAGCAACAGCAAACAGACAGTTATAGTGACAGGTGCTTCCAGTGGCATTGGGTTTGCCATTGCTAAAGCATACTTAGAGCGTGGTTATAATGTAGTAGGTAATGCCCGCACGGCTGAGCGCTTAGCGCAGGCCGCGAACGAGCTAGGTAACCCGGCCAACTTTCTCACTGTGGCCGGTGATATTGCCAAACCTGAGACAGCCAAAATGTTATTCGACCAGACCATTAAACACTTCGGCGGTGTCGATGTGCTGATTAATAATGCCGGTGTATTTATCGCCAAGCCGGTAAATCATTACACTGAAACCGACCTTAATGCCTTAGTTGCGACTAACCTGCAGGGCTTTTTCTACCCGGTGCAGCAAGCTGTGACCCATATGCAAGCTCACGGCGGCGGCCATATTGTCAGTATCACCGCCAACATTGGGCTACAGCCTACCGCCAAACTGCCGGCTGCCTTGCCGGTACTGATAAAAGGCGGCATAAATGCGGCTACCCGCCATCTTGCAGTCGAACTGGCGCCGACAAATATCCGTGTTAATGCGGTAGCACCGGGTATTATTGAAACGCCGCTGCATGGTAACTTTGCTGACGCTCAAGCGTTCCTGAATCAGCTGTCACCCAGCGGTAAAACCGGCACTGTGCAGGATATCGTCGCGGCTGTGTTGTATCTGACCGATTCGGCGTATGTCAGTGGTACTATTATGGCGGTTGACGGCGGCGCCGCAGCCGGTGTCTGGTAATTGATTGTCCAAGGAGCATCGCTATGCCATACGTTAATATCCGTGTCACTGAAGAGGGCGTGACAACAGAGCAGAAACTGCAATTAATTGAAGGCGTAACAGACTTACTCAGCGATGTGCTGGGTAAGGACCCGGCCACTACCTTTGTCATTATTGATGAGGTACCTACCGATAATTGGGGCCTGGACCGGGAAAATATCACCCGCCGCCGTCAGCGCGAAGCGGCAAAAAAAACTGAGCGATAAATGCCTGTAATAAAAAGCCCGCCGCAGTAGCCGGGCTTTTTATACAATGCAAGTACACTACATAGCTTCAATTTGGTGAGGTAGGTACTGACTTCTTAGCAAATAGTTTTCGTAGCAATGCGCCCAGGCCCAGCAAAATAAAAACACCAAACTTTTTCAGAAACACCAGTGCCAGCGCCAAAAAGCCGGTTTTCGCCAGCACTTTACCGGCGACTAATGCGCCCAAACCATACGCAGCAACCTGATCCAGCTCCGGGTTAAAATCAGCATACTGAGCACCACTATTAAATTCGGCCAGGGCCAGTACCGAATCTAAATTCTGGTTAATTTGTGGCAGCTGTTCCATACCGGCAATAAAATTCAATACCAGTACCCCTTTACGCCCCAGCACGCGGATATTGTAATTCAGCGTATTAACTTCATTGTCACCAAATTGAATTTCCTTGGCCCAGTGCAGCTTATGCTGCGCCTGATCATAAAATGGTTTTGCGGCCCAACCGACTAACGCGATTGGCTCATAACCATGCTCTACCCGCTCTTTGCTGGCTTCTGCTGTATCCTGCTGCATCTGTACTAACAATTCTGTGTAGTCAATATCTGCAGCATCTTCATCCGATACATAACCGTCCTGTTCGTATTCGACAGTAACTGCCCATGACTCGGCGTCAAACGGGGTGAAATTAGCCGGAAAAATCATGCCCAGTACATTTTGTCCCGGCGGGTTACCCCACACATCAACCAACACGGTTTCGGCATCTTTTGCTGATAAAAAGTAAAACTCATCAGGAATATTCAGTGTTGCATCCGTTCCCGGCAGGCTGATCCTACCCTGATTTTTCTGCAATGATGCCAGGATTTGACCGGCCCATTCCTCGTATTCTGCTTGTTGCTGTGTAGTTTCGTCCTGTGGGACGACTGTTTCTTCATTACTGGCATAAGCAATTGGTGCCAGCAACATGAAGCAAACGGCAAAAATATGTGTCAGTTTCATTATGCTTCCTTCTGAGCGAAGTTATTCCATCATGGCAAAAAGGCGAATTGGGTAACGAGCAGCGCCAGATAGAATGTCGCTGTTTTTATTAATAAATTCAAATTTTTATTCGAAGCAAGCCTGAGTAATATAATAAAAATTGCTGTAATCAGCTTTTGCGGCAGCGGTAATGCTATAGAGTGGATGCCAATATTTCCGAAAAAATGGCAGCATAGGTTGATACGCTGCCATTATTATTTACAGACTAAACGCTAGTTTTTTCCTTAATAAGGTTATTTACCTGCCAGCATACTTTCCAGCTCAGCGATAAACTCTTTATCGTCCGGCTTAGTGCGGCTGCCAAAGTGTTTTACGGTTTGCTCATCACTGCTCACCAGGTACTTATTAAAATTCCAGCTCGGTGTTTCACCGGTTTTGGCAATCAGCGCTTTAAATACCGGGTTAGCGTCATCACCAGTGACTTTAGAACTGGCAAACATAGGAAATTTTACGCCGTAGGTTAAATAACACACTTCAGCCGTTTTACCGGCATCGTCATATTCCTGTTTAAAGCTGTCGGAAGGAAAGCCCAGCACCACCAAACCTTTGTCCTGATACTTCTGGTACAGCGCTTCCAATGCATCAAACTGCGGTGTAAAGCCACACTTGCTTGCGGTATTTACCACCAGCACAGTTTTGCCTTTAAAGCTGTCACATAAATCTACGCTTTCCCGGGTATTCAGTTGCTGCATGGAATGGCCAAGAATTTCACCGCATTGATTTGCCATCGCCGGCGCGGCAAGCACTGAGGTGATTATCGCCATAGCGCTTAGTAGCTGTTTCATTGTTATCTCCTGTAAGGGCTCACTGTTATGTTGCCAGTTCATTACGTACGCTAAGCTTAAACCGATCTGTACCAAAGCGACAGGCTTAAAACTGATACCGTATTGTCAGGCGGGCACTGCGGGGTTCCATCGGATGAGAATGCCTGTCCTCCACCCCCTCTGCCGGCTCATCAGTAAGACGGGAAGCATAAAAATAATCAATGTCGCTGTCATTGCTGTCGAGCAGGTTTAGCAGCTCAAACCCGAGTTGCCAGTTTTGCCATTGATACTGGTAGCCGCCATTTAGCACGGTGCTGGTGCCGGAACGCTGGCGGTTATAGCTGTCCAATGTACGTTTGCCAAAATGTCGCAGCCGTAAACTCAGCTGCCAGGGAGAGTCTGCTTTATAAATCACTCCCAAGCTGGCAACTACCGGCAAAGCACCATCTACGTAATTGCCTTCTTCAGGGCTATTCTGAGAAAACCGTGAGCGCGTCAGTGCAAGCTCGGCATCTATGCTCCAATTGCTGTTAAACCAGTAATAAGCTGCCACTTCTACGCCGAAGCGCCTTGACGCACGGCTGGGTTCGTTTGTACCGGCATCACCGACATACAACAGCTCAGAATCCATCTCCAGGTACCACAACGCGACTGACGCATTAAGCGCACTGTAGTCAAAAAAGCGCAGGCCAAGTTCAGCACCATTGCTACGAACCAGCAGGTTAAGCGGCGCGACACTGTCACCACTAACCGGATCGACTGTCGTCGTTGCGCCACGGGCGTCATTCGAGTGAAAACCTTGTCCGGCATTGATATAAGCCTGCCAATTCGCGGCAAACTGATAACTCAGCCCCGTTTTCAGCGACGCAATACCGTCAGAGACACTACCACCATTCAGAGCCAGATCACTGGTCACGTCAGCATCGACATAATCGTAACGGATACCTAAGTGCGCGCTCCAGTCACTGTTCAGTTGCAGCGTAGTTTGGCTGAATAACGCCACAGAGCCTTGTTCAACGGCATCTGAACGAACTGAACTTAAACGCTGCCGCTTTGCGGTGTTGTAAAGCCCTACCTCAGCGATATCATCATAACGCAGCTGTGTCCCGGCGACATGCTCCACCGCAAATTCGCCTACCTGATGATGCCAGTGATGACTTAGCTCACCACCATATATCCACCTGTCATCGACCTGCTCAAACTGATCGCCGTTGACCGGATCATTAAGGAAATAAGTAAAATTGGACCACAGATCCATTTTGGCCTGTATTGCATAAGCATTCCACTGCCAGGCATCGCTGTACCAACTGGCAGAAAGGCTATAGCGTGAACTGTTGCCACCCAAATCAGTATCCAGTGAGCCAAAGCTGTCAATTAATCCCTGTACTACTGCCCGCTGTGGTATTTGATCTGCTGAATTCCAACTATTGTCATATGCCATCATTGTCAGCGCTAACTGGCCCGCGCCCACATTCTGGCTGTATCGAGCCAGCAAATTTACTTTATCAACGTTTTCATCGACATCCGTCCAGGGCCCGGTATATTGCTGCAACTCTGCTGCCAACAGCATGTTGCCCTTGCCTGCAGCGGAACTACCTTTGCCAAGCAGGCGGCTGTAGCCATGTTGCCCCAAAGTAAGTGCTGCCGTTTTGCTAGTGCGGTTTTGAATACCAAAGCGTGCGGTACCCGCTGAGGAAAAGTCGCCGCTATTAGCATGGTAAGCACCTTTCTGATAATCAATCTGTGCGATAACCTCGGGCATGATGAAGTTTAAATCGGTATAGCCCTGGCCATGGCCGTGGCTGCGCATATTAACCGGCATACCGTCAACATAAGTGGCAAAATCGGTGCCGTGGTCCAGATTAAAACCACGCAAAAAATACTGATTCGCTTTACCGCTGCCGCTATGCTGGGTTACCACCATACCGGGAATAAACTCCAGTACTTCACCGGTTCGCAGTAAAGGACGGTCGGCAATTTCGCTGTTACCAATAACGCCCTCAGACGCCGAACTGGCCAGGCCCAGCAAATCGGTCTGCCTGCCTTTAATAGTAATTTGCTCCATCATGTGGGCAGACAAAGGGTCTGCTATCACCTGAGATAATGGCGCTAGCGACAAAAGCATCAGGCTGAGCCAGCTGACCGGGAGATATTTCATTAAAGCGTCCTTAGCGACTAACGGCTGGATAATATGGTGCAGTGGCCGACAAAACGGCAGTTGCCTTCTCTCCCGGCACCTGCCACGACAACAGCAATTTATGGCTGGCATCATATTCAGACAGGGCCAGGTAACTTAGCTGCCAGTTGTCCGGCTGCGGACAATCAACCTTTAGTGGCAGTAGTAAGTACAGATCGCGCTGCAGCCGTTGTAATTGCCATTCATTGCTGGCTAGTGCAGTAACCCGGCACGGCTGCTCTGCACTGTTAAATGCAAGATGCTGGTCAACATAGCGCTGTAACGCCAGCTCACTGTCCATCACTTGTTGCCAGCTAATCTGTTCATCATGTTCGCCGGGGATCAAACGGGCTTTAGCTAAATCGTGTAACGCAACTTTCCATAGCACAGCAGGCTGCCCGTTAAAAACTGAGACTTCCATATATGCGGTGCTGAAGGTATGCGCGATAGCGCTGCCAGGCATCAGCAATGCGGCTAACAGCTGACAGATTGCGGTGAGTCTCATCAATAAACTCCTTTTACGGCATTTTCGCTTAATGTCAGTAAGCGCAGATCATCCGGCTCTTTTGCAGTTTGGTAATTCACGGTAGCCCAATAAAGCGCTGCTTTTGCATCATGTTTGAGCCGTAAAAAATAGTGCACCAAATCTGCAGCATGATCGGCATCCCCTCTGGCAAGGCGTAACTCGATGCGCTCTGTCAACAGAGCATGATAAGCTCTGCCCGCTCCAAGCTGGCGCTCGGCTAACGTTAAGCGCAGTAATAAACCATCTGACAGACCATGCTGTTGATATGCATGTGACAGCCGCTGGTATACCGGCTTTGCATCATTCAGCTGCAGACTAAGGTCTGCCCATTTTAGCCATAAACTGGTCGGGGCATTTTGCAGTATGGGTGTTAGCCATTGCCGTGCATCAGAGACCTGTTGTAGCTGTTCTGCTTGCTCGGCTAATATTCCTCTTAACCAGATATCCAGCTCTGAAGTCAGCCGCTGACGTTGCCACAGTTCTTGCAGCGCAGCATAACTTTGTGTCCACTGACCACGACGCCCGGCCACTTCATAGCTGCACACAGAAAACAAAAAAAGATCCTGCTGCCACAGCCGGTGACAAGCCTGCTGTGCTAACGCTTGCTCATTCTGGGCCAGATAAATGCGCGCAGCCATCAGACTGGCTTGCTGATGATGCGGTGTTGCAGCAAATACTTTATTTAAACTTTGCATAGCCTGCGAAAACTGGTGCTGCTGTTGCTGTAAATCGGCCTGTAGCAGCAGATAACGAACCGAGCCTGTCTGGCTCACGGCGTGCAACAATTCATCCGCCTGGTGAAACCAGTCGTCATAACCCGGCTGCCTGGCCCCCTGAAGATACAACCCTGCCAGTTCAAGCCGCGTATTGTCTTCGGGATGACGCCCCAGTTGTGCCGATAACTGTTGCATTCTTGCGCTAAGGGGTAACACCGGTTGCAGTTGAAGTGTCGAATCTGATGCTGGTTTAAACGGCGCTGCGGCAACTGATAAACTCAGTAGGCACAGCATCGTTAAAGTGATACGGATAATACGCATAGCATACTCTTAAAAGTAAAAACGCAGAGCAGTAATACCGCTCTGCGTTTGGCAGGTTAAGGCCCGGTCAGAAGATCTGTGTAGTCTGAAGTGCTGGTCGCATCCTGCGTAAAATCGCGACCATTAACGCCCAGGGGCAAATCCTGTTCTGTTTGCGCAAAAGCAGCGCGGCTATAACTGAGAAACGACACTATCGCCACCGCAATATCCACAGTAACCTGCCCATTTGCGGTCAACTCGCCGTCCGATACCGCCACCATAAAGCTGTCACTACCGGTATACCCGCTGTCGGGTGTATAGGTAAAGCGGCCGTCTGCGCTTAACATCAAGCCACCATTTTGCGGCGGTGATGCCACGCTAAACGTCAGACTGTCGCCGTTAGTATCGCTGGCACTAATCCTATCCATTACCGGGACATCTGTTTCAGTGACAAAGTTGTTGGCCCCCAACTCTGGCGCGACGTTAGGCTGGTCAGAGTCGTTACATCCGCCCAGTAACACAGCCAAAACGAAAGCTGTACTTGCAGCTAATCTGTTCATGGTGTCCCCCTTAATTTGGTGAACCGGCAAGCGGTGTTAACAGGTAGGGAAAGCTGCTATTGAACATACTGGCATTGACCGGCGCGCCATCGGTAAACGGTACATTACCAACAGGCGCATCCTCTGGTGCGCAGTAACCTAAGTTAGTCGGCGTACCATTTACCGGAATGTCATGACACAAAGCCCCCATTACCACACGCAGTGCGATATCAACCACATCATCACCCGGACGCCGGCCATTTGGAAAACCTGCTAAATCATCTCCGGCAACACCAAAAGCTGACTGCATCTGCATCGGTTTAGCGGCGATAGCAGTGTTTAGCCGCAGCATTTCTGACGGTGTAACTGTAGCCAACTGGTTAACTCCCTCTACGCCGGTTAAAAAGGCATTAACTAAATCCAGCCGCGGGAAGTTCGATGGCGCCAGATCGGTAATATCGGTTCCCAATGTCGCATTTACCGCATCTTTGAACAGAATATTCAGCAATGCAGGTAAACTTGGATGTGTCACATAGTCAGCGAACTGCCCGTCATCTGCAGGCTGGCTGCTATTAAATTTATCTTTGTCAGCCAGGCCAATGACTAACTCATTAACCAAAGGGTTACTCAGACGGGACACCTGCACCAGCGCCCCGCCGTTTACTTCAGGCCGGCTCAGGCTGGCGTTTGGGTTTAAAATGCGCGCCTGTGGCAGACTGGCAGTAGTCCAGGCGCCTATCACGCCGTTACCGCTTCCTGTCAGGCAGGCTTTTGGCACTTCAATGGCCAGAGCCGTTACATTTTTAGTGGCCAAATCGTCATTGGCACTGCTTTGGGTAATGCCGCCGGGAAAACCCGCCCCATCGCCAGCACCCGGCGTGCTGTCGCCCTCAACCGGAACATAATTCACCAGATCGAAGGTTTCTCCCAGATTCACTACAAAGGGGTCTTTACGCTGACCAACAAAAACACGAGCTTTCGCATCGCAGCCAGGTATCGCAACGTTGTAGACATATTGATCAGCATAGGCCTGATAAGCGCTGGCGCTGTTGAAGGTTTTGTTACCCACATAATCGTAGGGTTTGGTGAAAGTTGTTGCGCCATCTGGCGACAGCATGGTACTGGCGGTACCGCTTTGTAACTCCAGGCTATAGTTTTCAATAAAATTAAGTGCTGTTGCATCGTCAGCACTTATCGCGCCGACATTTTTTAGCGGCACAGCGACCATTCTCTGATTGTCGGCAGGGCCTATTGGTAATTTTACGCCCATGCCCTCGTTGGCCAGCCTGCTGGAAAAGCGAAAGTTAAAACTGATGTCAGCCTTGGCATCACCATCATTGTCGATATGAATACTGTAAACAGCCTGGGGATCCATCGCAAAATAATTCGGCCCACCATAGGCGTCCTGCAACGGAATGTAATTAGCGATTAACGACACATAGTCTTCACGACCCGCTTCATAGCTATTGAACAGATAAAAATCAGTGGCATCCAGTGTCGGCATACGGGTGATGTTTGGCGCCTCACGATGGCTCGACGCCTGAACATCGATACTTAGTGCTGCCACGCCCAGCACCGAGCTAACGGCCAGAAAAAGCATTGTACGGTTCATTTCTGTTATCCTTCAGTTTAAGTTGCCACCAAGTAACGACTCACTGACTGAACCGGATGCACTAAAAGTAAAAATAAAAAAACCGCCGTAGCGGTTTTTTGTTTTCTTCAGCGTTAAAGCGTAACAATTTGCGCGGTAAACAACACCGGCCCGGTCGGTGCACCGGTTGCAGAACCGCCCCTTGGTTCCAGACTTACCGCTAACGCCGCGATCGCCAGGCCTTCAGCTGCCTGTGGCCAGGAGAGCTCGCGCTGACCTTGCTGCGGCAGCAACCCTAAAGATATTGGCGCCTGCCCATTTGCAGGCAGCATCCAAAGTTCATAATCATTAGCTGTTTCCGCCGCTACGGCGGGCGTAGCTTTTATCGTCAGCTTCTGCTGCGCTTTGCTAATTAACCACCAGGCTTTGGCATCGCTGCTTTGGATCATCGCAATATCTTGCTGTGGCATGCTGCTAAGCATCGGTTTTAGCATCACCGCTGCCAATGCGACAGAAGCAGCAAAAGCCAGGCCAAGCCAGACAGACCGGTATGAAACAGGTGGTGCACTAACCGTTGGCGCAACCCAGCCCAATCGCTGCTGGATACGTTGCCAAACAGCGGGATTTGGTGGTGTTGGTGGTAAGCCTTCGGCCAGCGGATTAAGATGCTGCTCCCAGCGCCATACGGTTTCGCGCACTGCCGGTCTGGCCATCATCAGCTGCTGAAAACGCCTGCGGGCGCCGCCACGCATGGCACCGAGAATAAAATCGACTGCCAGAGCGTCGAGTAGTTCCTGTTGCTGATACTTCATGCTTCCAGGCACCTCTTTAACTGCGTTAAACCTCGCCTAATCCAGCTTTTTACTGAGCCAAGCGGTGAGCCGGTATGGGCCGTAATTTCCTGATGGCTCAGCCCGTTAAAGTAAGCCAGCTGGATAGACTGCCGGTGCTCATCAGCTAACCCCTGCATACAGTCGTCCAGCTTAACCTTGTCCCGGACCAAGCCAATTGCCTCCCCCGGCTGTACCTCATCAGGTAATTCTTCACTTAAATCCAGATGTTCAGCTTTTACCCGACGGGATTTAAGCAAATCCAGTGCCCGGTACCGGGTAATACTAATCATCCAGCTCATCACGCTACCTTTTTCAGCATGATAATCACCCGCATTGTGCCAAATACGGACATAAGCGTCCTGCAACACATCTTCAGCCCAATCATTGCGCCGGAGTAAGTGCAGACTAACTGAAAAAAGCTTGCCTGATGTGGCCTGATACAACTGCTCAAACGCCTGTTTATTACCTTGTGCGGTCGCAAAGAGCCATTGCAGTAATTGTTGTTGTGACTGTTCCATGCTGTACCCTGTGATGATGTCCTAAACCTAATACGCCGGACTTGATGAGTTGGATGCAAACCAGCGCAGATTAATACAAATTTCACGTGTGTTTTTTTACCGCTAAGCTATCATCCGCTTCCTTTTTCCGGCGGCTCTTTTATGCTTAGCCAACGATATTGATGCAGAGAACGTTATGCGAATTTGTTTTCTAATGTACTCGTGGGACAAAGTTTACCCCGATGGCGACAGCACTATCCGGATGATCCACGAGGCAGTGAGTCGTGGCCATACGGTTGCTATTACGCATGCGACTAACCTGACGGTGCGCGACAGCATCGCGCAGGCGTTTTGCAAAGTGTTTGTCAAAGGGCAGAAAATCTCCAGTAATATTGCCAGTTTTTACCGCAATGCACAGTTTAACCAGCAGAAGCTGCCACTGGCGGCCTTTGACGCTATTTTTATCCGGCTGAACCCGCCGCTTGACCCCATTGTGCTGAACTTTCTGGACTCGGTGCGTGAAGACACCTTTATCATGAACGATTTAGATGGTGTTCGTATCGCTAACAATAAAATGTATACGGCATCTTTACATGATCCGGATAACGAATTTATTCCGGTGACGCATGTATCAAAAGATAAAGACTATCTGGCGCGGGTACTAGCTGAATCGCCAAATGATAAAATGGTATTGAAACCGTTGAACGGCTACGGCGGCAAAGGCGTTATTTTGCTGGAAAAATCTGCCGCACAAAGTGCCCGCTCACTGCTGGATTTTTATATCGGCGATCAGGAGCGTGGCAACTACGTGATTTTGCAGGAATACGTTGAAGGCGCCGAGCTTGGCGATATCCGTATTCTGATGCTCAACGGCAAAGCCATAGGTGCAATGCGCCGCATTCCGCCGCCGGACGACGTACGCTCCAATGTGCATGCTGGCGGCAGTGTAATCAAATATCAGCTGACCGAACGGGAAAAGCGGCTTTGCGCGCACATTGGCCCCAAGCTGGTACGTGACGGCTTATTTTTTGCCGGCATTGATGTGATCAACGGCAAACTGATTGAAGTGAATGTGATGAGCCCCGGCGGCATCGCCAGAATCAACCGGCTGAACGGTGTCAGATTGCAAGAAAAAGTAATTGATTTTATTGAACATATGGTTAGCACTAAATCGCATTTGTCACCGCGTAAGCAGGTGTTCAGACCCTTGCTGACCGAGGCTGAAGCGCTTAATTGAAAATTTTTATCGTCTTTGAAAAAATAATTCACTGTTTTTAACCGGTAAATCTCGGTAAATAGGCAAAAAAATCTGAGGTGCGCTTATGTCACAGGTAGAAAGCAACGAGTTTGAGTTGGAAGATTTATCAGAAGACAATGAAATTATAAAAGAACTATCGCCCAAGGACAGCAAGGCCAAACAGAAGCTTGAAGCCCGCCGGCGTATCGATGATTTACTGGAGCAAAAACGTTTGCGCCAGTTGCTGGATGACTGGGATCTGGAAGACGATGAAGCATAAAAACGGGCGCTTACAGCGCCCGTTTTTTTATCTACAACTCATGCGTACTTAGCCGCGGTATTTTTGCATCACCAGCGTGGCGTTGGTGCCACCAAAACCAAAGCTGTTAGACATTACCGTATTCAGTTCAGCTGCTTTAGCAGCAGTCACTATATTCAAGCCTTGCGCCGCTTCGTCCAGCTCGCCAATATTGATAGAAGGCGCAATAAAGTTATGCTTCATCATCAGCAGCGAGTATATAGCTTCATGCACACCGGCTGCACCCAGCGCATGGCCCGTCATAGCTTTGGTCGCACTGATAGCCGGTGATTTACCGGCAAACACCTGCTGAATAGCGCCCAGCTCTTTCACATCGCCAACAGGGGTACTGGTACCGTGGGTGTTTACATAGTCAACCTCTGCCGTTACCCCCTGCATCGCCATCTGCATACATCGCACGGCGCCTTCACCACTTGGGGCGACCATGTCATAACCGTCAGAGGTTGCACCATAACCCACAATCTCGGCATAAATGGTCGCACCGCGCGCCAGTGCATGCTCCAGCTCTTCAACCACCACCATACCGCCACCGCCACTGATGACAAAGCCATCACGGTTCGCATCATAAGTACGGGATGCAAGTTCAGGTGTGTCATTGTACTTGGTTGACAATGCGCCCATGGCGTCAAACTCCATTGCCAGCGTCCAGTGTACTTCTTCACCACCACCGGCAAAGATGACATCCTGCTTGCCAAGTTGGATCAGCTCTACCGCATGGCCGATACAGTGCGCACTGGTGGCACAAGCCGAGCTAATTGAATAATTCACGCCTTTAATTTTAAAGGGTGTTGCCAGACAGGCGGAACAGGTACTGGACATTGTCTTAGGTACCGCATAAGGGCCGACGCGTTTAACACCTTTCTCACGCAAAATATCAGCGGCTTCAACCTGTACTTTTGATGAAGCGCCACCAGACCCTGCTACCAGACCAATGCGCGGACTAGAGATTTGCTCTTCAGTAAAACCGGCGTCCTGCATCGCTTCCTGCATCGCAAGATACGCATAGGCAGCAGCATCACCCATAAAACGCATGGCTTTACGGTCAATCAGCTCTGCCGGATCCAGTTTGATATTACCCCACACCTGAGAGCGCAGTCCCAGCTCGGCAAACTCTTCAGAACGCGTAATACCGGAGCGTCCAGCCTTTAACGACGCCAGCACTTCGTCTTTATTATTGCCGATACTGGAAACAATACCAATACCTGTGATTACTGCTCTTTTCATGCTAACTCCCACAGACCGGGCCACTGCCGGTACCTTTAAAATAATACTGTGCGTCATTGTACGGACTTTGTGACCGAAAGTGGTCAGCTTTCAGCGCACACTTGTACTCTGTTTCCAATTCTGCGGTAGCTTAAGGTAAACTACAAGCCGAATTTTGTTGTGGATCCGCAGTCTATGTCCGAGCTTAGCAACGCTAAAATACACTTTAATGAACAAGGTACGCCGGTAGCTTCTGACTTTGACGATGTCTATTTTTCTAATGACGGCGGTATGGCAGAAACGGATTACGTATTTCTGCTGCACAATGGTTTACCACAGCGCTGGCAAAACCATACCGGCAGTGCCTTTCATATTATTGAAACCGGTTTTGGCACAGGCGCTAACTTTCTTCTGACCTGGCAACGTTTTCGCCAGCACCGGCAGCAGTTCCCTGCTGCGACCTGCCAGCGCCTGTATTTCAGCAGCTTTGAGAAGTTCCCGTTAAGCTTAAATGATCTGACCCGCGCACTGGCTATACACACTGAACTGTCAGAGCTGTGCCAGCTATTGCTGGCAGCCTACCCGTTGCCATTAAGTGGTTGTCACCGAATGAGTTTTGACAACGGCAGTGTCATACTGGATTTGTGGCTTGGTGATGTAAACACCTTACTGCCAGAGATTAACAGCCGCGCTGATGCGATTTATCTTGATGGTTTTGCGCCAAGCAAAAACCCAGACATGTGGCAACCTGAGTTATTTACCAATTTAGCCAGACTCAGCTACAGCGGCACCACTGTTGCTACTTTCACTTCTGCCGGCCTCGTCAAGCGAGGCTTGCAACAAGCGGGATTTACTGTGGCCAAAGTAAAAGGCTTTGGCCGAAAACGCGAAATGTTAACCGCCCGGATGGAGTTATCTGCTGCGCTAGCCGAGCCTGAAACGCTGGAAGTGACGATTATCGGCGGTGGCATAGCCTCAATGTGCACTGCTCTGGCGCTGATCCAACGAGGTATTGCAGTACACCTGATTTGCGAAGATGACAACATCGCAGCCCAAGCTTCGCAAAACCGCCAGGGCGCGGTTTACCCTAACCTGCATGCTAACCTGACACCGGAAAGCCAGCTCCATGCGCTGGCCTTTTTATATGCCAGACAGTTTTACCAGCGCTGGCACAACGCAGGGCTTAATTTTGCGATGGACTGGTGTGGGTTATTGCATCTGGCTACCAACGAGCAGTTGCAGCAGCGCCAGCAAAAGCTAATCGATAAAGCGCTGTGGCCAGAGTCGCTTGTCAGGGCGGCAACTGCAAACCAGGCTTCAGTGATAGCCGGGTTACCCGTTAACCATAGTGGCATCTACTATCCATTGGCTGGCTGGCTCAGTCCGCAGCAGTTTTGTCAGCAGGCATTGTATTTTCTGCAGCAGCAAGCCGAGTTCCGCGTTAGCCTGAACTGCCATGTTGCCGCGCTCACCCGCCAACAAGACGCCTGGCTCCTCACAACCAACACAGGCGAAATCAGCGCAACAAAATTAGTGCTGGCATGCGGCAGTAAACTGGCAAGTTTTGACCAGAGTAAAGTACTACCTCTGAATAAAATCCGTGGCCAGGTCAGCCATATAAAACAGGCTGCAATGGCGCCCCTTAAAACCGTACTTTGCCATAAAGGCTACATCACACCACAGTGGCAGGGGCTGCATTGTATCGGCGCTACTTTTGACCGCTTATCAACAGAATCAGTAATAACAGAGCAGGACGATCAGGAAAACCTGCAACTGGCACAGGCTCAGCTACAGCATCCAGAGTGGCTTGAAGACACTGAAATTACCGGTGCTGCAGCAGCATTCAGGGCAACCCTGCCAGATCATTTGCCGGTTGTCGGCACGGTAACAGACCAGCCAGGGCTTTATTTGTTTGGCGCTTTAGGTGCCAGAGGCATTATGCTGTCACCATTGCTGGCTGAATTACTGGCTTGCCAAATTTGTGCAGAACCTCTACCGTTAAATCTGTCACTTATTAACAGGCTAAGCGCAAACCGGTTCTAGCCTGGCGCTGTTGTTGCGTTTACAGAGACGAATATGAGCCAAACAAAACAAATACTGATTGCCGAAGACGATAACTTTATGCGCACTTTGCTTGAAGCTCAGTGTCGAAACCTTGGTATGCAAACTAAAGCGGTGCCTGATGGTGCAGAAGCCGTCACCGAAGCATTAAGTTATCAGTATGACATCCTGCTGATGGACATTCAGATGCCGGTGTGTGACGGTCTCACTGCAATGCACATGTTAAGGCGGCTTGGCTACGACAGGCCCATTTTTGCGATGTCTGCCGACGACATTGCAGACAGCGGTTTTAATCAGGTGCTCCCTAAGCCGGTTGATATTCAGCTGCTGGCGGATCTGCTGCAACAAACCCCGCAACACAAATCCGTGGCTTTAGTACTGGATACCGAACTGATTACACTGTTTTATCAGAACCTGCGGCAATTAAGCGTCGAGTTTGATAATGCGTTAACTGCAGGACAACGTGAAACCCTGCGCCAGATCTGCCACAAAATTAAAGGCGGAGCCGCCAGCTTTGGTGAGGCAACCCTCGCTGAACTGGCTGACAAACTGCAGCAGCAGTTGCTTTCAGACGCCCCGATGGATGAACTAAAACACAGTTGTCAGTATTTTGCTGAATTTATTCAGCAGTTTGGAGACCGTAATGCGTGAACCAAAGATTTTACTGGTTGACGATGTAGACTACAGCCGGCAACTGCTACGTAACAACATCATGGCATTGACCAGCAGTAAGCTGTTAAAGCACACTACATTCAGCTTTTTTAACGCGCATAATGCATCATCAGCGCTGACAATTTTTAATGTTCAACCGCCAGATTTGGTTTTTCTCGATATTGAACTGCCGGACAGCTCTGGTCTGGAGCTGCTGAAAAAGTTTAAGCAAGAACGCCCGGAGTGCTTTGTTGCGATGATCAGTGGCTTTAGCACACTGGAAAATGTGCAACAAAGCATAGCTGCCGGCGCCGCGACCTTTATCGTTAAACCCTTTAGTGGCGATAAAATACTGTCTGCGATGCGTTTATTTGAAAAACGTACTCAGCCACAGCCTGTGCAGCTCAATACAGTATAATCTTGCGGCGCGCTGGAAAAAAATTTGTTAAGGTAGATAAAACAAAACAAATTAAAATAAGGAAATATCATGCGCTTAGTGGCTTTTCTGAGTGTAGCTTTTATCCTTTTCGGCTTTTCAGCTAAAAGCTACGGCAATGACTTTTATCAAATCCCGGTCCCGACCGATGCACGGGAGTTTGCCCGTCTGGATAACAAAATGCCGGCTGTACTGAGCTTTTTCAGCCAGCAAAGTGAATCGGCCTTGCGTGACTATTATATCCAGCAGCTTGGTCAACCTGATATGACCCAGCAGCATTATGGTCGCGAGCAATTGTACTTTACGGTAAGCGGCAACCGCGTACGGATCCTGATTTCAAACAGAGATGACTGGCGCCAAGTTGATATTATGATACAAAACTGAGCCAGTTACCGGCTCAGGGTTTAGTCAGCTGCAAAACCACCCGGCGGTTCTTTTTGCGCTCTATCGCCGTATCATTCGGCGCAACGTGCCGCCGTTCGCCAAAGCCTTCGACCTGTACCCGCTCTTCACTCAGCCCTGCTGCCACAAAAAAGCTTTTCACTTTCTCCGCCCGCTTCACAGACAATTGCTCGTTCATCCAGCGGCCGCCATAACTGTCGGTGTAGCCTTGAATTTCAACAAAGTCTATTTCGGGATCATATTTCAGGTATTCCGCGATCTGAGCAAGCCTTCGCTCAGACTCGCGGGTTAGCTGATCGCCACCACTTTCATAACTTAGCACGGTAAATGCAATATCATCAAAACTGTAAGGCAGAAGCTTAGACACGCAGACATTAAACTTCTGATAGGTAGATAGAAATTGCACAGGATTCATCGCTGCAACCACTTTATCGTATGGGCTGTACCAATCGCTGAAATAGAATGTCGGGCTAAAGCCATGCTCTAATTCGGTCAGTAATGTCCAGGCCGTTTTCTTTGGTAACTCGCCGTTATATTGCTTCAGCAGCTGCATGCTGGCGACGGCCTTAGCAGGCTCGCCCGGGCGCCAGGACGGCGGCACAGACAGCACTTCAGCCAGCGCATAACTGTCTGGCAAACGTAGCATCTGCAATTCAAAATCCAGATTCAGCCCTTTGCTGGCCACACTGCGAAATACTGCCTGACCAAATTGCGGTATTTCATGCTGTAACTGGCATTCTAGCGGCGAGTTTTTACTTAACAGCCAGTTGGACTGCTCGATCGCGGCAGAATATTGACGCAATTGTGGCTGTGACAGCGCCACAGTAGATGTTATCAGCGCACTAAGCGCTATAAAGGTTCGCATAATCCGGCTTCTCATTACACTAAACAACTCTTTGTCATTCCTGTCATAAGCTAGCAAGCACTGTGCCGCAACAAGACGCTGACACATTTTTTTGGCATAATAGCCGCTGATTTATTAAATGGCGATGTTATGACACAACCTAGTTCTCTACTTGCACAACGTTTTCGCGGCTACTACCCGGTAGTTATCGACGTGGAGACGGCAGGCTTTAATGCAAAAACCGATGCGCTATTGGAAATCGCAGCCACGTTGCTGGGTATGAATGACAACGGTGAACTTATCCCACAACAAACACTGCACTTTCATGTACAGCCATTTGAAGGTGCAAATCTGGATGCAAGCTCACTGGCATTTAACGGTATCGACCCGTTTAATCCTTTGCGTGCAGCTGTAACAGAACGCGAAGCCATTACCGAAATTTGTAAAGCGGTGCGTAAAGCACAGAAAGACGCAGGGTGCCAGCGTAGTGTTATCGTGGCGCACAATGCCGCTTTTGATCAGAGCTTTTTTAATGCAGCAGTAGAACGGCTTAATTTCAAACGCTCGCCATTTCATGCCTTTGTATCCTTTGATACCACCAGTTTGTCAGCACTGGCGCTGGGCCAAACAGTGTTGGCTAAAGCCTGCCAGACAGCTGGCATAGCCTTTGATAACAAAGAAGCGCACAGTGCCTTGTATGATACCGAACGCACAGCAGAACTATTTTGTTATATCGTTAACCGCTGGCAGCAGTTGGGAGGATGGCCATTGGCTAATTTGCCGTGTGCCGGGGCCGAAGACGACAATCCAGAGACACTGGATGCAGTGTAGCCATGTCTGCTGATCCGATAAAAAAAGCCACATTATAGTGGCTTTTTCTATGGGTGAGTGCGTTATTCTGCCGCAGTGTCTGTTTTGTGTTTGGCAGCGGTTTCTTTGATTAAGGGTTGTAACTCTCCGCGTTGAAACATTTCCAACACGATGTCACAACCACCTATCAGCTCGCCTTCTACCCATAACTGTGGGAACGTTGGCCAGTTTGCATACTTTGGCAACTCAGCACGAATATCCGGATTCTGCAAAATATCAACATAAGCAAACTGCTCACCACAGGCGATGAGAGCCTGCGACGCTTGCGCGGAAAAACCACAGCTCGGAAACTTCGGCGAGCCTTTCATAAATAGCAGAATCGGATTTTCAGCAATTTGCTGCTTAATTTTATCTAATGTTTCCATCACTACCTCACAACATAAGCATTTTCAGACTGGCAGATATTTTACGCTGTTATGCAACTTCTGGCACTTGAGATCCAGGAAAAAATCCCCATCTCCATCGCAACGACCCGGCGCTCTGCTCAATACAACTCAACTACACCGAGACAGGCCGTCACCACCACTGTAAAACTTGAGTATTTTAGTCAGGTTTTGTAGTCTACGCTATGCAGACAACATAAACAACGTCAATGGAGAACAACTATGGCCTTTGAATTACCAGCTTTACCTTATGCAAAAGACGCGTTAGCACCTCACATTTCTGCTGAAACGCTGGAATACCACTACGGTAAACACCACAATACCTATGTTGTAAAATTAAACGGCCTGATTGAAGGTACACCTTTTGCAAGCAAGTCTCTGGAAGAGATTGTCCGCACGTCTGAAGGCGGCATCTTTAACAACGCAGCTCAGGTGTGGAACCATACTTTTTACTGGCACTGTCTGTCACCAAATGGCGGCGGTGAACCAACAGGCGCTTTAGCCGATGCCATCAACGCCAAGTGGGGCTCTTTCTCTGCATTTAAAACGGCCTTCAACGACAAAGCCGTAAACAACTTCGGCTCAAGCTGGACCTGGTTAGTGAAAAAATCTGATGGTAGCCTGGACATTGTTAACACCAGCAACGCTGCAACCCCATTAACTGACAAAGATCTGACACCAGTCATGACTGTCGATTTGTGGGAGCACGCTTACTACATTGATTACCGTAATGCGCGCCCTTCATACCTCGAAGCGTTCTGGGCATTAGTAAACTGGAAGTTCGCCAGCGAGAACTTCAGCAAGTAATATATCCCCTGTATAAACCCGGCAACCGCCGGGTTTTTTGTCAGTATAGCTTTACAACTAAGCCCGCCACCGCAATAAAACCATTTCGCCCCCTCTAACGTAGCTGAAAAAGAAAATTGTAGATATTTCTGTCAATTAGTCAGGCGGGAATGCGCTTTACTGTCTAACCTTAGAGGAACAGCTTGGCTGCTACCCTTATCTGATGTTTACAAAGCTGGAGGTGCGTATGAGTATTTTTGAGCACTACAAATCTCGTTATGAGGCTGCAAAAGAAGAAGAATATACCATCCAGGAATTCCTGGCTTTATGCAAAAGTGACAAGAGTTGTTACGCCAGCGCTGCTGAGCGTCTTTTACTGGCGATTGGCCAGCCTGAGCTGATTGACACCGCTCAGGATCCCAAGTTAAGCCGGTTATTTTCAAACAGAGTCATAGCCCGCTATCCGGCATTTTCGGAATTTTATGGTATGGAAGATGCCATCGAACAGATAGTGTCGTACCTGAAACATTCCGCTCAGGGCCTGGAAGAGCGCAAACAGATTTTATACCTGCTCGGTCCGGTCGGTGGCGGTAAATCTTCACTGGCCGAAAAACTAAAACATTTAATGCAACAGGTGCCTATTTACTATTTAAAAGGTTCGCCTGTGTATGACCATCCGCTATGCCTGTTTGATGTGAACGAAGACGGCAATATCCTGCAACAGGAGTATGGCATTCCCAAACGTTATCTGCGTAACATTATGTCGCCCTGGGCCAGTAAGCGTCTGCACGAATTTAATGGCGACATCAGCCAGTTCAGAGTCGTAAAAAAATACCCTTCTATTTTGGATCAACTGGCTATTGCGAAAACCGAGCCGGGTGATGAAAACAACCAGGACATTGCGTCACTGGTTGGTAAAGTCGACATCCGCAAATTGGAACATTTTGCCCAAAACGACCCTGATGCATATAGCTACTCCGGCGCCCTGTGCCGTGCCAATCAGGGCTTGATGGAATTTGTCGAGATGTTCAAAGCGCCTATTAAAGTGCTGCATCCGCTGCTTACAGCTACCCAGGAGGGTAACTATAACGGAACCGAAGGTTTGGCCGCATTGCCTTTTGACGGTATTATTCTGGCGCACAGTAACGAATCAGAATGGCAGACATTCAGAAACAATAAAAACAATGAAGCCTTCCTTGACCGGGTATATATCGTAAAAGTGCCTTACTGCCTGCGCGTGAGTGAGGAAATGCGCATTTATCAGAAACTGCTCGAACACAGTGAGCTCAATACCGCGCCCTGCTCACCGGGAACGCTTATTTCACTGGCTCAGTTTGCCGTGCTATCCCGGCTTAAAGCGCCGGATAATTCCAGTATCTACTCGAAAATGCGTGTATATGATGGCGAAAGCCTTAAAGATACCGATCCTAAAGCAAAATCTTATCAGGAATACCGCGATTATGCCGGTGTAGACGAAGGGATGACTGGCCTGTCCACCCGCTTTGCGTTCAAGATCCTGTCACGGGTATTTAATTTCGACAGCACTGAAGTTGCCGCTAACCCGGTGCATTTGTTCTACGTGCTGGAGCAACAGATAGAACGCGAACAATTCCCGGCCGATGTAGCAGAGCGTTACCTGGAGCATTTAAAAGGTTACTTAATTCCCAAATACATCGAGTTTATTGGCAAGGAAATTCAGACCGCGTATCTGGAATCCTATTCTGAATACGGCCAGAACATTTTTGACCGCTACGTGATTTATGCCGATTTTTGGATCCAGGATCAGGAATACCGTGACCCGGAAACCGGTCAGTTGTTTGACCGCGCTGCACTGAATGCCGAGCTGGAAAAAATTGAGAAACCCGCAGGCATAAGTAACCCGAAAGACTTTCGCAATGAAATCGTTAACTTTGTGCTGCGGGCAAAAGCAAAAAACAATGGCAAAAACCCCACCTGGACCAGCTATGAAAAATTACGTACTGTCATTGAGAAGAAAATGTTCTCCAGTACAGAAGAGCTGCTACCGGTAATTTCTTTTAACGCCAAGACGTCGACTGATGACCAGAAGAAACACGATGATTTCGTCAACCGGATGATGGAAAAGGGTTATACCCGCAAACAGGTAAGATTGCTGTCTGAGTGGTATCTGCGTGTTCGTAAGTCGCAGTAACGCAGCTTGGCCGGAGGCAGTATGGCACACTTCATAGACAGACGGTTGAACGGTAAGAATAAAAGCGCGGTGAACCGCCAGCGCTTTATTCGCCGCTATAAGCAACAGATAAAAAAAGCGGTGTCCGATGCAATCAGTAACCGCAGTGTTACCGATATCAGTAGCGGCGAAAGCGTGACGATACCGAGTAAAGATATCAGTGAGCCGCTTTTCCATCAGGGTAAAGGGGGACGGCGACAAATCGTGCATCCCGGCAATGATCAGTTCAGCCAGGGTGACAGAATAAAACGCCCTCAGGGTGGCGCTGGTGGCGGTTCAGGCCAGGGCGACGCCAGTGCAGATGGCGAAGGCACAGACGACTTTGTCTTTTCCATCTCAAAGGATGAGTATCTGGATTTACTGTTTGAAGATCTGGAGCTGCCCAACCTGAAAAAAAACCAGCTGGATAAACTGGTACAGTACAAAACCGTCAGAGCCGGTTATCGCTCTGAAGGTGTGCCCAGTAATATAGACATTGTCCGTTCACTTCGAGGATCACTGGCACGCCGCGTTGCGATGACAGCAGACAAAAAAGCCCGTTTACGTGAGTTGGAACAGCAACTTGCCGCCATTGAACGTGAGCCGGTACCGGACCAGCATCAATTGCGTTTACTGCTTGAGGAAATAGACGTAGTAAAACACCGCATAGCTGCTGTGCCTTTTATTGATAGCTTTGACCTGCGGTTTCGTAACTTTCAGAAACGGCCAGAACCTACCAGTAAAGCCGTTATGTTCTGTCTGATGGATGTGTCTGGTTCTATGGATCAGGCCACCAAAGATATGGCCAAGCGCTTTTACATTTTGCTGTATTTGTTTTTGAGCAGAAGCTACAAAAATGTCGAAGTAGTATATATACGTCATCATACGCAAGCGAAAGAAGTGGATGAACAAGAGTTCTTTTATTCACAGGAAACCGGCGGCACCATTGTCTCCAGCGCAATCAAATTGATGTACGAAATAGTACAGGAACGGTACAACCCGGTAGAGTGGAATATATATGCCGCTCAGGCATCAGATGGTGACAACTGGACCGATGACAGCGCCCCTTGTGCAGAAATGCTGGCCACGAAGCTACTACCGCTACTGCGCTACTACGCCTATATAGAAATTACGCCCAGAGCCCATCAGAGCTTGTGGCAGGAGTATGAAAAACTGCTGCCGGTGTACGATAACTTCGCTATTCAGCATATTCAGGATGTCAGCGATATTTACCCTGTGTTTCGCGAATTATTCAAAAAACAGGCAGCGTGAATACTTCTACCGGTTGCAGTGAGGATTGATATGGCCAAAGCAAAACTAAAAGCAGTTCAATGTTTACCTGACGGCCCGGACTGGACCTTTGACCTGCTGGATGCCTACCATCAGGAGATCGCCAGAGTCGCTGAACTGTACCATCTGGACAATTACCCCAATCAAATCGAGGTAATAACCGCTGAGCAAATGATGGATGCGTACTCCAGCGTTGGCATGCCGCTTGGTTACCATCATTGGTCTTATGGTAAAAAGTTTATTCAGACAGAGCAAAATTACAAACGTGGTTACATGGGCCTGGCGTACGAGATTGTGATTAACTCCAACCCGTGTATTGCCTACCTGATGGAGGAAAATACCATAACAATGCAAGCGCTGGTGATGGCGCATGCCTGTTATGGCCACAATTCGTTTTTTAAGAACAACTACCTGTTCAAAACTTGGACTGACGCCGGGTCAATTATTGATTACCTGCTATTTGCCAAACACTATATCAGCCAATGTGAAGAGAAATATGGCATAGCCGAAGTAGAAGATATGCTCGACTCCTGCCATGCGCTAATGAACTATGGCGTAGACCGCTACAAGCGACCGCAAAAAATATCACTTGATGAAGAGCAGAAACGGCAGCAAGAGCGTGAAAGTTACCTGCAATCTCAGGTAAACGATCTGTGGCGCACTATACCGGTAAAAAGTGCCCAGACCACAGAATCTATCGCTCGATTTCCGGCTGAACCGCAGGAAAATATCCTGTACTTTATCGAAAAAAATGCGCCTCTGCTAAAGCCCTGGCAGCGTGAAATTGTGCGAATTGTGCGGAAAATCTCGCAGTATTTTTATCCCCAGAAACAAACCCAGGTAATGAATGAAGGCTGGGCTACGTTCTGGCACTACACTATCCTGCAGCATCTATATGATGAAGGTAAAGTAAGTGACCGTTTTATTCTCGAGGTACTGCACAGCCACACCAATGTGGTGGCACAGCCCGACTACAACAGTAAGTACTATTCCGGCATCAACCCCTATGCGCTGGGCTTTGCCATGTTTACCGATATCCGCCGCATATGTGAGCATCCTACCGCAGAAGATAAAGAATGGTTTCCCGATCTTGCCGGCAGTAACTGGCTGGAGACTCTGCATTTTGCCATGCAGAATTTCAAAGATGAGAGCTTTATCAGTCAGTATCTGTCACCCAAAGTGATCCGCGATTTTCATTTATTTGCCATTGTTGACGATGATGAAGCGGCCAGCCTGGAAGTGGCCGCCATTCATAATGCAGAGGGTTACTTAAAAATCCGGCAGATGTTGTCGCAACAATATAATCTCAGTCAACTGGAGCCGAATATTCAGGTCTATAATGTCGACTTTAATGGCGACCGTTCGCTGACACTGCGATATGTGCCTCAAAACCGAATACCTCTGGCGCAAAGCCAGCAACAGGTGTTAAAACACCTGCACAGATTATGGGGCTTCACGGTGTATCTGGAACAATTAAATGACGATGGCAGTACTGAGCTACTTGCCAGCTGTCCTGAGCAAGGCGCGCTGTGATGCTATTCATCGGCGTGATAGCGTGTCACCTGATTACGGCCATTGGCTTTGGAACGGTAAAGCGCTTTATCTGACGCTTCTATCCATTGCCGGTGTTCCTTCATTTCAGAGCTGTATTGGGCAATGCCCAGACTCAGTGTCACTTTTATCTTATGTTCATTGTAATTAATCAACATAGCTTCAACGGATTGCCGTAACCTCTCAGCCAGCACAGCAGCATCATCAAGAGCAGTATCAACTAATAGCACCGCATATTCTTCGCCACCATAACGCCCGGCGATATCAGTTGCGCGCAGTGTCTGGCGCACCGCATCTGCAATCGCCTGAATCACAACATCACCGGCAGCATGACCGTAGGTATCGTTAATGCGTTTAAAATGGTCAATATCACACATCAGTAAAGTACTGGTATGGGAATAGCGCTGTAACCGTTTAAACTCCTGGATCAGGTTTTCTTCCCAATGCCCCCGGTTAAACAGTTGGGTTAAAAAATCAGTTTTTGTCAGCTGCTTCAGGCGGCCGTTCATCGATTCCAGCTCGATACGGCTGACGGCAACGTCCGTCACATCATAAATAATAAAACACAAGTGGGTGACCTGGCCGCGCGCATCTGACAACGGAAAAATAGTGCTGTTCTGATACATATATTCAGCACTACCGGTAATAGGACGGTAGTTACGAAACTTAAAAATATAAGGCCGTTGTTCCCAAATGGTGAAAGCGCGATTTTTCAGCAAAATCACCGGATCACACTTACGTCTTAGCCAGTCTTCATCAATCTCAGAGAATAAATCAAACAGATAACGGTCACGAACCTGACGCGGCGTTAATCCGCTGTGATTCTCCATAAAGCCGTTCCACACCTGAATACGATAATCACAGTTCAGAACCACCAAACCTACGTCCACCGTCTGAAACATATCCATCAGCCAATGAACTTCTGATACATCTACCTGAGCTTGTGACATCCTTACTCCTCCAGCAGAAACGCAACTTTATAATTCAGTGTTTTCAGGCTGTCCTCGGTAAACAGTAACAGCAAATCACAGCTAATATTATAGTTTTCAATACCATAGCTAAGTTCAATTGCCAGCGTTTTACGCCAGCGTCTGGCATTGGCTTTAATCAGTTCACTTACCGTAGCATGCTGCCCCAGCACAACCGGATGCCCCTGGCTAAAGCTCATATCAATTTGCTCAGCTAAGCCTTTGAGCACGGCGCCAATCAGGATATTGGCAATATCCATCAATAACTCAAGCTCAATTTTTACCGTTAACTCCCCCTGATAGTTCATCAGACGGGCTATATCTTTAAAGCTTGAGTCCGTGAGGATCAGTAAAGCTTCGCCAGAGACGCCACCACCAATAAAACCCTGACACACCGCAGACGTTGTAGTTTCATGTTCCACCGACGCCAAAGCCATGTGTAACTCACTGACTTCAATTAAATTGACGTTTGGAATGGGTAACTTAACGAACACATTGAGCAAGCGTGCTAATAGATCACCTGCTTGTCCCATAGCCACATTGGTTAGCTCTTGCAGCACATCACGCATCTCGGCGCTAAGCTCTGCCGACGCTGTTGGTGCTACCCTCTTTTGTTCAGCTTCGGGCAATGGAGGGGTTCTGACCGCGTGTAGCTGCATCAGCTGCTGTAATTTTGCACTGTCTACCGGTTTACGGATAAAATCCAGCGCCCCCAGACTTTTCACCCGTTCGAACGCTTCAGGCTGAACATCACCGGACACTACAACAACATTCAAATCCAGCTGTCGATTTCGCAGCTCTTGTAGCACCTGATAACCGTCCATCACCGGCATATTCAGATCCAAAAACAGCCAGTCAATACGCTGCTTTAACAGCGTATCTAAGGCTTCGGCGCCGTGGCCGGCAAAAAACAGGTTAGCTTGCCACTCCTGTGGTAATATTCTGGCCAGCTGTTTACGGGCCAGGTTAGAGTCATCACAAATTAGTACCGCTGTTGTCATCGGCATCTCACTTCATAGAGGCTTGATTTCAGTCTAGACTGAAATCACTGGTTCGGGCGTAAACAGCAAAAAATATGTTGTGTTCCAGCGTATTACTTTTAGTGCATTCAATCTTAACAGGAGCTGTATCATGTCAGCGTTCACACGTCTCTATACTACCACTGTTCTGGCTGCTGCTTTAACAAGCTTCAGTTTTACTGTCTCTGCTGTAGATTTACAAGCCCGTTTACCGGAACGATTGAGCCTGGTAAAAGCAGGTGAGCAACATGTTGTCCTGCTTGGGAATAAAATTAGTGCAGGTGCCAAAGCGCCGGCTTTCAAAGTTGTTGACGGTAGTTTTAAAACAGTCACGCTGGCTGACTTCAAAGGTAAAACCGTCATGATCAGTGTAGTGCCCAGTATAGATACTGGCATTTGCTCATTGCAAACCAAGCGCTTTAACGCTGAAATTGCCGCTTTACCACAGAATGTTGTGCTACTGACAATCAGTACCGATTTACCTTTTGCACAGAAACGTTATTGCCAGCAAGAGCAAATAGATAAAATGCTGGTACTGTCCGACGCTGTCTGGCGGGATTTTGGCAGTAATTATGGTTTACTTATCAAAGATATGGGCCTTCTTGCACGCGCTGTTTTGATCATTGACGAAAAAGGTAAACTGGCATATCAGCAACTTGTACCAGAACTGGCGCAGGAGCCCGACTATACCGCAGCACTGGAAGCTTTAAAAACACTGACCAATAAAAGTTGATATAAAAAACTTGTTTTCACCGCTTGAAAATTTTCAGACCAGCCTTATTAACTAGTCAGGTGGCCGGATACGGCACCTGGCAGCAACCGGTATAGTGCCGGTTAAGTTAACAGCCCGTTCAACCGAAGGGCAACAAAACACCTTTTTGCTAATGAGGAATTGGTTATGACAAATATTGATTTAACTCCATTTTACCGCTCTTTTATCGGCTTCGATCACCTGGCTAATTTAATGGATGCCGCTGCACGCAATGAAAAGCAGCCTGCATACCCTCCTTACAATATCGAAGTCACCGGTGAAGATCAGTACCGTATTACAATGGCTGTGGCCGGTTTTGATGAGCAGGAGCTGAGCATCGAAACTGAACACAATACTTTACTGGTAAAAGGCCAGAAAGCAGGCAAAGACGAAGGTCGCCGCTTTGTTCACCAAGGCATCGCTGAACGAAACTTTGAACGTAAGTTCCAACTATCAGACTACATTAAAGTAACCGGTGCCCATATGGCGCATGGTCTGTTGCACATTGAGCTGTTGCGGGAAGTGCCTGAAGCACTAAAGCCGCGTAAAATCAGCATTGGCAGCAGTGCAGCTCAGACCGGGGCGCAATTGTTAAATGCAGAGAAAGTCGCCTGAGGTTTAATTTCTTCCTAAGAAAAAGCCCTGAAGTATCAGGGCTTTTTTTTCTAATCTTTTGATCTGTCTAACTTAGCAGACTAACCAGCTCACTGGTTACCGCGTCAACTGCCTTAGTACCATCAATATGGTGATAACGGGTGTTACCGGCTTCGGCCTCTGCACGATAGTAGCCAACTAAAGGTTCAGTTTGTTCATGGTAGATAGCTAAGCGCTTACGCACGGTTTCTTCAACATCATCAGGCCTGATAACAAGCTCTTCGCCAGTAACGTCATCCTTACCTTCAGCTTTTGGCGGGTTATAGCGGATATGATATACGCGGCCTGATGCAGGGTGAACACGACGCCCACTCATACGCTCAACAATTACTTCATCCGGCACATCAAATTCAATAACGTGATCAATCACTATGCCTTTTTCTTTCATTGCATCAGCTTGCGGAATAGTGCGCGGAAAGCCGTCAAGCAAAAAGCCTTTGCTGCAATCAGGTTGGGCGATACGCTCTTTCACCAGTCCGATAATAATATCATCTGATACCAGCTGCCCGGCATCCATTACCTGCTTCGCAGCTAAACCAAGCTCGGTACCGGCTTTAATTGCAGCCCGCAGCATATCACCGGTAGAAATTTGTGGAATGCCATATTTACTCATCAGAAACTGAGCCTGAGTTCCTTTACCGGCACCCGGGGCACCCAACAAAATTATGCGCATAGCAACACCCTCATGTCTTGGGATTGATCCATTAATAATAAAGGCAGGATCTTTACACAATGTGATGCCTGAAACAAGAAATTTGTCTGTCAGCGTTAACTGGTCTGGCTATTTCACTGGTCTTTAGTCTTACAGCTATTAAAAGACAGCATTCACTGTAGTTTTTGCTGTCAAAGCAGTAAAAAACGCAGTTAAATACAACGAGAAGCCTTCTGTATATCGACTAAAGTTGTAAATCTTCATATGCAGTCCCTGACAGTATGCCATTCAGGGATTTCCAACTACATTAGCCAGATACATGCTTACCAGAACGATACTGTTGCGATTTTGTAGGCTTCAATATTTACCATCAGGCATGCCTAGGTAACCCCAAAGAGCATTATGACGGGCGTAGGCGATTGAACAGATTAAGAAAGTAAAACTGATAAAAAACAATAAACTGCAGTGATTGCCTTGAACTCAGGCACAGCAGAGCTGTGCCTGATTAAACAACTTACTTAGCCAGTGATAATAACAGGCCATTTAAACGTGCGACAAAACTTGCCGGATCCTTTAAGTTGCCGCGCTCCGCCAGTAGAGCCTGATCAAGCAAGACTTCAGCCCACTGTTTAAAGCGCTCTTCATCCTGCTCTTCTGCTACGTGTTTTACCAGCTGATGTTCAGGGTTAAGCTCAAAAATAGGCTTTACATCAGGTACTTTCTGCCCGACTGACTCCATCAGTTTGATCATCTGGGTACTCATATCAAACTCGTCAGTTACCACACAGGCCGGGCTCTCCGTTAAACGATGGCTGACCTTCACATCTTTCACCTGGTCGCCAAGCGCGGTTTTGAAACGGCTTATTACATCAGCAAACGCCTGCTCTGTCTCAGCCTGAGCTTTCTTCGTCTCTTCGTCGTCCAGCTTGGATAAATCCAGCCCACCTTTTGCCACAGAGCGCAGTTTTTTACCATCAAACTCGGACAGGTGCTGAACCAGCCATTCGTCGATACGATCAGATAACAGCAGTACCTCAAGGCCTTTTTTCTTCAGAACTTCTAAGTGAGGGCTATGCTTCGCTGCAGCATAGCTGTCGGCTACGATGTAATAAATCTCATCCTGTCCCTCTTTCATCCGGCTGACATAATCTGCCAGTGCAACATTTTGTGTACTGTCATCGTTATGGGTTGAAGCAAAGCGCAGTAAAGCGGCTACCTGCTCTTTGTTCGCCATATCTTCGGCCGGGCCTTCTTTCAGTACCTGACCAAACTCATTCCAGAATGTCTGATATTGCTCACTGTCTTTACTCAGTTTCTCCAGCATTTTAAGCGCACGGCTGGTACAACCCTTACGCAATGCCTGAGTGACTTTAGTGTCCTGTAAAATTTCACGCGATACGTTCAGTGGCAGATCACTTGAATCCAGTAAGCCTTTGATAAAACGTAAATAACTAGGCATGAACTGCTCAGCATCGTCCATGATAAACACACGCTGTACGTATAGCTTTAAGCCATGCTGTGCATCACGGTTCCACATATCAAAAGGTGCTTTTTTCGGCACATACAACAAGCTGGTATAGTTATTGTTACCTTCAACCTTGTTGTGGCTCCAGCTTAGCGGCTCGCTCCAGTCGTGCGAGATGTGCTTATAAAACTCTTGATACTCTTCATCGCTGATATCAGACTTATCCCGGGTCCAAAGCGCAGTGGCCTTATTTACCGCCTGCCAGTGGCCAGGCACAGCAGCAATTTTCTCACCATCGGCGCCATCACGTTCAGGCTGCTCTTCCTGCCAAAGCTCTACCGGAATACTGATATGGTCAGAATATTTGGTAACGATACTTTCTACTTTCCAGCGGCTTAAAAACTCGTCTTCACCTTCACGCAGGTGCAGCACTATGTCTGTACCACGGCTATCTTTACTGATAGGCGTAATGCTGTAATCGCCCTCACCGGCAGATTCCCATTCAATCGCTTCATTCGCCGCGGCGCCGGCTTTGCGGGTGCGCACCGTTACTTTATCAGCCACAATAAAGGCAGAGTAAAAACCCACACCAAACTGACCAATTAATTTAGAGTCTTTGCTTTGGTCGCCAGACAATTGTGAGAAGAACTCTTTGGTACCTGATTTTGCAATGGTGCCCAGGTGGCTGATAACTTCATCCTGGGTCATACCAATACCGTTATCGCTAACCGTTAACGTACGGGCTTTTTCATCCAGGCTTATACGTACGCGCAGCTCGCCATCATCGCCGTACAAGCTGCCGTCAGACAGCGCCAGAAAGCGCAATTTGTCTGCAGCGTCAGAGGCATTCGATACCAGCTCGCGCAGGAAAATTTCTTTATTGGAATACAGTGAATGGATCATCAGCTGCAGCAGCTGTTTCACTTCGGCCTGAAAGCCGTGTGTTTGTTTCTGGCCGGCTGAAGTGGCTGTAGTATCACTCATTGTGCTAATCCTCGAACATCAAAGTTTGACTGTTTTACATCAGGCTGCATCATGCAGCCGAACACTGACAACTAATATGGGGAGAATTAACCGGATTTCAAGCAGGGTTTTAACAGTTTAAAACGCTTTGCGGCCACTAAAAGCATGCGACAGTGTGGTGCCATCGACAAATTCAAGCTCACCACCTACCGGAATGCCCTGAGCTATGCGCGATACTTTTACATTTTGCCGGTGACAAAGCTCGGCAATATAAAAGGCTGTGGCATCACCTTCCACCGTGGGGTTGGTTGCCAGGATCAGTTCCTGCACCTTGTTGTCTGCAAATAATTGCTGCAATTTGTCCAGGCCCAAATCCTGCGGGCCTATACCATCGAGTGGCGACAAATAGCCTTGTAATACAAAATAGCGGCCACTGAACTGACCGGTTTGCTCTATAGCCAGCTGATCTGCAGCTGAACCAACCACGCAGATAATACCATCTTCTGCCCTGGCAGGGTCTGCGCAAATAGAACACAGGTCTGTTTCACTGAACGTACGACACTGCTGACAATGGCCAACTTTAGTCATAGCAGCATTAAGCGCAGCGCCAAGCTGCAAACCACCTTCGCGGTTACGCTCAAGCAACGCAAATGCCATACGCTGGGCTGACTTTGGCCCCACGCCGGGTAAAACACGCAGGGCATCGATCAGTTGTTGTAACAGTGGCGTAAAACGGCTCATCAGAATGGCATTTTCATACCAGGAGGCAACTGCAAGCCGCCCGTCACTGCCGCCATCCTTTCTTTGCTGCTCTCATCCACGCGACGCACAGCGTCATTGATTGCCGCTGCTATTAAATCTTCCAGCATGTCTTTATCATCCTGCATCAGGCTATCATCAATGCTGACACGGCGCACATTGTGGTTCCCCAGCATCGTCACCTTAACCAGACCCGCACCAGCTTCACCTGTTACTTCCATAGCGGCGATTTCGGCCTGTACTTTCTGCATTTTTTCCTGCATGGCTTGCGCCTGCTTCATGATATTGCCCATACCGCCTTTAAACATAGCTCTATACCTGCTGTAAAATTAAGTTTGCCTGACAGCACTACTGTGCTGCACTTTAACGGCGACAAGATAATAACTTCGTCGCCAAATTACAAGTTGTGCGAATTAGCACATCAATTCACTGTGATGGTGTCAGTCAGCAGTTGCGCATCAAACATTTGTTGTAACTGCAGTACTTTTTCATCCTGCTGCAACAGGCGGCTGACATAAACCAAGCGTTCCTGCACAATTTTCTGCTGAATAGACAACGGACTATCCGGTACTTCAGGTTGATAACTAATATTTATCTCAAGCGGCTGATTAAAACTTTGCTGCAGCACCTGTTGTAATTTAGTTCTGAATGCCGTGCTATCAAGGTGCTGCTGGCTCTGGGCCACCGTCAGGTTCAGTACATTGCCGCTTAGCTGCATAGCGGCATTTAACAGAAACAGCCGGCTTAAACCGCCGGTATCCAGCGTCTCAACCCGGGCCGCCCAGGCATCAACCTGCGCAGCATGCCGGACAGAAAAGTTTTGTTCGTTAATGCTGCCATCAAACTGCTCAAGCGGAGCCTGTTGTGACGTGTCAGTGTATTGCATCTCCTGCTCATACTGCTGCCACAAGCCGTCTGTTGCCGCCATATCGTACTCTGGCATGTCAACGTCATCCGCCGGATAACTATCCTGATCATAACTCGGTGTGCTGAGCTCTGTCGGCACGACCTCAACTGTCTGCGGCTTTGCAAGAGCGGGAAGCTCTGGTGCTGGTGCTGGTGCTGGTGCTGGTGCTGGTGCTGGTGCTGGTGCTGGTGCTGGTGCTGGTGCTGCAGCGTACTGTGCTTCTTTCGCCTGTGTCACTGTTTCTTGCAAACCAGCAGTCACAGCTGTGGCCTGACTTATGTTGGTGGCGTCTGTCAGCGCCTGCTGGCGCTCAGACTTTTTTGCCGGTGAAGCTGCGGTTATCTGAACACCACGTCGTGCCATAATACGGGCAGTAACCGGATCGATCCCCTCGACATTCTCTGCTTTTGCCTCAGCCTGCACTGACTGCGCGACAGCAGCTGACGTTGAGCTATTGGCCGGACTTTCGCTGGCCGGCGTGTGGGTATTTTCAGGGCTTGCGGTTTTTACTGCAGTATCAGCAGCAGACTGTAACGCCACTTCTGCCGGAGCGACGGGCACTTTTGCGGCTGAATGGGCAACCTTCTGCTGCGTCTCTGGCGTAAACGCCATTGCCCGTAACAACGCCATTTCCAGTCCCGTTAACGGGTCTGGTGCATACGGCAGTTCTTTCTTACCGCTTATTAATAATTGATAGTAAAGTTGCACCTGTGCCGGAGCCAGTTTTTCTGCAAGTTGCATTACATAATCTTGCTGTGCAGAAAAAGCTGCAGCACTTTGGCTAAACTGACTTAATGCCGTTAAATGCAGCAGCGCCAGCATATCGTCCAGCACCTGACTGAAATGGCTGTGTTGCTGTACCAACGCTGCTAGCTGGATTTGCAGCTGTGCTGCATCCTGCGCGATAACCGCCTGCAACAACAGTTGCGCCCAGCTTTGATCCAAAAAGCCGAGCATGTTGCGCGTGGTTTCTACTGTGATATCTGCATTGCTTTGTGCAATGGCCTGATCGGTTAAACTCAGAGAATCGCGCAAACTGCCTTTAGCTGCGCGCGCCAACATGGTTAATGCTGCCGCTTCAAAAGGAATATGCTCCTGCTCCAGCACATGCGCCAGATGCTGTTCAATTTGCTGAGGGCTAAGCGCCAGCAAGTTAAACTGCAAACAGCGTGACAGTACCGTTATGGGCAATTTCTGTGGGTCTGTTGTTGCCAGTAAAAACTTAACGTGCGGTGGCGGCTCTTCCAACGTTTTAAGCAAGGCATTAAAGCTGTGCTTGGACAGCATATGCACTTCGTCAATCAGATACACTTTAAAGCGGCCACGGCTGGGGGCATATTGCACGTTATCCAGCAGATCGCGTGTGTCTTCGACTTTAGTCCGCGATGCCGCATCGATTTCCATCAAATCGACAAAGTTACCCGCGTCAATCTCGACACAGGCGCTACACTGGCCACAAGGCGTAGCACTTATGCCCTGCTCGCAATTTAAACTCTTAGCAAAAATACGCGCTATGGTGGTTTTACCAACACCGCGGGTACCGGTAAACAGATAGGCGTGATGCAGCCGGTTATTGTTCAGGGCATTGCTAAGGGCATTTTTGACATGCTCCTGCCCAACTAACTGGGCAAAATGCTGCGGACGCCACTTGCGTGCTAATACCTGATAACTCATAACGGCTGCTGATGTCTTAGTAGTTGTATGCAGAGACAGACTAAACTTATTCGCCGTTATACTCAACCAAACTAAGGATATTTAATCCGGCTTGCTCCAGCCGTTTAACACCACCCAGTTCAGGCAGAGCAATCACAAAAGCCGCATCATTTACCGTACCACCTAATTGCCGTACCAGTTTGACCGTTGCATCAATGGTACCGCCAGTTGCCAGCAAGTCATCAACTAATAATACTTTGTCGCCACTGCTGATAGCATCTGCATGTAGCTCCAACGCATCTTCGCCGTATTCAAGCTGGTAGCTTTGAGAGATACGCTGCCGTGGCAGTTTCCCGGGTTTACGTACCGGCACAAACGATATTCCCATCGCATAAGCCAGCGGTGCGCCGAAGATAAAACCACGCGATTCTGTGCCGACAATCTTAGTAATGCCTTTATCTGCATAATACTGGCAGAAGGCATCAATAACCTTTTTGAAACTTGGGCCATCCTGCATCAGGCTGGTGACGTCACGAAACACAATACCCGGTTTGGGATAGTCTACGACCTTCTTGATGACCTGTTTTAATTCAAGCGCTAATGCCTGCTTATCCATATCAGAAACCTTTTGTTAAGCATCCCTTATGGGACAAAAAAGCCGCCCTCAGGCGGCCTTCATATTCTTACCGTGTGCCTTATGTCAGGATCTGAAACCAACGCACTATCGGTGCCAAACACAGTAAAGCCACAAACACTGCTACCAGGGCCAGAAACTGCCACAGGTTAAACGAGTCTTTAAAATTTTCGCCTGCCATTGCACTACTCTTCTGTTATCAGCGGATTTAAGGGCGTTTATGGTAATGAATTTTACTCCGCTTGAAAAGACATCAACACGCCTTTTGCGGCAAAGCTCTGCATAACACTGACAGCACCCTGCCATAACTGTTGCTGACTAAACTGCGGCAACATGGGTTGCAGCTGCCGTACCAGCTGTTCCAGTGTAGCACCTGGTGCCTGCTGTAGCTGCTGTAACAGTGCGGCCGTAAGCTGATTAATTAAAACAAATCTCACTTCATCTTCGCTGTCTCGGTACAACAGATAACATTGCGCATCCCCTGCCGACGTAGGCTGAAATTCGATGCTTATCCGGTGCACTTCATAAGGGTAAGCCAATACTAGCGCCAGCTCAGATAGCTGCAGCGCGACTGAGGCGACGTGCTCTGCCGATATAGGTTGCTGCTCCGCAGAACAGATTTTTGTTGCTAAATACAACTCTACCCACTCGTAATGTGCCAGTTCCAACATAAACACAGGGTCGTCCCTGCTTAGCTGATAATCCTGCTGCAAATAATGTAAGAAATGCTCAGCAATGTGCAAAAAATAAGGGCTGGAGCAAGAATAATGCATAAAAAACTGTCTTACCAAAGCCTGCCAGGCTGTTGGTTGATACAACGACTTTAATACCGGAAATGCACTGGCAACAAAGCTTTGTACATTGTTAAATAACAATTCGCGGTATACCGCCATTCTCCGCTCGTCGACACCTGAGGGCACAGACAACTCAGGATCTCTTACCGCGGCGACAAAAGCGTGCTGAACTTGCTGAAAGTGCATCAGGTCAGGCCCTCAATACAACATTTTCTGACGTTTCGCCCTGCAACTCTTTAATTTGTCTGAGTTCTTCACACAACACATTCAGCTGTGGAATATTAAAGTCTCGCTCTAACAATGTCGGCTTAACACCATGCTGCTGATAAGCCATTTGCAATAGCTGCCAAACCGGGTCTGCCACAGCAGCGCCGTGTGTATCAATCAGCAAATCATCTGCCTCTTTAAAGTGGCCGGCTATATGATAATAAGCAATGCGTGACGACGGCATTGCCCGTAAAAACTGCTCCGCGCTATAACCGTGGTTGACTGAATTGACATAAATATTATTCACATCAAGCAACAACTGGCAATCCGCTTCCTGTAATACCGCCAACGTGAATTCCTGCTCTGACATTTGCTGTCCGGGTGCTGCATAATAGGATACGTTTTCCAGTATTAATGGCTGTTCGAGAATATCCTGAACCTGACGTATGCGTTTAGCAACATAGTGAACAGCTTCCTGCGTAAAAGGAATAGGCATCAAATCATATAAATGCCCTTTACCAGAGCAATAGCTCAAATGTTCACTGTACAGGCGAATATTGTGCTGCTTAAGAAACTGCTTCACTTGCCGGATAAATATCACATCAAGCGGATCAGGGCTGCCAATTGAAAGAGAAAGGCCATGGCAGATAAAGCGATACTGCTCTGTTAACTGGCTGAATTTTCGCTGCAGGCTGCCACCAAATGGGATCCAGTTCTCTGGCGCCACTTCAAAAAAATCGATTATGGCAGGCTTAGCTGTAAGTATGTCATCAAGCATTTCACGGCGCAGCCCCAACCCCGCCCCCTGTAATACTTGTGAGCTCAGTTTACTCATACACATCCCCATCAAACAAAAGCCTGCAAACTGCAGGCTCTATCTATCCGGCTAGCTTAAACGTTACCGCCACATTTAGCTTCGCCGCACTTGCCTTCTTTAGATTTCTCTTTGCCTTTGCTTTCACCGCATTTGCCTTCGCCACATTTACCTTCTTTCATCTTTTCGGCTTTGGCTTTCATCTTCTCTTCGCCGCATTTGCCTTCACCACACTTACCTTCTTTGGCTTTTTCTCCTTTGGCTTTAGCTTTATCCTCACCACATTTGCCTTCACCGCACTTGCCCTCGCCAGCAGCCATTTCGTAACCCGATGCCAGATCCACAGCCGTAAAAGGGTTAGCATTAGCACTGCCCGCAACTGCTGCCAGTGAACCCAATACCAAAGCGCCAACTGCCATTGCTACACCTGAATGTTTTATTGCTTTCATTTTTCCACCTGTTGTGTTTGTTAGTTACCGCACAGTAGACCTTTACTAACGTAAAACCATTTCGTTTGCGGATAAAAATATAGCTGTAAAATATGCTGAACAAAACTGTTGTCTGCAGCAGGCATAAAAAAAGCGGCTTACGCCGCTTTTTTTAAGTATCAGTTCGATTAGAACTTCATACGAACACCTGCGTACATACGACGACCAATTGGGTCATATACGCTAGCGTCAGTTTCGGTACCAGTACTGTTACCAGGTAAGCCAGTAATGATTGGAGCCGGTTCTTTATCAAACGCGTTCTGCAAGCCTACGTACAGCTCATAGCTATCAGACGGCTTATAAGACAGGTTGATATCATGGTATGTCACAGCACCAACACCTACAGACTCAGGTGCTAAATCATAGCCAGATAAGAACTGATCATCCAGGTACGAATGGCCAATAAAGGTTGTGTTCCAAGAGATACTGAAATCACCGATTTCATAGCCCATGGTTAAGAAGAATTTATCTTCTGCAGCACCGACTTCACCAGCAAACACATCTTTCTCAGAGCCTGGCAGTGGGATTGAATAACCATCTAACAGACGGGTATAAGATAACCGTGCGTTAAACCGGCCAGCCAGATCGAAGTCTTCCAGGTTTTTGCCGTAAGTGATAACAAAGTCGATACCTTCAGTAGCAAAACCACCGCTGTTGGTTACACCTGAGTCGATATACTCCAGTGAACCTGCACTGTTTGCACCCTGAGCTGTTGGACGACGGGTGATGAAATCACACAGTGAAGCATCGCCACCGCCGTAACACTGGTCCAGAATAAACTGGCGCGGTGTACTTACGATTGCATCTTCAATTTCAATATCGAAATAATCTACGTTAAAGTCGAAATCACTCAGGAAGCCTTCTGGTGAGAAGGTGAAACCTAATGTCCAGGATTTACCTTTTTCAACGTCCAGATTCGGGTTACCACGGTTATAACCACTGATACCCTGCGCATCAGACTGGTTCTGAGTAAATGAACCGTTGGCATCGATGTTCGCCTGTACACCTGGAGCGGCACGACAAGCTTCTGCTACCGCACCAGTGCTGGCATTAGTAATACCAACACACGGATCAGTTAAACCAGTTGGGAAAGTCTGGCTTGGTGGCGAGTATAGCTCGTCTACGTTAGGTGCACGTACTGACTGTGCCCGAATAGCGCGGAAACGCAGTTCAGGAATCGGTGCCCAGTCTAATGCTACGTTCCAGCTGGTGGTGCTACCTACAGTAGAATAGTCAGACGCGCGCACTGCACCGCGTAAGTTTAACTGGTCAGCCATAAACATATCTGCCAGTAAAGGTACGTTAACCTCTGTGTAGAATTCGGTTACGTCAAACTCACCTTCGGTACGTGGAATAGCGTTACCGGCGTTTAAGCCAGCTTGTTGTAATGGATCAAACTCGCTGCGAGAAAACTCTTCGCGGTATTCACCACCAAAAGCCACACCAACCATACCTGCAGGCAGTTCAAACACTTCGCCAGACAAGTTAAAACCAGCATATTTTTGAGAAGCGAAAGTTGCCAGTAAGCCAGGAGCAGCAATATAAGTTACTGCTTCATCAGATAGTGTATTGGCACCGTATACGTTTGCCGGCACACACCCCTGAGCCCGAGCAGTCGCGTCACGGCACATATAACCGCCCTGACCGTCAGGAATAACTTCTAAGGCGCTGCGGAAGTTTAATACGTTTACCTGACCACTTGATACCTGAGACTCTTTTGTCTGGCCGTAGCCAAAGTAAGCGTCTGCATACCAGCCATCAGTAATCTCGCCTTCAACACCGCCAACAACGCGGAAAGTATCACGGTCTGCGACGTTACCACGGTTAGCTACATCAGCTAAACGGCGTGAGAAGAAGATATCACGTAAACCATCGCCATCTGTGTCAGTTGCTGCGTCAACGATCGGTTGAGGCACTAATGGGTTAACAACTACGTTGCGAACGTAAGAGCCAGGGTTCAGAGGATCAGCAACAAAAGATTCAAACTCGATTGGCATCTGACCACCGCTGTTTGGATACAGCGATTCGGTATCAAATGGGAATGGCTCTAACTGCGTTGTAGTCTGGCTTGAAGCATAGGTGCCTTCAATGAAAGAAGTCCAACCATCTGCAAACTCATAGCTACCACGGCCAGCAAACAGGTAACGTTCGGTAGGAATTGCAATAGTACGGGCGCCATTACGGTTAAAACCGTTTGCTTCACGGGTATCTGAACCGTTTGTCGACCAGCCCTCAACCAGCTCGCCAGCTGAATTGTAAGTGTACTGAGTATCGCCGGTAAAGAAACGGCCCTGCGGCGCATAACTTGAGTAATATGGTGACGTTACGTCAAACATATCTTCTGGTAAACCAGTAAAATAAGCGCCGGTAGAAGCGATATCTACAGCCGAGCGCGCGCGATCTTTTGAGTATACTGCGCCCTGATCGGTATAAGAACCGTGAATCATCACGTTTCCTTTACCATTGGCAGAGGTTACACCAGTAGTAAACTGGATTTGTGTTTCTTCAGCGTCACCTTCTGAACTTTCACCATACTGAACGTCGAATTCAATACCTTCGAACTCTTTTTTCAGAATAATGTTTACAACACCGGCAACAGCGTCAGAACCGTATACTGCTGACGCACCACCAGTCATAATTTCAATACGTTCGATAAACTGCGCAGGAATGGTGTTTAAGTCAACTGCCATTGAACCTGGAACACCCGTTACATAACGGCGGCCATTTACCAGTACCAAAGTACGGGCTGTGCCTAAGTTACGTAAATCTACAGTTGAAGCACCCGCGCTCGATGTAGAGAAGTTTGAGTTAGTACGGCTGATAGCCGGCGCACCGAACGCTGGGTTCTTTAACAGTAATTCCTGAATGTTAGCAACACTTGATGTATCAATGTCGCTGCCATCAATTACCTGAACCGGTGAAAAGCCTTGTAAGTCAGTAGAACGTAAACGAGAACCTGTAACTTCGATGCGCTCAACTTTAGCAACTTCTTCTTCTTCAGCTGCGTTGACTGATGCAGTAAAAGCAGTAGCTGATACAGCACCAAAAGCAATAGCTAAGCGCACAGCTTTGCTTAATTTATTATTCGTATACATGTATTTCTCCCTGGATCACTGTGTAGTGATTCTATTTTTCGACAGATACCAACCTTTAGTTTCTGTTGGCACTCCGTTTACATCGGATAACCTCCGATTTAACGCGCCTCGATAATAAACGCAATTTTTTGCCTGGGTCAACACATTTACGGAACTTTTCGAAATACATGAAAGTGAATCAGCTATGAATATAAAAAACCTGAAGCAGAAACAAAAAAGCGGCTGGATATCCAGCCGCTTTTATTAGCAACGAATCAGCTTAGAATTTCAGGCTGACGCTTGCTCTGTAGGTACGACCCAGCATGTCGTAGTAACCTGGGAAGGTGTTACCACTGTTAACTGAAGTTGAACCTGCTTCGCCACCCACTACCGGAGCATCTCTGTCCAGCAGGTTGTCTACACCTAAGCTAACACTGATACCGTCAGTGATATGATAGTTAGCAAACAGGTCGAAGTAGCTGTAAGAACCGATTTGACGGAAAGGTTCAAACGTCGCTGCTTGCTGCGCAGTTTCGCGCTCGATTGAGCCTAAGTAACGCCATAACAACGAAATTGACAGATCTTCGTAGTTCCAGGTAGTACGCTGAGTTGCACGTAAATCATGCTGTGGATCACAGTTAGTACCATAGAAACCTTTACAGTCAATTACTTCAGAAACTGGCGAACTTAACTGCTCTACTTTCAGGTACTTGTTAACGTTACCGCTGAAGTCAATTGAACCGAAGCTATCCAGATCGAAGCCGAAGTTAAACGCGAATTCCAGACCGCTGGTGCGCAGATATGACAGGTTAGTAGTGTAAGCCTGAATACCTGAACCAGAGATAGTTAAACCGCCACCGATACGGTTAATCTGGGCACACTGTGAAGTATTACCTAACACATAACAGCCATCCAGAATCTCTTGTGGAGTGTTTTCGCCGATATAGCCGCTAACGTCGATATCGTAGTAGTCCACAGAGAACTGTGCACGTTTAACGGTGTCAAACGCTGGTGTCCAAACAAAGCCCGCTGTCAGAGTGTCTGCAGTTTCTGCATCAGGTAATGCATTCGGGTTTGAACCAGACAATACGTTGATCTGGCCGCTAACGATATCATCAACAGCACCTACCTGAGCATCTGTCATACCAGTTGCGATACAACGGGCACGTAAAGTAGCGTCGATATTCGCTGCATTAGCAACTGAACATGGGTCCTGGTTAGCATTTTCCAGACCAGAAGTTAAAGGTGCATACAACTCACCAACGTTTGGAGCACGTGTAGCTTTTTGCTTCATTACACGAACCAATAACTCGTCAACAGGGCGCCATGCCAGACCCAACTTCCAGCTACCATTCTCGCCAACAGTGTCGTAGTTAGCATGACGGTAACCAAATTCCAGTTCTACGATGTCAGCCATCGCCACGTTTTCAATCAGAGGCAGTTTACCTTCGCCAAACAGTTCAGTTACTTTGAAAGAACCGCCAACAGGTAAAGAGTTACCACCCGCACCGCCTAAACAGCTTGCAGGAGCAAGTTTCAGACATTCGTCAGGGTTGAAGAATGCGATTTCTTCACGGTATTCATAACCAAAGCTCATCGCCAGCGATGATTCAGCAAATGGCGACACCACAGAATCAAATGGACCATCGATAATCGCTGAGAACACGCGCTGTTGATATTCAGTGGTAGAGAAAGCAGTTGCAGACGCATACGCCGCCATTTCAGGCGTGATAGTACCAAAACCACCAAACACGTTTAATGGCACACAGCCAGCACCGCCCGTTAAACATTCTGTTTCAGAAACTGCGTTTAAGGCGTTAGCGATGTTAGCAACGTTAGTATAACCAGCGTTAGTGTTTACACGGTTTGTTTCGCCATGCTGGATTGATACATCATATGCCCAGCTGTCGTTGATAAAACCTTCGATACCAGCAACGATCTGGAATTGGTCAGTATTAAATGACGTAGAACGCGCACCCAGTTCAGGCGTACGACGGTTAACGCTCATTAATAATGAGTCAGCTTCATCTACGACACCGTTGCCGTTAACATCACGCCATGTTTCCAGGCCTGGACCATTCAGCGCACCAATATTTGCGTTAGAGCCGGTTAAAATAGCGTTACGCGCCTGCGCAGACAGGAACGGGTTAGCCATCGGGATCCAGAACGTGGAACCGAAAATACCTGATGGTGCAACCTGCTGGCGAACAGAGGTATTGGTAAAGTTAAAGGTACCGTAGATTGAATGTTCATCATTCAGATCATAGTGCGCCATTGCTGTTGCGCTGTAACGCTTAGCAGGCGTCTGATAGTAGTTGAATGGGTTGAAGTTAAAGGCACTACATGCAGGGCCAATACCTAAAGTACCGTCATCACGGAACTGGCCGGCAACTGCAGGCACGCCAACTACACCAACGCGGGTTGGGATAGTAGTGCCGCTACCGCCGCCTGGCGCAACAACGTTTGGTGTGCTGCCGCCACACAGTGGATCCGCTGGTGGAACCGGAGCAATGCCGTCTACGAAGTTCTGGTAGTTAGCACCGCTTGCAGTTGCGATACCGTAGTTACCCAGGCTGCGCTGGCCTAATAACAGCGGGTCACGATCTAACCAGCTGAATGATAATACCGCGTTACCACGATCATCATCAAAGTTGCCGCCAAGCGTCAGGGCAATATTTTTTGTCTGTGCATCAGCTTCTGCCGTGCGTGAGTGAGACACATCCAGTTCAACGCCTTCAAAATTCTTTTTCAGAATAACGTTAATAGCACCAGAAATTGCGTCAGAACCGTAAACTGCAGAAGCACCACCCGTTACGATATCAATACGGTCGATGATTGCAGTTGGGATAGTCGAGGTATCTACACTACCTGCAGTGTTGTAAGGCACCATCCGTTTGCCGTTCATCAGCACTAAGTTACGGTTAGAACCTAAACCACGTAAGTTTACCGTTGCTGCACCGCCGGTACCGTTGTTTACGTTGCTGTTGTCGCCTGGTAACGACGCAGGCATGTTACGGAAAATACGTTCAATTTCAGGCTGTTGTTGTTGTTCAATTTCAAGCTCGCCGACAGTTGCGATGGGGCTCGTTGACACAGCGTTAGCACTTCTGATCCGGCTACCGGTGATCTGGATTTTCTCAACTTGCTGTTCTGCTGCAGCTTCTTCCTGTGCACTAACTGCCACAGAATGCATGGTAAGTGTAGATGCAGCACCAAAAGCGATCGCTAAGCGCACAGCCTTGGCGATTTTATTATTTGTATACATGTTCTCTCCCTGGATCACTATTTACCAGTGATTCTGTTTTAATTGAAAACCGCTAATCGCGAAAAACAACCCACTCAACACTCAAAAAGGGTCGTTCAGCGAACACCATAATAGGCCCAGTTTTTTAGTAGGGTCAATAAGATTAAGAAATCAATTACGATTTTCTGTCAGATATTTCAGGCCGAAGGGGCTTGACTTACATTTCGCTAACCAAGACTCAGTACTTAGCTAACACAGGTTGAGAGAATTGCGTATTTAACGTCTTCAACTGACTCACGACAGCCTCTGGAAAATGGCGAAACCTTTTTCGTCAATATAATTTCTGTAAACATTTATAAACAGAAAGCGATTTTATTAACCAGCGGATTGGTAATTCGATAATGACCTTACAAAGGGCTGTACAGTGATGCTTTGCCAGCTTGGTAATTTCTGTATACAATCGAACAACTGTATAAAAATACACATTGAACATGCTTAGCGATCAGTTAAAAAGCCAGATCCGTGCTATTCATAACCGGATAAAAAGCAGCCTACCCCATTACCAGGCACGGGCCGGGCAGAATCAACTGGTAGCGGAGATTGCCAAAATTTTGGCAGGTACCTATCACCGGCATGAGCGCATTGGTTTGATTGAAGCCGGTACGGGCACCGGCAAATCGCTGGCATATATGCTGGCTGCCATTCCCTATGCCCTGTCACAGAAAAAAAAAGTGGTCATAGCCACTGCGACCGTTGCACTGCAGGAACAACTGGTAAACAAAGACCTGCCGTTTTTTCAGCAGCACAGCAAACTGTTATTTGAGTTTTGTCTGGTTAAAGGCCGTCAGCGCTATGCTTGCATAGAGCGCTTGCGCCAGCAGCAAAAGCACCCGGAACTGTTTGCAGCAGTATCTGATGATGTTGTCGATTGGCAGAAACTGTCCGATAACTGGCAACAACGCTTCTGGCTTGGCGACAGAGACACCTTACCAATACCACTGTCGGATAACATGTGGCAGCGCATCGTTGCCGACCCATTGCATTGCCACAAACATGATAGACGCCACCTGAATTGCCCTTTTCATCTGGCCCGTGCAGAAATCGAGCATGCCGATGTGCTGGTAGTCAATCATGCTTTGCTACTGGCGGATCTGGCCAGTGGTAACAGTGTGCTGCCTTCTCCGGATGAGACACTTTACATCATAGACGAAGCACATCACCTGCCCGATATCGCCAGAGACTATTTCGCCGCGCAGGCACAGTTAACGCATAACAGTGTTTGGCTGGAAAAAGCAGGCAAACTGGTACAGCAACTGATTGCCGTTTTACCGGCGACAGTGATGAAAGAGCTGTTGCGTTTTGACGACAGTTGTAATGAACTAAACAGCCTGCTTAAGCCAATTGAAAGATGTGTGACGGAGTTTACACCGCGATGGTTCAATGAAAAAACTGAGTATCGCTTCAGTGATGCGGCGTTGCCCAAACTGTTTCAGCAACAGGCGGAACAATTGTCACAGGTCAGTCAGAAAGCGTTGCTGCAACTGGACAAAATTCAGCAGCAGCTACAAGAGAACGGCCCCGAGCAGCAGCTTTCAGTCAGGCAAAGTCTGCCTATGCTGCAGGAGTTGAGTTATTTACGACAAAAAATCGAGCAACAACAAACACTGTGGCAGCTTTATGCCGTCGAGCAACAAAAAAGTGTGCACCAGGCACGCTGGGTGGCGTTGCAAACACCAGGACAACATATTATCGGCCATGCTTGTCCGCTTGGCGTCGCCGGTAAGTTGGAGCAATTACTGTTTAACGACGCCTTTGCTGTCATTTTATGTTCTGCCACTCTCACCGCACTGAACTCATTTCAGTACATCAGGTACGACTTAGGTCTGACTCAGTTTGAAGGTGTAAAGACACTACAGGTTACGTCGCCATTTGCCTACGCCGAAAAAGGCCAGATTATTATTCCTAAAATGAATACTGAGCCAACAGAGAAAGCCTACACTGACGAGCTGGCAGTATTGCTGCCTCAGTATCTGCCTGATAACGAGGGTAGCCTGGTGTTATTTGCATCCTACTGGCAAATGCAGCAGGTTGCAGAAATGCTAAGGAAAAAAGGCTTCTCACTGTTAGTTCAGGGCGAAGCTTCCAGGCAGGCGCTACTGCAATTGCACGCCGAAAACTGCAAACACGGTAAGCGCAGCATCTTATTTGGTACCCAGAGCTTTTCCGAAGGGCTGGACTTACCAGGAAAATTGCTGACCAATCTGGTCATCACCAAGCTACCCTTCGCGGTGCCAACCTCGCCGTTGGAAGAGGCGCTGGCAGAGGCAATAAGCCGTAAAGGTGGTAATGCCTTTGTGCAATTAACTATTCCGGCTACTGCAAAGAAACTGGTGCAGGCCTGTGGTAGACTGCTGCGCCAGGAACAGGATGAAGGCAGAATTATCATTCTGGATCGCCGGCTGGTAACCAAGTCTTACGGCCCGGCTATGCTGAACGCTTTGCCACCGTTTCGTCGTAATATTGAGTATTAACAGGAAGACATTTTGGCCACAGAACTGGTTTTAGAGCCATCAATCTGGTTGTTGTTGTGCGCCGTCGCTTTCAGCGCGGGTTTTATCGACGCAATAGCTGGCGGCGGAGGCCTGCTTACAGTACCAGCATTGCTAACAGCTGGCTTACCACCACATGTGGTACTGGGTACGAATAAACTGGCTGCAACCTTCGGCTCTTTTACCGCGTCATTGACGTATTACCGCAAGCGCCTGTTTAACCCCCGCTACTGGCGACGCAGCCTGATTTTTACAGCTATCGGTGCCATACTGGGCACACTTCTGGTTGATATGATAAGCAAAGAGGCATTAGAGAAAATTCTGCCGCTGCTGATCCTGCTCGCCGCTATCTACACCCTGTTTAACCGCATGCAGCCAGACGACAGACTGCAGTTGCCTGAACAAAATAATAAACTGTTCTGGAAACAGCGCTTGCAGGGACTCACGCTTGGCCTTTACGACGGCATCGCCGGGCCAGGCGCTGGTGCGTTCTGGATGGTATCAACGATGGCGTTGTATCGTATTAATCTGTTACTCGCCAGCGGCGTTGCCAGGACGATGAACTTTATCAGTAACGGCTTTTCACTGGTGGCTTTCATCGCTTTGGGTCATGTTAACTTTATGCTTGGCATTACCATGGGGCTCTGCCTGATGCTGGGTGCATGGCTTGGCGCCCATTCAGCAATCAGGTTTGGTAGCCGTTTTATCCGCCCGGTGTTTATTTGTGTGGTAATCGCGATTGCTGTGCGTTTGGCCTGGCAAGCCTGGAGCAGCTGATGGACTTACTTGAAACACTGGCAGAGCAGCTGAAAACCCTGCAGCAACAGGCGCAGCAGATAGATGCTGCACCAGCTAGCGGTAAACCACAGAACTGGTTTGATTCTGCACTTTTCAGCTGCCGTTCAATCGCGCTGGCTGACTATGTCGCCGAAGCGCAGCGTAACCTGGTTTCGTTACGCCGCAAGCAACTTAGTGATGCAAGCCGGCTACGCCTGGTTCAGCGTCTGAGCGAACAAACCGCTGCCTTAACCCAGGCTTTTCGTAATACCAAAATACGCCGCAAAAATGGCAGTAAAACCACTAAAGTTAAAGCAGTGCTGACACAGATCAGCGCCAGCAGCCAGCAACTGTATCAGCAACTAAGTGATATACAGGAATTTGAGCGGCGTCTGCTGGACATGATCCATCTGGCTGAGCGTGATACCTCAGCTGATAGTGTGCAACGTACACTGGCACTGCATGCCCGCCTGGGACGCTGCCGCAAAGCGTTATCTGAGACAGAACGACAGATCCAGGATCTGGAACGGCGGAGCTGACACAAATGCTATCCCCGTTGCCAGCGATGTTTTATCACCCTTGCTACAGCGAGCTGATACTGCCACAGCAACACCGTTATCCAATTCAAAAATACCGTACTTTGTACGAACAACTCCTGAATTTAGGCGTTCCGGCAGGTGCATTTAGCCAATCCACGCCGTTGAGTATCGCCGAGCTGGCAGCGTTTCATTGTCCCTCTTATATTAACAGCTTGTACGATGGCAGTATCGATGCCAAAGCGATGCGGCGTATTGGCTTCCCATGGACAGCGCAATTATTTCAGCGCTCACTGTGTTCACTCGGCGGCACCTTGCAAACTGCACAAGCGGCGCTTGAAACAGGCATAGCGCTGCATCTGAGTGGTGGCTATCATCATGCCTTCTACGCCGAAGGCTCTGGTTTTTGTCTGTTCAATGATTTAGTTGTGGCGGCAAAAACTATGCTACACCGTGGACTGGACAAAATATTGCTGGTTGATCTGGATGTACATCAGGGTGATGGCTCAGCGGCTATGCTGGCAGACGAACCCAGGATAATCAGTTTTTCAGTACACTGTGAAAAGAATTTCCCGTACCGTAAACAACCATCAGACTGGGACATCGGCCTGCCACCTGACTGCACTGAACAACATTATCTGGAAGCCGTGCAACAAAGCCTGCATACCTTGATACACTGGCATAAACCGGATTTGGTCATTTATGATGCTGGCGTAGACATTCATCAAAATGATGAATTGGGGCTGTTGAACATCAGCACCCCCGCCGTTTTTCAGCGTGATTATCTGGTACTGCAAAGCTGTGTCCAACGATCGATACCGGTTGCCGCTGTAATCGGTGGTGGCTACCAGCGCAATATTGATGCGCTGGTGCAATTACATCTGCAGCTGTTTAAAGCTGCCTTCACACTCTGTGGCTCAGACTTCGCCGGCAAAATAGAAACCTAGCCGCCGTTTCACCTGAGCCGGCAGTACCGGTAAATCCGCTTTTGGCAATAAAAACGTTGCCATATTAAACAGGTCAGTGAAGATACGGTTTTTCTCAGTGGTCCGCTTTAAATAATCATGTCCTGACGAACCACCAGTGCCGATTTTTGTTCCAAGCATCCGCTGTACCATCATAGCGTGTTTATAGCGCCATATTGTTAACAACTCATCTATTTCAGTCAGGCAGGTCAGCAGCTGAAACGGCAGGTTAAATACCGGCTCTTCCTGGTACAAGCTGATAAATAAGGCTGACAACATAGCACGTTGACTGAGACGGAAACTACCATCCTGCTGCAACTGCAGGTATTTGTCTTTGTCCAGTAAAGCCGCAAACTTTAAAGCGGTACGTTCTATTTCTGCCAGTTGCAGTTCGCGCTCATGCTCGGCTATTTGCTCAATAGCCTGCACTGTGCTTTTATCTTCTGCCAACATCGCATCGGTTGCCTGCTGATACATCTGCCAGAAGCTGAAGTTCTCCAGTTCAAGAAACGGCATCCGCTCCAGCCATTTTTCAATGCGCTCAAATAAGCTGGGCTGATGCTCTAACTGCTGCAAAAAAATCCGATCCTGTTCATTCAGCCGGCTGTAAAATGAGTTTTTATCAAAATCGATACGAAAGTCACTTTTCAGCCCTAAACCGATTTCCAGCATTTTAAACTGTATACTCTGAAAACCAGATGCAGGTACCAGGTAATCCCGGAACGACATAAAGTCTTGTGGTGTCATTGTTTCCATCACACCGATCTGCTGATTAAGCAGTTGCTGAATAGTAATTATCCGTTTTAGCTTGTGCACTATCCCGGTTAGCTGCTCGTCTTTTACCTCTTCGGCTGCAAATACCTGCATCACAGCTTTTAGTTCATGCAGAATTTGCTTAAACCATAGCTCATACACCTGATGCACAATAATAAACAGGGTTTCGTCATGCGCTTCGTTAGCATATTTTGCACTCTCTGGCGCTTGTGCAGTCAGTAGCTTATCCAGTTGCAGGTAGTCGCCGTAATAGCAGGGAGTCGTATTTTTTTGCATTGCTGTTCTTCTGTAATGGCTCTGTCGCGCATTGTAGCAGTCAGTTAGGCTAACTCAATCTTTCAGTGGTCTTTTAGCGTAAAGCTGATTATGCTTTGCCAGAGCACACACCATACAGAGGTAAATATGAAGCTGGACGATGACATCCATAACTATTATGAAAAACTGACGCTGGATCATATTGTTGAACTGGGTTTAGACAAAGAAAAGGACACAGAATATCTGGCAGATTTGTGTTGTATTTCATTAAACCTGCTACCGCCGCGTTATATTCGCTATGAGGTAGACATGGCGTTTTATCTGCCACAAAGCGAACGCTTCGAAATGCAAATGAAAGTGCGCGAGGCGGTATCAAGAGCAAGGCAGTTTCTGGATGGAAACCCGTGAATAACGCGCTTGATCAGGCGCCTGAACATGTAAAACTGGCAGTAGATTTAATTATGCTGCTGGAGCAGCATCAGCTTGATACGGAGACGGTGTTACGGGCGCTAACCATAGTACAACAGGATTTTGCAAAAAAACGGGATTTGGGTGGCAACCCCACCAGCCACATCCCGGCACATACGTCATAAACTGTGGCTGCTTCCTTCCGGACCTGACCAGGTTCGCCTACTAGTATTGCGAGAGGACCAATGGGGCTACCATTGCGCTGCTGAATCATCAGCAGGCGCGCATTATGCTTAAAAGCGGGCTGCGTTGCAAGAGTACAGCGCACTAAACCTTGAACGCAGAAGCCTGATTTTGCAGCTTCGCAGCCAGTTGCGCCAACATATCACTGGCCTGTGCACTCTGCCTTGAGCTGTGGGTGACTTCCGCAATGCTGATAGTAAATTCACTGATATTTTTACTAATGTCTTCCGCCACTATGGTTTGCTGCTCAGTGGCGGTAGAAATTTGTACATTCATATCCACAATGCTGGTGACAGAGTCTTTAATCTGTTCAATAACGGTTGCCGCCCCTTTAGCGTTTTCGACACTGGTATCAGCGTAACCGCGTGACTCATCCATAGAGCTGACGGCCTGGCGGGAAGAAGATTGCAAGTTATCAATCATACCTTTTATCGACTCAGTGGCATTTTGTGTATTGGTGGCCAGCTGACGCACTTCATCAGCCACTACAGCGAAACCCCGGCCAGCATCTCCGGCACGGGCAGCTTCAATAGCGGCATTCAGCGCCAGTAAGTTTGTCTGCTCGGCAATAGTGCGTATAACTGCCAGCACCTGAGTAATTTTACCTGATTCATCGTTCAGGTTACTGATGACAGAACCGGTGTCGGTTAGTGTCAGTGAAAGCTGTTCAATAGAGCGCATGTTTTGCATCACTTTGTCATAGCCACTTTGCGAAAAGCCATCTGCTTCATTTGCCTTTTCTGAGGTGCGCAGTGCGCTGGATGCAACCTCCTGGATCGCCGCAGACATCTGTGTAACGGCGGTTGCAATCAGGTTGGCTTTTTGCTCCTGCTCCATTGCCGTGTTGCTGACTTGTTCGCTTATAGAGCTCATTTGTTCCGACGCTGCTGCTAACTGCGTAATGGCCTGTCCCAGCTCATTAAAAAACTGCTGCAATCGTTGCAGTGTGGTATTCAACGCCTCTGAGGTAGCGGCAATTTCATCTTTACCCTGTACCTGAGCCCGGTTGCGTAAGTCCAAATCGTTACCAACGCTGACAATGCAGTGCTGCAATAAATGCAATGGCCGATGGATAGAGTGATAAATCAGCCAGCCCAGTAAAGCCAGGCAGACAAACACGACTAACAACACCAGCATGAAAATCCACTGGAAACTTTCGTATTGATTATGCGCCAGCTGGCGAAACTTATTGGCTTCGCTCAGTTGTAACATGATTAACTTGTCCAAAGCCGCACTGAGCGGATCTGCCATCTGATACAACGCTTTATTGAATTTGTCCGCACTGTCCTGCATCAGGCTACCGTCATTTAATCTGCTCTGATACTGCTGTATTGCAGCTAAAAATGGCGTGAGCTGCCGCTCAGCGTCCTGCAGCAGCTTTTGCTCTTCACTGGTAAGTTCAGTTTGTTTGTAATCACGCCAGGCTGTTTCAGCTGTGCTTAATGCCAAAGCAAGGTTGTCACGGGCGTCATTCGCACTGATGATGTTACTACGGTATTTATGCAACGTATCCACTATGGTTACGGCGTAAGCATCTGATACTTGCTTAATTTGCTGTAGTGGTTGTACACGGTCCAGATAAAGGCTGTTTATACCGAGGTTCAGCTGCCGCATTTCCTGCAACGCCACCAGTGTTACCATCACCAGAACAATTAAAGGCACCGCAGCCAATACAGCTAAGCGGCTTTTTACTGAATAGTTGTTTAACATAAAGTGCTCTGCCAGATAATTACATAACAATTATCAGCATAGGCGCTTTTTTAGTGGCTGGCGTAAAAAGTACTGCAGAAGTGGGCACGCAGCGACAGTTATTCTGCCGCTGCGTGTTAAGTCGTTAGTTTTGGGTCAGTAATGCGCGGTATTGCTGTAACAACGCTTTGATCTTTTTCTGGTTATCAGGCCCCAGCCGGAGCATTTGCTTCTGCGCCGGAGGCAAGTGCTCTATTGCCGGATCGGCAAAAATGTACACCACTGCCGGACGCTCAAGTGCCAGCGGATAATTGACGTCTGGTGTGGCCAACAGCTCATCAATCGCTTCTATCAGTTTATTTTTAAATAGCTGATCCGGGTAGCCCAGCTCCGCATACGCCTGCTGCAGCAGCGGCTCATAACGGTTAAACAGCGCAACAAGTTGTGCCGGTTTGACGCTCTCTAACAATTGAACGTAAGGCTGATAGCGTTTGAAGCTTGCTTCATCCAGTTGCGGCTGTGCCCCGTCCCCTACGGTAAATTTCTGCTCCAGCGGTTGCAATACAGCACTTCCTGCCGCCAATTGTCCCTGCGCAATATTATCTACCTGCACGGCAAAACTGCGCAGCATGTCTTCAGTAACAAACAATGAGGCAAGCCCCGGACGCCAGTCCAGAGACAGTAAGCGCTGACGAACTTCGGCGTCTGAGTCATCCAGTGGCGGAATAGCAGGCTCAGGTGCAACCGTTGCCTCCGACTCTGCTGCTGTAACAGGTTCAGTGATATCGGTTTCAGGTGCCGTTTCTACCGCTTCGGTTACCGGTTCAGGTTCCGGCGCTTGCTGCACAGGCTCATTGACCACCGGCGGCATCAGGTTCACCGGCGGCTCCACTGTCTTCTCCTTTGTAAACATCAACCAAAGTGCAATAAGTATTACAATGACAACGCCTGCTATAGCTAATAGGTACAACTGCTGATTTTTGCTTGGTTCCTGTTCTGCCATGACAACCTCGATAACGGACTGGTAGGGTAATACGATTAAGCATTGCATTCTGCAACGATTCCAGCAATATACTAGCAATGAGCCTGTAGTCTGGAAAAAGTTCAACTTCGTTATGCCTGAAAATAATAATCACACCGCCCCCAAAACGGCTTTGCTGTTAACTGGAGGTGGCGCCCGAGCAGCTTATCAGGTGGGGGTGTTAAAAGCGATTGCGCAGCAGTTCCCGCGCAGCAGTAAATTACCCTTTCAGATTATCAGCGGTACCTCGGCCGGTGCAATGAACGGCATTGCGATGGCTTGCTATGCGTCCTGCTTTCATCTTGGTGTAAAAAAGCTGGAATGGATCTGGCGTAATTTTCGCACCAGCCAGGTGTATTATGCCGACTATTTCAGGGTATTCAGGCAGTTACTGCGAGGGATGTTCAGCGCTTTTCAGGCCGATTATGCCAATAAACAACCCGTCAGTTTGTTTGATAACAAACCACTGCAGCAAATGTTGAGTAAGGTGCTGGATTTAAAGCGCATAGACCGCAATATCATGGGTGGGTATCTGTCCAGCGTGTCAGTAACGGCTTCTTGCTACAACAATGGCGACTCGATCACTTTTTTCCAGTCAGACAGTGCGGTGGAATGGCGCCGCGCCAAGCGCTGTGGCCAGCGCACTCTGCTTGGCGTTCATCACCTGATGGCCTCTGCCGCTATTCCACTGGTGTTTCCCTCGGTACGTATTCATCAGCAGTACTTCGGCGATGGTTCTGTTAACCAGCTGGCTCCGCTTAGTGCTCCCATACATTTAGGGGCGGACAAAATTCTGATTATCGGGGTGGCTGATCCGCGAAAAAATGAGCCCAATCAACGCATGCTACACCATCCGGACCTGGCAACCATAGCAGGCCATTTACTTGATACGGTGTTTACTGACAGTCTGAACTCTGATCTGGAACGTATGCAACGGGTCAACAATACCATCAGCACCATGCATGAGCACGGCGTAAAAACCGATTTAAAACCAGTACAAAGTTTGTTGATAAACCCAAGCCAGAACTTTGGCCAGATTGCCAGTGAGCATTTTTTGTCGCTGCCGCTGGCTGTGCGGACCATATTAAGAATGACCGGTATCCGCCAGCACTCAGACTCCAGTCTTGCCAGTTATCTGCTGTTTGAGCAGCGATACACCCGCAGGCTGATTGAACTCGGTTACAACGATGCCATTGCGCAAATGGATAACATACTGCAGTTTCTTGCACCGTCGGATGTGGAAAAATAACGCGGCAGTCAAAGCTTTGACTGCGCCAGCACAGACCAATCATATCTAGCTGAAAAATATAATAATTAACATATTGGCCTGTTATTTGCTTTGTAAAGCCAACGCAATAATGGGCCATGATTATGGAATACCTGCTAGTACAAGATGTCGCTCTAAGTACAGCTCCAAGCTACGCCGCCGTAACTAAGTTACAAAGCTGGCCGCAGCTGCCGGAATGCACTGAGCAAAGCCTGGTAAGCCAGTTACAAACCACTTTAGATATTCAGCAGCAGCTAAATATTGTGTCGATGGCTACCGGCAAAGTTTTGCCGCTGTCATCACTGACGGTTAAAACCGCTGTAGGAGACTTTACTGCCAGTGGGTCCTGCGCGGCCGATTTTGAGTATAAAAGCGTGCTGGTGCTAAACCAGCAATGCCTCGCTGAGCTTATTTACCAAAGCGACTACGCTTTTACGCCGATGATCCAACGTGAGCTGTTATTGCTGGAAAGCGAGTGGCTGTTTGCTTTGCGTAATGCATTGGTTGTCAGTCGGCTGCAGCAAATGGCTTTGAAAGATACCTTAACAGGCCTGGGCAACCGTCGTTTTTTTGACGACAGCTTTGATAAAACCGTACAACTGGCAAAACGTCATAATGATAGTTGTGCGTTGATTCTGCTTGATCTGGATAACTTTAAGCAAGTCAACGATAACGCAGGTCATAGTGCCGGTGATGAGATCCTGCTTGCCGTTGCCGATACGCTGCGTGATATGCTGCGCTGTACTGACAGTTTATTCCGTTTCGGCGGCGATGAATTTGCAGTTCTGCTGTCAGGCCAGGATACCAGCAGTGCGGAACTGGTTGCCAGACGTCTGGTCAGAGCAATTAATCAGCACCACCGCTGTCAGCAACATAATGTCAGCGCCAGTGCAGGCTTAGCACTGCTAAAACCAGAGCAAGACGGCAAGCACTTATTTGCGGCAGCCGACAGTGCCCTGTATGCTGCAAAAGAAGCGGGTAAAAGCACCGTACGGGTAGCCTGAAGCTAACGCTGCCAGCTGCACCAGCAACTGGCGTGTTCAGGCGCTGTGCTGCTGGCGTAGCCCGCCACAGCAATTATTTGACCGTCATCCATCAGCAGCGGCACCCGCTGTCGCTCCCACGGCGGCACCTGCCATAACTTAAACCACTGCTTTAGCGGTTTAGTTAAAGTCGAACCGGCAGGTTTAAACCGCTGACTAAGCTTACCAAATACCCACTGCCCAGATTTCACGCCGATTGGCAATGCGCCTTCTTTATAGTCAGTTGAGAAGTCCAATTGACCACAACCTGAAGACAACATAACAGTAACTTCTGATTGCCACAGCCCGGTCTCTGATGGTTGTTGTACTTCAGTCTCTGTCAGCAGGTACAAAGCGTCAGCGAAACGGCGCAATTGGTAGTGTGCTAAAACCAGAACCGGGCTGGCATCTTCGCGTGCGCTTATCACGTCCCGCTTTAGCGTGTCGAGCCATTGTGTCTCAGGGTTCAGGCCGTAGCCCAATAGCCAGCGACGCAGCACCAGGTCCTGTTGCAATGGCACCAACTTAACCAGTTCAGATAATAAAAGACGGTTGCCACGCTGACACAGCCGCAGCGCGTTATCGGTATAATAGTCGGCTAGCTGCTGCAACTTCGCCACGTGTTGCATACTGCGCATCGCGGTATTTGCAAAATGCGGCCAGCGCTGACGTAAAACCGGCGTCAGTTGGTGACGGATAAAGTTGCGGTCAAACCGCATATCGCTATTGCTGTCATCTTCAATCCATTGCAGCTGATACTGCCTGGCGTAGTGCACCAGCTCCTGCCGACTGAATGCAAGCAGCGGCCTTAACATCACGCCGGCAGCGAAACCACGCTGCTGCGCTATGCCACTGAGACCTGCAGGCCCTGAGCCACGTTTTAGCGCCAGCAGAAGGCTCTCCAACTGGTCGTCGCTATGATGTGCTGTTAACAGCATATGTTTATCTGAACTGACAAACTCAGCTAATGCCTGATAGCGCGCTTCGCGCGCTTTATGCTCCAGGTTATCCGATCCGGCAATATTCACTTTACGCGTCGCAAAGGCTACCTGCAGCCTGGCACATTGCGCGGCACAAAATTCTGCCCAGCTATCAGCATGCAGACTGATCCCATGATGGACATAAACTGCGCTCAACGTAAATGGCTGCAGTTGTCTGGCTTGTGCCAGCAAGTGCAGTAATACCATAGAATCCAGCCCACCACTTAATGCCAGCACCAGCTGGTTATCCGGGCGCATCGCTACGGTATCAACAATATAACGTGGATTCAGTTCAGGCATTTTGGCGTTAATTCTGTTGGCCAGAAGATTACAGTTAGCTCAGGCTAACATAAAACAAAAAGCCAGTGCAGAGGCACTGGCTTAGAATGTCGTCACACAACTTAGCAGTAACCGTAAGACATCAGACGCTTATAGCGCACATCCAACAATTCTTTCTCACTCATTTTCTGCAGTTTTTGCAGATCACGCAGCAATGCCTGCTTTAACGTTTGTGCCATCTGCTCCGGCGCGCGGTGGGCACCACCTAACGGCTCAGGAAACACTTCATCAATCAGCTTCAGCTCTTTTATCCTGTCAGCCGTAATGCCCATCGCATCAGCAGCCAGAGGTGCTTTTTCTGCACTCTTCCATAGAATAGATGCACAGCCTTCCGGTGAAATAACCGAGTAAGTACTGTATTGCAGCATATTCACTTTGTCACCGACGCCAATTGCCAGAGCACCGCCGGATCCACCTTCACCAATAACAGTACAGATCACCGGCACTTTAAGCCCGGCCATCACTTTCAGGTTGCGGGCAATCGCTTCAGACTGGCCCCGCTCTTCGGCGCCGATCCCTGGGTAAGCACCCGGCGTATCGATAAAGGTAATAATCGGCATTTTAAAGCGTTCGGCCATTTCCATCAGCCTTAACGCTTTACGGTAACCTTCCGGGCGCGGCATACCAAAATTACGCTTTATTTTTTCCCGGGTATCACGACCTTTCTGATGGCCTATTACCATCACCGGAATATCACCCAGCCGTGCTGTACCACCGACAATGGCCTGATCGTTTGCAAAAGTGCGATCACCGGCTAAATCGTCAAAATCAGTAAACATATGCCGGATGTAATCCAGCGTATAAGGCCGAAGCGGATGGCGCGCTAACTGTGCCACCTGCCAGGCTCCCAGCTCAGCAAAGATTTTTTTAGTCAGACCAAGACTTTTTTCTTTTAGTTTGTTTATTTCTTCTTCAAGGCCCAGATCGTAATCGCCGTTACGGCTGACGTTACGTAATTCGTCTATTTTTGCTTCAAGTTCAGCAATAGGTTGCTCAAACTCTAAATAATTCAGCATCATCGACTGTCACTACCTAATTAATTAAATTCCAGTTCTATTGTTGCCAATTGTTTTAACTGGTGCAACAAAGCATCGGCCGGTGTCACCCACCACTGCGTTCCTAATTGCAACATCACTTCGCCCTCCTGGCGCTGATAACGCAGCTTCACCGGCACAGTACCTGCTTTAAACTCACCCAGCACCTGCTGCAATCTTTGCAGGTAATTGTGGTCTATTTGCGGCGATTGTACAGTGATATTCAACGATCTCAGAGATTTTTCCCGAACCTGAGTAATCTCGCTGACATCGCGGCCGGTCATTGTAAGGCCACCGTTAAAATCATCAAAGCTGACCTGTCCCGTTATTACCAAAATACGGTCTTTTTGCAGCTGTTGCTCAAAGGATTCCAGCAAATCGGGGAAAAATCGTACATCCAGCCTGGCTGATTTATCATCCAGTGTCACAATCGCCCAGCGCCGGCCCTTTTTGTTAATCATTATCCGCACCGACACCACTAAACCAGCTACAGTAACACTCTGATCTTTTTTGGTCGGTTGCAGCTCGACCAGGCGGCAATTAACATAACGGGGGATCTCATCGAGATAGCGGTTTATCGGATGCCCGGTTAAATACAGCCCCAAGGTTTCACGCTCACCTTCAAGCCATACCTCATCTGCCCAGGGTTCTACCTGCTTAAACGCCGCGGCTGCATGCTCTGGCTCCGGGCTTAGTAAGCCGAATAAATCATCCTGCCCTACCGCCTGAGCTTTGGCATGTTGCTCAGCGGCCTTCATTGCCTCTTCCAGCGTAGCGGAAAGTGCTGCCCGGTGTGGTCCTAACCTGTCCATCGCGCCGGATAAAATCAGTTTTTCAATAACACGACGATTCAGTTTCTTTAAATCGACTTTAGCGCAAAAATCGAATAAATCGGTAAAAGCGCCGTGTTTGTTCCGCGCTTCTAAAATCGCATCGATCGGGCCTTCACCCACGCCTTTTATTGCACCGATACCATAGACAATATGGCCCTGCTCATTCACTGTGAACTTATAAACACCAGCATTAACATCTGGCGGAATAAGTTTGAGTTTCATCCGCTCGCACTCATCAACCAGGGTGACAATTTTATCGGTGTTGTCCATATCAGCCGACATTACTGCCGCCATAAACTCGGCTGGGTAATGTGCTTTCATCCACAATGTCTGATAAGACACCAATGCATAAGCGGCAGAGTGAGATTTATTGAACCCGTAACCGGCGAATTTTTCCACCAGATCGAAAATTTTCATTGCCAGATCAGGGTCAATGCCATTATTGGCAGCACCTTGTTGGAAGGTATCGCGCTGTTTGGCCATTTCCTCTGGCTTTTTCTTACCCATAGCACGGCGCAACAAGTCAGCACCACCAAGCGAGTAGCCAGAGAGTACCTGCGCTATCTGCATTACCTGCTCCTGATACAGGATAATGCCGTAAGTCGGTTCCAATATCGGTTTTAGCGATTCATGTTGCCAGGTCGCATCAGGGTAGGAAATCTCTTCGCGGCCACGTTTACGGTCGATAAAGTTATCTACCATGCCCGATTGCAGCGGGCCTGGCCGGAACAGCGCTACCAAAGCAATCATATCTTCAAAACAGTCAGGTTGCAGACGGCGGATAAGATCTTTCATACCGCGCGATTCCAGCTGGAATACCGCTGTGGTATCCGCTTTCATCAGCATGTCGTAACTTTTCCTATCGGTCAGCGGTATGCTGTTAATATCAACCAGCGGCTTGCCTTCACGCGTCAAACGCGCATTAGCCATATTCACCGCCCACTGCAAAATGGTCAGTGTCCGTAAGCCCAGGAAGTCGAATTTTACCAGGCCGGCATATTCAACGTCGTTTTTATCAAACTGGGTAACCGGGTTGTTACCTTCATCATCGCAACACAGCGGAGAGAAATCGGTAATTTTGGTTGGCGCAATTACCACGCCACCGGCATGTTTACCGGCATTACGAGTTACACCTTCCAGCTGACGTGCCATATCGATCAGGTCTTTCACTTCCTGATCCTGCTCGTACAACTCTGGCAAGCGCGGCTCTTCTTTAAACGCTTGCTCTAGCGTCATGCCTGGCGTTGGCGGTATCAATTTAGAAATGCGATCGACAAAACCATACGGGTGGCCCAATACCCGACCAACATCACGGATAACAGCTTTAGCGGCCATGGTACCGAAAGTAATGATCTGTGACACCGCCTCACGACCATACATATCAGCCACGTGATCAATGACTTCGTCACGCCGGTCCATACAAAAATCGACGTCGAAATCAGGCATTGATACCCGTTCAGGGTTCAGAAAACGTTCGAATAGCAGATCGAATTCCAGTGGGTCCAGATCGGTAATTTTAAGTGCGTATGCCACCAGCGAGCCGGCGCCCGAACCCCGCCCCGGGCCAACCGGAATGTCGTTGTCTTTACTCCACTGAATAAACTCCATCACCACCAGGAAGTAGCCCGGAAACCCCATCTGGTTGATAACGTCCAGCTCTATCTGCAAGCGTTCATCGTATTCGACACGTTTTTGCTGCCGTATAGTTTCATCCGGGAATAACTGTACTAAACGATCTTCCAGACCTTCGCGCGATTTCATCACCAAAAAATCAGCATCGGTCATGCCGCCAGTCGGGAACGCTGGCAGAAAATATTCACCGAGACGAATAGTGACATTACAGCGTTTGGCTATTTCGACTGAGTTTTCCAGCGCTTCTGGTAAATCAGCAAAAAGCTGCTGCATTTCCTGCTCGGATTTCAGGTATTGCTGCTCGGTGTAGTTTTTCGGCCGACGCTTGTCATCCAGAGTAAAACCATCATGAATGGCAACGCGTATTTCATGCGCCGGAAAATCCTCTGGCTGCAAAAATACCACTTCATTGGTCGCGACCAGCGGTAAGTCATGCTGCTCTGCCAACGTTACGGCTTTCTGAATGTATAGCTCTTCATCGGCGCGACCAGTGCGGATAAGCTCCAGATAAAAACGCTCCGGAAAATACTGCTGATAAAAGGCCGTTAATTCATTTACCGACTGCTGATTTTCTTTCAGTAATGCCTTACCCAGTAAGCCGTCTTTACCAGCCGATAGGATAATGACACCCTGCGCATACTCGGCTAGCCAGTCATGCTCTATCTGAGGTTTACCGTCGACATGCCCACGCAGATAAGCTTTAGAAATAAGCTGGCTTAAATTCTGATAACCTGTGTTATCTGCCGCCAGCAGTAACATGCGGCTACTTTCACTACCAAACAAAGGGTGCTGCACATAGCAGTCAACGCCTACTATGGGCTTAATTCCAGCATCGTGCGCTGTACTGTAAAAGCGTACCAGACCGCAAAAGTTCATTTGATCTGTCAGCGCCAACGCCGGCATATTCAGCTTTTGCGCAGCTTTAACGATAGGTTTGACCTTGGCAACCCCATCCACCATCGAGAAATCGCTGTGTACACGCAAATGAATAAATGCCGGGCTACTCATATGCTTTGCTGCTCCAGTACCAGCCTGACAGGTTTAAAACTGCGCCGGTGCTCAGGTAACACACCATATTGTGCAATAGCAGCCAGATGCGCTGCAGTGGGGTAACCTTTGTGATCAGCAAAACCAAACTGCGGGTGTTCTAGATGTAAAGCCTGCATTTCTTCATCACGCGCCACTTTGGCTAAAATAGAGGCCGCACTGATTTCAGGCACCAGCAAATCGCCTTTAATAACAGCCGTAGCTGGTAGGCCAAATTCTGTGGTACGGTTACCGTCAACCAACACCCATTCCGGTTGAATCGTTAAAGCGGCTACGGCACGGCGCATAGCCAGCATGGTGGCATGCAGTATATTAAGCTGATCGATTTCCGCCGGTTCTGCCCTGCCCAGAGCCCAACACAACGCTTGCTGTTTAATTTGGGCTGCCAGTTCAATACGACGTCTTTCGGACAGTTTTTTTGAATCGGTCAGGCCAGCGACAGGTCTGGCTGGATCCAGGATAACAGCAGCCGTCACCACAGGACCGATAAGCGGGCCACGGCCAACTTCATCTACACCACAAATTAGCCTGACGTCAGGCCGCTGGTACAACATCATTGTTCACTACCTGTAAAATAGCCTGCGCTGCCTTTACGCTGGCGTCGCATTTTATGCGTTGATGAATGTCCCGGTATTGAAGCAGCAGCGACTGCCGGTCAGCAGACAGCAACGGCAGCATAGCGGAACTGAGCGCCTGCGGTGTTACCTCATGCTGCAATAACTCTGTGACCATGCCGTGTCCGGCCAGTAAATTAGGCAAACTAAAATGTGAAAGCTTCACCAGACGTTTACCTATCTGATAGGTCAGCCAGTTTGTACGGTACGCCACGACCATCAGGCATTTCGCCAACATAGCTTCCAGAGTGGCGGTACCTGAGGTAATAAAAGTCGCATCAGACGCCAACAGCACCTGACGCGCCTGGCCGGTAAAGCTTGTTACAGCCAGCTCTGGTGCCAGCTGTTGCTTAATGGCATTGAATTGCCCGGCTTTAGTTTCTGTAACCATATTAGTTACAAACTGCAGCTCTGGTATTTGCTGTTGCAGCAATAGTGCGGCCTGGAGAAAATCCGGTGCCAGCAGTTTAATTTCGTTAGTGCGGCTACCAGGCATAATAGCCAGCACCGGCCTCGCCGGATCAAGCCCCAGCTCAACTTTAGCCTTAGCTTTGTCGACATCCAGCGGCATATTGTCCGCCATCGTATGGCCAACAAAGGTACAGGGTACCTGATACTTATCGTAAAAGGCTTTCTCAAACGGTAACAATGACAACACCATATCCGTTGCCGCTGCAATTTTAAAAATACGTTTATGTCGCCAGGCCCAGACAGACGGGCTGACGTAATGTACGGTTTTAATCCCGGCCTGTTTCAGTTTAAGCTCTACCGCCAGGTTAAAATCGGGCGCATCGATACCAACAAAGACATCGGGCTTATCAGACAACAATGCCGCCAGGATTTCACGCTTCACCTGCAGTAAACGTGGCAAGCGGCCGAGCACTTCAACAATGCCCATGACCGCCAGCTCTTCCATGTCAAATAACGCGGTAAAACCCAAAGCCTGCATGCGCGGCCCGCCGATACCGTAAAACTCTGCATCCGGGTGTTGTAGTTTCAGTGCGGTTATCAGGTCGGCACCTAAAATATCGCCGGAGTGTTCCCCGGCGATAATGGCTATTTTCAGTGGTTTATCCGCCGGCATCAGCGCACTATGCCTCTGCTGGCGTTGGCTATGAAGTCAGTAAACAGCTTAAGCTCGGGCACCTCTGCTGCTTTTTCTTCCAGCGCGGCCAGGGCTTCAGCTACCGTCTGCCCTTTGCGGTACACTTCTTTGTAAGCGCGGCGTATTTCCAACAGCGCTTCGCTGCTATAGCCACGGCGTTTCAGGCCCTCGGTATTAATACCGGCAGGCACGCAAGGGGCACCGTGCACCATCAGATATGGCGGGACATCTTTTAATACGATAGAACCACCACCACAAAACGCGTGAGCGCCAATATGCACAAACTGATGCACACCGGTCATGCCGCCTAGAATAGCCCAGTCGCCTACATGTACATGCCCGGCAGCCTGAGCACCACTGGCGAAGATGGTGTAATCACCAATCACGCAGTCATGAGCAATATGGGTGGTGTTCATAAACAGATTATGGCTGCCAATAATGGTTTTACCCTGATCCTGGATAGTACCACGGTGCACTGAGCAGCCTTCACGAAACACATTGTAATCACCGACAATCAGCTCGGTTGGCTCACCTTTATACTTCTTGTCCTGACAATCTTCACCGATACTGGCAAACTGAAAGAAATGATTGCCTTTACCAATAGTACTAGGCCCTTTAATCGCCACATGCGATTCCAGAACACAATCATCGCCAAGCACAACGTTAGGACCGATATAACAAAACGGGCCAACTTTTACATTCTTGCCAAGCTTGGCACTGGCATCAATTACCGCTGTTGGATGGATCACGTTAGAGCTCTCTTCTGGCACACATCAGCTCAGCCGAGCAGACAATCTGGCCTTCAACTTTTGCTTCGCCGTAAAACTTCCACATGTTGCGGCGCTCTTTCAGAAACTTCACTTCCAATACCATGGTGTCACCGGGTAACACCGGCTTTTTAAAACGAGCTTCGTCAATGGCAGCAAAAAGATACAATTCGTTTTCAGACCGCTCTGTCACCGTTTTAAAACCCAGAATACCGGTAGCCTGTGCCAGCGCTTCCAGAATTAATACACCAGGAAAAATGGGCATACCGGGGAAATGACCGGTAAAAATAGGCTCATTCACCGTGACATTTTTTATTGCTGTCAGGCTTTCACCTGGCGTGTAATCCAGCACCCGGTCTATTAACAAGAATGGATAACGATGTGGCAATAAAGCCATAATTTCCTGGATTTGCAGGCTGTTAAGTTGGTTAGCCAAAGCTATTCCTCTGTCTGGTGGTCAGCATCCTGTGCTGGTAACACAGTGGCAAGCTGTTTTTCAAGTTGCTTAACCCGCTGATATAGTTGATCTATTTGTCGTAACTTAGCCGTATTTTTACGCCACTCTTGATTAGTGGTAGCAGGAATACCCGACGAGTATATGCCTTTTTCTGTGATCGGCTTCATAACCATTGCCATGCCAGTAATATTGGCACCGTCACAAATTTCCATATGACCGTTAATAACCACTGCGCCACCTATTATACAGTAGCGTCCTATTTTGGTACTGCCCGCAACAACAGTACAACCGGCTATAGCGGTATGATCGCCTATTTTTACGTTATGAGCAATCTGGCATTGGTTATCAATAATGACATTATTACCAATGATGGTATCTTCAATCGCACCACGATCTATAGTCGTATTAGCACCAATCTCAGTATCGTCGCCCAGAATGACGGTGCCGGTTTGCGGGATCTTCAGCCAGCTGCCGCGTTCGTTGGCAAAGCCAAAGCCATCAGCACCTAACACGGCACCACTGTGAACAATACAGCGCTGACCAATACGTACGCGGTGATATACCGTGGCGTTAGCCCATATTTTGCTATTGTCTGCAATACTGGCCTGTTCGCCGATAAAACAGCCAGCACCCACCTGGACATTGTTGCCAAGTTGCACGCCGGCAGATATTACAGCATTGGCGCCAATGGCAACGTTATCGCCAAGCACTGCAGTGTCGTCAACAACAGCTGTAGGATGAATGCCGCAAGCAACCGCAGGTGTATTGTCCAGCAACTGCGCAACACGAGCGAAAGCCGTATAAGGATTGGCAACTACCAACGCCCCCACACCCGGGGCTACAAAAGAAATGTCTTCCTGAGTAATCAGTACCGCGGAGGCTGCGGTTTCTGAGAGAAATTTCCGATATTTACTGTTGGAGAGAAAACTGATTTGCCCAGATTGAGCATTTTCCAGTGTCGCAGTAGAAGTAATTTGGCAATCTGCATCACCAATCAGCTGAGCGCCTAAGCGCTCAGCCAGTTCAGAAAGAATAAAACGTGCCATTATTTTGCTTTGCTTACCTGAGCAACAACTGCTTCAGAGATATCAAATTCAGGCTTGGCATATACTGCAGCGCCAGAGTTTAATACCATATCGAACTTTTCACGCTCAGCCACTACATCAATTGCGGCTTTAATCAGCGCCAACACTTTATTGCGTTCTTCAGCCTGACGGGTACGGATTTCTTCATCCAACGGACGTGCCAACTGCTCATATTGCTGGCGCTGGCTGCTTACAGTAGCTTTCAGCTCTTCTTGCTGTTTTTCGCTCATTGTCGGGCCATCGCGGCGCAACTTCTCAATGTTGAAACCGATGTCTTTTTCCAGCTTACCAACGGCTTCAATACGCTGGGCAAACTCGTTTTTAATCGTTTCCTGCATAGCCGCTGACTGAGGGATTTTAGCGGCAACCGCCTGAACATCAACATAAGCAATTTTCATTTCTTTAGCGGCAACAGTGCCAGCCATCAATAAACCTGCAACCAGAATCATTGCCGATTTTACTGCACGCATATTTAACATCTTTTATTCCCTATTTTTTCTAATCTAGAATGTTGTACCAATATTGAAACTAAAGTTCTCTTGTAAATCACCTTCCTGCTTTTTAATGATTTTTGCCAGGCTGAAGGTGAGCGGGCCCATAGGCGAAATCCACTGTAAAGATACACCAGCTGTCGCCCGAAACAAACCAGCATCTGAATAATCTATCAGCTGCGGTTGTTGCTGGCTGGTCTGAATTTGTCGCAGACCATTGTAGCGATTAATATCAAACTCTGTATCCCAAACATTACCCGCATCAACAAACAGGCTGGTTCGTACTGAGTTACGGTAGTCGTCACTTAAAAACGGCGTTGGTGTAATAAGCTCCAATGTTAACACTGCCAGCGCATTACCACCTATCGAGCGTTGCGATACCTGATAGCTGTCATTTTCCGGACCACTTGGGTAACTACCTGCACCTGTGCCGCTACCAGGTAAGCCTGGTACTGAGTCAGCATAGCGGTAAATAGCATGCGGACCGATTATACGGCTTTCAAAACCACGCAGATTCTGGCCACCAGCATAGTAGTTCTCGATAAACGGTAAGGTATAATCATAGCCATTTTTATCGCCGTAGCCGTTACCGTAGCCCAGCTCTATTTTCGACAGGAATGACCAGGCATGGTCATTGCTCAGCGGAATATAATTACGTGCTTCAAAAGACGTTTTAAAGAACTGTAAATCAGAATTTGGGGTACTGGCTTTAATGCTAGCGCCAAGGTAATGGCCAGCTGTGGGGAACAAGCCCCGGTTCAGTGTACTGCGAACCCAACCTGCAGTTAACTCATAGTTGGTAAAGTGGTATCCACCATCCGGATTCTGTGCATCCAACAAGACTGCCCGGAAGTGGCGTAGCTGATCGTACTCGTTGATCGAGTTGATTTTGTTAACGACGTAGTTAGCACCGAAGTTTAAACGGTTGTATTCATTAATTGGGTAACCTACGTTGGCACCAAAACCATAACGCGTCTGGTTATACGCTTCCAGGTTAGAAGATGCGCTGCTGTAGTCAACATCAGAGTAGAATACCTGGCCACCCAGGCTGACACCATCCAGCGTGAAATAAGGATCGGTGTACGTCATGCTGATAGATTTTTGATACTTATTAGTATTCAGGCTAATGCCGGCGCTGTTACCGGTACCAAAGAAGTTCTCTTGCTGCACGCCAATCTGGAACGACAACCCCATATAGTTACCGTAAGAAATACCGGCATTGAAGCTACCTGATGGCTGTTCTTTTACCGTAAAGGCAACATCAATCAGGTCGTCTTCGCCAGCAACGGGCAGCGTTTCAAACTCTACGCTTTCCATATATGGCAGACGCTGAATACGGTTTTTGGATAATTCCAACGCATCATTAGACAGCCAGGCACCTTCCATCTGCCGCAGTTCACGGCGCAATACTTCATCTTTAGTCGTGGCGTTACCTTTCATATCAATACGGCGCACATATACACGTTTGCCCGGATCAACGCTGATCGTCAGCTCCACTTCTTTGGTGTCATCATTAATTTGCGGGATAGTACGCACTTTGGAATTAGCATAACCAAAACGCGCCAGCAACTTAGCAATACTTTCTTCGGTGTAGGTCACTAAAGCACCGTTATACAGCTGACCTTCCTTTAACGGCATAATTTTGGTGATAAAGTCTTCCTGGCCAATCAGGTCACCAACAAACTTAACGCCTTTAATGGTATATTTTTCGCCTTCAGTCACGTTAAGTGTGACATATACCGATTCTTTATCCGGGCTGACCGACACCTGTTCAGAGTCGACTTTAAAGCGTAAGTACCCTCTGTCGAGGTAGTAGCTGTTAATCTTTTCAATATCGCCCTGCAGGGTTTGCTTCTGATAACGGTCGGATGACATAAAGCGCCACCAGGGCAAGTCTTGTTTTGATTCGATATCCTGCAGTAGTTCTTCATCGGAAAACAGCTTGTTACCAACGATATTAATCTGACGAACTGAGGCTGGATCACCCTCTTCGAACTTGATTTTCAGGTTTACCCGGTTACGAGGCAGATATGTTACTTCAATATCTACCTTCGCCTGATATTTACCAACACCGTGATAGAATTCTGTCAGGCCATTTTCAATACTCTTCAGTATTGTCTTATCCAGAGGTTCGCCTACTTCGACCTTATTACCAGACAAGCTTTCTGTCAGTTGGTCTTCTTTAATGTCTTTATTACCATCAAATTCAATCGCATTGATTGTAGGGCGTTCACGCAACCGATAGATAACAGTATTGCCATCACGAAAAACTTTTATATCGTCAAAGTGACCCGCAGCATACAGTGTACGGATACTGCGTGACAGATTAAATTCTGTAATGGTATCACCCACGTTAAAGGGCAGATTATTCAACGCCGCACCCAGCGCCACGCGTTGCAGGCCTTCTACCTGAATATCCTGAACCGTAAAAGATTCTTCAGCGAGCACCGAGCTACTGGCAGAGGCAAGTAACATCGCAGCTACTAATCGTTTAATTGTCATTATTTGAACTACTTATGATTAGTTATTTACAATCGAGAAATATCGTTGAGCAGCGCAATTCCCATTAACGTCAGCAGGATTAGCGCCCCAAACCGGAAACCTATTTCCTGCGTCTTTTCAGAGACAGGTTTACCACGCATTAGTTCCAGCAGCATATACATTAAATGTCCGCCGTCCAGTACCGGTAATGGCAGCAAATTAATGACGGCTAAGTTAACACTTATCAGCGCCAAAAACGATAAAAAAGCAACCAAACCTATACTGGCTGTGGTGCCGGCACCTTGGGCAATCGAAATAGGGCCGCTAAGGTGTTTGACGGATACATCGCCGGTGACCAGCTTGCCTATCATGGAAAAGCTCAGCCGCGTCAACTGCCAGGTATGCGCCAGCCCTGCGCCGATAGCATCAAATACACCATAGCGCTGGGTATACAACACGCCATCAGGCCACTCACTGACTTTCGGTGAAACACCCAGCATACCTTGCGAGAAACCATCCTCCGTTTCAACCCGTCCGGGCGTTACCTGCAGCTCAATCTCTGTGCCGTCACGCAACAACCCTATATTCAGTAGCTGTTCCGGTGAGTTGCTGACTATGGTTTGAATTTGTGTCCAGTTATCGATGAGCTCATCATCGATACGCAGAATTTTATCGTCAACGCGGATACCGGCTTGTTCCGCCGCAGAGTCTGGTGCAACTGCTGCAATTTCCGTCAACGCCTGTGGCCGGGCCAAATTCAGCCCGAGGCTACTGAACACGCTTTGTTTCTCTGGGTCAAAACGCCAGTTGCGGGTATCCAGTATCACGGTATGCTCTTGCAGCGTAGCAACATCTTTCAGGCCTACTGTAATACTCTCACTGCCAATTTGCTCTACCAGCAGCAGATTCACACTACCTGCATCCGTTGCAGAATGTTGATTCACAGACACGATCTGCTGCTGCGCTGTCATGCCAGCCTGTGCTGCAATAGATTGCGGCTCAATTGAGGCAATGATCGGGCGCATCGTTTGTACCCCGAGCATATACATCAGCCAGAGTGCAAATACGGCAAAGATGAAATTGGCAGCGGGGCCGGCAGCAATAATAGCCATACGCTGCCAAACCGTTTTATGGTTAAACGCCAGATCTTTAAACTGTGGCAGCACCGGATCTACCCGTTCATCCAGCATTCTTACATAACCACCAAGTGGAATAGCGGCAATAACGAATTCTGTTCCTTGCTTATCCCGCCAGCGCAGCAACGCTTTACCAAAACCGATAGAAAAACGTTTTACCAGCACGCCGTTTTTGCGGGCGACCCAGAAGTGGCCGAACTCATGCACTGTGATCAGCACACCCAGCGCGACTATAAACGACAGTAAATTCCAGATCGCACCGGACATCAGGACAATTTCCTCAGTTGTTGTTGGGCATGCACTCTAGCTTCGTTATCAAGCGCCAATATATCATCCAGCGTGCTGACACGGAAGCCAGTGTATCTGCTAAGACTCAGCGCATTAACGCGTGCAATGTCAGTAAAGCGGATCTCGCCAGCTAAAAAAGCTGCCACAGCAACCTCATTTGCGGCATTCAACGCCGTCGTGGCCCCTTGGCCGTCAGCACAGGCTGTCATTGCCAGATAAAGATTGGGGTAACGCTCAGGCTCAGGCTCGGTAAAGGTAAAATCACGCATTTGCTTAAAGTTAAGCGGGGAAACCGGGCTGGCAATACGCTTTGGGAACGCCAGAGCGTGGGCAATCGGAGTACGCATATCCGGCTGGCCTAACTGCGCCAGTACCGAACCATCGGTGTACTGCACCATGGAATGAATAATGCTTTGCGGGTGAATAACCACTTCGATATCACTGGCCTGACAGTTAAACAGCCAGCGCGCTTCTATAAATTCTAGGCCTTTATTCATCATGGTTGCACTGTCGACAGAGATTTTATGTCCCATACTCCAGTTTGGATGTGCAACCGCCTGGGCCGGTGTAATAAACGGAAATTCGGCTAAAGGAGTATGCAGAAAAGGCCCGCCACTGCCGGTCAACAATAGTTTACCGATGCCGAAGTGTTGGATTTTTTGATTGTGGGTATGTTGCTGTAATGCTGCAGGCAGACATTGGAAAATAGCATTATGCTCACTGTCTATAGGCAGCAAGGTTGCCCCATGTTGCGACACCTTACTAATGAACAGCTCACCGCTCATTACCAGCGCTTCTTTGTTTGCCAGTAATACTGTCTTACCCTGTTCAACCGCCGCTAATGTCGGCAATAAACCTGCAGCACCAACAATGGCGGCCATCACGATGTCAGCATCTGTGTGTGCAGCCAATTCGCACAGGGCGTCAACGCCTGTTAATACTTCAGTTGGGCAACCTGCCAGCTTCAGCTCAGTCGCCAGCGTCTTTGCTGCCTGTACATCCAGCATAGCGGCATAACGTGGTTTGAATTGCAGGCATTGCTGCAATAGCTTTTTACACTGGCTGGCCGCGGTAAGCGCCAGCACCTGATAAGCTTCAGGATGTGCAGCAAGCACAGACAAGGTACTGACACCAATAGACCCGGTAGAACCCAGGATCACCACATTACGCATCAGTAAAAGCCGCCATACAGTGCCACGATAATGGCAAACAGCGGTGCCGTAGCCGTCAGGCTGTCAATACGGTCAAGGATACCACCGTGGCCAGGGAGAAAAGCGCCACTGTCTTTCTTACCTGCCACACGCTTAAACATGCTTTCGGTTAAATCACCAAATACTGACAATACTGTCAGCAACAACGCCGAAACGTACCAAATACCGGTTTGCGCTGGCCAGTCTTGCAGCCACGCCACGATAGTTACAACTATCGCGACCAGTGCCAAACCACCTAGCATTCCTTCGACTGTTTTACCCGGGCTGACTTTGGGCAGCAGTTTATGTTTGCCAAACGGCTTACCGACAATATAGCCACCAATGTCTGCTGCCCATACCAGCGCCAGCAGACAGAAAATCAGCCAGGCGCCGGTAAAATTCGATGCGGCGTAATCAGTTGAACGGATAAACAATACTGCTACCCAGGCCGGTACTAACGTTAACCACCCCATCAGCGCTTTGCCCCAGTCGCTTCCCGCCCATAATTTCTGACTTTTGGGGTAAGTTAATACTAATACTATCGCCAGTACCCACCAACCAATGCCTGCCAAAAGTAACGTGCTTAACAATACATTTTGCTCTACCGGCCAATGCAGCGGTGCAGGCCATTGCCAGTACAGCAGTGCTAAAATAATGGCCGTAAGCATGACATATACCCAGCGCATAGCCTTGCTGGCAAGACCACACAAGCCACTCCATTCCCAGGCGCCAAGTAAAAATGCGGCGGAAATAAACAGTGCAAAGCCGGCCAGCGGTAAATAAAACACCGCCATCAGAGCCAGGGGCGCCAGAATCAGCGCAGTAATTACCCGTTGTTTAAACAATATCGTTATCCTTTAGCTTGCAGCGCCAGTTGCCGGACTTGTTCCCCGGTACAGCCGAAACGCCGCTCACGGTTGACAAAAGCAGCTATTGCTTCAGAAAACACCTGCTGATCAAAATCAGGCCACAGTGTTTCTGTAAACCATAGCTCGGCGTAAGCCGCCTGCCACAGTAAAAAATTGCTGATGCGTAAGTCCCCGCCTGTACGGATCAACAAATCCAGTTCAGGTTGGTCATGCATCTGTACTTGCTTAGCGAATAGCTGCTCATCTATCTGCTGCGCATCCAACACGCCCTGGCCAACTTGCTTTGCCAACTCCCGGGCGGCATTAACCATGTCCCAGCGCCCACCATAATTGGCGGCAATATTCAGTGTCAGCGCAGTGTTGTCAGCTGTAAGTTGTTCTGCCTGAGCAATACTTGCGCGTAATTTATCGCTAAATGCTGATAAATCGCCAATAATTTTCAACCGAACGTTGTGTTTGTGCAGTGTTTTTACTTCACTTTGCAACACCATCAGAAACAATTGCATCAGTGTTGATACTTCATCTTCCGGACGTCGCCAGTTTTCACTGCTAAAAGCAAATAATGTCAGTGACTGTATACCCAGTTCCCGACAAAAACTAACACTGCGGCGTACAGCTTCTACGCCTTTTTTGTGGCCCCAAACCCGTGGTTTTCCCTGGCGCTGCGCCCAGCGGCCATTGCCATCCATAATAATTGCCACATGCCTTGGCAAACTTTGCGCTTCGAGCTGCGTCATTGCAGTCATAGGTGTGCTCTGTCCTTCCACAGATTCATCAGACGACTTCTGATTAATCTTTTTGCCATGCAAAATAAAATGCCAAATAGAAAAAAGCGCCGTAAAGCCCGAGCGTCACGACGCTAATTCTGTAACATGGCAGTGTAATTTACACTTCCATTAATTCTTTTTCTTTCTCCGCTAATACTTCATCAATCCGTTTGATAAAGCTATCGGTGATTTTCTGAATTTCATCTGTTGCACGACGCTCGTCATCTTCACTGATTTCTTTGTCTTTTTGCAGTGCTTTTAAATCAGCATTGGCGTCGCGACGGATATTACGCACAGCGACACGTCCACCTTCAGCCTCATTACGCACCAGTTTCACCAGGCTCTTACGGCGCTCTTCAGTCAGCGGTGGTAGTGGCACACGGATAACGGTGCCAGCAGACATTGGGTTTAAACCTAAGTCAGATGCCATAATGGCTTTTTCTACCGCCGCAGTAAGGCTCTTATCAAATACGGTGATAGCCAGTGTACGGGCATCTTCTATCGATACGTTACCCACCTGACGCAGAGGTGTATCTGCGCCGTAATAAGACACCATAATACCGTCAAGTAAGCTGGGGTGAGCGCGACCAGTACGTACTTTGGTTAACTGGCCTTTCAGCGCTTCCACGCTTTTTTCCATCCGTACTTTGCTGTCTTTAATAATGTCGTTAATCACGATCTGTATCCTTTTTTTATTCGTTGCAACTGTTTACAGATGCAGTACCAAGCCAGGTAGTTTACTGTAAATTTTCTGCGTGGTCGATTACTGTGCCTTCCTGCTCGCCCATAATCACGCGTTTTAAGGCGCCTGCCGTGTTCATATTAAACACACGGATCTGCAGATTGTGATCCCGCGCCAGCGTAAATGCAGCAAGGTCCATTACTTTCAATTCTTTTTCAAGCACTTCAGTGTAAGTTAACTGATGATATAATGTCGCCGTTGGGTCTTTTACCGGGTCTGCGGAGAATACACCATCTACTTTAGTGGCTTTTAATACAGCATCTGCTTCAATTTCAATACCGCGCAAACAGGCAGCAGAATCGGTGGTAAAAAACGGGTTACCGGTACCGGCAGAAAAAATCACCACCCGGCCTGACTTTAACAAACTAATGGCCTCAGCCCAGCTGTAGTTATCACACACACCGTTTAATGGGATAGCGCTCATCATTCGGGCATTAACGTATGCACGGTGCAAAGCGTCACGCATTGCCAACCCGTTCATTACTGTCGCCAGCATGCCCATATGGTCGCCGACTACACGGTTCATACCGGCTTTGGCCAAACCTTCGCCGCGGAAAATATTGCCGCCACCAATAACGATACCCACCTGCACACCCAGTTCAACCAGTTCTTTGATTTCCTGCGCCATTCTGTCGAGCACTTTAGGGTCAATACCAAAGCCTTCTTCCCCCATCAGCGCTTCGCCACTGAGTTTTAGTAATATTCTGCGGTAAGTCGGTTTTGGGTTCGTGCTCATGACATCCTCGTAGTACTGGATAAAGTTAGGAATGTTGCGGATAAAAAAACCGCGGCTCAGTCAGTAAGACTGAAAGCCGCGGTTATTCTAGCGTTTTTTGCCGTCAGGCAGAAGAATAAATTACTTCTTAGCGGCTGCGATTTGTGCAGCTACTTCTGCAGCGAAGTCTTCTTCTTTCTTCTCGATACCTTCACCCACTTCTAAGCGGATGAAAGAAACAGCTTTCGCGCCGTTTTGTTTCAGGAATTCACCGGTAGTGATAGACGGGTCTTTCACGAATGGCTGACCTGTTAAGCTCACTTCGCCAGTGAACTTACTCATACGGCCTGCAACCATCTTTTCAGCGATTTCTTTTGGCTTACCAGAGTTAACCGCGATATCGATTTGGATTTCGCGCTCACGCTCTACCACTTCAGCAGAAACGTCTTCCGGGTTAACATAACCTGGGTTGTTAGCAGCAATGTGCATAGCAACATCTTTAGCGATGTCTTCGTTACCGCCTTCCAGTACTGCTAATACGCCGATACGGCCTGAGTGCACGTACTGGCCGATAACAGCACCTTCAACTACTGCAGCGCGACGTACGTTGATGTTTTCACCGATTTTCGCAACTAAAGTTGCACGGGTATCTTCAACAGAAGTACCATTTAAGTCAGCAGCTAAGATAGCTTCTGCAGTGAACAGCTTGTTAGCGTGTGCTAAATCAGCAACCGCGTTAGCGAATGCCAGGAAGCTGGCATCGCGAGCTACGAAGTCAGTTTCGCAGTTAAATTCGATAGCTAAACCGATACCGTTACCAACGCGAGTGATAATAGTACCTTCAGCAGCGATACGGCCTGCTTTCTTGGCAGCTTTGGCCAGACCACTTTTACGCATGGCATCGATTGCTGCTTCAATATCACCAGCAGTCTCTTCCAATGCTTTTTTACAATCCATCATGCCAGCGCCAGTGCGCTCGCGAAGTTCTTTAACTAAAGCGGCAGTTACAGCCATGGGAGCTTCCTCGTAATAATTCTGGTTGGACAAACAGGGGCCTTGGCCCCTGTCGCAATTTTGCACTGTTTAGCGCAAGCTTAGCCTGCGCTAATGACAGAGAAATTACTCTGCTTCAACGAAGGCTTCGGCTTCAGCCTGTACTTCGATGTTTTTGTCACGACCTTCCAGGATAGCCTGACCTACAGCACCCAGGTATAACTGGATAGCGCGGATCGCGTCATCGTTACCTGGAACTACATAGTCAACGCCTTTTGGATCAGAGTTGGTATCAACGATAGATACAACCGGAATACCCAGGTTGTTAGCTTCTTTGATCGCGATGTGTTCATGGTCAGCGTCGATCACGAACAGCACGTCTGGCAAGCCGCCCATGTCTTTAATACCGCCTAAGCTCTTTTCCAGCTTATCCATTTCACGGGTACGGTCTAAAGCTTCTTTTTTCGTCAGCTTGTCGAAAGTACCGTCCTGGCTTTGCGCTTCCAGATCTTTTAAACGCTTGATTGACTGACGTACTGTTTTCCAGTTAGTCAGCATACCACCTAACCAGCGGTGGTTTACGTAGAACTGATCAGACTTGATTGCAGCTTCTTTGATAGCTTCAGAGGCAGCACGCTTAGTACCTACGAACAGGATTTTGCCCTTTTTCGCAGCAACTTGCTGAATGAATGCCAGTGCATCGTTCATCATAGGAACAGTTTGTTCCAGGTTGATGATATGTACTTTGTTACGCGCGCCGAAAATGAATGGCTTCATTTTTGGGTTCCAGTAACGGGTTTGGTGACCGAAGTGCACGCCCGCCTGGAGCATGTCGCGCATAGAAACTTTTGCCATGATTTAAATTCCTGTATAAGGGGTTAAGCCTCCATGTATCCCATATGCCGACCCTGGTCTGACTGTGTTTCAGTGCAGAGCAAAGCACCCCGGAATATGTGCCGATACATGTGTGTTTTGTTTACGTTACGCCCATTAAGCAGGCTTTGGGTCTAACTAAGAACAAAATGGTTCTGTAATAGACTGCAAAGCGATTTGCTAATTTGCGGCGCGCTTTATACCATAGACACCTTACAAACACAATCAAATGTGTATTTTTACAGCAGTACTGCAGGCTAAAAGCACTGCAGGTATTGGCTAAGTATTACGAAGAGAGCAGGCATGACAGCAACCATCAAAACCCCGGCAGAAATTGAAAAAATGCGCGTAGCAGGCCGGCTTGCCGCCGACGTGTTGGAAATGATCGAGCCTTATGTTAAAGCCGGTGTCACCACCGATGAGCTGAACACCCTTTGCCACGACTATATTGTGAACGAGCAGCAGGCCATTCCGGCGCCTTTGAATTATCACGGCTTCCCCAAATCTATCTGTACCTCTGTCAATCAGGTAATTTGCCACGGCATACCGGGCGATAAGAAGCTCAAAGAGGGCGACATCATTAATATTGACATTACTGTCATTAAAGATGGCTACCACGGTGATACCTCAAAGATGTTTGTGGTAGGTAAGCCGAGCATTATGGCAGAGCGTTTGATCCGCGTAACGCAGGAATGCATGTACCTGGGCCTGAAAAAAGTAAAAAACGGTGTGCGCCTCGGTGACATTGGCCATGTTATTCAGCAACATGCCGAAAAACACAGTTACTCTGTGGTACGTGAATACTGTGGCCACGGCATCGGCGCGGTATTCCACGAAGACCCACAGGTACTGCATTATGGCAGACCCGGTACCGGTGAAGTGCTGAAAACCGGCATGTGCCTGACGATAGAGCCGATGATTAACGCCGGTGGCCGCCATAGTAAGTTGTTGGCCGATGGCTGGACAGTAGTGACGAAAGATCGCAGTTTGTCTGCGCAGTTTGAGCACACTATTCTGGTGACCGATACCGGCTGCGAAATTTTAACGCTGCGCAGCGATGACACCATTGAGCGCATTTTAACCGCAGAATAATTACGGAGTAGCAGTATGAGCCAGGCGGTAACCTATAGCAAAGCGCTTCCGGACAGTTACAGCCTGGACAGCTATAAAAAGCATTTTGCCGATTTTCAGGACTGGTTAGGTAAAAGTTTCTCACAGCATCCGGTCAATGTACTGGTTAAAGCCAGAGCCCGCTTTATCGACGAAGTACTGGTGCAGCTGTGGCACCAATTTGGCTTACATAAAAGTAAAGATTTAAGCCTGATTGCTGTCGGCGGTTATGGCCGCGGCGAGCTGCATCCGTGCTCTGATATCGACTTGCTGATCCTCTCTGAAGGCAAGCTATCTGCTGCGCAGCAGGATGCTATAGGTCAGTTTATTACGCTGCTGTGGGATCTGCGGCTGGAAGTTGGCCACAGCGTGCGCACCGTCAAAGAGTCGGTTAAACTGGGCAAAGACGATATCACCATCGCTACGAATCTGCTGGAAATGCGCCTGCTCACCGGCAATAAGCCGTTGTTTGAGCAGTTGCAGCATGAAGTCAGCAAAGACAGTTTCTGGACCAGCCAGGCGTTTTTTCAGGCCAAGCGGCACGAGCAGCAACAGCGCCATGCCCAGTACCACGGCACAGCCTACAATCTGGAACCGAATTTAAAAGCTAACCCGGGTGGCCTGCGCGACATTCAAACCATTGGCTGGGTTGCCAAACGCCACTTTCAAACCCGCACTATGCGTGAACTGGTGGCTTACCAGTACCTGACGGAAGATGAATATCAGGAGCTGATGGAATGTGAAGCTTACCTGTGGCAGATGCGTTTCGCCCTGCACATGGAAGCTGGCCGCAATGAAAACCGTATTCTGTTTGATTATCAGCCAGCCGTAGCCGAGCGTCTGGGCTTCGGTGCCGACGGTAAAGCTTCGGTAGAACGGATGATGAAACGCTTTTTCCGCACCGTACAGCGCGTCAGTGAGCTGAATGAAATGCTGCTTCAGCACTTTGACGGCAGCATTTTAAACCACAAAGAGAAAGTCAAAACCCTGATTCTGGATGATTACTTTGAGCTGCAGGGCCATTTAATTGTCGCGCGCGACAATGCCGTGTTCGCCAGACGCGATAACCTGTTGCGGTTATTCTGGCACATCGCCAACAATTCAAACATCACCGGCGTTCACTCCTCTACCATGCGTTTAATCCGTCAGGTACGGCGCCGTTTGATGGGCGATTTACAGGATTATGAAGCCTGCCGTCAGCTATTTCTGGCCATTATCCGTCACCCCAGAGGCATGGACAAAGCTATTACCCTGATGCACCGCTACGGCGTGCTGGCGGCCTACCTGCCGCAGTGGCGTAACATTGTCGGTCAGATGCAGTTCGATCTGTTCCATGCTTACACGGTGGATGAACATACCCACCGTTTACTGAAGAATCTGTACAAATACACGCTGAGCGAGCACGAAAGCGAGTTTCCGCTGTGTAGTGATATCGTCAGGAAAATGGAAAAACCTGAATTGCTGTATCTGGCCGGTATTTTTCATGATATTGCCAAAGGCCGTGGCGGCGATCACTCTGAGCTTGGCGCGATGGATGTACGTGAATTTGCCAAACTACACAAACTCAGTGATTTTGACAGTAAGCTAATCGCCTGGCTGGTTGAGCATCACCTGCTGATGTCGGTTACAGCCCAAAGACGCGATATTCACGACCCGGCCGTGGTTGCCGAGTTCGCCGAGAAAGTGCGGGATGAAACCCGGCTGAATTACCTGTACTGCCTGACACTGGCCGATATCCGTGCTACCAATGACAACCTGTGGAACGACTGGAAAGGCTCACTGCTGCGTGAACTGTTTCTGGCCACGCAAAAGGCGTTCCGCCGCGGCCTGGAGAAGCCAATGGACCTGCGCGATCTGATCCGTGAGAATCAGAGCGAGGCCATGCCACTGCTGCTAAAGCAAACCTTCAGTGAAAGCGAAATCCTGCATTTATGGAGCCGGATTAAAGCCGACTATTTTGCCCGTTACAGCGCGCGGCAAATCGCCTGGCACTGCGAACATATCCTGCGGCATAAAAACCCGAATGAACCGATGGTACTGATCAGCAAGGCCCCTATTCGTGGCGGCACCCAAGTGTTTATTTACACCAAAGACCAGCCGAAATTATTCGCCAGGCTGGTGGCTGCGCTGGACAGTAAAAAAGTGAACATTTTTGACGCCCAAATCATGACCAACAAAGATGGTTATGCGATGGACACTTTTGTTATTCTTGAACAAAACGGTGAAGCGGTTAACTCGCCGTCACGCCAGCAAAGTATCAAACGGGCACTGGAGTTATTTATTGCCGGTAAACCCGACTTGTCCCGGCAAAAAACCAAGCTGTCACGCCAGATGCGCCAGTTTAATGTACCACCTAAAGTGGTGTTTTTGCCGGGTAACACCAGCAAGCGCACGATGATTGAACTCGCTGCGCTGGATACGCCCGGGTTGCTGGCCAACATCGGTGAAGTATTTCAGCGCTGTGATGTTAACATTCATGCCGCGAAAATCACCACCATCGGCGAGCGTGCCGAAGACTTTTTTATGATTTCAAATAGCGACGATCAGGCCCTTTCTGCAGAGCAGCAAAGTGAGCTGAAACGGGCACTTATCGAGCAACTATCACAGCAAACAGAAGGCAATTAACACATTATGTCAGAGTTAAAAAGCATCATTGAAAGCGCATTCGAACAGCGCGCCGACATTACCCCGACTACCGTTAGCAGCGAAATAAAGCAGGCTGTAGAAACAGCGCTTAGCATGCTGGATAACGGCACTGCCCGGGTAGCAGAAAAGATTGCCGGTGAATGGGTTGTGCATCAATGGTTGAAAAAGGCTGTATTGCTGTCGTTCCGCATCAATGACAATCAGGTTATGGACGGCGCTGAAAACCGCTTTTTTGATAAAGTACCAATGAAATACGCCAGTTACAGCGACGCTCAGTTCCGTGCTGACGGTGTACGCGTGGTTCCTCCGGCTGCAGTGCGCCGGGGCAGCTATATTGCTAAAAACGTTGTATTAATGCCGTCATATGTCAACATCGGGGCCTATGTTGGTGAAGGCACTATGGTCGATACCTGGGCCACTGTTGGCAGTTGTGCACAGATTGGTAAAAACGTGCATTTATCAGGTGGTGTCGGTATCGGTGGCGTGCTAGAACCGCTGCAGGCTAACCCAACCATTATTGAAGACAACTGCTTTATCGGTGCCCGCTCTGAAGTAGTAGAAGGTGTTATTGTTGAAGAAGGTGCTGTGTTATCTATGGGCGTTTATATCAGCCAGAGCACGCGCATTTATGATCGTGAAACCGGAGAAATAAGCTATGGCCGTGTACCAGCCGGTGCTGTAGTAGTGCCAGGTTCAATCCCGGCTAAAGACGGCAGTCATAGTTTATATGCCGCTATCATTGTGAAAAAAGTGGACGCGCAAACCCGTGCTAAAGTGGGCATTAATGCGCTGCTGCGTAGCGTGGAATAGTTGCTGACAACGCAAAGGTAAATGTAAAACGGCAGCTAAGCTGCCGTTTTTGCTGTTATAGCTTTGCAGATTACAGACTTAACCAATCACCATCAGCACGCCATAGCCCACTAATCCAACCAGAGCAAACATTGAATATTCGAGGCGCTTTTCGAAACGTTTTTCCGGGCCAACTTCAGCTGGCACTAACAGCGCAGAGACCAGACAGGTTAAGCCTGCCAGTAAAAACAGTGTCGTTAAGCCAAATACCAGCGCAGAACCTAACATTGCCATATCTCACCTTTATCTGAAGTTATTATTACCGCCGCATCCGCGTTCGCGCGGTTAAAAGCGGACGCATTCTAGCACAAAAACTGCCACCATATGCCAGCACTGTATTACCGGCGTTATATTCTGTTACCAAAAATGCCGTTTTGACAACACCAGCCGGCGTTGGCTCATCGTATACTGACCACTTAGTTGTAGCAGTTTTCTACCGGGGTAACTAATGTACTACTTTTTTCGTGGCTTAAGTTTGATCCACACCAAGGGTTTGAAACGTTTTGTGCTGGTGCCCTTAAGTATCAACCTGGTGTTGTTCTCTTTTGCGTTTTATTTTTTACTGCAGCAGGTCAATGCGCTGGTTGCAGCGGTACAGCAATATCTGCCCTCCTGGCTGCACTGGCTGGAGTATTTATTAATCCCACTAGGTGTGATGACGCTGGTCATAGGTTTGGCTTATAGCTTTACCATGGTGGCCAATTTTATTGCCGCCCCTTTTAACGGTTTGCTAAGTGAGAAAGTTGAGGCGCACTTATCCGGCAAAACACCGGCGGACACAGGCATCAGCGGTTTTTTTAAAGATATGCCCAGGATGCTGGGGCGTGAATGGCAGAAGCTTCTGTATGCACTGCCACGCGCAATTATTCTTTTTATCCTGTTTCTATTTTTACCGGTGATCGGCCCCATTTTATGGTTTTTGTTTACCAGTTGGCTGCTCGCTATTCAATACGTGGATTACCCTTATGATAACCATAAGATTGATTTCCGTACTATGCGCCAGCAACTGCGTAATCAACCCGGCAACAGTTTTGCGTTTGGCGTTACCGTTAACGTTGCGTGTATGATTCCGCTATTTAACCTGTTTGTTATGCCCATTGCAGTATGCGGCGCAACGGCGATGTGGGTTGACCGGCTCGCGATGCAAAATGACCCGGCACTTAAAGCACCGGGTGCCAGGGCATACAATAAACTGGATAAATATTGCTAGTTAGCTTTGGTGAAATGTTGCTGCAGCCAGGGCAAGGCTATCGTTTCAGGCTCCAGCGTTTCACCTGCATCGATGCGCAGCATCGGCGCCAGCTCAGTGCCCTGAATTTCCAGCAATAATGCGTGCAGTTGCTCACCCGCACCGCAGAATGTATCGTAGCTGCTGTCACCTAAGGCAATCACGGCAAATTGCTTACCGGTAAGCAGCGGAAAGCGATTCTGTACATCAAGATAAAACGGTAGCAAGTTATCAGGAATATCGCCCTGCCCCGTTGTCGAGCTGATGACCAGCCAGATATCAGCGTTAAAACTAAGTACATCGTCAAGCTTTGCCTCAGTAAACAGCATTGTCTGATAACCCAGCTCTTTCAACAGTGCCTGCGCCTGTTCGCCAACATACTCGGCGGCGCCATACACAGTACCGACAATTAGCGCGACTTTGGTCATGTTTTCTCCGTAAAAAGCGCAGCAAACTGCTGCTGATAATACGCCTCTGCCGTTGGCCAGCCAAAGTTGGCAAACAGCGGCTCAAGCCCGTTCAGACCAGCTGACAGGCACAAAGGTTCGCCGGTTACCGGATGCGGCAATTGCAGCTGTTTTGCTACTAACATCAGGCGGCGACAATTAAAGTGTTGTTTAAACAGCGCGTTATGCTTGCCGTCCCCATGGCTGGTATCACCGACAATCGGATGGCGCAGATGAGCCAGATGCCGGCGCAGCTGATGTTTGCGTCCGGTCAGCGGTTGCAGCGCCACTAAAGAGTAGCGCGCAGCGGGGTACTTACTGACCGGGATTGGCAGCTCAACCTGCTGCAATGGCTGATAACGGCTGATAGCGTGTTGCGGCGCTTTATCATCACGGCTGAACTTGTCAGCTATTTTATCCAGCTCCTCTTTCAGCGGATAATCCAACTCTCCTCCTTGCGTTAAAAAGCCGCGTACGACCGCCAGATAGTACTTACGCCAGAGTTGATTTTCCTGCTGCTGACCGAGTAGCCGGGCGACATCGGCAGATAATGCAAACAGCAATACACCAGAGGTCGGGCGGTCCAGCCGGTGCACCGGAAACACATGCTGACTAATCTGATCACGCAGTGTCTGCATCACAAACACCGTTTCATGTTTATCTAAAAACGAGCGGTGCACTAACATGCCACTTGGTTTATCAACGGCAACCAGATGCTGGTCCTGATACAGAATATTAAGCGGCGCATCAAGCACAAAAGGCGCAGCAGAGCTCATTTCGCCCCCGGTACATGCGTGTCGATACGGGCAATAATCCTAAGCAAAGGCGCGGCGCTTTCGCCATGCTGCTTAAAAGCTTCCTCCGCTATTGGCAGGATGCCTATTTTGCCGGGTAAATTTAACCTGGCATCAATTAAGGCCTGCATTCTGGGCAAAAAAATGAATTGTAACCATTGTTCCAGTGGCAAAGTATCGCAGCAAAATGGCAGCGTACTCTCAAGCGCCCGGATATCAGGCGGGGAAGCACTCCAAAGCTGCAGCTGTTTTAGCTCTGCTTCAAGTGCGCTCAGCAACTGCTGTATTGTATCTGGCATAGCATCCTCGTTATTCGGAGAACAGTTTACCATAAGCGAAGATCGCAGCCAGCCCTTGCAAAGCGCGTTGGCAGTCAGCATTATCTGCCGATAGCGATAAGGAGTATGATATGGGGCCGGTGTTACTGCTGCTGTTTATCAGTAGTATTTGTTATTTGTTCTGGATGCAACGCAAACAGGATGAGCGCGCATTTGTCATTGCCAGACAATTGTGTCAGCAACAACAATTACAACTGCTTGACTGCGGCCGCAGCGGTCACAGCATACGCAAAGTTGATGGCCGGTTACGCTTTATTACCGTCTATCAGGTCGATTTCAGCGGTGATGGCGAAAGCCGTTATCAGGCAGAATTGCTACTGAGCGGGATGCGGCTGGCAGCATTTAATCTGCCAGCATACCGTATTAATTAGCGCCCAACTTACGTTTGAGCTTGCCGGTCAGGAAGTCTTTTAGCATAACCCAGTCGGCCGCCAGGCTGTAAAACGGATGTTTGAAGGTTGCCGGCCGGTTGTGTTCAAAAGCAAAATGCCCAACCCAGGCAAAACCGTAACCAATCAGTGGCAGCAACCATAACCAACGCCACTGCTGTGTCCATAGGGCATATAACAGCACAATAATTACCAGCGCACTGCCAATGTAGTGCAATGCCCGGCAGACCGGATGACGATGTTCGCTTAAGTAGTACGGGTAAAACTGGGCAAAACTGCTGAATTTATTCATATGCTGGCATCCCCTGTTTGTTAGTTTTGGGGTTGCTGCCGCTGACGAAACATCAGCGTACCGCTTACCGTGTTAAACGCCAGCTCAGTGACCGCCTGATATTTGTCGTCTGCAAAAAATGCTTTGTACTTCTCCAGTGTCACAAAGACACCTATACCAGCTGATGATTCATCTTTATCAACAATAGAGTCAACAGCATGGATTAAATAATGCCCCAAACCCAGATGCTGTTGCTTTGGAGCAACAGCAATAAATGCCAGCATGTGGTAACGCTGTGCTGGCATCGCAGCATGAATTTTCTGTTCTTTATCCAGCAACTGTTTGGTCGAAACATAACCGGCTGTCAGTAGCATTTTTAACCGCCAGTGCCATAAACGGCTGCTACCAATACCTGAGTCTGGTTCAATGACACAGGCCACACCAAATAATTGCTCACCCTGAAACAACCCTACTATTGGCTGTTTTGCCTGCCAGAACGTGTTCAGTTCCTCACGTATTGCAGCCCTCAAGCGCTGCTCATAGTCAGGTTTATCAGCGCGGAAAATCTCCATAAACAACGGGTCATCATAATAAGACTGATACAGTAAAGATGCAGCCAGCTTTAGTTCGTCTGCGCTCAGTAACACGGCTTTTAACCGATCCAACGCTATAGTATTCAGTTCAGCTAACATACAGGCCCCGGTGATATTGTTGTTTTTTTATCCACAATAGCAGTAAGGTCTGATGTTGCCAAGCAGGCAGTTGCAGCAAAACAAAGTTGGATTGGCTATGCTAAATAACCCGTGAAACATATTAAAGGAGGAACAGATGGATACCTCAGAACACTCGTTAAGAACACTCTTCGCCCAGCTTGGTCTGGAAAATAACGAGCAAGCGATGGCGCAATTTATCCGCCAACATAAATTGTCCCCCGGCACCGCTATCCAGGATGCGCCGTTCTGGAATCAGGCTCAGGCCAGCTTCCTGCGTGAGTCACTGAAACAGGATGCGGAATGGTGTGAGGTAATTGATGAACTCAATACGCTGATGCATTGAATTGTCTGGCCTCAGCAGCATCTTTGCTGCTGAGGCATGTATTTTTACAAATACTGATAAGCTTTATCGCCCCAGCCCGTTAAACGATTTTGTTTAAACACTAAGGGTGTGCATTCATCTTTTGTCGTTTTGCCATCGCTTTTCTGATGATGGGTACGGTAAAACAGGACCTGCACTGTTTCACCATCTTTATTAAACGATTCAGTAAAGTCCGGCGTGCCAAGCAAGGTGCGGATATCTTCAGCACTCATCTGCAATGTCAGCTTATTGATTTGTTCCTGATTATAGCGCTGCGTTTTCTTCCAGCTGCTATCATCACGCTCGAAGTCGTGGTCGCCACCTACTGCTACTACACATCCTGATAAGGTTACTGCCAGAGCCGCCGTAACAAATACTTTTGCTAACATAATGATCTTCCTGTGTTGTTATGATTAAAGGGCCATCAACTTGACCGCAGCCAACAAAAGCAAAGACTATGCCACCGATTAAAACCTTTAAAAACAATGAATTAAAAAACAGCAGCTATCATTAATCTGTCAGCGGTGGTAAATTCCACTAATAGTTAGTCAAACGGGCAAATAATATGACCGACGCGGTAATGCTACTGCAGCAGGTTGCAGCGCAGTTGCAACAAGAAGGAAAAACCCCTAGCCTGGCATTGTTCCGGGCGCGCCTTGCCGGACGTCTGCCCCCTCAGCAACTATTTGCGGCATACCAGCATTGGCGTAATAACCCGGTATTTGCTGACGATGCGTCTGATCTGCCTGAGCAGACAGATATGCCACAGAATGAACCCCACGCTGACGACATTAATGCCCGGCTACAACGTATCGAGGCCAAACTTGACCTCTTGCTCAGCAAGTTGGAGTAACAGCGTGTATCTGGCCGAGTTAAGCTTTAAAATCATTGCCGATACCAACTTTGACCAGGCAGAAGCGGCAATCCGTCGTTATATCGAAGCGCTGATTTTTAATGGCCAGATACTGGGGCGTGAGTTTCCTACAGCCTGGCTGCAGGACAGATTTAACAGCAGGGTCGTACTACCGGCAGAAGATGCGCTGCAGCAGCAATATCATAGCCAGCGTGGCAAAGCTGTACTTGAGCAGCTGGCCAACTCAGGCCTGGCTTACCCACAATGGCAAATACTGGGGATGGATTTGATGTCATCTCATACCGATCCGTGCCTAAGCAGCGATTACTATATTTTGTACAGCCGCTTTAGCGAGACCTGCTCACCACTGCGCTGTGGTGAACACTTTGCTCCAGTGCCGCTATACAAGTTTTCAGCACTTGCCGATGATCATGAGCAGTTAATCCGCTGGCAACTACAGTATCAGGCGCTGGATGAAATTCAGATGCAGCAAAACCGGGTGTTGCATAAAAGTGCAGAACGCAGCCTGCAGCAGCTCAGCAGCAAGCTGAATCAGCAAGGGCACGCGTTGGCCCGCCGCTTTGAACGTATTAGTCTGACACCAGTGTTTTATGCGTTGTACAGCGGCAGCAGCGACAATTGCATAACTGAAACCGACAAACGCTGCCCAGGCTGTAAAGGTAGCTGGCGTTTAGACCAACCTTTGCATGATATATTTGATTTTAAATGCGACACTTGCCGTTTAGTCAGCAATATAGCCTGGGATTGTCAAAGCCCGTCGTAACTGCATGGTTTTAAGCTGGCAATAAAGTCGGTCAGATTATCAGAGAGCTTTTCTGTTACTTCCTGACCAACATGCTCAAGATACACCTCACCCGTGCTGTTTAATATTGACAGCAAAATATCGTCATCTTCGGTTGTGGCAAAAAACACTGTTTCCCGCTGCTTCAGACGCCGCTTCATAATGACATGGCCGATAATATTTTCCTGTAACCGTTTTACATCATCTTCGTTCCACACCATCAGCAGCATCAGCTTACCGCGCTGATGCAAAGCAGATAAACCTGCACCGTAGTACAGCTGATAAAAACGCTTGATGTCCGGATGCAGCGTTAACTCCAGTGCCTGTTCTACATTACGATAATCAGCCGGCTGCTGTTGCAGAACAGGTTGCCACTGCACGGAATTATCCTGTACTGCGCCGACCTGACAAGGAGACGGGCTGTCCGGATCGCACCAGGTCATTAAAGATTGTTGATTCTGCTTGCACCAACTCAAGGCTTGCTGCACAAAATGGGTGTAATTGCTCTCTAGCGCCACGCGATCTTCCATCAGACTTTATGATAAACTTGCGCCATTGTAACGCCAAAGCAAAGCGATGACACCAACAGACATGACCAGCCTTAACTCAGATTTGCTTGCCGGGCTCAGCCTGGGGAAAGCCACCGCCTACGCCGATAAATATGATGCCAGTTTATTACAAGCCGTGCCGCGCAGCCTTGGCCGGGACGATATCGGCCTGGATGCAACCGCCTTACCTTTTGTTGGCCAGGATATCTGGCACGGTTATGAACTGTCATGGTTAAACGCCAAAGGCAAACCTATGGTGGCGCTGGCCACTTTTGTTGTGCCATTTGATTCTGCCAATCTGATCGAATCTAAATCTTTCAAACTGTATCTGAACAGTTTCAATCAAAGTCGGTTTACCGATCTAGGCCAGGTCTATAAGCATCTGCAGCAAGATTTATCTGCCTGTGCCGGTAAGCCGGTTAAAGTCAGCTTGCATAACGTCAATGAAATTACTACCTTTCAACCAACCTGGATCCCAGGCCGCTGTATTGATGATTTAGACATTGAAATTAATCAGTACCAGTACGATGCCAGCCTGCTGCAACTGCAACCTGATGCGGATGTCACTGAAGAGCGTCTGCATTCACATCTATTGAAATCTAACTGCCTTATCACCTCACAACCCGATTGGGCCAGCGTGTATATCCATTACCGGGGCAAAGCACTGGATCATGAGGCACTACTACGCTATCTGATCAGCTTTCGCAGCCACAATGAGTTTCACGAACAGTGTGTTGAGCGTATTTTTACTGACATCTGGCTACGCTGCCAGCCGTCTTTTTTAGCCGTTTACGCCCGGTACACACGTCGTGGCGGGCTGGATATAAACCCATGGCGTGCCAGTGAACCTTGTAAACCTCCGGCCATCCGACTTAGCCGACAGTAAACTGTAATATTACACATTAACTTTCACGAAAAACTTAAATACAAAGCCTTGACTGACACAAAAAAGGTCAAAACGCGATTAATTCGCGTACTTGCGCAGCAAAAAAATGAATTGCAAAAAGAAATATTACAAACAAACTTTCAAAATAGCGGCATTTCTGGTTAAATGTGCAGCGTCTGAGGGAAAATCAGACGTGAGTTCCAACAAGGAATGCTGATTATGTTTAACCTGACCTCTACTGAAGAACAATCATGGTTACCTTACTATCTGTGTAAGAAGTAAACCTGAATAAAAACATTCCCTACTGTAGCGGGCCTTTTGGCCCGTTTTTTTTGTGCAAAAGTCTGATTTGAGTACAAACAGTGATCGCTTTTGCAGCGATAGTCGATATACTTAAGATTAAACATGTATTTAACTAAATGGTTGATGGTTGATGCCCTTGCAGGACGACACTAAACAACAACTGAATGATGCCCTCAAAGCCCGTAAAGCGCTGGAAGATACCTATGAAGCGCAATTTAAAATATTGGCATTATTTGTTTCCAGATTGTCTCTGGCATGCAAAGGCGTAGACGTTGACCTGGATAACCGGCTGGCGAAACTACGCACCGAATTAAACCGCGGTACCGATCTGGAGAAATTGCTGCCTTTTATTGAAGGTACCAGCGAAAACCTGAAGCAATTAGAAGCAAAACACCAGCTTGACGTGCAAAAAGTGCAGCGCGGCCTGACAGAAGCGGGTAAACTTCTGCAGAAGCAGAAAGGTTTACCGGACCAGCTAAGGCGAGACTTAAGAGAATTGCTGGGCAAAGTTGAAACTCCCTCAGCGACCGTACATGCATTTTTACCTCACCTGAATGACTTAACCAGGCTATACCAGCACGCACTGGAAGCTAAGCAACAGCTAAGCAGCGACTGTGCAGATGATGATCGCTACAGCCATATTTGCCGCCAGATCAGTGTCGAGCTGACAAACCTGCTGAGCGAACTGGCCTTTGCCGAAGATAGCGCGGCTGAGATGGATAAGATCCGCCACAGTTTGCTGGAAAAGCTCCCTATAGACGCCCTGCTGGAAGCCTGCCTTAAAACGATCAACATTATTATCAGTAGTATCAATCGGGAACGGCAATCAGCAGAACATTTTCTCCTGAAGTTAAACGATGCGCTGTCCAGCGTACAACAAACCGTTGTTTCATCACTAAGCACTTCTTCTGCGCTAAAAGAGCGCATGCAGGTACTGAATCAGCAAATTGAACAACAGATTGTTCACCTCGGCGCCGCCAGCGAGAGGGCTACATCACTTGAACAGTTGAAAATGTTGGTGAGTGACAAGCTGTCTGCAATTACCAGCTCGCTGCGTGAAAAAGATCAACTGGAACAGCAAGAGCGGCATAACCTGCAGCTGACACTTGGTGACATGGAGCAGCGGTTACATGAATTGGAAAGCGAAGCGTTAACCTTTAAAAAACGTATTTCAGATCAAAGCTTTCGTAGCCTACAGGACGCCCTTACCGAGATCCCGAACCGTGCTGCTTTTGATGAACGTTACCAGTTGGAGATTAAACGCTGGCAGCGTTATAAGAAGCCTCTTTGCGTGGTACTGGCTGACGTTGACCATTTTAAAAGCATCAATGACAACTACGGCCACAGTGCAGGCGATAAAACACTCAAAGTTATTGCCAAGACGCTGAAATTAAACCTGCGTGAGACCGATTTCATCGCCCGTTACGGTGGCGAGGAATTTATTATCCTGTTTCCTGAAACATCGCTTGTAGAGCTGGAAGTACCACTGAATGCTTTGAGAGAGAAAATCAGGAAAATCCCGTTTAAATTCAAAAATGTTAGTGTTCCAATCACTATTTCATTTGGCGCGACACAGTTTGTCACGAAAGACACCAGCCGCAGTGCTTTTGACCGTGCAGACGAAGCCTTGTATGAAGCGAAGAGATCGGGCCGGGACAACGTCATTTTAAAACCCGCCGGCGAATAGCGGGTATTACCACTATTTAAGGATCACATATGCATGTGCAGCTAAACCCGCTAGGGTCTATGGATCTGTTATCACAATTAGAAGTAGACCATTTAAAGCAAAACACCGAGCAAGAGGCCTTCCGACTGTTTCGTAACTGCTGTCTTGCTGTATTAAACGTCGGCAGCCACACTGACAGTTCTGCTGAAATATACGATCAATACAAAGACTTTTCGGTCAACCTGATTAGCCGTGAGCGCGGTATCAAAATTGAACTGTTCAACCCGCCGCAAAGCGCTTTTGTTGATGGCCAGATAATAAAAGGCATACATGAGCATTTGTTTGCCGTTTTAAGAGATATATTGTTTTACCACAGCCGCCTGCAAAGCAATAAAAGCTGGCTAGATTTAAACCTGGGCCCACACATTACCCATACAGTATTTGATATTTTGCGTAATGCCCGTGTTATAGATGCCAGTAACGAACCCAATATGATTGTGTGCTGGGGTGGCCACTCGATTAATGAAACCGAATACAAATACACCAAAGAAGTAGGTTATGAACTTGGCCTGCGCGGCATGGATATTTGTACCGGCTGCGGCCCGGGGGCCATGAAAGGGCCAATGAAAGGCGCCACTATAGGTCACAACAAACAGCGCCGTAGCAGTGGCCGCTATCTGGGCCTAACAGAGCCAGGTATCATTGCAGCAGAGCCACCAAACCCTATTGTTAATGAGCTGGTAATACTGCCTGATATCGAAAAACGGCTCGAAGCCTTTGTCCGGGTGGCACACGGTATTATTGTTTTTCCAGGCGGTGCCGGTACCGCAGAAGAATTGTTATATCTGCTTGGTATCATGCTGCATCAGGATAACCGGCAGCAAACTCTACCCGTTATTCTGACCGGACCGAAACAGAGTGAAGCTTACTTCCGTGAAATTGCCAGCTTTATCGAGAATACACTTGGCAAAGAAGCACTGGACTTGTTCGAAATCATTATTGATGACGCCCCTGCTGTGGCGCGTAAGCTCAAACTTGGCGCAGCAGAGGTCAGACACTACCGCAAATCGGTAGGAGATGCTTATCACTTTAACTGGACACTGCAAATTGAACCCGGATTCCAGCAGCCTTTTGTCCCGAATCATCAGAACATGGCCGCACTTGACTTGCACCTGGAGCAAGACAAAGCAACACTGGCAGCTAACCTGCGCCGTGCCTTTTCCGGCATTGTTGCCGGTAACGTAAAAGACGAAGGCATTAAAGCGATACGCCAACATGGTCCATTCCAGATAAGTGGTGAACCAAAACTGATGCAAATGATGGACACGCTGTTACAGGCTTTTGTTGATCAGGGCAGGATGAAGTTGCCTGGCAGTAAGTATATTCCGTGTTATCGGGTTGTACGTTAGATGGCTCATTTACTGCTTATTGATGCTTTGAACCTGATACGGCGTTTATATGCAGTGCAGGAACGGCCGTACCTGCCTTTGCCGGATGACGTTGCCGAAAGCACAAAAGCACAGATAGTCCGCAATACAGAAAATATGCTGCGTCAGGCGCTGACCAGACTGCAGCAGGAATTATCCCCCAGCCACGCGCTGCTGGTGTTTGACGGCCGTGACAGCCTGTGGCGCAAAGCCTTGTATCAGGACTATAAAGCGAATCGTAAACCAATGCCGGCAATACTGGCCGGTGCGCTGGAAAACCTGCAACAGGTTGCGAAAAACGCCGGTATAAACAGTTTTCAGCAAGCTGAATATGAAGCTGACGACATTATTGCTTCTGTCGCGGTAAAAATGGCTCAGCATGGACAACAGGTGACTATTGTTTCAACAGACAAAGGCTTTTTGCCGCTGCTCGAGCAGGATATTCAGATTTATGATGCGTTTGCCCGTCAATTCCATAATAAAACAGATGTGCAGCAAAAATTTGGCGTTAGCACTACCCAATTGGTAAGGTACTGGAGTCTGGTTGGCGATAGCACCAACAATATTCCCGGCGTAAACGGCATTGGTCCGAAAGGCGCACACGATTTACTGGCATTGGGAGCTACGCTGACTGATGCGCTGGAGCATCCGGATTGTCACAAAAAACTGCGCGAAAAAATTCTGCAGCATAAAGAACAAATTAAGATTTTTATGCAAATCCTGACATTAAAAACAGATGTTCAGCTGGGGCTAAACCTGCAGGAAATGCGTATTGTCCCGCAGGAAGGATAAATATGCAGGCAAACATTCAGCATCTTACCTCACACTTTCGTATCAGCAAACTCAGCGGCTTCATTTTAGGCGTGCTGATTTATGTAATGCTAACTCTGGCGGTACTGTTCTGGTATCAGGATGATGTGGAACAAATGACCTGGGCTGACCGCGAAGTGTTTAATCATAAAATCATCAGTCAATACACGCTGAACAGCGGTATTAACCAGCAACAGGTACTGGATCGGCTAGGCTCGCCAGATATCACGGCGGCAAAACAACAAGGCAATACGCTGTATCAGGTATTGTATTACCGTACACATCGTGACACTCCCGATGGCATTACCACTACAGCAGAGTGCACTGCGCTGCTGTTTAAAAACAGACAGTTAATTGCAATAGGCGAGTCAGCAGTATTGCAGTATCAGGCTGTGCGTGGCAGTGCAGACTAAGGTTACCACGTTCAATCAGTATCAGGAGCTGGTACTCCAAAGTTGCCGCTATCTGAGTACCCGCTCAGAACCCGATACCGCCTTGAAATTGAGTATGCAGCTAACTGCGATACGTTTGTCACTAACTGAAAACTGTGCGCTGTTACTGCAAAGCGAAACCGGCATACCTATAGCATTACAGCGCATCGAAATCATATTATTGCTATGCAGGCATTATCAAGTGCCGGAAAAGGCTCTGCAGCTTGCCGTTCGGGCCGGGTTTTGCAGCGCACTGTGCCAGGCCATGCCAGAGCAGGCACGAAGCGCCAGATGGCAAGCCTACCCCGCACTGTTAGCAGCGCACATATTAAAGCAAAGCCCGCAAAGCAGCAGCCTGCGGTTTATACTGGCCGGTAGTTATCCGACTGAGCGCAAGGTTGCTTACTGGCTGCAAAACCCTCTGAGCCTGATCCTGACGCAGGCAGAATATCTGAGCAGTCAATCACTGCCTCTATCAAAGCAGATTGGCCTGCGTATCGCGGTGACGAAAAGCGAGTATGAAATTGCTTTGCTTAGACAGCTGCTACAGCGCCTGGGCCAGTTGGATAATTCAGACCTTGCGCCAAGCACTGAAAACTTCAGCGCGGACTCCCGCTTCACGGAGTTATACGATGCTGAAACCAAACAGCTGGAACAGTATCTGCAACAACAGCCAGAGCTGGCAGCCCCGGTGCTGGCCAGAGCAAGTCAGTTAAACCGGCAACAACAACAAATAAGCAATCTTCATCTGGCGCTGAATCTGCTCGGCAGGCAGCAAATACCCTTTATCCTGGCCGAAGCTGAGCTGCATTATCAATTGACGAGATTGAAGCACCCGTCGCAGGCTGTATGGCAGCAGTTTAGTAAAGTCATGGCGCACGCTCTTGCCCTGCTTAGTGCCGAACAGCATTCAGAAGCTTACTGGCAGGCCGTGTCACTTTGCCTGTGCGCGCCACTCTGGTTCAGACACAACGACTACAGCAGCCCGGCACTGGCGCCACAGCGCCTGGGCAGTGCAGCCCCTTTTGACGATAGTATTTATCGCCAGGACAGCACTCATGCACTGATATCTGATTTACTGTGTCAGTATCAACTGACAATCTGGCAACAGCCGGTCACACAGTGGCTGCATAACATGACGACACTAACCGACAACAGAACATTGGCGATTTCGTTTGCCTGGAACAGCTGTAAAGTACTGCTGCTTAATGACAACATTGAGCTGCTTGAAAAACGTCCAGCAGCAGTGACAAATGAGCATAACTGGCTGGCGCAGCTGGCAGCCAACAGCGAATGTTACTGCCCACTGACTTTGTCATTGTAGTTTTATTACAACATTCATATACGTTATACAGGGTATAACTGAGATTTTTGTGCCTGCTTCGTAGCAAACTGGCGTAATGTGCCGAAAAATGCTATATTCTGCGCCGTTTTCAGGCCCGCCAGAGGCCGTTTTCAAACAAGTACGTCTGATTAAGTACGTCGAATAACTACGACCCGAATAATTACGACAGCTAAGGATCCCCATGAGCAAACAAACTATTACTGTCATTAAAGGCGATGGCATTGGCCCGAGCATTGTTGAAGCCGCCATTCAGGTGCTGGATAAAGTTGGCTGTGAATTTGAATATGAGTATGTCGATGCCGGTTTAACTGCACTGGAAAAAACCGGCGAGTTGCTGCCACAAGCTACATTAGATGCAATTACCCGCAACAAGATCACGTTAAAAGGCCCTCTCACCACACCTGTTGGTGAAGGTTTCACGTCAATTAACGTAACCTTACGTAAGAAATTCAACCTGTATTCTAACGTGCGCCCGGTGATCTCATTCAAAGGCACCAAAGCCCGTTATGAAAATATTGACATCATCACCATCCGTGAAAATACCGAAGGTATGTACTCAGGGCATGGCCAGGTCGTGTCTGCCGATGGTTTAGTTGCAGAAGCCACCAGCATCGTTACCCGCGAAGGTGCAGAACGTATTGCGGTATTTGCTTTTGAAACAGCCCGGCGCGAAAAACGCAAAAAAGTGACCATCGTGCATAAAGCCAATATTCTGAAATCAACCTCGGGTTTATTTCTGAAAACCGCGCGCGAAGTTGCTACCCGTTACCCGGATATCGAAGCGCAGGAAATGATTGTTGATAACGCCTGTATGCAACTGGTGATGAACCCGCAGCAGTTTGACGTTATTGTTACCACTAACCTGTTTGGCGATATATTGTCAGATTTATGCGCAGGTTTAGTCGGTGGTCTGGGCATGGCACCGGGCGCAAACATTGGTGCTGACTGTGCGATTTTTGAAGCTGTGCATGGCAGTGCACCGGATATTGCCGGTAAAAATCTGGCTAACCCAAGCTCTGTTATTCTGGCATCTATCCAAATGCTGGAATATCTGGGTATGCAGGACAAAGCGGAGAAAATCCGTTCAGCGCTGGCTGATGTCATCGCCACCGGTGACCGCACTACCCGCGATTTAGGCGGCAGCTTCGGTACTACCGACTTCACAGCTGCAGTATTAGAGCGCCTGTAAGCAAAAATTTTGTTAGCATAGCCACCTTTGGGTGGCTATTTTTTTATGCTGATTTTAAGGATATCGATATGACCCAAGCTAATAATCCGCTGCATGGTTTTACGCTGGAGCAAATTGTCACGTCACTGGTAAGCCACTTTGGCTGGCCTGGGCTGGCAAACCAGATTGATATCAACTGCTTTAAACAGGATCCTTCGGTAAAAAGCAGTTTAAAGTTTTTGCGTAAAACGCCCTGGGCGCGGCAAAAAGTTGAAGACCTGTTTGTCGCCCAAAAGCTGTATCAGCAGCGTTGATACAGCCTGCCCGGGCTTTAACCGTTGTAGATGGTGCCACCACCGCCAAGATACTGCTGCAGTACATCGTTCGCAGCATCGCGCTGCACTAAGCGCACAACCTCGACCCCGGCTTGCTGCAAATAGGCATAGCTGCTGTCAAATACCGGGCCTTCATCAAAACCTATCGCGCGGGCATCCTCTGCCGTAGCGGCGCAAACCAAACGTTTTACCCCGCTCCACAGTGTTCCACCCAGACACATGGCACAGGGTTCACAAGAGGTGAACAACTCACGTTTCACCCCATCAGCTGACAAACTAAAGCTTTGCACTTTATGCTCAGCCAGCATGATGGCCATCATTTCACCATGGGCAGTAGAGTTATGCAGTGGCATCACGCGGTTTACGCCAACACTGACCAGTTTGCCGCTGGCTATATCAAAAATGGCACTGCCAAAAGGGCCACCGGTGCCGCGCAATACATTCTGACGGGATAACTCTACCGCCACGGCCATCTTCTCATCATCACTGGTGTAGCTTTTAGTCCAGTCAACAACTTCGTCAATCCAGCCAGGTAAATCCAGCATAACCTGATGCTTATTCATTTGTGTTCCTCAAAAAAAAGCCCGCAACAGCGGGCCTGATTAGTCTGTTACTTGTCGGCCAGCGGTTTACTGTATGCCAGTTCCATATCCCATGGCAGCTGGATCCAGGTATCCTGTTCTATATCGGTAATATAATGATCAACCAGCGGTTTACCCTGAGGTTTAGCATAAACCGTCACAAAACAGGCCTTGGGGAAATGCTCACGCAGGGCTTTAGCGGTTTCGCCGGTATCGACCAGATCGTCAACAATCAGCAGTTGTTTATCGTCCTGCAGGCTCGCGTCTTTGAGAATACGCAAACTACCCTGTTTATCGTGTTCGTAACTGGCAACACAGATACTGTCAACCACCCGGATATTCAGCTCGCGTGCCAGAATGGCCGCGGGTACCAAACCGCCGCGGCTTACCGCAACTATCGCGTTGTATTCTTTGCCCAGCAGCTGATGCGCCAGCTCTTTGGTTGCACGATGGAAAGCTTCCCACGATACATAAAACATTTTATTGGTTGATAGCGACATAGCATCTGTCCTGCAAATTCGATTAATCGGAAATTATAAACAACCCAGTGCTACTTCGACCATTTCATTGAAACTGGTCTGACGCAATTCTGCACTTAACGCCTCACCGGTGCGGATATGGTCACTGACGGTAAAGATTGCCAGCGCATTGATACCATACTCGGCCGCCACGCCATACAGGCCAGCAGCTTCCATTTCCACTGCCAGCACGCCGTATTTCTCCAGCGTATCAAACAAGGTTTCGCTCGGGTTGTAGAACAGATCAGAGGTAAAGACATTACCCACTTTGACGTCGATATCTTTGGCACGTGCTGCCGCAACGGCTTTTTCCAGCAGGTTAAAGCTGGCAATAGCCGCAAAGTCCATACCGGCTAAACGGTTACGGTTCACCCCTGAGTCGGTACTGGCACCCATACCTATTACCACATCACGTACTTTTACAGACAATGGCAAACCACCACAGGAACCGATACGGATGATGTTTTTCACACCATAAAATTTCACCAGTTCAGTAGCATAGATGGACATAGACGGCACACCCATGCCAGAACCCAGTACACTGACAGGCTTACCGTTATAGGTACCGGTATAACCGAACATATTCCGCACGGTGTTAACACAAACCGCATCGGTTAAAAAGGTTTCAGCAATATGCTTGGCCCGTAACGGGTCGCCAGGCATTAATACCGTTTCAGCAAAAGCGCCCGCTGGCGCATTAATATGCGGAGTAGCCATAGAGATCTCTTAGTTAATTTTATTTTTAAACGAATCGCCGTACGCCATTGCGTCCAGCCCAAAATAATCCGCCAGCGTCTGGCCTATGTCAGCAAAGCTCTGACGCTCGCCTAAATCGGCCGCCTGCATACCTGGTTTATACGCCAGCACCGGAATATATTCACGGGTATGCTCAGTACCATGCCAGGTAGGGTCACAACCATGATCTGCCGTCAGCAATAATAGGGTGTCAGCATCACAGGCCGCCATCAGCTCAGGCAGACGCTGGTCAAAATACTCCAGCGCTTCACCATAGCCAATAGGGTCGCGCCGATGGCCAAAGTTCTGGTCGAAATCAACCAGATTGGTAAAAACGATACTGTTATCACTCTGCTTTTGCATCTGCGTCAGCGTCGTGTCAACAAGGGCTTCCAGCCCGGTCGCTTTTAAGCTCTGGCTGATCCCCTGATGCGCATAAATATCTGCAATCTTACCAATACTGACCACCGTACCACCGGCCAGGGTAAGTTTATCCAGTACTGTCGGTGCCGGCGGTAACACCGAGTAATCACGCCGGTTGCCGGTACGGGCATAATTTGCCGGGCTATCACCGGTAAAAGGCCGCGCTATAACTCGGCCTATGTTGTACTTATCCAGCAGTTCACGCGCAACCAGACAAAAATCCAGTAATCGCTGTAAGCCAAAGTGCTCTTCGTGCGCCGCCACCTGAAACACGCTATCTGCCGAGGTGTAGCAAATTGGCATTCCGGTGCGCACATGCTCATCGCCCAGCTTTACCAGAATGTCAGTGCCTGACGCGTGACAATTGCCCAGAATACCCGGCACGCCAGTGCGCTGACAAAGCTCGCTTATCAGCTCTGTTGGAAAACTGTCGGTTTTATCAGAAAAATATCCCCAATCAAACAACACAGGAACACCGGCAATTTCCCAGTGCCCACTTGGCGTGTCCTTACCACTGCTTAGCTCTTTGGCATAACCATAGGCACCCACAACGTTTTCAGCATCGGTAACGTCTGCTTGTTTACCGCCGGACGCAGCCCTGGCTGCTTTTACCAGCCCCAGGCTGGCGAGGTTAGGCAAAGCCAGTTGACGGCCTTTTTTTTGCTGAAACACACGCGCAATGCTGGCAAAGGTATTCGCACCAACATCGCCGAATTTGTCAGCATCCGGCGCATAACCGATACCAAAACTGTCTAATACCAGGATCACTGCTTTCTTTGCCATTACCCTGCTCCTGAGTTGATCTGTTATTTTTGCTTATGTGTTGCTGTTACGTCTGACCACTTTGAACCATCAAGTGTTCAGCGGCTAACTGCATGCTACATTTTAAAAAAGGGCACGCAGTGTAAATCGAAGTGCGCCGCTTTACAATATAACAACAGCTGTCAGCATGGTATTGCCATTAAAAAACCCGCCAACACGGGCGGGTTTTTCCGGTATATAGAGCGTTACGGCAATTGCTGGTAACCCATGTTATACAGCGTAAAACTGAATATATCTGCCATCTGCTCAATCTGTTTTGATACCGGCGTGCCGGCACCGTGGCCAGCATTGGTTTCAATACGGATAAGCTGTGGGTTGGCACCGGTATCTTTATCCTGCAGCTCGGCAGCAAACTTGAATGAGTGCGCCGGTACTACACGATCATCGTGATCTGCAGTTGTGACCATGGTTGCCGGATAAGTAACACCGGTTTTAACATTGTGCACCGGTGAGTAACCGCGCAGATAATCAAACATTTCTTTGCTCTGCTCGCTGGTGCCATAGTCGTAGGCCCAGCCTGCGCCGGCGGTAAAAGTATGGTAGCGCAGCATATCCATTACCCCTACCGCAGGCAGAGCCACTTTCATCAGCTCAGGCCGCTGTGTCATCACGGCGCCCACCAACAGGCCGCCGTTTGAACCGCCACGGATAGCCAGCTTGTCTTTTGATGTATAACTCTGTGCCTGCAGATACTCGGCAGCAGCGATAAAATCATCAAACACGTTCTGTTTTTTCAGCTGGGTACCGGCATCATGCCAGGCTTTACCATACTCACCGCCACCGCGCAGGTTAGGCACTGCGTACACACCACCCATTTCCATCCACACGGCATTAGGAATACTAAAACCAGGTGTCAGACTGACGTTAAAGCCACCATAACCATATAAAATAGTCGGGTTAGTACCGTCACGTTTCAGACCTTTTTTATAGCTGATTAACATGGGCACCTTGGTGCCGTCTTTTGAGGTGTAAAACACCTGCTCAGACACATAGTTATTACTGTCAAAGTCAGCACCGGATTTATTGTAAACATCTGAGTTGCCTGACTCAGGTACAAAGCTGTAAATCGTTTGCGCAGTGGTGTAGTTAGTAAAAGTGTAATACAGCGTCTTGTCTTCTTTTTTACCGCTGAAGCCACCAACACTGCCTAGCCCAGGCAGCGTAACATCACGCACCAGCTTACCGCTGTAATCGTATTGCTGTACTTTAGCGATGGCGTCAACCATATATTCGGCAAAAATATAGCCACCCCCAGTCGACACACTCAGCACGTTATCTGTTTGCGGGATCACATCAACCCAATGCTCTGGTTGGGGTTTAGCGGCATCTACTGCCACCACTTTCTTGTTCGGTGCATTTAAGTTAGTGACCAGATACAACTTACTGCCATCGTTATCGAGTAAATCGGTGTCAGAGTCGGTGTGATCTAAAATTGTCACCAGCTCACTGCCAGGCTTGGTCAGGTCTTTTAAAAACAGCTTATTACCCGACGTTGATACTGCTGCTGAAATCAGCAGGTAGTGATCATCTTCTGTTACTGATGCACCGACATAGCGGTGTTTTTGCTGCTCTGTCGCGCCAAAAATGACGGCATCGTCCTTTTGTGGTGTACCAAGCTTGTGGTAATACAGTTTATGCTGGTCCGTTTTAGCTGACAGCTCACTGCCATCCGGTTTGTCGTAACTTGAGTAATAGAAACCTTCATTGCCAAACCAGCTAATGCCACTGAACTTCACATCTACCAGTTCCGGCTCCAGTTGCTGTTTGGTTTCAACATCGATAACAATAATTTTGCGCCAGTCACTGCCACCTTCAGAAATAGAATACGCCAGCTTTGAACCATCTTTGGAAAAACTTACTTCCGCAAGCGAAGTGGTACCGTCGCTGCTGAAAGTGTTCGGGTCAAGAAATACTTCGCTGCTGCCATCATCCAGTTGCCGGTACAACACATACTGATTCTGCAAGCCATCGTTTTTGTAGAAGTAGGTATACTTACCTTCTTTAAAAGGTGCCGTAACTTTTTCATAGTTCCACGATGCGGCCAGTTTTTGCTTAATCTGCTCCCGGTATGGGATCTGCTCAAGGTAACCAAACGTCACCTTATTCTGTGCTTTTACCCAGGCTTCGGTCTCTGCACTGCGATCATCTTCCAGCCAGCGATAAGGGTCGGCAACAGTCTGTTCAAAGTAGCTATCCACCACATCGCCTTTGGCGGTTTGCGGATAGCTTAAAGGCGTTTTTACAGTTTCAGTCATAGTAATCGCATTGGGCTCAGTTGCTGAAGAAGTGGTGGATTCGCTACCGCAGGCAGCCAGTAAGGATACAGCCAGGATACTTAATACGTGTTTCATCGGTGAAATTCCCTGTTTCTTGTTGTTTTAACGCGACCGAGCTTAGCAAAGAAGCTCTGCTTTGCCTATTTCTGTCCGGCGCTTTTTCTGTGGTGTTTGGCGGGAAACAAAAAGGCCTGTCGTAAGACAGGCCTTCTGTGTTTATGGTGCCCAGACCCGGAATCGAACCAGGGACACGCGGATTTTCAATCCGCTGCTCTACCGACTGAGCTATCTGGGCAAAACTGTGTGACGCAAAATGGTGCCGCTTATCCGAGTCGAACGGATGACCTACTGATTACAAGTCAGTTGCTCTACCAACTGAGCTAAAGCGGCAAGTTGCATCATGGAAAAAGCTGTTGAAATCTGCTACGTTACAACAACTTTAGCACCTGAACTGATGGTGCCCAGACCCGGAATCGAACCAGGGACACGCGGATTTTCAATCCGCTGCTCTACCGACTGAGCTATCTGGGCAACGCGGGTCGTATTAAACGGATTTTACGATCTTAAGTCAACAGATATTTTAGAACCGGCCGTGCGTTAGCTTATAAGTTGAGCAATACGAATAAAACCTCAGCACACCGCCATAAAATGGTGTCGAACAAAGCGCACAATAAAGCCACTACCTAACGGGCCAAAAGTTGTTAAAATGCCCGGCAAATTGTTCTGCTTGCAGCATAAACAATCAAAAATTGGACCACTAATGAAAAATACGTCGTTTAGTAAACCGATCTTTAAACGTCTGGCACTGATGTGTGTACTCACACTCGCAGTGCAGGCTGCACTTTTTATGCTACTGAGTAAGCCCGACCCCAACTTTGCAGAAAAGCAGTTAGAACGGCTGGTGGCAGAAACAAAGCTGGTCAGCCGTGCGGTCGCCCCTTTGCTGCGCCGCAATGATATCAGCGCCACTGAGCAGGTACTGTTTCAAACCCGTAACGGTGATGCCAGCCGGGCACTTTATCTGTATCGCCACAGTGAGCGTGGCGATACTGAGCTTATTGCCAATACCAATAATGTGCAGGGCTATGTGCCGCAGCCGCAATGGCAGGAAATTGCCGAGCAGCAAAATGGTTATCTGATTGTTCATCAGCTGGTGGCGCTGGGCGAGCAGCAAAATGCGCTGCTGATCTATGTGCAACAGCCCGATATCAAACCGCTGTGGCCATATGCGGCGGTGTCTGTTGCCAGCCTGTTACTGGGTTTACTGTTAAGTGGTTTCTTCGCCTCTGCAATATCCGGTTTCTTCAGTCGCCGTATTAAACCGCTGTTGCAAGGCACCAGTCAGGCTTTGGAAAAAGAGCAGTTCAATGCCAGCGTGGATAGCCATGCTCAGGACAGTTACGGTGTGCTGGGCAGTTATATAAACCAGCTATTTCGAAAAATAGAACAAACTCAGGAAGCATTGGCGGCATCAGAGCAAAACATTAAAACGCTCAGACAGGAAGTCGACACCCGTATTAAAGAGCGCACCGATGCATTGGAAACCGCTAAGCTGACAGCCGAAAAAGCCAATGAAGCCAAATCAACCTTTCTGGCAACAATGAGCCATGAAATCCGTACGCCGATGAACGGCATTATCGGTACCATAGATTTACTGCGAAAGACCCAGCTATCAACCTCACAATTTCGTATGACCGACACAGTGCGCGAATCTTCCTTCTCATTGCTGCGCATTCTTGACGACATTCTGGATTTCTCAAAAATCGAAGCTGGTAAGCTGGAGCTGGAGACCATTCCGCTGTCGCTGGTTGATATCATTGAAGCGGTAGGCCGTATTCTGGTTTCAGTAGCTTATCAGCGGCAAATCGACCTGAAGATGTTTGTTGACCCACGCATACCTGACGGTTTAGTCGGCGACCCGGTGCGCTTGCGGCAGATATTGTACAACCTGGCCGGCAATGCCATTAAGTTCACCCAGACCACACCGGAAAAAACCGGCCTGGTGATAATCAAAGCCGAAATGCTGGAAGAAAATATGGATTTCAGCCAAATCCAGTTCAGCATTGTTGATAACGGCAAAGGCATGACTCAACGTCAGATCAGCTATGTTTTCCAACCCTTTAACCAGGCAGAAGGCTCTATTACCCGTAAGTTTGGCGGCACTGGCCTTGGCTTATCTATCTGTCAGCGCTTAGCGACATTAATGTACGGCGATATTAATGTACAAAGCCAGGTTGATCAGGGCACTGAATTCAGGGTACGCATCCCTATGCGCCGCTCTGATGAAATTCAGTATCTGGATAAAGAGCAGCTTAACGATATTCATCTGTGCCTGTTCACGACAGATTTGCATAACCAAACCCATTTAAGTGCGTATTTTGAATATGCAGGTGCAGAGCTTGATGTAGCCAACAGTTTTGAAGCTCTGCTGCAAAAAGCACAAACGATGAAACCGCTGCCACCCAAGCAGGCTGCAGTCTGGGTGTTAGATGCAACTTATGAGCAAATCTCGGCCAATCAGATAGAACAGTTGCAGCAGCTGCCAGCCATGAGCCAGGTGCAGTTTGTTGTGATCACCAATCAGGTTGAGCTTTCTGAGCGCAGTACCGATAGGGTTTACTACCTGCACAGCTCGCCTATCTGCCGCAGCCACTTGTATGACGCTGTGCTAATAGCGGCTAAGCGTAAAGCTAAACCCATTTATGCCGGTGAAAAAACTATTACCGCCAAAGCGCCGTCTATAGAACAAGCCAGAAAACAAAAACGCTTAGTATTGCTGGCGGAAGACAACCTGATGAATCAGCGCGTGATTGTTGATCAGCTAAATGCGCTTGGCTACGCCGTCGAGGTTGCTGATGATGGCGCAATAGCGCTGGAAAAATGGCGCCGCTTCCACTATCCGTTAATCCTGACCGATTTACATATGCCCAATATGAGCGGTTATGATTTAGCCAGCACCATCCGCAAGGAGAGCCTGCATTTGAGCGAGGGTGCTGAGTTTACTCGCATTATTGCAGTGACAGCTAACGCGCTCAAAGGCGAAGAGCAGAAGTGCCTGAGTATCGGTATGGATGGATATATCACCAAACCTGTTGAACTCGATACTTTGGCCACGATGCTATCACGCTGGTTACCTCATCAGGCCGACCCAATGAAACCCGGCGTCGCATCGACTGACACGGCGCAGCCCCCCTCGCCAATCTGCTTTACCACTATTGCTAATTTTCTCGGCAATGACCCGGCTAAGCATGAAGAACATCTGAACTACTTTGTCAGACATGCTGCAGATTTACTGCAGAATTTGCATCTTCATGCTGATAATCAGGACCGTAGTAATGTCCGGGCCGTCGCGCATCAGTTTAAATCTGTCGCCAAGAGCGTCGGCGCAATCAGTTTAGCCGAGCAAGCACTAAAGCTGGAAAAAGCTGCTGAGGAAAGTGATTGGCCAGTGATTAACGAGGATATCCGTCTGATGCAGGAGAAGTATCAGGATGTGGTTGCCTATGTAAAACAGCGCTATTAGCGATTGAGTCAAAAGAGTAAAAACGCCAGCTTAGCTGGCGTTTTTTATCGTAAGTTAATTACCCCAAATGGCGCTGACAAACTGCGGATAGTCGACAAAAGGGTTACGGTTGCCCTGGTACTGATAGGCTGCATCATTGCGGTCACGCTCTTTCTGACTAACAGGATCCTGCACATGCCACTGCTTCAGCAGCTGCAACAACCAGCTTTCGAATACCTGAGTCGTAGTACCGTTCAGTGCGGCATTGGCTTCACTGCTGTTACCCTGCCAGTTTGCTAACCGGTCCTGATAGCGGGTTGCCATATAAAAATAAGCCCTGGCAATGTCACCCTTAAACTCATCAATGGGCTCGAACACTGTACCACTGTAGCCACTACCACTTAATGCAGTGCCTAGTTTAGAGCCGTTTGTCGAGATATAACTGGCCATACCGACTTTGCCATACGGAAAGCTGCTGCGTTTGGAGTTAACAAAACCGTCGGTGGCAAAGATATGGTGTACATCAGAGTTCATCGGCTCGACTGCACCGCCAAACCAGCTGCGTGGAAATGAGTGCTCACGGTTATAACAATCAGCTTCACTGTTGTAACTGCCGCACTGGTTTACGGTCGCCGCGTACTGATATGCATCCGCCCCGCTGGGATTTTCTGAGTAGATATCTAAAATACTGCCATCCTGCTCATAGTAATTATCCAGCTCGTGCGTGCTGTAAAACGTCCACAGTGCGCTATACCCCTGTGCGCTGTGGTTTTTGATAATATTATGCAGTGCGGTTTTTAACGCATAACCGGTGAAACCGGCAGCATCTGCATAGTAGGCATCCAGATCGTCGCTGCCACCGCCAGTACCAAGGCTAAAGCTATGTGTCTTAGCACTGGTAAAACTTCCACCACTGAATATGTCTGCGCCATTTACACTCAAACGATAACTGCCATTGCCATGACTACAGCAGATACCGTCACCGTAACTGTCGCTTATGGTGAACGCATAGTCACCATCGCTCAGGCACCACTGCTCACTGTGGCTGCTGTTACTGGCATACCCCGCCCCTGCATAAACTTGTTGATTATTGCTGTCAGCCAGCTGCCAACTGGTTTCAGCACCATAGTTGTCGGTCGTCAGCTCGAAAGTCAGTGCATGTGCATTGCAGCTGCTGCCAGGCGGCGTTGATGTAGCAGAGGGCTGGAAGTCGTCCACATACACCAGCTCACTGCCATCAAAACCGGCGACATCATAAAACCGTACGCCAACTTCAATAGTGCCGCTAGTGGTCGCAGTGTAATTGAAACTTAGTGTTTGCCATTGCCCAGTCAGCGTTTCATTCGAATAGCTCTGATAGCCATCGACATACAGCCGGGCTCTGACATGCCCCTCGGTATGGTAAACAGACACACTAAAAGGGTAATTTTGCCCGGCACTGACGGCCACTGTCTGACGAAAATCAGTGGCGGCCTGGTCTGTCGTATTGACGGCCACAGCCGCACTGTAATTGCCATTGAGTTTAATACCGGTAGAAGGTGTCAGCGTAATACCATTGTCGATCAGGCTCCAGCCCGTCGGGATATTAGCTGACCATTGATCAAAACCGCCATTTTCAATATCAGCTCTGGCGGCTGTCGCACTGAGCGCGAATATGCCAAGTAGGCAAAGTATCTTTTTCATCGCAACGTATCCTGTTATTAAGGTTAGAACAAGCACCACTCCAGATACACTATTGCAACATTTTTGTATAAGAACAGCGTTATGATGAATTATTTATGAAATAAAAAAGGGCAGCCAATGACTGCCCAACTGTCAGTTACCTGACCACGTAGTGTAAATTGGTTTCAGCTAACGCCTTAAAACTGGTTCATGGTGTTGTGCGTGCCACCCGCTTTTAATGCTGCTTCACCGGAGAAATATTCTTTATGATCATCTCCGATGTCTGAACCTGACATATTCTGGTGTTTAACACAGGCTATACCCTGGCGGATCTCTTTACGCTGCACACCTTCAACATAGCCCAGCATACCGGCCGCACCGAAGTACTCTTTTGCCAGATTGTCGGTAGATAAAGCCGCAGTATGGTAGGTTGGCAAAGTGATCAGGTGGTGGAAAATACCCGCTTCGCGCGCTGCATCAGCCTGGAAGGTACGGATACGGTTGTCCGCTTCCTGCGCCAGCTCTGTTGTATCGTATTCGGCACTCATCAGCTGTGCGCGATCATAGGCCGATACATCTTTTCCAGTCGTTTTCCAGGCATCAAACACCTGCTGGCGGAAATTCAGCGTCCAGTTAAAGCTTGGGCTGTTGTTGTATACCAGCTTGGCAGACGGTACCACCTCGCGAATGCGGTCAACCATCTCTTTGATCTGGCCAATGTGTGGCTTCTCAGTTTCAATCCACAGTAAATCTGCACCATGTTGCAGTGAAGTAATACAATCCAGCACTACGCGATCAACACCACTGCCCTGTTTAAACTGGAATAAGCCGCTGGCTAAACGTTTTGGCTTTAATAACTTGCCGTTGGCTTTCACCACAACATCGCCGTTAGCTATATCATCTGCCCCGTTGATTACGTCGCCATCGAGGAAGCTGTTGTATAAATCACCCAGATCGCCCGGCTTGTTAGTCACTGCAATTTGCTTGGTTAAGCCAGCGCCTAATGAGTCGGTGCGGGCAACGATAATACCGTCGTCCACACCCAGCTCTAAAAAGGCATAACGTACCGCGTTAATTTTCGCCAGAAAATCAGCATGTGGCACGGTAACCTTGCCGTCCTGGTGCCCACACTGCTTCTCATCCGATACCTGGTTTTCAATCTGAATAGCGCAGGCGCCTGCTTCAATCATTTTCTTCGCCAGCAGGTAAGTGGCTTCTTCGTTACCAAAGCCGGCATCAATATCGGCAATAATCGGCACCACATGGGTTTCAAAGTTATCAATTTTGCTCTGCACTGCTGCAACTTTAGCGGCATCATTGCCTGCTTTGGCGGCATCCAGCTCACGGAACAAGCCACCCAGCTCACGGGCATCAGCTTGTTTTAAGAAGGTATACAGTTCTTCGATCAACGCTGGCACGGCGGTTTTCTCATGCATCGATTGATCCGGCAGCGGGCCAAAATCGGAGCGCAGCGCCGCAATCATCCAACCTGACAAATACAGGTATTTTCGTTTGGTGCTGCCGAAATGTTTCTTGATAGCGATCAGTTTCTGCTGACCAACAAAGCCATGCCAGCAACCTAAAGACTGAGTGTACTGGCTGCTATCAGCATCGTAGGCTGCCATATCTTCGCGCATCACCTTAGCTGTGTATTTCGCGATATCTAAGCCAGTATTAAAACGGTTCTGCAGCTTCATCCTTGCGGCAGACTCAGGGTTTATCGCAGCCCAGGCCTCGCCATTCTGCTGACGTAACTGTGCGATTTGTTGTATTACATCTTGGTAAGCTGACATAGCAGTATCCTCTTCTTGCATATTGCCCGGCTTGCCGGACGCTGACTGTTCCCAGGCTGATGTGTTACCTGTTGCATTACACTATAGGTTTCATTTTTATAATTCATAAAGGTGATTTTTGTGATGCTGGCCATTCATACGATTAATACTAAAGGTGGCTTGACGCTGGCCTGTTAGCTAATGCTATGATTCAGTCAAATTATGAAAGCTGGTGGGAATATTTAAGTAATGAATATCAATAAAATGGATTTAAACCTGCTGGTTTACTTAGATGTCTTACTGCGCGAGAAGAATGTTACCCGCGCCGCGAATCAGCTTAATATCACTCAACCGGCGATGAGTAATGGCTTAAAACGGCTGCGTGATTTACTGAATGATCCTATTTTAGTGCGCACATCAGATGGTATGGTGCCGACAGAACGGGCACGTGAACTGGCACCGGTGGTACGTGGCGTTTTATTGACGCTGGAAGAGACTCTGCAACCGAACAAAGATTTTGAGCCTCAGCACAGTCAGCGCGTGTTTCGCATTATGGCCAGCGATTACGCCGCCTCAACGTTGATCCCGGCACTGCTGAAAAAAATGCGGGTGCAGGCTCCCCATACCAGCCTGGATATCATGACGCCTTCCGATGTGACTTTTCACGATGTCGAAAACGGCAAAGTGGATATGGCGATCAACCGTTTTGACCAGCTGCCGCAGTCGTTTCATCAGAAAACCGTCTGGCGCGACAGTTTCTCCTGCCTGATTAATGCGCAAAACCCGGTCCTTAAAAACTTCAACCTGGACAGCTACTTAAAAGCGCAACATATCTGGGTTAGTAAAACCGGCTTTGGTGTTGGCGTAGGCATGGACCCGAAAGATGTGCAAAAGCTGGGCTGGGTAGACGAAGCGCTGGCGAAACTGGGCAAACAACGCAGTATTTCGGTATTTACCCGTAACTACCATGTGGCGATGCATTTGGCGGTTGGCATTGATTTAATTGCTACCTTGCCCAGCCGCGCGGCAAAGTTGTATGACAAGGATCCGACCATGGCCATTATGGACCCACCGTTTGCGATACCGTCGATTGAGCTGAAAATGATATGGAGCCCGCTACTGCATCAAGACGCCAGCCATATCTGGTTTCGCCGGTTGATTGTTGAAACGGCAGACGAGTTGAATTAATCAGAACCAGTATCGAAGGCTGGAATCCCGTTTTGGTCACCGCAGAGTGTCTGAGTGAGTGCGTAAGCACGAGCGAGTTGCTGCGGTTAGCCAAAATGGGCATTGCAGCCGAAGCTAACATGGATGCTTAGGAAAACACCCTGCCTCTCTCGCCGGGGCAACTCGCCCTTGTGCCTGCGGCAGGGCTCAGACACTCCCCGGCTCGCTCAACACGGCCTTTTCCACGCTGTGTTCCGACGAGCAACAGACATAAAAAAGGCGCTGTCAGCAAGTCAGCGCCTTTGGCTTGGTTTACTCAGGTTTAGTCAAGTAACTGATAGGCTGGCAGGGTCAGGAAGTCTACCAACTGATCAGAAGTCGTGATATCCAGCAATAAAGTTTGCGCCCGGTCGAAATTTTGCTCCGCCCATGTTGCCTCGCCAACCTCTGCTTTCACCACTTTTGCCTCTTCCTCTAACATAGAAGCAAATAAGGCTTTGGTAATCAGCTTGCCGTTACTTAAGCTTTTTCCATGTTTAATCCACTGCCAGATAGAGGTACGGGAAATCTCCGCCGTGGCGGCATCCTCCATCAGGCCATAAATCGGCACGCAGCCTTTGCCACTGATCCAGGCAGCAATATACTGCAGCGCTACGCGAATATTGGTGCGCATGCCCTCTTCTGTGCGCTCTCCATCACAGGGCTCTAGCAACTGCGCTGCGCTGATTTCTTCATCTTCCTCACGGCTTACGTCTAACTGATTCTGCTTACCACCCGCTAAATATTTATCGAACACCGCATTTGCCGTTGCTGCAAGCCCCGGGTGCGCCACCCAGGTACCATCATGGCCATTACTGGCTTCCAGCTCTTTATCGGCGGTGACTTTGGCCAGAATTGCAGCGTTCTGCTCAGCATCTTTAGCTGGTATAAAGGCTGCCATACCGCCCATTGCCAGCGCACCGCGTTTATGACAGGTTTTAACCAGCAAACGGGAATAGGCATTTAAGAACGGCTGTTTCATCGTTACCACCTGGCGATCAGGTAGCACGCGGTCAGCATGATTCTTTAACGTTTTGATATAACTAAAAATATAATCCCAGCGGCCACAATTTAGCGCCACGATGTGGTCACGTAGCATGTAGAGAATTTCATCCATCTCAAACACAGCCGGCAGAGTTTCAATCAGCACCGTTGCCCGCACGGTGCCGACAGGCTGAGCAAACTTCAGCTCAGTGTAGCGGAACACATCATCCCACCATTTCGCTTCCAGATGGCTTTGCAGCTTAGGCACGTAGTAATACACTCCTGTGCCGTTATTTAGCCGGGTTTGATAGTTGTGCAGGAAATACAGCGCGAAATCCATCAAGCCTCCGGGAATTTGCTCGCCATCTACCAGCAAATGTTTTTCCCACAGATGTAAACCACGCACGCGTGCTATTAACAGCGCCGGATCGTCTTTTAAAGCATACTGTTTACCATTTTGCGGATCGGTATAACTGATCGTACCCAGATTGGCATCACGCAGGTTAATCTGGCCTTCAATTACGCCGGCCCAGCTTGGTGCCTGCGAGTCTTCAAAGTCGGCCATAAATACTTTTACATCAGCATTTAATGCATTGATGATCATTTTGCGGTCGACCGGCCCCGTGATCTCAACCCTTCTGTCCTGCAAATCAGCCGGGATGGCAGCAACACGCCAATCCGAGCGGCGAATATTGGCGGTATCAGCCAGAAAATCCGGCAACTCACCGGCGTCATATCGTTGTTGTACTTGCTGGCGCTTTGCAAGCAATTGCTTAAGCGCCGGCCGGAACTCACGTGTCAGCTCCACCAGCAAAGCGCAGGCCTGTTCAGTTAAAATGGCGTCGTATTCGGCCGTCAAAGGCGCATTGATGGATAATCCGGCACGGCTGATGCTTGTTGTCATAATATTGTCCTTGGTTACCGCCACAGCAGCGTTGTTGCACACTGTCGGGCTTATCAGGGGTACGCACTAACTATAAGCGCTTTTCGACTATAAAATGTATCAATGCAGGCAATGCCAGCCATTCGGCACATAAATAACAGAACCGGCCAACAGCAAGAAATATTGGCACAAGTTGTGCTTAGTTATCACTGTGTTGCGATATACCTGACACCGAGTCAAATTTCTGTCGGAGGTAAGCATGGAATATGTCCTGCTGTTGATTTTATTGTTAGTTGTTGTGGTAGCTATGGTTGCCAGCCGCTTTATTGACAGTGGTAACCCTTTCCCGGTACAGAAGAAAACCAGTTTATTCAGTCCGGTTGAAAGGTCATTTATGCAGCTGCTGGAAAAAGCCGTTGCCGGTGAATATAAAATTCTGAACCGGGTTAAGCTGGCTGATATTATGGAATTAAAAACCGGCATCAGTGATAAAAGCCGCAGTAATACGTTAACAAAGTTAAATGGCAAATACCTCGATTTCGTGCTGTGCGACCCGACAGATCTCAGCATAGTCGCGGTACTGGATTTAGTTAACAACACCAGCAAAGAAGGCCACAAAGCCGTACCTGACTGGTTTGTAAATGGCGCTTTGGACGCCGCAGCTATTCCTTACTTGCGGATGAAAATTAAAGCTGGCTACACCGCAGCTGATATACAGGCGGCGATAGCATCTAGGCTTGGCAAACCTGTTGCCAAACCAGAACCAATGTTTAAAGGATTAGTGAAGAAAGGGCCAACCCGGCCGGTCCGCTCCTTGAAACCGGCAGTGGACAGCGGCAACAGATTGCCGGTACCTGCTTTGTCACATTCACAGATTAAAGCGCAGCAGACTGCGCTGATACAGGCTTCTTAACGCACATGGAGAAATGAGTCACTCCGCGCTAAGTTGGAATGCCGCCCGCTGCAACGGGCGGCATTTTTTATTTATGCCCCCTAAAGCAGCCTTAAACCGCTCAGATCGTAAAATGGCTATGCCGGTACCAGCTATTGTTTCGCTGGTGAAAAAAATAAAATAATTTACTAAAGTAAACTCTTACTCCGCCGTTACAGTGTTGAGGAATTGGCATAGGAGGTACTATGAGTCAATCCGTTGGCGCTGCGGCATCAAACCAGGGCTATGAAGTACTGGGGGCTGTAATGGCCAAAAAGCAGCAAAACCAGGAAGCTAAAATGGCGACCATGCTGGTACAAAGTGCTATGCAATCGGTTGAGCAGGTACAGGCTTCATCCCCTGTAGGTAACCTGGGACAGAATATCAATATCACTGTGTAACAGTGCTATGGATATAAGAACAAAGGCCAGCATTCAGCTGGCCTTTTTATCATTTAGCACAACACCATTTTGCTGCAGTTTTTAACGGGCAAACCTGACAACCAATTCATGCAGTTCATTTGATACCAGTTGCAACTGCTTAATACTGTCAGCTGAATTGCCGGCTTCTGTCAGGCTATTGTTAGCCAGGCTGGAAATATTCACGACCTGCTGATTCACTTCCTCTGCTACGTTAGCTTGCTCTTCAACTGCAGCTGCCATTTGAATCGACATATTGGCGATGCTGCCAACGGCATCTGAAATGCCATTTAGCATTTCTTCGGTTTCTTTTACCCTGCTTAACCCGGCGTCTGCACCTGTGGTACCGTTTTGAGCCACCCTGACAGCGTTATCTGCTCTACTGATTAAATCACTGATAATCTGGTGAATTTCCTTGGTCGAATCCTGAGTCCGCTGCGCCAGATTACGCACTTCATCCGCCACCACCGCAAAACCGCGGCCTTGCTCACCAGCCCTTGCCGCCTCTATCGCCGCGTTAAGTGCCAGTAAATTAGTTTGCTCGGCTATTTGCTCTATCATTTGCGCCACCGACGCAATCTTTTTCGTTTGCTCTGACACATCTTTCACCGAGTTACTGATATCGTTCACGGTTTGCCGCAACTCTTCTATAGCTTTACGTGTTATCGTTGCGGTCTGTCTGCTGCGACCTGCCAGCTCATTAGACTGCTCAGCCCGTTCTGCGGTTTCCTGTACGTGTTTTGACACTTCGGCGATAGTTGTTGTCATCTGATGCATAGCAGTGGCTGCCTGCTCGGTTTCCTGCTGCTGGCGCTGGATCAGTTTCATTGACGATTTGGCCAGCTCAAGGCCCAGATCAGATTGCTCTGACACACTCTTGGCAGCATCTTCCATCCGGCTCAGCACTGCACCAAGGTGGGCTCTGGAACTCATCACTGCAACTTTTAGCTCACCTACATCAGGCTTGTCATCAGTAAAGGTTTTCACCGCCAGCTCATGCCGGAACGAGTTTGCCAGTAAGGTTTTAACACTATCGAGTGCGTTTTTCTTGCTGTAGTTAGCCCAACCGGCATAACACAATAACGCCAGCACCATAGTAATCAGAGTTAAGCCGGTAAAACCGTTGAAATACAAAACGGCAGCTAACAACAAAACCGCGGCGAGAACCATGTTGGGAATACCAAGATGGAAATTGCGGGAGCGGAACTTGCCCTGATTAATGGCACTGTACAGTTTTTCCGCCCGCTTAATGTCTTCACGCGACGGACAGGAACGAACAGACTCATAACCCACTACTTTTCCGGCTTCAGTAACAGGGGTGACATAAGCATCCACCCAGTAGTAGTCACCATTTTTACTACGGTTTTTTACCAGCCCCATCCAGGGTTTACCGGCTTTCAAATGCTCCCACATTATTTTGTAAGCCAGAGGCGGCATATCCGGATGACGAACGATATTGTGTGGCTGACCAATTAACTCACTTTTACTAAAGCCACTTATCGCGATAAAAGCATCATTACAATGGCGGATATTGCCATTAAGGTCAGTGTTAGAAATCAGTTTCTGGTTTGGCGGAAAAGTACGTTCGGTGTTAGTCACCGGCATATTACGACGCATAAGAATGAGCTCCCTGCTGTTCCTTTTTGAACCTGAATTCTAAAAGTAGCAACAGCTCACAATATGGCAATGAAAATTAAAGAATAAAGTCACTTATTGTTAAAAAAATAAATGCACTGAGGTTAAGAAAGGTTAAGCCGGGTAAAGCTGAGTAAAGCCCGGAACTGTTCGGTATTTCAGCCTTCTTAGCGCTGATTCAGTACTTAATGTGATGAGGCTTTATGCGTATTGTTATACTTTGTTTCCCGTTTTTAGCAGCACTGGTGTTGGCCGGATGTGGTAGTACCGGTTCAGATGATACTTCTGCAACTTATACCAGCAGCTATATTCAGCTATATAACGGCTCGGCTAACAGCACTTCAACCCGTTTAACGCTTACCGACAGCAACGACAGCAGTTACTTAGCAGGCAGTGCAACCTACACCGATACCACAACTCTGGTGAGCTATGCTGCCGGCACTTATGATATAGCGTTAAGCCGGCTTAACAGCGCAGGTGATGACGTCAGCATACGGGAAGACAGTATTGAGCTTAAGCAGAGCTATAAGCACTTGCTACTGCTGGCCGGTGACTACGCCAGCCCGGATTTACTCAGCCTGGCTTTTTTACGTGATGACAGCCTGACAGACAGCTTTAAGTTGTATGTCGCCAGCTTACTAAGTGCAGACAGCGCTTATGATGTCTATATCAGTGATTCGGATGCCAGCTTTGCTGACGCCAGCCTGGTCGCAACCGTAAACTATCAGCAAATCAGTGAGCCACTTGAGTTCACGCTTGGCAGCTATATCATTTACATTACCGAAGCTGGCAGTAATGATGTGATCTTTACCTCATCCAGTTATAGCTTTAGTTATCTGACAGAGTACGTGTTGGTTCCACGTATAGCATCAGGCCCGCTGCAAGGTAACATCGCGGTAGACGTAATTAACAATACCACTACGGTTACACACCTGACTGACATAGCAGCAACAGCGCAGTTCAGGTTATATAACAGCGTAGACAGTACCGACCCCACCGACATCTACCTGAACAACAGTATTGCTTTCACCAGTCTGTCACATGATACGTTCAGTGACTACCTGCAACTGGACGCCGCAGATTACCGCTTATCAGCCACAGACATGGAGGGCAATTCTTTACTGAAAAATGCGCTACTGACGCTGAACCAGGGCGAGAGTAAAGCAGTAGTGTTATTTAAAAACAGTAGCGCAGTAGTAAGTTCGATAGTGGTTGAAGAGAGTAACCTGCCGCAGATTTATGATTTTGATATCAGTGTTGTGAATGTTATTACAGACTACCCTTCATTAAGCCTGTATTTTGTTCCGCCAAACGAAACTATTGATACCACTGAGTATTACATTACATCATTGAGCCAGGGCGCCCATACCGACATTAATTTGCCGGACGGCGAATACCGCATCTTACTGGTATATACCGACGGCAATAAGAACAAAGTGCTACTGGCAGAGTCAGAGTCTGAACAGTTCGTTGCTGGCCGTAATTACCTTCTGGTTGCTGAACCAGACGCGGCTGACTATAAAATAAGTTTATTGCACTAAAAGTATCTGAGGATATCGTGACCCGGTTATTGCTTATTGATGATGATATTCAAATGACAGGCTTGCTGGCAGAGTACCTGAAAAAAGATGGCTTTGACGTTACTGTACATAACAGCGCCATGACCGGGCTAGCCTGCCTGCGCCAGAATAGCTTTGATCTGCTGATCCTGGATGTCATGATGCCGCTCATGGATGGTATAACCCTGCTCCGGGAAATAAGACATAGCAACGGTATTCCGGTGATAATGCTGACTGCCCGAGGTGATGATCTGGATAAAGTTGTCGGACTGGAGCTGGGTGCGGATGACTATGTTGCCAAGCCCTGTTTACCACGTGAGTTAACTGCCCGCATAAAAGCTATCTTACGCCGGGTGCAGCATCAGCAACAGTACACAGAATTGCAATGTGGTGAGCTCAACATCCGCTCGTCCAGCCGCACCGTGTACCTGCAAAAGCAGAAAATTGAACTAACGGGGGCTGAGTTCAGCATCCTGTATTTGCTGGCACAAAAAGCCGGGCAAATCATCAGCAAAGCAGAGCTGTCTGAGCAGGCATTGGGTAAGCCACTCAGCAGTTTCGATCGCAGTATCGACGTTCACATCAGCCACATCAGGCAGAAACTCGGGCCAAGACCTGAAGGCCAGCAATGGATCACGGCAGTACGTGGCAAAGGTTATCAGTTCATATACTCTGCTTTTTCTTAGAGATTTACAGCATGCAACGACTATTCTGGCGTTTTTTTCTGGTGTTCTGGGCCACGCTGCTGATGGCGATAATGTTAGTCCGGCTTACGTTTGTCTGGCAGGATGACGTGCATATGCGCCCACCCGGCTTCACTATGCAGCCGCCACATGCAGAGCTGAATATGCCGCCTGAGCGTATGCCACCACCTTTTTGGCGCAGACCATGGCTGCATCTGCTACTACTGCTCAGCGCCAGCATTGTATTTAGCTGGCTGCTGGCCCGCTATATTGCAAGACCGGTACAACAACTGAAACAGGCACTGGCCGGGTTAGCCAGCAATAAATGGCAAACTCAGCTTGGGCCTGAGCTGACCGCGCGACGCGATGAGTTTGGTAGTTTAAGCACAAACTTTAATAAGATGGCTACCCAGGCAGCCGAAGCCATCGCGTCTCAGCGCCGTTTACTGCATGATGTATCCCATGAACTTCGCTCACCACTGGCCCGTATTCAAATTCTGAGTGGTTTGGCAGGCCAATCACCGGCTGACGCTGAATTAATGATCACCAAAATAGAGCAGGAAGTGACAAAACTGGATTTGCTGGTTGCCAAAATTCTGACATTTTCAAAACTGGAAGATGGCACTGCAGAGCCTGAACATATCAATGTTGACCTTGCTGATCTGGTGGAGTCAATTTGTGAAGATGCCAGGCTTGAAGCCAGTGCCAGCCAGAAATCATTGTGGTTACAGCTTAGCCCTGTTGCCAGTATTAAAGGTGATCCATCGCTGCTATACAGCGCAATCGAAAACGTGATCCGCAACGCGGTAAAATACACCCCCGCGTATTCAGAAGTCAGTGTCAACCTGCAGCAACATGGCCAACAGTTAAGCTTGCAAGTGTGCGATCAAGGGCCCGGAGTGCCAGAGCAACACCTTGACCGGCTGTTCACGCCGTTTTTCCGCGCCCACAGCAGCCATAATGGCATTGGCCTGGGCCTCAGTATTGCAAAACGCGTAATTGAAGCCTGCGGCGGCAGCATTACAGTCAACAATATTGTGCATAATAGTGCGATCGCCGGTTTCAAAGTTGTTATTACTTTTAGTGTCAGTTCATGGTCTGTTCAGTAACATCGGCTAAACTTGCTAGCTATTTTTTGTACCTGTATTTTTATGCGTTACACTGTAACGCATGCGGTAAAATTACAAAGGACCTGTCATGACCCAGCAACAGTGCTCAGTACTGATTATTGATGATGCTTATACAGTACGCGAGTACTTACGTCAGACCCTGTTACATCTGGGTATAAGTAATATTCATGAAGCCGCAAACGGCAAACGGGGCTTGCAGGTATTTGGTGAAAAGCAGCACGATCTGGTCTTTCTGGATATCGAATTGCCGGATATCAATGGTCAGCAACTTCTGCAGCAAATTAAGACAAAAGCCGATAAAACCCATGTGGTTATGGTCACAGCGCACAATTCTGTAGAAAACGTAAAAAGCAGTATTGCATCCGGTGCCAGTGGTTTTATTGCAAAGCCGTTTTCACCGCAGAAGATTAAGAATATTGTCGAACGCTGTTTAGCTGCAAAACTGAATTAGCAGATACTAAAACAGGCCGCATGTGATTGCGGCCTGTTTGTTTCTGGCATTAGTAATCAAATCAACGTAACTGCTGAAGAATATACTGCCAGGGCACCAACTTCAGGTTCTGGCCTTGCTCCGGCATGCGGTTACGGCCATCCTGTACAATCAAGGCGCCCTGTTCAAACCCCGGCCCCAGTGAGCGGGTTGTCACCTCCAGCCCGTCAGTTTCTGATGTACCATCTATACCCAGTACCGGGTTAGTGGTTATACGAAAGCGCAGTTGCTCGGAATAAGGTGCTGCTGCATCATACAAAACGTAGCTGTCATTGCCCTGACTTGATACCACCAGGTAGCGCTTGTCACCACTCTGTGCCAGTGCCAGCCCTTCAACATCGTCAACTAAACGCTCGCCATCAACCAGAATGATCTTCTCACCCTCGCTGCCAGCTGCCGCATTCGCGGCAAAACGCCAGATACCGGCATCCTCTTCACCGACAAACAATTCTGCACTGATATCATCGGCGACGCACCCTTCCGGTTGAGTTGGCACTTTAAGCGAACGCACCAGGCGGCCCTGCCAGTCTGCACCGTTGGCGTCTATCTGATACTGCTCGATAACACCGGACTTATCATTTACAAACACAAACACCTTTTTATCTGTTGTGTTCTGATACATGCACAAGCCATAAATATCTGTCAGACCGGTGTTTACCTTGCCCGCATCATGTAGTTTGCCCGAGGCGTCTATAGCAAACAATTGCAGGCTATTATCATCACGCGAGCTGGCGGCTGCGATATCATGTGACTTACCGCGCCAGCTCAGACCATAACGGACATCCACATTATTCAGGCGGCCAACGGCTAATTGCTGTACCCGCTTACCCTGCATAGTGTAGACATCGAGCCCGGCGCGTTTGTCTGTTGCCAGAATAAGACTTTGCGACGCCACGGCAGGATGATGCCACACCGCCGGGTCATCAATCACATCCCCTCGCTGACTTGCCGCTTCAGTTTGCACAGTAGGCTGAACCTGCGCCATGGCAGGCTTGCTGTGCTGCAACAACGCAGTATCCAGCGTAAACGGCACCTGCTGCACTGCAGCCCCAGTTTCACTGCTGACATAAGCCTGTAATGTTGTCTGTTGCTGGCTTACCGATAAATTACCGGCTTCTTCAAGTGCACCCAGTACCGTACTGCTCAGTACTTTGCCTTCTTTGCTCAGATGCAGCAGCCGGGCAGGCTCTTCTTCCAGTGCCAGCACATTTGAATCCGGTAATACCGCCAGCGCTTTTACTTCACCCTGCAACTGACCAAAAGGCTGATTAACCTGCACCAGACTGCGGCCTTCATCGGCTTCAGGTTCTGCCTGATAGCGCCAGATAGCCCGGTCTGCTTCAGCGATATACAAACTGCCCGAGTGATGGTCAACCGCGCAGGCTGTGCTGTCGTAAGGTACGTTCAGCTCACGAATGACGATAGGTTGAGCTAACCATTGCTGTTGCTGCTGTAACAGCAACTGATCTGCACCGCCGCGCCCACCAAGCAAAAACAGGCTCAGTTGCTGATTTTCGCTGCTGTGATAAAAGCAAATGTCCTCTACCACCCGGCTGTGCACAACTTGCCGTTGTAACAACACCAGCGGCTGGGCAGACGATGGCATCAGGTGCCACAGCATCAGGCTGTTGCTGTCTGACTCAATGGCTGCCAGCAGCGCATCATCAGGCCCCAATGCCTGTATAGCTACGCGGCTGAATTTACCACTTTGCCGGGCAATCAGTTTATCCGCTTTTTGCACACGTAATTGCGATGCATCTGTCATCAGCTGATATTGCTCATCAGCCAGCGTCACGTTCAGATAGTGACTGGCGCTCACTGCCAGTGCTGTCACGCTGTTGTCATCGTTTCTGTCTGTAGCTTGGTTACTGCTTTGGCAGGCGCTTAATGCAGCCGCCAGCACTAGCGATACACCAGCCAAGCTAAACTTAATATTCAAAGACATAACCTACCCTTTATTACCAGTTAGTGATCTGTACACCCAGCACAAAAGTGCGGCCGTACTGTTCATACTGGAAGTTGTAAGCTTTACTGCCGGTATAGGCGTAATACGGCTCATCGTTTAAATTCACCACGTTGAAATACAACTGCATACCACGCTGGAATGTCCATTTAGCGGTAAAATCGAGCTGCAGATGGTCATCGGAATACACATCGTAAGCGGCATCTGTCACATCACCGACTTCGGCTAAGTACTTAGATTTATAATTGGCTGCCAGGCGCAGGCTGATGGTGTCAGTCTCATAGCCCAGGCTCAGGTTAGCGGTCTTATCTGACTGACTGGGCAGTGCGACTTCGCGGCTAAATATACTGCCGTCGTCGAACCATTCAATATCTGCCGCAGAATCTGTCAGCGTCAGGTTGGCGGATAACAGCAGGTTATCCAGCCAGTTTCCAAAACCGGATACTTTATGTATGGCGTTAAGCTCAAGGCCATATAAATCGGCCTTACCACCATTGACATAGGTTTCTGCTTTAGCAAAGTCTGCATAGTCGCCTCGTCCGGCTAAATCCGCCTCATAAATGAAGTTATCAATCTGCTTGTAAAACAGCATCGCAGACAACACACCTAATTTGTCAGCGTAATGTTCAATACCCAAATCAACGTTGTTGGTTGTCAGTGCCTTCAATGCCGGGTTACCGAAACTGGCTTCGAGCTCATCATCGTCCTCTTCCAGGATAAACGCCGGGGCAAGCTGTTCGAAGTTGGGCCGCACGAGACCTGTACTAAAAGCGGCACGCACGATACTATTTTCAGATAAGTCGTAACGGCCAACTACTGCTGGCAGCCAGTAGCCTTTACTACTTTTTTGCCGGTTTTCGCTGAAGACTTCGTTGATATCATCATAACGTGTTCCAGCAGCATCACGTTGCTCGTGCTCGTAACGCACGCCACTAATCAGTTGCCAGTTATCACGCTCCCACTGCGCCATCAGATAACCTGCACTGATGTCTTCATCTACCTGATAATCATTAATACGTGATTCTACTTCATCAACATAATCTTCACGGCTAAGTGTGCTTACCAAGCGGTAAATACTGCCGCTGTCTATAGCGCCGCCCATAGTACCCAGGCCATAATCAACCGTTGTATTACTGTAGTCACTCATACTCAGGGCGCTGATGCCCGCATCCTCAAAATCTTCAAATAGCCAGACATCTTCGGCAGCTTCTTTTTCCCGCTGGCTGAATTTGGCGCCGGCTTTAAGCGTCATGCTACCGCTGGATTGAATAATTTCACGGCTCAGATCAAACTTGATATTGCGCTCGGTTTCCTTGGTATAGGTATCGCCCATCTCGACTTCTTTTAGCGCATATCCCTCTGTCAGATAAGCTTCAGCCGGAGCATTAAGACGGATAATCTGTTCACCGGTAAAGCCAACACCGTCATCAAACTCCTGCTCGAAATCGGCAGACGCGATGTTAAAAGGTGTGTCTTCATCGGCTTTGCTGGCGCCTGCCTCTAACTGCCAGTGCCAGTTACCATGGGTTTGTTTAGTACCCAGCACAATGGCGCTGATACTTTGTGTTTCTTCACGCTGCTTTAATGAGCGGATAAGTGCTGCTTCACCGCTAGCGCCGGCAAATTGCGGCTCAGACAGCTCCGCCACCAAAGCCTGGCGCTGTTCGTTGTCACTAAAACGGCTATACAAAGAGCGCAGATAATATTCGTTGTGGCTGCCCGGCCGGTAATCCATATTAAGCGCCAATCCTAACCGTTCACGGGTAATGCTGTAGTCCCGCAGTTCAAACTCTTCCAGGCCGTCGTCAAAGTCCCAACTGCCGCCCGTTTCTACGTTTTCTGAGCCAAACTTACGTTCAGCATAACTTGCTGCAATGGCAACCCCCAGGCTGTCGGTCTCGCCGCCGGCATCCAGTATTTTGCTGAAGACACCAGAGAGTTTAGGGCTGGTTTTGCTTTGCTGCTCGTTATAACCCGCTTCTGCGGTAACCGAGTAGAAATCATCGCTGCGATCAAAGGCAGATAAGCTCTTAATTTCGACAGTACCACCAAGCGAACCGGCGGCCATATCAGGCGTTAAGGTTTTACTGACTTCCACCGACTCCAGCAGATCAGATGGGATGACATCCAGCGCTACCGCCCGCCGGCCTGCTTCCGGTGCTGCCAGTTGGGTACCGTTATAGGTCACCGCGTTATAATCCGGCGCTAAACCACGCACTCTGACAAAGCGGCCTTCGCCCTGATCCCGCTCTACCGATAAACCGGCAAGTCGCTGCAGTGCTTCGCTGACGTTGCTGTCCGGAAACTGTCCCATCTCGTCAGTACTGGCAACGGTGACAATGCCGCCAGCGTTACGCTGACGGTTCAGCGCCTTACTGACCGCCCCCGACTGACCAACAACTTCTATATGTTCCACACTGTCGCTGGCTGACAATAGCTTAATATCACCCAGCTGCTGTGTAGTATCTGCCACAGTCAGCACCCGTGTTTCCGGCATAGCGCCAAGATAATTCACCAGTAAGGTATAAGTGCCTGAAGGCAGCTGATTAAACTGAAAACGGCCATCGGCAGAGGTAGTGCGGCGCAGCTTAAGCTCCGGAATACTCACTTCAGCCCCGGTCAGCAGATTACTGCGGTTATCGGTAATACGGCCCTGTACATCAGCATCGGCCAATGCCGGTACTGAAGAAGCACCACAAGCTAACATCACTGCGCAAGCCAGCAGGCTTGGCTTTTGTTTTATCAACCGGCGTTGGGTATGGCAGACATTTGACATCATATAAACAGCTCTCAGTTTGCAGGTAATAATGATGGGGCTAAAGTTTGCACAAGCTGTATGACAAAATGCCGTTTGTTAACACAGCTCACTGCACGCTACTGACCCGGGTCAGCAAAGCGCATCCCCAGGCGTAGCAGCCCTGATCTTGTCATCTGACTGTCATACTGCTTACCGACAATGGCGTTTTTGTTCCTGCGGTCAGTTTCATGTGGCGATTACACCGGTATAAGTTAGTTTTCAGCGTTTTACTGCTACTTAGCGCGTTGCTGATGGCCGTGTCATTCGGCAGTTTAAAACCGGTACAACTGTTTGATACGCTTGATATCTTAGGTGAAGGCACTACCTTGTTGGTGGCCTGCCTGTGGCTTGGGCTGATTATCAGCAGCCGCCCGGCGGGCCCGGTCACTGAATGGCTGTACTACGGCAGCTTGCTATTAATGTATTCTTACTTTCTCGACCTGCTGGACGAGTTCATCCGTTACCCGGATACGCTGCGCCTGATGAGCTGGCTGGAATCCTTGCCTGCGCCGGTTGGCATGCTGTTGCTGACATACGGCCTGGTCGGCTGGCACCGTGAGCAGCGCTCGATTGACCGGCAATTACGGGGTAGAGAGTTGTTTCTGCGCGACCACCATTTAATCGACCCCCTGACCCAACTGTACGGTGCCGACTATCTGCATGCTGTGCTGGGCCGTGAAATAGCGTTACACCGCAGCCAGCACAAGCCGCTCAGCCTGTTGCTGTTAGACATTGATGATTTTGCCGGCTTTAACCGCCGCTGCGGTATTGCCGCCGGCGATAATTATCTGGGTCAGTTGAGTGAGTTGTTATCCAGTCAGCTGCGCCACAGTGATGTGATTTGCCGCTACAGCGGCGACCGTTTTGTCGCTGTATTGCCAGATACCAGTGATGTACAAGCACAGATTATGCGACAGCACTTACAACAGCATCTGAGTATGCTTTGTAAAGACGACAACCAGCCACAGCTGACGCTGGTATGCAGTAGTGTAAGTCAGAGCAGTGCGGCAGCTGCGTTACAGGCAGCATTAAATGCCGTAACCACTGCGCGCCGCCAGCATGCCCCCCTGACAGTGCAGAACGCCTGATGCTGCCACGCCATTTCAGCTATCAGGATAAAATACTGTTGCTGCAACATGGCTGTACTGATCTACTACACCTAGCTCAGCGTCGTGGTGCCCTGCTGCATAAGTTACTTAGCGGTACCTCAATATTTGAGCAGGATATCCAAAAACCGCATGGCCGGTTGCATCATGCCGACTGGCTTAAGCTGCTGCAAAACTGCCAACAGCAACTAAACAGCCCGGAACTACCGTTCCTGCTTGGCACCACGTTGCTGCACAACCGCTACATCTCAGTAAGTCAGTGCCTGCTGTACGCCGCCGATCTGAAACAAGCGTTACGTCAGCTGCTCTATTTCCGTCATCAGCTATTTCCCGGCATCTATGTTCAGCTGTATCGCAGACAACAGGGTATTGTGCTGGAATTCAACACCGGCCTGACTCACGGCCAACAACACAGCACCGCCATGACTGTTTTACTTTCACTGTTACTGAGCCTGATTAAACTTCAGCTTGGTAGTAGCGATGGTATCAGTGCACAGTTAAAACATCAGCCACCGGCGCTGGCGTTACCCTATCAGTTGCACTGGGGCTGTGCAGTCAGTTTTAATCAGCCTTGCGACAGTTTGTTGATTGAGCATCATCTCTGGCATCAGGCCTTTTCTGCTGCAAATCCGGCTAAATTTGCAGCGGCCAGACGTACCTGCCGGCAGCTGAATCGTATATTGCCGCGCCAACGCGGCTTGCTGGAGCATATTTGCCAGCTGCAGCGGCGGGCACTGCCAGCCTTACTCAGCCTTGAGCAAGCCGCACAACAACTCGGCGTATCTGCCAGCATGCTAAAGCGCCAGCTTAACTTACACAAAACCAATTTTGCCCAGCTGTTAGATAGCGTGCGACGCGACGCCGCCCGCCAACTGCTGCAACAAGGGTGTTACTCCAATCGCCAGTTAGCCTGCAAGCTTGGCTATTCCGACGAGCATAACTTTCGCCGGGCGTTTAAACGCTGGACCGGCCTAATTCCCAGCAGTTTTAAAGAGCTGCAGAACAGCCATTAATCCATTTTTGATCTTCAGGAGATAACATGAAAGCCATTTTGCTTTGCTTATTTTTTGTCTTTGCCGGCGCCAGCGTTGCCAGCGATATAGACACGTCTGCACCAACGCAGACTGTATTGCGCTTCGCTGTGCTGGGCGATGCCGAGCCTAAACCCGAGCCGCAGTTTCCTAATCTGGCGGCAGCCGTTGCAGACATCAACAAACTGGCACAGCAGCAAAAAATTGACTTTGTTGCCGGTATTGGCGATATCGCGCACAAAGGCAGCCTTATCCAGTACGAAAACGCAACGCCTGTCCTGCAACAGCTTACTATGCCATTTTATCCGATCATGGGTAATGAAGAGCATGGCAGCACAGTTGAGCGCTTTATGCAGTTTGCTAACACGTGGAATAAAGGCAACGTTACGCTGACATCACCAAGCTATGTGCTCGAATTTGAAGACGTTGCACTGGTGTTTACCTCGCCGGACCACGGCCGCGATTTCAACGACAGTGGTATAGCGTGGATAATGCAGCAGATAACACAACTGCAACCCAAGCCTGTCTTGCTTTTGGTACACAGCGCCCAGACCGGCGTTTATCCGGAGAATGCAGAAAAAGGCATCCGCCATAAGGGATTTAGTGACGTCATAGCGCAGCCAAACCTGGCAGCGGTCATTTCCGGCGACCTGCATATGGACATGGACAGAGTGACACACTCAAAACAGTTGGGAGCCGTGCATTATCTGCACATACCGGCACTGGAGCGGACAAAAATTCCGGATGAGAGCCACCATACCGCGATGTTCAGGGTGTTTTCGTTGCAAAGCAACGGCCTGATGCAGGTTGAGACCTACCAGACCAGCGTACAACAGCCATTAAAGCGTCATGCTTACCAGTTCAATTTACCAGCCGGCAAGTAATTTAATTCCCCTGTCTGTTCAGTCAGTTAACAGATAGCGCCAAAAAACTGCTCAAGTTTCAACCGGTAGCTCCGATAACAAGCTAACAGAAAAACCTTGTGGAGCAGACGATGGAGATTACATCCGCTTCGCAACAGTTTGCGGTTGCCGAACAGAAACACCTTGCTTATAGTCGCAAACAGCAGTTACTAAGCAAAAACGAACAACACCCAACCCGCACAAATGCACCAGCCAAGCCAGCCGTTGCAGCTGTTCAGCCGCAACAGGTTGTCAGTGGTCAGGCAGAAGATATCGCCGAAGCGCAGGACGATGAACAGGTATTTAACGCCTTTCAGACCGTCGGCATGGTTAAGCGTATTCTGGCCCAACTGAGTAAACACACCGGCGACTGGCTGGACAAACCGCTGACGGCAGAATTTTCAGCAAAAGACCTCAACAGCTTCTCGTTTAGCTCAGAAATAACCACACAGTCAATTTGGCTTAGTAGTAGTCAAAGTCAGCAAAACAGCGAGCAGCAATGGCTGGCTACAGAGCAGTGGGAATTTGGCTATCAGGCTGTGCAAGCCAGTTTCAGCGGCGAGCTGACACTGAAAAACGGTGAAAGCATCAGCTTCGCGCTGGATTTCAGGATGGAGCTCAGCTGGGCCAGATACAGCTACACCGAGCAACCTGTGCAGGATCCGTTACTGGTCAGCTTATCCGGCGAGCCGGTGCAGCTAAGTAAAGACCGCAGCGAGTTTGACTTGCGCAACGACGGTAGCAATATTCAACTGCCACAGCTGGCGGCCCGGCAATATTATCTGGCATATGACCGTAATCAGGATCAGCAGGTAAACAATGGTACAGAGTTGTTCGGCCCCCGTACCGGACAGGGTTTCGCGGAACTGGCCGGATTTGATGACAACGCGAACGGCTTTATCGACCCCGGTGATGATATTTGGCAGTACCTGTATCTGTGGCGGCCAGAGCAAAGCTTGCTCAGTATGCAGCAGGCTAAATTAGGCGCTATTTCTATTGAGTCCGCAGCGACACCTATGCCGCTGCATAATGCCGATAATACTCTGGCTGGCCAGCTGCAGCGCAGCGGCCTGGCGTTTATGACAGACGGCAAACCTGCACTGGTACAGCAAATTGATTTAGTAGTGTAAAACAACAACAGGATAAGGCTTAGCTCTTATCCTGTTGTTCCAGGAAGTCTTTAAACTCTATGGTGTAAAGTTTTAGTAGCACCAGCGTCAACGCAAAAATAATCGGGCCGTAAATCAGGCCAATCAAACCAAACAGCTGGATGCCGCCCAGTAGCGACAGAAACAGCAGCAAGGTATTCATACCGCCACTGCCCTGCATCAGGATAGGCCGTAGGAAATTATCAATAGACCCCACGACTATTGCGCCCCACAGTGCCAGAAACAGCGCCCAGGGCCAGTCACCGGTCAGTAGCAGATACAAGCTGGCGGGCACCCAGATAAGCGCCGTACCAATAGCCGGAATTAATGACGCAAACGCCATCATCGTGCCCCAGAACAAACCAGGCAGACCAACAATCGCCATCGCGATGCCACCGGCAATACCCTGTGCTATCGCCGTTAAAAAAGATCCCATGACGGCAGAGCGCGCCACGGCTTTTGCTTCAGCCAACAACGCATTTTCCTGCGAGCGTGACAGTGGCAACACCCAGTACAGCGTATCGACAATTTTTTCGTGATCGCGCAGCAGGAAAAATAAAATAAACAACATCAGCATAAAGCCGAGGATCAAGCCGGTAATATCCCCCACCAGTTTGGTACTCAGATCCAGCAATTCTTTGCCAAAGCCTCCGGCAAACTCCGTCAGCTTCTGCACGATGCTGGCAGCACTGATTTGCTCAGTTGGTAACACCTGATTGATTTTTTCCAGCGCACTTTGCAAAAACGGATGCTGTAACAGCTGCTCCGCGCCGCCGCCATCGAGCCACTGATAGCTTTGCTTAGTAAAGGTCACGCCCTGGTTGACTATCGCCATAAACACCAACGATGCCGGCACCAGGATCACTACGACCAGTAAAGCACAGGAGATGATAGCCACCAGATTTGGCCGGCCCGGGATCTTTTGTTCGATATACTGATGTACCGGGAAACACAGTAACGACAATACGAATGCCAGCACTATGGCCCCTACATAAGGCGCCACCAATAAATAACTGCTGTACAGCGCCAGCAACAGCGCAATAACCAGTATCCAGTGTCGCATGCCGGCTTCAAACTTTGTCATACTCACCCCCTGTTAAAATGCTGTGTTATGGCGCAACCTGCTGCAATATCAGGCCACAGATATAAGCGCCATAGGTGCCCAAGCCGTAGCCCAGTACCGCCAGTAACACGCCGACCGGTGCCAGCGACGGATGAAACGCCGCGGCTACTACAGGTGCTGATGCGGCACCGCCAACGTTAGCCTGGCTGCCTACCGCCATATAAAACATCGGCGCTTTGATTAATTTTGCCACCAGCAGTAGCAAGCCTGCGTGCACTGCCATCCAGACAATACCGACTAAGAACATCAGCGGATAATCCAGAATCGCTGTAACGTCCATATGCATACCAATGGTCGCCACCAGAATATATAAAAAAGCAGAGCCAACTTTTGACGCACCGGCCGCTTCGAGATTGCGCACCCGGGTTGCCGACATAATTAAGCCCAGCGTCGTTGCAATAACCACCAACCAGAAGAAACTGCTGGTTAAGCTGTAAATTGCCAGCTGCGGTGCCACCCGTTCAATCCAGGGCGCGATAATATCAGCCAGAAAGTGCGATAACCCTGTCACACCAAAGGCAACGGCGACAATCAGCATAATATCGGTCAATGTAGGAATACGGGCATTTTCTGCTTCATATTGTTCAATCTTTTTGCGCAGGTGCACTATGCCTGAGGTATCAGCGCCGTTTTTACGGTCAAAGTACTCAGACCGGCTGGCGATAAACAGTAACACCGCCATCCAGACGTTTGCCACCAGCACATCAACCGTGATCATCACCGAGAAAATGCTGCCATCGACTTCAAACACTTCTTTCATGGCGGCCTGATTGGCACCGCCACCTATCCAGCTGCCGGCAATTGTCGTCATACCGCGCCAGACATCCCCACCCAACTCCTGCGGGAACATATACCCCATTGCTAACAACGCCAGCGGGCCGCCGATGACAATACCGGCAGTACCGGTTAAGAACATGATCAGTGCCTTAGGGCCAAGACCAAGAATGGCTTTAAAATCAACACTTAGCGTTAACAATACCAGGCTGGCTGGCAGCAGATAACGCGACGCCATTTTGTATAACGACGAGCCTTCGCCATCTATAATGCCAAAACTGTTAAATAGCGATGGAATGAAGTAGCACAGCAGCAACGCCGGCACATAGGTATAAAAAGCTTTAAAAAAGCGGTTATCACTGTGACTGGTATAAAATACGGCGCCTAGAATGACCGCCATTAAACCAAGTACTACGGCATCATTGGTGATAAGTACACTGGATTCTTGCATAGGGGACCCTGAAAAATAGATTGTTATTGTCAGCACAAACGGCTGTCAAAATAACACAGGGCTTTGGCTTCGCAAAGTCAGGCAGGATAAGCCGCACCGGATCTGCGCTGACACACCTCACGGCTGCGGTGTTTTTTCCTGCAATGCCAGCTGGGTAAATTCAACGCCCCCCCAGCCAGTGCGGATGAAGTTGCGGATGTTCTGGTGGTCGTCGGCTTGCGGCGTTTCCAATACCTGGCGGTAATAATCGCCAAACAGGTGTAATGTCTGCGGCTCAGATAACTGATGTAACAAGCCAAATGCCAGTATCTTGCACGAGCCGTTATTCTCACCGGCAGCATTATGCAAATCACCATTCTTAAATGCCGTCGGCGTGAAATGATATAAAGCATCAATCAGGCTGATACTCTGTTCAAAACTGATGCTCTGCGGTTCAACACTCAACTGAATAAAAAACTGCTGCAACATACTGATTTCCTGCCGGGCTCTGTTAAAGAGGGTATGCGCTGATACTAAAGGCAGCGCAATGACTTCGCAATACCACCAAGGTCGCAGTAACATTAATTTACTATTCAGTGCCGGATCCGGCCAGTATCACTGGCTGATATTGATATACTGCAATCAAGTTTACTTAACACCGGATAAAGCATGTTATCAGCCACTATCTGTCAGCAGGCCAGGCTGGCACGCGATGCCCGTTTTGACGGTTTGTTTTTTACTGCCGTCAGCAGCACCGGCATATACTGCCGGCCCATTTGCCCGGCCAGAGCGCCGGCAGAGCAACATGTCAGTTACTACTTTAGCGCGGCAGCAGCCAGTGCGGCCGGCTTTCGCCCTTGTCTGCGCTGCCGGCCAGACAGCGCACCGGGCTCTGCCGCCTGGCAGGGCACCCAAACCACCTTACAACGTGCACTAAGGCTGATTGATGAGGGTGCACTACAGCAACATTCACAGGCAGAGTTGTCACAGCGTTTAGGTATTAGCGAGCGCTATCTGCGCAAACTGTTTCAGCAGCAACTTGGCGTCGCCCCTAAGCAATATGCGTTAATGCAGCAGGTATTGTTTGCCAAAAAATTGCTGCATGAAACAGCATTTCCGGTTTCGGCTGTAGCTTTTCAGTCTGGCTTTAACAGCCTGCGCCGTTTTAACGATGCGTTTAAACAACAGCTGCAGCTTACACCAGCCAGTATCCGCCGCCATCGCGGTACTATTGGTGAGGTAATTGAACTGGAACTCAGCTACCGGCCACCGTTGGCATGGCAACGCATGTTGGATTTCTGGCAGCAGCGCACACTGGACGGTATAGACTGGGTAGATGGTCAAACTTATGGCCGCACTTTTAGCTGGCAACAGCAAGCGGGCTGGTTTGATATTACGCCGCGCACCAACAGCAGCTTAATACTGAAACTTAACTGGCCCGGCAAACAGGGCTTGTTTCATCTGGTACAGCACCTGCGCCGTTTGCTTGATTTAGATGCCAATATGCTGCAAATAGAACAGCAGCTGCAAAACCACCCATTGTTTACTGACAAAGTCATCAGTGGTCTGCGCATACCGGGCGTCTGGAACAGCTGGGAAGCAGGCGTACGCGCAGTGCTTGGCCAGCAAGTGAGTGTGGCGGGTGCCCGTACCCAGCTTAACCGCCTGGTCGAGGCGTTGGGCCAAGCTGTCGCCGGGGATAAAAAGCTGTTTCCAACCCCCGCCGCGGTGGCGCAAAGCGAGTTGCAAATGATCAAGGTGCCGCAAGCCAGACGGGACACGTTAAAAGCGCTGGCCGACTTTGTACTGCAGCAACCTGATGCAGCACCTGAGCTGTGGCAGCAGATTAAAGGCATCGGCCCCTGGACGATAAGTTATGCCCGGTTGCGGGGCTTATCTGACAGTGATATCTGGCTTGGCGGCGACCTGGGGGTGCAAAAAGCGCTGGCAAAGCATGCCGATAACGGCTCTGTCGCTTTGGCACACAGCAATCTGGCGCCGTGGCGTAGCTACGCGACGTTTCAGTTATGGTTTAGCTTAGGAGGTTAACGCATGTATACCCAATATATTGACAGCCCACTTGGGCCGGTAAAAATCGCGGCGTCAGCTGCCGGGATCAGCGAAATACGCTTTGTCAGCCAGACTGCTGTGGAACATCGCTCTGCGTTGACTGAACAGGCGGCACAGCAACTGAGCGATTATTTCGGCGGTAGCCTCACCCATTTTAGCCTGCCGCTTGATGCCGCTGGCACGGACTTTCAGCGCAAGGTCTGGCAGGCACTGTGCAGGGTACCTTTTGGCACCACCTGCAGCTACGCCACCATTGCCGGTGATATCAATAATGTTAAAGCGGTACGGGCCGTCGGCGCCGCCAACGGCCGTAACCCAATAGCGATAGTGGTGCCCTGCCACCGTGTGATCGGTGCCAACGGTACACTAACCGGCTATGCCGGCGGCCTGGATAAAAAAGCCTGGCTGCTAAAACACGAACAGCGCCGTTAGGCGCTGTTGTTTTATCTTGAACATTGCATCAGAACTGATAAGACACACCAAAGCGGAACTCATTTTTGGTGTCGCCGCTGTTCAGCGCGATATTGCTGCGAATAGCCCAGTCCGGACTTAAATAGAAAGCAATACCACCTGCTAAACTGCCATGGTCATCACCGATAGAATGGTAAGCAGCTTCAGAATACAGCTCTACCTGCGGTGTTAAAGGGTGGCGCAAACCTACACCGGCGTAACCACCTGTATCGTCAGCATCACCGGACGCATTCTCAATACCTGCCAGCACGTACGTTTGAGTGGTAGGTGAAAAATCCAGTTTAAAGCCGGTAAGATAGTTCACTCCAGCCTGCACAAAGTTCACGTCAAACGGGCCTTCAGACAGACGGGTATAAGTGCCGTCAACTACCCAATTGCCATCCAAACGGTAAGAACCTTCAATATAAGGGCCATCACCACCGGCGTCAGTATAACCGGCGCCAACGTAGTCCCATTTAATATTGGCCTGTGCGCCAGCAGCAAACATGGTTGCAAGAATACCTGCTAATGCGTAAGACTTTTTCATATTGTTACTCCTTGTTTTCCCCTGTATCAGAGAATTCTCAGTACCAGAGATTTTGGGTATTGCTCAGTTTGTTTGATGACAGCTTAGCGGCGGCGAATTAACACTGGCTGAACTGTATAACAGCCAGAAGTATTCTATTTTATCGACAGTAAACGGCTTAATTATGCGGTTTTCATTTGGTTTAACTTAATGCTTAATAGTAAAAACCACTTTTGGGAGGACATTATGACAGCGAGAGTTTTACAACGCCTTATTCCTTCGATTGCGGCTTCAGACGGCGCCGGGGTAAAAATAAAGCGCAGCCTGGGGCAGAATCCGCACACCAGACTGGATCCATTTCTGATGCTGGATTTTTTTGGGTCAGACAAAGCCGGCGACTACATTAAAGGCTTTCCTCCGCACCCGCATCGCGGTTTTGAAACCGTTACCTATATGCTTGATGGCCATATGCTGCACGAAGATCATCTGGGCAACCAAGGCCACCTGAAATCAGGTGGTGTGCAATGGATGACGGCGGGCCGCGGCATTATCCATTCTGAAATGCCACAGCAAGAAGCCGGGCTGATGCAAGGTTTCCAGCTTTGGCTCAACTTACCGGCAAAAGAAAAAATGAAAGCTGCAGCCTATGTTGATATCGCCCCTGAGCAAATACCGCAACTTAACCTGCCGCAAGGCAGTGCCAAAGTGATTGCCGGTACCCTGCAAAGCGGTAATCTGCAGCAAAGCGGGCCGATCCAGGGGCTGACTACCGATCCGCAGTATTATGACCTGCAGTTGGCAGCTGGCCAGAGCATTAGCCTGCAACTGCCGGTCACACATAATGCCTTTGTTTATCCGTATGCTGGCCAGGTACTGATACAGGATGATAAAGAACTGCGCAAAGTCCCTGAGCATCATGCAGGTGTGTTGACCCACGGCAATACCCTGACACTGGTAGCAGAACACAGTAGTCGCGTGCTGGTACTGGCTGCTGCCCCTATCGGTGAACCCATAGTACAGTACGGCCCTTTTGTGATGAACAGCATGGCGGAAATAGAGCAGGCTATCAGTGATTATCAGCAGGGTAAGCTGACAGGCGATACTGCTGCAGCGACCATCCAACTGGCACAATAACAATGGATAACGCCATGAAAAGCGGGATTTTACCGCCATGGCGTTTTATACTAGCAGCTTTGTAACAACAGAGACTGCAACATGCAACAGATTGGTATTATCGGCGCCATGGAGCCGGAGGTGGCGCTACTGCGCCAGCAAATTAATGATGTTAGCTGCACCGAACTGGGCGGCTACAGCTTTTATAGCGGCAAACTGGCGGGTGTTCAGGTGGTACTGGTGCAATCCGGTATTGGTAAAGTGGCATCGGCACTGGCAACCGCGCTGCTGATCCAGCATTTTAAGCCTACGGCAGTTATCAATACAGGTTCTGCCGGCGGTTTTGACCCAGATCTGAACGTCGGTGATATCGTCATCAGTACAGAAGTGCGTCATCACGATGTTGACGTAACCGCTTTTGGCTATGAAATGGGTCAGGTACCACAAATGCCGCCTGCTTTTACCGCACACCCCAAATTAATCAGCGCTGCAGAGCAAAGCATTCAGGCGCTGGGGTTTTGCCAGACAAAAAAAGGCCTGATCGCCACTGGCGACAGTTTTATCTGCGACCCGGCGCGTATTGCTGTCATTCGTCAGCAGTTCCCAACTATGCTGGCGGTTGAAATGGAAGGAGCCGCTATAGCGCAGGTTTGCCATATGCTGAAAACACCTTTTGTTGTAATCCGCAGTTTAAGCGACATTGCCGGTAAAGAATCGCCGCAGTCTTTTGAAGACTATCTGGAAGTTGCGTCGAAAAACAGCTCTGCGATGGTGCTGGAGCTGCTGCAACGCCTGAACGGAGTAACACTGTAATATGCCATGGCCGCTTGGCATAACTTGGCCATCAGAGCTATCTGCACATCCAGCTATCTTACTGTTGGTGGTGCTGGCAGCCCGGCTAATTCCTATGCCAGCGGCGTACCACCCGTTAATGCTGTTTCGCTATTTTGCTCAGCAACTGGCGGCAAAAGTTAATCCGGACCCAGAGCGGCCAAGGCAGCAGCTATATATTTCAGGCAGTCTGGCACTTCTTGTCGCCTGGTTGCCTGCTATGGCGCTGCTGTATAGCCTGTATCAGTTTTCCGAATTACCTCTGGTACTCGATGCCCTGCTGCTGTACGCCGGTTTGGACTGGTACAGCACGCAGCAACAGGCACAAAAGATCCAGCAGCGCCTGCTCACGGGCCAGTTGACACTGGCCCGTGAGCAGGCAAAGTCATTGTTGTGCCGTAAAACATCCACATTAAGTGAAATGGGCCTGACAAAAGCATTGCTGGAAAGCCTTACACTGCGCTCTGCCAGTCATTTTGTAGGGGTTTGTCTGGCATTTGTGCTGGCTGGCGGGCTTGGTGCTATAGGCTACCGGTTAGTGACTGAACTGCAGCAACAATGGAACCCTAAACGTGACCAATATCGTTATTTTGGCGCACCGGCCTCGGCGCTGGCAGGGCTGCTGACCGCTATACCAAAATGTATCAGTAGCCTGTTGTTGGCTATACAGCATGGGGTACTGCGTAGTTATCAGCTATGCCGGGCAACGCACTGCTTTAATATTAACCGTTGCTCTTTCTGGCTGCTGTGCTGCGCCAGTGCGGCGCTGCGCCGCAGTCTCGGTGGGCCGGTATATTACAACGGTTTGAAACAGCAGCGCAGTAAAATTAAGCAGCCAAACGAGCCGGTGGCGACGGACATCCAACGCGCTGTCAGTATATTGCAGTTCTCCCATCTGTACCTGCTACTGGTGATTGCCGGCGGTAGTTTGCTGCAATTGGTATGGCAACTAAAACATTAGAATTACGCAGTTAACAGCACTGGACAGTCAGGCGATCTCGTTATATGTTTTGCCCCTAACCGCAGATGTAGCGCCAATAAAATTAATAAAGCTACAACAGGAGTATCAGTGAATTTTTTGCCGCACTTTTTGCGCTGCCTGAGTATGTTGTTGTTACTCGTGGTCTGCAGCTCCACTGCTGCGCCGCTGTTGCGGCCATTGACGCCTGACCAGGGTTTGTCGCAGGGCTCAGTGCGTGATTTGCTGTTGGACAAAGACGGCTTTCTTTGGCTGGCTACCGACGGCGGCATTAACCGCTACGACAGCACCCGCCTAAACCATATTAATGCTGAAGGTTACCAGCTCAGAGAGCTGCCATTTAGTAAATTACTGCAAGATTCCAGCGGCAGGCTATGGGCCGCTTCAGCCCACGCAGGTATCTATTTATTTAACCCTGCTAATGCAGTATTTGAACTGTTTATGCCGATGCCTGTGCCAGCGAATAATGAACAGGCCGGGGCACACAGCATTATCTCGCTATTGGAATATGACAAAGACACTTTGCTGTTTCTGATGGATGATGCGCTATACCGTCTGCCGCTTTCTACCGCAGCACCAGAGCAGCTTTTCAGCTTGTCTGAGCAAGGCGTGGAAAACGGCTGGCTGCGTACGGCTATTGTTGTGGATGGCAATGTGTTTATTGGTGGCTTTAATGGCCTGTATTTTCTCGAATATGCCAGCAAAAAACCGACGCTGCTGCCCCATCTGACACCGGCTATGACGGCGGCCGAAAACACTAACCACGACGATCAAAAGCATGTGAAGTATCTTGAGCTGCAACACGAACGTGTGTGGATTGGCACCGTAGAAGGCTTATACAGTATTGCCACTGCCGATATACAACAATATATACAGCAACAAAGCCGCTATACACCGCAGCAACATGTACCCCGCCACAATATATGGCAACTGCTGTGGCAAGGAGAGCAAGCCTTGCTGGCCACTGAACAGGGCTTGTATCAGTTCAACCTGGCAGATAACAGTATCACACGTCTGTTGCAGCTTACCCGCAGCGATCTGGGGTTATTTGACGATAATATTCTCGATATCGTTGCCGACAACTACGGCGGTTACTGGCTGGCCTCTCGCAACGATGGCGCTTACTACTGGCACCCACGTAGTACTGCTTTCAGTAATATCAGTCGTCTGGCAGAGAACAATAACAGCCTCAGCAGTGAAAAAGTGTATGCACTGGCCTCCGCCGGGAATAGCACGCTGTGGGTTGGTACCAGTAACGGCCTTAATCGTGTTGATCTGACCTCAGGCGAGATTACAGCGTATTTAGTCAATAACGATACCAAAGCTATATGGCACAGCGGCACTATTCTGAACATATTCCCTGACGAGACAGACCTGTTCTGGCTGCAAACTTCGGCCGGGCTGCGCCAGTTTGATACTGCCCAAAATGAACTCAGACTACCACCCGGAAATAACGATACCGATAAGCGCCTGTTAGCATCAGCAACCGGCTTCGCTTACCGCTTCAATAACCAGTTTTATTTTGTTGCCGACAACGCCTTTTACCGCTATCAGCCTGACACTGCTGAAGTGGAACCCTTACCCGAACTGGATCGTGTTTTTGCCAATCTGATATTTGGCGGTTTTATCGGCGAAACCGCAAAGCCTGGTCAGTTGCTGTTATCGGCGGCGGATCAGCTGTGGTTGTATGACACAGCGCAGCGCCAGGTGCATTTGCTCTATCAATACCCGCAATATCAGCCTGAACTTAACCGCCAGGCTGACGCTATGGTCACTGATGATAACGGTACTTTATGGGTCGGTTTTGCCGGCCATGGCCTGATGGGGTTTGACCAGCAAACGCTGCAGCTTAAGCATACTCTGACCACAGCAGATAATGCCTACGCATTGCAACGCGACAACGAAGGCTATATCTGGTTCTCATCACATAAAGGTTTATTCCGGCTTGACCCACAGTCGCTGCAGGCTGAACATTTTACTAAGGCAGATGGCTTGCCAACGCATGAATACAATGGCGCCGCGTCGGCCCGCTTGCCCGGCGGTAAACTGGCGTTTGGCAGTATGCGTGGCGTCACTGTGGTTAACACAGCAGCCCTGGCAACCGAGAACCTTAAACCAAGCGCTGTAATAACCGGCATCAGCACGCAAACCGGCAATCAGCTGCAGCTGCACGGCAATCTGAATGAACGTCATATCGATTTATCGTATCAAGATTTAGGCATCGAGCTGAATTTCAGCAGCATGAACTTTCGTGATGCGCATAAAATGCAATACCGCTTCTGGCTCGAAGGCGCTCAGGAATTACGTTATCCGGTACAGCACAGCAGCAAAGTAGTATTTCCGCAGCTCAGTCGGGGCGACTACATTTTTTATGTGGTAGCGCTGTCGCCGACCAATGGCCAGGAAAGCGAGCCGGCCAGAATATTTTTGCACGTGTCTGCCAGCCCCTGGCTGTCAGGTTGGGCTTTGCTCGCATATTTGCTACTGCTGCTGACCGCAGGTGGCAGCTTGCTAACGATTCGCCGTAATCAACATCGTCTTATCAACCAGGCTCACCGCAAAGTACGCCTGAGCGAGCAGCGGCTGAAACAGGCACTGGCTTCAGTGGATAGTGGTGCCTGGGAATGGCAGGCTGATACCAACTTATTCTACGCTTCCAGAGTACAGCAAATGCTCGGCTACCCGGAAAATATGAATCCGATGACGTTGTCGCAGCATGAAGCCCTGATACACCCTGATGACAAAGCTAATTACACAGCTCAATGGCAACGCTTTATCCAGCAACCAGAGCAGAGTTTTGATTGCACCTACCGCATGCAACACCGGGATGGCCACTGGCTGTGGTTCCGGGATATCGGCAAAGTAACTGAGCAGGATGAAGATTCAGCCGTACGTCGTGTATTGGGTACCTTCAGTAATATTACCGAAACCCGCGCCAGTCAGGAAAAGGCCCGTCTGTTTGGTGAAGCTTTTCAACAAACCCGTGACTGGGTCGTCATTCTGGACCAGCAACAGCGGGTTATTGCCGCCAACCAGTCTTTTGCCACCGCTTTTGGCAGCCTGGAACAATATATCGACCAGCCACGCACCCATCACCTTGGCATCAGCCTGGTCAGACGACGCTTTTACACCAAATTGCTGCGCAGTATGCAAAGTGGCCAGCATTGGCAGGGAGAAGAGCAGGTTATTACGCCTGACGGACGTGAACGGCCGACGCTAATCAATATCAGTGCTATAGGTGAGCAGCAGCAAACCTTCTTTGTGCTGGTATTTACTGACATTACCGCACAAAAAATGGCAGAAGACGAATTACGTTACCTCGCTAACTACGATGCCTTAACCGGTTTACCGAACCGCGCCCTACTGATGGACAGAATATATCATGGTATCGATCAGGCAAGGCGCGACAGGCGCAGCCTGGCGTTATGTTTCATTGATCTGGATAAATTTAAACAAATTAACGATTCCCTAGGCCACGATATTGGTGATCTGTTGCTAAAAGAAGTCGCTAAACGGCTGACGTCAACGCTGCGCGACAGTGATACAGTAGCCCGCTTAGGCGGCGACGAGTTTGTCATATTGCTTGAAGGCTACAAAAATGACGACAACATCAGCCATGTTGCACGAAAAATGCTGACCGTGGTCAGCGAACCTATGCAATTGGGCACCCATACCGTTGGTGTGTCACCCAGTATTGGTATCGCCGTTTATCCGGAAGATGCGATAAATGCCACTGAGCTGCTGAAACATGCCGATGTGGCGATGTATCACGCCAAAGAAGCCGGGCGGAATAACTTCCAGTTTTTCACCGCCGAAATGAACGAAAAAGCTCATATGCGGCTGGCACGTGAAACACGCTTACGTAACGCATTGCATAACAACGAATTTGTTAACTTTTACCAGCCGATAATAAACAGCCAGACTAACCGCATAGTCGGCGCTGAAGTGTTACTGCGCTGGCAAAGCAACCAAGGACTGATCTCACCGGCTGAATTTATTCCGCTGTCAGAAGAGTTACGTTTAATTATTAACATGACACAACAGCTGCTGGAGCGCGCCCTGGCCGATCTGAAAAAATGGCATGACAGTGGCTACCAGTTGTATTTGTCGGTCAATCTGTCCACGCAGCATCTGGAGCAACCATCACTGGCTGAGCATACCCGCAACCTGCTGCTGAAATATGACTTACCGGCCAGCTGCCTGCGTTTTGAAGTAACAGAAAGCGCGCTGATGCGCGATCACCGCAGCGCGATAGATACCATGCTGGCGTTAAGTGAATTGGGCATACAGCTGGCGCTGGACGATTTCGGTACCGGCTATTCATCACTCAAATACCTGAAAGAACTGCCGATCGATGGCATTAAAATTGACCGCAGTTTCGTGCAGGACATCGGAATCGACAGTAGTGATGAAACCATCATAGAGGCCATGCTGAGTATGGCAAATAGTCTGGGCATGTATTGTGTGGCCGAAGGTGTGGAAACCGAACAGCAGCTGGCATTTTTCAGCAGACGCCAGTGTTACCTGATTCAGGGCTATCTGTTCGCCAGACCAATGCCGGAGCAAGATATGTTTGCTTTTCTACAGCAAGAACATGCCAACCTGTGACCAGCATGCGCCAGGTTGTACTGGCGCTGAGATAACTTTTTAGCCGCTGATGCCAGCCAGGTTAACGACTCTGGTATACTGAGCCACCCCAGAACGTCGCCCGGATTGTTATGCTGTCGCCCCTCGTCAAAGGAGCCTTGCTGTTACTGCTGGCTGAAGCCTGCTTCGCCGGTATCGGCGCCATTGTCAAATTCACCAGCGGCACAGCTTCTGAAGTTCAGGTGGTGTTCTTCCGTAACTTCTTTGCCCTGCTGCTGATGCTGCCGTTTTTATACAAACATGGCTTTCGGTTGTTAAAGACAAAACGTTGGTATCTGCATTTAAGCCGGGCGCTAACCGGTATTATTTCGATGTACTGTTTTTTCTATGTGCTGGCCCGCCTACCACTGGCGCAGGGTATGCTGGTGTTATTGCTATCACCTTTTATTGTGCCGGTGATTGCACGCTTCTGGCTAAAAGAACGCCCCAGCCGCCTGACACTGTTCAGTATTTTACTGGGCTTTGTCGGGGTATTGCTGGCGTTACCTGCTAACTACGGTAGTGCTGAAGCTGTATTGCTGGTAGGGCTGCTGTCGGCAGTGCTGGTTGCGGTAACCAAAACCACGATCCGCTATATGTCTGACACTGAACCCGCCGTACGCATTGTATTTTACTTTTCGCTGCTGACTGCCCTGCTGTCTGCAATCCCGGTGCCATTTTACTGGCAACCCCTGAACAATGATGTCTGGCTGGCATTTATCGGCATGGGGGTGTTAGCAGCCACCGGCCAGCTTGCGATGACACGCGCCTATGCGGTAGCCCCTGCCAGCGATATTGGCATGTGGACCTACAGCAGTGTTATCTTTGCCGGCCTGTTTGGTTATTTGTTCTGGCAGGAACCGGTCAGCGCGGCCTGGTTTGGCGGTGTACTGGTGATTTTCTATGCCGGCTATATCACCACCAGACAAAGATTGTTCTGAGGCTTTGACGCCAACGCTGGCAACGCGCAGCCGAACAGGCTAAAATACGCTCCTTTTTTCGATGTGACAAGACAGGTAACAACACGCAATGGGCAAAAAGCTGCACATTAAAACCTGGGGCTGCCAGATGAACGAATACGATTCATCGAAAATGGCTGACCTGCTGGATTCTACTCATGGCTACACACTGACAGAGGAAGCCGAAGAGGCAGACGTTATTCTGCTGAACACCTGCTCTATCCGTGAAAAAGCCCAGGAGAAAGTATTCCATCAGCTGGGACGCTGGCGTCCGCTGAAAGAGAAGAATCCAGATCTGGTGATCGGTGTCGGCGGCTGCGTAGCATCACAGGAAGGCGCCGCCATCCGTGAGCGTGCACCTTATGTCGATATTGTCTTTGGCCCGCAAACCCTGCACCGCCTGCCGGAAATGATCAATGCCGTTCGTGGCTCCAAGTCACCGGTAGTGGATGTATCTTTCCCTGAAATCGAAAAGTTTGACCGCTTACCAGAACCAAAAGCCGAAGGCCCGACTGCCTTTGTGTCTATCATGGAAGGCTGTTCAAAATACTGTACTTTCTGTGTCGTGCCTTATACCCGCGGCGAAGAAGTAAGCCGACCGCTGGACGATGTGCTATTCGAAATTGCTCAGTTAGCTGAGCAGGGTGTACGCGAAGTGAACCTGCTGGGGCAAAACGTCAATGCTTACCGCGGTGAGAAGTTTGATGGCAGCATCTGCCACTTCTCGGAGTTACTGCGCTTGGTAGCGGCGATCGACGGTATTGATCGGATCCGCTACACCACTTCACATCCGGTCGAATTTACCGACGATATTATCGAAGTATACCGCGACGTACCGGAGCTGGTTGATCACCTGCACCTTCCGGTACAAAGCGGCTCTGACCGTATTTTGAATCTGATGAAACGCGGCCATACTGCACTGGAATACAAAGCACAAATCCGTAAGCTGAAGCGCATCCGGCCTAACCTGAGCATGTCATCTGATTTTATTATCGGCTTCCCGGGTGAAGAAGATACAGATTTTCAGGCCACGATGGATCTGATTCAGGCGATAGATTTTGATATGAGCTTCAGCTTTATTTACAGTGCCCGCCCGGGTACGCCTGCGGCAGATTTGCCGGATGACATATCTGAAGACACCAAGAAACAGCGACTGTATATTCTGCAGGACCGTATCAACCAGCAGGCACTGCGTATTGCACGTGGCATGCTTGGCACGGAACAGCGGATTCTGGTAGAAGGGCCATCAAAGAAAAACATTATGGAACTGACCGGCCGTACCGAGAATAACCGGGTAGTGAATTTTGAAGGCTCGCCTGACATGATTGGGCAGTTTGTTGATGTACGGATCACGGATGTGTTCAGTAACTCATTACGCGGTGAGCTTATCCGCACCGAAGCCGATATGGGCTTACGTCGCGATACGGCACCACAGCAAATTCTGGCACGGCAAAAAACAGAACCTGTGGCCGACACCCTTGGCGTGACAACCTTTATTCCTTAATTTATCCGGGGGCTGTATAGCCCCCTTTTATTCAGAGGCAGGCATTTGAGCACCCCTTTACACACGGCAGATTTAACCCTCGAAGACGCAGACAGCAGACGCTTAACCCTGTTGTGCGGACCTTTTGACGACAACCTTAAGCATATAGAACGGCGCTTATTGGTCGACATCAGCCACCGCGATAACCAACTGAAAGTAGCAGGCCCGGCCGACAACGTCGCTGCCGCTATGGATGTACTGCAGCAGTTGTATAGCGCGACCTCTGCCCCGGGTGCCGAACTTACACCGGAACAGGTGCATTTACTGATTAGTCAGAACTACGACATTCAGTATCAGCAACAGGACGGTGAACAACAGGACTTTAGCCTGAAAACCAAAAAAGGCCTGATTAAACCGCGTAATCCGAATCAGGCGGCTTATGTTGCCAACGTGCTAAAACATGATGTCTGCTTCGGCATAGGCCCGGCCGGTACCGGTAAAACCTATCTGGCGGTAGCCTGTGCAGTTGATGCATTGGAGCGCAATCTGGTCAGGCGTATTATTCTGACCCGTCCGGCCGTAGAAGCCGGTGAAAAACTCGGTTTCTTACCGGGTGATTTGGCGCAAAAAGTCGACCCTTACCTGCGCCCGTTATACGACGCCTTATTTGAGATGCTCGGCTTTGAAAAAGTCGAAAAGTACTTAGAGCGCGGTATTATCGAAATCGCCCCGCTGGCCTATATGCGTGGCCGTACACTGAATGATGCATTCATTATTCTGGATGAGAGCCAGAACACGACCGTTGAACAGATGAAGATGTTCTTAACCCGGATTGGTTTTAGCTCTAAAGCTGTGATCACCGGTGATATCACTCAGGTCGATTTGCCACGCGGCCAGTATTCCGGTTTAAAGCATGCTATTGATGTATTAAGCGCTGTGGAAGAAATCAGCTTTAACCACTTTACCGCCAAAGACGTGGTGCGCCATCCTATAGTGCAGCGTATTGTCATGGCCTATGAAGCGCATGAAGCCGCCAAACTGGCCGCCACGGCTGCAAAAGGTGACTAATGGCCATAACCCTTGACCTGCAGCTGGCGTTTGACACGCCGGACCTGCCAACCGAAATGCAGTTTCAGCAGTGGCTGGATGCAGCGGTATTACCGTTTCAGGCCGACGCAGAAGTAACAATCCGCATTGTCGGCAACGTTGAAAGCCAGCAGCTTAACTTCGATTACCGTGGTAAAGACAAACCCACCAATGTGCTGAGTTTTCCGTTTCAATGCCCGCCCGGTATTGAACTGCCTCTGCTTGGCGATTTAGTCATTTGCGCTCCCGTGGTGGCGCAAGAAGCACAGCAACAAAATAAAACCCTGAATGCACACTGGGCCCATATGGTCGTGCACGGATGCTTGCATTTACTTGGTTTTGACCATATAAATGACGACGATGCAGAGCAAATGGAAGCCGAAGAAGTCACCATTTTGCAGCAACTTGGCTTTACTAACCCCTATTTGTTGGATGACGAATAGGTTTTTTTATTTTTTGGAGTAATAGTTCACCCATGAGTGACGACAATCCCCACTCTAGTCGCGGTTCTGCCGGTAAATCCTGGTTAGATCGGATCGCCAGTATTTTTAACGCAGAACCACAGGATATTTCAGATTTACAGGATATCATCAGTGAAGCGCAAGCACGCAGCCTGATTGATAGCGATACCAAAAGCATGCTGCAAGGCGTACTTGAGGTTTCTAATATGCGGGCCCGCGATATCATGGTGCCGCGCTCGCAGATGGCTACCATTGATATCGACGATACGGTAGCCGATATGCTGCCGATCCTGATGGAAAATAACCACAGCCGTTATCCGGTAGTCAACGAAGATAAAGATCATATCGAAGGCATTTTGCTGGTAAAAGATTTACTGCAATTCGCACTTGACCCTAATGTTACCGACTGGCATCTGCGCGATTTACTGCGCCCGGCTGTCATCATCCCGGAAAGCAAGCGTGTTGATGCGCTGCTAAAAGAGTTCCGTCAGAAACGCTACCACATGGCGATTGTCGTCGATGAATATGGCGGCGTATCTGGCCTGGTCACCATTGAAGATATTCTTGAGCAAATTGTCGGCGAAATTGAAGATGAGCACGACGATGAAGAAGAAAACGATATCAAGAAAATGGCGTCCCGCGTGTTTCAGGTCAGTGCGCTGACCCCACTGGATGAATTTAACGAAACCTTTAATACCACCTTTGACGAAGAAGATGCCGATACCATCGGCGGTATAGTGCTGCATGCTTTTGGCCATATGCCGGCACGTGGCGAGAGTATCGAACTGCAGGGGCTGACATTTAAAGTCAGCAAAGCCAACAGCAGACGTCTGGTGCAGTTGCAGGTGATCCGCGCCAAAGAACCGGTTGAGTCTGAGGAAAGCTGACATCTTGCCCGCAGTAGCCGCTAAGCTAAAAATGTTATTACCCTATGCTCTGCTGATCCTGGCGGGCGGCTTAACTACTTTGGCATTTGCGCCCTACACCCTGTGGTGGCTGCCGCTACTGACACAGGCATTACTGGTGTTTTATGTACAGCGTGCAACGTCAGTCAAACAAGCTTGTTTGTATGGCTTCAGTTATGGCTTAGGGTGGTTTGGCGTGGGTATCAGCTGGGTGCATGTCAGCATAGACCAGTTTGGTGGCTTGCCGCTGGCTGGCAGCCTCGGCTTGATGGCTTTACTGGTTGGCTACCTTGCCTTGTTCCCACTACTTGCCAGTGGCCTTAGCTACCAACTGCGTCTGTACCGTATGATGCCGCTGTTGTTTGCTGCTAGCTGGACGCTGGCAGAGTGGCTGCGCAGCGTATTACTCACCGGCTTTCCGTGGCTGTCGCTCGGCTATAGCCAGACCTCTGCCGGCCTTAAAGATTTAGCCCCTCTGATTGGTGAAACCGGTATCAGTTTTGTGCTGGCTTTTTCAGCTGCGGCACTGGCGCAGCTGACATTCAAGCAAAAACCACTTGCCCGTTACAGCTATGTTCTTGTTGCAGGTATCATTTTTGCTGTAAGCCCACAGCTGACGGCATTCAAAGGCTGGCAAGATACCGATAAAACCCTGTCAGTGCTGCTGGTTCAGGGCAATATCAAGCAGGAGCTACGCTGGGCACCCGAGCAGGAATGGCCAACGATGCTCAAATACATGGATTTAACCCGGCCCCACTTTCAAAGCGATCTGGTGATCTGGCCAGAAGCCGCTATACCACAGCTGGAACCTTTGGCTGAAAGTTATCTGGATAATCTGAACCGTGCGGCTTTATATGCCAACACTGCGGTTATCAGCGGCATTCTCGATTACAACTTTAAAACCCAGCAAGCCTGGAACAACCTGATTGTGCTGGGTAAACGTAACCCTGACTCTACCGACGGTGACTATTTCTATGGCCATGGCAACCGCTACAGCAAGCATCACCTGTTGCCTATCGGAGAGTTTGTACCGATGGAAGACTGGCTGCGTAAGCTAGCGCCTATCTTTGATCTGCCGATGAGTTCATTCACCCGCGGCAGTTATGTGCAGCCTAATCTGGTGGCCAATGGTTATCACATTCTACCGGCAATTTGCTTTGAAATTGCCTTCCCTGAGCAGATTGCAGCTAATATGACAACAGACACCCAGCTATTACTGACCGTCAGCAATGACGCCTGGTTTGGCGACAGTATTGGCCCGCTGCAACATTTACAGATAGCGCAAATGCGCGCACTGGAATTCGGCCGGCCGCTGCTGCGCGCCACTAACAATGGCGTGACAGCAACCGTCAATGCGGCAGGCGAAATCAGTAAAGTCGCACCGCAGTTTACTGAAGCTGTGCTTACTGACACCGTGCGTTTAACTGAAGGTGCGACGCTTTACTCTCAATGGGGAGATAAACCGCTGTGGCTGCTTTGTTTCCTGATTATCGGTGGTGCATTTCTCATTCGTTGGCGGACAATGTTCAAAGTTCAGCGGTAATTTGTTAACAATCTGCTTGAGAACAGCACAGAGTCCGGTAGACTGAATTTATGCTTCGCTTTGTTGGCATTGACCATGACCTTACTGCACAACATCAGCCGCACTTTGCAGCGCCGCCGTAACTCGACCTGGCATGCGCTTGGCTACGATACCACCGTAAGGCCTGAACGGCCTGACGATCATAACGCCATCGCCACCCTGACCTGCAATGCGTTTAATGGCGATACCGAGGCCCGCCTTATCAACTCGCTACGTCAGCAATGCGCTGATTGCATTTCTCTGGTTGCAGAGCAGCACGGCAACATTGTCGGTCACATATTGTTCTCACCTGCAACACTGGATAATTATCCTGATACCAGGCTGATGGCGCTCTCGCCAATGGCTGTTAGCAATGTGCTGCAGCATCAGGGTATAGGGTCGGCACTGGTACGCGCTGGTCTGAAATTGTGTAAAGAACAAGGTGCGGTAGCCGCGGTCGTACTGGGCCATCCGGCATATTACCCGCGTTTTGGTTTTACTGCAGCCAGCCGGTTCAACATCAGTTGCCCTTGGCAGGCACCGGACAACGCTTTTATGCTGCTGGAGCTGGAACCCGGTAGCCTTAACGGCAAAAGCGGCCAGGTGAATTATCAGCGCGCTTTTGCTCAGCTGTAGCTATACAGATTGTCAGTTAATCATCATCAGATGCGCCGTTAACAATATCGGCAATATCAGATAAACGTTGCAGCGCGCGCCCATTGACTGATTTTTTCGGATACAGGCCACGGCTACTCTTTTCGCCGGCGTCCACGCCCGTAAGCAGCGTCAGCGCCTCATCTACTGTTTTTACGATATATAAATGGAACTTATGTTGTTTTACAGCCTGCGTCACATCGTCGTTCAGCACCAGATTAAGCTGGTTACTGGCCGGAATGATCACACCCTGATCACCGGTTAAGCCACGGCTCTGGCACAAGCGGAAATAGCCTTCGACCTTCTCGTTAACACCGCCGATAGCCTGTACCTGGCCGTGCTGATTGATCGAGCCGGTCACCGCCAGGCTTTGCTTGATTGGGATATCCGTGATGGCAGAAATCAGTGCACATACCTCTGCCAGCGAAGCACTGTCACCATCAATATGACCGTAACTTTGCTCCATGGCGATATTGGCAGACAGGGTTAGTGGAAATTCGCGGGCGTATTTGGCGCCAAGGTAACCGGTCAGCAGTAACACCCCTTTAGAGTGAATTGCTTTACCCAGTTCCACTTCACGCTCAATATCAATAACGCCACTGGAGCCGGCAAAAACCGTCGCACTAACACGCGCCGGCGTGCCAAAAGCAGTATCACCAATTTCCAGCACCGTCAGCCCATTTACCTTACCTACAGCAAGGCCGTCTGTGTCGATCAGGATCTGACCTTCCTGGATATCCTCCAGAAACCCTTCACTGATACGGCCGGTTCTGTGCTGCTTACCTTTTAGCGCCTGTTGAATATGTTCTGCATTCAGGCTATTACTCAGCTTCTGTCCGGCATAAAAGCAGGCTTCCCGCACCAGTTCGAGTACATCAGCAAAACGTGCTGACAACTTGCGTTGATGCTCGGCCTGGCGAAAACTGAACATCAACAGTTGCTTCAGACCGTCGGCCGTCAGTTCTTCAATATTCAGCTGTTGCATCTGCGCCCGAATTTGCATTGCCATGTAGCTGATGGTTTGGGTGTTGTAAGGCAGATAGTGTTCAAAATCGGCTAATACCCTGAACAGCTCATTAAACTCATCATCAACATCCTGGATCAGGTAATACAGGTCCCGAGAGCCCAGCAGCACCACTTTGACATTCAGTGGTATTGCCTTAGGCGTAATGATGGTGGAATTGGTTACAGCATGCTCAGACAGCGTATCAATCAGCAACTCACCGGATTTCAGCGCCAGCTTCAGGGCATCCCACAGCGCAGGCTGCGTTAACAGGCGATCAGCATCCAGAATCAGATAACCGCCATTAGCACGATGCAAGGCCCCGGGGCGAATCATGCGGTAATTGGTATAAAGTGCGCCACTGCTGGAATTGTACTCTACCCGGCCAAACAAATTGCCGTAGCTGGGATTTGGCTCAAATACTATTGGCGCACCCGACATGCTTTCAAAATGCACCAACACATTGGGTACAAACTCTTCGATAAAAATCTCGCGGTTATCGCTTTCTTCCTGCTTGTCGGTATCTGATTCGTCCGGAAGTAGTTCAAGTACCGCTTTCACCAGATGACTGCGCATTTCACGAATGTAGCGCAGCACGCCCAGCTCAGACGTATAATCATGCTCAAGCTGTTTCAGCAACGGTTTAATCGCCTGTTCTATCGTGTCTTTACGCAGTGCGCGCATCCCTTCCGACACTTCGCGTTTCCACTGTGGCAACTCAAGCAACTGCTCGTTTAAGATGGTTTCGAGCTCGCCGACCAGCGCATAAAAATATTGCCGCTGCTCTTCAGTCAGCTTAGAAAACTCCTGGTCATCCAGTGGTTTACCATCGATAATTGGTGAAAAACTGACAGCGCCGTTTTCTTCATATAGCACGACATTTTTTTCCAGCGCCTTTTTCTCAACCAGTTCAATCGCCTGCTCGTATTTATCATCAAAGGCGCGGGCTATGGCTTTTTTCTTGCGCTGATATCCCGGGTTATCAAAAGCGGCCGGAAAGGTATCTAACAGCTCATCGATCAGGGCTTCAATACGCTTAACCAAGATCTTACCTTCACCGGGCAGCAGACGCAGCGTATTGGGCACGCGTTCATCTTCAAAATTGTTCAGGTAGCACCATTCATCCGGTGTGGCTTTCTCGCTGGCTGCCTGCTGCAGAATATCCTGTACCAGCGTAAAGCGTCCCAGCGCCGGTTCACCCATTACGTAAAGGTTATAGCCGGGCATGTCCATACCAATGGCAAACGCCAGTGCAGATTTGGCTCTGTCCTGGCCGATAAAGGCTGGGATCAGCTGCTGTGGCGACAGCGCTTGCTTAATCAGTTTATTGTCCAATTGCGGGCCAAGCTGATGCACCGTCAGTGCCAGAGGATGTGGATGTTGGGTCATGTAATACCTTAGCGTAACCAACTGTTATGGCCGGTATACTAGCAAAAAGCGGCTTAGCTGTACTGGTCAATTTCATCGTTTTACTAAAGAAAAACCCTCTGTTGTCGATACAGTGTTTACCAAGGCATAGATAACACGGGGCCAATGATGAAAGAAACTTACCGCTTAGAGAGGATCCGCAACCTGGGTGTTCGTTTGCAGGAGCTGGAACTGGTTTCTTTATCACCGGGTAAATCCTACGCCAGTGCCGCGCTTAACTTTTTGTTTGCCGACCACCAGCTGGAGCGTCCAAGCGGCTTGCCACTGGAGCACACGTTAAAAACGCTGGGTGAGGCCATCGTGGCCAAACGCAAAGTGCGCTTTACTAACCTGGATGCAGATGCTGTAATCGATTTCTTCTGCCGTCTGTATCGCGTGCACTAAGCCGCCTTAGCCCGCTCCGGCGCAGTAAATTCATACTGCGCTGAAATATTTCTGCACTGCTGCCGTTCCTATAGCAAAGTTATTGATTTAATCACTCAGGTATCTATGCAGACTGTTATATCGCTGTACCAGCGTGCTGTGGCGAAAAGCCAGCATTTATCCGGCTTTGCGCCTTTTTTACTGCGGCTTTATCTGGCGCCGGTTTTATTGCAGGCAGGCTGGAACAAATATCAGCACATCGATGACACTATTGCCTGGTTTGGCAACAGTGAATGGGGCCTGGGGTTACCGGCACCTGCCCTAATGGCAACACTTGCCATTGGCGCTGAAATGCTGGGTGCCATCTTACTGGCGCTCGGGTTATTTACCCGCCTGGTCAGCATTCCACTGATGGTAACCATGCTGGTGGCGATCTTCGCTGTACATTGGCCAAATGGCTGGCTGGCAATTGCCGATAGCAGCAGCTGGTTGGCAAACGACCAAGTTGTCAATTCGGCGCAGCAACTCAGTGCAGCCCGCAGCATATTGCAGGAACACGGCAACTACGACTGGCTGACCAGCAATGGCAGCATTGTCATCCTGAATAATGGTATTGAGTTTGCGGCAACCTACTTTCTGATGTTATTTAGCCTGTTTTTCACCGGTGGCGGCCGCTATACCAGCCTTGATCACTACATCAGCAAAGGGCGGCCTGTTGTAGCGGAGCAGCAACATGGGTGAACTACATTTTTTGCCAGCGCAGCGAAATAACGCTAGGCTGGCAGCAGAATCAACCAAAGATATCGGGCCGATGGCTGAACACTCTGCAAAAACGCTGCCTCAGAGCAGCGCAACCCTTGTGATATTTGACAACAACGGCAGCAAAACCAAACGTTATGAACAGCTGGTGCAGCTGTATCATGCTGATGTGTACCGCTACGGCTACTGGCTGTGTAAAGACCCTGATATAGCCCAGGATTTGGTGCAGGAAACCTTTCTGCGGGCCTGGAAAAGCCTTGATAGCTTGCTTGATGCCGGTGCTGCCAAAGCCTGGTTAATCACGATAGTGCGGCGGGAAAATGCCAGGCGCTTTGAGCGCCGTCAGTTTGATTATGATGACGCGGCCGAGCAGGATAGTTTGCCTGATACCGCCCAGACCAGTGCCGAACAGGACTGTGACAATGATACGCTGCGCCGCCATATGGCGGCATTAGCCGAAGAATACCGCGAGCCTTTGGTATTGCAGGTTCTGGGTGGCTTTAGCAGCGACGAGATAGCCGCTGTGCTGCAATTGAATGTAAACACCGTTAACACCCGGCTGTTCCGGGCACGTAAACTGCTACGCGACAGCCTGATGCAACAAGGGGAGTCCCGCCATGGATAACACCGAATTACGCCGTATCTTAATGGCAGATCCTTTTAGCACGGAGCCAGAAGTATTGGCAGCTATTGCGAACGACAACGACCTGCGCTGCTTTGCCAGTGAATTACAACAGCAGCAGCGCCAGTTGGAAGATGCACTGCATATTCCGGTACCGCCGATGCTGGCAGAGCGCTTGTTGCAGATACCACAGCAACAGCAAAAGCCACGCCGTAACTGGTTTAAACCGCTGGCGATGGCGGCCAGTATTGCTGTAGTGTCAGTGCTGGGCTTACAACTGTATTACAACAGCTTTGCGACAGATTTAGGCGGGCATGCCCTGGCCCATGTTTACCATGAAGAAAACTACTTGCTAAATCATGCGCAGGTGCAGCCGGTCAGCACAGTAAATCTGAAACTTGCAGACTTTGATGCCAGCCTGCAGGACTGGCAGGACGAGATTATTTATGCCCGTTACTGTACCTTTCAGGGGGTGCGTTCTTTGCATCTGGCAGTAAAAACCGACAGCGGCTATGCCACTATCTTTGTGGTACCCAAAGAAGTTGAACTGGCCTTTAACGCACAGTTTGCCGACGAGCGGTATCAGGGCATCACTATGGCTATGCCTAAAGCAAATGTCGTCGTTGTCAGCAGCAACGCTACAGATTTGCAGCAGCTGCCGCAGAAGCTGCAGGACAAACTCATTTTTTCAGCCTAACCGGGTCAGCCTGGTGTGAGGCTGACGTTGCGTAACCTGCGCCATATATATAAGCCATACCAGGCATTAAACCAGAAGCCAATATAGACGATAGCGGTCAGCTGTAAGTCACGAGAGAAATACAACGGTACCGCTACCGTATTAACCACAAGCCAGAACCACCAGGTTTCAAGTTTACGGTTCATCAGTAAAAACTGTGCGATAACACTGAACATCAAAATAGCGGAATCAATAAAGGGTGCATAAGCATCCGTCATACTGTGTAATATGTAGCCATACAACAGAGTCACCAGTGCGGCCAGGGCACTATAACCAGCCAGACGCCAGAGTGGCGTGTTAGTAACCTGCTTAACACCGCTTTGCCAGCCCCATTGATACCAACCTATGCCATTAGTGACGACAAAAAACAGCATCAACAGCACTTCAGCATAGAGTTTGACCTGATAAAACAGTGCCGCAAACAATAGGCAACCAATAATACCCAACCACCAGGTATGAATACTATTACGCGCTGCCAGAAATACTGCCAGCAGATAAAACCCGTTCGCCGCATACTCCAGATATGCTGTATCCATGCCATTATCCTGTAAATAACGTTTTAAAACTAAGCAACCAGTTTATTGATGTGCCAGCATAAAACCTGCCATACCAAGCATAAACCCCAGCACTGTCCCCATTGGCGGGCCCCAGTGACGCGCCAGCTTTACCTGCGGTGCCATATCCTGAAATACCGAGTACAGGATGCCGCCGGCGGCAAATAGCATCATCGCACTCACTATCACCGGCTGCTGCTGCAACCAGACATGACCAACCAGGCCGGCAGCCGGACCGAGTAGTGCCATAGCACTGAAACTGATGATCAGCCGCCATTTAGAGCCACCAGAAGGGTTGAGCTCCCGGTAGGCATTAAAACCTTCGGGCAGATTTTGCAATGCAATAATACCGGCCAGTAAGATGGCTGTATTGGGATCTGCACTAAATGCGGCGCCAAGCGCAACCGATTCGGGGATAAAATCTGCCAGCATTGCCGCAAGTTGACTGGCAGGCGTATTGGCTTTTTTCAATATAATATCCAGCAGCATAAAGCCAAAACCACCGGCAACAAACCACAGCGCAGCCGGTATCACCGCCTGATGCTTTATACCCTCGGGCACCAGTACCAACGCAACTGCAGATAACAGCGCACCGGCACCAAACGCCAATACACTGTGGCGGAACTCTTTTTCCAGCCAATGCGGCCGGATATGCTCAATGGCAGCTAATAATGCACCAGCTGGCATCGCAAGGCCTGCACCCAGTGTGCAAAGTACTATGGTAGTTAACGTATCCAGAACACATCTCCTGCCAGCAACAGCTTAACTGCCGCTAAAACTAACTAATTTAGCCATCACAGGCAAGGTAACACCCGGTACTGCTGTGCATAGTAGCATTCAACGCAGCCATCAAATGTCGACTTTCTTTACAAAATCACATGATGCTGGATGTATGATATTGAAAAACAAAGCAATTAAAAAAGGAATAATTTTTGCAAAGATAGCAAATAACCTGAAGTAAGCAATAAAGAAGTTAATTCACGGAGTGAAAATGCAGTTTTTAAAATCAGTAATTTGTGCAGGTAGTTTACTGGTATCAAGTGCGGCAATGGCAGGCCCAATTCTGATTATCAATGGCGCTAACCAGACAACAGAAGTTGATACAACCTCAGCGCTGACCGACAACCTTAAAGCGTTACATGAAGCCGTTGGTAACACTGTTACTATCGTTGATGACTTACTGGGCGACCTATCTGCATACTCGCAGATATGGGACGTGCGTTTTTTTAACGCCGCCGCCTTAGATAGCTCAGAACAAACCGCTTACAGCAATTATCTGGTAAGTGGCGGGGGCTTGTTTTTAATGGGCGAAAACCACTATTTTATGGAACGGAACAACTCAGTGCTGTCGTTGATAGCTTCACTGGGTGGCGGAGATTTAGGCTTTAATAGTTGCAGCGATGGCACGCAAGTTGTGCATGCACCTTTTACCGGGCCGAATGATGTCTCTGAGGTTAATTACGCTATGTCGGGCTGTTTTAATAACAAAGGAAGCGGTCAGTGGATCACGTCGAGGGCTGACGGCTCTGTCGGTTCAGGTGTCGCCTTTGCTGCTGGCAGCCTGGCTAATGCTATGGCTGGTGCCTTGACAACAATCCTGGATGTGAATTTTATGATGAACGATTTTGATCTGCCTAATTCACAACAATTGACGAAAAACCTGATTGCTTTTGTGGGTGAACAAACTGAAAATCCATCTAATCCGGTACCGGCACCTGCCAGCGTGCTGATTTTAGCCACGGGTTTAGCAGCTCTCAGATTACGCCGTCGGTAGTAATAATTTTGCCATCAAAGCCGCTGTAAAGCGGCTTTTTGTTAGCAGTCAAGCCAGCGCCTGCTGTACTGCAGCCTTAGCATGCAGCAGTGTGGTATCAAATAACGGTACTGCCGCATCCGCTTTGCCTACCAGCAAACCAATCTCTGTGCACCCCAGAATTATCGCATCCACACCTTGCCAGGCGAACCCTGCCATCATGCGCCGCACTGTCTGTTTCGACTCCGGGTTAATAATACCCTGACATAACTCCTGATAAATAATCTGATGCAGACTATCGCGCTCGGCGTCATTTGGCAGCAGTACTTCTATGCCGTATTGATCATTCAGATATTCACGGTAAAACGGTTGTTCCATGGTAAATTTAGTACCAAGCAAGCCTACCCGGCTAAAACCTGCCTGTTTAACCGCCATAGCCGTTGCATCGGCGATATGCAGCAGAGGAATGCTTACCGCGGCTTCAATGCTGCCGGCAACTTTATGCATAGTATTAGTACACAACACAATAAAACCTGCCCCTGCCAACTCTAGCGAGCGAGCCGCATCAGCGAGCATGGCACCGGCGGCGTTCCAATCGCCGGCATGTTGTAAACGCTCGATATCGTGAAAATCAACGCTATACAAAATACACCTAGCAGAATGTAAACCACCCAACTGCTGTTTCACGCCTTCGTTTATTGCCCGGTAGTAAGGAATGGTCGACTCCCAGCTCATACCACCAATCAATCCTATCGTTTTCATAATTTGCTCGTCGGTGCACTTAAAAGTACTAAGCTAGCATAGTACTTTGCAAAAAAAACCCTGCAATGCAGGGCTTTTTGTTTCTAGCAGAATCAGGCTTCAGCTTAATGCAGGCGCATCGAAATTGGCTGGCTCGTCGCTGTAAATGCATACGTTCCAGTCCGCTGCCAGGCCGTCTTCGGCTAAGCAGTAGGTTTCAAAGAAGTGCTTTATCTCAGCGCGCTGGCAATGCGCTTCAAAGCTTGGCAAGTCGGCCCAGATTTCGTTAAAGGCAATAGGAAAGCTTTTGCCTTCAGCAAAAGGGCTTTCGATCTGGCGAGTAACAATGTACTGCAAACAGCCGTCTTCACGGTTACTGTTTGGCTCCAAGCTCTGCAGTACTTTAAACAACTCATCGGCCTTGCCCGGTTTGGGCAGAAACTGAGCAATACAATACACTTTTTTAGACATCTGTTCTCCCGAAATGGTGCTATCGGCTGATAGCACCTTATTTCTGATTAATGAGCGGCAGCGCTGCTAAACACATCAAACAAATGGGCATTCAGGTATAAATGGGTAACAACACTGGCTCCATAGCCCAGCAGTATCACCGGCGCCCACTTCAAATGACCGGCGAAGGTGTAGTAGCCACGGGCCTGCCCCATTAACGCTACACCGGCTGCAGAACCAATAGACAATAAACTGCCACCAACACCTGCCGTGAGTGTAATCAGCAGCCACTGACCGTGTGACATTGCCGGTTCCATCGTCAATACGGCAAACATCACCGGGATGTTATCCACCACAGATGACATCAAACCTAAAATAACATTCGCAAACGTCGGATTACCACTGCCATACAAACCGACTGACAACATTTCCAGATAACCGATATACCCCAGGCCACCGACACACATTACCACGCCGTAGAAAAACAGTAAGGTGTCCCATTCGGCACGGGCAATACGGTTAAAGACATCAAACGGCACTATCTGGCCCAGCGCGCGAATACGCTCTATGTCGCCTTCACGCTCTGCCATCGCTTTTTTCCGTGCTAGTGAACCGGGCAGTGTTTTACGCAGAAAGAAGCCGAAAAACTGTAGCAGGCCCAGGCCCGTCATCATGCCAAGCACCGGCGGCAAATCCAGCCAGGAGTGATATAACACTGCCAGCGCAATAGTGGCTAAAAACAGCGTCAGAATGCGCAGCGCTCCACGCTTTAGCTCAACATCTTCTTGCAGCGCCGCCGGATAACGCCGCTCAACAAAAAAGCTCATGATAATGGCCGGTACCAGGTAGTTCACCACAGCCGGAACAAACAGCGTAAAGAATTCATTAAAAGTAACAATACCCGCCTGCCATACCATCAGCGTGGTAATATCGCCAAACGGAATAAAGGCGCCGCCGGCATTAGCCGCAACGACAATATTGACACAGGTCAGGTTAATAAAACGCTTGTCGCCTTCAGCGACTTTCATCACTACCGCACACATCAACATAGCGGTGGTCATATTGTTGGCAAAAGACGAAATGATGAATGCCAGAACACCGCTAATCCAGAACAGCGTCCGGTAACTGAAGCCACGGCGGATCATCCAGGCCCGTAAAGCATCAAACAACCGCCGCTCTTCCAGCGCGCTGATGTAAGTCATCGCGACCAGCAAAAACAACATTAACTCTGCGAACTCAAGCAAAGTGTGTCTGAATGCATCCGACGTCACGCCAGGAATGCCCTGCTGCATATATTTCCAGGCGATAAGCGCCCAGATAATACCGGCTGCGACCAGCACCGGTTTGGATTTACGTAAATGAAGTTTCTCCTCGGCCATGACCAGCAGGTAAGCCAGGCCAAACAACACCAGAGAAATAATACCCACAGGGGCTAGCGTAAGGTTAAGGCTGCCAGTTTCGGCAAAAGCAACAGGAGAGAATAACGCGCACAACAACAGGTACAGCACAGACTGCTTCACAATTTTTGTCCTCAGTTCTGAAAGAAACCCGCCCGGCGGACACCGGACGGCATATTATAAAACACTTTGATTAGAATATTTACTCAGCTGGCCGTAAAAACTGAAAAACTTGCGCTGTTCAGCCATAAGTGAGCCAGAATACTGGCAACATAGCCGAGAAAAATGGCCGGGGCCCACTTCAGATGGCCGGCAAATGTATAGTAGCCACGGGCCTGCCCCATCAGCGCTACACCTGCTGCTGAGCCGATAGACAGCAAACTGCCGCCGACACCCGCCGTTAACGTGATAAGTAACCACTGGCCATGTGACATTTCAGGCTGCATTGTCAGTACTGCAAACATCACCGGAATATTATCAACCACCGCCGACACCAAACCCAGCATTACGTTAGCCCAGGACGCGTCCCATTGCGTATACAGTACATCTGATAACATCGCCAGATAGCCAATAAAACCAAGGCCGCCAACACACATGACTACACCGTAAAAAAACAACAGCGTATCCCATTCTGCGCGGGCGACGCGGCTGAACACATCAAAAGGCACTACCTGTCCCAGTGCCCTGATCCGCTCTTCATCGCCGACCCGCTCAGCCAGCGCTTTCTTACGCGCCAAAGAGCCCGGCAGAGAAACCCTTAAGAAATAACCAAAGAACTGCAGGTAACCCAGGCCAGTCATCATGCCCAGTACCGGCGGTAAATGCAGCACCGCATGGCAGGCAACCGCCGTGGCTATAGTCAGTAGAAACAACACCAGGATACGCAGCGCACCGCGTTTAAGCTCAACATCTTCCTGTACTGCCGATGGCTTACGATTTTCGACAAACAGGCTCATCAAAATTGCCGGCACCAGAAAATTGACCAACGACGGGACGAACAGCGCAAAAAATTCAGCGAAGTGCAGTAAGCCGGCCTGCCATACCATCAGCGTGGTGATGTCACCAAAGGGGCTGAAAGCGCCGCCTGCGTTAGCGGCAACCACGATATTGATACAACACAGATTGATAAACTTTTTATCGCCTTCAGCAACTTTCATGACCACAGCGCACATCAGTAATGCCGTAGTCAGGTTGTCTGCAACCGGAGAAATGACAAAAGATAATGCGCCTGTTAACCAAAACAGCTGACGGTAACTAAAGCCTTTGCGGATCATCCAGCTACGCAGCGCATCAAACAACCGTCGCTCTTCCAAGGCATTGATGTAAGTCATCGCCACCAGCAAAAACAACATCAGCTCTGAGAATTCAAGCAAGGTATGCCGGAATGCGGCTTCAGACGCAGCCGGAAAACCCGCCTGCACATACTGCCAGCCGATCAAAACCCAGATCACACCAGCGGCAACCAGCACGGGTTTAGATTTACGCAGATGAATTTTCTCTTCTGCCATAACCAGCGCATAAGCCACGACAAAAATCACGATGGCGATATAGCCGGTCAGGCTATGTGCCAAATCGACTTCACCCACAGCAGCATGTACCGGCATGACCAACAGGCTCAGTAGCAACACCAGACTGTACAGGGATCCTTGCTTTTTCCACATAATCACAACATCCAGGTTAAGTTACAGGAACAAAAAACCCGGCTGATAGCCGGGTTTCGTAGTTAACGTAAAATCAGTAATGAGCACTTCGCCTTGCAGATCATCGCAGTCGTCGTGCTGCCGACGATAAACTGCCGGATACGGGAGTGGCCATAAGCCCCCATGACCATCAGGTCAATCACATGCTCCTGTTGGTATTGGTTCAATGCGGTTTCCGGCTCACCAGCCACAATAGCGGTTTTCGTCTCAAAACCGGCGCTTCGTAAAATTTCTGCTGCGGCCTGCATTTGCGCTCTGGCGGCTTCAACATCGGCACCTACCATCACCAGGTGTACCGGTAGCCCCTGCACTAGCGGGCTGGCAGCCAGCATTTGCAAGCCCTTCAACGCTGTGGCGCTGCCATCATAAGCAAACATAATGCGCTGCGGCACTTTATAACGTTGCTGCGTGAGTAACACTGGCTTTTGAATACTGCGTATAACCCGCTCTACATGCAACCCCATATGGCCATGCGCTTCAGCACTGCTAAAACCACGCTTGCCTAACACCAGTAACCGGGTTTCATCTTCCAGCTCTGCCAGAGTTTCAATAAGCTGACCATGGCGTAAGCGCTCATCTACCGCTTTAACACCAGACTGCTCTGCCCGCGCTTTAGCGGCATCTAAAATACTGCGCCCACGCTGCAGTGCCAGCTTACTGTGTTTTTCATCCAGCTCGGCCAACTGCTGTAACAGCAGCTCTTGCGAGCCAAGCCCAATGCTGCCGCTTAGATCGGGTGTATGGGTATGTTGGGCTTTATCCAGCACATGCACTACAGACATCGCACTGTCCAACGCTTTTGCCGCCCATACTGCATAGTCACATACCGCTTCAGCATAAGGGGAGGCGTCAATACAGGCTAAAACTTTTGTTGTCATTATTCTGCTCCTTAGTCGGTATTGTTTTGCTGTTGCAGCGTCTGGATCAGTGGCCCATCAGTTTGTCGACGACGTCACTTTTATTGTGCACAGCGAACTTATCTACCAGTGTCGCGCTGGCTTCATTTAGGCCCAGCAGCTCCACTGCCGTGCCTTCACGGCGGAACTTTAACACCACCTTGTCCAGCGAGCTGATTGCGGTGATATCCCAAAAATGGGCCCGGCTTAAGTCAATCTGTACCCGTTCAACGGCTTCTTTAAAATCGAAGGCGGCGACAAATTGCTCTGCAGAGGTGAAAAACACCTGCCCGACCACCTGATAGCTACGCTGATGGCCATCATCCGACAACGTTGACCCTACATACAACACTTTGCCGACTTTGCTGGCAAAAAACAGCGCACTAAACAGCACCCCAACCAATACACCGTAGGCCAGGTTGTGCGTAAATACTGTCACCAGCACAGTGGCAACCATTACCACGCTGGAACTGGCCGGGTTGGTGCGTAAGTCACTGACAGAGCCCCAGTTAAAGGTACCGATGGACACCATAATCATAATGGCTACCAGCGCCGCCATCGGGATCAGGCCAACCCAGCTGTCCAGAAACACAATTAAAATCAGCAGGAAAATACCGGCCAGTAATGTCGATAGCCGGGTACGCCCGCCAGATTTCACGTTAATTACCGACTGACCAATCATCGCACAACCGGCCATACCGCCAATTAAACCAGACCCTATATTGGCAATACCCTGGCCGACACACTCACGGTTTTTATCACTGCTGGTATCGGTTAAATCATCCACTATAGTGGCTGTCATCAAAGATTCCAGAATGCCCACCACGGCCAACGCTAAAGCATACGGGAAAATAATTGTCAGGGTATTCAACGTTAGTGGTACGTCCGGCCACAAAAACACCGGCAAGCTATCAGGTAGCTCTCCCATATCGGCCACAGTGCGGATATCCATACCAAAATACAGTGCCAGTGCAGTCAGCACCAAGATACAGATCAGTGGCGATGGTACAGTGCGGGTAACATACGGAAACAGATAAATAATGGCCAGCCCCAGTGCCGTCATGCCGTACACCAGCAGTGAGCCATGCTGACCGCTTAGCTCTGGCAACTGTGCCATAAAAATCAGAATTGCCAGTGCATTAACAAAGCCGGTAACCACCGAACGCGACACAAAGCGCATTAAATCGCCCAGTTTAAGTACGCCAAAAATAATCTGCAGCACACCGGTTAATAAGGTTGCAGCCAGCAGATACTGCAGACCGTGCTCACGCACCAGGGTCACCATAACCAATGCCATAGCCCCTGTTGCGGCAGAAATCATGGCTGGCCGGCCACCGGCAAAAGCCGTGATAACGGCAATACAAAATGAGGCATACAACCCTACTTTAGGGTCAACACCGGCAATAATAGAAAAGGCAATGGCTTCCGGGATCAGCGCCAGCGCCACAACTAATGCAGAAAGCACATCGCCACGCAGGTTCGACAACCAGTGTTGTTTTAAATAAGTCAGCATCAAAGGTGAGATTCAGTAACGATAATGGCCGCGCATTCTAGCAAAAAAACCAACGCTCTGCCCACCGTTTAAACAATAATGCCACGCTACAACCTGCGCTTATACCGGCAGGCCTTCCCGGAAAAACTGCACACCGCCACAATGACTGCAAGCCAATAACGGTGCCGGATGTGTGTAGTCGATATGTGTCAGACACTTTTCACAGCGGTAGCGCCCCATGCCGACCATTTCCCCCTGAAAATACACCCCTTTGTGCCTGAAATCCTGTGCCAGCTCTTGCCATTCCAGTTGGCTTTTATCAGTAATATTACTCAGTTCCTGCCACAACGCTTCAGGCCACAGTGATGGTATGTCATCATCAGGTTGCTGATCCTGCGTTTCAACATATTCATGCCACTGCCTTTTAAAGGTCTCAATAAACAGCTGCGTTTCATAGGCGCTCAACTCTTTGCCGGCTTTAACATAAGCTTTAAGTTCTGAGACAAAATCAACCATGTTATTTAATTGCTGCTGCTGAGCCTCATGCAGGGTGTGATTAAACTCACTTAACCAGCGCTGATACTTCTTTACAAAATCGGCCATAGCTCCTCCATTGGTTTAAAACCAGTATAGACAATGCGCTGCTTGTTGTTGTCAAAACGGCTCTGCGGTATGCTATAGCCACTTTTTTGCTGCGATCAACGCAGCCGTATTAACCCCCTTTTCCGGAAGACCTGAATGCAAGAACAATATAACCCGCAGCAGATTGAAACTGCTCTGCAGCAGCAATGGGAACAGACCAGCGCTTTTAAAGTGGCTGAAGATGCGAATAAAGAGAAGTTTTACTGCTTGTCTATGTTTCCTTACCCAAGCGGGCGCTTGCATATGGGCCATGTGCGCAATTACACCATCGGTGACGTTGTCAGCCGCTTTCAGCGTATGCAGGGCAAAAATGTTATGCAACCTATGGGCTGGGATGCGTTTGGTTTACCGGCCGAAAACGCTGCAATAAACAACAAAACAGCACCCGCCAAGTGGACCTACGAAAATATTGATTACATGCGTAACCAGTTAAAACGGCTGGGTTTTGGTTACGACTGGAGCCGTGAACTGGCGACCTGTAAACCTGAGTATTACAAGTGGGAGCAATGGTTCTTCACTAAACTGTATGAAAAAGGCCTGGTTTACAAAAAGATGGCTACGGTTAACTGGGACCCGGTTGATCAGTGCGTACTGGCCAATGAACAGGTGATTGACGGCCGGGGCTGGCGCTCAGGTGCCTTAGTAGAACAGCGCGAATTAGCGCAGTGGTTTATCCGCATTACCGCTTATGCCGAAGAGTTACTGCAGGATCTGGATCAGCTGGACGGCTGGCCTGAGCAGGTTAAAACCATGCAGAAAAACTGGATTGGCCGCTCAGAAGGCGTAGAAATCCGCTTTGATATCGCCGGCAGCAGCAATAGCCTGACCGTTTACACTACCCGTCCGGATACTTTGTACGGTGTTACTTATGTCGCCGTAGCTGCGCAGCACCCGCTGGCACAGCAAGCCGCGCAATCTAACCCGGTGCTGGCAGCCTTTATTGAAGACTGCAAAGGCGGAAAAATGGCCGAAGCAGAGCTGGCCACTATGGAGAAAAAAGGTTGCGCGACCGGTATTTATGCCGTGCATCCGCTGACCGGTGAGCAGGTACCGGTGTGGGTCGCTAACTTTGTACTGATGGACTACGGTTCAGGTGCGGTGATGGCCGTACCCGGCCACGACCAACGTGATTACGAATTTGCCAGCAAATACCAGTTAGCGATAAAGCAGGTAGTACGCCCGGCTGAAGGCTCGGCGCAAGAATGCGACTTAACCAAAGCTGCTTTTACCGAAAAAGGCGTACTGATTAACTCTGGTGAGTTTGATGGTGCAGACTTTGAGACAGCTTTTAACGCGATCGCTGCCAAGCTTGCCGCGATGGGCCGTGGCGAAGTTAAGGTAAACTACCGTCTGCGCGACTGGGGCGTATCGCGCCAGCGTTACTGGGGTGCGCCTATCCCGATGTTAAACCTGGCGGATGGTAGCCAGGTACCGGTGCCAGAAGATCAATTACCGGTGCGTCTGCCCGAAGATGTGGTAATGGATGGCGTCACGTCGCCCATCAAAGCAGACCCGGAGTGGGCCAAAACGACGTACAACGGCAGTGAAGCTTTTCATGAAACCGATACCTTCGACACCTTTATGGAGTCGAGCTGGTACTATGCCCGTTATTGCAGCCCTGACCATGATAAAGCCATGCTGGACCCGGCAAAAGCCAACTACTGGCTGCCGGTCGACCAGTATATCGGCGGTATCGAGCACGCTATTTTACACCTGCTGTACAGTCGTTTCTTCCACAAACTGCTACGGGACGTCGGCCTGGTGCAATCGGATGAGCCGTTTAAACGCCTGCTGTGTCAGGGGATGGTGCTGGCTGAAACCTTCTACCGTGACACAGAAAACGGCGGCAAACAGTGGTTCTCGCCGCAGGATGTCAGCGTAGAGCGTGATGACAAAGGCCGGGTTGTTAAAGCCATATTAAACACTGATGGTCAGCCAGTTGTGGCATCCGGCATGAGCAAGATGTCGAAATCGAAGAACAATGGTATCGACCCGCAAAAAGTTATCGACCTGTACGGTGCCGATACTGTGCGTCTGTTTATGATGTTTACCGCACCACCAGAGCAAACGCTGGAGTGGTCAGACTCAGCAGTAGAAGGTGCACATCGATTTATCAAGCGTATTTATGCACTGGTCAGCGATTTTGCTGGCGCAGGTAACGTTGGCAAACTGGATATTGCAGCGCTGAATAACGAGCAAAAAACATTACGCCGTGAGCTGCATAAAACCATCGCCAAGGTATCGGATGACATTGGCCGTCGCTACACCTTTAACACCGCCATCGCGGCCATTATGGAGCTGAGCAACAAGCTGCAAAAAGCCAGCCTGGCGACTGAGCTTGACCGTGCTGTGATGCACGAAGCTGTATTGGCTCTGCTACAAATGCTGAACCCTATTACGCCGCATGTGGCGCAGTATTTATGGACACAGCTGGGTCAGCAAACCGGTATCGAGCAAACCCCCTGGCCAGTGGCAGACGACGCAGCCATGGTAGAAGATGAAAAACTTGTAGTAGTACAGGTGAATGGCAAAGTCCGTGGCAAAATAACCGTTGCCGCTGATGCTGATCAGGATACGGTACTGAGTACTGCTCAGGCCGACGAGAACGTAAGCCGTCACCTCGAAGGTGTTAGCATACGTAAAGTCATTTACGTACCTGGTAAGCTGCTTAATCTGGTGGTGGGCTAAGATGGCCCGCTTCAGCGTGGTTCTGGCCCTGCTTAGCAGCCTGCTGCTGAGCAGCTGCGGCTTCCACTTGCGTGGCGACTTACCGCTGAGCCACTTTCCGGCCATGTATATCCAAAGCGAGCGTCATTCTGAACTGGCTGCACTGGTGGCAGAGCGGTTAGAGCGCAACAAGGTAGAATTGCTGCAAAGTTATCAGCAAACGGCGCCTATGTTGCAACTGATTGACGATACGCTGGAGCGGCGCACCTTATCATTATTCCCCAACGGTCAGGTAGCCGAATACGAACTGATTTATAAAGTTCGTTACGCGCTGACGATGCCCAATGGCGAGCCACAGCAGTACCAGTTCGAACTGTTCCGTGATTACCAGGACGACCCGAATCAGGCTTTAGCAAAAACCAAAGAGCTGGAGCTGATGCTCGCAGAGCTGCGTCAACAAGCGGCCAACCGCATTATGCGTCAATTGGCCAGGCTGCACTGATGCAACTGGCACGCTGATGCAGAAGCTGTATGCCAACCAATTACCACAACACTTAAGCGGTCCGCTGGCGCCTTGTTATCTGCTGTTTGGCGATGAACCATTACAAAAGCTGGAAGCAATAGATGCAATCCGGGCAGCGGCAAAGGCTCAAGGCTATGCTGAACGTATCAGCCTGACGGCTGATGCGCAATTTGACTGGAATTTGCTCAGTAACGAATTACAGGCCATGTCGCTGTTCTCAGAGCGGCGTCTGATTGAACTGGAACTGTCTCAGCAAAAATTATCAGCCGCGGCAAACGATGCCCTCAAAGCGCTGCCTCAGCAGTTGCACAGCGACATTATTTTGCTGATCCACGGTGAGCGCAGCCACAGTGATGTCAGCAAACTGGCCTGGTTTAAACAGTTACAAAATCAGGCTGTTCAGATCCCTGTTTATGCCCTGGACGAGAGGCAGAGCCAACAGTGGCTACGTGATCGCGCCCGCCAGTTAAAGCTGCAACTTAGCAGTGATGCCTTAGCATTGTTGCAGCAGCACTGTGCCGGTAATTTGCTGGCCGCCAGACAGGAGCTGGAGAAACTGACAATGGCAGATCTGCCGCAACCACTGGATGCCACTGTATTGGCACAGTTTCTGGCAGATCATTCCAGCTTTACTGTGTTTCAGCTGGTCGATGCCATTTTACAGGGTCAGGCTGATGAGGCGCTGCACCGGCTGCAGCGGCTGTGTCAGCAGGATACGGAGCCGGTGATTATTGCCTGGCAACTGCAAAAAGAAGTGCTGCAACTGCGTCAACTGCAGCAGGCCGGTCAATGGCAACAGAATATCAATGAGCTTTATAAAAGCCTCGCCATCTGGCCCAAGCGCCAGCCACTGTACCAAAATGCACTAAAACGTTTATCCCTTGCCTGGCTGGATTACTTACTGCAGGAACTGGCGGCATTTGACCGCCTGTACAAAGCAGGCCAACTTAATCACGCTGATGTTGCTCTGGCACATCTGGTGACACTGTTTGTCAAACCCGTGCCGAAAGCATTTTCGCTGCAACAACAGGCCGTTTATGACTAAGCATATCGGTATTCTGGGTGGCACCTTTGACCCGGTACACAACGGCCATATTGCCTGTGCCGATTATGTTCAGCGTGAATGTGGCCTCGATACCGTAAGACTAATGCCATGTCATCTGCCGCCACACCGCGCTACGCCGGGTGTCAGTGCAGAGCAGCGCGCTGCCATGGTACAGCTGGCAATTGCCGGTTACCCCAAACTGGCACTTGAACGGCTTGAACTGGATAAGCAGAGCCCCTCATACACCTTTGACAGCCTGCAGTTGCTGCACCAGCGCGAGCCAGACAGCCGCTTTTACTTTGTTATCGGTATGGACTCGCTGTGTTATTTCCGGCAGTGGAAAAACTGGCCGCTTATCTTAAAACTGGCTCATCTGCTGGTCTGCGAACGGCCGGGGTATCAGGCAACAGATGGTGATGCACCGTTTTTACTGCAGCAATATGGCGTAACCGATATCGGCGCGCTGCAACAATCAGCAGTGGGAGGTATATTGCTGCTAAATAACCCGCTATCTGCTATCAGCGCGACAGATATTCGCTGCCAACTACAGCACAACAGAGCAGCTAGTAGCGCTTTAGATCCTGCCGTATTGAACTATATTCAGTTACAACAACTCTATCAGGCGTAAGAGCTATCACCACGCCCAAACTATGCTAAAATAGCGCCTTTTTAATGCGCAGAGGAATCAGGGTGCAGACAACCGAGCTGGTAAGTTTTATTCAGGACAAAATCGACGATATGAAAGGCCGTGATATCGTGGCTATAGACGTACGTGGAAAATCCAGCGTCACTGAATTTATGATAGTGTGCTCAGGCACATCTAACCGCCACACCAAATCTATCGCCGATTATGTTGCCGCCGAAGTGAAAAAAGCAGGCATCGCAACATTGGGTATAGAGGGCCAGAGCTCAGGCGAGTGGGTATTATTAGATCTGGACGATGTAGTAGTGCACGTAATGCTGGAAGAAAGCCGCAGTTTTTATCAGTTGGAAAAGCTCTGGAGCGCCTAAGCCGGTATGAAGTTAATTCTGATTGCTGTTGGCAGTAAAATGCCTGCCTGGGTACAAAGCGGCTATGAAGAATACGCCCGCCGCTTTCCCAGAGATTTAGCGCTGGACCTGATTGAGATCCCGGCAGGTAAACGCGGCAAAAATGCTGATATAAAACGCATTCTGGAACAAGAAGGCGAAAAAATGCTGGCCGCCGTTCCCCGTGGCAGCAGAATTGTCACATTGGAAGTTACGGGCGACAATTGGAGCAGCCCGCAACTGGCCACGCGTCTGACACAATGGCAACTTGATAGCCGTGATGTCTGCTTACTGGTTGGTGGTCCGGAAGGGCTGGCACCGGCATGTATCGCCGCCAGTGAAGAGAAATGGTCTTTATCTGCCCTGACGTTACCCCACCCTCTGGTTCGCATTGTACTGGCTGAAAGCCTGTACCGCGCCTGGAGTATCTGTACTAATCACCCGTACCATCGCGAGTAAAGATGTTAAAAAAGCGCGTTGCCATTCAGGATTTTGCTGCCGAAGCCCGATTGTTTAACCGCAGGGCCGTGGTAGCAATGCTGATAGTGGTAGTGTTGTTTTGTCTCATCATCTTTAATCAATACCAGCTGCAGGTCGTATCGTATCAGGATTACCAGACCCGTTCCGAAGGTAACCGCATCAAAGTCGTTCCGATGGCGCCTAACCGCGGCCTGATTTATGACCGCAGCGGCATTTTACTGGCTGAGAATAAACCGGTCTTTTCATTAGAATTGGTACCGGAACAAATCAAGGATATGACCGCGACGCTGACCAGCCTGTCAGAACTGATTGAACTTAGCCCTGAACAGACAGAAAGTTTTTTAAAACAGGTGAAGGCCCAGCGTCGTTTTAACAGCATTGCACTGAAAGAACAGTTAAATGACACCGAAGTTGCTATTCTGGCAGCGAATCAGCACCGTTTTCCCGGTGTTACCGTGGAGGCCCGTCTTAGCCGGCATTACCCTTTCGGCGACTTATTTACCCATGCTTTGGGTTATATCGGCAAAATAAATACCCGTGAGCTACAACAGCTGGATGCGGATGGTGAAGCGGCAAACTATGCTGCCAGCCGCGATATTGGCAAAATCGGACTGGAGCGCTTTTATCAACGCGAGCTGCACGGCACCATGGGTTATCAGGAAGTAGAGGTGAATAACCGTGGCCGGCTTATCCGGGTACTGCGCTCTGTGCCTGCGGTATCCGGACAAAATATACATCTGGGCCTGGATGTCGGTTTGCAGCTGACAGCGCAGCAAGTGCTAAAAGCGCAGCGTGGCGCGATAGTGGCAATGGACCCGCGTGATGGGGCGATACTGGCGTTTTACAGTAACCCAAGCTATGACCCTAACTTATTTGTGCACGGTATCAGCTCTGCCAACTACAGCGCGCTGCTGAATTCGCGTGACCGGCCGTTAATTAACCGCGTAACACAGGGCACCTACCCACCGGCCTCGACAATTAAACCGCATCTTGCCCTGCTGGGGCTTGAAACCAACACTATCACGCCGGCAACGAAAATATGGGATCCGGGCTACTTTATGTTGCCGAACAGTGATCACCGTTTTCGCGACCATCTGCGCTGGGGCCACGGCTGGGTTGATGTGTACACCGCTATTATGAAAAGCTGCGATACCTTCTTTTATGAGCTTGGCATTAAGTTGGGGGTCGATCGTATCTCAGATTACATGAGCAAAATGGGCTTCGGTGAAAAAACCGGTATCGATATTCTGGAAGAAAGCAGCGGCATTATGCCATCCCGGGGCTGGAAAAGGGCGCGTCATAACCAGCCCTGGTATCCGGGCGATACAGTGCCACTGAGCATTGGCCAAAGTTACTGGACGACGACACCATTACAGTTAATTGTGGCGACCTCTGTCATTCTAAATCAGGGTAAATTACCTACTCCGCATCTGGTCACCGCCTTTAGCGATGATAAAAACAAAACTGAGCACGCCCCGGCTCTGCAACCCGTGATTGAAGTGGTGAAAGAAAGCAACTGGCAAATTGTGATGGACACGATGCACCGCACCGTTAAGGAGCTTGGTGGCACGGCACACAGAGCTTTTATCGGTGCCAGTTATGACGCTGCAGGCAAAACGGGTACTGCGCAATTAGCGGCTATCGCTCAGGATGCAAAATATGATGCTGAGGCGATTGACGAGCGGCTGCGCGACAATGCAATGTATATTGGTTACGCACCTTATGATAACCCAAGCATTGTTATAGCAGTAGCGCTGGAAAACGCCGGTGGTGGTGGCAGCAATGCCGCGCCGATAGCACGTCAGATGCTGGACTATTACTTCGCAGCCGGGGTGAACAGCGATGAATGAGCAGTTTAATGAAAATGCCAGACGCAGCCGGCTGGCGATGTTTCATATAGATGGCCCGCTGTTGCTTGGGTTACTGGCCCTGATGGGCTTTGGCCTGACCATCCTGTACAGCGCTTCCGGGCAGAATATTGCTATGATGGAAGCGCAGCTGGTGCGCCTTGGTGTGGCACTGGCGGTGATGACGGCCATTGCCCAAGTCAAACCCCAAACATTAAAACGCTGGTCGTTACCACTGTTTCTGGCAGGGCTGGCACTGCTGGTCGCAGTATTACTGGTAGGCCATGTCGGCAAAGGCGCGCAGCGCTGGCTCGATTTAGGCTTTATGAAGTTTCAACCGTCTGAAGTGATGAAACTGGCAGTGCCCATGGCAGTTGCCTGGTTTATCTCATCGCACAGCCTGCCTCCCAGATTATGGCACCTGCTGGTTGGCTTTATGATGTGCGCGATCCCAACGTTACTGATTGCCAAACAACCTGATCTGGGCACATCTATTCTGATTGCCGCCGCCGGGGTGTTTGTCTTGTTTATGTCCGGCATGAGCTGGCGCATTATTGCCTTTGTTGCGGCCGTTATCTCAGCGTTTTTACCAGTGCTTTGGTTATTTCTGATGCATGATTATCAGCGCCAGCGCGTGCTGACTTTCCTTAACCCGGAAAGTGATCCGCTCGGTTCAGGCTACCATATCATTCAGTCAAAAATAGCTATCGGCTCAGGTGGGCTTGAAGGTAAAGGTTATCTGCAGGGCACCCAATCGCAACTCGAGTTTTTACCTGAACGCCATACTGACTTTATCTTTGCCGTTATCAGTGAAGAAATCGGCTTGTTAGGGGTGCTGGTACTGTTAAGCTTGTACCTGTTTATTATTGGCCGTTGTATGTTTATCGCCAGTCAGGCTCAGGATAATTACAGCAAATTGGTGGCGGGCAGTTTCACGCTGACGTTTTTTGTGTATGTTTTTGTCAATATTGGTATGGTTTCAGGATTGCTGCCCGTTGTCGGTGTGCCGCTACCTCTGATAAGTTACGGTGGTACATCGATGGTGACACTGCTGGCAGCTTTTGGTGTAATAATGTCAGTGGGTACACACAAACGAATTTTGGCAGCGCCTTGATGAAGTATATTCTTTTAACCTTATGCAGTGTTTGTCTGCTGGCCTCTTGCAGCAGTAAACGACAGTACTCGGCCAGTAGCTCAGACGAACCGAATGCCGGCCGCTATCATCAGCAAAAGGACAGTATTCCTCAGCGGCTGCCTACATTGCTGGAAATGACAGACCCAACACCGCAGGCTGAACCACTCAGCCGTGGCGGTAACAAACCTTACAATCTGTTTGGGCAAAATTACACCCCCATGATCGGTGCGACACAACATGCAGAGGTAGGCATAGCTTCATGGTATGGCAATAAATTTCATGGCCACCTGACATCTAACGGCGAAACCTATAATATGTTCGGCATGACGGCGGCGCATAAAACCTTGCCCCTGCCTTCGTATGTCAGGGTAACTAACCTGGATAATAAACAAACAGCTATTGTCCGGGTAAATGATCGCGGCCCGTTTCACCGCGATCGCATTATTGACTTGTCATACTCGGCAGCCAGTAAACTTGGCATGTTGCAACAAGGTACAGCCAGAGTTCAGCTCGAGCTGTTACAGTCGCCGGCAATGTTGGCACAACTGCAAGTGACAGAGCCTGAGCAGTGCTTTATTCAGGTATTTGCCAGCAGTGACAACAATAAGTTGCAGCAATTGCAACAGCAGTTGAAGCAGCAACAGGCATTGCCAACAGAAATTCGTCCAGCTAGCGGAATTTTTCGTCTGCTGGTTGGTCCTACAACCGATAAACAACAAGCACAGCGCTGGCTTAGCCAGCTAAAAGCAGGAAGCTTCCCGTCGGCTTATTTTTCCGACAGCCGGTTGTGTAGTTAAACGTTATTAACCTTCACTTTCTATAAAATAAAAGAACAGGTCTCATGAATAGTTATTGCCATGTTTTCTCCGTCGCCGCCCTTACATTCGCCAGCATCAGCCTGACCGCACAAGCTCAGAGTGTCACGCCACAGCCGCCGGAAGTTGCAGCAAAAGGACATATCCTGATTGATTTCGACACCGGCAAAGTGCTGGCAGAGAACAACGCCGATATGTCACTGGCTCCAGCCAGCCTGACCAAGATGATGACCAGCTACGTCATCGGTACCGAACTTAAAAACGGCAATATTGCCAACACGGACATGGTTACCATAAGCAAGAATGCCTGGGCAAAAAACTTTCCGGGCTCGTCACTAATGTTTATTGAAGTCGGTACGCAGGTATCTGTAGCTGATTTAAATAAAGGTATTATTATTCAATCAGGTAATGATGCTTGTGTCGCGATGGCAGAGCATATTGCCGGCAGCGAAAGTGCTTTTGTCGATTTAATGAATGCCCATGCCCAGCGTCTTGGTATGCACAGCAGCCGGTTTGGTAATGCTCACGGCTTACCAAGTGCGGAAAACTTTACTACACCACGGGATATGGCCATTTTATCTGCCGCCATGATCCGTGATGTACCCGACGAGTATGAAATCTACTCGCATAAAGAATTTAGCTATAACAACATCAAGCAATACAACCGTAACTCCCTGCTGTGGGATCGTAGCCTTGATGTTGATGGCATTAAAACCGGCCATACTGATGAAGCTGGCTTTAGTCTGATTACCTCTGCAACGCGCGACGGTATGCGGCTTATCTCTGTTGTCATGGGTACAGCCAGCGAACAGGCACGTGCGGCTGAGAACAAAAAGCTGTTAACTTACGGTTTTCGCTTTTTTGAAACTATTACGCCCTATCAGGCAGGCGAACAGTTTGCTGAACAGCGTATCTGGCAAGGCGATAAAGAAACGATCCGCTTAGGAATATTGCAGGCGGTACAGGTCACTATACCGCGTGGTCAGCGTAAAAACCTGCAGGCTGACTTCACCTTGAATCAGGAGCTTATCGCCCCCATAACCAAGGGCCAGCAACTTGGTACTGTGTACTTAAAACTTAACGATGAAGACATTGGAACTTACCCGTTAGTGGCGCTGGAAGATATCGCCGAAGGTGGTTTTTTCAGCCGTATGATTGACTATATCAAGATGCAGTTTAATTAATCCGGCACCACATTAGCTTTTCGCTACTAAGTCCCGGCATTGTCCGGGACTTTTTGTTACAATTAACCCTGTTTAATCAGGCTAACGCCTGCAGTGCGATAGTGAGAGTAAAATGGCACACGAAGTAAAGAACACCAAGTTTGATGAATATCTGGAGTTTCCTTGCCAGTTCAGTTTTAAAGTACTTGGGCTGGCCGATGATGCGTTGGTTGATCAGGTCATGGCAGTAGTGCGCCAGCACACTGATGCCGGTGATTATAGCCCGGCCGTAAAACCCAGCAGCAAAGGCAACTATCACTCTGTATCAGTCAGTGTTACCGTCACCAGCAAGCAGCATATCGAGCTGCTGTACACTGAGCTTGGCAAAATAGAGCTGGTACGCTACGTACTGTGAGATACGACCTGTCTCCAGACCATTCGTATTCAGCGCATAAGGCAGTATAATGCAAACCGAATCAGTACAAGCCGAAGATACGGTGACCGCAGCAGCCGACGTGACCCGGCAGTTGTTAATAAGAGAGCTGGGCACAGAGGACTACACCACCGTATGGCAAGCCATGCAACAATTTACTGATCAGCGTAATGAGCAAACGTTAGATCAGCTATGGCTGCTTGAACATCAGCCAGTATTTACCCAGGGCCAGGCCGGAAAAGAAGAACATCTGTTGTTACCCGGCGATATTCCCGTCGTCAGAGTAGACCGCGGCGGCCAGGTAACATATCACGGCCCGGGCCAGTTAGTGGTTTACGTACTGCTGAACCTGAAACGTCGCAATCTGGGTGTTCGCGCCCTGGTTACATTGCTTGAGCAAGTACTGATTGAGCTTCTGGCAGCATACGGTATTACAGCGTATGCCAAAGCAGATGCGCCGGGTGTCTATGTCAATGATGCAAAGATTGCATCGCTTGGGCTCAGAGTGCGTAAAGGCTGTACCTTTCACGGCCTGGCACTGAATGTAGATATGGATTTAAGCCCGTTTTTACGCATTAACCCCTGTGGTTATGCCGGCATGCAAATGATCCAATGTAAAGATTTAGGCGGCCCGCAAAGCGTTGCAGAGGCCAAACAACGAATAGTGCAGTGTTTTCAGCGGCAACTGAATGTAGCAACACTGCAGCACACCACAGGGTTAGACTGGCAAAATGACTAAAACTGCACGTATGGAACCAGGCGTAAAGCTGCGTGACGCAGATAAAATGGCACTGATACCGGTAAAAGTATTACCCACTGAGCCGGATCAAATGCTGCGCAAGCCTGAGTGGCTTAAAATTAAGCTACCGAAAAGCTCTGAGCGTATTGACCAGATAAAAGGTGCGTTACGTAAACATGGCCTGCATTCAGTATGTGAAGAAGCCGCCTGCCCCAACCTGACAGAGTGCTTTAACCACGGTACGGCTACCTTTATGATCCTGGGCGCTATTTGTACCCGCCGCTGCCCGTTTTGTGATGTTGCCCATGGCCGGCCATTACCACCCAGCGCTGAAGAGCCGGAAAAGCTGGCGCTGACCATCCGTGATATGAAATTGAAATACGTGGTGATCACCTCAGTAGACCGCGACGACCTGCGCGATGGTGGTGCCCAGCATTTTGCCGACTGTATTACCGAAATCCGTAAGCACAATCCGGCAATTAAGATTGAAGTACTGGTACCAGACTTCCGTGGCCGCATGGACACTGCGCTGGATATCCTGACGCAAACGCCACCAGATGTGTTTAACCATAACCTGGAAACGGCACCGCGTTTGTATAAGCTGGCTCGGCCAGGAGCAGACTACAAGTGGTCATTGCAGCTGTTAAAACGTTATAAAGCTGCCCATCCTAATGTGGCGACAAAATCGGGCCTGATGGTAGGTTTAGGCGAAACCACCGAAGAGCTTATTGAGGTATTAAAGGATTTACGCGAACACGATGTCGATATGCTGACTGTTGGCCAATATCTGCAACCAAGCAAACACCACCTGCCGGTAAAGCGTTACATGCCACCGGCCGAGTTTGACGAGATCAAACGTATTGCTTATGAGCTGGGCTTTAAACACGTCGCCAGCGGGCCTTTCGTGCGCTCCAGCTACCATGCTGACCGTCAGGCTGCGGGTGAAGACATCGGCTGATATCGGGCTTTTGAATAGTTACCAGCGGCTGTTCTTTTAAACGAAAGCCGCTATGCTTCTAACAGCATCATTGGGGGACACGATGGACAACAGACGTTTTAGCCGGGTCAGTTTTAAAGGCTTTGCTCATCTTGATATTGGTAGCCACAGCTTAAGTACCGAAGTGCTGGATTTATCACTGCAAGGCGCCTTGATTAAAAAGCCGGAGCAATGGCCACCTTCTTTACCAAAGCTGATGCAACTGCGTATTCAGCTGAATGATTTACCGGTTGAGCTTACAATGAAAGTGAGCGTTGCGCATGAATCCGGCAATGTCGTTGGCTTGCACTGCGAAAAAATTGATATCGAAAGTGTATCCCACCTGCGCCGCTTGCTGGAGCTGAACCTGGGCGATGCCGAATTACTCAGCAGAGAACTTTCCGAACTCAGTGAGCATTAGGCGCCTTTTAACAGTAGTCAGGGAGCCAGAGCCTGTGCTGCCTCAGCGTAGCCGAGCATTGACGCCTGCTGCATAAACTGTTGCCATTTCTGCCAGTCCTGCCGCTGCCGCGCCAGATAAGCAAAATAATACTGCACCGGCATCAATTCTTCCGGTTGGTGCAGCATATGCTGCATCAGCTGAAAATAGTGATCAGGTAACGGCAATTCATAGAACCGCATAACATTATCTTCTGCAATGACTCTGTACGCCTGCATATTGACGGCCTGGCAGGTATCAACGGCGGTAAGAGCAGGCGTCTTGGTCAGGTTCCAGCGCTGAACGTAAGCCTCAACATCTGTCACCAACACCAGATTAGGATGTATCTTACCAGGGCGGCATACTTCAGCTGCCGTAGGGTGCGCCAACGCATACTCATCAATAAAGCCTAAAATATGCATAAATTCATGCCGCAGTAATGCGATGTCTGCGTTATCTGGCAGCTGCAGGATACCGTTGTTATAACTGGCCTTACCGCGGCCGGCGATCACAACCAACTGACTGAAACTGCCCTCAGCGACCAGCGCATCCAATACCGGATAGTTACACTGCAACAAAGTGCTACTGTCTTCAGAGCATGCCAGCGTAGGGCTATCCACTCTGTGCAATGGCAAAAAGCACACCGGCAACTGCGCCAGTTGCCGGTCTTGCTGCCAGAGCTGTAGCAATTGCTGCCAGGTGTTCACACCTGCTTGCTGCGTTACCACTGGTTGCAATGATAACGCACAGCCTGCTGCTGATGTTAATCCGCTAACAACGGGGGTATTGTCTGGCCACAGCCCCAGTTCTGAGCGCTGTTCAGGCTTTACTGCCCCTGCATCAACCGTACCGGCGTTTATCTGCTGTTGTAGCCAGACAGCGGTAGCCAGCTTGCCCTGTTGACGCTGTTGCAACTGTAAGGCATGCTCCAGTGCAGCGACATTGCCAAGGCTTGCCGCCTGCCGGAACCACTCTAAGGCAGCATCATACTCACCACGGGCAAGTCGCTCAGCAGCAAGTTGCATGGCAATCGCCGGTTCATGCCTGGCCTGTTTCATCAACTCCGATTGGTCAGGGGCTTGGGGCTGGCAAGCGCTAAGCAGCAAAAAAGCAAAAAAGCCGGTAAACCGGCTTTTTAAATAATAGGGCGTGATAAGCTCAAGGCTCTTCATACTCATCAACAGTTTCTGCCTCGCCACGCAATCTGGCCATTTCCAGTCTGGCGTAGCGGTGCTCAACAAATTCAAATACATTCGTTGCCAATACCTGCTTATAGTATTCAAGCGCCTTTTCTGGCTCGCCATGGCTTTCATGCCATTTTGCCAGGTAGAAATACACTTCGCATAACCGCTCTGCAAGCAGTTGCTGACTAGACAGGTCTTTAAGCACGCTATCGAGCAATGCTTTTTCAGTCATCTCACCGGCCAGAAAACGCACTATGTTGGTCGACCATTCAGCCTGATCCAACGCCTGCATATTCTGTTTCAGCTGGTTAACAGCAGCGTCAGCTGACAGTTCGCTTTGCGCCAGATACAACCAAATCATACGGTAAGCATCCGCTGGCTTTAACGCCAGGAAACGCTCAAAATCGGCAACAGCCAGCTCAGTCTTATCTGCATAATACAAAGCAATACCGCGATTTAAATAAGCAAACTCATGCTCTGGTGCCAGTTCTAATGCAGAATCAAAGGCTTCAAAAGCTGAATTAAAATCACCGCTGACCGTATGATGAATACCGACGAAGTTGTAGGCATCGGCCATATCAGGCTTCAACCGCAGTGCGCGCATAAAATCGAGCCGGGCCAGCGTGCGCAAGCCCACACTGTCGTACATCACGCCACGGTCATAGTACAACTGAGCAGACTGCTCTTCTGATAATTCGGCGCGATACAGTATTTCACTTAACCGCGCTATAGCCAGCTCAGTGCGATACGACACCGCCAGCGGCTCTGGCGTCAGCCAGTTAACAGCTGGAGGTTGTGCTGCACAACCTCCAACCAGAGTAGCCAGTAGCGCTAAAGGCGCTATCCGGCGTAACAGCCTATCAGGCGTTTTCTTCAGCATTGGCAGACTCAGTAGCTGGCTTGGCATTCGCTTCTTTGATGCTCAAACGAACACGGCCTTGCTTGTCAACTTCCAGTACCTTAACAGCAACCTTCTGGCCAACAGTTAAGTGCTCAGATACATTGTTTACACGTTCGTCAGAGATTTGAGAAATGTGTACCAGACCATCTTTACCAGGCAATACATTAACAAAAGCTCCGAAGTCTACGATACGTACAACTTCACCCTGATAGATAGCGCCAACTTCAATTTCAGCGGTAATCGCATTGATTTTATCAATAGCAATTTGCGCTGCTTTCGCTGTGGTGGCGGCAATTTTAATGCTACCGTCATCTTCCAGCTCAATTGTTGTGCCTGATTCTTCAGTGATTTGACGGATCACTGCACCACCTTTACCGATAACTTCGCGGATTTTCTCCGGGTTAATCTTCATGGTGTAGATACGCGGTGCGTATTCAGACATCTCTTCGCGGTGACCGCTGATTGCCTGATCCATCACGTTCAGAATATGCAGACGGGCCGCTTTGGCTTGCTTAAGCGCAATCTGCATGATTTCTTTGGTAATACCGTCGATTTTGATATCCATCTGCAGTGCAGTGATACCTTCAGACGTACCAGCAACTTTAAAGTCCATGTCACCTAAGTGGTCTTCATCACCTAAGATGTCTGACAGTACAACGAAATCGTCGCCTTCTTTAACCAGGCCCATAGCGATACCGGCAACAGATGCTTTAATTGGTACACCCGCGTCCATCAGTGCTAAAGATGAACCACACACAGAAGCCATTGAGCTTGAACCGTTAGATTCAGTGATTTCAGATACGATACGTACCGTGTACGGGAACTCGTTGAAATCTGGCATAACTGCCTGCACACCGCGTTTGGCTAAACGGCCATGACCAATTTCACGACGCTTAGGCGAGCCGATCATACCGGTTTCACCTACTGAGTACGGCGGGAAGTTATAGTGCAACATGAAGGTGTCTGTTTTAGCACTTAATAAATCATCTACCGTTTGCGCATCACGTGCTGTACCCAGGGTCGCAGTTACCAGCGCCTGCGTTTCACCACGGGTAAACAGGGCAGAACCGTGAGTACGTGGTAACACACCTGTCATTACGCTTAAACCACGGATCATTTCCGGGTCACGGCCATCGATACGCGGCTCACCTTTGGTGATACGGCCACGTACCACTTTTGATTCCAGGTTGTGGAAAATTTCGCCCACTTCTAACAGATCAAGTTTTTCGTCTTCGGCCAGCTCTGCAGTTAACTTTTCTACTAATGCCGCTTTAATTTCACCGATACGCTCGTAACGTTTAGCTTTCTCAGTGATACGGTACGCATCGCCTAAATCGGCTGTAGCAATGGCTTCGATTTTTTCGATCAGCGTGACGTTTTTAGCAGGTGCCTGCCAGTTCCAGGCTGGCTTAGCAGCGTCAGCGGCAAACTCTTTGATAGCGTTAATGGCTGTCTGCATTTGCTCATGGCCATACACCACTGCACCTAACATCACGTCTTCTGACAGAATACCGGCTTCTGATTCAACCATCAGCACCGCGCCTGCAGTACCGGCTACGACTAAGTCCAGCTTAGAGGTTTTCAGCTCTTCCTCTGATGGGTTCAACACGTACTGGTTATTGATATAACCAACGCGTGCAGCACCGATAGGGCCACTGAATGGAATACCTGAAATGGCTAAAGCTGCAGAAGTACCGATCAGTGCCACGATATCCGGCTGAATTTCTGGCTGTACCGATACAACAGTCGCTACAACCTGTACTTCGTTAGTAAAGCCTTCCGGGAATAATGGACGGATTGGACGGTCAATCAGACGGGCAATCAGTGTTTCGCCTTCTGAAGGACGACCTTCACGCTTGAAGAAACCACCTGGAATACGGCCGGCGGCGTACATTTTTTCCTGATAATTTACCGTTAACGGGAAGAAATCCTGGCCTGGCTTGGCTTCTTTCTTGCCCACTACCGTTACTAATACTGACGTATCACCCAGGCTGGCCAGAACTGCGGCATCTGCCTGACGGGCGATTACGCCGGTTTCAATAGTAAAAGTATGCTGGCCGAACGGGAATGATTTTACGATGGGAGTCACGTGTTTGTTTCCTTTACTTAATCGCCTAATTGCGATGTCATTTTTGTCGTTTAATACGGTGCTAGTATACTCTGTAACCAAAGCACAAAGATAGTTCAGTCAATCGTTAACTTTGGATAAAAAATAGTCTTATGTATAAAAAAAGGGGCTTAAAGCCCCTTTTTAACTGAATGCGAATTAACGGCGTAAGCCTAAACGCTCAATCAGAGTTGCGTAACGGCTCTGGTCTTTACCTTTTAAGTAGTCCAGCAGCTTACGACGCTGACTAACCATACGCAGCAGACCGCGGCGTGAGTGGAAGTCATGCTTGTGCTGAGCAAAGTGACCTTGCAGGTGGTTGATAGAAGCAGTTAACAGAGCAACCTGTACTTCTGGTGAACCTGTGTCGCCTTGCTTAACAGCGAAGTCAGCAACGATTTTTGCTTTATCAGCAGCGCTTAATGACATATTTAACTCCAAATGTGAGTGAACTAAAGTCAGGGAATTGCCGATCACTCATCCAGCAAGCCCAAAAAACCGCGCGATTATAGCACTTCGGGCTTTTTTTACAACTGCTTTAACTGCCCGACAACGCAGCAGTATTCAGTAACCGCCGCGAACTGAGGATGCCATCTTCTACCTGGCCAATACCAAAAAAGCTGTCATCCGGTCCATGTAATTTTACCGCTGCAATATCTGCCATACTAATCTGGCAACTCTGACCATGTTGCAGTCTGTGCTGCTCGGCCTGAGTCAGCTCCAGTTTTACCATATCCCGAATACCTGCATCCATTGGCAACAGTAAATCATCCATAGCACTAAAGTCGCTACTCTGATGGCTCTGCTCTGCTAATGCATTAAGCTGTGCTGGGGTTACCATTTGTTCTGCATGGAATGGCCCCACCTGGATACGGTGCAACTTTGACACATGCGCACCACAGCCAAGCAGTTCACCTAAATCGTCGATCAGTGTGCGAATGTAAGTTCCTTTGGAGCAATGCACGATAAAATCGGCACTGTCACCGTTAAGCACTAACAGTTCAAAGCGGAAGATGCTGATTGGCCGGGCTTCCCGCGGCACTTCTATGCCCTGGCGGGCATAGCGATACAGCGGCTGGCCCTGATATTTCAGGGCAGAGAACATCGTCGGCACCTGCTGAATATCGCCGCGAAATGCCTGCATCGCCCGCTCCAACTCTGCCGCGCTGAAATTCACCGGTTTTTCACTGATGACCTCGCCTTCCGCATCACTGGTTGTCGTACGTATGCCAAATTTCGCAGTCACCTGATAGGTCTTATCGGTATCAAGCAAAAATTGACTAAACTTAGTTGCTTCACCAAAACAGATTGGTAATAGCCCAGACGCCATCGGATCAAGGGCACCGGTGTGCCCGGCTTTTTGCGCCTGATATAACCAGCGTACCCGCTGTAAAATTCCGTTGCTGCTAACTTCCAGCGGCTTGTCTAATAACAGAATACCGTTTAGCGCCCGGGCATTTTTCCGCGCCATCAGTTCGCTTGCTCGTCACTGTCTTGGTTGTCAGCATCTGCCGGTGGCTGACCTGATTCTGCCCGACGTCTGTCATCTTCTGCCCTGGCATTGCTAACCAGATTTGCCATCCGGATGCCTTCATTCAACGACTCGTCAAAGGCAAAACGGATATGCGGCACAATGCGGGTCTGAATACGTTTACCAATCAGGCTGCGAACGAAGCCTGAAGCATCATTCAGAATTTTTAAATTATCCTCAACCTTATCATCAGCCAGACCTAAGAAAGTGACGAAAACCTTAGCATGTGACAGGTCCCGCGATACTTCCACATCTGACACTGTGATCATAGTGTGCAAGCGCGGATCTTTAATTTCGCGCTGCAGGATCACCGCCATTTCTTTCTTCATTTGTTGCGACAGTCTGTCGACCCGCGAAAATTCTTTATTCATAATATTTTCCAATGCCTGTTACAGACAAAACAGGGGCCTAAGGCCCCTGTTTTCTAACTGCGTGTGTATTACAGGGTGCGCTCTACCTGTACCACTTCGAACACTTCAATTTGGTCGCCTTCGCGAACATCATTGTAGTTCTTCACGCCGATACCACACTCGAAACCATTACGGACTTCGCTAACATCATCTTTAAAGCGACGTAATGATTCCAGCTCGCCTTCAAAAATAACCACGTTGTCACGTAACACGCGAATTGGTGCGTTGCGTTTAATCACACCTTCAGTAACCATACAGCCGGCAACTGCACCGAACTTCGGCGAACGGAACACATCCCGCACCTGTGCCAGACCAATGATCTGCTGCTTAAATTCTGGTGCCAGCATACCGGTCATGGCAGCACGCACTTCATCTAACAGCTCGTAAATGATGCCGTAGTAACGTAAATCAAGGCCTTCATCTTCAACCAGTTTACGTGCTGAGCCATCTGCCCGGACGTTGAAACCGATAATAATCGCAGAGGATGCAGCTGCCAGCGTGACGTCGGTTTCAGTAATACCACCGACACCGCTACCGACAATCTTCACTTTCACTTCGTCGGTAGACAATTTCATCAGAGACTCAGTGATCGCCTCAACAGAACCTTGTACGTCGGCTTTTAACACGATATTCAGCTCAGACACGTCACCTTCAGTCATGTTAGCAAACATGTTTTCCAGTTTAGATTTCTGCTGACGTGCCAGCTTAACATCGCGGAATTTGCCCTGACGGTACAATGCAACTTCACGTGCTTTACGCTCGTCTTTAACAACAGTGACTTCATCACCGGCTTGTGGTACACCAGATAAACCTAAGATCTCAACCGGGATAGACGGACCGGCAGTCTTGATTTCTTTACCGTTTTCATCACGCATCGCACGAACACGGCCATATTCAAAACCACAGAGTACGATTTCGCCTTGTTTCAGCGTACCTTCCTGTACCAGGATAGATGCTACCGGACCACGGCCTTTGTCCAGACGGGACTCAATAACCACACCGCGTGCCAAACCATCTTTAACCGCTTTTAATTCCAGCAGCTCAGATTGGTTCAAAATCGCTTCAAGTAAGTCATCAATACCCATACCCGACTTCGCAGATACCGGCACGAATTGTACATCGCCACCCCACTCTTCAGAGATAACGTCATACTGCGACAGCTCGTTACGTACGCGCTCTGGGTCGGCCTCAGGCTTATCCATCTTGTTAACCGCGACGACTAACGGCACGCCGGCAGCTTTCGCATGCTGAATAGCTTCTTTGGTTTGCGGCATTACACCATCGTCAGCTGCAACAACCAGAATAACGATATCGGTAGCCTTGGCACCACGTGCCCGCATTGACGTAAACGCCGCGTGACCTGGTGTATCAAGGAACGTCACCATGCCACGTTCAGTTTCAACGTGATAAGCACCGATATGCTGAGTAATACCACCCGCTTCGCCTGCAGCCACTTTCGCTTTACGGATATAGTCCAGTAAGGACGTTTTACCGTGGTCAACGTGGCCCATCACCGTAACAACCGGTGCGCGAGGCTCCAGCTCACCCTGACCTTCGCGATCAGACATTACGGCTTCTTCCAGTTCATTTTCTTTGGTCAGCGTAAACTTGTGGCCCATCTCTTCACAGACAATCGCCGCCGTTTCCTGATCGATGACCTGGTTGATAGTCGCCATGGCGCCCATCTTCATCATCACTTTAATGACTTCTGATGCCTTAACAGCCATTTTAGCGGCCAGCTCAGCAACAGTGATGGTTTCACCAATTTTCACTTCACGCTCAACCGGCTGCGCAGGTTTATTAAAGCCATGTTGCATACTGGTTGGTGTTTTTTTCTTCTTCACATGACGGTTAGCGCGGTTAAACGCCTCTTTGTCATTGGCATCATCTTTTTTCTTGCCTTTGACCACAGGCGCTTTCTTACCTGCACCACGACGGCCGGCACGCTCTTCTTTAGCGTCGACTTCGTCTTCGGCTTGCTTAGCAAACTCATTACTGGTCAGGTGGTAATCATCAGTATCGGCTGGCTTCGCTTTTTCTTCCTGCGCCCAACGCTCGCTGTTTTCTTCTGCCAGTTTACGGGCAGCTTCAGCTTGTTTAGCCGCTTCTTGCTCCAGCTTACGCAGAGCTTCAGCTTCTTGCTGCTGACGAATACGTTCTGCTTCTTTGCGTGCTTCTTCTTTCGCAGCACGACGCGCCGCTTCTTCAGGGTCGTCTTTTAGCAACTGCGCTTGTTTAGCCTCATCACGACGTTTGGTTTCTGCGGCTTTGCGTTCAGCTTCTTCTTTTGCCTTGGCTGCAGCAACTTCTCTCGCCTTACGTTCAGCTTCCTGACGCGCCTGCTCTGCTTCTGCTTTCGCTTTTTCTTCCGCCAGGCGGGCTTCTTCCTGCGCTTTCAGTGTCGCTTCATCGACCATAGGTTTTTTCACGTAGGTTTTTTGCTTACGCACTTCTACCTGGATCTCACGGTTACGCCCCGCGCCACCGGACACACTCAGTGTTGTTTTCTCTTTACGTTTTAATGTCAAACGTGAAGGTTCAGCGGTATGACCGCCATGCTGGGCACTTAAGTGATCCAGCAAAGACTTTTTCTCTTCTTCGCTGACCATTTGTCCGGCCGTTTTACTGATACCGGCATCAGCGAATTGCTGCACTAACCGTTCAACAGTAGTACCGACATCACTGGCTAGCTTTTCTATAGTGACTTCTGCCATTTGTGTTGTTACCTCCGTTGACTACTTAATTTTCTTCGCTAAACCAAACGATGTTACGGGCTGCCATAATCAGGTCGGCGGCTTGTTGTTCCGACATGGTGGCAATTTCCAGTAAATCATCGACACCCAGCTCAGCCAGGTCGTCTAACGTGGTTACCCCTTTACTGGCCAGAACATAGGCCATATGGGTATCTAATCCTTCCAGCGCCAACAGCGCTTCGCTTGGCTGTGCGCCTTCAAGTGACTCTTCACTTGCCAGTGCGCGGGTGGTTAATACCGCTTTCGCACGGCCACGCAGCTCTTCAACTGTCTCCTCGTCCAGGCCATCGATGCTTAGCAGCTCGCTAACCGGCACATAAGCAATCTCTTCCAGTGTTGAGAACCCTTCATCAACCAGCACATCGGCAAAATCTTCATCAATTTCCAGTGCATCCATAAAGACCTGACGCACTTTTGCTGACTCTTCCTGATGTTTCTGTTTCATTGCCGAAACTGACATTACGTTCAGCTCCCAACCAGTAAGCTGGCTGGCTAAGCGAACATTCTGGCCATTACGACCAATCGCCATTGCCAGGTTCGCGTCCTCTACCGCAATATCCATTGAGTGTGCATCTTCATCAACGATGATCGATGCCACTTCTGCCGGTGCCATAGCGTTAATAACGAACTGGGCGTCATTATCATCGTACAGCACGATATCAACACGCTCACCGGCCAACTCATTTGATACTGCCTGTACCCGTGAACCACGCATACCTACGCAGGCACCAACAGGGTCGATACGACGGTCATTGCTTTTCACGGCAATTTTGGCACGGGCACCAGGGTCACGTGCGGCACCGCGCAGTTCAATCATCTCTTCGCCAATTTCAGGTACTTCAATGCGGAACAATTCCAGCAACATTTCCGGCCGTGACCGGCTTAAAAACAGCTGTGCGCCGCGGGCTTCTGGTTTTACTTCAAACAACAAAGCGCGAATACGATCGCCCGGACGGTAAGTTTCCCGTGGTAACATCTCGTCACGACCTAACATCGCTTCAGCGTTGTTACCTAAGTCGACAATGATACTGTCACGGTTAACTTTCTTCACTACGCCGGTAACCAGCTCACCAACCTGATCAATATAAGCTTCAACGACCTGTGAACGCTCGGCTTCACGTACTTTCTGCACGATAACCTGCTTCGCCATCTGTGTTGTAATACGATCAAACTCGATTGAATCAATTTGCTCTTCGTAATAGTCGCCTACCTGAACTGACGGGTCATCGTACTGAGCTGCAGACAGCGTCATTTCACGGAACGGGTGTTCCTGTACCTGATCATCCGGGATAACCTGCCAGCGACGGAAGGTTTCGTAAGCACCGGTTTTACGATCGATGCTGACGCGCACTTCAATATCGCCTTCGTTTTTCTTTTTTGTCGCTGCTGCCAATGCAAACTCAAGCGCCTGGAAAATCTTTTCCCTTGGCACAGACTTTTCGTTAGAAACTGCATCAACAACTAATAATATTTCTTTTGCCATTGTTTGTTGCCTCGCTTTGCCCCGGTACCGATTAAAAAACCGGCACCACGTTTGCTTTATCTACGTTGTCCATCAGCAAACGATAGGGTTTGCCATCTACTTCCACTATCAACATATCGTCTTCAATAGCTGTTAGTACGCCTTTAAACTTACGCCGGCCATCCTGTGGAATAGCCAGTTTTACTTCAATCTTTTGCCCTACTACGGCTGCAAAATGCGCTGCAGTAAACAGAGGCCTGTCCAGCCCCGGTGAGGAGACTTCCAGCAAATACTCATTTGTTATTGGGTCTTCTACATCTAAAATGGCGCTAACTTCACGGCTAACCAATGCACAGTCATCAACATTGACACCGTCAGCGTGATCTATGTACAGCCGTAAAGTTGAATGACGGCCAGCCTGAACCAGTTCCAGGCCCAACAGCTCAAAGCCGGTAGCCTCTACCGTTGGCAGCAGCAGTTCTGTCAGCGTTTGTTCTTGCTTAGTCAATGCGACCTCCGGAAAACTTACTCTGCTGCAGCACTTGGCGGCAGCAACAGCAAATAAAAAAAGGGCCTTTAGCCCATTACTGCGTAAAACTGAGTCTGCAGATACGAAAACGCCCCGAACTAGCGGGGCGAATGGGCATCTAATCAACCTGCATATCGCCAATGCAAGCTGAAAATCTAAATCACTTCCGCAGAAGCTGGCTGTTAAGTCACTCTGAATTTACAGGGCAACCTGGCAACCGACAGTAGCCTAACAAAAATTGTTGTACTGTGAATTTGGTTGCGGGAGCCGGATTTGAACCGACGACCTTCGGGTTATGAGCCCGACGAGCTACCAGGCTGCTCCATCCCGCGTCCGTAATTGGCGCTTATTATATAGCGCTGACTGGCTTATCGCAAGCATTGCCCAAGCAAACTGTTGATAAATTTGGTGCCGAGAGCGGGACTTGAACCCGCACGTCCGAAGACACTACCCCCTCAAGATAGCGTGTCTACCAATTTCACCATCTCGGCTGAATATAACTGGATTAATTACCTACAGGGATATCGCTGGCGTCATCTTTTTTCTGTTCAACCTGTTCAGTAGCAGGCACTTCCAGATTCTGCCACTCATCAACTTTCTTACTCTGACCGGCACTGTAGTTACCCAACACTATGCTCAATACAAAGAAAATGGTAGCCAGAATAGTGGTTGTCTTGGTCAGGAAGTTACCTGTACCAGATGAACCAAATACCGTCGCTGATGCACCGGCGCCAAAAGCTGCGCCCATGTCGGCGCCTTTACCGTGCTGAATTAACACCAGACCAATCAGTGCCATGGCGACTAACAGATAAACTACAATCAAAATTTCGTACATGCTTATTCCTTTGCACCTTTTGTAACTGCAAGGCAAATTTGCGCAAATTCTGCAGGTTTCAGGCTTGCGCCACCTACAAGAGCACCATCAATGTCAGCCTGGTCGAATAATGCAGCACAATTGTCTGCATTAACACTGCCGCCATACAATAATTTTACCCGTATTGCAGATTGCGTATCGTATTGTTTCAGATGTTGCCTGATAAACGCATGCGTCGTCTGTGCCTGTTGCGGTGTCGCCGACTCACCTGTACCAATAGCCCAAATGGGCTCGTACGCAATCACTGATTTCGCCAGTAATTCGGGCTGCGAAGCATACACCGCATCAAGTTGCCGCGCAAGAACCTGCTGCGTTTTTTCTTGTTGCCGCTGCTCCAGTGTTTCACCGATACACAGCACCGGCGTCAGACCTGCATTTACTGCCGCGGCAAGCTTGGCAGCAATCAACGCGTCACTTTCAAAATTAAGCGTACGCCGTTCTGAGTGGCCGATGATAACAAAGCGAGCCCCTGCTTCAAGCAGCAAATCTGTACTGAGCTCGCCCGTGAAAGCACCTGCTTTCTCATGGCTAACGTTTTGCGCGCCCAGCGCAAAATTACGCTCAGCGCTAAAACGGTTAATCAGCGTCGCTGGCGGGCATATCAGCACTTCAGTATCTGACAGTTCCAGACCAGTCAGTTCCCGGGTTATTTCCTCGACCAGTGCAGCAGAACCATTCATTTTCCAGTTCGCAGCTATCAGGGGAGTACGTTGCATGCAGTTCTATCCCGTTATAAGACCGGCGCGATATTAACTAACCGCGCCAGCGCAAACAAGTAAAAGTGGCGTATTTCGACAATCAACTGGCTATTTTTACCGCAGCAGCGATCCGTTCGGCATACTGACGCACTGTCGCTTCATGCTCTCCTTCAACCATAACGCGGATTAACGGTTCAGTACCGCTCTTGCGGATAAGCACCCTGCCGCCGCCATTAAGTTCAGCCTCGACCTCTGCGATAACCTGCTTCACATGCTGCTTTTCAAGCGGAGCTGTACCTTTTTCAAATTTAACATTCACCAGGACCTGCGGCAGTTTATGCATGCCGTGGCTGAACTCAGCCAAAGTCATTTTGGCCTCTATCATCGCCGTCAGTACCTGCAAAGACGCAATAATGCCATCGCCGGTGCAAGTATGATCCAGATTCAGTACATGGCCGGAGTTTTCGCCACCGATGCGCCAGTTTTTTTCCCGCAGCAGCTCCATTACGTAACGGTCACCGACCGCACTGCGGGCAAAGGGAATATCCAGCTGTTTTAAAGCCAGTTCAAGCCCAAGATTACTCATCAGGGTACCAACTACGCCGCCTTGCAACTTGTTCTGTGCTTTGGCTGCACGGGCAATAATGTAAACAATCTCATCGCCATCGATGACCCGGCCATTATGGTCAACCATCATCACGCGGTCACCGTCACCGTCGTATGCAATACCGAGATCTGCTTGCTGTTCCAGCACTGTCTTTTGTAACAGCTCGGTATGCGTAGCACCACAGTTGGCATTGATGTTAATACCGTCCGGGCTTGCCCCTATTACCACAACATCTGCACCTAACTCTTTGAATACAGAAGGAGCAATATGATAAGTCGCACCGTGAGCGCAATCGATAACAATCTTCATGCCACTTAGCGATAGATGGTTTGGTAGATGGCTTTTACAAAACTCGATATAACGACCCGCCGCATCATCGATACGTTGTGCTTTACCGAGCTTTTCCGAACTCTCACATACCATCGGCTGTTCCAGCTCATGCTCTATAGCCAGCTCTACCTCATCTGGCAGCTTAGTGCCATCAGCCGAGAAAAACTTGATACCGTTGTCGTAATAAGGGTTATGCGACGCACTGATCACGATGCCCGCCTCAGCTCTAAATGTGCGGGTCAGATAGGCAACAGCAGGCGTCGGCATCGGCCCTAACAGGCGCACATTGATGCCTGCAGCAATCAGCCCTGCTTCCAGTGCGGTTTCCAGCAAGTAGCCAGAAATGCGGGTGTCTTTACCAATCAGTACTTTACGGGTGCCACGCTGTGACAATACCCTACCGGCAGCCCAGCCCAGTTTCATTGCAAACTCAGGCGTAATCGGAAACTCGCCGACCTTTCCCCGGACACCATCAGTACCAAAATATTTTCTGCTCATCCTTTATGCTCCATACTGCATTGCAGTCACAACCCTGACCGCCTGCACACTTTCTTTAACATCGTGCACACGAATAATCTGTGCACCTTTTAATGCTGCAATAGTAGCGCAGGCTATACTGCCTGCCAAACGTTCATTCACCGGCGCATTAAGTAATTGACCTATCATCGACTTGCGCGACATTCCCGCCAGCACCGGATAGCCAAGTTCAAGCAATTGCTCCAGTTTGTCTAATAACGTGAAGTTATGCTGCAGACTTTTACCAAATCCAAACCCAGGGTCGAGAATAATGTTGTCTTTGCTGACACCTGCCAGCTCGCATTGTCTGGCTCGTTGCGACAGAAACTGCAGCACCTCTGCGCTAACGTTAGAATATGTAGGTGCATGCTGCATACTGCGTGGTGCGCCTTGCATGTGCATCAGACAAACCGGCACCTGAGCTGTCACGGCAACCTGCAATGCGCCGGGTTCAAGCAAAGAACGCACGTCATTGATAATATCCGCACCAGCCTGAATGGCCGCTGACATCACCGCCGCTTTGCTGGTATCAACAGAGATAGCACAATCAAAACGTTGGCGTATTGCGGTAATAACCGGCACAACTCTATCCAGTTCTTGCTGTTCAGAAACATCTGCCGCCCCCGGCCGGGTCGACTCACCGCCGATATCCAGGATGCCGGCGCCATCTGCCAGCAAGCGCTCGGCCTGGCGCAATGAATCGGTAAGATGCTGATGCTTACCACCATCCGAGAAAGAGTCTGGAGTCACGTTTAGAATGCCCATGACGACTGGCCGACGCAGATCCAGTTTGCGCTGACGGGGTAAATTTAGTTGCATAGCGGGCTCCCGCGAATATTGATTCACAGCTAAAAATAAACCCCGGTAAAACCGGGGCTTGTATTTACGATGTGTGACTAAACCGGTATTAGTGTAGATTGCCTTCTGACGGTTTAGCCGGGCCTGCAGATTCTTCCTGACGTGTTTTGGCGTCAGGCTTATCATCTGAGCCGGGTTTATCTCTGGGTTCCCAGTTTTCTGGCTGGCGTACATCACGGCGTGCCATCAAATCATCTATTTGTTTCGCATCAATGGTTTCATACTTCATCAGCGCGTCTTTCATCGCGTGCAGTATGTCCATGTTCTCCTCGATGATGGTCTTGGCTCTGTCATAGTTACGGTCGATAAAATCACGGATTTCTGCATCAATGGCTTTAACGGTATCTTCCGACATATGCTTGTTTTTGCTGACCGAGCGGCCCAGGAAAACCTCGCCCTCTTCATCTGCATATAACAGCGGACCAAGTTTTTCTGAGAAACCCCATTGCGTCACCATTTTGCGGGCTAAATCTGTTGCACGCTCAATGTCATTAGACGCACCGGTGGTCACCTGTTCAAAACCGTAGATTACCTCTTCGGCGATACGGCCACCAAACAATGAGCTGATCATGCTTTCCAGGTGGCGCTTGCTGTGCGATACCCGGTCGCGCTCCGGTAAATACATGGTCACGCCCAGCGCACGACCGCGCGGAATAATACTGACTTTATACACCGGATCATGTTCAGGCACCATGCGGCCAACAATAGCGTGTCCAGCTTCGTGATACGCTGTCATTTCTTTTTCTTTCTCTGTCATCACCATAGAGCGGCGTTCAGCACCCATCATGATCTTATCTTTGGCTTTTTCAAACTCATCCATTGATACCACACGACGGTTACCTCGCGCGGCAAACAGAGCGGCTTCATTAACCAGGTTGGCCAAATCAGCACCCGAGAAACCCGGTGTACCACGCGCGATCACTGATGGCTCTACACCTTCCGCCAGCGGTACTTTGCGCATATGTACTTTCAGAATTTGCTCACGGCCTTTGACATCCGGTAACCCAACCACCACCTGACGGTCGAAACGGCCCGGGCGTAATAACGCGGGGTCCAGTACATCCGGGCGGTTAGTTGCGGCAATCACAATAATGCCTTCGTTGCCGTCAAATCCATCCATCTCCACCAGCATTTGGTTTAGTGTTTGTTCACGCTCATCGTGACCACCGCCTAAACCCGCACCGCGCTGACGGCCTACGGCATCAATTTCGTCGATAAAAATAATGCAAGGTGCCGCTTTTTTCGCTTGATCAAACATGTCACGCACACGTGATGCGCCGACACCAACAAACATTTCAACGAAATCAGAGCCTGAAATAGTGAAGAACGGCACTTTAGCTTCACCGGCGATCGCTTTTGCCAGCAAAGTTTTACCTGTGCCCGGTGGGCCAACCATCAAAATACCTTTCGGGATCTTACCGCCCAGCTTCTGGAAGCGTGAAGGATCGCGCAGATAATCTACCAGCTCTGACACTTCTTCTTTAGCTTCGTCACAACCGGCCACATCGGCAAAAGTAGTTTTAATCTGGTCTTCGCCCATTAAACGCGCTTTGCTTTTACCAAACGACATCGCACCTTTGCCACCGCCGCCTTGCATCTGACGCATGAAAAAGATCCAGACGCCGATAAGTAACAGCATTGGGAACCAGGAAATAAAAATGGTTGCCAGCCAGCTGCTCTCTTCAGGCTTAGTGCCATAAGAGCTCACTTCATTTTTTATCAGATCATCCAGCAGTTTCTCGTCATAACCTGTTGGGATCACGGTTTCAAAGCGCTCACCACTGCGTTTAACGCCGGTGATCACTCCGGAGCGTTCCACCTTAACTTCGCGGATCTGCCCCTGATTTACCTCTTTGATAAACTGAGTATAACTGGTTTGACGCTCAGCACTGTCACCAGGACCAAAGCTGTTGAACACCGACATCAGTACGACGGCGATCACTAACCAGACAATCAGATTCTTTGCCATGTCACTCAAGGTTATAACCTCTTTCTTACCAAAATTAGATAATTACCCGGCTACTTTACTAGACTTTAAAGCCGGTCGCCACGATATATGTCTCACGTGACCGCGCACGTGACGAATCGGGCTTACGTATTTTTACTGTGGTGAATGCCGAGCGTACATCTTTTAAAAACTGCTCGAAACCATCGCCCTGAAATACTTTGACCACAAAACTGCCATTTTGCTTCAATACTTTTTGACACATATCTAAAGCCAGCTCGACCAGATAAATAGACCGGGCCTGATCTGTTGTGTCATTACCACTCATATTCGGCGCCATATCAGACAATACCACATCTACGTTCTGTCCGTTAATCCGGCTCAGTAATGCCTCTAAAACTGCCTCTTCGCGAAAATCGCCCTGCAAAAAGCTGACACCGTTAATCGGATCCATCGGCAAAATATCACAGGCAATGATAGTGCCATTGTTACCAACAACACCAACGCAGAACTGTGACCAGCTGCCGGGCGCAGACCCCAGATCGACGACTGTCATGCCTGGCTTTATCAGCTTGTCTTGCTGATTAATTTCTTCCAGCTTAAATGCTGCGCGGGAGCGTAAACCGAGCTTCTGTGCCTTTTGTACAAAGTGGTCGTCAAAATGCTCTTTCAACCAGCGGGTCGAACTGGCAGAGCGTTTTTTCTTGGTCATGCTGTCACTCTTAATTAGTGTTATGCGATAGATGGCGCTACAATAGCGCAAATTCAAGCGTTATCTGCGGAAATAGTCATTTTATGAGTTTAACCAATAAACAGAAACAATTTTTAAAAGCGAAAGCACATGAACTTAAGCCCGTCATCCTGCTTGGCGGTAACGGCCTGACTGAAGGCGTGGTTGCTGAGATCGAAGTCGCGCTTAATTTTCATGAGCTTATCAAAATTAAAGTGCCAACCGAAGACCGGGAAGAAAAAAACCTGATCATGGACGCAATAGTACGCGAAACCAAAGCTGATAAAGTGCAGGTAATCGGTAAAACCTTAGTACTGTTTCGCCAGAGTGAAGATAAAAAGATTCAATTGCCCCGCGGCTAATTCATATAACCGGCAGCCCGCAATAAAGCGTAGGCTGCCAGGTCATCTTCAGCTAAACGGCTGACAAAACCTTCGGGTTTTTCCATCTCTGTTGTCTTAATAAACTGCCACTGCAGCATCTTGTCATCTGGTAGCAATGTTACCGCGTACATTAAGTTACGCTGATAGCACCACAGTGTATTGTCTCTTAATAAAGAAAATACCTCTGCCGGGCTCATTTTCCAAAGCCTGGCATCGAGAATACATCCCCAATCGCTGTTTATTACCGGTTGCACCAATAGCCGCATCTGATGTACGTACTCTCTGGCATCAACCATGGTCCAAACACCGAAAGCGGTCACCCGTAACACCCGGTCGGTTAATTCAAGCGAAAATGGCTTGCTATGCTTCATACACACCTCGTCACTGACATCGTTAATGTAACGAAGAATCCAGGTAAAATTGATCTGACCAGTAACGCAATTCAAGCTACGAGGCTACAGCCATGATACAGAGCATGATTCGAACTGACAAAAAAGCCGGTGTTTAAACCGGCTTTTTCAGGTGATGGATGTTAAATGTACTCAATCTCGGTGATTTCGTACTCCACTACCCCTTTAGGCGTAGTGATGTTGACGACGTCATCTGCTGATTTGCCAATCAAGCCGCGCGCAATCGGTGAATTTACTGAAATCAGGTTGTTCTTAATATCTGCTTCATCGTCACCTACTATACGGTAGGTGACTTCTTCTTCAGTATCCAGATTTAAAATGGTCACGGTAGAGCCAAATATCACCTTACCCGTGTTAGCCATTTTGCTGATATCAATAATTTGTGCGTTCGACAGCTTAGCTTCGATGTCCTGAATGCGGCCTTCGATAAAGCCTTGCTGTTCACGCGCAGCATGGTACTCAGCGTTCTCTTTCAAGTCGCCGTGTTCACGCGCTTCAGCGATGGCCTGGATCACCGCCGGCCGTTTCACTGATTTTAATTCATTCAGTTCAGTGCGCAGTTTTTCTGCGCCCTGCACTGTCATCGGAATTGCACTCATCCGTTTACTCTCTTATGTAATTCCTGCACCGAGGCTACACTTTCAAATGCACTGGCGGCATTTGACTTCACAGTAGCAAAGGCTGCATTCAACGTCGTGGTGTAGTTAGCTTTGTGCTGCAGGGCGCCACGACGGATGACTTTAGAGTCTTCAATTGCCTGGCGGCCATCCGTAGTGTTGACAATATAGCTGTACTCACCGTTTTTAATACGGTCCAGAATGTGTGGCCGGCCTTCAAACACCTTGTTCACTACACGGCACTCTACACCAGCAGCTTGTAAGGCTTTGGCGGTACCGCCGGTAGCGTCCAGTTCAAAACCTTTTTCTACCATGCGCTTTGCCAGCTCAATTACGCGCACTTTATCGCTGTCGCGCACTGAAAGCAAGGCTCTGCCACCTGTTGGTATTAAAGTACTGGCTCCCAACTGGCCTTTAGCAAAGGCTTGTTCGAAGGTATCACCCACGCCCATCACTTCGCCGGTAGAACGCATCTCAGGGCCTAAAATAGGATCAACGCCCGGGAACTTGTTGAATGGAATAACCACTTCTTTAACAGAGAAAAACGGTGGAATGATTTCTTTTGTCACGCCCTGCTCAGCAAGTGATTTCCCTGCCATACAGCGTGCGCCCACTTTAGCAACAGCTACACCGGTTGCCTTGGAAACGAAAGGCACGGTACGCGCAGCACGTGGGTTCACTTCAATCAGGTACACTTCGTTATCTTTCACGGCAAACTGCGTGTTCATTAAACCCACAACGCCAAGTTCCAACGCCAGCTTGCGTACCTGCTCACGCATGACATCCTGGATTTCTTTACCCAGGCTGTGTGGTGGTAAAGAACAGGCCGAGTCACCAGAGTGCACACCCGCTTGCTCGATATGTTCCATGATGCCGCCGATAACGACTTCTTTGCCGTCACAAATGGCATCGATATCCACCTCTATGGCGTCATCAAGGAAGTTATCCAGCAGCACCGGCGAATCGTTTGATACGCTAACCGCTTCGGTCATATAGCGGCGTAAGTCCTGCTCATCGTATACAATTTCCATAGCCCGGCCACCCAGTACATATGACGGGCGCACCACCATTGGGAAACCAATTTCCGGTGCTTTGGTAATCGCTTCTTCTAAGCTGGTAACGGTAGCATTTTTCGGCTGTTTCAGGCCTAAACGCTCTACCGCCTGCTGGAAACGCTCACGGTCTTCGGCACGGTCGATTGCGTCAGGTGAAGTACCAATAATTGGCACGCCGTTCGCTTCCAGGGCGCGGGCCAATTTCAGCGGCGTCTGGCCGCCGTATTGCACGATAACGCCTTTAGGTTGTTCTTTGCGGACAATTTCCAGCACGTCTTCCAGCGTAATCGGCTCGAAATACAGCCGGTCTGAGGTGTCGTAGTCAGTAGAAACGGTTTCCGGGTTACAGTTAACCATAATGGTTTCGTAACCGTCTTCACGCAGTGCAAGTGCGGCATGTACACAGCAGTAATCGAATTCGATACCCTGGCCGATACGGTTCGGGCCACCACCGATAATCATAATTTTATCGCGGTTAGTCGGTGCTGCTTCACACTCTTCATCGTAGCTGGAATACATATACGCCGTGTTCGAGGCAAACTCGGCAGCACAGGTATCTACGCGTTTATAAACCGGGTGCAGCTTATAACCGTGGCGTTTTTTACGCACTTCGTTTTCGCTGACGCCCAACACATCGGCAATACGCTTATCAGCAAAACCTTTGCGCTTTAACCGTTTTAACCGTGCTTCATCCAGTGCTGCGAAACCGTCTTTTGCCAGCGATTGCTCTTCTTTGATCAGATCTTCAATTTGCACCAGGAACCAGGGGTCAATCTTGGTCAGCTGGAAAATCTCATCCATGCTCATGCCAAAACGCATGGCGTCGGCAATGTACCAAATACGGTGTGAACCTGGCTCTTTCAGCTCGCGGATAATCTTATCTTTGGCTTCCGGTAATGTGATATCGATAACCGGATCTAACCCACATACGCCAATCTCTAGGCCGCGCAGTGCTTTTTGCAACGACTCTTGCTGGTTACGGCCAATAGCCATCACTTCACCGACAGATTTCATCTGGGTAGTTAAGCGGTCATTGGCACCGGCAAATTTTTCGAAGTTAAAGCGTGGTACCTTGGTCACCACATAGTCGATGCTAGGCTCGAACGATGCCGGCGTTTTGCCACCGGTAATATCGTTAGCCAGCTCATCCAGCGTGTAACCAATCGCCAGCTTAGCCGCTACTTTGGCAATAGGGAAACCGGTCGCTTTAGATGCCAGCGCAGACGAGCGTGATACGCGCGGGTTCATCTCGATAATCACCATGCGGCCATCTTCCGGGTTGATACCAAACTGTACGTTTGAACCACCGGTTTCAACACCAATTTCACGCAGTACCGCCAAAGAAGCGTTACGCATGATTTGATATTCTTTATCGGTTAATGTTTGCGCCGGTGCTACCGTGATAGAGTCGCCGGTGTGTACGCCCATAGGGTCGAAGTTTTCAATCGAGCAGACGATAATGCAGTTGTCGTTTTTATCCCGCACTACTTCCATCTCGTACTCTTTCCAACCGATTAACGACTCATCGATCAGCAGCTCTTTAGTGGGTGATAAATCCAGACCACGGGTACAGATTTCTTCAAATTCTTCTTTGTTGTACGCGATACCACCGCCTGAGCCGCCCATGGTGAAAGACGGGCGAATGATACACGGGAAGCCAATGTCTTCCAGTACCTGATAGGCTTCTTCCATCGAGTGCGCTAAGCCTGCACGCGGGCACGCTAAACCGATAGAACGCATGGCTTTATCAAAGCGGCTTCTGTCTTCCGCTTTATCAATCGCGTCAGCAGTGGCTCCGATCATTTCGACATTGTATTTTGCCAATACACCATGACGCTCTAAATCCAGTGCACAGTTCAGTGCCGTCTGACCACCCATGGTGGGTAAAACCGCACAGGGGCGCTCTTTCTCAATAATTTTTTCTACTACCTGCCAGTGAATAGGCTCGATGTAGGTGGCATCGGCCATTTCAGGGTCGGTCATAATGGTGGCCGGGTTAGAGTTCACCAGAATAACGCGGTAGCCTTCTTCTTTTAACGCTTTACAGGCCTGAGCGCCTGAGTAGTCGAACTCACAGGCCTGACCAATCACGATTGGGCCAGCGCCTAAGATCAGAATACTTTTTAAGTCGGTACGTTTTGGCATTGCTGCGATGTCTCCGTAATTCGTGTTTGCTTAGGCTTTATGCTTTTGCATCAGCTCGATAAAATGGTCGAACAGCTCAGAGGCTTCATGCGGACCGGGGCTCGCTTCAGGGTGGCCCTGAAAACTGAAAGCCGGTTTATCCGTACGATGGATGCCCTGTAAAGTGCCGTCAAACAACGATTTATGGGTGGCGCGTAAATTGGCCGGTAAGCTGGCTTCATCTACCGCGAAACCGTGATTCTGTGCAGTGATCAGTACACGTTTGGTGTCCAGATTCTGCACCGGGTGGTTACCACCGTGATGGCCAACCGGCATTTTCACCGTTTGTGCTCCGCTGGCCAGTGCCAGTAACTGATGGCCCAGGCAAATACCAAAAACCGGAATCTCAGTTTCTAAGAATGTTTTGATTGCTTCAATAGCGTAGGTACAAGGTGCCGGATCGCCAGGGCCGTTGGATAAGAATATACCGTCCGGGTTCATCGCTAACACGTCTTTCGCCGGTGTTTGCGCAGGCACTACTGTCAGCTTGCAACCACGGTCTGCTAACATGCGCAGAATGTTGCGCTTAACACCGTAGTCGTAGGCTACAACATGAAACTTCGCATTGTCGGGTGTGCTATGGCCTTCACCCAGTGTCCAACTGCCCTCGGTCCACTGATACGGAGCCTTAACCGTGACTTCTTTGGCAAGGTCCATACCCGAAAGGCCAGGGAAACCTTTTGCCAGTTCCAGTGCTTTAGCTTCGTCCAGGTTATCGCCAGCCATTAAACAGCCATTTTGCGCACCTTTTTCACGTAAAATTCGGGTTAACTTGCGGGTATCGATGTCGGCGATGCCGAGAATATTGTTTTGTGTTAAATACTGACTAAGGGAAAGTTGGTTACGGAAATTACTGGCAAGAAGAGGAAGGTCTCGGATTATCAGGCCTCTGGCCCAGATTCTCCCGGATTCTTCATCTTCAGTATTGGTACCGGTATTGCCAATATGTGGATAAGTGAGAGTAACGATCTGTTCTGCGTATGAGGGATCAGTCAATATTTCCTGATACCCGGTCATTGAAGTGTTAAACACCACTTCACCTACAGAAACTCCTTCAGCGCCAATGGCTGTACCGCGAAATACGGTGCCGTCTTCCAGTACGAGCAGGGCGGACTTAGTCAAGATAACCTCCAAACAGCAAAAAACGGGCGAAAACTAACACTGTTTTACAACCCGTTTTGACCCAAAATGTGATACCCGATTTGCCTTGGGCAAACCTGCTTATTCTAGGCGATCAGAGGATAATTAGCTACGATTTTTTTGAATTTTATTATAAATGACAACTTTAGCGGCTTTTTAACCTTAATAGTGCAAAAATCTAGCTTAACTGTGCCAAACCTAACACTTGTTGCATGGAATAAAGTCCGGGCTGTTTATTTTGCAACCACAGAGCAGCACGCAGAGCACCTTGTGCAAAGGTCGATCGGCTTGATGCTTTGTGGGTTATTTCCAGCCTTTCACCTAAATCTGCAAATAAGGCGGTGTGGTCACCAATAATATCGCCACCGCGCACAGTAGCAAAGCCAATAGTCTGCTGTTCGCGCTCGCCGGTCATCCCCTCGCGTCCATATACTGCTACCTTAGCCAAATCGCGGTCCAGGGCTTTAGCTATACTGGCGCCAATCGCCATGGCGGTGCCTGAGGGGGCATCTTTTTTAAAGCGGTGGTGAGCTTCAATAATCTCGATATCTGCAGTTTGTCCCATCACTTTCGCGGCCGTTTGTACCAGATGTAGCAGCAGGTTAACACCCACACTCATGTTAGGTGCCCAGACGATGGGAATATGTTCCGCCGCCTGTTGCACTTGCTTGTATTGCGCATCCGTTAAACCGGTGACACCAATTACCATCGCTTTTCTCGCTGCTACCGCCAGCTGAAGATGCGCCAGCATAGGCTCAGGCATAGTAAAGTCGACCCAAATATCAGCCTTGCTGACACTTGCGACTGAGGTTGCAGTCAGCGGCACATTTACTTTACCACAGCCGGCCAGCTCTCCGGCATCAACCCCAACCAGCTCAGAGCCGTCACGAACAGTGGCAGCGGTAAGGTTTAACTGTTGCTCGTTGGCAACACTGACCAGAGAGCGGCCCATACGGCCGTTGGCACCAAAAATTCCAATTGCAGGCATAATCTGACCCGGTATAAACATCCCAAGGTGGCTATTAGAGCAAAAGCTACAGGCTGAAGAAAGAAAAATAGCCATCTTAATGGCTAATTTTATCACTGAGTGGAGGCCTGATGTAGTTTATTCCGCTTGCAGCTTTTATGTGTTGCGCCAATACTGAAAACACAATTCTTTTTGCCGCTGACACTACCATGGCCTCTGTACGCTTACTCTCCCAGGTTATTGTGCTCAGTCTGATGCTGCCAGCCTGTTCAGAGCCGCGGCAAGATTTGCATCTACGTTATGCCACCCAACTTGACACTGCGCGGCACGTCGCAGCGTTTCAGCTGCGGGATCAGGATAATAGCGCGTTTACTAACGACAATCTGCTTGGCCATTGGAGCCTGATATTTTCCGGTTTTACTTTCTGCCCGGATATATGCCCGCTGACACTGGGTCAGTTACAGGCAGCCGAACAGCAAATGACAGGGCCAAGACGGCATCAGGTTATTTTTGTCACTGTGGACCCAGAGCGCGATACTGCAGCCAGCCTGAAACAATATTTGCAGCTGTTTCAACCACACTGGATTGGGCTGACCGGTGCTCAATCTGAACTGAGCACTTTGCTTAACAGCCTGGGCATGGCGCAGGTTAGGATACCGCAAACAGCGTCAAGTCAATACAGCATAGAACACTCAACAGCTATTGTGTTGCTGGATCCACAAGGTCGCATGACAGCTTACTGGAAAGCCCCCTTTGATACAGCGCAACTGGCAGCAGATTTCTCTGCTCTGCCAGCTGTCGATTAGTGCGTCATAACCTGGAAGATGCCAGCGTAACATCCGCATGAGCCCAGGCCTGGCGAAACCTGGCATCTGTCGCGCTTGCTTCGCCGGTTTTGTTCTGTGCCTGCAATGCCTGCATTAATCCAAACAATGACCAGCCATTTTCCGGATTCCGCTTCAACTCGTCACGATACATTTGTTCGGCCTCCGCGGCACGGTTTGCTGCCAACAACATAGCCCCTAAGGTATGCCTGACGGGGGCATGCCACGCTGGCGGTTCATCGTAAGGTAATTCATCTTCTATCGCTAACGCCTGTGCCAGCACGCTGAAGGCTTTTTTCTGATCGCCCTGCTGCCATGCCAACTCAGCCGTCAGCATCCGCTCTGCAAGCTGAACACTATGACTTAATGCATAACGATCCCATACCTTCATCGCCGCGATCTGTGGCGAGTTAAGCAGCCCGGCCAGAGATGAGTGATGCGATAGTGCTGTTTCAGGCTGCCCCAGTCTTAGTGCTGCCATGCCCTGACCATAATGCCAAAGTGCGACCATGTAAGGAAATTCCGCTTCAGGCTCAGCCATTTGGCGGATGGCTTGCCACTGGCCAAACCTTACTCTGGCAAATAATGGTGTCATGGCGAAGTTCTGCATTGCTTCCATCCCGGGCAGACGCATTAGCTGCGGATCGCTGGTACGATCATAGGTTGAATCTGCCGCAGCAATGGCGACTTTGCTGTTACCGGCCATCGTGGCAGCGAACCAGAGGAAGTGATGGTTATGCGGCACATAACCTAAGGGATATACGCCGGGCGCTGGCCGGCATGCAGCAAGGTAACTGTTATCGGCTTCAATGGCGCGCTGATTCGCGACCACAGCATCCTGCCAGCGGCCTACCCGGGCATAAATGTGTGCCGGCATGTGAACCAAATGGCCAGATCCGGGAATTAACGATCTCAAGCGGTCAGCGGCTTCTACGCCACGCTCAGGTTCATTTGATGCCTCCACTGCATGAATGTACAGATGCAGCGCTCCGGCATGCCCGGTATCCCTGGCTATAACGCCTTCCAGCACCTGCACTATCTTGGCAGTATTCCCAAGCGGCTGACCGTTATCATCCCAGTAGTCCCAGGGCTGCAGGTTCATCATGGCCTCGACATATAATGTCGCGGCATCTAACTGTGCTGGCAATGCCAGCATAAGTTTCGCCATGGCATCAGCATAAGCTTGATCCAAAGGCTTACGGTCGGCAGCTGGCTGCTCTGCGTAACGGGCACTCAGTGCGGTAATAAATGCCTGCTCCCACGGTTTTGCCAGGTGAGCCATTGACCTGGCTGCCTGCAACCGCTGCCAGGCGGCAGCGTTATTGGCAGGATCCATACCGGCATTAACATGCGGCCCCAATACCAGCGCTGCTCCCCACCAACACATGGCACATTGCGGATCGAGCTCTACCGCCTTTAAAAAAGAGCGCTCAGCCGCCTGATGGTTAAAACCATAGGTCAATACCATCGCCTGATCGAACCAGCGTTGTACCTCAGCATTGGCTGATGTAACGGGCAGGCTGTAATTACCCAACCCTTCAAGCAGCGTTGCCCCAACCGGAGCAATTTCTGGCAGGTAACTTTTATTATCTGACGGTGTCGCGGCAACAGCGGAGGAATGAGAGGCAAGCCCCAGCCAGAGACTGGTTGCATAGACTACTGCTGCAAGAACCAGCAGTAGCGTGATAAACTTTTTCATTGTGTATCTCCTTATACCTGAGTAGTAAGTGGTTGATACACGTCATGACCCGATGTGATTATTACTGCGAAACGCCCAGACTACGCTGCATCACCCCGCAATAACCGCACCTGTCGCTCCAGCTCAGCGGCGTTAGCCGCAGAGGCCGGTAATGCATCGCTGGCGTGCAGCTTTATTTTAGACCAAAACCGGCCTTTAAACTTAAATGCGCCACTGCCGTGATGGCTGAAAAATGAGCCCCATAGCCCCTGCAGTGCCATCGGTACAACCGGCACCGGCGTTTCTGCCAGAATACGTTCAATGCCGGGTCTGAAACCATCTATCTCACCGGTTTTTGTCAACCGGCCTTCCGGGAAAATACATACCAGATTGCCCTGTTCCAGCTCGCGTTTAATGCTGGCAAATGCCGCCTCGTACACTGCCTCATCCTTTTGCTTACTGCAGATAGGGATCGTTTTCGCGGCTTTGAACAACCAGTTGGCCACCGGCAAATCGTAAATGGCTTTTTCCATTACAAAGCGAACCGGCCGGCGTACCGCTCCGCCTATCAACAGCGCATCGACATAACTGACATGGTTCGCAACCAGCACCGCCGCCCCATCGGACGGAATATGCTCCAGGCCACGGCTTTGCACGCGGTACATCGTATGGCTGAGCAAATAAATCACAAAACGTAGCGCAAATTCCGGTACCTGACTGAATACATACAGGGCAACGACGGCATTCATAATCGCAAGCACCAGGAAATATTCCGGGATAGCCAAATCCAGCATCGACAAGAACACTATGCCGGCAATGGCACTACCCACCATAAATAACGCGTTAAAGATGTTATTTGCAGCAATAACACGGGCGCGCTGAGCTGGCTCAGCACGTTGCTGTAGCAGCGCATACAAGGGTACGATAAAGAGACCACCAAACACACCTATCAGCGTCAGGTTCAGCAGTACCCAGCTGCCGGATGCAGTGCTGAAAAACTGTGCCAGATTAAGCAGTTCAGTCCCGCTCAATGAAGGGCTGCTGACATACAGGCCAATACCAAACACTGTTAAACCGATAGCACCTATCGGTACCAGACCAAGCTCTACTCTATCGGCAGATAGGCGCTCGCACAGCATAGAGCCGATACCAACACCAACAGAAAACGCTACCAGCAACGCGGTTACCACAGTGTTATCGCCTGCCAGCACCGTTTTGGTAAAATTAGGGAACTGCGTTAAGTAACTGGCCCCCAAAAACCAGAACCAGCTTATTGCCATCACCGACAAATACAGTGTCCGATTCTGATAACAAATACTGACAGTCGCTTTAGTTTGCTGCCAGGGCGCAAAACGAAAGTGTTCAGCGCCGCCAATCTCACCCACTGCCGGTATTTTCCGGCTGCATAAATAACCAAGTACTGAGAACACGACAACAACAGCGCCAATCCACAGCGGTGCATTTGCCAGCCCAACCAGTAAGCCACCCGTAACGGTGCCCAGCAAAATAGCAACAAAGGTGCCCATTTCCACCCAGGCATTGCCCGCCAACAGTTCCTTGTCCGTTAACAGCTGCGGTAAAATGGCGTACTTCACCGGGCCGAAAAAAGCTGACTGAGCCCCCATCAGAAACAACACCCCTAACAGCAACAGATACTGCTGAAAATAAAAGGCCAGCGCAGCCAATAGCATCAATGCGATTTCTAACAGTTTCAGGGCCCGGATAAGTTTGGTTTTACATACGGCATCAGCCAGAGAGCCTGCAGTTGCAGAGAACAACAGGAACGGCAGAATAAACAAACCCGCCGCCAGATTCATGGTTAAGTCGGTATCCCACGGCAATGCATTCGCGGCAGTAAAAGCCAGTATCAGCATCAGCGCGTTTTTAAAGACGTTATCGTTAAAAGCGCCACTGGCCTGGGTTAGGAAAAACGGCAAAAACCGGCTGGAAGCTATTAAATTGCGCTGTGACATACCCACTCCGTTGCAAAACTCCGTATAAAACAGTTGCCAGCATAATCAACTCAGGTAGCTTATACCAGAGGACAAAATAACAAGCGCAAATTGACAGGACGTCTAGCCATCTATATATTGCGCAACCCATAAGGCTGAGTAACAGCCAGATTTTTATAAGGTCACGTTATGAACCAATCTGCTCCGGCGGCCAAAGGGGCAAAACGCTCATTGCTGCCATTGTTGTTTTTCGTAGCACTGTTTCTCGGCACCGGCTTGTATCTGCAAAGTCAGGACGTCGCTTACGCTTTTTATCAGCTCCCCGGCCATGTCGCTATTATTCCGGCACTGATCCTGGCCGTTTGGTTACATCGAGCGCCGCTGCAGCAATCAATTGATGTGATGGTTAAAGGTGCGGGTAACAGCAACATCATTACCATGTGTATTATTTACCTGCTGGCAGGTGCGTTTGCCAGTGTGGCAACGGCTACCGGTGGTGTCGATGCGGCTGTCAATGCCGGCCTTAGCCTGATACCAGCGCCGTGGCTGTTACCTGGTTTGTTTGCTATCGCTGCCCTTATTTCGACAGCAATGGGCACCTCTATGGGGACCATAGGTGCGTTGGCACCTATTGCTGTTGGCTTAGCCCACCAGGCCGGGTTAGATCCGGCACTGGTAGCTGGCGTTTTGCTAAGTGGTGCTATGTTTGGTGATAACCTGTCAATTATTTCCGATACTACTATCGCTTCAACCCGTACCCAGGGTGCGCGCATGTCAGATAAATTCCGTGAAAACATTAAGATAGCACTGCCTGCAGCGTTACTAACGCTGGTACTTTATGCACTGCTGGCAAGCGAAGGCGCGCCGATACAAACAGCCGCCGTTAACTGGACAGGTGTAGTACCTTACGCTGCGATTTTACTGCTGGCTGTTGCGGGTCTGAACGTGTTTTTGGTGTTATTGCTGGGTATCGCGCTGGCGGCATTGCAAGGGGCCTGGTTTGCCGATTATCAGCTGGCGGGGCTTGGCAAAGATATCGCAACGGGGTTTGCCAATGTGCAGGAGATCTTTATTCTGGCCATGCTGGTCAGCGCCTTAAGTGAATTCATTAAGCAGCAAGGCGGTTTGCAGTGGATTGCAGATAAAATTCAGCAGTTAGCCGGCGGTTTAAAACTGGCGGGTAACAAGGCGCAGCAACTGGCTATTGCAGCATTGGCCTTTATCAGCAACCTGTGTATTGCCAATAATACTGTTGCCATAGTACTTACCGGCGATGTTGCCAAGACGCTGGCAGAGCAGCATCAGATATCACCACGGCGCAGCGCCAGCTTGCTGGATATTTTTGCCTGTATCAGCCAGGGCTTAGTGCCTTACGGTGCTCAGGCATTGCTGTTAGGCGCCAGCTTCGGCATTTCCCCGTGGCAGGTGGTAACGCAAAGCTACTATTGTCTGCTGTTGTTACTTATTGCCGTACTGACAATACTGCTACGCAAAACAGCGGCTGTGCCCTAACCGGCACCGCATGCACCGCTTCAAACACTGGCGTTGAAGCGGTTGCCATGCGGCAAAAGTTAACGTGAGCATTTCGGTAAAGCAGATACGGCTTTACGCTCATTAAAGGTTTTCATCGCTTCCGGCATTTTGGCACGTAGATCCTTGATACGCGTTTCCGGTAACGGGTGAGTTGACATAAACTCCGGCGTGCCACCGCTGCCTGCCGCCGCCATGTTCTGCCACAGATTGACTGCCTGACGCGGTTCAAAGCCAGCCTTGGCCATTAGATCCAGACCAATAATATCCGACTCGGATTCATGCGCACGACTAAACGGCAGCGCTACACCATACTGCGCCCCCAAACCAAAGGCTGTCATCAGTTCCTGCTGGTACTTCACACCATAAGCTTTCAAGCCAGCATCACCCAGTGCCAATACCGTCTGCAACGCCTGATTAGTGGATAAACGCTCGTTACTGTGCCCGGCGATAACGTGACCAATTTCATGCCCAACCACGGCAGCCAGTTGGTCCTGATTTTCAGCAACTTTTAATAAACCGGTGTAAACACCAATTTTGCCGCCGGGCAAAGCAAAGGCATTGACCTGTTCAGACTCAAACACCACAATTTCCCAGTTTTGCGCCCTTAAATTATCTGGTGTGACCGCCAGCAGATTATTCGTCACGCAGTTAACATAGCTGTTGGTCTTGGCATCTTTACTGATTGGCGTTTCTTCCTTCATGCTGTCAAAGGTCTGGGCCCCCATTTTGCTCAGCTCAGTGTCACTAAACAGCATAATCTGGCGCCGGCCGGTTGGAGACTGTGCACAGGCAGCAATAACAAGGGCGCAGGTAGCGGTGATAAACAGCTTTTTCAACATGAATATTTCCTTTTCTGTAGCCAAAACGTGGTTTTACAACACTTAGCTTTATTGTATCCCTGAAATAGCAAAAAACCACCCGTAGGTGGTTTTTCGTTTCAGATTAACTGGTTAGATCATCAAAAAACTTTTTCACACCATCAAAAAAGCCCTTCGATTTTGGCCGGTGCTTGGCTTCACCATCGCCCGCCATACTGTCATCGAGCTGACGCAGCAGATCTTTTTGCTTCTCGCTCAGGTTAACCGGTGTTTCGATCACTACTTTACACACCAGATCGCCTACACCGCCACCGCGTACAGACTGCACGCCTTTGCCGCGCAAGCGGAACATCTTGTCAGTTTGCGTCTCAGCCGGTATTTTCAGCTTCACCCGGCCATCCAGTGTCGGCACATCAATTTCACCACCCAGCGCAGCGATGGTAAAACTCAGCGGCACATCGCAATACAGGTTATTACCGTCACGCACAAATATCGGGTGTTCTTTAACATGTACCTGTACGTACAGATCGCCTGCTGGTGCACCGTGCATACCGGCTTCACCTTCTCCGGTTAAACGGATGCGGTCACCAGTGTCAACACCTGCCGGAATTTTCACCGACAATGTCTTGGTTTTTTCTACGCGGCCTTCACCGTGGCATTTCGTACATGGCTCCGGAATGATCTTACCGCGACCATTACAGGTAGGACAGGTTTGCTGCACAGCAAAAAAGCCCTGACGCATAGTCACCTGGCCGGCACCGTGACAGGTTGGGCAGCTTTTGGCTGAAGTGCCTTTTTTTGCACCTGAGCCATCACAAACGTCACACCCCACCATCGTCGGCACTTTAATATCAACCGACTTACCGCGAACGGCCTCTTCCAGGCTTAGTTCAAGGTTGTAGCGTAGATCTGAGCCACGCTGAGCGCGTGACTGACCACGACGGCCACCACCACCGAAAATATCGCCAAACACATCGCCAAAGATATCGCCGAAATCAGCACCACCCGCGCCACCGCCAAAACCACCGGCGCCACGGTTTGGATCTACACCGGCATGGCCATAACGGTCATAGGCTGCGCGCTTCTGCTCGTCTGATAATACTTCGTAGGCTTCCTGAACTTCTTTAAACTTCTCTTCCATGGCTTTATCGCCCTGAGTACGGTCAGGGTGAAATTTCATGGCGAGGCGTTTATAAGCCTTTTTGATGTCTTTATCGTCGGCGCCTTTAGCAACACCTAGTACTTCATAATAGTCACGCTTGGACATACTTCTCGCTCAGTGCTTCTTAAGTTACAAGGCTGCAGTATACTGCAGCCTGGTTAAACCGACTTACTTTTTGTCGTCTTTGACTTCTTCAAACTCAGCATCAACGACATCGTCATTGCCACTGGCTTGTTGTTGGCCAGCATCAGCGCCACCTTGTTGCGCTTTCGCCTGAGACGCTTCCATCAGCTTCTGAGAAGCCTGGATCAGCGCCTGAGATTTCTCATCAATTGCGGCTTTATCACTGCCTTTTAATGCAGTTTCCAGCTCTTTAATTGCTGTTTCAATCTCTTCTTTGTCGTTAGACGCTAAGCTGTCGCCCACTTCTTCAAGCTGTTTGCGGGTAGCATGCACCATCGCATCAGCCTGGTTACGGGTTTGTACCAGCTCTTCAAACTTCTTATCTTCTTCTGCGTGCGCTTCAGCATCACGTACCATGGCCTGAATTTCTTCATCAGACAGACCTGAGTTGGCCTTGATAGTGATCTTCTGCTCTTTGCCAGTATCTTTATCTTTGGCAGACACATGCAGAATACCATCAGCATCCAGGTCGAAAGTGACTTCGATTTGCGGCTCGCCACGACGACCAGCGCGAATACCTTCTAAGTTAAACTGACCCAGTGACTTGTTGTCAGACGCGCGTTTACGCTCGCCCTGCAGCACGTGAATAGTCACGGCAGACTGGTTGTCCTCGGCCGTTGAGAATACCTGCGATTTCTTCGTCGGGATCGTGGTGTTTTTCTCAATCAGCGCTGTCATCACGCTGCCCATAGTCTCGATACCCAGCGACAGTGGGGTTACGTCCAGCAGCAGTACGTCTTTTACATCACCCGACAGTACCGCACCCTGAATGGCAGCACCAACAGCAACAGCCTCGTCCGGGTTAACATCTTTACGTGCTTCTTTACCGAAGAACGCAGATACCGCTTCCTGTACTTTCGGCATACGGGTCTGACCGCCCACCAGGATGATGTCGTCAATCTCGCCAACGCTTAAGTCAGCATCTTTCAGTGCCTGCTTCAGCGGCTCGATAGTGCGCTGGATTAAATCTTCAACCAGTGACTCCAGCTTGGCGCGCGTTACTTTGATGTTCAGGTGTTTCGGGCCTGATGCATCCGCTGTGATGTACGGCAGGTTAACTTCAGTCTGAGAGGCTGAAGACAGTTCAATCTTCGCTTTCTCCGCAGACTCTTTTAAACGCTGCATTGCCAGTGGGTCATTACGCAGGTCAATGCCCTGCTCTTTTTTGAACTCTTCAACTAAGTAGTTGATTAAACGGTTATCGAAGTCTTCACCACCTAAGTGGGTATCACCGTTGGTTGCCAGTACTTCAAACGTTTGTTCGCCGTCTACATCATCAATTTCAATGATAGAGATATCGAAAGTACCACCACCTAAGTCGTAAACCGCAACTTTGGTGTCGCCTTTCTTTTTATCCATACCATAAGCCAGTGCTGCAGCTGTTGGCTCGTTGATAATACGTTTTACGTCTAAGCCAGCGATACGGCCGGCGTCTTTGGTCGCCTGACGCTGCGCATCGTTAAAGTAGGCCGGTACCGTGATAACGGCAGCTGTCACCGCTTCACCTAAATAGTCTTCAGCGGTTTTCTTCATCTTTTTCAGCACTTCAGCTGAAATTTGTGGTGCAGCTAACTTTTTGCCTTTAACTTCAACCCAGGCATCACCATTATCCGCTTTAACAATGGCGTAAGGCATGATTTTAATATCACGCTGTACTTCTTCGTCTTCAAAACGACGACCAATTAAGCGCTTAATTGCGAACAAGGTGTTTTTCGGGTTAGTTACCGCCTGGCGTTTTGCCGGCTGGCCAACTAATACTTCACCGTCTTCGGCGTAAGCAATAATTGAAGGTGTAGTACGGGCACCCTCAGCGTTTTCTAAAACGCGCGGTTTATCACCGTCTAACACTGCCACACATGAGTTAGTTGTACCTAAGTCAATACCAATAATTCTGCCCATAACTGCTCTCCACTTAATATTCTGAACAATTAAAAATTGTGTTGAGGCATTAGTGGGGATTAGCCCTGTTCCATTCAAGGTTATTAAGAGAAAATTTTTACTTTAACTCACAAAAGCAGGGCTTTAGCCGTTGTTTGCCGGTTTTCACGCCGAAAGCGGTTAACTTATACAAGCTGACCTGACTATAATAGCCATTAACTGATGCATTCAATATAAGGGCTTTGTTATGCCATTACTCGATAGCTTTACCGTAGACCACACCATTATGAAGGCGCCGGCTGTACGCGTCGCAAAGAAAATGAATACGCCAAAAGGCGATGCCATTACGGTGTTTGACTTACGTTTTTGTGTACCGAATGAAGAAATTCTGTCAGAGAAAGGTATTCATACGCTGGAGCATTTATTTGCCGGCTTTATGCGTGATCATTTAAATGGCAATGATGTGGAAATTATCGATATTTCACCTATGGGCTGCCGCACCGGTTTCTATATGAGTTTAATTGGCACCCCGGATGAGCAGCGCGTTGCAAAAGCCTGGCAGGCAGCGATGAACGATGTGTTAAAAGTAGCGAGCCAGAATGATATTCCTGAACTGAATGTCTATCAGTGTGGTACAGCGCAAATGCACTCGCTGGATGAAGCCAAGCAAATTGCGCAAAATATTCTTAACCGCGGCGTCGGCGTAAACCGCAATGATGAACTTGCCTTACCCGAAGAGATCCTGAAAAAACTGTAATTGCACCTACAGCCGGCCGTACCAGCTTACGCTGTATAGCATTTGATCTGGTTACGTCCGGCAGCTTTAGCCTGATACAGTGCTTTATCTGCCGCAGCAATCATACTGGCAGCGCAGTCGAAAACTTTGTCGCCGCTTGATACTACCCCTGCGGAGAAAGTACAGCTAAATTGCTGCCCGTCAGCATTAAAATGCAAAGCAGCAAAAGATTGCAAAATTTGCTCTGTTAGCTGACAAGCCTGCTCGGTAGGACAATCAGGCAGTACCAGTAAAAACTCCTCCCCACCATAGCGACCGGCACGGTCAGTTTTGCGGATACGCTTACGCAGTAATGTCGCCAGCGCTGTGATAACAATATCGCCGGTTGCATGGCCGTATGAATCATTAACGCGCTTAAAGTGGTCAATATCCAGCATGACAATACTCAGCGGGCTATTGCTGCGCTCGGCGCGCATAAATTCCATATTGGCTGCATCTTTAATCGCAGCATGCTTTATCAGCGATGTCAGGCTGTCTTTCTCAATCAGATTTTTCAGCTGTAAGCTGCGTGCCAAGCGGACTTTCAACGCCTGAGTCAGCTGCACATCGTCGATCGGTTTGGTAATGAAATCGTCGGCGCCATGAGACATTGCGCTGATTTGCAAAGATTTATTTTGTTCAGACGATAAAAAGACAATAGGGATCCGCTTCAGGCTGCGGTACTGGCGCAATACACCGGCAATTTCAGCGCCGGAATATTCTGGCATATAGATGTCCATCAGGATCAAATCCGGTTGAAACTGCATCACTTCTTCAATGATGTTATCAATTTTGTTGCTGATCCTGGTTTCAATACCCACTTGTGTCAGCACCAGTGCATAGTGCTCGGCCAGCAGTTTATCGTCATCGACAATATACACTTTGCCGCTGCTGGCACTGTAATCGAGCAGTTCACTGATGTGAGTAATAAGTTCCGGCACATTGACCGGCGTAAAAAACACCCCTTCTGCGCGTAGCTGGGCAATGCGGATGCGCATGGCAAAGCTATCGGTATCGGACAGCACAATTAAACGGCCTTGCTGCTTTGCCAGCTCGTTCAAAAGCCAGGTCTGTTTAAATAGCGACTCGCCATTACTGAGGGTTGTCGCACTAAATACAATAGCGGGCGTTTGCTCCCTTAATTTTGCTGCCAATTGGGCAAACTGGTTAAAGATCTGAACCTGTAAACCAAAACCCTGTAACTGAATACGGATTTCTTCTGTCAGTGGCTCGTCGTCGAGCAACAACCAGACACTGCTTCTGGCAACAGCCTGCAGCTGAACATAGCCAGCATTTTGTTCCGCAGCCTGCATAGCCTGCATCACAGCGCGCTCGAATTCCCTAATCAGGTTCACCAGCTCAGGCACTGCCTGCTCTTGCTCTGCCAAAGAGCGCTGTTGTACTACCCGCGCTAACTGCTCAATCTGTCTGGACATAGCGCCAAGCATACTGTAGCCAAAAGTACCACAGGCTCCCGCCAGTTTATGTGACTCACCAATTACAGTGCGCAGCCGGGCAGCATCATGGCCTGCCTGCATCGCTTCTGACATCGCCGCAGCACGTTGCGGCAGGCTTTCAGCAAAGCGCTGCCTTAACTGATTAAACGCAGCGGACAAATCGGTTTTATTATTGGGTGTTTTCATCTGATGCCCTGTCTACTGCCTTCCCTGGTTTACTGTCGGTATGCAGTGGCAGTGTAAAATAAAATACTGATCCCTGGTGCAATACAGAGCTAAACCCTATAGCTCCGCCCATTTGCTCTACCAGCTCTTTGCAGATAGCAAGGCCCAGCCCTGTGCCTCCGCTTTGCCTGCTGCTGGAACCATCGGCCTGAGCGAAACGCTCAAATATCCTCGGCTGAAACTCGCTGGCGATGCCAATACCTGAATCATGCACTGCTATACGAACCTGATCGGACTGCCTGTCAGCGGTAATCTTTACCGCGCTGTTTTTACCAGAAAACTTAATCGCATTTGACAATAAGTTAGTAACAACCTGCTGCAGACGCAGTTTATCAGCTTTAATTCTCAGCTGCGGTGCGATATCGCCAAGCTGCAAGTCAACCGCAAACTGGTTGGCATAAGGCTGCAAATTACTGACTGCATGTTCCAGCTCTGTTGACACTTCAACCGAGCGCAGATCAAACGGCATTTTTCCTGCGATCAGTTTTTCAATGTCTAACAGGTCGTTAATAAGCTGGGATAGTCTCTCGCTATTGCTGTGCGCAACCTGTAGCAGCTTGCTCATGCTTTCGGGTACCTGACCCAAAGTGCCGGCGTTAACCAGCCCCAGCGCACCTTTTATTGAGGTCAATGGTGTCCTTAGTTCATGGCTTACCGTCGAGATAAATTCATCTTTTAACTGTTGTAACTGCATCCGTTCGGTCACATCCTGCACCGATCCGATCAGCACATGCTGCTTAGTGTCAGACGGTAACATCCGCGCCAGCTCATGCACCCAACGGATAGAGCCATCCGGGCGGATGATACGGTGCACAACATCATGAATACCGGTTTCCCGGGCAGTTTTCTCGCTTTGTTCAATTAAGCGCCAGTCATCAGGATGCACTGTGCTTTTAAATAAGGTGGCGCTGGGATTTACAGCGCCCTCATCAAAGCCAAAAATCTGATAAATTACCGGCGACCACCATAGCTCACCGGTCTCAAGATTTGCCTGCCAAAAGCCAATTAACGCGTTTTCGCTGGCAGTATTAAGCCGCTCCCGTGCCAGTTCCAGCTCCTGATTTACCTTTTCCAGCTGCAGGTAATACTGCTTTGTTTCAGTAATGTCCTGAATATACCCATGCCAGAGCGTGCTGCCATCCGGCATCCGCTCAGGTACAGCTCGGCCCGCCAGCCAGGACAGAGCACCATCATCGCGGTAAACCCGGTATTCATGCTGCCAGATGCTTAACTCCCGGCTGGACGATTCAATACTGGCAGCCAAAGCGGGTAAATCAGCAGCATACATTTTAGCGAACACTAAACTGGCATCATCTTTTACCTGCTCTGGCGTCACGCCGTATATCGCCTGTATCGCAGCACTGGCATAGGGAAACGCTGCATGGCCATCGGGCCACTGCTGATACTGATAAACGACACCGGGCAGCTGAGAGGTTAGTGTGATCAACTGCCGTTTTAACCGTTTCTCTTCGCTGATATCCAGAATAAGACCATCCAGAAAACTTAACTGACCATTGTCATCAAACTCAGCTTTGCCACGCTCTTCCACCCAAAGCAGATGCCCATTCTTATGCATAATGCGGTACTGCAGTACCCAGCTTTGCTTCAGCGCTATGGCTTCCATCACCAGCTGCTCCAGTCGCTCCCGGTCATCAGGATGGATAACACTGGCGTAGCTACGTACCTTGTTGTTGATAAAATCAGTGGCCGGATAACCGGATAACGGGTCTATTCCGCCGCTCATATACAGCATGGTCCAGTCAGAGTCAGCTTTGCAGCGGTAAGTGATACCAGGAATATTTGCCACCAGGCGTTCAAACTGGTCGCGGCTGGCCGCCAGCTCCTGTGTAGCGTGTTCCTGCTGGCGATCTTGGATCTCTTGCTCAACAGCAGCACCAAACTCACGCAGTATAGTGCGCTCTTTCATCGTTAGTTTGCGCGGTTCGCTACTGATAACACACAAAGTACCGATGCGCTGGTTAGCAAATGTCAGCGGGATACCGGCGTAAAAGCGGATACAAGGTGCACCGGTCACCAACGGGTTATCCGTAAAGCGGCTATCAGTCCTGGCATCGGTGACTTCAAAAATATCATCATCGAGAATGGCATGGCCACAAAAGGAAATATTGCGGCATGTTTCGCAGGCATCCAGCCCCTGACGCGATTTAAACCACTGCCGGTCTTTATCCACCAGTGAGATCAGCACGATTTCGGCTTCCAGACACTGTTGTACCAGACGGGTTAAACGATCAAACCGCGCTTCACTGGCTGTATCCAGCAGTTCAGCAGCCTCTAACGCAGCCAAACGCTCAGTTTCGTTGTATGGTATTGCTGCCTGTTGCATAACCCCATTCCCTATTAGCCGCCAGCCACATTAGTAAACGTGATACAACGTCAGCCGGTTTGCGTCAAGTGAGTTAAGCATATCAGCATTTAGTGCGCTAATTCAGTTTATTAGCGCTTAGTTACTGCAGCGGTCCAACAGGTAAACAATATGTTGATATTCCAAACCGGCGTGGCGGGATAAGCCAATCTCACAGGTACGGCTGGTTGACACACCCTGGCAGCAAGCGCTTACCTGCTGTTTTAAGCCAGAAAGGGCAGATGCATTGAGCTCAGGCAAAACAAAACCTTTGTCACCGGCAAAACCACAGCAGCTGATGCCCTCAGGTACAACAACCTCGTCAGTGCAGGCAGCCAGTAGCTGCTTCAGCTTGTCACCATGCCCCAGCTGATTGGCGCTACAGGTTAGGTGTAATGCTACCGGCTCGCTGAGCTTGGTGAAACTCAGCTTTGGCAGCACGTTTTGCAGCAGAAAATCGACACTGTCGATGATATTTAACCGGCTGTCCAGCTTTCCCTGCAGTGTCAGGCTGCACGGACTGGTATCAGAGAATACCGGTAATTCACCGTTATGGGTTGCCTGCAACAGCCACTGTTGCAATTGCTGCTGCTTCTGGCTGGCGGCAGTAAACTGCCCTTTAGACTGAAACGGCATGCCGCAGCACTGGTTATCAATACCCTCTGGCACAATTAACTGGTAACCGGCTTTTGCCAGTAAATCCGTACTTACCTGCAGTAAACTGCGTTTATCGTTACTCTCGGCCTGCGGTGCCATCACCCGGCCGCTACAACCGGCAAGGTAAATAATGGGCTGCAGTCCCGGCTTCGCCGTTTTTACCTTAGCGTAATTTGCCGTTGGCATAGCTTTGTGCCAAAACGGTAGTAACGCACTCACCATTCTGCCGGCTGTTAAGCCCAGCCGCACCATCATTGATACAGCAGCAAAATGACGTGCGGTAAAAGCCGCCAGTGCCTGCCAGCGCTGATGCTTTCTGGCCCGCAGTTGCCGGGTTAAATCGCCGGTGTTAATCCCTACCGGGCAAGCCGTGCTACACATGCCACAGGCAGCACAGGTGTCATTCCCCTGATACTCATAAGACTGCTCAAGTGCTGCCAGCCGCTGTGGATTATCGCCACTGTGGCTTAAACGCGAAATTTCCCGCTGGGTCACAATACGCTGCCGTGGTGTCAGTGTTAACTTACGCGACGGGCAGACAGGCTCGCAAAAACCGCATTCTATGCATTTATCCACTAAAGGATTGGTGGCCGGTAATGGCTTTAAGTTCTGCAAATGCAATCTTGGGTTATGGCTTAGCACTACATCAGGGTTAAGAATATTGGCCGGGTCGAGCAGCTTTTTCAGCTGCCACATAAGCTGGTAGGCCTGCTGGCCCCATTCCAGCTCGACAAAGGGTGCCATATTACGGCCGGTGCCATGCTCAGCTTTTAACGAGCCGCCAAATTCGCCAGCCACCATGTTGGCAACTTCCTGCATAAAAGCCTCGTAGCGGGCAACCTGAGTGGCATCATCAAAGCCCTGGGTAAAAACAAAGTGCAGGTTACCTTCCAGCGCATGGCCAAAGATAATGGCTTCAGTGTAGTAGTACTTATCAAATAGCTGTTGCAACCTCGACACGCCTTCGGCTAGTTGTTCCAGCGGAAACGTCACATCTTCAATAATCACCGTAGTGCCAATTTTGCGCACGGCGCCTACAGCCGGAAAAGTGCCTTTGCGAATAGCCCACAGCTGGTTATACACGCCAGCATCTGTGCTGAAATCGACCTGTTGCTCAAGCGTAAACGCCCGCATCACCTTACGGATATGCTCTAGTTGCTGTGATAACAGACTGTTACTGGCAGCGGTGCTTTCAATCAGCAGTGCACAGGCCGTATCAGATAAGCTTTTTACCCAGGCAGGCAAACCGGCTTTATTTTCTACCGAGCGCAAGCTACGGCGGTCTAACAGCTCTACCGCAGACACCGGTGCCGATTTCAGCACAGTAACCGCGCGGCAGCAGCTTTCAACATCAGGGAAGACCAGTAAGCCGCTTGCCCGGTGCGGATAATCTGGCACTGTGTTGTACGTCACTGCGCTGATAAACCCCAGACAGCCTTCAGATCCAACCATCAAATGGGTAAGAATATCAATCGGATCAGTATATTCGGTTAGGGCATTAAGCGAAAAACCGGTGGTATTTTTCAGCCGGTACTTGTGCCGGATTTTATTGCACAGCTCAGTATTATCGCGTGTCTGCTGGCCAAGCTGCGCCAGTTCAGCCAGTAAAGCGGCATGGCTCTGGCGGAATGACGCCACGCTTTGCGCATCTTCAGTATCGAGCACAGTGCCATCAAACAGCACCAGACGCATTGCCGACAGGGTATTAAAGCTGTTGTGCGCGGTGCCACAGCACATGCCGCTGGCATTGTTGGCCACTATGCCACCAATTTTGCAGCTATTGATCGATGCCGGATCGGGGCCTATTTTACGCTGAAACCTGGTTAATGCCTGATTCGCCGCAGCGCCGATAACCCCGGGCTGCAAGCGGATTTGCTCGCCAAGGCCCCGCACCTCACGCTGCTGCCAATTCTCGCCCAGTACCAGAAGTACAGAGTCCGTTACCGCCTGACCGGATAAGCTGGTACCCGCAGCGCGAAATGTCAGCGGCACCTGATATTCGTTTGCCAGTTTTAGCAGCGCCACGACTTCGGCTTCACTTTCAACGCGCAGGACTAACTTTGGCAACAAGCGATAAAAGCTGGCATCCGTACCATACGCCAGAGTAGCAACCGGATCGTCAAAATAGCGCTCAGCCGGAATAAGCTGTTTAACGGCCTGAATAAACTGCGGTTGCATGCAAACCTCTGGCGGTAACTTAGTTAGATAAGATTAACCGATAATACGGTATTCCCTGCCAGCTTGCATAATTTTTTTACATCATCAAGAATTTTTTGAATAATTTATACATAGACTAACACTGTTAGCGGGCAGCTCCACGACGGCACAGTTGCAATGCCAGCCCCCAGGGATCACGCAACATCGCCAGATGTGAGCCATCAGCTAGGTGCACATCTGTAACATGGCTGGCGCCAGCGGCAATCAGGCGGGTGCTGTCGGCAGCCGGATCAGCCGACACCAACGCCAGGTGCAAAATAAGTGGGTCCATTGCGGCATAGTCGGGTACCTGATCAGCCGGATTGCAGTAAACTTCAATCATCATCACCCCGGTGTCATCCGACAAAAAGTGTGTTTGTGCCGCATCATTCAATGCCCGTTTTAAACCAAAGCCCAGATGCTGCATATACCAGCTGGCCATCTGTTTCGGCTCGGCAACGTTAAAAGCAACATGTTCAATACGCATAATTTATGGCTCCGTTAATTGACCAGATTCAGGGATAAAGCGCCTTAGCCAGCCGTCTGTATTGCTATCGGGGATATTAAGAGTACGCTGCACTGGCGCAATTTCCGGATAACCACCAACCTGCTGCTGGCTGTCGATAATGCGGCTGCTACCGTCCTGCGCCTGCCGCAAAATGCGCTGATCTATGCTGTCGCGCTGCCAATATCGGGCACCGGCCTGGTTTAACACCTGTGCTTCAGTTGTACTTGCTGCTGTTGCAGTAACACCTTGCGGCCACACAGGTGGCGATTGCAGCAAATGAATAACCCCCTGGGTGTCGTACATCGGCTGCTGACGCAGGTTAAACGTCAGATTATCTGAGATATAAGCATCGCCACGGTCAGACACCAGCGCTAAATCAGAGTACGAATCCAGACCATAACGCAGCACATTGCCTACCACGGCAACCTGCGGATTGTGCGGCGCAATACCAGAGCTTAACCATTCACGCTCAACAAAACCCAACTGCACTGCCGCATTGCCGGCATTGACGATCAGGTTATTGGCGACAACACCGCTGCTAAAGGCTTTAAAGTACGGGTTGCGTCTGTCATTACTGACAAACAGATTGCCGATAAAGGCTACCTGCTGCACATTATCGTGCACCAATGCGCCTTTGCTGTGTTTACCTTTAATATGGGTAGCGTAGTCGAGCGCTTCGGCCAGAATATTGTTACGGAATGTCACATGCTTAGCCGTTGCTGCCGGACCTTGATCGCGTGGCCCCGACGCTGACACCAGCTCATCTGTCGCCCAGGTTACCGAGTTGTGTTCAACCAGCACATTACAGGCATCTTTGCCTGTTACCGCTATGCCGTCGGTATCCCAGCCAGCGCGTTTATCAAGGCCGGCGTCACCGGGGCGAATGTGCAAATGCCGCACGATGACATCATGGCTGACAATACGCAGCCCGCCTTTAATTAAGGTAATGCCGGGGGCCGGTGCAGTTTCACCGGCAATAGTAACAAAGGGCTGCTCTATGCTCAGGTTCGAGCGCTCAAGATCGATAACCCCTGCCACCTCAAACACAATAATGCGCGGGCCGGTTGTTGCCAGTGCTGCTGCCAGCGAACCCGGCCCGCTACGGTTAAGGTTGCTGACTTTCAGCACGGCCCCGCCCTGACCACCTGCGGTGTCCAGGCCGAAATTGCGGCAATGCTGCCCGAGGCCAAGCCAATTGTCGTAAGCGCTAAGAAACTCGGCCGCGACACTCTGATACCAGCCATAACCACGCTGACGCTCCAGCGACAACCGGCTGACATCCGAGTACGTTTGGCCGTCACGGTCAAAAAATACCGGCTTGCCACTTTTTAAATCATAGAAACGCGACCAAATCACGCTGCCCGGGCTGTCTTTCAGTGACAAATAGCCTTGCTCGTCCCGGTAGCGGATTTTTCCGTTGATCTGATGTTGCTGCAGCCAGTGCGCGCCCGCTGCCAGGCTGGCCGCCACACCGGGATAATCCGGCACCGTTTGCAGCATAAGCTGCAATAATTTAGCGCTTTCAGAGCTAACCAGCGACGCCTGCTCAAATTTTCGCGCGGCTACCGGCCCGCCGGTTAGCGGATGGTGCTGCGCGCCCCACACACTTAGCTGCCCTTTCACCTGCACCTGATTTGCCAATAGCCAATCAACCGCGCGATAAAATGCCGCCTTTGCTGCCTGCTTGCTGCTATCGGTTACCATGGCAAACCGCTTATCATGCGCAACTTGCCAAAGCAGCGTCATCAGCTGATACATAGCATCATCATTCAGCGTTATGGCATCGTGATAACCGCCACGCAATGGATACGACTGGGCAAAACCGCCATTGGGGTACTGAGCCTTTAACACCAGCGTAATGCCACGCTCAATAGCCGCTGTTATCCTTTGCCGCAACGCCTCTGATGCATCTGGGTAGTAATCAGCCAACCACTGCAACTGCGTGCTGGTGGCATCGTTATCAAAGGTAGGTACATAGTCCGGCTCTGAGCCAAAATGCTGGCCTGCTTGCCTGGCAATCCGCATATCAGTGCGCTTGCTCCAGCCGCCCGATGGCGTCTGATAGCTCAGTATCGCTTCGGCTTCTGCCGCTGTCGTTATGGCAGTTAAGCCAAAACCGTTATGCTTAACAGCATCATGCGCAGCACTTTCAGCAAGCTCTGACGCAAACGCGGCCGCATCCTGCTGCAATAACTGCTCTGATACAGCCAGATATTGCTGCCACTGTGCCGGCAGGGGTTGCTGCTGCCAGTAATCAACCGCGATGCTATGAAACGACAATAGCAGCGCCAGCCAGTACAGATAACGCATCAAAACAGAAAATCCGTCGCCAGAAAGTGCGAGCTGCGGCTTCTGACCATCAGCTTCACAAAATCTATATCGCCCTGCTGATATTTCGCTGCCACCAGCGTTGGTGTAGAAAATTGCCGTAGCGCATCCACCACCGACAAGGTGCCTTCGGCAGAGTCTTTGCGGCCGTTAAACGGAAAGCTGTCCGGCCCGCGCTGACACTGGCTGTTAATATTAATGCGGCCAACCTGGTTAGCAAAAATATCTACCAGCTCACCCACCTGCTGCGCATCTTGGCCAAAAATACTCAGCTGCTGACCAAAGTTAGAGTTCACCACATAATCGATGACATCGTTAACATCATCATAAGGCACCACTGGCACCAAAGGGCCAAATTGCTCTTCACTGTATAGCCGCATACTGCTGTTTACCGGGTACAGCAACGCGGGCATAAACAACGAGGCAGCCGTTTCACCAGCGCCGGGGTTTTGCAGTTTGGCGCCTTTATCTAAGGCATCCTGTAGCAGCTCAGTTAAAAATGCGGTTTTACCCGGCTCCGGCAGCGGCGTTATCGCTACACCTTGTTGCCACGGCATACCCGCTTTCAGTTCGCTGATGGCGGCTGATAATTTAGCCACCAACTCAGCAGCACGGCTTTGATGAACAAATAAAATTTTCAGTGCAGTACAGCGCTGGCCGTTAAACGACAAACTACCGGCGACGCACTCTTTCACGGTGCGCGCCATGTCAGCGTCAGGCAGAATAATGGCCGGGTTTTTCGCATCCAGCCCCAGCACAGCACGCAAGCGGTGTGGTTTTGGGTGCATCCGCTTTAGATCACTGGCACCTTTGTTGGTGCCAATAAAAGCGAACAAGTCTATTTTGCCGCTTTCCATCAACACGCCCACCGTTTCGCGGCCGCGGCCATAAATGATGTTAATGACGCCCGGTGGAAAGCTTTGCATAAAGGCCTGCAGCAATGGCTGAATGAGCAGCACGCCGTATTTAGCCGGTTTAAAGATCACGGTATTACCCATGATCAGCGCTGGTATTAAGGTGGTAAAGGTTTCATTTAGCGGGTAATTAAACGGGCCCATGCACAGCGCCACACCAACCGGCACACGGCGGATTTTACCCAGGCTGCCCTGCTCAATAATAAAATGGCTGGCGTCACGGTCTTGCTGCTTTAATGCGTCGATGGTATCGCGGATATAGTCGCAGGTACGATCAAACTCTTTAGCCGCATCGGGGTAGGTTTTACCGATTTCCCACATCAACAGGCGAATAACTTCATCGCGCTGTTGCTGCATTAACCCCAGAAAGGTTTCGACATGTTGAATACGTTCCAGCACAGCCATCGTTGGCCAGGCACCGCGGCCCAGATCGTAGGCTTTAACGGCACTGTCGAGTGCTTTTAATGCAGTATCCGCATCCAGCAGCGGTGTATGCCCGAGTACCACTTGCTGTAATTCATCGCTGTGGTCACTGCGCAGATACACCGGGCTGACAACCGGGCTTAGCTCGCCACGCCACTTTACTAACTCGCCATTTAACAGGTATTCCCGCTGGGTAATAACGGCGTTATGGGCAAACTGTGCCGGAATATCCGCCGATCGCGGAAAAACACTTACTAAACTCATGCTTTACTCCTTTGCTAACAATTAATTGCCTTGGTTGTTAGTCAGGGTCAGATGCGACGCTTGCCCGGCTTAGGCCGGATCTTGTTATTCTTGCTACATATCGTTGCAGGCTTCACAGTTAAGGGAACGCAAAGACGTCGTAAATACCTCCCTGTAGACTTACAAACTGCTTCCTGCAATTTGCCCTTCGGGTGGCTACTCCATGCAAATAAGTTCCCAACGAATTTGTCTCTGCCGCATCCTTGCGGCAGACGCTTTGCTATACCCTTAACTGCTTCGCTTGAATATTTCAGTGACTCATCAATCATCCATTTTGCTTTGAGGCAAGCGGCGTTAACGAGAGTAAGAACCGATTTGCTCTAAGCTGACCGTTGGAGCCCTGGACGGGCGGAAACGAGCCTACAGGGACGTATTTACGGCGTGTCAGTGTGAGCAAACCGGTTCGGACCGAAGCCACAAGTCTTAACCGGCAACGCCGTTTACTTCACAAACACCGACGGCCGGTTCTGCGCCCAAAAGCCATTAAAATGATCTTTACTGACGATAGCGCCGGTATGCTCAACCACAAAGCCCGCCAGACGCGCAGCGAACTTCACTGCATGCTGTGGTGCAATACCACCTAAACGCGCAGCTAAGTAGCCCCCGTTAAAGGAATCACCGGCTGCTGTGGTATCTACCACCTTCTTCACAGCATGTGCCTGAGCCGTAAAGCCTTTTTGCTGATAGCGCCCGTTGATGCCGTTTTTGCCATCTTTAACGATGATTTCTGCCACACCCAGCTCAGCAAGCTGCTCAACCACATCGTTTGTCGTCTGAGCGCCAAACAACACTTTATGATCATCCAGCCCCGGCAATGCCACATCCGCTAAGCTGTAAGCCTGAATAAAGGCGGCCTTGGCGTTATCGGCATGCGGCCATAACGCAGGGCGGTAATTCGGGTCGAATACAATCTGGCTGCCGCTGGCTTTTAACTGCTGCACCAACTCAAACAACTGAGCCCGGTCACTGTCAGATAAAATCGCCAGCGTGATACCAGAGAAATAAAACATGTCGCAGCCTTGTAGCGCAGAAAAATCCAGCTGCTGATTAAAGCATTGCAGCGTTTGCTTCGCTGCTGAGCTATCGCGCCAGTAAACAAAACTGCGCTCACCAAAAGCATCGGTATTAATCATGTACAGGCCAGGCCGGGCCGTTTTGGTGCGCAGCATCAGGCTGGTGTCAATTTTCTCCCGCTCTACTGCACGCACCAACTTATCGCTGATAAGATCAGTACCGACGGCGGTGAAAAACTGCACATCAACTGGCACTTCGCTGGTTCGTTTTAAGTACACTGCTGTGTTGAATACATCACCGGCAAAGTTCTGGTGATAAACGTTATCGACCAGCTGATATAACTCGACCATGCACTCGCCCATAATGACAATACGTTTGCTCATGCTGCTGCTCCTTATGCTGCGGTTTTAAGCTGGCGGGCAATCGCGCTTGCGGCGCTGGCCAGCTCGCTAATTTGGCCCCATTGCTGGGTTTTCACCAGATTAGCCGGAGTTAACCATGAACCGCCAGCAACAAACACGTTAGGCAGCGCTAAAAAATCGGCCAGGTTATGCTGGCTAATACCGCCGGTCGGGCAAAACCGTACTTGCTGAAACACACCGCGTAGCGCTTTTAGCATCTCGATACCGCCGGATAAATGCGCCGGAAAAAACTTCACTTCAGTCAGGCCGTACTCATACGCCATTGCAATTTCAGACGGTGTTGCCACACCAGGTGCAAACGGCAAGCCGGTTGCGATCATCGCCTCTAACAGCTTAGGTGTACTGGCCGGGCTGACCAGAAACTGGGCGCCGGCATCTTTACAGGCATTGGCATCGGCGGCGGACAACACAGTACCTGCACCTACCAGCAAATCAGGCAATGCGCTACGGATAGCAGTAACCGCTGCCAGCGCCTGGCGTGTGCGTAGTACTACTTCAACCGAGCCAACACCACCATCAGCCAGGGCTTTGGCAATAGCTACCGCTTCATCGGGTGTATCAGCCTGAATAATGGGTAATAAAGCCGGGCCCCTAATCACAGATGACAACACAGGCGACAATAACGGGGGTAAAGACGACATCAGGCTTCTCCAGCAAATACGGCCAGCGCAGCAGCCGGTCCGGTAGCTAATTGTTGATAGGCAGCGCGTACTGCCTGGAAAAAAGTGTTGTTTAAACTCAGTTCGGCTGTGAACACCGCATCCACTGCCAGAAACAGTGCTACATCAGTATCAGCCTGGCCGGTACACTGAGCAGCAACCGCCAGTAAAGGCTCGGCCAATGGGTCGACCAGCTTTTCGTTATCTTTGTAGCGCTTCACAATGAAGCGGCACCAGGCGGCAATGGCAAATGCCAGTTTGTCGATCGGTTTACCGGCAGCCAGGTTGTCACGAATGGCCGGCAGTACACGCATAGGCAGTTTTTGTGAGCCGTCCCAGGCGATTTGCGCCAGCAAATGCCGGATGGCCGGGTTGTTAAAGCGGGCTAAAATATCCTTGCTGTACTGCTGAACATCCAACTCAGCCGGTGGCGTAAACGATGGCATAATCTCATCGCTTATCATCTGCTGAATAAACTGCGTCAGCGTTTTATCCTGCATGGCGTCGAATACAGTTTCATAACCCAGTAATGAACCAACATACGCCAGCGTTGAATGCGGTGCGTTTAGCAGCCGCAGTTTGGCTTTTTCAAAAGCACTAACATCCTGCGCATAAATCACACCGGCTTGCTGCCAGGCCGGCCGGTCGGCCGGTAAAATGTCTTCTATCACCCACTGCACAAAAGCTTCGCGCTTAATAGGCCAGTTATCCGCTACGCCCAGCACCTCTGCTACCTGTGCTTTAATTGCATCATCTGTTGCCGGGGTAATGCTGTCGACCATGGTACAGGGGCTAATCAGTTGCTGGCTTAACCAGTTTGCGATAGTCGGGTCTTTTTGCTCAGCATAGGCAATTAACGCACTACGCAGTTTATGGCCGTTGTCGGTCAGGTTATCGCAGCTTATCACGCAAAACGGTGCGATATTGGCCTGAAACCGTGCCGCAAGTGCAGTAAACAACAAACCAATAGCGGTAACCGGTTGCTGGTTTCCTGCTAAGTCTTGCTGTATTTGCGCATGGGTTAAGTCCAGCTTGCCGCTGCCATTTAGGCAATAACCTTTTTCGGTAATGGTCATGGTAACGTATTTAGTGCTGGCAGCCGTTAAACGCGACAGTACCTGCGGGTATTGTTCGCTGGCAATAAGCACTTCCTGCACAGCGCCAATTACCTGATAGCTTTGCATCGCATCCAGCACCGCCAGCGTATACAAGCCATCCTGCGGTGTCAGCGCCTGGCTGACATCAGGTGAGCGCATAGATACGGCACTTATCGCCCAGTCGCCACCAAATTGCAGTGCCTGTTCGGTATACCAGGCCTGATGGCCGCGGAAAAAAGCGCCGGGGCCTAAATGTACAATGCCGATTTCAGGTTTGTGCTCTGCCAACCGGTAAGCGGGTATTGGTAGTTTGCCATTTAGACTCGCCAGAGCCTGATTACTAAGATTTGCCATTCATGATTCCTGCTATTTGCTGCAGTGTAAGCTTGGGCAGTTTGTTACACGCAGAGACGTCGTAAATACATCCTTGTAGACTCCTCTGCAGCATCCATGCTGCAGACGCTCTGCTTAGTAGCAAACTGCCCCGCTGTTAGATTGTGCTTAACATTATTTCAGCTGATACGCTTTCTTCACCAGACCATAGGTCAGCTCATACGCCAGCTCGCCGGCTTCTTCTTCAGTTAAACGGTGTTCAGCGACTAAACCGGCCAGAAAACGGCAGTCAATACGGCGGGCCACGTCGTGACGTGCCGGGATCGACAGGAAAGCACGGGTATCATCGTTAAAACCCACAGTGTTATAAAAACCGGCCGTTTCCGTCACCTGATGACGAAAGCGCAGCATGCCTTCCGGGCTGTCGTGGAACCACCAGGCCGGGCCCAGCTTCAACGCGGGGTAATGGCCGGCCAATGGTGCCAGCTCGCGGGCGTAGGTCGTTTCATCCAGCGTAAACAGAATAATATTCAGGCTGGCTTCGTTACCGTATTTCTGCAGTAACGGTTTTAACGCCTGCACATATTCGGTCGGGCTTGGGATATCCGCGCCTTTATCCGCACCGAAACGATCGAAAATAATCTTGTTGTGGTTGCGGTGCGCACCCGGGTGAATTTGCATGGTCATGCCATCTTCCAGGCTCATGCCAGCCATTTCGGTCAGCATCTGGCCGCGGAACAACTCGGTGTCTGCTTTGCTGGCTTTACCACTTAAACAGCGCTGAAATAACGCCGCCGCTTCTTTCATCGGTAAATCAGCGGTCAGTGCCGTTGGGTGCCCATGATCTGTTGCCGTTGCGCCGTGGTCACGAAACACTGCACGGCGTTTACGCAGCGCCGCCAGGTAACCTTGCCAGCTTTGCGTGTCCTCACCGGTAATCTCGCCCAGTTTGGCGACATTAGCCGCAAAATCAGCCCGGTCAGCATCGACCACATCATCGGGGCGAAAGGTGGTAATAACCCGGGTTTCAAAGCCAGTACCTTTTAATTTGGCATGGTGTTTTAAATCGTTCAGCGCGCCTTCGGTAGTGGCGATAAGCTCGATATTAAAACGCTGCAGTAAAGCACGCGGTTTAAATTCCGGCTTGGCCAACTGCGCGTTAATACTGTCGTAGTAGTGATCGGCTGTTTCTTCGCACAGGGTTTCGGCTAAACCGAATACGTCGTGAAATACTGTGTCCAGCCAGATCCGCGACGGCGTGCCGCGAAACAGGTAATAGTGTTTAGCGAAAATATGGAATATTTTGCGGTAATCGCTTTCCACCACAGCGCCGTCTTTACGGCGGATACCTAACTCTTCGAGCTTGATACCCTGGCTGTACAACATGCGAAACACGTAGTGATCCGGCAGCAATAATAGCGCGGTAGCGTTATCCCAGTTGGCGTCTTCAGCGAACCAACGTGGGTCGGTATGGCCATGCGGGCTGACTATCGGCAAGTCTTTAATTTGCTGATATAAACGCCGGGCGATATCGCGCACCACAGGATCAGACGGAAATAACCGGTCCGGGTGCAGTTCTAAGCGACGACTTTGTGCCATATTGATGTCCTGTTTCTAAAAGTAGTTAAATTCAATAATTTCAGCGTTTACAGCGTGACGCCGTTTTTCCAGATCGCAATTTCGCGGTTGTCAGACACTTCGTTACGTGTCGCTTTACCTGATGCCACGTTAATCAGATAACGGAAAAAGTCATGGCTGAACTGCTGCGCATCCTGGCCTTTTTTCAGCAAGCCACCGGCGTCAAAATCTATCCATTGGGGCTTGCGGGCCGCCAATGACGAGTTTGACGAAATTTTCACCGTCGGTGCCGGAAAGCCAAGCGGTGTGCCGCGGCCGGTAGTAAACAGCAATAAAGTGGCGCCAGCGGCAGTAAGCGCGGTAGATGACACAGCGTCATTGCCCGGGCCTTCCAGCAGCGTCAGGCCACTTTGACTGGCAGTATCACCGTAACGGATCACCTGATTCACCACCGCCGAGCCACCTTTTTGAATAGCACCGAGTGATTTCTCTTCCAGCGTGGTTAAACCGCCATCTTTGTTGCCCGGACTGGGGTTTTCATACACCGGCTGTTTGTTATCAATAAAGTACTGTTTAAAATCGTTCACCAGGCCAACAATGTCGTCAAACACGGTTTCATCTTTGGCGCGGGCCATAAACACCTGCTCAGCACCAAACATCTCCGGTGTTTCTGTCAGCACCACTTTGCCGTTCGCGGCTGCCACCAAATCGGCTATACGCCCGACCAGCGGGTTAGCGGTTAAACCACTTAAACCATCAGAGCCGCCGCATTTCATACCAACCACTAAGTCAGACACCGGGCACAGGCTGCGCTTATCAAGGCGCATTTGTGTTACCAGCTCAGCAACCGCGTCCAGCCCCTGCTCAATTTCATCTTCTACCTGCTGCGCATTAAACGAGCGGATGCGGCTCAGGTCGACACCGGGGCTGGCAGCCAGTAGCTTACTTAACTGGTTATTTTCGCAGCCCAGGCCCATCACCAATACGCCACCGGCATTCGGGTGTTGAATCAGGCCGGCCAGTAAACGGCGGGTGTGATCTAAATCGTCGCCCAGCTGCGAGCAACCAAACGGGTGGGTAAAGGCATAAATACCGTCGATATCATTGCTATACAGTTTGCGGGCCTGCTCGGCTACCCGCATAGCTGCACGGTTAACGCAGCCTACGGTATTAATGATCCACAGCTCATTGCGGGTGCCCACTTTGCCGTTGGCACGGCGGTAACCCATAAATTCGGTTGGCAAGCCTGATGGAAAGGCCAGTGGCTGCGCCTGACAACCGTCATAGCGGTAATCAATCTGGCCGCTTAGCTTAGTTGCCAGGTTATGCGAGTGAATATGCTCGCCGGCTTTGATGTCGCAGGTTGCGGCGCCAATGGCGAAACCGTACTTCACGACTGCGTCGCCTTTGGCGATGTCGGTAAGGGCCACTTTGTGTCCGGCCGGTACCGCCTGTTGTGCCGTTAAAGCAGCAAAAGGTTCCGGCAAAGGTGCGCCCTGCGCCAGCGGTTGCAATGCCACCACGACGTTATCGCGTGGGTGCACCTGCAGTACCTGTAACTGCTCACCAATATCGGCTGGTGCATCTAATTTTGTGCTACAGCCTGGTTTCTGTTCTGTGCTCATAGTTAACCTTCCTGCCCCTTGTCTAGCGGTGGCAAACCGGGTTTAAAAACATTGATATTCTAATTTGGCTTTCCGAACCGTTAGCGAACCATTTCTAACCCTCTAAAGCGTTAGCGCACTGCCATTCAAGGTTACATCTACCTGATCTATCTGCGCTACATTCTCCAGCACACCCACGCTGGCGGCTTGTTTGAACTCAACATGGTGCAGGCTGACACCGCTTATCGGTGCCCGTTCAAAACCGCGTAGCAAAAAAGCCCGCTCGGCTTTGTGTACGGTTAAGTGGCTGATATGCAGATCTTTTACCTGCGGCAAATGTGAGCCGGCATCACCTTCTTCGTAGAAGAAGTTAATCACTATCGCGTCCTTCACTTCACCGATATCAATATCGCGGATAGCAATATTTTCAATTAAACCACCACGCACCGAGTTGGTTTTAATACGGATGCCGCGCTGTAAATCCGGGCTGCTCATACGGCAACGACGGGCAAAAATATTGCGCGCCCCGCCTGAAATTTCACTGCCAAGCACCACGCCGCCGTGGCCGGCGCGCATAACACAATCCTGGATCACCACGTTCTGAATTGGCGTTGCTAAACGGCGGCCGTCGTTATTACGCCCCGATTTCAGTGCAATACAGTCATCACCGGTGTCGAATAAACAGTTTTCAATCAGCACCCGGTTGCAAGACTCCGGGTCACAGCCATCTGAGTTGGGGCCGAAGCTGACACAGTTTACGCCGCGTACTATCACATCGTCAGACAGTACCGGGTTAATAAGCCAAAACGGCGAATTACGAATAGTCACGCCTTCAATCAGCACCCGTTTACACCTGTACGGCTGAATAAACGGCGGACGCAGATAGTTTTGCTCAAATACCCGCTGAGCTACCGGTACACCCTGCTCTGCCATAGCAAATAACGGGTCACGGGTGTTGCTCTGGTCTGTTGCCGCATCTAACTGCCACGGCGTGTGTTTCCACTTACCTTTCCACGGCCACCACTGGGTATTACTGCCGTTGCCTTCGAGGATGCCTTCACCTGTCACGGCGATGTTTTCCTGCTCAAAGGCATAAATCAGCGGCGAGTAGCCCATCAGCTCGACACCTTCCCAACGGGTGTGTACGGCTGGCAGATAACGCTCAGGCTCAGTGTAAAACGATAACACCGCATCTTTTTGCAGGTGCAGGTTTACATTCGACTTTAAATGCACTGGCCCGGTGTTAAAACGCCCGGCGGGTACCACAACCCGGCCACCACCGGCTTCGGCACAAGCGGCAATAGCGGCAGTTATAGCCGCGCTGCTGTCATAATTCGGCTGCGCTTTGGCGCCATAAGCGGTAATAACAAAATCACGCTTTGCAAATTGGGTTGGCGCTATGCTGGCAATGATGTTATCTGCCTGCTGCCATAAGATGTTATCTGCCGCATCACTGTCTGCAATACTCATCACAGACGCTGTCGAACAGCCATTTAATGACCACAACGAAAGGCCGGCACTGGCCAGGCTCAGCGTTTTTAAATGTTGTCGTTTCAGCGTGTCTGTCATAAGTCTCCCCGGCTTCTGTGCCATTGCGTTTTATTTGCAATTAACACCAGCTTATTGCTGTTGATTGATACTATAATAACCAATTTGCCACCGGTGGCAAGCAATTGGACATTTTTTTTGCCAGCGGTAGCAAAAAAAACCGCTACATCAGCGTTAGTGTGATATCTGCTTAACTATCTGTGGTATTGATTCTGGCGGTAGACTCACGCACAACCAGTGTCGGTGCCACTTTAGCCGCCACATTGCTGGCTGCTTTATCATTGTTTTCTATCGACATAATCATCTTGCTGGTGGCCAGTAGCGCCATTTGCCGCACCGGCCTTTTAATCGTTGTCAGTGCAGGAATAACTCTTGAGGCCAGCATGTTATCGTCAAAGCCGGCCACTGATAACTGCTCAGGCACTTTGATACCTAAACTGTGGGCGACCTTTAATACCCCGGCCGCCATCTGGTCGTTATTGGCGAAAATTGCTGTAGGGATATCCTGCCCCTGCAGCAGCTGGCGTGCACATTCGATACCGGTCTCATAGGTGTTATTACCTTCGACTATCCAGTCGGGACGAATTTTTATGCCGTACGCAGATAAACCAAGCTGAAAACCTTCCATCCGCTCGGTTGACGATTTATAGCGCTGCGGACCACTGATAAAAGCAATATGCTCATGACCCAACTGGGCAAAATAGCGTGCCATTTCGGCCGCTGCAGCGCGATCGTCTGACACGACAATATGTTTGGCTTCATCCAATGCTACTGAGCTTAAACGTACATAAGGGCTGCCAGACTCTTTCAGTGCCTGCGCCAGTAACTCTGATTCAGATACCGGCGGCAACACGATTACGCCATCGAGCTTAGAGCGCTGCATAAAACGCAGACAATCCTGTACCAGGGTTTCACTGCGGTAACGACACGGGTGAACAACCAGCTCGTAACCGAGGTTAGAACACACCTCAAGCACCCCGCGCTGTACATCGTCCAGATACAGTGCATCGGGGTTATCATAAATTAATCCCAGTAGGTAAGAGCGGCTTGACGCCAGCCCGCGGGCCTGAGTGTTCGGTGAATACTTCAGTTCACTGATCACTTTTTCAACCCGGATACGGGTCGCCTCGCCAACACTGAGCGAGCCATTAATTACGCGGGAAACAGTGCGTTTTGACACGCCGGCAATCCGTGCGACATCATTTATCGTGGCTTGTTTTTGCATAACTCTCATCTTATTGACCACGCGCATTGTTGGCGACCAGTTGCGGCCGGTAAGTACTCAGCGCAATATCAATAGCCGTCTGTTTGACGCTGGCGATAAGGTCGGTTTGCGTCTTTTTCGCGTACAGCGCAGACGGTCCGGTCACGCCTACCGCAGCAACAACAGTGCCCTGACTATTACGTACCGGCACAGCCAGGCAACGCACATCTTCGTGGTATTCCATTTCGTCACTAGCATAACCGCGTGCCAGTACCCGCTGCAACTCCGTTATAAGCTGCTGCGGCTGAACCAGGCTGTTCGCGGTGCGTTGTTTAAACAAGCCAGCAGCAGCCAAAGCCGGTAGTTGATCAAAATGATGAAATGCCAGAAACACTTTACCGGCAGCAGAACAGTTAAAATCAGCGATGCTACCCGGGCGTGCAGCAAGGCGCAGCGGATTCGGGCTGTCGCATACTTCTACCAGCAAAGCGCCTTTGGCATGTGGCAAGGCCAGATGAGCAGTTAAACCCGTTGTCAGTGCCAATTGCTGCAACATAGGCAGCGCTTGCTGCTGCAGGCGCTGTGAACTAAGCAAGCTAAGCCCCATTTTAAATAACTGGGCGCCGGCCAGATAGCGTTTACCGTGTTTTTCCAGCACCTGCTCCTGACAGAGTGTTTGCAAGATCCGAAACGCCGTTGTACGCGGCACAGCCAACCGCTGTTCCAGCTCAGATAAACTCAGGCCCTGATCCGATTCTGTCACCAGTGACAGAATGCGGCAGGCATTGGCCAGATTAGGGATCACATAGCTTACCATCGCACCACTCCTGAGTTTATTTAACGTTAAAAACCAAACTGAGCCGGTAGCCACTCACTTATCGCCGGTACATAAGTCACCAGCATCAGCACCACAAACATAGCCAGATATAGCGGCATCAACGGACGGATAATGGCTTCAAGCTTGGTTTTGGCAATAGCACAGCTGACAAACAACACACTGCCAACCGGCGGTGATACCAGGCCGATAGACAAGTTAAGCACCATCATGATGCCAAAATGCAACGGACTCATGCCCAGCTCGACCGCCACCGGTAAAAAGATCGGGGTAAAAATAAGCACTGCCGGCGTCATATCCATAAAGGCACCCACCAGCAGCAATATCAGGTTGATCATCAACAAAATCAGCAAAGGGTTGTCGCTAAGTGCCAGCATGGCTGCGCTTATCGTCTGAGGGATTTGCTCATAAGATAAAATCCATGACATCGCTGATGACGTCGCAATCAGCGCCAGCACTATGGCAGTGGTTTCAGCAGATTTCATTAAAATGGCAGGCAGCTCATCAGGCTTTACCTCGCGGTAAATACCTACAGCCAATACCAGCGAATACACTACAGCAATAGCACCAGCTTCTGTCGCGGTAAAAACGCCGCTGACTATGCCGCCGATAACCAGAAAAATCATAAACAGGCTGGGGATGGCCGCACCGACCTTTTGTACCACCAGTTTCAGCGGCAAGCGCGCGCCAACCGGGTAGCCTTTCAATCTGGCGTAACCAGCACAAACCAGCATCAGCGCCACGCCAAGCAAAATACCCGGTAAATATCCGGCGATAAACAAAGCGGCAATAGACACCCCGCCGCTGGCTATAGCGTATACAATCAGAATATTACTCGGCGGGATCAGCATGCCCGTTGTGGCCGCTGCAGCGGTAACTGCCGCGCTGTAGTTAATGTCGTAACCCTGTTTTTTCATCTCCGGCAACATAAAGCTGCCAATGGCCGATGTTGCCGCCACCGCTGAGCCTGAAATTGCACCGAAAAACATACAGGACACTACATTCACCAGCGCCAGACCGCCTGGCAGCATTCCCACCAGCGCCATAGCACATTCAATCAGGCGCTTGGCGATACCGCCGCGCCCCATGATAAGACCTGACAGCACAAAAAACGGTATTGCCAGCAACGCAAAGCTATTGATACCGCCAGCCATACGCTGCGCCATCGTAGTCACCGCCGGCATGACATCAACACTTAACAGCATCGTCGCCAGCGTGGCCAGGCCAATACAAAATGAAATGGGTACGTTTAGCAGCAGTAAGCCAAAAAATACCAGTAGTAAAACCAGAATCGCCATTTCCATCAGTGCATCCCCTCAACCGGCTGCATCGGCTTGTTCGCCGCCAGGTAATACAACTGACATACACCATAAAACGCGATTAACAGTCCCGATAAAGGTACCGCGATATAGATATACGCCATCTTAATATCTAACGCTGCCGACATCTGGTTCAGCTCGTAGGTCAGCGCGACCAGATTGCCACCGCCAACCACCATTACCGCAATGGCAAACAGTACTACTGAGGCGGTCAGCACCATTGCCAGCTTACGCTGCACAGCTTTGGGGAATTTCTGCGTTACAATATCCAACCCCAGATGCACACCGGTACGGTAGGCAAAAGCCGCCCCGACCATGCCAATCCAGATCAGCAAGGTTCGCGACAACTCTTCAGTAATGGAACTTGGTGCGTTTAACACGAAACGTGATATTACCTGCCAGCTCACCACCAACACGATGGCGGCCATCAACGACGCCAGAAACCATTTCAGTACCGTATCAACGGTATGGACTACTTTAGTCATCGCTAGCCTCCTGCTTGGCGCCAATGTCAGCAATCTGCTGCAGTAAAGGCCCGATATCGGTTTGTTTCAGGCTTTGATGAAAATCTGCCACTGCTTCGCGAAACGGTTGCTTGTCCGGGTAAATTACCTGGATACCGGCAGCTTTCACCGCCGCAAGCGCATCGTCTGATACCTGTTGCCAGGCCGAGCGCTGATAAGCGATAGAATCGTTGGCTGCCTGTTGCAACCATTGTTGCTGCTGTGGTGTTAACCCCTGCCATACTGGCAGGCTGACTATCAGCACATCAGGTACAGAGGTATGTTCATCCAGCGTATAGTATTTACTCAGCTCATAATGGCGTGACAGGTAAAAGCTTGGCGGGTTATTTTCAGCGCCGTCTACTACACCCTGCTGCAGCGCAGTGTATAGTTCGCCCCAGTCTACCGGTGTCGCAGCGCCGCCCAACTCTTCAACCATCCGCACAGCGGTCTGGCTGGCCAGCACACGGAATTTTTTACCGCGCAAATCTGCCGGAGTATGAATTTCGGTATTAGTAGAGTAAAAACTGCGGCTACCGGCGTCGTAATAGCCGAGGCCACGTAAACGGGCGCTTTGCAATGCCATTAACAGCTCGGTGCCGGTTTTACCGTTCAGTACCCGCCACAGGTGGGCATTGTCATTAAAAATATACGGCACGCTGAATACGCGCATCTGCGGTACAAAGCTCTCTACTGAACTGGCCGATACCTTGGTCATCGCCAGGCTGCCAATTTGCAACAGCTCTACCAGCTCGCGCTCATTACCTAACTGGCCGCCGCTGTAAATCTCAATACGCATGCTGCCGTTTGAATACTGATCAAGGCGCTCAGCCATCAGTACCATGGCTTTGTGCACCACATGTTCCTGGTCCAGCGCATGAGCCAGCCGTAATGTAGTCACCTCTTGCTGTGGCTTACAGCCTGCAAGCAGCGCAAGGCCAACCAGCAGCAGGCTGCATGCCTGCCGGGTATAATTTCTCATAACTCGTCCTACCCTGTTGCGGGACTGACATGTCTTACTGCATGTCTTAACTCAAAGCCTGCCCGAGGCAGGCGCGTATTAACGTGTTACGGCTGCCGTTACTTCATGGCACTGGCCGGAAATTTATCCATATCGTGATAATCCAGGTTTTCACCGGCCATACCCCAGATAAAGGCATAGTTGCTGGTACCACAGCCGCTGTGGATCGACCAGGCTGGCGACACTACTGCCTGCTCATTTGCCACCCAGATATGCCGGGTTTGCTGCGGCTGGCCCATAAAGTGGCACACACGCTGATCATCACCCAAGTTAAAATAGAAATAGGCTTCCATCCGCCGGTCATGCTGATGCGCCGGCATCGTGTTCCAAACACTGCCTGGCTTAAGCACGGTTAAGCCCATCTGCAACTGACAGGTTTCCACCACATCGTTAATCATTAACTGGTGAATAGCGCGCTCGTTCGAGGTTTCAAGTGCGCCCATCTGCAGCACGGTGCAGTTATCCATTGTCAGATGCTTAGTCGGGTAAGCATGGTGTGCCGGGGCCGAATTTAAATAAAACTTCGCCGGTTTAGCGTTGTCGCTGCTGTGAAAGCTGACATCCTCTGCGCCCATACCAACATACAGCGCTTCAGTGTTTTCAAGCGCGTACTCTTTGCCATCTACTTTCACGCTGCCAGTGCCACCAACGTTGATAATGCCCAGCTCACGCCGCTGCAAAAAGAATTGCGCTTTTAATGCCTCTGGTGCTTCAAGTTTTACCGGTGCCTTTACCGGTAATGCACTGCCGACAATAACGCGCTCATAGTGGGTGTAGCACAGCACCAGCTTATCGGCCTGCATCAGGTTGTCGACCAGAAAATGCTGCCGTAACTCGTCGGTATCATAGTGCTTCACATCATCCGGATGGGTCGGATAACGGCTCTCAAATAAAACAGTCATAAGTAACCTCGTTAAAAAGAATTCGTTTAGCGTGCCAACCAGCCACCGTCTACCGCCAACACGTGGCCGTTAACATAATCACTGGCACCGGAGGCCAGAAATACTGCGGCACCGGCTAAATCTTCCGGCTCGCCCCAGCGAGCTGCCGGTATGCGGGCAGTAATGGCGGCGTTGCGCTCGGTATCAGCCTGCAACGCCGCGGTGTTATCGGTACGAAAATACCCCGGCGCTATCGCATTAACCTGAATATTGTGCTGCGCCCATTCATTGGCCAGTGCTTTGGTTAAGCCGGCAATGGCGTGTTTACTGGCGGTGTAAGCAGGCACCGTAATACCGCCGCTGTACGACAGCATAGAGGCAATATTGATAATCTTGCCGCTTTTGCGCTTTATCATCTCAGCACCCAGCCGCTGACTGAGTAAAAATGCGGAGTCCAGATTCACCGCGATCACTTTATGCCATTCCTTCATCGGAAACTGATGAGCAGGCGCGCGGAAAATGGTGCCGCCACAGTTCACCAGTATATCTACCGGCCCCTGCGCCAGCGCTTGCTCGGCCAGCTGCTCAACCGCAGCCTCATCGCTTAAATCGGCGGCCAATACCAACGCCTGGCCACCGGCCGCGGTAATTTTTGCCACCGTATCGCGGCTGCCTTCGCTGCTTGAACTGGCGCAAATCACTTTGGCGCCAGCCTCTGCCAAAGCAACGGCTATTGCCTGGCCCAAACCACGGCTGGCCCCGGTCACCAAAGCTGTTTGCCCAGCCAGAGAAAATAAGCTTGCCATAGGCTCTCCTGTTAGCTTATCGGGCCTGTTGCCATAGCAAAATTGTTCAAATATGGAACAATTTAAAAAATCAAAAACAGCAACAAACCTTTAAAATTAAACACTTAACTAAAAAAGGCAGCATCTGATTACAAAATGTAGCCGATTTCGCCTCTATCAATAATTGACAGATTTTAGTTGATGGTGTTAGCTTTTTGCCATCGGTGGCACAAAATTGCAAGTTTTTTTTGCCACCGGTAGACAAAGCATATAAGCTGAATACAAAACAAGCAAATCGACAGGGAGCAGATAACCTTTGCTCCGAAAAAATGAATAAGGCCGGGCACGACCCAGGCTAAGACAACAAGTCAATTCAGGACGAGGTATACAGACATGGCTACTCGCAATACGCAATTCCGCCCCAGTAAACTGGTGCGCTCACTCACCCTGGCTGGGTTGGCGACGCTGCTTGGCGCAGCACCAGCACTACAAGCCCAGCAAACCGAGCAGCAACCAGCTCAGGTACAGGAAGAAGATATTGAAGTTATTACCGTTACCGGTGGTTTTCGCGGCAGTTTAGCCAGTGCTCTGAACCAGAAACGCTTTGAAACCGGCTCTACTGATACCATTAAAGCCGAAGATATAGCTGATTTCCCTGATCTTAACCTGGCAGAATCCTTACAACGTATTCCCGGCGTGGCCATTAGCCGCGCGGCCGGTGAAGGCCGGCAAATTTCAGTGCGCGGCCTTGGCCCGGATTTTACCCGCGTCCGCATTAACGGTATGGAAGCACAATCTACCAGCGGCGGTACCGACCAGATTGGTGGTGCTAACCGCGGCCGGGGTTTCGATTTCAATACCTTTTCATCTGACTTATTCAGCGAGCTGACGGTACGTAAAACCGCCTCTGCCAATATTGAAGAAGGCTCACTCGGCGCCACAGTCGATCTGCGCACCGCCCGTCCGTTCGATTATGACGGTTTAACCTTTGCCGCTAACGTACAGGCCGGCTACAACGATTTATCTGAAGAAGTTGACCCTAAAGCCTCGTTTTTAGTCAGCAATATTTTTGCCGATGGTAAATTTGGCGCCCTGTTCTCACTGGCGATGTCAGAACGTAATGTAAAGGATGAAGGTGCCAGCACGGTACGCTGGGACAACGTAAACGACTTCGGCACTTATCAGGGCAGTGCCGATGCGCCTGAATTACAGGCAATTAATGATGGTTTCCGTCCACGTTTACCGCGTTACGATTCTTATACTCACAACGTTAAGCGCACCGGCGCAGCGGCGGCTTTTGAATTCCGTCCCAGTTTAGAAACCCGCTTTAACCTGGATATTCTGTATTCAAAAGACGATTCCACCCGTAACGAAATCTTCACGCAGGGCATTCTGAACGGTAACAGCCAGGCAGCCCGGATGAACGTGCTGGATTACGAAATTGACGACACCAATACCGTAACCTACGCTGCCTTTGAAAATGCCACTGTACGTAATGAAAACCGCTACGATGAACTGGGTACCGAGTTTTTGCAGTTCAGTTTAAGTGCCCAGCATCAGCTAACTGACGATCTAAAAGTCGATGCGATGATTGGCCGTGCCGAATCTGAGTTTGACAACCCGATTCAAACCACTGTGGTGATGGAAAAAACCGGTGTTGATTTTAGTTACGACTACCGCGGCGGCAAACGTGAAGCGCCGGAGCTGTTGTTTGGTGCCGGCGTCTATGATGCTGAAGGCTGGAATACCAACAGCGTGCGCCTGCGTCCTTTAGGTGCTGAGAATACTTTCGATACAGCAGCACTTAATCTGGAATATATCCTGAATGAAAACCTGACACTGCGTAGCGGCCTGCATTATAAAAAGTTTGAGTTTGAAACTTATGAAGCGCGCCGTTCCAGTGAAAATGCCGGTGGTATCGTGATGACACCGGATCTGATCATGAACTACAACTCAGGCCTGGGTTCACAAGGTGCCTGGCTGGTGCCGGATCTGGCGGCAATTGATGCCGCTTACGATATCTACAGCAACACCGGTGCTTTTGAAGTCAGTGCCGAGAACAGGCTGGTGGATAACTATACTGCAGAAGAAAAGACGCTGGGCGCTTACCTGCAGCTGGCATTTGAAACCGAACTCGGTGATACCACTATCCGCGGTGATGTTGGTGGCCGCTATGTTAAAACCGACCAATCTTCAACGGCCTGGGCTACTTTGGGTGGTACCAGCGAACAAATTACCGCTGAACATGACTACAGCGAGTTTTTACCATCATTAAACCTGGTATTTGAACCACTGGAAGATGTGATTATCCGTTTTGGTTACGCCGAAGTAATGGCCCGTGCCGGCCTTGGCAGCATCCGCCCTAACGTTTCGGTATCGGTATCGGGTGGCTCGCGCAGCATCAGCGGTGGTAACCCGACACTGGAGCCGACCAAAGCCAAAACCTATGACCTGGGCTTAGAGCTGTATTTCGATAACGAATCACTGTTAGGTGTTGCGGTGTTCCGTAAAGATATTGACAGCTACGTGCAGGGCCTGCGTGAAACGAAATTATTTACCGAAACCGGTTTACCCATTCAGGCTGCAATTGATGCCTGTAATGCCGGCCCTGGCTACGGCCCGGACTGTAACGAGAACATTGAGTGGCAAACCAATACACCTCTGAACGCACCGGGAGGCAATCTGTACGGCTTTGAAGTACAGTACCAGATGCCATTTACCTTCCTGCCAGAAGGCTGGGACCGTTTCGGCTTTATCGGTAACTATACCTATGTAAAAGCCCAGATGGATTACATCAATGCGGATGGCCGCATTCTGGCAACCCGAGACTTACAGGGTTTATCAGAGTCTACCCGCAGTGCCACACTGTACTATGAAGATGAGAAGTTCAGCGCACGGGTGTCGTTAACAGACCGCTCGGATTACCTGACCAACGCTATCGGCCGTAACAACAATGATATGGAAGGCACTAACGCCACCCGTAACATTGATGCCGCGATGTCGTATCAGGTGACAGATAACTGGAAAGTCAGCCTCGAAGCCCTTAACCTGACCGACGAAGTAGATGATCAATGGGTAGACTCAAGCGGCAACCGCTTAACCTACTACCATGCTACCGGTCGCCAGTATTACTTAGGTGCCCAATATAAGTTCTGATGTAACAAGGCCGCTATGCCTCGCATAGCGGCTGTATTTCTCCCGCTAAACGCTGAGCCACGGACGGCCCGTTTTTACCCACGATGGAGCAACAATGTGTAACAACAGGTATTTTATGGCCCGCATCCTTTTTGGCAAAACCTTGTTAAGCCTCAGTATCGCTACCCTTATCAGCGCATGTTCACAGCAAAACTCATCCCCTGCACAAACTGATACCGCTGCTCAAAACAATATCGCGACATTGGGCCTGAGTAATCCATCTGATCACGCCCGAACCGATACTGTATTACTGCCTTACGCTGATTTGGGCATAGCGCCGGCGCAAGCTACAGCCTTGGTGGCTCAAACCGGTGGCAATCTTATTGCGTCACAATTGATTGATCATAACGGCGATGGTGAAAAAGATACTTTACTGCTGCAAGCAGAGCTGGCAGCAAGCACAACACAGAATATCAGCATCAGCAATAATCCGGCACTGTTTGCCGCGCAACAATTGCCCAAACGTACCCAGGCCGAAATTTCCCGTAAAACCGGCGGCCAGTGGCAAGGCGAAAAATACATCGGCGGCACCTTTGAAAATGTGACGGAAGTCACGCCACCGCCGCAATATACCGATCATTCTGAATGGATCCGCTACGAAGGCCCGGGCATAGAGTCTGACAAAGTCGGCTACCGTATTTATCTGGACTGGCGTAACGGCTTTGATGTGTTTGGCAATAAAACCGGTGCACCGGTACTGCACAAGGTTGGCCTGGATGGTTACGAGTCTTACCATCATATGGCGGACTGGGGCATGGATCTGCTAAAAGTTGGCAAATCGCTGGGTGCCGGCGGCTATGGTTACTGGGACGGCCAGCAGGTACAGCTGGTGTCTAAAGTCAGTGGCCACACCGCTAAAGTGATAGAAAACGGCCCCTTATATTCAGCATTGCAAATTCAATACAAAGACTGGCAAATCGCCGGTAAAACGCTGCAATTGACGGCCAACTTGTCAATGACAGCGGGCAGCCGCCTGGTACATACCCGGCTGACGACCAGTGAAATACTGGATAACTTCGCAGTGGGTTTGGTAAAACTACCCAAAACCAGACTACTGCAAGGCAAACTGGATATTCCGGGCCACAGCTGGACCTATCTGGCGACCTGGGGCGAGCAAACATTAACCGGTGGCAACGATAAGCTGGGCATGGCGGTGTTGTTTAAACGTGGCGACAATAAAGCCATAACCAGTGACAGCAACAGCCACGTCGCCGTACTGGAGCCATCTGGCACAGAGCTGGAATACTATTTTCTGTCAGCCTGGGATGGCGAGCCCGGCGGCATTACCACAGAAGCAGAGTTTGTTGCTTACCTGCAGCAGGAGGCGGAAAAACTAACGCTGGCACCGCGTACAGAGCTTAAAACTGCGTTATCGCAGCAGCAAAAAGCCGGCCCACTGACCGCGCAAAAGGCGCTTGACTGGAGTGAGCGCCTGGCCGCCAGTGAAATGCAGCGCCAAACCCCCTACTACGCTTTTGGTGGCTGGGACTACGAACGCGGCCGGCCGAGTAAATGGGAATACACCACCGGGCTGCAATTGCAGGCCTATGATGACCTGCTACAACTACGACCCAACCCAGAGTGGCAGCAGGTACTGACGGATGTTATCGATTCCTTTATTACTGCCGATGGCGATATCCGAACCTATAAACTGACGAATTTTAATATCGACAGTTTAAATACCGGCAATATGCTGCTGCGTGAATATCAGCGTAACCCGAAGCCGCAGTATAAGCAGGCACTGGACTTGCTACGCAAGCAATTAGCAGAGCACCCGCGTACCAGTGAAGGTGCGTTCTGGCATAAAAAAATCTACCCGCATCAGCTATGGCTGGACGGCGTCTATATGGGCATGCCGTTTCTGGCTAATTACACCACAGCGTTTGAACAAGGCCACGCGCTGGATGAAGTGGTAAAAGAATTTACCATCAGCCGGGCCAAACTGCGTGACCCGGCAACCGGGCTTTACTACCACGGCTGGGACGAAGCTAAAGCACAAAACTGGGCGGATAAAGACACCGGCCTGGCCAGCCAGTTCTGGGGCCGCGGCTTAGGCTGGCTGGCGATGGCACTGGTTGATGTGCTCGACACCATACCCGCAGATCAGGCAGAACTGCGCCAGCCGCTGCTCGATATGAGTGCTGAGCTGGCTGCAGCGCTGGTGAAAGTGCAGGATGCCAAAACCGGCGTCTGGTATCAGATTTTGGACAAACCCAATGCCACCGGCAATTATCTGGAATCTTCCGGCAGCAGCATGTTTGCCTACTTCTTTGCCAAAGGCGTGAATAATGGTTACCTGGACGCACGCTATAAAGATACGGCGATTAAAGCCTATCAGGGCCTGATAAACGAATTTGTTCTGGTGCATACGGATAACAGTGTCAGCCTGACCAATACCTGCCAGGTCGCCGGCCTGGGTTTTGGTCGCGATGGCAGCTACAACTATTACATGAGCGAACCGGTGATCCGTAACGATGCCAAAGCCAATGGCCCATTTATTATGGCCGGTGTACAGGTTGCGCGCTTACTCTCTGCTAACTGATTTCTTCCGGTGTATTCGGCCGGCATTTGCCGGCCATTTTTTTAAGGGAACAGCATGCGCTTACTACTTTCTTTGTTTTTAACCGGCCTGAGCCTGATATTGCCAGCTCAGGCACAACAGCCCTCAACCGTTACGCTACATCTGGTCGGCGACTCGACTATGTCGGATAAACCTAACCTGGCTTACCCAGAGCGTGGTTGGGGCCAGCTGCTGCCCGAGTTTTTATTACCGCAACTTAAGGTGGTGAACCATGCAGCCAATGGCCGCAGCACCCGCCGTTTCTTAAATGAAGGCCGCTGGCAGCTACTGCTTAGTGAACTGGCTAAAGGTGATTATGTCTTGATCCAGTTTGGCCATAACGACTCGAAACAGTCTGATCCCGAGCGCTTTGCCGACGCCGATACCGACTATCAGCGTTTTCTGAAGCAGTTTATTACCGAGGTGCAGGCAAAAGGCGCCACGCCTATGCTGGCCAGCTCTATTTGCCGGCGTAACTTTGCACAAGACGGCACCCTTAAGCGCGATTTGGCCGACTACGCGAACGCGGCAGCCAAAGTTGCTACAGAAACACAGGTAAGCTTTTTTGATTTGCAGCGGTTAAGCTGCGATTTCTGGCAGCAGCTGGGCCTAGCCGACAGCCAACCGTATTTTATTCAGGTACCGGCGGGGTTGTATCAGAAGTTTCCGGATGGTAAAACCGACAATACCCACCTGACCTTACAGGGCGCAAGCCGGATAGCGCAGTTTTTTGTGCAGGAGTTAAAACGTCAGCAGCATCCACTGGCAAACTATGTTTATCGCGAGCTGTTATAGCCGTCGAATATACCTTATGAACCAGCGATATCGGTTTGTCCTAAGCTAACCGTTGGAGCCCCGGACGGGCGGACAAATTCGTCAGGAACGAATTTGAACAGCTTCGCTGCCCAATAGGGGAAACTTCATGGATGAAGTTTATAAACGAGCCCCCAGGGATGGGTTCACGGCGTGTTAGCGTGGATAAACCGATTGTAGCGGGACTGCATGCAAACCTGCCTATACGACAGGTTTGCCCAGTCAGATTATGCCGGATTACTCTGGCGCTTTTGATACACCGACCATCGCCGGGCGCAGCAGGCGGCCGTTTAACTCATAGCCTTTTTGCATGACAAAAGTTACGGTGTTTGGCGCCACATCAGCCGATGGCTGAATGCTCATTGCCTGATGCAATTCAGGGTTAAACGGCTGGCCTTGCGGGTCAATCTGGTTTACGCCGAATTTGGCGACGGTATCCAGGAAGCTTTTCAGCGTCAGCTCTACGCCTTCAATCACGCCTTTTAACGCTTCATCTTCGCGGTTAATAAAGCCCAGTGCGCGCTCTAAGTTATCGACGACCGGCAGCAAGTCACCGGCAAACTTTTCCAGCGCAAACTTGTGTGCTTTCTCAACGTCCAGGCTGGCGCGGCGGCGGATATTTTCAGATTCAGCCTTAATGCGCAGCATCACATCCTGTTGCTCTGCAACCTGCGCTTTGGCTTCAGCCAGTTCAGCTTCTAATTTTGCGATAATGGCCTGCTCACCGGATAACTCAACGGTATCAGCGTGCTCGTTGGTTTGAGCGGTTTGTTCAGTGGTATTGTCGTTAGGCTGTTGTTGCTCAGTCATGCGTTACTACTCCCAAATTAAGTAGGTGTATTATGGGGATGCTTGGCGCCGATTCAAGTTTAAATTTAACTGACGGGCGCAAGCGTCCACCAGTGGAATGAGTCTGGCGTAGTTCATGCGCCGGGGGCCGAGTAAGGCTATAAAACGTTTTGGTTGGATCTGGTAGCGCTGCGCAATCACGCTGACATTGGCCAGCTCAACAAAGCCCGACTCTTTGCCCAGCAACAACTTAGGCTGATCGTCCTGCGTCACCGATTGTAATAACTGCACCAGCCCGTCGGGCCGCTCCAGCATCTGCATCACCTGCTGCAATGCCGGGTTTTGCTGATATTCCGGCGTTAACAGCAACTGGTGCTGACCATAAATTAATGGCTGATGCTGCTGCAGTTCATCTAAACTGAGCTGCCCTAACACTTTTTGCAGCAGCTGCTGGCACAATGCGGTTTCACCGCGCACTATGACCCCGAGCCGCTCAATACCATCCTGCCACTGGCCGCCACCGCCAAGCGCGGCATTCAGTAAACACAACACCCGGCTTAAGGTGCTGCTATCAATTGCTGACTCACAATGCAGTACCCGGTGCAGAATATCGCCATCTTCATCTATTACCACCAGTAGTAAACGGTCACTGGCAAGACGCACCAGGTCAATTTGCCGGACAATACGGCCATCGGCTTTGGGCGCACTGACAATGGCTACAAAGCCTGTCAGGTTCGTCAGCAACTGACCGACCTGCTGGCACAACAATGACACCGGTAGCTGCGGCACCAGCTTGCGCTGCAGCTCATTATTCCAGAAACCTGACAACGGCTGCAGCTGCAGCATTTTATCAATGAATAGCCTGATACCCGCTGTGGTCGGTATTCTGCCGGCAGATGTATGTGGTGAGCGGATAAAGCCCTGCTGTTCCAGCAGCATCATGGTATTGCGAACTGTTGCAGAACTGACAGCTAACTGGGCGTTATCGGCCAGCGCCTTCGACGACACCGGCTGACCATCCAGCAAATACTGCTCTACAATCAGCTTTAAAATCAGCTCAGGTCTGCTCAGGGTTAGGGTCATGCGCCATGCTCACTTCAATACTGTACTCGGATATGGGGGCTTAAGCTGGCAATTCAAGCTGAAAACGGCGCTAGTGTCTGCTGGCAGCTGTCGTTATACTGCAGTAACGCTTTGAAAGGAAACCGCTATGCAACACGCCTTTACTACCGTTGGCCTGATTGGCAAACCCCACCACCAGGGTGCAAACAACACCTTGATGGCACTGTGTGCTTTTTTACAGCAACAGGGGCTGAAAATCTACGTTGAAGAGCGGGTAGCAGAATCACTGAATATCGCTGGTGTAGAAGTGCTGGATCTGGTCGAATTGGGCAAAAAGTGTGATCTGGCAATCGTGGTTGGCGGTGACGGTAACATGCTGGGTGCAGCGCGGGTGCTGGCACGCTTCGATGTCGCGGTGCTTGGGGTAAACCGCGGTAACCTCGGCTTTTTAACCGACCTGGCGCCAGAGAGCTTTCAGCAACCGCTATCTGAAGTACTGGCCGGTAACTTTGTCACCGAAAAGCGCAACCTGCTGGAAATCTCTGTGCACCGTCACGGCGCAATCAAAAGCAGCAACAGCGCAGTAAATGAAGCAGTACTGCATGCCGACAAAGTCGCGCATATGATTGAATTTGAAGCCTATATCAATAATGAGTTTGTTTACAGCCAGCGCTCTGATGGCCTTATTGTCAGCACACCTACCGGTTCCACTGCCTACTCGCTATCCGGTGGCGGCCCTATCTTAACCCCCGATCTCGATGCCGTTACACTGGTGCCGATGTTTCCACACACGCTAAGCAGCCGGCCGCTGGTTGTATCAGGCAACAGTGAAATTCGCCTCAAAGTAGCCAGCACTAACGATGCACACCTGCAGATCAGCTGCGACAGCCACGTGATACTGGCGGTGATGCCGGGTGACGATATTTATATCCGCAAACACCCTACCCCACTGCGCCTGGTGCACCCGCCGGGATACAGTTATTTTCACGTACTGCGTAACAAGCTGGGCTGGGGTAGCAAACTTTATTAAAGCCCCCCTTGCCAGCACCGGTTTTACTGTATAAAGTTACTGTATAAATAACCACTGTTTTTTATATCAGTAATATTAATACACCGGAGCAACGCATGCTGTGTCATCTGCATATCAGTAATTTTGCTATTGTTCGCGCGCTGGAAATCGACTGGGCCAGCGGCATGTCTACCATTACCGGCGAAACCGGTGCCGGTAAATCGATTGCCATTGATGCGCTGTCGTTGTGTCTGGGAGAACGGGCAGATGCCGGTGTGGTGCGCCCGGGCGCAGATAAAGCGGATATTGTCGCCAGTTTTGACATCAGTAAGTTAACCGGTGCGCAGCAGTGGCTGGCCGAGCAGGATTTAGCGATGGGCCACGAATGTATCGTGCGCCGGGTAGTCAGCAGCGAGGGCCGTTCGCGCGGCTACATTAACGGGGTGCAAGTACCGGCCCAACAGCTGAAAGCGTTAGGCCAGCACTTACTCAGCATTCATGGCCAGCACGCGCATCAGCAATTATTAAAGCAGGATTACCAGCGCCAGCTGCTAGATGCTTTTGCCGCTAACAGCAGCACGCGGGACGCGACCCGTAGTGCCTGGCGCGGGTGGCAGCAACTGCAACGTGAATACAGCGAGTTATTGCAGTCACAGCAACAACGCGATGCACAGCGTCAACTGCTGGAGTATCAGGTAGCTGAACTGGATAACTTTGCACCACTGGATAACGAATACCCGCAGCTGGAAGCTGAACACAGCCGTTTAAGCCATGGCAATACCCTGCTTAGCCAAAGCCAGCAGTGCCTGCAGCTAATGTATGATGATGAGCAGCAAAACATTTATCAGGCACTATCGCAGGTAAGCGCCCAGCTGGAGCAACTTACCGCGCTGGACCCGGCACTTGGCAATGTTACACAGATGGTCAGCGATGCGCTGGTACAAACCGAAGAAGCCAGCCGTGAACTGCGCCGCTATGCAGATAAAGTTGAGCTTGACCCGGAGCGCCTGGCGCAGGTAGACGAACGGTTAAGCCAGTGGCTGAACCTGGCGCGTAAACATCAGGTTAGCAACGAAGAGTTACCGGCATTGCATCAGCAACTGGCAGAGCAATTGGCCGCGCTGACCGGCAACGACAAACGCCTGCTACAGCTATCAGCAGATATTCAGCAGGCCGAGCAGCATTACATGGCACAAGCCCAGCAATTAAGCCAGCAGCGCCAGCAGGCGGCAGAGGTGCTAAGCAATAAGATCAGCGCCAGCATGCACGAACTGAGCATGGCCAATGCCCGTTTTACCATAGTGCTGCAACAACTGGGTGCCGAACAGGCCAGCGCTAACGGTATTGATAGCGTGGAATTTCAGGTATCAACCAACCCGGGCCAACCGCTGCAGGCGCTGCATAAAGTGGCATCCGGCGGTGAGTTATCCCGTATCAGCCTGGCAATACAGGTGATCCTAGCGGATAAAATTACTACCCCTACACTGATTTTCGACGAAGTGGATGTGGGTATCAGCGGCCCGGTCGCAGCCGGTGTCGGCCGTTTATTACGCCAGTTGGGCGAATCGACGCAGATTATTTGTGTTACGCACTTACCGCAGGTCGCCAGTCAGGGCCATCAGCAATTGTTCGTTGAAAAATACACCGACGGCCAGGCCACTGAAACCCGCATGCGCCAGCTGAGCGATGACGACAGAATTAGCGAAATTGCCCGCTTACTGGCGGGGGAAAATATCAGTGCCAGTGCACTGGCAAACGCACGCGAACTTTTATGCGCACCGGCAGTCTGAAAGAAGGTTTTTCACCGCGCCAATCATAGGGTATGATGAGGCCATTATGTTTAAGCAGAAGTGACAGATGAAAGCAGTAATTCAGACTTTAGCACTGGTAGCAGGTTTAGTGGGTTTAAGTGCCTGTAGTAGTTGGGTGTATCGGATTGATATTCCACAGGGCAACTTTTTAGAGCAGAAAGACATTGATAAACTGCGCGTTGCGATGACCAAAGAGCAGGTAAAGTTTGTTCTGGGCACCCCTGTTGCCAGCAATGCTTTTGATAACGACACCTGGCATTACTTTTATGCCCTGAAGAGCGGTAACGGTAACCATTTTGAGAAACAGCTGATTGTCGAGTTTAAAGACAATAAGCTGCAGGATATTAAAGGCGATTTTGATAAGTCAGCCGATTTTAATACACCGCTGGATATTTAATACAGCACAGCCTGATATCTCATCAAGGATGACGATGAAGCCAGCGGAAGCTGGCTTTTTTATTCGCTGCTGGCTTTAACATCATGCGGCCGGCCACCGGTTACTTTGTCTGCCCGGCCTTCTTCTTTTGCCTTTTCAGCCCGGCGCCGGCGTAAATCTTTCGGGTCAGCAATCAGTGGCCGGTAAATTTCTATCCTGTCGCCTGCTTTTACCCGGTCATCCAGTTTCACCGGCCGGCTCCAGATACCTACTTTCTGGCTGTTAAGGTCTATTTCGCTGAACTGCTGCAAAATACCGCTTAGCTCGATGATTTGCTGCACGCTGCTATCAGGTGACACATTAACGGTTAGCAAACTTTGCCGCTCCGGCAGTGCGTATGCCACTTCTACAGTAATAAAATCAGCCATGCTGGTCTCCGTATACCTGCTTTGCCCGCTGGGTAAAGGCATTAACCATGGAGGCAGTAAGCTCAGAGAAAATTTTGCCAAAGGCAAACTGTACCAGTTTGCTGGAAAACTCAAACTCCAGCTTTAAGATTACCTTACAGGCCGTCTCACTTAATGGCTGAAACTCCCAGCCCCCGCTTAAGCGTTTAAATGGCCCATCCACCAGTTGCATACCAATACGCTGATGCGGATGTAAAGTATTGCGGGTGGTAAAACTATGGCCTATGCCGGCCTTGGAAACGGTCAATGATGCCACCATCTCAGTATCAGACTGACTGATAATACGGGCAGAGGAACAACCGGGCAAAAACTGAGGGTAATCAGGTATAGCGTTGACTAAGTCAAACATCTGCTGTGCACTATAAAAAACCAGCGCACTGCGCTCAATTTGTGGCATACTCTCTCCCCTTTAAACTCGCCGCCGATTGTAACAGATTAATGCGCTGCAACAAGGCTTGAGCCACTGCCGTCACCCAAAACAGAGCTGCGATAAATAACAGATTATGAGTAAAAAACAAGCAAACAAAAACAAGAACGGTACCATAGCGCAAAACCGCAAAGCGCGGCATGAGTACTTTCTGGAAGACCGCTACGAAGCCGGCGTAGCCCTGCAGGGCTGGGAGCTGAAGAGTATCCGCGAGGGCAAGGTAAACTTGTCTGACTCTTACGTTATTTTGCACCACGGCGAAGCCTTTTTGCTGGGTGCACAAATTCAGCCATTAAACAGCGCTTCAACCCACGTGGTATGTGACCCAGAGCGCAGCCGTAAACTGCTGTTGCACAAACGCGAGCTTAACAAGCTGATTGGTTTGAAAGAGCGCGAAGGCTATACGCTGGTTGCCACGGCTATGTATTGGAAAGCCTGTTGGGTAAAACTGGAGTTTCATCTGGCGAAGGGTAAGAAAAGCTTTGATAAGCGTGATGATATTAAAGACAGAGACTGGTCACGCGAAAAAGAACGGATGATGAAGCACTCTAAACGCTGAGTGCCCTTGAAACTTTATCGGCATAACCCCATCTAAGGTTATGTCGTTAAAATGTGCTATCAGACAATGCTAGCTTGTGTAACCACAGTGAGCTGCGTACAATAGCCAAACACTGAAGTGTAAGTGTAACACCACAGAATTCGGGGCTGATTCTGGATTCGACGGGATTCACGAACTCTTAGGTGCATGCCGAGGTGAGGTAGGCCTCGTAAAAAAGCCTCAATTAAATAGTCGCAAACGACGAAACTTACGCAATCGCTGCCTAATAAGCAGTAGATAGCTCTTCCCCTCACGCATGCCTGTAAGCTGAGACTCTGGAAGATCACCCCTAACAGGATCGCGTCGCGTCTTCGCCTGGAGACAAAACGTTAAAACCAATCAGGCTCGCCCGACGATAGCCTGCCATTCGGCGCTCATAGGGTTAACTAAATGAATGTGCTAAGCATGTAGTACCGACGATGTAGGTTTTTCGGACGCGGGTTCAACTCCCGCCAGCTCCACCACCTAGCAAAGGCCAGCAGTAATGCTGGCCTTTTGTTTTTATGCCTGCCAGCACTATGTCAGTTTTACATAGCCGGTGGGTAAAAATAGCCCACTGCTACAATACTTTAGCGCTACGCCCTGCCCCAACCCAGATAAAATCAATATATTTCAAAAGCTTAAAATCGGCCTACAACTGGAATGATCTTTGCTGCGTAGTCTGAATAAGCTGCAAGCCAATAGCGGCGCATTAGTCAGGGCATAACAACAGCATGACATTAAACAAACCGGTCAAAATAACCATCGCCATTTTACTGCTTTCACTGGTAGCGCGCATCGCTGCGCCTGAAGCCATGGTGTGGTACGTCAATTCACTGCTGCAGCGCCAGCAGGGTATTAGCGGCCATGTGCAGGATATCGATTTAGCATTGTGGCGCGGTGGTTACGATATAAAGCAAATCGAAATTTTTCAGCACAATGACAAAGGCAAGCTGCCGCTGTTTTCTACCGAGCGCCTGAGTTTACAGCTGTCGTGGGCCAAGCTGCTAAAAGGTGAAATAGTTACCACGATGGAGTTTTATAAACCGGTAATAATGGCACTGGACCGCACCGACCAAACCGATATTACCGAAGATGCCGTGCTGGATGAGCGTACCTGGATTGGCCTGGCGAATGACTTAACGCTGTTTTCTATCGATAAGCTGTCGCTGTATGACGGCCGTATTGAGTTTAACGCCATTGCCAAAGATGTGCTGGGCGAGCTGATTTTAAGCGACGTACAGGGCGAGGTACGTAATTTACATAATGACGCCGAGTCTGAGCTGCTAACCGACATCGACCTTGAAGGAACTGTAGGCGGCAGCGCACCGTTTTTTATCCGCGGCAAGTTTAACCCTAACGTGAAAAAGCCCAGTTTTGACATCAATATGCAAATGGAAAAGCTACCTACAAAAGTAACTGATAGCATTGTAAAAATTTATGCCCCTTTTGATGTTGAAGCCGGTGAGTTTGAGCTGGCAGCCGAACTGGCCAGTGATAAAGGCCAGGTGAATGGCTATGTTAAGGCTGGCATTTATCAGCTTGAAGTGTTCTCCTGGAAAGAAGATGTGGTTAACGATGTGATAAAAGGCGACGATAACCCCCTACAGCTGTTTATTGAGGCACTGTCTGCGGCACTGGCCGAGCTGTTTGAAAATGACGATGAGAAGCTGATAGCGACAAGGATCCCGATACAGGGTGATATTAGTTCACCGGATACCTCAGTATTAAAAGCGATAGGTGGGCTGTTCTACAACGCTTTTATAAAGGCTTACCAGATGCGGGTGGAGGATATTATTGATTTCACGTCAGTGACATCTGACGATAAAGATAAAGCCGCTGCTAACAGCAGCGATAAAAAAGCAGCTTCAGATAAACAGAATAAACACTAAATGCAGTTAATTAGCTGCGTTGGAGCACTCTATGACATCTAATACCACGCTTAGCCTGATACTGCTGTTGCTGTTAAGCGGCTGTGCCAGCCAGCCCCAGACACCGCCTGAAGATACCCCGGCACCGATAACCAGCCAGAGCACTGATGATAGTGCCAACGCAGAGCTTACCGCCAGCGAACAGTTAAGCAGTGGTAAAACCGCCACTATTGAAACCTCGCAGGGCAAGATTGAAATTGAGCCCACCGTAGTTGATATGGCAGAGCGCGCCCCGGCGACAGGCGAAGAGCAGGCGCAGCAATACAACGACCCGCTGGAAGGCTGGAACCGTGGCACCTTTGCCTTTAACCACTTCACCTATACCTATGCGCTTATTCCACTGGCAAAAGGCTATGAATACATAACGCCGGCACCGGTGCGGGACAAAATAGGTAATGCGTTTAGCAATATACGTGAGCCTCTGAGCATGCTTAACAACCTGGCAGCAGGTGAGCTAAAAGACGCCGGTACTAACCTTGGCCGTTTTCTGATTAACACCACCATTGGTATTTTGGGCTTATTTGACCCGGCAACCGCCTGGTTTGATTTACCAGAAGCTAAGCAGTCGATAGCCGATACCTTAGCCGGTTATGGTGTCGCGCCTGGGCCTTATCTGGTGCTGCCTATTCTGGGGCAAAACAATGTGCGCGGCTCAACCTCGGTTGTCAGCGAATACCTGCTCGACCCGATTGGCCAGGTAACCAACCCGCCGGACACCTATTATTTGCAAGGGGTAGATGCTGTTGACAGCTTTAGCGACCGCGCCCGGGTATATGAAGAGCTTTACCGCCAGGCAGAGGATCCTTATCTGTATTTTCGTAATCAGTTTTTACAGGGAGTAAAGCGCGATGACCACTTCAGCCAGCCACAGCAGTAACACGCCGGTAAGCAACTGGCTGGCACAGCGCATATTACAGCTGCGTATTGCCATTTTGCTGCTGTTTGCCGTTTTACTTGCTGCTGCGGCAGTGTTTGTGCCGCAGTTTCGCATTGATGCTTCAGCTGATACCTTGCTGGTCAAAAACAATGCGCTGTACATTAAAACCCAGCAGGCCAATCAGCGCTTTTCGCCCGATGAGTTTATTCTGGTGGCATATAAACCACGCAACGGTGAAATTTTCAGTAACACCACCTTTACTGATCTGACCTGGCTACGCGAGCAATACCTGGCGTTATCCAGGGTACAAAGCGTGACGTCCATTCTGACAGTGCCGCTGCTTAGCGATGCCTCGGTACTAACGTCAGACGCCGATGTTACAGAGCTCACCTGGCAAAAACAGCAGTTTTCACCGCAGCAGATGCAACAAATGCTGTCTGACCACCCTATCTTTACCGACCTGCTGATCAATAAAGCGCAAACCGCAACTGCGCTACAAATTGTATTTAAACCCGACCCTGAGCTTAGCGCACTGGAGCAGGAAATCCTGGCGGTGCAGCAAAACAGCCTGCAGCGGCCATTGACCGCTGACGAAGAACAACAACTGGAGCAGCTGCAACAGCAAGCCGCCCCGTTACGCCAGGCTTTGGTTAAACAGCGCCAGCAGGAGCTTCAGCAAATTAGCCACATTAACCAGCAGGTAGCGCAGCAGGCTGAAACCTTTACCGGAGGCGCCTATGTAGTAGCGCAACATCTGGTCGATATTATCTCAAGCGATCTGACTGTATTTGGCAGTGCCATCACCGGCATTATTGCGGTGCTGTTACTGCTGTTATACCGCAGTATCCGCTGGGTGCTGTTTCCGCTTCTGGCATGCGCAGCCAGCGTCTGGCTGACACTGGGTTTGTTTGCCGTGCTGGATATTCGCGCCACTGTTATATCGGCCAATTTTATTGCGCTACAACTTATTCTGACGCTGGCGGTAATGATCCACCTTATTGCCACGTATCGTGAGGTAGCACGCAATAACCCGGATCACAGCCAGCAGCAGCGTATTATCAGCACCCTGCAACAAAAGCTGGCACCGTGTTTTTATGCCACAATAACCACCTCGGTTGGTTTTGGTTCATTGATCTTCAGCGGCATTCAGCCCGTGGTCGCGTTTGGTTTTATGATGCTGATAGCCATGCTGATCACCATGAGCGTCAGCCTGCTATTGTTTCCTGCCCTGCTGAGCCTGCTAAAAGCCAACACCGAAACAGACGATTTTGCTTTTATCACTGCCGGTTTACAAGCTACCCGACGCCTGGTAGAGCGTGCGCCCTGGGCCTGTATAGTCATGGTGCTGCTGCTTTTTTCACTGCTGTTGCCAGGGCTGATGCGGCTTAATGTTGAGAACAGCTTTATTAATTATTTTGCCAGCGATACGCAGATGTATCAGGAACTTAGGTTTATTGATCAGGAATTTGGCGGCTCAACACCGCTGGATATTGTGATTAACCTGCAACCGGAAGACAGCGACAGTAACCTGCTGTTAAGTGCCAAACAATTTAATCAGCTGCATGTGGCACATGCTGCGGTAGCAGCCTTTGCGGCCAGCGGCAATGTCACTTCACTGGTTAACTTTACCACCCTGGCCCGGCAGCTTAATGACGACAAACCGCTGACAGAATATGAACTGAATTCAATTTACCGTCTGCTGGACGAGAAGGTCGCCAGCCAGTTGGTGGGCGCCTATCTGTCAGATAAACCGCTGCAAGCCCGCATTTCAACCCGCATTCAGGATACCACCGCCGGGCTAGACCGCGAGCAGCTGATGCAACAGCTGAACCAGGATTTACAAAGTGTTGGGCTTACGCCGCAGCAATACAGCCTGACCAATTTGTTTGTGTTGTATCAGGACATACTGTCGCGTTTATTCGATTCGCAAATTAAAACGCTGGGGCTGGTTTACTTAGCCATGGCGATACTACTGTTGCTGATTTTCCGTAGCGTGAAAATTGCTGTTATTGCACTGATACCGAATGTGTGTACGACACTTGGCATACTCGGACTGATTGGCTGGCTTGGCATACCGCTGGATATTATGACCATTACCATAGCGGCGATTGCGATGGGTATCGCCGTGGATGACACCATTCATTTCGTGCACAACTATCTTAAAGCACCGCGGGGCCAGGCGTTGCAAAATAGCTTTGCCCATACCGGCATTGCCATGCTGTTTACGTCTACGGTAATTGCGGCAGGCTTTGCTATTTTTGGCTTTTCCAGCTTCTTGCCCAGTGTTTACTTTGGCTTACTGACAGCAGCAGCCATGCTGATGGCGCTGGCAGCCGATTTAACCATACTACCGGCGCTGCTAAGCCGTTTTGTGCAGCCTGCAGCTAGCGAAAAGGCATAGTAGCACGGTTAAAAAAGCAAAAAGCCGGCACCAAGGCCGGCTTATACAGCAACAAGCGTTTTACACGTTTACATGTAAACGTACATCAACGTTGCCGCGGGTTGCATTTGAGTATGGGCAAACATGGTGTGCTTTATTTACCAGTGCTTCTGCTGCTGCTTTATCCATACCTGGCAGGTTGATGAATAAATCGACATCCAGGCCAAAACCACCTTCAATTTTGCCAATTCCCACTTCTGCGCGCAGGCTCAGATCTTTTGGCAAAGCAACTTTCTCGCTACCGGCAACAAATTTCAGTGCACCGATAAAACAGGCTGAATAGCCAGCAGCAAATAATTGCTCAGGGTTAGTCGCACCACCGCCACCGCCCAGCTCTTTTGGAGCAGCCAGTTTCACATCCAGCAAGCCATCGTTAGATTTAGCGGCGCCATCACGACCACCGGTTGACGTTACTACTGCTTTGTAAAGAATATCCATCATCGTTTCCTCAGTTAAGTTGATTATCAGAGAGCGTTGTATTCAGAGAACGAGTACATAGTAGCCTCAATTAATCTTGCATGCAAGATATTTGCATATAACAAAAATAGCTATTCTATATTCAGCGGCACTATAAGGGTGTAGCTTAAGTTTGTTACACTAGCTGAAAATAATACGGAAAAAGCCGATGAAACACACTTTACCGTTAGAACAGCAGCTATGTTTTGCCTTATACAGTGCGTCAAATGCCGTGGTCAGACTGTACCGGCCCTTGCTGCAGCCATTTGATTTAACCTACCCGCAATATGTTGTAATGCTGGCGCTATGGCAGCAAGACAATATCAGCTTAGGTGAGTTAAGCAGCAAAACCCTTTTTGACTCCGGCGCGTTAACGCCACTGGTGAAAAAGCTGGAACAAAAAGGCTGGCTGCAACGTATAGCGTCAAAGCAGGATGAAAGAGTAAAACATGTGGTGTTAACGGCCAGTGGCAAAGCGCTGCAAATACAGGTTGCCAGTGTGATGGCGGCGCTGCGCTGTCAAATTTCACTAAGTGATGAGCGGCTTATTCAGTTAAGACAGCTCGCCAGACAAGTTCAGCTTGATATTCAGCAACTTGAGCAATGTTCTGCCGGCCAGGCTACGCTATCTGATAAAAAAGCCAATATAACAGATTAACAGCAGCTGAATAACACTCAGTTACAATCGTTAAAAAAAGAAATTTTTTTCCTGGATTAAAATCAAACTGTTAGCCCAGCTTGGTTCTGCTATAGGGAAATCTGGCTATCCAGACGTTTGACCCCACCGCAATTCCCCCGCATAGTATTTGCGCCTGTGATACTTCTGATGAGTATCAGCTTACAAACCCAAGGATTGGCTTAGTCAGGCGCACTATAAATATTAATGCCAAACCGCCTGCTGATAACACAGCAGCTTAGATCTTTGGGGCGCTAAATGAGCTTACAATCTGTAGCCAGCTCGGCCGCTATTGCGACAGATCCTACCTGCGCAGCGCAGCCTGAGCATACAGCACATTCACTTTCACACCATTTTCCGGAATACTTCCGCGCCGTTCAGGCCAATACCGAGCCGTTACGCCAGGCTACTTATCAGCTTAGACATCAGGTTTACTGCGAAGAACTGCAGTTTGAACCCGAACGGGCCGATGCACTGGAGTATGACGGTTATGATGAACGCGCCATGCATGTCGCGGTAAAACATGTATTAAGTGGTTCATTGGCAGGTACAGTGCGCATCGTAACATCGCAGTTTAAAAATGAGCTGTTACCGATAGAGCATTATTTTGCCGGCAATTTTACCAATACCGTACTGGCACCGGCTAATTTCAGCCGTCAGCATATCTGTGAAATATCGCGTCTGGCGGTGCCTGCAGCCATACGCTGCCGGGTGCTCAGCGGGCAACCCTCACTTGAACGGGCTTGCAGTAAGCTGGTTGCGGTGGCGCTGTATCTGACCGCGCAGATATTGTGTTTACGCGCCGGACGGATACATACCTATGTGATGATAGAACCGGCGCTTGCCCGCGCCCTGCGCCGGGTGGGCCTGCATTTTATACAGATAGGCGAACCGATAGCGTTCAACGGCATCAGGGCGCCCTATTACCTTGATGCACGCACCACCAATGCCAGCTTAAGCCCGGAATATCTGCAGCTACGTGCCTTGCTGGAAAAGCAGCTTTTTGATAACAGCAACCGGCCACAGATGACACTGTGCTACAGCGCGCCTGACCAACCGGCTGTGCGTTAACCTATCACCTGATAGCCAGACCAGTCAGGCCGCATTGGCTGGCTCTGGCCGGATGGCGTCAGGTGGATGTAGAGTCCCTGTAACTGCTCCAGCGCAAAGCAATCATCTAATTCCAGCAGGTCGTCTTTATGCTGGCTGTCCGCATCGGTCAACAGGCACTGTTTTGCTCTGACTTTTGCCTCAACGTTACTGGCCGCCACACACAACATGAATTCGTGCTGTTCGGCAATTTTATCCGGGTAGTATCCGCCAAAGTTGACGAAAAACAATTTCTGCTCACTGTGCTGTGGCGTGCTGTGTAAGCTGACACTGTAACCGTCAATATGTTTTACCTGCATGTAGCTGTCTACGTGCAGCCCTTTGATGGTGCCAAACCACTGCTGACACAGCAGCGGATAGGTATCCTCTATTTTATCTGCGGCGACGAAGCGTACATCGTGCAGCTCAATATTTGCGCCTGGCGCAGTACCACCGATATAGACTAAAAACAGCTGCATAACATTCTCGGTATGTGTTAAAGCGCGTAGTATAGCCAGTTATCTTATCCGCGCCAACATAATGAAAAAACTCAATAAAATTTCGCACTTACCGTTATTAGATGCTATACATTTGCTTTCACAGATGCAAAATCTGCCAGAACGTAATGTGGGGCACTGACACTACCGATGCTTGCTAATTTACAGCACATTCTTTCACAAATCAGCCGCAATCCTGATATTGATAAAGGCGATTTAATGGCCAGCAATCGGGTTATTCTGAGTGCAATAAATCAGGCACTAGGCACCGACAGAGCAAGTGTCTGGCTATTGTCAGACGATCATTCGCAAATGCATTGTACCTATCTGCTCGATTGCGAAACACATCTGGCAGAACCGGACATTACCCTTACCCGGCATAATTTTCCACGGTACTTTGCTGCACTGGATGAAGAGCGAAATATCGTCGCCGAGGATGCGCATACGCACCCGTATACCAGCGAGTTTTCGATAGACTACCTTACCCCGTTACAGATTTTTTCCATGCTGGACACACCGATCCGCCACCATGGTGAAATGGTGGGTATTATCTGCATTGAGCACCGCGTCACAAAAAAATGGCGCGATGATGAAGTCGTTTTTGCCGGCTTTCTGGCTGATATTTATGGCCGGGCACTCAGTGCTTCTGAGCGTATACGTTACCAGACTGAGCTCGAGCAACTGAACAGCTCACTGGAGCAGATTATCAGTCAGCGCACGCAGGAGCTGACGCAGTCGCTGGAGCAATTACAACAGACACAGCACCGGTTGATTGAAGTGGAAAAGATGGCCAGCCTGGGCCGGTTAGTCAGCGGCATTGCACACGAGATTAACACCCCACTTGGCGTCGCAGTAACAGCCAACAGCCACGCTCAGGCAACTTTACTCGAACTGGAACAGCTCTTTCATGCCAATCAGTTAACGCGTCAACAGTTCAGCCAGAGTGGCAGTACAATAAAGCACAGCATTACTATGGTTAATGCCAACCTGCAGCGCGCTGTTGACCTGGTCAACAGTTTTAAACAAACGGCCACCACCGGCACAGAACAGCAGGCGGAATGGCTGCAGCTGAGCCGCTTTATTCCACAGGTGTTAACCAGCATGGCGTCTGTGTTACAGCAATACCAGGTACAGGCTGAGCTGCAGGTGCCGGAAGACATCGAAGTGCAAAGCTATGCCAGCCCGTTGGCAACAGTGCTAACACGCTTGATTGAAAACGCCTGTATTCATGCGTTTGATACCCCGGAACCAAGACAAATAGTGATAAGCGCAAGTCTGAATAAACATAGCTGGCAACTGGATGTGGCAGATAACGGCCGGGGCATGACTGAGGATGAACTCACCCGCGCCTTTGAACCGTTTTTTACGACCCGTCGCAGTGATGGTGCCAAAGGTCTGGGTTTAACGCTGGTGTTTAATCTGGTTTCGCATCTGTTACAGGGCGAGGTAAGACTGTTTAACACCGATAAAGGGTGTACAGTCAGCCTGACTCTGCCTGTTACACTGGTTACAGCCTGACCGTAAGACCATCAGACAGTGTTTTACGGTAAGCCAGCACTCCGGGTACCATAGCCAGCAACGCAGACAGCAGCACAATAGCGCCCGCCCAGTACAGCGTATTCAGCCGGATAATATTCAGCCCGACAAACAAACCATAATCTGCCGCAAGTTTATCCTGTAACACTACCAGACTGACAAATAACAGCGCAGCGGCAGAGAGCATAGACACCACTGTTACCAACAGCACTTCCAGCTGTACCAGCACAAATAAATACCAGGGATGTGCACCGGCGGCCCGCAGCACGGCCATTTCCCGCTGCCGCTGTTTCATGGACGCCAGCAGTGTAGTTATCATGCCAACCAGCGCAGCCATTAGTACCAGCAAGCTAATGACTAATAACAGGTTTTCAACCATACCCAGCATTTGCCACAGCTCAGCCAGGGCTACGCCCGGTAAAATAGCGGTCAGGGGTTCATTTTTGTATTCATTGATTTGCCGCTGTAACGTGAACGTTGCCATCCGCGATTTTAGCCCGACCATAAAAGCGGTAATCGACTTAGGAGTTAGATCCTGTGCCAGCGCCTGTGCCGCATTAAGCTGCCGCCCGGGCATTGGTGCGCCCTGCTGCCAGTCAAGGTGAATAGCTTCTATCGCTTCCAGGCTGACATGCACCGTCTGGTCGACCGGCGTACCGGTTCTGGCTAAGATGCCGACCACAGTAAAGGGTTTATCTTTATGCTGGCTAAAACTGACAGCGCCCACGCCATGCGACAGTTCAATTTGCTGGCCAAGCGTGTAGCCTAGTTTCTGCGCTACATCGGCACCGAGCACGGTTTCAAATACGCCAGAAAACGCCGTCCCCTCTTTTAGCACCAAAGGCTGGCTGTTGGCATAACGGTAGTACTGAAAATACTCGCCGCTGGTGCCCATTACCCGGTAACCACGGTGTGAATCACCCAGCGATATCGGAATACTCCACGCAATTTGCGGGTGCTTGATAATGCGCTGATAACTTGGCCAGCTGATATTGGCCGTGGCGTTGCCTATGCGAAATACAGAATACAGCAACAGATTAAGCTGCCCGGCTCGGGCACCTACAATCAGATCTGTACCCGATACCGTGCTGGTGAAGCTATTTTTGGCTTCAGTACGTAAATGATCGATACCGAGCAGCAACGCGATACTGATCGTCAGTGACAGCCAGGTCATCAATACAGTGCCACGACGATTCCACAGGCTAAGCCTGGCCAACTTCATTAACATGGCTGAACTCCCTGTTTCAGCTGCAGCATATCCAACTGATAGTGGAAATACTGCTGCAGGCTCTTATCATGGCTGACAAATACCACAGTACAGTTGTTCGCATCGGCCTCTGCCAGCATCACCCGCATAAACGCATCGCGGTTGTCGCTGTCCAGTGCCGATGTAGGCTCATCGGCAATCAGTAAAGTTGGCCGTGGCAACAATGCCCTTGCTATTGCTACGCGCTGCTGTTGGCCTACACTAAGTTCTGATGCCGGCTGCTGCCACAATGATTGCTGCAGGCTAAGGCGCTGTAACAACTGTTCAGCCCTGCTTAGTGCTTCAGCCTTATTTTGCCCGGCAAAATGACTACTCAGTAAGGTGTTATCCAGCACAGACAGATAAGGAATAAGGTTCAGTTGTTGAAACACCACACCTATATGCTTAGCCCGCAAGCTATCGCGGGCACCACCGGACAATTTATGTAAAGCATGCCCGCTGATAAACAGCTCACCACTGACCGGCCTGGTGATACCGCACAACAAGTTCAGCAAGGTCGTTTTGCCGCTGCCAGAAGCGCCGCGCACAAATAAATGTTGGCCGCTATGCAATGTCAGTTCAGGCAGTTCTAACTGCCAGCCGCCGGGACGGTAATGGAACTTAAGCTGTTTGAGGTCAATGGCAGGAATTTTCGGCTTGTCAGTCACAGGCGTACTCAGTGTCATGTTATGATGTGAACGTTTTTTGCCATTATGCCAACTTAGGGGAGCAAGCTCCAATGCTACGGACGTTATCTGTTGCGTTATATATGACACTGGTCGCAAGTTGTTCGGCCATGCTATTTTCCAGCCCGCTGCAGGCCAGCGAAGCGGTTACCATTGAGTGGACCGATTTAATGCCGGAAGAAGATTTAAAAGCGCTGCAGCAAATGCCGGAAGTACAACATGATTACAGCCAGCCATCACCTTTCGATGATAATTATCAAGGCGATGACCCGGCAGCGAAGCAGTGGCAGCAAATACTGAAGTCAGCCAAGGTGGTTGAAAAATATAACAATACCAAAATCCGGGTGCCGGGTTTTATTGTACCGCTGGAATTTGACAGCGAGCAAAATGTTACCAGTTTCTTCCTGGTGCCTTATTTCGGGGCATGTATTCACGTGCCACCACCACCGCCAAATCAAATGATTTTTGTAAGCGGTGCCAAGAACTTAAAAGCCGACATGATTTACTCGCCATTTTGGATAAGCGGTACCTTAACAACAGAAGTGATGACTCACGATTTAGGCCAGGCCGCATACAGCCTGAAAGCTGACAGTGTAGAAGAATATACCTACTAAGCCCCCTGTAATGCATGAACGGCAGCTCTGGCTGCCGTTTTTTATCCGGTTCAGAAAGTCACAGTACTGTTTTGTAAGGTTGCTTCTATCGCCCCCTGGCGCCCGTTGATAATCCACTGCACCTCGATATGCTCCAACGTCGGTAGCAAACTAAAAACATGCAGTTGCAATTGATTTAACCGGGCCGGACGCTGGCACAATAACAGATAATTAGCATAAAAATCGGCATGGCCTTCGTTGGCGTGAGGCTCGGTCAGATCAGTACTGGCATCAGCCTGCGCCAGTTCACAATTCGCATCCTGATTAACACTAAACCAGTCTGCCTGGTTAAAAACGGCAATGGCTGCTGCAACTTCCTGTTTTTGTTCAGCAGTTGCAGGTTTGTGCTCAAACCCAATAACACTTTGCGCGGCAGATTCAAATGCCAGCTGCATCTCATTGCCTTCCAGTACCAGCGTTAAAAGCGCCTTACCATGCACATGGCTGCCCAAAGTCGTGAACTCGTCAGCGGCGTGATCATGTTGATGTTCTTCAGCATCGGTATGGCCGAATGCAGTAAGCGGCAGTGCCGAAAGCATCATACCTAGTATCAGGGTTTTGCACTTCATTTGTGTCTCCGGTGAGCAAATCTGCAATTGTTATAACATAACACAAAGTTTCGCTGCGACGCTACATACTGATCCCTGCCCGCCCACTGTCCGTAACAGCCTGCATTAAACTGCATACAGTGTATATCATGCCAAGACTGATAGTCGTATTGGGTGACCAGTTAAGCCCGGCGTTAGCCAGCCTGCAGCAGCTGCTGCCAGATGACATTATTATGCTGGCCGAAGTAGGCCAGGAAGCTAGCTATGTGAAGCATCACAAGCACAAAATCATCTTACTGTTCAGCGCCATGCGCCACTTTGCGGCAACCTTGCAGCAGCAGGGATACCAAGTGTGTTACATCAAATATGGCGATATTGCCGAAATTATCAGCATGACAGATGCTGTGCTACATGTGCTGGCGCAGCATCCTGCTGTAACGACAGTCATCATTACTGAATGCGGTGAATATCGGTTGCAACAGGAAATTCTCAGCTGGCAGCAGCTGTTAACTGTGCCAGTGACGATCCTCGGCGACGACCGCTTCATCTGCGATCTGGCTCGCTTTGCCAGATGGGCCAAGGGTAAAAAACAGCTCAGAATGGAGTATTTTTACCGCGATATGCGCCGTTATACCGGCTTACTGATGCAAGGTGATAAACCCGAAGGGGGCAAATGGAATTACGACAGCGACAATCGTAAAGCCTGGCCAGAACAGCAACAACCTGATGCGCCGCTCAGCTTTGCGCCCGATGCCATTACTGCTGAAGTCGCTGAGCTGGTGCAGCAGCAATTTGCAGCCAATATGGGCCGCAGTGACAATTTTAGCTATGCGGTAACAGGCAAAGAGGCTCGCGCGGCGTTTTTACACTTTGTAAAGCAGCAACTGCCACAATTTGGTGATTATCAGGATGCCATGCGCCTTGAACAACCGTTTTTACAGCACAGTATCTGTTCGGCCTATTTAAACTGTGGCTTACTGGATGTGCGCTGGATGTGCAATAAAGTACAACAGGCCTATCAGCAAGGGTTGGTACCACTAAATGCGGCTGAAGGTTTTATCCGCCAGTTAATAGGCTGGCGCGAATACGTACGGGGCCTCTACTGGCTGAAAATGCCGGCTTACAAACAAAATAACTTCCTGCATGCGGAGCGTGCTTTGCCCGGATATTACTGGCATGGCAATACCAGCATGCGCTGCATGCAACAGGCGATAAAAAGTACTATTGATCATGCTTACTCGCACCATATTCAGCGACTGATGATCACCGGCAACTTTGCCCTGCTGGCAGGCTTGTCAGTCGATGAAATGACAGACTGGTATCTGGCCGTTTATGCCGATGCCTATGAATGGGTGGAACTACCCAACACCCTTGGCATGGCATTATTTGCTGATGGAGGCATGCTGGCGTCAAAGCCTTATGCAGCAAGCGGCGCTTACATCAACCGGATGAGCAACTACTGTAAACACTGCAGTTACAACGTAAAAAACATCACTGGGCAGGATGCCTGCCCGTTTAATGCGCTGTACTGGGACTTTTTGCAGCGTAATCAGCAGCGGCTGTCGGCCAACCCGCGTCTGGCGCTGGCATATGCAAACTGGCACAAACGTAGCGATGAAGACAAAGCCCATATTCTGGCCAAAGCCGCTCAGACACTGGATACGCTGGAGCAGTTATGAGTGTGAGTCTGATCCTGTTAAATGACACCTTGCGACTGCACGACAACCCTTTGTTGCATATTGCTGATGGCGGCAGCGCTAAAGCAGCTGTTATAGTGTTAAACCGGCATGCATTCTTCGCCCAGCAATATGGTATCAAGCGCGCAAACCTGCAACGACTGCAGCAACAACTATCCGTTATCCGCTCACTGAGCAATGCTCTGGCAGCGCGAAATATTGGCCTTATTACCCTGTTTGGTGATACGGCGCAGAGCCTGCTAAAACTGGCTCAGCAACTGGGTGCAACACGCCTGTACTGCGCCAAGCCGGTAGCGACCTATGAATACGCTGCAATAGCCAGGCTGTCACAGCAGCTCAGTGTCACCACGCTCGATTGCAACTCCCTGCTCGGTACCACGTCAGATCCCGGGTTGGCAAAACTGCCAGACAGCTTTACCGCCTTTCGTAAACAATACGAGCCATCGCTGCAGGTTGCTCTCCCAGTTGACATTGCAATGCCGGACGACACCTGGCTTACACCTGCTCAGACAGCGCGTTACAATGCTGACTTTACTCAGTTACTACAACAGTATCTACCGCACCAGCTGCAGTTTAAAGCCAGCGAAGACGCGGCCATGGCTCACCTGAAGCACTATATCTGGCAACAGCGACATATTTTGCACTACAAAGACAGCCGTAATCAGCTGATTGGAAAACACTATGCCAGTTTTAGTTCTTCTGCACTGGCACTGGGCAGCTTGTCGGTACGCTGGTTATGGCACGAAATTGAACGTTTCGAGCAGCAAATCCTGGCAAATGACTCAACCTACTGGCTGAAGTTTGAGCTGTTGTGGCGCGAGTTCTTCCGTTGGCAATTCCGCAAATATGACGCTCGCTGGTTTAGCAAAGGCGGCATTCAGAGCCAAATCAACTTCACCGCGCCGGTATTGAACACCGACCAGCAACAGCATTTTCGTAACTGGTGCAGTGCGAATACCGGCAATGCCTTTATCGATGCCAATATGACCCTGTTAAATCAAACCGGTTTAATGAGTAACCGTGGCAGACAAAATGTTGCCAGTTATCTTATCCACGACTTAGGTATTGACTGGCGCCTGGGCGCAGCTTACTTCGAACAGCGCCTGCTGGATTATGACTGTGCCAGCAATTGGGGTAATTGGGCTTACATTGCCGGCACCGGCAATAGTCAGGCCCGCCACTTTAATGTGCAAAAGCAGGCACAACTTTACGACCCGGATGGCAGCTTTGTTCATGCGATAACGGGCGTGCTGGCATTATGACGGCTTTAGTCTGGTTTAAGCGAGATCTGCGAATTGATGATCACCAACCGTTGTATCAGGCTGCCCGCCATGGCGCAGTACTGCCGGTTTATATTATTGAACCTGACTATTGGCAGCAAAGTGATGTGTCGTTACGGCACTGGCAATTTATATCTGCCGCGCTTATGCAGTTAAATACAAAACTTCAGGCGCTTGGCCAGCCACTATTAATCGCAAAGGGCCCAGCCACAACCGTACTTAGCCGCTTATGCCAGCAATATGGTATCAGTGCTGTGTATAGCCATGAAGAAACAGGTAACCTATGGACCTACCAGCGCGATCTTGCCGTAAAGCGTTTATTGCTAAGCCTGAATATTCCCTGGCATCAACACCGCCAGTTCGCTGTATTCCGGCCGTTAAGCAGCCGTGATGACTGGTTTACGCTGGCTGACAACTGGCTCAAATCTGCAGTTACGCCCACTGTCAGCTCGCTGCCCTTTATCGTGCAGCCCAACTGGAACTTATCTGCGCTGGCGCCAACCCGCACGACAGATCTGCCACTTTGCCAATCGTGGCAAAGTGCTACAGCCGCAACACAGACTTGCAACAGCTTTTTTGCCACACGCTGCAGTGACTACCGCCAGCATATATCACTACCGGCACAGGCGGTACAAAGCTGCTCCCGGCTTAGTCCTTTTATTAGCTATGGCATGCTCAGCCTCCGACAATTACAACAGCAAAGCTATCTGGCCATGAAAACGACAAAAAAGCCGCGGCAAATACAAGGTTTGCAAGCGTTCTTCAGCCGGTTGCGCTGGCATTGCCACTTTATACAAAAGCTGGAGGATGAACCGGCTATTGAATTTTTTAACATGCACCGCGGCTTCGATGGTCTGCGTGAAACAGATTTTAACCCCGCTTATTTCCACGCCTGGAAGACCGGCACGACAGGCTATCCACTAATTGATGCAGCAATGCGTAGCCTGCTGGCCACCGGCTGGCTGCACTTTCGTGCCCGCGCTATGCTGGTCGCATTCGCAAGTTATCATTTGTGGCTGCATTGGCGGCCTGTTGCTTTGCATCTGGCCCAATGCTTTATAGATTACGAACCTGGTATCCACTATCCGCAAATTCAGATGCAGGCAGGTACGACAGGGATTAACCCAAACCGCATGTATAACCCGATAATACAAAGCCAGCAAAAAGATGCCAGAGGGCTATTTATCAGGCAATGGTTACCAGAGCTTGGCTCAGTGCCTGACAGCTGGATCCACACCCCCTGGCTGATGCCGCTATCAATGCAACAGCAACACGGCTGCCTGATAGGCCTTGATTACCCGGCACCGGTGGTTGAATTGCATCGGGCTCAGCAAAGCGCCAGAGCAAAATTAAGTCAGTGGTTAACGCAGCAGGATCATCTTCGCTGGCAACAACAACAGCAGGCTGTGTTTATCCGCCACGCCAGCCGAAAACGGCCGGTTGCGAATAAAACTAATAACGTTAAAAATCAGCTTAGTTTTAACTGGTAACCATGACTACTGGCTTTTTAGAGCAGCTGGCGGCTGTTGTTCCAGCCATTGCGCAGTGCGCCAGATGGCCTGCATGGCCATCGCCAGAAAATCAGGGTCTATTTTTTGCCAGGTGTCTTCAGGGGTATGGTAATCAGGATGCTCGTGACCGCCAAAAAATAAATAGCGGATGCCAGCACGGTGAAAAGGGCCATGATCGCTGGCTTCTGGCCAGTCATAGCGCGTATTGCTGCGGATAGTACGTGGCGGTCCGCTGTGAGACAGAAACTGTACCTTACCAAACTCAGTGCCCAACAGCGACATTAAAGCAGGATACCGCTTAGCCCCTGTCAGATACAGCCTGCCGCGCTTACCAGCACGCCCAATCATATCAAGGTTCAGGTTTAATACGATGCTACTTAGCTCAACCGGCGGGTTGGCCACAAAAGCTTTGCTGCCGTAGAGGCCATTTTCTTCAGCATCTGTTGCCAGGAAAATATAGGAATAAGCCGGGCACACTTCTGACAATCTGGCAGCAAGTTCAAGCAGCGCTGCAACCCCGGACGCATTGTCATCTGCGCCAAAGAATATTTTATGCCCTGTTTTTCCGAGGTGATCATAGTGTGCACTGACTACAATGTACTGCTGCGGATAGCGGCATCCTTGCCGGTAAGCCAGCATATTAACGCCTGTTTTTTCCTGCCAGCCGGCATATAAAAAGGCTTGCTGGTAACCCCCATTAAACGAAGAAAGCCCTAAGGACTGATAGCGCTGATTGATAAAGTGCCGGGCCATTTCAGCACCGGCAGAACCCGTTTCCCGGCCTTGCATGTCTGCACTGCTGAGTTGGCGGATATCTTCCAATAATTGACCTGAGGCATTCTGTACAACAAATAACAATACACAGCAGAACCGGCGTATCACCTTAATGCCTGCTTTGATATAACTTCAGTGCCTGCAACTTAGCATCATAACGCTGGCGAGTGCTCTCTGTCGGCGCCAGCGCTGCAGCGGCAGCAAGTACTTCACCAGCTTTATCAAGCTGATGATTACGATATAGAGCGGCAGCCAGCTCTAAATGCAGCTGATGAAGATCAGGCGCCTGCCTGACTGCTTTAGAAAAATAAGCTACCGCTTGCGAATATTGTTTCTGCTTTGTTGCGGTTTGTCCCATTAAGTACCACAGATAAGGATCGTATTCTTCTGATTCACGCAGCGATTGCAGCATTGCATCAGCCTGAAGAGTGTCCCCGGTACTTAGCTTTAGTAAAGCGTAGTTGCTTAGCAGTGTTGCTTTATTTGTCGCAACACTGAGGCCATACTGATAAAACTGTTCAGCCAGCTCCGGCTGTCGCATGCGCCGGTGTACTACCGCTACCAGATTAATCACGCTACTGTACTGGGCATCATATTTAAGGGCGGCATTTAATAAAGCCAGCGCCTGATCATACTTTTTTGCTAATACCGAGTCAGCTGCCAGATTGCGGTAAAACATAGCGATAAACGTCTGCTGCGAAATACGGGGGCCGGTTAGATCACCCGACGAAGGCAGATAATCGACAATGATAGCCGGCTTAACAAAGTAAATAACCCCCTTTTCAGGAACAAAGTCAGGATCGTACAGAAAAGTGCGGACATGATCTGACGACAGCATATAATCATTTTTCATGCTGAAAACCGGCGCCGATATAATAGTCTGAAATTCTGCTTGCACCCCTGCTATATCCGCTAAGGCTTTGGTCAGAACCGCCAGAGAGATGCAGTTACCGCTTTTATTGGCATAAGCTTCCCGCGCAGTGTAATTTTTCCCCAGATAATTAAAGCCCGCAGAGTACTGCGCCAGAAACTTAAATACTCTGCGATGCCCCGGTATGCCCTGCATTTCAGCCGAATTAAAATACTGCAGGAATTCAGCTTGCTGCTGTGCTGTAAGGCCAAATATATCGTCAAGAGAGGGAACCTGAACCGATGCATCAGCCATAGCTGCTGAGTAAGGTACAGACACTTCTACCCGGGACGGAGCCGAAGGTTTTACTGCACAGGCCGTGAGCAATAGCGGGGCGCTGAACACAACTAACAAAGACCGCAGAATAATCATAACCTTAACGTTTTCTGTTAATTAATTATTAACCTGTTATATCGCATCTTCATCTTCTTCGCCAGTGCGGATACGGATCACCCTTTCAACGTCAAACACAAAAATCTTACCGTCGCCAATGCGGCCGGTTTGTGCCGTCTTGATAATGGCTTCGATACAACGCTCTGTCTGTTCATCGGGTACCACAATCTCCAACTTCACTTTCGGCAAAAAATCCACCATATACTCTGCACCACGGTAAAGCTCTGTGTGGCCTTTTTGGCGGCCAAAGCCTTTTACTTCAGTCACAGTCATGCCGGTGATACTAATATCAGCAAGCGCTTCACGCACATCGTCCAGCTTAAAAGGTTTAATGATGGCTTCAATCTTTTTCATTGTAATATCCGTCTGTTAAGCAGCGCAGTAAGCTGCAGTATAATACAAGGCTAAGCACTGTTCAGCTGTTAATCGCCAACAATCACTTGATCTGATACGGGTATAGCACGGTAAGATAGGCCTGTATTTTCAGCAGAGGCCCAAACAGGATGAACGCAGCACAGATTATCGCCGAAATGCGGGTATTGCCGCAGATAGACCCACAGTTCGAAATTCGCCGCCGCATAGACTTTATTAAACAACGGCTGACAGCTTCAGGCCTCAAAACGCTTGTGCTTGGCATCAGCGGCGGGATCGATTCGACAACGTGTGGTCGTTTAGCTCAACTGGCTGTCGAAGAGTTAAACCATACTTCTGCGGACTATCAGTTTATCGCTGTGCGCTTGCCTTATGCTACCCAAAAAGACGAGGCGGAAGCACAACAGGCAGTCGATTTTATCCGCCCCTCTAAAGCGCTATCTGTCAATGTACAGCCCGGCGCAGATGCAATTCATCAGGCAACCTGGAGTGCTATGGCGGCACAGGGATTAGCCACCGCATCTGACGCTCAGGCTGATTTTGCTAAGGGCAATGTTAAAGCCCGTACCCGCATGGTTATTCAGTACCATATTGCCGCATTAACCGGCGGTTTGGTATTGGGCACTGATCATTCAGCTGAGAATATCACTGGCTTTTACACTAAATGGGGGGATGGAGCCTGCGACATGGCGCCATTGTTTGGTTTAAGTAAACGTCAGGTACGGTTGATTGGCAAAACCCTTGGTGCTCCTGAAGTATTGGTCGGAAAAACCCCGACAGCCGATTTAGAATGTATGGCGCCACAGAAAGCTGATGAAGCAGCACTTGGTCTGACTTACGAGCAAATAGACGATTTTCTTGAGGGTAAACTGGTAGAAAGTGAAGTTAGTGATAAGTTGATTGGCATTTATCTGAAAACGCAGCACAAGCGCCAGGCCATTCCCACTATTTACGATTAACCACAATTATATTTAAAATAAAAGTTACATTTAATTAAAATAAACTATGCTTTTTGTCGGAGCCTTTCTGCAGGAAGCATAGTATGCCATCAACATCATCACAGGGTTTCAGCTTTCCAGAATTAATGGTGACGCTGGCGATACTGGTTATTTTTGCCACCACTGCAGTACCGGCTATGTCTGCTTTTATTGACCAACAACGTGCCAGTGCCTATGTCCGTCAATTTAGTCAACATTTGGCTTATGCCCGCGTTGCAGCCACAAGCAGCAACTTACCAGTAAGGGTCTGCCCGATGGCTGACGGAGCGTGTTCAGATCAATGGCACAGTGCCCCGGTGCAGCTGACATTGCAGTATCCTGATGCCAGCACGCAGTTACTCAAAGAGTTGCCTTCCGTCAGCACTGCCCACAAATTAAAATTCAACCGCGATGCTATTACATTTCGCCGGGATGGCAGTTTGAATGGTTTTGAGAATGGCACTTTTATCTATTGTGGAAAAGAAGATGCGAAATGGCATTATACCCTTACAGTAAATCAGGCTGGTCGAAACAGGTTAAATAAGATTGCCTCACCCTGCCCTGAATGACTACTCCCAGCAGTGCAGACTTTGCGGCTGTCCGGCATTTCGCTGCCCGATGTGGTTTAGAGTAAACAGTAAACAATCTGCATCCGCCCGCTGTGAACCTTGTGCCTGCGCCGCCAACAGATATCCCTGACGACTGTCGGTCAATGTCAACTCAAACCTATACCGCAGCCCAGCTGCAGGTAAACCAAGTGCCTGCAAATCTGCAGCATAATTACCATAATCAGCCAGATACTGCTCCTGTGCGTTAGCAAGCTGAAACAACTGAGTAATGGCTTGCGAACGATAACTTCGCAATACATGTTGCTGATAAGACGGATAGCATATGGCAGCGAGAATGCCTAATATGGCAAGGCTTACCAGCAACTCGATCAGACTAAAACCGGCATATTTCTTCGCAAATAACATTTAATGGGCATCCTGCTCAGCCTGAAAAGTAGCCAGTCTGAGAATACGTGGGAAGGGCTGATGATAAACAGCTGTTACACAATCAGCACAGCTGGCATCAATAGCCAACAGCTCAGTGAGTAGCGTTTGCTGTTGTGTGGCATGCTGCAGACTAAGAACCAGGCTTCCCTGCTCATTCTCAGTTAAAATCAAACTGCCCCGCTCCTGTTGAGTTATATCTCTGTTACGCCTGCTATAGACCAGGCCTGCATGATGAAGATGAAAAGCGTGCAACTGGCTTTGCGCATCATCGGTCAAAGAGCAGTCTGCACCGACGGCAGTAGGCTGAGCGCCGGTAAGGTACACTACGCCAGCATAAACTTCTGGTTTAGCGATGACCCGCTGATTAAGCTTTACGTACCAACCGCCACCTTGTTGAATTTGCTGCCATAGCTGCTCTGCTATGCCATAGCGTGGTTCATCAGCATCCAGCTCAGTTCTGTCAGTTAAATCAGTCACTTGCCAGGGCGTGTCCCGTTGTTCAGTATGCTTAACCGCCAGCAGAATATCGCCTTGCGCAGCAGACCCGGTAACTAACAGCATGGTGTGCCGCCGCATGGCGCCCAAACCATCAGGCGCCAAAACTTGCACCAGCTGCAAAGGTTGGCGGAACACCGCCTCTGTCTCGCTGAAATCAGCCAGCAGCACTGGCTCAGAAAAACCACTGCGGTTCAATCTGATAAACCATAGTAATCCACTGACATCGACGACATAGACTGCATCCGTAATCCCGTCGTAATCCAGGTCTAACAGCACTGGCTGCGCTTTTATACTGCTGATTTGACCAGAAAAAGTTGGCCACTCTGATATCTGCCCAAGTAATGCAAAGCTTTCGGCACTGTGCATTTTTAACACACCATCTGCATCAGGTACCTGAAGCTCAACATTATTACTCAGCAGCACTTGCCGGGTACTTTGCGCGTCAGCCAATGAGGGCAACGTTGCCGCGACCGGCCCCGGTTCGTTTAAGTCACAGCCAATACTGATACCCGGCAACAACAGGGTGATAACCGCAATCAATCTGGACAGTGTCATATTAATTATCCTGCACGGCCAAATGCTGTTTCAGCATAATACTGCTGTAACCCGCGTAAAATTGGCGATTGTCAGAATACGTATCAGTGCTGAGATAAAATACTTCACAGCGCAAAGCGCCGGCAGACCAACCCGCATACTGAGCCGGGCAGTCCGCCATAACCTCTGTTGGTTCGGCGTTATCATCAGCCAGCGCGTTAGCCTGAGTGAAGTGTTGCTGTAATGCTTGCTGAGAGACCTTTAGTTGTTGCTGCCCCGCCAAAGCCGCTTTATAGCTGAGCTGGCTGATCAGCAAACTGGCCGTTACCAGTAATGTCATGACAAGTAAAAACACCAGTGCCAATACCAGCACCATCCCCTTCATCTGCGTCATATTGTGCTCCTACAGCGCTGCATTATTAAAATAAACACTGCTGCTGATAAGTAGTCGCCGGTAATGGTCACCAGGCGCCACAAACTGCTCAATCCCCATGTCATAGCGCTGCTGATTAACATAGTGCTGATCGGGGTCGCGGGCACGCAACAGTATATGATACTTAAGGCTCACGATTCTGCCGGAGCGCTGCGACCACAACTCTGCAGGCATTTGCCTGGTTGCAAGGTTAAAATTCAGCTTGCCATCAAAATCGCTATCTATGCCAAATTCAAAGTGCATGCGCTCAACGCCATCCAGCACTGAATCAGTACTGATCACCGCATTCCCGGCCTGGTTTCTTGTCAGCCGTTTACGCATCAATACAGGTATAGTCGCGCCATCGACCCGTTGCTGCTGCAAATAGAACACCAGATGCTGATAGGGAAAATATCCATAACGCTCGTTCAGCATGGGGCTGCCGCCGTCTACGAATCTGCTGTGCTGCCAGTCTGTTTCCAGATAAAACCTGTTCTGCCGCATCTCGCCCGGCTCAGTCTTTGCCCCGACAAGACGTTTTAGCTGCAATAATTCTGTCTGCGGTAGCGGGTTGGAAATACAGTTCAGTTGACGCCCGGCACCGGTTGTCTGCGCGTACAAAGTGACAAAATCCTGCGCTGGCTGAGGAAAGCTGCCACTGTCCAGCAGTTGCTCAACACAATCTCCGGCCGGTGCGGCTGGCACAGGGAAAGCAAGCGCAGCTAAGGGATCTGAGCGCCCTCCCCAAAAGCCAACATTCGCCAATTCATTTTGAAATAACGTCATGACTAATTGCGCATTTTGCTGCAACTCTGCCAGTTGGTTTGCTTGACGGGCAGAGCGACTGGCTACACTAAAGGCAGTTACTGCCATGCTCATCAATAAAAGGCCCAGCAACATTGCTATCATTAGCTCGGTTAACGTAAACCCACTGTGGTGCTTCATGCTTATTGCCCACCGCCCAGGATGACAAAAGCACTGCGCCCTGTTGCGGCTTCACAACCCGTCACAGCCGCAGAGATCACGCCGCGTTGCTGCCAACTTACCGCAAGCAATAAAGCCCCGGCTTGTTGTTGCAGACAAAAAGCCGGGTTAAGCAAACTGGCGCCAGCTGATGTTTGCAGGCTATGCGCCCAACTATTCAGTTGGGAAGCTGCAACTTGTTCGGCTGTACAGGCATGGTCAAAATTACATGTGGGATCAGAAGGAAGTTCAGATTGACGGGTTATTTGTGGCCCTAGCATCACTGCCAAACGCGGATTAGCACGAACCTCACTAAACAAGCCATGGCTCAATGCTATGGCCTGAGTACGCTGAATGGCGTCCTGCAACTGGCGTAAGCTAAATGTCTGCGCAGCTAAGACACCAAGTAAGCCAACTTTTAAAATCAGTAAAGTAACCAGTACTTCGACTAAGCTAAATCCATGTTGTAACCGCATATCCGTATGCCAAAGGTTAAAATTAACCTTAAAGTTACAACATTATTTCAATAAATCAAATTTGGATTTAAAAAATCACCAACATTGCCGCACTACTGCCGCGTCAAAACCACCATTAGCACCTTTTCGTCCGGCTTGATTCAATGTCAAAGTGCCACAGTCGTCCTGCTGGAGAGTTGTTGGCACTGCTTGTAAAGTATAGGTGCGCTGCCCTAGCGCTGCATCAACCGAGCTAAATTGGTACCTTGCCGACAGTTGCTCCGCGCATTGCAACTGTGGCAGTGCAAAACCTGCAGGGTTATAACGCATATTCTGGGTGTAGTTACGCTCCATAAATTGCGCGAATTCGTTCAGACAAGCAGCTGCTGCGGCCCGATTCGACCTGATCACATACGCCTGATAAGACGGCAACGCTATCGCGGCAAGGATACCAACTATAGCCACCGCAATCATAAGTTCAACCAAGGTAAATCCATTTTTTCTATTAGATATGAAACTCATTGATTAATTACCTCACGCCAAGACAAACGCCCTCGTTTTATCTGCAAATTAACGCGCCCTTTGTCAATTGCTACCCTTGAGTCGCCAACCAGCATCTCGTCACCAACAAACACAGGTTCACCAGGCATACCTTGGAATTTAACACCGCTCGCAGCAACGTTCTCTGGCAATGCGTCTGAATCTTCAAACTTATCATCTCGCGATAAGTCAAAGAAATGATATTTAAGCCGCCCACCAGAGAATGGGTCTATCGCCATAATCCAGCCGTCGCCAAGTGGGTTACACAGGTCTACATCTGGGATAATGGTATTCATAACAAGATTTGAGCCTACCAACCTTGGTTTTGATGTTATCCGCTCACGGTCATCAACCAGATCCATTACCCAGCCACGCTTACCATTCAAATCATTTACACCAGCGATAGGAACACTTCTACCTTCACGCACCTCTCCAGTATCGGGATTCGTGTAGCTGACATTCGTCATTGTTCGGTCTACTAGTTGAGAGCGGGAACCTATCAAACTGCCGTCGGTAATTCCATACCAACTTTGGGTATCTGAATTGATGCTATCACCGCTTTCGAGGAACTTACCGGTACCGAAGAATACCCACAACTGAGCTGTTTCAGGGTGACTGCTTAGTGTTAATCCACCTGTAATCGGCTGTGCTTTACCAGATTTATCTTTCGCGATAAATAACGGAGTATTACCATAATCAACTTTCCAAGACGATGTTGAAGCTCCTGACAGATCAAACTTCCAGATATTGCCGTTCAGATCACCGGCAAAAAACCAATCTGTGTTGCCGTTACCATTTGCGTCCCATCCTTCAATCTGACCTAGCCCATTCGATGACGCTGGAGTTTCTATTTTAACTACTGGTTCAGAGGCAGCTTTTTCAATATCAATTACCAGCAAGCCATTTTTCCCGGTACTGTTGTTGTAACCATAAGGTAAAACTGCAGCCCACCGATCACCGTTCAATCTGGTAATAACAGGTTTTGACGTCACAAGGCCAATTTCCGGTACAGTCAAATCCCATAGTAGTTTAACATCAGCAGGATTTGTCACATCCAGCGCTATAATGCTATTGCCCCCTCGACCTAAAGTCGTTATCAATACACTGCGCCAGGCACCATTGATATATACATCGTTAACAGTAGGAGAGCCATCAACAAAAAACTTATGTTCGTAATCCAGACTGGCGAAGGTCGCTAACTTAGAACCTGAAGAGACAAACTTACGCGGAACATAAGCGAAAGTTTCCTGGCCTTTCGTGGCGCTGCCAGCATCAGCGTTGAAGCCATGCAGCATGCCATCATTTGCGCCTATATAAATAACGGGCGCCCTGTTTTTATGATCGCTCAGAAACTTCACATAACTTGACGCACCTGTCCAGTTATACCGCTGATAATTACGATTTTGTGGTGCAGCCACATACAGCGGAGATGAGTGAGCGATATCACCGAGTAACGAAACCCTCTCGCGGAATATTCCTGCTGGGTTAGCAGTCGTTTTTTCCTTACTCCGGTTTCCACGTAAATAGTCTACGACATCAGCACTACCTAATACGGTTTGCTCCGAACCGTTTAACTGCGCCCATGCAAAAGGAATCATCGTATTATTTCTTGAGGTATAGATCTTACGCGTGTTCCAAACCGGAAAGTTCGCGCTCCACTGCACCTTGGTTAAGTCATCAACGTCCCTACTGACTAAATCGCCAGTCCAGCTTTTGGTATTAAAAGATGCCTGAAACACACTATTATCTTCTTGCAAAGAAGTGGTAGTAGCAGATAGGTTCGTTGCAGAAGCCGTTCTTAGCTGCAGATTTTTCAGGGTGTCGGTCAGCTCAGTAGCAAATTCTGTAGGACTTTTGGCACTGAAAAAGCCGCCTTTGCCGTTTACCGCAGCATGAATAAAATCGTCGACCTTACCAGGATCATCTGCGCAGGTACTACATCCGGGATTGGTCCATCCGGAAGCATTTGGCTCCCAGTTTTTAACAGTGTTGTATACCAAGTCACCTTCAACACCCAGACCAACTGTGTAAGTCACCATATGCTGCCAGTCCGCATCACTGGCGGTTGGCGTAGGGACATTATCTTTTAAATCAGCTCTTAAATCTTTTTTCCAATATTCATAAGCCACATCAGCCAGTGTATTAGAGTAGCCGTCGCCATCACTATTACCTACACCAGGCGAAGTTGACTCATTCCAGCCACCATCACTCATCAATATTGCAAAGTTCTGCCGGCAAGATACCAAGCCACTATTATCGTCAGTCGGCACAGTCAGATAGGGCTCATCTGTTTTATAATAATCACCAACTTTTTTTAAGGCGCCACGTAGTGGGGTAGAACCGCTGGCACCTTCACCATACAACCAAGTAAAAAAGTTTGACCTTGGTGTTCCAGCAAAAGCCAGAACCCCCCTCTTAACCGGATTGTTGTTAATCGCCCCATAGCCAACCCGCATCGATTCTGGCAAGGTTGAAAATGCCCGACCGATACCGGCCCTTGCGGCCATTTTTCTGTCTCGATAATAGCTATACCAGATGGCGAAGTTATTCTGAATTGTTGTACTTTGGTCGGCTACTTTGTAGCGCTTATAACACCGGTAGTCTTCCGGGTCGTTACTCGTACATTGCGTTTTATCATATAAATAGTAATCAGCTTCACCTGAAGAACCACAGTAGTCACTCGAGTTTTCCCAAGTCGCTCTGAAGCTCGTTTTTAAATTAACCGATCCACTCTTCGCGTAACCATCCTTCCATGCCGAAGTAAAAGTTGGTGTGCTAAAAGGATTTCCATTAGCTTGCGGTGGCACAACATATGTTTCCGCAGGATTGAAATACGCTTTGTTATAATCAGGTGACCTACCGAGAGCTCGTTTCGACGTATCTGACCCATCTGCGCAGACGCCCTTGATGCCATCAGGCAAGTAGCTTCTGGCCATTGAACCCGAGTCGTCCAGCACGAACATTAAGTTTACCGGCACATCACTACCTGTTTGCAGTGGTACATCTGGTATAGTCAAATCTGCTGCTGCAACCCCGCAAGCCACACCAAAATAAAGCCCGGATGAAAAAACGATCAGTTTGGAAAACCAATTATTTCCGTTCGACATGTTAATACTCCCGCGCTTACAAACGCCAAATAGATTGCATTACTACCAGAGCCCTGTCGTTAGCAGGTACTGAACGGGCGGTAATACGAAAAGTGGGTGACAAACAATCTGTTTCGATAGTGGTTGCCCTGGCACAGTCAGGTTTAGCCGGTGATGGCCAATCTCCCATATATTCCACAATGTATTGTGCTTGCGGCGCCATATTCTGATTAATTACCGGAGCATCAACCCAAACCGTTGCCGCATTTGTCCAACGGTCGACTTCACCAACTACCGGCAAGCCATAAAAACCCGGCAGCACACCAGCTGATGCAGCTGGGTTTGGCATCAACCCCGTTAACAGTTGCTCTCCGGCTCGAAGCGCTGACTCAATTTGTTGTACTGCCAGTTGCCTCTCATACAGATTTGAAGTCATACGCTCCTGCGTAGTGGAGCGTTGCATACTAGAGATCGTCAGTATCGTAATTGCCAGTAGCAACAACAAACTGACGATAAGAGCTACACCATGTTGAGATCTTAGACTTCTCATTTTTCCTCACAACCTATTTCTAGCAGCGGCTAAGAACTCTATCGTTCTTTGCTCGTCGCTTAGCTCAATGCTGGTGAATGCAGCTTGGTCAAGCACCACGGTGACATTAACCGCAACCACATTGCCCATATCTAACGCAGGATCAAATGGCACCGGGCCAAAAGCTTGCCCACCTAGCTGATAAGCAAAATTTAGTGAGGCGACCCCCGCAAGCACTTCCTCCGCAACAACCTGCCCTGCAACCAAAGATTCGCGAAATAATGCATTAACAGCGTTATTTCTTAAGCTTGGCGCAACAAACCAACGAACTGACTCAAATCGCATGATCATTGAGTCTGCGGCAAAAAAACGTCCACGAGGATTAGCGCACACAAAAGGGAAATCGATACCAAGATCGGCAGTACAGTTTAGTGTCCCAGCACCGGATGCTGCATGACTGAGAGTAGTAGCGCCCACAGCAGACACTTGAAATATAGAACTGAGTGTATCGTCGCATATCATAGCGATATCGCCTGCAGCGAGATTCGGTGCGGCACTTAACGTAAATACCGGTGGAGCATGTGTAACAACTGAGTTACTAACGCCACTACCGTACATTAATCTTATGGATTCATTGCCTTGTGCATCAGCAGCAAGACCTTGTATTCCACCAACCCAGTTTGCCCACTGCGGCGTAGCACCGCCCACTTCAATAATGCTGACGACGCGAGGAGAATTATTACAACCAGCAAAACCTGCACTGCGAATGTCTTGTGACAGTAATTGAAATGTTAAACGAACACTGTTTTGCAGGTTTGACAGATCTGTTGTTGCACGTGCTGTATTTTGATTTGATAAAAATACACCAATCACTCCCCCCAGCAGAACCAGCCCCAGCACCATGGCAATCATTAATTCAACCAGAGAAAAACCTTTAACTCGTATAATCATTCTCACGGCCGCATCTCCATTACGACAACAGAGTTTGAATTCATACGTTTATCTGACCAGTCAATCGTGACCCGATAAATACCATTGTTCCATGCTACTTCCGCACATGTTTCACCATCAGTCGCGTTTCTGACATCGGTAAACCACTGCTCTGTACCCTCGACCGGGCTCTCACACGACATATTGAATGCACCGGCCCTTGCAGCATTTGCTTCAACTCTCATAACTTCAAATAGTGTTTCTGTCAGTACCACCGCCATTGCTCTCTCATGTGCAGTATGTGTACTTCGCAAACTAACAGACTGTAAACCTGCTACCCCAAGAATACCAATCGCCAGCACCAGCACTGAGATCAATACTTCCAGCAAGGTCACGCCTTTTTGTCCTTTCATTGATATATTCTTCATTACTGAACCTCCGGCGGTAATGTACAGCTTGTACTTGTGTTATTTGTAACATCAACCTGCCCACCAGAGCTTATGCCTATGTCCCGGATTGCTATCTCATCGCTAATATTCAAACATACCCGAAGAGCAGAATTTAAAGGAGCTCCATCAGAATTACGGACTAACCCCTGAGGAAGAAAACGAACTTCACCATCAGATTGAGTAATCTGGTTACCAGATATAATTTGGATACGTTCAGACAACAACATCCCAGAAGCAATGACACTCCCAGCTTGAATACCCGGGTTTGGTCTGGCCTGAGCCACGCCGACTATCCACCCCTGCCAGCCGCCAGAGGGTGGCTCCGAGCAACTCAGCTCATCAGCCGAATGACAAAACAACACTGCTTGGTTTCGCTTTACAGCTTCCGCCTTCGCCAAATTCAAAGCAGCAACGAACTGATTTACCTGCCCGGTCAAACGATTTCCCTGTACTAAAGAATTAAACGACGGTACCGCGACCAGCATTACGATAGATAACACCACTACAGTGACCATTAACTCTACTAACGTAAAACCCGCAGAGTTATTAGCTGGTTTCGGACAACTGCTCATATACATTCCTGAATTTAATGCCTGATAGAGATATCTGGAATTTAAACCTATCAGGCGCTGACAAACAATACGAATGACTTCAGGATGAAAGGCAGTTTCTGCCGATAAGCGGTTAATCCAGCGCGAGTTGCTGTTTTACTGCAGGTAACGCACGACGGCTGACTTCGAGCTTTTCGTCGATGCCATCCAGGACGATATAGTGACTGCCACCCGGCAGCGTTAATAATGACCGGAACCGATCACGGTTAATCAGGCAATTCCGGTGTATTCTCAGCAACATCTGGGGGTAATGCTGCTCAAGCTGCGTTAAGCTAAAATCCAGCAAGGCCGAGCCTTTGGCAAAAACCATGCGGGTATACTTTTGGTCTGCGCAAAAGTAATACACGTCACTGAGCTTTGTCTGGCGCTGCTGGTTACCAAGCTGATAACTGATTAGCACCTCGTTGTTGCCGGTTTTATCAAGATGAGCCCGCGTCAGGGCGCCAACCTTTTTCAATGCCAACGCCAGGCCATCGGCTGATACCGGCTTTAATAAGTAATCAGCAGGACTGGCCTGATAAGCATCCAGCGCGTGTTGTGGATGCGCGGTAACAAAAACCACTGCCGGCGGCACCGGTAACTGCCTGATCTGACAGCCAAGGCTGATGCCATCCTGGCCCGGCATGGCGATATCCAGCAAAACCAGGTCCGGCTGAAGCTTGTATATCTGCTCTATAGCCTCTGATGCGTTTTCAGCCTCCGCTACACACTGATGCTCAGAAAACTGTCCAAGCAGTCGTTTAAGGCGGGATCTTGCTAAAGGCTCATCATCAACAATTAAAATACGCATTAACTTACCTGTCCTGACACTGGCAGCACCAGTTTTACACGAAACACACCTTCTACAGCACTTTGTGTTAGTTGTGCCGCCGCACCATAATGTAGCTGTAACCGCTGACGAATATTGTTAAGTGCAATACCATTACTTTTGCGTACCCGGTTTTGCACAGTAAAGGGGTTAGTAACAATAATACTGACCGACTGGTTGGTTTGCACAACATCGATTTTAAGAATGGCATTTTGCGTGCAGCTTTCAATACCGTGACGAACAGCATTCTCAAGCAAGGGCTGTATTGTCAACGCAGGAACTTTAATATCAGCGATATTCTCCGGCTGCAACCACTGTACCTGCATGCGCTCTCCCAACCGCCATTGCTCCAGAGACAAATACTGTTTAGCCAGCGTCAGTTCATCGGCCAATAGCACCACTTCGCCGGCATGCAAAGCGGCGCGGAACAATGCTGATAAATCCAATAAAGCTTGCTCTGCGGCTTTCGGGTCAACATGAATGAGTTCAGCTGCAGTGTTCAGGCTGTTAAACAAAAAATGTGGTTGAATACGCGCCTGCAAGGCGTTGAACTCGGCATTACTCTGCGCCTGCAGTTGCAAACTACGCTCGCTGTGCATAATAAAAAACTGCATAGCAATTATCGCAACAATAAGCGCTACCATAGCATTGCCTAAGACAAAAGTTGGCAAAGACTGACTAAACTGAGCAGACTTGCCGGCAAAAGCCGTAAAGGCCAGGCAACTGACAATGACAGTCAATGACAAGAAAATACCGGTGCAGCTAAGCAGTATTCTGGCTGGCGATAAACGGTTCAGCCGGTGGCGCAGCAAACACAGCAGCAAGGTGCTAAGCAATGCTACCCAATGTACAAATAAACTGATTAAGCCAAGGCGCTGCCATAAATCTGTATGTATTCCGGGCGCGAATGCCAGAACCACTGCTACGGCCTGCGCCAGAACAGCGCAGCGCAACAAAAAACGGCCATGACATAAATAAGGAAGCGTTAAAGCTGGCAAAGCCCATTGCAGAGACATCGGGTTATCCGGCGAATATCAGTTATTCACCATACTACACTGAGTTAACTGACGATGTTAAGCCTGCTAGCCACACGACGCAGCAGACTTACCAGATGGTGGCATCAGCGTAACTCTGCCGGTATAGCAAACACCACATTTTCTTCACGGCCGGGGTTTTCACTTACCGTCTTACCACCCCATTGCTGTAATTGCTTAACCACCTGTTGCACCAGCACTTCAGGTGCTGAAGCGCCGGCGGTTACACCAACAGCCCGCACACCTTCTAACCAAGCTTGCTGAATATCAGCAGCAGTGTCGATAAGATAAGCGGTGCAGCCCATTTTATCAGCCAGTTCACGTAAACGGTTTGAATTACTGCTGTTCTTCGCTCCCACCACCAGAAGCAAATCAGCTTTAGCGGCTAAATCACGCACGGCATCCTGACGATTTTGCGTCGCGTAACAAATGTCGTCTTTGCGCGGCCCTTCAATGTCTGGAAACCGCGAGCGCAGCGCATCTATAACATCGGCGGTGTCATCAACCGATAATGTCGTCTGGCTGCTAAAACACAACTGAGCCGGATTTTTAACACTGAGCGTTGCAACATCTTCCGCCGATTCAACCAGATAAATGCCACCTTCTGGATTATCATACTGGCCCATCGTGCCTTCCACCTCTGGGTGACCGGCGTGACCTATCAGAATACACTCTATGCCTTTACGACTGGCACGGGTAACTTCCATATGCACTTTGGTTACCAATGGGCAGGTGGCGTCAAATACCTTTAAACCGCGCTGGCGGGCATTTTCACGCACCGCCTGCGATACACCGTGGGCACTGAAAATCACAATATTGCCATCGGGTACTTCGTTTAGCTCGTCAACAAACACCGCGCCGCGCCGGCGCAGGCCGTCTACGACAAACTTATTGTGTACTACTTCATGCCGCACATAAATAGGCGGCTCGTACAGCTCCAGTGCCCGTTCAACAATGCTGATTGCCCGGTCGACACCGGCACAAAAGCCACGCGGATTCGCCAGTAAAATGTCCATAAGTCAGCTTACCTGTACAATTTCAACACTGAATGTCAGTGTTTGCCCGGCCAGCGGGTGATTAAAATCTATCGTTACCGACTCGCCCACCACTTCACGCACCAAACCCGGCATTTCTGAACCATCAGGCATGGTAAAGCCGATGATCATACCGGCTTTCGCCGGCGCATCGGCAGAAAACTTGCTGCGGTCAACATAATAAATATTGTCCGGGTTTGGCATGCCATAGGCATCCTCCGGCGCAAGGGTAAAGGTTTTCTTATCGCCGGCTTTAAGCCCGGTTAACTGCGCCTCAAATGCCGCAGAAATACTGCCATCACCCATTTGCAACTTAGCAGGCTTGTTATGCACGCGCGTGCTTTCAGCGGCACTGCCGTCAGACAACTTTATATCAAAGTGAAAAATCACGCTGCTATTGGCGCCAATTACTGCTTCGGTCACTTTTTCACCTCGTTGTTACTAAAACTGTCCCAAATTAACAGCGCGGCGCCAATACAGATGGCCGAATCAGCGATGTTAAACGCCGGATAATGCCAATTCTGATAATAGACATGCAGAAAATCGATCACGTAACCATAGATGCTGCGATCGATAAGATTGCCAACTGCGCCGGCCAGTACCAATGCCAATGCCATATTCAACTTCAGCTGTGCTTTGCTGTTACGCGCCAACCACACCGCCAGCACCACACTTATTGCCACAGCTATTAAAGTAAAAAACCAACGCTGCCAGCCACCGGCGTCACTTAAAAAAGAGAACGCCGCACCATAGTTGCGTACATAAGTCAGGTTAAACACCGGCAGCAGCTCGATAGAATCGAACAGCTGCATATTGGCAATCACCGCCTGCTTGGTCAACTGATCAACCATTAACACCAAAGCAATCAGCCACCACAGGCGCCAGCCACTTTCTTTAAACAACGTCATTATGCAAATACCCGCTGCTCGCCTTCGCCATCAACGTTGGTTACGCAACGTAAACACAAATCAGCATGGGCAGCATTGGCGCCGACATCATGCCGGTGATGCCAGCAGCGGCTGCATTTAGCCGCTGTTGATGCCTGAACCTGAACCTGCAAGCCCGGTAGCTCTGTTGCTACGGCATCAGCTGGTGCAGTATCAGTGCTGACCTGAGCCGTTGACGTGATCAATACGAAACGCAGTTCATCACCCAGTTTGGCTAGATCACTGGCCAGTGCAGCAGAAGCGTATAATGTCACCTCAGCCTGCAAAGAGGCGCCGATTTTGTCTTCGCGCCGCGACGCTTCCAGTACTTTATTTACTTCATCCCGTACCTGTAATAACTGCTGCCAGAAGTTGTCGTCAAACTTACCGCCGGTTAAACCGCTAAAACCAGCATACCAAACGCCGGTAAAGACAAAGTCATCACGCGTGCCCGGTAATTCCTGCCAGATTTCCTGTGCGGTAAAGCTCATGATAGGCGCTATCCAGCGCACCATCGCTTCTGCAATATGGTATAACGCCGTCTGGCATGAGCGACGGGCAATACTGTTAGTGTTAGCGGTGTACTGGCGATCTTTAACCACATCCAGGTAGAAACTGCCAAGCTCAACGGTACAGAAGTTCATCAACTTCTGGCTCACCTGATGGAACTGGTAATTATCGTACGCTTCGACAATTTCCTGCTGCAGTTTGGCAGCGCGGTTCACCACCCATAAATCCAGCTCAACCATCTGCTCAAACGGCACCGCATCGGTTGCCGGGTTAAAGCCGTTCAGGTTTGCCAGCAGGAAGCGGGCGGTGTTGCGGATGCGGCGATACTTGTCGGCGGCACGGTTTAAGATTTCATCCGACACTGTCATTTCTGATGTGTAGTCGGTTGTCGCTACCCACAAACGCAGAATATCGGCACCCAGCTTGTTCATCACATCCTGTGGTGATACCACGTTGCCAAGCGATTTGGACATCTTGCGGCCATCACCATCAACGGTAAAACCGTGGGTCAGCACCTGCTTGTACGGCGCTTTATGTTTAATACTGACACCTGTCATCAAAGACGACATAAACCAGCCCCGATGCTGATCTGAGCCTTCAAGGTATAAGTCGGCCTGATCTGCGCCGCCAAACTCTGGCCGCACATCGACAACACAGGCATGAGTTACGCCTGAATCAAACCAGACATCCAGCGTATCACTGACCTTAACGTACTGCTTAGCATCATCACCCAGCAGGGTTGCGGCATCTAAGTCAAACCAGGCCTGAATACCCTCTTTTTCAACCAGCTGCGCCACTTTTTCCATCAGCTCAGCCGTATCAGGGTGCAATGCACTGGTGTCTTTGTCGACAAACAGTGCTATCGGTACACCCCAGGTACGCTGACGTGAAATACACCAGTCCGGCCGGCCGGCGACCATTTTTTCAATCCGTTGCTGACCCCAATCCGGGATCCAGCGTGTCTGGTCAATCTGCTGCAAAGAAGTGCCGCGCAGGCCCTGTTGTTCCATACTGATAAACCACTGCGGTGTGGCGCGGAAAATAATCGGCGTTTTATGCCGCCAGCAGTGCGGATAACTGTGCTTGTAAGCTTTGTGTACTAACAAAGCACCAGCGTTTTGCAACGCTTCTACCACGCTGTCATTGGCTTTAAATACATGCTGCCCGGCAAACAAAGGCGTATCAGGTAAGTAAACACCATTGGCGCCTACCGGGTTTGCCACTTCAAGGTTGTATAGTTTGCCTACAACAAAGTCTTCCTGGCCGTGGCCAGGCGCGGTATGCACACAACCGGTACCAGATTCAGTGGTGACGTGCTCCCCCATAATCAGCGGCACATTAAAGTCATACAGCGGGTGTTTTACCTGCACCAGTTCAAGTGCTGCGCCTTTGGCAAAGCCAAGGGCATGGTAATGTTCAATGCCGGCACGTGCCATCACATCTTTTACCAGATCAGTCGCCACTATCAGCCGCTCAGCGCCTGACGGCCCCTGCTCTACCTGTACCAGGCTGTAATCAAGCTTGGCATTTAATGCCACTGCGCGGTTAGCCGGGATGGTCCAGGGTGTTGTCGTCCAAATCACCACTGATACTTTTCCACTACCACGCTTACCTTCGGGGTGATCAAAACGGTCGACAGCCGACTCATCCACCAGCTCAAAACGCACATCAATGGCAGGTGACACCTTGTCCTGATATTCCACTTCTGCTTCAGCCAGCGCCGAGCCACAATCGGTACACCAGTGCACCGGCTTAAAGCCCTGCTGTAAATGGCCATTACCGATGATTTTACTCAGTGAGCGGATAATATTGGCTTCAAAGGCATAATCCATAGTGCGGTACGGGTTTTGCCAGTCACCCAGCACACCTAAACGGACAAAATCAGTGCGCTGTGCATCAATTTGTGTTGCCGCATATTCGCGGCACTTTTGTCTGAATTCTGCAGCAGTCAGCTTGGTGCCCGGTTTACCGTATTTTTTCTCAACCACAAGTTCAATCGGCAAGCCATGGCAGTCCCAGCCAGGTACATAAGGCGCATCAAAATCGTCCAGCGTTTTAGCTTTAACGATAATATCTTTCAGAATTTTGTTAACTGCATGCCCGATATGAATGTTGCCGTTCGCGTAAGGAGGGCCGTCATGCAGAATAAAGGTTTTTTTACCTTTTTTTGCTGCACGGATCTTGCCGTACAGATCTGCTTCTGTCCATTTGGCCAGCATTTGCGGCTCGCGCTGCGCCAGATTGGCGCGCATCGCAAAGGCCGTCTCCGGCAAATTCAGGGTATGCTTGTAGTCGCTCATCCGTTATGTTCCGTCTTATCAATAGTGGCATGGGTGGCTGCTGCCCCCCTGCTGAAAAAATGTTTTTGCAGCTGTCACATCCGCTGCAATTTGTTGTTGTAACTCGGCCAGACTGGCGAAGCGCTGCTCGCTGCGCAGCTTATGCTGCAATAACACCTCAATCTGACTGCCGTATAAATCACCTTTAAAATCAAACAAATGTGCTTCCAGTTGTTGGCGTTGCCCTTGCACCGTTGGTCTGTTGCCAATATTAGCTACACCCATAAAGCTGCCAAATACAGTGTTCGCGGTAATGGCATAAACGCCTGCAACCGGCAGCTTGCGCCGGTATAAAAACACATTCGCGGTCGGGAACCCAAGATCCCGGCCTAACTTTCTGCCGTGGCGTACTCTGCCAGTCAGAGCAAAAGGTCGCCCAAGCATCTCTGCTGCCAGCGTTAAATTGTCATCGGCCAAGGCCTGACGGATCAAGGTGCTGCTAATCCGCTGCTGCCCCAGTAATAAACTGGATGTGCTACAAAGCCCAAACTGATGCTGCTCAGCTGCTAGTGCCAGCAGTTCAAAACTGCCGCTGCGGTTTTTACCAAAGCGAAAATCATCACCGACGATCAGCTGCTCTACACCCAACTGTTTTAGCAGCAACTGCTGAATAAACTGCTCGGGAGCCTTGGCAGCAAAATCAGGTGTAAAGTGCACACATAGCAACCGGTCTATACCAAGCCCAGCCAGAGCCACATATTTCTCACGAAACCGGCTTAAACGTGCCGGCGCCGAATTACCGGCAAACAGCTCCAGCGGCTGTGGTTCAAACAACATAACACAGGAGGGCAGCTGCATTTGTCTGGCAATAGCAACAACCCTGGCCAACACAGCCTGGTGCCCAAGATGCACACCATCAAAATTGCCGATAGTCAGCACACAACCGCGATGACGGGGCTGAATATTATGTAAGCCGCGTATTAACTCCATGCCTGCTGTTTTGCCCTCTGGTTACAAACCGCGCATTATAACCACTTAATTAATTGCTTTCAGCAACAGAATTGGCTTTAAAATGCGCCAACCTGACGCCCAGCAGCCATAACAGCGTAAAATATCCGACGATAGCGGACACGCACAGCAGGCTAAGCCGCCATACCTGGTGGCTAAAACTCAGCTGCACCCAACTGTTAAGCGTGGGTGTTTGCCAGTACAGCAACGCCGCCATCACGCCACTGGCAGCAATCAGTTTGGCCAGAAACCAAAGTGTTGTCTGTGTTAGTTGGTACACACCGGTGGTTTTTAAACCTCGGTACAGTAAAAAAGCATTTAAACTGGCCGACATCGCAGTTGCCAGTGCCAGGCCAACGTAGCTTAAAAAAGGTGCCAACATCAGGTTAAAGGCCATATTCGCGATCATTGCAATGATCCCGATGCGTACCGGTGTTTTAATATCCTGCCGGGCATAGTAACCCGGTGCCAGTACCTTAATCAGCATATAACTGAGCAGGCCTGTGCTGTAAGCAATTAAGCTATAGGACACCATCAGCACATCGTGCTGACTGAACTCTCCCCGCATAAACAACAGTGCGACTATCGGCTGGGACAACACCATCAGCCCAGCCATAGCGGGAATACCGAACAACGCCACAAAGCGTAACGACCAATCCAGTGTCTGGCTAAAACGGGCGGTATTTTCACTGGCATGATGCCGTGACAAATTAGGCAAAATAACGGTCGCAATGGCAATGCCAAACAAGCCGAGCGGAAACTCAATTAACCGGTCAGAGTAATACAACCAGCTGACAGCACCGGTCAGTAGAAAAGAAGCAATGACTGTATCAAGCAGCAAATTAATCTGGCTAACCGACACACCAAACAATGCCGGTAGCATTAACTTTCTGATCTTTACCACGTTATCGTCGCGCCAGCCCCACTTCGGCCAGACCAGCAAACCAGCTTTGGCCAGAAACGGTAACTGAAACAGCAGTTGTACCACGCCACCAATGAACACGCCCCAGGCTAAAGCCAGAGCGGGTTCTTCAAGCGTAGGCGCCATATACACCGCGCATAAAATCATCGTGATGTTCAAAAAAACCGGCGTAAATGCGGCTACAGCAAAACGGTTGTAGGTGTTCAGTATTGCCCCTGAAAACGCGACCAGACTGATAAACCATAAATAAGGAAAGGTAATTTTTAACATCACACTGGCGAGTTCAAACTTATGCGCATCCGGGCCGTCGTATAGCCACTCGACAAACCAGCCCATACCAAACAGCATCGCAACCAAAGGCGAGGCAATAACACCAAACAGCGTTACCAGCGTAACCACCACGCCTAAACTGCCGGTCACTCTGGCAAGCAGCAAACGTACAGCGTCATCACCATGCTTTGCTTTTACCTCTGCCAACACGGGCACGAATGCCTGAGAAAATGCACCTTCAGCAAATAAACGCCGCAGAAAATTTGGAATACGATTAGCAAAAAAGAACACGTCAGCTGCGGCACCGGCTCCAATAAAGTTAGCCACCACTACGTCGCGCACCAAACCCAGCACGCGTGAAATTAACGTCATAAAGCTGACAATAAGACCCGATTTCAATAACTTTGCCGACACGACAACTTCCTTCTGTAAGCCAGCGGCTATTTTGCCCCGTTAGCACAACAGATTACCAGTAGCGCGACAGATTAAAATCTGCGACTTTCCGGTGAAAGCATTTGACAACGGGCCATTAAATAGGCATATTATGCGGCCTTTGATGGGTCCGGTTTAGTTTTTTAGGAGTGTTACCTTGGCTAACATTAAGTCTGCTAAGAAGCGCGCAATTCAATCAGAAAAACGTCGTCAGCAAAATGCTTCACAACGTTCTATGATGCGTACTTTCATTAAGAAAACCTACGCAGCGGTATTAACTGCTGACGTAACTGCTTCTACTGAAGCATTCAAGAAAATGGTGCCTGTTCTGGATCGTATGGCCGCTAAAGGTCTGATCCACAAGAACAAAGCAGCACGTCATAAAGCTCGTTTAAATGCTCATGTTAAAGCATTAAGCGCTGCTTAAGACACAGTTCCAACAAAAAAGCCGGCTAATGCCGGCTTTTTTGTTGCTGTTATTTACTTATCATCCGAGCAATACAGTTTATGCAGCAATGCAATCAGCGCTTCAGCTTCTTTACTGTTAAGGCTGTAATACACCGTTTGCGCGGCTTTACGGGTTTTTACCAGTTTATGCTGACGTAATAATGCCAGATGCTGCGACAACGCAGACTGACTTAGCTCCAGCTTTTCATTCATCTCACCAACGGATAATTCCCCATCTAACAAATGGCAGAGGATCAGTAAACGTCGCTCATTGGATACCGCTTTTAACAATTTCACTGCCTTGGCGGAATTTTGCAGCATATCCTGTAAATTCATTACACCTAACTCTATCTGACTGATTGGTTCAATATTACCGACTCAGGTATAAAGCGACAATAAAATGATTGTTATTTAACAAAGAATAACGATTTTTGCGATAACAGGGATAAAAGCGGCTTAATGCAACAAGGGTCTGACCAGACTATTGATACGATTAGCGGTAAAAGGCTTGATCACAAAAGCACGGGCGCCATTTTCCACAGCCTGCTTCAGATTCTCTACACTGGAAAACGCCGATACCATGAAAACAACAGTATGCTGTTGCTGCAGTTTAATTTCTTTAAGTAGCTGATGACCGTTTACATCTGGTAAATGGATATCCAAAAACACCAATTGGGGCTGATGGTCGTCGAACAATTGCAGCGCACTGCGTCCGTCGGCGGCTTCGTATACTGATGTAATTCCCATCTGTTGCAATATCTGACTGATATAGCTGCGCACCGCGGCAACATCGTCAACAACTAATGCACTAAAAGGTGCTGTTGGCATAATCGCGTCCTTAACTGCCTGAATTCGCTCCGTCTGACTATTTATCTTTTCTATCTGCTGGCGCTGTGGAGCCTGCATAAAAAGTGGTACAGTCAGAGGTACTGTATCAACAGCGGGATAAAATGAAAAGATGAAATTATGGCTGACACTAACCGCAGCAGCGCTAAGCTTTAGCACTGCTGCGAATAACCTGACATTTAATGATACCCTGGCCTATCAGCTGACAGAGTCACTGACCGTCGAAGTCGGCCAGCGGTTGGCTGGCAGCGAAGCTGATGCCAGAGCTGTTGCATGGGCAGAGCGCACCTTTAAACAACTTGGTTTCGATAAAGTCTGGACAGAGCCGTTTACGATGCAGTACTGGGAGCGCGGTCAGGCCAGCCTGACCGTCAGCGAGCCATTCCGGCAGAATCTGGTGGTAACAGCTTTAGGCGGTTCTGTCGCCACCCCTTTTGACGGTATCAGTGCTCAGGTTGCCATGTTTGACAGTCTGGAGCAGTTAAAAGCAGCAGACCAGACTCTGGTAAAAGATAAAATTGTCTTTATCAATAAGAGTATGGAAAAGGATAAACTTGGCAGCTTTTACGGCTCTGTTGTCGGTGCGCGGGCGCAAGGTGCCGTCGAAGCTGCAAAGCTGGGCGCTAAAGCCATCATTATCCGCTCTGTCGGCACCAGCATCAACCGCTTTGCCCACACCGGCATTATGCGCTACAGCGATGATGTAGCAAGGATCCCGGCAGCAGCTGTGTCGGTACCGGATGCAATGCAACTGGCCAGAATGCTTGAGCGCCAACCAGAGCTGACACTGCAGTTACAAATGCAGAATAAATTGCCAGGAGAAGTCACCAGTCATAACGTGATTGCAGAAATTACCGGCAGCAAATACCCGGATGAAATCGTGCTGATCGGCGCTCATCTGGATTCATGGGATGAAGGCACAGGTGCTTTGGATGACGGTGCTGGCGTTGGTCTTGTTATAGCAACCGCAGCGCTACTAAAGCAACAAGGCCGGCCACAGCGTACAATAAGAGTTGTGCTGTTTGGCAACGAAGAAGGCGGCCTGGTCGGTGCCCGGGCTTATGCCGCTAAACACGCCAATAACCTGAACAAGCATGTTTTTGCCTCCGAGTCAGATTTTGGTGCTGGCCGGATCTGGCGTCTTGATACCGGTTTCGGTGAAAAATCGCTGGCATTTGCCAAAGCTCTGCAACAGAAGCTGGCAAGCTATGGTGTAGAAGCCGGTAACAATACTGCCTCTGGTGGCCCGGACGTCTCAGTGCTCAAAGCTCAGGGTGTACCGGTTGTCAGCCTGCAACAAGATGGTACAGACTATTTTGACTACCACCACACCCCCAACGATACATTGGATAAAATTGATCCGGCAGCACTGCAGCAAAATCTGCAGGTATGGCTACACACCGTATCGGCTGTTGCAAACAGCCGATACGATTTAAGAAAATAACTCAGGCTCTTGAACGCAGCGGCTTTACCTTAACAGGTACAGGCCGCTGATGTTTACGATAACTGCTACGCAGCAGCCATAGCTGCACACCAATCACCAGTAAAATCATGGCAAATGGATAAAAGTACACATTATCACTGCCAGTGAACAACATTACCGCCAGCATAAAGTAGCTAAAAGGCAACAGTTCATATAACCAGAACGGCAGAACACCACCATATTTTTCTCTGGCGTTTTTAATATCTGAGCGCCTATTGTCTGAGCGCAACACCCAAACCACTGCTCCAGCCCCTGCCATCAGAGCTCCGGCAGCAAACGCCAGCACAGATTCAACACTTACCATCACGCCAATTCCGGCGGTGACATAAGCATAAGGTAAAACTTCGTATACTTTTTCTGGCCACATAACATCTTCCTTCCCTGTTCAGCTGCCATTAAGTATAGAACACGTTTTTACACCTGTAATTTGCCTTGAAAAATTCATTAATTAAACTAATCCCAGAGAAGCAAAATTACTCAGTTGAGCGGCTCTCAAAGGCACCGCATAATGCGCAAAAATAATGCTGGCAAAATGTTTAGCCTACCCAACATCAATAGTCAGGAATGTAAAATGGAACATATTGTGTTCGATATCATCAGCTGGATAGGCTTAACAATCTGTATCGGTGCATTTTTTATCAAGGACGTATTTTGGTTACGCCTGGCAACTCTGGTTGGCTGCAGCCTGCTATTTGTTTATTACAGCCATATTGCAATCCCTCAGGGTGTGATATCTAATTTATTAGTATTATTAATCAATGCTTACTACTTAGTTCGTTTTGCTCAAGCCCGGAAAGCACAAAAATCAGCAGACCACACTGTTGCGCCTACCACCGCCCTGACCACCCAAGCCGAGTAAGGCAGTCGCTGCTACTTTTGTCAGATCAACAGGCGGGTTATAATTGCGACCCGGTAAGACAAGAGAGTGCAGTATGCAAGACGATGACCTAGATTTATTTCTGCAGGAAATGTCTGGCGTTAAACCTTTGTCTCAGGATGAGGTACTGCCAGAGCACAGCGAATTTAGTCCGACATTAGCGCAGCAAGCCCGGCGCAAAGCCGCTGAGCAGGAAATGGAATATGATCCAAACTATCTCAGCATGGAATATGTTGATCTGGTAAAACCGGATGAACCCTTTACCTATAAAAAAGACGGTGTACAGGATGGCGTGTATCGTAACCTGCGTCTTGGTAAGTACCAGTTAGATGCCACATTAAACCTGCTGGGCAAGAGCCTGACAGATGCCCGGCGCGAGCTGTTCTTCTTTATCGAAGATTGTCACAAGCGTGGTATTCGTACCTTACTGATTCAGCACGGTATGGGCCGAAACAGTAAACCGCATCCAGCCATATTACGCAGCTATGTATTTAAATGGCTGCCACAGATGGCAACCGTACTGGCATGTAATACTGCGCAAAAGCAACACGGCGGCTATTCTGCAACCTATGTATTGCTGCAGAAGAATGCGGAGCAAAAGCGGGAAAACCGCGAGCGGCATAGAAAAGCTTAAACACAGATAAGCATCAGGGGAGCAAAGCCCCCCTGAGTCTCAGTCATTCCGTTTGACTATATTCAGTTTCCGCTATCCGCATAGCAGGCAGACAGCTTCGGCTTTGGTCAAAAATGCCGATAACGCCATTAAACAAACAACAATGGCGATTGCGGTAAAGCCAAAACCACGACTGGACGCTTTACTCATAACTAACCTCAGTGACACATTTTGTTATTTTAATTAGCAGCTTGGCTTAAGTTTCCTTAAACCGTCACTGAGTGTAGTTAAGTTGTAACAAAGTTACAATAACTGTGAATTTAACCAGTATTTTCAAGGTGATACGACAGCGCTGAATAGACGAAATTCTGCGCCAGCAAACGAGTGTCATTCAGCTGTGGTACAGCTTCATTTGCCACTTCAGTATGTGTCAGAACAAAGCCTGCCTGCTGGTAATTTTTCAGGGCCGACGGATGATCTTCCGAGCAGGTATGCAGCCAGATTCTCCGGCCTTGCCAATTGGCTGCTAACATAATTGCCGCACGGGCTAAAGGCAGCCCCAACCTCTGACCAATAAATTGCGGCAGTAAACCAAAAAATTTAATTTCGACGCTGTCATCGTCATGTTTCAGCAGTTCGATATACCCTGCAGGTGTCCCCTTTACCCACAGTAACCATGTCCTCACCTGTTTTTGTGTCAGATAGTCCAGCCACTGCTGATAGTTCCAGCTTAAACGGCTGAACCAGCGCCAGCGTCCGCCTACCGCTCTGAACATAAACTGGTTCAGTTCCGGGCTGGCAATTTCAGCTTCTATTAACTGCACCCGCTCTGGCCAATCTATCTGCGTGGGTACATCACCTTCATATTGTAAGAACCAGGTTGTCACTTCTGTCAGATGCTGATCTGCCATTCAATATCCCCTGCTTAGGTCAACCGGATTTAAAAGTGCTTCGCCGCGCTGGCTACGACGGTAGTTTTCTGCAATCTGTTGCACTACAGTACTGACATTAGTCACGGCAGAAACATGTGGAGTGATTAGAATAGCGGGATGTAACCAAAACGGATGCCCGGCCGGTAACGGTTCCTGGCGAAAAACGTCAAGACATGCCGCCTGTACTTGCCCACTATCAAGCGCCGCTAAAAGCGCTGCATCGTCGACAATAGCACCACGGGCAACATTGATAAAAATGGTACCTGTTTTTACCTGTTCGAAAAACATCTTATCTAGCAGGTCGTCTGTTTCTGCAGTTAGCGGCAGCAAACAGATCACAACATCGGCATCAGCGACTGCCTGGGCCAGTTCTGCCTGTCCGCTATAACACGTTACGCCAGCCAGTTGTTTTGCCGTTCTGGTCCAGCCGCTGACATGATAGCCGGCAGCCGAAAAGTGCTGGGCAGCAGCGCCACCCAACTCACCGAGTCCCAGAATGCAAATACTGCTTAGTTGCCGCGGACTCTTGGGTTTCCAGAGCTGTTGCCGTTGCTGGCTACTGAACTGATCCAGCCTTAACCGGTAATGGTTTAGCACACTGTCCAGATAGCGCACCATAGTGTCGGTCAGGCTGTTGTCGACTATCCGGGCTATCGGCAATGCAGGCAGCGTTGGATCTGCCAGTATTGCATCAACCCCTGCACCAAAGCACTGAATAGCTTTCAGGTTCGGCAGCTGTGCCAAACTACCGGAAGGCTGTTTCCACACCACAGCAAACTCAACCTCATCAGCTGAGCTAATATCCGGCCAGATTTCAATGCGGGTATCAGGCAATGCCTGCGTCAGGCGCTGCTGTAAGTCGTCAAGTTTACGATCGGGGATTATCAGGGCAAGGCTCATAGGTCACCAAAGCTTCAAAAAATCGTCACACCAATGACACAGCAACTACCGATGCTGGCTGGCGTCTAAAGATAACATGGTACCGACTGATGCTGAACTGCCGCACCATCTTTTTATCTGACGTTCACCTGGGCTGCAAAGATTGTCAGGCCGACTATTTGCTGAGTTTTCTTGAGCAAAGCCAGGCTGGCAAGATTTATCTGCTGGGCGACATTGTTGACCTGTGGGCCATGCGTAAACAGGTGCACTGGAAACTCAGTCAGAATAAAGTTGTGCGCTGCTTGCTGGATAAAGCTGAGCAAGGTGTCGAAGTGGTGTATATTCCCGGTAATCATGATGAAGCCATGCGGCTTTATGCCGGCAAAAGCTTTGGCAATATCCGTATTGCGCTGCGGGAAAGCCACACCACAGCTCAGGGCAAAAAGTTATTACTGCTGCACGGTGACGAATTTGACAAAGAAGTGAATTTTGGCCGCCTGCATGCCTGGCTCGGCGATAATCTTTACGATTTATTGCTGTTTTTAAATCGCTGGTACAACCGCCTGCGTCGCTTTACCGGTGGCGGTTATTTCAGCCTCGCCGCTTACATTAAAAGCCGCGTGCCCGGCGCGCAAAAAGCGATAGCACGCTACCGTGAGGCCGCGGTAGCCAAAGCTAAACGCGCTGGTTTTGACGGTGTAGTCTGTGGCCACATTCATCACCCGGAAATCCGCCTGGAGCAAGGCATTATTTACTGTAATGACGGCGACTGGATAGACAGCTGCACCGCGTTGATTGAACAGCATGATGGCAGCCTGGCGCTGTATCACTGCACAGAGCAGGCAGCAAAAATTGCAGCTCTGCCTTTGGCCGCCAGCGATAAAAAGGTTGCCTGAAATTTCAGCAAACTGCCATAAAACCGACACCTGACTGTCATACAACCCAATTAGCCTGAGCGCAGCCTATTGCAGTGCCAGCGGAGCTAATTATGATCAGTGTTGAACAGGTTCTTTCACAAAATCTACCGGGACTTACCGCCAAGCCCTGGCTATACAAGCCGGTTAAAGGGGCACTACGCCGCCTGCTGCATGAGCAGGATTTTATCGAATTTGCGCAGCGCTATCCGCATCTGCAAGGGCTTGAGTTTGTCGAACAGGTGCTGGACTACTTTAATTTTCGCTATTCGGTACGTGATAACGAAATTGAACGCATCCCGACTACGGGGCGCATAGTAATCATCGCCAATCACCCTATAGGTTCCCTTGACGGCCTGGCGCTGCTAAAACTGGTCAGCGATATCCGCTCCGACGTGAAAGTGGTCGCTAATCAGTTGCTGATGGCACTAAAACCTCTGCACAACCTGTTACTGCCAGTCAACAATATGAGTGGTGGCACTGAGCGGCGGGCACTGGACAATATTCAGCAACATTTGGCAAATGAGGGGGCGCTGATCCTGTTCCCGTCCGGCGAGGTATCAAGACTGCGCCCTGAGGGGATCCGCGACGGCAAATGGCACAGCGGCTTTTTACGCTTTGCCAATAATGCTAAAGCCCCTATTCTGCCAATTTACATCGATGGCCGTAACTCTGCGCTATTTTATGGCGCCTCTATGCTGTACAAACCGTTGGCAACCATGCTGCTGGTGCAGGAAATGTTTAAACAGCAACGCAAAAAGCTGGAAATGCGTATTGGTGAACAAATTCCGCATGAAGCTTTCGCTAATCTGGCTCTGGAAACGCAAGCCAAGGTTAAACTGTTTAAAAAGCATTTGTACCGGCTGGCTAAAGATAAAGCGCCGCTGTTCAGTACTCAAAGCGCCATTGCCCACCCGGAAGATCGCATAGTTCTGAAAAAATCGGTAGAAGCCTGCGAGCTGTTAGGCGAAACCGCAGACGGTAAGCAAATTTACCTGTACCAGCATCAGCAAAGTTCGCCGGTGTTGCGCGAAATTGGCCGGTTACGTGAATTTGCGTTTCGTGCCGTTGGCGAAGGCAGTGGCTTGCGCCGTGACATTGACCGCTTTGACAGCCATTACGAGCAACTGATTCTGTGGGATAAAGACGATTTGGAAATTGTCGGCGCCTACCGATTCGCCAATACCCGCAAAATTCTGGCCGAGCATGGTGCGGCCGGGCTTTATACCGCCTCGTTGTTTCAATTTGACAACAGCATGCAAAGCTATCTTGATGCTGGCCTGGAATTAGGGCGTAGCTTTGTGCAACCACGCTATTGGGGTAAACGCAGTCTGGAATACCTGTGGTATGGCATTGGCGCTTACTTAAAACGTAACCCGGATATTCGCTACCTGTTTGGTGGTGTCAGTTTATCTCACAGTTACCCACAGGCCGCCCGGGATCTGATGGTGTACTTTTACAGCCTGTACTTCAGTGATGGTAGTTGTACTGCCGTATCTAAACAACCTTATCAGCTACCGCAGGCTATTTTGGTGGAGCTGCAACAGCATTTCACCGGCAACGACTACCTTAGCGACTTTACACAGTTAAAACATTTGCTGGCGAACATGGGTGTCAGCGTACCGACTCTGTATAAACAGTACAGTGAACTGTGTGAGCCTGGCGGTGTGAAATTTCTGGCCTTTGGTACCGACCCTGACTTTGCAGACTGTGTAGATGGTCTGGTGCTGGTAGATATGACGATGCTAAAAGCCAACAAAAGAGCACGCTATATTGATTAACCATAGTATCCAACACCTTAGCTAAGCCATAAAAACTGGCAGCTTTTGCTGCCGGTTTTTGCTATGTAAAGGTTCAGTAAAGTTCAGTTTCAATTCAGCCCCGCCCCCCTATAAGCTATACACTGTATAAAAAGCCGCCAGAGCAGTAATATCTGGTGGTGAAACGGAGGATAGCAAGATGAAATATCTGATGCTGCAAGTTGGCCGGTTGCTAAGTGCCGCCGTACTTTTACTCGGCACAGCGACAACCGTGCTGGCAGAAGACGATGCGCTGTCTCAGGCTGAGTTAGACCAAATGCTGGCGCCTGTTGCCCTTTATCCGGATACGGTGCTGACGCATGTGCTGATTGCCGCCACCTATCCGCTTGAGATAGTTCAGGCATCGCGCTGGGTAAAAGCGAACCCCGGCATAACAGGTGAAGAGGCTGTGCGCGCCGTCGAAAGTAAAAGCTGGGATCCCAGCGTCAAAGCACTGGTCGCTTTTCCGCAATTAATTGAGCGTTTAAGTACTGATTTAGACTGGACAGAACAGCTGGGCGAAGCTTTTTTGGCCGATGAAACCCAGGTACTTGCAAGTATACAAACGTTACGAGAGAAAGCCTATGCCAATGGTTCACTGAACGATAATCAGCATGTGGTGGTTGAGCGCGAGCGCGACGTGATCGTCATTGAGCCGGCCCGGAAAGAAGTAGTATATGTGCCAGTGTATGATACCCGCGTGGTATACGGCGACTGGTGGTGGCCGTCATACCCGCCGGTGTATTGGCATACCGCAGGTGTGTACTACCGTAACAGCCCGTTTTACTGGGGCGTCAGCGTCAATGTAAGGCCTTGGTTTTACTTCGGTATCTTTGACTGGCGCCACCGTCATGTCGTAGTGCATCACCACTATTATCACACCCCGCCACGCTATTATCCTAAACGGCATAAACATTATGTTGATGCCCGCCGCTGGCAGCACAATACAGAGCACCGCCGCGGTGTGCATTACCGCCGTGAGCGCTTAAACCGCGAATACAATGCAGGTTACGGCTACCGCCAGCCAACACGTGAAAGCCAGGGCAAGGTTGTACATCAGCGTAGAGTGACGTCTGATCAGCGTGAACAGCATAACCAGTATCAACGCAAAACAGCAGAGCAAATACGCTTAACAAACCGCCAGTGGCAAAGCGACGACAGAAATCCGCGTCAGCACAACGAGGCTTTGCGCCAGCAACGTGAGCAGCGGCTGCGTACTACTGATATTCAGCGTAATGATCGACAGCCACAGCAGGTTCAGCAGCAACTGAAAGAACAGCGTCAGTACAACCAGCAGCGCGAACGCTCAAATCAGGTTGTCAGCACTGAACAGTTGCGCCAGCGCCAGTCTCAGCAACGGTCTGAACGGTCGCAACACAAGGTGGAATCGCAACGCCAGGTGCAGCAACAACCAAGGCAGTATCAGCAACCAACAGTGCAACAGCGCCAGCCGCAGCAGATGCAGCAGCGTCAGCCAGCGCGTGAGTACCGGGCGTCGACAAAAGAGAGCATGGTACAGCAGCGTGAACGGCCGGCCCGGCATATCGAATAAACGTCATTTTGTTGATATAAAACAAATTACGGGGCTGAAGTTATCACAGCCCCGTTTTTTTATTGATCCAGGCCAATATTCTTAAGCCTCAAAAGCGGAAAATCACCTCAGACCTTATCTGTGGAGATTATTATGAAAACTGTTTTATCCGCGCTCACTCTGGCCACTTTACTCGCCGCAGCCCCCGCCTCAGCCGAATTTGGCATAAACGTCGGTGCTATTACGGTTGCACCTGATGACAGCAGCAGCAATTTAAATGTTGTCGAGCAGGTAGCAGGTTTGCCCGCAGGCTCCACCACTGTTGGGGTAAACAGCAATACTCAGCTTGGCCTGACGCTTGATTATAAGTTCACCCCTAACTGGTCAGTACAACTGATTGCGGCTACGCCATTCAGCCATGATATTAATGTAAAAGGTTCAGCTATTGATGGGTTGAAAGTGGGTAGCACCAAACATCTGCCACCTACTTTGCTGGCTCAGTATCACTTTATGCCACAACACCAAACGTTCGATCCATTTATTGGTGTAGGCCTAAACTACACGGTATTCTTTGATGAGCAAATTGATGGTCAACTCGAAGGCGCGCTTGATAGCCTCGGAGTAACAGGCACGAACGATGTTGTTGGTTTAAAACTTAAAGACTCTTTCGGTCTGGCGTTACAGGCAGGTGTAAACATCAAGTTCAACGACACCCTGGGCTTACACCTGATGATCAGTAAAATGGACATCGATACAACGGGCAGGGTGCAGGTTAACGGCAACACTATCCAGAGTGTTGATGTTGATATCGACCCCTATGTTGCGATGATTGGCCTGCGCTGGACCTTATAACCCAGCAATGAATCAAGCTTAAGACTAAAGGCGACTGCATCAGAGTCGCCTTTTTGTTTTACACTGTTAAACAGACGATATGAGCCCGGCAGGTTATGACAAAGCAAATCGACAAACTTAACTGGCAACAGCTGTTAAAATCTGGCGACCGGATTTTTATCGGTTCTCATGCTGCCACACCTACAGCACTGATTGATAACCTTATAAGTAATGCCAGGCAGCTGCACGACATTGAAGTGGTGCAGGTGTATTCTTTGGCTGACAACAAATGGGCCGATGCCGAATACCAGCAGCTGTTTAAAGTTAACGCACTTTTTATTGGTGGCGACCAGGTGCGCCGGGCCGTGGCAGAAGGCCGCGCTGACTATACGCCATGCTTTATGTCCGACATCCCCTCTTTGTTCAGTGACGGCATTATTCCACTTGATGCGGCGTTAATTATGGTTAGCCCGGCCGATGAGCATGGCTATCACTCACTCGGCGTATCGGTTGATATCGTCTCAGCCGCCGCCAGAGCGGCGAAAAAAGTTATTGCTCAGGTAAACCCGTCAATGCCTATCACCTATGGTCAGGCGTTTATTCACCGCGACCAGATAAGCGCCTACTATTATGCCGAGCAGCCGCTGGTACAAATGCCACCGGTTAAACTTGACGCCGTAACTGAACGTATTGGCCAATATGTGTCGTTATTGGTAGAAGATGGTGCCACTATTCAGATTGGCGTTGGCAAAATGTGTGATGCCGTGCTGCGCTACCTTGGTAACCATAAAGACTTGGGGATCCACAGCGAAATGATCACCGATTCGATGATGGATTTGATTAAAAAAGGTGTAGTAACCAACCGGAAAAAAACCTTTCACCCCGGCAAAACAGTGGCCAGCTTTTGTGTTGGCAGTAAAGCGTTATACGATTTTGTGCATTGTAACCCGCACATGGGTTTCTACCCGAGCGAATATGTTAATTCGCCGGCCAATATTGCCCGTAACGATAATATGGTATCAATAAACAGCGCGATTGAAGTCGATTTAACCGGGCAAATCGTCTCAGACTCTATTGGGCACTTGTTTTACAGCGGTATTGGCGGTCAGGTCGACTTTAGCCGTGGCGCCTCTATGAGCAATGGCGGCAAGCCTATTATTGCGCTGCCCAGCACTGCTAAAAATGGCACCGTATCGCGTATCGTCGCACATCTAAGCGAAGGCGCTGGTGTTGTTACCTCGCGCGGTCATGTGCACTATGTGGTAACAGAGTTTGGCGTTGCCTCGCTGCGCGGTAAAAGTATCCGCGAGCGCGCACTGGAACTTATCCGCGTGGCTCATCCGAAGTTTCGCCAGCAATTGCTGGAGCAGATACGCCAGCACTTCTGGGTGCCGCACTATCAGCTGCATACGCCGACAGAAGTGCCAGAGCTGGGCAGTGTTGGCTTTAAAGAGCTCTCTATTGACGGCGAAGAATTTGATTTACGTCCACTAAACCCATCAGATGAGCGCCGTTTGCAGGAATTTTTCTACTCACATACCAAGGAAACGCTGCAACTCCGCTACAGCGCGGTGCCAACCCAGATGAGCCGGGAGAAGTCCTGTACCCTGGTTGGGGTAGATCAATCCAGAGATCTGGCGCTGTGTATCGTAAAACAGAAAGGCTCAGCAGTACAAATTCAGGCCGTGGGCCGTTACTACCTGCTACCCGACGGCGCTGGCTGTGAAGTCGCCTTTGTTACACGTGAGAAGTATCAGGGCAAGGGTATGGCCAAACGTTTATTACAGGAGCTGATTATGATTGCAGAGCAACGTGGCCTGCAGAGTATGGTGGCTTTTGTCCGCGCCGAAAATAAAGCCATGTTAGCAGTATTCCAAAAAGCTGGCTTTGGCCGCTTACCCGGCGATGACCCAAGCGAAGTATACCTGCAACTGCCGTTGCCACGTGCTGGTAAGAGTGGAGAGAGCAGCTGATGGCCATTACCCTGTTCAGCCATTCCAGTTGCTACCGCCACCTGGCCGGTGATGATCACCCGGAGCAGCCGGCACGCTTAAGCGCCATTAATGATCAGCTTATCCGCTCCGGCATGGAATATGTCGTGCAACAACGTGATGCAACCCCTGCCACTAAACAGCAACTGTATCAGGCGCACTGCAAACTCTATGTAGATGAAATTTTTGCTAAAGAGCCCGGCGATGGTCATATCTGGCTGGATCCGGATACGCAAATGATGAAACACAGCCTGGAGGCAGCCTTGCATGCGGCCGGTGCCGGTATCAATGCCGTTGATCTTGTATTGCAAGACACAAACCTGCAGGCCTTTTGCAGTGTGCGTCCGCCCGGACACCACGCAACCCGCGATCAGGCGATGGGCTTTTGTATTTTTAACAATGTGGCGATTGCAGCCTTACATGCACTGAAGCAGCATGGCCTGGAACGTGTCGCCATTGTCGACTTTGATGTGCACCATGGTAATGGCACCGAAGATATCGTCAGCGGCGATGAGCGTATTCTGTTTTGCTCGTCGTTTCAGTTTCCGCTCTATCCAAATACCGGCGATACAGCAAGCGCCGACAATATCAAAAATTTGCCTCTGCCGGCGCTGTGCAAACCGGCACTGTGGCGTGAACAAATCACAGAGCACTGGCTGGCCCGTATTAACGATTTTAAACCACAGCTGATGTTAGTATCAGCAGGCTTTGACGGCCACCGTGAAGATGATATGGCGCAGTTTCTGCTGACTGAAGATGATTACCTGTGGATAGCGCAGCAGATAAAACAGCTAGCCGATACGCATTGTGAGGGGCGGGTTGTGGCTATGCTGGAAGGCGGTTATGCGTTAAGTGCTTTGGGCCGCAGTGTTGTAACCTTTTTAAAGGGGCTGATGTAGCGCGCCCTCGCTACAGCCTCGCAGCCTGCACATGCATCCAGTCATAGTTGCGACTGCGGCCCAGACTTACCCAGCCTTCATCCTCCCAGCACTGCCACCAGTAGTCGTAGCCAGATTGGGCAAAAGCGGCTTTATCGCTGCCCCACTTCAGCTGATTATGTTCAGGGTCAAAATCAAACGCGATACCCCAGCTATGCGTAGATAAACTGCTGCCGCCTCGCCTGGCGCGTAAGTTAAAACCGCCACCGTATAAATCAAGTCGCAGCTGTTGCACGGCATCAAAACCGTAATACAACAGCACCTGCTCTAACACTTTTTGCACGCTGGCCGCGACCTTTTGATGACACTGTGTCGCCAGCACTGTTGTTGACATATCCCATGCTAACCGCATTGGGTATGGAAAGCTGACTTTAACCAGCTGCTCACCGGGTTCACCAAAAAAAGCTCTGAGTTCCTGCTCCCGGTCTAACGGCCAATTATTAGGGTTTGCCGGCGTGCTATAGCGATCACGCCAGGGGGGCGGCATTTTCTGATGCTGCTGCAAGCCAGCCAGTTGTTCTGCCGCATAAGACGTTTGCGGCCCCCACCAGCCATCAAGTAAACCGGGCTGCAATCCAGCCTGTTTGCAACACAGCTGCAGACAAAGTACTGCCTGTCGCTGCGCTGGCCAGCTTTGCCAGGCTTCGGCCTGCGCTAACTCAGCACTGTGTTGCTGCAAATAGTGTTGTACGACGGCATGGCTATCACCAAGATCGCTGTTGTGGCTGATATTCAGTGCATTTTTCAGAGAAAGTACAGCAAGTGTGTCCATGTTATTGCTGCCCGTAAAAGATTAACGAGCTAAGTGTAGCTGTGCTACTTAGGCTTTGCCGGATAAATAAATGCAGTAAAAACAAAACCCTGCCGGAGCAGGGTTTAGATTTAGCTGTTTATTGCCAGTGCGCCTTTAGCCAAGCCAGACGCGGGCATTGCGGAACATCCTCATCCACGGGCTGTCTTCCTGCCAGCCGTCCGGCTGCCATGAGTTAGCCACAGCACGGAATACCCGCTCAGGGTGCGGCATCATAATAGTCACCCGGCCATCTGTGGTGGTAAGCGAAGTAATACCGGCAGGTGAACCATTCGGGTTCTGCGGGTATTGCTCTGTGGCATTACCGTAGTGGTCAACAAAACGCATTGCTACAGTGCCGCTGTGGTTGGCTTTAGCAAACGCTTCTGTTGAAGCAAATTCAGCATGACCTTCGCCGTGTGATACCGCGATTGGCATACGCGAGCCTGCCATGCCATTGAAGAACAACGACGGGCTTTGCTGAATTTCCACCAGACTGAAACGCGCTTCAAAGCGCTCTGATTTATTGCGCACAAAGTGTGGCCATAAATCGGCGCCGGGGATCAGGCTCTTTAAGTTCGACATCATCTGACAACCGTTACAGACGCCCAGCGAGAAAGTGCTATTACGTTCAAAGAAATCAGCAAACTGCTGCCGTGCCATGTCGTTAAACAGTACAGATTTAGCCCAACCCTCACCGGCACCTAATACGTCACCGTAAGAGAAACCACCACAAGCCACTAATCCATTGAAATCGCTAAGCTTAGCGCGGCCAGCCAGAATGTCGCTCATATGTACGTCAACCGCGGTAAAACCAGCACGGTTAAAGGCTGCCGCCATTTCAACATGCGAGTTAACACCCTGCTCTCGCAGGATCGCGACTTTAGGTGCAGCGCCTTTTAAGATAAAAGGTGCGGCTACATCAGCATTGATATCAAAACTGAGCTTAACATTTAAACCAGGATCCGCTGCATCGGCTTTGGCCTCGAATTCCTGTTTAGCACCGGCCGGATTATCACGCAGCGCCTGCATCTGGTAAGTGGTTTCTGCCCAGATACAACGTAAGCGGGTGCGGCTATCGCTCAGCACCACTTTGTCGCCACGGCTGAATACCAACTCATCTTTGTTGTTAACGCTACCGATAACATGGCTACACTGTGCCAGATTGTGCTGCGCCAGCACTTGCTGCACGTAAGCCAGTTCACTGGTGCTTACCTGAATCACAGCACCCGGCTCTTCTGAGAACAGCACCGCCATATCATCATTGCCCAGGGCAGCAATGTCCGCATTGACACCGGCCTTACCGGCAAACGCCATTTCCGCCAGCGTAACAAACAAACCACCGTCTGAACGGTCATGATACGCCAGCAGTTTTTGCTCACGTGTTAGCTGCTGCACAGCGTTAAAGAAGTTAATTAACAGCTCCGGGCTATCTAAATCGACCGGTGTCTGACCTAACTGCTTGTACACCTGCGCCAGGCAGGAAGCACCCAGCCGGTTCTGGCCCTGACCTAAATCGATCAGCAGCAGGCTAGTATCGCCCTTATCTGTGCGCAGCTGCGGCGTTACCGTTTTACGGATATCTTCTACCCGGGCAAAAGCAGTGATGACCAAAGATAAAGGTGCAGTAACCGCTTTATCTTCGCCATTTTGCTGCCACTTGGTTTTCATCGACATGGAGTCTTTACCGACAGGAATCGTCACTTCCAGCGCCGGACACAGCTCTTCGCCAATAGCTTTAACCGCAGCATATAAACCGGCATCTTCACCCGGGTGACCTGCTGCAGCCATCCAGTTAGCCGATAATTTAACGCGTTTTAAATCACCAATGTCAGTGGCGGCAATGTTGGTAATGGCTTCAGCAACAGCCAGACGAGCTGACGCAGCAAAGTCCAGCAGTGCAACAGGGGTACGCTCGCCCATCGCCATCGCTTCGCCGTGATAAGTATCATAGCTGGCTGCGGTAACACCGCAGTTGGCAACAGGTACCTGCCATGGGCCAACCATCTGATCGCGGGCAACCAGGCCTGTTACTGTGCGGTCACCGATGGTAACCAGGAAGGTTTTTTCTGCGATAGCAGGTAAGCGCAGCAAGCGCTCTGCTGCCTCTTTTACACTGACGCCAGACAGATCCATTGCTTTACCGGCAGAGATCGCGCTTTTCACATCGCGGTGCATCTTTGGCGCTTTACCCAGTAATACACTTAGCGGTAAGTCAATTGGCGTGCTGCCAAAGTGGGTATCGGTTAACGTTAAGTGCTGCTCTGCTGTGGCTTCGCCCACTACCGCAAAAGGTGCGCGCTCACGCTTACAGATCTGCTCAAACACCGGCATTTTATCCGCCGGTATCGCCATTACATAGCGCTCCTGCGATTCGTTACACCAGATTTGCAGCGGTGACATGCCAGGCTCATCGTTTGGCACGTTACGCAGTTCAAACTTACCGCCTACACCACCGTCGTTAACCAACTCAGGGAACGCATTGGATAAGCCACCGGCGCCAACGTCGTGAATAAATACGATAGGGTTGTCTTTGCCCAGCTGCCAGCAGCGGTCAATAACTTCCTGACAACGGCGCTCAATTTCCGGGTTCTCGCGCTGCACTGAAGCAAAATCCAGATCTTCAGCTGACTGGCCCGATGCCATAGAGGAAGCGGCACCGCCGCCTAAGCCGATATTCATCGCCGGGCCGCCCAGAACCACTAATTTAGCACCTACCGGTAAATCGCCTTTTTGTACGTGCTCAGCACGGATATTACCCAAACCACCGGCTAACATAATCGGTTTATGGTATCCGCGCACTTCCTCACCGTTATGGCTTGGCACTTTTTCTTCGTAGGTACGGAAATAACCATTGATCGCCGGGCGACCAAATTCGTTGTTAAAAGCCGCGCCGCCAAGCGGGCCTTCCAGCATAATATCTAACGCAGAAACAATACGTTCAGGTTTACCAAAATCGGTTTCCCATGGTTGCTCAAAACCCGGTATACGTAAGTTCGACACAGAGAAACCGACTAAACCAGCCTTAGGTTTAGAACCAACGCCTGTTGCGCCCTCATCGCGTATCTCGCCACCCGAACCGGTAGCAGCACCCGGGTAAGGTGAAATGGCTGTAGGGTGGTTATGGGTTTCAACTTTCATCAGTACATGAATATCTTCATGGTGGTACTGATAAGTATTGTTGCCTGGCTGGGCAAAGAAACGCCCTGCCGCTGAGCCTTCCATTACCGCGGCATTATCTTTATAAGCTGATAACACGTAGTCCGGGGTTTGCTCAAAGGTGTTCTTAATCATTTTAAACAGTGATTTTGGCTGTTGTACGCCGTCGATTGTCCAGTCGGCGTTAAAAATTTTGTGCCGGCAGTGCTCAGAGTTTGCCTGCGCAAACATATAGAGTTCAATGTCGTTCGGGTTACGGCCTAAGGCGGTAAAATTGCTAAACAGGTAGTCAATTTCATCTTCTGCCAGCGCCAGGCCCATCTCGCTATTGGCTTTGGTAAGGGCTTCACGCCCGCCAGCTATAATATCGACAGACGCAAGAGCCGCCGGCTGCGCTTTAGCAAACAAAGCTTGGGCCTGGGTCAGTTCGGTGAATACTGCCTCCATCATCCGGTCGTGCAGTAAAGCCGCAATCAGTTGCAATTGCTGCTGGTTTAATTCAGCCGCAGCTTCGATATAGTAGGCAATACCACGCTCTAAGCGTTTTACCTGAGACAAGCCACAGTTGTGCGCAATATCGGTCGCTTTAGATGACCAGGGCGAAATGGTTCCCGGACGAGGAGTCACCAGCAGCATATGGCCGCGTGGTTCATGGCTGGCGATTGCCGGACCATAAGTCAGCAACTTGTCCAGCGTGTGCTGCTGTGCGTCAGTTAATGCGCCGCTGACATCAGCAAAGTGCATAAACTCAGCATAGATATTGCTGACAGTTAAGCCACTTTGGGCGCATTGGTCGAGTAACTTCTGAATTCTGAAATCGGACAGTGCTGGCGCACCACGCAGGATCAACATAGGCTTTTTTTCCCGTGGGTTGAACAACGATGGAACCTGAAACAGGCGCGCTATTATAAAGAAATTTCTGCCTAAGTGGTATGAGTAAACACTGACGTCGAAGCAGAAGTTTGCTATAACAGCCGGGAATAAGGTGGTAAAGAGTGAAAATGCATGCGTAGAAGTGGCTACTGGCTACTGGTATTGATTTGGCTTACCGGCTGTAGTCCAGAACCACAGCAGAGCCAGCTTTTCAGTATATATCAAAGAGATACTTTAAAAGTTGGCGTACTGCACGGCCCCACCAGTTACTATGTTGGCGTAGACGGCCCTACCGGTTTCGAGCTGGAGTTGAGCCAGGCCTTAGCAGATAAGCTGGGTGTCAAACTCGAGTTGTATCCGAGTTATCATCTGGACGAACTGTTGCAAAAACTCGAAACCGGCCAGGTTGATTATATCGCCGGCGGTTTAACACTGACCGAAATCCGTAAAGGTAAATACCGCGCTTCACCGGCGTATCGCTGGATCAATGAAGTACTGGTGTTTAAACAGGGTAATGCCTGGCCACGCTCGGTGGATGATCTGACAGACACCATAGTGGTAGTAAAAGACAGTAGTCACGCTGAAACACTGCAGCAACTGGAACAGGATCATCCAACGCTGAAATGGCAACAAGACCCGACGCTGGACGCCGAAGAGATCCTGCAACAAGTGGTCGACGGCAATATTGCTTACACTGTTACTGACTCGAATCAACTGGCCCTGAACCGGCGCTTTTACCCTAACCTGAGTATCGCTTTTACCGTACGGGACAATCTGCCTGTCAGCTGGTTATTGGCAGATAATCAGGACGATTCACTGTATGCCGTTTTAATTGAGTTTTTTGGGGCCATGTATCAGGGCGGAGAGCTTATCGCCCTGGAAGATCGTTATTTTGGCCATGTACAGCAATTCGATTACGTTGATACGCTTTCTTATATCGAAGCTATCGAGCAGACGCTGCCGGCATTGAAACCTTGGTTCGAACAATACGCCGGCGAGCTGGACTGGCGCTTACTGGCCGCACTCAGTTACCAGGAATCACACTGGGATGCAAAAGCAAAAAGCCCGACAGGCGTACGTGGTTTAATGATGCTGACCTTACCCACAGCACAGCAAATGGGCGTCACCAGCCGCTTAGATGCGCAGCAGAGCATCCGCGGTGGCAGTCGCTATCTGCACCGGCTGGTGACACGGATACCGGAGCGCATTCCTATGCCTGACCGGCTGTGGTTTGCATTAGCCTCTTACAATGTGGGTTGGGGCCATGTTGAAGACGCGCGCATTCTGACCCAACGAGATGGCGCAGATCCGGATAAATGGCTGGATGTAAAACAGCGCCTGCCGTTATTGCGGCAGAAAAATGTTTATCAGACCACTAAGTACGGTTATGCCCGTGGCGATGAAGCGGTAACCTATGTTGATAACATACGCCGCTACTATGATACCCTTCTGTGGGTCGATGAGCGCCAGCAGGCAGAGCAACGTCTGGAAGAGCAGAAGCAGCGACTGACTGAGCAAAGCAGTACAGAAATCTTGCCACAGCCTCCCGCCGGCCAGGATTAACACACTGTTGATCCCAAAGCCTGTCGCCCTCATAGTAGCGATTAAGGCAAGATGAAGGAGCTACTATGCTAAAACGGAAAAAACCTCAGGTAAAAGCCAGGCGTCGTCGGGTGTTAGATGTCGCAGCCAGCAGACGGCGGATAAAACGCAACATAGCCGTCACAAAACTGCACCAACGTCGTCGTCATTACCTTGGCTTTTTTAATCAGCCTGAGGCCGAGTGCGCTTAAGCGCTTTATGCTCGGCTCTGCGCCGCTGAAAAAAGCCTGATAGCTGTGCTGCACATTGCTGCGCTAATACACCTGGAACAATTTCTACCTGATGATTAAAGCAGTGATGCTGCAACAAATTTAGTACTGAACCGGCCGCACCGGTTTTCAAATCACTGGCACCGAACACGACTTTTTTAATTCTGCTGTGCACCATCACGCCAGCACACATGCTGCACGGCTCCAACGTCACATATAAGGTGCAATCAGGTAAGCGGTAATTTCCAACCAAAGCAGACGCAGCACGTATTGCCTGCATCTCGGCATGGGCTGACGGGTCGTTCAGGCTGATCATCTGGTTCCAGCCTTCAGATAACATAACGCCATCTTTAACCAGCACCGCCCCAACCGGCACTTCACCTTGCTCTTCCGCTTTGGCAGCGAGCTTGATCGCGTACTGCATCCAGTATTCATCAGTCATATTGCTTTACAATTATTCGCTATACCCGACACCGAGTTTACCACTATATTCTGGTTAAATTGGCTAAACTTTTGTTTATTTGCCCGAAAAGCAAACCAGCCTAACAGCATAAGCATTTGATTATAAACAGTTAATATGATTGGCATCTGATTTGCTAAGATTGCCAGACTAACAAACTAAAGAAGGAGCGTCTTTATGGATATCGGTATTGTCATCATAGTGGTAGTTGCCATACTCGGCGGTGTTGCTTACGATGCGATGAAAATGCGATATAAGTATCAACAACTGGCATCCGGCAAAGGGATCGATAAACTCGAGCAGGAAATCGCAGATTTGAAACAGCGTACCGCCGCACTGGAGGCCATTGTTACTGATAAATCTTATCAGCTGAAAGATCAAATTAACCAGTTATCAAGGAGCAGCTAAAAAATGGGTGTGTTTGACATGATTGTTATTGTTGTGGTGTGTTCAATGGCGTTTGCCGCTTTTGACTCCTACAACAAGCACAAAAACAAAGCTGGCAACAGTAAGGAAATGGATGAACTGAAAGCTGAGCATGAGAAACTAAAACAACGTATCGCTACGTTGGAAAGTATTGTTACTGACAAGTCCTATCAGCTAAAAGATCAGATCAACCGTCTGTAGCCATTGCAGTTTATTCCTGACAGCGTGGCAGTTAATGCCTGATATGGTACACTGCCGTCAACTGCTGACAGGAGCAAATTATGTCGACGGAAACACTGGTCAACCGGGCCCGTACAATATGCGAACAAAATGGTGCCCGCTTTACGTCCATCCGGGAAAAAGTCTTTCGCCTGCTTGCCAACCTCAACGGTGGTATCGGCGCTTACGAGCTGTTAGAACAGCTAAAGCAGACTGAACCCGGAGCCAAACCTGCCACCGTTTACCGTGCTCTGGAGTTTCTGACAGAACAAGGCTTTATTCACAAAATTGAATCAACGAATGCTTTTTTACTCTGTCATCATTTTGGCCAGCATCATCCGGCACAATTATTGATATGTGATCAGTGTGGCAATGTCACTGAATTGCACTCAGATTTGCTGCATGAGGAATTTAACCGCCAGGCAGTTGCACAGGGCTTTGTTATCAAGCACCAGACGATAGAAGCCCACGGCTTATGCAAAACCTGCAAGGCAAAACAATAAAACTTTTCCATATCAAGGATCTGGCTTGTTAATTTACAAAAAGGTTTCTAATCTTAAACAAGCTGTAGCCCTGATACCGTATTCTGATAGGCGTTGACATGAATGTAGAATTTATAAACCCGTTTTTATCGTCTCTGGTCAATGTGTTAAGTACGATGGCCAACACCACCATCACACCGGGACAGCCCCGGATAAAAAAAGATGAAGTGGCACGTGGTGATGTATCCGGCTTAATCGGTATGGTCAGCCCACAAACCAAAGGTTCTTTTTCTATCACCTTTGAAGAATCGTTAGCGGTAGAAATTATGTTTCGCATGTTGGGCGAACGGCCAAAAGGCATTACACCTGATGTCACAGATATGGTTGGCGAAATCACTAACATGGTGACAGGTGGTGCCAAGCGTATTCTGGGCGAAAAAGGTTACGACTTCACTATGGCAACACCTGTTGTGGTATCGGGTAAAGGCCACACCATTTCACATAAATCAGAAGGTGCAAAAATTCTGATGCCTTTCGACTCCGACTTTGGCAAAGTACATATCGAAGTCAGCTTCGATAAGTAACTACCCGACGCCGACTATAAGAAGATAGTCGGCTGCTGTTTTACAAACGCGGCATTGCGGTATTGCGCTATCACGTCTTTTACAGCCTGTTCAGAACGCTCTTTACGCTCCCGGTTTCGATTCGCCTGTTCTATCAAGCCTTCGAGTGCTTTGTTCAGCTGTGTTAGCTTATCATCAAGCGCCGATAGCTTATTATCACGCTCTGCGCTGGCAGGTTGCTTTGCCAACGCGTCTTTCTCTGCCTCAGTCTCTTCTATCTTCTGCTGAATTTCATCGTATTTCTGTTTATCAAGCCCAATACGGTTTGCCAGCATTTGCTCCATCAACTGATCCAGAAAGGCTTGCTGTTGCTCAGTCTCCGGCTCGGCAGGAGCCCTCGTCTTGCCGACTTTAGCATCAGGAGTGACAGCACTTGCCGATTTTGCGGCAATATCTTGCCGGCTGGCAAACGCATCGGTGCCATTTTCAGGCTTGAGCAACTGATACTGTAACTGAAAGTGGTTAACTGATAAGCCTGACACTGTCATCACCCGTTCCTGCAAAATATGATGTCATAGATGGTAATCACTCACAGCAGAAAATGTGCCAGGCTGGAAGGTTATTATTCGACGTAGCTAAACTGCACGCGGCTGGTAATATTACACAGTAATTCATAGGGAATAGTATCTACCCGCTGCGCAAGCTGTTCTACCGGTAACTGTGGCCCCCACAGAATAACGTTGTCACCAACTGCAACGCTCTGCTTGCCGATATCAACAGTAATCATATCCATAGATACACGCCCCACAACCGGCAAGCGCTGACCATTAATAACGACGTCGGCATTGTTACTGGCTGCACGCGGGTAGCCATCACCATACCCTATCGCGACAACGGCTAGCCGGGTGTCGTGCGCAGCTATCCAACTGCCGCCATAGCCTACTGCCTCACCGGCTTTAACATGCCGCACCGCGATAACACTGCTGCTTAAGGTCATTACCGGTTGCAAGCCCTGAGTATTGCCGCTGCCATCAGCCATTGGCGATACACCATATAACATCAGGCCAGGCCGCACCCAATCAGCGTGGCTTTGCGGCCAGTTTAAAATGGCAGCAGAATTAGCAAGCGACACCTCACCTTCTGTGTCTGCAATGGTCTGCCGGAACAGCTGCAATTGCCGGAGCGTAACCGGGTTTGCCAACTCATCCGAGCAGGCAAAATGACTCATCAAACGGATTGGCGTTTGCACATTGGCACTTTGACTTAAGCACTGATGCAACTCATTAAATTCATCCGGGTAAATACCAAGCCGGTGCATACCGGAATCAACTTTCAACCAAACCCGTACCGGCGCATCCAACCTGGCAGCTACCAGTGCTGTGGCTTGCTCGCGGTGATGTATTACCAGCTGTAAATTAGACGCTACCACCTGCTGCAGCTCATCCGGGTGGAAAAAGCCTTCCAGCAGCACAATGGGTTTGGTAATACCACCAGCACGTAGCGCCAGAGCCTCATCAATGCGGGCCACACCCAGCGCATCGGAGTGCTTCAATGCCTGGGCCACGGCAAGCATCCCATGGCCATAGGCGTTGGCTTTTAACACTGCCAATACCTTGCTGGCAGGAGCCAATTGTTTTACCCGGGAAAAATTATGATTAAGGGCGTTAAGATTAATAATGGCCTGTGGCCGGCGGCTTTGCATTAATCTTCCTCGAAACGGGCGCTACCAGCATAGTTATCAAAGCGTGAATAACGGCCATGGAATGTCAGCCGCACGCGGCCAATCGGGCCGTTACGCTGCTTACCAATAATGACCTCGGCGGTGCCTTTATCCGGGCTGTCGTCGTTATATACCTCGTCACGGTAGATAAACATGATTAAGTCGGCATCCTGCTCGATAGAACCGGATTCACGTAAGTCTGAGTTTACCGGGCGTTTATCGGCCCGCTGTTCAAGTGAACGATTAAGCTGAGACAGCGCCACTACCGGTACTTTAAGCTCTTTTGCCAACGCCTTTAACGAACGCGAGATTTCCGCAATTTCCAATGTACGGTTTTCACTTAAGCCCGGTACTGTCATTAACTGCAAATAATCGACCATGATCATACTCAGGCCACCGTGCTCACGTGCTACCCGGCGCGCCCGCGAGCGTACCTCTGTCGGTGTCAGGCCCGAACCATCGTCGATATACATTTTGCCTTTGGTATTTAACAGCTCAATTGCTGACGACAAACGCGCCCAGTCCTCGTCTTCAAGCTGACCGGTACGCACCTTGGTTTGGTCAATACGGCCTAAAGACGCCAGCATACGCATCATAATTTGTTCTGACGGCATCTCTAAGCTGAAAATCAGCACCGGCTTATCACTGGTGATAGCAGCATGTTCGCACAGGTTCATCGCAAAGGTGGTTTTACCCATCGACGGGCGGGCAGCAACGATAATCAGATCCGATGGCTGCATGCCGTTGGTCATCTTATCCAGGTCGACGTAACCGGTAGAGACACCGGTGACACCATCATGCGGCGAGCGGAACAGCTCGTCGATTTTTTCAATGGTTTTAGCCAGGATCGCATTGATAGGTTCCGGGCCTTCGTTGGCATTAGCACGCTGCTCGGCAATTTTAAATACCTTGGTTTCGGCAAAGTCGAGCAGCTCAGCCGACGTGCGGCCCTGAGTATCGTAGCCGGCATCAGCAATGTCGTGCGCGACTGAAATCATATCGCGTACCACGGCGCGCTCACGCACGATATCAGCATAGGCCAGAATATTTGCTGCGCTGGGCGTGTTTTTGGCAATTTCGCCCAAATAGGCGAAGCCGCCTACATCGTCTAACTGTTGGTTGGCCTCTAAATCTTCAGAAACCGTAATAATGTCTATCGGGTGGCTGGATTCTGCCAGACGTGACATGGCGGCAAAAATAAAGCGGTGTGCTCTGAGATAGAAATCCTGCTCGACCACCTTCTCTGCAACACGGTCCCAGGCATCGTTGTCCAGCATTAAGCCGCCAAGCACTGACTGCTCAGCATCTATTGAATGGGGCGGCATTTTAACCGCAGCAACCTGCTTATCTTTTGTACTGCTCATAGCACCTGTATCAGTTAGCGAAAACAGCATAATGCTAACCTGCCACAGGCAGATAACAAAGCAAAGTAACAGAAATTTTTAACGGCTAGGCATCTGTGCCGGTGTGATGGCTATATCAGAGGATAAAACGGAGATGATTGGAAAAGCGCACTGCAACTGCAGTGCGCTTTCAAGCAATTAAGCTTCTGCGATTACCACAACTTTAACAGTTGCGATAACTTCAGCGTGTAACTGCAGGTCGATGTCGAACTCGCCAGTTTCACGTAAAGTACCGTTTGGTAACTTCACTTCTGCTTTAGACACTTTAACGCCCGCTTCAGTGATAGCATCCGCGATATCGCGAGTACCAACTGAACCGAACAGTTTGCCTTCATCACCAGCTTTAGAAGCGATTGTCACTTCACCCAGCGCAGCAACTTTTGCAGCACGGTCGTTAGCGGCGGCTAAGTCAGCAGCTAATTTAGCTTCTAATTCAGCACGACGAGTTTCGAACTTCTCGATGTTAGCCTTAGTAGCTGGAACTGCTTTACCCTGCGGGAATAAGAAGTTACGAGCATAGCCAGACTTAACAGTTACATTGTCACCTAAACCACCCAGGTTAGCGACTTTGTCTAACAGAATAATTTGCATTACTTATACCCCTTCTGTATTAGCTGTGTGAGTCGCTGTACGGTAACAGAGCCAGGTAGCGTGCGCGCTTGATAGCACGGGCTAATTGACGCTGATACTTAGCGCTGGTACCAGTAATACGGCTAGGTACGATCTTGCCGCTTTCTGTAACGTAGTTTTTCAGAACAGCGGTATCTTTGTAATCAATCTCTACAGTGCCTTCTGCAGAAAAACGGCAGAATTTACGGCGACGGAAAAAACGTGACATTTGCCTGTCTCCTAACTTATTTGTTCAATGTGTTGTGCGTGCAGTACCAGCTTTGCCTGTCCACTGCGGCTTTGGTGCCGGTTTAAAAAACCGCTTACCTTAACCATGTTGCCCAACGTTAACGCTTTAGTATGTTGTGTCAGTTCAGTCCCGGTGAGTACCACCTGTATCCTGACATAAGCCTGGCGGTTGAGGCCGGCTTCCATCTGGTGACTGCGATGTTCCAGTGCCAGAACTGTATGCGGTATACCCGCCGGACTTTCGCTATGCTCTGGCGCACGACAGATGGTGCCTACCAGTACGGTGCAATTGTCCATTAACGACAACTTACTCTTCGTTTGATACTTGCTCTTCAGTTTCGCGAGGAGCACGCTCACGACGTTCTTCACGTACCTTAGCCATTGGTGATGGCTCAACTACGGCACTGTCAGTGCGCATAATCAGGTTACGTAAAACAGCATCGTTGTAGCGGAAGTTAGTTTCCAGCTCATCAATCACAGTTTGTGGCGCTTCTACGTTCATCAGAACATAGTGAGCTTTATGCAACTTCTGGATCGGGTAAGCCAGTTGACGACGGCCCCAATCTTCCAGACGGTGAATAGAACCACCCGCTTCTTTGATCGCGCCAGTGTAACGCTCGATCATGCCTGGTACCTGCTCACTCTGATCAGGGTGAACCATAAAAACGATTTCGTAATGACGCATTGTAGCTCCTTACGGTTAGTAAGCCTCGGGGGAACTCGGCCGGGGTTCTCATGGAGGCAAGGAACGTTAAGTGTATGGCCGAAGGTCGCGTATTCTACGGATTTAGCGGGTAAATAACAAGCAGATATTTGGATTAACTACGCTGACGCACCGCTTCAAATAAGCAGATCCCTGCAGCAACCGATACGTTCAGGCTGGATACAGTGCCAAACATTGGAATTTTCACCAGGCTATCGCAGGTTTCACGCGTTAAGCGGCGCAGGCCTTCGCCTTCAGCGCCTAACACTATCGCTAACGGGCCTTTTAAATCAGCATCGTAGACTAAGGTGTCAGTTTCACCTGCGGTGCCGACAATCCAAACACCTGCATCCTGCAGTTCACGCATGGTTCTGGCCAGATTGGTAATCGTAATAAAGGGCACGCTCTCGGCAGCGCCACAAGCCACTTTTCGTACCACTGATGTCAGTTTCACTGAACGGTCTTTTGGCGCGACAACGGCATGCACACCGGCCGCGTCAGCACTACGTAAAATCGCACCTAAGTTATGCGGGTCAGTTACACCATCGAGGATTAAAATAAAGGGCTTTGCCTGTTGCTCAACAATAGCGGCCAAGTCGGCTTCGTTGCCTGAGCTTTGTAAACGGGCTTTGGCAACGACCCCCTGATGCTGGCCACTGACCATATCATCCAGGGTTTTACGGTTACAGAACTGCACCGACACGCCATTTTGGCGGGCTAACTGAATGATCGGTTGCATACGCTTATCGTCGCGATCTTTCATCACAAACAATTCCAGCACATCTTGCGGCGCACGCTGCAAAAACGCCTCTACCGCGTGAATACCAAATACCAGATCTGCGTTCATTGTTAGCCCTTGTTTCGCCAGTCAGAAAAATTGGCCGGCAGTTTACCTTAGTTTTAGTGATTCGCGAATCGGAATACTCTTAGCTGACCGTTGAAGGCATGGATGCTGACAAATTCGCCTGGAGCGAATTTGAACAGCATCGCTGGTCCGCAGGATAAACTTCATGGATGAAGTTTATAATCGAGCCTATAGGGACATATTCACGGCGTGTCGGCGTGAGTATTCCGTTTCGCTAGCGGCCTACAACAATTACTTGACCTTACGCCGTGGCTTTTTCCGCGCGGTAATATTACGGGCGCCTTTTGGCTTGGCATCTTTGCTCGCCGGCGCTTTAGCACCACGGCTACTATTGCCCTTGCCCGCACTGGCTTTACCAGACTTTGACGCTTTGCCACTGGCCGCCAGTTTCGATGCTTTAATATCCGCTTTATTGACAAAGCGCTTCGGCTCACCGACCAACACTAAATCAATTTTGCGCGCCTCAAGGTTTACCGCAGCCACTTTCACTTTGAGTAAATCCCCCATGCGATAGCTGACTTTGCTGTGCTCGCCGGTTAATACATGGCGGTCAGCATCAAAGTGATAGTAATCGTTTTGCAGTGACGTAACATGCACCAGGCCTTCGATATACAGCTCGGTTAAGCGCACAAACAAGCCGAAGTTAGTGACAGTTGACACCACACCTTCAAACTCATCGCCCAAATGATCCTGCATATACTCGCATTTAAGCCAGTCAGCCACTTCACGTGTGGCATCATCAGCCCGGCGCTCAGTCATTGAGCACTGTTCGCCCAGCGGGGTAATTTCCGCCTCACTATAAGCCCGGGCACCAACCACTTTTTGCCCTTGTTTTGCCAGTATGGCTTTAATACCGCGGTGCAGCACTAGATCCGGATAGCGACGAATTGGCGAGGTAAAGTGGGCATAAGCCTCTAAGGCCAGACCAAAGTGGCCCTGATTATCGCCCTGATATACAGCTTGCTTCATTGAACGCAGCATAGTGGTTTCAATCAGTTCACGATCCGGCCGCTCGCCAATACGATTTAACAGCTCGGTCAGCTCCAGTGGAGTAGGCTCGTTTGGTAAGTCGGCTTCAATGCCCAGTTCGCCTAAAAAGCGGCGGAAGTTATCGAAGCGATCACCGTCCGGGCGCTCGTGCACACGGAATAACGTATGGGCTTCGTGTTTTTCAATAAAACGTGCTGCCGCGACGTTGGCCATGATCATACATTCTTCAATGATCTTATGTGACTCAACCCGGTGTACCGGCACAATTTGTTCAATCTTACGGTGACTGTTAAAAATAAAACGGGTTTCAACTGTTTCAAACTCAATAGCGCCGCGCTGGCCACGCACTTTAGCGAGCTTTTTGTACAGTGCGTACAGCGTTTCAATATTCGTCAGGTTGGCCTCATATTGCTGACGCAGCTCAGGGTCGCCCTGCAGAATCTTGTGTACCTTGTTATAGGTTAAACGCGCACTGGAGTGCATTACCGCTTCGTAAAACTGGTAGCTTTCCAGCTTGCCTGCGGCACTGATATGCATATCCGCAACCATACACAATCGGTCAACATGTGGATTGAGTGAACACAGACCATTAGATAACGCTTCTGGTAGCATAGGTACCACATGATCCGGGAAATATACAGAGTTGCCGCGCTCAAGCGCACTTTTATCCAGCGGCGTATCTGGCTGCACATAGCTGCTGACATCCGCTATCGCTACCCATAACCGCCAGCCGCCATTGTCTTTCGCTTCAGCGTACACTGCATCGTCAAAGTCGCGCGCGTCTTCGCCATCAATGGTAATTAAACCCAATTGCGTTAAATCAACCCGACCTTGTTTGGCCTCTTTTGGCACATCGGCGCCGTATTTAGCCACTTGTTTTAGCACAGCATCAGAAAATTCATGCGGGATCTGATGGTTACGGATAGCAATTTCGATTTCCATCCCAGGCGCCATATGTTCACCCAGCACTTCTGTCACCTTACCGACCGCATTTACCCGTTTTGAAGGTCGCTGCGTAATTTCAGCCAGCACCACCTGGCCATGCCGGGCAGCGCCTTGCTCGCCGTCAGGAATAACAATATCCTGTGAAATGCGCGGATCTTCCGGCACCACCACGCCCAGTGCGAAATCTTTATAATAGCGCCCTACTACCGGCTCTGTACGTGGCTCGAGCACCCTTACTACCCGTGCTTCAATTTTATCTTTAGCGGAAATGCTTTGTGCCGTGGCCAGCACCACATCGCCAGGCAGCAAGCGTTGCATTTCAAAATTGGGGATAAACCAGTCCGGCCCGCCTTGCTCCAGTTTTAAAAAGCCATAGCCTTCACGATGCCCCAGTACCGTGCCTTTAACCAGATCCATATTATCGACCAGGCCATAGCGGCGGTTTTTGGTGTAAATCAGCTGGCCGTCGCGCTCCATAGCCCGTAGCCGCTTTTTCAGCGCAAAAATGGCGTCATCATCTTTAAGCCCCAGCTCTTCAACCAGTTCATCAAAATAAGCGGGGCTTTGGCGTTTTTCGATATGCTCGAGAATAAATTCCCGGCTGGGGATAGGGTTGTCGTATTTTTCCTGCTCACGCGCAAGATGCGGATCATTTACCGTCATTAAGTTATCTTTTGCTTCCTAAATTGTGTTAAGTGTAACAGCTAAACCTGCTAATGAGTATGAACTTCATTTTACCGGCCGTTTCGCACTGGCAACTACCCGTGCTGGCATTTTCTTCGCCAGGGCTGAAAGTACCTGCTGAATTTGCTTATGTTTAGCACTATCAGCTGTTACTGCATTATGCAGCCAGCGATAGGTCTGCTCAAAATCTACCGGGCTACCGTTGCCATCAGCCAGGATCTGCCCCAACCGTAACTGGGCGTTTAAATTACCCAGCGCCGAGGCTTCCCGCAGATATACAATGGCTTTATCAATATCGGGCTGCACAAAACGGCCGATATGATAGTAACGCCCTACTTGTTCTAACCCTTCCGGCAACCCTTGCCCGGCAGCTTGCAACATTAAATCCCAGCCGCGTTCAACATTACGCGGTACGCAGACCGCATACGCCAGCATATCACCGTATAAAAACTGGTAAGCGGGCAGCTGCATAATATCGGCCCTCGCTTCAATGTCATTGACCAACTGGCAATCATCGGCTTTAACCCGCTTTAAATGACTGTTAGTGCGGATAAGAGCCAGCAGTTCGTCCTGCGAATACAGCTGCACTGCTTCAAGCTCCTGAGCCACAGCCGGAACTGTTAGTACTAACATCGCTAACGCTAAGTAAACACCTTTGATCATCATCTACGCCTGAAAATTGTCAGTTGTACCTTATCGGCTACCTTAATCAGATATTAAGCAAGTTTTGCGCCTTAATGCTCATCATTAACGCGCCAGGGCGCTAATACAGGCATTTGAGCAGGCAACGAGCGTAATGAGGCTGCCGAGATTTCAGAAGTCGCGACATTGCTACAATTGCCAGTGCGAATGTATTGCAACGCTTCAGCATACAGCGGATCACCCGCTATCCCCCAGTCACCATTGATTTGTTCCGGCACCTGGCACTCTGGCACCAAACCATCAAAGTAATCTCCCTGATCCAGGGCGTTCACTGTCTGAAAATTAATTGCAAACAGCACATAATTGCCTATTTGATCAGGCTGCTGACCAACCGGTTTACCACAGGTCGTGCCACCAATTTGTACGACATCAATAAAGGGGGACAACGCATTAATGACCAGCTCACTGGATGAGCAGCTACTGGCTGTTGTCAGAATAAACACCCTGTCCAGATTTAAACTGGTACTGCCGGCACCGAGCGAAAAGAGTGTAGTGTTATTTTTAGCAGTGTTTTTATCATTGTAACGGTATTTAACGAATACCTGCCCTTGCACATTACGCTGTGCTATTTGTGTACTCAGCTGATTAGCAACACGGATTAAACCGCCGCCGTTATAGCGTAAATCCAGCACCAGCTCTTCAACTTCCTGTATAGCAAAATAAGCAAAAGCTTGTTGCAGCTCCGACTCAGACAGCTCAATAAAGCTGTTAAATACCAGGTAGCCAATCCGCTTGTCGTCTTGCTCTATTACAGAGCGGTGCAATACCGTATTGGTCGTGACATCACTTTTTATAAAGTCGGCACTAAGCTGGCTGCCATCAGGTTTCAGCCAGACAAAGTTCCTTATTACACCGCTCTCGTTCGGGCCGTATATATCTTCACTATTGATAGTGCCGGCATCAAGCTGGCTTAGCCACTGTGAAACGCTGACACCTTCAATTTCAGTAATTTTATCGCCACGGCGCAAACCATTCTGCGCTGCAGAGCCATCATCATAAACAAAAGCGATTTGCAGGGCGCTGTTGTTATCAGCACGCACACTGGAAAAACCAAACCCGAAAAAAGTGGCATTGATAAAGCGGTCCTGATACTCCTGTGCTGTTAAAACGAAACTGTATCGGTCTTGCGGCGCGGCCACAGCCTGCAGTAAAGCAGAGGGTGAAGCGTAATTATCAGGGTTAATCGAAGTCGGTAAATCCCGGTACCAAAGATAGTCCTGTTGTAAGGCACAAAACACCTGAGCATTAATATCATTACGCTGGCAAATATTAACCGGCGCCGCCGTATTTCCTCCGCTGTTGCTGTTACCCCCGCCACCACAGGCGCACAGCAGACACGCGGTAAGTAACAAGATTATTGCACGCATAATATGTAGCCCCGTGAAATTCTATGCTTATCAGCATAAGCAAAAACGCTGCCGGATGGCAGCGTTTTTATACGGGGTGAACTCTCGTTCAGATGTTTCAGCCAAATGGGTGGCGTAAAACAATCGTCTGAACCCGGTCTGGTCCGGTCGACACGATATCAATAGGCACGCCAGTTAGTTGCTCCAGCCTGGTGATGTAGTTACGAGCCGCCTGAGGCAACTGCTCCAGCTTTTGTACACCAAAAGTGCTCTCTGTCCAGCCCGGCATTTCTTCCAGCACCGGCGTAACCAGCTCGTAGCCTTCTGCAGCCAGCGGCGGAACATCAGTAACGTTACCGGCAGCATCTTTATAGCCAGTACAAATTTTCACGGTGTCCAGGCCGTCCAGTACATCCAGCTTGGTTAAACAGAAACCAGAAATACTGTTAAGCTGAACCGCGCGCTTGACCGCTACTGCATCAAACCAGCCACAGCGACGTTTACGACCTGTAGTTGCACCGAACTCATGGCCTTTTACACCTAAATGCTCGCCTACTTCACAACCCAGCTCTGTAGGGAACGGGCCAGAACCGACACGCGTCGTATAGGCTTTGACAATACCCAGCACGTAATCGAGGTAACGCGGGCCAAAACCGGCACCGGTGGCCACACCACCCGCCGTAGTGTTAGACGACGTTACGTAAGGGTAAGTACCGTGATCGATATCCAACAGTGTACCCTGTGCGCCTTCAAACATGATTTCCTGGCCAGCCTTGCGGGCGAGATCCAGTAAATCCGTTACATCAACAACCAGCGGTTTTAAAATTTCAGCGATAGCCAGAGCATTATCCAGCGTGGTCTGATAATCGACAGCCGGAACTTTATAGTACTGCGTCAAAGTGAAATTATGCAGATCCATCACTGTTTTCAGTTTTTCTGCGAACAGTTCAGGATTAAATAAATCCCCCACACGTAAACCGCGACGGGCAACCTTATCTTCGTACGCAGGACCAATGCCTCGCCCGGTTGTGCCGATAGGTTTGTCACCACGTGCCAGCTCACGCGCCTTATCCAGCTCTACGTGAAAAGGCAGGATCAACGGGCAGGCTTCACTTAACAGCAAACGCTCTTTTACCGGTACGCCGCGCTGCTCAAGCATACTCATTTCTTTTAAGAATGCTTCCGGGGACAACACTACGCCATTACCAATTACGCACTTCACATTGGCGCGTAAAATACCTGACGGAATTAAGTGTAATACGGTTTTCTCACCGTCGATAACCAACGTATGGCCCGCGTTGTGGCCGCCCTGATAGCGCACCACATAGCTTGCTTTATCTGTTAATAAATCGACAATTTTACCTTTACCTTCGTCACCCCATTGGGTGCCGAGCACTACGACGTTTTTGGCCATGGTTCCTACATCATGGAAAAAATTAGGCGGGGATTCTACCAAATTGGCAACTAAGTTTCAGCCGTCCGGACGAAAAAAAGCCGCTTTTTTTCAGCGGCTAAATTATTAGTTTTTATTCAATCAGTTAGATTTAACACTGCTTCAGACAACTTAAATCGTACTGTTCACTGTTGTGGTACAGCGCAAAACCAAAACGTAATCTGTCACCCCGGTAGTCGGTTTCAATGCCGTTTCGTTTAAGCATCGCGGCAAGTTCCGCGACCTCGGCCGGGTTGCCACAGCGAAATGTCAGAAAATGACCATGGTTATCCAGATCGTTTGTCAAAAGACTGCTGGTATGAAGTTTGGTATGCTTAACCTCAGCCAGCTTCGCCAGAAATACCCGTTGCAACTGCTGCACATATTGATGAATGCGACCCACACTGATCCCCTGCTGCTTAAATAACCGTAGTACGGCATTTAGCCGGTACAGTGCAGAAAAATCCATCGTCGCACCTGCAAAACGGTAACCGTCATCACTGTATAGCACGGTAGCAGATTTCTCAGCAGCCAGGGTGCCAAACTCAGCAAACCAGCCGGTGTATAAGGGCCGGTCAGTACTGCTTAGTGGTACCGCCATAAAACAGCAACCTTCTCCGCCCTGAGCATATTTATAACTGCCTGCAAGATAAAATATCCGCTCAGCAATCGATGATAAATCTGTCGGCAGCGCCATAAATGCATGATAACCATCAATTGCTATCATGGCATCGGTACATGCTGCCAGCTTCTGCACAAAGCCGGTTAAATCAGTTAGCGCCACACCTGAATTAAAAAATACCTGACTACAGAAGATAAAATGAGGCGAACGGGCTTCAGCGGCAGCAATAAATCGCTGCTCAAAAGTGGCATAAGGCTCGGTAGGGATCGCTTCTATTGTTATGTTGTCGTACTCAGCTAAGCGTTTAACCTGACGGCTGAAACTGTAAAATTCGCTGTCTGTCGTCAAAATATGCAGCGGCTGGCGTAAATCAAAGCAGCTTAACAGACGCATCACCAGCTCGTGGGTGTTAGGTGCAAACACTATCTGCTCGGGTTGTGGCAGCTGCAAAATATCTGCAATGAGTTGCTGGGTTTGTGGCACCTTCTCAGCAAAGATGTACTGCCACTTATCATCGACCAGCCGGGCTGTATCATCCCAGTATTCCAGCATGGCGTCCCGGGTAACATCAGGCCAGTAATGGTGAGAATGGCAGGCAAAGTGTTGCTTGCCTGCATTAGCTTGCAGAAAACGCTGATAAAACTGTTGGTACATGGCTCCCCCCAATACCGTTACCGATAAAAAAGGCCCTGACGGGCCTTTTCATATTAGTTGCTGATTTAGTTCTGCACTTTATCTGACTTCATGTATTTAAAGAAGTCATTGTCAGGCTGCACCACCAACACATCGTCTTTGCTGTTAAAGCTTTTACGATAAGCTTCCATACTGCGTATAAACGAGAAAAACTCGGCATTTTTGTTGTAGGCGTCTGCATAAACATTGGCCGCTATCGCATCACCGTCACCACGTACCGTGCGCGAGTTACGCTCTGCATCAGCTAACATTACCGTCACGCGCGCATCGACATCCGCGCGGATAATCTCCGCTTCTTCCATACCTTTTGAGCGGTGCTCACGGGCTACTGCATGACGCTCAGCTTCCATACGGGCGAATATTGAGCTGCTCACTTCCTGCGGCAGGTTGATTTGCTTAACACGCACATCAACGACAGCAATACCCAGCTCTTTCGACGCTTCGCCCGCCTGCTGTAGCGCACTTTGCATCAGTTGTGTACGTTCACCCGAGACAATTTCAGGAATAGTTCGGGCACCAAACTCAGTGCGCAAACCGTTATTAATATATTGTTTAAGCAGCACTTCCGCCTGAGCAGTATTACCACCGGTGGCCAGAAAGTAGGCGCCAAAGTCGCTGATACGCCACTTAACATAACTGTCGACCAGCAAGTCTTTCTTTTCTGCCGTGACAAAACGGTCCTGTGCATCGTCCAGTGTCTGTACCCGGGCATCAAGCTTACGCACTGTTTCAATCATTGGCAGTTTAAAATGCAAACCCGGCTCGTACACCACTACGTTTTGCTGTGCATCACGCTGGATTTTACCGAACTGGATAACAATGGCGCGTTGCCCTTCCGGCACCACGAACAGCGCCGACAAAAAGATAAACGCAATAACCACAATCAGCGCTATAGTGAAATTTTTCATCGGTTACCCCCTGCCACTACGAGTTGAGTTGCGACCGCTATCACTGCGGCTCTGACTGTTGCTGTCAGTGCTGCTACGTGCCGGCAAAACTGGCGTAGCGTTAGACGGCGTAGTAGAAGAGCTATTTGGGTTAAGCATCTTATCAAGAGGTAAATACATAATATTATTGCCGTTTTTAACATCAACCAGCACTTTTGACGTATTGCTGTAAACCTGTTCCATCGTTTCCAGATACAAGCGATCACGTGTTACTTTCGGTGCAGCCAGATACTCTGGTAACAGCTTCTCAAAGCGGGCAACTTCACCCTGTGCTTTTAACACAATTTGCTGTTTGTAAGCTTCGGCTTCCTGCATCACACGGTTCACCTGACCACGGGCACGTGGTTCTATTTCACGGGCATAAGCTTGAGCTTCCTGAATAAAGCGTTCCTGATCTTCCTGTGCTTTGATAGCGTCATCAAAAGCATCGCGCACTTCTTCCGGCGGACGCGCATCCCGGAAGTTTACATCAACCAGAACGATACCCATGTTGTATGGCTCGATAATGCCCTCAAGCTCCTGACGGGTATTCTGCCGCACCACTTCACGGCCACGGGTCAGGACGTCATCCATGATAGAGTGCCCGATAACATAACGCAGCGCCGCATCGGTTGCCTGATGTAAGCTGTTGTCAGCATCTACAACAGAGAATTTGTACTGCCGTGCGTTGAACACCCGGTACTGGATCTCAAATGTTACCCGTACCAGATTCTGATCCTGCGTCAGCATAAAGCCGTCACTACGTAACGTCCGTACGCTGGTAACGTCTACCGGCAACACTGAATCAATAAAAGTAGGTTTCCAGTGAATACCCGGACCAACTTCGGTGTGGTACTCACCAAAACGTAGCACCACGCCGCGCTCGGATTCTTTAATCGTGTAAAAGCCACTGAACGCCCAAACCAATGCAGCAACAATCAGGATCAGCACAAACGCAGCTGATGCTCCGCCACTACTACCACCACCAGATGACTTACCACCGCCAAAAATGCCACCGAACTTTTTGCCAAAGTTACGAAACACTTCATCTAAATCAGGTGGGCCCTGATCACGACCGCCCTGCTTCCAGGGGTCGTTATTTTTTCCGTTATTGCCGGGCTCATTCCAAGCCATGCTGTACTCCGTTCTAAGTTGCAAAATAAAGGTTAATGTATCAAATAACCGGCGTGCTGACGATATAGTTTTCCAGTTTACCCTGCGACTGCTTTACGGCCCTTGACCATGCAGCCTCACTCAGCCTTAATCTCAGGGCACAATTACCCTCATCGTCAAACTGTTCCGTGACGATGCAGTGCTGCTGATGAAAATGCGCCCGCCAGGAAGACAGCGACGGTGGTAGCGTTAACGCCACATCAATATACCGCTCAGACAACAATGCTGTGATGGCTTGCTGCAGCAAATCAAGTCCGGATCCAGATATCGCCGAGACATATACGGCAGATGGCAGTCCTGCTTCGTTATACTCTATACGCGCAGGCTGCTGAAGCAGGTCAATTTTATTAAATACCAGCAACTGCGGCAGCTGGTCAGCATCAATTTCCGCCAAAACCTGTGCAACCTGTTGCATATTGTGGTCTTTGCGCGGGTCTGCAACATCAACGACATGCAGTTGCAAATCAGCATCGCGGGTTTCCTGCAGAGTGGATTTAAATGCAGCAACAAGATCATGCGGCAAATGCCGGATAAACCCAACAGTGTCGGCCAGAATAATGTCACCAACACCTTTTAACTTTAATTGCCGCAAAGTAGGGTCAAGCGTTGCAAATAGCTGGTCAGCCGCATATACACCGGCATTGGTAAGGCGATTGAATAAAGTTGATTTACCGGCGTTGGTGTAACCCACTACAGATACCACCGGCACTTCTGCGCGCTGGCGTGCACGACGACCTTGCTGGCGCTGAGTTTCCAGTTTTGCCAGTTTTGTCTGTAAAGCTTTTACACGCTCTCGCAGCAGACGGCGGTCGGTTTCCAGCTGGGTTTCGCCCGGGCCGCGTAAACCGATCCCCCCTTTTTGTCGGTCAAGACTATCCCAGCCTCTTACAAGACGCGAAGCAAGATGCTGCAGCTGAGCTAGCTCTACCTGCAGCTTTCCTTCATACGTCCTGGCGCGCTGGGCAAAAATGTCGAGGATCAGACTGGTACGGTCAATAACTCGGGCCAGACATAAACGCTCAAGGTTACGTGTTTGTGCCGGGCTAAGCGCATGGTTGAAAATCACCACCGTCGCCTCTGTCTGGCTTACCAGATCTGCAATTTCCTGAGCTTTGCCGGAACCGACAAAAAACTTAGGATCGGGTGCACTACGACTGGCTGTCAGTACCTGAACTGTTTCAACACCAGCTGACGATACCAGCAACTTGAGCTCGCTCAAATCCTCGCTGGTATGCTGCTGCGAAAAGTTGACATGGACAAGGATCGCTTGTTCCGGAATTACGCTAGTATCAGACAAGCGAAAGACCCCTGTTATTATTCCGTGTCGTCTTCGTCACCCTGACCATTACTGTGACTAACCATAGTATTGACGGCACGGGCCGGTACTACAGTTGAGATGGCATGTTTATAGACCATCTGACTCACGGTATTTTTCAGCAGAATGACAAATTGATCGAAAGACTCGATCTGCCCCTGAAGTTTAATTCCATTCACCAAATAAATTGATACCGGGATACGTTCCCGTCTCAAGGTGTTTAAAAATGGATCTTGTAAAGATTGGCCCTTTGCCATGTGCCGCTTTCCTTTTTTAATTAGTCCGACTTATATAGGTATTATTTTTTTTATTTCAAGTTGTTAAAACGTATTTTTTATCCAGCTTGTTTAGCTTAGCGAAGATAAAACCGCTTGCAAGTTTTCCGCCATGGGCGCGTCACTTTTCAACCAGTTAAGCTGTGGCCAACCCCGTAACCAGGTCAGTTGTCGCTTGGCTAATTGCCGGGTAGCCGCTATGCCCTTTTCTGTCATTTCAGTGTAGCTGCATTCACCATCCAGATATTGCCACATCTGACGGTAACCAACGCAACGTACAGACGGTAAATCCGGGTGCAAATCGCTACGCTGCTTCATCAGTCTGACTTCCTGCTCAAAACCAGCAGCGAGCATTTGTTCAAACCGCAGTGCAATGCGCTGATGCAACACTGAGCGCTCCTGAGGCGCAATAGCGAATTGGTGCACAGGAAACGCAAAAGGTTCCCCTTTTTCTGCAGTAAGCTCCGTTAAACTTCGGCCGGTCACTTTGTATACTTCCAGTGCACGTCCTATCCGCTGCGGGTCGTTCGGATGTATCCGCTTTGCCGAGACCGGGTCTACTTTGCTGAGCAAGTCATGCAACGCTGACCACCCCACTGACGCCGCTTCCTGCTCCAATTGCGCCCTTACCTCAGGATCAGCCTCTGGTAGCGGCGAAATCCCCTCGAGTAAGGTCTTAAAATACAGCATAGTTCCGCCAACCAGAATCGGAATGTTACCACGATGTTGAATTTCAGCAATCAATCTGAGCGCATCAGCCCTGAAATCTGCCGCAGAATAGCTTTGCGCCGGGTCACGGATATCAATTAAATGATGCGGTGCAACCGCCAGTTCTTCAGCTGTGGGTTTAGCAGTACCAATATCCATGCCGCGATAGATCAGTGCACTGTCTACGCTGATAAGCTCAGATGGCAACCGCTGATATAGCTCTGTTGCCAGAGCCGTTTTTCCCGACGCCGTAGGCCCCATCAAAAAAATAACCTGCTCTGTAGCCGGTTTCATGATTTCGGCTCCGTCAGTGTATTTAGCGTCGCTTCCAGCTGCAAAGGTGCGCTTACCCACCACTCTGGCGCCGACAACAGTTGTGGTGCAGATTCTAACATTACGCCAGCTGATACCCTATTAGCATTAAGTAGCATAGCCAATAAATGGCGGCAAAGATCTTCCACGGGCTGAATGCACAGCTGCTGTAACCACTCCCCAAGCCACTGACTGACCACCGTATTACGTAACCAGAGCGGTACCGCCCGCACAATAAGTAGCTGATCAGTCAGTAACATATCAAAGCCTAAACGGTTAAATTGCTCAGCTCTATCTGTTAACAAACGGCATTGCTGCGCATTTAATGTTATCCGTTGCGGCAGCAGCAATGTCTGAGAGGGCTGGCGCTGAGCAGCAAAATAGGCGCCAAGTGTTGGCAGCAAATCAATGACGACTATATCGTCGCCGCTCTGTTGCAAAAGATAACGGTTCTTTGTAATCAGCAGCGGGCTCTGTGTATTCGCCGGCATCGAGCTGGTGACCTGCGTGGTTGCGGCTAAACTCTGGCTGCTTTGCCAGTATGATAACTCTTGTTTTACAGCAGTATCTGACGGGCGTCTGTCGGCAGTATAAGTACTGCGGCTATTACCAGATACAACATGCCGATATGGCTGAGCGGGGGGCTCCTGAACCGTTAAACCCGGTTGCGAAACAGCGCGGCTTGCAGGCGTAAGCTGTGTGAGAGCATCGGTTAATGCCGATACCACAAAATCATGGATCAGCCGGGCCTGATGAAAACGTACTTCATGCTTCGCCGGATGCACGTTTACATCCACCTGACGCGGCTCCAGCTCCAGGTAAAGCACAAAGGCCGGTTGCTGATCCGGCGCCAGCGTATCGCCATATGCCTGACGGATAGCATGATTAAGCAATTTATCCCGCATCATCCGGCCGTTAACGTAACTATACTGGCAGTGCAGCTGAGCTGAGCACGCCTGCGGATGTACCAGCCAGCCCCATATTTTTACGTCACCGTACTGGTTTTCAATAAAAGCCGCATGATCAGCAAATACCCGGCCGCATAACGCAGCAACCCTTTTCTGCCGCTGATCTTGTGTCAGTGCAGCTTTGAGCCGTCGCACTTGCTGACCATTATGGCTTAATAACCAACTAACATCGTAACGGCTCAGCGCCAGTCGCTTGACCAACTCATCAATGTGACCAAATTCGGTCTTGTCGGTGCGCAGGAACTTTCGCCTGGCTGGCGTGTTAAAAAATAAATCCAGCACTTCAATGCTTGTGCCATCTGGATGAGCAGCGGGGCGCACTTCAACCTGCATATCCCGGCCTTCAGCACTGGCTTGCCAGGCCGCACTCTGCCCGGCCGTTTTCGACGTCAATGTCAGGCGCGATACCGAACTGATACTGGCCAGCGCTTCGCCACGAAAGCCCAGGCTGCATATCGCTTCCAGATCATTCAGATCGGTAATTTTACTGGTAGCGTGCCGGCTTAATGCCAGTACCAGCTCTTGCTCGGCGATGCCGCTGCCGTTATCACGTACACGGATAAGCTTGCTACCACCTTTTTCAATCTCTATTTCAATATGATCTGCGCCAGCGTCCAGGCTATTCTCCACCAGTTCCTTCACCACTGACGCCGGGCGTTCAACAACCTCGCCTGCCGCAATCTGGTTAGCCAGCTGCGGTGGCAGTATCCGGATCGGCATAATTATGGGATCCGTAGTGTCTGGCCGACACGAATACTATCTGAGGTGAGTTGGTTTACTGAACGTAAATCGTCTACAGATACGTTGTAGCGCTGTGCCAGCAAAGATAACGATTCGCCGGCGCTGACACGATGCTCACGTGAACGGTGCTGAGCAAATAACGAATCTGCAGGCGGCGACTTCTCGAAATGCCGCTTTAGCGCACTGAATAATGATTGTGCCACCTTGGCCTGATGGCCGCCGGATTTAAGTAGCTTTTCTTCTTGAGGGTTAGAAATGAAGCCTACTTCAACCAGAATCGAGGGGATGTCTGGCGCTTTAAGTACCCCAAGACTGGCAGCCTGCGGTTCCTTTTTATGCAAATAAGCAATTTTGTCCAGCTCTTGCAACACCTCATTGGCAACCTGATAAGCGGTCACCATGGAATGGTTCATCGACAAATCTAATACGGTTTGAGCCAGATAGCGCTCATTGGCCGAGTCTTTAATAATTTCGGCCACGCCGCCAAGCAGCTCTGAATGGCGTTCTGTTTGTTCCAGCATCCGACCGACTTCTGTCGTTGCACGGCGTAGCGACAACACCCATACCGACGCACCACGCGGTTGCGGTGACGTAAAAGCATCAGCATGAATAGAAACCAGCAAGTCAGCCTGCTGGCCTCTGGCAATTTCGGTACGTTTATTAACATGGATATAGTAATCGTTGGTACGCACCATCATGGCTTTCATGCCTGGCTGGGCATCTATTAATCTGGCCAGTTGTTTTGCGATAGGCAGTGTTATATTTTTCTCGTAAAAGCCACTTGGACCAATAGAGCCAGGGTCTTCTCCGCCGTGCCCGGCGTCAATCGCCACAACAATGTCACGTGCCGCCCGGATAGCCACTGGTGGCGCAGGTTGCGTCGGGTTATTGTCGGGTAAATCGACAACCAGACGATGACCGTAAGGCGGGGTCGGCGGTAACGCAAAAACATTGGCGTTAGCCGCCCGGGTTAAATCCAGCACGATGCGCATTTTATTACCGTCGCCGCTGCTACGGATGCTTTTAATCAATGCCGACTCACCGGACACCTGCGGTAAACTGCTCCCGCCTTTCGTGTTACTCAGGTCAATGACCAGACGATCTGGTTTATCCAGCGTAAAGCTTTTATGTTCTGGCGCCGTCGCCATATCAAACACAACGCGGGTATTGTCAGGAGATGGCCACACCCTTACACCCTGCACCTGATTCACCGCAGCGGCAGAAAAACTGCCAATGGTCAGCAACAGTAGCAAGTAGCCTCTGACTTTTATGTAATAATTATTCTGCATCATCCGTTAAGGCTTTTATTATGTTGGCACCAGCATCAGTATTAGCGCTTACTGAGACATGCCTGTGCTCTGCTTCAAAAACTAAGTGTATGTCGAGATCCGGCACAGGTAAATAACCCTGCCCTTGCTCTGGCCATTCAATCAGACATAACGTATCGGTGCGGAAATAGTCACGGATCCCCATGAACTCCAATTCCTCGGCATCGCGCAGTCGGTACAGATCAAAATGAAACACCGTCATAGCAGCCAGTTGGTATGGCTCAACCAGCGTATAGGTCGGGCTTTTTACTGTGCCTTTATACCCCAACGCCTGTAGCAGCCCCCGACTGAATGTGGTCTTTCCGGCGCCTAAACCGCCGTGCAAAAACAGCGTCATACCAGGCTGAATATGCCGGGCTACCTGCTCAGCCAGCAATAAGGTTGCCGATTCGTCCTGTAATACTCGTTGAAATTGTGTCACCGGCCACCACTCTTATGTTGCTGCTGTATAGACAGCACTATGTTAACAAATTAATCAACTTCCGGGCCAGTAAAACCGCACACTGCAGCTAAGACCATCACTAAAAAAGCAAGTTCCGGCATAACTAGGCGATATCATTACAGTTATGATAAATTGTGCCGTCGTTATCAGGGGCTTTAGACATCTATGGATTACGCCGAACTGGCTGAAAAAATTAAACTCTGGGCTCAGCAGCTTGGGTTTGACCAGCTGGGCATAACAGATGTCAGCCTGCCTGACGCTGAACGTCAGTTGCAAAAGTGGCTGGACGCCGGTTACCACGGCGAAATGGACTACATGGCAAGCCATGGTATGTTGCGCGCGAGACCGGCAGAACTGGTACCGGGAACTCTGCGGGTACTAAGTGTACGGATGAATTACTTACCCAAAGGCGCCGGCTTCGCTACCAACCTCGCGGATCCATTGCAAGCTTATATCAGCCGTTATGCACTGGGGCGTGATTATCATAAGCTGATCCGCAACCGCCTGAAGCAGCTTGGTGAACGCATTAATCAGCATGTCGCCGAACTGGGATACCGGCCTTTTACCGACTCAGCACCTATTCTGGAGCGGCCGCTGGCGCAAAAAGCCGGCCTTGGCTGGATTGGTAAACACAGTTTGTTATTAAACCACGAAGCCGGTTCATGGTTTTTTCTCGGGGAGTTGCTGGTTAACCTGCCTCTACCGACAGATCAGCCGCATAACGGTGATTGCGGCAGCTGTGTCGCCTGTATTACCAGTTGCCCTACCGGCGCCATTGTAGAACCTTATGTCGTTGACGCACGGCGCTGTATTTCTTATCTGACAATAGAGTTAAAAGGCGCCATACCGGAAGAATTCAGGCCTTTGCTGGGGAACCGCATCTACGGCTGCGATGATTGCCAGCTGGTTTGCCCGGAAAACCGCCATGCCCCGCTGTCGATAGAAGGCGATTTTCAGCGCCGAAAACAGTGGCAAAGCCAGAGCCTGCTCAGCCTGTTCAACTGGCAGGAACATGAGTTTTTAAGCAACACCGAAGGCAGTGCTATCCGCCGCATTGGCTTTGAGCGCTGGCAACGTAATATTGCTGTAGCGCTTGGTAATGCACCTTACAAGCAGGAGATTATACAGGCACTTCAGGCTAAACTGGACAGTGCCAGTGAATTGGTTGCGGAGCATATTCAGTGGGCACTTAATCAGCAAAAACGTAAAAGCTGGCAAGCGGAATCACTGTTGCCCCGTAGCACAGAACGCCTGGTCAGAATTATTCAGAAGGGCTTACCACGCGACGCCTGATCATTTGCACCTCATCCCGCTGTTTCTGCCGGATTGCAGCTAACTGCACAATTTGTGCCCGGCGCGCTGCAGAGGCAGCGTGCCATTCCAGTATTTCTTGCAGCAGGCGCCCGCAGCCAATACAACAGTCTTGCTGATCAAGGCAGCAGTTTCGAATACAAGGTGAGTCAGTCATAGCAACCGATGTGTTGTGCTACATGCAGTAACTATATCGCATATAACAGTCTGCAGATGAAAAATATTCAGATAACAAAAAACCGCAGCTTGCTTACACAAGGTGCGGTTTCTGTCGAATTTGGAGCGAGTAACGAGGTTCGAACTCGTGACCTCGACCTTGGCAAGGTCGCGCTCTACCAGCTGAGCTATACTCGCATCATCAGACGTTGTTGCGTCGTGATGGCGCGCATTTTACAAAATCAGTTAGCTTATGCAAGTACTTTATTGCGGTAATTTGAAAAAATGCTGTCGATAGGTCACTAATTCAGCAATTGACTCACGAATGTCGTCTAAAGCCAGGTGACTGCCTGATTTTTGCACTTTCTTCGTTACTTCAGGGTGCCAGCGTTTTGCCAACTCTTTTACAGTACTGACATCTAAATTGCGGTAATGGAAAAACGCTTCCAGCGCAGGTGCATATTCCACCAGAAAACGTCTGTCCTGCCCAATGCTATTGCCGCACATCGGCGATTTGCCGGCAGATACATACTGGCTTAAAAATGCGATCGTCAGCTGCTCGGCTTCTGCCAGTGAAACCTTGCTGGCACGGCAACGTGCCGTCAAACCGCTTTTACCATGCTGTTCTACACACCAGGCGCTCATATTATCCAGCACCTCATCAGGCTGCTTGATAGCAAATACCGGCCCTTCCGCCAGAATATTCAGATTGCTGTCGGTCACTATCGTTGCCATTTCCAGAATAACGTCGGTTTTCGGCTCTAACCCCGTCATCTCCAGGTCAATCCAGATTAGGTTATTATCATTTACACTCATCAAAAGCCCTTACGCAGCATGCTGCTTTGTTCATTTACAGAATACAGGTATCATACACGCCCTAAGCTTAGCAGTAATAGCACCCTTTTTATCAGAGCGAAAACAGCACCAGTGACGAAGAAAAAACATCTCACCCAGCGTCAACAACAACGCATTGCTGACAATGCCAGTAAAAAGCTGCGCGTAGGCAAGAATAAAGGGGTCGAAACTGTTGATGACGCCAGCTTTAGCGCAGCAGAAGCTGGCCTGGTCATAAGCCGTTTTGGTCAGCATGCTGATGTCGAAGATGCTAATGGCGCGGTGACCCGCTGCAATATGCGCCGCTCGGTCGCGTCATTAGTCACCGGCGACAAGGTAGTCTGGCGCAGGGCATTACGGCAGACGGGTGGTGTTGATGGTGTCATTGATGCGGTAGAAGAGCGCAGCTCAGTTTTATTACGGCCAGACTTTTATGATGGCTTAAAACCCGTCGCGGCCAATATTGACCTGATGATCATTGTCTCTGCCATCTTACCCGTGCTGTCGCTGAATATTATCGACCGCTATCTGGTTGCCGCAGAAATAACCGGTATCAAGCCATTGCTGGTCATTAATAAAACGGATTTGCTCAGCGCAGAGCAAAAACATGCTGTAGAGCAACAGTTGGCACAGTATGAAAAGCTTGGCTATAGCTTTGTCATGGTAAGCGCTAAAAGCGGCGAAGGCATGCCAGAGTTACTTAATTACCTGCACAGCGGCACCAGTATCTTCGTCGGCCAGTCAGGTGTCGGCAAATCATCACTGATGAATAGCCTGATGCCGGGCCTGGAAGCACAAACCCAGGAGGTTTCGCAAAATTCAGGTCTTGGTCAGCACACGACAACTGTATCGAGACTCTATCATTTACCAGAAGGCGGCGATTTGATTGACTCCCCGGGTATCCGTGAGTTTGCGCTGTGGCATTTAACAGCTGAGGAAGTGACACGGGGGTTCGTGGAATTCACGCCCTGGCTTGGACGTTGTAAATTCAGAGACTGCAAACATATTTCTGATCCCGGCTGCGCCATTCAACATGCCGTTGAAAGCGGTGAGATCCTGCATGAACGTTACGACAGTTATCTGAAAATTCTTGCCAGTATGGCGCAAGATAAACCCAGTTACCTGTAACTTGTTTTTTGACACTTTTAATCGAGACCAAGATGGATAATTTAAAAATTACCCTGCAATACCTGATGCCAAAACACCTGATATCACGCCTGGCCGGAAAAATAGCCAGCGCCAGACTTGGCTGGTTTACCCACTTTTTAATAAATCGTTTTATCAAAGCCTACGGCATTAATATGAGCGAAGCTCAGTTTGAGCGGGCACAGGACTATGCCACATTCAACGAGTTTTTTACCCGTCCGCTAAAAGACGGTATACGCCCGCTGGCGACAGAAAGTAATGTTATTGCCCACCCTGTAGATGGCTGTATCAGTCAGCTCGGCCCTATTGTTGAAGGTAAACTGGTGCAGGCAAAAAACCATGACTACTCTTTACAGAGTTTGCTCGGCGGCGATATTGCCACTGCAGCTCCTTTTCAGAACGGCGACTTTGCGACTATTTATCTGGCGCCAAAAGATTATCATCGCATCCACATGCCGGTTAGCGGCACGCTGCGGCAAATGATCTATGTGCCAGGCGAGCTGTTTTCAGTAAACCCATTAACTGCTGAAAACGTGCCTGACTTATTTGCCCGTAACGAGCGTGTCGTAACCATTTTCGACACTGAACTGGGCCCTATGGCCTTGGTATTGGTCGGCGCAACTATAGTAGCGAGTATTGAAACAGTTTGGGCCGGTACAGTAACACCACCGGCCGGTAAAAATATATTCCGTTGGACCTACCCTGCCCATGGCAAAAATGCCATAACGCTGGAAAAAGGTGCCGAAATGGGCCGCTTTAAATTAGGTTCAACAGTAGTATTGGCATTTGCTGCTGATAAGCTATCTTTCTTAGACGACCAGAAACCAGGCTCGGTAACCCGCATGGGTGCACCTTTTGCAAAGTTGAAATAACATGCAGATCATTGCTCACCGCGGCGCCAGTGGCGAATACCCTGAAAATACCATGCTGTCAATAGAACAAGCCATAGCTCAGGGTGCCGATGCTATCGAGCTGGATGTATTCGCAGTACAGGGTGAGCTGATCGTCATTCACGACCATCATTTACAACGCACTACCAATGGTAAGGGCAGCATTTACCAGTATAGTGTTGAGCAGCTGAAGCAATTTGATGCCGGTAAGGGGGAACGCATTCCTGCTTTAGCGCAGGTTTTGCGACGCCTGCAGCAGGCTCCGCAGTGGCTCAATATTGAATTAAAGGGTTCTGATACCGTAACGCCACTACTGAGGCTACTGGACAAAGCTGAAGAAGAGTATAATTTCGACAGCAAACGGTTACTCATTTCTTCATTTAACCATCATTTACTGGCTGAAATAAAACAGTCGATGCCGAAGCTTAAGCTTGGAGCCCTTACCGCCTCGATGCCGGTTGACTACGCCAGTTTCGCGCAGAAGCTGCAGGCCTATTCAGTTAACTGCGATGTCAGCTTTATCAATCAGGCATTCGTCAACGATGCCAAAGCGCGTGGTTTAAGAGTGTATGTTTATACGGTAGATCACACAGATGACATCCAGCGTATGCAGCAATACGGGGTTGACGGAATCTTCACAAACTATCCCGGTGCCAGCCGGCAGTTTCTGGCGGCAATTAAATGAGCTTGCCGCTTAAAACTAAAAAATCCCGCCGTGGCGGGATTTTTTAGTTTAAGGCTCTGCTTAGTGATCATCTTCACAGCTGTTACAGCTGTTACAAAGCCGCATATTCATAATATGCGCCAGTACCACCAGAGTTGCACCAACCATCAGTACAGCATGCTCGTATTCATGGCCCCAGACATCTTTTTGCCAGTAAATAAAACCGCCTAGAAATAACGAGTAAAACGGATACAACTTGCGATGATAACGATGAAAACCAATAAACAGTGTGATGAAGCCCAGCACCATCGTAATCAGTAATACAATTCTCTCAAACGCATGGTTATGGCTTGCCGTTAAACCCAGTAAAGGCAACAGAGGTAAAATAACAGGCAGCATAATGCAGTGAATGGCACAAAGCGATGTCACTGTGATACCCACTTTATCAAATACGCTTCTTACTGTTGCTAACACTCTGCTTACTCTGACAGCCAACGCCGAATAAACGAGATAATATAACAAAACACTTATTAAAGGAATGGGCGAGGATAAAAATAACCTCCAGCAAAGCTGGCTGGCCGACATAAGCTGAATACCATTGCAGCTTATGGCATAATGGCGCCACTTTTTATGGCTTGGTCAATCTATGGACGCTTTATTAAATCAGCTTGATGACAACTTAAAAGAATTATACCGCAAGGCGCTGGATGCCGACGCTTTGCTCGACAACCTGCAACAACAAGGTCATGGCAAGCATCAACGTATTTTTGCTGATAACACGCTGTTTCAGGCATCGAGCAATCGCTTTATGCCCTATCTGGCCGAAACCGCAGAGCAGGTTGCGGCAATGAGACAAAGCCAGCAGTTTAACACGGCCACTTTGCAGCGCGTCGTCAAGCAGTTAAAACAGTTACACCAGACATTAACTGAATTTCGCACTGTTATAACCAAATGAAATAAACACCTCGCCTTGTTCAAAAAACGATCTAACGGAGTTTCTGCGCTACACTAATCTAAAGAGATAATTGGAGGTGCCCATGTCTGCATTAAGTAGTACGGCATTGACCAGCAATCAGATAGCCGTCAGGCCAAATCAAATACCTGAACGTACTGCAACCATGTCTGCAGTACTGACCAGTTCAACTTTACCGGCAGCACCTGACACTGACGCCGAACCACAGCGTGAAAGCGTAAGAGTAAGCAGCACTATTGGCCGGGCGGCTTCTGCCGGACAACTAAGCCGGCAGGAAGCGGTCGACATTTACCGGCAAATTGCCAGTTTACTGTAATTACTGGCTCACCTTCGGCAGGGCCTGTGCATATTGCTCTACTTTAGGTTGCAGCTCTTTGCTGAACCAGTCTTGCAGCATCTGGCGCTCGTAGCGAAATTCGTCAGAATTATTCACGGAGTTGAGCGTTTGCATAAAGCCCATATCACGCAGTTTTTCCTCTGCGCTGGCGACTTCCTCACCATGCTTGTCACGCACAACATAGCTGAATTTAATAGCCGGGGAGTAAATATCTTTCACGACACGCAGCGGATTACCCGCGCCACCGGCAAAATAGTCAACATCACCAGCCAGATCTAAATCTGTTACCGTGACTTCCCATTTATATCCTTCTGGCAGTTTATTTGCCAGCTCTGCAAAAAAACCATCAAACTTTTTCAATACCCGCTCGCGGTAAGCCTTGCGGGTATCATTAGCCGGGCGGATATCAGTAAATTTTTCCGGTTGTTGCCACTGCACAGAAACTTCACCTGCGTATGCAGTAGCAACAGTGAAGAAGCTCAAACCACATAAAAGTAGTATTTTACGCATAACTCATCTCCTGTATCTGCTGAGGCTTCACGCCTGTAACGCCTTTAGAGCCGATTCGCTGGTATAAGTTTAATGTTAGTGTCAACTATACCGCTAACAGCCGCATAACAGCTAAAGTGTTTTGTATAAAAATGTAGCCATTTTGCCGAATTACCTGTGCTGAAAAAGCAAAACCCCGGCATAAAGCCGGGGTTTATCAGTAAGTAAGCACTTACAGCAGCATTTACATCATGCCGCCCATGCCACCCATACCGCCCATATCAGGCATTGCAGGTGCATCAGCTTTTGGCAGTTCAGTTACCATAGCTTCAGTGGTAATCATCAGAGAACCCACAGAGGCAGCAAACTGCAGCGCAGAACGCGTTACTTTGGTTGGGTCCAGAATACCCATTTCCAGCATATCGCCGTACTCGCCACTTGCTGCGTTGTAACCGTAGTTACCATTACCTGATTTAACCTGGTTAACCACTACTGATGGCTCGTCACCGGCGTTATCAACAATTTGACGCAGTGGCGATTCCATTGCACGCAGGGCAATCTTGATACCGTGGTTCTGATCTTCGTTAGCACCACGCAGGTCAACTAACTTGGCCGCCACACGCACCAGAGCTACACCACCGCCAGGCACTACGCCTTCTTCAACTGCAGCTCTGGTCGCGTGCAGCGCGTCTTCTACGCGGTGTTTTTTCTCTTTCATTTCGATTTCAGTTGCCGCACCCACTTTGATAACTGCCACACCGCCAGCTAACTTGGCCAGGCGCTCTTGCAGTTTTTCTTTATCGTAGTCAGATGTTGCTTCTTCAATTTGTTGACGGATTTGCTTCACACGACCATCAATAGCGGCCTGCTCGCCTGCACCATCGATAATGGTAGTGTTATCTTTAGTGATAACCACGCGCTTCGCTGTACCTAACTCTTCCAGACCTGCTTTTTCCAGCTCCATACCGATTTCTTCAGAAATTACCGTACCGCCAGTCAGGGTAGCGATATCCTGCAGCATCGCTTTACGGCGATCACCGAAGCCCGGGGCTTTAACGGCAGAAATCTTCACGATACCGCGCATGTTGTTTACTACCAGTGTTGCTAAGGCTTCGCCTTCAACATCTTCAGCGATAATCAGTAAAGGCTTACCAGACTTGGCCACACCTTCCAATACCGGCAGTAATTCACGGATATTAGAGATCTTCTTATCAACGGTCAGAATGTATGGGTTGTCCAGTTCTACCTGGCCTGCTTCCTGGTTGTTGATGAAATACGGCGACAGGTAACCACGGTCGAACTGCATACCTTCAACCACGTCCAGCTCGTTCGCTAAACCCTGGCCTTCTTCAACTGTGATAACGCCTTCTTTACCAACTTTATCCATCGCTTTAGCAATGATCTGACCGATTTCATCGTCAGAGTTTGCAGAGATAGTACCTACCTGTGCAATGGCTTTACTGTCAGCACATGGCTGAGACAGTGCTTTTAATTCTTCAACCGCAGCAACAACAGCTTTGTCGATACCACGTTTTAAATCCATTGGGTTCATACCGGCTGCAACCGCTTTAACACCTTCGTTGATGATGTTTTGCGCTAATACTGTTGCAGTAGTGGTACCGTCACCGGCTTCGTCGTTGGCTTTAGAAGCAACTTCTTTCACCATCTGCGCGCCCATGTTCTCGAACTTATCTTCCAGCTCGATTTCTTTAGCTACAGATACACCGTCTTTAGTGATAAGTGGTGCGCCAAACGACTTGTCCAGAATCACGTTACGGCCTTTAGGGCCTAGCGTAACGCGTACTGCGTTTGCCAGAATATTTACGCCTTTCAGCATTTTGTTGCGGGCTTCATCGCCAAAACGTACGTCTTTTGCTGCCATTTTTCTAATCCTTCAATTCAGTTAATGCTAAATACAGTTCGCAGTTGGAATTAGTCCAGAATCACACCCAGGATATTTTCCTCTTTGGTGATCACATATTCCTGACCATCAATTTTCTCGGTGCGCTCTACATAGGCGCCGAACAGTACTTTGTCGCCAACTTTTACATCTAACGGTTTAACATCACCGTTATCCAGAACACGGCCATTGCCAACTGCGACCACTTCACCGCGGGTAGATTTTTCCGCCGAAGCGCCAGTTAAGACGATGCCACCAGCTGATTTACTCTCAGCTTCTAAACGTTTGATGATGACACGATCATGTAATGGACGAATATTCATGCTCTATCTCCTAAAGCTATTTTTTGTGTTTTAACATGGGTGTTAAATTGTCTGCTCGGTATATGGGGCACACGGAAAAAAAATCCAAGGGGGTATGGCAAAATTTCTTAGCCTCAACGCACACAAACAACTTATATTTGCCGAAGCTGAAATAATCCATAGTAGTAACAGGTCTGTGCTTAGGTGCAAAATGTCGCACCAACTGAACAAATCAAGGTTTGTCGCTGTATAACACAGCACCAATAGTGCTAGGCTGACGCCGCGCCGTATTGTCAATTGAGGAAGTATAGGCTGATGTACAAACTATTTTTTCTACCCTTTATGCTGTGGTGCTTATTGCTACCCCAGGCTCAGGCACAGCAGAACTCAGTGCTCGATAGCCTGTTAAAACCTGCTGACAGCTTTTTGCCAGTTGAGCAGGCTTTTGTATTTGACTTTGTTCAGCAACAAGATGAACTGGTTGTCAGCTGGACCATAGCCGATGGTTATTACCTATACAAAGATAAAATTAAACTGGGCGGCATAGCGGTAAGTTTTTCACACCCGAGCTACCCGGCCAGCATGCAGATAGAAGACGAGTATTTTGGCGTCAGCGAGGTGTATTTTCATCAATTGACTCTGCGTATTCCACTGACCGATATCAGCGACGACGCAGTATTTAAAATTCAGTATATGGGCTGTGCAGAAGCGGGCTTGTGCTACCCACCGGTAACCAAAGAGCTGCCGCTACTATCAAATAAAAACGCCAAACAAAATGATACGGCCCCCGTCCCGAACGATAACAATGTACCGGTATCCAGTCAGAATAGCCTGGCTGAAACCCTGACCGACGGTGCCAGCCTGGCTACGCTGGCCGGCTTTTTTCTGTTAGGTATTGGCCTGGCTTTTACACCCTGTGTATTTCCAATGTACCCGATCTTAACCAGTATTATTGTTGGTCAAGGCAGTCAGTTATCCAATAAGCGTGCCTTTACGCTGTCATTATCTTACGTACAGGGTATGGCAGTCACGTATTCATTATTAGGCTTAGTCGTCGCCAGCCTCGGCGTAAAATTTCAGGCTTATATGCAGCATCCGGCAGTGTTGATTGTTGCCAGCATTATCTTTGTTCTGCTGGCATTGTCTATGTTTGGCATATTTAACCTCAGCCTGCCGTCCAGTTGGCAGGAAAAAGTCAGTAACGTTAGCAATAAACAACAGGGCGGCTCACTTAAAGGCGCCTTTACTATGGGCGCGTTATCCGGCCTTATCGCGTCCCCGTGCACGACCGCGCCACTTTCTGCGGCGCTGTTATATGTGGCACAAAGTGGCGACTTACTGTTAGGTGCTATTACGTTATATATTCTAAGCCTGGGTATGGGCCTGCCTTTGTTATTACTTGGCAGCTCTGGCGGTAAACTTCTACCCAAAGCCGGTAACTGGATGAATGCAGTAAAAACCACTTTCGGCTTCCTGTTATTAGCGGTGCCACTGCTATTGCTCGATCGCATCGTAGATTTTAACTACGTGCTGCTTGCTGGCTCAGCATTACTGCTGGCCTTTGTAGTCTATCTGTTCCGGGTGGTATTCAGCTTACAACAGCCAACCGCTAAAGCGGTGATATTAGTGCTGGGCCAGTTGCTGTTATTTGCTGGTTTGTATTTCAATATCACACATTGGTGGCCAGCAACGGCTCCTGCAGCCAGCGCCACTATTGCCACAGAAAAGAAGGGATTTGACACTGTCACCACGCTGGAAGATTTACAACAGCGCGTTGCCCAAAACAATGGGCAATACACGCTGGTCGATTTATATGCCGACTGGTGTATTGCGTGTAAGGAATTTGAACATTTGACCTTCCCGAAGCCGCAGGTACAGGAACAGATGCAGAAAATGCAGCTGCTTAAAGTCGATGTAACCAGGATGACTCGCAAGGACCAGGCACTGCTGGATCACTACCGTGTTTTAGGCCTGCCTACCCTATTGGTGTTTACTCCAGAAGGTGAAGAGCTCACTCAGGCCCGCATCACCGGCTTTATGAACGCCGATGACTTCTCTAAACACCTGCAACAAGTTCAACAATAACCCGCAAAAGCGGCGCTAGCTGTCAGCGCCGCTTACTCTCACCAGCACTCTGGCTGATAAGACCAGTATTTTGCTGCCATTTGTCACGATTTCACTATAATAAGGCGCTATTGTTAAGCCAACGGCTCTGCTTACGAGATAAATTCGTCAAACAGATGCAATTGCACCTTAGCTTTGGCAAGATAGTGCCGGATCACAACAATTAGCGGGAATAACGCACAAATGGCGGCAACTTATCGGATTTTAGTCTTAAATGGCCCCAACCTGAATATGCTCGGCGTACGTGAACCGGCAGTTTATGGTTCTGCCACCTTGCAGGATATTATTACCGACCTGACGGAACAGGCAGCGGCAAAAAGTGTCGAACTGACACATTTACAATCAAATGCCGAACACGAATTGGTGACAGCCATTCAACAAAGCCTGGGACAACAGGATTATATTCTGATTAATCCCGGTGCTTTTACCCACACCAGTGTAGCTATTCGCGATGCCCTGCTGGCAGTGGCAATACCCTTTATTGAAGTGCATTTATCTAATGTGCACGCGCGCGAAAGTTTTCGCCGGCATTCATATTTATCTGATATCGCCAGAGGAGTGATCTGTGGTCTTGGCGACAGAGGTTATCAATACGCCCTTGATGCGGCGGTATCAGCATTACAAACAACCAAACAGTAATAACTCAATCAGGCTAAAAAGACATGGATATTAGAAAGATTAAAAAATTGATCGAACTTTTAGAAGAATCAGGTATTTCTGAGCTTGAAATCACTGAAGGTGAAGAATCAGTACGTATCAGCCGTAATGGTCCGGTACAGCAATTTGCACCAATGCAGCACTATGCACCTGCGCCACAACACGCCGCTCCGGTTGCTGCACCTGCAGCTGCTGCTCCGGCAGTTGAAGCTCCTAAGGCCATTAGCGGCCATGTAGTGAAATCACCTATGGTAGGTTCGTTCTACCGTGCCGCATCGCCAACTGCGAAAGCTTTCGTAGAAGTAGGCCAGAGCGTCAAGGTTGGCGATACGCTATGTATCGTTGAGGCGATGAAAATGATGAACCAGATCCAGTCTGACAAAGCAGGCGTGGTAAAAGAAATTCTGGTAGAAAACGGCGAGGCGGTTGAATTCGACCAGCCACTGTTTGTGATTGAATAACGCAAAAGGCAGACTGATGCTAGAAAAAGTACTGATTGCCAACCGCGGCGAAATTGCACTGCGTATTTTACGCGCCTGCAAAGAGCTGGGTATCAAAACGGTTGCGGTGCACTCCACCGTAGACCGTAATCTTAAGCACGTATTGCTGGCCGACGAAACCATTTGTATCGGCCCTGCACCCTCACCACAAAGCTATTTGAACATTCCAGCGCTGATTGCCGCCGCTGAAGTCACCAACGCTCAGGCGATCCATCCGGGTTATGGCTTCTTAGCCGAGCGTGCTGACTTCGCCCAACAGGTAGAGGAAAGTGGTTTGATTTTTATCGGCCCGCATCCGGAATCTATCCGCCTGATGGGTGATAAAGTGTCAGCCATTGAAGCGATGAAGAAAGCCGGTGTGCCCTGTGTGCCGGGCTCTGATGGTGCTGTCGGTGATGATGCCGATACCAATAAAGCTATCGCGAAACGCATCGGTTACCCGATTATCGTCAAAGCTGCCGGTGGCGGTGGTGGTCGTGGTATGCGGGTGGTACGTAACGAAGAAGAGCTGGTAAGTTCTATCGAAATGACCAAAGCTGAAGCGAAAGCTGCCTTTGGTAACGACATGGTGTATATGGAAAAATTCCTGGAAAACCCACGTCATATCGAAATTCAGGTATTAGCGGACGGCCAGGGCAATGCCATTCATTTAGGTGAACGTGACTGCTCAATGCAGCGTCGTCACCAGAAAGTGGTTGAAGAAGCACCTGCGCCGGGTATTACCCCAGAGCTGCGTGCTTTTATCGGCGGCCGTTGTGTTGATGCCTGTAAAGTGATGAACTACCGAGGTGCCGGCACCTTTGAGTTTCTGTTTGAAAACGGCGAGTTTTTCTTTATCGAGATGAACACCCGTATTCAGGTAGAGCATCCGGTTACTGAAATGATCAGCGGCGTCGACCTGATTAAAGAGCAGTTGCGTGTCGCGTCAGGTATGCCGCTGACCATTAAGCAGGAAGATATTGTAATTCGCGGTCATGCCGTCGAGTGCCGTATCAATGCGGAAGATCCGAAGACCTTTATGCCGTCACCGGGTAAAATTACCCGCTTCCATCCACCAGGTGGTAATGGCATTCGCTGGGACTCGCATATTTATGCCGATTACAGCGTACCGCCAAACTACGATTCAATGGTGGGTAAACTGATCACTTATGGTGAAACCCGTGATATCGCCATCGCTCGTATGCGTAATGCACTGGACGAATTATTGGTTGAAGGTATTAAAACCAATATTCCGTTGCACAAAGACATTATGCGTGACGAAGGCTTCTGTAAAGGTGGGACTAATATCCATTATCTGGAAAAGAAACTGGGTATTAAGTAATTCTTCGTGTTTACAGATTAAGGGCCGCTTTTGCGGCCTTTTTGCTATAATGCGCAAAATTTTGAGCGAGACTGATTATGCCCTGGATCCAACTGCGAGTGACCACCACTGAAGAAAAAGCCGAGCAGGTTAGCGATATGCTGATGGGCTGGGGTGCACAAGCCGTGAGCTTTCTCGACGCGCATGACACCCCTATTTATGAGCCGATGCCAGGTGAAGTCATTTACTGGACCAACACTGTGGTGGTAGGGCTGTTTGACGCCGAACATCCAATGGACAAAGTGGTGAATCAGCTGAAGCAGGTATCGTTCTTTAAAGGCGAACCTGACTTCAAGCTGGAGCAGTTAGAAGATAAAGATTGGGAACGCGAGTGGATGGATAACTTCCATCCGATTAAGTTTGGCAAGCGGCTATGGGTTTGCCCAAGCTGGCGCGATATTCCAGACCCGACAGCGGTCAATGTTATGCTTGACCCTGGTCTGGCGTTTGGTACCGGCACCCACCCGACTACTGCCCTGTGTATGCAGTGGTTAGATGCCACCATTCAGCCGGAGCAAACGGTAGTCGATTTTGGCTGCGGCTCTGGCATTTTAGGTATTGCTGCGCTTAAGCTTGGTGCCAAACGGGTGATAGGTGTGGATATCGATCCGCAGGCAATTGAAGCAAGCACAGCCAATGCCAAACGTAATAGTGTTGAAGGCGAGATTGAACTTTACCTACCCAAAGATCAGCCAAAAGATTTTCAGGCTGATGTTGTATTAGCCAACATTTTGGCCGGCCCGTTAGCTGAGCTGAAAGACGTTATCAGTGCTTATGTTAAACCCGGTGGTCTGTTAGCACTGTCTGGTATTTTAGAAAGTCAGGCACAGTCGGTCATGGCGGCTTACAGCGATGAGTTTAGCTTTGACCCCATCGCTGTGCAGGATGAATGGGTACGTTTAAGCGCAAGGAAGCACGGCTAAGCCGTGCTTTTTCTGTTATAACGCAGCCAGAAAGCGCTCGCTGCGGGGCAAAAAATAGTTGTCGTAATCAAGCGAAAACAATACTGTGCTGGCGCGGCCAACAATTTCACCGCGTGGCACAAAACCAATCACACGCGAATCGGCGCTGTTATCGCGATTATCACCCAGCACCAAATAATGGTCCTTGGGTACAGTAACGGCAGCGAAGCTGTCACGTCCGGTTGAAAATGGTGCTAATTTCACCTGATGCTTTATGGCGTCCAGTTGCTCAGAGAGGACTTTGCTACTATCTGCCGCTTCATCCACAGCAATATAGCTTAGTGGTTGTCCGTTAATACTCAGCACATTATTGTGCATGGCTACAACATCTCCAGGTATCCCGATAACCCGCTTTACCAGACGATTATCCGCCACCTCTGAGATAAAAATAACGATATCACCGCGCTTAGGATCGACACGTTTAATTAATGAAGTGGTGGTAAAAGGCAGCCGTATATCATAAGCCATCTTATTCACCAGTAAGCGATCACCTATCTGAATCGTAGGCTGCATGGAACCCGACGGCACATCGTTCCAATCAGCAACCGCACTTCGAAAGACAAACATCAGACTTAAAAATACAATAACACCGCGGTTGTCCCGCCATAGTTGCGCTAATTTATTCATTCCGTTTACTCCGCTCCGCCTTGGGCTAACAGGCATAAGACCTGCTTCAGCGGCCAAAGTTCGGCTTGCACGGCACGGAATATTCGCACTATTTTTGATGTATAACGAGTGGCACTGCCGGCAGCACGAAGCGCCGGCGTTATAGAGAAAGAGACAACAAATCAGAACGTATACTGGATACCTAAGCTGGCGTAGTCGACTTTAGTGTCGAAGTTATCAATTTCAGCCAGAATGCCTATTTCATCGCGGTCAAACTCAACATCGAAACGAGTGTAATCCAGACGCAAGTCTAAATTCTCCGTCAGCGCAAACGAGACACCAACACCGTAGAAAATATCTGAACCGTCAACATCATCATTGTCATCGGTCGCATTAATATCAGCTTTCCACCAGATATTACCGCCCTGAGCATACACAGTGAAACGATCTGACACCGGTAAACCAGCTTTCAGCGCTAAGGTGTAGCCGTCTAAATCCGTGTTAAATACGCTGTTACCATAATTACCAAAATCGATATAGCCACCCTCTAACGAGATAGCCTGATTAAATTGGGCGCCAGCAAAGATGCGGGTAGCATTGTCTTCGCGATCAAAATCTTCGTCGTCACCATCAACATTTAGCAAACCATAGCCAGCGCCGACATAAATACCCATATGGTCAATATCATCACCCGGAGCAGCATGAGCAGAGGAAAGGAAAAGCGCAGAAACCGTTAATGCAGCCAGATAAGATTTTTTCATTGTAGCCTCCATAAAATGCACAAGATAACTAACAGCCTGTTGGCTTGAAGTCAGTTACCTTATTACAAGCTTTATGCCAGCGATGAGGATGGAAATAATTTAAATATTTTCAAAAACTTAAAAGCATATTATGCAGGATGCGACTAATGCCGTGGCGTTAACACAGTGTAATACCAACATAGCAGTGGGAATTATTTACATCGCCCAAACTGAATAAACTGCTCAGAGACCTTCATTTAACTGACTAAAAATCAACGGCATGTGGCCACAATTTGACTCAGTGTTTGTTTGCTCAACGGCTTTACAACGCTTTGCTGCACTATAGCGCTGGACGATACAGCCGGTTCATAATCGTGGCCACTGACAATAATGACAACATTCTCAGGATAGCTATGCTCTATACGTTCAACCAGTTGCAAGCCGTTGCAATCGGGCAGGCCCATATCCAGCAAAATGCGGTCAAAGTGATGATGCAATGCTAGCAGCTGCATACACTCTTCCGCACTTTGCGCCAAGGTTACATTAACGCCAAGGTTCTGCAGCAGTATCTGCATCAGTTGAGCAGCTTCAGCATCATCTTCAACGACCAGAAAATGCAATGGTTTATCTTCAGATACCGCGGTAGAAGCAGATAGTGCAGGGCTCGTTAAATACGAGCGTAACATGCGATAAAGCTGATGCTTTGTTACTGGCTTCGACAATACATCATTAAAACCCAGACCCGCGAGCTGCTGCTTAATGCCTTTTGCCATAGCAGCTGTTAGCGCCACAATCGGATACTGATAGCCAAGCTTGCGAATCACGGTTGTTGCCTCGCGCCCGTCAATATCCGGCATATGTAAGTCCATCAGGATCAAGCTATAACTGCTTCCTGTTTCCTGCTTGCGTTTTACTTTCTCAATAGCCTCAGAACCGTTCTCTGCCAAATCAACGCTAGCTCCGGTCGCACTTACCCAGTAACTGGCAAGCTTACGTAAGTCTTCCAGGTCGTCGACAATCAGTACTTCGCCTGCCAGCGTCAATTTATCCTGTCTGCTACCGCTGTCTATAAGCTGTTGCTCCGGATTAAAATAACATCTCTGCGTATCACTGATATCGCCCGGGTCGACGCAAAACGTAAAGACACTGCCTTTTTGCTCTTCAGAGACAACATCTATGCTGCCGCCCATCCGCTGGATCAGCTCTGCAGAAATGGCTAAACCTAAGCCTGCACCGCCTTTTTTCCTTGTCAGGTAATCCTCGACTTGCATAAAGGGGGCAAAAATGTCTTTTAGCTGCCCGGTGGGAATACCGACGCCGGTATCGGTGACTCGGAAATATAGCATTTCTCTGTTGCTTTCCTGCTGCACCCATAAGTCAACCGTAATGCCGCCACTTTCAGTAAATTTAATCGCGTTATAAATCAGGTTTATCAGTACTTGTCGCAGCCGGGTACCATCAACCGTTATCAGAACCGGTAAAGTGGTTAATGAGTTGACAGTCAGCGTTAAGCCATTATCGACCGCCGTTACTTTAAGTAGGGTATAGATATCAAGTAAGACATGCCGTAAACTGGTTGGCTCTGGTCGCAGTTCCAGTTTATTAGCGGTTATTTTAGACAGGTCCAGCACATCGTTTAGCAAACTCAGCAGATGCTTGCCATTGCTCAGAATAATATTTAGCTCTGGTCTGGCGTCCTTTGCTGTATCCGACTCCAGTAGTAACTCGGTATAACCCAGTATTGAAGATAGCGGCGTTCTGAGCTCATGGCTCAGGTGGGCCAGAAAACGGTCTTTTGATCTGTTATCGGCTTCAAGCTGCATCCGATTCATACGTTCAAGTTCAAACTCGCGTCTGCTCAACGCATAGCGTATTGCCCTGGCAAACCGCGCTTCTGTCAGTTCACTTTTTACCAGAAAGTCTGCAGCACCGTACTCTAGAGCCTGCAGGTCAAGCTGCTTGTCTGGCTGACCGGTAAGCATAATGATTGGTGTTGATATATCAGCATCAAAGGCTTGCTTTAATAAAGACAAGCCTGTTTCGGCCCCCAGTTGATAGTCCAGCAAGCACACATCAAAGTAGCCTTCGGTTAGCTTGCGCAAACCGTCAGCTGAATTGGTAACCCATGTCAGCTGGCAGTCTAGTGACACTAAATCATCAAGATGGCTTCGGGTAATTATGTAGTCATCTTCATCATCCTCAACTAACAGGATGTTGGCACGGACAATCGGCTTTAATAACTCAGTCATCGTCTTGTTCTGGTAACTCGACAAATTCAACCCAGTACTTGCCCAAAGTGCGCATCAGCTCAACCAGGCCGTCAAAGTTAACCGGCTTAGTAATGTAAGACGCCGCGCCCAGATTATAACCCCTTACCATATCTTCTTCTTGCTTAGAGGTAGTCAATATAACCACCGGAATACCACGTAAATTCTCGTCATCTTTAATCGCACGTAACGCTTCCCTGCCGTCCATACGTGGCATATTTAAATCAAGCAGAATTAAACTTGGCCGGGGGCATGGTGCACCGATAGCATATTTGCCCTGCTTACGCAGATACTCCAGCAGTTCGACACCGTCTTCAACACAATACAGTGAGTTAAGCACCCGGCTTTCGCGCAGCGCATCCTGTGTTAACAAACGATCGTCTTCGTCATCATCCGCCATCAGGATAGTAATGGGGCGGGCTTTAGTCAGTGGCATATTTAGTCTCCTTTGCTGCCAAATGGTGTGGCATCGGCAGGCAAAATTAAAGTGAAGGTGGCGCCGGTACCCGGTTCACCTGATGCGTAAATCAACCCACGATGGCGCTCAACTATGCGCCGGCACACCGCCAGGCCAATTCCGGTCCCCTTGTATTCTGAGCGTCCATGCAAACGCTGAAACGGTGTAAAAATCTTTTCAGCATATTCCTCCGCAAAGCCAATACCGTTGTCTTTAAATTCTATATGATACCAATTGTCGCAGATGGCTTGTTGCATAATGTTTGGCTCGTGACTAGCCACAGTAATACTAATAACCGGTGCGGTGTCCGGTTTGCGAAACTTAATCGCATTTGACAGCAAATTAAGAAACAATTGATGAAGTTGGCTATTATCCGCCTGAATAACGGGCAAATTATCGGTATTTACCTCAGCACCGCTTTCCTGCATAGCGATTTCTAAATCATCCAATGCTTCGTTAACGACATCAGTCAGGTTTGTGTCAGCAAAGTCTCTGCCGCGGGTATTGATACGGGAGAAATCCAATAGGTCATTAATCAGCAATGACATTCTGTTGGCTGCATTGCGCATCCGTTTCAGATAATCCAACCCCTTTTCACCTAAATCCTGACTGAACGACGATTCCAACCTGTCACCAAATGCCTGAATTTTTCTAAGTGGTTCCTGCAAATCATGCGATGCAACAAAGGCAAAGTCTTCAAGTTCTCTGTTACTTCTGCTTAATTCCTCTGAATACAGGCGTAGTTCCTGGGTGCGTTCCTCTACTTTAACCGTCAGGGTTTCATTTTGCTGTTCCAGCGCATCCAGATATTTACGCTCTTTTCTGACACTTATTGAAGATAACACCAGCATCAATATCACCAGCACACTGCTTAACACACCAGATAGAATAAAATTCAGCAGCGCGTCTTTTCGACCTTTCGACAGGCGCTTAAACAAGTTCTCACGATAGGACTTTTCAGTTTGACCTGCAACTTCAAATAAAGCACGCAGCTCCATATAGATATTCTGTCCGCGATCTGTTTTTAGCAATCTAAGCGCCAGTATTTCTTTATCTTGTCGTGCCAATTCTACCGTTTCTGTCAGTTCTGCTATTTTGGCCTCACTGAGCCGGATTATCTCGTTGATGCGCAGCTGCTGCTCAGGCATCTCAGACGCTATAGTTTTAACATCTGCAACCTGTGCCCTTACCTGCTTTAATGCGTCCTGATAAGGCTCAAGATATAATTCGTCGTCAGTTAATAAGTATCCCCGCTGACCAGACTCGGCAGACAATACGGACAAATGTAAGTTGTTTAGCTTGGTGATAATGTCGCCGGTGTTGGTCAGGCTGGTTTGCGTACTACTTAGCTCTTTAATTGAACTAACAGCAAGATAACCATTGAAAGCAATCAGACACATCATGACAGCCCCCAACAAAAACCAGCTGGCACGCGCACTATCGAACACACGTTTTGGCATCTATTAATTCCTTAGTTGGGGTATCATGGCGAGGTATCTAACAGGCTTTGCAGTAAATGACTACAGTCCTGACAGGACTGCAGTATTTTATCCACCGCCTCTATCGCTTTCTCTGGTGGTAAATTATTTTCCAGCACCAACTTGATGAGTTCAGCCTGCATTGAGATTCGGTTTAACGGCTTACGGATATCATGGATTTGTTGTGCTAACTTTTCCGGCGTGATGTCGGCCATCCGTCTTCCCCTGTTTGCAAACTTAACTAAACTCGCCCAGGCCGCCATACGCATTTAAGCGGTTATACAGGGTTTTAACACTGACACCCAGCATATCGGCAGCCAAGGTTTTGTTACCATTGACTTTTTTCAGCGTCAGATAAATGAGTTCTTTTTCAACTTCCTCTATCGTCTTACCGGGTGTCAGCCCTGTCTGCTCTTTTTTCACCGCCGAAAAGGGTGATGCAAAAGAGACTGGCAGCTCAATTTCTTTTTTTGCCGGATCGCTCATGATATAAGCACGGTGAATAGTGTGACGCAGCTCCCTGACATTACCCGGCCAGTCAAAGCTGGCCAGCCGCTGTAGCTGGGCGTCAGTTAAGTGATAATCCGTATTATTCTCTTCGTTTAAACTGGCCAGAAATGCTTTTGCCAGTAATGGAATATCTTCGGATCGTTCGCGCAGCGGTGGGATCTCTATCGGAAACACTGCCAGCCGAAAGTAAATATCTTCACGCAAAATATTCTGCTCGGCAATATTCTGCATGCTTCTGTTAGTAGCCGACACTACCCGGCAATCGACGGCGATCTCTTTGCTGCCGCCAACACGGATAATCTTCTTCGTTTCCAGCACCCGCAATAAATTCGGCTGCATGTCCAGCGGCATTTCGGTTACTTCGTCCAGAAATAACGTGCCGCCCTGCGCCCGTTCAAACACCCCGGCTTTTTGCGCAACAGCACCGGTAAAAGCGCCTTTTTCATGGCCGAACAGTTCACTGCCGATCAGCTCTTTTGACAAGCCGCCGCAGTTAGTTGCAACCAGTGGGCCGGCCGTTTTGCTGGCAGTGTGAATGGCAGACGCAACAACCTCTTTCCCTACACCACTCTCGCCCATCAGCATTACATTAGCATTTGACGCCGCAACGCGCTCTATCATGGTATACAGTTGCTGCATCGGTTCAGACTCACCGATCAAACAATCAAAGTGCTTTTTAACCTGGTTTGCAGCAGCTTTTTTGATTTTAGCTTTGCCCGGGCTAAGCACTTGCTCCAGCGCTTCGCGCTGAATAGGTTTAAGCAAATAATCAACCTTGGGCCCGCAAAGCTCAGCAATGATCGATTTAACCGACGGGTGGCCGGTGATAAAAGTCACTTTCGGTACCGGAAACAGCTGCTGCACCCGGTCCATCAAATGGATGCCACTGCCATCCGGCAGCATGAAATCCAACAGAATATGGTCAAAGTTGTTGTGCTGCAGCCATTCTGTTGCTTCCTCCAGATTGGCGGCAACAGACACCGTGTGCCCTAAAAAGTCGATGATGTGACTGGCAACGTCAGTAAATTCGCGGTCATCATCTACAAGTAATATCGATAACAAGGCTCAAATCTCATATCAGTCAATTAACTATCGTTATTTTTGTACCAGCTAAGGAAACAATATAACGCAATAACAGTCTCATACTAAGTGTTTAGCACGAGCCTGAATAGTGATTTATTAATTATTTGTTGAAATCTGTTTGATGTCGAGCAAGTGAAAAGATACTGTGCCACAGGCCTTGTCAGGCTCTAATTAAGCTATTCGTTACGCTCGCATAACGCTTTTAGTTTCTGTAATGCTAAAGGCCAGGTATCCTGCATATATTGCTCATACTCCGGTGCAATATCCTGCTCAACTCTAAGCTCTGTAACACCATCAGTGTTATGAAAATAATAGTTTTCAAAAGCCGGCGCCCAGCTGGTGACATTGTCACTGCTAAAATCGTCTTTGCCGCCAACAATAAAGCCCAGATGCTTTATCGAGATAAACTCCAGCGGCTCGTTCACGGCAATAGTGGCAACCATACCATTACCAGACGGTGATAAAAACCTTATGGTTTCGCCTTGCTGCCAGCTGCCTTTAAAATACGACCCCTCACAAAACGCCGAGGTCCAGTTGCGGTAACCAACATCAGACAGCATACGCTGCCAAACCGTCTGTACCGGTGCGTTAATCACAACACTGAAGTTAAGTTGTTTTACATTGCGCATTTGATGCCAGCCTCTGCTGCTTAAGCGTTTCACCAGACTTGTACAGACATTGCTGTCAGCTACAACCGGTAACATCTATTGTTTCAACTATAACATCTTCGTCTTTGCACGCCAGTCGCTGCGGCATTAAGGACTCTGCGGACAAACACCCCAAGCCCATACCGGTAAAGTTATACTGTGTCGCTTTTACACCAACCCCTTTTGGTGTACCCGGACAACGAGCTTCGTAGTGCACGGAAATACAAGAAGAATAATGTGAAATTACTTTCGGCAATGGGTTTGATGGCCGATCGCCAATCAGACGATACGGTTTGTCTTTGCCATCACATTGCTTTGCACCTAAACGGATAGAACGCCGATAAACAGCCAGATAATCAGACCAGGCTTGTTTCTTTTCCTGTTCAGCGCGCTGAGCAGCCAAGCGTTGTTGCTCAACACGTTGTCTGGCTTCCAGCTCACGTTGTGCCCGCTCCTGAGCGGCCTTTTCCGCAGCCAGCCGTTGCTGCTCGGCGCGTTGTCTGGCTTCCAACTCGCGTTGCTGCCGCTCCTGTTCAGCACGTTGTGCCGCCAGACGCTGCTTCTCAGCTTGCTCATCAGCAGTACGCTGCACCCGCGCCTGATCGAAGCCGGCCTGAGTAGCCTGAGTCGCCATACTATCGACCTGACTGTACATGCCTATTTGCTGCGCCGCCTGCAATGCTCCTTCGTTGTCGCGGCGCAACTTTGCCAAAGTCGTGGCATCCGTCGTTTTGGCTATTTGCTGATTACGGTAAGCAATACCCTCAGCCAATTGTTTAGCCAATGCCTCGCGGCCGGCTTGCTGCTCGGCCGCTTTTTGTTGCTGCACTGCGAGCTGGCGCTGCCGCTTTGCTTCGGCCTGAGCCTGCGCCTGAGCATTGGCCTGCGCCTGCAAGTTGCGGTAGTAGGCATCTTGCTGCGCTTGTTGCGCCTGATAATTAGCCATTTCGGCATTTAATGTATTTTGAAACTCCGGGCTGGCGGCAACTTCAACCACAGCACCAGCTACTTCACCTACACCCTCAATAACTGCGATAGTGCCCTCCATTGCCGCAACAAAACCATTTGCCAGTACCATACCAACATTACAGCCCAAGCTAGAGCCTTCGCCTAATTCTTGCTGAATAGTTGCAGCCAACGCGTCAGCTGTTGCTGCAAAACCGGCGTCAGCCTGCGTTCTGCGCAGCTGTAATAAAAAGTGTTTCAAATTACCCGCCATCGCAGCATCAAAATCGTTGCTGTCACCATTCATTGGCGCACGGGTAGTAATAGCAAAGCTGGTTATCTCACGACCAGCATCAAGAAAACGGTAAGTAAGCGACAGTGAGCCCGGGCTGGTTTTACAACCGTCTTCGTTAACACTGCCACTTTGAATACCACGCTCTATTTCCAGTCGCAGTCGCGGAGCACTGGCTGACTGAAAATAATTGCTACCACGCAGCGCCGCACGCAGATCGCCCATGTATTCCAGCCAGTCACCGCTGGTTCCTTCTTTAAATTCGACAACACCGAGCCGATAAGGCAGAAAGGGTTCCGGCGCGCTTACACTTTGTAACCATTCTGGTGCAGGCTGATAGCGCCCAGCATTGGCGCCAGCAGAACAACCTAACAGCAACAGGCAGAGCACATTGCGTATGGTGAATAACAAACGGGCACTCATTCAAACGAACCCTGTTCAATCCACAACCGAACCACACTGTCATGTGCTTCAGTGCGGGCTTTAGATTTGGCGGCATCAGTACCGCTTAATGTCGAGGAGAACGAAATTAGCCCCACGGCTTCATCCCACTGCGCCGGCGTCTCTATCGAGTGAATAAGTTCCTGCCCCGCCCACAGTTCATAATTAATATTGGCGCTATAACTAAATACCGCCGGTACCACCCCCAGCGTGATCAGAACCGTGGTCGCCCCTGCTGCACCGGTCCATTCACCGGTAATATCCTTTGCTACGCCTTCGGCTACCCTGACACGAAAGTTTGCCATGCCGCTGCTTACCGGGTTAAAACCATGGCTTTGCAGTACCTGTTTAATCTCTTCGTAGCGTATGCTGCGTTGCTCCGCTATCTCTTCTGCGTCAAGTTCGTCAAGGGGCGAAATATCGAGCGTATATTCTACAAGTACGGTTGCGTTGGCGGCGTCAAAGCCGGTTGTATCTGCCTTGCCTAATTTGGGAGCAGCGGCACAACCTGCCACACCAAAACACAGAACGAGTATGCCAATTGCTGTTGATAAGTTTGTCATATTTAGCATTCTTTTTTTATATGCAGTCGCTGGACTGCACCATCAAAAAAAGAATATTCTTTACCCTAAACACCAGTCAATAGAATGCTTATTGAATTGACAACAGCAAAACAGTGAAGAGCTGATTAATTTATAACCAACCATATCTACTAACAATAATACCTAAAAATGATACTTAGAATGAAATTCCTCGCCCGAAAAAAAAGCCAGCAATATGCTGGCTTTAGCTAAACGCAGGGCTTATTCCCACTCAATGGTGGCTGGTGGTTTACCGCTGATATCATAAACCACACGGGAAATACCATTGATTTCATTGATAATGCGGTTAGATACCTTGCCCAGTAAATCATACGGCAGGTGTGCCCAGTGCGCGGTCATAAAGTCGATAGTTTCTACTGCACGCAGTGATACTACCCAGTCGTACTTACGGGCATCACCCATAACCCCTACTGATTTCACCGGCAGGAACACGGCAAACGCCTGACTGACTTTATGGTATAACTCGGCTTTGTGCAGCTCTTCAATGAAGATGGCATCGGCGCGGCGCAGAATATCGCAGTATTCTTTTTTGATTTCGCCCAGTACCCGCACACCTAAACCTGGCCCCGGGAACGGGTGACGGTACAGCATGTCGTATGGCAGACCAAGCTCTAAGCCGACTTTGCGTACTTCGTCTTTGAACAGTTCGCGTAGCGGCTCGACCAGGCCCAGTTTCATATGCTCCGGTAAACCACCGACGTTGTGGTGCGATTTAATCACATGTGCTTTACCGGTGGCAGAGCCGGCCGATTCAATCACGTCAGGGTAAATGGTGCCTTGCGCCAGCCACTTGGCGTTAGCCAGCTTTTGCGCCTGCTCATCGAACACTTCAACAAACACGCGGCCGATGATTTTACGCTTGGCTTCCGGCTCATTCTCCCCGGCAAGTGCTGATAAGAAACGCTCTTCGGCATCGACTTTGATAATGTTCAGGCCGAAATGATCACCAAACATATCCATAACCTGCTTGCCTTCGTTCAGGCGCAGCAAGCCGTTATCAACAAACACACAGGTCAGGTTTTTACCGATAGCACGGTGCAGCAACATCGCCACCACTGAGCTATCCACGCCACCGGATAAGCCTAGAATAACCTGATCGTCACCAATTTGCTGTTTTAAGCGAATAACGGCATCTTCAATAATCGATGCCGGTGTCCACAGCTTGTCGCAACCGCAGATATCAACGACGAAGTGCTCCAGCATCCGCAGGCCCTGGCGGGTGTGGGTCACTTCCGGGTGGAATTGCACGCCGTAGAACTGACGCGCTTCATCTACCATACCGGCATGCGGGCAAGTGCTGGTACTGGCGCAGGTGATAAAGCCTTGCGGAATTTGCACTACTTTGTCGCCGTGGCTCATCCATACATCTAACAGAGCGTTGCCGTTGCTGCCGACATGATCTTCAATTTTGGCAAACAGGTCGTTTTCAGCAACCACTTCTACCTGAGCATAACCAAACTCACGCAGATCAGAGCCCTGCACCTTACCGCCCAGTTGCTCTGCCATCGTCTGCATACCATAGCAAATGCCTAATACCGGCACACCGGCGTTAAACACGTACTCTGGTGCGCGCGGTGAGTTATGTTCATGCACACTTTCCGGGCCACCGGATAAAATAATACCGGTTGGGTTAAATTCACGAATTTGCTCTTCAGTGACATCCCAGGCCCACAATTCACAGTACACGCCAATTTCGCGCACGCGGCGGGCAATCAGCTGGGTATATTGCGAACCAAAGTCGAGAATTAAGATGCGGTGGTGATGAATGTTTTTGTTCATAGCGACCTTTAAAAAGTAAAGCGGCTGGGGTGAGCCAGCCGATGAAACCGAAACTGTTTAGCCTAAACGGTAGTTAGGGGCTTCTTTGGTGATCTGCACATCGTGCACATGCGACTCGCCCATTCCGGCGGAGGTTACCCGCACGAACTCAGGCTTAGTGCGTAAATCATCAATGGTCGGGCTACCGGTTAAACCCATGGCGCTGCGCAGGCCACCCATTTGCTGGTGAATAATGTTTTCCATTGGGCCTTTGTACGCCACACGGCCTTCAATACCTTCAGGTACCAGTTTCTCAGCATTGTTGCTGCCCTGGAAGTAACGATCTGACGAGCCATTGCGCTGCGCCATCGCGCCCAGTGACCCCATGCCGCGGTAAGATTTATAGTAACGGCCCTGATACAGCTCAACTTCGCCCGGTGCTTCTTCAGTACCGGCAAACATTGAACCCACCATTACGCAGTTGGCACCAGCGACTAAGGCTTTAGCGATATCACCAGAGAAGCGGATACCACCGTCGGCAATAATAGTGACATCGGTACCTGCCACGCCCATTACCGCTTCTGAAATGGCAGTAATTTGCGGCACACCACAACCGGTGACGATACGGGTAGTACAGATAGAGCCCGGGCCGATACCAACTTTAACGGCATTAGCACCGGCTTCCGCTAACGCCTTAGCACCTTCAGCGGTGGCCACGTTGCCGGCCACGATTTGTAACTCCGGGTACTGGGCACGGGTGTGTTTCACGCGGTCAATCACGCCCTGCGAGTGGCCGTGCGAGGTATCAATCAGCAGAATATCTACACCGGCTTCTACCAATGCTGCTATGCGCTCGTCAGTGCCCGGGCCTACGCCCACAGCGGCGCCTACGCGCAGGCGACCTAACTCATCTTTACAGGCGTTTGGCTTGCTGGCAGCTTTGTAGTAATCGCGTACCGTGATTAAGCCTTTAAGTTTAAATTCTTCGTCAACCACCAACACTTTTTCAATGCGATGCTGGTGCATCTTTTTAAAGGCTTCTTCACGCGGTGCCGTTTCCAGCACAGTGACTAAACGCTCACGCGGTGTCATCAGGCTGGAGACTTTTTCGTTATTGTTTGCTTCAAAGCTCATATCGCGGCTGGTTAACATACCTACCAGATTATGGCTGGCATCTACCACCGGAAAACCCGAGAAACCGTGCTGCTGCGCTAGCGCCTGCACCTCGCGGATCGTCATATCCGGGCCAACCGTTACCGGATCAGACACCACACCACTTTCGTACTTTTTCACTTTGCGAACGTTGGCAGCCTGCTCTTCAATGGTCATATTCTTATGAATAAAACCTAAGCCACCTTCCTGCGCCAGCGCAATGGCTAAGCGGGCTTCGGTTACTGTGTCCATAGACGCAGATACCATAGGAATATTCAGCGTGATGCTTTTAGTCAGTCGGGTGCGTAAATCGGCGGTGTGAGGTAGAACACTAGAGTGCGCCGGTACCAGTAACACGTCGTCAAAGGTAAGGGCTTCTTGTTTGATCCTGAGCATTGCAACAATCTCGCTGTGGCTGAAAAGATAGGGAATGTTGCGGCGCAATTTTAACGGTTTTGCACGCGTATCACAAAGCTTTTTTTGTTTTATGTTACGCTAGGCACAAAAGTCGCGGCAGCCAATACCATACAAGCTATGCAAAACCCTGATATCTACACCGTATCCCGTTTAAACAGTGAAGTACGTCTAACACTGGAGTTGCAGTTTCAAACACTGTGGCTGCAGGGTGAAGTGTCTAACTTTGTCGCGGCCGCCAGTGGCCATTGGTACTTCTCGTTAAAAGACAGCGCTGCCCAGGTAAAATGCGCCATGTTTAAAATGGCTAACCGCAACAGCACTTTTAGGCCACAAAACGGCCAGCAGGTGCTTATCCGTGCCCGTATCAGTGTGTACGAGCCGCGCGGCGAATATCAGTTACTGGCCGAATTTATTGAAAGCGCCGGTGCCGGTTTATTAAAGCAGCAGTTTGAGCAGTTAAAAGCCAAATTACAGGCCGAGGGCTTGTTTGACCCGGCGAATAAAAAGCCGTTGCCTGTGCAGGTACAGCGTGTTGGCATAATAACGTCACCCACCGGCGCAGCTGTGCGGGATATTGTTACCGTACTTAAGCGGCGCGCGCCGGGTATTGAAGTAATTATTTACCCCAGCCAGGTGCAAGGTGACAGCGCAGCTACCCAGCTTAGGAATATGCTCAGTACAGCGATACGCCGCAATGAAGTAGATGTATTAATTATTGGCCGTGGCGGCGGCTCTCTGGAAGACTTATGGTGTTTTAACGATGAATTGTTATGTCGTGCCGTTGCAGCCTGCCCGATTCCGATTGTAAGTGCCGTAGGTCATGAAATCGATTTTGCGCTAACCGACTTTGTCGCCGATATGCGCGCACCAACCCCCTCTGCTGCCGCAGAATTAGTGTCACCGGATCAATCGCACTTGTTGGAACGTATCAGCCGCTTGCGCAGTGCACTTATTCAGGCGCAGCGTGCCCGTATGCAACAGGTGGCGCCAAAGCTTATAAATCTGAGTCAGCGCTTATTGGCGCTACACCCGAAAAGGCGACTGGAGCAACAACAGCAACGGCTTGATGAACTGCAACTGCGTTTAACCGCCAGCATCAAACGCAACATATTAAGCGCGCAGCAACAACAGCAGTATCTGGACAAAAGCCTACGCCAGCTCTCCCCTGGCAAGGTGCTTACCCAACAAAAGCAATATATTAGCCAGTTGGAGCAACGGCTGAAACAAGCGCAGCAACAGCAGTTAAAGCAACATAAACAACGCTTAGCTCAATTAGGTAGCCAGCTAAACACTGTAAGCCCCCTCGCCACGTTAGCACGCGGTTACAGCATTACCTTTGATGAAAAACAACAGGTCGTAACCAATAGCAGCCAGCTAAAAGCCGGCGATAAGGTAGCCATTAAACTGGCAGAAGGCCGGTTTGATGCACAGGTGACTAAACTAAATGAAGTTTAGGTTTAGGCATTAATAAAGAATTCGAACAAAGTAAGATAATTGGCACTATAGATTGATGTCACATAACACTATTTCCCTTAATAAACAGCGCCAGCCACTGGATCACTTAGAATCTGTCTGGCTATTCGGCTACGGTTCATTGATTTATAAAACCGATTTTCCGTTTTTACACAGCAAACCCGCCTACATTTATGGCTGGCAGCGCCGGTTTTGGCAGGGCTCGCATGATCACCGTGGAACGCCAGAGGCGCCAGGGCGGGTATTAACACTGATAGAATCAGCCGGGGCACGTTGCGCCGGTATGGCGTATGAAGTGACACCCGATACCTTTGAACATTTGGACCATCGTGAGAAAAACGGTTATTTACGTATATTTACCCCGCTGCACTGGTTAGATGAAAGTGGCGAAACAGAAGGCGTGGTGTATTTAGCCGGTGCAGATAACGAGGCGTATCTGGGCCCTGCCAGTGATCATGACATTGCCGCCCATATCGCCAGAAGTCATGGCCCGAGCGGGCCGAACAGCGACTATGTACTTAAACTGGCACAGGCACTGCGCGATATGAGTGAGCACGATGAACATGTGTTTGCTATCGAAAAGCAGTTATTGGCGCTATTGTCATGACCAAACTGTCCACTGCATTGCAGCACCAAGTAAGAAACAAATAAATTTTTGCAGCTCACCGGCAATTATTGTCAGTAGACCGCACAACACGTTAATGATAACTATTATCAATTAATGTACTGTGGCATAATTGCGCTCAGGCCCATTCAGTAAGGACTGTCATGCGTAATATTGTTAGTGCCACTGTCACCGCTGTTCACCACTGGAATGACACGCTGTTTAGCTTTAAAACCACGCGGGAACCGTCTTTTCGCTTTGAAAGCGGCCAGTTTGTTATGATTGGGCTGGAAGTTGATGGCCGGCCACTGATGCGTGCCTACAGCATCGCCAGCCCCCACTACGAGGAAGAGCTTGAGTTCTTCAGCATTAAAGTGCCTGACGGCGCCCTGACATCAAGACTGCAAAATATCAACGTTGGCGATCCGGTTATGCTGACAGTGCGCCCTGCCGGTACGCTGGTCCCCGGTTATCTTATTCCCGGTAAACATTTGTATTTATTAAGCACCGGCACCGGGCTTGCGCCTTTTATGAGCATTATCCGTGATCCGTTTATTTATGACAGTTTCGACAAAATTGTTCTGGTACATGGTACGCGCTGGCGCTCAGAACTGGCCTATCAGCATGAAATTGAGCAGGTATTACCGGATAACCCTTACTTTGGCGAAGAAGTCCGCGCAAAGCTGATTTATTACCCGACAGTCACAAGAGAAGACTATGTAAGAAACGGTGTGCCACATCAGGGCCGCATTACTGATCTGCTCGACAGCGGTAAGCTATTACAAGATATCGGTATGCCAGCACTTAACCCTGAACATGACAGATTTATGCTATGCGGCAACGACGCCATGCTACAACAACTGATGGGTATGCTCGACCAGCGTGGCTTTGTAAAAGCCAATTCGCGCACTATGGGCCACTACGTGATAGAGCAGGCCTTTATCGAAAAATAGAGCGCTAAAAAAACCGGGCTGGTATAACACCAACCCGGTTTCTGTTTAGTAAAAGGCTAGAACGCCAGCGTTATTCTTTTACCACATCAATAAAGTACTTCACTTCACCATCTACCAGTTCACGCACTAAGCCGTGCACGTCGGTTTCAAAGCCCGGGAAGGCACTGTTAAAGGCACGGGTAAACTGCAGATAGTTGATGATCGTCTTATTGAAGCGCTCGCCCGGTACCATCAAGGGTATACCCGGCGGGTACGGTGTAACCAGCATAGCGGTAACACGGCCTTCAATATCATCAATCGATACCCGCTCAATCTCACGGTGCGCCATCTTGGCCCACGCATCGGCTGGTGTCATTGCCGTTTCAATGGTCGACAGATACATCTCTGTTGTAACCTTGGCTACATCGTACTTGCGATAGATATTGTGTATTTGCTGACACAAATCGCGCAGGCCGACTTTTTCATAACGCGGGTGCTTAGCCGCAAACTCTGGCATGACCCGCCATATTGGCTGGTTCTGATCATAGTCGTCTTTAAACTGCTGCAGCTCAGTTACCATTGAATTCCAGCGGCCTTTGGTAATACCGATGGTAAACATGATAAAGAATGAGTACAGGCCGGTTTTCTCAATAATAATACCGTGCTCAGCCAGATATTTACTGACAATAGCGGCAGGCATACCGTGTTCGTCAAACTGACCGTGCAGGTTTAACCCCGGCGTAATGATGGTAGCTTTAATCGGATCCAGAATGTTAAAGCCCGACTCTATCGCACCGAAACCGTGCCAGCTGTCGGTGGCATGCAGTGTCCAGTTGTCACGCGTACCCAACCCTTCTTCCGGTAACTCATCCGGGCCCCATACTTTAAACCACCAGTCGTCATCACCGTATTCGGCATCAACTTTGCGCATCGCACGGCGAAACTCTATCGCCTCCAGCAAGCTCTCTTCTACCAGCGCAGTACCACCCGGTGGCTCCATCATCGCCGCCGCTACGTCACAGCTGGCAATAATGGCGTACTGCGGGCTGGTCGAGCTGTGCATCAGGTAAGATTCGTTAAAACGATGCGTATCCAGGCTGCGCTTTTCAGCGTTCTGCACCAGAATTTGTGACGCCTGCGACAAGCCCGCCAGCAGCTTGTGGGTAGATTGGGTAGCAAAGACCACCGTTTCTTCTGACCGCGGCCGATCCTTACCAATAGCATGCATGTTTTTATAGAAATCGTGGAAGCTGGCATGTGGTAACCAGGCCTCGTCAAAATGCAGTGTATCGATAGTTGAGCCAAGCTCTTGTTTAATCTCTTCAACGTTATACAAAATGCCGTCGTAAGTACTTTGGGTAATGGTCAAAATACGCGGTTTTTTGTTTTTGGCATTGCGGGCAAACGGGTTAGCTGCAATCTTTTTCGCTATCGCTTCAGGTGAAAACTCGCTTTTCGGGATTGGCCCGATAATGCCGTAGTGGTTGCGCGTAGGCATTAAGAACACCGGTACGGCGCCGGTCATAATGATCGAATGCAAAATCGATTTATGACAGTTGCGGTCTACCACCACGATGTCGCCCGGCGCTACCACTGAGTGCCACACCATCTTGTTAGAGGTTGAGGTACCATTGGTAACAAAGAACAAATGGTCGCAGCTGAAAATCCGCGCCGCATTTTGCTCGCTTTGTGCCACCGGACCGGTGTGATCCAGTAATTGGCCTAATTCATCTACCGCGTTACAGACGTCTGCACGCAGCATGTTTTCACCAAAGAACTGATGAAACATCTGCCCGACCGGGCTTTTTAAGAAAGCAACACCACCCGAGTGACCCGGGCAGTGCCATGAATAAGAGCCGTCTGAAGCGTAATCCATCAGGGCGTTAAAAAACGGCGGCGCCAAGGCATCCAGGTATTTTTTCGCTTCGCGGATAATATGCTTGGCAACAAACTCTGGCGTGTCTTCAAACATATGAATAAAACCGTGCAGCTCACGCAGGACATCATTCGGTACATGCCGTGTGGTACGGGTTTCACCATAAAGGAAAATCGGAATATCAGCATTGCGCTTACGCACTTCTTTAACAAAGGTGCGCAGTTCCATCAGGGCCTTTTCGACTTCTTCTGGCGTGCCGGTACCAAACTCTTCATCGTCAATCGACAAAATAAAACAGGATGCGCGGCTGGCCTGCTGCGCAAAGGCGCTTAAATCGACATAACTGGTGTAACCGACCACTTCAAAGCCGTGGCTGCTGATAGCTTCAGCCAAATCACGGATGCCCGAGCCAGAGATATTCTCTGAGCGGAAGTCTTCGTCGATAACAATAACCGGGAAACGAAAATTCATGCCTGTATCCTTATTGATCCAGTTTCTTACGCGCTTTCATCAAGCGCTCGCGCTTGTACTTCTGTAGCGGTGTTTCGGTGTTCTTTTTCGTGGGTGCAAAGGGGTTGTCACCTTCGCGGAATTCGATGCGAATAGGTGTTCCCATCATTTGCAGCGCTTTACGGAAATAGTTCATCAGATAGCGCTTGTACGAGTCAGGTAAATCATCCACCTGGTTACCATGAATAACGATAAGCGGCGGGTTATAACCACCGGCATGGGCATACTTCAGTTTTACCCGGCGGCCATGCACCAGTGGCGGCTGGTGATCTTCCTGCGCCATTTTCATAATACGGGTCAAAAGTGCAGTGCTATGGCGTTTGGTGGCACTGTCAAAGGCTTCTTCTACCGACTCAAACAGGTTACCGACACCAGATCCATGCAGAGCAGAAATAAAATGCAAACGGGCAAAATCGATAAAACCTAAGCGGCGGTCCAGCTCACGTTTAACCTCATCTTTAATGCTGTCGTTTAAGCCATCCCACTTATTCACTGCGATAACCAGTGACCGGCCGGCATTTAGTACGAAGCCCAGAATACTTAAATCCTGATCGGAAATACCTAACCGGGCGTCCAGCACCAGAATAACCACGTTGGCATCTTCAATCGCCTGCAGCGTTTTGACAACCGAGAACTTCTCAACCATGTCATCAATTTTGCCACGGCGACGCACGCCGGCAGTATCAATTAAGGTGTAGTCACGCTCGTTACGCTGCATCGGAATATACACAGAGTCGCGCGTGGTACCTGGCATATCAAATACCACCACCCGCTCTTCACCGAGAATACGGTTGGTCAGCGTCGATTTACCCACATTTGGCCGGCCAACAATCGCCAGCTTAATATGCTCGTTGCGCAGGCGCTCGGCTTCAGCAGCTGCTTGCTCGTCGGTCAGTGTTTCCAGCGCCGGGCTTTCATCTTCGCTCTCGTCGGCGGTTAATGCCTGCTGTTGCTCTTCTGACAGCAGTGGCACCAGAGCCCGGTTCAGCAGTGCAGAAACCCCTCGACCATGTGCGGCAGCAATAGGGTATACATCTCCAAGGCCCAGGCTGTAAAAATCTGCCACGGCGGTGTCGGCGTCCAGACCATCGGTTTTGTTAGCCACAACAAAGACTTTCTTTTCGACTTTACGGATATGGGCGGCTATGGCTTCATCGCCAACGGTCGCACCAACCCGGGCGTCGACCATAAACAGCACTACATCTGCTTCGTCGATAGCTTTTAGTGACTGCTCAGCCATTTCAACTTCAATGCCCTGTTCATTACCATCAATACCACCGGTATCGACCACAATGAACTCCAGTCCTTCAAAATTAACCGAACCGTATTTGCGGTCGCGGGTCAGGCCGGGAAAGTCCGCCACCAGTGCATCACGGGTACGGGTTAAGCGGTTAAACAGCGTCGATTTTCCGACATTGGCTCGCCCTACAAGGGCAACGACAGGCAACATTATGTGAACCTCAAAAATAACAAAACAGGCCCGGTACAGGCCTGTTTAAAAACGTTAACCACCAAACCCGGTTTACGGCGTTTGTAATAAGACTAGCTCACCATTACGGCTTTGTACCAATAGATAGGTACCGTCACTTACCGCATCGGTGTAAAAACCTGAACTGTCCATACTCAGACGTGCGACAAAATCACCTGTTTCACGGTTAAGCCAATGCAGGTTGCCGGCTTTATCGCCAATAACCAGGTAATCTTTGTATACAGCAGGGCCAGTCAGACTATGCTTATTCAGCCCAAACTGAGACCATTTTTCCGTACCGCTGCGGCTATCAATAGCGTATATCCGCCCTTCGCTGTCGACCAGATACAAGGTATCGCCTTCCATTGCCATATTGTGAAAGCTGGCATAGTCGCGCTTCCACAACTGGCGGCCAGTACGCAGCTCCAGTGCAACCAAAGCGCCATTATAAGCAATGCTGTACACAGTGCCGCCGCGAACTATCGGTTTAGCATCAACGTCAGCCAGGCGGGATAAATCAGTAGTCCCGGTCGGAACACCTACGGCTTCTTCCCAGGCCTGGTAACCACGCTCGGCAATTAGCACACCCAACTGGCCACTGCCTGAGCCGTAAATCACGCCACCACCTTCAATAACAGGCTCACTGGTACCACGTAATGTCAGCACTGGCTGTTCGTTTTCAAACTGCCAGCGCTCCTCGCCGGTATCCGGGTGCAACGCAACCAGGGTTCCGGCACCGGTAGCAACAACCACTAAGCCATCACCTACAGCGGGCCTGACCAGCACTTCACCCTTTACTTCCGTGCGCCATACCAGTTCGCCGTCTGTAGTTAGGGCAACAACGTCACCGTTTTCGGTGCCAAAATACAGTTTATCGTAGCCAAAACTCAGGCCGCCTGAAATACGGGCATTGTCACCTGACCAGACATCGCTGATACCCTGCCAGAATGAGCTACCGGCGGGTTTACGTAAATCAAACTGCCATTTACGTTTACCACTTTGCAAATCAAAAGCCGCCACCAGGCCTTCACGACTGGCAGCATAAACGGTGTCTTTGACGATAATTGGCGATAAGCTGGACTCGTAATGTTCAACGCCCGAGCCAACGCTTTTTTCCCACACCACATCCGGATCAATAATGTTATTCACCGGAGGTAATACAAGTTTCTCTTTACTGGAACAGCCCGCCAGCACCAGAGCCGCCAGCAGTATTGCCTGTTTAACCTGTAATTTCACGCTTACCTCTTTACACTGCAGTGACGTGTGCCAGTTCATCCAGCTTGATTTGTAACAGCTGGCTATTCTGACCAGCCTTGGTCAGCGCTTGCTGATAGGCAGCTTTAGCTTCTGCCGGTTTTTCTGCCTGCAGCAGAATATCGCCTTTCAGTTCAGCCTGAGCTGAAGCAAAGCTTTCCGGTACGGCAGTACCAAGTGTTGCCAGTGCCTCATCCAGTTTACCCTGCTCACGCTGCACCCGCGCCAGACGTAATTGCGTTACAGCCAGCACGGCCGGCTCTTTTGCGTGACTCAGTACCCAGCTTAACTGCTCTGCAGCTTTATCGTATTGTTGCAGTGTTACTGCATCTTTTGCGGCCAGTAATGCTGTCAGCACCGCGTAATTGTCGCCTTTAGAGCTGTCGATAAAGCCCTGAGCCTGCGCTAACCAGTCTTCACTGGCCGTTGACGCATCACGTTGTTCAACCAACTGACTGAACTTGGTAGAAGCCTGTTCAGCCGCGCCGCGTTGCTCAGCCTGATAAAAGCGGAAACCGTATAATGCTGCCAGCCCCAGCACCACGCCACCGAGAATAGCCTTGCCGTATTGTTGCCAAAAGCGCTTTATCGCTTCTACCTGTTGTTCTTCACTGCTGTAAATTTCCACTGCGTTACTCCGTTCTACGTCAAAGGCCGGTTATGCTGTCACGGCCAGCGCTTTTGCCAGTTCAGTTATTAAAATAGTTTGCTGCGGTTTATCTTCACGCAACCATTTCACGGTGACCTCATTACGGCTTAGCTCATCTTCGCCAAGGATCAAGCCAATGGCTGCACCCGATTTATCTGCCCGCTTAATTTGTTTCTTTAAATTGCCGCCGCCACAATGCACCATAACACGCATGCCCGGCAAGTCTGACCGCAGCCTTTCGGCAACAGAAAGTGCCGCAAGTTCCGCCTGCTCACCCAGCGCCATCAGATAGACATCAGCCGCTGCGGCGAGTTGCGGTAAAAGCTCCAGTGTTTGCAGCAGCAATACCAACCGTTCCAACCCCAGAGCAAAACCCACTGCCGGTGTCGCTTTACCGCCTAGCTGTTCAACCAGACCATCGTAGCGGCCACCGGCACAGACTGTGCCCTGAGCGCCAAGCTCAGTGGTGACCCACTCAAATACGGTTTTATTGTAATAATCCAAGCCACGCACCAGACGAGGGTTAACGCTGAACTCAATACCGGCCAGCATTAATAACTGCTTAAGACGGACAAAATGCGCTGCAGAGTCTTCATCCAGATAATCCGCCAACTGAGGCGCTGCGGCGAGTACCTCTGCCAGCGCCGGATTTTTACTGTCCAGCACCCGCAGTGGATTCGTGTACATCCGCCGTAAGCTGTCTTCATCCAGTACTGTCTTGTGCTGCTCAAGATAAGCAACCAAAGCGTCACGATAAGCCGCCCGGGCTTCACTTGAACCCAGAGAGTTAATTTCCAGTTTCACGTAAGGTGTTAAGCCAAGCTGCTGCCACAAACGCGCGCTTAGCATGATCACTTCAGCATCGATATCAGCCGAAGCGATACCAAAAGCCTCCAGACCAAACTGATGAAATTGCCGGTAGCGGCCCTTTTGCGGGCGCTCATGACGGAACATAGGGCCGGTATACCACAGCCGTTGTTCCTGATTATACAACAAGCCATGTTCGTTGCCGGCGCGCACGCAGCAAGCTGTGCCTTCCGGGCGCAACGTAAGGCTGTCACCATTGCGGTCAGCAAAGGTGTACATTTCTTTTTCTACAATATCAGTCACTTCACCAATCGAGCGTTTAAACAGCTCAGTCATTTCCACGATCGGGAAACGGATCTCACTGTAGCCGTAGCTTGCTACTGTACTGCGTAGCATCTGCTCAACGTATTGCCATGCCGGCGTGTCCTGCGGCAAACAGTCGTTCATGCCGCGAATGGCCTGGATTTGCTTCGACAAAATTACATTTCCATCGGTTTAATTAAAAAACTGCGGCGATTATAGGCGCAACGCCACCAAACACCAAGTATGTTACCGGGCTTAATCCAGCTGACGCACGGCTATTTTCTGCTGCAAATACTCCCGCACCTGCTGTTCCAGCTGTTCAGCAACAGCCTCGTTGTCCAGCCGCAGCTTCTGCCGTTGGCCATTAATATAAAAACCACTCTTTTTACTGGCACCGGCCACGCCTAGATCTGACACCAGCGCTTCGCCCGGGCCATTTACCACGCAGCCGATAACTGACACCGTCAGCGGCTCAGTAACATCCTCCAGCCGCTCTTCCAGCTGGTTCATCGTTTTGATGACATCAAACTCCTGCCGCGAACAACTCGGGCAGGCAATAAAGTTGATACCGCGTGAGCGGATCCGTAACGACTTAAGGATATCAAAGGCCACTTTGACTTCTTCTACCGGATCAGCGGCCAGCGAAATACGCAGCGTGTCGCCTATACCTTCTGACAGCAGCATACCCAGGCCAATAGCAGACTTCACTGCACCGGCACGTGCGCCACCGGCTTCGGTAATGCCAAGGTGCAGTGGCTGCTTAATCTGCTGCGCCAACAAACGGTAAGCTCCGACAGCCAGAAACACATCAGAGGCTTTAACGCTGACTTTGAACTGGTCAAAGTTCAGCCTGTCCAGAATATCCACATGCCGCATTGCCGACTCAACCAGTGCCTCTGGCGTAGGCTCGCCGTATTTCTCCTGAATATCAGCTTCCAGCGAGCCACCATTTACCCCGATACGGATCGGAATGTTATGATCGCGGGCGCAGTCAACCACCGCACGGATGCGATCTTCCCGTCCTATGTTACCCGGATTTATCCGTAAGCAATCCACGCCGTATTCCGCCACTTTCAGTGCTATGCGATAATCGAAATGAATATCTGCCACCAACGGAATTGGAGACTGCTGCTTTATCAGTTTAAAGGCTTCTGCCGCTTCCATTGTCGGCACAGACACGCGCACCAAATCAGCCCCGGCTTTGGCAATCGCCTGTATTTGTGCCACCGTTGCCGCAACATCAGTAGTACGGGTATTTGTCATAGACTGCACCGCTATAGGTGCATCACCACCAATCAGTACGTTTCCGACACGGATTTGCGTACTCTGACGGCGTTTAATGGGATTTTCTGCAAACATGCTTATTCAGACTCAGGAATAGTAAATTTTGCCACTCGGCCTGCTGCTAATGCTGACATATCAACAGCTTGCTGATTAAATGTAATAGAAACAACACTGGGGTTGCCCAGCGTAACCACAAAAGGTGCTTTACCGCTTAGCTGCATGATGTAACCCGCCTGCTTGGTACCATAAGCAACGCGGTTGCCATCCGCGTCGGTCACATCTACCCAACAATTTTCGCTAAAGCGCATTTCCAGCTGATCGGCTTCAGCTATCGGTATAATGTCTTCATCTGCAGCAGTTTGCTCCGGCTCAGGTGTCAGTTGCTCCAATAGTTCCGTTATTTGCTCTGGCGTCGGTTGTATTTGCTCCGGCACCAGCTCGGCGGCCGTCGTCACCACCGGACCCACAGCAGGCAGCGAAACAGCATCGGAAGGAGGAAGCTGTTTATTTGTTTGCAACCACCAGACAAATAGCAATACCAACAGCAATGCAACTATGGCGTATGTCAGCCACATAAAGCGGTTTTCTGTGGCCTGCTTCGCTGTACGGTTAGAAAATGTCCGCATTGGCTTAGGACTACTTTGCTGACAACCTGTAGTACTGCCAAACGCCGCCATCAATTCAGCCTCAGGCAATTTTAATAAACGACCATAGGCCCGCACATAACCCCGGGCAAATGTTTCCAGTGTGCCTTCCAGCTGATCCTGCTCCAGTTTTGCCACTTGTTCCGGCTTTAAGTTCAACTGCAGTGCGACCTGCTGTAGCGTCAGACCGCGAGCCTCCCGGGCTGTACTCAGTATTTGCCCGGCACTTACCGGTGCAGTGTTATCTGTTGTCATTGCGCCACACTGGCAGGATCGGTGATGTAGACCTGCTGTCCAACTTTTAATGTGCTCTGCTCAGTCAGATTGTTCCAACTCATAAAGCTGCTCAGACGTACATTATAACGAAAGGAAATACCGAACATGGTTTCACCTTCCGCTACCGTATGAAAGGGTTCGGTAGCCTCTACTTGCTCCCGCTCTGGTTGTGAAACTTCGTGCAGTACGGTCTCAGATACAGGACCGAGCCATATTTTTTGCCCGGTCTTAATCACTGAATCGGGTGCGAGCTGGTTCCACTCCATCAACCGCTGTAAACGGATATTATGCTGTACCGAAATAGCATATAACGACTCTGACGCCTGCACCAGATGAAACGCAGGCAGTTGCTCACTGTCGCTTAATGGTGTATCAACGCCCGCCGCAGCGACCTCTTGTACAGTTGCCACTGCAGTTTGCTCAGCAGTGACCTGCTCCTGCTGAAGCTGCGCCAGCGCAGCTACTTCCTGTTCAGCTTTCAACTTTTGCTGCTCGGCCTGTGCCAGTGCAGCAGCTTCCTGCTCGGCTTTTAATCTTTGTTGCTCTGCCTGCGCCAGCGCCGCAGCTTCCTGCTCAGCTTTTAATCTTTGTTGCTCTGCCTGTGCCAGTGCAGCAGCTTCCTGCTCGGCTTTTAATCTTTGTTGCTCAGCCTGTGCCAGTGCCGCAGCTTCCTGCTCAGCTTTTAATCTTTTTTCCTCTGCAGCTTCGGCATCCCGGCTTTTAACACGGTCATAGCTGTTATCAGCAGTGACTGTTTCCACCGGTAAAGTTGCAGCGCCAGTACTTGCCGCCACGACTGCGGTACCTGTACCACTGAGGCTATTAGCGATATCAGACGTAACTTGTTTCAATGGCGTTGCAGCAGGTGTAGACGAAGCGTCCGCGTCCGCAGGCATGCTTTCATCACTGTCACCGGTTACAGTCTTACGCTTTACCACTTTCAGTTTTGGGTTCGCCACTGGCGCCACAGGTTTGTCGGCTTGGCTGGCATTGTCATCAGGCAACACTATATTTGCCATCAGACTATCTTTATAGCGCTCGCGTAACTGCTCAAACTCACTTTCCTGCAATTTTCCTTGCAGCAAAAGCCTGGTTTCCGGTGTTTCGGTGTACAAGGTTAACAGCAACTGCTCGGCGTTACGCATGGTTTCCCTGTCACCGTTTTTCTCTGCGATCAAATAACTGAGCAATACGGTGCGGGCCGACACCCGTCCCAGTCGCTGAATACGATCTAACTGTAATTTCGCCTGCTGCATATTGCCCATGGCATAAGTCAGGCCGGCAGCCAGTGTTAGTGAAGTAATACGGGTGGTGTTATGGCTAAGAGACTGTTCAAGATAGCTCATAGCTTTGCTAAAGTTATTCTGCTGCAACTGACATAGCGCCAGGTTTTCGTAGCTTTCAGCGACTCTGATGTAACCGGGACGACTGATCGCTTTTAACAATAATTGCTCAGCTTCATCGTACCGATGTAACTGACATAAAAAAGCGCCGTAATTATTATACGCATCGGCGTAATTGCTATCTTTCTGAATGGCCAGGCGGAAATACTCTTCTGCCTGTTTGGTTTCGCCAACACTCTGATAATAGTATGCCAGCGCACTATGCACTTCAGCTGAGTTAGGTGCAAAACTGCGCGCCCGCTCAAGGTTGTATTTTGCCTGTGACGTATCGCCACGCCGTAGATAGTTCAAGCCCAACGAAATACGGGTGCGGGCTGCCTCAATATTATCAAAGGTACGGTCTGACACTGGCTTATCGCTGCCAACATAACTTTGCTCCGACACACAGCCAGTTAACACGAGCACGCTGCAGAGTGAAATACCAAAGATAACTTTTTGCTTCACCAGACCCACTTCCTTGATTTATTGCAGCATTTTCACGTCTATTGACTGACCTTTCTGCTGCTTCTTGATCAGCCTTTTTGTTCTGTCGATCACATCGCCCACCAATTGGCCACAGGCAGCGTCAATATCATCGCCACGGGTTTTACGTACAATAACAGTAAAGCCGTATTCTTGTAAGACTTTGTTAAACCTGTCAATCCGTGAATTGCTCGAACGTTTATACGGCGAGCCCGGGTAAGGATTAAAGGGTATCAGGTTAATTTTGGAAGGCGTATCTTTCAGCGCATGCGCCAGCTCATGTGCCTGCTCCATACTGTCATTAACTCCTTCAAGCATCACGTACTCCACTGTGACCTTATCATTTGCCTTAGAGTTCGCGACATAACGTCTTGAAGCAGCTAAAAACTCTTCCATTGGGTACTTGCGGTTTACCGGCACCAGTTCATTTCGCAGTTCATTGTTAGGTGCATGCAGCGAAATAGCCAAGGCCACGTCGATTTTGTCGCGCAGCAAGTCCAGCGCAGGCACAACACCGGAAGTACTTAAGGTTACCCGGCGTTTGGATAAACCAAAGCCATAATCTTCCAGCATCAGCTCCATTGCCGGCACGACATTGTTCAGATTCAGCAACGGCTCACCCATACCCATCATCACCACATTGGTCACGGGCTTGTCACCAGTGTCACCATAGCTGCCAATAATCTGCGCCACACGCCAAACCTGGCCGATAATCTCTGCCACGCTCAGGTTGCGGTTAAAGCCCTGCTGTGCTGTAGAGCAAAACGAACAATCAAGCGCACAACCTACCTGCGAAGAGACACACAAAGTACGGCGATCTTTTTCCGGGATCCATACCGTTTCCACTTCCTGGCCGCCGCTCAGCCCCATAACAAACTTGATGGTACCGTCCGAGCTGTCCTGCCGGGTAACAACAACAGGCGCTTCTATAACACAGCGCGCTTTTAACTTTTCCCGCAATACTTTATTGATATTGCTCATCTTGTCGAAGTCATCGACACAAAAGTGGTAAATCCATTTCATTACCTGATCAGCGCGGAAAGCCTTTTCGCCTAACTCGACAAAAAACGCCTGCATTTGTGCGCGCGTTAAATCAAGTAAATTAATTTTATTAGTCTGCTCAGTCATTTGCAGAGCACTCCTTACCACAATAAACAATAGCCATAAAACACTGTACCAACATGCACTAAGGGGGCTGTTGCCCCCTTAGTCCGTTACCGCCGGCGATGAACGCTTAGCGGGTACGGGCACACAGCTCAGCTTCGGTAAAGAAGTAAGCGATTTCGCGTGCAGCTGACGCAGCAGCATCTGAACCGTGAACAGCATTCTCGTCAATGCTGGCAGCATAGTCAGCACGTAAAGTACCTGCTAATGCATCTTTCGGGTTAGTCGCACCCATGATTTCACGGTTTTTACGCACAGCATCTTCACCTTCTAATACCTGAACCATAACCGGGCCAGATGTCATGAAAGAAACCAGCGCAGCAAAGAATGGACGCTCTTTGTGCTCAGCATAGAAACCTTCAGCCTGCTCTTTGCTCAAGTGTAGCATTTTGGCTGCAACGATACGTAAACCTGCAGATTCAAAACGGTTGTAGATAGCGCCGATAACATTTTTTGCTACTGCATCCGGCTTGATAATTGAAAAAGTGCGTTCTAACGCCATAACAGGCTCCCTGTAAGTGAGTAATTAAACTGTGTGATTAAAATTTAAGGCGGCAAATTATACGCCAGTTGTCAGAAAAAACCTATTTTTGCTGACAAAAAAAGCCGCGATTTAAGGTTCCCCCTCAGTATCGCGACTTTTTATGACAAACAGGTTTTTAGAAGTTAGCCACTACCTTTACGCTACCATCAACACTACTGCTACTGATGTAGCCAACAGCGGTTGGATCAGCCGCTACCGCTGCTTTTACCGCAGCATCATCGGCCAGTTCTTTCGGCGGAGTGCCTTTGCCGGTGAAAACCAGTTTTGACCAGTAAGCTTTTAGCTGAGATGAAGAGCGGCTAAGCACTTTACTGTCAAACTCGTCCCGGGCGGCAGCCCCTTCTGCCAGATTAAGCGGTGTCGCTTTGCTGCCATCGGCAAAACTGGATGTGCGACCAAGGAACAGCCGGTTTAAGTCATCTGCAGACACGGCGTTGGCGTTCGATGGATGTACCACCACAGCGATATCAGCAATAACAGAGGCAGACAACAAAGCGCAGGCTAACAGGGAAAGATATTTAATACGCATAACGCCTCCTTAAAATACCAGATCTACGCCAAATGCCAGAACATCCTGGCGCAGATCGGCAATTTCGTTATCTTCAGAGCTGTATTGCACTTTAAACGCTGCTGAAGGATGGAAGTCGTAGCGTAAACCAACATTATAGGTTGTTGCTTCGCGCGCCTGACTTTGTACTATGCCGACAACCGGCAGTAATAGTGACGGCGGCAAGCTACCCTGAAAAGGTGTGTAAATTTCATCTTTTGCCGGGTTATCTTCTTTCTCGTAGGAGATATAAGGTGTAATAGTGTCGAACCTGTGTCCCAGCGACACATAGAAGTTTTTCTGATCGGCGATAAAACTGTTGTCCACTTTTACTGTGGTGTACTCGGCAACCACTAACCAGTCATTTTTATCTACAGTGAAGCCTAAGCCGAAAAACTCGCCGTCTTCTTCAACAATGTCAATTTCGTTCACCAGTGCAGAGAAACCCGCACCGGCTAAACCGTTGAAGAAGTCGCCGAACGTAACGCCGGGTTGTAACGATACGGCCTCTGCACCGACACTGACCTTACCAATCAGATAAGCGGCCCGCAGGCTGTACCAATCCTGGCTCAGCTCCCAGGTAATACCCAAAATGTCTTTAATTTCAGCATTCACTTCAGTGCCACTGATACTCGCCTCGCCATCGTAAGCTCCAGCGATCAGCTGCAGACTCGAATCAAAGTTACCCAGCTGCGTAGTGTGGTATAGCGATACCCCTTCGATGTTATCAAAACCCAAACCATATACGCTTTGCGGTACCCGTAGCCAGTCATAGGCATAACCTACATCACGGTAGTCAGAGTACTTATAAAAAGGGGTACGCAGGCGTCCGGCGTTAATCCGCACCTCGTCTGTCAGCTGATAGCTGATAAAAGCCCATTCAAAGTCGACGTCGAAATCATCAGCGCCACGTCCCATTAACTGCGCAGTGACTGACAACTTGTCGCCTAAATCTGACATCAACTGTACAGCAAATAAGCTTTCGTTTTTAAAGTCCAGACTGTCGTCGTAGCCATACAGCGTGTCATCACTGTCCAGTGTCATACCCGCTTTGATTGACGCGAAACCATTAATGGTCAGGTCTGCATAGGCCGGCGCAGCCAGCAACGCCGATAAACTCAGGGCAAGAAGCGATTTTTTTATCATAGATACTCCATCCGTTGTCTTTGTCTTTTGTTGTCTTACTGAGACTAGCCCAAGCCCGGCCAATCTCCAGCATTTCGTTGTTATTATTGAGCTACATTAGTTGTCGGGCACAAAAAACGGCCCGCAGGCCGTTTTTCTTAACACTGTAACTCAGTGCCCTTCACTGACCATATTGACCGTGTATTTGGGTATTTCTACCACCAGGTCTTCGTCAGCTATCCGTGCCTGACAACCTAAGCGGGACTCAGGCTCCAGGCCCCAGGCTTTGTCGAGCATGTCATCTTCGAGCTCATCACTTTCATTCAGTGAATAAAAGCCCTCGCGCACGATGACATGACAAGTCGTGCAAGCACAGGATTTTTCACAGGCATGCTCTATTGCAATGCCGTTACGCAGTGCCACATCCAGCACAGTTTCACCGGCTTTTGCTTCCAGTGCAGCGCCTTCAGGGCACAGTTCTGCATGGGGTAAAAATACAATTTGTGGCATCTGTTATACCTCGTCCACGTTGTGACCAGTCAAGGCGCTGCGGATCGACTGATCCATGCGCCGCGCGGCAAAGTCATCGGTTAAATGGTTAGTATGTTCAATAGCGGCTTTAATTGCGGCGGTATCGTCGCCCTGCTGCACAGTGGCCAGATCGGTCAGTGCCTGCTCAATAGCCAAACGCTCAGTATCATTTAACAGGTGCGCATCAGCCTGCAGCGCGCGGCTTACCGCTTCCAGTACGCGGGCAGCCTCGACCTGCTGCTCGCGTAATAAGCGCTGCTGCATGTCCTGCCGGGCATGCTGCATCGAGCCTTTTAGCATAGTGGCAACCTGATCATCACTGAGGCCATAAGATGGCTTAACCTGAATATTCGACTGCACGCCGGTAGATTTTTCCTGCGCGGTGACACTGAGCAAACCGTCTGCATCAACCTGAAAAGTCACACGGATATGAGCACCACCGGCTGGCATAGGCGGAATGCCACGCAATTCAAACCGAGCCAAAGAGCGGCAGTCTTCCACCAGTTCGCGCTCGCCTTGCACTACATGCAGCGCCATCGCTGTCTGACCATCTTTAAAAGTGGTGAACTCTTGTGCCCGCGCGACCGGGATGACCGTATTGCGCGGGATAATTTTCTCTGTCAGGCCGCCCATGGTTTCAAGACCTAAAGACAGCGGAATAACATCCAGTAGCAGTGTATCGCCATCGGCTTTATTGCCCACCAACACATTAGCCTGAATGGCGGCACCAATAGCGACAACTTTATCCGGGTCTATTGAGGTAAGCGGTTCACTGGCAAAAAACGCGGCCACTTCGCTGCGTACCAGAGGTACCCGTGTAGAACCGCCAACCATCACTACTTTGACAATTTCTTCTGCAGTTAAACCGGCATCGCGTAGCACCTGCCGACAAGCACGAATGGTTTTTTTCACCAGTGGGGCAATCAGCTGTTCAAATTGAGAGCGGCTAAACTGCGTTTGTGCAGAGTCACCCGGCAAGTTAAAACTGACCGATTCCTCTTCGGTTAACTGCTCTTTAATGCTGCGGGCAAGCGTCAGATATTGCCGCATTTGCTGATGTGACAACTCTGCCAAACCGCTTTGCTGCTGCAGATAACTGACAATAGCATGGTCAAAATCGTCTCCGCCCAGCGCAGAATCACCGCCGGTTGCCAGCACTTCAAACACACCACGGCGCAGTCGTAAGATAGAGATATCAAAGGTACCGCCGCCCAAATCGTATACGGCCACCACACCTTCCTGCCCAGAATCCAGACCGTATGCCAGCGCAGCAGCTGTCGGCTCGTTCAACAGCCGCATTACATTTAAACCGGCCAGCTTAGCGGCATCTTTCGTTGCCTGACGCTGTGCATCATCAAAGTACGCCGGTACAGTAATAACCACGCCATTTAATTCGCCGCCCAAGGTCTCACTGGCGGTATTGGCCAGCGTAGCCAGAATTTCAGCCGATACTTCTACCGGGTTTTTAACACCCTGCACGGTATTGATGGCAACCAGCCCTTGTTGATCGATCAGCTGATAGGGCACCTTCTCTTTTAGTGCCAGCGTTTCGCTGTAGCCTTTACCCATCAGACGCTTCACCGACACTATGGTGTTATCGGCATCATGTTGCGCAGCGGTCATTGCTGCATCACCCACAATGACGCTATCTGGCGTGTACCGTACCACGGACGGCACCATATCGCGCCCCTGGCTATTAACCAGCGTTTTAGCCTCACCACTACGTACTGTTGCTACCAGAGAGTTAGTCGTACCCAGGTCAATGCCTGCTGCCAGCTTATGCTGATGCGGCGCAGCGCTTTGTCCTGGCTCTGCGATCTGTAATAACGCCATAATGTTGTTAGTCTTGTAGTTGCTGTTCTATAAGCTCCAGCTCTTGCTGCAACTTATAAAAGAATTTTAGTTTACGGATAAGGTCGGCCGCCAGTTGATCCTGTTCTGCGTTTTCTGCATCCAGTGCCACCGACAACTGGTTTAACAACTGTTTTTTCTGTTGCTGTAACTGGCGGTCTATATCGTCGATTACGCTATCAGGGTCATCACTGAGATCGATTTCAGCCAGTTGTTCACGCAGCTCCATTTGCTGCATTAAAAACATCGGGTCGGTAAAACTGCGCTGTTCATGGCTTATCTTCAAGCCGCGTAAAGCCAGCAAATGCTCGGCCCTAAGCAATGGCTGCTTCAGGCTATGATAAGCATCGTTAATATTAGCTGTCTGTTGTACCGCAAGCAGCCGGTCGCGTTCAGACCCGCTGCTATGCTGGTCCGGATGGAACTGCTTTTGCAATTTAAGGTAACGCGAACCGAGCTCGGTTAAATCGAGATCGAACTTCGCCGGCAGATTAAACAGCTGAAAGTAATTCATCCGGCCCCTGGCTAGTTAAAGTACATGCTTAAACCGTGAAGCTTTCGCCACAGCCACATTCACCGTTAACGTTCGGGTTATTAAATTGAAACCCCTCGTTCAGGCCTTCTTTGACAAAATCGAGCTGAGTACCGTCGATGTAAACCAGGCTCTTGCCGTCAACAATCAACTTCAGATCGTCCTGTTCAAACACCTGGTCATCATCGTTTAACGTATCGACAAACTCCAACACATAGGCCAGACCTGAACAACCGGTGGTTTTCACACCCACCCGCAAGCCAATACCTTTACCACGGTTATGCAAAAAGCTGCGTACCCGATCAGCGGCCGCCGGTGTCATCGAAATCGCCATACTGCTTAGCTCCCGTGCTTTTGCTTATAGTCAGCAATAGCAGCTTTGATCGCATCTTCGGCCAGAATAGAACAGTGAATTTTCACCGGTGGCAGAGCCAGTTCCTGCGCAATGTCAGTATTCTTAATTTGCTGAGCTTCATCCAGGCTTTTACCCTTTACCCACTCAGTAACCAGTGAACTGGAGGCGATAGCACTGCCGCAGCCATAGGTCTTAAACTTGGCATCTTCAATAATGCCGTCCGCGTTAACTTTGATCTGCAGTTTCATTACGTCACCACAGGCCGGCGCACCGACCATACCGGTCGCGACACCTGCATCGTCTTTATCAAAAGAGCCAACGTTACGCGGGTTTTCGTAGTGATCGATTACTTTATTACTGTAAGCCATAATAGTTACCTCTGTGTGCAGCCAGCGCGCTTAATGCGCAACCCAGGCTACAGTGTTTAAATCGACGCCATCTTTATACATGTCCCACAATGGCGACATAGCACGCAGTTTTTCAATCGCCTGATGCACAATTTTAATCGTGTGATCAATCTGCTGCTCTGTGGTGTAACGGCCGATACTGAAACGGATCGAACTGTGCGCCAGTTCATCACTCATGCCAAGCGCCCGCAGTACATAAGACGGTTCCAGGCTGGCAGAGGTACAGGCAGAACCTGACGACACGGCGATATCTTTTAACGCCATAATCAGCGACTCGCCTTCAACGTAGTTAAAGCTGATGTTGGTGATCTGAGGTACGCGGTGTTCACGGTTACCGTTTAAAAATACCTGTTCGATATCCTTAACGCCTTCCAGCAAGCGGTCGCGCAGCGCGGTAATGCGTTGGTTTTCTTCCGCCATTTCCAGTTTAGCAATGCGAAACGCTTCACCCATACCGACGATCTGATGCGTTGGTAACGTACCAGAACGCATACCGCGCTCATGGCCACCACCGTGCATCTGTGCTTCTAAGCGGATACGCGGCTTACGACGCACAAACAAGGCGCCAATACCTTTAGGGCCATACACTTTGTGCGCAGAGAACGACATTAAATCTACTTTCAGCGTTTGCAGGTCGATATCTACCTTGCCGGCCGCTTGTGCAGAGTCAACATGGAACACTATACCTTTGCTGCGGCATAACTCGCCAATAGCAGCAATATCCTGCACTACACCGATTTCGTTGTTAACAAACATCACGCTGATCACAGTGGTATCCGGACGAATAGCCGCTTCGAGCATCTCAATGGTGACCATGCCATCGGTCTGCGGCTCCAGATAAGTGACTTCGTAGCCTTCACGCTCGAGCTGACGCATAGTGTCCAGCGTAGCTTTATGTTCGGTTTTAACGGTGATCAGGTGCTTACCCTTTTTACGGTAAAAATCAGCGGCACCTTTAATCGCCAGGTTATTTGATTCTGTAGCGCCTGAGGTAAACACAATTTCGCGCGGGTCAGCATTAATCAGTTCGGCAATCTGACTGCGGGCAATTTCTACCGCTTCTTCCGCCTGCCAGCCAAAACGATGCGAGCGCGACGCCGGGTTACCAAACTCGCCGTCCATTGTTAAAAACTGCATCATTTTTTCTGCTACCCGTGGGTCGACCGGGGTAGTTGCAGCGTAATCCAGATAAATAGGTAGCTTCATTATTTGCTCCGTGTTGCCTACAGCTGGCAGCTGACTTCAATATCAGTTGCCGGGTTCTTTACAATGCGGCTGTTCTGCCGCTTGGCCAGGGCCTGAACATCTTGCTGGTTCACCAGCTCGCCCAGCGTAATGCCGGTCAGAAAATCTTCGATGCGATGACTCAAATCGCTCCACAGGGTATGGGTTAAACAGCGGGTACCGCTGTGGCAGTCAGACTTGCCCTGACAGCGGGTTGCATCAACCGACTCATCAACAGCGCTGATCACATCCGATACCGATATCGCTGTTGCGTCACGGCCGAGTTGATAACCGCCTCCGGGACCACGCACACTACTAACTAACCCCTGTTTACGTAAGCGGGCAAACAATTGTTCAAGATAAGACAACGAAATCCCCTGGCGCTCTGAAATATCAGCCAGCGGCACCGGCCCGGTTGCTGTGTGTAAGGCTACATCCAGCATAGCCGTCACCGCATAGCGGCCTTTCGACGTTAATCTCATAGTCTGCTCCCTGAAAACACTGGCACTATTTTACTTTCCTGACTATTTTAGTCAAGTATTAATAACCTACTGCTTTAGTCAGGTATTCAGGGCTAAGGTTCAGTTTAAATATTTGGATCAAAGGCTTCGACATCACGCTTACGCTGCTGTGCGGCGCGTTGCTCAGCCAGTTTAAAGTCTTCTTCTTCAATATCAACGGCCGGGACCTGCTCGCACACATTGCCGCCGAGCTTGTTGACGCTATGACACAGCTCACCGACTTTGTTGTCGAGAAACTGTATATGATCCAGCATCCGGCCTATGGCATTGGCCACCGGATCCGGGTTATCAGCAGCAACGGCGTAAGCGTCAAAACCAAACTTTTTCGCCAACTGTTTACGGCCGTCACTGACTTCTACATCGGCTTTCGCCACAATGCGGCCTGGGATACCAATCACAGTTGCCTCGGCAGGTACGTCTTTTACCACCACAGCATTAGAGCCAATACGGGCGTTTTCGCCGACCATTAACGGCCCCAGCACCTTAGCGCCAGCACCTATCACCACACCATTTGCCAGTGTCGGGTGGCGCTTGCCCGGGTTCCAGCTGGTACCACCTAAGGTCACGCCATGATATAAGGTAACGTCATCACCAATCTCTGCGGTTTCACCAATCACCACGCCCATGCCATGGTCGATAAAAAAGCGTCGGCCAATCTTGGCGCCGGGATGAATTTCAACCCCGGTCAGCCAGCGCGCCACTGTACTTAAAAACCGTGCCAGCCATTTCCAGTTCGCACGCCACAATTTATGGCTAACCCGGTGCCACCAAATCGCGTGTAAACCGGGATAATTGGTTAGCACCTCAAAGCTGCTGCGGGCAGCCGGGTCGCGTTCAAACACACTTTTGATATCTTCTTTGATACCAGCAAACATGCTTTACTCCTTGTCGCCTTTGGCATTTGCGCCATATCGCTGCACCGACGTTAAAATGCCGCGCAGTATATTGTATTCCGCCTCTTCCGGCCGCGCCCGGGTAAACAAGCGCTTAAGCTTCGTCATCACCACGCCCGGATGCTGCTTGATGATAAAGCCGGTCTCATTCAGCGTGTCTTCCAGATGCTGATAAAAGCTGGCCAGTTGCTCATTAGTCGGATAGGCAATGTCGTCGCTGACGGCAGCTGCAGTTTGTGTTTGCAGATACGCCATCCGCACTTCATAGGTGACAATTTGCACCGCCATCGCCAGGTTCAGCGAGCTGTATTCAGGATTTGCCGGAATACAGACATGGTAGTTACACAGCTGCAGCTCTTCGTTGGTCAAACCACTGCTTTCACGGCCAAACACCAGCGCTACCGGATGTGTCACAGCCTCTTTTACTGCCTGCACACCGCATTCACGCGGCTCCAGCATTGGCCAGCTTAATGTACGTGAACGCGCGCTGCTGCCAATCACCAGTGGGCAATCAGTAATCGCTTGCTGTAGCGTATCAAACACTTTGGCATTGGCCAGAATATCGCTTGCGCCGGCCGACAGCGCATACGCCTGGCCATCAGGCAGCTCTTTCGGGGCAACCAGATACAGTTGCGACAAGCCCATGGTTTTCATCGCGCGCGCGACCGAGCCGATGTTACCGGTATGGGTGGTGCCAACAAGAATAATACGGATTTGATCTAACATAAGGCATCCCGCATAAAAGGGCGGGCATTCTATCACAGCCTTAGCCAATTGTTGATTAGAAATTAGCAGTCTGGCCATCCACTCAGTGCGGATTAATCTGCAGCGCGCCTGCTTTTTCTGCAGGCTTTTGCTACACTAGCGCCACTTTTACCACAGGGAACCACGAAGATGAAAACCATAAAACTCGTTACTATGCTGTCTGCTCTTCTGTTAAGCCCGTTAACTCTGGCAGATGATGCCGCCGACGCTTTGCAACTGGCTGTTAAACATCACAATCGCAGCGCTGAAAATGCCGCCAGGGATCAATACCGTCATCCAGTCGAAACACTGGCCTTCTTTGACGTAAAACCAGACAGTACTGTGGTAGAAATTTCCCCCGGCGGTGGCTGGTACACTGAAATTCTGGCACCGCTACTGGCGGCGCACGGTACCTACTACGCCGCGCACTTCCCGGCAGAGACCGATTCAGATTATTACAAGCGCAACCGCGCCGCCTTTGCTGAAAAACTGGCAAGCGATCCTGTTTATAACCGCGTACAGCTAACCGAATTTGCCCCAGGCAACAGCAGTGCCATAGCGCCTGCCGGCAGCGCCGATGTGGTATTGACATTCCGTAACCTGCACAACTGGTATAACAGTGGCGGCAACGACGGCATGGTTGCCATTTTTAAAGACTTTTATAAAGCGTTAAAACCGGGTGGTGTACTGGGCGTGGTGGAACACCGTTTACCTGCCGATAAAGCAAGCGGTGACTGGGTGAAAACCGGTTATTTCCCACAGCAGCTGGCGATTGAACTGGCACAGAAGGCCGGTTTTGTACTGGAAGACAGCAGCGAAATTAACGCCAACCCGAAGGATACCGCCGATTACCCGGGCGGAGTCTGGACGCTGCCACCGGTTCTGCGATTAAAAGAGCAAGACAGAACCAAATATCTGGCAATTGGTGAAAGCGATCGCATGACGCTTAAGTTCCGCAAACCGGCGAAAACAGAATAATTTTTTATTGCATAACAGACGGAAAGTTAAATGAAAGTACTGGTAATTGGCGGCGGTGGCCGCGAACATGCTCTGGCCTGGAAAGCAGCGCAGTCACCACTGGCTAGCAAAGTGTTTGTTGCACCGGGGAATGCCGGCACAGCACGCGAAAGCAACCTGACCAATGTTGCGATAGCAGCTGATGATGTTAATGCGCTGCTGGCGTTTGCCAAAGCAGAAGACATCGGCCTGACTATCGTCGGCCCCGAAGCGCCACTGGCAAAAGGCGTGGTAGATGCATTTCGGGCAGAAGGACTGGCTATTTTTGGCCCAACCAAAGCAGCCGCTCAGCTGGAAAGCTCTAAAGCTTTTGCCAAAGACTTTTTAGCGCGCCACAAGATCCCAACCGCCGCTTACCAGAACTTTACTGACACCGCACCGGCAAAAGCCTTCGCGCAAACACTTGGCCTGCCTGTTGTTATCAAGGCTGATGGCTTAGCAGCAGGTAAAGGTGTGATCATCGCACAAACGCAGGCAGAAGCCGCTGCGGCCATTGACGATATGCTATCTGGCAATAAGTTTGGCGATGCGGGCAGCCGCGTTGTGGTTGAAGAGTTCTTAACCGGCGAAGAAGCCTCATTTATCGTTATGGTTGATGGCAAAACTGCGCTGCCGTTTGCCTCATCACAGGATCACAAAGCACGTGATAACGGCGATAAAGGCCCGAATACCGGCGGTATGGGTGCTTACTCACCAGCACCGGTGGTAACGCCTGCGGTACATGACTGGGTGATGCAAAACGTGATTTACCCAACGGTAAATGGCATGGCAAGCGAAGGCACTTTATTTACCGGCTTTTTATACGCCGGCCTGATGATTGCTGAAGATGGCAGCGCCAAAGTACTGGAATTTAACTGCCGTTTTGGCGACCCGGAAACCCAGCCCATTATGATGCGGCTTCAATCCGACTTGGTTGAGCTGTGCTTAGCGGCAACGCAAGCGCAGCTGGCTGGTAAAGCCATAGATTTCACCTCTGATGCGGCTGTCGGCGTGGTGCTGGCTGCAGGTGGCTACCCGGACAGCTACGCCAAAGGCAAAGTAATATCTGGCCTGGATGGTGCAGATAGCGCCTCTGCCAAAGTGTTTCACGCCGGTACCGAGTTTAACGGTAATGACGTAGTAACTAACGGTGGCCGGGTGCTGTGTGCTACGGCTTTGGGCAACAATGTTACTGTTGCACAAAAAGCGGCTTATCAGTTGGCGGATAAAATCAGTTGGGATGGTATGTTCTGCCGCACCGACATTGGCTATCGCGCCATCGCCCGCGAGAAAAACTAAAACCGCAGGCCGGTTTGCTGCCGGCCTGAAGGCTAGTTTGTCGCAACCCAGACTATGACCGGCGCAAGGCTGTTGTCATAGTCTGTTAATCCTTTCAGCCTACACTGCTTTTTTAATTCGGAATTACGGCTTTATGGTTAATCTACTACGTCTTTCTGTGCCGCTGACGCTACTCAGTGCCGCATTCAGCGTTCAGTTTGCTTATGCACTGCCATGCAATGATAACTTTACCGCTATCGATACTATACAGGGCACAACAGATGCCAGCCCGTTGGCCGGACAACAGGTCAGTACCCGCGGCGTCGTCACGGCGCAGCTTTATCCGGGTACGAAAATGGCCGGTGTTATGCTGCGGGCAACTAACCGGGCAGTTAGTGGTGCGTCTTCCAGCCTGTTTATTGCCGATGCGAAAGCGGCAGAGCAATATCAACCCGGCCAGCAACTGCAGATAAGCGGTACCGTCACCGAGCTAAAACACTTTACCAGCTTAACCGATATCAGCAGCATAACCCTGTGTGAGACGACAGTTGATGTCATCCCTCTGGCTGTAAAACTGCCGCTGGCACAGCTAAGCGACTGGGAAAAATTTGAAGGCGAGCTGGTTCGGTTTGAGCAAACGTTAACCGTAAACGATACCTATGACCTAGGCCGCTACGGCGAAATAACGCTGGCAGACGCCCGGCTAATGGTGGCAACAGAAATTATGCGCCCCGGCGCAGAAGCTGCGGCCCTGACTGCACAACAACAGTTACATATGCTGGTGTTGGATGACGGTCTGCTAAAACAAAACCCAGACCCGGTGATGTTTGCCGGTAATACACTCAGTGCAGCCAACACCCTGCGGGTTGGTGATACGTTAAGCCAGGTTGAAGGCATAGTACTGCAGGATGACCGCGGCTACCGGATAGTGCCAAGCCGTCAACCGGTATATCAGGCGCAAAACCCAAGACCGGACAAGCCAGCTGCCAAGCCAGCGCATGCGCTGCGTATTGCCAGCTTTAACGTGCTGAACTTCTTTAATGGTGCAGGCCAAAACCCGGCGTTTCCAACTAAACGTGGCGCCAGCACTGCAGCCGAGTTTGAACGCCAGCGGGCGAAAACCATTACCGCTCTTGCTGCACTGGACGCTGATGTCATCGGTTTGCTGGAAGTAGAAAACAACGGTTATGGCCAGCACAGCGCTTTAGCCAGCCTGACCGGTGCACTGAATAAAGTCAGCGCTAAACCATACCGCTTTATTATTACCAGTGAACAACCGGGTGATGATGCAATAAAAGTCGCCTTACTGTACCGCCCCGCCACTGTCAGTGTTGAAGGCAAAGCGGCCATGCTAAAAGCGAAGCCATTCGACTGGGGCAGCCGGCCGCCACTGGCCCAGAGCTTCCGCCATCTGGCCAGCGATGAAATGGTGACGGTTAGCATTAACCACTTTAAATCCAAAGGCAGCTGCCCGAAAGACGCCGCCGCTGTTGATGCCGATCAGCACGATGGTCAGGGTTGCTGGAATGCGCTACGTACTGCTTCAGCCAAAGCGCTGAGCGACTGGCTTCGCAGCCAGCCTACCGGCGTTAAAACAGATAAACAGATTATCCTCGGTGATTTGAACGCTTACCGGATGGAAGATCCATTACAGATGCTGACCAGCAATAGCTGGCAATATCTGACGGCAGCTGAAGGTAACAGTTACTCTTATGTGTACCGTGGGCGCACCGGCTCGCTTGATCATGCGCTGGCTAGCAAGGCGCTGGCAAAGCAGCTGCAGAGCATGCAACACTGGGCGATAAACGCCGATGAGCCAACACTGCTGGACTATAACACTGAGTATAAAAGTGAACAGCAACAGAAGTCGTTGTATGCGCCGACACCGTACCGCTCATCTGATCACGACCCATTGGTCGCCACCTTTCAGTTCTGATTTTACGTTAGCCGGCATATAGTTAGCGCTAAATGCCGGCATTACCGCGCCCCGCCTACCAATAAACAGTTGCACCCGCTTTGCCTGTTGCTTTAAGGTTAGGTTCAGTTAAAGCAGCGGATGGCAGCTATGTCACATAAAAACCCAATTATTGCCATTACCGGTTCTTCCGGTGCAGGCACGACGACGACAACGACCGCGTTTCAGCATATATTCCGTACTCTGGATATTGATGCCGCCTTTGTCGAAGGCGACTGTTTTCACCGTTTCAGCCGCCCTGAAATGGAAGTCGCCATCCGTAAAGCGAAAGAGCAAGGCCGTCATATCAGCTACTTTGGCGCCGAAGCCAACGACTTTGGTGCACTAGAAAACTTCTTTGCCAGCTATGGTGAAACCGGCAGCGGCAAAATCCGTCACTATTTGCATACGTTCGACGAAGCTGTGCCTTATAACCAACTGCCAGGTACCTTTACCCCCTGGCAAGACCTGCGCGCCAATACCGACTTACTGTTTTACGAAGGCCTGCACGGCGGTGCGGTAACCGATGAGCACGATGTGGCCAAACATGTCGATCTACTTATTGGCATGGTACCAATCGTCAACTTAGAGTGGATCCAGAAGATTATCCGCGACACCTCCGAGCGCGGCCACTCGCGTGAAGCGGTGCAAGCCAGCATAGTACGCAGTATGGACGATTACATTAACCATATTACGCCGCAGTTCTCGCGCACTCATATTAACTTTCAGCGCGTACCAACCGTTGATACGTCAAACCCATTCAGTGCCAAAGACATCCCGTCGCTGGATGAAAGCTTTGTCGTGATCCGCTTTCGCGGCATTAAGCATGTCGATTTCCCTTACTATCTGCAAATGATTAACGGCTCTTTTATGTCGCGCGTTAATACGCTGGTGGTGCCAGGCGGCAAAATGGGCCTGGCAATGGAGCTGATTTTAACGCCGCTGGTAGAAGAGCTGATGATTAAGCGGCGCCAGGCGCGCGGCCAGGTAGATTGGTTGGGAACATAAGCTACTGAAACGTCGCAAACCGGTATACCCACACCAACCCGCCGTAAATACGTCCCTGTAGGCTCGTTTACGCCCGTCCGGGGCTCCAACGGTTGGTTTAGGGTACACCGGTTTGCTCCTTATCCGAGACCGAAGTCACTGGTGACAAATTAAACAACCCTACAATTTTCATTTCCGCCACACCGCATTACACCGTTGCGCTTGCTTTACAAAACACCAATTTTCAGCCGTTTAGCGAATGTCAAGACTGCAAACCCCAGTAAATTTACACTTTTGTTTAAATATTAGCCTTTGCTTTGTCGGCAAAAATCCGTAAACTTAGCGCCCCTTACGGGTAGAGCCTTGGATTCAGTGGTGCGCATAGGTCCATATCAGTTAGCGAACAAGGTAATTTGTGCTCCGATGGCCGGAGTAACCGATCACACTTTTCGTGAGCTTTGCCGGCGCTTTGGTGCTGCTTTAGCTGTATCTGAAATGCTGTCGAGCAATCCGCTGGTGTGGCAGAGCGAAAAGTCACAGAATCGTATGGGCCACCGGCAGGAATCCGGTATTCGCTCGGTGCAAATTGCGGGCTCAGATCCGCAGCAAATGGCTGACGCCGCCCAGTACAATGTTGATATCGGCGCCGACATTATCGATATCAATATGGGTTGCCCGGCGAAGAAGGTAAACAAGAAGCTGGCAGGTTCTGCATTACTGCAGTATCCCGAGCTGGTGGAACAAATTGTCCGCGCCGTAGTCGATGCAGTGCAAGTACCGGTTACGTTGAAAATACGTACCGGCTGGGATACTGACAACCGAAACGGCGTCCAGATTGCACGTATAGCCGAAGATAACGGCATACAGGCACTGGCTGTACATGGCAGAACCAAAGCCTGCATGTACAAAGGTGAAGCGGAATATGACACCATCCGCGCGATAAAGCAAAGTGTGTCGATCCCGGTGATTGCCAATGGCGATATTACCGGGCCGGAAAAAGCCCGTTATGTGCTGGATTACACCGGTGCTGATGCCATTATGATTGGCCGTGCAGCGCAGGGCAGACCATGGATTTTCCGCGAAGTGGTGCATTATCTGGCCACTGGCGACAAACTGGCGCCACCTGCAGTAGCAGAGGTGCGCCAGATCATGCTGGAACATGTGCAGGGCTTACACCAGCTTTATGGTGAGCAGGCCGGTTACCGCATTGCCCGCAAACATGTGGGCTGGTATTTAGCCGAGCACGATGCGCTCGGTGTGTTTCGTAGTGAATTCAATGGCATTGAGTGCGCTAAACAGCAGCTTGACGCCTTAAATGACTATTTTCATCAACTAGCAGCAACCTAACGTAAAAGAGAAAAGCAATGTTTAATTCGAACGTTACTTCGCCATTTATTACTAACGCCCACGTACAAACGCAGGAAAAGCCACAAGCTTTAAGCACTGCAGCTCAGAAAGCTGTTGCTAACTACCTGCAGCAATTAAACGGTCAGGACGTTAACGATTTATACGAACTGGTATTATCTGAATTAGAGCGTCCGTTACTGGAAGAAGTGATGAAATACACCCGCGGTAACCAAACCCGCGCGGCTAACCTGATGGGCATCAACCGCGGTACGCTGCGCAAGAAGCTGAAACAGTACGGCATGAGCTAATGCCAACGCGGGGTTCGCCCCGCTACTAAGCACCTTCGGGTGCTTTTTTATTTACTGCACCTGAGGAATTTTACGCATTAAGCCCGCATTTACACCGGCACTCAGGTAACCAGCGAAAATGGAACTATAACTGAATTTTGGCAGAGGCTAGCTTACTCTAAGCGAACCGTTGAAGCCCCGGACGGGCGGAAACGAGCCCCCATGGATGGGTTCACGGCGTGTGAGCGTGAGTAAACTAGCCTCTGTAAACTATGCTGAAAGTGCAAACCGATTTCTGCAAGCTAAATGAGAGTCTACCATGACGACACTAAGACCCATCCGCCGCGCACTGCTAAGTGTGTCAGACAAAACCGGTATCGTAGAATTTGCCCGCGCCTTAGCTGCGCAGCAAGTGGATATTCTATCAACCGGCGGCACAGCCAAATTACTGGCCGAGCAAGGCATTAAGGTAACTGAAGTCTCTGACTATACCGGCCACCCGGAAATTATGGACGGCCGGGTTAAAACCCTGCATCCAAAAATTCACGGTGGTATTTTAGCCCGCCGTGGCGTTGATGAAGGCGTAATGGCAGATAACAATATCGGCCCTATCGATTTAGTGGTAGTAAACCTGTACCCGTTTGCCAGCACCGTTGCCAAACCAGGCTGTACGCTGGAAGATGCGGTAGAAAACATCGATATCGGCGGCCCGACCATGGTGCGCGCTGCAGCGAAAAACCACAAAGACGTGACCATTATCGTTAACGCTAAAGACTACGATATGGTGTTGGCTGAAATGCAGGCCAACGGCGGCGCTACCACTCATGCCACCCGTTTTAGCCTGGCGATCAGTGCTTTTGAACATACTGCTCAGTACGATGGCATGATTGCCAACTACTTTGGCGCTATGCTGCCAGCGTACGACACCCCAACCGAGCCAGCGACTAAGTTTCCACGCACTTTCAACGCGCAGTTTGTGAAAAAACAAGACTTACGCTATGGCGAAAACAGCCATCAGAGCGCTGCGTTTTATGTGCAGGACGGCGTGACTGAAGCGTCAGTGTCTACCGCTAAACAGCTGCAAGGTAAGGCGCTGTCTTACAACAATATCGCCGATACTGACGCCGCCCTTGAGTGCGTAAAAGAGTTTGCCGAGCCAGCCTGTGTTATCGTTAAACACGCAAACCCGTGTGGCGTGGCGATTGGCGACAGCATTTTAGACGCTTACAACCGCGCTTATAAAACCGACCCAACCTCAGCTTTTGGCGGCATTATTGCTTTTAACCGCGAGCTGGACGAAACCACGGCCAAAGAAATTGTCAGCCGTCAGTTTGTCGAGGTGATTATTGCCCCGTCAGCTACCGACGCGGCTGTTGCTGTGGTTGGCACCAAGCCAAACGTACGCTTACTGGTATGTGGTGAGTTCAGCGCTGCAACTACCGCACTGGATATCAAACAGGTTAACGGCGGTATGTTACTGCAGGACCGTGATCAGGCCAAAGTTGCCGCCAGCGACCTTAAAGTTGTTACCAAGCGCCAGCCCACCGAGCAGGAGTTAAAAGACTTATTGTTCTGCTGGAAAGTCGCGAAGTTTGTTAAATCAAACGCCATCGTGTACGTAAAAGACAGTATGACCATCGGTGTTGGCGCCGGCCAGATGAGCCGCGTGTATAGCGCGAAAATTGCTGGCATTAAAGCCGCTGATGAAAACCTGGAAGTAAAAGGCTCAGTAATGGCATCTGATGCGTTCTTCCCGTTCCGCGACGGTATCGACGCTGCAGCTGCTGCAGGTATCACAGCGGTAATTCAGCCCGGTGGTTCAATGCGCGATGTGGAAGTTATTGCTGCCGCCGACGAGCACGGTATGGCCATGGTATTTACCGGCGTGCGTCATTTCCGCCATTAATACCCGTTGCACTGTTCATTTTAAAAGGCCGCTATGCGGCCTTTTATGCATTCCAAAGTAGCATTCTAATTCGCAAAAAATTTTTCTTGGATAATATCAGGCCATTTAGAACGGTCAGAGCCAAATAAATCAATCGCCTGCTTGTATTCCTCTAGCAGTTGCAGTTTTTCTCCAATAATTAACAGCCTTTGATATTCATTTAAAAACTTATTTCGCAGCGTATCGAAAAGTGACATATCTGCTTTACACTTTTCCCTAGTTGCCGCTAACTGAAGCTTTTCATATATTTTTGAAGTGTAAAGAGAGGAAAATGCATCAATTATTGCTTGATTTGTATGTGAAAACGATAGTTTAGCTGCATTTCTCACTGCGGGAATTAACGAATCAGTACAATACTCTTGAAGCTCTGAATATCTTCCTGCCTTTTGGAAATAGGGAACGACTTTGACAAAATGTTGAATAGAGCTACCGGACGTTTTCGACAACTCTTTAACTACACCTTGCATCACTAATATTGCTGCATTAAAGTCATTTAGCCTAGCTAATCCAGAAGCATGCTTTATTGATTGTTGAACATCCATAAATAACTCCAACGCCTTGAAGTCTTGATTAACTAAGCTTATTTCACCCATCCAATGCTCAGTAAATACCGGCTACCCTGTTCTACTTTAGTCACCGCATGCTCGCATAAATCTGGCCGAAAAAACTTAATACGCGAGCTCTGATAAATTGGCGTAGCACAAACAAACTCACCGCCCTTACGTGCTTGTTTAAGCACAATATTCAGCCGGTAATGCTTACCACTAGATACCGCATCCTTATGCGGTGGCACTTCGCAGCCTTGCGGAAAACGCAGCAAGTAACAATCGAACTTAATCGGCCAATATGCCCCTGCCAGCAGCATTTTGTCATAACCAGATAACTGACGACCTTTCTGCCAACGAAACAGCTGTTTAAAAATACTCATTCAATGCCCTGATTCAGAAAATCACCCGACAATATCGCTGTAAGTTTATCGGTACTGTGGTTATACAGATACACCCAAGCATTGACACTGTCGCCATTTTCCAGTGTAACCAGCTGCAATACACGACGGTACTCCTGCGGTGGCGGAAAATCTGCACTGCACTCTTCGTAGCGATCCAGCTCCGCCAGTGTTTGCGCTGGTTTAAGCAGCTGATATACCTCGCCCACTACCTGCTGCGCCGGGTTATCTGAGGGCACTACGCCAGGGTAATGGCTTACACGGTAAAGTTTGCCCTGATAATGCGCGATCCCCACATACCGGCTGTCAGCAGCCAGCACGGCATGCATAGGATGAGCACAGGCACGGCGTAGCGTGCCATAAACAAACAGAAAATCGGCCATTTAATAAGTCCCGGCGTTAACCTTAGCCTGCACTATAACGGTTAACGCTGCAGGTAGAAAACTACATAAATTTGGCCGGTATTGACCATTCCAGCTGAAAGCTCTGGCTATCGTGCTGATAACACAGGCAGGTTAGTGAGGCTTTTTTAATTTTAAAGGCACTGCCACCGCTATCCAGCAAGCGGCTGATCAGCGCCGATAAATCCGGCTCGTGGCCCACCAGCAGCGTATGCGCTGGCAAGTTAGGCAGCAATTGCCGAAGCAGCGTTGATGACGTCACAGCGCCCGTCTCCAGCGCCAGCCACGGCAGTTCCTGTACCGGTGCTAAACCGGCTTCTTTGCGCACTATCGCAGCCGTTTGCACCGCTCTTGGGTAAGGGCTGCTGAACACAGCTTCAGGCGTAATCGCATAGCGCTGCATAAAAGCCGCGACCCTTCGTGCCTGCAGGCGGCCTTTCTCAATCAGGCAACGGTCTATATCCAGCTGATTGGGCCGGATCACTTCTGCTGTTGCATGACGTAAAAAATATAAGTATTTATCCATAGCGGGCGCAGTTATAGCATGGCATTAAGGCAGAATTATGACTGCCAGCAGCGTAACAACCAAACTTCTGCGGTTGCGGTTTTCCTACCGCAATTTTTTGCCAGTTTTGTTAAATCAGGGTATGTTGCCTGCCAGTTTTTACAAGGAGGCCAAAGATGGCAATTGAGTGGATATTGGCCTTTCTGGCGCTGGGGTGTTTTGCCGGTGTAATGGCAGGTTTATTGGGTATTGGCGGCGGCGGCATCATGGTGCCACTGCTAACCAGTATTTTTCTGGCCCAGGGTATAGCACCCGAGGCAGTGGTGCATCTGGCACTGGGTACATCTATGGCCACCATTGTGATGACATCACTGTCGAGCATGCGGGCGCACCATGCCCGCGGTGGTGTGATTTGGCCCGTGGTTAAAGCCATGACACCGGGCGTTATCGTCGGCACTTTTGCCGCAACCTTTGTTGCCGCCCGTATCAGCTCGCTGTATCTGGCTGGCTTTTTCGCGCTGTTTATGGGCTATGTCGCCTTTACTATGTTGCGGGCGAAAACGCCTACGGCTGGCGGTAAAACAGCTGGCAATGCTGAACTGGCAGCAGCCGGCGCCGGTATCGGTGCGGTATCGGCTCTGGTGTCTATCGGCGGCGGCTCGCTTACTGTGCCCTACCTTAGCTGGCGCAGTATTGAAATAAAAAAAGCCATCGGCACCTCTGCCGCAGTAGGCTTACCGATTTCTATCGCCGGTACCGCCGGTTATCTGCTTAACAGCCAAAGCGGTGCTGAATTGCCATTTACCGTGGGTCTGGTATATGTGCCGGCAGTGCTGCTGATGTCGGCGGCCAGTTTTATCTGCGCCCCGCTTGGTGCCAAACTGGCGCACAAACTGCCGGTGGCAACGCTCAAGCGGTTGTTTGGTATCTTATTGTTATTACTCAGCCTTAAAATGCTGGCGTCGTTGCTGGCACATTAGTATTACGTTTTTCAGGAGCCCCGCTATGCAGTTTGATCAGGTAATGCAGCAGTTTGCTGCCGGTAAACCAGACACTTTAGATATTACAGTACCCGGGCAGTGGGGCCAGGGCCGCGCGGTGTTTGGTGGTTTGGCCGCTGCGCTGGCAATGGCGCATCTGTTGCCCGTGATTCCACAGGGTATGCCACTGCGTTCAGTATCCGTGTCTTTTGTTGCGCCATTAAATGCCGGCGCAGCCGTGGTAAAGCGGCGTATATTACGTCAGGGCAAGTCAGTCATACAGGCAACAGCAGAAATTGAGCAGGATGGTCAGGTGGCACTGGTGCTGCTGGCCAGTTTTGGCGCTGCCCGTGACTCGGCCTTTCGCCTGACAGCCGATGTTGCGCCACAATGGCCACAACAGCAGGTACTGAGTTTACCTAAACATGGCCCGGCGCCGGAGTTTACCCGCCATTTTGATTACCGCATAGCGCAAGGCACCTTGCCCTTTGCCGGCAGTTCACAGCGCGTACTTGGCGGTGATATCCGCATGGCGGGCTATGAAAGCCAGCAAGCTGGTATTCCGGAGTTACTGGCACTGGTCGACGCCTGGCCACCGGTTAGCCTGACGTTACTGAACCAGCCAGCCCCTGCCAGCTCGCTAACCTGGACCATTGAATTTATCGCCCACGATTTGCCGTTTACCAATACTGACTGGTGGCGTTATCTGGCCGAAATTGAATACGGCAGCGACGGTTATCATCATATTGCCGCTAAGCTTTGGCAGCCCGATGGCAAACTGGCAGCGATAAGCCGCCAGACCGTTACCGTATTTGCCTGACAGCAGGCTTATTTAGCAACTGGCGTTAATACAGTCACGGCCATCTGATTTTGCCCGGTATAACGCGGTATCAGCCGCACACAACAGCGCCATGCTGGTGCGGTACTGGCCGTTAATCTCAGTGGCAATACCCTGGCTTACCGACACACTCAGTGTGGTGGGTAAGCCAGCATCGGTAAACTGTAACTGGCGCACTGCATGCTGCACTTCTCGTGCTACCTGTAACGCCCTAATTTCATTATGGTTAGGCAGAATAAGCGCAAACTCTTCACCACCATAGCGTGCCGCCAGCTTGGCATCTACCGGCATGGCCTGCAAAATAGCCCCAGCCACTTTACGCAGGCAGGCATCGCCCTGAATATGGCCATAGCGGTCGTTAAACTGTTTAAAAAAGTCGATATCAATAATGACGACACTCAGCGGCCGCTTTGCCTCGGTGCATTGCTGCCAATGGCGCTGCAACTGATCATCAAAAGCCCGCCGGTTTGCCAGCCCGGTCAGCGCATCGGTCGCCGCCAGTTCACGCAGTTGGTTACATTCGGCTTTGTAATGCGTCAAATCACGCATCACCAGCACCAGACGCGGCTCTGGCTCAGGTAAAAACGATACCGACAGCTCAATATCTTTTATTTCACCATCAGCACAGCGCAGCGCCATTTCAGTTGGCCCGGCCTGCAACGATAAAATGCGTTTTGAAACCAGTTTTACCAAACCATCGTATTGCTGTTGGCAGCGGCTGACTAAAAAATCGGTCCACTGACGGCCAATCACCGGTTTGGCAACGCAGTTTAACAGCAGCGCAGCCTTGGCATTGGCGCACTCAATCACGCCATCGGTACTTACCACCAGTACGGCTTCAGCCAGGTACTGAATAAAGCCACCGACATCCAAATCTGCCGACATTGCAGTGTCGGTGTTATCGGGCCATGCACTGTCATCATTTAGCGCAGTGGGTAAAAGTTGGCGTTGGCTAAGCGGCTTATTCATCGTTGTATCTCGCTTTTCATTGGCTTCACTGCTGCCAACTTTAGCGACTTATATACGCGCAAACCTTCCGACAACCTTCTGATTTATCTTATTGAATTTAAAAGACTAAAAAGCCCCTTTCGGGGCTTGTAAAAATATCAAACCATGATAATTACTGGTTTAGTTAGGATCGTTTTTTACTTCTGGATCAGGACTCAGCACCATCAGAGTATTTGTCGTGTTTGTTAAAACAAACTGAAATTTGGTTTGGCCCGGTGTACGATCCAGATCAAGCATTTGCACATACTGACCATCGGCGCTAACAGTGATCGCATCAATAATATCGTCAAAAGGTGTGGTAAAACCGACACCTGCAAACTTTAAACCTTTACCGGTATTATCGACCAGCTGATAAGTGATAGTGCCGGCTTCAGTAACGGTCACATCACCTTCACATGGCTGGCCAGCGCTATTCTTGTAACTAAATACCGGCTCGCCATTTTCCAAATTAACAATAACCTGCATTAGCGCAGATGCTTGAGTGTTAGGCATAACATATTTCCTTATGGTTGGGATAAGAAGTGATAATTTACTAAGCCATTCTGCTGTAACGTAGCAATAATCTCTGGAGAGTTATTTAACTCGTCAAGACAGTCCAGCGATTTTGCATATGCAATAACGTACCGAGGCTCTTTATTTTGCTTAACGATTATTGCTAAACGTTCTTTCACCTGGCGACACAAATCTGTCGCAACTTCAGGTTTGTCAGCAGCCTTAGCAGCTCTGGCTTTTAATATTTGGCTATCTGATAACGCCGCCATAAAATTACGGTTTAACTTAAATTCCTCTGCCAGCTCAGCAAAACTGACATGTGCCAAATCAGCATATTTTTCGCTCAGCGAAAACTGACCAATCTCCTGTAGCTGAGCTGCGGCAGAGAGCCAAAGCCTAGCCGAAATGTCTTTACGATTGGTATTTGACAGTACATTTTTCTGTGCGTCCAACGCATCAGTTAATAAATTAAGCTCATGTTCTATCTCTGGCGCATTCGAGCTTGGGTTTACATTAAATTTTTGGAAATACAGAAAATATCTATTCCTTTGCCAACGGCTATTTTCAGGATCTTGTTCTATCGCTTGTGATAGAGCCTGTTCACCTTGTGATGATGCTGTTTGCGCTTCCGTTATTTTACCCTGATAAATCAGCAGCTCTGCTAGCTTTTGGTAACTGCTCGATAGAATATCAAGTAGGTAAGGTTCTTGTTTAGTTCTGCTACTGATTAGCTCAGCCTGCAATTTCCGATGAATTTCAACAGCTAAATGCACATTCCCTTCTGCCAAAGTCGCACTTGCTAACCAGGAGCGAGCATTAGCAATATCAGCGAGTAGTTGCTCATCGTCGACCTGATGCTGTTGTAACAGTAATCTTAAGCGCAGAGACTCTTCGAAATTTTCCCTAGCTATATCAAATTGTTGGCGCTGCATCGCCAGTGAGCCCAGTGAATTGGTAGCGTATGATAGTTCCATAATGGCGTCGACATTATCCGGAGCCAGCTCAAACATGCGCTCACTATACTGATAATACCGTTCAAACTCTGGCTGGGTCGCCTGCCAGTTGCTGGCGTCGTATTGTATCTGCCCCAGCCAAAAAGCATTCGCGCCCAGTGTTTTTAACAGCTCTAAATTATCCGGCTGCTCTGCCAATACCGCCTCTAACTGCACCCGGGCTGCCTGCAGCGCAGCGGTGGCTTCATCGGTTTTACCACGCGAGTAGGCCACTTCGCCCATGGCCTCTAACGTTTGGCCGTGTTGCAGCCGAGCTTCTGTGGTTAAGCTGCCATCACTGGGTGTAAAGTCGGTAAAGTATTCCAATGCCTTGTTGCTGATACCATCGAGTAAATCCATCCGGCCTATGCTGCGCAGCTTGTCGGCGAATTCGCCTACCATAAAGCCGAGCAGGTTTTCTGCTGCCAGCCGCTTTTGCTGCGCTAACAGCTCGGCTTTATAGCTTTTTACGCTCATGGTTATTGCAGTAAAGGTCAGCACGCACAGCAATGCCACTGTGCCGCGCCTTATCCAGCGTTTAAGCCGCACTTTATGCGCAGATGCCTGTAAAAATTCGCTTTCTTCGGCATCAAGCTGGAACAAACGGTTTTGTTTTAACTGCAAGGCTTCTTGCAGCGGTTTACCTTCAGCCAGCAGGTAAGCACTGTTGTAGTGCTCGGTATGCCAGCGCCGGGTTAAATGCTGCAAGCGGCTTTTTACGCTTAAGCTATCAAAATGCTCTGCTATCCAGGCGGTTGCCCGCGGCCAGCGCCGAAGCAGTGCCTCATGCGCTATGCTAAAACACGGCTCGCCGTTTTGCAGGTGCGACACAAATAAGCGCTGCTCTACCATGGTTTGCACCAGCGCCCGCTCGGCATCGGTTTGCAGTTGCGCCACCCGGCCACTGCGGCTGGTGATGCTTTTTTCATCTTCTCGCAGGGTTACCAGCATCGACAGCACGCGCGGCAGGCTGGCTTTTTCGTCTGCTGATAGCTTTGCTATCGCCTGCTCGGCATTTTTGCCAATGGCGCCTTCAATGCCGCCGAGAGTTTTATAGACTGATACCAGCAGTTTATTGTCTTTACTGCGGCGCAAATATAATTCCTGCAGCGTATATTGCAGCATGGGTAAGGCATCAGGGTTACTGGCTGCTTCGCTGCATAGCAGTTCATCAAGCGGGGTGGCGCTGTCCGGGTCGGTGTCAAAACTCAAACCTGCCGCCAGTGCGGGTAAACGGATCATCTGCAGCAAATCGGCGCGGCCCGGGGCCGCCAGGTCAAAATGCGCGCCTTTGGCTTTACCGGCAATTAAGCTTGGGTAATCAACCAGCAATGGATAAAACTCATTGCGGCAGGCACTTAACACCAGTACCGCACCACTGGTAGCCAGTTGTTCCAGCAGTTGGGTAAATTGTTCGCGCTCAGCGCTGCTAAACAGCGGCGATGACAGCAGCACCTCTAACCGATCGACAAAGAGTGCAAAACGGCTTTTTGCCTGTGCAGCTTTCGGTAAGTTTGCCACGGCACGCGCAATTATCTGATCTGGCTGCAGCCGCAGTGCTTCAGCCAGGCTTTGCGCACTGTCGCCGGCAAACACCGGCTTATCGTTAAGCTCCCAATCAAGCAAGGCGCTGGCTAAATCGGTCAGTAACTGACCGGGGGCAACATCGGCCAAATCCAGACTTGAAAACGATAACACCTGCACGCCATTGTAGCCGCCTGGCTGCATAAGGTTTGGCATAACGCCGGCGTTAATCAGCGACGATTTACCACTGCCGCTTGGCCCGAGCAGTAAACAAAAAGCACGGCCAAACTGAATTTGCTGTGCGATACGGCTAAGTAAAGTATCTATTTGCGAGCCGCGGCCAAAAAACACTCTGGCATAGCGGGCATCGTAGGCCTGCAGCCCGGGGAAAGGCGAACCCTGCTGCCAGCTATGTTGTTGTACGCTTTGCTCCTGCCCCAGCGGAAAGCGCACCTCAGCTAAGGTACGGTAGCCGCGCTTACGGATGGTTTCTATGTATTTAGGTGCAGTAGCACTATCCCCCAGCGCCTTACGCAGCTGGGTAATTATCTTATGCAAAGGGTTGTCGCCGGTGTCAGTTCCGGGCCAGCACTTACTGGCGATATCATCACTGCTTAATACTTCACCGGCATGGCGACACAACAGCAGCAGCACATCCATGGCTTTGGGCTCAAGCTGATACACCTGTTTACCGCAGCGCACTGTGTTAGCTGCAGGCTCAACCTGCCAGTCGCCGAAAAAAAACGCGTTACTCATATTCAACTGACTAAATGACTTTGCTAACCAACATAACATGCGTAGCCGCTTTAGTTTAGTGCTGTTTTAGTGTTTCTTAATGCGGGAAAATAGTTTTAACAGGGACAATATACAATATTGCTTAAGACAATGACTTAAAACACATTTTTTTCTGCCATCATTTGTCAGAAAATTTTACATCGCTACAAATAAAACAATATAACAACTTTAAATTCAACAATTTAACTTATGGCATGTTTTTCGCTTTGCTGCGCCGCTGAAACAATTCAGCCAAGAATAACAAGAGCAAGGAAAACGCATGTTAAGTTATAAAAACACAGTATCTGCTTTATTAAAATATACCGTTTTACCCGCGGCCCTGGTGTTAAGCACCACAGCAAATGCCGCTTTGATTCATTTCACTGGCGAACTGGCCAACCCTAACTCTGTGGTTATTACCGAGTTTGTTGTTGAAACCGACAGCAATATCAGAGGCTGGACCGACTCTTTCGGTGACTATGCTAATTTCGACCCTATTACCAGCTTATGGGACAGCGCAGGTAATCTGTTACTGGATAATGATGATAACCCAAATATCAACCCGGCCACCCAGACCCGTTATGATTCAGGTTTTCAAACAGTGTTAAGTGCTGGCACTTACTATTTTACGATGAGCGTATTTAGTAATTTTCCAATCGCTGGCCAAAACCTGTTCTCTGGCAACCCATTTGCAGGTTTAGCCAGCAATGCCAGTTGTGCCGATACCAGCAGCTGCAGCATTGGTGACTGGTATTTTGGCAACAACAGAACCGCGCCAAATGGCGACCCGGTTGGCAGCATGTACAGCCTATGGCTGGACGGCGTGGCCTCAGCCGAAGTGGTTAACCCGCCAAATCCGGTACCGGCGCCAGCCAGCCTGCTACTATTGGCTGCCGGCTTATTCGGTTTACTGCGCAAAAAAAGCTAAGCTGTAACGCAGATAAACAGCTGTCGCTGTTTATCTGCCTTTGCTACCCGCCGCTGCATGTGTTACCGATTAAGGCTTAGCTTGAGTATCCGCTCAGCTTTGCTAGGCTAGAGCCAAAGCAAGCTTGAGGACACAGACTATGGCGCAATGGCTTAGCGGCACCGTAACCGACAACCATCACTGGCATGCCAATTTATTCAGCGTAAAAATACAGACCAGTGCCTTTGACTTCACCGCCGGCCAGTTTGTGCGCTTGGGTATCGATACCCACGACGGGCGCGTGCAGCGTGCTTATTCACTGGTTAACAGCCCCGGCAATACTGAGCTGGAATTTTTAGTCAGCACAGTTGCCGATGGCAAGTTGTCGCCACTGCTGCAACAGCTGAAAATGGGCGACACACTGGACGTTAGCCAGCCGGCATCGGGCTTTTTTGTGCTGGATGAAGTGCCCGCTGGTGATAACCTGTGGCTGATGGCAAGCGGCACCGGTATCGGCCCTTACTTGTCGATGCTTGGCACAACGCAGCTTTGGCAGCGCTTTAACCATGTCATACTGGTGCACAGCGTGCGCACCATTGCCGATCTGGTCTATCGCGAGCTGATAACACAATGCCAGCACCAATATCCCGGCCAGCTGCACTATCAGCCAATTGTTACCCGCGAAGCGCACAGCGGCGCCCTGAGTAAACGTTTGCCTGAGCTGATACAAAGCGGGGAACTGCAAAGCGCGTGTCAGCAAAGTTTGACTAACCGCTCGCAGGTGATGTTATGCGGCAATCCGCAAATGATTACCGATACCAAAGCGGTACTGGAAGGCCTGGGACTGACCAAAAACCTGCGCCGCAGCCCCGGCAATATTACAGTGGAACAATACTGGTAGAATATCAGAAGATACCGGCTAACGAGCGCAGTAAGCCCTGATGTAGCGGCTGTTCAGCGTCCTGCCAGTCCAGATTGGCTTTGTTGGCAAAACTCACCACTTTAAGCTGGTATTTACGCATATCAGTGTCACGTTGCCATAACTGCTCAAAAGCACCACTGTCGCCCTGTAGTAACTGATGCTCGCTGTATTCCTGTACTTTTTGCTCGCTGTCCGGCGCGATGCGCTCGGCAATCTGAATATCGGTCAGCATGGTGTAATACTTATCCTGTACCAGCTGGTTACCGATATACTCAGCACCGGCAAAAGCAGCCAGTACCACCAGCGCACGGGCAACATCTTTGCCATCAATATTGGTGCCGACTGAGGTATCAACAAACACGGCGGCATTGCGGCTGTAGCGCTCGCTGCGCTGCTCGGGTGTTTCCGGGGCTGGTGGCGGTGCCATGCCAGGGTTGAGCATCGCATGAATCTCTTCGTCACTCATACCGTATTCAGATGCTAATACCTTGTCAGGGCGCTCTTTTAGCACGGTACGCACATTTACCTGCAGCCAGTACTGGGCATTGATTGGCGAGTTCACCAGATGATAACCACGCTGCAGCATAAACTGGCGCACATCGTCATTCAGCGGTAACTGGTATTCGGCGGTGGTATTGCGGATATCAACAAAAATCGTGCGCTGCTCCGGTTCTACCGGGTCTAAATACACCGTCTGACTCATGCGGGTTTGCACATCCAGCTCGCGCTTAGCGACTGACGTATGCAACGCCGTACAGGCAGTTAATGCCCATACGGCAAGCAGCAGTGCAGCTATACGCATTTAGAATAAACCCGCCAGTGAGCGCACCAGGCCCTGGGTTAGTTGTGGCTCTGCCTCTGGCCACTTCAGATTAGCCTGATTGGCAAAGCTGGCGACGCGGGTCTGATATTTACGCATGTCGCTCTGACGTTGATAGCTGGATGTCGTGCTGCCACTATCGCCCTGGATTAACTGATGCTGCGAGCTTTCACTGACAGTGCCATCAAAGCGCTCCATGATCTGAATATCAGTGATCACGCTGTAATACACATCTTCTACCATCGCATCGACCACGGTACCGACTATAGCGCCGCCAACAAGGGCTCCGGCTGTCGCACCGCCTGAGCTACCACCGGTTGCACGGTGAATGGCATAACCTGTTACAGCACCGGCGGCAATACCCGGCCCGGCAGCAAGCGCGCTGTTGGTATCGCGGGCGTTACTGCGGCCAACCTGTAATACATTGGCTTGTAACCAGTAATGCGCGCGTTTAGGGCTATCAATAACCTGATACCCACGCGCCTGCAGGCTTTGTACTACTTGTGGTTTCAGATCGAATTCAGGTTTATCAGAGGTATTGCGGATATCGACAAAAATAGTGCGCTGCTCTGGCTCTACCGGGTCGAGAAAAATCGAGCTGCTCATTTTGGTCTGCACATCTAAATTACGTTTGGCGACAGCAGTATGCAAAGCACCACAGCCCGACAGACTTAGCGTGCTGATAAGTAACGCCGACATTAATACAGTTTTCATTTTTGCTCCTTTACCGTTGTGTTCCATCATTAACGGACAACGGTTAAATTCTGACCGGTTTAGCTGAATTTTATCTGAACGACTACCTAGAGTTTACCCGAAAATGTCTGTTTCCAGCGTGACGTTTTGTAAGCAAAGATAAACAGTCAGCAAAATGCTTAACGAAGCAGGTTTTGCCTTTACTTTTGCCGCGCAGCCGTTACAATGTGCGCCGCTCTTTTGACCGAAATTTACACAGCTCTTTTCAAAATAAGGTAATTGCTATGCATCCGATGTTAAACATCGCGGTTCGCGCTGCCCGTAGCGCGGGTAACGTGATCGCCCGTGCCTGTGGCCAGCTTGATATGGTTCAGAAACAACAAAAAGGCACTAACGACTTTGTCACCAATGTAGACAAAGAAGCTGAACAGGCGATTGTTCAGGTACTGAAAAAATCGTTCCCGACTCACGGTATTGTCGGCGAAGAGCATGGCAATTACGGCAACAACGACAGCGAGTTTCAATGGATTATTGATCCGCTGGACGGCACCACCAACTTTATTAAAGGCATTCCGCATTTCGCGGTGTCTATCGCTTTAAAACATCAGGGTAAACTTGATCAGGCAGTGGTTTTTGACCCGCTGCGTGGTGAGCTATTCACTGCTTCACGTGGTCGCGGCGCGCAGTTAAATGGCACCCGTATCCGCGTAAACAACCTGCCTGATATGGGCGGCACTATACTGGCAACCGGTTTTCCGTTTAAAAACAAAACCCATATCCCGGCGCACAGCGCTATGCTGACAGGCTTACTGGCTGAAGCGGCTGATATTCGCCGTACCGGTTCAGCTGCGTTAGATTTGGCCTATGTTGCTGCAGGACGTTTTGACGGTTTCTTCGAAATTGGCTTAAAGCCGTGGGATATCGCTGCCGGTGAGCTGATTGTGCGTGAAGCTGGCGGCCTGGTATGCGACTTTGTTGGCGGCAACAACCACCTGCGCAGTGGTAACGTCGTGGCAGCGGCACCAAAAGTATTAGCCGGTATGTTAAAAGGCATTCGCCCACACCTGACAGAATCACTGTCTCGTTAAGTGGCGCAGTGAAACAGCATAGTCTGCAACGCCCGCTGTGCTCGCCACAGCAACTCGGATTTGCGCTGCAAATCCTCAGACACTCTGTGGCTGTGCATCGGGGTTCCAGACTACTTCACAGAACCTGTTTATTCTAAGCTAACCGTTGGAGCCCTGGATGGGCGTAAACGAGCCCCCAGGGATGGGTTCACGGCGTGTTAGCGTGAGTAAACAGGTTCTAGCCACCGAACTACAGCTATAACTTTGTCACCTGATAGCCCTGCTGTTGCAGTAATTCAAGCACATTGCTGTCGCCGGCCAGATGCAACGCCCCTACCAGTACCAGCTCCACCTCTTTCGTTGCCAGCATCTGCTTAAGCTGCGGTATCCAGTTCTGATTACGTTGCACCAACAGCGCCTGATAAAACTGTTTGCCCTCTGCAGTGTCTGTAAAAGCCATTGCCAGTTCAGACAGTTCTTCAGTATTACCGCTACGCCAGGCACTGATGATCTGTGTCAATTGCTGTTCCAACCCAGATAACTGCGCCAGGTTCTGCTGCACAAACACATCTTCATTCGCCGCCGACACATTCAGTAAAATACTTAACTGCTGGTCAACGGTTTCCAGAAAATGCAGAGGCTTGCTCTCGGCTACGGCCTTGTTCAGGAAGTACATATCTACCCCCTCGCCTGCCATACCAGCTTTTTGCAAAGCAACCTGCATCAGCGTTAACAACACAAAGTCGGGCTTAAAGCCGTTAAGTGCTTTAAGATCGACGCCCTGCGCCGTGGCAAACTGCTGTAACTGTTTAAACGTTGTAGCCGACAATACCTGGTTCAGTTTTCTGCCATCGTTGTACATTGCATGCTGCATCAGCAACTGCATCCCCTGCGGCGTTTCCAGTTGTCTGACATCTGTCTCAAACACCAGCACGTCGGCCTGCTGGTAGGCTTTGGTAAACTCGTCCGGTAGCGGAAACTGCTCCGGTGGTAGCAAATGCACGGTACCGGCAATGTATAATTGCTGCGCGCCTTTACTGATGCGCCAGACTGAACTGTCAGCCGCCGCCGAAGCAGACAAAAATACAGCCAGTGCACAGCCCAGTTGTAGCAAAATTCGCATAAGATACTCCGTTATTTTACCGCCGGCACTTCCAGTGGCAGGTTGCGCTCACACCACTCCCGGTAACCACCAGCCAGGCTGTAGACATTCTGGTAGCCCATTTGCTGCAGCGTTTGCGCTGACAGCGCCGAACGATATCCACCGCCGCAGTACAGTACAATTTTTTGCTTTTTGTCGGCTACCGTCTGCTCAATATCGCGCTCAATAATACCTTTGCCTAAGTGCATCGCCTCGGGCAGATGGCCTTTATCCCATTCGTGATCTTCGCGGATATCCAGCAGTACATAAGGTTGGTTATGCTCAAGCAGCTCGTCAATGCTGATTTCATTAATCTCGCTTTTGGCCTGTTCTACCAGGGCCACGAAGCCGGGCGCATGTTGTTTGCTCATCTGTCACCACCTGTTGTTAATTCTGTGCGCATAAAAAATGCCAGTCACTGACTGGCATTTTTAGCATCTTTACGGCTTAGGTTACAGCAGCGCGTCAGTATTTTCGCCTTCTTTCTCTACCGGAGGCGGCGGCAGCATATCTTCACGGCTGATGCCGAGAATTTCTGCAATGGCGCTGGCCACATAGATAGAAGAGTAAGTACCTATAGCAATACCGAACAGCAATGCTGTGGCAAAACCATGGATCAGCGCGCCGCCCATATAAAACAGCACCACTAACACCAATACTGTCGTTAATGAGGTAATAACAGTACGGTTTAATGTTGAGGTAATCGCATCGTTGATAGTGTCATCGACACTGGTGTCGCGCAGTTTACGGAAACTCTCGCGGATACGGTCAAATACCACTATCGTATCGTTAATCGAGTAACCTATCAGCGCCAGTATTGCTGCCAGCACGGTTAAGTCAAACTCCAGCCCCAATACCGAGAATAGCCCCATGGTCAGTGTTACGTCGTGGAACAACGCCAGCACTGCCCCCACAGACAAACGCCATTCAAACCGCATCGTCACGTACAGCAAAATACCGATAAGCGCGACCAGCATTGCCAGGCCGCCATCTTCTTTTAACTCTTCACCAACGCTTGGGCCGACAAACTCGATACGGCGCATGGTAACTGCTTCGCTTTGCGCAGCGTTCAGTGCTTTGATAACACTGTCACCCAGCGTGGACTGATCAACGTCGGTACGCAGAGGCACCCGGATCAGCACATCGCGGCTGGTACCAAACAGCTGCACTACCGCATCGCCGTAGCCAGCCGCCGTCAGCGTTTGGCGCACCGCTGGTAAATCTGCCGACTGGGCAAAGCCAACTTCGATAACAGTACCACCGGTGAAATCCAGGCCCCAGTTAATGCCCTTAGTAAAGAAGGACACGAAAGATCCCAGAATCAGCAGCGTCGACAATACTATTGCCGGCCACTTAAGGCGCATAAAATTCAGCGATTGCTTAAAGTTAAATACTTGCATGCCGTACTCCTTATATCGGCAGTGACTGCACGCGGCGGCCACCCCAGAATAAATTGACTAACAAGCGAGTACCCACCACCGCAGTGAAAATAGAGGTCAGAATACCTATTGCCAGTGTAACCGCGAAGCCTTTAACCGGGCCTGTACCGATACCGAACAGGATCAACGCCACCAGTAAGGTGGTGATGTTGGAGTCGGCAATGGTGGCAAACGCACGATCGTAACCGTGATGAATCGCCTGCTGTACAGAACGGCCTTCGGCCAGCTCTTCACGTATACGCTCGAAGATCAAAACGTTCGCATCAACCGCCATACCAACGGTTAATACAATACCTGCCATACCCGGTAAGGTTAGTGTTGCACCCGGGATCATCGACATCACACCGACAATCAGTATCAGGTTAGCTACCAGCGCCAGGTTAGCCACCATACCGAAGGCTTTATAGTAAATCACCATAAAGATCAGTACAGCTACCATACCCCACTGAATTGCTGTAACACCCAGTTCGATATTTTCTTTACCCAGGCTTGGGCCTATGGTGCGCTCTTCAATAATCTGAATAGGTGCAATCAGGGCACCGGCACGTAACAAGGTTGCCAGATTCTGCGCTTCGCCCGGTGAGCTGATACCGGTAATACGGAAATCACGGCCTAAACGCGCCTGAATAGTTGCATCGTTAATCACTTCCTGCTGTTTAACCAGCACAGGGTTACCGTCGGCACCAATTTCAGTACCGGGTTTATATTCGATAAACACTGACGCCATGCGCCGGCCGATGCTGTCACGCGTTGCCGCGGATAACATATTGCCGCCTTTGGCATCCAGTTTAATGCTAACCTGAGGCCGGCTGTATTCGTCATATGCTGAGCTGGCGCCGGTAATATGCTCACCGGTTAACATGATACGCTTTTCCAGCAACAGCGGACGGCCGTCCCGGGTGTAATAAAGCTCGGCGTTAGGCGGTACACGGCCTTCCAGCGCGGCAGCCAGGTCACCTTCTTCATCCACCAGACGGAATTCCAGCGATGCCGTAGCACCCAGGATTTCTTTGGCCTGAGCAGTATCCTGTACGCCCGGCAGCTGCACCACGATACGATCTGCGCCCTGACGTTGTACCAGTGGCTCGGCAACACCAATTTCATTTACCCGGTTACGGATAATGGTGATGTTTTGCTCTAATGCATATTCGCGGATTTCTTTTAAGCGGATTTCGCTGATGCTAACCAGCACTGTCAGCTCGTCAGCGCCTGGCGTGAACACCAGTTCGCGGTCACGTTTTTTCAGCGCAGCTTCGGCGGCAGCAACATCTTCCACACTGCGCAGGCTCAGCTGTACCTGACCATTGGCTAAATCAGCCTGTACGGTACGGTAGCGGATTTTCTCTTCACGCAGATCAGTGCGGAATGTCTGCACCATGTCGTTCAGATTTTTATCCAGCGCCGCTTTCATATCGACAGCCATCAGAAAATGCACACCACCACGTAAGTCGAGGCCCAGTTTCATCGGCGAAGCACCAATGCTGGTTAGCCAGTCGGGTGTAGCCGGTGCCAGGTTAAGCGCGGTAATGTAGTTAGTACCCAGTAACTGGCTGGCCACTTCACGGGCCTGCAGCTGATCTTCCGTGCTGTTAAAACGCGCCAGCACCTGGCCGTTATCCAGCTCGACCGCTTTAGTGGTAATACCGGCTTCGGTAAAGCCTTGCTCAATCTGGGCACGAATGTCTTCCGATACAGTACCACCGCGGGTGGCGCTGATATTCAGCGCCGGATCTTCCGGGTATAAATTTGGCAGCGCATACACCAGTGCCAGCAACAACATGCCGACAACCACCAGGTAGCGCCAAACGGGGTTTTGATTTAACACCTGTTTATCCTTCAGTGTGGCTTACAGTGACTTCAGCGTGCCTTTTGGCAAAACCGCGCTGATAGCAGCTTTTTGCACTGTCACTTCAGTGCTGTCGTTCAGGGCAATGACAACATAGTCTTTGTCATCCGCTATTTTGCTGATGCGGCCAACCAGCCCCCCCTGCGTTAACACTTCATCGCCTTTTGCCAGTGCAGCCATCAGGTTACGGTGATCTTTAACGCGCTTAGCCTGCGGACGGTAAATCAGGAAGTAAAAGATCAGACCAAACGCCACCAGCATGATGATAAGATCCCAACCGCCACCCTGTGGCTGGCCGGCTGGTGCAGCTTGTGCATACGCATTGCTGATAAATAAACTCATAAGTGTCCCCTTAATTGTGATTAATTGTGTTCTTTATTAGTATCAACCGCGTCCAGTGCCGGTACCGGCAGGCCACGTTTGGTATAAAACTGTGCGACAAACTCATCCAAAGTACCAGCGGCTATCGCGCTGCGCAATCCTTGCATCAGTTTCTGATAGTGATGCAGATTGTGCACGGTATTTAATCTGGCGCCCTGGATCTCGTTGCAGCGATCCAGATGGTGTAGATATGCGCGGGAATAATTTTTACAAGTGTAACAGTCGCATTCTGCGTCCAGTGGGCCAATATCGTCTTTGTATTTAGCGTTGCGGATTTTTACCACACCAGTGCTGACAAACAAATGACCATTGCGGGCGTTACGGGTTGGCATTACGCAGTCAAACATATCTATGCCACGGCGCACGGCTTCAACAATATCTTCCGGCTTACCCACCCCCATCAGATAACGCGGCTTATTGGCCGGCATTTTATCGGTGGTATGGTTGAGAATGCGGATCATATCTGCTTTAGGTTCGCCTACCGACAAACCGCCAATGGCATAGCCATCAAAGCCGATGTCTTCCAGACCGTTTAACGATACATCACGCAGGTTCGGGTACATACCGCCCTGAATAATGCCAAACAGTGCCGCCGGGTTATCACCATGCGCATCTTTACTGCGTTTGGCCCAGCGGAGCGACATTTCCATCGATTTTTTCGCCTGCTGCTCAGTTGCCGGATACGGCGTGCATTCGTCGAAGATCATGACGATGTCTGAACCCAAATCACGCTGCACTTCCATCGAGCGCTCTGGCGTTAACATGATGCGCTCGCCATTCAGCGGCGAGCGGAATTTGACGCCCTCTTCAGTAATTTTACGCAGCTCACCGAGGCTAAACACCTGGAAGCCACCAGAGTCGGTCAGAATAGGCTTATGCCAATGCATAAAATCGTGCAGATCGCCGTGTTTTTTAATAATTTCAGTGCCTGGGCGCAACATTAGGTGGAAGGTATTACCCAAACAGATCTGCGCACCGGTTGCTTCCAACTCTTCCGGCGTCATGCCTTTAACGGTGCCATAAGTGCCTACCGGCATAAAAGCAGGCGTCTCCACCACGCCACGTTCAAAGATCAGCCGGCCACGGCGGGCCTTGCCATCTGTGGTATCTAATTCAAATTTCATTGTTATCCTCTTACGCCAGAGAAACAGTCCGGCTTTTTTGCGCCGCGATTATAGCAGCTAAATCCCGATAAACTAAGCGATAGCGCAGCCTTCAGAGTGATACTGTTAAGTATAAGGCTATGGCGGGGTGTTCTTATGCAGCAGCGGCAGGGATGCCGCGGAGGCTGAGACAGCACTGGGACGTGCTGTCGAAGGCGGCGGAATAAGGATTTCCCTGCCGTAGGCCCTACACCTCGATATCCCCTCTTTGCATGCGAAGCTGTTGTTAGTAGATAAACATCGCATCGCCATAAGAGTAAAAACGGTATTGCTCAGCAATAGCCGTTTCGTAGGCGTTCATCACATGCTCGCGGCTGCTGAACGCCGATACCAGCATAATCAGTGTTGATTCGGGTAAATGAAAGTTAGTGATCAACGCATCTATCACCTTAAACTGATAGCCCGGGTAGATAAAAATCTGCGTATCGCCGTTGTAGGCAATCAACTTACCACCGCCCTGCTGTGCGGCCGACTCCAGTGAACGCACTGAGGTAGTTCCCACTGCCACTACCCGTCCGCCACGGGCTTTGCAGGCCGCTATTGCATCAACCACCTGCTCTGACACCTCGATATACTCGGCATGCATTTTATGCTCCAGTACGTTATCCACCCGCACCGGCTGAAAGGTGCCAGCACCGACATGCAGCGTGACATAAGCAAACTCAACGCCTTTCGCTTTGAGTTTATCCAGTAGCGGCTGGTCGAAATGCAGCCCGGCTGTTGGCGCCGCCACTGCACCCGGTTTTTCGTTATAAACGGTCTGATAGCGGGCTTTGTCTTCTTCGGTATCCGGCCGGTCGATATAAGGTGGCAGCGGCATGTGCCCCAGCCGTTCTAACATTTCCAGTACCAGCTCGTCGCCTGTCACTTCCAGCTCAAACAGTTCGTCATTGCGCTGGTTCATCATGACCCGGGCTGAGCCTTCGAGCAGTAATTCGGTACCCGGTTTAGGCGCCTTACTGGCCCGTACATGCGCTAAAAAGCGTTTGTTATCCAACATACGTTCAACCAGTACTTCGACTTTACCACCAGAGGCTTTCTGGCCGAATAACCGCGCTGGTATCACTTTGGTGTTGTTAAACACCAGCAGATCACCCGCTTGCAAAAAGTCTGCTAAGTCTTTGAAAATATGGTGGCTTAATTCACCGCTTTGTTTATCCATCGCCAGCAGGCGGCTGGATGAGCGTTCAGTTTTGGGAAAACGGGCAATAAGCTGCTCAGGCAGCTCAAACGAAAAGTCTTTGACTTGCATACTTTTTGCAGACATAGAGGGTTCCTTGGCTTTACCGACCAGAGGGCACGGCTGTATAAAAACAGCCGGCATTTTAGCAGAACGCAGACGTTATTTGCACTTTTGTACCAACACCTGGGCTATCAAATCGGCCATTAAACGATAGCTGTGCGCTTTGGTTGAGGTAGGCCGCCAGGCTACACCGATATCACGATATGCAGCCGCAGTACCCGGCGACTGGGTAATCAGTTCAGTGCCATCGAGCAGACCACTGTTAATCGCCATCTTTGGCATAAAGGTCACACCCAGTTTATTGTTCACCATCTGGGTTAAGGTATGCAGGCTGGTGGCAAAAAACGGGTTCACTTTACGGCTGTCTTCAAGCTCACAGGCTTTTACTGCATGATTGGTTAAACAATGCTCGCGCTCAAGTAAAAAGATACTTTCATCCGGCCACTGGCTGATGTCCTGATTAAAGCCTCTGTCCAGCCAGTCTTTATGCAACACCAATTTAAATGCATCCTGCGCCAGCACTTCAGTGTGAAAAGCACCGGTTTCATAAGGCAGCGCCAGCAACACCATATCCAGCCGGCCTTCAGCCAGAGCATGCAAGGAGTTATCTGACGTATCTTCACGCAGCAGCAATTGCAATTCGGGATAACGTTCCCGGCACAGTGCCATCACCTCGCTTAGTACAAAAGGCGCGATAGTAGGAATGCAACCGAGACGGAACGGCCCGGCCATAGGCTTACCCTGACACTTGGCAAAATCGGTCAGCTCTTCACATTGCTCAATAATGTAACGGGATTGGCGCACCACATCTTCGCCCAGCGGGGTAAAAATAAACGTTTTATGATCGCGCTCCAACAACTGCGCATTCATAGTCTCTTCCAGATTAGCAATGGCCGCACTGAGTGTAGACTGGCCAATGAAACAAGCCTCTGCGGCCCGACCAAAATGCTGATGTTCGTGTAGCGCCAGTAAATATTGCAACTGCTTAATGCTGGGCAAACGTTTCATTGTAATTTCCGATTAAAAAATGCATTTAACGTTTATATAAGTGTTTAAACTGTACGCCTGATGCTGCAGCCATGCAAGCCTGTGCATTGGTTTAGCGCGATAACATCCGCTTTATCACTAGCCGCACATTACAATATCAAATATTTGTAAAATATTTGTTTGTTATATATTTTCATTTGTTATAGCGTATTTATCAGGCTGTACTAATGAAAGTGGTGCGGCCAGACAATCCATCGCCTCCCGTTTGCGAGTCCAGCAGTACGCGTTGTACCGGGTAATACAAAGTACAATGATAACAATCACCTGGAGGGTGAACATGTCCAGAACACCTCATATTTTGCTGGCCACTGTCAGCATGCTGGCAGCCAGTATCAGCATGGCAACTGCCGCGGAGGCAGATAATATCAAACAGGCAGCAGAACAAGCTGCAGCGGGCCGCTACATTATTAAATATAAAGCAGCAGTAAACACAACCGGGCTTCGCACAGAGAACAAGGCAGGAAAAAATGCTGCGCTGCAACAGCTGCAAGCCAGCAGTGCATTACTGCAACAAAAAGGCGCCCGGATACATCATATACTAGCTGCCCGTAATGCTATCGCTGCCCAGCTTGATGCCAAAACCCTGCAGCAGGTCAAAGCGGATCCGGCTGTCGAATATGTTGAAGCCGACCTGCCGCGTTACCCCATGATGCAACAGCAGCCTTACGGTTATGCGCTGGTACAAGCAGATCTGGTAAGCGACCAGTTTGCATCAAATCAAACCGTTTGTGTTATTGACTCTGGCCTTGGCTTACCGCATGAAGACTTTAACGACGCGAATATCAGCGGCAGCAACGATATAGGTACCGGCAACTGGTTTGATGCCGGTGGTGCCCATGGTACACACGTTGCAGGCACGATCGCCGCGCTGAACAACGATGTAGGCATTGTTGGCATTATGCCAAGTGGTAATCTGAAACTGCACATTGTGAAAGTGTTTAACGATGATGGCTGGGGTTATTCCTCCACGCTGGCGCATGCTGTAGACACCTGCGTACAAAACGGTGCTTCGGTTATTAATATGAGCCTTGGCGGCGCTGGCTCTAATACGACCGAGAGCAATGCTATGCAAGCTGCGTATGATGCCAATGTACTGCTGATTGCTGCGGCAGGTAATGATGGCAATACCGCACTGTCTTACCCGGCATCTTATGACTCGGTAGTGTCGGTTGCAGCAGTGGACGACAGTAAAGCTCATGCTGACTTTTCACAACGCAACAGTCAGGTTGAGCTTGCTGGCCCGGGCGTAGCGGTGCTGAGCGCTTACCCTACCGGTACAGGCCTGGACACGGGGTTAACGATTGGCACCACTAGCTATAGCACTAACCCGCTGGAAGGTTCGGCCATGGCTAACTTCAATGCCGAGCTGGCCAGTTGCGGCCTGGGCACAAGCACCTGTACTGATGTTACCGACAAAATATGTTTGCTTGAGCGCGGCGAAGTCCCCTTTTCACAGAAAGTAGAGGCTTGTCAGGCGGGTGGCGGCATCGGCGCGGTAATTTACAACAATGAGCCGGGCAATTTCAGCGGCACGCTGGGTGATAACCCAACCACCAATATAATCGCCTTAAGTGTGTCACAGGAGGATGGTCAACTATTGCTTGGGGAGTTGGCCAACGAGGCCAATATTGTTGCAGAACCGTCAAACTACGGTCTGATGGACGGCACCTCGATGGCATCGCCGCATGTGGCAGGGGTGGCGGCGCTGGTCTGGAGCCATTACCCGGACTGCACCAATGCCCAGATCCGCAGTGCGCTTGGCGTGACAGCGGAAGATTTAGGCAATGCCGGCCGTGATACGTCTTATGGCTATGGCCTGGTGCAGGCGAAAGCAGCGGTGGATTACCTGGCAGAATTCGGCTGCGATGGTGATGATATTGAACCGCCTCCGCCGCCGGTTGCTACTGAGCTGGAGAATGGAGAGACAGTGCCTGATATTTCGGGCGGTGCCGGTGAAGAACTGCTTTACAGCCTGACGGTACCGCAAGACGCTTCTGAGCTGTCTTTTGTAATGGCAGGCGGCACAGGCGATGCCGACATGTATGTCAAATTTGGCAGTGAGCCTACGGCGTCAGACTGGGATTGCCGGCCTTATGAATTTGGCAATAACGAGAGCTGCGCTATCGACCCGGCACAAGCGGGTATCTATTACGTCAAACTAATCGGTTACAGCGACTTTGCTGGCGTCAGCCTGACCGGCAGCTTCAGCGGGGCAGATCTACCTGATGGCGGCGGTGAGACGATCACAGATATTGATATTGCCCGCCGCAGCTGGCAGCACTATACGCTGGACGTGCCAGAAGGCATGTCGCAACTAACAGTAGACATCAGCGGTGGTCGTGGTGATGCTGATTTATATGTGAAATATGGCAGCCAGCCCAGCAGCGGTAGCTATGACTGCAGGCCGAATAAAAATGGTAATAGCGAAACCTGTGTCATCAACGCACCACAGGCCGGTGTATGGCATATCTCTGTGTATGCTTACCGCGCCGTAACAGGCTTAACACTGACCAGTGAATACCAGCCATAAGCTACGGCAAGCCGATACAAAAAAGCCCTCACACTGAGGGCTTTTTTAAACTGTCTACGCAGTAATTCAGATACTGAATATGCTTTTCAGAATAAAGAAAAACACTATCGCCAAACCCGCACCCACCGGCAGCGTAATCACCCAGGAAATAAAGATATTACGTACTACGCCTAAGTTAAGCGCGGCGATACCACGGGCTAAACCCACACCCAACACGGCACCAACTAATGTTTGCGTCGTCGATATAGGCAAACCGGTACCTGAAGCGATAACTACGGTAGAAGCTGCCGACAACTCTGCCGCAAAGCCCCGGCTCGGGGTTAAATGGGTAATAGCAGTACCTACGGTTTTAATAACGCGCGCGCCCAAGGTTGCCAGGCCAATAACAATACCGATGGCACCAAGTGGCAGAATCCACCAGGCTAATTGCGCTTTACCTGCCACTTCACCGCCAGAGCTAACCACACTGACAACAGCCGCCAGCGGGCCTATAGCATTAGCGACATCATTTGAGCCATGCGCAAACGCCATACAACAAGCAGTAGTGATCATCAACACACCGAAAATACGCTCAACGTTGTTAAACTGCATCTTCTTATCAGCGGCCGGGTCAAACTTCAGTTTACTGATCACCACTTTACCAATAACACCCACCACAGCAGCCAAGGCCAGAGAAATGTAATAACCTTCGGCGGTACTGATATGCAAACCAATATGTTTAAGGCCTTTTTGCACTGTCACCAGTGTCATAACAAAGGCGGCAAACCCCATGTAAAAAGGCACATACTTTTTCGCATTTGCCAAAGGGTTATCGGTATCGAAAATTAGCCGCTGTGCACTCATAAAGAACATATATGCTAAAACGCCCGCTAACATTGGTGTGACTACCCAGCTGCCAACGATACCGCCGACTTTATCCCAGTGTACCGCGTCAACACCTACGCCTACGGCAGCAAAACCGATAATAGCGCCAACAATAGAGTGCGTGGTAGAAACCGGCCAGCCAAAATATGACGCGACAATCAGCCAGGTCGCAGCGGCAAGCAATGCGGCTATCATGCCGTACGCCATCAGCTCTGGTGTATCAACAAAAAACGAGGCATCAGTAATACCACCACGGATAGTCGAGGTTACTGAACCGCCTGCCAGATAAGCGCCGGCAAACTCAAAAATAGCAGCAATGAAAATTGCCTGTTTAATGGTCAGCGCTTTAGAGCCGACTGAGGTACCCATAGCGTTGGCAACATCGTTTGCCCCAACACCGTAGGCCATGAAAAAGCCAAACACGGCCGCGATAATCACCAGGATCAGACCATATGACTGTATAATATCCATCAGGAAAACCTTTTATAATTAACGAGCTAACATAATCTCGAGACGCGAACCCACTTTCAGCGCCACATCGGCTAAATCACCAACCCACTCCAGAGTGCGGTATAAGAACATCACATCGATGGGGTTTAGTTCCTGCTCAGCCAGACGCAGAGCTTTACGCAGTTTAATCTGCATATCGTCGGTATCACCTTCGATCATATCCAGCTGTTCAACCATCTTGATCACCAGATCGACTTCACGGCCACGAAAGCCAGTCTCCAGTAACTCGTCCAGTTCGTTAATCACTTCACTGGCCAGTTTAGTGGCATCAATGCAGCGTTGAACATAAGCTTTAAAGCCTTCCTGCAAACTGACTGGGATCAACAGTTCACGGCCAAGAACGCGGCCGGTAATGTCTTTGGTTTTGTTGGCGATTTTGTCCTGCTGCGAGACCAGTTCCAGGATATCGGTCCGGTCTACCGGCAGAAACAGGCCACGTGGCAGGTTAATGCGGATTTCGCGCTTTAATTTGTCGGCTTCCTTTTCCAACGTCACGATGTTTTTGCGTACGTCCGCAGCAAGTTGCCAGTTTTGCTGATATACAGCATCGAAAAACGGCAGCAACAATTCGCTTGCCTGATGCACCTTGCGGATATGTTCCTCTATCGGCTTAATCGGTGATTTAGCAAACACGGATAAAAAAGTACTAGCTGGCATAGCCTGGCCTCGTTAGTTGGTTTGACTGTAGTCGGCGCGCATTGTAGCGGCATTCATAACGCAAGAAAAACGAAAAATGAATGCAGAATGAAAACGCCCTGAACTGAAGTCTAGTCAGGGCGTTTCGGATGTACAGTAAAAATACTTGAAAATCAGCTACGTGCTTCTTGCTCCAGTTTCTCGGCACTGCTGTGGCGCACAACCTTACCTTTGACAAAAAAGATAATATACTCAGCCAGGTTTTTGCAGCGATCACCGATGCGCTCCAGAGAACGGGCTGACCACAGTACATTCATGATTTTGGGAATTGAGCGCGGGTCTTCAATCATATAGGTCATCAACTGACGCGTAATAGCTTCGTATTCGCGGTCAACTTTCTTATCTTCTTTATGCACCAGTAAAGCCGTTTCAATATCCATACGGGCGAAGGCGTCAAGTACGTCATGCAACATCTGGCCAACATGGTGGCCAAGATTATCCAGATTGACCAGTAAATCCTGCTGTTCACTGTTAAACGACTCCAGTGCAACTCTGGCAATACGACGGGTTTCATCGCCGATACGCTCTAAATCAGCAATCGTTTTCATAATCGCCATGATAAGGCGTAAATCACTGGCAGCCGGCTGGCGCTTAACAATGATACTGGTGCATTCACGGTCTATCTGCAGCTCCCAGTCGTTGACTTTTAAATCAGTGTCGATCACCTTTTGCGCCAGCTCAGCATCTGCCGTCGCTATTGCCGCCAAGGCATTATTCAACTGTTGCTCAATCAGTCCGCCCATGGCCATAACATGGTTGCGAACCTCATCAATTTCTTCATTGAAGGAACTGGAAATATGTTTTGTTAAATTGAGCTTATCCACTGCGCTCTCCATTAGTGTGAATACTCTGCCAGCCTCGTCAGCCAGCGACTGCTTATGCGCTCAGTATAGGCAGAAAGCGACCGGCTGTGCCAGTAACGTGGCAGCAGTTAAAAGTTAATTTTTCTTGTCTTGCTGCGATTGCACTTCATCACTGTATAAAAACCGGACAAACGCTAAATCACTAAATTTACATATATTGTTGGCAATACATTTAAAAATGTAACGTCTGCGGCTACACTCTGATGGCGTTATCCGTTTTTTATGTCTTAATTGGGGACAATAACAACCACAATCATTGTTAAGGTATGACAGGAAGATATTGAATGAAGCAGTTAGTACTTACAATAATAGGTAAAGATAAAGCTGGTTTAGTCGAGAAACTGGCTACCGTTGTCAGCTCACATAATGGTAACTGGATGGCCAGCAACCTGAGTCATTTGGCAGGTTACTTCGCTGGTATCCTGCAAATAGAAGTCGCAGAGCAGGATCTGCCAGCCCTGACCAGTGCTTTGGAACAAATTACTGAGCTGGATATCCGCATTCAGCATGGTATGTCCAGTAGTCTGAATGAGCAGCAGCACCTGAAATTCGTCATTACCGGCAATGACAGGCCAGGTATAGTGCGTGAGTTGTCGTCCGTGATTAAACATAAAGGCACAAATATAGTGCACTTTGAAAGCAGTAAACAAAGCGCGCCAAACTGGGGCGTACCATTATTTAATGCCGTTGCTACTGTTGAATTGCCATCAACCGTCAGCCGTGATGAAGTGGTAAAAGCACTGGAAGCCATCGCCACTGACATTGTTGTAGATATAGAAACCGATATCTGAAATCTTTTTGCAGCCGCTTCGCGGCTGCATTCATCTTGCTGTCATAAAAATGCCATAGAGTAACCCCAGTTGTAGTCAGGGAGCTGGACCATGGAACACACCGACGCCGCAAGTGGCACTGAATTTCCTCTTTACCCGCGTGAACTGAGCTGGCTGGCGTTTAACGGCCGTGTGCTGCAGGAAGCCGCGGATGAACGTAACCCACCTATTGAGCGGCTGCGTTTTCTCGGTATTTACTCCAACAATATGGACGAGTTTTTCCGCGTACGGGTAGCCGATGTCAAACGCCGTATTCTGCTGAAAAAATACCAGAGCAGCGAGCAGGAAGATGCCGAAGCCCTGCTGCATGAAATCCAGCAAACCGTATTACAACTGGGCGCCCGCTTTAACGCCATCTATCTGGATATTCAGCTGGAACTGCGCAAACACAATATTGAACTGATTGATAACTTTAAGCTGACTGAGCTGCAATCTGGCTGGGTACGCAGTTACTTCCGAGATGAGGTATTAAAACATATTTCGCCGATGATCCTGTCCGGCGACGAGGTCAGCCTGCCCAAGGCGCTGGAAGATAACACCACTTATCTGATGGTTGAAATGACCGGTGCCAATAAACCGGAATATGCGATAGTGCAGGTACCGACCAATGAATTATCGCGCTTTATCGAATTACCGCTGCATTTAAATACCCGCAAGAAGAATGGCCATTACCGCCGGCAGATCCTGCTGCTGGACGATGTAATAGTGCATTGTATAGCGGATTTATTCTCCGGTTTCTTTGAGTTTGACGCTATTCAGGCGTATTCGCTGAAACTGACCCGTGACGCGGAATACAATATCAGCGATACCCTGGACCAAAGCCTGATTGATAAGATGTCAAAAGGCATTCGCCAGCGCTTGAAATCTGAACCGGTGCGGCTGGTTTATGATGCCGCCATGCCAGAGCAAATGCTAAAAGTGTTGAGCAAACAGCTCGGTACCAGCTCGGTAGATTCGTTAATTCCCGGCAGCCGCTACCGCAACTTCAAAGACTTTATCGGCTTTCCGAATATCGGCCATCAAAGCCTGGAGTTCCCGACGCTGCCGCCGCTGAAAAGCCCCGAGTTTGAGCAGTACGCGACCAGCTTTGATGCCATACGGGCCGGTGATATTTTGCTGTACTACCCTTACCACAACTTCGGCTATTTTACCGAATGGGTACGCCAGGCGTCGTTCGACCCTAAAGTCACCCACATTAAAATGACCATGTACCGTGTCGCCAAGCATTCCCGCGTGATCCACTCGTTGCTTGATGCAGTGCGTAACGGTAAAAAAGTCACAGTGGTGGTTGAACTGAAAGCCCGTTTTGATGAGGAAAATAACATCAACTGGGCGCGTAAAATGACCGAATCCGGTATCCAGGTAGTGTTTGGCTTAACCACGCTGAAAATACACTCCAAGCTTTGTCTGATAAGTCGGATGGAGAAAGGCAAGCTGATGCACTATGGCCATATTGGTACCGGTAACTTTAACGAGAAAACCGCACGCATTTATACCGATATGAGCCTGTTTACCTGCCATCAGGAAATTACTGCTGAAATTGGTCAGGTGTTTGAGTTTATTGAATACAGTTACCGGCCCTATCAGTTTAACCATCTGATCGTCTCCCCTACCTGGAGCCGGCCACGGTTAATACAACTGATCCAACGCGAAATTGATTTTGCTATTAGTGGCCGCAAAGCCGAGATTTTCCTGAAAGTGAATAATCTGGTTGACCAGCAAATTGTCGATCTGCTGTACCGGGCCAGCCAGGCTGGTGTCAAAATTCGTATTATCGTGCGCGGCATGTGCTCGCTGATGCCGGGTGTTGCCGGTAAAAGCCAGAACATCAAAATCATTTCGGTGCTTGACCGCTTTTTAGAACACGCCCGCATTTATGTGTTTCATAACGGCGGCGAAACTGATGTTTATCTGTCATCCGCCGACTGGATGACCCGCAATATTGACCAACGGGTAGAAGTGGGCGTACCGATTTACGATGTGCGCTTAAAGCAACAAGTGCTGGATACGCTGGATATTCAGTGGCGGGACAATGTAAAGGCACGTATTATTGATGCCAAACAAAGTAACGCCTATGTAAAACGCGGCAATAAACGCAGCATCCGCTCACAGCAGCAGATCTACGAGTATTTTGCCCGCCAGCAAGGGCAGCACAGCGACAGCGGGCTTTAATGAACGATACGGTACATGATACAGAGCGCCCCGATCAGCAAGCCTATATGGCTGCAGTTGATCTGGGTTCTAACTCCTTCCATATGGTGATTGCCCGGGTGGTAGATGGCGACATTCAGCTACTACACCGGGAAAAGCAAAAAGTGCAGCTGGCCGAGGGCTTGAACGAGCAGCTGGTATTAAGTGAAGAAGCCATCGAACGCGGTCTGAGCGTACTGGCCCAGTTTGCCGATACACTTAAACCCTTTGCCCCCCAATCGGTGCGGGTAATAGCTACCTATACGCTGCGGCGGGCGAAAAATGCCGCGACATTTTTACGCCGTGCCAGAACAGTGTTTCCGTTTCCGATAGAAGTGATTTCCGGCCAGGAAGAAGCCCGTTTTATTTATCAGGGTGTGGCCCATTTCGAACATTTCAGCGGCCGCCGGCTGGTCATCGATATTGGCGGTGGCAGTACCGAATTTGCCATTGGCGAGGGGCTACAGCCGCTGCGCCTGAGCAGCCGTAATATGGGCTGTGTCAGTTACGCGATGCAGCACTTTGCGCAGGGACGTATCAGCGAAAAACGTTTTGCCCGCGCCATTTTGCAGGCAGAGCAGGAGCTGGAGCCGATTGTCAGCAGCTTTAAAGCCGCAGGCTGGCAACAGGCTGTGGGTACCTCCGGTACCGTTAAAACCATTCGCGATATCATTATCGGCCTTGGGCTAAGTAATAATGCGTTGGAACTGACGCATCTGTTGGCGTTGAAAGATCATCTGGTTGCGCAGGAAAACAGTTACCAACTTGATCTGCCAGGCTTAACCGATGATCGTAAACTGCTGATTTGCTCCGGCCTGGCTATTTTGATTGCCGCCTTTAATTTATTGCAGATAGACCAGCTGGTATACATTGATGCCGCGCTGCGCGAAGGCGTGCTGTACGAAATGAGCGACCGGCTGCAGCATCTGGATATCCGCGAACACAGCGTCGCCAGTATGCAGCGCCGCTATGATGTGGACATGGCGCAGGCCGAGCGGGTGCGCAATACCGCACTGCAACTGTTCAGCCAGGTACGCAGCGTGTGGCAACTTAATGATGAAGACGCCATGTTATTAGGCTGGGCCGCAACACTCTACGAAGTTGGCCTGCACATTAACTCCTCAGGGGTGCAGAAGCACTCAGCCTATATTCTGCAAAACGCCAACCTGCCTGGTTTTAACCAGGAACAGCAGCAGCTTATCGCTACGCTGGTGCGGTTTCACCGCCGTAAAATCCGGCTCGATGACATGCCGGTATTCAGCCTGTACCAGCTATCACAGGTGGTGTGTCTTTTAGTCTTGCTGCGTCTGGCCGTGCTGCTGAACCAAAAGCGCCGCGATGATTTATTGCCGGAATTTACTGCCAATGCCGCTATGCAGACGCTGGAACTGAATTTAGGCCGCGACTGGTTAACCCAGCAAAGCTTGCTGGCTGCCGATCTGGCGGCAGAGCAAAAAGCGCTGAAGAAAATTGCCTTTGTACTCGATTGCCCTGAGCTGGCTGCCAGCAGTACTGTATTAAGCTAGCGTAAACGTCACGATAAATGCCAAAGCGCTTGGCTTTTTCAGCCTGAGCGCTTAAGGTAATGCCATCGCTTATCAAGATGGAGTCACTATGCGCAGGTCTATGTTAAGTCTGGTTTTATTACCGCTGCTAACCTCCTTTTACACTGCTGCAGAACAGCGGCCGGAGCTGAGTAAACATATTGAGCAGGTGATGCCTAAAGTGATCAGCTGGCGCCGGGACATACACCAGCACCCGGAGCTGTCGAACCGCGAAGTACGTACTGCTGCAAAAGTTGCCGCGCACTTGGAAAAGCTAGGGCTGGAAGTGCGCACCGGTATCGCGCATACCGGTGTGGTCGGTATTTTAAAAGGTGGCAAAGACGGCCCTGTGGTGGCGCTACGCGCGGATATGGATGCGCTGCCGGTCACCGAACAAACCGGCTTACCGTTCGCCTCTAAAGTGGTCAGCGAGTTTAATGGCCAGCAAACTGGTGTTATGCATGCCTGTGGCCATGACGCCCATGTTGCTATGTTAATGGGCGCAGCAGAAGTACTGGCAAAGCAGCAGGCCGACATTGCCGGTACCATTATGTTTGTGTTCCAGCCCGCCGAAGAAGGCCCACCGGCGGGGGAAGAAGGCGGTGCCAAGATGATGCTGGCCGAAGGTTTATTTGCTAACCCGGCGCCATCGGCGATTTTTGGCCTGCATGTCTGGCCGGGCGAAAGTGGTCAGATACAGGTTAAGACCGAAGGTATTATGGCAGCCGCTGACAGCTTTCAGATCACAGTAAAAGGTAAGCAGGTGCATGGCTCATCGCCATGGCGTGGCATAGACCCTATCAATGTGACCGGCCAGCTGATTAATGCGATTAACCTGATACCGGCGCGGCAGATTGATGTCACCAAAGCGCCGGCTGTAGTGTCATTTGGCCAGGTACACGGTGGTATTCGCTGGAATATTATTCCCGATGATGTGAAGCTTGAAGGCACGATCCGCACTTTTGACACTGATATGCGCGAAGATCTGATCAACCGTATGGCGCACACCAGTGAACATATCGCCAAAGCCAGTGGTGCTGAAGCTGAATTTCATGTACACAACTTTGCCGCCGTGACCTGGAATGACCCGGCTTTAACAGAGTGGGCGATGCCGAGCCTGAAATGGGCAGCTGGCGATAAAGGCGTTGCATCGGTAAAACCTATTACCGGCGCGGAAGACTTCTCGTTTTATCAGCAGCAAATCCCGGGGGTATTTTTCTTCCTCGGTATTTCTCCCGATGGCAAAGCACTTAGCGAGGTCGCGCCAAACCATTCGCCGATGTTTGATGTGAACGAAGACGCTTTAGTCAATGGCGTGCGGGCACTAACCGGCCTGGCATTGGATTATCTGGCAAAACCACCGGCAACGGAATAAGGAGTAGTAATGAACACACCTCACCGCTGTCATTGGGTAGATTTAACCAAACCGGACTATGTTGCCTACCACGATACCGAATGGGGCGTACCGGTTTATGATGATAACCGGCTGTTCGAGTTTCTGACGCTGGAAGCAGCTCAGGCCGGACTCAGCTGGTATACGGTGCTGAAAAAACGCGACAACTATCGAGCTGCTTTTGCCAATTTCGACCCGGTAAAAGTCGCTGCTTTTGATGAGCAAAAAGCGGCCGAGCTGATGCAAAACCCCGGCATTATCCGTAACCGGCTGAAAATCGCGGCAGCGATTAACAACGCAGCCCGGTTTCTGGAAATTCAGGCTGAGTTTGGCAGTTTCAGCAACTACCAGTGGCGTTTTGTAAACGGCAGCCCACAACAAAACAGCATCGCCGGCCCGGCAGATTACCGCGCCACCAGCCCGGAGTCTGACGCCATGAGCAAAGATTTAAAAAAGCGTGGTTTTAAGTTTGTCGGCTCAACCATTATCTACGCCCATATGCAGGCCTGCGGCATGGTGAATGATCATCACAACGATTGCTTTAGAAAAAACTACTGCACAACGCGTTAACAGTTTCAACTGCAGGTGAAAGTTTTACCCGAAGCTGCGGTAAAATCTTCACCCTGTTAATTGTCTGCAAACTGAAATAAGACCAATCATACTGCTACAACCCTTATTAACACTTGGTTTCATTCAACTTTCTGTATACGTTGTCACACAGGCACAGAATCTGCTTGCTGCTAAATAACTGTTTTTCAGCAAAAGGAGAAGCGCAATGGCTAAGCGTAACCAGTTTTGTATGCAAGATCCCCGCACTCAGTACAGCACCGGCAACACCCACTATGACAAATCTCAACCTGACCCGGCGCTGGATGCAAAATTGTCACCCGGTGCCGACCATGGTGAGGACAGTTATCAGGGCAGTGGCAGATTGCAAGGACGTAAAGCATTGATCACCGGCGGTGACTCGGGCATTGGCCGGGCTGTGGCTATTGCTTTTGCCAGGGAAGGCGCAGATGTGGTCATTAATTATTTGCCCAGCGAACGGCAGGACGGTGAAACGGCACTCGAGCAATTGAAACAGGCTGATGTTCAGGCCTGGGCGATTGAGGGGGATATTTCGGATGAGCAATTCTGCCAATCACTGGTGCAGCAGACAAAAGACAAACTCGGTGGTCTTGATATTCTGGTCAATAACGCCGGTAAACAGCAATTTGTTGCAGAACTGGCCGATTTAAGTAGCGAACAGTTCCAAAAAACCTATGCGACCAACGTATTTGCTATGTTCTGGTTGAGTAAAGCTGCTGTGCCGCACATGCCTGCCGGTGCCAGCATTATTAACACCACATCAATTCAATCTTACCAACCCTCAGCTGGCTTACTGGACTATGCCTCTAGCAAAAGTGCCATCACCGGCTTTACCAAAAGCCTGGCGAAAATGCTGATAAACAAGGGCATTCGGGTAAATGCGGTAGCACCTGGTCCAATCTGGACTCCACTGCAGCAAAGTGGTGGCCAACCGGCAGAAAAATTACAGCAGTTTGGCCAGCACGTACCGTTGGGCCGCCCGGGACAACCTGCAGAGCTCGCTCCGGCTTACGTTTATCTGGCGTCGCAGGAGTCAAGTTACGTTACCGCTGAAGTGATAGGCGTGACCGGTGGTGAACATTTACCTTGATACGCAGGCAATGTAATGAGCAATCAACCTGAAGATACCGGCGCACCAGCAGTATTGTCACCACTGCAGGCTCTTAACCAGCATTTTTATCAGCTGTATGCCAAAAGAAAGCACTATTTTGAACAGCAGATCACTGCAGGTGAGGTGCTGCTGATTATCCGCAGTGGCAGCGATTTGATAAGCTGCTGCGGCAGTGAGATAAAACATTATCCGGTGAACGGTGATAACTATCATCAGCTAAAAGCACTGGCCCACAGTGCGCTGGCTGCGAGTTATAGTTTGCAGCATATGCCGTTGCCACAGGCAATTACCCTACTGCGGGACTACCTTCAGCAGCTACAAGCCATGACACTGCCGTCAGCAGGACAAGATATGCTCAATGCCATTCGTCAGCTGCTAAATAATGTTGCCGAGCAAAATTGCGTTACTCACCTGCATATCCAACACTATGCTGATGCACTGCAACCGCTGTTTTCAAAATTGATTACATTAAGCGCCACCGATGAAGTAACACACTTGCACAAGCAATTAGGTGTTATTTGCGAGCGCTACCGCAAAGCGGCTACAGATACCTTTTACATCGTATTTGGCGGGCCTCAGGCCAGATCACAAGAGCTGACCAAACGGGTATTTACCAAGTGGTGTAATGACAGTGACGAATTACTTGTCGATAACAGCCACCACGTGCGCTATTTCGAAGGCGCGCAGACAGTGGCCGAAGCGGCAAGCTTGGTAGCTACAGCGATGGCTGACCGGGAGCTGGCGCAAACCTTTCTCGGTCAGGCAAACGGGTTGGAACAGGATATATTGGGCAGGGCCGCAGACAAGGTGATAGAGCGTCACTGGGCAGCATTGAAAGCCGGCGTTCCGGTTAACGCTGCATCTTAGTTGTCACGTACTATTTTTTTGCTCTGGCTGGTTTACGGTTGCCAAGCACCAGCTCAGGTGGCAGTGTAAAAGAGAAACTACTGCCCTTGCCCGGTTCACTGAAAATCATCAACCGGCTGTTATGACGCGACAGCACATGCTTCACGATGGCCAACCCCAGGCCGGTACCCCCGGTATTACGGGCGCGGGCTTCATCTACCCGGTAGAAACGTTCGGTTAAGCGCTTTACATGCTGTGGTGCTATACCCGGGCCATTGTCGTTGACGGCAAATACCGCTTTCTGATGCTGTCGCTGCCAGCTGACATGGATATCGCCATTGTTTTGCGTATATTTAATCGCATTAATCACCAAATTGGAAAAAGCACTACGCAGCTCTTCAGTAACACCGGTCACCTTTAACTCCGGGTCAATATCAAACACTATGCTGTGCTGCTTATCACGGTTAACGGTCTGTGCTTCCTGCTCCAGTTTGGCCAGCATCGCCGGTACATCAACCTCGTCATCAAACTGTACTCTGGCCGAGGCTTCAATGCGGGATAATGTCAGTAGCTGCTGTACTAAAGCATCCATCCGCTTGGTCTGATCCAACATTACATTGTGCGCCTTCTTCCACATGGCCTTATCTGGCAGATGTTCATCGTCCATCACTTCCAGATAACCCTGCAGTACCGTCAGTGGTGTACGCAGCTCATGCGACACGTTCGCGACAAAATCTTTACGAATTTGCTCGAGCTGCTTTAGCTGGGTGACATCGCGCACAATAAGTAAAAACTGCTCAATGCCGTATGGCATGATATTAAATTCCAGCGTTAGCTGATCATTGACCGGTGATGGCAGCTCAATGGGTAACTCAAACTTTGCTGTTTTAAGATACTGTAAGAATTCAGGGTGCCGGATAAGGTTATCCAGCCGCTGGCCTTCATCTGCCGGCCAATGTAACCCAACCAGAATTTGCGCCAGCTTGTTGCTCCAGATTATCGACCAGTCATCGCGCAACACGACCACGGCTTCCGGTAACGCTTCAGCGCCGTCGCGAAAGCGCCGCACCACGTTTCGCAGCTCGCGTCTTTTACGCCGGTCACGGCGCTGCAGGTAGTAAACACCTTCGAACAGATGACCCCAGATGCCCTCGCTTATTGGCGGTGACAACTTACGGTCACGCCACAGCCATTTGTCCATCAAAAATAAATGATGATAATGCCAGAGCAATAACGCGACGGTGAAAATAAGCAGCGCCAGCAATAAGCTGTTGGAAATAAGGCCCACCAGAGCAATAAAACAATAAAAAAGGAAGAGCCTGGTGTACACCTTCCTTTTTGAAAGCAGCTGACGCATAGAAGTGGCGACTAACCTTACTTAGCTGAAAAACGGTAGCCTGAGCCCCGTACGGTTTGCACTAATCTATCATGCCCGGCGATAGAAATCGCTTTGCGCAAACGGCGGATATGCACATCGACGGTACGGTCTTCCACATACACGTTGGTGCCCCACACATGATCCAGCAACTGTTCGCGGCTGTAAACACGCTCTGGGTGGGTCATAAAGAAATGCAGCAAACGAAACTCGGTTGGCCCCATATCCAGTGCCTGATCAGATGCCATTACCCGGTGCGAAACAGGGTCAAGCTTCAGACCCTGCACTTCAATGACCTCATCCAGGCTGGTTGGTGCGACACGGCGGATCACGGCTTTAATGCGCGCCATCAGCTCCTTTGGTGAGAATGGTTTGGTAACGTAATCGTCCGCGCCAACTTCCAGGCCACGCACTTTGTCCTCTTCTTCACCACGGGCGGTGATCATAATGATCGGAATATTACGGGTCAGCTCGTGCTGCTTCATTTTCTTCGCTACCTGAATGCCACTGCCGCCCGGCAACATCCAATCCAGCAACACCAAATCCGGATAGGGTTCCATCAGCGCATTGACAGCAGAATCATAATCTTCTGCCGTTGTCGCCTGATAACCGTTTTGCTCCAATACAAAACACAACATATCGCGAATCGGGGCTTCGTCTTCCACCACCAGGATCTTTCTTGCCATAGCGTCCACCACACTCTGATTTAAGCCGGCGTTGCTGCCGCGCTGCTCTAACTATTTACTGCGCATAGTATTGCCGCAGTTTATGACATTTTTATGAAAAGGTAAGGTTAATATTCCCTCCGATGACTCCCCACGCAAACAGAAACAAATAAGTAACAAGCTTCACCAAATTAAAACCTTAAGTTTTGCCAGTACACATGACACTAAAATGAATTTTTTTTGACAGAAAGCGCTGCAACCCCAGTGCAGTCAGGTTGGACCATTACCGTTATGTGACAGCCATCTAAGTGTAATAAAAGCGTCATTTCCCTGTTGTAGGGTACGCCCAACTTATTGGCACGACCTATAACAACTCAACGGAGAGATGGTAATGGCTTTACGCAAACTGTTAAAACTAAGCGCAATAGCGTCAGCACTAATGCTGGCTGGCTGTGGTGGCGACTTAGTCGTTAATGCCGGTAATGGCAATGATGGCGGTGATAATGGCGGCGGTACGCCTCCACCAACCAGCAGCTGCCCGGCATTTGCAACTGAAGGTTCAACTCTGGCAGGTGTAAGTAAAGCAGTGTGTGAAATCACCGGCACCATTACTGCTGATACCCGCTTAACTGCTGATGTGGTTTGGTCATTAAATGGCAAGGTCACAGTAGGTAACGATAACGCTAACAGCGCAACACTGACCATCGAACCAGGCACCACACTGTTTGGTAAAAGTGGCGCAGACTATTTAGTTGTAGCCCGCGGCTCTAAAATTCAGGCAGTAGGTACTGCTTCAGCGCCGATCGTAATGACATCTGTAAACGATATGCTTGGTCTGTCTGATGATGAGTCAACAGCAGAATGGGGCGGCCTGGTACTACTGGGTAAAGCGCCTACTAATAAATGTGATCAGGCTGATCTGGCTAACTGTCAGGTAGAAGCCGAAGGTGAAGCGGGTCCATACGGCGGTGCTGATGAAGATGACAGCAGCGGTGCTTTAAAATACGTACAGGTACGTTATGCCGGTTTTGAAGTTATCCCTGATAACGAGCTAAATGGTATTACCTTTGCCGGTGTAGGCCGTGGCACTACTGTCGACTATATTCAGGTACATAACAACCTTGATGACGGTGTAGAATTTTTCGGCGGTACTGTTGACCTGAAACACGTAGTATTAACCGGCAACCGTGACGACTCTCTGGACTGGGCAGACGGCTGGACTGGCCGCGTACAACACGTGCTGGTGCGTCATAACCCGAACAATACCAAAGCTAACCGTGGTATTGAGGGTGATAACCAGTCAAGCGACTTTACCGCACTGCCGGTGTCAAAGCCGCGCATTGCTAACATGACCATTATCGGCAATACCTTTGACGGCGAAGATGACTCTGAAGGCGTATTACTGCGCGCAGGTACCGCAGCAGAGTTGTATAACTTTGTGATCACTGGCCCTGCTGGCATGGGCGAATGTTTCGAGATTAACAGCGATGAGTCTGTTACCAACGCTGGCAATGGTGAAATTATCTTCCGTAACTCTATTATCGACTGCGCTGAACCGTTTAAAAACAGCGTCGATGGTAACAACAACGTTATCCTGGATGCACAAGCATGGTTCCGTGCTCAGCCTGGCAATATCGTCGGTGATGCACTGCTGGGTGGTTATATCCCAGCCCCCAATTCACCGGCACTGGGTAATGGCTACAATGTCGCAAATAACGTTGACCCATGGTTTGACAACGTAGATTACATTGGTGCTTTTGACGGCACTACAGACTGGACCGAAGGCTGGACTGTTGGTATTCACCCGGAAGACGACTTAGCCGCCTGCCCTGCTGGTACCTCTGAAGTTAACAGCCTGACCGGCCGTTTAAACTGCCAGCTGACCGGTGACATCACCACTAACGTGACATTGGCTGCCGGTGCTGACTATGTACTGAGTGGCCGTGTACGTGTTGGTGTGGACAACACCACTGCAGCAACCTTAACAGTACAGCCTGGCGTACGTATTTTCGGTAAATCAGGCGCTGATTTCCTGGTAGTAACCCGCGGTTCAAAAATTGAAGCTAACGGTACTGCAGCTAACCCTATCGTGATGACATCAGTACAGGATGTTATTGGTTCACCAACTGCTGCTGGTCAGTGGGGTGGCCTGGTAATACTGGGTAAAGCACCATCAAACAAATGTAATCAAGCGGATTTAGCAAGCTGCCAGGTAGCAGCAGAAGGTGACGCCGGCAACTACGGTGGTGACAACCCGGCTGACAGCAGCGGTACCTTGAACTACGTGGTACTAAAGCATGCTGGTTTTGAAGTGTTGCCAGACAATGAACTGAACGGTATCACTTTTGCTGGTGTAGGTTCAGGCACTAAATGTAGCAATATCCAGGTTCACCAGAACGTGGACGACGGTATCGAAATGTTCGGCGGTAGCATCAGCTGTAAGAACGTTGTATTAACCGCTAACGGCGATGACTCAGTTGACTGGGCAGATGGCTGGAACGGTAAATTACAGTTCGTACTGGTGAAACATGCTGCTGATGGTGCCAAGGCTAACCGTGGTATCGAAGCCGACAACCAGTCAGGCAACTTCACTGCGACACCGGTTTCTAACCCAACTATTGCCAATATGACCATTATCGGCAACACCTTCGACGGTGATGACGATTCAGAAGGTGTGTTACTGCGCGCCGGTACCAATGCCCAACTGGCTAACTTTGTTATCACCGGCCCTGCTGGCATGGGTGAGTGTCTGGAAATTGAATCTGACGAGTCTCGTGCTTTAGCTGCCTCAGGTTCACTGACCATGACTAACTCAGTTATCGCCTGTTCAGAAGCCTTCAAAGGCACTGTCAGCGCAACCACAACGACTGAGCAATGGTTCCTGGGCCAGACCGGCAACAGCGTAGCGGCAGACCAGGCCGCCGTGTTGGATGGCATCTTTACTATCGATGCAACAGCGCCAAAAGACATGACAGCAGTAGACAGCTTCTTCGACGCCGTTGACTTTGTCGGTGCAGTAAAACCAGGTAATGACTGGACTGCAGGCTGGGCTGTTGGTTTAGAAGACTAAACCTGCTAAACACTGCCAGTGCTTGCTGGCAGTGTTTTTTTATTCCATCAGGTTAAGTGCCGCCTGGCATTTAACGCTACGCAGAAGTAACAAAATTAAGCTGATAGGACAAAGTTCAGATGAGCAGCATGCAAAAGTTTAATTTCAGTCGTGTTGGCCGCAGTGTGTTGCTGGCCCTTAGCACGGCGACCGCACTGGTTTCTTTTGGCGCTTTGGCGCAGGACACCACAGAACCGGCAGCACAAAGTGAAGAAGATGTTGAACGTATTTCTGTATCCGGCCGTCTGATGAGCTCTGCCGCGTCTGCAGCTGCAGAACGCCGTGAGCAACCTTATGTTGCCGAACTTTTAGGTATGGAACAGATTTCCCGTGCCGGTGACAGCAACGCAGCAACGGCACTGCGCCGGGTAACCGGTCTGACGCTGGTAAAAGATAAATTTATTTATGTGCGTGGTTTAGGTGAGCGTTATTCCAGCACACTGTTAAACGGCGCCATGGTTCCAAGCCCGGACCCAACACGTAATGTTATTCCGCTGGATATGTTTCCGGCGGGTATTATTGAAAGCCTGGTGGTGCAAAAAGCCTATTCGCCAGAGCTACCGGCAGCGTTCGGTGGCGGTAACGTCAATATCCGCACCACCTCTATTCCACTGCAAAGCAGTTTTAATGTGTCAGTAGGCGTCGGTTACAACAGCCTGAACAGTGACGATGGCTACGATTATGCTGGCGGCGGTGACGACTGGCGCGGTAAAGACGATGGCCTGCGTGGGATTTCACCTGAACTGGCTGCAGCGCAGCAACAGTATGGTGTGCTGACGCCAATCAATATTGCCGAAGCTTTAGGTGGCATCAACGCCGGTAACCTGGCGCAGGCCGAAACGATAGTGCGCGAACTGGGCACCTCGTTCAACCGCGACATCGATGTTGAACGCAAAAGTGTAAAGCCGGATTTTGATGGCAGTCTATCCTTTGGTAACCGCTTTGAACTGGCGCAAAACGTCGTTTTCGGTGTGATGACCGGCATCAGCTATGACCGTTCAACGCAAAATATTGAAGAGCAGGAACGCTATTACTCTGTATCAGGCGATAGCCTGGTACCGCTGAACCGGTATGACGATATTAAAGGTACCGAGCATCAGGTAAAACTGTCTGGCATGCTGAACTTTGGTTTAGAGCTTGGCGTAGATCACCGCATTGAAACGTCAACTATTTACCTGCGTGACACTAAAGACGAAATTAAAATTAAGAACGGCGACAGTATCGAAACGATTAACGAGAACAACCGTTCCAATACTGACACCAACATTACCTATGAAGAACGCACCATGCTAAGCAATCAGGTGCGTGGCCGGCATAATTTTCCGTTCTTAATGGATTTAGCGATTGACTGGCAATACACCGATGCCAAAGCACGCCGTTATGCACCGGGTGAAGTGGAGTTTCGTTATCTGAACGAAACTCAGGCCGACGGTAGTGTTTTTTCGTTCCTGCGTCGTAACCAGAATGCTGTCAATTACAGCTTCAGCGACATGAACGACAACACCGAAAACCTGAGCTGGAATGCCAAATTGCCGCTGACTTTGGGCAAGGCTGAAATGACGCTAAGTGGCGGCTACGCTTATTTTGAACGCAGCCGTGATGCGCAGACCGACCGGTTTAACTTTGATACTGTCGGCTATACGTTACAGCAGTTATCCGGCAGTTTTTCGGAAATTTTCTCTGATGAGAATATTTTAAACCCGGCCAACCGTTTTAAGGTGTCTAACGTCACTACCCAGGCTGATGACTATCTGGCAGCCCAGATGATCGATGCCGGTTACGCCGCGCTTGAACTGAACTACGACTACAAGTTCCGCCTGAACCTGGGTGTACGTTATGAAGACTTTAAGCAGATTTCACTGCCGTTAAATGCTGATGGCGATATCAGTGGTGATATTACTGACTCAGTATTACTGGAAGACGGCTTTTACCCTGCAATATCACTAACCTGGTTTATTAACGACGATCTGCAGGCCCGCTTTGGCTACAGCCAGACGGTAGTGCGCCCGGACTTACGTGAAGTGACACCGGTATTATACGTTGACCCGCTGACCGACTTTAAAGTAACAGGCTTTGCCGGCTTACAAAGCACCGATATTAACAGTGCTGATGCCCGTTTAGAGTGGTACTACGACAACAGTAACTACAGTGTCGGCGTATTCTACAAAGATCTGGAAAACCCGATAGAAGCGGTTGAATTGTCCGGCTCTGACGGTAACCTGCTGATGTCATTCCGTAACGCCGAAAGTGGTAAAGTCTATGGTGCTGAAGCCGAGTTTCTGCAGCAGCTGGATATGTTCGGCGGTGAGTTTGGCAGCATTGCCGACAACTTCTTTGTTGCCGGTAACCTGACGGTCAGTGAGTCTGAGATCACTATCCAGCGTTTTCCGGGGGCTAACCTGACAAATCTTAAACGCAGCCTGAGTGGCCACTCTAAGTATGTCGCCAACCTGCAGCTGGGCTTTGACTCAGACAACAACAAGCACAATGCTACGCTAACCTACAACGTGTTTGGCAAACGTATCGCTTTTGCCGGCGTCAACAATAAAGACGACGCTTTCGAGCAGCCATTTAATTCACTGGATTTTACCTACAGCTATAACCCGCTGGAAAGCATGACCGTGAAACTGGGCCTGAAAAACCTGCTGGATGAAGACGTAGAGATTTTGCAGCAAGGCGAAGTGCTGCAAAAACGTGTGGAAGGCCAAAGCTACAGCTTAAGCTTCTCTTACAAATACTAAACCGGCTTTGCTATTGAAAAGGCCTGCCGCATGGCAGGCCTTTTTATTGACCAAACTAAAACAGCTTACTGAAAGCTGTAACGCACACCAAGTGCATAGCGTGTACCGTACTGGCGGGCAAACAGGAACTGTTCCTCATAACGGCCATAACCCTGCTCGGTTTCATTGTTCAGGTTAATGCCTTCAAAGAACACTGTCAGGTTGTCGTTGATGTCGTAATTTATGCTCATGTCCCACTGGCCAAAGGTTTTGGCAAACTGCGGCGGTGCATCTGCCGAGCCCTGCGATTGCCCTACACCAATCAGATAACTGTCACGCCAGGCATAGGTTACCTTGACAGATAAGCCATGGTTTTCATAAAACGCCTGGAAGTTAGCTGAATCACCCAAACCATTGAGCGGTGACTGCACTTCAAGGCTGGTAACGTCAAACTTCACATCACCGTCAACAAAAGTAGCATTAGCACCTACACCAAAACCGGTTTCACCAAACAGATGTTGCACCGCAACCTCAAAGCCATCGACTGACTTATCGTTGCTGTTGTAAGGCCGGGTAACCAGCCAGGTGATCAGTGGATCATTGGCGGTTGGTTCTATAACACCGTTTGCGTTGCCGTGGCCGTTGTCGAGCATCTGCTGATAAATGGCGCTGGTATCAGGGTTGGCATCTCCGGCGGCAATCAGTTGCTGCTCGGCTTCAAGATAACGCGGCCCCAGATAGATATCATGCAGGCCGTCAAACTGAGCCTCTACCGTTTCATTGGCAATAAAGTTCTTCACATCCTTTTTGAAATAACCTACTGACGCATAGCTGCCCTCAGCATAGTAATACTCCAGGCTCAGATCTAAATTGGTCGATTCAAACGGTTGCAGGTTGGTATTACCCTCACTGCCGGTACGGGAGCCAATTTTCGGGCTGCCGCTTAAACTGCGCCCGCCGGCCAGATTGCCCAGCGGTGCCCGTGCAATAGTTTTACCCCAGGACACCCGCGCAACGATATCGTCGGTCAGATCAATGCGAAAATCGAACATCGGCAACAGTACGTCGTGCTTACCGGTCAGGGTTAAAAAGGTATCTTCGCCTTGCAGGTACTGCGTAATCCACTCAGATGCTGAGGCCCATACCACCTGCTGTGGCACTGTCTGACGTACTGTACTGGTGACGTCGGTTTCTTCGTAGCGCACACTGGCGTTAAACCGCGCCGGGAAACGGCCAATGTCAAACTGCCAGTCAGATTGCAAATACACACTCAGCGTTTCTTCCTGCACCGAACTTTCACTGTCTATGCCGTCGTAGTACGCATCCGCCACATAGGCATCAGCCCCCATTAGTCCCTCAGTCAGATAAGCCGCCTGGCGTGCCACAGCTTCATCAAAACTATAGGTGTAATAATACGGCGAGGCCATATTCAGGCCGCCACCACTGAACTCATCCAAAAAGCCGGCAGTACTGTGGCGGGTAAACATGCTGTCCGGGAAAATTTCGGTAAAGCTGGGGCTAAAACCGGCACCACCGCGCAGACCGCTCCAGGCGTTATGACCGCCCATGGTCTGGTCGGTAAAAGCCACACCGGCTTTAATGCTGGCCAGAGGAATATCAAATACCGAGTTATACCAGGTTGAATCGAGCTGTAATTGCTTGATATCTGACTTACCCGGCGAGTGAGTAAACTGGCTGAAGTTAGAGTCCATCTCACCCGGTGTCAGCTCATTGGTGCCGTTACGCCACAGGATAGAAGCTTGCGGAATATCACCGGTGCGGTAATCATAGATTTTCGTGACCAGCTGATCAGAGCCAATGATCACCTGACCATCACTACCGAGGCCCTTATCGGCGCCATTATCGGTTTTGTTATCCGAGTCGTGATAATCCAGGCTCAGGTGAAAATCTTCCGTAACTTGCCAATCCAGATTTAACCCTACCGAGCGTGCTGTTACTTCGGTAGTATTGCGACTGACAGTGAAGGAGCCATCATTACCGCTGATATCGGCATAAACGGCAGTGCCGTTTTCATCCAACTCGTACGCATTAATATTGCCGCCAAACTCGTTCCAGATCCCCCAGCCAATAGTATTGACACCGGTAGTCGCTTGCGAAGCAGTATAATCTAGGGTGGCAACAAAATTATCCACCGGCGCAAACTGCAACGTAACCTGGCCATTGCTGCGCTCACGTTCTACATCATCAATACCGTAGTTCATATCTTTGGCAAAAAACGCCGGACCAATTTTGTTCCCCTCGGCATCTTCCGGCCGCGCATCTATCACGTTGGCGGCATCAAGCACAGGCAGGCTGGTTTGCGCCTGCCAGCCCTGAATATTGGCATACTGGCGCTGAAAATCCCGCTGCTGGTGTGATACCGAAATTGCAACACCAAACTTTTCATCAGCAAACGTATTACTGAATATTGCAGACAACTCCGGCGTGATGTCGTCACCTTCCTCATTGGACGAGTCATAAATACCTTTAGCAGATACCGAGTACCGCAGGCCCGGGCTTTGCAGCGGTTTAGCCGTAATAATATTAACAGTCGCCCCTAAACCACCGCTTGGGTTTTCAGCTCGGGCCGTTTTATACACCTCAATTGCGCTAATACCGTCTGACGCCAGGTTTTCCAGGTTATACGAGCGGGTGTTACCAGTACCCGGCATTTGCCGGCCGTTTAAGGTAATCAGGTTAAATTCCGGACCAAAACCGCGAACCGTGATCTGGCTGCCTTCGCCGTTAGACCGGCTTACCGACACACCGGTAATACGCTGCAGTGACTCGGCCAGGTTGGTATCAGGGAATTTACCCATTTCTTCGGCGGAGATAGCATCCACGACGCCACTGGCATCGCGTTTTACATCCATTGAGCGGATTAAACTGCCACGGATACCGCTGATTTGAATGACTTCGATCTCTTCGCTGGCACTGTTATCTGCAATATTTGTGTCCTGCGCCTGTACCAGTGAACTTGCCATTAATACGGCGATAGCGGTAGCCAGGCGGCTTTTAGTAAAAGTTACGTTTTTCATAATGACCTACTGAGCTTTATTCGTTATTTCCGGCCGGGTGCAGTCACCCGGCGCCTTTATGCCTGAAAGGATCAACCGGATTACGGCTGCGTAATCACCACATTGTCTAAGCGGTAAACCGCGCCATTACCCGTTCCCCAGGCCGGAAACACCATCAATACATCGATGGCACTGATATCCAGACCAGCGTCAAACAAGTCCTGTAAGCTAAAGGTATAAGTCTGCCATTGCCCTACGACAGGGGTATGCCCTTCCGCACTGGCGCTGAGCGGTAATTCAACAGCACTCGCAGCATCATTCCCTTCGATTTTGAATAGCCAGGTTGCAGCAGCGTCATTCGGTGCCGAAATAACTTTCATCTCAAATCGAACCACTCCGCCAGCAAGCAAAGCTGAGGCATCGAAGTACACATTGTCGTCAGCTAACAGCCCCATTACCGTAGGTGTGGCGCCTATAATGAATTGCGCAGTGGCACCATGCTGATCATCATCCTGCTCAACGCTCGGTGTTGTTCCGCCACAACAGTCCCAGATACTCCAGTCCTGCGCAGCTTCGCTGGCGAATAATGTCAGGCCGGGCCCCTGATTTGCACCCGGCAAATAAATACGGGCATTGTCTACCCGGTAGACGGCACCCTCACCGGAGCCCCAGGCAGGGAAAATCATCACCACATCAATAGCCGAAACATCCAGACCAGCAGCGGCCAGACTGGCAAGTGGGAAAGTATAGGTTTGCCATTGGCCTGCTACCGGTGCCAGCCCTTCCAGGCTCTCAGTTAAATTCAGCTCAACCGCAGAGGCTGCGTTATCGGCTTCTATCTTGAATAACCAGGCAGCATTAGGCGTAGAAGGCATACTGACTACCTTCATTTCAAACTGAACCACACCCTCTTCCAAAATAGCCGTGGCATCAAAAGGTTTGTCACTGCCACCCACTGCACTGCGGGTATTAAAACCCATTACCGTTGGTGTAGCGCCAATACTAAATTCAGCCACAGTGCCATGACCGGCGTCGTCAGTTTGCTCTGTAGGCGTTGTGCCACCACAGCAATCCCACATTGGCCAGTCAGTATTTTGCTGGTCAGCAAATAAAACCAGTTCTGGATAGCTAATTTCCGCACTGATTTTTACATTATCAACACGGTAAACTGCACCTTCACCTGAGCCCCAGGCCGGGAAGATCATCACCACATCAATAGCCGATACGTCCAGGCCGGCATCTGCCAGCATTTGTAGCGGGAAGGTATAGGTTTGCCACAGACCACTTGCCGGTGATACGCCTTCAGCACTGGCCGACAACGGCATTTCAACTGCCGTAGAGGCGCCCGCACTTTCTACCTTAAACAACCAGGCAGCGGCAGCATTGTTTGGCATTGACACCACCTGCATATCAAAGCTGATACTGCCGCTTTCAATGATTGGTGAAGCGTCAAAAGGTTTTGCCTGACCCGAGGGGTCAGTCAGGAACTCACTGCGGCTGACAAAGCCATTTACGGTAGGCGTAGCCGCAACACTAAACTCGTATACATCGCCGCGTTCTGCATCCACTACCAGCGCCGGGGTAGTACCGCCGCAACAATCCCAAGCTGCCCAGTCCGGGTTCGGCGTACCACCGAAGATGGTCAGGTTTTGTGGAATACCGGTAGATGGCGGTGAAGGAATAGGCGCAACACCAATTACGAGAGCGTCAGCTTCATCTTCATAGCCCGGACGCACTGTCTCACACCCTTTACCCGTTGACGGATTAGCGGCGCATTCATACACTCTAACGTAATCAATCTCAAAGCGCTGGCCGTCGGCAAAAGCAGCGGCATCGATACCCAGATTGTTAACGTTCTCTGGCCAATCGCCGCCTACAGCTAAATTCAGGATCATAAAAAATTCCTGATCAAAAGGCGCGGCATCCCAATGCACCTCAAGCTCGCCGCTGGACTGATTAAAGTATTCAGCAAACCAACCGCGGTGTGACAGGCCCACAGCCTCGCCTCTGCTGTTGTAACGTACTTTTGACTGACGCTGGGTGGCAAACAGGTAGCCATCTACATACCAGCGGATTTCGCCTTCCTGCCATTCAACCGCATAGGTATGAAAGTCATCTGCCGGGTTCATCCCTTCAGGTAGCGGATAAGCTTTGCCTGAGCTGGCATTGTTAGGCCACTCACGGCCATAGTGCAGCGTGCCGTGCACATTGGCTTCGGCAACACCGTCTTCGCCAACCACTTTGAGGTTAACAGCCTCCATAATGTCAATTTCGCCAGAGCGTGGCCAACCGCCATACACACTGTCTGTCGGCATCATCCAGAACGCTGGCCAGCTGCCCTGGCCGTAGGGTAGTTTGGCACGCATTTCAAAACGGCCGTATTTAAAATCTGCTTTGTTCTGAGTTGTCAGACGGGCGGAAGTATAGGGCTTTTCTGCCCCTTCTGCGGCAGGCAACGCCACGATGTTAAGCACGCCATCTTTGATAAAGGCATTTTCAGCATTGTCGGTGTAGCATTGTTTTTCGTTATTACCGCCACCCGTACAATTGATTTCATAGTTCCACTTGTTGCTGTTTATTGTGGAGCCGTCGAACTCATCGTTCCACACCATTACCCAGTCTGTTACCGGTTGGGATACATCTATGTCGTCGAAATTGGATTTTGTTTCTGCACTGCCGCCGCATCCCTGTAATGCAGATGCCAGCATCACAGCGCAGGCTACAGTAGCCAGCTTTGCTGTTGTTTTCATACTCTTTGCCCCGTTTGTGTCTGTGTTTAGCGTGATGTTCGATTAAGCGGTCGACATCACCTTATGTAAGCGCTTTCATAAAGCTAATTTACAACGAGGCAAACGTCAATGCATCTGACAGATCTTTTTTTGTACAGATTGACGAAGATGTACTGCAAAGGTAACAAAAACGGACGTGACACAACGGAGATTGTCGCTAATAAAAAAAGCCGGTATGGTTAACCGGCTTTTTTACAGGGTATCTAATAGAACGTTTAGAATTTATGTTCCAGACCTACTGCCAGGTAATCCTTATCTAAAGCAGTATCGAAGTCAAAACTGGAGTACCAGGCAAATAACTTGGTATTTTTGCCAAGCTTGTAGTCCGCACCGGCGCTGAAACCATTATCATCTTCCATCGCCTGATACTGACCTTTCAGTTCAAACTTACCAACAGGGTAGGCAACGCTTAACAGATAACCATCGCGCTCAAGGCCGGTATCTGTTGCTTCCTGTGTCTGATACATGGCACCAAGCTTAAAACCAGACACTTTAACCTGTGCACTGGCACGCACGGTGTCATAACCTGCTACATCAGCATCATAAGCCACTGCAGCATATACTGTACTGTCTTTCAGGTTTTCATCACCGTATAACAACGCGGCCGAGATGCCGTCTTCTGCTTCCGGATCATCTTCTGCGATATAGGTTACCTGAGCACTAAAGCCAGAGAAAGACGGTGAAAAATAGCTGACCGAATTGCTGGTACGGTTTTCACCTTTCCACAGCACTTTAATATCGCCTTCATAATCACTGAAAAGGTCAATCTTACCTTGTGACATCTTCAGTGCAGTATCATGTCGTCCAAGCCGCACTTCACCGAAAGCGCCTGCTAAACCCAAATATTGATTACGTGACTTGATGTTCTTTTCGTTAGCTTCATCAGATGGGTCAACTTCCCACTCCAGCTGGTATACCACCGTTAAACCATCTTCGAGCGCATAATCGCCTTTCAGGCCGAAACGTGAAGCATTACTTTTCAATTCAGTGAAGCTGCCTTCACCTTCATCGCTGTACTGCGCCGACACGTTAATTTTACCGTATACTTCCAGCTCTTTTGCCTGCACCATTGTGGTACCGGCAGCCAGTGCCACCGCTAATACTACTGTCGTTTTCTTCATTTTCTGCACCTGAATTAAGGCCGGTACTTGATGTTACAGCAACCGGCTTGGCTGTTTTTGACGCCGCCATAGTATGACTGATTTATGACACTAAAATGACAATATGGCAATTTCATGACCTTAAAATGATGTTTTTATGACTCGCCCAGCTAAGCAACTGTTCTACTTGGAAAAGTATTTATCAAATTGCCAAGATAGCCAGCCCAAAAAGAAAAAAAGGAGCCATAGCTCCTTTTTCCTGAGATCCAGCAGCGTTAATCGCGCTTTTTATCGACCACTTGCTGCAACTCGGCATCACTAAGATGGGCAACATTACGGCCTTTACTGAGGAAAATCGTGTGCTCACAAATATTGCGCGCATGGTCACCGACACGTTCCAGTGCTTTAGCCACATTTGAGATCTGCAAGCTGATGGCGATTTGCCGGGCATCATTCATCATCATGCTAAGGTTATGCTGCATAATGCGGGCATAATCATCATCTATGGCTTTATCTTCGCGTAGCACAGCTAAGGCGTTTTCAGCATCAATTTGCTCAAACGCGGCTAAAGCACGCTGTAACATTAAGCGCACTTTCTGTCCCATAACCGCAATTTCATCCAGCTGGGATTGCTGCGGCCGGTTGCCCTGCTCTTCTTTCAGCAGAGCCTTGGCAATACGTTTAGCCAAATCACCGATACGCTCTACATCGTTTATCGCTTTAAGTACAGACAACACTAAGCGCAGGTCGCTGGCTGCAGGTTGACGCCGGGCCAGGATATCCAGACAGTGCTCGCTGATATCTACTTCAAAGTTATTTACCTTGCGGTCGAAATCTTTAACCTGCTGCGCCAGTTCAGTGTCAGCGCCAATAAACGCTGCCATGGCATCATCAAGCTGCTGCTGAGCCAGCGCAGCCATTTGCAGCAACCGCACGACTGCTTGTTGCAACTCTTCATCATAAGCCTGTGAATAATGGCCGCCGATTTTGCTATTTGGCATAACGCCAGTCTCCTGAAATAATCTTAAGCTTTGGCAATAAGTAATTAGCCGTAACGACCGGTAATATAGTCTTCAGTGCGTTTTTGCTGTGGGTTAGTAAACAGATCATTGGTGTTACCAATCTCGATAAGATTGCCCAAATGGAAAAACGCTGTACGGTCTGATACGCGGGCAGCCTGTTGCATATTGTGCGTGACAATAACGATAGTAAAATTCTGCTTAAGCTCGTCTATCAGCTCTTCAATAATCGATGTAGCAATAGGATCAAGCGCAGAACAGGGTTCATCCATCAGGATAACTTCAGGGCTGACGGCGATACTGCGGGCGATACAAAGACGTTGCTGCTGACCACCGGATAAACCGGTACCGGGCTGATCTAAGCGATCTTTAACTTCATTCCACAAGCCAGCGCGACGCAGGCTGGATTCTACGATGTCATCCAAATCTGCTTTGCGTTCAGCCAGACCATGCAGCTTAGGACCATACGCAATGTTTTCATAAATCGACTTTGGAAACGGGTTAGGCTTTTGAAACACCATGCCAACCTGAGCACGTAATTGCACCACATCCAGTGATGGTTCATGAATATCGCGGCCATCCAGTGTAATACTGCCGGTGACGCGACAATGCTCTATCGTGTCATTCATTCGGTTCATACAGCGTAAAAAGGTTGATTTACCGCAACCTGACGGGCCGATAAAAGAGATCACTTCGTTCTGATACACATCCATGCTAATGCCATGCAGCGCTTCATTGTCGCCGTAAAACACCTTTACATCTTTCGCACTGATTTTTACCGGGGCTGAGTTACTCATGCGTTTATCCGTTACCTTAAAAATTAAATCTGTTTAGCGTGGTCAGTGGTAAACATTCTACCAGCGCTTTTCGTATTTCTTTCTCAACCAGATGGCCAGGCCGTTCAAGCCAATCATCATTAACAGCAATACAATAATGGCAGCCGACGTACGGGCCTCGAAGAAGTTACGCAGCTCATTGCCCTGCCACAGGTAAATTTGTACCGGTAAGGCACTGGCCTGTTCGAAAGGTGATGCCGGCACTGAGGCAACAAAAGACTTCATGCCAATGAGCAATAAAGGGGCGGTTTCACCCAACGCCTGAGCGACACCTAAAATCGCACCGGTCAAAATACCCGGTATCGCCAGTGGCAGTACATGGTGGAAAATAGACTGCATCTTAGATGCACCCAGCCCCAGAGCTGCCTGACGTATTGACGGCGGTATCGCTTTTAATGTCGAGCGGGTAGCAATAATAACTGTTGGCAACGTCATTAAAGACAATACCAGGCCACCGACGATTGGCGCTGACATCGGCAGATTAAACCAACCAATTAATACCGAAGCACCGAGCAGACCAAATACAATTGATGGTACTGCGGCCAGGTTATTAATATTCACTTCAACCAAATCAGTCAGCTTGTTGCGTGGTGCAAACTCTTCCAAATAGATTGCCGCTGCAACTCCCATCGGTACCGCCAGCAGAATAACCACCAGCATCATATAAAACGAACCCATAAATGCGCCTGCCAAACCGGCGGATGCCAGTGAACTGCGCGAATCCGGGTTCATAAACAGCGCCAGACTGAAACGGTTCTGAATAATGCCTTCAGCCTTGAGTTTGTCTGCCCATTCGCGCAGTTTCGGGCTCAATTGTTGCTGTGCATCAGGCAGGCTGCGGTCAATATTGCCTTTCAACCATACGTCAATATTGGCATCTGTCAGCAAATGCAGCGTGCGGGTCTGGCCAATAATAGCCGGGTCAGCGACTACCATGTCACGCAGCGCAAAACGCTCGCCAGAGGTGACCATACGTGTCAGGTCACGCCGATGCTTGCTGGCATCAGGCAGTACTTTTTGCAAACTGTCAGTAATTAGCCGGTTAAAGTTGATAAAGCCCACTTCAGTTTGCCAGGACAGATCGCGCTGGCGAAAGTCGTTATCCGACTCATCAGCTTGCTGCACCGGTTTCGGCGGGATCTTAATAATCGCCGGGTCAAAATAAATATCCAATGTCACGGCAGATTGCCAGAATGCCGGCAAGCCTTTGGAAAATATATTAATAAACAGCACAGCGACCAGCCCCAGGCTGATCAATACAGCACCTAGCCCCAGGCTGCGAAACAGCTTTTCTTTGCGATGGCGCTTGTTCAGCGATGCAATCACTTTCTGCTGCACATGGCTGGGTGCTGCGACAGGCTTAATCGGGTTCTCTGCAATAATGGTCATAACTTACTCGTATTGCTCACGGTATTTACGCACTATCACCAATGCCATCACATTCAGCAGCAGGGTAATAACGAACAGGGTCAGGCCGAGGGCGAATGCCACCAGCGATTGCGGACTGGAAAAGTCGTTGTCTCCGGTCAGTTGGTTGACGATGGTAACAGTGACTGTCGATACCGCTTCAAACGGGTTGGCGGTCAGTGCCGGGCTGTTACCCGCGGCCAACACCACTATCATCGTTTCACCAATCGCCCGGCTGACTGCCAGCAAAATGGCGCCGACAATGCCTGGCAATGCGGCTGGTAACACTACTTTTAAGATGGTTTCAGATTTCGTGGCACCAAGCCCAAGTGAGCCATCGCGCATCGATTTAGGCACCTGCGTGATAATGTCGTCTGACAGTGATGAAATAAACGGGATAATCATAATCCCCATTACAACCCCGGCAGTTAATGCAGAAGTAGCGTTAATATCCAGCCCGACAGCATGCCCCAAATCACGCAAAAACGGGCCAACAGTCACCAGCGCAAAGAAGCCGTAAACGATAGTCGGGATACCCGCCAGCACTTCGATCATTGGCTTGGCCGTGTTACGCAGCTTCACCGGTGCATATTCTGCCAGATACACGGCTACCATCAGGCCTAGCGGTATCGCCACAAACATGGCAATGCCAGCAATTAACGTGGTACCTGCAAGCAGTGGTACTAAACCAAAATCACCCTGCTCGCCGACACCCACAGTGGAAAAGCGGGGGTTCCAGGTGGTACCAAAGAAAAACTCAGTTGGCGGAATATAACTGAAAAACTTCAGCGTTTCGCCCACCATCGACAGCACTATGCCGATAGTAGTCAGAATAGCCACAGTGGAACACAGCACCAGTAACGCTTTAACCACGCGCTCAACCTGATGCCGGGCTTTTAGCCGGGGGGTAATCTTTTGTAAGCTCAGTAACATACCAATAGCAGCAATGACTGCCATCAGCGCAGTCAGCACTATGGCGCTATTAGCTTTTAGCTGGCGCAAATGCTCTGCCGCGCTTAACTCCCAGGCTTCAGCATCGGCCACCACACCAAAGTTACTGGCCAGGTTACTTATGCGCTGCGATACCACTCGTAGCTGCTCATCAGAAAGCGCAGTGACCTCTGCAGGCAGTTGTGCCACCATCATGGCGTTGATAACAGCGGGTGAAAGCCACAACCACAGCAAAAGAATAAAGAAAGCAGGCAATACAGCCCACAACCCCACCATCATGCCGTAATGATGAGGTCTGGAATGCATACGTAAATCAGAGTTAACTGTCGCCACTTTGCGGCTTCGGGACATACCAAGCTGGTAGCCCAGTGCCAGCAAAACAAGCAGCACTACAATTAACGAAAGGTTACTCATGGTCGCTCCGTTTACAGCTTACATGTCATCAAATACTCTGCCAGGCAGTGTAAGCAGCTTTTATTTCATTTTTATGACAGTCATAAAGTAAAAAAGAGAACCCAAAACAGGTTCTCTTTAATCAAGCAAAACTGATTATAGCGACTTTTTCTGCTTAATGTTCTGGATCATCTCAGCACGTTCTTCGTCAGATAACGGAATTAAACCCGCGCTTTCCAGTACGCTGCCAAAACCAGACATGGCTTCGCTGACGTGGAACTGAGCATATTCCTGTAAGCCTGGGATAACACCGATATGCGCACCTTTCACATAGATGTACAGTGGGCGTGATACCGGGTACTCACCTGAAATAATCGTGTCCTGATTAGGCTCAACACCAGACATAGTCGCCACTTTAATACGGTCACGGTTGGCTTCATAGAAACTCAGACCAAATACGCCAATGGCATCTTTTTGTGCAGTCAAACGTGCCAGGGTTTCAGTGTAATCGCCGGCGATTTCAACAACACGGCCATCAGTACGCATTGCAGTACAGAACTGATGCGCGGCATCTTTTTCCATCGCTTTCACTTCCGCCAGCGTCTGACAGCCTGGTACAACCGCCTTTTCTTCATACACTTCACGGGTACCGTGGTTTGAACCAGGGATTGCCAGCAAAATGTCCTGATCCGGTAAGCTGCTGTCAATCTGATTCCAGCGCGTATAAGGGTTGGCAACCATCTTACCGTTCTGTGGTACCTGTGCCGCCTGCGCTAAAAACACGTGGCGTGGTTCCAGTTTGAAAATAGCCGCATCGGTACGGGACGCAAACACAATACCGTCGTAGCCTATTTTCACTTCAATAATTTCTTTAACGCCGTTTGCTTTACAGGCTTCAACTTCGTTAGGACGAATCTTACGCGATGAATTGGCAATATCGATAGTGCTGGCACCCACGCCCTGGCAGAACTGACGTAAACCACCTGATGAGCCGCCTGACCCTACAACCGGCGTACGGAACTGAGCAAAGTTGTTACCAAACTCCTCAGCGACCACAGATGAAAACGGCAAAACTGTAGATGAGCCTGCGATCTGGATAGTGTCACGGCTTTGTGCATGCACTGCTGTTGACGCTGTCATGGCGATGGCAGAAGCCAATAACAGATTTGAAAGTTTGTTCAGTTTCATATTAATTCCTCGGTCATCCGGTTGTATGTACGGGCCAATGGTGTACGGATATAGTTTGCTGCATTTTTATTGCAGTAATATGACAACAAGAAATTATTTAACTCAGCCACGGTGATGTTACTGCTGTACACAGCAACGATTACGGCCCTGATGCTTAGCCTGATATAACGCCTGATCGGCCCGCAGTAACAATTTATCAAGATCGTCCTGCTGCGGCATGTACATGGCAATACCAATACTGCAGCTAACTGACAGTTCACGACCATCGCTGAGCTTAAACGGGTGCGCAGCGACTGTCATCCTGAGCCGTTCTGCTGATAGAATCGCCGTCGTCAAATCTATTTCAGGCATCAGGATAAAAAACTCTTCGCCGCCGTAACGTCCGGCTAAATCACTGTCACGAATGCTCTGCATACACAGTGCCGCAAACTCTGCCAATACTCGGTCTCCGGCGGCGTGGCCATACTGATCATTGACTTGTTTAAAGTGATCAATATCCAGCATCATTACCGCTAAATCTTTCTGATAGCGGCTGGCTCGGCGGATCTCAGTCTGCGCCTGCTGGATAATGACACGTCGGTTAGTCAGCCCGGTCAGAATGTCTGTGCTGGCCAATTGTAGTAATTCTTCATTGCGCTCAACCAGTAAACGCTCGGTCTGCGCATGCCGGTTCATTTCAGCTTGTAAAGCTGAAGCCAGACGTCGGTAGCGCAGGGTAAAAAAAGCCAGCAGTGTGATTACCAGGAGCAGCAGTAAAACTGATTTGATAAGCAATCTGTAGTCAGTAGGCACAGGCTCGGCGTAAATAAAATTATCCAGCGGCCGTAGGGTTTTAACCATACCGAGCGCCTGATAGCTGGCGGCTATCTGCTGCCAGCGTTCCGGGTTCATATGCCCAAGCTCAACCAGATCCGGCATCACGAGACTGCGGATTACATTAGCTTCGTAATGTAAATGGGCTATGGATTTCTCAGGTGCGTAATGCTGATGAATATAGTTGACGGTGTAATCGATATTATCCAGCGCGAACTGCCAGCCATCCAGACTGGCTTGCCTGAAAGCCGCCGCCTGCTTTGGATGTTGCCGCACCCAGTCGGCGTTACCGATTAAGATATCCTGATAAAAATTAACGCCATATTCTACTGGCTGAATAACCCTGTATGGTATGCCTAACTGTTCAAGCAGATAAGGTTCATTAGACAAATAGCCGTTAAAGGCATCCGTTTTTCCGCTTATCAGATCATCCAGTTTCATGCTGGAATTGGTCAGTTGCAACTTACTGATATCAATGCCTTCTTTCGCAAAAACGGCGAGGAATTCGGCATTTTCCTGTGTCAGGCTAAGTTCCAGTTTGCTGCTGGCTAGATCCTGCAAGGTATAAATATCTGAGTCAGCCCTGACCAGCCAGACATTAGGAGACTTTTGTAGCACTGTCGCCATTGCTACCACCGGGCGGCCCTGCAGATAGGCAAGCACAGCGCCTGGTGCTGATACCGCAAACAGCGCTTTGCCGGCCAGCAATTGTTCCAATGCGGAGATCCCGGGAGCCCCGGGCACGATAGTAACCTTTAATCCGGCTTGCTGATAATAGCCTTGCTCCAGCGCCATATAGTAACCGGCGAACTGAAACTGATGATGCCAGCGTAACTGCAGTCTGATGTCATCATCAGCCTGCACATCTGGCATCAGCAGTGCCATTATCAGCATAACCAGCCTGATAATTCTGTTATTCACTGTCCCTGTCATTTTGCTATAGCATTTGAATTGCCCGGTTTATAGGTGCGGAAATGCTCTTTCAGTATAGGACAGGCTTAACAAGCGTAAAGCGGGGCTAAAGAATAAAAAGCCGGCCTAAGCCGGCCGGTATTGATTAAGGGTTTAATAAACGGCTCAACTGCGCCTGGGCCAGCGGCTCACTCTGCTCTGCTGCCCGTTGATACCAGTCGCGGGCTTTTGCCAGATCTTTACTGACACCGCGGCCATATTCATACATCCAGCCAAGATTATACTGTGCGTTAGCATAACCCTGCTCAGCAGCTTGCAAAAACAGTTCTGCCGCTTTTTTATCATCAGCCTTTACCTGGCGGCCGTTTTTATAAAACAGGCCCAGCGCCGTCAGCGCTCTGGGCACCCTTGCCGATAATGATTGCTGATATAAGTCAAAAGCTTTGCGCTCATCCATGCTAACGCCATAACCTTTCTCGTACATATAGCCTAAATAAGCAAGTGCGCGCTGATGGCCTTGATCTGCTGCTTTCTGGTACCATTTTACTGCCTGTTTGTCGTCCTGCCGCACGCCTTTGCCAGTTTCATAACGCAACCCCAGATTAAACTGAGCATCGGCATCACCTGTTGCAGCAACCTTACTGTACCAGTACAGCGCTTTCTCATCGTCCTGCGCTACGCCACGACCTGCACCATACATAAAACCAAGATTGTACTGCGCAAACACCACACCTTGTTCGGCCGCACGTTGATACCACTTCACAGCTTCTGCATCATTCTGCTCGGTGCCTGTACCGTTGGCCAGGCGTAATGCGGTCAGATATTGCGCTTCGGCATGTCCCTGCGCTGCAGCCCGTTTAAACCAATCAAAAGCAGCGGCTTCATCAACAACCCCGGAGTCCCCCTGACTTAGCAGCACACCAAGCCTGAACTGGGCCTCCATATCTCCGGCTTCAGCCGCCTGCTCAAACAACAGCGCCGCCCGAGCTTCATCTGTTTTAACGCCCCGCCCTTCACTCAGGTGCACGGCAAGATAGTAACAAGCTGTCGCATCCCGGCCGTTACACGCAGCTTCAAGCGCCGCGACGGCTTTGCTGTCATTATTACGAACACCGCGGCCGATAGAATAGCTAATACCAAGCTCACGTTGTGCTTCAATCAAGCCCTGAGAAGCCGCTCTGCTGAATAAATCAAAGGCCCGGCTTTCATTTTTGGCCACCCCTTGTCCACGCAAATAGTAATGCGCCAACTGATAGCCTGCCCGGGCATGGCCTTGCTCCAGCGCACGCTGATACCAGCCTATGGCTTGGTTAATATCCGCCGGCGCGCCCCGGCCGCTCTGGTAACGCTCTGCCACGATATATTGCGCATCGACATCGCCCTGAGCTGCCGCTCGTTCGTACCACAGCAGCGCACTGGCATCATCCTGTGTCACGCCCCGGCCATTAGCATACATAAAGCCGAGGTTATACTGTGCCAGTACATACTGCTGTTCAGCGGCTTTGCGATACCAATAAACAGCCAGCGCGTCATCCTGCGCTAACCCTTTGCCATTGGCATGGGCCACAGCAAGTTGGTATTGCGCCTGCGCCATTCCCTGCTCTGCGGCCTGGCTAAACCAATGTGCCGCCTCAGTGTCATCAGTCTGTATGCCATACCCATTGGCATACATCGCCGCCAGATTAAACTGGGCATCCACCTCACCGGCCTGCGCTAAAGGATACCAGTGACTATAAGCTTCGTCGTAGCGTTGGCGCTGAAAGGCGCGCATACCTATATCGAAATTGGCTTCTGTCAGTGCTAATACAGCTAATTCAGGCGGCTTTGCTGCCGTAGGTTTAGCGCTTGCCTGTGCCACAGCACTGTCGGCTGCCGCAGAGCTTACCGCATCAGCTGTTTTCACTGTTGAGGTATCGGGTACTGCCGCTGGTAGCGCTTCAGCTACAACGCCAGCTTGCTGTGATTTGTGTTGCTGTAGTCCTGAGGCAATATCCTGCTGTGCGCGAAACGACTCAGCAAAATCGGTACTATTTGATGCAGCTTGCTCCAGCCAATAAGCCGCTTGCAGTGCATCCTGTTCTACGCCCTGCCCCATAGAATAAAGCTTAGCCAGTTCAAACTGAGCCTTGGTATTGCCTTCCAGCGCAAGCGCCTGCCATATCTGCGCCGCTTTGTGATAGTCACCTTGCTGATATGCTGCCACTGCTGTTTCAAATTGCTGTTGCGGTTCTGCCGCCAGCATAAAACTACTCAGCATGGCGCCTGTTATTATTCTGTTTAGCCGCATAGATGCCCCTCCACTAAGCTTTGTTATACCAAAGATTAGTGTTCACACCAAGGGATGAACCAAGATAAAAAGTGAACCTGACGTGAATAAAACGGGCAAAACTGAGACCAGCAGCAAAATTTAGCCGTTAAATTGCTGCTGATACCCCTGCAACAACGCTTGCCATTGTTCAGGTTGCCACTGAAAACCGCCATGCAGGCGACGCTCTTTCTCAAGTGAACGCAGCAACCGCTCCAGGTTCTGCTGCTGCCAGCTGCCAGAGGGGCGAACATCACATTTGTCAAAGTCAATTAACCAGAACTGGCCATCTGCTGCGAGCAGAATATTGTGGCAGTTCAGATCAGAATGAAATACGCCGTGGCGGTGAAAACGCGCAATCATGCCGCCAACCTGTTGCCACTGCTCCGACGTTAGTGCTTGCTGCAGTAACAGCTGGGCTAAATCTATTGCCCCGTCTATGCGCTCAATCAGAATATCTGCACTGTAGCCAAAGTTACGCCGCTGATAATGCGCAGCACAAGGCCGGGGAACAGGTAAACCCCAGCGCCACATCTGACACAACAGCCTGAACTCTGCCATCGCGCGGCTTAACAACAACGGCTCGGGCCAGAAGATATCCTTGTTCAGTTTGCCGACAAGGCCACCGCGATAATAGTGCCGAAGCACCATTTGTTTGCCCTGGTGCTGAATAAACCAAACGGTGTTGCGGCCACTGGAATGGCCAGTCACCAAGCCTTGCTGCTGCCAGAACGCCGGTTCAAAATAGCCAGGCTCAAACTGTGGGAAAAACGCCGGATCAAACCAGGCCGTGCTGCCAGCGAACCTGGCAATGTCCATCTGCGCCAGTGGCAGTAAAGCTTCTGCCTGCAGCATGATACGGGCTATCGCCCCCTGTTGCTTGTGATACAGACTCAGGCCTTTGTCACCCAACTGCTGCGCGAATTCAGGTTGTTGTATAAGTTGTTGAATAGCTGCGGCCAGGCTGGCAGCGTCAGACACGGCGATATAAGCCTGCTGCTTGCCAAGCTGGTTAAATACCTGCTGAAAGTTAAATACATGCGGCCCGGCCAGTACCGCCTTGCCAAAGGCCATAGCTTCCAAAGGATTATGGCCGCCACGCTCTATCAGGCTGCCACCGATAAAGACAAAACTGGCCAGCTGATACCAGCTTAATAGCTCACCCATCGAGTCTGCCAGCCATATTGCGGTTGTCGCATCGGGCAATGCCCCACTGCTGCGGCGCACAAAAGTAAGCTTGTGTTGCGTCAGTAATTGGGCTACCGCATCAAAACGCTCGGGGTGACGCGGCACCAGAATCAGTAACAGCTGGGGAAATTGCGTTTTCAGCGTCTGGTAAGACTGAATTAACAGTTCATCCTCTCCGGCATGAGTACTGCCTGCTACCCACACAACACGTCCGTCAACAACCGGCTGCAAAGCTTGCGCCAGTTGCCGACTGCCAACAGGAATATCCAGTTCAAATTTAATATTACCGGCGACAGCAACATTATTAGCGCCCAAAGCACGAAACCGCTTGGCACTGGCGGTATCCTGCGTCAGAATTTGGCTGATCTGTTGCAGCATAGGTTTGGTCAGCGCGCTAAAACGCCGGTAGCCTTTGGCCGAGCGGGCAGACAACCGGGCATTGACCACCAGCGTCGGTATCGCCAATGCTTTGCAGTTTGCCAGTAGATTTGGCCATAACTCTGTTTCCAGAATTAACAGCAATTGCGGCTGCAGTCTTTTTAACCAGCGCCGCATCAGCATAGGGTAATCAAATGGCAGATAGCAGTGCGTCAGTTGCCGGCCCAGCTGTTGCTGTTCGTGTTGAAACTTTACAACAGCGTCAGACGCTGTGGGTGTCGTGCAGGTTAATGTCAGCGGTAATTGCGGGTATTGCTGCAGCAGATGCTTAATCAGCGGTTTGGCGGCATTAAATTCGCCGACCGATACCGTATGCACCACTATGCCACCTCTGGCACTTACGGCTGGCAACCAGACGGCAAAGCGCTCGGCAAACCGCAGACGGTAGGCTTTGTCTTTACGCGACCGTAGCAGCAGATACAGCAGCAGTAGCGGTGTCAGCACTAGCAACAGCGTGCTGTACAATATCCTTAAAAGCAGAAATATCACAGTTTAGCTACTGACTTTATTGGCTTTAGCATCCGCCACCATGGTCGCCAGCGCCGCATACTTATGAAACGCATACTGTCCAAGCACAATCGCCATCAACAAGCCACGCCAACCATCCAGAAAACCCAGCCGCAACACGTATTGCTGCAGAAAATCGGTAAAAAACCGCAGAATAGCATAAGCCAACCCGGCTTTTTTGCCGCGGGCAAACTTGTCTTCGGCGCCAAGACAGGCATATTTGATATGCTTTTCCTGACAATGCTGATAGCTGCGCCAGCTGTGGTGAATAATGGCCGATTTCAGCACTCTGACCTTTTCATTAGGCAGCAAAAGTGTCTCATGCACCTGACGGTCTTTAAAGCTGGCACCGGTTTTTAAGAACAGCTTGCCCTGAGGCGTGGAATAGCGGCCACGCTTGAGTAACTTACCGAAAAAATAAGTATGCCATGGCATTTTAATAAAGTTGGCATCAAGCTCAGGTTCTGACAGCACCCGGTCAACCTCCAGCTTTAGCTCTGGTGTCAGTATTTCATCAGCATCAATACTCAGTACCCAGTCATGCTCGCACCAGGCCAACGCCCGGTTACGCTGCGGACCAAACCCCGGCCAGTCAGTCTGGTACACTTTGTCAGCGTAGCGCTCAGCAATTGCAACGGTGTTATCTATACTGCCTGAGTCTACGACGATCAGCTGATCTACCCAGCCTGTCAGAGACTGCAAACAAGCCTCTATCCGGTCTTCCTCGTTACAACAGATGACAAAACAGGAGATTTTACGGCTGCGCATACTTATACCTTTTCTGTTGCTGATTGAGCTTTGTATTGCACTGACGAGAGATCACCAGACAGATGCTTTTTGCGCACAGCCCGCAATTGCAGACGGTAAATCAGATTGCGCCAGAAAGAAGTGCCACCTTTGCGGCTACCGCCACTCATTTTATCAATTTCGCTTTCAAAACGACTAGCAGACCAAAGCCGGTAAGGCAAAATAGAATACACTGACAGCCCCAGCTCAGGGTAAAACTGCAGATCGACATCAACAGGCCGGAAAAACCGTGGCCGGCTGAGCAGCTTTTTAGCGCCTTGCAGCGTTAACGCATAGCCAGTGGTACAGTTTGGTACTTTGGCAAAATTCACCAGTTCATAGCCATCGCCGAGCGCCAATTTTTGCTCGCCTTTACCATCGCGATCATCGGCCAGCTTAATCATATCCCAGTTATCTAACTGGCTGATTTTCTGCAATACCGTAACAAATTCAGCTTCCAGATCGATATCATCTTCCAGAATCAGCGCCAGCGGGATCTGTTCATCCACCATACGCTGCCACAGGGTTCTGTGGCTTAAGTAGCAGCCAATCTCGCCGGCAGACAACGGGCGGCGAAACTTTTCCCGGTTCAGTTTGCTATCGTAACAAGCGTTAATGGCCTGTTCCGACAAGTTTTTGCCGTAAATGGCACTAAAGCGCTCAGCCTGAAACCCCAGCTTGTCCAGCTGCTCAGCAGCAGATTTATAACGTTCCGGGTTCGAATCCAGATTAATCAGCCAGACAGGAAAGCTAAACTGTTGTGCCATTATGTTTTCCATTTTACGTTTTAATGTCGCGTCATTTTACCTAACAAACGCTATTTTACCTAGGCGGCTTCTATGCTGTCGTTATCTGGCTGACAACTTAATGCGCCTGCTCAAACACTAACGGTAATGAAGGGTCCGGCTGCCGCTGAATAAACGGTGACAGGCGCTCAAACACCTGTTTTGGCGGTAAGCGGGTTTTACTACCCACCACACAGAATAAGCCGGGGTTTTCTGCGGCAAAGCTGTCGGCTACCTGCCAGTGCTCGTACGGGTGTGAGTCATGGATCAGCAGTAGCTGAGGTACTGTTTCGGTACCGGCAATTACATGAAATTTATGCAGCATATCCAGCTTTAATGCGCACAGATAATACAGCGAATATTCGGTCCATTTTAGTTTCAGGTAACGGCCAATCCACCAGTTCCGTGGATCTGACGGGTTATGTAACGAGCACAACATATCCACCCAGTTCTGATTGGCGGCTTTTGGCGTTAACTGCTGCATCAGCTGCTGGCTGATCGTTCTGGACATCAGTGCCGGCGTGACCGTCATACCGATGCCCTCAGGGCCGATATCCGGGCTTATCCCCAACAGCCGGGCGGAAGAGCGCCACCATTTCGGATGCTGCGCGCGTAATTCGTACTGCAACAACGCCTTACCATCAACAATAAGCTGCTGTTCAGTAAGTGGTTTTAAACATACCACATCCGCATCCAGCGTCAGGTAAAACTCATTCGCCACCTTATCGGCGATAGCAATTTTGACCAGTTGCTGCTTACGCCAACCCCGCATCTTCGGATAACGCTTAAACTCAGGCAGTAATTCATCTTCTGATAGTACTATGATGTTCAGCGCCTGCCAGCGGGCGTACTCCTGTTTAACCAGTTCAACTTCCTGCTCGGGCACCACAATAAACAATTCACTGATAAGGCCAGGTGCCATAAAGGTGCTAAGTGACGTGAACAGAATATGCGCACGCTTCAAATCGTTTACATCATAACTGCCGCAGGCTTTAAGCGGCAGCACAGCACTGATTGCCATAAACACTCCTTGTTATTCAAACAGGGTCTTATCAGATTCGTTCTGGTTTTAATGATGCACTGCAACATTATAGGGATGTATAACAGCACAAACCGGCATAAAAAGGTGCAATAGCTTAACCGAAGCACAGCGCGCGAGTAAAAACTTCTTTTGCAATAAGCAAGATCCGTTAAAATAAGCTCATCCGTGCACCGACTTGAGCTTGATATGCCAAATATGACCCAAAGTTTTCTGGATAGTTTAAAACGCCATCGCGACGCTTTTGCCACAGTAGAGGCCTATCTCGATGAAGCGATGCAACTACTTGCCGCCGTACAACAATGTCTGGCGCAGGGCGGCAAAGTGGTGTGGATGGGTAACGGTGGCAGCGCTGCCGACAGCCAGCATCTGGCGGCCGAGTTTATGGTGCGCTACAAAGCAGAGCGCGGCCCACTGGCATCAATAGCGTTAACGACCGATACCTCTATTCTGACCGCGCATGCCAATGACTATCACTTCGACAGCGTATTTGAACGTCAGGTCCGTGGTCTGGTAAGGCCGCAGGATGTGGTGATTGGCCTGACAACGTCCGGCAAAAGCCCGAATATTAATCTGGCGCTGCAAGCAGCCAATGAGCTTGGCGCTTACACAGTAGCATTAACCGGCCGTGATGGTGGTCTGGTAAAAGATATTGCCAAACTGCCTATTATTGTGAAAAACGATGAGACCGCCCGTATTCAGGAAGTGCATATGTTTATCGGCCATTGGTTATGTGAAGCACTGGATCTGGCTATCGTAGGGAATAACTGATGATTGATCTTAGTCTGCTGCAAAACTTGTCTTCAGCCGCTGTGCTGGTGGTCGGTGACGTCATGTTGGATCGCTACTATAACGGCGACTCGCAACGTATTTCACCTGAAGCACCGGTACCGGTGGTGAAGATCAGCAAAATAGAAGACAAAGCAGGCGGCGCGGCTAACGTAGCGCGTAACATCGCCCATCTGGATGGCAAAGCTGGCTTATTAGGTATTATTGGCGACGACAGCGCAGGCACCTCGTTACAGCAACTGTTAGCTGGTGAGCAAATCCATTCAGAACTGGTTAGCCAGCAGCATAAACCGACTATTGCAAAAATCCGCGTCGTATCACGCCAGCAGCAAATAGTCAGGCTGGATCAGGAAGAAACCTTCAGTGCAGAAGATGCGAAGCGCCTGGCTGAGCACTTTGCTGCCGTTTACCACCAATATGATGTGATAGTGTTCAGCGATTACAACAAAGGCTCGCTGCAGCATATTGCCGGCATGATTAAACTGGCAAAAGCGGCCGGTAAAACCGTATTGGTCGACCCGAAACAAAACGATTTATCGGTTTATGCCGGTGCCGATATTATTACACCTAACTTAGATGAATTCAGAGCAGCAGGCGGTAAAACCGGTTCGGTCGAAGACATGCTAAGTTCCGCCCGGCAATTAATGCGCGACGCCGATTTAGCCTCTATTTTGCTAACCCGCAGTGAGCAGGGCATGAGCCTTATCACTGCCGATGAGTATTTTCACTTCCCGGCGCAGGTGCTCGAAGTAAGCGATGTAACAGGTGCCGGTGATACCGTTATTGCCACGTTGGCGGTGATGTTAAGTGCCGGTATGTCGCTGCGCGATGCAACACAACTGGCGAATCTGGCGGCTGGCATAGTAGTGGGTAAAGTCGGCGCCGCAACGGTTTCACCGGAAGAGCTGGCCGCCAAACTGAATAAAGATTTATTCCGTCGGGGCGACTTCTACCAGACGCCGTTTGACAAAGTGCTACAGCATATCCGTTTTGCGCGCCAGAGCGGCGAGCGTATTGTGTTTACCAACGGCTGTTTTGATATTTTACATGCCGGCCATGTGCGTTATCTAACGCAGGCAAAAGCGCAGGGCGACCGTTTAGTCGTTGGCTTGAATTCAGATGCGTCAGTGCGCCGGTTAAAAGGCGAGCAGCGGCCCATTAATTCACTGGAAGACCGGGCCACAGTGCTGGCCAGTCTGGCCAGCGTCGACTGGGTAGTACCTTTTGGCGATGACTCAAGCGAAAACGACACCCCGCTTCAGCTTATCAGCACTATTTTGCCTGATGTACTGGTCAAAGGCGGCGATTACAGCCTGGATACTATCGTCGGCGCCGATGTCGTTATCGCTAATGGCGGTGAGGTACAGGTATTAACCTTTGTTGATGGCCGTTCAACCAGCAAAGTTATCCGTAAAATTCAGGATCTGCAGGGAAAGCAATAAGTGGTTAAGCAGTGGAACCCGGCAGGTCTGACATCAATTTGTATTTTACGCCTGTCGGCAATTGGTGATGTGTGTAATGCAGTGTCTGTGGTACAGGCTATTCAGCGACAATACCCAAAGGCACAAATCACCTGGGTTATCGGTAAGGTAGAGGCTGTGCTGCTGGCAGGACTGCCCGGCGTGCGCTTTGTTGTATTTGACAAAAAACAGGGCAAAGCAGCCTACAGCCAGTTGAAACAAGCGCTTAAGCACGATTACTTTGATGTATTGCTGCATATGCAGGTCGCTTTTCGCGCTAACGTAGCGTCTCTGTGCATTAACGCCGGCAAAAAAATTGGTTTTGACTGGCATACCGCTAAAGAGCTGCATGCGCTTTTTATGCGCCATCGTATTGAACCGGCACCTCGCAGCCATGTGCTGGATGGGTTTCGCCAGTTTGCTAAGGCTATTGGTGTCACTGAGCAAACCCTCGGCCAAACACCGTCATGGCAGTTACCGATTAGCAACGCCGATGAGCAGTGGGCCAAAGCGCAGCTGGCTGCCACCGGCAACAACAGAACCCTTATCATTAGCCCGGCAGCCTCGAAAGCCGAACGCAACTGGCTGCCGGAGCGCTACGCCGCGTTGGCAGATTATGCTACTGAACAAGGCTTCGCGGTGCTGTTATGCGGCGGCCCAACCGAGTTGGAGCGTAATTTAAGCCAGGCAATAATAGCGCAGGCCAAACAGCCGATAACGGACTTGACCGGCAAAACCAGCTTAAAGCAACTGCAGGCATTGTTAAAACATACCCACCTGGTGCTTGCACCAGATACCGGCCCTGCCCATATGGCCGTTGCGGAAGGAACACCGGTTATCGGTCTGTACGGCCACAGCAACCCCGACCGCACCGGGCCCTATTTATTCCGCCAGTATGTGGTCGAGGTGTATCATAAATCGTTGTTGCAGCAATACGGTAAAACAGCAGATCAGCTAAAATGGGGCACCCGGGTAAAAGGCGCCGATATCATGCAGCAGATAAGTGTCGCCGCTGTAACAGCCATGTTTGATAAAGTGGTTGCGGAGCAACAGTTATGAACCATACCCCGTTAGTTAAAGCCGCGTTTTTAGACCGTGATGGCGTAATTAATGTTGATCACGGCTATGTCAGCACTGCAGAGCAATTCGAGTTTATTGACGGCGTCTTTGCCGCCTGCCGTCACCTGCAGCAGCAAGGTTATTTGCTGATTGTGGTGACGAACCAATCGGGTATTGGCCGAGGCTATTACAGTGAAGCACAGTTCTGGCAGCTGACCGATTGGATGAAGCAGCAGTTTGCCGCAAACGGTGTCGATATAACTGATGTATTCTTTTGCCCGCACCACCCGGTTAATGCGCAGCCTCCGTACCAGCTTGAGTGCAATTGCCGCAAGCCAGCGCCCGGCATGTTACTGCAGGGCATTGAGAAATATGGCATTGATGCTAAACAAAGCCTGATGCTGGGTGATAAAAAAGCCGACATGCAAGCCGCTAAAGCCGCCGGCGTTGGCCGTAAAGTGCTGGTACTGTCAGGCCAGAGCCTGAGCGACGCAGATAAGGCCAGTGCAGATGAGATCTGGCCTTCGATAAAAGCGGCGTTAACCCAGGTATAACGCTTACAGCGCCGCCAGGATCACTTCGGCTTTGCTGACTTCAAAGGTTTTTGGTGCTTCAACGTTCAGCAGTGTCACCACGCCATTTTCGACAATCATGGCATAACGCTGTGAACGCAGGCCACCAAAATCACCGGTTTCCATCGTCAGGCCTATAGCTTTATGAAACGCTGCGCCGCCGTCAGCTAGAAAGACGATTTCCTCTGCGTTCTGACTTTTCGCCCAGGCACTCATGACAAACGCATCGTTAACCGCTGTACAAACAATGGCATCGACACCTTTGGCTTTAATCTGATCGGCCAGCGTAATATAGCCGGGTAAATGCGCAGCAGAACAGGTTGGTGTAAATGCACCCGGCACGGCAAATAGCACAACTTTTTTATTGGCAAAGATCTGGCTGGTGGTCGGGTTCATTACGCCTTCTTTCGTCAGTTGAGAAAAACTGACTTCCGGTAATTTATCGCCTGTTTTAATCATGGTTGCTCCCCTGTTAGCTAAGCGTAGGTTAAATCATTAATGTTAAATAAGTTGCTGACAAAATAGCATTACATTGCTGCATTAATATACACATCAAAACGATTATTCTTCCCACCGACTTCCATTGTGGGTTTAACACCCGCTAAATATTCAGCATAACCTGGCCGTTTTACCACGACCCGCTTTTGCGCCAGCTGCAGCGCGGGTACCAACAGCGCATCGGCATCAATGTCGCTGCCAACCACATCATGGAAAGCGCGCATTTCTTTTTTCACCAGGGCAGTTTTGTCCCGCGGTGGAAACATTGGGTCCAGATACACCACATCGACTGCTGCATGTGTGGTAAGCGCCTGCAGCGCGCTGCAGTGCAGTAGCTGCATACGCTCTGGTAACCAACTGAGTTCTGCTGTTTGCGCACCACGGCGCAAACCATCGTACAACAGTGCCGCAACGGCCGGGTTACGTTCAACCAGTGTCACGCTCGCGCCAAGGCTTGCCAGCACAAACGCATCGCGGCCAAGCCCGGCAGTAGCGTCGAGTACAGTAACGTCGCGTTTTTTCTGTAAGCCACAGGCTTTAGCAATGGCCTCACTTTTACCACCACCGTGCTGGCGGCGGTAACTGGCAGCACCACCGGCAAAATCGACGACAATATCGCCCTGCTTCGGTAACTCTGAATGGCGCAGCACTAAAGCACCATGCTGCCAGGCAAGATGCCAGCCGTTGGCATTTTCGGTCAAGGTCAGGCCAAACTGCTGCTTCAGGCTGTCGGCATAGCTGCGATCAAGCTCCAGGCTTTGTAAAATGCTAAACGCCATTAACGCTGCATCCCCACCACATTTTCACCAACACTTAGCGCAATAATCTGACTTAGCTGCTGCATACTACGGCCAGATTGCTGTTGCCACAGGTTAAACTGCTGCTGTATCTGCTGCAGACTACGTTTGCTGCTGACACCACCGTCAAATACGTTAGTTGCGCGCAGGTAAGCTTCAACATCGTCGCTAAGAATAAAAGTATCTTTGCCTATAGCCCTAAGTGCATAGGGGCCGGTATTGCCGCCAAGACGGGCGCCATGTTTTTTCAGATACGCCCACAAACCGGTAATGTCACTGACAGGCCAGTCGGCCAGAAAGCGGGCAAAACTGCCGTGTTTTCGGGCAATATCGTCAATCATCATGGCATTGTGACGAATGGTAAACACCTTGGCTGCATTTCGGATAATACGCTCATCACGCGCTTTGGCTTCAAGCATTTCATCGCTCATCAGCAGCATTTTTTCGATATCAAAATCAAAAAACACTTCGCAAAAGCCCGGCCACTTTTGCCGGACGACCCGCCAGACAAAGCCGGACTGAAACACTTTTTTCGTCAGTTCACCAAGCAGCAGGTTATCGGGTATCGCGGCAATATCAGCAGCAGTTGCACTTTGCCCAAGCAGCGCTTCCAGTGCCGTAGCGCCGCCTTTGCGATCACAGGCACGCTGATAAATTTGTTGGAAAGATTCAGCAGTTTGCACCAGGTTATCCATCTCTCAAAAATAAGGGCAACAGTGTAACTGCTGCCCCTATATCAATGCCAGTTCTGCTGTGTTACCAAGGTAAAAGCGCTTAAAACGCCGGCGCCTCACCTGTGCCTTTTAACGTACAAACGCCATTTTCCAGTACCACTGCGGGTTTAGGCACCACAGCGCAGTCAGACATCAGACCCAAGCGGTCGTTTTCTGATTTCACCGCAGCGTTGTATTTACTGATCAGGGCCATTATCTGGCTTTCATCACCCTTTTTCGTTGAGAGCGCAATATAACTTGAGGGGCCGCCACAGGGCTTACTACCAAAGCCAACCACCTTACACTGCTGAACATTGTCGGCTTCGGGTTCACCAATCAGCGCCATTATTTCTGCCCGCATGACCGGTAAGCTTGCTTGATCTGCCATTTGCTGTTTCCTCGCTTTTACCGCTGCAACCGGGTTGGTTTGTGGGTCAATCGGTTCTACCAACGGCTCTGGTGGCAAGCGCTCAGCATTTGAGCCGTTTGCTGCCTGGCCCTGCTGACAACCCGCCACAGCCAGCGTCATAATAAGTATCAATAACTTGGTGCGCATAGTGTCTCCTTCCTGTCCGACATTCAGCTTGGCAGAGCAATAGTGAATTGGCAATGAATTGTTAATTCACTATTCTGCTACTCAACTGGCAATGCCCATATGCCGCAGTAATGCTTCGTTACTTGGCTCACGGCCACGGAAACCTTTAAACAGCTCCATTGGCTCGGCGCTGCCGCCACGCTCTAAAATCCAGCGTAAAAAGTCGCGCCCGGTATCGGCGTTAAAAATGCCCTCTTCCTCAAACCGGCCAAAAGCATCTGCCGACAGCACTTCGGCCCATAAATAACTGTAATAGCCTGCCGCATAACCCCCGGCAAAAATATGGCTAAAGCCATGCTGAAAACGGTTAAAACGTGGCGGAATAATCACCGACACCTCACTGCGTACTTCATCCAGCATTTGCTGCACGCGGCCCCCCTGGCCCGGGTCATACTCGGCATGCAGGCGAAAATCAAATAAGGCAAACTCCAGCTGACGCACCAGAAACATTGCCGACTGAAAGTTTTTCGCGGCCAGCATTTTGTCCAGCAAATCCTGCAGCAGCGGCTCGCCGGTTTCATAGTGGCCAGAGATGATAGCCAGTGCTTCACTTTGCCAGCACCAGTTTTCCAGAAATTGGCTCGGCAGCTCCACCGCATCCCAGGCCACACCATTAATGCCAGCTACTGCGGCGGCGTCGACTTTAGTCAGCATATGGTGAATACCATGACCAAATTCATGGAACAGCGTTACCACTTCATCATGGGTAAACAGCGCGGGTTTTCCACCCACCGGCTTATTAAAATTACAGGTTAGGTAAGCTACCGGCGTTTGTACACTGCCATCGGCAAGAATGCGCCGGCCCTGACAGTCGTCCATCCAGGCACCACCGCGCTTTTTCGCTCTGGCATATAAATCGAGATAAAAGCTGCCGCGCAGCTCACCACTGCTGTCAAAAATATCGTAAAACTTCACATCACTGTGCCAGACATCAACGCCATCGCGCTGTTGTACACTGACACCAAACAGCTTATGCAGTACGGTAAACAAGCCCGCTACCACTTTATGCTCCGGGAAGTAAGGTCGTAGCTGCTCATCCGAAATGGCATATTTTGCCTGCTTCAGCTTTTCGGCATAGTAAGTCACATCCCAGGCTGCCAGCTCAGCCACCTTATACTCGCTTTGAGCAAACTGGGTTAACTCGGCCAAGTCTTGCTGCGCCTGCGGCTTGGCACGCCGGGCTAGATCGTGCAGGAAATCCAGCACCTGTGCCGGGCTTTGCGCCATCTTGGTAGCCAGTGACTCTTCAGCTGCGTTATTAAAATCCAGCAATTGCGCCAGTTCGTGTTTAAGCGCCAGCGTTTCTTCGATAATAGCACTGTTATCAAACTGACCGGCTGTCGGCCCCTGATCAGATGCCCGGGTGCAATAGGCACTGTACATTGCTTCGCGCAGCTCGCGTTTGTCTGCGTATGTCATGATGGCGATATAGCTTGGAAACTCTAACGTAAATACCCAACCGCTCAGGTCACGGCTTTTGGCTTCTTCCGCCGCAGCCAGCCTGGCATCTTGTGGCAGCCCCGCTAATTCAGCTTCATCGGTGATATGTTTAAACCAGGCCTGCGTCGCATCAAGCGTATTATTGGCGAAGGTAGAACTCAGCTCGGATAAGCGGCTTTGTATTTCCCCGTAGCGCTGCTTTTTCTCGGTCGATAAACCAATACCCGACAGCTTAAAGTCACGTAATGCGTTTTGAATCACTTTTTGCTGCGCCGCCGTTAAGCCGCTGTATTCTGCGCTTTGCGCCAGCTGCTGGTATTTCTGATACAAACCTTCATGCTGCCCAAGCCAGGTGCTGTATTCTGACAATAGCGGCAAGCAGCTCTCGTAAGCCTCGCGCAGCTGCGGCGTATTGACGACAGAATTCATATGTGACACCGGCGACCACAGCTTACCCAGACGCTCAGCATCTTGCTCCAGCTGTTCAATCAATGTCGCCCAGCTTACCTGCGGCAATTCTACCGCACGCTCTACAGCGGCGCGCGCCTGTGCTATCGCCTGCTCGACTGCAGGTTTTACCTGTTCAGGCTGGATCTTGGAAAAAGGAGGTAACCCGGTAAAGGACAACAGGATGTTTTCAGTGGCAGACATAATAAACCTTAGCTGTTTAGCGCAATAATGCAGATGATGTTGGGGCGATCCCGTTCAATATCAATCCGGCGTCAGCAGGCCGCGGCTGACAAGCCTATTGGCAGTGCCGCCATCACTTAGCTATACTGTGCAGAATTTGTTAATCAAAGGAATGAAGTTAAATGAAAATGTTGCAAAAATCCATTTTTATCAGCCTGTTATGTGCAAGCCTCAGTGTAAGCGCCAGCGATGCCGAAATTAACGAAGCTATCGCTGCTGCAACCAAACACTACAAAGCTGGCGAATTGTCTCAAGCGATAGCGCAACTGGATTATGCCAGCACCCTGATCCGGCAGGAAAAAGGTGAGCAGGTAAAAAGTGCCTTCCCTGATGCCCCTTCAGGCTGGGAAGCCGATGAAGCCAGCAGCGAAGTGGCCGGCGCTGCAATGTTTGGCGGCGGTATCACCGCGTCGCGGGTTTATTACAATGATGAGCAGCGCATTGAAATGCAGCTGATGATGGACTCGCCGATGTTACAGGCGTTTTCCATGATGTTAAGTAATCCATCGATGATCGCCATGTCTGGCGGTAAGCTGACGAAGATCCAGGGTATTCAGGCGGTACAGAAAGTAGACGGCGACCAGTTGGAAATTCAGTTTGTTACCCCTGGAGGTGCGATGATCACGTTAAGTGGTGATAACGCAGCGCAGAGCACCATGTTAAAGCTTGCCAATGCTATCGATTTGAAGAAGTTATAATTCTAAAGCCGATATTCTGCAGCATTAGCCCGGCGGCGTTGCCCCGGGCTTGTAAAACCCCTACCTAACCCCTATAACACAGTACAGTATCTTCTCAGGAACTGTATTATGACCCGTCATTTTGATTACTTATCTATCGGCGCCGGCAGCGGCGGCATTGCCAGTGCCAACCGTGCCGCTATGCGCGGAGCCAAAGCCGCGGTAGTGGAAGCAAACGTAGTAGGTGGCACCTGCGTGAACGTCGGTTGTGTGCCAAAAAAAGTAATGTGGTACGGTGCGCATATTGCAGAAGCACTGAAATACAGCCCCGACTATGGCTTTGATATTACACAGAACAACTTTGACTGGGCTACCCTGGTAAAAAACCGCGAAGCCTATATTCAGCGTATTCACGCCAGCTATCAAAAAGGCTTTGCCAACAATAATGTCACTTACATTGAAGGTTTTGCCCGCTTTATTGATCCGCATACGGTTGAGGTAAACGGTGAGCATATAACAGCTGATCATATTACCATCGCCACCGGCGGCCGGCCGTCACGACCGGATATTCCGGGCAGCGAACATGGTATAGATTCTGATGGCTTCTTTGCGCTGTCCAAACAGCCGAAAAAAGCACTGGTAATAGGTGCCGGTTATATCGCAGTGGAAATTGCCGGTGTATTACACGCTTTGGGTACTGAAACCCATCTGCTGGTGCGTAAAGACCGGCCGCTTAGAAATTTTGATCAAGACATTACTGATATGCTGCTTGAAAGGATGACACAGGATAAGCTGCGACTGCATACACACAGCAATGTCGCCAGTGTTGAAAAAGTCAGTGATGGTATCCTGACTGTCAATCTGGATAACGGCATACAATTTACCAATGTTGACTGCCTGATTTGGGCAATAGGCAGAGAGCCTGCCACTGACAAGCTGGGTTTGGCTGCTGCCGGTGTAAAAACCGATGCAGATGGTTACATCCGTACCGACAAATACCAGAACACCAATGTAAAAGGCATTTATGCCGTCGGTGACATTACCGGTGAAGCACAGCTGACACCTGTCGCGGTGAAAGCCGGCCGCTTGCTGGCAGAGCGCCTGTTTAACCCGGAACTTGCCGATGCCCATATGGATTACAGCCTGATCCCAACAGTGGTATTCAGCCATCCGCCAATCGGTACTATTGGCCTAACAGAGCATGAAGCACGGCAAAAATACGGTGACGAAGCGGTAAAAGTATATCGTTCCGGCTTTGCCGCTATGTATAACGCCGTGACCGAACACCGGGCGCTTAGCCGCTTTAAACTGGTGTGCGCCGGGGCGGATGAAAAAGTCGTTGGCCTGCATGGTATTGGTGAAGGTATGGACGAAGTACTACAGGGTTTTGCTGTCGCAATAAAAATGGGGGCAACTAAGGCCGACTTTGATAATACCGTTGCCCTGCACCCCACCAGTGCAGAAGAATTTGTGACGATGCGTTAAAAGCCCTGTGGCAACTGCAAAAGCAACAACGCAAACTAATAGCCTGCCACTGGTGCTGGCAGGGCCGATACTACGTGCGGTTACGCCTGACAGCATCACACTGTGGCTGGCAACCAGCGAGCCGGTACAATTACAGTTAACGCTTATGCCGGAAGGCAAGGCTCAGCGTGATTATGACAGTGGACAAATGCGCCAGCACTGTCGCAGTGTCCGCTGTGCCGGTAAGCTTTTTTTGCAGTTGATCCATATCCCTGTTACCGACCCGCTGCCGCTTGGCTGCCGTATTGACTACGACCTTAAGCTGGCCGCAGCAGATGCCAAGAATAACTGGCAGGACTGGCAGCACTGGGCGCCGGATCTGGTGTACCCCGGTCACCGCTATCCTTGTTTTATACTCCTACCCAAACTGCAACGGTTGTTACATGGTTCCTGCCGTAAGCCGCATTATCCCAGTGATGACGGCTTGCTGGCGGCAGATTTATATCTGCAGCAACATAAAATAGAGCAGTGGCCGGCACTATTAATGTTAACCGGCGACCAGATTTATGCTGATGATGTCGCAGCACCGATGTTAAGAGCCATACACCGTTTGGTAGAACGACTCGATTTTAATGACGAAAGCTTACCCTGCTCGGCAGTATCAAAGGCTTCAGAACTGCACAGCAGCAAACCTTATTACTACCGCCGCGACACCCTGTTGCCGAAAACTGAAGGCAGCCAGGCTGTTATTACGCAGATCTTCAAAGGTGCAAAAAAGCCGGTTTTCACCTCGGATAACGCCCGCAACCATTTGATGAGCCTGGCTGAAATGCTGGGTATGTACCTGCTGGTATGGTCGCCGGCGGGCTGGCTGGACGATGCGACACAGCTAGAGGCGGAAATAGCGAACGAGCTGACTGACGAGCAAAGCCAAACCTATGACGAACATCAGCAGATCATTCGGCAGTTCGCCAGCGGGCTTGGCAAAGTGCGACGCGTACTGGCGCACTTACCCAGCGCAATGATATTCGACGATCACGATGTGACCGACGACTGGAATCTGACGGCAGAATGGGAGCAAACGGCTTACAGCCACGATTTCTCACGGCGCATTATCGGTAATGCGCTGATAAGCTATCTGCTGTGTCAGGCTTGGGGTAATACCCCCGCAACCTTCGACAACGCCATGTTGGATAACGCCGAACAAGCCCTGCAACAAAGTGGCTCAGATCTGCATCAGCAGTTTATAACCCGCTTGCTGAAGTTTGAACAATGGCACTATCAGTGGCCAACCGAACCGCCGCTGCTGGTACTGGATACACGCACCCGGCGCTGGCGCTCAGAGGTGTCAATTAGTAAACCCTCTGGTTTGCTCGATTGGGAAGCCATTACCGAATTACAACAAGATCTTATTGGTCATGATGCAGTGGTGCTGATTGCGCCGGCGCCGGTTTTCGGCGTCAAGTTGATTGAAGGTATTCAGAAAGTGTTTACCTTTTTCGGCAAACCACTGCTGGTCGATGCTGAAAACTGGATGGCGCACCGCGGCACCGCCTATGCCCTTATCAATATTTTTCGCCACCCGAAAACACCGAAGAACTTTGTTATTTTATCCGGTGATGTACATTACTCCTTCGTCTATGAAGTTAACCTGCGCGCAAAGCAACAAGGGCCGGATATCTGGCAGATAACCAGCAGCGGCTTAAAAAACCAGTTTCCGCCGCGCTTACTGGATGTGCTCGACCGGCTAAACCGCTGGCTATATTCACCACGGTCACCACTAAACTGGTTTACCAAGCGGCGACGGATGAAAATTGTGCCGCATAAACCCGATAACGCCAAGGCCGGTGAGCGCTTGCTTAATCGTTCAGGTGTTGGCCTGGTTGAGCTAAATGCAGATGGTTCACCGAAAAAGGTTATGCAGCTAACCGCAAGTGGCGAGGCAATCGAATTCAATATCAGCGAAGGCGAAGCCCGCTGGGAATGAAGCGGTCTGCCGACCCGCTCACCGCCCTTAGATCTGCCATCTGTACATCTTTTGTTTCGGTTGTTACTACATTGTTCAGCTTTTTGGCTAAGCTCAGTATCAGCAGCTGCTTACAGGGACTGAACAATGGCTATTCTAACCGACTTATTTAACGGCAATTTTATGCCACATGGCCACTGCCTGCTATGGCGGCCAGACTTACTGATGCTACATGTCGGCGGTGACGCACTGACGTTTATTGCTTATATGCTGATACCAGCCGCTTTGGTCCGACTGGTACGTGCCCGCGATGACTTACGTTTTGGCAGTATGTTTCTGATGTTTGCAGGCTTTATCTTTTTTTGCGGCGCAACGCATCTGCTGGGCATTATCAATGTATGGCATGGTTACTATTATATTCACGGTATTGTTAAAAGCCTGACCGGTGTGATCTCCATTATGACCGCCATTATGCTGTGGCGCCTGCTGCCCGAGGCCATCAGTTTGCCGGGTAAACGTCAAATGCAGGTAACTATAGCTGAACTGGTAAAAGCAGAAAGAAAACTGGCAGAAGCTAACCAACATCTGGAAGCGGAAGTACGTAAACGCACCGCACAGTTGGAACAAATGGCAACAACAGACGAGCTGACGGGCTTACTTAGCCGGCGTGAAATTATGCGTATCCTCGAGGTTGAAATAGCGCGGGTAAGCCGACAGAGTACACCACTCAGTATTATGATGCTGGATCTGGATCACTTTAAGAGTATTAATGATAACTTTGGTCATCAGGTCGGCGACACCACACTGAAAACAGCAGCCGACAGTTTTAGCATTTTTTTACGAAAAACCGACTTTATCGGCCGCATAGGCGGTGAGGAGTTCCTTATTGTCTTACCTGACACCAAGCTCAATGATGCTTACGAGCTGGCAGAGCGTATCCGTCTGGTGCTGGAGCAACATACAGTGCAAGCCCCTTCAGTACCCGCCTGCACCGCCAGTATTGGCATAGCGCAATGCCAACCTGCTGATAATCTTAACAGCCTGATCCAGCGGGCAGATGAAGCTTTGTATCAGGCAAAGTCAAAAGGCCGTAATTGTGTGGTGGGCACCTGACAAACGGCTAAATGCAGCTCTGCTGAAAATTGACAATGTAAACGTTGCTAATCCAGAGAAAAGGACAAGCGAAACTGTAATCCTGGTTCCATTTTACTCGCGATAAGCGACCACTCGTGCGCCAGTGCAATTTCGCGGCAAATAGTCAGCCCCAGACCGGCACCACTATCCCGTCTTTGTTCGGAACGCCAGAAGCGCTTAAACAACTGCAGCAGCTGAGCGTCATTCACGCCTGGCCCATGATCACGTACAACAATGCTGTCTGAAAATACATCGACTGAAACGACTGAGCCGGCAGGCGAATGTTGTATGGCGTTCTCAAGCAGGTTTTTCAGTAATGTAAATAAAGCCCCCTTATCGGCCTGCAATATAAGGCTTGCAATATGCCGCTCTAAACGCAGTTTCACTTGCTCGTTGTCCGCCATGCGCTGCAAATAGGCAACTACTTCAGCAGCAATTTCAGTTACATCAACCTTTATAAATTTGTAGTTCAGCCGTTCACTGGCCTCTGCCAGCAATAATAATTGCTGCACCTGACGCGACATATAACGCACATCGTGTAGCAGCCAGTTACGCTGTTCTGTGTCTGGCATCAACTCAAGTTGGGCACGGATTAATGCCAGTGGAGTTTTTAGCTCATGCGCCGCAGTAGCCAAAAACTCTTGCTGCACACGATAACCATACTCAAGCCGCTCAAGCGCCTGATTAAAACTGTTTACCAACGGTGTAAGCTCGGTAGGTACACCTTTAACTGGCAAACGAACATCCAAAGAATATGGAGAGATAGTGGACGCAGATTGAGATATATCTTTTAGCGGCCTTAGGGTATAGCGCAGCGTAATATAAGCGAACAGACCAAAAGCGAGCAGCAACACTACGCTAAACAGCGTAACACCCGCCCCCACCAGCGGCAGTGCAATATGGCGGTGCATAAGCTCCATAAACCTTGTGCTGGCGGTAAGCTGCAAATACCAGATTTTACCATTGTGTATAACGGGCTCCGTTGCACCATGCATAGTAATTCCATCATACTCAAAATCAAACCGGCCACGCGTCAGATTGAGCGATGCTTCGTTCTCTGGCCAGACAGACTTGCCGGTACCCGATTGCAACACCACGTTACCTGCCTCATCCAGTATCCGGTAAGCCGTTTCATGCGAAACGCTGTCAAACAGCCATGTCACGTCCTCTACTTTTGCAGCAAAGCCAATCGGCGTGCCATTGTCGTCGTACCTGATATCATCAGCTATTCCGGCGACCGCATCGGCCAGGTCCATTCTGGCAAGTGTATTATCTTGCAACACCATCATGGTAGCCAACATCAGCAATATTACACTCAGGACCATGCCGCCGAGATACGACAGTAATACCTGCAGTCGCAAACTATTGAAAAGATGCATTGTCACGAAGCGCATAGCCCACACCTCTGATATTCACTATCTGCTGCTTCGAACCAATAGCCCGCAGTTTACGCCGTAACCGGTGTAATGCCACATCCAGTGCATTGGGCGTCACCGCGTCGCTGAAGCCCCAGCCTGCCGCCTCCAAAGCGCCGTGCCGTACTGATTCATTGCATCTGCGTACCAGTAACAACATAATTTGCAGCTCTGCCTGCGCCAGCGTCTCGCAGTTGTCGTTGCAGCACATAAGGCTGTCTGACGGGCGCAAGATTAAATCGCCGCACTGTGGATCAAGTGAACGTACCTCAGCCGGACGACGCAGCAGCGCCCGCACCCGCGCCACCATTTCTTCCATGGCAAAAGGTTTGGCCAGATAATCATCAGCGCCGGCGTCCAGACCTTCAACGCGGTCATTCAATGCAGTGCGAGCAGTCAGTACCAGGCAGGGTATAGTATTGCCTGCATCGCGCAGCCGTCGTAGCAGCGATAAGCCATCGCCATCCGGTACACCACGATCAATCACCAATGCCTGATAAGGTACTTGCTGCAACGCCACCAGTGCATGCTCTATCCGGCTAAACACATCTGCGACTATGCCGGCAGGTGCCAGCCCCTCACAAATTAGCCGGGCTAAGCGTTCATGATCTTCAAGTAGCAAAATACGATTCATCAGAAGTTGTAGATATAACCAAGAAACACCCGGTTCTCTGTAGAGCGGTCAACCAGGGGACTGTCTTTTATTTCTGTTGCCAGACTCGTCACACTGGCATCAAAGAATATAAAATGCTTTTGCTTAAACATATAACCGACCCGTACTCCCATTTCGACATTCACACCTGCCTCACCTTTATAATAAGACCGGTCTGCGGTTACTTCTTCAGTTGTAACGCCGTAGTAGTAATCGACATATTTCTTATCCAGTAAACTCACCACAACCCGTGGTGTAAACATATACTGTTTCGCAAAATGCCAGGTTCTCTCAACACCAAAATTCAATATATGGCCTTCACTGTCGCCAGCAACTTCAGTCAGGATCTCGCCGCTGATATCTGCCAGATCATTTTGCCACTCTGCCTTAAACCCGGCCCAGAAGCCACCGTCACGGTCCCGCATGCCATTCAGTACAGGTGCATCACTTTGCTCGTAATCCGTAAAGTCATACTTGGTAATTACACTGAAGTTTAACCGGTTTGACTCGCTAAAACGGTAGCCTGGTAACTTAAACGCCAGCTCAGGGCCACTTAAACGGACATAGCGGTTCTCGTAACTCAGTATCGGCAATACTTTGTTATCGCGATCAATTCCCTTATACGGCTTCTGACTGGTCATCACCGCCAGGCCTAGTCCCCATGACGACGCATTGTCATCTGCTTGCTGGGCAGTAACCGTTAACGGTACCAAACTAAAACCGGCAACTAATAACACCGCTGTGCGTTTTGGCAACTGAGGCTTCCAGAACAAGCTTGAGATAATTGAGTGCATAGATAAGTTCCTGTCAGATGAAAAGTGAGCAAAAAGTATCCTCATCATCCGCTGCCAGACTTACCTAAAACTTACCAATACATTTTTTTACTGTTTTTCCGCCAGTAAGTTTGCGGAAAGGCAAACTACCGGACAGTAACGCAGGTTTCAGGCATATATCCCAACTTCACACCCCTTCAACCGCCTGAGGCAACAACCAGATTAAGGAAGCAGAACATGAAAAGGTCTCATCAGGTTGTATTGCTTGGTACTGCACTGATCGTCGCCATCACGGCCAGCATCATTATCGCAGCAGACCATGCTGACACACCGGCAAATAAGGTGCTCACAACTTCCAGGCCAACATTGACCGTGAGTGTCGTCAGCCCTCAACTTGCACTGTTGCCAGCCATATTATCTGCCAGCGGCAATATCAGTGCCTGGCAGGAAGCCAGTATCGGCAATGAAACAAATGGCTTAAAGCTGGATCAAGTGCTGGTTAACGTCGGAGACAGCGTCAAGCATGGTCAGCTGCTGGCTAGCTTCAATGCAGATACTGTGCAGGCTGATCTGGCTCAAACCCTGGCAGCAGAGGCAGAAGCAGAAGCCCTGCTGGCGGAAGCCTCAGCTGATGTGAAACGCACTGCAGAGCTGCAAGCAAGCGGAGCCTTGTCTTCGCAGCAAATCCAGCAGTACATCACTACTGAAAAAGCGGCCCGGGCCCGGCTGCAGTCAGCCCGGGCTTTGGTGCATATACAGCAATTACGTGTTGAGCATACTAAGGTGTACTCACCCGATGACGGTATTATTTCAGCCAGAGCTGCCACAGTAGGTGCAGTAATGCCTGCAGGCCAGGAGCTGTTCAGGCTGATCAGGGGCAGCCGGCTGGAATGGCGGGCAGAAGTGGCCGCCGCAGATCTGGCGAAGCTCGAACCGGGCCAGCGCGTGCATATCACGCCGCTTGGCGGCAGCACCATTATTGGTATTGTACGGATTGTCGCTCCGGTAGTGGATATTCAAAGCCGTAATGGGACGGTGTATGTCGACCTGCCATTAGGCAGTAATACCAAAGCCGGCAGCTTTGCCCGTGGCTGGTTTGAGCTGGGGACGTCGAAGGTGCTAACACTGCCACAAAGCGCCATTCAACTGCGGGATGGTTTTAGCTATGTAATGCGTGCAGGCCCGGACGGCAGAGTCAGGCAAACTAAAGTAAGCACCGGGCGTCGCACAGCTGATTTAGTTGAAATTACCAACGGCATTACACCGGCTGATCAGGTAGTTGCAACAGGCGGGGCTTTTCTCGGTGATGGCGATTTGGTGAAAGTTGTTCCCCACCAGCTCACCACACAACTGCCTGTAAAACCCATTATGAGCGGGCCGACGCTAACCGCTTCATCAGACGAAGCGATGTAGCCGGAGTACAAAATGAATTTAAATATCTCTACCTGGGCTATACGTAACCCCACGCCGGCTATCCTACTGTTTGTGCTACTCACATTTTCCGGAATTTTTAGCTTTCGCGCGATGAAAATTCAGGACTTACCCGATCTGGACTTACCCACAGTTACCATCACTGTAGAACTGCCAGGGGCTTCACCGTCGCAGCTTGAAACCGATGTCGTACGCAAAATAGAAAGTTCTCTGGCCACAGTTCAGGGCGTAAAGCACCTTTACAGCAACCTGAGCGACGGCGAAGCCAGTATTTCAGTCGAGTTCCGGCTGGAGCGCCCGATACAACAAGCCCTTGATGATGTGCGAGATGCTGTCGCCCGCATTCGTTCTGACCTGCCAACAGACATACGTGATCCGGTAATTAAAAAAGAAGAATTATCTGGTTCCCCCATTCTGACATACAGCCTTAGCTCTTTTAGAATGGATACCGAGTCATTATCCTGGTTCGTCGACAACGACATCAGCAAAGCGCTGCTGGCGGTAAAAGGGGTCGGCGCGGTAACCCGGGTCGGCGGTGTTCAGCGGGAGATCCGGGTCGAACTGGATTTCGCTAACCTGCTGGCGTTCAACACCACAGCAGCTGATATTTCACGCCAATTACGCCTAGTACAGCAGGAAGCCGCTGGCGGGCGCGCCCATATTGGCGGTATGGAGCAGTCGGTCCGCACCCTAGCTACCGTGCAGTCGGCAGAACAGTTCGCCGCCATGGAAATCAGTTTAACGGATGGCCGCCGTATCCGGCTGGATCACATAGCCACCGTATCCGATACCACCGCAGAGCAACGTTCTGCCGCTTTTCTGAATGGCCAGCCGGTGGTGGGCTTTGAGATAACCCGTGCTGTTGGTTATGGCGAACTTGAAGTGGCCGAGGGAGTACAGACTGCACTGCAGCAGTTGCAAACACAGCACCCGGATATCAGTGTAACCGAAGTATTTAACCTGATTGATCCAGTAGCAGAGAACTACGCCGGCTCCATGCAGTTGTTGTATGAAGGCGCACTGTTGGCGGTAATAGTCGTATTTTTATTTCTGCGCGATTGGCGGGCCACTTTCATTTCCGCGGTCGCTCTGCCACTGTCTATCATTCCCACCTTTTTCGTGCTGCACCTGATGGGCTTTTCGCTGAACACTGTAACGTTGTTATCACTGTCTTTAGTGATTGGCGTGTTGGTAGATGATGCCATTGTAGAAATAGAAAATATTGAGCGTCACCTGTTAATGGGTAAGACGCCGTTTCAGGCAGCAATGGAAGCTGCCGATGAAATTGGTCTGGCCGTGGTCGCAACCACTTTTACCTTGGTCGCAGTTTTTCTGCCTACCGCCTTTATGAGCGGCGTCATTGGTAAATTCTTTGTGCAGTTTGGCTGGACTGCAGCCATCGCCGTGTTGTTTTCTTTGCTGGTTGCCCGCCTGCTGACGCCGATGATGGCGGCCTACCTGTTGCGCTCACCCAAGCAACAGAGCAGCCAGCAGCTTAAACCAGAACCTGGCTGGATACGCTCTTACCTTAAACTGGCAAGTCGCTGCTTACAGCACAAAAGTATAACGCTGGGGGCGGCTGCAATATTTTTCTTTGCCGGCATAATGCTGGCGATGACGTTGCCCGGCGCCTTTATGCCAGCAGATGATAACCAGCAGACCCAGGTTATGCTGACTATGCAACCCGGCACAAAATTGCAGGACACTGTGGCACTGGCTGAACAGGCACGCCAACTGCTGCAACAGCATGAACATGTACAACAAATTTATACCGCTATTGGCAGTGGTAATGCCGGTGACACCGATGACGCGGGCGGCACAGCAGCCAGTGTTCGCTCAGCGGTGTTGACACTAAGCCTGAGCCATCGCAAGCAAAGGCCTGGTGTACATAAGCAAGACATTGAACAACAACTACGCGAAATTCTGCGCTCCCTGCCCGGCGCAAGAATTAAAGTCGGTATGGGCAACAGCGAAAACTACAGGCTGGTGCTGGCCGGCGAAGACAGCCGCGTACTGCAGCAACATGCGCTGCAAATTGAGCGGGAGTTAAGGGCAATTCCGGGCATCGGTGCCGTTACGTCAAGCGCTAGCCTGGTCAGGCCTGAGCTACTGATCAAACCGGATTTTGCCCGCGCCGCCGATCTGGGTGTTACAGCAGCGGCCATTGCCGACACTTTACGTATCGCCACAGCGGGAGACTATCAACAGGATTTAGCCAAACTTAACCTCAGTGAGCGTCAGGTTCCGGTAGTGGTGCGCCTGAGCGATATTGCCCGCGAAGATTTTGACACCTTTAAACGCTTGCCAATACCCGGTGCTCATGGCCCGGTCGCGCTGGAGAATGTCGCCAGTCTGGAAATAAGCAGTGGCCCGACAGAAATAACGCGCTTTGACCGCATGCGCAATATCAATTTTGATGTAGAACTAAACACCCTGCCGTTAGGTGTGGTAGAACAAGCCGTAATGGCGCTGCCCAGTTTAAAAACCTTGCCGCCGGGCGTATCGCAAACCACACAGGGCGACGCTGAAATGATGGGCGAACTGGCAAGCGGCTTCGCTATAGCAATGCTTACCGGCGTATGCTGCATTTATATGGTGCTGGTTTTGCTGCTAAAAGATTTTGTGCAGCCGGTTACCATTCTTACTGCGCTGATTTTATCTGTACCCGGCGCGTTTCTGGCGCTGTTTTTAACCCACTCAGCACTGTCCATGCCGGCAATGATTGGTTTAATTATGCTGATGGGCATCACCACCAAAAACTCCATCCTGCTGATTGATTACATCATTATTGCCAGACGTGAACATCAGCTAGAACGCTGGGATGCCATTATAGATGCCTGTCGCAAACGGGCGCGGCCGATAGTCATGACAACGCTGGCTATGGGGGCTGGCATGCTGCCTATCGCGTTGGGTATTGGCGGCGATCCGAGTTTCCGTGCACCAATGGCCATCGTTGTCATTGGTGGACTTATCACCTCTACGTTTCTTAGTTTACTGGTCATACCGGTGGTATACAGCTGTGTTGATGATGCGGTGCAATGGTTAAAACCACGCTTGCAGCGGTTTTCACTGCTTAACTATTAATCAACATCTATGGATAACTCAAACAGAGTAAATAACATTACCACTGGTGATTCAGCATAACTTCAGCCGCACAGCGCAGAATAACCGCACCCTCTGGCGCTGTCGCGGTTGCCCGGTATTTGGTATTACGGCCACTCTGTCATTTGTAATAGAGGTAACAGCTTCGTTACAAAGTCATACAATCTGCCGCCCGGGCCCGCTTTATATTGCCGCCGGTAAACACAACCATAGTGGTGTATTTGATGATCCCGAAAATAATTCATTACGTCTGGGTAGGAAATGCCGAAAAGCCTGAGCTGGTGCAGCGCTGTATTGCCAGCTGGAAAAAACACCTGCCGGACTACCAGCTGATTGAATGGAGTAACGACAGTGTCAAAGCCCTGAACAATACCTATATGCAGCAAGCCTTTGCAGCAGGTAAATGGGCTTTTGTATCGGACTATCTGCGGCTTTACGCACTACACCAGTACGGCGGATTTTATTTTGACACTGATCTGGAAGTCACTGCTGATTTAGAAGTATTTCGCCAGCATAACTTTGTCACCGGCTTTGAGAAATTTAAAAACCGTCTGGCACCTGTTACGGCGCTTATGGGCGCCTGCGCGCAGAATATAGTAATAGATAAACTGTTACGCCCGTATGACACCAAGCAGTTTGTCACAGCAGACGGCCAATATGACATGACGCCAAATACAGGTGTAATAAGTGAGATTTTCTGCAGGGAGTTTGGCTTGGTAAAACCTTACCGGGATGATGAGACAACTAAGCTTACCGCTGACGCCGTGATTTATCCCAGCCATTATTTTTGTACGCCCAGACAGGACAAGCCCGGCTACGCTATTCATCACTTTAACGGTTCCTGGTTTGATGAATACAGCCGTAAATTGCTGTTCCGGATAAAGCGATACAAATTTATCCGGTTAAAACGCAATAAAATACGTTCAGCGTTACTGCCACTGCAAGCCGGTGAAACCAAAATCTGGCAGTGGGCACTGGGTGCGCGTTATAGCCTGCTGGTCGTGCAGGATGGCAGTAACGTTTAACCCTGCTGCAGCTTTATTCTCAACAGATAACGGCTGGCAGTAATATACAGCCAGCTGTTGTCAGCGCTTAACGCCACATTAGCCGCCGCCACGCCGGTTTGTATCGTACCCAGATGCTCGCCTTTCGCCGATAACACCCACACCCCACCGGGGCCGGTAGCCAGTAATATGCCAGACGGCAGCACTTTTAGCCCGTCCGGCAAACCACTGGCCATTTTTGCTGCAGCGGTAGCATCAAAAAATAATTTACCTTCGCCAAGCGTGCCATCACTGTTTACCGGATAGCGCCACCACTGCGCTGCGGCAGGATCAGAATTGGCCACATATAACCATTGCTCATCCGGTGAAAATGCCAGGCCATTCGGCCGGGTCAGGTGGCTTGCCAGCAGCGTTATCTGGCCATCACGTTGCAACCGATAAACCCCGTTAATACTCTGCTGTTTTTGCGCTGATTTATCTGCGCCTTTCAGGCCGTATGGTGGGTCGGTAAAATAATAAGCGCCGCTGCTATGCTGCACCACATCGTTGGGGCTATTCAGCAGTTTGCCGTTATAACGGCTGATAAGGGTATGATACTGCGGCTTCTCTGCACTGCTTTGCAACACAGCCAGGCGCCGGTCACCATGTTGCGCCAGCACCAACTGGCCATCATGATTAAATATCAGTCCGTTAGAGCCTTCCTGCAGATTATTGTCCGGATACAAACCGGTGTAACCAGACGGCTGCAAATAAACGGTCAAGCCTTGAAGTGCACTCCAGCGATACACAGTATTCTGCGGCACATCGGAGAATAAAATATCACCCGAATCAGGTTCAGCCACCGGGCCCTCAGCCCAATGAAAACCTTCCGCCAATTGTTCAAGTGCCGCCTGTTTACTGACAACCTGTTGCATACCGGGCTGCAACATTAATACCGGCTGCTCAGGCCAGGGAGAAGTACCAGCCAATGCCAGAGCTGGCAAAAGAAACAGCAGCATAGCAGTTGTGCGCATTTAAAGCCCCTTACCGAGAAATAACTAATGACAGGCTAACATGATGTCAAAACGGAGAAAATGTTGTTATTCACGCGGCCAGTTATGTTTATTCATTAAATAGAGCTTGCTCTTCACTACGCAGAGTCAGCACTTCAAAACCCGTTGTAGTCACTGCTACCGTATGCTCCCACTGGGCGGACAGCTTTTTGTCACGGGTAACGACGGTCCAACCGTCTTTTTTGGTTTTTACTTTATGGCTGCCCTGATTAAGCATCGGCTCAATGGTAAATACCATGCCGGGTTTCAGTATCATGCCACTACCTGCCGTGCCGTAATGCAACACCTGGGGCGCTTCGTGCATTTCCCGGCCAATACCATGGCCACAATATTCACGTACGACACTGTAACCTTTACGCCTGGCAAACTGCTCTATGGCAAAGCCTATATCACCCAGTCTACCTCCGGGTTTGACAGCATTAATGCCTAACCACAGCGCCTGATAACAATCATAAACCAGTGCTTTAGCGTCTGGTTTTACGCTGCCGATGCAATACATTTTACTGGAGTCTGCAATAAAACCATGCTTTTCCAGCGTAATATCAACGTTGATAATATCGCCACTTCGCAGTAGCTGCACTGCAGAGGGTACACCGTGACAGACGACATCATTTACCGATGTATTCAGCACATAAGCAAAGCCATACTGCCCCTTGCTTGCCGGTCTGGCATGCAGTTCATCGACAATATAACGCTCTGCCAGATCATTAATCTGCAGCGTTGAGATGCCTTCGGCAATTTTACCATCAAGCATGGCAAACACCTGCGCCAACAGGCGGCCCGCCTCTCTTTGCAAGCTGATCTCGTCTGGCGTTTTAAGCACAACGGGGGTCATCTATCTCTCCTGCAAGCGTAACATCAGCCTGGCGCAATAATCTTGCTGTCAACTGCTGATAATTTAATGTCGGATTCAGCTCAGCGAGCATGCCCATTTTCAACCAGAATTCGGCCTGAGCATTGATTGAACGGGACATAGCACCACTGGCTTTACGAATTTCCTCGTGCAGTTCATCTGCAATTTTAACGATACCCAAGTTAACCCCCTCTTCTGAATATACGAATCATATATAAAACATATAAACCAAACAACTACCACTTTAATGCGCTACACTGTGGCACTGGCTACGGCAGACAACAATGCGGCGCTTTAATACTGCCAAGATCATATTTGCGCTAAGCTTTATACTGCGCCATGATTTGTAGCGTATGATGTCTGTGGATCAAAAAGGATCTGTCAATTTTATTTACACTAGACCAGATGCGGAATCAAAAAAATCAATGAGAATCAGCAGCTAACGAAATGGTCTGCTTTTTGCATTAACATGTTAGGAATTGTGATAAACCACTGTCGTCTATCTCTGTAGGGAATGGAAAATGTTAAGATCCATACTAATTTTGCTCTGCTCGGTTTCACTGTCTGCTTATGCCAGCACAGAAACGTGGAATTTTAAAACCGGCCAAACTGCAACTGGCGCCAACAAACTTTCACTGCAATCCAGCTCAGGCAACAGCGCTACACTATCTGGCTGGTCTTCTAACAGCAGCAGCGCAACATCTACGGTAAGATCTGCCAACCGCGTTACCCTTGATTCTAATTGGGGTGTGCAACTGTGGAACAGAAACGACAGCGGCTCACCTTCACACGCGGTAGACAATACCAGCGGCTTTGATTTTATCCTACTGGAATTCTTGCAACCTGTTGAATTGCTTAGCCTGACAAACAGCTGGACCAGCGGCTACAGCTGGGTATCAGTAGGCGCTTTTGCGGCTAACCCTTTCGCTGGCGGTTCAGTCAACTGGCAACAAGTGGCGAATTCTGCCATCCAAACCGCGAGCTATAAAGATACTGGTATTAATACACCTTATGTATTTGCTAACAACAGTTCTATTGAAGGTACAGGCATTACCAGTACTTTCGCTAACTACTGGTTAATCGGCGCTTATAATCCGGTATTTAACGGCGGCAATTATGGTCTGGGTGATAATATTAAATTTGCCAGCATCACCACTAAGACCTTTGTACCAGACAACACTGATACGCCGGTACAGGTACCAGAGCCTGGCACCATAGCACTGTTTTCGTTAGGCCTGATTGGCTTGCTCTACAGACGGCGCGCCTAATCTGCACAAAAGGGGCGTCAGGCCCCTTTTTTTTATCTGCTTATTACTGCTATTGTTCATTTGCTTTACAGGGACAGTTTGCCGACTCCGGCAAGAAAAGATAAGAGGTTTCAATGTTTGTTCGCTTTATTCTGGCACTGCTGCTGGTCTTCTCCTGCCAGTTGTTTGCCGACAACCAATATAATTACGAGAACGCGTTAAAACTGTACCAGCAGAAACAATTTGATAGCGCGGGCATCCATTTACGTAATGTATTAAAAGATAATCCGGATAACTTAGCGGCTCAAATTTTACTGGGCAAAATTCTGTTAGAGCAGCAACACTTCGCACAGGCGTTAAATGTGTTGGAAGGCGCACTAACCGACGGTGCCGATGTTAATCTGCTCAGTGATGAGCTCAGTTACATCTACCTGTTATTTCAGGATGAATCCAGACTGATGCAACTTGAGAAGTATGGTGTATTCAGCACGCTCAAGCGCTTCAACTGGCTGTTGGTCAGCGCTAACCTCTATCAGGAAAACGGTAAATACACCGAAGCAGCCACCGCACTGGATAACGCAGAACAACTGTTTGCAGACAATGCGTCCTTGCTCAATGCCAAAGCAGGCCTGGCTATCAGATTACGTCAGTTTGGCAAAGCGAATAACTTACTGCAGCAAACCTTGGCTCAAGACCCACAAAACATTGAAACACTGCTGCTACTCGGCAATCTCGCCAAACAGCAGCAGCAACCTGAAGCTGCTCTTGATTATTATCAGCGTGCTTTGGCGCTGCAGAGCGACAACCCCTTCGTGTTACGGGCACTGAGCGCCGCCTGGTTCGCTGTAGGTCAGCCGGACAAGGCCCGGCCACTCTTACTTAAGCTGCAGGATATGGGGCTGAACGATGCCTATCTGCGCTTTAGTTTGCTACTACTTAACGCTGTGTTGGATAACAAAACAGAAACCACTAATTTTGTTGCACTACGCGACGATCTGAATGCGCTGCCAGCCGATTACTTTGCGGCAGCGCCAGCACAGCTGTATTTAAGGGCAGCCTTGAACTATCTGCTGGGCGCGTCAGAACAGGCAATTCAGGATTTAGAGGCTTACCTTAAACTGCAACCGCAAGATTCAAATGCTATAGCATTGATTGCAGAACACTATTTACGCACCAGAGAACCCAGCATGGCACTGCGTTTTTTGGAGAGACATCAGGAGCATATTCAAAACTCCGTGCCACTGCTGGCTCAGCATGTTTTGCTTACTATGCGCGCTGGCAAGCTTAAAACAGCTGAAACAATGTTAAGTGATATCCGGGCCCGGTTTCCTGCTGATGCAACACTGGCTGCACTGGATGCTGATTTAAAACGTCAGTTATATGGCCCGGAGCTGGCGCTGCAGGAGCTGAATAAACAGCAAAGCCCGGATACACCAGCAACGTTGTTAACAGGTGCTCTGTTGGCGCTGGATATTGGCGACAATGATGCTGCTTTGGAAAAAGCTCACCAACTGATAACACTGGCACCTGATAATGCGGATTACCTGAACTTATATGCCGGTATTCTGTTACAAGCGCAGCAGTACCAGAGTGCAAACCAGACATTGCAGCAGCTATTAAAGCTAAAGCCAGAACACTTTGCCGGCAGGCTGACACTGGCTAATCTGTACATTAGCCAGGGCAAAATACAAGAAGCTGAGACGTTACTTTCAGCACTGCTAAAAGAACAGCCCTACCACCAGGCAACAACGGTTTTACTGGCCGCTACGGAGTTGCAGCTGAATAAAACACAACAAGCCGAGCAGCGACTGAATACTATGCTAAACCGGAAATACTACCGCCCTGCGGTAGATTTGCTGCTACGTCATTATCTGACAACCAACGCTCTGACAGACGCGCGCTATCTGCTGCAGCGGGCATTGCGACAAGAGTTTCTTGATAAAGAGCTACTGTTTCAGGAAGTCGATGTCTTACTCGCTCTGAACGAAACGGCACAAGCTGAAGACAAGATAAAGCTGATTCAGTCATTGCCTGAACTGAGCAGTGGACACTGGCTGCAGCTTGGTAAAATTCAGCAACGGCTTGGCCATCCGCAACTGGCGCTGCAAAACCTGGCTACGGCGCTACAGCTCTCACCAGATCAACCTGTATATCAGTACGAATATATAGCCATGCTGATAGCGAACAACAAACTCACGCTTGCGAAAGAGCAGCTGACAGCACTAAAAGGCGAATCAGGCCAGAGTGCCGATGCCTATTTACTGCGCGCAGAGTATGCCAACCAAACAGGTAACAGTGCAGATGCTTTCGCTGCTTTTCAAACCAGCATCAGCAAGGACCCGTTATTCAACCGCGCCTGGGCCGGTTTATACGAATTAGCCCGGCAGGAAAAATATAATCAGCCTTTTGTTACAGTAGCTGAGCAATACCTTAGCGCCAACCCTGACAATGTGTGGCTGCGTCGTTTACTGGCAGAGCATCATATTAATCATCACTCTTATGCTGCAGCAAAACAGCAATATCAGCAGCTATTGAATGCCGGTGCATTTACCGACGACCCCTGGCTATATAATAATCTGGCAAACGCATTGTTAACTGATGACGCTGAGCAAGCACTGATGTATGCCATTCAGGCGGATAAACTGCTTAGTAACAACCCCCGGATCCAATTAACACGGGCGAAAGCTTTGCTCGAGCTGCATCAGTTTGATCAGGCGCTGCCGGTGTTGCGACAGGCATTCGCATTGGATAGCACTAATGCAGAAATAAACTACCTGCTGGCAGAGTGCCTGGTACAATTACAACGTAAAGAGGAAGCACGGCTGATACTGCAAAAGTTGGTTAACAGTACCAGCCAGCCAGACTACCGGAGCAAAGCGTCAAGCTTGTTAAACACCCTATAACTCGCGCCTGCCAACAGCTAACGCTGGCTATACGCTATTTAGTGTAGCCAGCGCTTGTTCAATTTCTTGCTCATTATTTACCAGACTTGGTGCAAATCGGGCATAAGATTGGCGGTAGGGTGTCGCGCTCATAATAACGCCCTTTTTGTGCATAGCTTTTACCACATCTTCCGGCGACATTTGTTTGTAATCAAAACATACCAACCCCGAAGATAGCTCCGGCGACATAGGTGTATACAGTTTTACCCCCGCCAGATTGGCAAGGCCTTGTTTAGTCTGGCTGTTAAGCTGGTGAATACGGGCTTGGACATCCGCTTTACCCAGTTGCAAATGTAGTTTAAACGCTTCAGGTAGCGCCCAGCGGTGTTCAAACGAGTGAAACCCACCCGGGCTCATGTGCTCGCCTATGGGCACCTGATCCTGCCTGCTGCCGCCGAGCCAGACATCATACGACTGACTAAAGCTTGGAATAACTGCATTGCAATGCTGCCAGCCGCGTTCGCTGCCCCAGATCACACCAGTACCGCGCGGGCCAAAAATCCATTTATGGGTGCCGGCAATAAAGAAATCACAACCGAGCGTTGAAACATCCACATTCTCAATACCAAAGCCATGCACACCATCAACACAAAAGACGATCTGCTCGGCTTCGGCCCTGCGGTTGTTCAACTCATGCAACATATCAGCAATAGAACGCACCGGCAGTTTTACCCCGGTAGAGGAATGTACCCAGGTGATCGCGACGACCTTCGTTTTGGCGTTAATTGCTGCTTTAAGCTTGCTAACCACTTCATCTACCGATACCTGGGCAGGATCATCGTACAGTGTAACCTGGCGTACTTTAGCGCCGGTTCTATCTGCCCTTAGCTGCAAGGACAAATCAGTGGAATAGTGATCATGCACCGTTTGCAGTATTTCATCACCCGGGCGTAATTTTAAGCCACTGTATACCAGCGCCAGGCCCATAGTGGTGCTGTCAGTCAGCGCTATCTGCCACGGCTCGCCGCCCATGTACTCTGCCGCTGTAGCGGCAATCTGGTGATCAATGGTCATAAAATGCTTGTGCCAGTAATCGGCCGGATTTTCATCAAAAGCTTTTCGGTGCCGCTCAATGGCTGCCGCCACCGGCTTGGGGTGTGACGCCAGCAAAAAGGTCGCTAAATGTATGTAGTCGTGCGTTAACGCAAACTGTTGTCGCAGGCCTTTCCAATCTGCGGTTTTAAGCGCGGGTAATGCTGTGCTGGCTTGCAGCAGGTTAGACACCGGCAGCAAACTACTACCAAGTAATAATGAGCTTTTAGTGAGAAAATCGCGCCGTTTCATACTTAATCATCCTGATTAAATTTTAATCAGTGTAGTCGACGATTGCTAATAGTGTCAGTTTCGTTATATCGCGCTACGCCCATATAAGTCGAAGAATAATTTATTACAAAAGCTTACAGACGGTTATTTAATTACTAAACAATAATGCTGTAACGCCGGCGTTGTAAAAGGCTCAAAACAGTAACCACTGCGGTACTCCAAGTGAGCAAACCAAAAGGAAACACCATGCTGAGACTATCGTTGATCATTGCGCTTTCAGGCGGCCTGCTGAGCGCCTGCGTTAGCACGGCCAAAATGGCACAACCTGCCAATGTCACGGCTGTTGCCGTGCATAATGTAACTGGTGCTAATCCGCTGGCATGGCATAAACCGCTGGCTTTTGGCCGCTGGCACACAGTTGATACTACGGACTATGGCAGAGTTGATGGCGGCATTGGCTTGGGTAAAGCCGTGCTGGGCGGTACTTTTCATGCCAGAGCACTGGTCACCAATGACAATATCACCGCAAAATGCTCTGGCTGGCTGTTGAATATCGGCCGTAACGACCTGACTTTCGATCCGACCATCGGCAATATGCCACTGATGTCGTGCAGCTTTTCAGGCGCGGCAAGTGGTGAATTTTCTATAAAAGAAAACCATAAAAATCAGCTAATTGGCCAATTCTCAACAGCCAGCGGCAATTACTTAGTGAAATCCGAGCACCAGATTCGGGGCTCAGCCTGGCCCAGTGCAACGCCACTTGGTTTTACCGTTTATCGGCATGAGACGCCGCTGTGGTCGGTCGATAAACTCAATGCCGGCACTGTAACTGAATGGCTGAGTCTGCCTGCCGAGCAACAAAACCTGCTGGCGACACTAAGCCTGGTATTGCTGGTTACCGACTTTGAAAATCTGCAGTGGGATTAAATACTAAAGCCACACAGATACGCAATGATTCTGCGCATCTGTGTGGCTGACGGTTTAAGCAAGTTAGAACGACAGCTTATCCAGGATATCGTCATCTACCCGGTTGGCCAGTGTGACTTTCAGCTTCGGTGTTCTGGCCATTTCGCGCTTGATGGCAAAATCAGCCTCAGCGTTACGCGCCCAGCTGCGCCGCGCAATACCGTTATTTACATCAAACAGCAGCATCGATTTTAACCGGCGATCCGCCTCGCCTGAGCCATCGAGCAGCATACCAAAGCCACCGTTAATCACTTCGCCCCAGCCTACGCCGCCGCCGTTATGGATGGATACCCAGGTCGCACCACGGAAGCTGTCACCTATGACGTTGTGAATTGCCATATCGGCAGTAAAACGGCTGCCATCGTATATGTTGGAGGTTTCACGAAACGGTGAGTCCGTACCACTGACATCGTGATGATCGCGCCCCAGTACTACCGGGCCGATTTCACCGCGGGCAATTGCGGCGTTAAAGGCTGCAGCAATTTCCATCCGGCCCTCGGCATCGGCATATAAAATTCGTGCCTGCGAGCCAACCACCAATTTGTTCTGCTTAGCGTCTTTAATCCAGGTGATGTTATCCTGCATCTGCTGCTGAATTTCTTCAGGTGCCTCTGCCATAAGGCGTTGCAGCACCTCTGCCGCAATCGCATCGGTTTTATCCAAATCCTCTGGCTTACCTGAAGTACAAACCCAGCGGAACGGGCCAAAGCCGTAGTCAAAACACATCGGGCCTAAAATATCCTGCACGTAGGATGGGTATTTAAAATCGATACCGTTTTGGGCCATCACATCGCCACCGGCGCGTGAGGCTTCCAGCAGAAACGCATTACCATAATCAAAAAAGTAAGTGCCTTTGGCGGTGTGCTTGTTTACCGCGTCAGCATGGCGTTTTAATGTCGCCCGCACTTTGGCTTTAAACAGCTCGGGTTGTTCACGGATCAAACGATTGGCTTCGTCATAGCTGATACCCACCGGGTAGTAACCACCCGACCAGGGGTTATGCAGTGAGGTTTGATCTGAACCTAAGTGCACGAAAATATCGCTTTGGTACAAACTTTCCCAGACATCGACGACATTACCGATATAGGCAATCGACACCACTTCGGCATTGGCCTGCGCCTGTTTTACCCGGGCAATCAGCGCGTCCATGCTATCGATTAACTCGTCAACCCAGCCCTGCTGATGGCGCTTAGTGGCGGCTTTCGGGTTCACTTCGGCACAGACAGTAATACAGCCAGCGATGTTACCGGCTTTGGGCTGGGCGCCGCTCATACCGCCTAAACCGGCGGTTAGGAAGATTTTGCCTTTGCTGCTTTCGCCTTTTTTCAGTACTTTTCGAAAGGCGTTCATTACCGTGATGGTAGTACCGTGCACTATGCCCTGCGGGCCGATATACATGTATGAACCGGCGGTCATCTGGCCATATTGGGTTACGCCCAACGCATTAAAGCGCTCCCAGTCATCCGGCTTGGAGTAGTTCGGGATCATCATACCGTTGGTGACAATCACCCGCGGTGCTTCTGCCGACGACGGGAATAAGCCCATAGGGTGGCCCGAGTACATATGCAGCGTCTGATCGTTTTCCATCTCGCTTAAGTACTGCATGGTTAAACGATACTGCGCCCAGTTTTGGAACACCGCGCCATTACCACCATAGGTAATAAGCTCTTCCGGATGCTGCGCTACTGCAGGATCCAGGTTGTTATCAATCATCAGCATAATGGCCGCAGCTTGCTGGCAGTTGGCCGGGTAATCACCAATAGGCCGGGCTTTTAGCTCATAGTCCGGCTTAAAGCGATACATATAAATACGGCCGAAATCGTTAAGCTCTTTGGCAAACTCAGCCGCCAGTTCGCTGTGCCATGCTTTTGGGAAATAACGCAGCGCATTACGCACCGCCAGCTGCTTTTCTGCTTTGGTCAGTATGTCTTTGCGCTTCGGCGCCCGGTTCGCATCCGCCGGGGATGGCTTCGGCGCAGGTAACTCGGCTGGAATACCTTGCTTAATCTGATCCTGAAAAGTCATCATCCGTATCCTCTTAATTAAGCGCAAAGTTAACAGTAAAGGCCTGGGTTTTCACCAGTTCAATCATGGCGTCGATATCGGGCTTTAACAGACGATCTTCTTCTAACTTCGCCACTTTGCTACGAATAAGCGCAAAATTTTGTTCAATGATATCTGAGCAGCTATTCGGCCGGCGAAATTCAATGGCCTGCGCGGCGTACATCAGCTCAATGGCTAAAATCTTTTCCAGGTTACCTAAGATCTGATTCAGTTTACGGCCAGAGATACTGCCCATTGATACATGATCTTCCTGCCCCATTGAGGTGGGTACACTATCGGCTGATGGCGGGAAGCACAATGATTTGTTCTCGGTTACCAGCGCCGCCGTCACATATTGCGGGATCATCATGCCGGAATTTAAGCCACCAGATTTCGTCAGTAAGCGAGGCAAGCCATGCAGACCTTCCAGCATCAGATAGCAACGCCGGTCAGAAATGTTACCCAGTTCAGCGGCGGCAATAGAGGTGTAATCCAGCACCATCGCCAGCGGCTGGCCGTGGAAACCACCGCCAGAAATGGCTTCTTCGCTGCTTATGACGATCGGGTTATCGGTGACCGAATTCATTTCAATTTCGGCCAGCTCTTTCAAATGGTTATAAGCATTGCGCGAGGCACCATGCACCTGCGGAATACAGCGCAGCGAGTATGGGTCCTGCACCCGCGCACAACCGGTATGCGAGGCCATATTTGCTGAGTCTTTAAACAGGCGGCGCATACGTGCCGCCACTTCAATGTTACCGGCGAAAGCGCGGATTTGATGCAGCTCGGCACGAAATGGCGAACCACTGCCCTGCATACCTTCAATACTCATGGCGCCAGCAACATCGGCTAAATCCAGCAGGTAGCGCATCTTGGTCAGCGCGGTAATCGCATGCGATAAAATAAACTGAGTGCCATTGATCAGGCCCAGGCCTTCTTTGGCCTGCAATTCCAGCGGTGCCAGGCCATGTTGCGCTAAGGCTTCAGCGGCACTGATACTGCCTTTACCCTGCCAGAACTCACCTTCACCAATCAGCGGTAAAAACAGGTGCGACAGCGGCGCTAAATCGCCGGACGCGCCCACAGAGCCCTGCTCTGGCACGACCGGAATTAGGTCCAGCTCAATAAACTTCAGCATGCGCTCAACCACTTCTAAGCGCACACCCGAATAGCCCTGGCTTAATGCATGCACTTTAGTGATTAGCATCAACTTGGAAATAGCTTTGGCGATAGGCTCACCTACCCCCACTGCATGGGTGATCAGCAGATTTTTTTGCAGCAATGCGGTTTCTTCCGGGGAGATTTGCGTATCGCAAAGCGGACCAAAACCAGTGTTAATACCGTAAATGGCTTTGTCAGACGAGGCCATTACCTCAACGTTGTTGCGGCTTTGATTAATTCTGGCAATGGCTTCAGCGCAAAGCTCAGCCTTAATGCTGCCATCAGCGATACCATTAACGATATCTAAATCCATCCGGTCTAAACCATAGCGAAACGTCATCTTGTGCTCCTTAAACCTGCTGATAAATTGCCTGTATCTGAACATCAAAGGCAGAATCGGCTTACTCTAAATCAACCGTTGGAGGCCAGGGATGGCCGGAATCGAGCCTCAGGGACGATTCATGGCGTGTTGATGTGAGTGAACCGGTTCAGCCGATGCCGCGATGAGCAGGCATTGCTTCAATAGCAACATGCTAGCTTGCGCCGGTAGTTTTATAAATACATAATATTCGTAACTCATTCCTGACTTATCGAACTAAAGAGCAGCTAATGCAGGTACAAGACGTCGATTTACGTTTGCTGAGAATTTTCGTCACTATCGTCGAGTGCGGCGGGCTGTCGGCGGCCGAGTCACGGCTTAATATTGGCCGCTCGACGATAAGCGCCCATCTGTCTGATTTAGAAGTGCGGCTTGGGCTAACACTGTGTAAACGTGGCCGCAGTGGTTTTGAGCTGACTGAGCCTGGGCGAATAACCTATCAGGCTTCACTTGAGCTGTTACAGCAATGTGAGGCTTTTGCCACTACAGTTGCAGGCTCAAAACATAAATTATCTGGCCGGGTAAGCTTAGCAACCATCGACACCCTGGTTGGCGACCCACGCTGCGCTATCGGTAAAGCCATAGCGGCACTAAAACAGAAAAGTGATGCCATTCAGTTTGATATTTATGTCTGCGAAGCACGCGAAGTAGAAACCGCCGTCGCCAACGGTCGTTCGCTGTTGGGGGTGGGCGTTAGCCGGCACCATATCCGCGGCCTGGAGTACACGCCGCTGTTTAATGAAACCAATTACCTGTACTGCGCCAGCGGCCATCCATTGTTTGAGTGCAAAGAGCAGGAAACGGAAAAACTGTTACAGCGGGCAGAAGTGATTACCAGTAACTATATGCGCGATAAAGAACGGCGCAATGATGGCTTGAATTACCAAAATACAGCCATCGCCTATCACGATGAAGGTATCGCCCATTTGATCTTATCCGGTAAGTTTATCGGCTACCTGCCCGAGCATTACGCCAGCTACTGGGTTGATAAAGGCCTGTTTAAAGCCATACTGCCGCAGCAGTACTGCTATCACATTCCGGTGGTGCTAATTACATCCAACAATCATTCCGGCTCGCCGTTGGCACAAGCGATGATAGACGCTATAAAGCGAAGTCATACTGTCAGTAATTGATTTGATTAATTTTGGTGCCTAGGGTCGGACTCGAACCGACACGGAGTTTCCCCCGGCGGATTTTGAATCCGCAGAGATTTCGGGAAATCATGTTGCAACACCCGATAACGCCAAAATTAATAGACGTGGGTAGGCGGTTGTCAGCTGGAGATTTTGGCTTCAGCCTCTCAAAGTTACAGGCACAATTATCTGAACATAGAAAAACTGACCTTTCCCCCGATTTTAAAGCCATGACATTGATGAGATTTCCAATAGGTTGGAGTCAATGGAGATCTCAAAATGAAAAAACGTTATACCGAAGAACAAATCATCAAAGCCATCAAGCAGCATGAAGCTGGGACCAAGGTCGATGACATTTGCCGTGACATGGGTGTTTCAGTTGGCACGTTCTATAACTGGCGTAGTAAGTATGCCGGACTGGAAGTGAACGAAGCTAAGCGGCTTAAAGAGCTTGAAGCCGAGAATAACAAACTTAAAAAAATGCTGGCTGACAAGATGCTGGAAGTGGAAGCCATGAAGGATGTGCTGTCAAAAAAGTGGTGACGCCAGCGGCACGGAAACCTGTTGCTCAACATCTGATTGACGTATTTCGCCTGAGTGAGCGGGTGGCCTGTAAGCTGGCGGGGCTAAGCCGAACGGCATTTCGCTATAAACCTAAGACAAGCACCGATAGTACTCAGGAAGCGCTTAAAGGCGCTTGCAACGCAATACCCACGCTATGGCTATCTGATGCTGCATGGCTTACTACGGGGCGAAGGCTGGGTGAAGAATCGTAAACGTATATATCGGCTTTACACTGAGGAAGGCCTACAAGTTCGAACGAAGAAACGTAAAAAGCTGACCCGGCCACGACAGCCGATTGAAGTGCCAACCGCGCCTAACCAGCGTTGGTCAATGGACTTTGTGTCTGACCAGCTTAGTAACGGCAGACGTTTTCGGGTGCTGAATGTGGTGGATGACTATTCGCGTGAAATGGTTGGTCAATTAGTTCAAGTGTCCATCAGCGGCAGGCAGGTCGCCAGATCCCTGAGCCTACTTATTGAACAACGTGGTAAGCCTGGCAAGGTGGTCTGCGACAATGGCACTGAATTTACCAGCAAAGCCATGTTCTTTTGGAGCAAAGAAACAGGCGTCACGTTAGGCTTTATTCAACCGGGTAAACCGACACAGAATGCCTGTGTTGAGAGTTTGAACGGTAAATTCAGGAACGAATGCCTGAACCAGCATTGGTTCAGAACACTGGATGAAGCCAGATATGAAATCGAGTTATGGCGTGAGCATTACAACAATGTACGACCGCACAGCTCACTGAATTACATGTCGCCTGTTGAATATGCAAAACAGGCCGCATAAGCTGGAAAATCTCATCACGGGATTGGTATTAAGTCCGGGGAAAGGTCAGAGGAAGCCTTTGTGCATATTCTTGAGCTGGGCAATTTTGCGGTTACCTACCGGATATCGGGTTTACTGACAGAACCCAAACAGCTGCTTTCCTGCCGCTCGGCGTTGTACGGCAGTATTCTGGATACCTTGCACCGCCAGCAGGTTGAAATTATGTCACCGTCTTTTATGAATCAACGCAAAATCAGTGACAAAGTACTTCCCAAAGCCCAAGCGAAAAGTTCTGTGCATCCGCAGTTGGATACAACTGCTGAAAACATTAGACCAGCTCCGTAAGCTGGAAAAGCGCCTGAAAGCCATGCAAGAAAAAACGGCTCAGCCAGAGGTCAGTCAAAAACCATAACACATGTGGATGTATGAAAAAACTAAACACCAGAGGGGGATTTTATAATAGCAGCTGAGCGGCCGGGCAAAGTAAGGTGACGTGACCCAACAATAGCCAGAGCTGAAGCCGATTTCTGGCGATGGCACAGGAGCCACTATGTTTCATTTCCCCCTGTTACTCCGACTGACTCAGCTGTTGCTGCTGTGGTCCGTCATATCGCTGCAAATGGTTGCCGCAGAGGCTACTGTTGAGAAACAGCGTGTGCTGGTGCTGACAGATATTGAAGCCGATCCGGATGATGCGCAAAGCCTGATCCGGTTGTTGCTGTACGCTAATCAAATCGATATTGAAGGCCTGGTTGCCACCACTTCTGTTCATCAAAAAAACAGGGTGGTTCCTGAGACGATCCTTTCCATTCTGGATGCTTACGCCAAGGTGCAACCAAACCTGTTGCTGCATGAAGCAGGCTATCCAAACGCTGCGCAGCTGAAGGCGCTGGTGAAGCCAGCTTTACCGCTTTATGGCATGCAGGGCGTAGGAGAAGGTAAAGACTCAGCGGGTTCAGACTGGCTGCTGCAGGTGCTGCAAAAACCGGATCCCCGGCCGCTGTGGCTGTCGATCTGGGGTGGCAGTAATACGCTGGCACAGGCGCTGTACCGGCTGAAACAACGGCTGCCCGAAGCACAATTGCAGCAGCAGATCAGCCGGTTAAGGGTGTACAGCATTTCGGATCAGGACGACAGTGCCGGTTGGATCCGCCAACAGTTTCCCACTTTATTTTATATCGTCAGCCCCGGAGGTTATGGCGCCGCGACCTGGACTGGCATAAATACCGTAGTAGAAGGGATAGATAACAGCAGCATCAGTAACCCTTGGCTCGCCAATCACATCCAACAAGGGCATGGGCCGCTTGGTGCCTTGTACCCTGATGTGGCTTATGGCATGGAAGGCGACACGCCAGCCTGGCTGGGCTTGATCCCAAACGGCCTTAATCAGCCAGAGCGGCCTGACTGGGGGGGGTGGGGAGGCCGATACCAGTTGTATATTCCGAAGCTCAGTGACACGGACCCGAAGGGATTTACCGGTGGGGTACCTGTGCTGCAGGAAAGCCGTCCAATCTGGACCAATGCCGTTGACCGTTATAGTCCACCGCAACTGGCAGATTACGGCCGGGCGCTGCGGCCTGGCCAGCAAAGTTTCAGCGGTTTTCGAGAAACACTGTGGCGCTGGCGTGATGCTATTCAACAGGATTTTGCCGCGCGGATGGACTGGGCAATATTGCCTTATGCCAGTGCCAACCATCCTCCCAGACCACAGCTTCGCCATGCTACTGAACTGACGGTGAAATCTGGCGCTTCATTTCATCTGGATGCTCGGGATTCAACCGATCCGGACGGTGACAGCCTGCAGTATTTCTGGTTTCACTACCCGGAAGCGGGCAGCGCACCGCGACCGCAGCTGAGCATCAACAGCGCAGAAAATATGGCAAGGGTGCATCTGATTGCGCCTCAAGTGAACAAAGCCGAAACCCTGCATTTTATTTTGCAACTTACCGACCGCGGCAGCCCTGCACTGACCCGGTATCTGCGGGTCAGGGTAACAGTGGAGCCTGACTCATACAGTCAATGAAACCAATCATTTGTGCTGGTCAAGAAAAATAGAATTAAGGAGTGGAGCAGTCTGATATCCCTTATATGCATCCGTGCTTTCTATATCGGGTTTCCCACTTGGTGTACCACTCCTTCTACAGCACTATCATGCTCCCACTTTTTCTCAATCTCTGTCTTGTCAGGTAAAACTGCACTAGATAGCTGTTGGCTAAACATCCGCGGGATTACATAGCTGTAATGGCGCTCTGTCATTTCAATACTGGTGCCAAGATGACGGGCCAGAACATCAATAGTCACTTTTTGTTCTACAAGTTCCATGTTATCAACGAGTGGCGTAAAGAGTAGAATATTATTTTACTGTGTGGCGTATCATCAGTATTAAAGGTACGACCAATGAAATTGGTCGTTGAGCCACCAGGCAAGCAAAAAATCAGGTCTTGGTTTACAGATTAGAGAGGCGCTCAGTCATCCACAAAATGATATTTTGCAGCGTTCGTTTGCATACTACCTCTCGCGTTCCAGTGTAAAGGGTGATTGTAATGGTTAACTGAATTTGGACACATTGCTATAGTCTAAAAACGAGTTAGCTACTGAAACACGCAATGTATCATCCACACCTTGACATCCAAGATACACGAAGTGGGAAAACCGATATAAACGTAAAGGCTGTATTTAAAGGTAATCTGTTGTTTATCCACTCGCTCATTTAGTCGAGTTTGAGATTAAGTATTGAGAGCGATGATAAAAGGCCAGACAACTGACCCTTGGAGTGTTAACGCAGGATCAATAATGAACACTTGGCATGGCTTAACATCACCGTTGTCGTACTGCCAACAATAAATTGCCGGATGCGGGAATGGCCGTAAGCGCCCATCACCATCAAATCAATATCGTGTTGTTGCTGATACTGATGCAGTACCGTTTCAGGTTCACCTGCGACAATGGCAATTGTTGTGCTAAAGCCAGCCTTGCGTAGAATATTGGCCGCTTGTTCCATCTGTATTCTGGTTGCATCTACTTCGGCGCCTGCCATCACCAAATGCACAGGCAAACCTTTGACTAAAGGACTTCCGGCCAGCATTTCTAAGCCTTTTAGGGCTGTCGCGCTGCCATCGTAAGCCAGCAATACTTGCTGAGGCTCCTTATACTTCTGTTGCGTCAAGAGCATAGGTTTATGAACATTCCGGATCAAAGGCTCAACCTGTAAACCAAGTCGGCCATGAGCATCGGCGCTACTTGCTCCGCGTTTTCCCATCACCAGTAAACGGGTTTCTTCTTCCAACTCTATCGCTGTTTCTACAAAGTCGCCATGACGTAAGCGCTCTTCAACCTGCTCAAACCCTGCGGATGCTGCTCGGGCACGAGCGGCGTCGAGCATGATTCGACCTCGCTCTAACGCCAGTTTACCGCGCTCCGCATCCAGTTGCGCCAGCTTTTTCATCAAAGCTTCCTGCGCACCAAGCCCGATACTACCGCTTAAATCGCTTGTATCCTGTTGTTGTGCTTTGCTCAATACATGCAGCACTGACATAGTCACATTCAGGCGTTTGGCAGCCCAGGTTGCATAGTCACACACGGCTTCTGCGTAAGGGGATGAGTCAATACAGGCTATTACTTTTTTAGTCATTTTATGTACTCCCGTTAGTGTCCCATCAGCCGTTCTACAGCATCAGGCTGATTGTGTACTGCAAATTTGTCTACCAGAGTGGCACTGGCTTCATTGAGGCCAAGCAACTCAACGTCTGTACCTTCGCGACGGAACTTAATCACTACTTTGTCTAATGAACTGATAGCGGTAATGTCCCAGAAATGAGCGCGACTCAAATCAATTTGCACAGATTCAATGGCTTCTTTGAAATCAAAGGAGTCCACAAATTGTTCTGCTGAACTGAAAAATACCTGACCCACAACTTTGTAGGTTCTGTGTTTTTCATTGCTGCTCAGTTCTGAACCCACATAAAGGATTTGTCCGACTTTGTTAGCAAAGAATAGAGCACTTAAAATCACGCCAACCAACACACCCCAAGCGAGGTTGTGAGTGGCAACAACAACGATCACTGTCGCAGCCATGACGATGCTTGAACTGATTGGATTCTTCTTCAAATCCCTCACCGAACTCCAACTAAACGTGCCAATGGATACCATGATCATGACTGCGACCAGAGCAGCCATCGGGATCATGCCAACCCAAGCATCCAGAAAGACCACCATCACTAACAAGAGGACGCCAGCGAGCAATGCAGAGAGACGAGTGCGGCCACCTGATTTGACGTTGATAATTGACTGACCAATCATGGCACATCCGGCCATACCACCAATTAAGCCTGAACCAATATTGGCGATACCCTGACCCACACATTCTTTGTTTTTGTTACTTTTGGTGTCTGTCAGATCGTCAACAATAGTCGCGGTCATCAGTGACTCAAGAATACCCACAACGGCCAATGCCATAGAGGTAGGAAAGATAATCATCAGGGTTGCAAAGTTCAATGGCACTTCAGGCCATAGGAAAATCGGCAGGCTATCCGGCAATTCACCCATATCAGATACGGTACGAACATCTAAGCCGAAATAAAGCGCGACCAGAGTCACTACCACAATGCAGACCAACGGAGAAGGCACCGCTTTGGTCAGGTACGGGAATAAATAGATAATGCCTAAACCCAAAGCGGTTAAGCCATAAACGGTGACTGAGCCGTATTCACCGGAGAGTTCCGGTAACTGAGCGAGGAAAATAAGGATGGCTAGTGCATTCACAAAGCCTGTAACAACAGATCGAGATACGAACCGCATGACATCACCTAACTTCAGGAAGCCAAGCACGATTTGGATAACCCCCGTCAGCAGCGTTGCAGCCAGCAAATACTGCAGGCCGTGCTCTTTGACCAGAACAATCATCAACAGCGCCATAGCACCGGTTGCGGCTGAAATCATGCCAGGGCGAGCGCCGGTAAAGGAGATAAGAACGCAGATAGCGAAAGAGGCATACAAACCCACTTTAGGGTCAACGCCTGCAATGATAGAAAAAGCAATAGCCTCAGGAATAAGGGCTAAGGCAACAACGATGGCAGCTAAGACATCTCCTTTGATATTGGAGAGCCAGTGCTGTTTGATAGTTTTAAGCATAAAACATCCATTAAGTTTAGAAATCCGATATGAACCAGCAAAACACCACAGGTATTGCATTTAAAGTTTGCACGCATGGTTCAAACCTAACTTTATTTTGCAAATCTGTTTTGTGTTGTTTGCTAATTACACCGGCTAATCCTCTTGGCTTGCTTCTGCTTTTGTTCAAAATTCGGGCGGAATTCTAGCGATTTAGGCTGCCAAAGGCCAGTAAAAGTTTAAATGTGAGCTATTTTGACAGGGTTTGTATATTGGATTCATCTATAGAAGCTCAAAGTATGCTAGCCCATAGCTGACAGCTTTGCAGAGTATGAACAGCTAAGAAGTTTCGAGTCATCTACTTGACAGATTTTAGAGTCAGCACAGTATTTGTGAAAAAAGCACTTTAATCTATATTAAAGTGCTTTTTTATGCTGTTTTAAGCTCAAAATCACTGATTAACATGCGTTTAAGCTACTTCAGATATTACAGTGCGTTTTAGGCTCAGAAATCTGCATTAAAATGCGTTTTATTCAGTGCTGATGACTTAAATACTCTCGGGTATATTTAAGAACAGCGTCAGCTCTCTCAGCAACAATTGAGCGCTGAATCTGCTGAGCAGTAGTTTGCTCAGCTAAAAGTGAAAGCACGCGCTATAACTCGTCTTGCAGAAGCTGATTATGCGCTTCCAGTGTCTGGATGTATTCAACAGTGGCTTTGTGTCCGGCTTCGAGTAATGTTCGCAAAGCTGAATCGTGGTCTGGCATTAAATAACTCCCTGTAACAGGGTGGCGGCATCCTGCACCAATTAGTTATCTCAAACAACATTACTTTAGCCCAATCAATTTCTTTAGGCTAACAAGAGTTAATTTCACTCCCACTGAATCGTAACTTTGAGCGAAATATAGTCTTTCACACCCTGTTTATTACACTTAATTGTGTTTCAGGGTATGCGCTTACTGGTTACGAATATTGAGCGAGAATCATTCGACGATCACCGCTTTTCTTTCGAGCCAGTAAGTGCTCCACCGCTCGCTAACGAATACTCAGGGCATGCACATATACTGCTGGCTATATTTCTTTCGAAGAGCGTGGAATGCACTCATTAGGGCTAGCTTACATAAGCTAGCAACACGAGCATTAACCAAACTAAATACTAATGAGTATCAAAAATCTTGCCGTAGCTTATCTGGAAAAATTGCACAGTTCAGAAAATATCACCCTGCTAAATCAGATGCACTGCGACCAAAGCTCAACTTTATAAAGCTGTGATTTATGATATTGAAACTTAAATATTTATTGGTGCCTAGGGTCGGACTCGAACCGACACGGAGTTTCCCCCGGCGGATTTTGAATGAAACACTTGTAGACTCTTGATGCTATTAATTCAATAGCTTAACAGAGAAAATCCTCCACCTTTATGAAAACTTCACAAAAGGTGTTTCGATTTCAGGAGTCTAGTTATGGCAAAAATCCTTGAAAAACACCAGCTTACACCTAATCTTCAAATCCACAAGCAATCTAACTGTTACAACTGGATTGCTCGGTTAAAAATCAAAAACGTCTACCTGTCCCGTTCTACCAAAACCCGTGACTTACCAGAGGCAATCGCAAAAGCTCACCGCCTCCTAATCGAATATGAGATCCGCTTTGAGACGAATAATTTTGTAATCGAATCTAAGCGCTTCTCGTATATTGCCGAAAAAGTCATCCACCAAATGAGAGTAGCAATGGCAACAGGCACCGGAAAAGTCATCTATGATGACTATATTGGTGCACTCAATAAATACCATATCCCTTTCTTTGGTGACACCCACATTACGCGTATCGATGCAGATCAACTTGACGATTTTGACGTGTGGCGTGTCAAAGAGTTAGGCAGGATACCGGCTAAATCCACGATCCAAAACCACAACTCAGCAATGCAAATGGTATTCGATTTTGCGGTCAAACGTAAGTACATGCTGATATCTCAAGTACCGACTCTGGAAAACAAAGGCGCTAGTGGTTCAAGGCGTGCCGCATTCACGGTAGATGAATATGCGCGAGTAAGAGAACAAGTAGTACAGATGGCCAAGGAAGGCAGACGGGAGAAAACCCGCCAACTCCGCGAGTTACTTATAGACTACATGGATTTTGCTATTCTGACTGGCATGCGGCCTGGCTCAGAAATGGATAATCTAACATGGGCTGATTTACACCCTGAACGGGATGACTCGCAGATACGGTTTTATGTCACTGTGAGGAAGGGCAAGACGACAAAATATACCGGCACCCGCGAGATCGTGTGTAAAGCAGCAATAGTCAAAGTGCTGAACCGACTATCAGACCGTTTCCCTGATCGAGTTGGTACTGAGCAGCTGTTCCGTCTCTCTGATGGCTCAACCTCTAAGGAAATGAACAGACATTTCGATAATGCTTTAGAATTGATTGAGTTGAAGAATTCACAATATGGGCAAAGAAGTTTATATTCGCTAAGGCACAGCTACATTACGTGGGAACTGGCAGCACAAAACGTCAGTATTGATGTGTTAGCGCGGCAGTGTGGCACTGGCATTCAAATGATTGAGCAACATTATAGCCACGTCATCCCGAGAATGTTCGGTCGGCAATTGTCCGGGATTGAGCTGGAAACCAAAGAGAGAGTCGTTCGGCAGTTTGAAGACGTAACTTACGATGAGCAGTTACGGCAACGCATGGACGAATGGGCATACAACTATAAGCATCGAGGCTATATCTAGCAGGAGGCAGCGTTGGCGTATCAGGAACGAGTTGCAGTAATGGAGGGGTTATACCTTTATACTCAGACCAATTCAAAGCGCTGGTACGCCCGCTTTAAAGTCGATAAAAAGCACGTTACCTTTTCGACCGGCGAGACCGAGTTAGAAAAAGCGAAAGTTGTAGCAATTGATGCAATGTACAAGCGTCGAGCAGAGATAAAACTTGGTATTGCGGCTGGTGCTCAACCGTTTACCGCACTTGCGAATGAGGTCATTGCTGATCTTGAGGCGTTGATTGATAAAGGCGTTTCAAAGAAGAATAACTCAATCTACAAAGGCATTCTGCTGAACTACCATATCCCATTTTTCAAAGACCAGCGCATAGACCAAATCACGCAGTCTGATATGGACAACTTCCATCGTTGGCGCGAAGTGAAGTTTGGCCGGCAACCATCAAAATCTACTTTACAAAGCCACAATGCTGCACTCAGTAAAATTTACGACAAGGCATTAAGAAAAGGCCAAATCACCAAATACCATATTCCAGCTTTTGAAACTGACGGCAAACGGCAAGAACGTCGTGCCGCTTTCACATGGGAAGAGTATCGCAAAATCTCTGACTTTATTACTGACGAGATGCAACGGACTAAAAACAAGAAAAGCAAAATGCTTCTTGAGCTGATGGAAGACTACATCGACTTTGCGCTGGCAACGGGTATGAGGCCAGGCACAGAGATTGAACACGTACAGTGGCGCGATATCAGCTTTAGATTGGCAGATGGTGTACCAGAAATCACCGTAGCCGTTCGTAAAGGCAAAACTACTTTATATACCGGTACTCGGCAAGTTGTGGTACGAAGCGATTTTGTGGCTAACCTAGAGCAGTTAGTAGAACGCTTTCCAGACCGAAAAGCAGATGACTTGGTATTCGTGCTTGCTGACGGCTCTAGTGCTAAAAGTCTCAGCAAGAAATTCACCTATGTTCTGGAAAAGCTGAACCTAAGGCAAAGCCCATATGGTGAGCGTACCCTGTACTCACTTCGCCATTCTTACATTACTTGGAACCTAAAAAGCAAAGCGGATTACGCAGCACTGGCTAAACAGTGCGGCACGAGTATAGAGATGATTGACAGAACTTACAGCCACCTTTTGCCGACGATGTTCCGGCAGGAATTTAGTGGCGTGATGTATGAGCAAAAAGAGCCTGACTCGTTGAAGCGCCGTGAAATCAGTAAGAAAGCCAAGGAGTCAAATATTAGGAGTTATGCTTGGTTTGCTGAAAATTATGAGAAACGTAAGTTTGTTTAGTGAATTTTCAGGGGGATAACTGGTTAGGTCGCAACTGGACCTTACGTTATTCAGTAAAATTCTAAGCTTTCTTCTACCTGAATGAAGTTGGGGCCTGAGTCTTCTCAGAGCCCCTTTTTTTGGTATTTATCGCAAAGTTTTACAGAAAAAACAGAAGATACTAGGTTTCATCCTTCAGCTTCCGTATTATGAGAATAATTCTTGTTAAAGCGATAAATATAGGTGAATTATGGCATTTCGTGTAGTTTTGGTCTGGATAGCCTTGTTGGCTTTTCCAGCATTCGCTTCGGACAAACTGATCCAATACATTGAATATATTGGTGCTGACTACAGCGCGGCAGTGGTCGATGGCAAGATTGTAAGCTCCGCTGAATACGGTGAAATGCAGGAGTTCTCATCCTTAATAGCAGAAGAAGTTGCCACAGCCCCACAAGCATTGCAGCAACAATCTGCTCAGTTAAAACAACTCATTGCTGATAAAGCAGCAGAAAAAGATATTCAGGCCTTAACTGCCCTGATGCGTCAAAGCGTCATTGCTGCCATGCCCTCCATTCCTTTGCCTAAACAAAGCCCGGATTTAAAACGCGGTGAAGCCTTGTTTGCCACCAACTGTGCCGCTTGTCATGGCGCAACAGCTATGGGTGATGGCGCAGCTGGCGCTCAGATGGACCCTGCCCCGACTAACTTTCATGAAGTAGAACGTTATCAGGCCCGCAGTGCTTATGGTTTGTTTAATACCATTACTTTAGGTGTAGCGGACACCGGCATGGCATCCTTCGCTCATCTGGATGAACAAAGCCGCTGGGATCTGGCGTTTTATGTCGGTCATATCGCGGGAAAAGGTTTAGATACCAGTAAAGTACCAGAGGCCATGATTGAAAGCGGTGCAGTAAAAGATTTACTTACCGCGACTCCAAAGGATGTGATCAAACTCTACCCTGACTTTGGCGCAGAGCTGATGAGCCTGTTCAGAAGCCAGCCAGAGCGTTTTTTCCAGGCTCAAAGTAAAGATCCGCTAGTGATAGCACAGCTGAAATTACAACTCTCTGCTGATTTATACAGCCAAAATCCACAAGCTGCTTATGATCAAGCGGTGTCTGCTTATCTGGATGGTTTTGAACTGGTAGAAAACCCATTGGGGACAGTCAATGTTGAGCTGCGTGACCAGATTGAACACGCCATGATGGGCCTGCGCCAACTCCTGAAAGACCCGGCGCAAAAAGATGTTGTGGCACCTCGTATTGCCGAAATTCAAAGCCTGTTAAAACAAGCTCAGGCTGAGTTATCAGAAACACAATTGAGTGGCATGAGTGTATTTTTGGCTGCGCTGCTGATTTTATTACGTGAAGGTTTAGAAGCGTTATTGGTGGTAGCTGCTATTTACAGCGTCGCGGTAAAAACCGATAAACCCGCATTGCGCCACACTGTGCATATTGGCTGGGTGGGGGCTTTGGCATTAGGTGTTGTGACCTGGTTTATTTCCAGCTTTGTGATTGATATCTCAGGTGCATCCCGTGAACTGACCGAGGGTTATACCGCACTGATCGCAGCTGCTATTTTGTTCTACATGGGATTCTGGATGCACAGCAAAACCAGCGCCAAAGAGTGGAGTAACTTTATCCAGCATAAAGTACAAAATGCCGTATCAGGCGGTGCTTATTTTGGTTTAGGTTTGGTGGTATTTTTAGCGGTTTACCGTGAAGCCTTTGAAACTATTCTGTTTTATCAGGCCTTGTGGTTGCAGGGCGGAGAACAGGCACAGCAAAGCTTTATCGCTGGTATAGCTTCAGCTTTAGTGCTGCTGGCTATTTTAGGTCTGGCAGTGTTTAAGTTCGCGCTGAAGTTACCACTGAAAACCTTCTTTGGCAGCACTGCTTTGCTGATGCTGGTTCTGGCCATCGTCATGGCGGGCAAAGGTATTGCTGCATTGCAGGAGGCTGGTACTTTATCAGTTAGTCAGTTGAACCTGCCTACTATTAGCTGGTTAGGTTTCTACCCTAATACTCAGGGTGTAATTTTACAGTCAGTTTTAGTGCTGATAGCTCTGGTCTATCTGGTTCGCAGCCGCAAAGGCTAAACTCAGGGGTCAGAGTCTTGACTCTGACCCCTGCAGTTTCCAAAGCTTTAGGCAGTTTCGATCTGTGGGTCAGAGCTCTGACCCACCAATTGCCCCAGCAGCTCACAATCCATTTTTTGTTGTTCTGCGTAGTCCACACAAGCCTGTACCAGTTCATCCATCACTTTAGGCAGATAGTTCACTACGGCTTGTTCAAAGCGGAATGAGCGTCTGTCGCCTCTGCTGTGTGCTAAGGCCAAAGTTCGTCCACAGGCCTCGGCATACTCGGCCAGTTCTTCGCCTGGCGCTTTTTCAGCAAAACAGACATCTTCCGGATCGACATCCACATTGGCGTGATGCAGCGAACGCACCAAATAATGAGCACCATTCCAGTAATGTTCATCCAACACCAGATCTGGCCGGCGTTGCATTAATCTCTGACAATCCACCGTTAAATGGGCCGCATTTAAACGGTTGACCGGACTTAAATCAGGGAAGAAGTACAAAGGTGCAGCGTCACGTTGTTGTTTGGCCTCGACCACATGGCACAGCGCTAAGTCTTGTTCTGAATGGATATGTTTTGGCCCAACCAACAAATAATAGCGCTGCATATTCAACGAGCCAGTGCCAGCACCCTGGCGGGTCACTATATCCAAAATATCGTCGCTGACATAAGGCCGGAAGCCAGACTCCACCTCGTTGTAGAGCTCGGATGGTAAGCGGATGAATTTCGCAGAGTCCTGTTTAAAGCAAAGAGGCCGGGCCGACAGGTCAACACTTTTGGCTAAGGTACTTTTACGTAAAAAGTCTTCACCTTTGGCTGAGCGTTTAATTGCTTTTTTTAACACAGGTTTAAGTACATGATTTTTCGAAAAATCGTCCAGTACTGAATACCTTAATTCTGGCTCTTCCAAAATAGCCTGACATTGAGCTGTATAGGCCAGCAAAAAGGCGCACACTGCTTGCACAGCATCTTTGGCAGACACCACCTGCAGAGTATCCAGCTCCAGCTTGTTGTCATTGGCATAACGTTGCTGCTTTAAACCCTGGCAGTACTCAGCCGCTAATAAAATACTCACCGCATAACGGCTCCAATCCCAAACCGCATGACCAACACAGGCATCATCAAAATCGTTGGGGGCAAAAATCACTCTGTCCCCGGACGAGCCTTCTTCGGTAAAAAAACCGAAGTTGGATAAATGACAATCCCCTACTACTGTGGTCAGCGGGATTTTCTTCGTTAATAGCTCAGGCAACTTCAGTACTGAATTTTTGATATCCGCATAAAACAGCCCGGAACTGCCGCGTAAAAAGCGGAAGGGGTTTAATGCCATTTTCTGATGTTTGGTCAGGGCAGGATCTACGCCAGGTGTAACTGAATCTGTGCGTTTGAATTCCTGTTGTAATTGCTGAATACGTGACTCTGATTGCATAACATCCTCAATAAATTCTTGCATCTATTTATTGATAGTACGCTAGTCGGCACAAAAACAAGTGGGGTAAGCGGATTAAATGGTTGATCTTACCTTTGCATGAGAGTGAGACAGACCGGCATCTCATCGGATTATCTGGTTGATGCTTCACCTACTGCTGGTGCATGTTTCCTTCGCTAATTCCAGCAAGAACCCCACACGCCTCTACTTCCCGGTCATCGTTGCAACTCGCTCTCAGTGAAACGAGTTGTTTCTCAAGCGCTTGCAGAGCGGTTATCTGCGACCGCACATGAGAGATGTGATCATCGAGCAAGGCGTTGACGGCGGTACAAGGCTGATGAGGGTCGTCCTGATAGCTCTGTAGTTCGTGAATCTCAGCCAGTGACAGGCCCAGGATTCTGCAGCGACGGATGAAGGCCAGCCCCTCACCATGCTTCTCGGTATAGACACGGTAACCGTTGTCCTGCCGATCAGGCGGCGGCAACAAGCCCTGCTGTTCATAGAAGCGGATCGTCTGTGTTTCGACCCCTACCAACTGCGCCAACTGACCAATGCGCATCAGCCTCCTCCCCAACGGATTCTTTACTCTATTGACCTTATAGTAGCTTTATAGTTTTAAATGGTACCACAACATTGTTCAAGTGGAGTCGTATCATGAGCAAATCCTGTGGTGGCGCCTGTGGCGGTGATGCAATGTCCGCAGCGGATACCGATATACAGGCCTCCTCCGAGGCGCCAGGGAGATGGGTCAGTGTTTATGCCGTGCCGAAGATGGACTGTCCATCAGAAGAGCGAATGATTCGCCTAGCCCTGAACGGCTTTGAGGAGGTTCGGGCGCTGTCCTTCGACTTGTCGAACCGCCGGCTGAAGGTCGTGCATGACGGCGAGGTCGAGCCCGTCACCTCGAAACTGAAGACCTTGGGGCTAGGCGCCTCGCTTCAGGAAACCGTCGCTGCAAATCCGGAGACCATCAAGGCCGCCGAGTTTTCGGCAGCTTCTGCTAAGCAAGAATCCGGGACCCTGCGCTGGTTGCTCGGCATCAATGCACTTCTGTTCGTGGTGGAAATGACTGCCGGTCTGATCGCCCGGTCCACCGGCCTGATTGGAGAATCCCTGGACAATTTTGCCGATGCGGCGGTGTACGGGCTTGCCCTTTATGCGGTTGGACATAGCGTGAAAATGCAGGTACGTGCCGCGCATCTTGCTGGTGTACTGCAACTGATCTTGGCTGTGGGCGTACTCATAGAGGTGGTGAGACGCTTTGTATTCGGTAGTGAGCCTGAATCGCTGGTGATGATGGCTATCGCATTCGTCGCATTGATTGCCAATACCAGTTGTCTGCTGCTCATATCCAAACATCGGGAGGGCGGGGCGCACATGAAGGCAAGCTGGATATTCTCGGCCAACGACGTGGTGATCAACCTGGGGGTCATCACCGCCGGCGCTCTGGTCGCGTGGACCGGGTCCAATTATCCGGATCTGATTATCGGCACCATCGCGGGGGTAATTGTACTTAACGGTGCTAGACGCATTCTGGCGCTCAAGGATTAAGCAATGTCCATTTTTGGCAAACATCTGTCACCGTACGCTCTGTTGTCCATCTCCGGCCTGCTGGCAGCGTCTGATCAGGCCGTAAAATGGCTGGTGCAACAATCAATGGCATATGGCGAGTCTATTTCAGTGACCTCATTCTTTAACTGGGTACACGTATGGAATACCGGTGCCGCATTCAGTCTTTTTGCGAATGGTGGAGGCTGGCAGCGCTACTTTTTTATCGGAATCGCGGTAGTGGTCTCGATTTTTCTGATCAAGCTGATCCTTGAAAATCGTCATAAAGGAGAAGCCATCGCTTACAGTCTTATCCTCGGTGGCGCCATGGGCAACCTGATTGACCGGGTCTTTCGCGGCTATGTTGTGGATTCCTTTGATTTCTATTGGCGAGACTGGCATTGGCCGGCCTTCAACCTGGCTGATATTGCAATTGTCCTCGGTGCCTTACTTTTAGTTTCCAGCAGCTTGTTGGGTAAAAAAGCAAACACCAATGCCGAGTCGGATGGATCTGACTGACACCTACGCCTATACAATTCCGCGCCTTCCGGGGTGAAGGCGGCATCGAGCGGAATTTCTTTGCAGCATACGCAGCAGGTGGTGCAACTGGCAGTGTTCGGGGCGTTTGCGTTCATGGTGGTACTCCTCCAGATTGGTAGCGAAGCTCAAAGCTGCCCACTCTCGGCTGGCTGGGAAGCGGTCATGATCTTCCCTTGAAGGCCCGCAGCAGCCGCGTCACAGACAGGACAAACAAGCCGGTCAGCGTGAGGGCTGCAATACCCCAGTGCTCCCCGATGAACGCGCCGGCCGTCGTGCCGGCTAGCACAATGGCGAGAATCGGCAAATGGCAGGGACAGGTGAGCACGGCCAGCGCGCCCCACAAGTAGCCGGTGATCGGTTTGTGCGTCTCAGACGGCAAGTGCTCTGGGCTGTTCATGGCAGACTCTCCGCGTGCTGTGCCGGTTCGGTTGGCATGGCGGCCAGTTGCATTTCGAGGCTGGCCAGGGCCTCGCGCCGACGCTCGACGAGTTGCCGCAACACGGCAAGCTGCGCAGACGCACCGTCACCGTCCGCAGCATCCAGCGCCCGGCACAGCTGCGCCAGTGCGTCCAGGCCGATACCCGCTTCGAAGGCAGCCCGTACAAAGCGCAGCCGTTGCAACGCGGTGTCATCGAACAAGCCGTAGCCGCCCGTGGTGCACGCGACCGGCCGTAGCAATCCGCGCAGCAGGTAGTCGCGCACGATATGCACGCTCACCCCGGCATCAAGGGCCAGCCGGGACACTGTGTAGGCGCTCATTGAACACCTCCTTTTCCTCATCCGGCGCAGCACGAAAGCTGCTTCACGTCCTTGCTGAAGGTCTGCGCCGCGAGCTTCAGCCCTTCGACCATGGTCAGGTAGGGGAACAATTGGTCGGCCAGTTCCTGCACGGTCATACGGTTGCGAATGGCGAGCACCGCCGTCTGGATCAGTTCACCCGCTTCCGGGGCCACCGCTTGCACGCCGATGAGCCGTCCGCTACCTTCCTCGATGACCAGCTTGATGAAGCCGCGTGTGTCGAAGTTGGCAAGCGCACGCGGCACGTTGTCCAAGGTCAAGGTGCGACTGTCGGTCTCGATCCCGTCGTGATGTGCTTCCGCCTCGCTGTAGCCCACGGTGGCGACCTGCGGGTCGGTGAACACCACGGCCGGCATTGCGGTCAGGTCCAGGGCCGCATCGCCGCCAGTCATGTTGATCGCAGCACGGGTGCCGGCCGCTGCCGCCACATAGACGAACTGAGGCTGGTCGGTGCAGTCGCCAGCCGCATAAATGTGTGGCGTACTGGTGCGCATGCCCTTGTCGATGACGATGGCCCCCTGCGCATTGGCAGCGACTCCCGCCGCTTCCAATGCCAGGCTGCGCGTGTTCGGTGCCCTGCCAGTGGCGACCAGCAGCTGGTCGGCGCGTATTTCACCGTACCCGGTGGTCAGCACGAATTCGCCGTCAACATGCGCGACCTGGCTGGCTTGCGTGTGTTCCAATACCTTGATCCCTTCGGCACGGAACGCGGCTGTAACGGCCTCGCCAATGGCAGGGTCCTCGCTCGCAAACAACGTGCGCCGCGCCAGGATCGTGACTTCGCTGCCCAGCCGTGCAAACGCCTGCGCCAGTTCCAGCGCTACTACTGAGGCACCGATTACTGCGAGCCGTTTCGGAATGGTCTCGCTAACCAGCGCTTCGGTGGAAGTCCAATAGGGGGTTTCTGCAAGACCAGGCAACGGCGGAATGGCTGCGCTCGCGCCGGTAGCAATGAGACAGCGGTCAAACGCCACTTCGTGCCAGTCCCCTTCTGCAGCTTCCACGATAAGCGTGTGGCCATCCTTGAAACGGGCGCTGCCTCGTACCAGATTGATTGACGGATTGCTTTCGAGGATGCTTTCATATTTGGCAATTCGCAGCTCGTCCACGCGCGCCTGTTGCTGGACAAGCAAACGGTCACGCGAGACAACAGGCGGCGTCGCAGTGAGCCCCACGTCAAAAGGACTTTCACGGCGCAGATGAGCGATATGGGCTGCCCGAATCATGATCTTGGAGGGAACGCAACCCACGTTGACGCAGGTGCCGCCGATAGTCCCGCGCTCGATCAGCGTGACCCGGGCACCGTTTTCCGCCGCTTTGAGCGCAGCCGCCACAGCGGCTCCGCCGCTACCGATAACCGCCACATGTAACTGACCGGCCAGCTCCTCCACCGCGCGGTCACCGCTCAGCCACTGGGCGGCTCTGCCAAGAAGTCCTGGCCGTTCAGCACTGCGCCTTTTGCTTTCCACTTCGTCTGCAGGCTTAGCACGATAACCAAGTGCCCCCACTGCCGTCACGAGTGCCGATACGTCAAGCCTATTGCCCGTGACCTGCGCCCTGTTCGCCGGATAATCGACAGACGCTCGTATCACGCCGGGAACCGCCAGCAGCGCGTCCTCAACGTGCTTTGTGCAACTTGGGCAAGTCATGCCCGCCACGCTCAGACCAACTTCGTTTAATTCTTGCATTTTGCTCTCTCTTTCATCCGTTATGCCCAAGCCGACTCGTACAACGCCTCGGTAACTGGATCAGTTTTTCGCATCAGCGAACAGGCTCCGTACGTCATTTACAGGTTGTGCACGGAATGACTGACAGTAGAATCGCCAGAACAACATCTCTATCTGGCTCTGGCGACGCCGCCGTCATTTGATGCCTTATTTCTTCAGTTCAGAAGGGTAGCCCACGTCCGTCGTCGCCTTGATCAACTCATGCACACTGGTCTTGGTATCATCGAAGGTGACAACCGCTTCGCGTGGTTCGAAGGTAACGTCAACTTTATCAACGCCTTCAATCCTGGAAATCGCCATTTTGACGGTGATCGGGCAAGTCGCGCAGGACATTCCGGGAACGGACAACGTGACCGTCTGCGTGGCGGCCCAGGCAGGGACAGCGAAGGTAGCGGCAAGGGCAAGAGCGGTAAGCAGTTTTTTCATGATTTTTCCTCAATTAGTAGAACAGGGGCATTACATACGGGAACGTTAGTGCAACGACAACTAGCGCAGCCACAATCCAAAAGATGACTTTGTACGACGTCTTGGCTTGTGGGGCAGCGCATACATCGCCAGGCTCGCATGCTTGCGTAGTCCGGAAGATGCGGCGGTAGGCAAAGAACATTGCTATCAATGCCGCACCGAGAAAGATGGGGCGGTAAGGTTCCAATGCCGCCAAGTTACTCATCCAAGCGCCGCTGAATCCCAAGGCGATCAAAACCAGCGGCCCCAGGCAGCAGGCCGACGCAAGAATGGCGGCCAGCCCACCGGCGAAGAGCGCGCCGCGCCCGTTTTGTGGTTCAGACTTTTGTGGTTCAGACTTTTGTGGTTCAGACATACGCTTGTCCTTTCAAATTTGGTTTGGATAGCTTAAGCTTACTTCCGTAGTTATGTACGGAGTCAAGCGATATGCAAATTAATTTTGAGAATCTGACCATTGGCGTTTTTGCCAAGGCGGCCGGGGTCAATGTGGAGACCATCCGGTTCTACCAGCGCAAGGGCCTGCTGCCGGAGCCAGACAAGCCCTATGGCAGCATTCGCCGCTATGGCGAGGCGGATGTAACACGAGTGCGGTTCGTGAAATCGGCCCAGCGGCTGGGCTTTAGCCTGGACGAAATCGCCGAGCTACTGCGGCTGGAGGATGGCACCCATTGCGAGGAAGCCAGCGGCCTGGCCGAGCACAAGCTCAAGGATGTGCGCGAGAAGATGGCCGACTTGGCACGCATGGAGGCCGTGCTGTCTGAACTGGTGTGCGCCTGCCATGCGCGGAAAGGGAACGTTTCCTGCCCGCTGATTGCGTCACTGCAAGACGGAACGAAGCTCGCTGCATCGGCGCGGGGGAGTCACGGGGTGACTACGCCTTAGCGTGCTTTATTTTCCGAATTCTGAGACGACCCCCTATTGTCCATATCGGGCCTGCTGGCAGCGTCTGATCAGGCTGTAAAGTGGCTGGTGCAGCAATCAATGGCCTATGGCGAGTATGTTTCGGTGACCCCGTTCTTTAACTGGGTGCACCTATGGAACACCGGTGCCGCATTCAGTCTTTTTGCGAATGGTGGAGGCTGGCAGCGCTACTTTTTTATCGGAATCGCGGTAGTGGTCTCGATTTTTCTGATCAAGCTGATCCTTGAAAATCGTCATAAAGGAGAAGCCATCGCTTACAGTCTTATCCTCGGTGGCGCCATGGGCAACCTGATTGACCGGGTCTTTCGCGGCTATGTTGTGGATTCCTTTGATTTCTATTGGCGAGACTGGCATTGGCCGGCCTTCAACCTGGCTGATATTGCAATTGTCCTCGGTGCCTTACTTTTCGTTTCCAGCAGCCGTTGGGTGAAGCGTTAACAACCAGGCAAATAATGCCAGACTGATTGCAGCAGGTAACAGCACCCAGGCTGAAGCTCCTTTTTTCAGCCACAAGTAAGGCAAATAGCAACCGACAATTTCTGCTATTGCAGTAATGATAAATAAACCTAACGTTGTAATGACGGTCACTTCACTGCACCTTATCCGGGAATTCATCCCGACAATGTTCTTGTGTTAACTCCAGTTCTATCGTGGTATGTGCTAAATCAAACTGCTCCAATGCGTTAGCAATACGCAGCTTAATATCGGCATAATGGTTTGCAGTAAATGCCTTGCTGGCATTGGTTACCACATGTGCGGTGAGTACATGATGTTCACCATCAAGCGACCAGAGATGCAGGTGATGAATGCTGTCTAACTCATCAATTTTCAGCAAAGTATCTTGGATTTCATTTTGCAATTTGCTATCTGGCGCGGCTTGCAGAAATAAACGCGCAGTTGTGCTGAGGTTTCGTAAAACATTAACCAAAATAAATAAGGTGAAACCAATAGAAAGCAAAGGGTCAAGGATAGGCCAATCCACAAATTGCAGCACAATAGCCACAACCAAAACTGCAACCCACCCAAGAACGTCTTCAAGCAAATGCCAATTCAGCACTTTTTCATTCAGTGTATTTCCTTTGCTCAAGCGGTAAGCGGCAAAGCCATTGACTGCAACACCCAGCACAGCTAAAGCCAGCATTCCCTCTGTCACTGGCATTACCGGGTTAGCCAGCCGCGGTATTGCCTCAGTCAGTACCCAAACCGATCCGGCAATCAATACCAAGCCGTTAATTAAGGCGCCAAACAATGACAATCTGCGGTAGCCGTAAGTAAATTGTCGGTTTGCAGACTTTCGGCCAAGCCGGTTCAACAGCCATGCACTGCCAATAGATAAGCTATCACCCAGGTCATGCACTGCATCTGCCATAATTGCTGTGCTGTTGGTTAACCAACCGCCGATAAACTCAATTAGGGTAAAACCCACATTAAGAAAAAAAGCCATAGCGATCCGGTTGTCGCTGTCGTCTTTGATATGTGAATGGTTGTGCTGGTGCATTAAGACTCACCTATTTATTGCTGATAACAACTTAGTTGGTTTGACTAACGGCTTCATTCAATTGTTTTAAAATACCACAGTGCTCTACCGTGCGCTTCGAGTTGCAGCTAAGACGTAAAGCCTTTAGTTGTTTATTAAGCTGCGTTAAATCCGCTATGCGACGTTCTACCTGCTCGATATGCTGTTCAATCATCTGATTAACATCATCACACTGCGACATTGGCGAGTCATTCAAACTCAGTAACTGACGAATTTCTGCCAAACTCAGATCTAAACTCCGGCAGTGTTTAATAAATAGCAACCGCTCGATATCAGCGTGATCGTAGAGGCGGAAATTACCATCGCTACGTAATTTCGCCGCAAGAAGCTGCTCCTTTTCATAGTGACGGATGGTTTGCACAGAACAGCCAGAGATTTTTGCCAGCTCTCCAATCTTGATCATCTCGATACTGCCTATTGACTCTATAGTAACTACAGAGTTTAAACTAGGTTTCATATCAACCCAAGGTTTATCGGTTATGAATGCAAAATGCTGTTCCAATGATAAGTGTAGCGAAACGGGCAACAGTGAAAATAGCGCCGTTGATGCACCTGATAAGCATGCAAAATATGCCTACCTTAGTGAATTTAGGGTGCCTAAAATGGACTGCCCTGCCGAAGAGCGTTTGATCCGTATGGCGCTGGAAACAGTTGAGCCCGGTGTTCTGTTACAGTTTGATATCCGACAAAGGCAGGTTCGCGTTTTTCACACGGTGAATGCCAATGAAATTACAACAAAAATGCACAGCTTAGGGCTGGGCGCATCGCTGACAAAGACCGGGCCGGTGAAACCCGAAGAGGTAACGCAGGCCAGACAATCCACAGCATCAGGTTCGCTGCGTGAGGAGTTAATTTTAAAATGGTTGCTGGGCATTAACGCGGTGATGTTTGCAGTAGAGTTTGTGACCGGTTGGCTGGCTCAATCAACCGGGTTAATAGCCGACTCTTTGGATATGTTTGCCGATGCAGCGGTATACGGGGTTGCGCTATACGCAGTCGGGCGTAGTAGCAAGGTTCAATTAAACGCCGCACAGCTTGCCGGCTGGCTGCAATTAATTTTAGCTTTTGGGGTGATCAGTGAGGTGATACGGCGCTACCTGTTTGGTAACGAGCCAGTGTCGACGTTGATGTTAATTATGGGCGCTATTGCTTTGGTTGCTAATGTGATCTGTCTTTCGTTAATTCATCAACAAAAAGAAAGCGGCGCGCATATGAAAGCCAGTTGGATTTTTTCTGCAAATGACGTTATCGCAAATGCAGGGGTGATTTTGGCCGGATTATTAGTCACCTGGACCGGGTCACGCTATCCGGATCTGGTAATAGGGTTCATCATTGGATTAGTTGTACTCAATGGTGCGCGCAGGATTTTACAGCTAAAAGCGTAGCTTGTTGTTAAGTCGCAATAGCGCTACCATAGCGCTAACTTACTGAGGGATTTATGTTAGGTCGTACATCAGGCTTATTATTACTGTTGCTGACTATGCTGAATCATGCCGTGATGGCCTGTGATGCGTTAGTTATGCATTTGCCCGATCATGCCCATACCTACACTGACCTGCAACATGAACACTGCCACTCAGATACCCTTTTCGACGTAAGCAGTGAGCAAGTCACTGCACATAACGTTGCACATAACTCTGAGCATGATACCGACGAACACAGTAATCATGCTCATGTCACCTGCTATATCGCTTTTTTTCAGGGCATGGAGGTGCTTAACTTCCGTGACAGCGTTATAGCCGCTACCCAACCAGGGTTAAACCTCATTAGCTATCGCCCACCGGTGCCGCCGCCAAATATCTGATCCTGCTTGTTTATCCTTTTTATTAACGATTAACTTTCAGGAGCATACCCATGCGTATGACACTAATGCTGCCAGCAATACTGGCGGCGGTATTTTGCGCGCTTCCGCTATGTGCCGAGCCGCAAGCACTGACATTACAACAGGCAATAGATAAAACACTGCAACACAACCCGCAGCTGCATCAGTTTAAATTTACCCAACAGCGACTGCTGGCAGAGCGTGATGTGCAAAGCCTTAAACCCGGTTATCAACTCGGTGTAGAGCTTGAGAATGTTGCGGGCACCGGAGAGGCCAGAGGGCTGGCCGGTGCTGAGCTGACAGTCGCCTTATCTTCCGTGATAGAGCTGGATAACAAAGCTCAGTGGCGCGCTGCGGTAGTAGACGCCAGGCTCAATACTCTTGATTGGCAGCAACAAGCGCAAACCCTGGATGTGCTGGCCGAACTTACCCGCAATTATATTAATCTATTGGCCAGCCAGCAGGAATTGACACTGACAGAAGAGGCCGTAGAGCTCTCAGAAGCCCTGCTGCAAAGCGCAGAAAAACGTGCCGCCAGCGGTGCCTTGTCAGATGCTGAAATCATGCGGGCAAAGGCGCAACTGGCGCAGGTTCAGATCGGGCGGGACGCCCTGTTGCAGCGCATTGAGCGGCAAAAAATAGCCATAGCACGTTTTTGGGGTGATACCAGCGCCAACTTTAACGTTGTGGCAGGTAATTTGTTTGCTTTTGGTCAAAGCCGCCCTTTTGCCGAGCTGTATCAGCGGCTGCAACAATCGCCGGCGTTAACCATTTTTGCCTCTGAACGTCGGTTAAAAGACGCTGAAGTGCGACTGGCACAAAGCCAGAATCGCGCCGATCTGAGTTGGCAGGTAGGGGTAAGACGCTATCAGGCCAGTGATGATACAGGCCTTACCTTTGGTATCTCAGTGCCGTTATTTGCTGAACGTCGCAATAGTGCAGCCATCGAAGCTGCGCTGGCAGAGCGAAACAATGTCGAGTATCGACAGCAGGATAGCTTACTGATCCTGCATGAACGCTTGTTTGATGCGTACTCGCAACGACAGCAATTTATTACCAGTCACCAACAGTTGGCGCAGTACGTGATCCCCAACCTGGAACAAGCGCTGGATCTTACGCGTGATGCATACCAGCGCGGGCGCTCAAATTATCAAGATTGGCTTAATGCCCAGCAAGAATTGTTGCAGGCAAAAAGACACTTACTGGAAACCGCCACTGCGGTGCTATTGAGCCAGGCGACGATTGAACAGCTTACCGCCGAGCCGGTAACGCAGTAACTGACAAGATTATTGCCCCGGTGCCGCACTTCATTAACTGTGCGACGTGGCAAACAGAATATACAGGAAGATAGCATTATGAAGTCACATCTAACACTGGCAATGTTTATTGCAGCCTGGCTGATGCCGATGCAAGTAATGGCTGCCAATGAGCAAGAACATGCGCATGTCCATGCCAAAGAGCAAGCGGTAAAACCGCAATCTGACGCTAAGAAAAATGAAGAGCACGAAAAACACGGCGAGAACGAAGAACATGAAGAACATGAAGAACACAATGAGCATGAAGGGCACGACGAAAACGACGAGCATGAACACAATGAAACCCTAAGCAGCCGCATTAGTGATGATATGGCTACGGCGGTAAATATTGTCACTGATCGTGCTGACAGCCAGTTATTACGCCAACATCAGGTTGTTTATGGCAAGCTTAGCGCTGATCCAAACCGCATCAGCCATGTTAATGCCCGTTTTCCCGGTCTTCTTACCTCGGTGAAATTCTCACTGGGTGACAGCGTAAAAGCAGGCGATGTGCTGGCCGTTGTCGAGTCAAATGAGAGCTTAAATACCTATGCCATTAAAGCGCCAATTGACGGCGTTGTTATTCAGCGCAGCGCCAATGTTGGTGAAGTCGCACAGCAGCAGACGCTGTTTAACATTGCTGATTTTGGCAGCCTGTGGGCAGATTTTCGGCTGTACCCGTCACAACAAGATGCTGTCGCGACAGGGCAAAACGTGGTCATTATGGCCGCTGACACTGAGATTAACGGCGTAATTGCGCATATCATCCCGTCATTAACCCAGCCCTACCAGCTGGCCAGAGTTAAGCTGGATAACCGTGACGGTAAACTGTCGTCCGGGCAATTGATCGAGGGTGCTGTAATAAGCGGTGAATTCAACGTTGAGCTTGCCGTTAAAAAATCGGCCATTCAAACACTGGACAATCAAAGCGGTGTCTTCGTGAAAAATAATAGCGAATATGTCTTTACCCCATTGCAGCTTGGCCGTAGCGACATGGATTATGTCGAAGTGATTGCCGGTTTAAAGCCCGGCCAGTTGTATGTCACTACAAACAGCTATCTGTTAAAAGCGGATATTGAAAAATCTGAAGCCGAGCATGATCATTAAGGGGGCACTATGATTGAATCCATGTTGCGCCTGGCTATTGCGAGGCGGTATCTATTTTTAATGCTGACACTGTTGATTATTGCCATTGGTAGCTGGAGCTACCAACAGTTACCGATTGATGCAGTGCCGGATATTACTAACGTTCAGGTACAAATAAACACGGCGGCACCGGGTTATTCGCCACTTGAAGCAGAGCAGCGTATTACCTATCCGGTAGAAACTGCCCTGTATGGCTTACCCAATTTAAGTTATACCCGCTCTTTGTCTCGTTATGGCTTGTCACAGGTAACGGTGGTATTTGAAGAAGGCACGGACATCTACTTTGCCCGCAATCTAATCAACACCCGGTTGGGCGCTATCAAGGATATGTTGCCTGAGGGCATAGAGCCTGAAATGGGCCCTATTTCAACCGGGCTTGGTGAAATCTTTATGTATACGGTGCAGGCCAAACCGGGTGCACTGCAACAAAATGGTTCACCTTACGATGCCATGGCACTGCGGGAAATTCAGGACTGGATAATAAAACCTCAGCTGGCACAAGTTAAAGGTGTGGTGGAAGTAAACAGTATTGGCGGCTATAACAAGCAATACCATGTGTTACCCGACCCACTGAAACTGCTTAATTATGGCCTGAGTATTAAGGATGTTGAACTGGCCCTGCAAGCCAACAATGACAACAGAGGCGCTGGTTATATTGAACGTGAAGGCATGCAACTGCTGGTACGCTCGCCCGGTCAGTTAACCTCACTGGATGACATTGCTAATGTCATTATTACGCAATACGACACAATACCGGTAAAGCTGAGTGACGTTGCCGACGTTGCCATTGGCAAAGAGCTGCGAACCGGTGCGGCAACTCAGGATGGCAAAGAAGCTGTGCTGGGTACAGCCATGATGTTAATTGGTGAAAACTCACGCACAGTGGCACGCGATGTCGCGCAAAAGCTGGAGCAGATCAAAAGCTCTCTGCCAGAGGGTATTATTGCTGAAGCCGTATATGATCGCACCACCTTAGTGGATAAAGCCATTGCAACCGTCAGTAAAAACCTGCTGGAAGGCGCATTATTGGTGATCGTAGTGTTGTTTATCCTGCTGGGTAACCTGCGGGCAGCGTTAATCACTGCGGCAGTGATCCCGCTATCAATGCTGATGACCATTACCGGCATGGTACAAGCCGGCGTTTCTGCCAACCTGATGAGCCTGGGTGCGCTGGATTTTGGCTTAATTGTTGATGGCACGGTGATTATTGTCGAAAATGCGGTTCGCCGCCTGGCACAGGCACAACACAACGGCAGTATCCAACCGCTGAGAGAGCGCTTAAATACAGTGTATCTGGCAACAGCAGAGGTTATCCGGCCCAGTTTGTTCGGTGTGGCCATCATTACCATAGTGTATATCCCTATTTTTTCGCTGACCGGTGTCGAAGGTAAAATGTTTCATCCTATGGCAGCGACTGTCGTTATTGCGCTGTTATCCGCCATGGTGTTGTCACTGACGATTGTACCAGCCGCTGTGGCGGTGTTCTTAAATGGTAAAATCAGTGAAAAAGAAAGTGCGGTCATAAGAGGCGCTAAAACCCTGTACGCACCGCTATTAGCGCTGGCACTCAAATTTCGCTGGCTGGTGATTGGTTTGGCCAGTGCTCTGGTTGGTGTGTGTCTGTGGTTGGCGACCACGTTGGGGGCAGAGTTTGTGCCTCAGCTTGATGAGGGCGATATCGCTTTACACGCCATGCGTATTCCGGGCACCGGCTTAGAACAAGCCGTTGCAATGCAGGAAATTCTGGAGCAGAAGATCAAAACCTTTGCTGAGGTTGATAAAGTGTTTGCCAGAATTGGTACGGCAGAAGTGGCGACCGATCCGATGCCACCCAATGTGGCTGACAACTTTGTGATATTAAAACCGCGCAGTGAATGGCCCAATCCGGATAAAACCAAAGCCCAATTGGTCGCTGAAATGGAGGCTGCTTTGGCGACATTGCCGGGCAATAACTATGAATTTACCCAACCTATTCAGATGCGTTTTAATGAACTGATTTCCGGTGTACGGGCAGATCTGGGTATTAAGGTATTTGGTGATGATTTAGATCAGCTGGTTACAAGCGCTAATCAAATTCTGCAAGCGGTCAACAAGGTGCAAGGTGCTGCGGATACTAAAGTGGAACAAGTCACTGGTTTGCCAACCTTGTCGGTGATCCCCAATCGAACCGCGCTTGCCCGTTACGGCTTAAATGTGGTTGAACTACAGGACTGGGTAGCAGCGGCAATTGGTGGTACGTCGGCCGGTATTCTGTATGAAGGTGACAGACGCTTTGAGCTGATAGTGCGCTTGCCGGAAACCCTGCGTCGCGATCTGGACAAACTGGCAGTGTTGCCGGTGCCATTGCCAAATGGGGACTTTGTGCCGTTGCAGGAAGTGGCTACCTTAGATTTATCGCCTGCGCCGGCACAAATTAGTCGTGAAAATGGCAAACGCCGGGTAGTGGTAACCGCGAATGTGCGCGGGCGAGACCTTGGTAGTTTTGTAGAAGAGGTAAAGGCCCAAATCAACCGTGACGTTACATTACCAGCCGGTTACTGGCTGGACTATGGTGGTACTTTTGAGCAGCTGGAGTCCGCCAGTCAGCGCCTTAGCATTGTGGTGCCTGTTACGTTGCTGCTGATTTTAGGTATTCTGGTGATGGCTTTTGCGTCATTTAAAGATGCGTTGATTATCTTCAGCGGTGTGCCGTTGGCGCTCACCGGTGGTGTGTTGGCCTTGTATTTGAGGGGTATGCCTTTATCAATCTCTGCTGGCATTGGCTTTATCGCCTTATCAGGCGTAGCGGTGTTGAACGGTCTGGTGATGCTGAGCTTTATTCGCGATCTCTGGCGTGAGAAAGGTGACTTGCTGTTAGCGATAACGGAAGGCGCGCTTACCCGGTTGCGCCCTGTGCTAATGACCGCTTTGGTCGCGAGCCTCGGTTTTGTGCCGATGGCGATTAATATTGGCACCGGTGCTGAAGTGCAGCGCCCGCTGGCGACAGTGGTGATTGGCGGTATTATTTCGTCAACCTTGCTGACATTGTTGGTATTGCCCGTGTTATATCATTGGGTGCACAAAAACGATAACCGCAAACAGCAAACGGAATAATCATTAACCTGCTTCGCTGCAGCATTGGGCTGCAGCGAAGAACGTTTTGGCAATAGTATGGGTGTTTATGCTAATACGATTAAAACGATAACCGCGTAAATAGTCAGGCGTATTAAGACGTCCCGCCAAATGGGGCTGTCAGCTAGCAAGGGTTGCAAGTCAGCTGGCAAGGGCACTGGCTTTAAAGCAGAGATATTCGCGCCTCCAGGATTTCCCCTTGGAACCCAACCAAATATAAAACCCGGAACCGTTGCTATCAAACGGACGATCTGACCAATAACCTCGCGATTATCATTGCGTTTAAGCCCAATTCGTAACATCTGCCAGTGCGTCGCTATGTGCGGTATAAAATATCTCTGCCCTAAAATATGCGCTCTTTCAAGAGACTTAAACGCATTGTCTAAATCATTGACTTGTTCAGCCTCCATGGCTGAGCGCATACTGATTTGGTACTCATGTTTAATTTTTTTATTCATTTACTATCACTAAGATAATGAGTCTGCGAAAGAAAAGAGCAATCCTCGATCGCTAAATAAGAGACGCGAAGCATATCACTGATTATTAAATTAAAGCTTAACTTAAGTGTACTCTTTAGAGACTACATACATTAGATAATGATAAGACATAGATTCTATTCTGCACTTTAATGTGCATTAAAGTGCAGTTTTTTAACTAGAACAGTGACAAAGTGCATGCCTTGTCACTAACATAGTGAATTCTTGATAATCTGTCACTACATTAGCTAAATTTTACACTTATGCAACACTGTTGAGTTGTGTGCGCTTCTTTATGCTGAGTCTGAACAAAGCCAGTTCATGTAAATAGCAACGTATTACAAGGATGGATATTTGGGGGTATTGCAGGAAAGCTGGTGCCCGGCTCAGCTAGGCACCAGAACAGAGTTACTTCTTGGATAAGATCTCTTCACCATTAGCAGCAGCCCATTCGTTCCAGGCATCAACTTTGGCGTTGTAGTTTTCAAGTGCTTGCGCTGTTGCTTCAGCAACTAATGCATCGACTTGTTTAACATGCTTCTTATCAACCTTAGATACGGAAATTACGTCGATACCTTTGTCCTGAAGCCCCTTCTTCATAGTATGAGTTCGAAGTAGGTGTAACTTACCGTCTTCTACATAGAAGTACTGCTTATCTTTGTTGATGGTTTTGAATTTTGGCTTCGTCGGCCGCTTAGCATTTGATGATGCTCCGTCATCACTTGCGGCTGATGCGACTTCACTACTGATTTTGTAGCCTAACTGCTCTAACGTGAATCCCTGAGATTTAGCCAACTGCTCTATCTGACTTATTACTTCAGATTCTTTTTCACGTTCAGCAATAACTGCGTTTAACGTTGAAACTACTTCCTGCAGTTTTACAAGCGACAATTCCTTTGCTGCTTTTTTTAACTCGCGCTTGTCTAACAGAATCGACATTATATTGTCCTCTGGAATTTTAAGGGGGGTACTAACTTACTTCCTGCCATAAACTCTCATACGCAGAGAGAAAAAGTCCCCAGTGAAAATAACTGAGGACTAAAATTGCCAGCCTATCTTGCCATAGGCTAAGCAGAACTTCCTGCTTAAAGTTCTGCTTTGTAGAGTATCAGATTTCTCGGTCGATGTAGTCTGAATTCAAGTTGATACGTTACTATGCTGATACGAAACGTATCATCTTTTATTTATTCTTTCCCTGATTTACTTTCAGAATGATGCCATTCACAACATGAGTTAAACCGAATGCCTGTTTTATATTGAGGCGGTCTGTGTACACCATGTGTTCGCCGCTTTCTTCATCAATGACCGATTCATAGTAAATTGGGTAGTCTAATTGATCTCCGAACCTAACAATGGCTTCACATGTATATCGCTTGAGCTGCTTATCATAGTCAGTAGTTCTAACATTAATGACTTGTATGTACTTATTTAAATCTCTATCACTTAGTACTTCATGGCTAGCATTAAGCATGTCCCTAATCAGCAAATTTAATAATATTTCTTTTGATGCACCGCTTGAGCATTTTGGCACTGAACCAAAACATCCAGTTAAAAGCGATACTGACAACAACAAACAAGCTAGCTTTCCCATACATTACTCCAGTTAATAAAAAATTAATTTTGATAGCTAGTTAGCATTCACGATTTAGATTTCAGCCCGCTCTGCTGATAAATATTCTTAGATCAGCTCTGATATCCAATAAATGAACCCGATGAATGCCAGCCATGCCAGCGTGATTGTTACGGGACTCCCCATCCATTTCGGTAGCCCAGGCCAAAAGGTTTCGTTTATGATCTTGTATCGGAAATAGTCGTAGATGTAGAGCTGTGCCACGATCACCATAGCAATCAAGCTGCTAATAAAGGGTTTAAATTCATACCCCATTAGCGTCATACAAATGGCAACAATAGTTGAAACAACCGTACTCAATAGAGTTAAGAACAACCCTTTCCTAAACATGCCTTTGAACAGATACAACAAAGGGCCAATTACTAAACCGATTAACATCGAGAACCACTGAAACGTGAGTTTTTTTGAATCCGATTTGGGTAGCTTGGTGATGCCATGCACAAAGTAGTCTTTGAACCCCATCTCAGCTGCACCGCTGTCTTGTAAGAGCTTAAATCGCTCCTTCCACCAAGGGATCAGATCCAAAGTTTCCAGTTCCACTGGTGAAACTGCTGCGTTGTTTTGGAGCTCAGGCATTTTTGGTAAAGCCGTCACTGGCTCTGGGTGAGTGTCAGTAAACTGAGTGCTTACAGCGCCATCTTGCAGCAAAGAGCCACAGTGTTTACACAGTACTTTGTTGCTGACAGTTACCCGGTAGTCATCGGCCTCGCTCTTAACGTGAGATGCTGAATTAACGACGGTCTCTTGATACGTTACGTCTTCTTGCAGTGATTTTTCTCGAATGACTTTTGTTAATATTCCGGCCTGCTCCAGCTTTGCATGAAGCTCGTTCGCTTGTTGCTGGTTTAGATTATTTCGTAGTGAATACGTGCGCCCTGAGAACAACTTATCTCTGTTACTTTCTGATATCTTTAAGAATTTGCAGAGAAACGTGCCAATAAGCTGCTTGTCCTTCCCTTCTTTAACTTGCCCATCAAAGATCAACTTATACCGCTCCATGCACTCACTCATCATGTAGGAATATATGCCTAGGAATATAAACTATAGACCGCTAGAGGGCAAATCATCATAGTCGCCTAAATTTACGAGGCTTTTGATGAGTAAGCAGTTTTTAAGCGCCCTAGGGCTAAATGTAAAAAACAGACGCATACAGCAGAAACTAACACAGCTTGAGCTGTGTCATGCCGCCGGTATCGATCTAAGTTATGTAAGCCGGATAGAACGTGGCCAGGTCAATGTGAGTATTGAAGCGCTGCTTAAAGTCTCCAATGCACTTAAATGTAACGCCAGAGATTTACTTCCTGACAATGATGTGGCTGATTCTGGTGACAAAGATAAGTAACACAAAACTCTTCATAAATTTGTATAAATATTATTTATTGTTAAGTAACAAATCCCGCGCATAATGCTGTCTGGTTAACCAGAGAAAGGCATTAAACTCAAAACTACCTTCGTGTTAGCAGAACTGACATTAATATCAGCAGCCCAAACTTAGTATCTATGTCTAAAAAACAGACAGTAATTTATTATTGACTTTACCCTAATGGCAAGCTTTAGCCTTGAATCAACTTGCTATTGGTGAACGAGGGTTAAACTATGGTCGAAAACACACAACTACATATTGAAGGCATGAGCTGTGCGTCATGTGTAGGCCGTATAGAAAAAGCGCTGCAGCAGGTTACAGGCGTAATCACTGCCAGCGTTAATCTGGCGAATGAAACCGCCAGTATTACCGGCAATGCCGATACGGCTGCGCTAATCGCCGCCGTCAATAATGCTGGCTATCAGATAAAACAGCGCCAGCAGCAGTATCACGTCAGCGGCATGACCTGCTCGTCCTGTGCTGGCCGGGTAGAAAAAGCCCTGCTGAAGGTGCCCGGTGTACTCAGTGCTCAGGTAAATCTTGCTACAGAGCAGGTTAACCTGACACTGCTTGAGTCGGTTGACGCGGCAACGCTGCAACAAGCACTGGCCGGCTCGGGTTATACCCTGGCTGAAAAGCCTTTATCTACCGCGGCCGCAGACAGCGACACGACGCCATTCTACCGTCAGGCCTGGTGGCCGGTGGTGGGTGCTGCCGTACTGACATTGCCACTGGTGTTACCTATGCTGGGGATGCTATTTGGCGAAGATTGGATGCTACCTGCTTTGTGGCAGTGGCTGCTGGCTACGCCGGTGCAGTTCTATTTCGGCGCGCGGTTTTATAAAGCCGGCTGGGGCGCGGTAAAAGCCGGCAGCGGCAATATGGATTTGCTGGTGGCTATTGGTACCAGCGCGGCTTATGGCTTGTCACTGTATTTGTGGTATAGCTTCGATGGCCACCACGGTATGCCGCACCTGTATTTTGAAAGCAGCGCTGCCGTGTTAACTCTGGTGCTGCTGGGCAAATTTCTTGAGCACCGCGCTAAGCGGCGCACTACCGATGCACTGCGAGCGCTGGAGAACCTTAAACCGAGCGAGGCCAGAGTTAAGCGGGATGGCAGCTGGCAGCTCGTTGCTGCGGCAACGGTGCAAAGCGGTGAAACAGTGCAGGTTAAACCGGGCGAACGCATTGCAGTAGACGGCGAAGTACTCAGTGGTGACAGCCATGTTGATGAAGCGCTGATCAGTGGCGAAAGTTTACCCTTGCATAAAAGCAGTAGTGATAAGGTCGTTGGCGGCGCACTGAATCTGGACGGCGTACTGGAGCTACGTGCTACCAGCGTAGGCGCCGAATCAACGCTGGCAAAAATTATCCGTCTGGTAGAACAGGCTCAGGGCGCCAAAGCCCCGGTACAGGCATTAGTCGACAAGATCAGCAGCATATTTGTACCGGTAGTACTGGTGATCGCACTGATTACGTTACTCGGTTGGGGCTTTAACAGCGGCGACTGGACGCTGGGCATATTAAACGCAGTAGCGGTGCTGGTTATTGCCTGTCCCTGTGCATTGGGTCTCGCGACTCCGGCGGCCATTATGGCTGGCACCGGTACAGCCGCACGTCATGGCATTCTGGTCAAAGATGCCGTAGCCCTGGAACGGGCAACCCGGATAGATTATGTCGTATTTGATAAAACCGGCACCCTTACCGAGGGCAAGCCGCAGCTAAACCAGTTAACGGCCCTGAGTGGTACAGACACCGACCTTTTGCAACTGGCGGTCTCATTGCAACAACACAGTGAACACCCGCTGGCTAAAGCGATACTGGCCAGAGCAGAGCAGGAAAACATTGCCCCACTTGCCATCACTGATTTTGCCGTCGTAGCCGGCAAGGGCGTAAAAGCACAGCATGAAGGCGCTGAATTGATGCTTGGCAGTAGCCACTGGATGCGTGAACTAGGGCTGGAATTGCCGCTGGACCGCATTACAGCCAAAGGTGCATCTATCTCCTGGCTGGCCAGAAAACAGCAGCAAAACATTGAACTACTGGGACTATTTTGTTTCAGTGATATGCTAAAACCGCATGCTAAAGCGGCGGTAGCGCAGTTACAGCAGCAGGGTGTTAAGGTTGCCATGTTAACCGGCGACAGCAAAGCCAGTGCCGAAGTTGTTGCCGCTGAGTTGAAGCTGGACAGCTATCAGGCAGAAGTATTACCTGCCGATAAAGCCAGTTTTATTCAGCAGTGCCAGCGTGAAGGTTACCAGGTGGCGATGGTGGGCGACGGCATTAACGACGCGCCGGCATTGGCGCAGGCTGATTTAGGCATTGCCATGGCAACGGGCACCGAGGTCGCCGTCAGCGCGGCAGCTATTACCCTAATGCGCGGTGAGCCGGTACTGGTTGCCGCAGCCCTGACACTGGCCGGTAAAACCTACCGTAAAATTCAGCAAAACCTGTTCTGGGCGTTTATTTTTAACATCATCGGTATACCGCTGGCGGCGCTGGGCTATTTAAACCCGGTAATAGCCGGCGCGGCCATGGCGAGCAGCAGCTTGCTGGTAGTCAGCAATGCCTTGTTATTACAACGCTGGAAAATTAAGGAGTAGCCATGCGCACCCTGTTAACTATCGGCGAAGCGGCTAAAGCCAGTGGGCTGTCGGCGAAGATGATCCGTCATTACGAGCAAAGTGGCTTGCTGGCTAAATCGCCACGCACCGACGCTGGCTACCGGCTGTACAATAACCAGCAACTCCAGCAGCTGGGCTTCATCGCCCGGGCCAGAAAGCTGGGGTTTTCGTTAAACGAGATATTGTCGTTGCTGCAGCTGTGGCGTGACCCGGCCCGTGAAAGCCGGGCCGTAAAGCGCCTGGCGGAGCAGCATCTGGCCGATATTAACCAGAAAATAAGCCAGCTGCAGCAAATGCAGCAAGTGTTGCAGCAGTTATCTGATTGTTGTAGCGATGATCATAATTCTCAGTGCGCGATTTTAGCTGGGTTAGCCGCAGGTAATACGAGTTGAGTCGTCTAAGCGAGGTAAGCAGCAAGTTGGAAAAGCAAAGGATTTAAATGTCGCAATATCGCACTATGCAGCAATTTTGTACTGTTGATCTATGTAATTCATTAAACTCGTCTGCCAGGACCTCATTGCACAGTTAGCCAAAGTGGCTTTGTCAACATCCAAATACCTGCTGCAATCATAAATAGATTTTCAGTTAGTGATACAAATCCGAGTGGTACATTGCTATCTCCGCCGACACAAGCGCACTTTAATTCCCTCTTATCAAGATATACTGCTTTAAATACAGATACTGCTCCTACACTCCCAATGAACAGTGAAACAGGACCGACTGTATACCATGGTAGCGCTCCCAGCATCCCCAGCCCCGCGAAGGCTTCAGCAAAGGGATAGATATATGCATAGGTCAGATAGCGCATTGCCAGCAAGTCATAAGTAATAAAAGAGTTTGAAAAACTATACAAATCTCTGAGCTTCTGAATGGCCAAAATTGTCATGCTAAATGCAACAAAAAGTTCACTCATCTTAATTAAACTTGGACTTTCCGTGTAGGCAAAACTAACAGCTAATGCCATTAAAAATGCCACTGCAAAAATAGCTAAAACAGGCGTATAAGTTGTACCCGTTTGGCCCGCTGGCTTCATGTTAAAGTGCTTTCTTAAATCATCGTAACCACCTATTCGTTGCCCTTCAATAAAGGTTTGTGGGGTTGTCTCTACATTATACTTTTTCTTAAACTCGTCAGTTTCTTCACGAGAAGTCAACTTGTGATCTTCCACTACAAAACCTTGCTTTTCCAATAAGTTTTTTGAACGAAGTCCGTATGGACAAATATGCTCACTTGTATGCATACGATATAAGGTTGCTGATTTTCGCATTTCTTTACTCACATGAATTATTGTTCGCTAAGTTAACAAAACACAATGATGAACTATTCCGGATTAAAAGCCGGAACAGGTCTTAATGCGGCTTCTTGCTCTGATTCAGCTATGCCATTTTTTTTAATATCATTAATCAACCATGTCATTTCCTTAATTTCACGTTCTTGAGCTTTAATTATCTCAGCTGCCAGAGATCTAACACGTACATCTTTAATACCGGCGCGGCTACTCGTTAATATTGCAATTGAATGGTGTGGAATCATTGCCTTCATCCATGAATCATCTGCGATAGTGGTCTGAGACCTTACAAGATACAAAGAGACGCAAAAGACCAAGGTCGAAATGGCTAGTATTAAAATATTAAGTAACTTTCTTTTATACATACTCCACATAAAGATTAGCATAGCGATTGCCATGCCGGCTCCCATGTACAGCGCCATATAGCCACGTGTCTCACTAAACCACAGATGCTGCATCGCATATGTATTGAGGTACATCATGAGAAACATAAGAAGAGTGGACGTGATGATCATCACCGTAAATTTTACATATTGCATCGTGTAATCCTTACAATTTAAAGTGGTAAATTCAAATAAAAGCCATGCTGTTCAGCAATTCGAATGAATGTGGCAGTTAACACGCAATATTGATACCAAATTATTAAATTGAAGCATCAGTACCTTTGTTTGCGCTAGCAAAGCAGGTGAAGCAATAATGCAGGCAACTGACAACGTCAGTACATCGATATAGAAAGAAGTAGCTTGTAGCCAAGTATTATGAACTGCGACTAACACCAAAAAAATCAACAGTGTAAAAGTGTTGACCTTACCACTATGGTAAGCCGCAGACTGCTTTGGCCCAATTACTTAAGGAGCTTTGCAATGTTGAAGTTAAAAATTGACGAAATGACCTGTAACCACTGCGTTAGTTTAATTAACCGTGCCATTAGCGCGCTGGACAAAAATGCGGTTGTCGAAGCCGACATCGCCAGTCACAGCGTGACAGTGAACAGCTCACAGTCGCAGGAAGACATTCTGGCGGCACTGGATGAAATAGGCTACCCGGCTACACCGGTTGCGTCTTGCTGTAATGTGCAGATGAGCTGCAAGTCAGCAAAAGTGGCAGACTAACGTTTCGCTGTGATACGCAGTGCGGCAGGTTGCACGCCTGACCGCACTGCTCACCGCTCTTATTTATCTAACACGTTGATTTAATTACCATTGCAGCACCACGTAGCGGCAAGTATTGCAACTACCCTACTTACTGCATGGCCGCATTGCTGATGTGAGCGTAAACTCTGGCGCTGCCATCTTTATGCAGCAGCAAAATGTCGTACGGCATAAAGCGGTCTTCCACTTCCATACCCGGTGAGCCCAGCGGCATAGCCGGCACGCTAAGGCCAATCGCGTCCAGATGGGACTCAGCGAGGAATTGCCGGATGTATTTCGCCGGTATATGACCTTCAAAGACATAGCCTTGCTCAGATACTGCGGTGTGACAGGAATAATACTGTGGCGTAATGCCATAACGGGTTTTTATGCCGCTTAAATCATCATAGTTTTTTGTCTGTGCAACCACACCCTGCTGCTCAAGGTGCGACACCCATTTTTTACAGCAACCGCAGCTCGGCGTTTTATATACGGTAAGTGTTAATTCAGCCGTTTTATCAGCGCTGCCGGGCATAGTATTGCTATGCTCAGTACCACTGGAATGTTCGCTGCTGGATGATGCACTCGTATCCGGCATCACCGGATCCGTGTCTTTACAGCCTGTCAGTAGCGCGACGGCTACCAGCACTATCGCTGCCAGAGTTAACTTCATTTTCGTCTCCTGCTAGTGGCGCTTTAGTGTGACCAGTGTACATGCACGATTTTCCAACCGTCGCCCTTATCTACCAGCACCAGCGTTTCTTTACTGACCACGTCAACCGGCTTGTCTTTATAGTCGCCTGTCAGCTGAGTGCGGCTTACCGAATAAGCCACATTGCCCAGCACCTTGGTCTTATGCTCTAACGTTTCAGATTGCACTGCCGCCATAAACTTCATATCGGCCAGCATATGATGGCTGGCATACTCATCAGCCGAGCGCTCAACACCGTTGCCTTCGACAATCAGCACGTCATCGGCCAGCATGGCGCGAGCAGCAGCGGCATCGCCAGATCGTAACGCCTGATGAAATGCTTTTACCGCTTGCGCTGGCGCTGTATTTTCGCCGACAAACAAGGCAGGGGTGTTAGGCTTTTCATTGCCATGTGCCAGCGCACCAGCGGATGACAACAACGCCATGCCTAAGGTGATAACAGCTAAGGTTTGGATTTTTTTGCTTAATATCATAGGTATCCTGTTGTCATTATTTGGATAAAGCTGACTTATCTTGCTAAGCCAACTACAGTGGTAAAGCTGCTGCAGGTTACCAGTACCAATAACGCCAACAGCATTTCGATAAAAATAGATCTTGCCAGCAACCGGCTGTTCTGATGCTGCGCCAACGCTTTCACCAGGTTAAATTTATGCCAGGCTGCCAGTAGTAACATAGCCGCGACCAACATCAGCTTTAACAGCATTAAACGACCATAGTCGGTTACAAACAGTGCTGCAGGCGAATCGAGTAGCTGCAGTAGTATCAACACGCCACAGCTGATAAGCACTAACACCACCATTACCGCTACGCGGCCAAACTGCTGCATCAGTGCCAGTAACCTGTCCGGGGCTAAGCGGTAACAGCTTTGCCACAGCGGCAGCAAGGACCCAACCCAGGCCGCAATCGCAAGCACATGTAGCGTTAGCAGCAGCTGCCACAGGCCAGTCAAACTGGCAACGTGGCCGGTTTGACTGAAGCTGGCGGCCAGCAATAACGCAGCGATACTCACTAGCGTAATACTAACCACTTTGTTGCTATGTTTAACACGCCAAGCCCACAGCCACAGCGTGGCAAAACCACATAGCAGTAACAGCAGCTGGGTTCGCATTGCCGATTGCCAAACCATCTGCAGCATCAGCCTGTCGGCCATGCCCGCTATACCGGCCTCGGCTAGCGCGCCAGCCTGCAGCGGCAGATACAGCAGCGCCAATAGCATACCCACGACCGACCAGCCCAGTACAAGACGCTTTAACCACTGCCGAAAAGCGAGGTTGTCAGGCTGTTGTTGTATTTGAGGCTTTGATTGCCGCTGAGCCAGCGCGGGTAACAGCAGCAAAAACGCCGCACCAATACTGCCACTAACTGCCAGATAACTAGCCAGCTTGTAAGCAAATAAGGCCAACACCCAGGGATCGCTAAACATCGCCAATCTCAACCCATCTAGTGCTGATGCGAGTGCGCGCTATCAGCTTTCACCCCGGCGTCAGCACCGGCGTGCAGCATAAAACTGAAATCGCCTTTCATTTTATGGCCATCGTTACCCAACCCGACCCAGTTCACCTGATAATTGCCCGCTGCAAGCGGCGGTAGCGGCCAGCTATATTGGGTTGCAGCTTCAAGGCTCGGAGTGAAGCCGAATACGATTGTGGTAGCAGCATTTTGCAATAGCTCGACTTTGGTCAACTTAACCGGTCCGCTAAAACTGATGCTGAGTGTGGCCGGTGTCTGCATCAGCATGGCATTATCTGCCGGTACCGAGCTACTTTGCTTAACATGTGCCAGCACCGGGGCTGCTGCGGCTATCCCCATTACAGCCAGCAACGATATTACTTTTTTCATAATCATGTCCTTCATGTTTAAAACCAAAATCTTATGCCAGCAACCCAGGATGTTTCTGCTGTCGATGCATCATGCAGGCGGGCAAAATCTGCCGTGTTACCATATTTGTTCTGCCATGCTACCCCGACATAGGGGGCGAACTGGCGGGTAAATTCATAGCGCAGCCGAAGCCCGGCGCCCAGTGATGAAAGGCCTTTACCCAGCTGATTGACCTCATCGTCTTTGCCATAGGCCGTCAGTTCAGCCCGCGCCTGTAAAATCAGGCGCTGCGTTAACAACAGCTCGTATTCGGCTTCCGCACTTAGCGCGGTGCGACCACCACTGCCCAGATAAGCCGTTACGTCCACTTCAAACCAATACGGCGCCAGGCCCTGTACACCCAATGCCAGCCACTGCCGGTTTGTACCATCGGCAACCTGGTCAACCCGCAGCCCGAGCTGACGGTCCCAATAGGCCACCATCGCATGGCTCCAAAGCAACTCGGTACTGCTTTGCTCCAGCTTACCGTCACTGACTTCAGCTTCGGTTTTCAGCACCAGCCGCTCATAGGTTGTGCCATACCAGGCTTGCAGCTCCAGTTCGCCAGCTTCACTGTCAGTGACATATTCCAGCCGGTCGCCCAGCACCGACCACTGTGGATGTTCAACGCCGTGCTTTAAATGGCGTGAATCGGCCATGCCATAGGGCCCGTCAGTCAAGGTGTAGCCGTTGGAGTAAGCATGAGGATCGCGGGCATTAGCCGGCGCCTTACCACCTTGCATCTGCATATCGGCATGGTTCATCGCGCTGTGATCCATACTGCTGTGATCCACGGTCTGCTCAGCGTGGTTCATCTCACTATGATCCATCTGACTATGATCCATTTCGCTATGGTTCATCTTGCTATGGTCCATCTGGCTATGGTCAACCGTCGGCTCTGTGTGGCCCATTTTACTGTGATCCATGCCGCTGTGATCCATCTGACGGTGGTCCATGTCACTATGGTTCATCATGCTATGGTCAACCGCCTGCTCAGCGTGGTGCATTTTGCTATGGTTCATATCGCTGTGATCCATCTGGCTATGGTCCATGTCACCGTGTTTCTGAACCGGTGGTTTTTCGCTGGCAGTCTGCGCTGCCACGCCAGAACTGAGTGCCACAGTACAGGCCAGCGCCAGCAGCGATCTTGTTAGCGTTAAATTGGCTGTTTTCATGACACCACCACTTCTCTGAACATACCCGCATCCATATGGAACAATAAATGACAATGCCAGGCCCAGCGTCCGACATCATGCGGCGTGGTTAAAAAGCTGATGCGCTGCGCCGGTTGCACCGGAATGGTATGGCGGCGTACCTGTACGGCACCGTTGTCACTTTCCAGATCACTCCACATACCGTGTAAATGCATCGGGTGGGTCATCATGGTGTCGTTTTGCAAGATCACCCGGATACGCTGATTGTGCTTCATATGCACCGGTGTGCTTTTACTAAACTCTAAGCCATCGAATGACCAGGTGTAGCGCTCCATATTGCCGGTCAGATGCAGCTCAATTTCCGCCTCCGGGCCGCCCGGCTCAATAATACCGTCCAGCGAATGTAAATCGGCCAGGGTCAGCGCGCGCCGCCCGGTATTGCGCAAACCAATGCCCGGATCGTCCAGGTTGGTTCTTGGCATATCCACCCGCATATCCACCGACGGGCCATACTCGGTGCTGGCATGACGCACAGTTGAACTGGCTTTGGCATAAGGCACCGCCGGGCCATGCTGACTGTGATCGATAGCCATAGCACCATGCTGGCTATGATCTTCCGCGCCATTGCCGTGCGCCATCGCGCTGTGGCCGTGGCTGTGGCTGTCGCTTGCGCCATGGTTCATATTGCCCATCATGTCAGCCATCGTCAGCCATTCCACCGGATCCAGCGCAGGCACCGGTGCATTTAAGCTCTCGGCCACGGCCAGGGTACCGCGGGCATAGCCACTGCGGTCCATGCTCTGGGCAAAAATGGTGTAGGCATCATTTTGCGGCGAGACGACAACATCATAGGTTTCGCCCGGGCCAAAGCGGAACTCATCTACCGTTACCGGGTGTACATTCTGGCCGTCAGCCTGCACCACAGTCATTTTCAGCTCGGGAATACGCACATCAAAAAAGCTGTTGCTGGAGCCATTGATAAAACGCAGCCGCACACGCTCACCGCGCTTAAATAGGCCGCGCCAGTTTGCCAGCGGCGAACTGCCATTCATTAAATACGTAAAAGTGGCCGCGGAGATATCCGCCAGATCGGTGGGGTTCATCCGCATTTGCTGCCACATCTGCCGTTTCGCCAGCGCCGCGTCCAGCCCTCTGTCAGTGATATCGCGCAGCATGTCCTGCACTGTTGGCTGATTAAAATTGTACAAATCACTTTGTACTTTTAATTTGCGAAACACTGTGTGCGGGTCTTCATCGGTCCAGTCAGATAGTTGCACCACATATTCGCGGTCAGCTTGGATAATATCCTGCTCTTTTGGCTCAATGATCAGCGCGCCATACATGCCGGTCATTTCCTGAAAGCCACTGTGCGAGTGATACCAGTAAGTACCGCTTTGCTTTAGCGTAAAACGATAGACAAAGGTTTCACCGGGCATAATGCCTCTGAAGCTCATGCCGGGTACGCCGTCCATCTGGTACGGCAGAATGATACCGTGCCAGTGAATTGAGCTTGGCACAGATAAGGTATTGGTTACCCGTATGGTCACGTCATCGCCTTCTCGCAACCGTAATGTTGGTGCCGGTATCGAGCCGTTGATGGTGGTGGCTTTGCTAACCATGCCGGTAAAATTCACCAGTGCTTCGCCGATGGTTAAATCAATCACCTTGCCGCTTAGCTCAGTGGCATAGCCGGTAAAAGCATTGTCTTTAAAAGTGCTCCCCGCCCGGACAATATGCGGAAAGCCTGCCAACACGCCTCCCACCGCCAGCCCCTGCACAAACCGGCGCCGTGACACAGATAGCGGCATCATGGTTTTGGCTTTTGTCATCTGGAACCTCCAATACATTTTGTATGCTAAGCAGTGTAGTGTGCGAAACTGTCAGCAGCATGACCTGAACATGACAAAGTTGTAATCTTAGCGTCATGTTGCTGTGCGGCGGTTTATGGCGTAATACTGCCAGAGCTATGCCAGATCCATGTTTGGGGAGAACAAGGTGCGTTTGCTGATTGTAGAAGATGAACAAAAAACCGGTGACTATTTAAAGCAAGGCCTGAGCGAAGCCGGTTTTCAGGTGTCACTGGTCAGAAATGGCCTGGACGGTCATCATCTGGCGATGACAGAAGATTTCGATTTAATCATGCTGGATGTGATGCTGCCGGACGTCAGCGGCTTACGTATTGTTCAGGCGCTAAGAGAAAATCATAACCATACGCCGGTACTATTTCTGTCGGCCCGCGACAGCGTCGACGACAGGGTGAAAGGCCTGGAGCTTGGCGCCGACGACTACCTGATCAAACCCTTTGCTTTCTCAGAGGTGCTGGCACGGGTCAGAACCCTGCTACGGCGTGGTCAGGCCGCACCGCAGTCAGAATTATTACAGGTTGCCGATTTACAACTGGATATTGCTAAGCGTAAAGCTAGTCGTAGCGGTGCCAAAATAGCGCTGAGTAATCAGGAATTTAGCTTGCTTGAACTGCTGATGCGCCGCCGTGGTGAAGTTCTGCCGCGCTCGTTAATCGCCTCGCAGGTATGGGATATGAATTTTGACAGCGACACCAATGTGATTGACGTTGCTATTCGCCGCTTGCGCGGCAAAATTGATGACGGCTTTGCGGCAAAACTGATCCATACCGTGCGCGGTATGGGCTATAAACTGGACGATGAGCAATCTGATGCATAACGCTGGCACACGCCCCCTGTCGATCACCGTTCGCGTGGTCCTTTTCGTCGCGCTGACTATTTCGATCTGCCTGTTTTTCGTGCAGCAATTGCTACTGAGCTCAGTCGAACATCACTTTATCGAGCAGGATGTCGACGAATTAGCTGTGATCCTGCATGCGGTTGAGCACACGATGACTGCCGGGCAGAACGGCCAGCAACAGCCGGCGCAGACGCTCTCCAAAGCGGTATCGGGCCATCACGGTGTTTACTATCAGGTGATGGATAGCCAGAACCGCTTAGTCTACCGTAACGCCGACATTGATTTAAGCTTGCTAGCGGCCAATACCCCGGCCAGTGCCGACTATAATGCCAAAGCCATCCACAATTGGCAGCTGGACGGCAAAGCCTATCGCGGCGTGTTCAGCCTTTTCACCACGGCAGATCAGCAGTATCAGGTGATTGCCGCTATCGACATCAGTTTTCATGAACATTTCTTGCAGCAGTTACAGCGTAGCCTGGGGCTGATTTTACTTGGCTCCGCCCTGCTTACTCTACTGGCGGCCTGGCTTGCAGTGCACCAGGGGCTAAACCCACTTCGGGGTTTAAGCGCGCAAATGCGTGATATTCAAACCAATAAACTGGATATTCGCTTATCACCGGGCGAGGTCCCGGCCGAGCTGCGGCATATGGTGCAGTCTTTTAATCTGATGTTAGACCGGCTGGAGCAAGGGTTTACCAAGCTGTCGCACTTTAGTGCCGATATTGCGCATGAGCTACGAACACCGCTGACCAATATGATCACGCAAACCCAGGTTAGTTTATCGCGCGCGCGCAGCGCCGACGAGTACCAGAATCTGCTGTTCTCCAATCTGGAGGAGCTGGAGCGGCTGAATAAAATGATAAGCGATATGTTGTGGTTAGCGAAAAGCCAGAACGGTTTACTCACACTGCAAAAGCAAACGTTAAATCTGGCGGACGAAATTCAGGCGATTTTTGACTTTTTTGAAGCCCTTGCTGAAGAGTCTGGTGTTAGTTTGCATTTTTCCGGTCCGGTAATTTTGGTGCAGGCTGATCGCACCTTACTGCGACATGCTTTAACCAATCTGCTGTCAAACGCATTGAGATACACTGCTCAGAGCCAAAACATTACAGTAACAACAGCACTGGCATCACCAGACTCGATCACTATCAGCGTCGAAAATCCTGGACCGCCTATTCCTCCGGAACATTTACCGTATTTATTTGAGCGCTTTTATCGTGCAGATCAATCAAGGCAACGGCATAGTGAAGGTGCCGGTTTAGGGTTGGCTATTACCAAAGCCATTGTGGAAGCACACGAAGGACAAATTAATGTCGAATCAGATCTGGAGAGCACGCGTTTTGTGATCAGTCTTAAAACAGCCTGATCACAGCTTCAAAGTAAAAACTGCGCGGAATCGTCCCACGCAGTTCCGTTTTAGCTAGCTAAATTCATCAAAGGCAATATTACTTTCTGGCACACCTTTGTCGCGCAGCAACCGAATAGTGTCATCCATTAAGCCTTTAGGCCCACACAAATAAAACTCAGGTTCACCTTGCTCAACCACATTCTGCCAGTTTAACGCCAGCACGTGCTGAGCATAGCCAGTCGCACCCAGCCAGCCTTTGTCCGGTCGTGACAACACCGGGTAGTAATGAAAATGCGGATACTGCTTCGCCAACTCATAAAAGTAATCAACGTAAATCACATCATTTTCGTTGCGAGCGCCGTAAAAGAAATGCAGCGGGCGTGGTGGCTTATCACCTTTATTATTCCGATGCAGTGCTAACTGTTCTTCGATCAGCGCTTTAAGTGGCGCCATGCCTGAACCTGCGCCAACCAGTACCATTGTCTTATCGCTACCGGGGCTAGCGTAAAACTCTTCAAAAGGCCCCAAGGCCTCAACCCGGTCGCCAATGCGTAAGTTACCCAGATAGTTCGAACCGATACCGGGTAGTACGGACGGGTTCTTAGCACTTTGTAGTTTAATGACAAACACTAACTCGTTTGTCGTATCATCTATGCCAGCCAAGGAATAGCTCCTGCTACAGGCACCGTGTTGATAGTTTAATCGGTCAATATGCTGCCAGTCCTGTTGTAGCAACTCAGGCACATCCAAGGGTACCGAACAGCCACTTGCCTTAGGGATAAAGAAGCGCATAAATGCACCAGCTTTATATCGCATAGGAATCTTCGATTGAGTAGTAAAGCGCAACTCTTTAATAAAAGGGCTTAAAAATTTACTGCTAACTAATTCCAACTGGTACTTCTTCGCATCAGTTATGTCCATTAATGTCATATGTTCAACATCATCACTGAAGTGCTGACAAGCCAACCGGTAACCCTGTTCTAGTTCGAAGCCACTAAAATGCTGAAGATCCGCGGCGGTAGATTTAACATTTTGATTTATCATAATGCGGCATCGACCACAGGTACCGCCACCGCCACATGTTGAAGGCAAGATAATATTGTGCTCAACCAAACCATCTAATAAATTTTTATGATTGGAAAAAGCCACCTGTCCCAGACTTTTTTGGTTACGGTCAAATAACTTAACGGTGGTTTTGCGAGCAAACAGCTTAATTTTATACTGGCCGCGTAGAGCCAGATCTATGGTCCAGACTAGACCTGTACCGCTAAGCCATAGGGCAATAAAGGCAAACACCATCATTAGCGCGCTGTTAAAACTGCCTTCATTGGCATAATCCATAAAATGCAGTTTCAGGAAAAAGTCGGCCAGGCGTTTATCATCATCACTGTGACCGGCAATACGGCCTGAGTCGGCTTCAACATAAACGCTGGTGTTAATTTCATCGGCAAAGTTAACCTGCCACACTGGATTCTTTTGTTTGAGCAAATCGGCAATCGGTGGCTGCAGCAATGTTGCAGACACAATTTCTCCCGGCCCGTTATATGATGCACTGGCCAACTGTCTGGCAAAATCAACATCGAGCGTCACTGGCAAACCTGTCCGCGCATCGACCAAACTGTGTTTGTTGACAAAGTTAGCGTACAAACCGCGCTGATGGTTAAGCAAATAATAGGGTTTTTGCGCTAACTCAATTAACGACAGCGTGGTGCTGGGTGCATATTGCCGTAGCACGTCGGCTGGCTCCTGCAACGCCAGCGTATTCCAGGCCAGCGACGGATGCTGATGCACTTTGTAAGTGTGTCCTGCCGCTTTGGTATGATCCATAAAGTTGAAGTACATGCCACTACCCAGCCAGATAAGAAACTGAACACCGACGATAACGGAGGCCCATTTATGGATTTTTCTGACCAAATTCATCGTGCTACTCCTGCTACGTGACTGTCATTGCTATCAGGAGCAAGTAATGCTTCATCTGCTTTGCGAAACACGCGGAAATAGGCCAGCACTAGTCCCAGTACCGAGGCTAAAATGCCTAACATGGTGAACCAGAACAACAGGCTGTTATCAATATCTGCACCATCGTCATAATCCATCACATGAAAGCGGAACATCCAGTCAAACAGGCGCCAGAAACTATGCCGTTTACCAACCAATAATCCCGTCTCAGCAGACACATAAATTGCCGGGGCGCCGAAGTCCGTGAAATTTACCCTCCAAGCTGGCATGACCGCAGGATTGAGCTCAAACGGGGCGTTTTCACTTATCAACTCAGCACTTTCGACTGTGCCTGCACCGCTATAATAGAAGCGGGCAGCTTTTTCTGCCTGAGCCTGGTCTAACGGCGGCATTACAGCGCCGCTACTGGCATCAATGGCTAACTTTTGTTCTTCCAGTGTAAAACGATATACAACCTTATCCAGATAACGCCCCAAGGAAATGGCTTTTGCCTGCGGATAGTGTTGTAACAAACTTTGCAGTGAGTAGGTGACCTGCTGTGGATCGATTTTATCCTGTTCATTATTAACCAAAGTATCGCCATGGATATAATCAATATCCAAAAACACCATATAGGCCCCGGTTACCGACCAAACCATAAACTGCAGGCCAATAAACGCCATCAGCCATTTATGGTATTTTCTGCTGATTTTCAGCAGCCGCATTGATTTATTCATTATCAGCCCTCTAGTGCGGCTGGTTCACACAGCAGCTTAGTAACTGCACATGAAACCATTCGTTCCGTTCAACTCATTGATTTTTACTATTGAATAAAGTAAGCACCTGAGTGGAATGGTATACAAGCATTCCACTCAGGTGCTACCGGTTAACAATGACTTAGAACTGGTAGGTGGCGCGGATGAAGCCGCGGCGTCCTAAAAGATCATATGTCATAACGTCAGTGTTGGCATCGTTCCATGACGTCAGATACGGTGCTTTTTTGTCGAAAATGTTGTCGACACCCAGGCTAAATGTTAACGCATCACTGTAGTACCATGAAGCTGATATATCGGAATAGGTAACTGAACCGACAGATTTACCAAGTGGGTCGGAATCAGTACCATTGACATCATCTGCACTGCCGATATAACGCAAGGAATAGCTTGCTGACCAGTCATCTGTCATCACGCTGTAGCTAAAATTACTACGCCATTCAGTGTAACTTCCTTGGTCCTCAGTAATAAAACCTACTTTGTCGATAGTAGGTTGGCCTTGGAATGGAGTGCTTTCATGTTTTAGCAAACGGGTGATGTCTAAAGTCGCTCGGCTGCTCAAACCAAAAAGGTTAAATTTGTATACCGTGTTAAGGTCAACACCGCTGACAGTTTCTACCGCAGCATTCACCGGGCGCTGATTCAACTCATTAACCTGGTGAGTTACCGGATGCCGGGTAAAGGTATCGCAGAACTTCGCGTTACCGATAGGGTCTTCATAGCATAACCGCAGCATATCGGAACCATTAACAGATGTAATAGCTTCGTCAATTCTAATATCGAAGTAATCTATCGTCGCAGAAAAACCTTCAAGGAATTCAGGCTGCCACACGATACCTACTGTGGTAGTGTCAGCCGTTTCCGGTTCCAGTTTGGGGTTGCCGCCAACACTGGTCAGAATTGTCGTGCCGTCCTGTACAAAATCTGCGGGTACACCTGCCGCCTGGCAGTTTGTAGCTATCGCGCCGGTAGCATTTTCACAAGGGTCTATCGTGCGTAGGTTTTCGCCATTGGTACCGCCGAAGAGCTCAGTAATCACTGGTGCACGAAACGCTGTTGAACGCACAGCACGCAGCATCAGGCTGTCGTTCACACTCCATGTTAAACCCATTTTGTAAGTCGTTTCCGCGCCTGCTGTGTTGTAATCGGAGTATCGTGCAGCTAGTTCAACTGATAACTGTTTAACCAAAAACTCATTGGCCAGCAGAGGGACGGATAACTCACCAAAAATTTCATTGACATCATAACTTCCGCTGATGGGATCCTCTAATCCGTTACGCAGTACCGTGGAATCGGGATCTCGCCATCCTTTTTCTGTTCGACTTTCAGCACCGATAGCAAAACCTAGACCGCCTGCTGGTAGCTCATATAAATAACCATTCATATTTGCAGACCAGACACGCATTTCATTGCCACCGGTTCCTTCACGGCGGTATTTTACGTAATCAATAACGTCTTGCGTCAGCTCGTTTTTCCCGAACCAGTCACCACAAGGAATACCATTGCTGTTGTCATAGGTGCAAATGCTATCATCTAAAGTTTGTGCAGCTCGGTCTGGGTCAATATCAAAGGTCCAGCCATCAGTACCAGTATTGCGGCCATAGTTATAAGATAAGTCCCACTCCCAGCCATTGCTTAATACACCGGTTAGCCCCGTTACAACCCGAACAGTATTAGTTTCCTGGAAAAAATAAGGCGCGCCCAGTTCGGTATTACGCCGACGTAAAAACTCTAGATCCTGACCGGTAGGGTTGTATTGAAAATCGGCATCGACTTTGATACCAGCGAAACCATTCCTCGGTGTAACGATTTGCTCCCCCTGCCGGTTAGCGTAACTTGCTTCTACAAACAGCTGCACCGAGTCATTAATGTTGTAGTTAGCAAAGCTGGATATATTTATCCGCTCCATTGGGCTGACAGCATTGAGATAAGGAATGGAGTTAAAACTGTGTATTGCACTGTTATAAGGGCCATAGTTGTTACCGTTCGTGGCGGTATCTGGATCCAAGTTAAACTGAACCTGAGTTCCGTCAGCCAATAACGCACGACCACCTTCGCTGGTGGTGCTGCCAAAACACTCAAAAGTGCCATCTTCTGTACCGTACTTTGAGCATGCAATACGATCAGATTGACGCACCGCAGACGTGTTGTTGTAACTCAAATTTACAACCACATTACCCTTGTCAAATTCGCCGCCCAGTGTCAGGCTCAAATCCTGATTTTCAGCATCGCCCTTATCCGACATACCAGCCTTCACGTTTAGCTCAGCGCCGCTGAACTCTTTTTTGGTGATTATATTCACCACACCGGCCACCGCATCGGCACCATATACAGCCGATGCGCCGTCTTTTAAAACTTCAATTCGCTCAATCATTGATGTCGGGATCATATTCAAATCGACCGAACTATTGGCACCAGTACCTCCGCCGACGACGCGACGGCCATTTAACAATACCAGAGTACGCTTTATACCCAGGCCACGTAAATTGACCTGCGCGGTACCATAACCACCACTGGTCCAGTAAGCGTTGGTAGCGTTACCAGCCACACCAGCTGAAAAAGACATTTCCTGCAGCAGGTTTTCTACATTAGTAATACCTGATGCACTGATATCAGCTGAGGATATAACCGATACTGGACTAGCTGTTTCAATATCGGTACGTTTAATTTTTGAGCCGGTAATTTGAATACGTTCAACTGGCTCACTGTCTTGCGCCTTCGCTTGCGTGGAAACCGCCACCGCACCGGCCATCAACATCGCGGTATATACACGACTAGGCGTCATATTTATTGCTGTCATTGAATGTTCTCCTGAGTAGCATTTGTACCAGCTGAAGCCGGAATTTATTATAAAGTCGCTGCTTGCTCAATTGTTATACAACAGCATACCGGTATATACAACAGCAGTTTTGAAATTAATTTTCTAAGATTGCCTTGGTGAATACCGATTGAGTTGATTAAAAATTGACAGCGTAGCCGCGTGGTATATACTGGCACAGTGTTGCTGACATGTAACTTGTGCGAAACGCCCATTTAGCACCGATCAAACGTGGAAAATCTGTTGGCGGAAGTGCAACCCAGTATAAAATTACCGTTCACGCATTGAGGTGTAATGGTATAGCTGTATATCCACTTCAAACTTATTGTTAATAGGTAATATGGACATTGCATGAAGCTGCCAAAGTACCGCCTCATTTCTAATGAGATTAAAAAGAAGATAAGTGCCAGTTTATGGAAAGCTGGCAGCCAGATCCCGTCGGAAACCGAATTGGCCAACCACTTTTCGGCCAGTAGGATGACCGCGCGAAAAGCCGTCGAAGAGCTGGTCAACAGTGGCGTACTTGAGCGCGTTGCCAGTGTAGGTACATTTGTAAAGGAACCTGCCGCGCAAAGTTCGTTATTGGAAATCCGCAATATCGCAGACGAAATTCGCTCCCGTGGTCATGTGCATAAGATGACCGTGTTAAGCAAGCTGACGCTAATCCCCAACGACGCCATCGCATTTACGCTGTCACTTAATAGCAGAACGGTTTATAAAATTATCATCGTGCACTCAGAGAATGAGCAACCTATTCAGTTGGAAGAACGTTATGTAAATGCTGAACGGGTGCCGTTGTTTTTGCAGCAGGATTTTAGCAAGATAACTGCCAGTGAGTATCTAAACTCAATAGCACCAGTCACTGAAGCTGAAATAACGGTAGAAGCGGTGATGCCTACGAAAATACTAAAGCACAACCTTCAAGTGGACGATGGAGTACCGTGCCTGAAAGTCACCCGGATTACACATTCTCACGGCCAACCGATCTGTTATGCAGTTCTGTATCACCCTGCCAACCGGTTTAAACTCACAAGCCACCTGGATATCAATGCTTGATTTTGCCCATGGTGTAATTCACGTACACTTCGTTTAATATTCAATAATACAGTCTAAATATTACTGGCTCTGACGGTTACTAGGCACTTTGCCATAGCAGATGTGTAGTTCCAGCTAAGAGCTTTGAGGAAAGTATGTGAACAATAAGCCTCTTGCATTACTACAACCTTGTCGCTGAAGATATTTCGCATAAAAAGACATTGACTGCGGATAATCATTCCGTAACTAGGCAGAAAGCAGTGCAAATTCTGCAGGAATGGTATTGGACTGGATTTGTTGTCACTTGTAAAACTTCTCGCTGACAATAGCAAGAAGGGAATTGTTTTGATGTTACCCGGGTATCGCTGTAATCAATGGTATCAGGTGGGCGAATCACATTCTTGCTATACCGAAGCACTGAAAAGCTTAGGAACCCTAATAGACAGAGTTCGGGTTCCAAGGTAAAGCGTTACTACAACATAGCAATTCTGGAACGCCACGTTTCATTGCGCTCTATGATGCTATTGGCATTATTTATCCAACTGCTGTAATGCCCTTCCGACACTGATACTGAAATTTGTTTCAGCTCAGCCATACTATTGTAAAACGCTACGCCATTATCACTTCCGTAAGACTCAAATAAGTAACGTGTAGCACTGCTTAATACAGAGGTTCCTCTTGCTAATGGATAGACAACTCGCTCATGCTGGCCTTGCTCAAAACCGGGTGAATGATGAAGAACAAACCGACTGTTTGAAATCAGGTTTTTTAACTCAGTAAATGGTACTGCCGGCAAGTAGCAATGGGAGCCGTACTGATGCGTCTTATCCCAGTTACTACCGACAATGGTTAGTGCAAGCCCTGCCTGATGACATTCTTTTATCAGCGTATTTCTATCACGCCCTCGTAAATATAAATCGCACCGCCGAAGGAAAGTTACAATCTGTTCATTAAGCTGAACGCTTGGCGATATTCCAGACTGCATAAATCCGAGCATTCTTAACACATCTGAAATGCTGCGAACATTAGCGTCGGTTAACTTCGCTGCGATATTCGGGGCGACTTTATTGATTTCAGCAAAATGTGCGCTTTCATCTGTAAATGAGGCTGGAAAAAGAATGCCTTTCTTCTGACTAAAAGGGACATATTCAGCTGATAGTTCAGTATCGCACACTGCATGCGGCCAGAACTGAGCTTGAATACCAAGTTGTGATAGGAAAGTGACATGCTCTTTGTCTACACAGAGAAGCTTTGCTTTGGTGCCATAAAATCGCGGTAACAAGTGGATTGGATGGTCAACTAGGTAAGTGTAAAAAGGGATCGTCGCGAGCTGCGGCAATTTGTTTATCAGCTCAACGGCCAAGGCGTTGACCGACAGTACGAGTTTTAACTGAGTTGTATCAATAAGTGATAGCTGGCTGAGCAGTTCGTCATCAGAGCTTTTATCTTTTAAGCTAACCTCATATACCCGATATCCAATCAGCTCAAATGCCCGTTTGATACCGTTTATGAAGTCGTCTACTACACCATACTGAAAACTGCCGGAAAACAATAATACATTTTTGGACATGCCATATGGTTCCTATCAAGCAATTATGTCGTAGAATTACACTCAAAATTGAGGATTATAATCCTCAATTTTGAGTGTAATTGGCTAATAGTTGGAAGGCAATTTTTTAAGTTATGGGTACTATTTGAAGAACGTTGTTACTCATAGGCATACAGAGTATGCAGTGATAGCAGAAGGATTTCTTTTACTCGGGTAGAAGATCTCTGGGATGACAGTTGAGAACTGAAGCCAGCTTGTACAGCATTTCTAGAGTGACATTTGCTTCACCCCGCTCTATTCTACCGATATAGCTTCGGTCAACTTCAGCGGTTAAAGCGAGATTGTCCTGGCTCAAGCCAATTGCCTTACGCTGCTTTCTCAGATTGAGTCCGAATTTGACCGAAATGGTGCTCATTACACTTCCTCATAAGTAGAAGTGCACTATGAGAATTTAAGGACTCATTCGCCACGGATTATAGTCCTCACAACAATCTTGGATAGTTGATTTGTGTTTTCTAATTGGGGAACTGTATTTAACGATTCTCTGAATCGCGATTAATACCTAAATCCTAACCATTCCCTTTAAGCACTGCACCGGCAGTAGAGGTTTACTAGTTACCCCTAAACCATAAATTCAGGCTTACTCTAAGTTTAAAGAGATTGGTGGACACTAATTAATCAAACCAGAGTCTACAAATCATATCTTCTCTTGAAGAAATGATGGAAGCCTATGCATAAGCAGTGAAGACGATACGTCTTGGAATAATGAAGTCCTTAGATAAGGGTTAGACGTAAATAGTTTGCCTTCTTTGAATTGCTCTAGTAACGATTTGACATATTCAGAACCGGTTTCAATTGTTAATTTTTCCGTTTCAAGTTCCTCAACATCTTCAGATTTTATATTGCTCACATTTTCGTTCGGATCATATACAGCCCAAGTTGTTCCTGAGTTGATTTTAGCCTCAATGAATCTTGATCTAGCCAGGCTGAATGCAGCAAAACGCACATCATCCAAACTGGTATTATTATCCAAAGCATGCTGATAAGCATCAGCTAACTTTGCTTTATCAGCACTGTTGAGGAACGAATATACTGAGCCACTGCTTGCGTTCACATCACCCGGTTGTGTTTCCGTGATATTCACGCCTTTAGCAACGTCTTCTACCACTCTTTTTATTTGCTCTGGGGTATACTCGTAACCTGATTGTCTGGCAATTTCATTTACTGAATTTCCAAGTATTTCAATACGCTTTTCGGCTCCAATATAAACAGGGGAAGGATTTTGCTGAGCAGTACTTAGAGACAGCTGGTATAAATAATTCAGATTTTGTCCCTGCTGACTTAACCCAACATTAGAGATTTTGGAGTCATCTATTTTGCTGTTATTTGATGAAGATCTGCTCAGAGGATCTTGGGCTTTCGTTTTTCCCGCCTCGAAATTCATCTTATCATTGTTAACTAACATCCCTTCCCCTCAGTGATCTTTAATAGTCGTAGGTGACTCTTATGGTGTTCAAGACATTATTGTCCCAGTGAGCAAAATATGTGCCACCTGTGAGAGTATACCGTAACACCATGGTACCTCTGGCATCGAACCCATTGAAGTGTCCAGTTGAACCGACAGGATTGCTTGAAATATCTAAGCAAGTGAAATCGCTCGATGTGTTCGGCTTGCGATAACATAGGTCAACTGTTTGAGTATCAAAATTATTCTCAAAGTCAAACCATTCCCATTCAACATTAGTGATCTGAGTACCCAAACGTGGGGTTTGCAGGTCATAAAATAAGCTCTGAGTAAAACTTCCATCGAAGTATATAGTATAGTTTGTTTCCTTTTTTTCCCAAAAACCTGTGGCAGCTGTAGCGGCTGTAGTGAAAAAAAGCGCAAATAAAGCCGAGGGAAATAACATTCTGATAAATTTCATCTTTATTCCTTGATATACGTTCAAAGTCCGATTGGACCTTTAAAAGGTAAGTCCTAAAATAGGTACCGTCAACCTTTTTAACCACATTTATAATCTATAATTTACTTTGCAATTACCTTTTAGTGACTTTATGGGAAAACTGTTTATGAATAACCGCGAATACACAAGGCACTTTCCATTCGATTTTGACACGAACCAGTCCCACCGATTTTCTTTGCTTCAATGCCTCTCTAGCCCATTCTGTTACAGGTAACAGCAACTAGAAATCAGATTATGTGCGGTAGACTTAACGTAATTGACGATACCGGCGTTAGAGAACTGTGTGAAGGGCTGCAGATCCGGCTTTTCCCAGAGCGCCAGCTATTCAGCAGGTTTATCAGGGCTACCAATCAGGTCAGTATTACCAGATAGAACGGTGATGTTCGCAGGACCGACAACATCCCCGAAAGCATATAAAAACTCCCCAATAAAATTTATGTACTTTGCATTATACAAATTTCACTAGGGAGTAGATGTTACATTACAAAACGCTGTTGCACATATCATGACATAGAGTAGTACACCAGGTAGGCATCGGCTACTAGACTTAAACAACCACCAACGATTTACGCCTTTTTGAAATGAATTTTATTTAAACATTAATGCCAAATTTATCAAAAGTAATATCAAAAAACGGCGTTAATATATTGGTTTCAAACTCAGTGAGCTCCTTTTCAGGTACTGCCGTAAAAGTTGAACGGTCATTTGGCGCCCACCATTTCTGTGGCCCTAGATATCCCCCATTAGGGGCAGCAAGTCGAATTAGTCGAAATGGCCTATCAACCCACCCATCACCTTTTAATGAGAAGATATTAGCCGGGCCAATAAGTTGGCCTAGTAAATAAATTCCTTTATTTCCATGCGTAAGATAAAAGTAATCACCAATATCTGCTCCTATAAAGTTTGCTCCTTGAGCTTCATGAGACTTACCTTTGGCCGGAGTGTCTGAATGAACATAGACCAACTTATTTTCGATCGTGTCGGCCATATCTTGATAACTAAAAAAATCAGTGCCTTGGGAAAGCTTCCAAAATTTAGGTGCCATTAAATCGTCCATTTAGTTTATGATTCAAGGCCGTAAATTATCAGCACTAATAAGTTTGAGTAAAGCAACTTTACGATTTTAGAGCTCGCGCTATTTTTGTAAAAAGCTCTAAGGTTTTATCCACCTTGCCGCCTCCAAAAAGCTATTAATTCGGCTATAACCTCGTCATAATCTTTCCAGTCATAATCCGCCATTAATTTCCGCAACTGCTCCCTTGTATTAATGTACACTCTAACTTGTGTCTTATCTTCCATATGTTTGCGGTTACGATAGACCTTAAAAAACATGTCTCGGCCTTCGTAGTCAAGCTCTTCCAGTATTGCCTCTGCTTCTGCTACAAATTTCTTTATTTCAGCTGGTGTCCGCTTTTTCCGTTTAAGTAAAACCTCCACTCTTGAAAGATGTGACTTGCTACCATGCACTTTTACCGCATTGAACAAAAATCGAATATCTTCACGCCACTCTTCGTAACTCAATTTTTGCTTCATAAACACCCCAATTGAGAGCTCTCAATGATTGACATATTCGCCGTTACTGCGAACTAAGTTCATCGCAAATCTTATCGCAGTAACGACGAATAAATAAAGCTTCATCTCAACAAAAAATCGCCGTAACTGCGATGATTTAAGTAAGTTGAATTTCATTAAAATGCAGATAGCTGAGAGCTCTCAACTGATAATTCAACGCCGAAAATTCTTCATTTATTTTTTGCAATTCCTAATTTCTTAAAACTGTAAATCAGTAATCGCTAGGCCATTCGGTATGTGCATCTGATGAATGTGTGTAGTTCGCATTTTCGTCAACATGCATACCAAATCAAATCTGTAAATCAAAAACTGATCGGTAACCACTTACCGAGACAGGTGAATAAACTTTGAATTAGGACAACTCATATGAACCGCAAAATTGAAAAACGCAAAGTTAAATTTAAAATTCAAATGCCGGAAGTAAATTCAGAGCACTACGAGCTGATAGAGAAAGCGCTTCAAAATAAACATTTTGAGTTTAGTAAGTACCATAAGGCTATGGTGATTGAATCAATTGAAAATACATCTATCCTTCAAAAACTCACTCTGCTTGCAATCGAACTTCGTGAGGGCTGGCGGCAATTTGGTTGCTCGTCAATGAAGAATTTTCTTTTAACAAATTTAGGAGCTAAATACTCAACTCTCAACCGGCGGTTAGTCGCTGCACGAGTGGAAAATCGGATTGGTGGTCTCAAGATGGTCGGTAAATTTAACGACGCTCCACTTTTTCAAATGAACAAGCTGACTAAAGAACAATGCGAAAACGTACTTCATTACATACTGGAAAAAACAAAAACTCTGAACACCAAGAAATCAGTCACTAAAAATTTGGTTGTTGAAGCAATGATAGCTTTGAAACTTAAAAAACAGCCTTCATCGATTGCGCAAGAGCCTGTTCAGCAACTTGAAGCAATTCTGTCTAAATTTAACACCTCTGAAAATTCTCTGGCAGCACTTGCAGAGACGCTGAAGAGCCAATTCAAGAAAAGCGTTATCCGCAAGCTTATAAAAGCCTTAAAGGATGCCAGTTAGTATTTGTGTATCGACACAGTTTGAAAATGTTAGATGTTCCAACGTATTCAAACCAATCTTGAAATAGTAAGAACTCTACTTACTTTTCAGTAATTGTCGAACCAATACATTGAGCAATCAATCGAGCAGCCGGTACTCCCTGGCTGCTTTTCTCTACAACCACTCCCATCACTAATTTCTCTTAAACGTCGTACAAATTTGACCAATTACTGTTTTTAAGGAAGTGATATTCCATGCGAATTAGACCACCCATAGATGAGCCAAATAGCGCTTTTGCGCGAACCTCACTTTTTCACAATGAATTTTTGAATGATTTTTTTAAAAAGAATGAGTTAACGAATGCTATTAAAACAGCGCATCAGCGCAAAATTAATGCATGTACTACTGTGCCACAGTTCCAACATGTCAATAACACTGCACAAGTTATAGATGTCATAACCGACCATGATATTGCAACAGAACAGGAACAGCTTATAGCTAACTACGTTCAGAATATCAGTGCTGAATTGGTTGATATCGACTATCTAACTCTAGCAGTGGATCTGACAGAAAAGGATATCTGCTCACTGCTATCTAAAGAAGACGGGATCTTAAGAGTAAAAACTAAGACCAGAAATAGCCACCTGACTGTTACCAGTCTCGCCGCTAAAAATAAAAATAAGGGTTTTAAAAAGGCTGACACCAAGCCCTTTTTCACTAAGTGCTTCGAACTTAAAGTTGATGGTGATGCGTATAAATATGTGAACATATATTTCGCAGACAAATCACATCCAAGAAATTCTGGCCGCACCTTGCCTCACAATTTAGAAATTGAGTTTATTCCCTCACGTTTCGCACCGTGGATGATAGATCTAGTGTTTTCACACTTAAAGTCTGTCTTAAAAACCAATCGTTACCCGCAGCTGATGAACAACTCACGAGTGCTTCGAGTCGATTTAGGCATGAACATGTTTGGCGTATCTCAGCTGTTTTGCTTTATCGATACCATTAATAAAAAAGTCAGCGCAGGCTCCTGTTATCCCGAAGATCAAAACTGCCTGACCATGACGACAAACCTTGGGAGTGAAGATAATTCACGTGCATCTGTGTATGACAAATTGGCAAAAGAACTGACCAAACAATTTGAAGAAATTGTGGTAGGACTTCAAGAAAATATTAACGACTTACTAGAAGAAATCGGTGGGTATAACAAAGCGTATAGCAAACTACTTCCAGTCGCACGCTATGAGTTTAAACATGAAGATGAGTTTTATTTAACTGGGGATAAAAAGTCGGGTATTGGGAAAAAAGTTACACTTCACCTTGACCAGTTGGCGCAACTAAAACCTGAGTTTGGTAATACGATATTTGTTAAACCATCAGCACTACAGCATGTATCACCTCGCATACTAAAAAAGTTAGTTCGTGACAAGTCGGTTGACGAAATGAAAAAGCTAAGGGAGCTGTTCAGTGCGGAAGACGCCTACCTAAAGTTTGATGAAGAGAAAGTACTGGCTGCATTTTTACCGCATTTAACTCAACTGCAGTCAAGCATATTGGCGCCTCAGAAAGTTGGTTTTACATCGAACTTCAACTACACACAGGCAGTTAATGAAGCGCGAGATTCACTTCTGCCATTTCAGGAAATACTGCATGAACGCTGCTCAGATCAGGACGAAATAATCACATCGGACGTGCAGAATATTTATGTTGAGGGTACACCTGGCTCTGGCAAAACGACGACGATGATTAAGCGTATCAGTTACCTTATAGAACAAAAAGGTGTATCACCAGAGCAAATCTGCGTGCTTGCCTTTACTAATAAAGCAGCGAATCACTTTAAAAAGCAACTGCTAAAAAAGTGTCCTGGCGCTATTCGTGTGACGGTGAGCACGTTCAGTCGTTGGTGTAATCAGACAATGAAGAAGTTTAGTGATCTCACAATACTCAACGCTAATGATGCAGAAACATTGATTAATCGCTTTATAGACAGTGTAGGTAATCAGGAGATCTGTGGCAGTGTTTCGCTGCGTAAGAAGGTGGTAAGTGTAATCAATCACAGTACTAACTTTGCCAAACCACACGTTCCTACATCTATTAAAAAGCTCGCGCCTGAACTTCTTGAGTATGAAGAATCGGTATGTCGAGTGTTCCTGCGTTATAGCAAGCACAAGAAGCGGATGCGTCTGCAAGACTTTAATGACATTTTACTTATTATGAAAACGAATCTGGAAAACGTCGAGTTTGCGAAAACTCTCGCGCAACAGCAGAAATATATTTTTCTGGATGAAGCGCAAGATTCAAGTGAAGTGCAGTGGGAAATTCTAAAAGCATTGAGCCAACAGAAAGCCAATATCTTCTGCGTTGGAGACCCGGCACAGTCGATATTTGGCTTTCGTGGCGCAAAGGTTGCGGTATTAGAAAAATTCACAATGATGTTTCACAACGCAAAGAAGTTCGCGCTGAGGAAGTGTTATCGATCCAATAACGGCATCGTTAATTTTTGTAATGCTATTCGTCAAGGTATTAGCGGTACGTTGTCGTTAGCAATATCACAAGATAAGAGTCAGTATCTGCCAGTATTAAAACCTGTTTCTGACTTTACGCAAGCTAAGGCAGAGCTGCTTCAAGATCTGAAAAAGATTAAAGCGCTCAGCACAAAGAAAAGCGTTCTTGTTTTATCAAATTATAAAAAACTCATTGATGAACTTAAGGAAGCCGCAAAAGAAATAATAGAGGGGATGGACATTATTTTTACCAACACTCACAAAGGTAAAGGGTTAGAAGCTAACATTACGCTTGTTTTTGACACGTCACTTGGCAAAGGCAAACTCTCTGCCCGAAAGCAGGAAATGTGCAATCTGTATGTGGCATGTTCGCGTGCCAAAGACAGACTAAAAGTTTTCTACAACCCAAGCTGTTTGCCTTACTACGACACTTCAAAAGGTCAGAGTAAAAAAGCAAGTACCACCAACATTCTGCATGACATTCACCACTCACTTTATAAGTAGTTGACCATCCCATCTTTAGTAAAGTAACCGTGTCAAAAATGCCGCTCGCAATTCCACCAACACCAGCGCTACCATAGTGTAGCGCTCTCTCTTGCGCTCCCCTTCTCACCCTATTTCAATCTGATTATCACTATCTAACGAGGTGCTCTATGAGTACAGCTTCGCCGTATTCGCTTTACCTAAGCAGGCTGTCGGCTAATAGCAGAACGTCTATTTCGTCACAGCTTCGAAGTGTCGCTAAAATCATGAATTGGCCGGTTGACGATGTTAGCCGCTTCAACCAAGTTAACTATCAAGACATGCTGCAAATACGTGCCATGCTGCAACACGCTGGTTGGGCTGCACGCTCAATTAACCGGGCACAAGTAGCTATTCGCAATATCGTCAAAATCGCTGTGATGATGAAGCTGGCCGATAGCGAGCAGTTAAGTCAGCTAAGTAGTCTGAGTCAGCTAAAACACGCTGAATATCCCGGCACCGCGCTAACACAGAAGCAGGTTCAGGCGCTATTTGCGCTACTAGAACGCTCAAGAACCGAAACAGGCATACGTAACATTTCGATGTTTGCGGTACTGCTTGGCACCGGTCTTCGTCGCAGTGAACTGGTGGCGCTTGAGCTTAAAGACTTCGATGCGAATAAGCAGGCGCTGTTGGTGCGTAACGGTAAAGGCAATAAATCCCGCACGGTGTTCTTACCTGATTGGAGCCTTAACCACTTAAAGAACTGGTTAACACTGCGCTCAAGGCAGCCCGGTTATCTGTTTTGTCCGGTGCAGGCCAGCGGCAAAGTGAAACTGACTACCGGACTAAGTGTGTGGCTGGTACTGAGGCTGGTTAAAACCAAGTTGCAGCGAATCGGCGTTGAAAATGCCTCACCGCATGATTTACGCCGTACCTTTATTACCCGCTTACTTGAGCAGAATGTCGATTTAAATACCGTGCGGCAAATGGCCGGTCATGCGTCTATTACCACGACCACCATCTACGATAAGCGGGATATGCAGTTTATGCAGCAGGCGGCGAGGTCGTTAAGTTATGGCAGCAGTAATGGTAATAGCGGGAGGTAACGATGATTACCCCACCCCGTACACCGCTTCCCTGTCATTACCTGGCAGCCTTTTATGCCAAACAAGTAATTAGCCTGATAGACGTTGATGTCGCAATGACAAACGTTAACCGCACCATTTTAAAACGCATTACCGGCCAGTCGTTTGAAGATGCTGAGCTGACAAGTGAAACCGCCCTTAAACACCTGTCCTTTGTTGATACCAAGCCAGAGCTGACTGAGCGTGTTGAGCAGAACCTTGCCACACTATGCACCTTGTTTGGCGTGGAAGCTACGTTTGGTCCTGCTTTGGGCTTTCTGGTGTTGATGAACGTCAATCAAGGGCTTAATCAGCTGGTCGATTTTGTGGGCGGTTACTTTGAAGACAAAGCACTGGAAAAGCTGATGTGTGATGTGTCGGGCTTAACGGCGACGGATGTCTCACATAGCTTATCGGTGTTGCAGCAAAACGGCGTAATACTGGTAGACCGGTATCTGAATGAGCTTCAAGACATCACGATTCCGGCCAGTATGCTTTATGTGCTGACCAACGAGACGATAGAGAGTAAATCGCAGTTGCTGCAGCATGTGTTATGCGCCAGTGAGCCTACTCAGTTATCGACTAAGGATTTTGAGTATGTCGATGTGGCGCTATTGCAAGGCTATCTGGCCGAGGCCGTGAGTCAGCAGCTTAGTGGCGTAAACATTCTTTTGTATGGCGAAGCCGGTAGCGGTAAAACGGCACTGGCTAAAGTGTTGGCGCAGAGTTTATCCGTTCCACTATATGAAGCCCGCAATATGCGTATGGACGATGGCTTTTTGTCAAACGAGTTTGGTGCAAAAAGCTCAGACACCCAGCGTATTCAGTACATCACTATGTTGCAAAGCTTAATGGGCGGCAGCGCCATGATGTTGCTGGTCGATGAATGTGAAAGCTTGTTTTACAGTGCGGATACGCATTACTCCAAAGAGTCTGTGCATCGTCTGTTAGAGCAAAATGCTGTGCCGACTATCTGGATAACCAACTACGTTGACCAGTTAGAGCACAGTTACATTCGCCGCTTTAAGCTGGTGATGCCGGTTAATGCCCCCAAAGATGAAGTGCTGGAGAAAATGAGCCGCACTGAGTTTAAAGGTTTAGGGGTAAGCAGTGAGTTTCATGTTCAGCTGAGTAAAACCCCTAACCTGACACCGGCACTACTTGCTAATGCCTCCCATGTTGCCAGAACACTGGGCGTGAAGCGTAATCTGGCACAAGGCGTTATTGAAGATGTGATTGAAAACAGCCTGACCGCCTGCGACTTGTGGGATGACAGTATGCGTTATCAGGCAGAGCTGGCGTTTGATATGTCGCTACTGAACATCAAACAGTCCGGTGCGGTACTCAAGCAGATAAACCATGCTGTTGCGACTAATGCGCCAATTCGGGTGTTGATTAGTGGTCCGCCGGGCACCGGTAAAACCGCGCTGGCGCATCACTTGGCCGAGCAACATAAGCGTGAACTGAAGCGGGTATTAAGCTCGGATGTGCTGAGTAAATATGTCGGCGGCTCTGAGAAACAAATCGCACGGCTCTTTCAGCAAGCACACCGCAACAACCAGATGTTACTGCTTGATGAAGTAGACAGCCTACTGACCAGCCGGGAGCGGCTAAACATGCACCACGAGCGGCAAGTGGTTAACGAACTGCTGGCGCAGCTTGAGTGCTTTAGCTACCCGCTGTTCGCTGCAACTAATTTCGAAACAGCTTTGGATAGCGCTATATTACGCCGCTTTGATTTCAAGTTGCAGTGTGACTACTTGAGCACGCCGCAAGTTTTAACGCTGTACAAGCGCACTGTGAGCGTTCCACAGCTATCGACGTTAGAGACTGCGCAGCTAAGTTCGCTCAGCAGATTAACACCCGGCGATTTTGCACTTTTAACCCGTCGTTTGCGCTTTAGCGCAGCGCACGAACATCGTCAGTTAGCGCTTGCCGTGCTGACCGATGAAAACAACCGCAAGCAACCTAAAACCCCCATCGGCTTTGTGAAATAGCCACTAAGCCAACACTATAAGGAAAACACACTATGTCTATATTGAGTTCGCTCAAGGTTATCGCTCGCCCAAAAATTGAGCCCAAACCACCCATCTTAGGCAAGCGCCTAAAACTGATTGAAAAGCTGGATGAGCAGCAGGCAATGGCGCAGGCCATGTTAGATGGTCAGGCTTATGAAGCCTATAAAGATAAAAAGGTGAAAGACCCCGAAACCGGTGAGCGCAAAACCGTACGCACACGCAAAGCGGTTCGCCCCTGGTACTTTGATGACAACGAGCACTACTACTTTGAAATCAAAGTTGGGCTAAAAACGCTGGAGCTGGAAAAAGGCAAAGCGGCAATCGATGTCGGTAAGAAAGAAGACTTACCGACCGTCATTAGCACCATCATCAAGGCCGTTGAGAGCGGTGAGCTGGATGCGCAGATCTTACAACTGTCACCGGCAAAACCTCCGAAACCGCCTAAAGCCAAAACCACGGATAAAAAGTGATGCCATATGGCCGGTCACTGTGCCGGCCAATTCATTCTGTCAGGTTAAAAAACGTTTAGCAGGTTTTGGAGGTGCATTTTGGCAACCCTGCGAGAAATAGAACTGACCTACCGCTTTAAAGAGGTGGACTGTGACATTACCGGTAAAACAGCTAACAGCCCTGAAGTCATCGGTAAGCTTTTTGACTACCTCAAGCATGAAACCAAAGAAGTGTTTATCGTGGTGAACCTCACCGCACAGCACGAAGTGAATTGCTTTGAAGTGGTAGCAAAAGGCACTGCCGATGCAATCAGCACAAGGCCGGTTGAGCTGCTACGCACGGCAGTCATTTTAAACTTAAAGGCGGTTATCCTAATTCACAATCACCCATCGGGGTTAAGTGAGCCGAGCCAAGCCGATGTGCGCTTTACCGAGCGGGTCATCGAGATTGGCAACATCTTAAATATCACCGTGCTGGACCATGTGATTATCGGCCTTAACCAACACACTAGCATGCGACAAACCCACGCTCATATTTTTAAGTAAACACCCTATTTATTCAGGAGTAAACATTATGCGTATTCAGTACGAGGGCTTAGCTTTGCCTGTAACAAAGCGATTTATCGATGCACTGATTAAAGCCATCGAGCCACACCGAGAGCCACTGGCAGAATTTGTCTGCGTAAACTTTCGGGACCCGAAATACAGTGCAGAAGATGGCGGCTACCACCCGGTTGAAATACTGCTTACCGGCACCAGTGGCCGTTATGACATCTGTTACATCACCGACTTTTGTTATGCCGGTATTGGTGATTGTGCAGAGCTGGTGAAGTCTTTGGACTTCGAGTTTATCGCTGGCACCTTTCAGGACATGACCGGCTACTACCCTATCGAAGTCGCCAGAGAAATCTATCCGATATGGGAAGACAACTTTTTAACCTACTGGCTGGATATGGCAGTTTTTGAGGTGGAGGTGATTTAATGGAAGCATACAAACCAAAGCGGGGTGAAGCCCACCTAAAAGCCAGCCCAAAGCGAATTGCACTGGGTAATTGGTTGCGGGAGCAGCGAAATGCTAAGGGGCTAACAATGCGTGACCTATCAGCCATCAGCGGCAAGCCGCATAGCTACTTTGGCAAAATTGAACAGGGTATTCGGGGATTGGATATCCTAGAGTTTTTGGAGATCTGTCAGTGGTTAGGTATCGATTATCGCTCATCGATTAACCAGGTAAATAAACTGTAATTTCATTCTTTTCAGAAAAAGCTTGCTTGACCATCAAGCAAGCATCACTACCCTAATTGACCATTTCCACAATAAGTAAAATCCATATCCTCACCCCACACACGTTTAACCTACCCTTCAACTATCGATCATGTCGTTTTGAACTTGACTAGTGTCCAAGCATTTCCTATATTCGTCAATCGTCGAATAACGATAAGAATTTCTATGAACAAACTCAATTCTGTCTCCAATGATCAACTGGCTGCTATCGCCAAAGCAATTGCACATCCTGCCCGCATACAAATTATCCGTCTACTGCTGAGCAAGCCTTCCTGTATTGGTGGTGAAATCACCAGCGAAGTTGGCCTCGCTCAATCAACCGTGTCAGAGCACCTACGCATATTAAAAACGGCAGAAATCGTTACCGGTGAAATAGAACACCCTCGGGTGTGTTACAGCCTTAACCCTGAACAGCTATTGCCGTTACTGGATTTGTTACAGCAGATTGCCAGCAGTCAAGTTACCAATGATGAAACGTGCTGTGTCTCAGCAAACGATACTTTGATGTGTAAATGACGGTGCAATCATGAAGAACATTCTCTTTCTGTGTGTAGCAAACTCAGCCCGTAGTCAGATGGCCGAAGGATTAGCCAGACACTATCTGCCAGCGAATATCGTCGTGCAAAGTGCTGGCTCTGAACCTTCGGCACTTAACCCCTATGCGGTTAAGGCAATGGCTGAGCTGGGTATTGATATCAGCACGCATTATTCAAAAGCGGTTGAGGATATCGACAGCAGTGCCGTGGATGCGGTTATCACTTTGTGTGCAGAAGAAGTGTGTCCGGTATTTCTGGGCAAAGTTCAGCGGTTACACTGGCCGATAAATGAGCCTTCCGCAGGCCGGGAAACACCAGAGCAGCTATTGCAGGGGTTTCGTATCGCCAGAGATGAGATTAGGCAGCATGTCTTATCGCTCTGCGCATTGCTGTAAGTTCTTCGGACACGGTTTGTACTAAAGGGGATGAGTGAAATATGGGGATTTTTGAGCGGTATTTATCAGTGTGGGTGGCGTTATGTATTACCGCAGGTGTTGTGCTTGGCAATCTAATGCCCGGTGTGTTTCATGCGATAGCGGCGATTGAATACGGGCAAATTAACTTAGTAGTGGCACTGCTGATTTGGTTAATGATTTATCCCATGATGGTACAGATAGACTTCGGCGCAATTAAGGACGTAAGCAAAAAGCCAAAAGGTATCATGCTTACGCTGGTGATGAACTGGTTGGTTAAACCTTTTACGATGGCCGCACTGGGCTGGTTG
>NZ_JAJAVQ010000003.1 GCF_020531985.1 Rheinheimera aquimaris | reverse complement strand
GCTCAAAGCTGCCATTCTGGCAGTTCTCAGTAGTTCAAGTTAGACGCCAATTAAGAGTCGGGTAACTTCGTTTATCTTAGCTTGTAGAGTCAAATCATCCGGGCTTGTCAGCTCACGTGATGCGAGCACTGCATACGTAAATTTAACGCCAGTTGGCAGTTCAGCGGATGGGTTATTACCTGCCGCTGCATGCTTACAGATAAACTCCATCTGCCGTTTTATCGACGCCAGTACATCAACAGAAATGCTTGCGGGAGCAGTCTTGTTGATTGCAGTAATACCTTGCTCTGCTGCAAGCTGCAGCGCTTGATAGTTCATAACTTCTCAAAAATTAACACAAACATGCGTTCTTGTAGCTTTAGCATCAAAATGGAATAACGGATATTGTTTAATTAAATGTTTAATTAATGTATATTTCAAGGCCGTTTTGTTCCTGCTGCTCTCTGTCGGCGGGCTAAACACAAAATCTTAGAGCTAATCTTAAGGACGAAAAATGAGCTTATTTCTAACGGACGGTCTTATTATCGCAAATCCGGCGCTTTCTGATATTCCCAAGTTTGCCAATATCGCTGGCAAGGCTATCTACATAATTGAACATACTAAGGCTGGAGCAATAGGTATCAGCCTTAATCAAAACTTCAGCAAGCCAATAGATGAAATAGCAGAGAGTTTACCGGTACTAAAGTTGTTAAACGTTGAGAACTTGCTAACCAATAAAGTTATTTCAGGTGGACCTTTAGCAAATGACATACCCTGGATCTTCAGCCGAAGAACTGGTGAATACGACAAACAAGTTTCTAATGATTATCTTGCACTGAATTTTTCAGATTCGGCTTTCGAACAAAGCAAAAAGCAAGATCGGGCGGTATGCGGTATTGGCTCATTTGGGTGGGGAGCAGGGCAGCTGGAAAACGAGCTGGCGAATGGATTGTGGCATTATTTCCCTACTACAGAGGCGGTACTTGATTCAATCCCTTTTGCAAATGCAGTTCGTGGTGCAGCGCAATTACTATTAACTATGAAGTACTAAGTTTATTTATCAAGTGATTCCATGCTGGCGGGGCTGCCGCCTGCATTAAATACAGCTAACTGAGTTGACACCGAAAATCTAGATATTCCAACGTTAAGCCGTCCACGTTTCAAGCAATGCCTGTTGAATGGAGGGCGTCTTCCAAACTTCATAAATATAAGCCAGATAGTCTTCATCTTGATCCATTTCTGGCTCTAGTGGCTCAAAGTCGGGGATATCAGCCCACCAAGCACGATAATTTATGGCGAAATTGTCATTTGGCGATGTAATAGCAAAATGAGTTAGGCGCTGTTGAAATTTGTGATGATAATCGATATTGAGAGTTGAACTCGAAAACAGCCACACCTTTTTGTCTATTTGCAATTTAAGCTGGTTATCTTGTGCATAAAGTGCGACAGAATGGCGCCCGACATTCTGAAAGTTGCCACGAATCGGGTCTGGTTTAAACGTGGATGTTATTGCACCTGTTTCTGTGCAGAGTAGTACTTTCGTGTTTAATCTAAACGGCATAGATAACGAGAGCTTCATTTATAAACTCTACTGTTCTAGCGTCCACATCTGGGCTATTTCTTGATCATTTCGTTTCGCTGTTATCCAAACGAATAAGTCTACAGACTCTTCATCGGACCACGGGTCTAGTGGGTCTGGTTTGGGTGGTTGATAATCCGCTTCAAATAATTTTTGACCATTTTGTAGCAGTGTAAACTGATTACCGTTCGCTTGTTTGTTCAGTTTTACAACCCATGATTGATCAGTGAAAAAAAATAGCTTCTGGTTAATAAATAGAACAGGCCCTTGCGTGGAAGCAAATACACCGATAAAAGTATCTTTGTGCTTAACATATGAAGCTTTCTTTCTCGGTTTCTCGCCAGGTGGCAACGCTTTTATTTCATGGCATGAGCCTGTTTCGCTATCTCGTTCAATAAAACAGTCTTGTAAGTATTTATGTTTAATAATTTCTGTAGTCATATCAGGTTCTTCTACGGTTGATGTTTAATCAGATACTCAGGTGACTGCTTTTTCAACCAGTCAGAAAAGCCTGCTAGTAATTTATCAACATCAGGATTTGGCCGCGATGCAGATCGGATTATATCTGTGTAAGACTTATCTTTCACATTAACTAAGAAATCAACAGTAGGACCTAATGGATCTCCGTCGTATCTGGATTTGTTTACTTCGTATATAAAATCACGTAGTGGCTCTGGTGTTGCATTTTTATACTTAACTCCGAGTTGCCGGCGAGCCTCATTTGCTTCATTCGCCAGCTCCTCAAGTTCTTTTAACGTACTGTTGGGCTTTATTTTGTCTGCATACTTACTCAATGCTGCTACTTCCTGCTCGTATTCTTGCCTCAAAGGATTATTTTTGAACCCTTCTCCAACGGAAAGCAAAATATTATTCTCAAGCTCATCTCTTGATAGCGCTACCTCTGTTGGCTTAGTAGCAGAGTGGTGAAGCAATGGCTCTTTTTCAGACCTGTCTGTAACAACTCCTCCACCTTTCGGTTTGCTGGCCTTAGCCGCTGGTGCCGGGCTTGCGCCGCCGCTGCTGGCTGGAGCTAAGCCGCCGTCACCGATGCCGTTACCTTCAGGGGCTTTACCCCAGCCGTCGGTTAACTGCCAAATGCGCATTTCGTCGCGGGCGAACATTTGCAGCAGGGCGTCACGCAGCTGAAACTTGTTTAGTTTAGATAAATCGGTAGCCCAGGGACGGGCGTGCTGGTAAAGCTGGGCCCAGATATTGCGCTGATCCCAACTGGGTTCTAAGTCATGCAGAAAATAGCGGCCAAATTCGGTATCTTTTACGTCGCCAAGGCTGTCTTCGCCTAAATCAGCGTAGGCCAGCAGGCAACTGCTGCACAGATAACTTTTGCCCCATTTATCTTCCAGAACTACGCCATCATATTGCTGGTCTTGCATCCTGCCACCTTGTTTATGAAAAGCACTTTTTCTAAACAACAAATTTACAATTTGCGCATTTTTACAACCTGGCAGGGTGTTGTCAAACAGTGTTTTGTTATTCGGATGCTTTTATTGCAGCAGCCGTGGCCTTTGCTAAGGTGTAGTGTCGTCGCTGGTGGTCATTTTTTCGACCAGATAATCGACGAACACGCGGATACGGGCGGGTACATTTTTACCGCCGATAAACACCGCGTGTATCGCCTCTCTGTCTTGCGGGTTGTAGTCTTCAAGCAGTGCAACCAGTTGGCCGCTGGCCAGCGCCTGTTGCACATGAAAGCGACCAACCCGGGTAATACCAATACCTTGCTGCGCCAGCTCGACCAGGGTTTCGCCATTGTTAGCAATAACGTTACCACTTACCGCCAGCATAAAATCCTCGCCATGCTGACGAAACGGCCAGCCCGGTTCGAGGCGGCGAAAGTTAAAATCGAGGCAGTTATGGCGGGCTAAATCGGCTGGTGTTTGTGGTACGCCGGCTTTAGCCAGATATTCGGGCGAGGCCAGTACCACACGGCCGGTATCGCCTAAACGGCGGGCATGTAAGCCGCTGTCTGGCAGCTGGCCAAAACGGATTGCCACGTCAACCTGGCCTGATGCAACATCGCGGATCTGGTCTGATACATCAATCTCCAGCGTGATGTCGGGGTAGCGCTGCAAAAACTCTTTTAACAGCGGCACTATTGTCAGCCGGCTGTGCGCAGTTGCAGTGGTTATTTTGATATTGCCACTGGGGCTGCCACGGTTGGCGATGGTCAGCTCGGTATCGTCTAAGTCTTTTAAAATGCGCCGCGCCGCTAATGCGTAAGATTCGCCTTCGGCAGTTAACCGCAGGCTGCGGGTGCTGCGCACAATAAGGCGCACGCCAAGGCGTTTTTCCAGCCGGGTCATAATGCGGCTGACAGCAGAGGGGGTAAGTTCCAGTTCACGTGCTGCCGCACTTAAACTGCCGGTACAGGCAACCGATAAAAAGGTTTCCATTTCTGCGGCTCTGTCGGTTTTCGTTAAGCTCATCTGTGGTCTGCCTCTTGGTGATCTGCGATCTGGTTATTTGTGACGCAGAAGCAAAACTGAATGTATCGGGTGTTACTTTTTCTTGGTTTGTAACATGAGTATATTCTGCAGCATCACAAATTGGCGAGATTTAAATCACGAGACACAGTATGAAAATCAATATTCCTTTATTAGCGCTGGCGCTGGGTGCTTTTGGCATCGGCGTGACAGAGTTTTCCCCTATGGGTATGCTGCCGGTGATTGCCACTGATCTTGGCGTATCTATTCCAACAGCTGGCATGCTGATAAGCGCCTATGCCTTTGGTGTATTGCTGGGTGCACCTTTGATGACGCTGGTATTTGCCAATATGGCGCGGCGTAATTTGCTGCTGTTATCGATGGCGATATTTACTGTTGGTAACCTGATTTCGGCAGTAGCCGACAGCTATAACGTGCTGCTGTTTGGGCGTATTATCACATCGTTTAATCATGGCGCCTTTTTTGGCGTCGGCGCCATTGTTGCGATGAATGTGGTGCCGCCGGAGAAGCGGGCAGGTGCCGTGGCCGCGATGTTTTCCGGCCTGACCCTTGCCACTATAGGTGGCGTGCCGCTGGCATCTTATATTGGTGAACTGATTGGCTGGCGCCCGGCGTTTTATGGCATGGCGGTTATTGGCCTGATTACCATGCTGGCGCTGCGGTTGTCGTTACCGCCTATGGCGAATAAACAAAAAGCCAATGTGCGCAATGAGCTGCGGGTGCTGGGCAAAAAGCCGGTGCTGGTGGCGCTGCTGTTAACGGTGGTCAGCTCCAGTGCGATGTTCACCGTGTTTACGTATATCGTGCCGATTTTGCAGCAGGAAACCCAGGCTTCTACCGTGTTTGTTACCTCTATGCTGGTGTTGTACGGTATTGGCCTGGCAGTGGGTAATATTCTTGGCGGCCGCTTTGCCGATCGCTCAATGGATTTAACCCTTATTGCATCGTTAGTTGCCGTTATGCTGCTGCTGGTGGTGTTTGCTGTCACGGTTGCTTTGCCGGTGATGGTAGTGCCGCTGGTATTCCTCTGGGGTATTGCTAGTTTTGCGCTGGTGCCACCACTGCAGGCGATGGTAGTGCAGGAGGCTGCAGAAGCCCCCAGCCTGGCATCGGCGATGAATATCGGTGCCTTTAACCTGGGGAATGCGTTAGGCGCCATGCTGGGAGCGCTAATGATCAGTGCCGGTTTTGGCTTAAGTGCTGTGCCGCTGGCCGGTGCTGCTACCGCTGCGGTCGGGCTGGTAATGGTATTGTGGTTCAGGCGTGGCCGGCAACAAGGGCCTGCGGTTGTTACCGCAGAGCAAAACGTTGCAGGATAACAGTCATTGATTGTCTGAAAAAAAAGCCCGGTGCATTACACCGGGCTTTTTGCGTTACAAAGACTGTAAAAATGCCAGCAGGGCTTCGCGCTCGTCGCTTGGCAGGTTTACAAAACGGTTTTTGATTATTTCAGCTTCACCGCCGTGCCACAGAATGGCTTCGGTAACCGTGCGGGCGCGGCCATCATGTAAGTAACCTACCGGCACACCATCAGCAACGTACTCTGTATAGCCCAGCCCCCAAAGCGGCGGTGTGCGCCACATATTGCCGGTTGCCAGACCTTCAGCAAAGTTATCGGCCAGGCCAGCACCCATATCGTGCAGCAGTAAATCGGTATAGGGCTTAATACGCTGGTTGCGCACTTCAGCAAATTCAGAGCGATTGCTGGTTTGTACATCGCTAATATGGCAAGCGTTGCAGCGTATCGCTTTAAATACCTGTTCGCCCTGGGCAATTTTATCCGGTGCTACGTCCAGATAGGGCAGCGGGGATACACCTTTAGGGAAGCCGCTTTGCACACTGCGCTGTGCCGGTACACCCAGCAGCTGCAGGTACTGTGTCATCAGTTGCAGTGCTTCATCCGGCAGGCCGGGTTCGGCATTGCTGGCGTCGCAGTGCTCAGGCCCATACAGGCATAAGCGGGTAGGGTACACTGATGAGGTGACAGACATATCCAGCAAGGCGGCATTGGCGACCTGGTGACGCAGACTGGCTTTGCCGGCCTTCCAGCCGTAACGGCCGAGGCGTACGTCGCCGGTTTCAGGGTCATAAACGTAGTTGGCTGAGCCTACTACGCCATCGGCATCGGGAATGTCGCGCACCCAGGATAAGATAGTGTCATCGTCTATCGCCTCCAGTAAGCCCATACCGATCAGCGGTTGTGCCGAGCGCACAGAGTAGGCACCAGGCACAGGGCCGTCAAAGGCAATCTGAGGTTTACGCAGTTGCACTACAGTGCCATCGGCCAGCGTGACATCGTGGCTGTTAAAGCCTGATACCCAGGCGCCGTTGCCCCAGTTTTGCCGGTCGCCAGTGCTGGTTGAGCGGGCATTCATTTGCAATGCCTGGCCGTAAATGGGGTGAGGCAGTGCGTTACCGTTACTGTCGGTACCGGTTTCACCTACCCGCACTGCCATGGTATCAAGCCGCTGGTTCAATGCGGTTGGCGCCACACTGCGGCCATTACCGATATGGCAGTTAAAGCAGGATGACTGGTTAAAATGTTCGCCTTGTAGGTGGCGGCCGGCATCGTTGCGATCGTTACCGGACTCGTTATGTTCACCGGTCCACAGGTTGGTGTGTAACCAGCGCCGGCCTTCCATAAAGCGCTGAATATTCTGCATGCCGATAGTGTTGTGTGGCTGCTGAAACATAAAGCTCGGGTTGTCGGCGTAATCGTATGAGATGGAGCCCAAACCGCCTTGCAAGGTGCTGTCGGGTAGCGGAGCATTCATCAGGCGGGGTTGTACACCGTACCAGGGGCGCAGGCCCTGACCCATCACATAGGTCAGCTCGTTGGTGTAATAGCGCACACCGCCATTGTCACCAATGGCATCCATTACCTGACGGGTAGAGAAAAATGAGCTGGTAAATTCGATAATATCGCCTTTTTTCAGCGACCGGGCGGCGACGCTGCTGCCATTGGGTACCAATACACCATCGGCATTTGCGCTAAGCGCTCTGTGCCCCGGGTAAGTGTCAAAAACCACACTACAACCGTCATTAGCACCGATCACGCCATTAAAACCACTGTCGGGGTGCAGTAGCACACCATTAGCGGGTTTGGTTACCACCGGACAGGGGGCTCCGTCACTGAGATAGGTAGAGTCATCCAGCAGATCGCCGGGGCTCATCCAGCCAAAGCCGGTAACACCCGGCTCGTCGAAGCGGCGGACAAAAGAGTGGCCACCACCTTTTTGTGCTTGCTGAAAATACTGGTTCACAATAATACGCGGCGCGGTTACACCGGCCACATTGCTGTTATCGATAAACTCGACACCCCAGGTGCGGTTTTTAAAGTAGTTAGCGACAAAATTTAAATGTGCGCCCGGGCCTTTGTCTACCGGGTTGCCCTGGGCATCTACTGTGTCGTTCGGGCCAAAACCTATTTCATTCCAGTCTTCGCCGCGTTCACGGGCATGACGGGAGCGGCCTACCATACCAAAGCGGGTAACCAGGGTGCCGTCTGCCAGCGTAAAGCTGATGCTTTCCAGTGGCTCAGCCGGTGCTGGCAAAGGTACACGGCCATTACCGCTGAGCGGATAAGAAATGTAGGAGGTATTGTGCACCGGCATAACGGTATCACTGCCGGGAGATTTAAACTCAACTTCAAACAATGAATAACCGTACTGAGTATGGCGGCGCACGCCCTGCAGGCGCAGGTAGCGTGCATCAACATTAAGGTTAAAAAACTCTTCGGTGCCACCTTTAGCAGCGGCAATATAGCGCAGCTGATACCAGTTTTTCGCGTCATCAGACACATACAGCGCATACTCGTCGGCGTAGGCATTTTCCCATTGCAGTTTCATATAGCCGATCGCGGTTTTACTGCCGAAATCAAACTGCAGCCAGGCACTGTCTGCAGTGGCTTTATCAGTATTACTCCAGGCGCTTTCCCAGCGGGTGTTCAGGTTGCCATCTACCGCTTTGTCTGCCGTGTTGCCGGCGTTTTCATCACCCGACGAGCTGGCTGTAATGTTACTGATTGGCACGGCGAGGCTTGCTCTGTTGAACGTGGTTTGCAACATAAACTCTGGCGGTGGTGCCGGAATCTGCAGACTACTGGCCGTTGGCAGGGGGGCTACGGCAGGGGATGGCGCCGCTTCAAATTCCGGTTCTGGCAATTCCGGTGTTGGTGTGGGTTCAGCAACGGGTGGCAAGGAGGTATTTGGCGGTGATACCACCGGGGGAGTGCTGCCTTGAGTGTTGTCTGAAGAATCTGCGCCGCCACCGCAGGCCGATATTGTCAACGTTAGCAGCAGCAATAGCGCTTTACTGCTCTGCCTGACATAGTCAGAGCCAGTGCCGGGACGATGATTTATGTAGTAATAATTCATAATGACCATTCCAAATGGATAAAAAAGATGCCGTTTATTGATTAAGCGACAACACTTGAGCTTACTATGAGGCAGTAATTGTCTATTTTATGTAATTAATTGTTTACCAGATAACAGAATTATTACAATGATTGCGCGGTTGTACTGCTACGCTATTTAACTTTTCAAATCTGTACTGCTTTTTTTCTGCCTGACTGTGTATATTTCCGTATCACTGTGCGCGTTATTGTCTGCTCTGACTTTTAGTGAACAAGGAGTGGGCAAGATGGAGCTGTTCTGGACCTTAGTGTTTTTTGCGTTTGCCACCAGCATTACGCCGGGGCCGAATAACATTATGATAATGTCATCTGGCGTCAACTATGGCGTGCAGAGAAGCCTGCCACATATGGCGGGCATACAGCTGGGTTTTTTACTGATGCTGCTGGCGGTAGGGGCCGGTGCCGGTTTGGTGCTGCAGCAACAGCCAATGCTGCATACTGTAATTAAACTACTCGGTTCTGTATATCTGCTGTATCTGGCCTGGAAAATTGCCACGGCCAGACCGCAGCAAATTGAAACCGGTAGCAGTAAACCACTCAGTTTTATTCAGGCGCTGGCGTTTCAATGGGTAAACGCTAAAGCCTGGGTCATGATCACCGGTGCTATTGCGGCTTTTACCAGCCTGCAGGGCGTTTACTGGCAACAACTGGCGTTAATTGCACTGGTGTTTTTATTGGTTGGGCTGCCTTGTACCGGCAGTTGGCTGTTGTTTGGTGCCGCGTTAAAACGGCTGTTAACCGAACCGACGCACCGGCAGTGGTTTAACCGGGTGATGGGGACATTACTGGCATTGTCAGTGCTACCGCCCTTGTGGCAGGCACTTAGCGCACTGTAAGACCCTGGAGGCAAATTGAGCTTTCGTTATCAGCAACTGGCATCAGAGCTGCAACAGCAGATAGAGCAGGGACATTACGTCTGCGGTGAGCGCCTGCCTGGCGTACGCGAGCTGGCAAAAGTACGTTCGCTCAGCGTTTCTACCGTGGTCGCCGGTTACCGCCAGCTGGAAGCCGACGGCTATGTGCAGGCCAGCCACCGTAGCGGCTATTTTGTTAAAAGCCGCTTTCAGCCTCCGCCGCTAAGCAAGGATTTAGCGCCCAAAAGCCAGCTGCCTGAACAGGTATCCGGCCAGCACATGGCGTTGTCATTGTCAAAAGCGGCGGCCGACTCGGGCTATACACGCCTTGGTGCCGCAGTGCCTGCGGCACGGTTTCTACCGCAGCATGCGCTGCAAAAAGCCATGCAGCAGGTGATAAAAATGCAACCGGCGCGGCTGATGCAATACGAAGCCAGCCGCGGTGCCATTGAGCTACGCACCGAGATTGCCAAGCGCATGGCACTGCAGGGGGCCGTGGTATCGCCGCAGGATGTCATTATCACTAACGGCTGTCAGGAAGCGCTGATGCTGAGCTTAAAAGCGCTAACAGTGCCCGGTGATATCGTTGCTATTGAATCGCCGGCATTTTACGGCTTGTTGCAAGCGCTCGAAGCCGCCGGTTTACAGGCACTGACACTGCCGACGGATCCGCAAACCGGTGTTGTGCCAGAGGCGCTGGAGCAAGCACTGCAACGCTGGCCGGTAAAAGCCTGTGTGCTGATTAGTAATTTCAGTAACCCGCTTGGCAGCCTGATGCCAAAGATCAACAAAAAGCGCATTGTTGCAGCATTAAGTGCCAAAGGTATTGCCCTGATTGAAGATGATACTTATGGTGATCTGGGGTTTGCAGTACCCAGGCCTGCCAGTTGTTTCGCGCTGGCACCACAGGCGGATATTTTTTACTGCGGCACTTTTTCTAAAACCATTTCACCGGATTTGCGACTGGGCTGGGTGATAGCGCCAAAACAGACGGCAAAGCTGGAGTATCTGAAGTTTATCAGCAATATCAGCACCGCTGCGCTACCGCAACTGGCCGTCGCGAATTTGCTGAAAAGTGGTCGGTATGAGCGGCACTTGCGCCAGGTCAGAGGCCAGTATCAGCTGGCGTTGTCACGCATCAGTCACCAGATTGGCCGCTTATTTCCGGCCGGGACCCGGGTCAGTCAGCCTCAGGGTGGTTTTGTGCTCTGGGTTGAATTGCCGCCTGCGATAGATGGCTACCTGCTGGCGCAGCAAGCCATGGCGCAGCATATCAGTATTGCACCGGGAGCGATTTTTTCACCTACAGCCGCAGCCGGTCGGGCTGAGTTTAGCCATTTTATCCGGCTTAACTGCGCAGTAGAACCTGACGCCAGGCTGGAACGTGCGTTAGCGACACTGGCACAGCTATGCAATGAACAATTACTGAAAAAGGGGCTTGACTAAAATTTAAACATATGAAAATATGATGGCCATAATATTTTATGGTGATAGCAATGAAAAGCGTAACCACAGGTGATAAAAAAGCCCGCACACATGATTTGATTCTGGACACGGCTGCCAAGGCAATCCGCCGCGGCGGTTACGCCGGCATCAGCGTGGCTGATCTGATGAAAGAAGCCGGCCTGACACACGGTGGTTTTTATGCGCATTTTGCCTCGCGCAATGCCATGCTGGCTGAAGCGATGGACAGAGCTGCCAGCCGCAGCGCCGAAGCCATAGCACCCAAATTACAGCAGGCTGTAACGCAGGGAAAAACACCGTTTCGTGCGCTGGTAGAACAGTACCTGAGTGATGAACATCTGGCAGATGCTGAGCAGGGCTGCCCGATAGCTGCACTGGGCTCAGAAATTTGCCGTCAGCCAGACGAAGTCAGGGCGGTTGCTGTGCGCCAGATGCAAAGCTTGCGCGATGCTATTTCGCGCGCGTTACCTGATGATGTCAAAGCAGAGCAGGCTGGTGTCGTGATGGCGACGCTGGTAGGCAGTTTGCAGCTGGCGCGTGCTTATGGCGATACGGCAGAAGGTCGCAGTATGCTGGCACAGAGCTGCGCTTCTTTGCTACAGCAGTTTGATAAAGTTAAGCAGTAAAACTCCAACGAGAGTATGACGTAAACGATGGGCCGGCCCCGGCTTTTTTATTAATAATAAATATGATGATTATCATATTTTATGGAGAGACGATAATGTTATTAACAGATGCTGTTGTGTTTATTACCGGTGCGAACCGCGGTATTGGCTTAGAGTTCGCTAAAGCGGCGCTGGCTGGCGGAGCGCGTAAAGTATACGCGGCTGCGCGTAACCCTGACACTATTACGCTTGAGGGCGTGGTGAAAGTCAGGCTGGATGTCACCGATCCGAAACAGGTTGCTGCAATACCCGCGTTGTGCCCTGATGTAACCTTGCTAATCAATAACGCCGGTATCGCCCGTTTTGGTGCTTTTCTTGATGATGACAGCGAGCAGAATGCATACGATCACTTTGAGACCAATTTCTTCGGCCCTTTACGTTTAACCAAGGCGCTGGCACCGGTATTGGCCAGCAATGGTGGCGGTGTGGTGCTTAACGTGTTGTCGGTTGCCAGCTTTCTGAATGGCCCGGCTTTGGCGACTTATGCCGCCAGTAAGTCTGCCGCCTGGGCGTTGACCAACGGCTTACGGCAGGAACTGGAAGCGCAAAAGACTCAGGTAAGTGCCTTACATATGGGCTTTGTCGATACAGACTTAACCACTGCTATTGATGCCCCCAAGGCCAAACCAGCAGACATTGTTGCCCGTGCCTATGCAGGCCTGGCGGCAAACCAGCCGGAAATACTGGCTGACGAGTTAACGCAGCAGGTGAAAAATAGCTTATCGTCAGACAAGGCACTGTATCTGACCGGGGTCCGCTAAACGGGAATACGGTAAAAAGCAGGCGGGCTTAGTGCCCGCCGCCAAGTGATTTGATGGCCTGGATCATCGCAACCATCACTTTTTGCGCATCGCCATACACCATCTGGGTGTTGTCGGCATAAAACAGCGCATTTTCTACGCCGGAGTAGCCTTTACCCTGGCCGCGTTTTACCACGTACACCTGTTTGGCCAGGTCGACATTCAGCACCGGCATGCCATAAATTGGCGAGCTTTTGTTGGTGCGGGCTGCCGGGTTTACCGTGTCATTGGCACCAATCACTATTGCAACATCGGCTTCTTTAAACTCGTCGTTAATGTCTTCCATGTCATAGATGATGTCGTACGGTACACCGGCTTCTGCCAGTAACACGTTCATATGCCCCGGCATCCGCCCGGCTACCGGGTGAATGGCAAATTTCACCTCAACGCCGGCATCCTGCAGCAGTTTTACCAACTCGTATAATTTATGCTGTGCCTGCGCTACCGCCAGGCCATAACCCGGTGCAATAATCACTTTAGTGGCGTAATGCATGTTAATGCCGGCATCAGCAGCATCGATCGGCTTCTGGCTACCGCTGATCTCGCCCTGCGCATCATCGCTGGCAGCACCAAAGTTGGAAAACAGCACATTGGCCACTGAGCGGTTCATCGCCTTGGCCATCAGCAACGTCAGTAAAGAACCGGCTGAGCCAACCACCATACCGGCTATCATCAGTGCCGGGTTATTCAGCACATAACCTTCAAAACCAACGGCTAAACCGGTAAAGGCGTTATACAGTGAGATCACGACCGGCATATCGGCGCCGCCAATCGGCATCGTCATCATCACGCCGTACAGCAATGCCAGTGCGAAAAATACAGCAAATACCGGCATCGCAACCTGGCCGCTGTGCCAGACAATATAAGCTCCCAGTGCCAGCAGCAACAGCAGCAGGCTGCCATTGACGGCCTGCAAACCGGAAAAACGCAGTGTAGAGTTAATGCGGCCATCCAGCTTGGCCCAGGCAATCAGCGAACCTGATAGTGATACTGCGCCAATCACACCACCCAATACCGCTAAGGTCAGTGACACGCTGCCGTGGGTTTTGTAGCCAATCAGCTCGATGGCGGCTATCGCAGCGGCGGCACCACCGCCCATGCCGTTGTACAGTGCCACCATTTGTGGCATTTCAGTCATGGCGACTTTTTTACCGCTGCGCCAGGCCCAGCCAAGGCCCAGTGCTAACGCTATGACAGCCAGCACAAGATTGGTCGTCAGCTGTGGTCTGGCTGCGGGGCTGACATCAAGCGTATATAAAAAACTGGCCAGTACCGCCAGTACCATGCCGGCCCCGGCAACGACGATACCAGAGCGGGCGGTGAGTGGCGACGACATCCGCTTCAGGCCATAAATAAACAAAAAGGCAGCAATAAAGTAGCTGGCGTCTATTAGCAGAGCAGCGTTCATCCGTTACTCCTTATTGCTTTTGTTTGAAGGTTTAAACATCTGCAGCATCCGCTCGGTAACAACATAGCCGCCGGCAGCGTTGCCAGCACCGAGCAATACACCAACAAAGCCGATAATTTGCTCCGGCACTGAGGTGGCGTTGAGTAATGCCCACAGCGCGCCGACGACGACAATACCGTGAATAAAGTTGGAACCGGACATCAGCGGAGTGTGCAAAATGGCTGGTACCCGGCCGATGATTTCAAAGCCGGTAAAGGTGGCCAGCATAAAGATATACAGCGCGACAAAGCCGGTCAGTACAGTAGTGGTGTAATCCATGACTATCCCCCAAATCGGTAGCAATATTATTGTTGTTCCAGCGCAGTTTTCACTGCTGCGGGTTTAATTTCGCCGTTATGTGTCAGCAGCGTTTTTGCCAGCACTTCATCGTCCCAGTCCGGCTTGATCTCGCCGTCGCTGACAAAAAGCTGCAGTAAATTCAGCAGGTTTTTCGCATACAACTCTGAGGCATGCTCCGCCAGCATAGATGGCACATTTAATGGTGCAGCAATAGTGATTTGACCCTGGCTGATGGTTTCGCCCGGTACACTGTATTCGCAGTTGCCACCGCCTTCTGCAGCCAGGTCTATAATAACGGCACCGAGTTTCATGCCATCGACCTGCTGTTTGCTGATCAGTTTTGGCGATGGCCGACCCGGAATGGCTGCAGTGGTAATAACAATATCGGCTTGCTGAATATGTTTGGTCACCACAGCGGCAATTTTGTCTTTCTCCTCCTGCGTCAGTTCGCGGGCATAGCCGCCTTCGCCGCGGGCATCTACGCCGGTGTCGACAAATTTAGCGCCTAAGGATTCTGCCTGCTCTTTGGTTTCCGGCCGCACATCATAGCCTTCGGTGATGGCACCAAGCCGCCGCGCCGTAGCCAATGCCTGCAAGCCGGCGACACCTAAGCCCATCACCAGACAGCGGGCTGGGCGGATAGAGCCAACGGCGGTGGTCATCATCGGTAAAATGCGTGACAGTTGAGTGGCGCCTAACAGCGCTGCATAGTAACCAGCCAGTGCTGCCTGCGAAGACAAAGCATCCATCGCCTGCGCCCGGCTGATGCGTGGTACCTGCTCCATCGCAAAGCAGGTGATCTGCTGATCGCGCAATAGCCGGGTAAGCTCAGGCTCTTTATGCGGATAAATAAAACTCAGCAGTATGCTGCCTTTGCGCATCAGGCGGATGTCATCTGCAGTGGGCGGTTGTACCGACAATACGATGTCGGCATCGGCCAGTAAATGTTGCTCCGTGCCGGCAATCTCAACGCCTTTGTAAGCATCATCAGGTAGTTTGCTGCCAAGGCCGGCGCCGCTTAGCATGCTGATCGTGCAGCCAAGCTTTGCCAGTTTATCGGCCACGGCAGGCACCATGGCGACACGTTTTTCGTTTGGTCTGCGCTCCATCAGCACAGCAACCTTTACCGGCATATCCTTTACTCCTTTTTATAACTGTTTGAGGAGTATAGTCTTTATTTTTCAACTTATTGGATTAGTGCCGGTGATGTCTGGCATTTTTGCCGGTTATTTCCATAGCTGGCATAAATTGTTTTAGATTTTCAAACGTGATGTGAAGCCTGACGAAGTTTGCTCACGCTGTTAACTAAGCGTGCGGTTGGCTGTTATCCAGCGCCAGCTGCAATGTCTGCAGTATGTCCGGGCTTTTCCGCAGTATACGCAGTTGCTGGAATAGCTCTGCCGCTTGTGGGTACTGCAGCTTCAGGTAACTGAACCATTGTTTGATCCGGTTAGCGTAGTACTGGCCTTTGTCGCCAGTTATCTCAAACTCCGAATACTGCATCAGCAGCTCAAGCACCTGTGCCCATGGCATTACCGCGCTAGCTGATCGTATCGTTTGTGCCAGGTTGGGCATCGCCAGTGCGCCGCGGCCCAGCATAATGTCAGTGCAATCTGACTGCTGCTGGCACAGCACGGCGTCAGCTGCAGTCCAGATTTCACCATTGGCAATAAGTGGAATATTAACCTGTTGCTTAATTTTAGCGATCCACGGCCAGTATGCCGGTGGGCGGTAGCCATCACTCTTGGTTCTGGCATGCACGGTCAGCATGCTGGCACCGGCGGCGGCAATGGCCGCTGCGTTGTCGAGTGTCAGGCTGGTATCATCGTAACCGAGACGGATTTTGGCGCTCACCGCGACATCAGCGGGCACAGCGTCACGCACCGCTTTAACAATACGGTACAGCTGCTCGGTTTCTTTTAGTAATACGGCGCCGCCGCGGCTTTTATTGACCGCTTTAGCCGGACAGCCAAAGTTTAAGTCGACGCCCGGCGAGCCAAGCTCAACGGCGCGTACAGCATTTTCAGCCAGCCAGTGTGGTTCCTGTCCAAGGAGCTGTACCCGTACCGGCGTGCCTGCCGGTGTTTTTCCGGCGTTTAACAGTTCGGGGCAAATGCGGGTAAACACCCGTGCCGGCAGCTTTTGATCCACCACCCGGACAAATTCGGTAATACATAAATCGTAACCGCCAATCCGGGTTAGCATATCGCGCATCAAGTGATCGACGACACCTTCCATCGGTGCCAGAATAATTTTCATCCGGGAGTTACTCAGCGTTTTTATTGCGGCGGCAGCGCTCAGAGCAGTACAGCACGCTGTGCCAGTTGCGTTGCCATTTTTTCCGCCAGCTAAACATCAGACCACATACCGGACAGCGTTTTTCCGGCAAATGTAGCTTTTGGTGTGCCATGATCAGACAGAGTATATGGTACTGATTTGTTGGCGATGTAACAGCTCGGCCAGCTCTGGCAGCTGCAAAGGCTCAATGTCCAGCACTTCCAGAATGGCGCTTTTATGTTGCTCCCACTCCGGATCCAGGCTCAGCTCAAACAGCTGACGGCTTTCGCCGCTGAAATGCTCGGCCAGTTTCAGCAACGCAAACAGCTGTTTTTCTGCATCGCTGTCAGACTCCAGCATTAAGGCCGGGCTGTGGTGATAGGCAATAACATTGCATAACTCGGCGGTTAAGCCCCACGACTCGGCAATCAGGTAGCCGAGCACTTCATGACAGGTTTGAAAATGCTGCTCTTCAATTTCGCTGTAACCATACTGTGCCAGTAAGCCCTGCTGCATGATCTGCTCGTAGTTTGGCGCCTGCTGGTGAATTAGCGCGATACCGGCGTTATGAAACAGGCCCAGGCTGTAACAGTCATCCTGCACCGCTTGTGCAAAGTTAAAGTGCTTCGCCAGTGTCATCGCAATATTGGCTGTTTGCAGCGCGCTTGACCATAACTTTAAACTGAACTTGTCATCGCGGCCTTCGGCCAGCGTGAAGCGCAGCAATACGCTGCGTACCAGTTTCAATACCCGGTTCACACCAAGAAACTTGCACGCGTGTTCAACCGAGGTAATTTTTTGCCGCAGACCAAAAAACGCTGAATTAACGACTTTCAGGGTAAAACCGGCAATGCCGATATCGAGATTAATTAACGCGGCGATGCGTTTAATATTGGGCTGAGGGGCATCAAGCTGCTGTTGGATATGCTGCAGAATTTCCGGCTGTGGCGGAATGGTGAAACCATTAAGCGCCTGTTCTATTGCTGACATGTCAATGGCCTGCGCCATAAGGCTATCTCCGGAATAAACTGCACAACTGCCCGCTAATAGTAAAGGGCGCCAGCGTGAAAAGTAAAACAGTTTTACTGAATAAAATGGCCAGCCAAGCGCCGGTTATGAATCCAGATAGGGCCGGCCAGACATCAGTTGCTGCGCAAGCTGTTGCTCATTTTGCTGTTCATTGAGCTGTAAATCATTGAATTGCACATCAAACTGGATTAACTCTTCATCGTCCAGATGTTGCGCTATCAGGCGGTCCGGCACCTGGCTGACCTGACGATAAGCATTAATGGCAACCTGCGCTGCCTGCTCCATCAGCGACAGAAAATGGCCAAGCGGGAACTGCTGAAAAATGTCGGCGTCCAGATGTGCCCACCCCAGCAAATCACCACTGATACTACCATCAGCATGATCGGTGAACAGCATCGACACTGCAGGGCAGCTAGGGTTCTCACCTGGCTGAAACTGTTCGGCATCCTCGCTGTTAAATACCAGCACATAACCAAAACCAGGGCTGCCTTCAGCATCCATTTCGTCAAACGATGTATCGTACATCAGAAACAAGCGATTATCAGTCATGACGTTTTCCTGCTGAAAAAATGGGCGCTAATTCTACCTGAAATTCCACCGATGCTAAAGCGTCAAAGGGCAGCTTCTGCAGATTATCGTCAGGTAAACAATATTACCGGTTATCATTCAGGTTGATATGGAATTTCTAATAGCAGCGCCAGCGCAAGCAGTAGCGCCTGCTCAGGAATTTGCAGCAGATTATCGGCACGCACGCAGGCATCAATTGCTTGCCACAATTGCTGCTTTTGCAGCGGCGCCAGCGCCAGAAGCTGCGGCAGTTGCTGTGTCAGCACCGTAAAGTTTACATCGGGCCGTTCTGTCGCTGCAGCGAAAGGTAATTGTTGCAACGCAGAATACCAGGCTTGTTGCTGTGCCTTATCGTCGCCGGCGGCACTGCTCACTAATGCCAGCAGGGCGCTGACAGCCGCAGCCTGTTGTGCCAGGTTCTGGTTGGAATGGCGATGGGTGATCCGGCTTGTCTGATAATGCACTGCTACGCTGTGTTCAACAAACTGGCAACATAGCCACTGCGTAAGGCCGGGCGTGGCAGTGGCATCACGCAGAGCATGAATAAGCTGCTGAAACTGGACAAAACGTTGCTCCGACAGAGTTTTTAGTGCCGGCATTACCCGTTGTAGTAATTGCACTTGCTGTAGAGCATTAAGGTTGTCGACACTGTCGCATAGCTGATCAACCTGTTGCAGCAGCGCTGCTGAGCCCATTTCTTTGATCAGGTGCAGTTGCCGCGTACGGGTGTCGTCGTGTTGGCGTAATAACAGACAGCAAATCAGCGCAATTGCAGGTTCACTCTGGCGGCTGCTGTGTAGCAGTAACAATGGCAATGCCTGTTGCAAGCGCTCTGTAGTGCCAGTCGTTTTAGAGCCGGTATCAGGCTGCTCTGCCGTATCTGTGACTGACTGAGCTGTGCGTGGGGTAGGGAACTTGCCGTTCCAGTGTGGCTCAAGCCGTTTAATTCGGGTGGCTAAAGGTGGGTGGGTGGCGAAAATAGCTGCCCAGCGGCTAATGGCTTCAGCAAAAAACAAGTGACTGTTTTCATCAGCATTGCTGTTGCCGACTTTACTGCGCTGGCTATGGCTGCCAATAACTTTTAGCGCACCGGCGATACCGCGCGGGTTGCGGGTAAATTGCACGGCACTGGCATCGGCCAAAAATTCACGCTGGCGGCTGACGGCGGCTTTGATTAAGTTACCGAAAAACGAGCCAAGATATCCGACGATGACCAGCCCCAGTGCCAGCAATAAAATACCGCCGCCGCTGTTTTTATTGTTGCCGGAGCGGCCTGAACCGATGCGCACGGCGCTACTGCCCCGGCTGCCGCGCAGTATGTAATAGCCGATATGGCCAAGAAACAGTATACCGTTTAGTATCGCAATCAGGCGGATATTCATCCGCATATCACCGTTCAGAATATGGCTGAATTCATGCGCGACCACACCTTGTAATTCATCGCGGTTTAATTGCTCAATACAGCCCTGAGTAACACCTATCACCGCATCTGATGGGCTGTAGCCTGCAGCAAACGCATTGATACCCGTCTCTGGTAGCAGGTAAACCGGTGGTACAGGGGTGTTGGCAGCTAACGCCATTTCTTCAACAACGTTTAGCAGCCTACGCTGCAGTGGATCTTGGCTGTCGGGTGATAGTCTGACTCCACCGAGGGATTCGGCCACCACTTTGCCACCGGCACGTAATTGCAGCCATTTTATCAGTACTGCAATACCCACCGCACTGAGTACGACTGCGCTGACCGCAACAACAAGGTCCCAGGGCAGGGCTTGCCAATGCCAGGGGCCGGACAGCTGTTGCGGGTCAACAAAACCCAGGCTGATTAAGGCGATAACGTTAGTCAGCAGTAACAACAACAGTACCGCCAGTGAAAACAACAGCACCAGAATGCGGGTGTTGCGCCGGGCCAAATCCTGCTGCGAGAAGAAGTTACTGCTCATCTGGTGTTAATCAGAAACTGACTTTGGGTGCCGCCTGAATGGCCGCACTGTCGGAAAACTCCAGCAGTTTGGCATCGGCGGCGTGGCCAAAACTGGCAGCGAAAATGACCGGTGGGAAACTTTGCTTATAGCTGTTGTAGTCTGTTACCGCATCATTAAACGCTTGACGCGCAAAGGCAACCCGGTTTTCAGTACTGGTAAGCTCCTCTGACAATTGCATCATGTTCTGATTCGCTTTTAAGTCAGGGTACGCTTCCATCACCACATTCATCCGGCTCATGGCGCTTTGCAGCGCGCTTTCGGCACCGGCCAGCTGGCTGATAGCACCTGCATCGCCCGGGTTGTTTGCCGCCACTTTCAGACCGGCCAGTGCGGCGTTACGTGCGCTAATCACCGCCTCCAGTGTGTCGCGCTCGTGTGCCATGTAGGCTTTAGCGGTTTCTACCAGGTTCGGGATCAGATCGTAACGACGTTTCAGCTGCACTTCTATTTGCGCAAAGGCATTCTGAAAGCGGTTTTTCAGTTTAACCAATTGGTTAAAAATGCTGATAACCCAGAATACAAGTACAACAAGAATAGCCAGAATAATCAGGCTGGTCATAGTAGCTCCGACAAAACGATATATTTGGTTGTCATTGTTAACAATAGTTTAAACACTGTCCAGCGTTTATTCGCTGAACTCACACTAAAGTACGCTGGCCTGAAGGCTGTATGGTCCGGCTGGTAATTCCCGCGTGCTGAGGTATCATAGCCTGCAGCATTAAACGAGGTTTGTATGAGTGATTTTCAACATATTTCCGTAGCAGATACCGCTAAGTTGCTGGCCGATAACAAGGTCGTGATTGCTGATATCCGTGATGAGGGCAGTTTTGCCGCCGGACACATTGATGGTGCCTACCATCTTACCAACGGCAGCCTGAATAGCTTTATGCAGCAGTTCGAATTTGACCAGCCGGTGGTTGTCGTATGCTATCACGGCAACTCAAGCCAGGGCGCAGCACAGTATCTGGTACAGCAAGGGTTTGAGCAGGTATACAGCATGGATGGCGGCTTTGAAAGCTGGCGTACTCAGCTGCCTTTTGTGAGCGGCGACAGTGCATAAGTTTGCCGAACTTAATTCAGCGCAGGCGGCGCAGCTGTTTGCCGGCTACTGTGCGGCGCAGGGGCTGAATGTCAGTGCTGTGGTGCAGCGGCCTGATTTTGCCGAACTTTATGGCGATACCGAGCAGCTTGGCGCTATTGAGCAGGAATTTGGCCGCTTTGTTCAGCAGCCGGAGCATCCGCGTTATCAGGCGGCGGCCTGGCAACTGAGCCAACCGGCGGCAACCGAAAGCTCTGCCGCTTTGCCACAAATGAATATACTGCAGTGGTGGCAGCAGGCGCCGTTTACCTGTGTGATTTTACTACTGTGTTTGCTGGTATATGTCTGGCAACAACTGGACTGGCGCAGTAGCAGTGCGGCACTGCAACTGACAGAGCCCGCGCAGTTATGGCGCTGGTTCAGCCCGATGTTAATGCATTTCTCACTGACTCATCTGGTGTTTAATCTGGCCTGGTGGCTGTATCTCGGTCGTCAGCTTGAGCAGCGCCTTGGCAGTGTTCTGTTGTTGAATATTGCCTTGACCGTGGCGTTGGTGTCGAACGCGGCACAGTATTTTATTGTGGGTCCGCATTTTGGCGGCTTGTCCGGTGTAGTGTATGGCCTGTTTGGTTATTTCTGGCTGGCGGGGCGGTTAAATCCTGGGCAAGGTTTGCATATCAGCAATGGCCTGGCTGGCTTTATGTTGTTATGGTTGCTGCTGGGCTTTTTTGACCTGTTGTGGGTCAGTATGGCGAACTGGGCACATTTAGGCGGATTAGTTACCGGTTTGCTCTGGGCGTGGCTGTTGCGTCACCAGAGCGCACGCAGTATACCGGCGTCTCACTGATACAGGTATTTGGTAAACAGAATATCGCGGATCATGGTTTCGCCGGCTTCTTTTTTCATCGTTTGTTGCAGCTTTTCCAGAATTGCCAGGCGGATTTCTTCGCGACCAGTCAGCGATTTGATTTTGTCTTCCGGCTGTTTGGTAAAAATGCCGATAATGATGTCTAGGATCAGCGGTTCATGATGTTCTATCGCAGGCAGAAACGCTTTGTCTTCCAGCATCAGCTCTACGGTTACCCGGATATAGCCAAGGCTGCGGCGGTTGCCGGAAATATAGTTGGTAACAATATCCGGGTCGAAGCCGTAATACACTACTTCCTTAGGCTGGTCCTGCGCAGTTGTATGCGTGGAGACCAGTAATAACGGGGCAGACAACAATAGCGGAAGCAGCAGGCGTTTTATCATAACTATCACTTTTGGTTGGTAAAAATAGGCCAGCAAGGACACTAACCATAGCGTTATGGCTGCTATTTTACCAGCTAACGTGCTCTGCAGTAAGCCGTTTTTCTCAGCGGATTGCTGCTGAAAATCCGGCCGTAACTTGTTATGATGCCGCCAGACTCCCTGCAGGCAGAATTTTCGTTGTGAGTATTCCTGTTATTTCGCTTGATACAGACTGGCATCAGGCTCAAAACTGTTCGTTACCATCAGAGCTGGCGCCCTGGATCCTTGAGCCGGCTTCTCTGACCGCAAGGTTAAAGCGTCACTGTGGCCATTTTCGTGTTCAGGTATTAAATGAGCAGCGCACAGCCTTGCCGGTATTTCTGCAGCCGTTATTGCCCAACACCTTGCAGGCGCAACTGCGCGAAGTGATCCTCTGGTGTGATGATAAACCCTGTGTTTATGGCCAGAGCTGGTTGCCTGAAAAAACGGTTAACGCTTTACGGCCTCTGGCGGATATGGGGGAGCGACCCTTAGGCGATTACATCTTTCAGCAAAGCGGTTTGCAGCGCGGCAGTATTGAGGTAACGCAGTTACAACTGACATTGCCTGACGCTGGCAGCGCACTATGTTATACCCGCCGTTCTGTGTTCAGGCTGAATGATTTACCGCTGCTGGTCGCCGAGGCTTTTTTGCCGGCGATGGCTGAGCTTAAGGCGTTTGCCTGATGCTGGCACTGAAACACGCACACTGGCGTTACTATCTGCAGCTTATGCGGCTGGAAAAACCGATAGGTACCTACTTACTGTTGTGGCCAACCTGGTGGGCGCTGTGGCTGGCGGCTGAGGGTGTACCACCACTGCACTTATTGTTGGTATTTACTGCCGGCGTTGTGCTGATGCGGGCGGCCGGTTGTGTGATTAATGACTACGCTGACAGGCATTGGGATGGCGCTGTTGAGCGCACTAAACACCGGCCGCTTGCCAGTGGGGCTGTTAGTGGCACAGAAGCCCTGCAGTTGTTTGTGCTGTTGCTGTTGTTAAGTGCCAGTCTGCTGCTGTTTTTAAACTGGCAAACGGTGTTGCTGTCATTAGTCGCGCTGGTGCTGGCGTCGGTTTACCCCTTTATGAAACGCTATACCCAGTTACCACAGGTGGTGCTGGGCGCAGCGTTTAGCTGGGGCATGCCGATGGCGTTTATGGCCATTCAACTACAGCTGCCATCAATATTATGGCTGTTGTATTTTGCTAATTTGCTTTGGACAGTGGCTTACGATACCTATTATGCGCTGGTAGACCGGCCGGATGATTTGAAAGTAGGCATTAAATCTACCGCCATTTTATTTGGCCGTTATGCCTTGCCCATTATTGCTTTGCTGCAATTTGCCAGCTTAGTGTTATTGCTGTTGGTTGGCGTACTGGCAGAGCTGCACCCGGTATTTTATCTGAGTTTAGCCTTAAGTGCTGGCTGCTTCGTATATCAGCATAGGATTGCCAGACGCAGCCGCGAGGGCTGTTTTGCGGCATTTTTGCATAATCATTACGTTGGCATGCTGGTGTTTGCCGGTATTGCCCTAAGTTACTTGCTCTAAGGATAAACGATGATCAACTTTAACCCGTTGCACAAACGTGGCTTGTCACTGGTATTGAGTCTGCTGCTATTGTTCTCTGTCAGTCAGCCGGTGATGGCACAGCAGCAACCTGAGCAGTTTGAGCTGGAGCAGTTTGAACTGGTGCCGCTGCAGTTAGCACAGCAGACGGTACAGGTACAACTGGCTGACACACCACAGAAGCGGGCACAGGGCCTGATGTTTCAACAAAGTGCTGAGCCCGGCATGTTTTTGCTGTATCAAAAACCGACGGCTATTTCGCTGTGGATGGCCAATACCAGCATGGCGCTGGATGTCGCTTATATCGCACCCGACTGGACCATCGCCCAACTGGTGCAGTTGGAACCTTTTGACCAGACGCCGGTGCCGTCACCGGGGCCGGTAATAGCTGCACTGGAAATGCCACGTGGCTGGTTTGCCAGCCACGGCATAAAAGTTGGTGCTAAAGTGTCTATGCCGGATAAAAAAGCGACTGACGGCGCAAAATAAGCGTACTGACTAAGCAGTACGCCTGCGTTTCTTGGTTAAGCCGGCAAACGGCGACGCAACAACAGAAAGTACAACACTGGCATCAGCAGCATAGATACCAAAGGTGCGGCAACCATACCGCCCAGCATTGGTGCGGCGATGCGTTGCATCACTTCGTTACCGGCTCCGGCGCCGAGCATGATGGGCAACAGGCTGACAATGATGGTCAGCACCGTCATGGCTTTGGGACGCACCCGCTGCACAGCGCCATGCATAATGGCCTGCCACAGCTGATCGCGGTTCGCCGGTTGTAGCTCTTCAACCGCCCGCTTTAAGTACAATAACATCACCACCGCAAACTCAGCCGCCACACCACTGAGTGCGATTAACCCTACGGCGACCGCGACCGACAGCTGGTAGTCCAGCAGATACAATAGCCATAGGCTGCCACTTAAGGCAAACGGCAATGATACCAGTACCAGGACCACATCACTGAAACGGCGGAACGTCAGATACAGCAACACGACGATCAGTAACAAGGTCACTGGCACCAGCTGCTGTAAGCGCGCACTGACGCGCTGCAGATATTCATACTGGCCGCCAATGCTGACAGTCACCTGGGGCGGGAACTGCTGCGTAGCCAGCAATTGTTGCAGATCGTTGAGGTAACGGCCAAGTTGGGTATCGGTCTGCAGGTCGATAAATACCCAACTGGTCAGGCGGGCATTTTCTGCCCGGATCATGACCGGGCCATTATCTACGCTGATATCAGCAACCTGCTCCAGCAGTACAAAAGCCCCATCCCGGCTTTGCAGTGGCAGTTTGGCGATGTCATCCGGGTGACTGCGCAGTTCACGTGGGAAACGCAGGCTGATATCAAAGCGTTCACGGCCCTGAATGCTTTGCGCCACCGGCGCGCCGCCAATCGCATTGGCAACATACTGCTGCAGTTCAGTCAGTGTTATGCCATAGCGTGCTAACTGAGCGATATTGGGTGTAATGTTCAGATAAAGCCCGGATTCGGCGCGCTCGGCAAATACGGAACGGCTGCCGGGCAGCGCTTTTACTTTTTGCTCCAGCTGCGTTGCAACCTCGGACAAAACATCCAGATCCGGCCCGCTGACACGAATGCCCACCGGCGTTCTGATACCGGTAGACAACATATCAATGCGGGTTTTAATCGGTGGTAGCCAGGCATTGGTCAGGCCCGGCACCTGCACTACTGCATCAAGTTCAGCAATAATGTCAGCCAGAGTGAAACCATCGCGCCACTCGCTTTGCGGTTTTAACTTCACGCTGGTTTCGAACATTGTCAGCGGTGCCGGATCCGTTGCCGAATCGGCGCGGCCACTTTTACCCAGCACTGTGTCAACTTCAGGCACGGTTTTGATCAGCCGGTCAGTCTGCTGCAGCAGTTTGGCTGCCGTGGCCGGGCTTAGCCCCGGCACTGTGGTTGGCATATACAGCAAATCACCTTCAGCGAAAGCTGGCATAAACTCGCTGGATAACCGTTGCCAGGGCAGGGTAGCAGAGGCCAGCGCCAGCAACGACAGCAACACCAGCGTTTTGGGAAAGCGTAAACACAGGCTGAGCACCGGCCGGTATAGTGCGACCAGCGTGCGGTTAAGCGGATTACTATGCTCTGATGGGATTTTGCCGCGCAGTAAGTACAGCATCAGCACTGGGATCAGCGTGACTGCCAGTACTGCCGCGGCGGCCATGGCGAAGGTTTTTGTGTAGGCCAGTGGCGCAAATAGCCGGCCTTCCTGCGCCTCGAGCAAAAACACCGGCATAAAACTGACGGTGATCACCAATAAGGAGAAAAATAATGCTGGCCCGACTTCAGTACAGGCATCAAGGATCACCTGACGAAACTCACTGCGGCTAAGCGTGACATTACCCGCGCGTGCCTGCTCCAGCTTTTTATGGCCATGCTCTACCATCACAATGGCGGCGTCCACCAGAGCACCAATGGCGATAGCGATACCGCCCAGGCTCATGACGTTGGCGCTGATATTTAAAAGGTTCATCAGTAAGATGCTGGCCAGCAGGGCCAGCGGCAGGCTGATGACAGCAACCAGAGCCGAGCGTACGTGCAGTAAGAATGCCAGACACACCAGCGCGACGACGGCCATTTCTTCCAGTAACTTGTCGCTAAGATTGCTGACAGTGTTTTCAATCAGAGTGGCGCGATCATAAACGGTAACCATAGCCACACCTGCTGGCAGGCCACTTTGTAACTGTGCCATTTTTTGTTTTACTGCCGCTATGGTGCTTAACGCATTTTCGCCCTGACGCATGACTATGATGCCGCCAACAACTTCGCCTTCACCGTTTAGCTCTGCTATGCCGCGCCGGGCCGCCGGTACAGTTTGCACTGTACCAACATCTGCCAGTGTCAGCGGGTAATCGGCGCTGTTGCGCACCCCCAGCGGTACCGCCGCCAGCTGTTGTAGCGATTGAATATAGCCAGAAGACTGCACCAGCAGCTCTGTTTCTGCGACTTCTACCACGCTGCCGCCCCGCTGCTGGTTGTGGCTGTTAATGGCAGTAATGACCTGTTGTAGCGTGACGTTGAATGAGCGCATCAGTCGAGGATCCAGCTGCAATTGATAGGTTTTTTTCATACCGCCTATACTGGCAACCTCTGCCACGCCCGCCACGCTTTGTAGCTCTGGTGTCAGATAAAACTGCTGCAGACTGGTGAGCTGTTCCAATGACTGACTGCCGCTGCTGTCGGTCAGCGCATACTGGAATATCCAGCCAACACCGCTGGCGTCCGGGCCAAGCGTAGCGTTGGCACCTGCCGGCAGTGTCACGGTTTGCAGGTATTCCAGTACCCGCGAACGTGCCCAGTATGGATCTGTACCATCTTCGAAAATAACATACAGGTAGCTGTCATTAGGCATAGAAAAGCTGCGTACGGCTTTGGCTTTGGGCACCGCTAATAAGGCTGTCGATAGCGGATAGCTCACCTGTTCTTCTATTGTTTGTGGCGTCTGGCCGGGGAAACTGGTTTTGATAATAACCTGCACATCAGACAAATCTGGCAGCGCATCGAGTTTCAGCTGCTGGCTGGCCTGATAGCCGAACAGTGTCAGTGCCAGCGTGCTTATCAGCACCAGCAACGGGTTTTGCACCGACCAGCGGATAATAGCTTTAATCATTGATGCTGCTCCTAATGCTGATGCGCAGCGGTGCTGACGGGGAGCTGGCTTAAGCCAGCTTCAGCATCCAGCAGGAACTGACCGGAAACCACTACCTGCTCACCCGCAGCCAGGCCGGATAACACCTGCACATAGCCCTGTGCACTGTTGCCTGTAGTGATCTTGCGTACGCTGAAGTTGTCGCCTTCTTGCACAATCACCCGGCTGCCAGTACCGGACAGCAGCACTGCGTCACGCGGCACGGCCAGTACATCTTTCAATTCGCCGCCATACAGTCTTACCGGCAGCAACATATTCGGCTGCAGCTGTTGCTGCGGGTTGTCCAGCGTCATTCTGACTTTGCTGGTGCGGCTTTGCGCATCAAGCGCCGGGTAGATAAAATCGACCCGGGTCTCAATACCTGAGATATGCTGCGATGGAATATCCACTTCAGCCGCCATACCCTGCCTAAGCCAGCTTTGCTGTGCCTCCGGTACATCGGCTGTGAGCCAGACTTGCTGCAGGCTGGTGATTTCCATCAGGGTATCGCCCGGGCGGATATACATGCCGTCGCGCACATTCAGCATGGTGACAACTCCGTCCTGATGTGCGTAAACGGTGATTTGGTACTGGCTCTGGCGGCTTTGCTGCAATTGTTTGATGTCCTTGTCGGTCAGGCCCAGCAAACGTAAGCGGGTTTCTGCCCGCTGCAGCAGGTTAGCGCTGCGGCTGCCATTTTGCTGGCTGACAGATAACGCTTGCAGGTAGTCATCCTGTGCCACCAGTAAGTCCGGCGCATAGTAGCTAAACAGCTTTTCCCCGGCCTGAACGCGCTGGCCAAGGCTGCGTACATACAGCTGTTCTATCCAGCCTTCAGCGCGTATATGGCTGTGGTGAATAGCATCTTCCGGGTACTGCACCTGAGCGAAGGTTTCAATAAAACGCCATAAGGTTCTTGATTCGGCTGTTGCTGTGCGGATAGCCAGCGCCTGTTGCATGGCGCCGTTCACCTGTACCTGTGCATTCATAGGTGCTGACTTTGCTACCAGTGTCATACCACATATCGGACAGTTGCCGGGTTCATGTTGCTGAATGTGGGGATGCATTGGGCAGCTATATAACTGTACCGTTTGCGGTAATACACTTTCTGTTATTGCACTCTGTGTTACTGCACTCTGCTTTGGAGCAAGTTTTGTAGACTCGATATCCTGTGCAGTATCGGGGTGTGTATCATGTTGATGGCTGTCATGTTGCTGTGCAGACAGACCAATGGCTGACACTGACAACAGCCATGCAAAGTAATGTGCGCGCATAATGTTTCCTGAAACACGTTAAAACGACTGTGCAGACTGCACAGCGAAACAGAACTTAACCGGATCAGGCGTTTATAGGGGGAGGGGACTCTTCGGCAAACAACCACAGCGGTAAATCTGCAGTGTGGCGGCTAATGACATTGTCAGGACGGATATAGCGGAACAGCTCGGCGGCGAGTAAAGCACCGGATGTCGCGCAGTGTTTGGCACAGCAGTCCGCACCGCACTGGTGTTGCATCTGCTTACAGCAGTTATCGCTACTGTCGTCAGCGATTTTCGCGGCGCTGCCATGGCATGGCATATCACTGTTTTCAGCTGAGATATCGTGTTGATGCTGCATACTTTGCATGACAATCGCATCTGCCAGGTTGTAAGCATGCGCTTGCTGCACCGATCCGGCCAGGCCAGATAGTGTCAGAGTTAACAGTAATAAATAACACAGTACGCTACGCATAGCGGCTATCATAAGCGTTTTAACTGGCCGGATCCAGCACGCCGTTGATACTGGCGTTTCTGCGAAACCAGCCGGCTATGCTATACCGGGTGTCAACGGCAGGTAGCACTGCATGCGGGAAGCGTTCGCTTTCAAAGATGATAAGACTGCCGGCGGTTGGCAAAAAACGATCTATCAGTTGGTCGTGCTCATTATACAGCTCAAGTTCGCCACCCTGATTAACGCTGTTCAGATAGCTGACCGTGGTCAGCACCCGGTTCGAGCGGCCGCTGAATGCATCGACATGCTTCTGATAGTAATCGCCACTGCGGTAGCGGGCAAAATGACATTCAAAATCAAATAAGCCAAGAAAGCAGCGCCGGTTAAAGACTTGCTGCAACTGTGCCATTAATGCCAGATATTGCTGTTGGGCTGTGCTTTGGCCATCAAACCATTGTGTGGCATCGCGGCGGATCTGCTGATTAAGCTGAAAATCGTTTTGACGGCCTATACCCGCAGGAGTCAGCTCAGCTTCATACTGAGCTTCATGTAACAGGGCACTGTTGAGCTCAGGGCGCAGGAATTCAGGCAGCCAAACCCAGCCCTGTGTGTAAAAGGCGTCGATAATAGTATCGAAATTCAGCAGGTCAGAGGTTTGCACAGAAGCTGGCATAAAGATGTCCGGGTAAAGGTTCCGAACTGGAACCGCGCTATTGTCGCCGAAAAGCTGATAGCAACAAAGTAGAATTTCACTACGCGGCTGGTTGAACCCAACCGCGTAGCATGATGTCAGCGATATATCAGAACTGGTAGGTGCTGGCTTTGGTCAGCAGGTCTTTGGCTTTAATTTTGCCGGTCATGCATTGGTTAATATCAGACTTTCTCACCACCCAGTAATAACGGCCGTCGCTACCGCGGTTGTTCACCTGCAGGCTGACATATTCTGTGTCCGGCATGTCGCGCAGGCTGGCGCCGTAGTCGCATAAGATCTGGCTGAATTTCTCGCCGACCGTTTTTACCATCGCAGCGGTTTGCTTTTGCTGCTCAGCCAGCTGTTTACTGCGCTGTTCTTCCAATTGCTTGCGGCTTGTAGCTGCTTCTTTTTCAACTTCGGCTTGCTTCTCTTTTAATACCTTCGCTTTTTGTTGCAGCGTGGCCAGTTCCTGTTGCTGCTCTTTGTCGAGCTTACTCATCGATTTATTAAACTCGATATCCCGCAGGTCGCGCTCAACATCGCGTAGCTCACGTTCAATCGCGCGTTGTTTCTCAGCAATGCGGTATGTGTAGCGGTGTTGTTGTTTTACCTGCTCGGCCATCTCCTGAGCCGCTTCAGTCAGCCGTTCAATGTCTTCGTGATCAATATCAAATTCAAAATCAAACTCGCTGTCTGGTTGTGGCGGTACCGGCGGAACGGGTGCTACCGGTGGTATACCGGAGCCGCTAAAATGAAATACATGGCGGCCGCTTCTGACGGCATTTGCCTGAAACAGTAAGCCCTGGCCGGTCAGGTAGCTGTACTGCATGGATGACAGACGGCTGTTTTCATCTTCTTTAAACGCGGTTTGCAATATTGTTTGCAGGATATCGGCATTTTTCTTCAATGTCGGGCTGATATCCGCCGCCTGGGCCGGCAATATAGTCAAAGCTGCCGTGAGGGCTGTCAGATAAAATGAGGTACGACGTAATGCTTTCATGGTTTTACCGCTCCGGTATTAGTTGGGCTTAAGTAATAGCTGTCAGTTGGGCGATAGCCCGCCTGCATCGGTTGATAGTTTTCCTGCCAGTATTGCCAGTCAGCCTGACGTTGCTGGTTTAGATATTCCACCAGCTGCAGCATGTCGCTGCGCTGATCGCGTTGCAGTTCATCCTGCAGATAGTCTTTTAGCAATATTAATTGCGAGCTGGTGTTCTGTTGCTGAAAATCCAGTTGCTGTGCCAGCCACTGCTGTTGTTCCTGCTGATAACTGACCAACGCTTTGTTGACTGCCGAGTCTATCTCCTGCTGGCTGTTATGCCAGCTCAGTGTCAGGCTGCCATCTTTCAGTTGCAGTTGCGCGGGTGACAGGCTTATCAACATCGCTGCGCAAGACAGTGCCAGACTGATTTGTGGCCACCAGCTACGCTGTGGTTTTGATCTTTGCCACTGGTTGGCAAAAATGCTGCTGGTATCCACTTGGGGCACAGCATCAAACTCTGGCCTGGCGGCATCTGCACGCAATGCACTGGCGTTATGCATCCGGGCCAGCCAGGTGGCATCGTGTTGTAATAATTCTGCACATTCACCGGTACTGATCTTACCAGCGAGCCAGTCTTCAAAAATTTGCTGATTGTTCGACATGGTCAACCTCCAACTGCAGGCGCATTTTATCCAGCGCGGCATAAAAACGGGATTTGACGGTATTGCTGGAAACGGCCAGTTGGCTGGCAATTTCGTCAAATGTAAACTGCTGATAAAATTTCAGCTCCAGCACCAGACGTTGCTCCGGCGGCAGGCTGCGTAACTGCAGCTGTACCTGACGCTGTTGCTGCTGATTAACCAGCTGCTCTGCCAGAGCAGGGGTTTCGTCTGCGACTTCTGCCAGTGCTTCGTCGCCGTCGCTGTACTTTCTGCGGCGCAACATATCCATGGCGCGGTAATTGGCGATACCAAACAGCCAGCTTTTAAAGCTGCTGTCGCCCCGGTACTGGCCAAGGTTACGGCAGAGCACCATCAGCACATCCTGTAGCAGGTCATTGGCATCTTCTTTGGAGCCCAGCAGTCGCAAACCAAAATAGTACAGGCTGCTCTGGTGGCGGCTAACCAACTGTTGCCAGGCGTGCTGGTCGCCTTGTAGCGCTTTGGCTATCAGGTTTTCATCACTTCGTTTAAACACGATATTGTTGTTCTCTGTGGTATTTGTCTGTTAAGTCGTAGTGGTAGAGAAATTAGTTTGCCAGATTTGAATATTTTTTATTTTATTTGAGCCGGTCACCACATAAATGCGTAGTGTTGATGAAAAGCGGAGGATTTATGTGGAAAAAAACCAGTTTAGCGGCGTTATTGACATTGCTGCTCAGCGGCTGCAGCCAGTCAGTCTCAGAATACCAGAATGAAACCCCGGAGCTTAAACTGAATCAGTTCTTTCAGGGGACAGCTAAAGCCTGGGGTGTATTACATAACTGGCAAGGCAAACAAAGTGTCCGTTTCAGTGCTGAACTTTGTGGCGAATGGCAGGGGGGGCAAGGCAATTTATATGAGCTGTTTTATTTTAGCGATGGCCGCATAGAGCAGCGCCACTGGCAGCTGCAGCAGCAATCCGATGGCAGTGTCAGCGGTACTGCCGGTGATGTGGTTGGGCAGGCAACAGGCCAGTTAGCAGGTAATGCGCTGTACTGGCAGTACACATTACGTCTACCCTATGACGGAGATACGCTTGATGTTGCGGTAAAGGATTGGATGTACCTTATAGACGACGACAATCTGATTAACCGCAGTACGTTACACAAGTTTGGCCTGCAGGTGGCTGAACTGACATTATCAATTCAGCGGCAGGACACAAATGCCAGCTGTGTGGCGTTACAGCAGAAAATTCAGCAGCAGGTGCCTCAGTCTTAATAAAACTGAGGCAATACGCGTTTAATATCAGGGCTGAGTTGTTGCTTTACGGGTAGGGTATTGCTGGAAAATCAGCCCGACCACTTCTGAGATAGCCTGCTTAGGGTTATCCAGATCTGACTTTTTCAGTGTACCCTCAGAAATCCCTTCCCAGATCAGCTGTTTTTTACCGGCATCTACGACATCAATATTGACTGTGCCATATTTATAGCGAATGGTATCTACATCACTGGTATACAAAGGGAAACCCGCGTAAATACCACGGCGGTAGCCATAATAACCATACTGGAAAGTAGCACTGGGGGTTGTACGGACATCCGTTCTTGTTTCAACGTTAGAATTAAAATTGATCAGTAAATCAGCGTTATTCTCGCTGTACTGATACCCCAGTGCGGTCATCTCTGCACTAATCGCATCTTTAAAATGCTGTGTAACCAAAGTGGCATAACCGGCTTTGTCCGTTGCTGGTTCTGCCATAAAAGAAAAGGTTTTATAGGCTGAAAAATTGGTATTGGCTGCAGCGTCAGAACGTACTTTAGGCCCTGTTGCACAACCTGCTAACAGCAATGTCGCAGCAGCAGTACAGACCATTAGTATTTGTTTGATATTTTTGCGTAACATACAGATTTTCCTGTGTTTAATCCGGATAGGCATCGCGAATAGCGAGAAAATCATCCAGATTGTTTAACAATATATCCGCCAGAGCCGGGTCAAACTGTTGACCACGTTCCTGGCGAATAAGTTCGATAATGTCTGGCAAAGGCCAGGCTTTTTTGTAGCAGCGGTCACTGCCCAGCGCATCAAATACATCCGCCAGCGCTGTAATGCGTCCGGCAATATGAATGTCGTCTTTAGCTAGCCCTTGTGGGTAGCCTTTGCCATTCCACTTTTCATGATGTTGGTGTGCAATGATGGCACCCATCTGCATAATTTCGTTAGTGGAATGTTGTAAAATCTGGTAACCCAGCTCAGCATGTTGCTGCATGATGGCCCATTCCGCTGCGTCATGTTTGCCCGGTTTATTCAATATATGATCCGGAATAGCAATTTTGCCCAGGTCATGCAGTGGTGACGCCAGCTTGATTTTCTCGGCTTCATACTCGGTTAAACCATAATGTATCGCTAGTAAGTAACTGTAGTTTGCCACCCGTTTTACGTGGCTGCCGGTCTCTTTGGATCTTTTTTCTACGGCTTCACCGAGTATATAAGCCAGTTCGCGCTGAGACTCCCGCATCAATTCACGCAACCGGATGTTTTCATAGGCAATGGCGATGTTGTGCGAGAAGTAGCTCAGCAGTTGGTGATCGGTTTGCTCCAGTTTGCTGCCTTTGCTGACATAGAGAAAGTTTTCACTGCCGTTTTGGGTGCTGAAGTAGCCAATAAAACAATCATCAGCGTAGTAAGACTGTTTATCCCGTTGTACCTGCTGCATTTTTGCCACTATGTCATCTGGTAGGGTGCCACCTTTTACCGGATTACTGCTGGCGATGATATCCAGCATCAACTGGTCTTGCTGGGCATTATTTATCGCGGCACAGCAGTATATTTGTTCCCGTTCCAGCCCAAGCAAAAAAGCCACTTGCCCGAGGATCAATGACGCAAATTCCCGTAAGGTGCTGCAGCGCAAAAAACTGGTCGTACAGCCAATGATTTTTTCCAGGCCGGCTCTGTGCCGCTCAATAAAACAAATATCGCGGTACGATCTTAGCCCGGCATACAGCATGGTTTTGAGCTTGATTGCGGTAACTTCAGTTTTGTTCTTATAGTCGTTAATATCGTAGTCGCGGATCACATGTTCTTCCGGCGCTTCTCCGGGTTGTCCGGTGCGCAGAATAAGCCGCATACGCTGATTTTTAATATGTTGGCGAATAGTTTTAACCAATTCTAAGCCGGCATGTTGGGTTTCCATCACGACGTCGATAATGGCCAGTGCTATGTCAGGGTGTTGCTCTATCAGTTGCTGAGCTTCGCGGGCACTTTTGGCATGCAATAGTTGCAAGGGCCGCTGTTCAAACTCAAAGTTATTCAGTACCAGGCTGGTGATCTGATGAATGCTCTCGTCATCATCTACCACCAATACCTGCCACGGCACAGCGTTATCATTAGGGCGCAGACTGCTGGTGTCAGCGGCTTCGTCATTGAATAAAAAGTCATTACTACTCATACTTCCGCCCGCCACTCTGTCAGCCGTTTTGTAGTGATTCAAGTTCTATATTTATCGCATCACAGGATATCTGAATTTCATATAAAGAATAGAGCAGACTGACCAATAAGCTAATCAGGCTGATGACAAACAGCAACTGACCTGCAGTCTGCCATAACATAAACAGGCAAAACATTGCTGCGGTACACAATACAAAGCTAAACACACCAAAAGCCTGCATGGTTTTTATCAGTACGATACGTTTGCGCAGATTGGAGATCTGCCTTTTGGCCATCTCACGTACGTTTTCGCCTTCGCGTTGATTTAATTCACGAATCAGCTGTGCCAACACCAGAAAGCGGTTGGTGTACGCCAGCAGAAGCAACGATATTGCCGGGAACAACAGTGCTGGGGTGGTCAGGTTCATCATGTTTAAGTTCCTGTTATGAGAAATTAAATTGCGAAAAGCTCAAAAGTATCAATAGCGTTAGCTATCAGTGACAACTCATATTACACTAAACATCGGCATAGTATGCGACAGCCTGAATAACTGCTAAGGTAAGGCTGTTGACGTACTAATCTGATCACGATGTAGCGCCTGTGTATACGAAGCAGAGCCGCTGCCGCAGTATAGCGAGAGCTGATAATGAATGCAGTGAAGAAAAACAATAATAAAAACGAGCAGCAAGTTATTGCCGATCTAACACAGGCGGCACAGCAGCAACTGGAAGCGAGTCTGGTAGACTTTTCCAGCCAATTATTAAATTTACAACAACAACAATTGCAACAGTTTGCAACCAGTGTGCTGTCTGATTCGCAGAAGCAATGGCAGCAGCGTTTAATAGAGCAAGAGCAGGCTTATCAGAAGCTGTTTAAGGATTGGCAGCAAACTAAACAGCAACTGGATTTGGCAATACCTGTCGCTACTGCTGATAACCAGGAGTTATCTAAGCTTCGCCAGCAGCACAGTGTAATAAGTGCTGAGCTGGAAAATGCTAACGCGAAACTCAATGCTGCACAGCAAAACGCCAGCGTGCAATCCGAACAGTTAACAAAAGTGCAGCAGCAACTGGCTGAGCTTCAGCAAAGCGCAGGCACAGATCCTGATGCAGAGGCAAAGCTGCAACAGGCCACGCAGACTATTAATCAGTTACAGCAAAAATTAGCTGAAGCTGAAGCCGATGCCGAGCAGGCGAAAGCCGCAGTACACGAAATGAAACTGCTGCTGCAGCAAAGTAAAACTGAGCTGAAACTGGCTACTGAGCAACAACAGAAGTTGTTACAGCAAGTTAACGGTGTGCAAGCCGACCACGAACAACAATTAACACAGCTGCAGCAACAACTGGACGCACAAACACAGGCGCTGACAGACGCACAGCAACAGACGCAGGCAGTTGAATCAGCACAGCAGGAAAAACTGCAAATTATCGCCCAGTTACAGCAGGAATTGCAGGACCGTAAAAAAACACACGAGTTACAGCAGCAAAAAATTCAGCAACTGCAACAAGAGCTCGCAGCCCAGGCTGAGCAGCAACAACAGTGGCAGGAGCAGATTGCTGCATCAGAGCAGCAACTTACTGAAGCACAGCAACAATTAGCTGCGATGCAGGATGAAACCGGCGGCTTGGGTTCAGAGCTGACCAAACTGCAGGCAGATTATGTCAATCTGAACGAGCAGTATCAGCAAAGCCAAAGCCGGCAGCAAAAGCTTGAAGCCCAACTTGAGCACGCACAGAACCGGCAGTTTGCTGCCGAGCAGAAGCAACAACAGGAAGCTGACAGCAGCCGGGAGCTAATCCGCACCCTGCGCACCGAGTTGCAGCAACAGCAGGAAGCGCATCAGCTGCAGTTGCAGAGCATGGAAGAGCGTATGATGGAGTTCAAACTGAAGTTTGAATATGCGCAAAAGCAACTGAAGGTTACCAGCTAAATTGGAATTGCTACACCCGTCTGACGTTCAACAATGGCAGCGGGTGTATCTTGCTGCCAACAGTTTTGAAGCCGGTTTGGTACGGGGTTTACTGCAAAGCGCAATCATTCTGGTTGATACGCGGGGCGAGTACCTGGCTGGTGCCGCCGGCGAACTACCGTTAAATGATATCGGTGTACAACTTTGGGTACCGCAGCAGCAATTTAGCGCTGCACAGCGTATAATCGCGCAATATCTACAACAATTACAGCATGAACCTGCGCAGTGGCTTTGTCGTTGTGGCGAAGTGAACTACCAGAGTTTTGATATTTGCTGGTCATGTCTTCAGGAAAAAGATGAAATCAAAAGCGAATAACTTCCAGACGATGCGCGAGCTGAGCTTTTATCAACAGGCCGCGATTGCTGCAACCTTGCTGGAGCGTATGCTGCCTAATTATCAATTGTTTGCTGAGGTGACGCAAAGCGGTGATGCTGAACTGCCGCGGCATATTCTGACGTTGATCTGGGAGTGGTTAACCGTAAAGAAGGCGAAAATAAACTTTGCCAAGTTGTCAGAAGAGCTTGAGGTTATTACGCCGGAAATTAGCCACTACGATATTTTTGGGGTTTACCCGGCTGTTGATTGCGCCACTGCGCTGGATATGATGTTAAGTGGCATTTCGCAGCAGGATGCAGGCGAGTTTATTAATGTGGCAAAAATCTCCCAGGCCTCTGTAGCCCGGCTTATCGAGCACGAAAGTATCGATGATGATATTACAACCGAGGCAGAGCTAAAGAAAATTGTGCGTGAGCATCCGCTAATGCAATACGAAATGGAGTGCCTGGCTGAGCTGATAGACTTGGTGAAACCACTTAAGCAATTCGGCCGTGAAGAACGACAATTACTGCAAGGTTGGGTAAAAGAGCAGGGACTGACTAATTTGGGTATGGAGCTCGAGCAGGATTAACCCAAACGGCGCGGTAGCTAGCCGCGCTGATACAACCTGTACGCCAGCTGCCCTGCAACTTTTTCCTTCAATAACCGCCAATTAGCAGGCAGTTGCGCTATTGGCAGTTCTTTTTCTGTTTCCAGATAAATCAGCGCATTGTCTGCCAGCCAGTTATATTGCTCCAGTAACTGGCAGCACGGCAGGGCCAGATCCTTACGAAAGGGTGGGTCGATAAAAACCACGTCAAACCGGGCAGAGGCCTCAGTGTTTAAGTAGCTTAAACTGTCCTGCTGAATGACGCTGGCATTATTGCAATTGAGTTTGCTGATGTTGTGCTGCAGTTGTCTGGCTTGTGCCGCTTCACGTTCAATCAGGGTTGCACTAATTGCATGGCGCGATAGTGCTTCAAATGCCAGGCTACCGCTGCCGGCAAAGCAGTCAAGTACCGCTGCGCCGTCGATATCATGCATCAACCAGTTAAACAGGGTTTCTTTCACCCGGTCAGTTGTGGGCCTTAGCCCTTCTGCGTCCAACACTGTTAACTTTCGTCCACGCCATTGCCCGCTAATAATTCTGACTTCGCCAGGCGCGCCTGACACAGCGGCCTGGCGCTTGCCTGGGCGTTTTGCTGCTGATTTTAGCTGTTTCATCTAATCCGTTTTGCCTTTAACACAAAGGTGTTAGTATAACGGCCAAGTTTACCTGAGTTTTTATCTGCATACACTTGGACTTATGAGCAAAAAAAATAAACTGTTTTCCTGGCTTGGTCTGGGTAAAGACGAACAGCCAGAGCAAACGCCTGCGCCTGAGCAAAATGAGCATGTTGTCAACCCGGTTGATGAAGTCGCGCAGCATGCTGCTGAACCTGAAGTCACTGCGTCTGAAAGCCCGATTGTCACCACTGAGCCGATAGAGCAAATAATGCCCGTGGCTGAACCGGTTAAAAAAGCCGGATTTTTTTCCCGCTTAAAGCAGGGCCTGGCAAAAACCAGCCAGAGCCTGGGCGCCGGTTTGGCTGGTTTGTTTAGCGGCCGCAAAATAGATGATGAACTGTATGAAGAGCTGGAAACCCAGTTGCTGTTGGCTGACGTTGGTGTCGATACTACGCAGAAATTGATCCGTCAGTTGGAGCAGCATGCTGATCGCAAAGCACTGAAAGATTCTGCGCTGTTGTTTGATAAGTTGCAGCATGACATGGCTGCATTGCTGCAAGATGTTGAACAACCGCTTACTCCGGTGAACCCGGCTGGCCCCTTTGTTATTCTGATGGTTGGCGTTAATGGCGTCGGTAAAACCACCACTATCGGTAAGATGGCTCAGCAGTTTAAGCAGCAGGGTAAATCGGTCATGTTGGCAGCCGGAGACACTTTTCGCGCGGCAGCAGTCGAGCAACTGCAGGTATGGGGCGAGCGCAACCATATTCCGGTGATTGCCCAGCACACTGGAGCTGACAGTGCATCGGTGATTTTTGATGCTTATCAGGCGGCTAAAGCGCGTAAGGTAGATGTGTTAATTGCTGATACGGCGGGCCGTTTGCAGAACAAAGCGCATTTGATGGAAGAGCTGAAGAAAATTGTCCGGGTACTGCAGAAAATTGACCCGGCAGCACCACATGAGGTGATGCTGACATTAGATGCCGGAACCGGCCAGAACGCGTTAAACCAAGCGAAGGTGTTTAATGAAGCTGTGCAACTGACCGGTATCAGTTTAACCAAGCTGGATGGTACGGCAAAAGGCGGTGTGATTTTCGCGATAGCCGATCAGTTTAAATTGCCACTGCGCTATATCGGCGTGGGCGAAGGTATTGATGATTTACGCGTATTCAACAGTCAGGACTTTATCCGCGCGTTGTTTAGCAGGGAAGTATAAAGATGCTGGAGTTCGATCAGGTCAGTAAAAGTTATCCGGGTGGCTTTGTTGCACTGGACAGAGTGAGTTTCAAGCTGGAGAAAGGCGAAATGGCTTTTCTGACCGGGCACTCTGGCGCCGGTAAAAGTACCTTACTTAAACTGATTAGCCTGATTGAACGGCCCAGTGTCGGCAAAGTGTTAATCAATGATGTGGACCTTAGCCGTATCCGCCGTGCGCATATCCCTTATGTGCGTCGGGATATTGGCATTATTTTCCAGAATCACCGCTTATTAATGAACCACACCGTATTTGATAATGTTGCACTGCCGCTGGTGATTGAAGGCTTCAGCGGTAAGGATATGGTGAAAAGGGTACATGCTGCGCTGGATAAAGTGGGGCTGTTGGATAAAGTCCGTTGCCTGCCGCATACTTTATCGGGCGGGGAGCAACAGCGTGTTGGTATTGCCCGTGCAGTAGTAAATAAACCACCACTATTACTGGCCGATGAGCCTACCGGTAACCTGGACCCGGATTTATCCAAAGACATTATGCAGGTATTTGAAGCCTTTAATCAGGTTGGGGTGTCGGTATTGGTAGCGACGCACGATTTAGGACTGGTTGCCCGCATGAAGTACCGTACGCTGACACTGCGGCAGGGAAAAATGATCAATGATGGTTTGCTGCAGTATGAGGAAGCCCCGCTATGAGTATTCTGTTTTCCGGCCGTGTCAGCAGTGGTGCGTCTGATCATAAGCTGGGGTTAGGCCGGCGTTTTGTGATGTTCTGGGTTAACCATGTGCGCCAGGCACTCTTCAGTTTAGGCGAGCTATGGCGTACGCCCTCGGCGTCAATACTGACTATAGGTGTGCTGGGTGTTAGCCTGACCTTGCCGGCTACGTTGCATTTGCTGGTAAAAAATGTGCAGCAGGTCAGTGACAGTTTTACGCAGGCAGCTGAAATCAGCCTGTTTATCCGTGAGGGTACCAATGCTACTCAAATCAGCAGCCTGCAAAAAATTCTGCAGGCTGACAGTGATATTGCCCGCGTAACTCATATCAGTAAGCAGCAAGCACTGGCGGAATTTGGTGCAGTCAGTGGTTTTGGCGCGGCACTTAATTACCTGACTGAAAACCCTTTACCTGATGTGCTATTGGTACTGCCAAAAAATACCAGTGCAGACAGCGCACGTCAGTTGCTGGAGCGGTTATCAAAAGAGCGTATTGTAGAATTTGGCAAACTTGATATTGACTGGCTGACGAGGCTTGATGCGATTGTCAGCCTGTTACGGCAGGCTGTATTAGTCATAGCAGTGTTGCTGTTAGGTGCAGTGCTGTTAATCATCGGCAACACCATTCGCTTATCTATTATGAATAAGAAAGACGAAATAGAGGTGATGAAGCTGGTAGGTGCAACCGATGCTTTTATTCAGCGGCCTTTTTTGTACAGCGGTATCTGGTATGGCGTATTTGGCGGTTTACTGGCGTTTCTGATTGTTGAAGCCATGCTGTGGTGGTTGCAGGGCGCTATCGCCAGTGTTACATCGCTGTATGACAGTGAGTTTAATCTAATGTCGCTGAGCATGGGCGAGTTTTTCAGCCTGATGTTACTGGCGGTACTGCTTGGCCTTAGCGGTTCTTACCTTTCTGTCCGGCGGCATATCAGTGCCATTGAACCTACCGGCCCTTAATAGCATTTAATTATTACATCTGAATTTTTAGAATAAGCAGATCTAAAAACTGCCGCAACTAAAATTAGCACTCTCTGTCAAAGAGTGCTAATATCGGTTCACTTAGTTTAGGACAGGACACAAAAATGAGCGATTCAGCAGAAATGATGTCGTTACCGGTAGCCGCCAGCAGCAGTCTGGAAGCTTACACTCATGCTGTCAGTTCCATTGCTATGCTCAGCGCAGAAGAAGAGCGTAGCCTGGCCGAACGCCTGCATCAGAATGGTGACTTAGAGGCCGCCCGTCAGTTGATTATGTCGCACCTGCGTTTTGTCGTACATATTGCCCGCAGTTATTCTGGTTATGGTTTGCCGGTCAGTGATTTGATTCAGGAAGGTAACATCGGTCTGATGAAAGCGGTTAAACGCTTCGACCCCAGCGTGGGTGTGCGTCTGGTATCGTTTGCTGTGCACTGGATCAAAGCTGAAATTCATGAATATGTGTTGAAGAACTGGCGCATTGTTAAAATTGCGACGACCAAAGCGCAGCGCAAACTGTTCTTTAACCTGCGTAAGGCGAAAAAGCATTTAGGCTGGTTTAATCAGGAAGAAGTGAAAAACGTCGCTGAATCACTGGGCGTGGCAGAGCATGAAGTACGTGAGATGGAAGCACGTATGAGTAACTATGATATGCCGTTTGATGCGCCGGATGAAGATGACGAAGCCGCCTACACTGCACCGGTATATTATTTAGAAGACAAAGCCTCAGACCTGGCACACCGGGTAGAGGAAGATCAGTGGGACAACGCTGCCACAGACAGACTACAGGCGGCTATGCGTACCCTTGATGACCGCAGTCAGGATATTATCCGCGCCCGCTGGTTGGATCACAACAAGCTGACTCTGCAAGAGCTGGCAGATCGCTATAATGTGTCTGCAGAACGTGTGCGTCAGCTTGAGAAAAATGCCATGAAGAAGTTACAGGCTGCAATGAGCTGAAACGTATTCACAAAATAAAAAAACCGCCAGCAGGCGGTTTTTTTATGCTTACTTCTCAGCTTATTCTTCGTCGCTGTCAGCTTCAATAATGACCGGAATAGGTTTGCCCATACTGGTCAGGATCTGCCGCACTTCTGTCGGGATTTGATGTGGGTTGTCTTTGCGTAAATCTTCATCGGCAGGCAGTGGCTGGCCGGTAAAAGCGTGTAAAAAAGCCTCACACAGCAATTCGCTGTTAGTCGCGTGTCGCAGGTTATTTACCTGGCGGCGTGTACGTTCATCGGTCAGTACCTTTAATACGTTCAGCGGAATAGATACGGTGATTTTTTTTACCAGTTCTGATTTTTTACCGTGTTCCGCGTACGGGTGAATATATTCCCCATTCCACTTAGCCATATGGTTACCTTGTATTTAGTCATTATGTTGTATTGCTTGCGCAAGTGCCGAAATTCTATCTTGTTATGCCGCTCAGTCAAATAGTGTGCAGTAAATAATCATTATAGACGGCTAAATGGTTTGACATCTTTATTTCTATCATTATACTTTTAGACGTCTAAACATCTAAATGAGGTTTCCCATGTCAAAGCGTCAAGCCGCGACCATTGCTGCCCGTGCCGGTATAGCTCAGGACACTGCCTTTGGCGCAGTGACGCCGCCACTGTATTTAACCTCAACCTATGAATTAAAAGCTTTTAAGCAGCCGGGCCAATACGATTATTCGCGCTCAAATAATCCTACCAGAGATTTACTGGCCGAAACCCTGGCTGAACTTGAAGGCGGCGCTAAAGCAATTGTTACCAGTACCGGTATGTCTGCCTGCTTACTTGCGCTGCAGTTGCTGACACCGGACGATACTCTGGTTATCCCGCATGATTGCTACGGCGGCAGCTATCGCCTGTTTACTAATCTGGCGCAGCGCAAACACGCTTTCAAATTAGTTATTGTTAACTTTCAGCAGCCTGGCTGGGCAGAGCAAATCCGGTCGACAGGGGCAAAGATGATTTGGCTGGAAACGCCATCAAACCCTCTGCTGCAAATTACCGATATTAAAGCTGTCTGTGAGCTGGCGAAAAGCCTAGCTGCACTGGTGGTGGTTGATAACACCTTTTTATCTCCGGTACTGCAGCAACCCCTGGCATTAGGTGCGGATATTGTTGTGCATTCAACTACCAAGTATATCAATGGCCATAGCGACATTGTTGGCGGGGTACTGATATGCAAAGACCAGCAACAGGGGGATGAACTAAAGTGGTGGGCCAATTGCCTGGGTATCACCGGAGCGCCGTTTGACTGCTATATGACGTTACGTGGTTTGCGCACGCTGGAGCCGCGTTTGCGCTTGCAGCAGGAAAATACTACCAAAGTCGTCGCCTTTTTGACTAAACAACCGCTGGTTGCAAAAGTGTATTACCCGGGGCTGGAAGATCATCCCGGCCATGCTATTGCTAAATCACAGCAACGTGGCTTTGGCGCTATGTGCAGTTTTGATCTTGCTGCGAATGCCAGTGTACTGCCGGTATTTTTTTCTGCGTTACGTCTTTTTACGCTTGCGCAGTCATTGGGCGGTATTGAAAGCCTGATTTGTCACCCAGGCAGTATGACGCATGCTTCTATGGACGCAGCCGCCCAGCAAACTGCTGGTATCGGCCCGACGTTAATCCGCCTGTCAGTTGGTATTGAGAATGTCGATGATCTGTTGGCGGATCTACAGCAGGCGTTCAATGCAGTAGCCGGCGCTGTCGAAAACACGGTTAACCAGGCAGCACCCGTTACAGCAAACACGTCCAATGAACAACAGCAGTTCCGGTTAAACCCGGCACTCAGTGCTTTCTGGTAAAAAACGATGCTTAAAAATGCAACGCAAACGCAGCTAAATACTACGCAGGTTCATAAATTTGGCGGCAGCAGCTTAGCCAGTGCCGCCCGGTTTAGTGCGGTGGCTGATATTATTCAGCAGCAAGATCCGCAACACCAACTGTGGGTTGTTGTCTCCGCGCCGGGTGATACGACAGATACTTTACTGCATATTATTGCCTGTGCGGATGATACTGTCTCACGTGATCAGGCACTTACTGCTTTACAAAAACAATTGCAGCAACTTATTACTGCGGCATTGCCTGCAGCTGATGCCACTGAAGTCAGCGTTAAACTGAAACACTGGTTGGCAGAGGTACCGGATGCGCTAACACAGAAGCGCTTTAACGATGTACTGGCGATCGGCGAGCTGGTATCTACCACGTTATTAAGTGCTATTTTACGGCAACGGCAGCTTAGTGCTACTGCACTGGATGCTCGTGATTTTTTGCGTTTAAAGCGACATCAGCCAGACTTAACACAATCAACAGCTTTGCTGAGCACATTAACTTTGCCTGGGCATATACATGTTGTGACCGGCTATATTGCGCGTGACGAAAAAGGCCGCAGTATTACCCTAGGCCGCAATGGCAGCGATTATTCGGCCACGCTGGTTGGTGCTTTGGTAAATGCTACTGAAGTCACCATCTGGACAGATGTGAAGGCAATTTACAGTGCCGACCCACGTAAAGTCGTTGCAGCCATACCCTACCAACAGGTGAGCTGGCATCAGGCGTGTCAGTTGGCCCAACTGGGCAATCCGGTGTTGCATGCCCGTACCTTGGCACCGCTTAGCGGCACGCAAACAGCTTTGAGGGTTCGCAGCAGTTACGAGCCACAATTGCCAGGTTGCCGTGTTGTACAGCAAGTTGCTGGTAGACAAAGTTTTATAACTGAACTCAACGATGTCACCCTACTGACACTGCACTCTGATATTGCACTTAGTGCCGAGCGGCTGGCACTGGAGCTACAACAGCCGGTGATTTCGCTGCCGCAGCAAGGTGATAACCTGTGCTGGCTGCTGCCGACTGCATGTGCCGAGCAAGCGCTTGCTTGCTTAGCCGACGCTGATATTCATGCGGTGTGGGATACGCAGCGCTACTGCGCTTTAGCATGGTTAAAAGGTGCCGATCCAGTGTTACCTGCTCAGGCTGATAGCGTGTTGCAGCCACATGCCGTGTTGCACCGCTATGAAAATGAACAGCAAGTGATTTGGTTATTGGCACGACCACTAAGCAGCGACGTATTGCAGCAAGTACATCAACAACTGATCCCACACACCCCCTCGTTGAGGGTAGTGGTAGCAGGTACCGGCAATGTCGGCACAGAGTTCCTGTCAATGCTGATGGTGCAACAAAAGCGTCTGAGTACTAAAGTACAGCTGCAACTGGCTGGTGTACTGAATTCCAGACAAGCACTGTTGGCAGATAATTTAGACATCAGTCAGTGGCAGCTTTTGCTGGCGCAAAGCGATAGTTGCTGCCCGCAGCAACTATCTGCCTACCTGACTGCATTGCCAGAACCCAAAGTGCTGGTTGATATTACCCCTAGCCAGGCTTTTGCCAGGTTATATCCAGACTTTATCGCTGCCGGCTGCGACATTATCAGCGCTAACAAGCAGGGAGTTACTTTGCCTGAGACTGAATACCTGCAAATCAAGCGAGCCGGACAGTTCCACAACAAGCAATGGCTAACCAATACTACCTGTGGTGCAGGTATTCCGGTGCAGCGCACGCTGCAGGAACTTATCAGTGCCGGCGATAACATTACTGAGGTCAGTGGTATTTTCTCCGGTACGCTGTCCTGGTTGCTGTGTCAGTTTGATGGTAGCAAGCCATTTTCTGACTTCGTGCTGGATGCCCGTCAGGCTGGCCTGACAGAACCTGATCCGCGCGATGATTTATCCGGCAAAGATGTGCAGCGTAAATTGCTGGTGTTGGCCCGCGAGCTTGGTATTTCGCTGGAACTGGATGATATCCGGCTACAGCCTTTACTGCCGGTAGGACTTGAAAACGGCAGCTGGCAGGACTTTTGGGCCAGACGCAGCTTACTCGATGCTGAGCTGGCACAGTTGCTGACCCAAGCTAAGGCAGGCGGAAAAGTGCTGCGTTATGTAGCTTGTTTATCAATCCGCAACGGCAGCGTCCGGGCTGATGTTTCGTTACAGCAGGTATCAGCCGGGCATGCACTGGCCGCTATCGCGCCTTGTGACAACGTTTTTGTTATCCGCTCTGACTGGTATAACGACAATCCTTTAGTGCTGAAAGGACCGGGAGCAGGCAAAGTCGTGACAGCAGGCGGTTTGCACACCGATCTTGCTGTGCTGGTTAATCAACTTACTGGCAAAACTAAGCTGCCAGCTGTACTGACGTAAAAAGAGAATGACTATGGCATTTGCAAATGCACAATATTTAGAAGCAATTAACCGCAACCTGCAAGATATCGATGGCAAGGTTAACGTCAGTTTCGAGTTTTTTCCGCCTAAGACCGCACAGATGGAACAAACATTGTGGCAGTCTATTGAGCGCTTAGCGCCGTTAGCACCGTCTTTTGTATCGGTAACCTATGGTGCAAACTCGGGTGAGCGGGATAGAACCCATGACATTATCAAATCGATAAAGCAGCGTACCGGCTTAATTGCCGCGCCGCATTTAACTTGCGTTGATGCGACGAAACAGACACTGGTCGATATAGCCAAAGATTACTGGCAGAACGGTATCCGGCATATCGTAGCGCTGCGTGGCGACTTGCCACCGGGCAGTACCGAAAAGCCTGCGCTTTATGCTGCGGATCTGGTGGAGATACTGCGCTCTGTCGCTGATTTTGATATCTCAGTGGCAGCTTACCCTGAAATACATCCGGAAGCGCCGAATGCCCAGTTCGATCTGCTTAACCTAAAGCGCAAGGTCGATGCCGGCGCGTCACGTGCCATCACGCAATTTTTCTTCGACACAGAAAAGTTTTTACGTTATCGCGATCGCTGTGCGGCAATTGGTATTGATGTCGACATTATTCCGGGCATTTTGCCGGTGACGAATTTTCAGCAGTTACAGAAGTTTGCTGCATTGACCAATGTGGCCGTACCGCAATGGATGCACAAAGCCTATGAAGGGTTAGAGAACGATGCGGCCACCCGAAATCTGGTGGGGGCCAATATCGCGATGGAAATGGTGAAAGTGTTAAGCCGGGAAGGAATAAGCAATTTTCATTTTTATACGTTAAACCGCAGTGAGTTAAGCTACGCTATCTGTCATTTGCTTGGTGTCAGGCCACAAATCGCCGTTTAAGGCTTATCAGAACAGTAAATGCCCGCTTTATTGCGGGCTTTTTTGTTAGCAAGGCGACTTTCGTCGACTTGGCGCTTAAACATATTTCGGGTAATCTGGGCGATGGTATTGCTTTAGCAATTGCTTAATCAACAGGGATGCGTTGCGATGTTTGAAGTGCTTGGACGCTGCTTTTATCTGCATAGTTACGTGAGCTTTGCGCTTAGGCTTAGGCGAACATCTACAGCTTTTAGCATTTTTCTATTATTGTTGGCGTCAAGCGCTGGCGCTGGTCAAGCCAAACTAAGCCATTATTTCCAGGAAAGCTGGACAACCCGTGACGGCTTACCTCACAACACTATCAATAGTATTACCCAAAGTAACGACGGCTATTTGTGGCTTGGAACCTGGGAAGGTGCTGTCCGCTTTAATGGCCGTGAGTTCAAAGTGTTTGGCCGCGGCCCTGTCACCGGGTTGCCTGACTCTGGTATCCGGTTTCTTGGCACCGACAATCATGGCGACGTGTTGCTCACTGGTGCAAGAGGTGGCGTAAGTAAACGCACTGAAACCGGTTGGGTGAGCTGGGCGCCCTACAACGTGCTGTTAAATGCGATAGCGGAAGATCAGCACGGTGCTTTATGGCTGGCCAGTGAAGGCCTGGGCTTGTTCCGGCAACAGGTCGATGGCAGTCGCCAGCAATATACTCAAGTGCAAGGTTTGGGCAGTGATGTTGTACACAGCCTTCAGCTTGATGAGCAAGGCCGGCTGTGGGTAGGAACCGGCCGGGGATTATTCTGGCTGGATACTAATCTGGCAGAGCCTCAAATACATAAAGTTGCGGATTTGCCCGCAGTACCGGTATTTGCACTTCGTCAATACGAAGACAGTATGTTGATTGGCACTGAGCGCGGATTGTTTACCCTTAATCAGGGAGCGACCCGGCTGTTCTCTGCTGCTTTAGCAAATATGCCGGTATCGGCGCTATTGGTACAAAATAAATTCATCTGGATAGGAACCACCGATCGCGGGCTGTTACGTTTTGGTGATCAGGGGCTTGAAACGTTAAGCATGACTGGTGGTTTACCTAATAATCGTATTTTATCGTTGTTCCTCGATCGTGAAAAAAGCATCTGGGTTGGCACCAATGGTGGTCTGTTCCGTCTCAGAGATGCCCCTTTTGTTACCTACACTGCGGAAAATGGCCTCGCCGGAGATTATGTCAGGGCCGTGCTGGCGCACTCTGATAACACCTTATGGGTTGGCACTAGTCAGGGGCTCACGGTACGTGATGAAACGGGTTTTACCACTCTGGACTTGACCGCTGCAAGCAAAGGACAGTCTGTGCTGAGTCTGACAGAAGCTCAGGATGGAGCAGTCTGGATTGGTACTTATACGGATGGTGTGTTGCGCTACCAGAACGGTGTTGTAACGCACAAGTATGACCGTAACACGGGCTTGCTGGCGAATGAGGTGCGGGCAGTTTTACCTGAGGCAGATGGCAGTCTCTGGGTAGGCACCGGGCAGGGGTTAAACTTCATCAGTAACAGTGGGGTGCTTAGTTTCACAACAGAAGATGGCTTACCCACCCCTTTTGTTATGGCGCTTTATAAACACAGCGATGGCAGATTGTTTATCGGTACCGGCGGCGGCGTCGCAATAATGCAACCTTCTGGCACGATCAGCGCGCTCGATTTTAGCGGACTGGACGGTGCCGAGTATGCTTTTGGCTTCGCCTCTGATCCGCTAAGCGATATTTTGTGGATGACAACAGACAGAGGGCTGGTGGCTTATCATCTTAACTCCGGACGGCTGCAAATCATCGGACGTGAAGCAGGCTTACCCTTTGATAAGGTGTTTCAGGCTGTGGTAGACCGCGATAATAACATCTGGCTTAGCAGCAATAGGGGCGTGATACGGCTGTTAAGGGCGCAAGTGGACCAATTTCTTGCCGGTGAGCGACCGACGGTGGATTACGAGTTGTTTGGCGAAAGTGATGGTATGCAAAGTGCCCAAACAAATGGCGGTTCGATGCAGGCTGCTACGTTGTCAGCCGATGGCAGCATTGTGTTCGCGACATCAAAAGGTGTCAGCGTTATAAAACCAGATGATTTAAAGCGCTTTGCTGTCAATGTTCCTCCTGTTGTGGTTGAAGGAATAAAAGTCGATGGCAGTCCGGTACCACTGCAGCAGGAAATACAATTGCCAGCGGGTACCCACAGGCTTGAGCTGCAGTTTGCCGGCCTCGGGTTTATCATGCCGCAACGTATACAATACAGCACTAAGCTAAATGGCTTCGATGACAACTGGGTCGAACGGGGCAGTAACAATACAGCTGAGTATACCAACTTGCCTCCGGGGCACTACCGGTTTTCCGTAAGGGCTGCATATCCACAAGGCAGCTGGAGCGAACATGACGCCAGGTTTAGCTTTGTGATCCTGCCACACTTCTGGCAACGGGCAGATTTTTGGACTGTTGCTATTCTGGCCGTCATATTATTGACCGGGCTTTTAGTGCGCTGGCGCTTGCAGGCTCTGCGCAGGCGTGAACAGAGGCTACTGTGGCAAGTGGCAGAAAAAACTGTAGAGCTGCAGCAGCAAACTGATCATCTGCGCGCTGTGGACAAACAACGTTCTGAACTAATGCTGCAAATTAAGCAGCAGGCCGAGGAGTTTGAACAACAGGCACGATTGGATGCGTTAACGGGGTTAGCAAACCGCAGGGCTTTTGATGAAGCGCTGACAAGAGAATGTGCCCGCTCACGCAGAAGCGACCAGCCTTTGTGTCTGGTGCTGCTGGATATAGACCACTTCAAGCTGGTTAATGATACCTTTAGCCACAGCATTGGTGATGAAATCTTAAAACTGGTAGCCCGGGTTATATGCGGGCTTTGCCGGGCAAATGATACTGTTGCCAGGTGGGGAGGAGAAGAGTTCGCAATTTTGTTGCCAGACACCGATCTAAAAGCGGCAGCTGAGATTTGTGAACGGATAAGGCTGGCAGTCATGCAAATAGATTGCTCTGAGTTTTCTGTCGATTTACGTATTACCGCCAGCATGGGCATTGCGTGCTACGCCGGTGAGATTCATCACGATAAATTATTGTCGCGCTCCGATGCGGCTTTGTACTGTGCGAAGCAAGACGGCAGAAATAGGATAAATATCGCAGAGTGAATAAGTCATTTTGTATAAAAATTCATAAAAACAGAATAATAATTCTTGAAACTGCATGAGGGCCGTTCTACACTAGCGGCTGTTTCGTGCTATACCTATACGTTATTTAGTTCCTGAGAGTCGTATTCAATGTTATCAACTGACAAATCTGTATCTTTAGTTCGTAGTATCGTATTGGGCGCTGCTGGCTACAGCGGGGCTGAGTTGGCTGTAATCTTAGCGCGTAACCCTTATTTTGAACTGGTTGGCGCTTATGCATCGGCTGGCCGTGCCGCAGAGCCATTTTCTTCGTTATATCCCCGGTATAAGCAGCAGTTGGATATGCTGGTGCAACCCTGGACTGATGAGCTCGCATCAGGGTTAAAAGACAAAGTAGATGTTGCTTTTCTGGCGTTGCCACATGAGGCCAGTGAGGCTGTTACGCCGTTATTGTTGGCGCAGAATATCGATGTTGTTGATTTATCCGGTGCTTTTCGCCTGAAGCAACCGCAGCTTTATCCAAAATACTACGGCTATGAGCATCAGCATCCAGAGTTGCTGGAAGAGGCGGTTTATTCGTTGATGGAGTGGCAACACACGTCATTGCCGCGGTTGATTTCAGTACCAGGTTGTTACCCCACAGCATGTTCACTGGCACTGCTGCCGTTGATTAAAGCAGGCTTAATTGCAGACTGCTGTGTTCCGGTAATTAATGCCACCAGCGGTGTATCAGGCGCAGGCCGTAAAGCGGCACTTAACACCTCATTTTGCGAAGTTGGCTTAAATGCCTATGGTTTTTTTAAGCACCGCCACCGGCCGGAAATTGAACAGAACCTCGGACGCAAAGTGGTATTTACGCCACATCTGGGCAATTTTAAACGCGGCATTCTGGCGACCAGCGTAGTGACGTTAAAAGCCGGCGTGGACGCTGCTCAGGTGAATGCGGCCTTCAACGATGCCTATGCCGGCAAAGCCCTGATCAGACTGGTATCACATTCGCCTAGTGTCGCTGATGTGGCTGGTACACCGTATTGTGATATTTACTGGCAGCAGGATGGTGAGCAGCTTGTTGTCGTGTCAGCGATTGATAACCTGTTAAAAGGCGCTGCTGCCCAGGCGATGCAAGCGGCCAATGTGCGGTTTGGCAAACCTGAAACGGCTGGTTTATTTAGTGGGGTGGCACATGAATAAGACGCCACTGGTGTTAAAAATGGGCGGGCGTCTGTTACAGGACGACGCTGCACTTGATGCTTTATTGGCAGTGTGTGCCGAGCTTAAGCAGCAATACCCTTTAGTGTTAGTGCATGGCGGCGGTGATCAGGTTGATCAATGGCTGGCAAAGTTTGGCTTTCATACCGAAAAACTTGACGGCCAGCGCGTGTCTCCTGCTGAGCAAATGCCGGTTATTGCCGGGGCACTGGCCGGTGCAGTGAATGCACATATGGTGGCAAGAGCTTCACTGCAGGCGCTGAAACCTGTTGGCCTGACATTGTCAGCTGGCAACAGCTGCCGTTTTGAACTTAATACAAAGTTAGGTTCTGTCGGCGTGGCCAAACCACAGGACGGCACTTTACTTAACGGTTTGCTGCAAGATGGTTTTACGCCGGTGTTTTGCTCTATTGGGCATGGCGAAACGGCGCAATTACTTAACGTTAACGCTGATTTAGCCGCCGCTGCGATTTGCCAGTTGGTGCAAGGTCAGCTGGTGTTGTTAACAGATGTTCCTGGCATTCTGGATGGTGCAGGTAAGCTGATTAACGAATTAAATAGCGCCCAGGCTGCGGAATTAGTGCAGCAAGGCGTGATAAAAGGCGGTATGAAGGTAAAGCTTGATGCCGCTTTGGACACCGCACAGGCGCTGCGACGAAGTATCACCGTAGCGGGCTGGCAACACCCGCAGGATTTGTTAAATCTGATGCGACAGCAAGCAGTAGGCACGCGCATCGTCTGTTAATCCCTTAAACAAGGATGCCGCACTGGCGGCAGGTCGATCGAAAAAATGAGTAAACTGAAACAATTATTGAGTCTGGCTGAATTAAGCCCGGCAGCGCTGAGTGATTTACTGAATTTAGCGCTGGATGTAAAACAACACCCGGAAAAATACACTCAGGCCCTGGCGGGTAAAAGTATAGCGCTGATTTTTGAGAAGCCCTCGCTACGTACCCGTGTCAGTTTCGATGTGGGGATCTATAAATTGGGTGGGCACAGTGTTTATCTGGACCAGCAAAATGGTGCCATGGGAAAACGCGAAACGGTGGCTGATTTTGGCCGTAATCTGGCCTGCTGGACTGACGCTATCGTCGCGCGGGTGTTTTCTCAGCAAACACTGGAGCAACTTACACAAGCCAGCCATAAACCGGTGATTAACGCGTTAAGCGACTTATATCATCCGTGTCAGGCGCTGGCTGACCTGCTGGCATTAAAAGAGCGCTTTGGTGAGTTAAATCAGGTGCATCTGGCCTATGTCGGTGATGGCAACAACGTATGTCACTCGTTAATGATTGGCGCTGCGCTTAGCGGTATGCGCATGACAGTGGTGACACCGCAGGGGTTCTCACCGGATGCGCAGGTGCTGCTGCAGGTGCAAAAAATAGCGGCAACGACCGGTGCTGTGCTGGAACTTAGCCCGCACTTATCTGCAGCCGCCGGTGCAGATGCTATTTATACCGACACCTGGCTGTCGATGGGCGATAAAGCTGATCCTGCCGAAATAGAACGTATATTCAAACCATACCAAATTAACACTGCCGTTATGCAGCGTCTGGCAGTGAAGTATTTTATGCATTGTTTACCCGCGCACCGTGAGCATGAAGTGACCAGTGAAGTGCTCGACAGCGACGCGTCTCTTGTTTTACTGCAGGCGGAAAACCGCATGCATGCCCAGAATGCCGTATTAATCAGTTTATTTGCGTGAGGATATCATGAGTATTAAAAAAGTTGTTTTAGCCTATTCCGGCGGTCTGGATACTTCGGCTATCGTGCCTTGGTTAAAAGATAACTATAACTGTGAAGTTATCGCCTTTGTTGCCAACGTTGGTCAGGGCGATGAAGAGCTGGCAGGGGTAGAAGAAAAAGCCATTAAGTCTGGTGCCAGTAGCTGCCATATCGTCGATTTACGCGAAGAGTTTGTCAAAGAGGTTATTTACCCGACATTAAAAACCGGTGCTGTGTATGAAGGCCAGTACCTGCTGGGTACTTCAATGGCGCGTCCTGTTATTGCCCGTGCTCAGGTAAAGCTGGCGCTGGAATTAGGTGCTGATGCGCTGTGTCATGGCTGTACTGGTAAGGGTAACGATCAGGTGCGGTTTGAGGGCGCTTTTGCAGCGCTGGCCCCGCAGCTGAAAGTGATCGCACCGTGGCGCGAGTGGCAGTTTAATTCCCGTCAGTCATTGCTGAACTATCTGGCGGAGAAGAAAGTGCCAACGACAGCATCTGCCACCAAAATTTATAGCCGTGATGCTAACCTGTGGCACATTTCGCACGAGGGTGGCGAGTTGGAAAACCCATGGTGCGAGCCATCTGAACAGGTTTGGATGTGGACTAAATCACCTGAGCAGGCACCGGATCACGCGGCCTATGTTGAACTGAGTTTTGTTAAAGGTGAACTGACTCAAATCAATGGCAATACCATAGCGCCTGTTGCTGCTATTGAGCTGCTGAATGAGATTGGCTCAGAGCATGGCGTTGGCCGTATTGATATCGTCGAAAACCGTCTGGTTGGTATGAAATCACGCGGCTGTTATGAAACACCTGGCGGCACTATTCTGATGGCTGCATTGAAAGGGCTGGAAGCGCTGGTATATGACCGCACTTCTTTGAAATACCGTGAAGAAGTCGGTCTGGAGTTTGCGCAGCTGGTCTATGACGGCCGCTGGTTCACACCGCTGAAAGACGCTTTATTGGCAGCTGCCACCTCGTTGGCAGAACAGCTGACCGGTGATGTAGTGATCAAGCTGTATAAAGGCAATGTCACGGTAGCGAAGCGTCGCTCACCTAACTCTCTGTACTCAGAGGCGTTTGCAACCTTCGAAGGTGATGAAGTGTATAACCAGAAAGATGCAGCAGGCTTTATCCGGTTGTACAGTCTGGCCAGTCGGATCCGCGCGCTGCATCAGCAACAAAAGGATTAATGTTATGGCGATGTGGGGCGGACGTTTTCAGGAAGCAACACTGGCAGAGTTTCGTGATTTTAACGACTCACTTAGCTTTGACTATCTGTTGGCGCAGCAGGATATTCAAGCATCACGTGCCTGGGCGCAGCAACTGGCACAGGCCGGCATCATCACTCAGAGTGAAGTTGACCAGCTGGATTCGGCGCTGGCTGATTTAGCAGTTGCAATAGATACTGATCCTAAACTACCGCTGCAAACCAGCGAAGAAGACATTCACAGCTGGGTTGAGGCTCAGCTGACAGCGAAGCTCGGGGCGGTTGCCAAGAAACTGCATACCGGGCGTAGCCGTAATGACCTGGTTGCAACAGATTTACGCTTATGGAGCAAGCTGAATGCTCAAACCGTGCGCCAGTCATTACTTGGCGCTATCGCTGCGTTACTGAGTTTTGCCGAACGTGCCGGCACTGATGTCATGCCGGGTTATACCCACCTGCAGCGGGCGCAGCCGGTGCTGGTCGCGCACTGGGCATTAGCTTACGTCGAAATGTTTAAGCGCGATGTGAGTCGGCTGGACGATGCGCTAGCACGTATGGATGTTTGTCCATTAGGGTGCGGTGCCTTAGCCGGTACAGGTGTCGCGGTTGACCGTGTGGCGTTAGCACAGAGTTTGGGGTTTGCCAGCGCGGCGTTAAACAGCCTGGATGCGGTGTCTGACCGTGACTACGTAGTAGAGTTGTCGGCTGCGGCCAGTATCTGCATGACACATTTATCACGCTTATCAGAAGATGTGATTTTTTTCTGCTCCGGCGAGGCAGGCTTTTTCAAACTGGGTGATGCAATAAGCTCTGGCTCGTCGCTGATGCCGCAGAAGAAGAACCCGGATGTGTTTGAGCTGCTGCGAGGCAAAACCGGCCGTGTGCTGGGCCATCTGGTAGCGATTTTGCACGTATTGAAAGGCTTACCCTTAGCGTACAACAAAGACATGCAGGAAGATAAACAGGGCTTTTTCGATCTGATGCAGACCTGGCAACAATCGTTGCTGGTGTTGGCAACTGTACTGCCGCATTTAAGTGTTAACGTGCAGCAGTGTCGTCAGGCCGCTGAACTCGGTTATAGCAACGCAACAGATTTGGCTGACTATCTGGTGAGCAAGGGCATGCCATTTCGTGACGCACATGAAGTGGTAGGTGAGTTGGTGGTGTATGCGGCAAAACAACAGCAGGCACTCGAAGCCTTAACGCTTGATGAGTTTACACAGTTTAGCTCGCTAATCAGCGAAGATGTTTACCCGGCGTTACAACTTGATGCGGGTTTACTGAAACGTGCCGCACTTGGTGGTACCGCACCACAACAGGTTCTGTCTGCGTTGCAGCAGGCTAAACAGTGGTTCGAATCTGTTTAAACAATGAGTATGCTTAAACAAAAAAGCCCGCTTAGCGGGCTTTTTTATCAGAATAATTCGACTTCCTGTTGTTTCTCTTCAGGCTTTTTCTGCTGAGCTTTGTCGAAACTTATCTGCTGAACATCAGTGCCAGCATATTGTGTGGGCTCAGTGCCTGGCTTGAAGTACTCAAAGGTGCTGGTGTAATCAGTACGGCGGCTGAGCAAGCCACTTTGCAGATCAATCCGTACCGATGCCAGACCAACTGGTGGCGGCACTGGCTGCTCTGGAATGCTCTCTAGCGCCGTTTGCATATAATCGAGCCACGCCGGCAACGCGGTGCGGGCACCGGATTCAGCACCGGCACTCTGTTGCTGGCCCATATTGGCATGCCACTGAGCGCGGCCAAGGCTGCGGTTAGCATCGTCAAAACCAACCCAAACAGTTACCGCTAAATCAGGTGTAAAGCCGGAAAACCAGGTATCTTTTGAATCATTAGTTGTACCGGTCTTTGCTGACAGATCGCGTCGTTTCAGTTTTTGAAGGCGCCATGCAGTGCCGTTCCAACCTGTACCGTGCTGCCAGCTGCCTCCACCCCAAACACTGCTTTTAAGTGCATCGGCTATGAGAAAACTATTTTGCTGTGAAATCACCCGTTCAGCCTGGCGGGGTTCGGTCTGCGCTAGCGAAATGCTGTTCTCAGAAGCAGTCTTATCCTGTGCCAGCTCATTAAACAGCTGCCCCAGCTGGGCTTCGGCGTCTTCTTTAACGGGTTCAGCAGTAGTTTGCTCAGGAGGCGTGCAATCCTGACACACTGTAGCCGGATTATGCTGATACAGGACATTTTGCTCGTCATCGACGACTTTTTCTATCACGTACGGTGTCACCAGGAAGCCACCGTTAGCAAAAGTGGCATAGCCTGTTACCAATTCCAGAGGCGTCAGTGATGCAGATCCTAAAGCTAAGGTTTCATTGCGCGGCAAGTCGCTGGCCGCAAAACCGAAGCGCTGCAGATGCTGAATGGTATTGTCAATACCAACTCCGCGCAGCAATCTGATTGACACCACGTTTTTAGATTTAGCCAGCGCTTCTCTGATGCGAATCGGACCATCGTAAACAGCGGGTGAGTTCTTTGGCCGCCAGGCAATACCTGCGTTGTCGTCCCACTGATGGATAGGAGCATCGTTCATGATTGAAGCCAGGGTGTAGCCGTTTTCCAGCGCTGCTGAGTAAACAAAAGGTTTTATGTTAGACCCAACCTGACGTTTAGCCTGGGTAACCCGGTTAAACTGACTCTGACTGAAGCTGTATCCACCAACCAGCGAGCGTAGTGCACCATTATGTGGATCGATAGCAACAATGGCACTGCTGGCTTCCGGTATCTGGGACAGGCGGCAGTCACCATCTTGTTTACGGATCAGTACATGCATGCCGGGTGCTAAAATGGCAAATGCTGCTTTAGGTGCCGTACCCTGACGTTCATCATTGATAAAGCGCCGCGCCCATTTTAGCCCCTCCCAGTTCAGTGTTATTTCCTGACCACCTGCCATCAGTAAGGTGGCACTTTGAGCCTGAACAGCGGTGACAACAGCCGGACGCAAATCTTCCAGGCTGCTTTGTGTATCGAGATAGGCGAGTATGTCTTCACGTGACAGGGGGTCTGTTTCGTTAAACAGCGGCTCTGCGTCTTCTGCTTCGTTGAGTTGAGACTGCCACAATTGTGCAACCGGTCCGCGATAGCCATGGCGTTCATCATAATCGTACAGGTTTTGCTGTAACGCCCGCTTAGCAGCAGCCTGCTGCTTGCTGTTTATTGTGGTATAGACTTTCAGCCCGGCTGAATAGGCTGTTTCTTCGCCAAACTGATTAACAACTTCCTGCCGCACCATTTCTGCGATATAGGGTGCAGATGCGGTTATCTGAGCACCGTGCAACCGGCTGGTAACAGGGGCTTCTATTGCCTGTTGATAAGCCGCTTTATCAATTACACCGATATCCAGCATACGGCCAAGTACGACATTGCGTCGGGCGCGGGCGTTGCTTGCTGAGCGAACAGGGTTGAGTGTCGATGGGGCTTTAGGTAAACCAGCTATAATGGCTATTTCGTCGACTGTCAGGTCGTGAACTGTTTTGCCAAAGTAAACCTGAGCTGCAGCGCCAACCCCGAAAGAGCGTTGCCCCAATTCTATTTTATTTAGATAAAGCTCAAGGATTTGATCTTTCGTTAACAGCTGCTCTATATGAATTGCTAGGAATATTTCTTTGATTTTTCTGACAATTTTCTTCTCGCGGCTCAAGAAGAAATTACGGGCCAGCTGTTGCGTAATGGTGCTGGCACCCTGACTGAAATCGCCTGATGATGCAACAACCGTCATCGCCCGGAAAATACCAATAATATCGATCCCGGGGTGTTCATAAAATCTAGTATCTTCAACGGCTAAAAATGCCTGAACTAATAAAGGAGGCATTTCTTCCAATTTTAGAGGAATACGGCGTTTTTCACCAAACTGAGAAATAAGCTCTCCATCAGCGGTGAAAACCTGCATTGGCGTCTGCAATCTGACATCCAGCAAGGTTGTAACGTCCGGGAGATCATCTTTCAGGTAAAAATAGATCCCAGAGATCGTTACTACACCAAGAAGGATCATGGATAGACAGAGTATTAAAAGTTTTTTAACCCAAGACACTGAATAACCCCAATTTTTACTCCCAATTCCTTTACAACGCTGCTAGTATATATTTATTAGCTTTAGATTAAACGCTTTTTCTTGCCAAAAATTAGCGACTAAGCTATCAATGAGACAATAATCATAACTATAAAATGGCCGCAGGAAGCTATGATAAATCGCCTGTTCAGTAAACAAACACCGATGATGGTGGGGATCGATGTCGGTGCACACTCTGTGAAGGCTGTATTACTCAGTCAGCACAGCGGCGTATGCAAAGTTGAAGCATTCGCCGTAGAGCCCATGGTTAAAGGTGCAATGTCAGATCGTGAGATCCAGGACATTGAAGCCGTTGGTAATGTGCTCAGTAAGATCCGTAAGAAGATCCCCCGCTCAGTTAAATTTGCCGCCGCCGCTGTTTCCGGATCTACCGTGATCAGTAAAGTCATTTTCATGGATGTGTCCTTAACCGATGCTGAACTTGAGAGTCAGATTGAAGTTGAAGCGGATACGCTGATACCGTACCCGCTGAATGAAGTCAGTCTCGATTTTGAGAAGCTCGATGTTAACGATGCTGATCCCTCAAAAGTAAATGTATTACTCAGTGCCGCCCGGACTGAAAGTATAGAGGCCAGAGTCGCAGCGTTGGATAATGGTGGTTTTACGGCTAAGGTCGTTGACATTGAAAGCTATGCATTAAGCCGTGCAGCTGAGCTGTGCCTGAAACAGTTACCAGATGATGCAGCAAATAAAGTCGTAGCGATGGTCGATATCGGTGCCACTATGACGCTGCTTAGTATTATCGAGAATGGTAAAACTCTCTACACACGTGACCAGGTGTTTGGTGGCGATCAATATACCCGCAGTATCCTGTCTTATTACAACAAGAGTTATGAAGAAGCGGAGTTAGCTAAGGTAAATGGTGATTTACCGCCTAACTACACCTTTGAAGTATTGGCGCCTTTTCAGACGATGCTGTTACAACAGGTTCGCCGTGGCATTCAGATGTATCTGACCAGTAGTGGTAGAGACGCAGTTGATTATCTGGTGATTTCCGGCGGTACTGCGCTGATTGAAGGTATAGATAAATTACTGATTGACGAGTTGGGTATCCACACTGTTGTTGCCAATCCTTTCAAGTCGATGGAGGTGGCTACCTCGGTTGACCGTGAGCAACTCAACCGCCACGCTTCACAGTTGATGGTTGCCAGTGGTTTGGCGTTAAGGAGTTTTTCGTCATGGCATATATAAACTTACTGCCGTGGCGTGATGCTGCGCGCAAAGAACGGCAGAAACAGTACCTGACAATACTGACAGCCACTGCGGTGCTGAGCTTTTTACTGGTTTTTCTGGTGAATATGGTATACAGCGCCCGTGTTGAAGGGCAGCTACAGCGTAATAACTTTCTGCAAAACGAGATCAAAATTCTCGATCAGCGCATTGCTGAGATCCGCACGCTAAATGATACGAAAAAGAGTCTGCAACAGCGCATGGCGCTGATTTCTCAGTTACAAGGCAGCCGGAATCTGGGGACTCAGATAATGGATGAAATTGCCAGTGCTGTCCCAGCTGGTGTGTATCTGACTCAACTTGAGAAAAAAGGTACTTCTTTGCTGCTAATCGGTAAGAGCGAATCGAATAACCGTTTGTCGAATATGCTTCGGGAAGCGGAGGAGTCTGAACTGTTATCAGAACCTTACCTTGAGTTTATTGAAGCGGGTAAAGATTCTGTCAGTTTACTCAGTAATTTTAAAATGCACCTGACTGTTAAAGGCTATGAGGCTGTGCAGGGGGCTGATACTCCGGCTAAACCTGCAAACGGAGGTGCGAAATGAGCTTGAATATTAATTTGTCCGAGATCGATATTAATGATCTTGACCTCGAGAATATGGGGTCTTGGCCGGCGGGCGCGAAGATTATATTCGCAGTTATTCTGGCGATTTTGGTTTCTGTTTTAAGCTATTTTCTGCTGGTCGATAGCAAAATTGATGAACTGACTGTAGCTGAAAGTAAAGAAGTTGAATTGCGCCAAGTTTATCGTACTAAGTATGCCCAGGCAGTAAATCTGGATTTGTATAAGCAGCAAATGGTCGAAATGGAGCAGACGTTCTCATTTTTACTGAAACAGCTGCCAACGACTCATGAAACCCCGGGGTTACTGGATGATATTACCTATGTAGGTACAACCAGCGGTTTAACTTTCATTCGTATTAACTGGGAGCCAGAGATCGAAAAGGAATTTTATACCGAACTGCCGATAAAAATTGAGGTAATTGGTGATTACCACCAGTTCGGCAATTTTGTTAGTGAGGTAGCCAAGCTTCCACGTATTGTTAGTTTGCACGATTTTTCTATTACAACTGAAAAAGACGAACGTCTTCGTTTCAATGTTGTGGCCAAAACCTACCGCTACAAGGAGGTTCAGCCATGAACAGGCGTTTAACAGTAATTGCACTGACGTTGATGTTGACCGGTTGTTTTAACGATATAAGTGATGTGCAAAATTACATCGCTGAAGTCAAAGCAAACACAAGAGCCCGCGTAGAACCTTTACCCGAGGTTCAGGAGTTTGAGCATATACCTTATCGCTCTCAGGATGCCCGCAGCCCGTTTTCAGCTCCGCGGCCAGAAGCGATACAGGATAAATTTTTACAGGTGCAGGATTGTTTACACCCTGATCCTCGTCGCAGGAAGGAACCGCTGGAAAAGTACGCCGTCGATAATTTAAAGATGCGCGGTACTTTGGGCGATATAGGTAATATCTGGGCACTGATAGAAGCATCAGATAAGACATTGCACAGAGTAACGCTGAATAATCACGTTGGGTTATTTCATGGCCGTGTTATTAACGTAGAGCCGACTCATATAGAGTTACTTGAGTTAATTCCGGACGGCGCGGGTTGCTGGAAAGAGCGGACGACAATGTTGCAGATGGCCGATGCGTCTTCTGCTGCAAGTAATTGATAGGTATGCGAGTAAATCATGGATAAAATAATCAAAATAATGTCTGGCACAATCCAGCGCACAGTACTGTGCTTTGCAGCCTTAATGCTATTTTCAATACCTGCGTCAGCAGTGCCACTGTTATATGACGTGCGGTATAACCCGCTACTAACCGGCGAGACAGAAATAGAGTTCATCTTTGATGAAGAGCTGTATGCTGACCCGAGTATTCAGGTATTTAATGAACCTGCAAGGATTGAGCTGTTCTTTAACGAATCTGATTATGAAGAAAAGCTGAGCGAGGTTCTGATTGATAAATCCGGTGTAAAACGAGTGACTTCAGAGTTTGAAGGTGATGGTTTTAAAACTGTGATTTATTTGGATTATCTGAAGATTTACCGTACCCGGGTTCGTGGTAACGTGTTCTATATCCACATATCAGATAACCCTACGTCTGATGCAGTAGGTCAAGCTGCAGACGTTAAGCCGACTTACATCAACCGTGTCAATGCGATAGATTTCCGTCGCGGAGATAAAGGCGAAGGCCGGGTGCTGGTGTTTCTGCGCGACAACACCGCAGCGGTTGATGTGAGCGAGCGTTTGGGCAAGCTGGAAGTTGAGTTTCACAACACAGACATTTTAGATGAGTTGTTGTATCAACTCGATGTTGTCGATTTCGGTACTGTCGTTAAAGGAATTGAAACTTTTAAAGAGGGGGCTTCAACCAGGCTTGTAATAGACACAACGGCTGAATTCACTTTTACCTATCAGCAAATTGATAATATTTTCACGCTGAACGTAGAACGCGATACTACGAATCGCAGCATTTTGGGCGGTGGTAAAGAGTATAAAGGCCGCGCGATATCGCTGAACTTCCAGGATATTCCTGTCAGGACAGTGTTGCAGATTATCGCTGACTACAATGGTTTTAATCTGGTGACCAGTGATTCAGTAACCGGAAACATTACTCTGCGGTTAGACGGCACGCCTTGGGATCAGGCGCTGGACATTGTTCTGCGCGTCAAAGGGCTGGATAAGCGGATGGAAGGTAATATCCTGATGGTCGCGCCAACAGATGAACTGGCAGCCAGAGAAGCCCGGGAGTTAGAAGCAAAACAAACAGTCGCTGATCTGGAGCCGCTGTATTCAGACTTCCTAGCGGTAAATTATGCTAAGGCAGCCGATATTACCAAGCTACTGAGCAATAAAGATGCGACTTTGTTGTCATCACGTGGCTCAGTTAACGTAGACGACCGCACCAATACTATTTTGATAAAAGATACTGCGGCGAATATTGAGAACGTCCGTAAACTGATTGAAAGACTTGATATTCCTGTACGTCAGGTACTTATAGAATCGCGCATGGTGACCGTACGCGACAGCGTTGCGGATGAATTAGGCATTCGCTGGGGCTTTAGTGATCAGCAAAGTAGCGGCAGCTCAAATCAGGGCACATCAGGTACCGCTGGCGGCGCCAATAGTATTGCTAATGGCTCAATACCATCTTTGGATGATCGCTGGAATGTTAATTTGCCAACCACAAGTGCGGCAGCAGGTAGCATTGCCTTTCATATAGCCCGTTTAGCCGATGGTACCTTGCTGGATTTAGAGCTGTCAGCATTGGAGCAAGAGAACAAAGGCGAGATTATTGCCAGCCCGCGTATTACCACCGCTAACCAGAAAGAAGCCCGTATCGAGCAAGGTGTAGAGATACCATATGTGCAGGCGGCATCAAGCGGCGCGACAACCGTTGAGTTTAAAAAAGCTGTACTGAGCCTGACCGTAACGCCACAGATTACACCTGACAACAAAATTATTCTGGACTTGGTGATTACGCAGAACACCAAAGGCGAAACGGTGCAAACCCCTACGGGGCCAGCTACAGCAATTGATACCCAGCAAATCCAAACTCAGGTTCTGGTTGATAACGGTGAAACCATAGTACTTGGTGGTATTTACCAGCAGCAGATACTATCGACGGTGACTAAAGTACCTTTCTTTGGCGATATTCCTTATGTTGGAACGCTATTCAGAACTACCCGTGATGTGAATGAAAAGAATGAACTATTAATTTTTGTCACACCGAGAATTATTTCTGACGGGCTTTAACATCTATCACAGTGGTTGCTGCTTTGGCTGCAGCAACCACTGGTTCAGAATTAGCTTGCCAACAAAAGGCTATTCCTGACATAATTCAGCGCTTCAAATTTTCGTGGGAGCCTTTTGGTCCTTGAATTTAACTTTTCACTGAGTTAGCTGATTAGTAATACAACTTATGGCAGAAAAACGTAATATCTTCCTCGTCGGCCCTATGGGCGCTGGTAAAAGCACAATAGGCCGGCACTTAGCAGACATGCTTCACCTTGAATTCTACGATTCAGATCAGGAAATTGAACGCCGCACTGGTGCAGATATTGCTTGGGTGTTTGATTTGGAAGGTGAAGAAGGCTTTCGCGTACGTGAAGAAAATGTCATCCAGGATCTGACTGAGTTGCAGGGCATAGTTCTGGCAACAGGTGGTGGTTCTGTATTGAGCAAGGAAACCAGAAATCGTCTGTCTGCCCGAGGTATAGTGGTTTACCTGGAAACACCGATAGAGAAACAGGTAGCACGTACACAGCGCGATAAAAGACGGCCTTTGTTGCAGACTGAAGAAGCACCGAAAGAAGTACTGGAAAGATTGGCTGCAGAGCGCAACCCACTGTATGCTGAGATAGCTGATTTTACTGTACGCACTGATGAGCAAAGTGCACGTGCGGTAGCCAGCCAGATTATTGATCAACTGGGTTTTTAATTTCATTTCGACAGGGGGCTGCCGATGCAAAAAGTTGAAGTACAACTTGGCGAACGCAGCTACACCATCTCTATAGATGACAACTTTCTCGGCCTTGATCCTGCGTTGGCAGCGAAGCAGCAAGTTGTCATTATTTCTAACCCAACTGTCGCCCCTCTTTATTTATCCAAAGTTGAGGCGTTGTTTCAGTCTGGTTCTGTACAACACTTTCTGCTGCCCGATGGCGAAGCTTACAAAACGCTAAGTTCTTTTGAACAGGTGTTAGGTTTTCTGCTTGAACAGCGGATGTCACGTGACGTGCTGTTGGTTGCACTGGGTGGCGGTGTAATCGGTGATCTGACCGGCTTTGTAGCTGCGTGTTACCAGAGAGGCGTAGCTTTTCTGCAAATTCCAACGACATTACTGTCTCAGGTTGATTCTTCAGTAGGTGGCAAAACCGCTGTAAACCATCCGCTTGGCAAGAACATGATTGGTGCATTCAAGCAGCCGGCACAGGTGCTGATTAATACTGCAGCGTTATCTACGCTGCCAGCCCGCGAGTTTGCAGCAGGCATGGCAGAAGTCATTAAGTATGCCCTAATCAGTGACGCAGCCTTTTTTGACTGGCTGGAACAACATCAGAAAGACATAGTCGGATTGAAACCAGAGACGCTGGCACAGATGATACAGCATTGCTGTCAGATGAAAGCTGACATCGTCAGTCGGGATGAGACTGAGCAGGGGGATAGGGCGCTGCTTAATCTCGGACATACTTTCGGCCATGCTATCGAAGCATGGCTGGGCTACGGTGAATGGCTACACGGAGAAGCCGTATCGGCAGGTATGGTGATGGCTGCAAAATTAGCATTATCCCGCGACGCCATTAGTGAGCAGCAGCTGCAGAGAATCTGTGCTTTATTAACCGCATTTGATTTACCGATAGCCCCGCCAGCCAATATGAACATTGATGATTTTATGCCTTTTATGAAAACAGACAAAAAGGTGCGTAACGGCAGTATGCGATTTGTGCTACCAACCGCTTTCGGTAGCACGGCGGTAGTAGATGATGTATCTGAAGCTGAATTAATAAGGGTGTTTGCCGATGGACATAACTGATTTACAGGCTCGTCTGGCGCAATTGGATCATTTATTACCGTCACAGCGTGAATGGTTGGATAGGTTACTGTTCCAGCTGGCGTTTAATGATAATCAGCAGATCAATATACTGGGGGCTTCCGGCAGTGGAAAGTCAACCTTAGCACTCGCTATCGCTGAGCTACTGTCTGGACAGTACAACATTGCGTTACTCGATACCTCGGTTAATAAAGCGTCAGCAACTCAGCAGCTAATGCAACAGTGGTTTGGGCAGCCTGGTGATGCTTCAATTCCTATTACTGAGCAGGTTGCTGTTACTGAAGATCAATTGCCACTGGCTGTGATCATCGACGATGCAGAGCGTTTCCCACCGGAACTTATTCAGCAGCTAAGCTCATTACCTAGCCTGGTGTTGTGTTTCTCTGCCCAGAGTTTAGATGCCGCCGGGCTGACGTTAACATTGAATCGTATTACCGCAGATGATGCTGAGCAGTTATTGCGCCATGATGGGTTAAACAGCATTGAAATAGCTGAGCGTCTGGCAAGAGCAGACGGCGATATGCATCAGCTGTTGCAGCCTGTTGAGCCAGACCATCGCGATGAAACAACGGCTGTTGCGGCAGAAAAGCATGCACTGCTTAAAAAGCCGGCCCTTTTGGCATCGTCAATTGCCGTGTTGCTGGTGTTACTGCTAATTGTTTTCTGGCCATCGCAGAAGCAACCTGCGCCGCCGGTACGGATACCGGTAGAACGTGCGCCGGCTCCAGCATTACCGGTTGAAGTCCCCGATTCAGAAGCGAATATTGAAGATACTGCTATAAATAGCACTGTTAACCCAAGCACAGAGCAAGCTGAAGCCGAAGTTTCTGCTGAAACTGCAACTGAGCATGGAGGTGACTCTGAAGCATCAGCGTTGCCGGAGCCTGTGGTCAATACAGTACAGAGCGAGACTACGGACACAGCAATAGCCTCAGAAGAAGCGGTTTCTTCGCCAGCTGTAACGGACACTGCCGAGTCTGACAGCACAACATTTGGATACGATGAAAGTAAATTACTGTTGTTACAAAAATCGCAAGTTGCGGTTCAATTAGCGGTGCTGTCCAGTGATGCAGCATTAGCGCGCTTTAAACGTGCATATCCTACAGTGGAAGCATTAAGTTACCAGCGTAGCTGGCAAGGTAAGATGCAACTTGTACTGGTATTAGCGCCTTTTGATAATGCGTCAGATGCCAAGGCCGCAATGTCGGAGTTGCCTGCTGCACTGCGTGCATCAGGTCCTTTTACGAAAACAGTTAAAGCTATTCAAAGTGAAATTAACGCCAGGCAGTTAAGTTTGCAATCAGGTCAACAGGATTGATTGCTTAGGATGGCAACTGGACAGAAGTGTCGTGCCTTTTTGAAGTGGGCAGGCGGCAAATATAATCTGGTACAAGCAATATCTGCTCACCTGCCGGATAGTTCTGTATTAATAGAGCCTTTTGTTGGCGCTGGCTCAGTGTTTCTAAACACTGATTACCCCCGTTATCATTTGAACGACATCAATGCAGATCTGATTGGCCTGTATCAGTTGTTGAAAACAGAGCACAGTCGTTTTATTGCTGACGCCAGAAGTTTATTTTCGGCACAGACTAATCAACGTGACGCGTATCTGCAGTTGCGTCAGCAGTTTAACCAGAGTTCCGACAATTATGAACGGGCTTTATTGTTCCTGTATTTGAATCGGCATGGCTATAACGGTCTGTGTCGCTACAATCTGTCGGGAAAATTTAATGTTCCGTTTGGCAGTTATAAAAAGCCATATTTCCCGGAAGCGGAGTTATTATTTTTTGCTGAAAAAGCACAAAAAGCTGAGTTTAGTTGTGTTAGCTACCAGGACGTTATGTTGCAAGCGAAAGCAGGCGATGTAATTTATTGCGATCCGCCTTATGTGCCACTTAGCAAAACAGCTAGTTTTACCAGTTATGCCAGCCAGGGGTTTGATTTGAATGATCAGGCTCAGTTGGCAAATCTGGCAGAGCAGGCACAAAACCGCGGTGTGGCCGTCGTTGTTAGTAATCATGATACAACCTGGACCCGAAAAATATATCAGCAAGCGGTACTACATAGCGTGCAGGTTGGCCGGTCTATCAGCCAGAAAGGGTCAAGCAGAGGTAAGGTTGCTGAGCTGTTCGCGGTATACCAGGCTATGCCAGTGCCCAGGTTACAACAGCTAGCAGTAACGCCACAAAAAGCAGGGTAAATATTACACCGGCTATTATAAATGGTAATGGCGAAGTGGCAGAAAAGTCGCGCTGACGTTGTTGCTCTGACTGCACACCCACCATAGCACCTAACACTGCCTTAATGATTTGTATCAGACCAGGCTTATGTTCAGCCATTAGCTTTTTTGTGTTGGAGAGAGTCTGCTTAGTAATTCAAGCAGGTCAATAAAATGGAACTGGGTAGAGCGGCTTTTGCCCTGGAACCAACTGTACCAACTTTGCTGGCCAGAACTTATACATTCCTGTATTGATGCCGCTTCTGCATGACACTGACCGCCGTGCAATGCAGAGGGTATGACAAAACAAATGGTACTGGCGGTGATGCCAGCTGAAATAAATACTGCTTTTAATAGCTTGGTAAATTTCATGTTAAATCCATTTGTTTTTTAAAACGCTCAAATAGTAAAACAATCAGCCTGTTGATACAAGCTGATTGTTTATTAAACAGATAAAAATGTTCTGGCCGGTACAAAAGCTCTTTAGATCAGAAACTTTTTGAAATAGAAAAGATAACGCGGCTATCTGCCAGATAAGAACCGTCGATATCGGTGTCTACATAGGCAAGGCTTAAACCGGCACCCAGAACTTCAGTGCTGACGCCTACACTCCAGTCCAGATAACTGGCGCTGCTGTCATCATATTCATTCTGACCGACATGCAGATCAAGGCTCAGATTATCCATCAATGCATAGCTGTAGTTTGCATAAATGTAAAAAAAATCTCCGCTGTTGGCATAGTAATCGTCGCTGTATGCCAGGCCGAAAGTGAGGTCTTTGTATGATAAAGAACCATACACTTCCCAGAAGTTTGAGCCATCGATTTCCGTGTTGGGGTAGCCATAACGCATAATACCGACATCGGTTGACCAATCTTCATTGATAGAACCGCTCCAACCCAGCAGAACATCCAGCTCCAGTGTACCTTCTGCGAGAAAATCTACGTTAGAACCCCATACCGACAGATAAAAGCCTGACTCATCAGTCAATGACAAACCGCCTTGCAGCGCAGGTGCTTCTTCTGTCTGAGAAATACCGCGGAATGCATAATCTGAGGTAATCGTTATGTCGCCGCCCAGTTCAATGGCACTAGCAGTAAAACTGCTGACTGACAGTCCAAGTAAAAACATACTACTTACTAACGTTTTCATTTTTGTTGATGTTTTCATTTTATTTGCCTTTTTCTCTGTTCCCTGCCGATCTTGTTCCAAGATATATGCCAGCTGAAATACTATAGATTAATCATTTACTTATGATTATTGACTACACTTGTTGTAAATAGCTTGGGCTGAGTTGGTGCGGTTTTGCTCGTTTTTTGTGCAGGGTGGGTTGTTAGTGTCTTCGTGCTTTTTTATGGCAAATTCAGTACAGTCTGCAGCTGGCTAACTTTAGGAAAAACGCTATGCAACCGTATTTAATTGCCCCTTCGATTCTGTCTGCTGATTTTGCCCGGCTGGGAGAAGAGGTTGCCGCAGTTATACAGGCTGGTGGCGATGTAGTGCACTTCGATGTTATGGACAACCACTATGTGCCTAACCTGACCATGGGACCTATGGTATGTCAGGCACTGCGAAACTATGGCATATCAGCGCCAATAGATGTGCACTTGATGGTGGAGCCGGTAGATGCTTTGGTGCCTCAGTTTGCTGCAGCAGGGGCCAGTATTATCACCTTCCATCCGGAAGCTTCCCGCCACATTGATCGAACTTTACAGCTTATCAGGCAGCAGGGCTGTCAGGCTGGTCTGGTGTTTAACCCGGCTACGCCACTAAGCTATCTGGATTATGTGTTAGATAAAATTGATGTTGTGCTGTTGATGTCAGTAAACCCAGGGTTCGGTGGTCAGAAATTTATTCCACAGACCCTTAATAAAATTGCAGCTGCCCGCAAACTGATTGACGACAGCGGTCTGTCGATAAAGCTGGAAGTCGATGGTGGAGTGACTGCAGATAATATCGCAGATATTGCGACAGCAGGCGCCGATATGTTCGTTGCAGGTTCGGCCATATTCAATGCAGAAGATTATAAAGACGCAATCGAAACGATGCGGCAACAACTGGCAAAAGTAGCGCGCTGAGCCGCTTTTTTACTGTTGCAAAAAGTTGATACGGTTATAATGCAGCACTTCTTTCCGGTAGTTGCCGGTTAACGTTATAAATACAGTCTTAAATGGATACAACTATGAGCAATAAGCCAATTGTACTAAGTGGCGCACAGCCGTCTGGCCAACTGACGATAGGAAATTATCTGGGCGCTTTGCGGCAGTGGGACAAAATGCAGGACGACTATGATTGCTTATATTGTATTGTTGATCTGCACGCTATAACTGTCCGGCAAGAACCTGCAGCACTACGCAACGCGTCGCTGGACAGTCTGGCACTGTATTTAGCTTGTGGTATCGATCCTAACCGCTCGGCGGTATTTATGCAGTCTCATGTGCCGGAACACAGCCAATTGGCCTGGGTGCTTAACTGCTACACCCAGTTTGGTGAACTCAGCCGGATGACCCAATTTAAAGATAAGTCCGAGCGTCATACGCATAATGTTAATGCGGGTTTGTTCACTTATCCGGTGTTAATGGCGGCAGATATTTTACTGTATCAGGCTAATCAGATCCCTGTGGGGCATGATCAGAAACAGCATTTGGAGCTGGCGAGGGACGTTGCTATGCGGTTTAACGCTTTACATGGTGATATTTTCACCGTGCCTGAGCCGTTTATTCCGCCAGTAGCCGCGCGAGTGATGAGCCTGCAGGATCCGACCAAGAAAATGTCAAAGTCGGACGAAAACCCGTGGAACTTCGTCGGCTTGTTGGAAGATCCGAAGATGATCAGTAAAAAGTTTAAAAAGGCGATGACAGATTCTGAAGATCCACCAAGAGTGCGTTTTGACCTGGACGCTAAACCGGGTGTAGCCAATCTGCTTAGCATTTTAAGCGGTGTGACCGGTAAAACTATTGCGGCATTGGAAGCGGAGTACGAAGGAAAGATGTACGGCCATTTAAAAGGTGATGTCGCCGATGCAGTAATTGCTTTACTGGAGCCGGTGCAAAAAACCTTCGCAGAATTGCGTGCCGATCAGACGACCTTAACCAATGTTATGCGCGCTGGAGCCGATAAAGCCCGTAGCCGGGCGGCAGTCACTTTAGCACGTGTTAATGAAGCCGTGGGTTTTGTTCTGCCTTGATCAGATATCATGTTGTTATTGATTGATAATTATGATTCTTTTACCTATAACCTGATGCAGTACTTTGCTGCATTAGGTCAGCAGGTTATGGTGCGGCGCAATGACGATATCAGCATTACGCAGATCAAAGCGTTGGCACCGCAATATCTGGTTATTTCTCCGGGCCCCAAAACGCCGGATGACGCCGGTATATCTCTAGATGCGATTGAACAGTTTGCCGGTAAATTACCTATTTTAGGTGTTTGTCTGGGGCATCAGGCTATTGCACAAGTGTTTGGCGCAAAAGTTGTGCCTGCCAGACAGGTTATGCACGGTAAGAATAGCCTGATACAGCACAATAATACTTCGGTGTTTCAGGGGCTTGCCAACCCGCTGGATGTAACTCGTTATCACTCTTTGGTTGCCGAGCGACACTCTATACCTGCGGAGCTAGAGCTAACGGCCTGGACGGTTGTGGACGATAACCCTGACGAAGTGATGGGGCTGCAGCACCGGGCTATGGCGTTGCATGGTGTGCAATTTCACCCGGAAGCTATTCTCAGCCAACAGGGTAAGCAATTGCTGGCAAATTTCCTGCACTGTGCCAACTGACATCACGCTGTTGTTGACTGCGTGTACAAGGCACCGCAGTATGACGCTGTATATGGCAATAAACTAATGGAACCAACTGAACGTGATAACTTCTTCGATGCCAGTCACTGATAGCCTTGTGCAACGCTTTTTTGATCAGTTAATTGGCGTGAACCCTGATAAAAAACGGCTGGGGTATCAGATCCGGGCCGGCCAGCCGCAATCTGAGCGCACCTTATTGGACATTGAAGCTCAGGCGCAAAAGCAGCGAATGGCGGGTGCTCAGGCAAAAGCACAGTTTACTGAATTTGCGCAAGCGCATTTACACGATGAAGTATCAGACGAGCTGGTGCGCCGTTTACATAATATTGAACATGTGATGGCATCGTTGTTTGACCCCACAGACGCATATTATCGGGTGTTGGATGTACTAAGCGGTAGAACTGTTACAGTAAATAAACTGGACCCTTTGGTTAGCCGGGTGCCATGGTTAGTTGAAGATTTGCTGCGCTTGGTTAATCAGCCTCAGTACCGTAACCGCACATCGTCAGGCGCAATGGTGAAGGATATTAAAACGGCGTTGCGGTTTCTAGGTGTTGAAAGTTTGCAGCTTATTCTACCGGTGTATGCCATGAAACGGATGATGCCGCACTCTACTGACCCTTTTACTGGCCTGAAAAGCCGGTTATGGGACTATTCACTGGCGGTAGCGATTGCTGCTAAGCGGCTGGCAGAAGACAGCCCGGAGCATCCTTACAACGCGTTTTGCGTTGGGTTATTTCACACGCTGGGGCATGCGGTTGTTACGCGTAATTACCTACGCACCTACCAGCAGGTCAGGCAGCAGCAGTTATTGCAAGCCCGTGAAAGTCGGGATGTGCAGCTGACCGATGCCCTTGACAGTCTCGAACCGGATGGCAGCTTTTTGTCTGAAAGCTTCAATGAGTTTGCTGCGGTACTGAGCGCTGACATCACTTCGCGTTGGCAGCTCGACACGTTGCCGCTTTGCCAGACCCTGGACCAGCTTGCAGAAGGGGCTGGTTTTGCCGGTAGTAGTCCGCTGGCGCGCTTGGTGCAACAGGCTCAGGTTTACGTGCAATGCCGTGAGTTAAAACAGCGCCAGCAAGTCAGTGAGGATGAAGCTAAAGCCTGGTTTGCGAGTGTGCAGCTTAGTTCCGACAGTATTCAGATACTCAGACAGACTAATCTTAAACGGCTGGGCGTTGAAATTTAATAAAAAAATCTGTGCCATAAACATGCAACTGTCAGTGTTAACCAGTTAATCATCATTTTACGGCTAAATGTCGGGTGAGGTATCACTTCAGAGAGGCTTGGCAAAAAGCTGGAGTGTATTGTTGCTGCGTACTTATTCAGTTCACATGCAAATCTATCTGTAGCCCTTGTTTTTTCAGGCTTTGGGCACTTTGTATCCGCAAGACAACATCAATTTAATCTGCAATAATGCTGTTCACTTAGGTTTAATAAACAGCTGATGATTCAGTTCAGAACAATATCCCAGGCAGGGAAAAGGAGTGAAAAATGACCGGTGAGTTACAGGTAAATCGCGCTTTATTTGATGAGGTAATGGTTCCTAATTACGCCCCTGCAGGGGTTATCCCGGTTAAAGGTAAAGGCTCCCGTGTTTGGGATCAGCAAGGCCGTGAATATGTTGATTTTGCCGGTGGCATTGCAGTGAGCAGCCTTGGGCATTGCCATCCGGCTCTTGTCGGTGCATTAACGTCTCAGGCCGGCAAGCTGTGGCATTTAAGTAACGTCATGACGAATGAGCCAGCGCTTCGCCTGGCAAAAAAGCTGGTTGATGCAACGTTTGCTGAAAAGGTCTATTTCGCCAACTCGGGTGCAGAGGCCAATGAAGCTGCATTTAAACTGGCCCGGCGTTGGGCGCTGGAACAATATAGTGCAGAAAAAGACCAGATCATTTCGTTTGGTAAAAGTTTCCATGGTCGTACATTTTTCACCGTCACAGTCGGCGGGCAAGCCGCGTATTCAGACGGTTTTGGCCCTAAACCCGGTGCTGTGCTACATGCAGAATTTAATAATCTGGATAGTGTCAAGGCGCTGATATCTGACAAAACCTGTGCCGTGGTATTAGAACCTATTCAGGGAGAAGGCGGCATTATCCCTGCGACAAAAGAATTTATTGAAGGTGTGCGTGCACTTTGTGACCAATACAAGGCGCTGCTGATAATGGATGAGGTTCAGACGGGCGTTGGCCGTACCGGCAAGCTGTATGCGTATATGCATTATGGCGTAACGCCGGATATTCTGACGACAGCGAAATCGCTTGGCGGTGGTTTTCCTGTTGGCGCCATGTTGACTACTACAGATATTGCTAAGCACCTTAAGGTAGGGACCCATGGCAGCACTTATGGGGGCAACCCGCTGGCATGTGCCGTAGCTGAAGCGGTAATTGACACCGTTAATCAGCCGGAAGTGCTGACTAAGGTGCTGCAAAGTGAAAAGTTGTTCCGACAGCATCTGGCGGCAATAAACGAGAAATACCAGGTGTTTAGTGAAATTCGCGGCCAGGGCATGCTGCTTGGCGCTGTGCTGAACGACAAGTTTAAAGGCCGTTCACGCGAATTTTTCCTGGCATCAGCGGATCAGGGGTTGATGGCACTGGTTGCTGGCCCGGACGTAGTGCGCTTTGCTCCGTCTCTGGTTATTACAGACGCTGATATTGCTGAAGGCATGCAGCGTTTTGAACAGGCGGTTAAACAGGTCGCCACTGCGTGATTTAACAGAAATTAAGCAGCGTTAAGACTGCATAAAATGAAGCTACGGGGCGAAAGCCCCGAAAACTATAAAGCAAAAATGGAGTAAGCGACGATGATGGTGATTCGCCCAATCCGTGCGGATGATTACCCTGCGCTGTATGATATTGCAGTGGAGTCAGGCCACGGTTTTACTTCACTGCCGGTCAACGACGAGCTGCTGATGCGCAAAATCAGCCGCTCGGAGCAGTCATTCAGTAAGAACGTCAGCGGTCCCGGTGATGAGGGGTACTTATTTGTACTGGAGGACACCGAAACCGGCGAAATTTGTGGTACCAGTGCCCTGGAAGCTGCGGTAGGCTTGGATGATGCGTTTTATCATTATCATTTGGGCAAGGTCGTTCACAGCTCACGTTCACTCGGGGTATATAAAACAGTAGACATACTGACGCTGTGTAATGATTACACGGGTGTTAGTGAATTATGTACCTTGTTCCTCAGAGAAAAGCGGCGGGAAAAAAACAATGGCCGCTTGCTGTCAAAAATGCGTTTTTTGTTTTTGGCAGAGTTTTCTTACCGTTTCTCTGAGCGGATCATTGCCGAAATGCGCGGTGTATCAAATACCGATGGCAGTTCGCCGTTCTGGCAGTGGTTGCAGGAACACTTCTTCAGCGTTGATTTCCCTACAGCAGATTATCTGACTGGCATAGGCCAGAAGGTATTCATCGCGGAGCTGATGCCGAAGTACCCTATTTATGTTAGTTTGCTGAGCAAACAGGCACAGGCCGTTATTGGCCAGGTACACGAAAAAACAAAGCCGGCGTTGGCGCTGTTGCAGGCTGAAGGCTTTTCCAGCCGGGGGTATGTTGACATTTTTGATGCCGGCCCGACGGTTGAAGCGCGGGTAGAGCATATTCGCTCAGTGCGGAACAGCAAGCGTTTACAAGTGCTTATCGGTGAAGTGAAGCAAGGCCAGCCTTATATGATTAGTAACACGCAACTTGAAGGTTTCCGGGCAACCTGGCTGGAGCTGGATGTTAACGAACATAGCGAGCATGTCACTTTACCTGCTGCAGTTGCTGCTGCGCTGGATGTTAATGCGGGTGACTGGGTGAGGGTGAGCCGTATTTGAGCGGCCAGCCAGGGTTTAACAGAGGTATATAATGAAACACGCAGAACAGTTTATTAATGGTCAATGGGTGCACGGAGATGGCGCACAATTTAACTCTCTTGACCCGGCAAAAAATGTACAGATTTGGCAAGGTAATGCTGCAACCGTGCAGCAGGTTGAACAAGCCGTTGAGAGTGCTCGGCAGGCGCAGTACCACTGGGCTGGCTTGAGCTTTGAGCAGCGTGTGGAAGTGGTTAAAAAATTTGCCGCTTTATTAAGTGATAATAAAGAAGCCATGGCATTGTCAATCGCACAGGAAACCGGTAAAGCGCTGTGGGAAGCCCGCACAGAAGTGGCGGCTATGGTTGGCAAAATAGATATCTCTGTACGGGCTTATCAGGAAAGAACAGGCAACAAAGAGAATCCGATGCCACAGGGCCGGGCTTTTATCCGCCACAAACCACACGGCGTAGTGGCCGTTTTTGGGCCTTATAATTTCCCTGGTCACCTGCCAAATGGCCACATAGTGCCAGCGCTACTGGCTGGTAACGCTGTGTTGTTTAAGCCTTCAGAGCTGACACCGAAAGTGGCGGAAGATACAGTGAAACTGTGGCAACAGGCTGGCATTCCTGCCGGTGTGTTAAGTTTGTTACAAGGTGAAGTTGACACCGGCAAGGCCATCGCAGGTCATGACGGCATTGACGGTATTTTCTTTACCGGCAGTTCGCGCACCGGGCATTATCTGCACCAACAGTTCGCTGGCCGGCCAGATAAAATTCTGGCGCTGGAAATGGGCGGCAACAACCCGCTGCTGGTGCAAGATGTCAGTAACATCGATGCAGCTGTGCATGATATCGTGCAATCCGCGTTTATCTCTGCTGGTCAGCGCTGCACTTGTGCCCGCAAACTTTATTTGCCTGTTGGTGAGCAGGGTGATGCTATTCTGGCGCGGCTACTGGAAGTGAGCCGCAACATTAAAGTGGGAGTGTATGATGCCCAGGAACAGCCGTTCATGGGCTCTATGATTTCTGTCGCCGCAGCCAAAGCCATGTTAGCAGTGCAGCAGCAACTGGTTTCACTTGGCGGTGAAGTGCTGCTGGAAATGCAACAACCCAATCAGGAAACTGCGTTGGTAACACCGGGTATTATTGAATGCACAGCAGTAAAGGATTTCCCGGATGATGAACACTTTGGCCCGCTGTTGAAAGTGTTCCGTTTTAGCGACTTTGATCAGGCTATCGACAATGCTAACAGTACTAAGTTTGGATTGTCTGCCGGTCTGCTCAGTGATAGTGCCGAGTTGTATCAGCATTTCTTCCGCCGTATTCGCGCTGGTATTGTTAACTGGAACCGGCCTATTACCGGAGCCAGTTCAGCTGCGCCTTTTGGTGGTATAGGTGCCAGTGGTAACCACAGAGCAAGTGCATATTATGCTGCCGATTATTGTGCTTATCCGGTTGCTTCAGTCGAGCTGGAGCAGGTGGTGATGCCGGAGCAATTGTCGCCAGGGCTAAGTTTCTAAGCAGACACAAAATAAATCTTATCGGGGCGTTCGCCCCGATTTGTTTTCTGAGCTGCTTTTTGCTTAAATAACTAAAACTTATTGGTGTTCCCACCAGCAGCCAGGTGTAAAACAACTTATGGTCACAGACAAACCCGGATATGAGCATTTGATCCAGTTTCTGACAGAGCATTTATCGTTGTTTGAGCAAAGCGGCAGTGGGGAAACGGATAAGACGATAGGCGTGATACTGGAAGAGTCTATCGCCGAACAGATCATTAATCTTTGTACGCAGCACACCGAGCTGGAAATGAATCACCGCAGTATGATTATTCGCGAAGTTGATGGCATCATGTATGACTTTCAGGAGGTATTGTCGGGCGTGCTGGAAAAAAAAGCTACAGCCCAACAAGCCGAACTCATCAACGAAATTTCGCTATTAATCAAAAACCTGTTTGATAACGCCATCGCCGATTTACTCGATTAATCACAACACATCAGCAAATTTGCTAGATACCTGCGTCGCTTTTACGTAGAATATCGGCCTTATTTTTCTGGCCGGGGGCTATGATGGAAGCGAAAGTCAAGTGGCACGACAATAATACCTTTATCGGTCATTCCGGTAGCGGGCACGCCGTCGTTTTTGACGGTAATAAAGATAACAGTGTTGCGCCCAGCCCAATGGAAATGGTGTTAATGGCGGCCGGTGCTTGTTCCTCAGTGGATGTGGTTAGTATTTTACAAAAAGCCCGGCAGCAGGTAGTTGATTGCGAAGTGCAATTGAGTGCGGAACGTGCTGAGACCATACCCAAAGTGTTTACCAAGTTGCACCTGCATTTTGAGGTAACTGGCTTTAGTTTAAGTGAGAAGCAGGTTGAACGTGCAGTGCAGCTGTCAGCGGAGAAGTACTGTTCTGTATCTATTATGTTATCTGGCAGTGTTGCGGTGACGCATTCCTTTAGTGTGAAGGAATCTGCGCTGAAGCCATCAGCACAGCAATAGTTGTTATTTAGTTTACAACCGGCAAGCGGTTTTTTGCGGAGACAATGTTAAGTGGTTAAACCTTTTGAAAAATTGAAACTACACGGGTTCAATAACCTGACGAAAAGCCTGAGTTTCAGTCTTTATGACATTTGCTATGCTAAAACTGAGCAGCACCGGCAAGAGTACATTGAGTACATTGATGAACAATATAACGCTGATCGCCTGACAGACATTCTGACTGAGGTGACCGATATTATCGGCGCTAATATTTTGAATGTGGCACGGCAAGATTATGATCCACAGGGTGCGAGCGTAACAATACTGGTTAGTGAAGAGCCGGTATTGGTTGATCCGGATAACTCTGAGAATCCTGGCCCCCGTCCGGACGCTGTAGTCGCGCATCTGGATAAAAGTCATATCTGTGTACATACCTATCCCGAAGTGCACCCACATGATGGCATCTGTACTTTCCGGGCCGATATTGAGGTATCAACCTGCGGTATTATATCGCCGCTGAAAGCGCTGAACTTTTTGATCCACAGTTTTGAGTCTGACATTGTTACTATTGATTATCGGGTAAGAGGGTTCACCCGCGATATCAGTGGTACCAAGCACTATATCGATCATCCTATTACGTCGATACAGAACTTTATGGATGACGATACCAAGCGCGCTTTCCAGATGATCGACGTTAACGTTTATCAGGAAAACCTGTTCCATACCAAGATGATGCTTAAAGAAGCTGACCTGAATAACTATCTTTTCGGTATGGGCACGGATTCGATGACGGCTGAAGAGCAGAAAACGATCAGTAAAAAAGTGTTCCGCGAAATGCGTGAGATTTTTTACGGTCGCAATCTGCCTGATATGAAGTAAATTGTGTTTATGGGCAGCTGTTTTAAGGCAGCTGCTCTTCTGCCCACTGCACCGCCGAGTTATAGCACTGGGCGATCGAAATTTCCTGAGTCGTTGTTAGTGGAATACAGTCCTGCCAGTTGCCTTTTTCATAGTTATTAACCATCGTAAGAAAATTAGCCAATAGCCCGCAATTGTCGTTCAGGGCTTGTAGTATTTCATCAGATAGCGGCAGCTTGGCGGTGATCTTTGCCATGGGCATATCGAAAATGGCATCTAATAGTGACAGTATGCCTGTCAGAAATGCAGCATCGCTCAGTTTCGGGTAAGCATTCATACACAGCAACTCACAGAATCTGCCGCGTACCAGCGATAGCTTAGCCAGTTCCAGTGGTTTACTGTCGTTCATCTGTGTGACAAATAGCAGCGACATACACTTATAGAGTTCTTTTTTTCCTAGTAAAACAACTGCCCTCTTTATTGAGTCGATTGGTTTTCCCCGTTTAAACTTTGCAGAATTTGCATACTGCAGTAGCCGGAATGCCAACTGAACTTCTTGCTCAAGAATTTTGGTGACTTTATCAAAGTCTGGCTCGGGGACCATCAGCACTTGCATTAATTGCAACACAACCAACTGAGGAGCCGACAGCGTTCGGCTTTTCAGAACTTCAGGTCTGGCAAAAAAGTAGCCCTGAAAATAACTAAAACCCAGTGCTTTATAGTGTTGAAACTGTTCATGGGTTTCAACCCGCTCAGCAAGCAGTTTAATCTTTGGATAAGGCTGTATGGCTTTTATCAGCTCGGCGATATGTACGTCACTGATTTGCTGAATATCTACCTTAATAATGGCGATGTACGGAAAAAAATTTATCCAGTCCGGGTGTGGGATATAGTCGTCCAGTGCAATCTGATAACCTTGCTTATGCAGCTCAATGCACTCAGCCAGAAGTTTCTTGCCGGGGCGAAGTGTTTCCAGTACTTCAATCACCAGAGTCTCTGTTGGTAGTAAGCTTGGGTGTTTTTTGACCAGACTGTCGAAAGTAAAATTGATAAAGCACTTTTTGCCGGCTGTCAGGTCATCCACTAAACCGCCGATGAAACTGCCATCAATTAACCGGCTTGTCGCTTCATTAGGGCATACCTCCGGAAAGATATTCTCCTGGCTATCACGAAACAGCAGTTCATAGGCAAACAAAGTGTTATCAGCATTGAAAATGGGTTGTCTTGCAACGTAAAAGTCCCGCATTCAGGCCTCACATATTCTGTCGTGTATGGCGTTAATTAAAGCAGAGTTTTCTTATATAACATTAAAACAATATGCAATGCGCCTGATCATACTGAATAAGCTGATATAATGCCGACTTGGTAAGTCGACGTTGTATATCATGAACGGCAGTGGCTATGCCCAGATGCCGTTAGATGTTAAAGGTAATAATTGATTTGAATAATACTGTGCTGGACCACAAATTTTCGATTGCGCCCATGCTGGATTGGACTGACAAGCACTGCCGTTATTTCCATCGTTTGCTGACTCAGCATGCAGTGCTCTATACCGAGATGGTTACAACCGGCGCGATTTTGCACGGCAGTGGCGATTATCTTGACTTTAATCAGGAAGAGCATCCTGTGGTGCTGCAGTTGGGGGGCTCTGATCCTTTGCAAATGGCGCAATGTGCAAAGTTGGCAGAGCTGCGCGGTTACGATGCGGTTAATATCAATGTCGGCTGCCCGTCAGACAGGGTACAGAACGGTATGTTTGGTGCCTGCCTGATGGCTCAGCCAGCGCTGGTGGCCGATTGCATTAAAGCAATGCAAGATGTGGTCAGTATTCCTGTTACGGTGAAAACCCGTATTGGTATTGACGACTCTGATGATTATCAGTTTTTACAGGACTTCGTGCAGGCCGTAGCCGATGCCGGTTGTACACAGTTGATTGTGCATGCCCGCAAAGCCTGGTTAAAAGGGTTGAGCCCAAAAGAAAACCGGGAAGTGCCGCCGCTTAACTATCAGCGGGTACATCAGCTCAAACGTGAATTTCCACACCTGGATATCAGCTTAAACGGTGGTGTTAAAACCCTGCAGCAGGCAAAAGAGCAATTAAGTTATCTAGATGGCGTGATGGTTGGGCGTGAGGCATACAGCAACCCTATGTTATTAAGTGAAGTTGATAAGTTAATTTATGCTCAAACAGAAAGCCCGCGTACAGCACAGCAGGTGGTGATCGATATACTGCCGTATATTGAACGGCAGATGACGCAAGGTGCGCGGTTATGGCATATCGTACGTCATATGCTAGGCCTATTTCAAGGCATGCCAGGTGCCCGGCAATGGCGGCGTCTGCTCAGTGAGCAAGCTCACTTACCTAATGCTAAACCCGAGTTACTTTTGCAGGCCATGGCAAAAATTCAGCCGGTTGATAAATTGACCACCTGATTAGTTAACTTCACTATTTTTTAGTTTCTGCAAGGGCAAGCATATTTAACTGTGCTTGCCCTTTTTAACTTTTAATTATATTTATCAGTAACATACATTTTTCTTTCTAAATGGCATAGCACTTGTAATAGGTTTAGCGACGTTGTAGTACAGACTAACTAACTTCAAGGATATGATCATGAAAACACTTACTGCATTTGTTGTAACTGCTGGCCTGATTGCCGGTTTACATACTGCCACTGTTAAAGCAGATGAATTAGCCGCACAACTGCGCTCAGAAGCGCAAACCCAGTTGGCTGCTTTACCTGAACTCAATCAACTGCATGCCAGAGAAGCACTGCAAAAAACGGTGATTGACCTGATTGCAAAACAGACTGCGCAGCAGGATGTTGCAGCGTTAATAGCATTTCGTCCAACCTCACAGCTCGTTCGCGAGGCGGAGTAAATAATGTTTGTTTCTTCAGCCTGGTTGTTACTGGCTTATCTTAGCCCGGTGCTGAGTATGGTGCCTGTGATGTTGATATGGCAATGTCTTGGCCCACGGCTGGCGATGTGGCAGAAGTAAGGTTTCAGACATAAAACGGGGAAAGGTTTTTATGAGCTGGGTAGGTAGCGAAATTTTGGCATTTTCAGTATTTAGTATGCTGATACTGATAGTAAAGCAATACGTTTGTAAACATGACAACAGAGCAGGAGATTAGATTTATGGCCACTTATGACACCGATCGTTGGTACTGTGCACGGGCATACCGCAAAATCTCTGGGGTATGTGCAGGTCTTGCCGGTTACTATCAGCAGCCACGTTGGCTGGTTCGTTTACTGGCAGTGATTTTGCTACTGATGTTTCCGTTGGCGGTGATAGTCGCCTACTTGGTTGCGGCTGCAGTTCTGCCAGATCGTTAAGCTGACACCTGTAAAGTTACAGGCTGTGAACCAGATGAAACTGGTGTAAGATAACGCTGTGACTTTAAAGGAGAAACAGAATGAAATGGTTTTTTACTGCCTTACTGCTGCTAAGCGCGCCGCTATTTTCAGCTCCAGCTGTAGTAACCATAGACAATGGGCAAATCCGTTTGCCAATGCCCGGTCGCGCTGTCAGTGCGGGGTATTTCACGCTGAACAATAGTTCTGAGCAGCAAATGGTATTGACGGCGGTAAGTAGTGATGTTTTTGGGCGCATTGAGTTGCACCAGCACAGCCACAAAGACGGCATGATGCGGATGGAGCAAATTGAACATATAGTGATCCCAGCCGGAGGAAGTGTTGAGCTTGCACCGGGTGGTCTGCATCTGATGTTGTTTGAAGCGCCGGACACGCTACAGGTTGGTCAATCTGTAGAGCTGATATTACACTTTGCTGATGGACAACAATTGGCAGCATCACTGCCTGTCGTGGTGATGCCAAAACGCTAAGGGGCAAAGATGTTAAATACAAAGTGGGTTAGCTCATTATTGGGCTTGGTGTTATTTGTCATGTATCTGACAGGCTGGTGGGTGAGCCGTGAGCCCGATCTGCTGGTTGCCGAGATAAAGCAGAGCCGGCAGCAGCTCGGAGATGCCGCTATCGTCGGGTACAGTACAACGACAGCACTGATCCGCGTAAGTGAAACCTTGCTGGACAAAAGCGGCGGTTATTTAGCCAATGACATTATGCCTCCTTTTGTAATGCTGGATAACATGCCTGCGTGGGAGTTGGGAGTGCTGGAAATGTCACGCGATTTAGCGCTGGCACTTCGCAAAGACTTTAGCCGCTCGCAGTCACAATCTACCGAAAACACGTATCTGAAAGTTGCACAGCCGATGTTTAATATTGATCATCGTAGCTGGGCGATCCCCAGTGCTGAATCTGAATACCGTAAAGCAATAGCGCAGTTATATCTGTACCGTGCTGAACTTATGGATCCGGCAAAACCAGACAGCCAGTTTTATGCCAGAGCGGATAACCTGAGAGACTGGCTTAAGGCAGTAGAGAAAAGGCTGGGCAGTTATTCACAGCGGTTAAGTGCCAGTGTTGGACAGGACAGGGTAAACACTGACCTGGCTGGTGATGCTTCGGCCCGACAATCCACTGATTCGCCTGGCAGCAAAGTTATAAAAACCAGCTGGTGGAAGCTTGATGATGAGTTTTACGAGGCAAGAGGCGCCAGTTGGGCACTGCTGCATTTTCTCAAAGCAGTAGAGACCGACTTCGCCGATGTGTTAAAGCGAAAAAATGCGATGATTAGTTTGCGGCAAATAATCCGTGAACTGGAAGCCACTCAGCAGGCTGTGTGGAGCCCTATGGTGCTCAATGGCAGTGGATTTGGTTTAATGGCAAATCATAGTCTGGTAATGGCAAATTATATTTCGCGTGCAAATGCCGCTTTGATAGATCTGTCAGAATTATTAACTCAAGGGTAAAACGCATGAAAAAAACAGCATTGTTGTTATCGCTAAGCGGCGTGCTATTAAGCAGTACCGTGCAAGCTGATACTTTGCTTGGTCTCTATTTAGGTGCTGATGGCTGGCGCACCTCCGTCGACGGAAGTTTTGCTAATACTGATCAGCTGCAAGCATTCAATTTTGACGATAAAACACAGACGTCATATTACGTGGCGTTGGAGCATCCGTTACCACTAATCCCGAATATTCGCATACAGCGTAATAAGCTGGAGTCATCGGGTAGCACTTTGCTGGCTAACGACTTTAGTTTCGGTGGTGATGATTTCACAAATGGCACTCAGGTTGAAAATCAGACTGATATTACCAGCACTGACTATATTCTGTATTACGAAGTTCTGGATAACGAATTATTTAGCGTGGATCTTGGCATCAATGGCAAATATCTGGACGGCAGTATAGCGTTGTCAGAGGCCAGTATCGCCGATGGTACTGCTGTTCAGCAGGACTTTTCTCAGTGGGTGCCTATGGTATATGGCGCTGTGCGGGTCGGGCTGCCACTTACTGGCTTAGATGTCTTTGCTCAGGGCAGCTTTGTTTCTTATGACGGTAGTCAGTTATATGATGCGCAGGCGGGTATTGCATATGCACTGCTGGACAACCTGGCAATTGATATGACGCTGAAGCTGGGGTATCGGCAGGTAGACTTGCAGCTGGATGATATTGATAACCTGTATACCGACCTTAGTTTCAAAGGCCTTTTTGCCGGCGTCGAAGTCCATTTTTAATGTTGTCTTGCGATGCCGTTACCGGCATCGCTGTTAATGTTATTCCTCTGTTGTATCCTTGTTAGCCGGATAGAATAGCTTTATAGTTACCCTACCTTTAAATCAGTCTGGGCCCGCTTTTGACAAACTATTTCAGGCAGTTAACGTTGCCATGGCTGATAGCAGTTTTAGTGATGATGGCGTTCAGTGCTATTTGGTTCCACCTGGAGTCAAAAGCGCAGCAACGTATTCAGATTGAACAGACCGCAACTATGTTGCAATTTAGCGTTCGTCCTTTATTAAAAGATAAAGATACCGATGTGTTAAAAGCTCAGCTGAACAATATACGCTTAACCAGCGTAGTGCCTTTAGCTGCTATTGCGGTTTATTCCCAACAACATCGCTTGTTGGTTGTTGCTGGTGTTCCGGAGCTGTTAGCTGAAGGCGCGCCAGAGAAAGCGGTAACCAGTTATACTGCACAAGTGCAGGCTAACGGCATACTGGTATATCAGCCGTTAACTGCTGATAGCAACATGCAAGTTGCTGCGGAACAGCAATATTACATGGCGCTACTGTTTACGCCCGTCAATGCTATCAGTGAGTGGCTTTTGCCGATAGCAATAGTGGGGCTGATTGGCATTGTTGTGCTGATGATATTGCATAATAACCTACAGCATGTTGCACAGCGGCAACATACAGATGTTAGCTTGCTGACACATAAGCTGAATCAGCTACGTCATGGTCAGTTAAATGTCAGTGTTACCGAAGAGCTGGTACCAGAGCTGCAGCCGCTTAAAGCGGCATTGAATGAACTTACACACTATTTGACAGAAAATGCCACCCAGCTCGGAACAGAGCTAAAGCAAATGCAGCAGAAGGCAGCGCAGCAGTTGCAGCAGTTGTCAGAATTACAGCAACAGTACAATAAATCTGAGTTACGCCACGCGCAGTTTGCCCAACTGGTACAAAGCCGCCTGACTAATTTACATCAGATGCAACAACAGCAGACAGAGCTTGAAGAGGGCGAGTTTTTGTCTGCTTTGGCGGCTCAGATAGATTTGCTGCAGCTCGAGCTTGGTGGCGCTGAAGAGGAGCCTGCTTCGCTTAATTTAACCCAGTGGTTTGCAGAACAGGTTCCACAGATACGCCAGTACTGTAAAGGCAAAGATATTGAATTACAGGTGTTTGAGGGCGGCGATAACATCTGTCATGAGGTTTGTTTGCCTGCGCAGCAACTGTCATTACTACTGCAGGCGATAATGCAAGTTGGCGGGCGGGCGGATGCTGTCTCAGAGCTCTCCTTGCGACTGGTGTTGAATGTGCGACCTTCTGAGACCAATCTTCAAATCAGTGTCACGGGTAATGGTGATGGTATTCCACCACGCGTAAGGCAGCTACTAAACAGCGACGACACCAGAACATTGCAATGGCATGAGAGCGATATTGGCATTCTGTTGGTATTAAAACGCCGGCTGCAGGCTGGCTTAACTGTGCAGTCGCTCGATGGGCTTGGCTGCACTGTAATGCTTACGTTACCTGTGGCTGAGTGTTCGCCGATTGTGGCGCCCAGGAAGATGCCTCATTTGCTGTTATTCGACAGTCAGTCAAATAGCCTGACTGAGCGCAGCCAGGTGCTAAGCACACTGACCGATTATCTGGTGAAGTGCTCAGAACTAAGCGAGCTGGCAAGAAAAAGTAAGCAGTTCGCCTACGATGTTGCGATAGTGATGTTACCCGAACCGGCAGATTTAGCCCGCTGGTGCACCGAACTACAGCACTTAAGAGCGCGATGCCGGGTGCTGTGTTATGCAGCAAAAAGTCAGCAGGCCGTGTGGCAGGAGGCACTTCAATATACCGTATATGAAATGCCTTTTTGCCTGAACGATATTTTGTCCGAAACACCAACGCAGACTGAACTGCCGCAGCTACTGGTGGTCGATGACAACGCAACTAACCTGGCCTTTATCCAGGTGTTGCTAAAGGATCAGCCGGTAAAATTGCATACAGCGACCTGTGGTATTGAAGCGCTGAAGTTGTGCCAGCAGCAGACTTTTGATGTGGTTTTACTGGATATTCAGCTACCAGACATTGCAGGTACTGAAGTGGCCAGCAGATTACGTCAGTTAACGGAGTATCAGCTTACACCTATTCTGGCGTTTACTGCGCATGCACTTGATGAAGAAGTCAGCGATTTCCTCAGTGCCGGAATGAATGACGTCATTTTTAAGCCGCTTGAAGCTGCTAAACTGGATATTATTTTGCGCTGGTGCTCTTCAGGCAAAGTTGATCACGTCAGCCAGTAACAGTTTTAGTGCGTCCAGATATTGTTGGTTTGGCTGGGTGCTGAGCAGTGGCAGTAACTCAGCACCACTGGCAGTGTATTTGTAATACTGCAGCACAACATTTTTGCTGGTTATACTTCCGTTTACGCTTAGTTGTTGATATTGCCAGTTTATTTGGTGACCAGCCGGCAATTCTCCGCTTTCTATTTCCGAGCTGTGTAACAAGCCAATATCTACCAGGCTGAGTATTTGAGTGTAACTTAGCCCAAACTGGCTTAAATTCAATACTGCCCGGTTACGACCTGTCAGGACCCGCCACAGTGAGGGCCGGTGTATGTAGCCGAAGTAGATCCTTGCTGTCGGATCCTGGCGCGGGCGGCAGCTCAAATTTGCCGCCTGCTGCAGTGCCATGGCTTCTTTATAGCTCATACGTTTTAGTGTGTGTAACGTTTTAAGAGAAAATTTTCCGGGTGTGGCGATTTCCCCGGCCAAAATTTTTGCCCACAGTTGTTGCATACTGTGATTGGAAATATCCAGAATCAGTTCACAAAACTGTTGAAACCAGTCTGGATCAATATCCTGCGCAGAAACGTGCTCCGGGCAGTACTCCAGTGCCAGCGTCATGACCCGCTCAAGGTTGTGTTGCTGACGCTCACGCTGCATCTGTAAACGCCGCTCTGCCCGCTGTGCCAGCGTTAATCCGGCTTGACCTGATGCAGCACCTGAGCGGGCGGCCAACTGCTGATGTTTGTCTGCGAAGTGACCCTGCTGCTGATTAGTATTGCTAGCGGTAGCATTGTCAGCAGGCATAACACCGGAGCCAAACTGATTTCTGGCAAGTTGCAGTAATCGCTGCTGGCCACTTAATGAGTGAATCTTGGTCATGGAGTGCATTGCCAGTTGTAATGAATGCCGTTATCTTGGCATCTGATAAAATTTGCGGCAAGTCGGCCGATAACCTTTGCGCAAAATAAAATCTGTTATAACTTACTCTTATACATATTAAGCATGTATATTTAAACGGAAACATTTAATAAGGCTGAGCGATGGTGTCAAAGGAAACAGATGAGGATTTTCTGTTTTTAGCAGAAGACGAGCCAGTAGGACCCGCTAAGGAAAACACGCTTGGAGAATGGCACCTGCTTATCGTTGATGACGATGAAGAGATCCATACTGTAACTAAGCTGGCGCTTAATGACCTGACCGTGATGGGAAAACAATTAGTTTTCCATCATGCATATTCAGGCAAAGAAGCGGTAGAGTTTTTGCGGCAAAATCCACAAACAGCCTTAGTTCTGCTTGATGTTGTGATGGAGTCTGATGACGCAGGGTTGAAAGTAGTACAGCAAATCCGTGATGAGCTCGGTATGGATGAACTGAGGATTGTCCTGAGGACGGGACAGCCAGGATATGCGCCAGAAGAAAGTGTCATCAAAGAGTACGACATCAACGATTACAAAACTAAAACTGAGCTGACCCGCAGTAAGCTGGTCACGTCGATTATTGCTTCTTTACGTTCTTATCAGCAAATCCGCACTATTAACCAAAGCCGACGTGGTTTACAGAAAATTATTAATGCCGGCGCTAACTTGCTCGAACAACACTCCTTACATGAGTTTTCTGAAGGCGTCGTAACACAAATTTCTTCACTAATCGGGTTGCATGCGGAAGGCGTTTTGTGTGCACAGATAGAAGACGATGGCAGTGCCAGTGAAAATATTTATGTGCTTGGTGCAGCTGGGCACTATGCACCTTTTATCAAATGTCAGTTAGAAAGACTGGACAATCAGCGTATTGTCAGTCAGATCACGCAGTGTTTGCATACCAGAGAACATCAGTTCACTGATTTGGATACCGTTCTGTATCTGGGTAATGACACGCATAGCGCAGCGGTTTATATAGAAACAAACCGGCCAATAGAAGCGCTGGACCGCCAACTTATAGAGGTATTTCTTAGTAATATCTCAATCGGATATGAAAATGTCACATTATTTCAGCAGCTTAAGCATGCTGCCTATATCGACCCGTTAACCAAAACGCCGAACCGTAACGAATTCATCCAGATCTTACAGGATACCCGACGCTACGAAGCCGATCATAACGTTGCGGTACTTATAGATATTGATCACTTTTCTGACGTAAATGATGGCTTAGGGCAGGATGTCGGCAATGAATTACTGATCGCCGTCACCATGCGTCTGATTGAGCATTTTGGCATATCGGCGCAGTTGGGGCGCATTGGCGCTGACGTTTTTGGCTTGGTGGGGCCGGAGAGCGAGCTGACGCCAGAGCGCTTACAAGCCGTGTTTGAAGAGCCATTTCATGCTTCCGAGCATGCGTTGCAGGTGAATGCAACCTTTGGTCTGTGTCGCCTGACTGACACAGCGGAGCAGGGGCTGACGATTCTTAAACATGTTTACATCGCGCTTAATAAAGCGAAAAAGCAATTAAGCCAGAATTACCAGTACTATAAAGCCGATATGGAAGATGAAATGTCGGAGCGGCTTGCGATGTTGCGCATGCTTAGACAGGACTTCTCTCATGACCGGCTTGAGCTGTGGTATCAACCTCAGATATCACTGGCTGACAAGCGGGTCGTCGGTATGGAAGCCTTATTGCGTTGGCCACTTGGCAATGGACAGTTTGTTTCGCCCGCAGTTTTTATACCCTTGGCTGAATATTCGGGCCTGATTGTTGAAATTGGCAGCTGGGTGCTGGAGCAGGCCTGCTTGCAGATTAAGAAATTAGAGAAACAAGGCTTCAGTGGTTTAAGGGTGGCGGTTAACGTGTCTATGCCACAGTTCAGGAATCATGGTTTTGTGCAATCAGTGATTGATTGTGTGCGGCAACATCAGATTAGCCCGCAACTATTGGAGCTGGAAATTACAGAATCTGTTGTAATGGATGAGCCGAAGATAGTTATCGAAGCCCTGCATAAGCTGAAGAGCTTTGGTATTAAGGTTGCTATTGATGATTTTGGTATTGGCTTCTCCTCTCTGAGTTATCTGCAGCAATTGCCGTTGGACAGGATAAAAGTTGATCGGGCATTTATACGTGATATTGATAAAGCCGCCGGTGAAGTAATAGCAGAAACCATCATCAACCTCGGGAAACGCCTGCACTTATCTACCATCGCTGAAGGGGTTGAAAATGAGGCGCAGGAGTTGGCGGTGAAAGCCATGGGCTGCGACGAAGTGCAGGGCTTTATGTACGCTAAACCTATGCCGCAGGCAGAGCTGTTAAAGTATTTACAACAGGCTTCTGCATAACGCATCAGCTTTACCCGGCAGGGTGTGTCTCATTCTTGTGGAGCCGATACTGCCGGGACGGTAAAACCTGCAGCTACAACATCATGGTTTTGTGGCAGCAGCTCGGTAATACCTACCAAAGCAATACCCTGTTGCTGCAACTTAGGCAGGTACTTATGCAGAAACTTATAGGTTTCAGGATAGGGGTGCGCTATGGCAATGGCGGCTTTGCGTTTTCGCGCAATGCGTAGCAAGGTGTCTAGCTGTTTGCTCATTGCCGCTTCTGTTTGTTCGTTATCCAAAAACACCTGGCGGCTCAGATTGGTCACACCAAATTGCCTGGCATATTTGCCTGCTTTGCTATGTGCTGTGGTTAAGCTATCAACAAAAAACAAATGCCTTTTACTCAGGTATTCCATTGTCCACGCCATAGGCTCTTCCTGCTCAGTGTAAAAGCTACCCATATGGTTATTGATGCCTATGGCATAAGGAATATCGGCCAACGCGAGTTGTAGCGTTTGTTGTACCTGTTGTTTTGACATGTCACCGGTTAAAGCGCCTGGGCCGGGTGCTTTACCATTACTGGCCTGCATTGGCATATGTAACATCACATCGCGCCGCAACTGAAAAGCATGGCGCGCAGCGCGCTGGCCATAGGGGGTATGTGGCAGCACGGCAAAAGTTAGTGCAAAAGGTAAGTCAATAAGTTTCAGGTCTGATTTCTGGTAACCAATATCATCAATAATGATAGCGATACGTGGTTTGTCTTCACTGGCCAGCAAATTAACGCTTGTTAGCAGCAGACTTAGTATAAGTATTATTCGCACGTTTTTATTATTCTCTTTTATAGCGCTAAGCACTGAGTAAATCAGTTGCTAAAAGTATAAACACAACCGTTTGTGTCCGATGTTCTTTTTAGCGTTTGTTCTGCATTAACCACTGCATGGGGTTAACGGCTTCGCCTTTTTCTCTGATTTCAAAATACAGTCCGGCAGAGGCCTGGCCACCACTCATACCCGCTAATGCTATCGTTTCCCCCGCGTTGATGCGGGCTCCGGGTTGTTTAAGCAGGTTTTGATTGTGCCCATACAGGCTCATAAAACCTGCACCATGATCCAGTACAATAACCCAGCCATAGCCCTTAAGCCAATCAGCATAAATAACCTGGCCATCCGCAATAGCTTTTACTGCGTCGCCTTCACTACCCTGAATTAAGATGCCGCGTGATGATATGCCACCCTGACGGCTTTGTCCGAAACGTTGCATCAGGCTGCCATTCAAAGGCCAAATCAAATGACCTTTTTGTTTAGCAAGGCCGCCCAGTTCGCGGGCTTGCTCGGCCAGTTTTCGCAGGTTATCAAGCGTAGTTTGTAAACTTGCTTCGTTCTGACGCAGGTAGTCGAGCTGACGGCCTTGCTGTTTTAATGTATCTTGTAACCGCGCTACTGCTTGCTGTTGTTCGGCTTTTGCCTGAACCAACAACTGCTGCTGCTGCTGTAATTTTTGTATAGTCGCAGCCAGTTGCTGTTGTTTTTCTGTCAGCTCACCAAGCACTTGTTGTAACTGGGTAATGGTTTGATTCAGCGCCGCAAGCTGACGTAATCTGGCCCGATTGAAGTACTGATAATAACTTAGCACCCGTTCCAGTTTTGCTGCGTCTTGCTGGTTCAGCAGCATTTTGCTGTAATCGTGTTGCCCCAGGCTATAGGCGCTTTTAAGTTGTGACGCCAGCAGACTTTGTTGCTGTTGTAGCCTTTTTTCCAGCGTTGTTTGCTCTTGCAATAACTGCTGCTCTCTGGCAGCAAGCTGTTGTCTTTCCTGCTCAGTAGCGCGGGTTGCCGCTGAAGCTTCTGCCAGTTCGCGGTCAGAGCGTTGCAGTTTTTGTTCTGCTTGCTCAAGCTGCTGCTGCTGTTGCTTAACTTGTTGTTCTGTCAGCTGGATTTGTTGTTTTAGCTCTGCCAGTTCCTGTTCCTGCTGTTGCTGACCAGAGGCAGAAGATACACAGAGCAGCAGCAAGCATAATGCTGACTGCTGCAGTTTTTTACAAAACAACAGCTGCATTGTTATTTAGGCTGCATCAGAATTTTACCGGTCATCTCGGTTGGGATAGGCATGTCCATCAGGTGAAGCATGGTTGGTGCAATATCACTGAGTACACCGCCTTCGGTAACACTAGCCTTTCGGCCAATATAAATAAGGGGTACCGGGCCGCTGGTATGGGCGGTATGAGCCTGGCCGGAGTCGGTGTCCAGCATCATCTCTGCATTGCCATGATCAGCGGTGATAAGACATTCTCCGCCAACTTGCTGTAATGCATCAACAACACGTCCAATACAGTGGTCAACGGCTTCGACAGCTTTAATGGCTGCACTCATCACGCCGGTGTGGCCTACCATGTCACCATTCGGGTAGTTACAGATAATCACATCAAAATCAGCGCTGTGTATAGCATTAACTAACTTGTCAGTCAGCTCTGTCGAGCTCATTTCCGGCTGCAGGTCGTAGGTAGCAACCTTAGGCGAGTCAATTAAAATTCGTTGCTCGCCATCAAACAGCTCCTCACGTCCGCCGCTGAAGAAAAAGGTCACATGGGCATATTTTTCGGTCTCAGAGATACGCAATTGTGTTTTGTGATGTTTTGCCAGCCATTCACCCAACACGTTGTTCAGGCTCTCTGGCGGGTAAGCACAAGGTGCTTTTATATCAGCCGCATATTCTGTCAGCATAACAAAACTGCTAAGGGCCGGACGATGCTGACGTGTAAAGCCATTAAACTCGCTGTCAACAAAAGCGCGGCTGAACTGGCGTGCTCTGTCGGCCCGGAAATTCATAAAAATCAACCCATCGCCATCCTGCATCTGTACAGGTGTATTGTCATTAGACAGAATGGAGGTTGCTTTGACAAACTCATCGTTTTCATCGCGCTGATATGCCATCTCAAGTGCCTGCAGGGCATCTTGCGCATGGAATTCTGCTTTGCCCTCAGTCAGCAAGTCATACGCCTGCTGCACCCTGTCCCAGCGTTTATCCCGGTCCATTGCATAGTATCTGCCGACAACAGATGCTATCTGGCCGCTACCTGTTTGCTTAAAGTGCGCCTGAATTTTTTCCAGTGAATTTTTAGCGCTGCGCGGTGGGGTATCGCGTCCATCGAGGAAAGCGTGCAGGTATATAGGGCTGGCGCCTTGCTGCTCTGCCAGTTTGATCATGGCCAATATATGGTCTTCATGGCTATGTACACCGCCTGGCGACAACAGGCCCATAATGTGTACCGCTTTTTGTTGTTGTTTGGCTTTATCTACTGCATTGACGAGTACAGGATTGGTAAAGAAGTCACCGTCATCGATCGCTTTGGTGATACGGGTAAAATCCTGATATACGATGCGCCCTGAACCCAGGTTAACATGACCCACCTCAGAATTGCCCATCTGGCCATCTGGCAAGCCCACATCAAGGCCTGAGCCTGAGATCAGAGTATGCGGATAGTCGCGCCATAGTCTGTCCATTACCGGCGTATTGGCCTGAGCAATAGCATTATTATCTTTTTCTTCCCGGTAGCCCCAGCCATCAAGAATTAACAATACCAAAGGTTTTTTGCGACTGGTCATGTGAGCTCCGTGTTTTAAGCGAGAAGGAGGAAAATGCAAACAGCTATCTTACCGAAATTTGTGCAATTCTCCAGCCCTGATATTCACAGCTGCCAAGCACAGGGCTGCTTTCTGTTATGAAACTCAGTATACTCAGCGCGGAAATTTATCAGTGATAAGCAGAGTGAATATGCAGCAGTATATAGAGTTTGCAACAAACCATCCTATTTTAAGTGCCGTTTGGGTAGTGTTATTTGTGCTGTTAATCGCCAGCTGGGTGAAATCAAAGTTCTCGCCTATCCGGCAGATCACGCCAACTGAACTGACCATGCTGGTTAACCGGCAGAATGCAACAGTGGTTGATATTCGTACAGAAGCTGATTTCAGTAAGGGCCATATTACCGGTGCCCGTCATGTGCAAATGGCAGATATTGAAAAACAGCAGCTATCAGGGCTTGAAAAGCTGAAAGCCGAACCCATTATCGTGGTATGTCAGGCTGGTATGACGGCGCAAAAAGCGGCAGCCAGTTTATTAAAGCAGGGGTTTAGTTCGGTTTCTGTACTGCAGGGCGGTATGGCAAGCTGGACCGGAGCCAGTCTGCCTGTCGTTAAAACCAGGAGGTAATGATGTCGCAAGTGACTATTTACACCAAAGCATATTGTCCTTATTGTGTTCGCGCTAAGTCTGTATTGGACAACAAGGGTGTCAGCTATCAGGAAATCAGGATTGACGAGAAGCCAGAGTTGCGTCCTGAGATGATTGAACGCGCCGGCGGTCGGAGCACAGTTCCGCAGATATTTATTGATTCCCGCCACATTGGTGGCTGCGATGATATGATGGCACTTGATGCAAGCGGACAACTTGACCCTTTATTAAACCTTTAAACATTAGGAATTATCATGGCCGAACAACAAGCAAACGGCGTTGCAACAGAAGAGCAGGGCTTACATTTCGCCATTCAACGTATTTTTGTTAAAGACATTTCTTTTGAAGCGCCAAATGCTCCGGCAATTTTCCGCAAAGAATGGAAACCGGAAGTTAAGCTTGATTTAGATACCCGCAGTGAAAAGCTGGATGAAAATGTATATCAGGTTATCTTGTCATTGACGGTAACAACCACTGTTGAAGGCGAGACAGCGTTTTTATGTGAAGTGCAGCAGGCTGGTATATTTTCTATCGGGCCTCTGGAAGATGCGCAGATGGCACACATGTTGGCCTCATTCTGCCCGAATACACTGTTTCCTTATGCTCGCGAAGCAGTATCTAACCTGGTTAACCGTGGTACTTTCCCGCAATTAAATCTGGCACCGGTTAACTTTGATGCCTTATTTGCCCAGTATGTGCAGAAGCGTCAGGCTGAAGCTCAGGGCGTGAAAGCAGACGCTTAATCAATGCAGCCTTCTGCTATTGCTGTGTTAGGGGCGGGCTCCTACGGAACCGCCCTTGCTATTTGTCTGGCCCGTAACGGCAACACCATCAGTTTGTGGGGCCGTAACGAAGAGGATATGGCGCAGATGGCGCAGCAGCGCCTGAATCAGAAATATCTGCCGGATATCCGCCTACCTGATACCTTACAGGTAACTGCCGATTTAGCCGAAGCCGTTGCAAGTAGCAGAGATATTCTGTTGGTTGTACCGAGTCATGCCTTTGCCGACACCTTACGGCAGATAAAGCCCTTGCTACAACCGGATGCCCGCTTAGCCTGGGCAACAAAAGGGCTGGAGCCGGAAACAGGTCGTTTACTGCAGGATGTTGCCCGCGACATTCTCGGTGATGATGTTTCGCTGGCAGTGTTTTCCGGGCCTACTTTTGCCAAAGAAATGGCGGTTGGCATGCCGACAGCCATTTCACTATCTTCATCTGACGCTGAGTTTATTAGCCGGCTGTCAGACTTGCTGCATTGTGCCAAAAGCTTCCGTGTATATACCAACCCCGACTTTATTGGTGTTCAACTTGGCGGAGCGGTCAAGAATGTGATTGCAATAGGTGCTGGTATGGCTGATGGTATTGGCTTTGGAGCGAATGCGCGGACGGCATTGATCACGCGAGGTTTAACGGAGATGTGCCGGCTTGGCTGTGCAATGGGCGCTAAAAAAGACACTTTCATGGGCATGGCGGGGCTTGGCGATCTTGTACTGACGTGTACCGACAACCAGTCACGCAACAGGCGCTTTGGTTTGCTGTTGGGGCAGGGGAAAGCTGTCGACGCAGCAATGGAGAGCATTGGTCAGGTCGTAGAAGGATATCGTAACGCCAAAGAAGTGTACAACCTGGCGCAACGTGTCGGCGTAGAGATGCCAATAACTGAACAGATTTACCAGGTTCTGTATCAGGGGAAAGATGTTAAATTGGCAGCTCTGGACTTGCTGGGTCGTGAAAAACGAGATGAGGTAAGCTGATTTAGCCTACCTCTTTGCGTAACAGCTTGTTTTCTCTGGCAAGAAGTGCTGGAATTTCTGCGGCAGGTAATGCTTTACTGAACATGTGTCCCTGCAGAATGTCACACCCCATTACATGAAGTAAGTAAGCCTGCATTTCGTTTTCAATGCCTGATGCAATAACATCCAGTTGTAAGTACGACGCCAGCCTGATTAGGCTGGCCGTAATGTTACGCTGTTGTTCGTTGTGTTCCATATCTTTGACAAAAGCGGGTGCTATTTTCAGACCATGTAATGGAAAGTGCTGTAGTGCCGACAACGATGACACCCCCGTACCAAAATTATCCAGAGTCAGATGAAAGCCTAAAGTGGTAAGTTGCAGCAGCTTTTTCTCGGTTGATGAGTCAGCTTGCAGCAGGATATCTTCATGTAACTCCAGTTCAAACTGATCAGCATTAATGCCGGAATTGGTCAGCTGCTTAGCTAACTGCTCGACAAAGTCGTTCTGTCTAAAACTCTCTATGGCGACATTTAGAGAGATACGGCCCCGGTTCATTCCTGTTTGCTGCCAATACTGTAACTGGTCGCAACACTTCTTAAATACCAGTTTGTCTAACTGGACGCTAAGCCCGGTGTCATCTGCAACGCTGATAAAATGCTGTGGCATCAATGTGCCCCGCTTGGGGCTATGCCAGCGCAGCAGTGCTTCGTAACCGATAACGCGATTACTTGCGATGCTTACTCTTGGCTGATAATACACGTCAAACTCACCTTGTAGCAGTGCCTTTTGTAATTCTGTTTCAAGAGCAAGATATTCAGGGGCTCTTTGCTGAATACTGATATCGGCAAATTGTAAGCCGTTGTGGCCCATACGCGCAGCATATTGCAGCGCGTTTTGTGCAGCCAGCATTAGCTCGGCAGGGCTTTTACCATCAGCTGGATAAATGCTGATCCCAACCGTGGTTTGAAAAGTCTTTTTATTGCTGGCAGTGGGTATTCTGTCTGTCAGTGACAACAACTGATAGCCAAGGCGGTTCAGGTTAATTTCAGGCTGGCGTTGGTTGCATAAATGCGGCGGTACTATTACGGCGAAAATATCAATACCACAACGGCCCAGAATATAGCTATTATTCGTCATCAGTTTGAGCTGTTCGCTCAGCGGCTGTAGCAGGTTGTGCAATGACTCTGCCGGTTTATCACTTTGCGAGGTTAATAACTTGCTGAACTTTAACAGCAACAAAGCAAAACGCGGTTGGTGCTCATTACTGAAATCTATGCAGGTCTGCAGATGCTCAGTTAACAAAGCCTGGCTTTGTAAGCCAGTTTGCTGATCACGCATAGAGCCGTGTTCGGTTTGCTGCTGCAGTAACTGCCATTTACTGATATCTCTGCCTATAAGCAAATAGCTTTGTTTATCTTGTTGCTGTCGGGTTATGGCAAGTGACAGCGGTATACTGGCGCCATCAGACGCTTTTAGCCAGGCTTCCCCCTGCCAGTTCTGCTCCAGCTCCAGTTTCGGCAGTAATAACTGGGTACATTGTCTGTCAAGGAAAAGAGGAAGCTGTTTTATATCTGTCAGTTTATCGGATAGCTGGGGATTCAGATAAACAGCCTGACGTTCACTGTTGAGGATCGCGATCACATCGTCAGACTGCTGCAGAAAATGTTGCAGAGTTTGCTGTTCGCTCAGCAGCAACGCATTACTGCGCTGCAGTTTTCGGCTATATATTGTCAATGCTACCACTAACAGCAGTAAACAAACTAACGGGAACCCAGAGGTCCATAACAGCTCTGCTGTACTGGCATAAACCGGTACAGCAAGGATTAACCCGGCCATCAGCAACCAGCTTAACGGGCGCATAATTATTAACATCCTTGTAATCAAGCTTGACGCTACTAAATATAGTTGCATGTAGAACTTTTATGCAACCGGGAGTACACTTTTTAGCTCCTTGCTCCGCTGTAATCCAGTTGACGCCAGGACTCATAAACAAATACAGCAACAGCATTGGATAAGTTCATGGAACGGCTGTTAGCGGTCATAGGAATTCTCAGCCAATGCTCTACAGGCAATTGCTGCAGGACATCGCCCGGTAAACCGCGACTTTCCGGCCCAAATATCAGGGCATCACCCGTTTGGTAATTTACATCACTGTGTCGTGTTTTGCCTTTAGTCGTGCAGGCAAACATCCTCGCAGGCTTAACAGCCGAGATAAAATCAGAGAAACCGGCATGACGCTGTACCTGAGCGAACTCATGATAATCAAGGCCGGCCCTTTTTATCCGCTTATCGTCCCAGGCAAACCCCAACGGTTCGATAAGGTGCAACATATAACCGGTGTTTGCACACAGGCGAATAATATTACCGGTATTGGGTGGAATTTCAGGTTCAAACAGCACGATATGCAGCATAGGTTACTCCGTTTAGACAGCCGTCAAGTGTAACAAATCATTGAGTGGGCGGCAGCTGAGCGAGGAAATTATTCATCGCGCTGATAGCTTGCTGTCTAATGCTATCTTGCTCCATGAAAATTTCATGTCTGGCACCTTGCAGCACAAGCTGTTGATGCGGCACTGAAGCAGGAAGCTGCTGGAACCAGTTATTTTGCGCGTGGTTACTGACCACTTTATCGCTTGCTGCCTGCAGCAGCAAAACCGGCGTGTGCCATTTGGCAGCGTTTTGCTGCAATCTGCGCATAGCATAAATGGCTGCCTTGACCCAGTGAGCCGTCACACCACCCAGCTGAGCTTCCGGATATTCGCGGTAAAGCTGATTCAGCCACTGGTATCGTTGTATGCAGCTAGTCAGAGGGTTATTGACGAAGTCTTTCTCCCGGTAATTTCCTTGGCCGGGGAAATACCACGGGGTTTTGCTCAACCTTTGATTGATTGCACCAAACCCCAGCGCTATTGCTTCTGCCACACTGGCTGGCACCAATCCTGTATAGATACCGAACATAGGTGACGCTAAAATAGCTGCTCTAAAAGGGTTAGGCTTATGCAGATAACCAGCCAGAATGGCGCAGCCCATAGAGTGCCCCAGCGCGATGTGGCTTTGATGGCCGGTTGGCAGCACAATTTGCTGCACAAACTGCGCTATGTCCTGTTCGTACAAGCTAAAGTCCTGGATATACCCTTTGTGAGGGTTAGTCAGCTCACGCTGTGATAGGCCCTGACCACGATGATCCAGCAGGAATACGCTATAACCCGCCTGCACCAGTTCAAAGCTCAGTTCGGCGTATTTGATGGCCATTTCCATTCTGCCACTACTGATAACAACGGCATGTGAGGCGCCTTCAACCCTTTGGTATACGTAGTGCAAGGCAATATTGTCAGTGCTGGTTAATACACCTGACTGCATGTTCTGCCAAAATGGCTTTAGCTGAGTTAACCAGTTAGCGGCTAACTCCGCAGCCTGGTTAAGCGGTTCTATTATAGGAAAGTCGGCGGTGGTCGCGGGCAAAATACACTCTGTACAGTTATCAATAAAGCAGTTATTTTACCGGTAAGTGCATAGTGATACAAAGCCCACCTTGCGGGCTGTTTTCTGCCCGAACCTGTCCTCCGTGTTGGCGTACTATCTGAGCTACGATTGCAAGCCCAAGACCAGTTCCGCCGGTATTGCTGTTGCGGCTGCTTGATACCCGGTAAAAAGGTTCGAAGACCGCGTCCAGTTGCTCAGGCGCAATACCCGGGCCCTGGTCCCTGATAGTGAGCACTAACTGGTTCGCTTGTTGCAACAGGCTGATATTAATCATGCTCGCTGCGGGACTGTATTTTATCGCGTTGCGTAAGACATTTTCGACCGCTCTGGCCAGCAAGCGGCTATCAGCGTAGATCTGGATGCCTGACGAAGTGTGCAAATTTATTGTTTGCTGTCTGGCATCGGCCTCAACCTGATTTACTTCAATGATCTCTGTTAACAGCTCCGGCAGGTCAAAGGGCTGTTTATGCAGTTGGTACTGTCCTGCATCCAGTTTACTGAATGTTAAAAGCTCGTCCAGCATTGCATCCAGCCTGTCCAGTTCCTGCTTCAATCGCGGTACTTGCTCCAGGTTTTGTTGCCGCTCGGCCAGGCCAAGTGCTAGTTGCGCCCGTGCCAGCGGCGAACGCAGTTCGTGCGAAATATCGCGTAGCAGGCGCTGCTGATTGGTCAGCAATGCACTTATCCGCTCAGCCATGGTGTTGAAGCTGCGTCCGAGCTGACCAAGTTCATCCTGACGTTTGCTAAGATTCGTGACCCGGCTCTGTAATTTTCCGTCGGCAAATTGCAGGTTACGCTGCAACAGTTCACGCAGCGGGCGGGATATAGACACTGCCAGTATAAAACTGGCAACAGCGGAAACAAGTAAAGTAAGGCCTAGCAGCACATGCTGTGGCATTTCGCTCAGCCGCCACCAGGGCTGGGGGGGACGCTGCCTTTTCTGGTACAGCGCCAGAGTCTCATTGCCCAGTCGTAAGACAAAAGGACCGGCCAGCGACATATTATGGTGTTTTAACCAGCGCGCGCGTGACAGCTGAGACAGCTCGGTTAACCAGTGCTGATCAAAATCGCGTGGCAACAGCTCTGGAGTTAATACAGTATTGGTGTCGGCATTAACCAATAACCAGCGGCCAGGCTTGTCCTGCTGCAGTCTGGCCAATAGTTGCTGGCTGTCTGTACTATTGGCAAATTGATCTACTTGCTGTTGCAACTGCTGGATAATACTATGAGGTAACCGGCGGATCTCCGTTTGCTCAACCAGCGCGCGCGACAAAGCCAATGTGCCAAACACTGCAATCAATAACACCAGCCAGAACCATAGAAAGATACGGCCGGCCAGATAATGAAACGGGTTTAATCTGCTCAGCCAGGTCATACATCTCCCGTCAGAAACAAGTATCCACTGCCACGCAGTGTTTGAATTTTCTCATCGGTACAATAAGCGGCTACTTTCTTGCGGATATTGCTGACATGCATATCCAGACTGCGGTCATACATCTGCAGCCGCTTCCCCAGTACTTCACGGCTGAGTTCGTCTTTCGTGACCACTTCGCCAGCACGGCGCATTAATTGCTCAAGTAATTGAAACTCAGTAGCCGTAAGGCTGACGGGGTGGCTGTTGCAGTGCAGCTGCCGGTTATGCGGGTTAAGCTCTAGCCCATTTACTGAAAGCACTGTATTCTGCCCGGTTTGCGGAGTTCTGGTTAGCTCAACACGGCGCAGTATGGCTTTAATTCTGGCTACCAGCTCGCGTGGGTTAAAGGGTTTAGCCAGATAATCATCGGCACCCAGCTCTAAACCTACTATGCGATCTACATCATCGCCGCGTGCTGTCAGCATTAAAACCGGGCAATAACAGCCACTGCGCAGCTCTTTAAGTACTGAAAGGCCATCCATACCCGGTAACATAATGTCCAGCAGGATAAGCTGATAGTCTCCCGACTGCGCCAGTGCTAATCCCTGCTTGCCATCATGAGCTGCTGTAAACTCATAACCATCCAGTGCCAGATACTCAGCAACGAGCTCACACAGGCCGGTATCATCATCGATCATCAGAATTGCAGGCATAAACACTCCTTCTTTAAGCAGAGTTTACCTAATGTCAGTGTTGTGCAATACACCTTTACCGAATCTTTACCCGGGCTTTGCGTTGCTTTGCATTTGGTGTTTTAAGCTTAAGCTGTCTCAACACAGGAGAATATCCGATGAAACTAGCTAAACTGATTTTCGCACTGAGTGTCATTACTGCAAGCAGCCTTTCAGGCAGCGTTATGGCACATGAACATAGAGCCGCCAGACATGACGGTGCTCATCATGAACGACATTTGCCAATGAAGCGCATGCTGGCTGGGCTGGATTTGACTGACAACCAGCGTGAGCAGATTAAACAATTAATGCAACAGCAGCGTGAGGCGTTTAAACGCGAAGGGCGTGACAACGCTGCCCATCTGCAGCTGCAGGCGTTATTAATTGCTGAACAGTTTGACGAGAGCGCTGCCAGACAGTTGTTGGAACAGCAACAACAGCGAGCCGTGGAAAAAAGGCTGACGATGTTAAAGCTGCAACACCAGGTATTACAGGTGTTAACTGAAGAACAGCGTCAGCAACTGGCTGAAAAACATCAGCACTGGCAGCAGAAAAAGTTACAGCGGCAGTCTTCTTAAATTGCCATGGTGGCAAATATAGAGTAGCGGCGTTATCGCTACTCTATATTTAACTCTTTGAGTTTACGGGTCAGGGTATTACGCCCCCAGCCAAGCCGCTTAGCGGCTTCCTGCTTATGGCCATGGGTAAAATGCAAAGCCTGCTGCAATACAGTACGCTCAAATTCCGGGCCTGCCTCTGCCAGAATATTTTCTTCGCCGGCGTTAAGTTTATGGCTGATCCAGCCCGCCAGCATATCCTGCCAGCTACCATCTTTCTGACTGACAGACGAAGAGCTGCTTTTCGGGGGAGTGGTCAGCTCGGGTGGTAAGTCTGTTACCACTATATGTTTACCACTGGCCATTACAGTCAGCCAGCGGCACGTATTCTCCAGCTGGCGCACATTGCCCGGCCAATCAAGCTGGGTCAGGAACTGTTCGGCTTCTTTCGTAAGTATTTTTGCTTCAACATTCAGCTCTTTCGCTGCCAATTGTAAAAAATGCTGCGCCAGTTTCGGTATATCTTGTTTACGTTCTTTCAATTGCGGCAGATGCACTCTGATCACATTCAGCCGGTGGAATAAATCTTCACGGAATTTACCCTCGCTGACCAGTTGCTCCAGGTTCTGATGTGTCGCAGCTATGATCCTTACATCTACGCCTATAGCCTGATGGCCGCCGACACGATAAAACTGGCCATCGGCCAATACGCGCAATAAGCGTGTCTGCACATCAAGCGGCATATCACCTATTTCATCAAGAAACAGGGTACCGCCATCGGCTTGCTCAAACCGGCCTTTGCGCAGGTTGTTGGCACCGGTAAAAGCGCCTTTTTCATGGCCGAACAATTCTGACTCAATCAAATCTTTAGGTATCGCAGCCATGTTTAAGGCAATAAACGGGTGTTCCGCACGCGGGCTGTGTTTATGCAGCGCGCCGGCAACCAACTCTTTACCTGTGCCTGACTGACCATTTATCAGTACGCTGATACTGGATCGGGCCAGCCGGCCAATAGCGCGAAATACTTCCTGCATCGCTGGTGCTTCGCCAATGATTTCCGGCGACAGTGACGGCGCAGCAGATTTATGTTTGGGTTGCCTCGCCAGCGCGTGTTCCAGTGCGCGGCTAATCAAGGCAACCGCGTCATTGACATCAAAGGGTTTGGGCAAATATTCAAAGGCACCACGCTTGAACGCATTGACGGCACTGTCCAGATCGGAATGGGCAGTCATAATGATAACCGGCAGTTCAGGCGCCAGCTCCTGCAGTCTGCTCAGCAGTGCCATACCGTCGGTGCCCGGCATCCGGATATCTGATACCACCACCGCAGGTTGATCGTACTCCAGCCGCTGCAACATCAAATCTGCAGATGCATAGCTCTCGCATAAAATATCCGCCCGGGCCAGGGCTTTTTCCAGAACCCAACGGATGGAATTGTCGTCATCAATAATCCAGACAGTATGACTCATCAGTTCAATCCTCAGTGTCTGCAATAGGCAGGTATAAAGTAAATTCGGTGTGGCCTGGCCAGCTGTCGCAGTCTATCCAGCCACCATGTTGATGGATAAGGGTTTGTGCAATGGAAAGCCCCAGACCGGTGCCACCGGCTTTGCCACTGACCATAGGGTAAAACAGCGTGTCTTTTATCTCTGCAGGTATGCCTGGGCCATTGTCGATAACCCTAATCAGTGCAACCAGTTTATAGCGTTTGCCATGCAGGGTATGCTGATGCAGTACTCGGCTTTGCAGGCTGATAACCGGGTTGTCGGTTTGGTCAAGCGCTTGCTGGGCATTACGTACAATGTTTAGCAGAGCTTGCTCTAAAAGCTCCGGATCGAATGCAAAATCAGGTATGCTCGGATCGTAGTCGCGGTTAAATTGTACTTGTCCCGGATTATCCATAATAGCCAGTTGACGCACCTGTTCTATCATCTGGTGCAGGTTGCTACGGGTTCTCTGAGCCGGGCGATAGGGGCCGAGCAGACGGTCAACCAGGTTCCTTAGCCGATCCGCCTGAGCGATAATCAGTTGGGTATACTCGGTCAGCTCTTCAGGTAAAGACTCTTCCAGTAATTGTGCGGCACCACGCAAACCACCCAGCGGGTTTTTTATTTCGTGAGCCAGACCTCTTATCAGCTCGCGCGCGGCCAAGTGCTGATGCTGTTGCAGGCTTTCAAGACTGATCTTACGCTGCTGATCTACCTGTCGTAGCTCTAATAACAGGTGCTCAACCGGTGTTTCGCACAGTGTCACTGAAATATCCAGCAACAGATGACGGCCATCAGCCAGCACGGCCTGTACATCACTGACACCAAACCCCTGTTTACTGCTTAATGCGCTGGTAAAGTGTTGCGCTGTAATATCGCAGTGCAAAAACAGATCCGGAAAATACTGCTCGCTGAGGCGCTTTTCTCCCAGTCCGAGCACAGCACAGCAGGCAGTATTGAAATAGCGTACGGTCAGCTGCGCATCAAGCAGCATGACCGCAGTCGTCAAATGTTCACTGATATGGATATGTAATTGTTCTGTGCTTATCACGGTATTGGCCACTGTTTTATCCTTTGCACCAAACTGGTGCGCAGCTAAAACAGTGTAATTCAGCTCAGACTGAATTGCATAGCGTATGCACTAATTTGGTGAAATTACCGAAGCTCTATGTAAATAGAAGGTCGTTACAGGACTCGTTGCAATAAGCTTGCCGCTTTGGTCAAAAAGCTCCATCTGTAGTTTATGTTCGCCACGTTCTATATCCCGCAAGATAAATACTGCATTGTTCTGCGGTTCTGCCTGGGGTTTACCATCTACCAACAGACGCACCCGCAGACCACGTTCGAACATCGGACTGATTTTACCGGACACATATACTGAGCCTGTGTTGTCGCGGACAGTGCCTTGATCTTCAGGCTGTGCAATTTCAACGGTGAATGGCTCTTTCGCGGGTTGTTTACGGGACGGTAGCGTTGGATCTGTTGCTTCCATGATATTTGCCCGGCTTGACAGGTTCACTTCTTCTGCGCCGGGTTGTGGGCTATCAGAAAACACCAACACGCCGTTTGCGTCCCGGGTGACGAAGACTTTTTTGTTTTCCTGCGCTTGTAATATGCTGGCCGAAAACAATATTAGTAAAGTAAACAACACTTTATTCATGTATTAATCCATTAGTCTTTTATTATTATTCTGTTGTTCTGAACGGTTACTCTAGCTTGCTTTGTATTGTTTTTCTACAAAAAAAAAGCTCACCGAAGTGAGCTTTTTCATTCAGGCTATTTTATACGCTGTAGTACAGTTCAAATTCAAGCGGATGAACAGCCACGGCAACTTTGCGGGCTTCAGCACGTTTAATATCGATGTAAGCATCGATCATCGCGTCAGACATTACGCCGCCTTTGGTGAAGATAGCGCGGTTTTTATCCAGCTCGTTCAGTGACTCTTCCAGTGAAGTAGAAACCTGCGGAATATTCGCCGCTTCTTCAGCCGGTAAGTCATACAGATCTTTATCCATCGCATCGCCTGGGTGGATCTTGTTCTGGATGCCGTCTAAACCCGCCATTAACTGGGCAGTGAACGCCAGGTAAGGGTTCGCTGCAGGATCCGGGAAGCGACACTCAATACGGCGCGCTTTAGCACTTGGTACCAATGGAATACGGATAGATGCTGAGCGGTTACGGGCGGAGTAAGCCAGCATTACCGGAGCTTCAAAGTGTGGCACTAAACGCTTGTACGAGTTAGTTGATGGGTTGGTAAAAGCATTGATGGCTTTTGCATGCTTAATGATACCGCCGATGTAATACAGCGCTAATTCTGACAAACCGGCATACTTGTCACCAGCGAACAGGTTTACACCATCTTTTGCCAGCGACTGGTGGCAGTGCATACCTGAACCATTGTCACCTACCAGTGGTTTTGGCATGAACGTAACGGTTTTGCCATACAGGTGCGCAACGTTATGGATAACATACTTAAGCTGCTGAACTTCATCAGCTTTCTTAGTTAAGCTGTTGAACTTTGTTGCAATTTCATTCTGACCAGCAGTAGCCACTTCGTGGTGGTGCGCTTCAACTGTCTGACCCATTTCTTCCAGTACCATACACATGGCGCTACGGATATCATGGCCTGAATCTACTGGTGGCAGTGGGAAATAACCGCCTTTGATGCCGGGACGGTGGCCTTTGTTGCCATCTTCATAGCTGGTGCCTGAGTTCCAGGCTGCTTCTGTTGAGTTAATTTTGAAGAATGAACCAGACATGTTTGTTTCAAACCGGATGTCGTCAAACATGAAGAATTCTGGTTCAGGGCCAAATAAAACAGTGTCCGCAATACCGGTTGATTTCAGGTATTCCTCAGCGCGTTTTGCAATTGAACGCGGGTCACGCTCGTAGCCTTGCATGGTGCTTGGTTCGATAACGTCACAAGTAATGTTCAGCGTGGTTTCTTCAAAGAAAGGATCCAGTACGGCAGTTGAGGCGTCTGGCATCAGGATCATGTCTGAGTCATTAATGCCTTTCCAGCCCATAATAGATGAACCGTCAAACATTTTGCCGTCTTCAAAGAAATCTTCGGTAATCTGGTTTGCAGGAACTGTCACGTGCTGCTCTTTACCTTTGGTATCAGTAAAACGTAAATCTACAAACTTCACTTCATTTTCTTTAATTAAACTCAGTACAGATGATGCAGACATGCATTCCTCCAATTAATCTGTTTTGAACTGATTTAGCGGTGTTGCTCCATTAAATGCCAGATATATGCCAAAGCTCTAACATCATGAAATGTATGTATTTTAGCTAATTATAGTTGTCCCTTTATGTTGATGTTGCACCAGTGTGGTGCTTTCGCGCATCTTGATGGTGCATTGCTCGCAGGGTTAAGTCTAGCTACTGATCTACTGTTCGCTAAAAAAATTTGCTTAATTCTCAGTTGCTGTTTTTCTTTCCTTGTAAAAACAGAGTAGAATGTGCGCCCTTTCGTTTCAGTTAGTTTTGCCTGGTGGTCATTATGGTCATCTAGTGCCACAGAGGATAGTTTACATGAGCGTCACTGCAACAAATTTAGATAAGCTGCGCAACGTTGCCATTATTGCGCACGTTGACCATGGTAAAACCACTTTGGTTGACAAACTGCTGCAGCAGTCTGGCACCTTCGATGCCCGCGCTAAAATGCAAGAGCGCGTAATGGACTCAAACGCGCAGGAATCTGAGCGCGGTATTACTATTCTGGCGAAAAATACGTCAGTGCGCTGGAACGGCTACCACATTAATATTCTGGACACGCCTGGCCACGCCGATTTCGGCGGTGAGGTAGAGCGTGTTTTATCAATGGCTGATTCAGTATTATTGCTGGTTGATGCTGTTGATGGCCCTATGCCACAAACCCGCTTCGTTACGCAAAAAGCCTTTGCTCACGGTTTAAAGCCAATTGTGGTTGTTAACAAAATTGACCGTCCAGGCGCACGTCCGGATTGGGTTATTGACCAGGTGTTTGACCTGTTTGATAACTTAGGTGCTACTGATGAGCAGCTGGACTTCCCGATTGTGTATGCGTCGGCATTAAATGGTTGGGCAACGCTGGATCACAACGAGCCAAAAGCGGATATCACCGATTTATTCCAGGCCATTGTTGATCATGTTGCACCTCCGGCAGTTGAGCTGGATGGTGAAACCCAGTTACAGGTATCGCAGCTTGATTACTCAAGCTATTTAGGCATCATCGGTATCGGCCGTATCAAGCGTGGCACCTTAAAGCCTAACCAGCAGGTAACTATCGTCGGTGCTGATGGCACGAAGCGCAATGGCAAGGTAGGTCAGGTATTTGGTTACCTTGGCTTAGAGCGCGTTGAAACTACCGAAGCGTCTGCCGGTGATATCGTGGCCTTTACCGGCCTTGGTGAGCTAAAAATCTCTGATACCATCTGTGCGACCACTAAAGTTGAAGCTTTACCGGCGCTGCAGGTAGATGAACCTACTGTTACAATGACCTTCCAGGTAAACACTTCTCCGTTTGCTGGTAAAGAAGGTAAATTCGTGACGTCACGCCAGATTTTAGAGCGTTTGAACAACGAGCTGAAGCATAACGTGGCACTGCGGGTTGAAGAAACTGATGACGGTGACAAATTTAAAGTGTCAGGCCGTGGTGAATTACACCTTGGTGTATTGATTGAAAACATGCGCCGCGAAGGCTTTGAGTTAGCGGTATCACGCCCGGAAGTTATCATGAAAGTGGTTGATGGCGTAAAAATGGAACCAATGGAGAATGTGACCATTGACTGTGAAGAGCCGCATCAAGGTTCGATCATGGAGAAAATGGGCGAGCGTAAAGCCGAAATGACCAATATGCAGCCAGATGGTAAAGGCCGTATCCGTATGGACTTCCTGATGCCGAGCCGTGGTTTAATTGGTTTCCGTACCGAGTTCATGACGATCACCTCAGGCACCGGTTTGATGTACCACAGCTTCGATCATTACGGTGAGCACAAAGGCGGTACTATCGGTCAGCGCCAAAACGGCGTAATGATTTCTAATGCGATGGGTAAAGCTGCCGGTTACGCGATTTTCTCACTGCAGGAACGTGGCCGCATGTTTATCAGCCATGCAGAAGAAGTGTACGAAGGTCAGGTCATCGGTATTCACAGCCGTAGTAACGATTTGACCGTTAACTGTTTGAAAGGTAAGCAGTTAACTAACGTAAGGGCTTCAGGTACTGACGAAGCGATTAACCTGGTACCGCCAATCCGCTATACGCTGGAGCAGGCACTGGAGTTTATTGATGACGATGAGCTGGTAGAGGTAACGCCAAAGTCAATTCGTATCCGTAAGCGTCATTTAACCGAAAATGACCGTAAACGCGCCAGCCGTAGTGCTGACTGATAAGCTATGAAAAACTAAAAAAGCCGGTGTTTCACCGGCTTTTTTGTTAGCGTTGACTTTAGCTAACAGCTGGTTGCAGCACAGCTTTTCTTGTATCCTCTTGGGGTAAGCACCGCTTTGGAGACGTTATGAAACCAGACTGGCAACACTATTTTGACACCGCAAAACGATTTATCAGATTATATGCACAGCGCTGTCAGCAAGACCAAATCACTATGATCGGTGGCTATCTGGCGTATATTTCCTTGCTGTCACTGGTACCTTTTATCGCTGTAATGTTTTCAATGCTTCGTGCCTTTCCGATGTTCAGCCAGTTCAGGCAAAGTATCGAAACTTTTGTCTACGCCAACGTCATTCCATCCCGTGGAGAGGAGATCCAAACCTATATCAGTCAGTTTATTGGCAATACCGGCGGTATGACCGCAGTAGGTATTACGGCGCTGGTGATAGTAGCGTTGCTGCTGATTTACAATATTGATAAGACGCTGAATAAGATCTGGCGGGTGACAAAACGGCCCAGGCCGATTATTTCATTTTCCATCTATTGGATGATACTGACACTGGGGCCGATATTATTCGGCTCTTCTATCGTACTGAGTTCATATTTGGTAGGGCTGACCCGTTTTGCAGAGAATTATACGCCAGGCTTATCAACATTCGCGCTGGGGATAGTGCCTTACCTTATTTCGATGCTGGCATTTTTTATCCTTTATGTTGTGGTACCCAACATTAAAGTGCGCTCACGTCATGCTTTTTATGGCGCTTTACTGGCGACGGTGTTGTTTGAGTTATCCAAGCGCGGCTTCGGCTTTTATATCGCCCATTTTCCTTCATACGACACTATTTATGGCGCACTTGCCCTGGTGCCTATTCTATTTGTCTGGGTATATTTGTGCTGGTTGGTCGTACTGCTGGGAGCGGAGCTGACTGCATTACTGCAGCAAATAGCCGCAGACACTGAACCCGCTGATGCCGATGATCCGGATCAAATCAGCCCAGAACCAGAAGTGAAGACGGATTGATAATTTGAAAGCATTAATACAAAGAGTAAAGCAGGCATCGGTCAGTGTTGACGAGCGTTGTATTGCACAAATAGACAACGGCATTCTGGTATTGCTGGGGGTTGAAGCCGACGACACCGAAGCCGATATCAGTAAACTGGCACATAAAGTTTGTCACTACCGGATGTTTGCTGATACTCACGGTAAAATGAACCTGAATGTGCAGCAAGCCGGTGGAGATATTCTGGTTGTGTCGCAGTTTACACTGGCTGCGGATACTCAATCTGGTCTGCGGCCGAGTTTTACGCCAGCTGCGCAGCCACAGAAAGCGCTGCAGTATTACCAGCAGTTTGTCCTTTGTTGTCAGGAGCTTGGTATTAATACCGCTACCGGACAATTCGGCGCTGATATGCAGGTTAGTCTCATTAATGACGGGCCTGTGACCTTTTTATTACAGAATTAGTATCCGGAGTAGTACTTTATGCGGCATTGGCAATTACGCTCGCCCGATACAGAGCAGGAGTGGCAGGATTACTATAAGCTGCGCTGGCAGATACTGCGTGAACCCTGGCAGCAGCCGGTTGGGTCAGAGCGGGACGCGTTGGAGGATACCGCTTATCACCTGATGCTGGTTGATGAGCACAACACTATAGCTGCAGTGGGCAGGCTGCATAAAATAGATGCTGCTACAGCACAGGTCAGGTATATGGCGGTTGCGACAGCGTACCAGGGTAAAGGTGCCGGCAGCCGGATCCTGGCAGGCCTTGAAGCTCAGGCTGCAGCATGGGGCTGTACCCATGTTCAGCTCAATGCCCGAGACAGCGCTTTAGCTTTTTATCAGCGCTCTGGCTACCACAGTATGTCAGAAGCACCGGAGCAGTTTGGTATTCGTCACTATGTTATGCGTAAAACAGTACGTCTTGCCAAAGACGACGTTCAGTTCAGATTATGGTGTGATGAGCTAAGTAAGACCTGGCAGCAAACCATCCCGGTCAGTCAATTTATGCAGCTGAATATCGACAGTTTCGATGGCAATGAATTCCGCTGCGCAGCGCCGATGGCGCCAAATATCAATCTGCATAAGACAATGTTCGCTGGCAGTATTTACACCTTGGCGACGTTAACAGGTTGGGGGATGTTATATCTGCAATTGAGAGCGCTTGGTTTGCAGGGCGATCAGGTACTGGCAAACGCGGATATCCGTTATATCAAGCCGGTTGTTGCTGAACCCGTTGCTCGTTGCGTATTGCAGCATTGCGTTGGCGATTTAATGCCTCTTGCGGAAGGACGCAAAGCTGTACAGAAAATTAAGGTGCAGATTCTGTCCGCCGGTGAAGTTTGCGCAGAGTTTCATGGCCGCTATGCGGTATTACCTGCAACAGGCAAGGCAGATCACAAAGCGTGAAGATTATAATAGTGGGTTGTGGTTGGTTGGGGCAGCAACTGGCGTTGCCACTGCAGCAGGATGGTCATCAGCTTTATGTGACACGCCGTAGTGCAGACGTATTGACTAATCTGCCCACAGCAATGTCTGGTTTTGTACTCGATTTGCGGCAGCCAGATTTAACACAGAATCAGCAGGCGCTGGCGTTATTCCATGATGCGCTGGTGTTATGTGCAATCCCGCCAGGGCGCGGTGAGACAGGCAATAATTATCAGACATCCCTGCAAAATTTGTATCAGTTGATGGTGCAGGCAAAAAGTACGGCGGTCATCCATTTCAGTTCAACCGGCATATACCAGGGATGTACAGGCAAGGTCGATGAGAGCAGTGAATTATGTAGCCAGCACCCAAGAGTGCAGTTGTTATACGCGGGGGAACAGGCGTTACAGCAATTCCCGCATTGTATTACGCTGCGTCTAGCCGGATTGATGGGGCCGGGCAGACATCCAGGGCACAGCGTGGCAGGTAAAACGCTGTCCAACCCGGATGGCGCAGTGAATATGGTACATGCCTTGGATATTCTGGAAGCGGTTAGGACACTGATAGCTGACAATACCTGGTTGTCCGGGCTGTACAACCTGAGCTGCCCTGCACCGATAACACGTGAGGAATTCTATTTAAGGGCTGCTGAATTGGCGCAAACAGAGATGACATTTATCTGCGATGCCACTCAATCTCGCCGTGTGTTAGCTGAAAAGTTTAGTCTTCGGTTTGATTTCAAGTATCGCTTTTCGTCAGCGATTGATGCTTTAACATACTGTTTTTGAACGTTGTTTGTTCTATCATAGCTTTTATAAAGCATTTATCAGCTTCTTATTAAGAAAAAATATTTCTGCCGCCTGATACTCTGTGCTCAACAGATGGAGTTGAGGGTGTTATGAAAAATAAATGGTTGGTCATTTCTTCAGTCAGTACTGCCCTTGGTATTATTGCCGGCGCTATTTATCTACTGTTTGCCGAACATTCGTTACTGCTTAGTAATAATAACTGGGTGCTGTCGGCCTTTTGGTCAGCTTTTATGCTGTGGACCTTTGTTCTGATGTTTGTTGTCGCATTAATATTTAATGTAATGGCATTCTTTGAGCTTGACGAGCAGCATCGCCTGTTTGGTTTTCCTATGCCTCTGCGTACTTTATTGTCATCAAAAGACAAGCAGAACCAATTTTTGCAGGAGGCTGAGCAGTTTTTATTACGACAGGGTAAACTGTGTAATTCTTCCCGTGTAAGCCCTGAGTATAAATGCCTGCAAGCAAAGGATACTGAAAAGTTGGTATTGCTGCAGCAAAAAGAGCAAGCGGTTGATATTAATCAGATAAGAGCGCTGTTTCAGCAAATGCTGGCAGCTGATTTTACCAGTGGTGTGGTGGTTAGCTTTGCTGGTTTTAGCAGCCAGGCCTGGATTTTCGCCCGTGAAGCCAATATTGAGTTACTTGATGCGAAAAGCCTGAAAAAGCAACAAAAATTGCAGCGTGTGCAACAATTTGCCATGGTTTAAGCTGATATCATATTTTCATCGGGTTTTTTTAAGAATATTTGGCACTATGAAGTGCGAATGGAATCGATAAAAACAAAAGGACATAAAGTACTTCCTGCCTGGCTGGACATTGTCCAGCCTTTTTCTAAGCATGGGAATGCACCTGGTGGCAGGATGCCGCTACCTTATTTTGCCTCAGCGCTAGTCAGGATATCTTAAACGTACTTGCAGCTTGCTGTAAGGCTGCAGCCAGCTCTGATACACCATCACTGTGTTGTAACGTACGCTGCGCTTTCTCGCTACTGACGTGAGCTACGTCGATCATTTGTTGCATGTTATCGTCAATGGTGTTGCCCAGTGCCAACTGAGTTTCAGTGGCGGCATGGACACTGTTGCTGATAGTTTGAGTTTGCGCGATAGCTGCTGTTACCAGGCTCAACGCCGATACCAACTCAAGAGTTTGTGCAACACAGAGATCGGCATCTGTCTTACCGTCAGTTATTTCGGATACAGCTTGCTTGCTTTGCAATTGCAGAGTTTCAATCATCTGACGGATTTCGTCAGTAGCTTGTTGGGTTCTGCCAGCCAGAGACCTAACTTCATCTGCTACAACAGCAAACCCGCGACCTTGTTCGCCAGCGCGCGCGGCTTCTATAGCGGCATTTAGCGCAAGTAAGTTTGTTTGCTCAGCTATGCCTCTGATCGTCGCCAGGATTCCACCAATATTGTTTGCTTCATCATTGACGCGACTCATCGCAGTGCTGGTGGTGGTTAACTGCTGTGCTAGGCGGTTAATCAGCTCATTATTTTTCCCGGCAATTAAATCTATCTGCTTGCCTTGCTCTAAGGCCTGGCGCATCGCAGAAGTCGTTTCAGTAGATTGGCGTGCTATCTCTCTTGTACTGTCGGCCAGTTGCCGGGTGATGTGGTTAACTTCGGCAATCTGTTGCTGTTGATGCTGCAATGAATCATTAATTTCACCAACTTCATAAGCTGATTGGCTGGCGTTCTGGCTCAGGTCACTGGCATTCTGCTGGATATTGACAATCAGCGCACTTAGCGAATTAATCAGACTGTTTACTTTAGCTGCCAGAGCGCCAAATTCGTCCCGGTTTGTTATGTTGAGTTTGCGAGTGAGATTGCCACCAGCGATGTCGCCCAGCACTTTATTAATGCCGGCCAGTGGGCGTAACATAGCATTAATGGTCAGATAAGCGGCAGCCACTGCCAAAATAACAAGAATTAACATCAGACTGAGCGTGCGGGTGCTTCCTGAGCTGACGGTGTCTGATACTTTTTGCTGTAGCAGGCTAAACTGTGTATCAGCATCGGTCAGCAGTGTATCGAGTGCTGTGACGACTTGTTCAACCCTTGTCTCGGATAAATTAAGCTGTGTCCTGGCTTCTTGCTGTGCTTTGACTTGTTGTAGTTTAAGTTCTGACAGGCTGGTGTCTGCTGCTAGCTTTTCGGTTAAGTTTGCTAACTGTTCAGTGATGGCCTGCCATAAGCCATCAGTGTTCTGTCTGGCGACAAGGTTAGCCATATAGTCAATATTGGCCTGCATATCACTAAGGGCAAAACTTATGTTTTCGCCTGCTGCTTCGGCTGCTGTCAACTCTGTATATCCGGCCACCTCTTTTAATGTGTTAAGTAGCCCGAGCAATTGCCCGTCGATGCGGTTGGCACTGCCGGCGATCAGCTCCATTTGTTGCTCACCGCCTGGTAGGTCAAGGTAAGAAATATCCAGCAGATTTGCACCGATATTATCAATCAGTTGCTCAAGCTCCTTCAATTCTGCGCTGACCTGACGCTGCAGAGCAATGCTGTTCAGAAGGCTACTAAACATGCCACTAACTGCTGAGGCGTACTGCTGGTAGTGATTATCAATAGTACCGAGTGTTTGAGTAAAGGAAGGCTCGTTGCGGGTAAGCTGTGTCAGGCTGGCTAGCTGTCCTCGCAGAACGTCACTGCCAGTGTTAAACTGTTGCTGATACTGGCTGATGGCAGATGCATTGTCAGCGGTGTAACCTAATGCAGATAATTTGGCCAGTTTCAGCAGTTGTATTTGCGCCATATTACTTTGTTGTTGTACAGGCACAGCCAGTTGATTTACCAGCTCACTGGATCGGGTAACTGCGGAAAAGCTGACTAATGCAGAGCCGCTGGAGAGTAAAAGTAGCAGGGCAATAAAACCAAAGCCAATGATGACCTTATGGGCAACTTTTAATGTAAACACTCAGGCAAACTCCGCACTGTTACAGTGCCTTAAACATAGACACCAGACGCATTGGAAACAACCTGAAATTAACAAAGAAAATTAGACTGGTCTAGCCAGTAAATCGGAACATGAGCGAATTTGGGGCAGCGGCACTAAATTGGTGCTACTTTATGTCGGTGCAAATGCTGGTATTTGCTTTGAGTTTTCAATTCTGCTGTAGCGAAAAGTTAAGGTGGCCGCCCAAACGATAACGACTGCCGGGCGATGTTAAGTAAGCCAGGCTGACAGCTCCTTCACGGCTGAAAGTGCGCCGGGTTAGTCTAAGGCAGGGTTCAGCTTTTTTTAGTATCAGATGTTTACAGGTAAAATCATCTGGCCATATCGCTTCTACAGTGTGCTCGGCTTCTGTCAGTGGTGCAATGAAACTTAGATACTGGTGTGGGGTTTGCTGGTTGAAATCCTGCTTTACATAGTCCGGTACCAACCGCGGGCTGACATAACGCGCTTCCAGTTGTAGTGGCTGATTATCCTCCAGGTGCACAATTAACGAGAAGTACACCGGATCATTGCGGCGCAGCCCAAGTGCGCTGGCCACTACTGTAGGGCAGGGCAGTTCCGTAAGCTGCAACAGGCGTGCACTATATGCATGCCCCCGGCTGTGTATTTCATCAGCAATATTACGGATTTCCAGCAAAGAAGATTGAGATTTCAGTGCGGCGACAAAGCTGCCAACGCCTTGTGTGCGGTATAAAATGCCCTGCTCTGTAAGCTCTTGCAGTGCCCGGCGCGCAGTCATCCTGCTTACACCGAACTGTTCAGCCAGTTCGTTTTCAGAAGGTACCCTGCTATGTTCTGGCCAGGCTGCTATTTCAATCTGGCCCAGTATGAATTCCTTTATTTCCGCAAATTTCGCCGTTGCCATAACACCTCCTGTTGGTTGGATAAAAAATACTGCAGCTTTGTTGTATATACAAGTTGGTGGTGTAGAATAATTTTAACACCGCAGTCAGGAGAACCGCTATGCAACAGTTCGATGCTATCTGGATAAATGCCAGTATTGCCACTATGACCGATAATGGAGAGCCTTATGGCAGTATTGAAGATGCCGTGTTGGCGGTAAAAGATGGCTTAATTGCTTTTGTCGGAAGACATAGCGACTTGCCGGCTTTTGACAGTTTAACAACCCCTATATATGACGCCAAAGGGCAGTGGATATTGCCCGGCTTTATCGACTGTCATACTCATCTGGTATACGCCGGTAGCCGGGCTAATGAATTTGAAATGCGGCTAAACGGTGCTGACTATCAACAAATTGCAGCAGCCGGCGGCGGCATTCGCTCAACTGTGGCAGCAACGCGCTTAGCCAGCCACGAGCAGCTTTTTGTGCTGGCGAAAGATCGGCTTAATGTGCTGTTGTCGCAAGGCGTAACCACGGTTGAGATTAAATCGGGCTATGGGCTGGATTTAGCGACAGAGCAAAAAATTCTTGAGGTTGCATCCGAGTTAGAGCGTTGTCACCCGGTCTCAGTGCAAAAAACCTTTTTAGGTGCCCATGCGTTGCCAGCTGAGTTTGCAAACGATGCTGATGGTTACATAGATGCAGTGTGTCAGATGATGCCGGTGTTGCAGCAACAAAAACTGATAGATGCGGTAGACGTGTTTTGTGAAGGTATCGGCTTCAGCACAGAGCAAAGTCGTAAAGTCTTTTCTGTTGCCAGTGAGCTGGGGCTACCGGTGAAGGCGCACGCTGAGCAGTTATCGAATATCGGCGGCAGTGCACTGGTTGCAGAGTTTGGCGGCTTATCAGCCGACCATATAGAATTTCTGGATGAAGCGGGTGTTGCTGCTATGGCGCAGGCCGGTACTGTTGCCGTATTGCTACCGGGAGCTTATTACTTTTTACGGGAAACTCAATTGCCTCCTATTGAATTATTACGGCGGTATCGGGTTCCGATGGCTGTTGCGACAGATCTTAACCCTGGCACATCACCACTATGCTCATTACCGCTAATGCTGAATATGGCGTGCACTTTGTTTCGTTTAACGCCGCAAGAGGCGTTGCTGGGCGTGACCCGGTATGCAGCTTTGGCGCTGGGGTTAAAAGATAGGGGGACGCTGGCTGTCGGCCAGAAAGCGGATTTTGCCTGCTATGGCATCAACCAACCTGCAGAGCTATGCTACCAGTTTGGTGTTAATCAACTTAAGCAACTGATTATTAATGGTAAAGAAGTTAACTATCGGATGTGAATTGCTTTACTTCAGGGTAATTTAGATTAAGCTAGTAGCATAAATTGCACTGGAGTAACGCGGTGTCTTTTCGTTGTTGTAGTCTGTTTGTAATAAGTTTTCCGGTAGCGGCGCAAACTGAACAGGCATTATATACTGCTATTGGGCTGCTAAGCATTGCATTAGCTCTGGCCGCTATCAGCATCTTTAGGCTGAAATCCCGCCTGAGTAAGCTGCTGCAGGCGTATAAAGCTGCAGAAAAAGCCGTACTGGGGTTCTATGCTTTGCATGATGATATCAGCGGGTTCCCGAACAAATTTTTTCTGCAGCAACAGCTGGATAAACTGCTGAAAAAAGCCCCCGAGCAGTCATTCTCGCTATTATTGATGAAAATAAGTCAGTTTGACAAGGTTAACCATCTGCTTGGCCATAGCAATAGCAATCTGGTGCTGGCGCAGATAGCTCAGCGCATCAATGAACAGTTAAAAACGGCGGACGAGGCGCTGACATTCGAGTTTCGTAAGCAGGCGCCTGTACGGTTGTGTCACCTGGGAGGCGTTGATTTTGCTGTTTGGATTGCGTGCAACGACAAACCAAATTTAGCAGAGTATCTGGCTGACAATCTGGAGAAAACAGTACCTGAGCCCATGATAGTGCATGGCTGCGCTATCGATTATCAGCTGCATTCCGGTATTGCGCATTACCCACAGCACGGCACACAGCTAAGTGAATTGTTGGAGCGGGCCTATCTGGCATTACAGCATCACAGCTGGTTACAGGGCCAGAGCCAGGTATTCAGCGCGGATATGCTGCATTACTCTACCGATAAACTGACATTGATGGCTGAGCTGCGCCAGGCAATAGAGCAGCAGCAACTTGCGCTTTATGTGCAGCCGCAGGTGGATATGCAAAGCCGTGAAGTACTGGCTGGTGAAGTGTTTGTGCGTTGGCGGCATCCGAGCCGGGGGCTGATGACACCTGATAGTTTTCTGGCACTGGCAGAAGAGACCGGAGTGATATATCCGCTGACTCAGTGGGTATTGACGGAGGCTATAGCTACCATTGCGCAGTTAGATAAAGCCGGACTGGAGGGTAAAATTGCTGTAAATATTTCCAGTCAGGATCTGTTGCAGGATGAGCTTATCGACAGCCTGGATATATTGTTTGCGAAGTATAATGTTAAGCCGCAACAACTTATTCTGGAAATAAAAGAAGGTGCCTTTGCGGCCCGGCCGTCACAATCCATCAGCATGATGCAGCGTTTGCACAAAATGGGTGTAGAGCTGATGCTGGATGACTTTGGTACGGGCCTGTCTTCGTTATCCCATCTGCGGCAACTGCCGGTGCAGTCTGTTAAAGTTGACTGCTCTTTTATAAACGATCTGCACAAGTCTGACATTCATACTGCTATTACCGGTGCCATTATCGATATGGCGCGCAATCTGGGCTTGGGTGTAATAGCTGAAGGTGTTGAAGAAAAAGAAGTTGAACAGAAACTGCTGCGTATGGGCTGTAACCGCGGACAAGGTTTTTTGTATTCCAGACCTTTTGAATTAAGTGGCTTTGCCGTATGGCTAAAACACTGGCAGCAGCAACAACATACTAAATTGCGGTAGCCTGATGCTGCTTGCCCTGAATAAACGCTACTACCAGCGCAGCCAACACTTGCCCGGCTTCATTAAGCCCGGCGGATAACCCTGCAGGATGCTGAACTGGCGCCGCCTCCGCCAGATGCAAATAACGGCTACGCGGCAGTTTGGCAAGCTGAAATACGAATTGCTCGGCATTGTGCACAGTTAAGCCGCAGTTGGTAAAGGCGCTGACGGGCATCAGGCTGATACTGTCGGTATCCAGTTCAATGCCAATATCGCCCTGGCCGCGTACGACGTGTTCAATACATAAATCCAGCGCTTGCTGGTAATGCAGTTCCTGCCGGACAAAAATTCGCTGATAGCTGCAGTATTCTGCGCCAGCTTCACGCAACTGCGTTAGCGTTGCGGCTGAGTTCTTCAGCTCGTGCAGCCCCAAAACAAAATAATGCTCTAAATAACCAGCGTTATGGGCATAACTGAAGCCATTACCACTGTGCCGTCCTTCCAATGGCCTGAAATCTGAATGAGGGTCCAGATTGGCGCTGTTCGCCTTTTGTCCACTGCTTAAACTGAGTGCTTTTAACAACGGGTAACTGTTGTTATGGCCACCACCAATAATCAGTGGATATAAACCGGCGGCAAATATTGCCTGCACCACAGCAGCAACGCGCTCATCCAACTCAGAAACCAGTTGACGCAACAGCTCAGGTGATGCGCTCTGGCCATTGCCTGTTACGTCAGCGCGCTGCTGCAAGTCTTTGCATTCAATACTGCCAAGCAGCAGGATTTGCTTTGCCGGAATAAATTCATTTGATTGCAGGTTTAAAAACTTAGTTAAAAACGCCTGCCAGCCTTTATCTGCGCCTGCCAGGCCCAAGTTCGCCCTGGGCCCTATATCTTCCGGTACACCCAGTAATACATACTGGCAGCCTTCTGCTGCAGCCTGACTCAGTTGCTGCGATAAATCTGCTGCAGGGGCTGGCAGGGTGATACTCTGACCTAAACGGGTTTCCCCGCTACGTGCGGTGCAAAAAAGAGATAACTGCGAACTGGTGAAAAGGTTAAGCATCAGGCTGTGTCGTCTTATTCAATATCCAGTGCGTCAGGAGACATAATAATGCCAGTGCTGTCAGCGTAGAGATGGTCGCCCGGTAAAAAGGTCACACCAGCAAAATTGACCGGTACTTCCGTTTCGCCAAAGCCTTTATCATCAGCACCAACCGGAATTGCATTAACCGCCTGAATGCCGATGTCGAAATCTTCCAGTAAATCTAAATCGCGCACGCTGCCGTAGCAAACAATGCCTTCCCAGCCATTTGTGGCTGCCATTGATGCCAGCTCAGCGTCAATGATGGCACGTCGGGCAGAGCCTCCCGCATCGATGAGCAGTACTTTACCAACGCCCGGCTCACTGAGCATTTGCCTGACCAAACCATTGTCTTCAAAGCACTTTACGGTATGGATTTGGCCTCCAAACGACCGACGGCCACCATAGCTGGCAAATAATGGCTCCACCACATCAACTAAATCGGCATAAAGATCACATAACTCTGATGTGTTGTATTCCATAATTGGCTCCGGCAGGGAAGAAACGACTGTTCACAGTATAGCGCTGACTTAGGCAAGCTCAAACTATTATTATTACTGGGTTTTCGCAGATTTGAACGATGCGTGTTGTCGAGCAGACAGGTTATTTGTTACTGTGTATTGAGACGACTCAACCGGTATCTGCCGTGGCGCCAGAAATATTTTCCAGACTTGCTATTTACCTGACAGAGATGGGCATTGCATTACTGCTCAGTTATCTGCTGTGGCGTCTTAGTCTGGTTTACAAACAAAGCTATATCCGGTCCTGGTTTTTTGCCTTATTAGCATTTGGCATCTATCAGTTGATGATTTTGCTGCAGTGGGCAACGCCATCCAGTCTTGTACCGGCTGCAATCATGCAGTTTACCGTCGTGTTTTGCAGCTACGGCTTTGCCGTTTATCTGCTGCGGGGGATGGTGCAAACGCGGGGCAGTGGCACACATTTACTCAGTCGGGTATCCAACGCCAGGCTGATAGTATTGCTTAGCGCCGCCGCGGTTGTCAGCATAGCGCCGTTTGGCTGGAGTGAAGCTATTGACGCCTGGCAGCGCTATTTTCAACTCTATTTCCGCTTATTACTGATGGGTATATTGCTGCTCACTGCGGCAGTCAGTTTGTTGCAGCGCACAGATAATGCTCTGGGGCAGCGCCTCGCGGTTTTTAGTATGTCACTGTGGGGCGTACTTTATATCGCCTATACCATCTGGCAAGTGCTCAGTACGCGCCAGCCTGCCGATATCCAACTGTTACTGATTTATAAATGCGTAGAGCTATTTTTATTAAGTTGCCTTGGGTTGGCACTGCTGATTTGGTTGCATGAACACGAGCGAAATACCAACCGGCAGTTAAGTGAAAAAGCATTGTATCTGGATCGCTATGATCAACTTACCGGCGCGCTGAACCGCGATGCGTTGCTTACAATGCTGCAAGAGAAACTGCAACAATCCGCCTCTGCTTCAACTTATTTATTGATGCTTGGGCTGGATAAATTCAAAACAATTAATGAGTCGGTAGGTTTAAAACAAGGCGACATTTTGCTGCGCCAGCTGAATCAGCGGCTTGAAGCTAGCATTTTAAAACCGGCTCTGGTTGCCCGCACCGGCGGCGATATTTTCGCGTTGGCACTAACCGACATTAAAACCGCTACTCAGCTCCAGTTTGCATTAAGACATTTACAGCAATTGGTTGAGAAAAGCTTTGATCTGGCGGGCGGCCCGTTGCAGCTTAGTTGTACTATAGGCATTGCCAGTGCGCCGGAAGATGCAATGACTGCAGAAAGTTTGCTGCAAAAAGCCAATATTGCCTATCACCAGGCTAAAAGGCTGCAGCAGCGTAGCTTGGCTTATCAGGCCGGTATGGAAGATGAATCCGCCCGGTTGATTGGCTGGGAAACCGAGTTGCTGTCAGCCATGCGTAACGATGAGCTGGTATTGTATTTCCAGCCTCAGATCAATTTACGTGACAATAAGCTTGAAGCTTTTGAAGTGTTAATACGCTGGCAGCATCCGACAAAAGGCTTTCTGATGCCAGGGCAGTTCTTACCCTTTGTTGAACAACTAGGATTAAGCCGGCAACTTGATTTCTGGATTTTGCACAAGGCGGTGAAAACCATCAGCGAATGGCGCAAGCAGCAGCTACAGATACCGCTGGCGGTGAATATGTCGCCATTACATTTTCAGCAGGATGGCCTGAAACAGAAAATTCAGCAGCTGTTGCTGCAATACAAAATCTCTCCGGATCTACTTGAGCTGGAAATCACTGAAAATACCGCAATGCATGATATGGAAAAAGGCTCTAATCATGTACTGGAGCTGCAGCAGATGGGTATTCGGGTATCTATTGATGACTTTGGTACCGGCTACTCGTCACTGGCTTATTTACGCCGTATGCCGATTGAGAAAATTAAAATCGACCGTAGCTTTGTCATGGATATGGCAGGCAATGACTCAGACATGATTATCGTAAAAACAATGATTAAACTGGCGCATGGCCTGGGTAAACGTATTCTCGCGGAAGGGGTTGAAACGGCAATGCAACTGCAGTTGCTGCGCAACTTGTCCTGCGACACTGTGCAGGGTTATTATTTTGCAAAACCTCTGTCAGAGCAGGACGCAATCAATTTTGCCCGTCAGCCGGTGTCATTATAGCGTCATAAAGCAAGGTTAGTCTGAGTTCAGTCAACGCTGATGACGGGGCTGGGCCATGTTACTAAAACGTCTTGAACAGTGGGATCAAGCGTCTTTCTGCCGGTTGTTTAACCGCAGCTCTTCGCGGTTTATGTTTACTACCAGTTACTGGCTGTCAAAAACGGCTGATGGGCCCTTGTATCTGCTATTGGCGGCAATGCTGCTGGTACTGGAAATAAATGCGGCTCCTTCTTTTGGCCAGTTGTTGTTATATAGCTTTGCGCTTGAACTACCGCTTTATCTGCTGTTGAAAAACGCTATTAAGCGTCCCCGACCTGCGGATGTACTCAGTGCTTTTATCCATGCGCATATTATTCCTTCTGATCGCTTCAGTTTACCATCGGGGCACACCGCGGGTGCTTTTGTCGTCGCGACGGCAGTCGCTATCTATTATCCTCTATTTTGGCCGCTGGCATTAAGCTGGGCACTGTGTATTGGCCTGTCCCGCATTATGCTGGGCGTTCACTTTCCACTGGATGTCATTGCCGGCGCGCTGCTGGGGACTCTGTGTACATTGTGTTCCTACATGTTATACATCTGAGATTTCTGTCGCAAAATTCCGAATTTTTATTTTGTAGTGCGCTATCCTCAAAAGAGTTGTTAACAAATGGGATTGCATTATGAGCCAGTTAAGGAAACTGTCGATAAAACAGCGGTTATTTATCAATGGTGGCGCTTTGGTTATCGCTATGGCGATAATGCTATTTATTCTGTTTTATCAGGGCGCTCAGCTAACCAGCCTGGCGAGAACGCAGCAATTGGTTGAGCAGGTAAGTGCTGACGTGCTGATGTTTCGCCGCCATGAGAAAGATTTTATGGCACGCACTGAGCTGAAATATCAGCAGCGCTTGAATGACCATTATCAGCTGATGCTGCAGCATACCGAAGAGCTGGATGCGTTATTGCAGCGTCATGGTATAGACCAGACACCACTGCACACTTTTTCGGGCTATACCTCAAGCTATCAACAAAAGTTCAATCAGCTGGTTGAGTCACAGCAGCGCCTGGGGCTGGATGCGCAGTCAGGTCTGATGGGAGAACTGCGCCAAACGGTGCAGCAGCTGGAAGAGCGGCTGGATCAACTAGGGCAGGACAACCTGACCATACTGGTGTTGCAGTTACGCCGGGCAGAGAAAGATTTTTTATTACGCAAAGATATGGCTTATGCAGAGCGGTTTAATGCGCTGTTTCCACAGCTTTTACTACAGACGGGCACAGATGCTGCCAGCAAAGCTCTGGCAGAGCGTTACAACCAGAGTTTCACTGAGCTGGTAAATGCGATGCGCCAGATGGGACTGAGCGAAACAGAAGGTGCCACCGGTGAGATGCGCGCCGCTATTCACAGCACTGAAACCAGCCTGAAGGAGCTGGAGCAGCAAACAACCAAGGCCATAAGCGACTCTGTCAGTTCTACTCAGCAGCTGGCACTGGCCATTTTTGTCATCGTACTTGCTACCGTGCTGCTGCTGGTGGCATTGACCAGTCGCAGTATTTTGCGCCCTGTGATGGAGGTATGCCAGGCAATTGGTCTGATCCGTGCCAACAATGATTTTCGCATGCGTGTTGCGGTGGCTGGCAATGACGAGATGACCACGCTGGCGGTAGATTTTAATGCCATGTTGGGTGATTTTCAGGATTTGATCAAAACGGTTAATCAGGCGCTGGAAATGCTCGACACCGCAACCAATGAGCTGGCGCGCTCTACCGCTGATACCAGCCGGGGCATGCAGCAGCAACAAAACGAAACTGATATGGTGGCAACGGCCGTTACTGAAATGGGCGCGACCATTAATGAAATTGCCGGCAATACTGAAATGACAGCAGCAAAAGCCGAAGCGACAAATCAAAATGCCCAGAGTGGCCGAGGCGAAGTGCAGCAGACGGTGCAGCGTATTAATGCTTTGTCAGACCGCTTACAAGAGGCGACGAATGTGGTGGCTGAGCTGGAGAAAGACAGTAAAACGATAGGCTCGGTGCTGGATGTGATCCGTGGCATTGCAGAACAAACTAACCTGTTGGCGCTAAATGCGGCGATAGAAGCGGCGCGTGCAGGCGAGCAAGGCAGAGGCTTTGCTGTGGTGGCTGATGAAGTCCGTAATCTGGCTATGCGCACTCAGGAATCAACCCGCCAGATCGAAGCCATAGTGCATGGTTTGCAGGGCCGTACGTCTAATATCGTGCAGGTAATTCAAGGCTGCAGGCAGGATGGCAGCGACAGTGCGCAGCAAGCCAATGTTGCCATGCAGCTGCTCAGTGAAATTACCCAGGACGTAACCAATATTATGGACATGACAACACAAATTGCTGCGGCAATTGAAGAGCAGAGCCATGTTGCGGCCGAGGTAAATAAAAACGTAGTGAAAATTCGTGATTTATCGGATGAAACCTATGGTCATGCACGGCACAATGCTGCCATCAGCGAAGAAGTTGCTCAGCAAGCGGCAAATCTGCATCAGTCAGTAGACCGGTTCCAGGCTTAAGAAATCGGCTTAAGGCTGAAATTTAACCGCGATAAGACTATCGCGGTTAGCGTTAGCGGCAGCGAGTTGTGCCAGATACTGTTGCCATAAGCTTTGTTGCTGCTTATGTAGCTGCTGCAAGTAATGCCAGCTGTAAATGCCGCTGTCGTGGCCATCGTCAAACACCAGTTTCACTGCATAATGCCCAACCGGCAATATCTTGCTGATAGCAACCTGCTTTTTATTGCTGACCAGTTTGGGCTTCCCATGGCCGCGTACTTCAGCCGACGGTGAGAACACACGCAGAAACTCCGCACTGAATACCGCCTTTTCGCCATCACTGAAAATTACATCCAGTTCATCGCGCTTACGGTGATAGTGCAGGGTACTGACTTTTACGTCAGTCCCAGCAGTGTTTACAGTGCGCAGTTCGGTCATTACAGAATAAACCGGCTTAAGTCGTCATCTTTAACCAGCGCGCCTAAATGCTTTTCCACATAGGCGGCATTGATTTCAATCTGCTCACCGGCATGGTCAGCTGCATCGTAAGATATTTCTTCCAGCAGTCTTTCCATCACGGTATACAGCCTGCGCGCGCCGATATTCTCGGTAGTTTCGTTAACCTGCCAGGCTGCTGCTGCCAGGCTTTTAATGCCATCCTCGCTAAAACTCAGATTAACGCCCTCTGTTGCCAGCATGGCTTTGGCTTGCTCAGTCAACGACGCTTTTGGCTCGGTCAGGATGCGTTCAAAATCCGCTGCACTTAGTGCTTCCAGTTCCACGCGGATTGGCAGACGGCCTTGCAACTCTGGCACCAAATCTGACGGTTTGCTCATCTGGAAGGCGCCGGAGGCAATAAACAGTATGTGGTCAGTTTTCACCATGCCATGTTTAGTGTTTACGGTGCAACCTTCAATCAGCGGCAGTAAATCACGCTGCACACCTTCGCGCGATACATCTGGGCCACTGGTTTCACCGCGTTTACAAATCTTGTCTATCTCATCCAGAAACACGATGCCGTTTTGCTCTACTGCTTCAAGTGCCTGGGCTTTTAGCTCTTCCGGGTTCACCAGTTTAGCGGCTTCTTCTTCGATCAGCTGCTTCATCGCATCTTTGATTTTCAGTTTGCGCTTTTTCTTTTTCTCGCTGCCAAGGCTTTGAAACATGCTTTGCAGCTGCGATGTCATTTCTTCCATCCCCGGCGGCGCCATAATTTCCACACCAATATTCGGCTGGGCTAAATCAAGTTCGATGTCTTTGTCGTCTAACTGCCCCTCGCGCAGTTTTTTGCGAAATACCTGGCGGGTACTGCTGTCTGATGCTGGTTTGTTATCTGCATCACCCCAGCCATCTTTGGCTGGCGGCAGTAATACATCGAGAATACGCTCTTCAGCGGCTTCTTCAGCGCGGAAGCGGTTTTTCTCAATTGCCTGCTCGCGGTACATTTTCACGGCGCTGTCAGCCAGGTCGCGGATAATACTCTCCACTTCTTTGCCGACATAACCTACTTCAGTGAATTTTGTCGCTTCGACTTTGATAAAAGGCGCATTCGCCAGTTTTGCCAGACGACGGGCTATCTCTGTTTTACCGACACCGGTAGGGCCTATCATCAGAATGTTTTTCGGTGTCACTTCCTGGCGCAATGCCGCGTCCAGTTGCATGCGGCGCCAGCGGTTACGCAGTGCAATGGCTACCGCGCGTTTGGCTTTGTTCTGACCGATAATATGCCGGTCCAGTTCATGTACAATTTCTCTTGGGGTCATATCAGACATAGGATACCTGCTTATAATTCTTCAATGGTCTGATGGTGATTGGTATAGACACAGATATCACCGGCGATAGTCAGACTCTTCTCAACGATGTCACGGGCGCTGAGGTCAGTGTTATTCAGTAAGGCGGTTGCAGCAGCTTGGGCATAAGGTCCGCCACTACCTATAGCAATGAGATCCTGCTCTGGCTGCACAACATCGCCATTACCGGTAATAATCAGTGAGGTATTGGCGTCAGCTACTGCGAGCAGAGCTTCGAGTTTGCGCAGCATGCGGTCGGTACGCCAATCCTTAGCCAGCTCAACGGCGGCGCGCATCAGATGGCCCTGATGTAGTTCTAATTTCGCTTCAAAACGCTCGAACAACGTAAATGCGTCAGCTGTGCCGCCCGCAAAGCCGGCAATCACTTTGTTGTTGTACAGACGGCGTACTTTACGGGCATTGCCCTTCATTACGGTATTACCCAGCGAAACCTGGCCATCACCGCCGATGGCGACATGGCCATCGCGGCGAACAGAAACAATAGTAGTCATGAATTAGCCCTGTGGCGTGATTAACTTAGGGCATAAGTGTGGCTGCGTCAGTGCGATTTCAAGACCAGTTCCAGATCCGGCAGGTATTAATATTTTGCTGACGCAGGCGGTTGTTATCGGCCGTTGCTTGTCGTTTCGACTCATACGGGCCCAAAACAACCCGGTACCAGACACCATTGCTACCTTCAGTACGACGGATTTGCGAAGCAAAACCGGCAAAGGCAATTTGGGCTTTCATCGTTTCAGCCTGCTGTTCTGCCCGGAATGACCCACACTGCATCTGATAGGGCCCACCTGATTTTTGCTCGGTCACTTCAACCTTCACCTCTTTGTTTTCCAGCTCTTTAATGTACTGGTAGGGCTCGGCTGTCGGTTTGGCGGGCAATTCATCCTTCTTCACGGTTTTTTCAGGTTTAGCGACGGGAGTGGGGGCAGCAGGTTGCTGATTTAAAAACCACAAAAAGTAAATAAAACCACTGATCAGCGCAAAAGTAACGATCAGCAACAGCCACGGCTTAGCCGGCGCTGGCGCAGCGGCTTTACGGCTGTTACGGGCATTACTGGCTCTGGCCGGTTTTGCTTTCGGCCGGCTGGCTCTGACATAGTCTTTCTGAGGCATAGATAGCGGGTACTGTTACTTCCTGATTGAGCGCTATTCTACAAGGTTAAGCAGAAAAAGAAACACAAGCCGCGGCGTCAGGTCAGATCTGTCGGGTCTACGTCGAGCTGCCATTTTACCTTGCGGCTAAGTGGCCAGCTGCTGACAAGGCGCAATATATGCTCTAAAGCCTGATGCATGCTGCTGCGGTTGGCGCTATATAATTGCAGCTGCCAGCGATATTTGCCCGCCCGCCGTTCCATTGGCGCAGGAATAGGGCCAAGCAATTGCACAGTGGCAACAGCGGCTATGCCGTCGGCAACCTGTTGTAACCATTGCTGGCACGGGTCAGTTTGATGTGCCTCTGCACTGAACATCGCCAGGTGCTGATACGGTGGTAAACAGGTTTGCTGCCGTTCCAACAGCGCACTGCGGGCAAAAGAAGCATAACCGTTATTGATAATATCCTGTAGTAATGCGTGTTCAGGATAATGCGTTTGCAGCAACACTGTACCCCCGCAGCTGCCACGGCCTGCACGACCTGCAACCTGAGTCAACAGCTGTGCCAGCTGTTCCGGCGCGCGAAAATCGCTGCTGTATAAGGCACCGTCTACGTCAACAATCACCACCAGGCTGACATTGGGGAAGTGATGCCCCTTAGCCAGCATTTGGGTACCGACTATCAACCTTGCACCGCTGCCGTGGATATCCTCCAGCGCCTGATGCAATGCTCCTTTACGCCTTGTACTATCCCGATCTAAGCGGGTAATAGCGACATCGGGAAAGAGCTGCTGTAGATTTTCTTCCAGCTGCTCTGTGCCCTGACCCAGGGGCTTGAGTTGGGTGCTGCCACAACCACCACACTGACGCGGTATGGCTTTACTGGCACCGCAGTGGTGGCACACCAGCTGGCGGCTTTGTTTGTGGTAGGTGGTAAAAGCGCTGCAGCGGTGGCACTCTGTCAACCAGCCGCATTCCTGGCAGCTGAGTGCTGGCGCAAAACCCCGCCGGTTTAAAAACAGCATTACCTGACTTCCCTGAGCAAGCTGCTGTTTAATTTTTGCCAGAGTCTGGCTGGCCAAACCAAACTGCAACACCTGCTGTTTCAAGTCGACCAGCTCAAACTGAGGCAAGGCTTGCCCGGCAGCGCGATCCGGCAGAGGTAAGTGGATAAAGCGTTTACTTAGCGCGTTATGCAGACTTTCAAGGCTTGGAGTGGCAGAGCCAAGCAGAATAGGGCAGTGATGCAGTGCCGCTCTTTTAATGGCTAAGTCACGGGCATGATAACGAAAGCCATCCTGCTGTTTAAGAGACTGATCATGTTCCTCATCAATGATAATCAGCCCCAGGCGCCAAAACGGCAAAAACAACGCAGATCGGGTGCCGATAATAATGGCGGCGGCACCGGTACTGGCCTGCAGCCAGCAATGTAAGCGCTCGCTATCTGTTAGCGCTGAATGCCAGCACAACACCGGTACATCAAAACGGGCTTGAAAGCGTGCCAGCGTTTGCGGCGTTAAGCCAATTTCAGGCACTATTACCAGCACCTGTTGTTGCTGACTTAGCAGGCTGGCAATACTCTGCAGGTACACTTCTGTTTTGCCAGAGCCGGTGACCCCTTCGAGCAGCAAACGTTCAAAGCGACCAAAGGCCTGGGTTACCGCAGTTACGGCCATGGCCTGCGCAGCGGTTAGCTTTAAGCCTTTAGCTGCTATTTGCGGGGCTGAAAACGGTTGTGGAGGGACTATTATCTCTTCAGCCAGTTGTTTGTCGATAAGTTGCTTTAACGTGGCGCGACTGTATTGTTGTAGTAAGGCCGATTCGGTCAGCTGATGGCGCAGCAATGTCTGCCATAATGCCAGTTGTTTCGCTGAGCGCTTTAATGTGCTGGCGTCAAGTTGTTTACCATTATCGGTCAGTTGATAAGCCTTTGGCTGATAATCCGCCAGGTTGCGGCCTTCGCGCAACAAGGCAGGCAAGGCACTTATCAGTACTTCGCCCAGTGGGTAATGATAATAATCGGCGGCGAAGCTAAGTAACTGGCACAGTAATGCCGGCAATACCGGGTCGGTATCAAGCACTGCAACCACCGGTTTTAGCTTATTGCTGTCAAAACTGTTGTTTGGGTCTAATTGCCAGACAATACCCACCAGTTTGCGGTTACCAAAAGGCACCAATACGCGGCAGCCAACCTGTACCTGCGCATTGGCCTCGATAAGATAGTCGAAATGTTGTCTCAGTGGCACCGGCAGGGCCACACGCACTACAGTCACAGCAGAATTCCAGTTAAAAGCAGTTTTCAAGTGTAAGGACAGGGTACAAAAATGCCAAGCAAAACAAAAAATATCAGCGTAAAGACAGAAGCTGTTGCAACTTAAGCGGCTATCAATTAAGCTACGCGCCCTAAATTAACTGTAATTACGTATGGTGTCTGGCAAATTGTTTGACCAGATAGCGATACGGCCTAACGAGGTAACCCATGAAACCAGGTATTCACCCAGAATATAAAGAAATTACGGCAACCTGTACTTGCGGTAATTCTTTCAAAACTAAATCTGCACTGTGCAAAGACATCCACCTGGACGTTTGCTCAGCTTGCCACCCGTTCTACACCGGTAAGCAGAAAGTGTTGGACGTAGGCGGCCGTGTAGATCGCTTCAAAAAACGTTTCTCTGTTCTGGGCAGCCGTTAATCGGTTTTGCCAGGTTCAGCAAAAAAGCACCCACGGGTGCTTTTTTTGTTTCTGTAGCTTGAGTGTTTTTTGTACAAATAGCCGTTATTTAGCGAAAAAATATTTTTATGAGTTTTCGTCTTCGACCTCCCCGTCATCAGGTTGCCTTCGTAATATACAATTTTAATTATATTTCATATGCTTATTGCCACTTATTTCCCAATAGCTCCATAACCAAGCTGAAGGCAGTACACAGTGAAAGGCATCTTTATGCGCATGTTTACGCATTGGTATGCAGTCACAGTGCTCATTTGTAATTTGGGTGGCCGGACGTCTCTTGGCTGCACAGTGTTTAGTTGTTATAACGAACAGGGTTACGACTAAAGTGTTATGGCATTTCAAGCAGACTTGCGCTGGTACGATCAGACTGATTCCGTTTCTCTTATCGGTTAGTGCTCATTAGAATAAGCCTCCTTTTGCGTAGCGACACCATAATAACAATACGCTTAGCCCTACAGACAGCAGGATAGAACCTATGGCAGATTTCAAACAACAGGCGCTGCGTTATCACGCAGAACCCACCCCCGGCAAAATCAGTATCGAGATCAGTAAGCCGGCAGAAACCGTAACCGACCTGGCGCTGGCGTATAGCCCGGGTGTTGCTGAGCCCGTGCGGGAAATTGCTGCCGATCTCGACAATGTCTACAAATACACAGCTAAGGGCAACCTGGTGGCGGTAATAAGCAATGGCACTGCTATTCTGGGGCTGGGTAATCTGGGGCCTATGGCGTCCAAACCCGTGATGGAAGGCAAGGCTTTACTGTTTAAACGTTTTGCCAATATTGACTCGATTGATATCGAAGTAACACATCGTTCAACAGAAGAGTTTATTAATACCGTTGCTAATATTGCTGATACTTTTGGTGGTATTAACCTGGAGGATATTAAAGCGCCAGAGTGCTTTGAGATTGAAAAAGAGCTGATTAAGCGCTGCAAAATACCGGTGTTTCATGATGATCAGCACGGTACAGCCATCGTGACAGCAGCAGGGATGTTAAATGCGCTGGAAATCCAGGGCAAAGACATCAGGCAAGCGATTATTGTGTGTATGGGGGCGGGCGCAGCAGCTATCGCCTGTATGGAACTACTGATTAAATGCGGCGCTCAGCGCGAGCATATCTACATGCTGGATACCAAAGGGGTGATCCATACCCGCCGTAACGACCTCAACCAGTATAAACAGCTGTTTGCCAACAATACCGATAAGCGCACGCTGGAAGATGCATTAACCGGGGCTGATGTATTTGTTGGTGTATCCGGGCCGGATGTATTGCCTCCTGAGGCATTACAACTAATGGCTGAAAAGCCGGTTATCTTTGCCTGTTCTAACCCCGATCCGGAAATTAAGCCGGAGCTGGCGCATGCAGCCCGTAATGACATCATTATGGCGACAGGCCGTTCAGACTACCCGAATCAGGTGAATAACGTGCTGTGCTTTCCGTTTATCTTCCGCGGTGCGTTGGACGTACGCGCCAGCGTAATTAATGATGAGATGAAACTGGCAGCAGTGCATGCCATCCGTGCTATTGCTAAAGAGCCGGTACCGCAGGAAGTGCTGACTGCCGCTAAAGTCGGTGAGCTGAGCTTTGGGAGCAGCTACATTATACCTAAACCGATGGATCCGAGGTTACTGCCAAGGGTTGCCCGTGCTGTGGCAGAAGCCGCAGTGGCTTCGGGGGTGGCGAAACTGAACGTACCGGATGGCTACTACGCAAGGTAAGCAATAAAAAGCCGGCATAAGCCGGCTTTTTCCTGTCATCAGACCCTGAACAGGCGGGTGATGTCTTCCAGATTATGTGCAAGTGTCGCCAGTTCACTGCTGGCTTTAGCGATATGGCCAGCACTCTGTGAGCTGTGCTCGGTATTTTTGAAGATCGCATCTACATGGCCGACGATGTCGCTGGCCATTTTCTGCTGGTCGTCTGTTGCGTCGGCAATTTGCTGATTCATCAGGCGGATTTGGGCAATGCTTTGTGTGATTAGCTGCAGTGCATCACCGGCCTGATTGGCCGATTGCACACTATTGCCGGCCTGGGCTGTACTTTGCTGCATTTTCTGTACTGACAGGCGTGCGGCCGATTGCAGCTGCTCAATCGTGCGCTGTATTTCTTCGGTCGACTTTTGTGTGCGTGATGCCAGGGTGCGCACTTCATCCGCCACCACCGCAAAGCCGCGGCCCTGTTCACCGGCACGGGCGGCTTCTATGGCGGCATTTAATGCCAGCAGGTTGGTTTGTTCAGCAATGCCTTTGATAACACTTAGCACAGTGCCGACCTGGTTGGCATCTTTTTCCAATTGGGTAATGACGTCAGATGCTTCTTGCACATTGCCAGCTAACTGCTGAATATTCTCTACCGTCAGAATAACCGTTTTCTGGCCCTGATCGGCAGCATCGCTGGACTGGTTTGCAGCAGCTGCAGCTTCGTTGGCGCTGGCTACCTCCGCGACAACGCTGGCGCTCATGTCATCTACCGCATGCTTAGCCTGGTTAGCCGCGCTGCGCTGATTAGATATTGTTTTATTGGTATCGTCAGTTAGCTGATGCAGATCTTTTGCCAGTTTTGATAATGGCACCGCAGTGTTAATGATGTCTTTGACCACGTGCTGTAGCTTTTGCATAAAGGTATTAAACCAGTGTGCCAGGTCGCCCAGCTCATCTTTACTGTTGGTATGAATGCGGGCCGTTAAATCGCCGTCTTCTTTTGCCAGGCTTTGCAGCGAACGTATCATGCTGCTGAGGCTGTTCTGAATACCGTGTGCGATTGGAAAAGCCGTACCAAACAGCACCAGTGTGGTAATAATGCCCATGACGATACCGACAGTAATCAGGGTGCCGGCCTGTTCACTGGCATCATCAATTGATGTGGTAAATTGGCTTAGCTTGGTATTGCTGAATCGGCTTAGTAAACGGGCAGTATTGTCATAGTCTGAGTTCATTGCTGCAGAGCGCTGCGCCAGTGTACTGAAGTCTGCAGTATTATTAATCATTTGCTCAGAAACGCTGTAAGCAGCCTGATAATAACTATCAAAACTCTGCTTTATGTTGTTAATGTCACTGGCGTAATCGTTGTTTAACCGGCTGATATTATTCAGCGCCTCGGTCAGTGAGCTGCGAAAGGTGGCAGCGCCGGCTAATGCCTCGCTGTCTCCGGTTGTTACGGCACTGGCCAGTGAGTCTTTTACCCGTTCAAGCAGTACCTGCGCATGCTGGGATGCCTGTAATACCGGAAACTGGATGTCACGGGTTTGTTCCAGCGTTTTAACGTTATTGAGCGCAGTTATGCTGGCGAGTATGAGATAGATAACGAAACTGAGAGTACCAATGACAGGGATTAAATAGATTTTTTTCGCGATAGACAGACGTCGTAACACATCCATACAGCATGCCTCTGTGAGTTTGAATAATTATTATGAGAGTATGTTTTTGCGCAGTATAGTGCTTTATTGACGTAAATGCTTGTAGTTGTTGGTGTTCAGACGCATAAAATGCAAAGGCCCGGTGAAGCCGGGCCTTTGGGGAAATTACTTTTTCGCACGCTCAAATGAGGTCATAATCTCGGCTTTAGCAGCTTCGGCATCGCCCCAGCCGTTTACTTTCACCCACTTGCCAGGTTCCAGCTCTTTATAGCGCTCGAAGAAATGCTGGATTTGCTTTTTCAGCAGTTCATCCACGTCGTTAATGTCTTTAACGTGGTCATACAACTTAGTCAGTTTGCTTACCGGTACGGCAATGACTTTAGCATCTTCACCTGACTCATCAGACATAAACAATACACCAACCGGGCGGCATTTGATTACTGCACCGGGTACCAGCGGGTATGGTGTTGGTACCAATACGTCTACCGGATCACCATCAAGCGATAATGTCTGGTTAACAAAGCCATAGTTACATGGATAGAACATTGGTGTTGCCATAAAACGGTCAACCCAGACGGTACCAGTGTCTTTATCCACTTCATATTTAATCGGGTCGGCATTGGCCGGAATTTCAATAATGACATTAATTTCTTCTGGCAGGTTCTTACCTGCGGCTACATCACTTAAGCTCATGGCCTGGTCCTTTAGTTCGTTAAAATCGCTTCGAAAAAGTGGCGCTTATTATAGCGCCGCAATTAAAAATGGCTATCGCTGATGATAGGCTACACAGCTTTCTACTTCATGTTTTGAGCCCAGAATGACGGCAATGCGCTGATGAATATCTACCGGCACAACCTCCATGATACGCTCGTACCCGGTTGAGCTTGCACCACCGGCCTGTTCTACCAGGAAGCTCATCGGGTTGGCTTCATACATTAGCCGCAGCTTATCCGGTTTGTTTGCATCTTTAGTATCTCGCGGGTAAGCAAAGATACCACCGCGGCATAATACACGGTGCACATCACCCACCATGGCGGCTATCCAGCGCATATTATAGTTTTTACCACGCGGACCATCTTTGCCCTGTAGTAAATCATTGATGTAGGCTTGCATCGGTGCCTGCCAGTAGCGTTGGTTTGACATATTAATGGCAAACTCGGCAGTGTATTTCGGTATGGTGGCTTGCTCTTCGGTTAACAGAAAACCACCATAGGTTTTATCCAACGTATAAATGCGGGTACCTTTGCCTGTAGTCAGCGCCAGCATAGTTGACGGGCCGTACAAAACGTAACCTGCCGCCAGTTGCGCTGTGCCCGGTTGCAAAAACATGCTGGCATCTGCAGCATCTTTGTCTGCCGGCGCCGGCAAAATAGAAAAAATGGTGCCGATTAAACTGTTGATGTCGGTGTTAGAGGAGCCATCCAGCGGGTCAAAGGTCACCAGGTACTTACCATTTGGATTACCGGCGACGGTGTCATCTTCTTCTTCTGAACTGATGGCTTTAACGACGCCGGTTTCCAGAATGACTTCTTTTAGCAGCTCATTGGCAATAATATCGAGTTTTTTCTGCGTTTCCCCTTGAATATTCTCGCCAAGGGTAGAACCTAATACACCAGCCAGTTCACCCTGACTTACGCGGAACGATATTTCCCGGCAAGCTGCCAGTATGGTTTTGATCAGAGCTATCAGGTCGCTGTCGACTCCATCCTGTTGTAGTACGGGCGAGATGCGGCGCATGTGAAGGTTCCTTATCTGTTGTTGTGTTAGCTGCAGAGGCGGCGTAGTTTAATGAATTTCTGTGTAAATTGCAGTTGTTACTGCCAACAAGTTCGCATTTGCTACAATGGCGGCAGTTAACTTTCAGGATTTGGTATGCATATTCATATTCTCGGTATTTGTGGCACCTTTATGGGTGGTATTGCGGCTATTGCCAAGGCATTGGGGCATAAGGTAACCGGCTCAGATGCAAACGTTTATCCGCCAATGAGCACCCAGCTTGAGCAACTGGGCATCGAGCTCACACAGGGCTGGGATCCGGCACAGCTGGAACCGGCCCCCGATCTGGTGATTATTGGCAATGCCTTATCGCGCGGTAATACCGCAGTAGAGCATGTGCTGAATACTAACCTGCGTTATACCTCAGGCCCGCAGTGGCTGGCCGAGCAAGTGTTGCATGACCGCTGGGTGCTGGCCGTATCAGGTACCCACGGCAAAACCACCACCAGTACTATGCTGGCCTGGATTTTAGATTATGCCGGGCTTAAGCCCGGCTTTCTGATCGGCGGTATCCCGCAAAATTTTGACTGTTCTGCCCGGCTTGGCGAGTCGCCTTTCTTTGTTATCGAAGCCGATGAATACGATACCGCATTCTTTGATAAACGCTCTAAGTTCGTGCACTACCGGCCACGTACGCTGGTGATCAATAATCTGGAATACGATCATGCAGATATATTCCCTGATTTAGCGGCGATACAGCGTCAGTTTCATCATTTACTGCGGATGGTGCCGGCAAATGGTTTGGTGTTGGCACCGGAAGATACACCGGCGATAAAGCAGACACTGGATATGGGCTGCTGGAGCGAACGGCAAAGCTATGGTAGCGCCTGGACTGCAGAGCTTTTACAGACAGATGGCAGCCAGTTTGCTTTGTATTATCAGCAGGAAAAACTCGGTGAACTTAGCTGGCAATTAAACGGCCAGCACAATGTTGATAACGCAGTGATGGCTATTGCCGCGGCGAGGCATGCCGGTGTTCCGGTAACGATTGCACTGGAAGCCCTGGCGCGTTTTGTTGCGCCGAAACGGCGGATGGAGCTAAAGGCAGATATCGCAGATATCAGGGTATACGACGATTTTGCCCATCATCCAACGGCAATCAGCACCACTTTACAGGGCATTCGCAATAAAGTGGGTGGCAAGCGTGTGCTGGCAGTGCTTGAACCACGGTCTAACACTATGCGTATGGGTGTGCATCAGGCGGCGTTGCCGTTGGCGCTGGCGTTGGCTGACCAGGTCTATTTGTATGAGCCAGCCAATGCGAACTGGTCGTTAGATGCGTTAGCCAGATCGTTAGCGCCAAAAGCCAGTTTAAGCCGTGACATTGATGCTCTGGTGCAACTGCTGGCCGACCAAGCCATGCCCGGAGACAGCATAGTGATCATGAGCAACGGTGGCTTTGGTGGTATTCACGACAAGCTTATCAAGGCACTGACAGCGAAATGGGAGCACAAATGAGCACCGAAAAACAGATCACGCTGGCATTTAGCGGTGCCTCTGGCGCGCCTTATGGCTGGCGTTTGCTGGAGCTGCTGCTGGCGCACGGCATAAAAGTGCATTTGCTTATCTCCAGTGCTGCCCGCGTGGTATTTGCTACTGAGCACAATATTAAGCTACCGGCCGCGCCGGAAAAATGTACTGAATACCTGCAGCAGTATTTTGGCTGCGATAAGGCACTGCTAAAGGTTTATGGCAAGGATGACTGGTTTTCACCGGTGGCGTCGGGTTCTGCCGCTCCGCGCCAGATGGTGGTGTGCCCCTGTTCAACCGGTACTGTATCAGCCATTGCCACAGGTGCAAGCGACAATTTAATTGAGCGTGCGGCAGATGTGGTAATAAAAGAAAAAGGCCAGTTAATACTGGTACCGCGGGAAAGCCCGCTTAGCGCCATCCATCTGGAAAACATGCTGGCGTTGGCCCGGCTTGGTGTCACCATTATGCCGGCTGCACCGGGGTTTTATCATCAGCCACAGCAAATCAGTGATTTAGTCGATTTTATGGTGGCGCGTATTTTAGATCATTTACAGGTGCCGCATCAGTTACTTAACCGCTGGGGTTACAGCGGCGAAACAACACAGACAGGAGAGTAACATTGAGTTTAGCCTTGGATATTACCGGCCTGCATAAGGTGTATAAAAGCGGAACAGTTGCGCTTAGTGGTATAGATTTACAGGTCAGGCAGGGCGATTTCTTTGCGTTGCTGGGGCCGAACGGCGCCGGTAAAAGTACCACTATTGGCGTGATCAGCTCTTTGGTCAATAAAACCCGCGGCAAAGTCAGCGTGTTCGGCTTCGATATCGACAGCCAGCTGGAGCAAGCCAAAAGTCAACTCGGGCTGGTACCGCAAGAGTTTAACTTTAATCAGTTTGAGACGGTGCTGCAGATAGTGGTGAATCAGGCGGGTTACTATGGCGTACCGAAGAAAATAGCCATTGAGCGGGCAGAAAAGTACCTCGGTCAGCTTGGACTGTGGGAGAAGCGTCATGCCCGTGCCCGTGAGCTCTCCGGCGGCATGAAACGCCGACTTATGATCGCCAGAGCTTTAATGCATGAACCTAAGCTGCTGATCCTCGACGAGCCTACCGCAGGCGTAGATATTGAGCTTCGCCGCTCGATGTGGGAATTTTTGCGCACCATCAATCAGCAGGGCGTAACGATTATTCTGACAACGCATTATCTGGAAGAAGCTGAAATGCTGTGTCGCAATATCGCTATTATCGACAAAGGTCAGATTATTGAAAACACCACAATGAAGGCATTACTGGCCAAGCTGACGGTAGAGACCTTTGTGCTGGATTTAGCCGATGTGCCAGCAAATCTGTGTTTAGATGAGTTCAACTGGCGCGCATTGGATGACCATAGTATTGAAGTGGATGTGCAGAAAAGTCAGGGCTTAAACCCCATTTTTAGCCAACTTAGTGAGCAGGGTATAAAGGTGTTATCAATGCGCAACAAAGCGAACCGGCTGGAAGAATTATTTGTCACCCTGGTTGAACATGGCCGCGGAGGTGCAAAATGATTAAAGCCAATTACATGGTAGCGCTAAAAAGTATTCTCGATAAAGAAACCAACCGTTTCTTGAGGATCTGGGTGCAAACCCTGGTGCCACCTGCTATTACCATGACACTGTACTTTGTGATTTTCGGCAGCCTTATTGGTTCACGTATCGGTGATATGGGTGGCTTTACTTACATGGAGTTCATTGTTCCCGGCCTGATTATGATGTCGGTGATTACCAATTCCTATGCTAACGTGGCATCATCCTTTTTCAGCGCTAAATTTCAGCGTAACGTCGAAGAGCTGCTGGTGGCACCGGTACCCAATTACATTATTGTGCTGGGTTTTGTCGGCGGTGGTATGGCTCGCGGCATGCTGGTAGGGCTTATCGTTACGATACTGTCGCTGTTCTTCGTCACTATTCAGATCCATAATCTGGCGGTGATAGTGATTACCGTCACGCTGACGTCCATGTTGTTTGCACTGGGAGGCCTGATTAATGCCGTTTACGCCAAGACCTTTGACGATATCAGTATTATTCCGACCTTCGTGCTGACCCCTCTGACTTACCTCGGTGGCGTGTTTTACTCATTAACACTGTTGCCGGGCTTTTGGCAGCATGTTGCCGCGCTAAACCCGGTTGTATATATGGTCAATGCGTTCCGCTATGGCTTTCTGGGGGTATCGGATGTCAGCCTGACATTGGCTCTTACTGTCGTTGTCGGCTTTATCATTGTGCTGTTCAGCTTTGCTCTGTACTTAATAAACCGCGGTATAGGTTTACGTAGCTAGCCAGAGCCGCTGAGGGTGCACTTGCAGAGCTATTTTTTTGCAGACATTTTTCGGCGCTTGCAGTAAAGTGAGCGCCTTTTCCCGACCGTTTTAGTAACTGCTAAATCAGTTTGCAGAGTAATAACAGCATGACAGAATCGAGTAAAAGACAGGCAATCGCATCAGAAGAAGCGCTATGGCGTATCTTTACTGTACCTGAAGCACCTGATTCTACGCTGAGTATCATCGAACAGAATTTATCGCAGAATCTGGCTGGTTTTCTGCGCGAAAGTATTGTTGCAGTAGAAAAGCCGCTATGGCAGATCGAACGCGATTTTCAGGCGCATCAGATCCCGCAAATGCCAAACTTTGTATCAGATTATGCCGAAAGCCTGATGCAAAAGCTGGTAGCGCATTCGGTACATACTGCTGCACCAAGTTTTATTGGCCATATGACATCCGCGCTGCCTTATTTTGTACTGTCGCTGTCGAAGATGATGGTGGGGCTTAACCAGAATCTGGTAAAGATTGAAACCTCAAAAGCCTTTACGCCAATGGAGCGCCAGGTGCTGGGGATGATGCACCATCTGGTGTATGGCGAGGGCGAAGGCTTTTATAAAAAGTGGATGCATAGCGCCAATCATTCGCTGGGCGCATTTTGCTCTGGCGGCACCATCGCTAATATTACTGCGCTGTGGATAGCGCGTAACCGCCTGTTAAAAGCCGATGGCGACTTTAAAGGTATTGCCCGCGAAGGCTTGTTTAAAGCCATGAAACATTACGGTTATGATGGCCTGGCGATTTTAGTGTCAGAGCGTGGCCATTACTCGCTGGGTAAAGCGGCAGATGTGCTCGGTATTGGCCGTGAGTCGCTGATCGCGGTAAAGACTGACGCCAATAACAAAATTGACACTGCGCTGCTGGCGGAAAAAATGGCTGAGCTTAAAGCGGCGAATATCCGCGTGCTGGGCATTGTCGGCGTGGCGGGTACTACCGAAACCGGTAATGTTGACCCTTTACATCAACTGGCCGACTTAGCTGAACAGTATCAGTGTCATTTCCACGTCGATGCCGCCTGGGGCGGTGCGACCTTATTGTCGGAAAAGTACCGTCACCTGCTAAGTGGTATAGAGCGTGCCGACTCCGTCACTATTGATGCTCACAAACAAATGTATGTGCCGATGGGCGCGGGGATGGTGGTATTTAAACACCCATCAGCAGCGCATGTAATTGAACACCACGCCGAGTACATTCTGCGTAAAGGTTCAAAAGATTTAGGCAGCCAGACGCTGGAGGGATCACGCCCGGGTATGGCAATGCTGGTGCACGCCTGTTTACAGGTTATCGGCCGTGACGGCTATGAAATACTGATTAACCGTAGCCTGGAAAAAGCCCGCTATTTTGCCACGCTAATCGCCCACAATATCGATTTTGAACTTATCACTGAACCAGAGCTGTGTTTACTGACATACCGCTACGTGCCAGCTCAGGTGCAAAAAGCGATGGCGGGTGCTGATGCTGAGCAACTGCAGCGTTTTAACGAATTGCTAAATGGCCTGACCAAGTTTATCCAGAAACGCCAGCGCGAAGAGGGTAAATCTTTCGTGTCCCGTACCCGTCTGACACCCGCACGTTACAACCGGCAGGAAACGATAGTATTCAGAGTCGTACTTGCTAACCCGCTGACAACAGAGCAAATTCTGCACGATGTGTTGGTTGAGCAAGACCAGATAGCGCAACTGGACAAAGAGTTTTACCCCAAGTTGCTGCAACTGGCTAAAGAGCTGGCGGCGTAAGGCTATGATAAGCAGGGCATGGCTGTTTACTGTTGCGGTTGTGCTCAGTGTGGCTGTGTCGGGCTGGTTTTGGCATGACAATTCCTCGCCGGCTGATTCAATTGCGGACACAGGCAAAGGCACCGTCACGCCCACCATTGAGATTGCTGAAAACAGCAAGACGCCGATTAAGCCGGTCACAGAAGGACCGACTATGGCAAGCGACATATCATCTGACTCTGCGCAACAGTCTGTGCAAGTGGAATGCGACGACATTCAACAGCAGATAAACACGCACCCGGCAGCAGAAGAGTTTCGGCAGTTTAACCAGAGTTTATCGTCCGAGTTAATTGACAGTTACTACGAGCAGCTGAATATGGATGAGCTTTTGGCAGAAGCCCAGACAGCGAATGTATCGGCCATGCGGATGTTGTCTGAAAAGTATCTTCGGTATGCTCAATTTCAGAGTTATAGCAAACCTGATAAAAGTCTTTTTGATGAAAGACTTAAAGACAGATCGGCACTGGCCCAGTCGCGTTATTGGAATGAGCAGGCCGGGTTACATGGTTACGTAGGTGCTTTTTTTGGCTTTGCTTTCACCTATAGCATTGAAATTTCTGAATTAACACAGCAGCTAAATGAATCACCCGAACTTGCAAACGAGCTGGCTGTACAGATAAGGGATTTGGAATATCAGTTGGCGGCTTATATGCAGTTAGCTTTTGATGTGATGCCGCAGTTAACCGATATACTGTTGCCGCTGGAAATGAAAATAAAGCATTTTCAGGCCGGAGGCGCCAGCGGTCTGCCATTTGAGCCGCAGGAATATGAGCAGATATACCGGGATCTTTATGCGCAGTGGCAGTATAAACGCGCACAGCTTGGCTTACCTCCTCAGTTTGGATTTTCATTGACCCCGGGTGTCAGGCAATTAATGGCGTTGGAAAAACAGTTGTACAGCTGCCAGCGTTAGTTTGTTCTGAGCTAACTAACAGGCTATTATCCAACCACACTGTTACAACAGCGGACTGTTTTTATGCGTAATTTATTGTTTACCCTGCCTTTACTGTTGGTGCTCGCCGGCTGTCAAAGTGCTTACTATTCGGCAATGGAGAAAGTTGGCGTACATAAACGTGACATTCTGGTTGACCGGGTAGAAGAAGCCCAGCAATCGCAACAGGATGCCCAGCAGCAGTTTAAATCGGCACTGGAACAATTCAGCAGCCTGATCAAGTTTGACGGCGGTGATTTACAGCGTATGTACGAAGCGACTGATAGCGAATATCAGGCTTGCAGCAAAGCCGCAGAAGATGTGAGTGCCCGCATTGACAGCATTGAGGCAGTGGCTGATGCGCTGTTTGATGAGTGGCAGGACGAGTTGGAGCAATACAGTAATGCTAAGTTAAAGCAAGACAGCGCCAAAAAGCTTGCCGAAACCAAACGGCAATATGCCAGTTTGCTGAAAACGATGCGCCGGGCAGAGCAGACTATGCAACCTGTGTTGTCATCACTTAAAGATAATGCTCTGTATTTAAAACATAACCTTAATGCCAAAGCGATAGGGGCGTTAAAAGGGGAGTTTAATTCCGTGCAGAAAGACATTAACCTTCTGATCGCTGAAATGAATAAAGCGATTGCACAGTCAGAGCAGTTTGTTGCAACGTTAAAGCAGTAAATAAAGCGCTTAAAATATTGAAAATTAATTCTAAGAAATATTAATGGAGGAAAGCTTATGGCAGGTCAGGGCTCAGGGGGCAATGTTATTGCCGCGCTATGTAATGTATTTATTCCGGGGTTAGGACAACTGGTACAGGGCCGTATACTGGCTGCTATCCTGTTTTTTGTAGTCTGTGCAGCAGGTTATGCGTTGTGGTTTCTGGTGGTACCGGCGATCGTTGCCGCTATCGCACACTTATGGGCCATTATTGACGCGGCAAAATTCAGAGCCACCTTATAACAGATGGCTTTTATCATCCTACAGCGCTGTTGTCTCTGCGGTTAAGGCCGCTGACAGCGCTTGCTGAGCTGCCAACTCGTCCTGTGACAATGCGGTGTGCTCGGTGCTGTGATGATTTAGTTTCTGCAAAAACTCATTCGCCAGCACCAGGTTAGCGCTCAACAATAATAGTGTGGTTAATACTACTTTTTTCATTAGTCAGCCTCCTGCAAAACGCAGTCTCATTGCACTGGTAATACCGTTAGCAGTAGTTGTGCCAAAAATAATAAGTTATAAATATCAATAAGTTGGTGTGTTCTTGAGGATGACGCAGCGTCTCGGTAGGCTGGCTGCTGTCGCTAATTAGCGTCACTTAGCGACAGATATTTAAGAATGTTATTTAGATCAAAAGCTTAGGCTGTCACTGTTTAGCGACAACCTAAGTTGTTTAAACCTCAAGGTTGTCTATCAGACGGGTTGTTCCCAGCCAGGCAGCCGCCAGAATGACTTTTTCCTGCTCTGCTGACGTTGCCAGCGTTAAATCATGTCGGTCTGAAATATCTATATAGTCTGGTGTAAAGCCAGCCTGTGTCAGTTGCTGTCTGACCTCAAGTTCCAGCGCACGGTAATCGTGATTACCGGCCAGAATGGTGTTATGTAGCTGTTGCAACAATTGATATAGCTTCGGTGCAATCGCACGTTGTTCAGCGTTTAAATAACCATTGCGTGAACTCAGCGCCAGACCGTCACTGGCACGCTCTGTTGGCACGCCGATAATATCAATAGGTAGTGACAAATCCGTCACCATCTGGCGGATAATGGCCAGTTGTTGATAGTCTTTCTGGCCAAAACAGGCAACATCAGGCTGTACCAGATTAAACAGTTTACAAACAATCGTCGACACGCCTCTGAAGTGGCCGGCCCGGCTGGCGCCACAATGCAGATCGCCAAGTTTGGGTACCTCAACAAAGGTTTGATTGTCCAGACCGCGTGGATACATCATTTCGGGTGTCGGAGTAAACACGGCGTCTGCACCATGTTGCTTCAAACCGGCGCAGTCGGCTTCCAGCGTGCGTGGGTAGCTGGCTAAATCTTCGTTCTTGCCAAACTGCATCGGGTTGACAAAAATACTGACTATCACTTTGTCGGCGCGTGTTTTAGCTACATCGACCAGTTGCAGGTGACCATTGTGCAAGTTTCCCATAGTAGGCACAAAGGCAATGCTCTGGCCGTTTTGACGCCAGCTGCTAATTTGCTGGCGAAGTGTGTCGATACTGGAAATTAAGTTCATCGGTATTAAAAACTATGTTCGTTAGCAGGGAAAGTCCGGCTTTTTACTTCGCTGACATAGGCTGCAATGGCACTTCTGATCTCGCCGGTTTGCGCCAGATAGTTCTTCGAGAACTTAGGAATGTAGCCGCTGCTGATGCCAAGCAAATCGTGCATCACCAGTACCTGACCATCAGTGACGTTGCCGGCGCCGATACCAATCACAGGTATGTACAAGGCCTCGGTAATACGTTTAGCCAATGCAGTTGGAATGCACTCAAGAACCAGCAGCTGGGCGCCGGCCTCTTGCAGGGCTTTTGCCTGCGCTACCATAGCATCGGCAGCTGCGTCAGTTTTACCCTGTACTTTATAACCACCAAAAACATGCACTGACTGTGGTGTCAGCCCCAGGTGACCGCATACCGGTACGCCACGTTCTGTCAGGGCCTTTACTGTGGGCAGCAGAAAATCTCCGCCTTCCAATTTCACCATGTTGGCACCGGCCTGCATCAAAGGTACAACATTCTGCAATGCCTGCTCCAGCGTGCCGTAACTCATAAACGGCATATCGGCAATCACAAAGGCATCCGGTGCACCTGCGCGAACTGCACGGGTATGGTAGGCGATATCGCTGACGGTTACCGGTAACGTATCGTCATGCCCTTGTAGCACCATGCCAAGAGAATCGCCGATTAATAAAACTTCAACGCCTTGCTCGGCAAATAATTTAGCGAAACTGGCATCATAAGCTGTCAGCATGCTGATTTTATTACCTTGTTGTTTCATTTTCTGTAATACGGCGGTGGTGATCTTAGCCATTTTAATCTCATCTGACCATTAACGCAGGTGGCGCAAGATGGCACAAAGTGCTCTCAGCTGCAACTGCTTGGAAGTTTTTGCAAGCCGTTTAACGGAACTTGCGCAAGTAAAGAAGATAGTACAGTACCATCGGGCAACTGAAGTTGTGGTGCAATTTCATAAAGCGGATACAGCACAAATTCGCGCTGATGCAAGCCGTAGTGAGGCACGGTTAACCGAGAGCTGTTAATTACCAAGGTGCCGTACAGCAGAATGTCTAAATCCAGCGTGCGTGGGCCCCAGCGCTCAGCTTTACGCTGACGGCCGTGCAGTTGCTCTATCTGCTGCAGCGCATCTAACAAAGCTTCGGCTTCAAGCGTGGTATCCAATGCGGCAACCGCGTTAACATAGTCTGGCTGATCCTGCGGCCCCATCGGTTTAGAACCGTATAAGGAAGATACTGCTATCAACTCAGAGCACGGTAGCTGCTGCAGCGCCTCAATAGCCTGCTGCAGTTGTTGTACCGGTTGGTTCAGGTTGGCCCCCAGGCCAATATAGACTCGCGCTTTAGTCATTATTCTGCCGTGCGTTTACGTTTATAGCTGCGCCGGCGCCGTGGGCCTTTGTCTACACCTTCTTTGCCTAGCTGGCTAATCAGCGCCAGGCGGCCGCTTTCATCAGCAAACTGAAAGCGTTCCCACCATACAGCCAGCTCGGTTAAACTGTTGTCGTCAGTTTGGGCCTGAGCGCGTAGCTGCAGGAAATCGAAGGCACCGCGAAACTTTGGCTGCTCTAAAAGTTTAAACGCCCGGCGGCCGGCGCGCTTAGTCAGGCGGCTTTGTAAGGCCCAGATGTCACGCATTGACAGCGTAAAACGCTTAGGAATGGCAATAGTGCGGGTAACGTCATCCAGCACCTCTGTCATTGCAATGTTCATCGCATCTATTTCACTTAACCCATCAGTCACCAGTGCCTGACTGCGAAGCTCTACCGGATACCACAGCAAAGCCGCAAAGATAAACGCCGGAGTTACCGGTTTATCTGCATCAACTCTGGCGTCGGTATCCTGCAGGGCTTTGGTTGCCAGCTGAAACGCTTTACCTTCGGGTTCTTGTTTTAACAGCTTATCCAGTTGCGGCAGTAATTGCTTTAATACGCGCATGTCGCGCATCAGCATAAAATTATCAAAGGCTTTACCGGCAAGCAGCAGTTTCACCAGCTCATCAAATAGCCTGGGCGCCGGGATATTTTTCAACAGCACCGCCAGCTGTGGTATTGGCGCTGCAGTAGGCGGGGCTATATGCATATTCAGCTTGGTGGCAAAACGGATAGCACGTAAAATTCGCACCGGATCTTCACGGTAACGAGTTTCCGGATCGCCAATCAGTTCTATTTTGCGCTCAGCTATTGCCTGGGTGCCGTTGGCAAAATCGTATACGGCAAAGTCATTCACTGAGTAATACAGCGCGTTAATGGTAAAGTCACGCCGCTCTGCGTCTTCTTCAATGGTGCCGTATACGTTGTCGCGTAAAATCTGACCGTGGTCACTTAAGCTGGCTGTTTTTAGCTTAGGTGCGGTATCGGCTTCGTCATCGGCACCGCTGTGGTGGCCGCGAAAGGTGGCGACTTCTATAATCTCACGGCCAAACACCACGTGAGCCAGGCGAAAGCGACGGCCAATCAGCCGACAATTACGAAATACCTGCTTTACCTGTTCCGGGTGGGCATTAGTGACCACATCGAAATCTTTAGGCTTAATACCAAGCAATAAGTCACGGATACAGCCACCAACCAGATAAGCATCAAAACCGGCATCTTTGAGGCGATACAGAACTTTCAATGCATTTGGGCTGATGTCTTTGCGCGAAATAGCATGCTGGTCGCGGCTTAAACGCTGTACAGCAGGTAGCAAACTGGCAGATGGGGCCTGACGTGGCGCACGCTGAACTTTGCCAGCAACAGCATTCTGATGAGGCTTTACAGTTTTAGCTGTTTTGGCCTTACCGCCAAAGGTGCGGCGGCAAAAATCTAACACTCGCGAAATAATGATAATTCTCCTGCACAATGCTGCTAGGTGCAGCACAAAAAAAACGGCTAATAATACCGCAGCTGCATTTAAAAAAGAATGAAACCAACCGGGCTTATTGAAATTCTGTACTGTTTATTTCAAGTTGTGTTGGTACCTTTGTCAGGTTCCAATGCGCTATCGCCCAGCTAAGCAATTCATCAACCGTTACTCGGTATAATTCAGGCGGTGGTTGCTGGCCGAGAAATCGCAATGCCTGATGCAACGTTTCGGTAACATGCCACTCGCTGACAGCGGCTGCATGGTTTTGTTTACTCAGTTTAAAGCCGGGCGCTGTCACTGCTAATGGCAGGTGACCATATGCCGGTGGCCTGGCACCGAGCAGGTTACATAATGCCTGCTGCCTGGGTGTCATCTCTAACAAGTCGGCGCCACGTATTACTTCTGTTATCGCCTGATCAATATCGTCAACCACGACGACCAGCTGATAAGCAAATAACCCGTCACGTCGCTTGATGATATAGTCTTCATTTGCCAGCGCAGCAGGAATGCTCTGCTGGCCAAATACCAAATCGGCAAATCCGGTTTTTACACCCTGGCTACGCAGACGCCATGCCAGGTTACCCGATTGGTTGTTTAGCGTGGCACAATGGTTGTCATAGATGCCGCCAAGCTCATTGACCCGTTTACGGTTGCAAGCGCAACCATACAGCAGCTTTAGCTGCTGTAAATGCGCAAATATCTGCTGATATCGCTCCAGGCGTTGACTTTGATATAACACTTCGCCGTCCCAGTGCAAACCAAATTGCTCCAGCGTGCGTAAGATGTCGCTGTCTGCACCCGGTACCATACGGGGTGTATCGATGTCTTCCATCCGCACCAGCCAGCGACCTTGTTGACTTTTTGCCTGCAGATAACTGCCCAGGGCAGCGATGAGAGAACCGAAGTGAAGCGGGCCGGAAGGCGAAGGCGCAAACCGGCCGGTGTAAGCGGGGGAGAGTCCGGGCATATTAGCCGCCCAACTGCTTTTCCTTTATTTCTGCCAGGGTTTTGCAGTCGATACACTGATCTGCTGTTGGCCGGGCTTCCAAGCGTCTGATACCAATTTCGATGCCGCAGGTATCACAGTAGCCGAAATCTTCGTCTTCAATCTTCTGCAGTGTTTTTTCAATTTTTTTCAGCAGTTTGCGTTCACGGTCACGGGCACGCAGCTCTAAGCTGAACTCTTCTTCCTGAGCCGCGCGATCGACCGGGTCAGGGAAGTTTGCGGCTTCGTCAGCCATATGGTTCTTTGTGCGATCGACTTCTTCGCGCAGCTGTTGACGCCAGGCGTCCAGAATGCGGCGGAAATGTTCCAGTTGCTTCGGGTTCATGTACTCTTCCCCGACAGCTTCCTGATATGGCGCTACGCCTGCAAGGGCGAGTAAGCCCAGCGTTTTGGTAGTATTGCCCTCTGGCATAATCATCTCCTGTATAATGCCAAGCAAAAAAATGTGGCGGCTATAGATAGCAGAATATTGCTGGCATCGCAATCAGATTTAAAAGACGCGGAAGTATACAGATTGCTTGCAGTAACGTCATCTTTTTTCATCTGGCTAACATCACTTAGTGTTGGCCGTGCTGCAGCAGCAAAATAACGTAGCGGTGTTTTGTCACGAAAACCTTGTGGTACACTCAGCATTATTCCTTTAACGACAGTGATAAAAGGGCAGATTATGTCAGATGTGGTGCAGATCACACTGCAGCAAGGTGGCGCTGCAGAGAAGTGGGGAAAAGCGTTATTTACTCCGGTAAATAACGGTTTTCAGATCCATTTGAAACAGCAGGACGCTCTGCGCAGCGTGCAAAAAGCCAGCCGGAGTTTAGACAATCTGGGACTAACTGAGGTTAAGTTAACCGGTGAGCTGTGGACACAAGAGCTGCAATGGGCATTTTATCAGGGCTTCTGTTCAGCCAGGAAAAGCGGCACTGTGCATTTTTGCGGTGACGATAGCACTAAGATGCAGCTTGAGTATTTAGCCCGCTGCTTTAGCTGGGCTAAAAAAGTGACTAACCAGTCGCCGGATGATTTATACCCTGAACAATTAGCGAAATCTGCACTGGCTTTTATTGAAAGCGTTGCGGCTAAAGGCACAGTACGCAGTGAAATTTTGCTGGACCAACAATTGCTTGATGCAGGCTGGAATGGTCTGCACGCTGTTGGCCGTGGCAGTGCCAGAAAACCAGCAATGCTGGTGCTGGATTACAATCCGACCGGGGATGCTTCTGCCGTTGTCAGTGCTGCTTTGGTTGGTAAAGGTATTACTTTTGACAGTGGTGGTTATTCAATTAAAGCTACCGAAAGCATGCTGACGATGAAATGTGATATGGGCGGCGCAGCGACTGTCACTGCGGCCTTAGCGCTGGCGATACTGCAAGGGCTGAATAAACGGGTGCGGCTGATTTTATGCTGCGCTGAAAACCTGATCAGCAGCAATGCATATAAGCTTGGCGATATTATTACCTATAAAAATGGCACTACAGTCGAGATTGTAAATACCGATGCGGAAGGACGTCTGGTGTTGGCCGATGGTTTAATGTGTGCTGCAGAAAGTGGTGCCGGGCTTATTATTGATGCAGCGACCCTGACCGGCGCTGCTGTTACAGCGGTAGGCAGTGAGTACACTGCACTATTTGCGTTGGATAAAGCCCTGGCACAAAAGGCGCTGTCTTACGCCGAAACCGTGCAGGAACTCACCTGGCAGTTACCGCTTGAACTTTGGCATCAGCAGCAGTGCCCTTCTGCCTACGCAGACACAGCGAACAGCCGGCCGGTTAAAGGTGGCGGTGCTGGTGGCGCCAGTAATGCCGCCGGCTTTCTAAGCCGCTTTGTGCCAAATGAAGGTAAGGGGTGGTTGCATTTTGATTTAGCTGCAGCTTTTAACAATACCAACAATGCCTATTGGGCGGCTGGCGCCACCGGACAGGGTATCCGCACTATCAGCGCTATTTTACTGGCCGAGGCCTGAGTTGGCCGCAATTTGCCGGTTAAACATGATGATGGTCAGCCTTAGTGCGTAAAACGGGTTAAGTTGTGTTACCTGTCGCGGAAATACTGCCACAGCTGCTGACGTTACTGCAGCAGCATAATAGGATTATCTTGTCGGCGCCACCTGGTGCCGGCAAATCGACCTACCTGCCACTTTATCTGCTACAAGATGCTGCTTTTGCAGGCAAAAAATTACTGATGCTTGAACCGCGCCGTATAGCAGCGAAAAGCATCGCCAGCTATCTCAGTGCGCAGTTAGGTGAGCGGGTCGGAGAGACTGTTGGTTATCAGATCCGGCAGGAAAAGCGCAGCAGCAGCCAAACACGTTTATTGATCGTCACCGAAGGCGTACTGACACGTAAGTTACAGCAAGACCCGGAACTCAGAGATATCGACCTCATTTTGTTCGATGAGTTTCATGAACGCTCCTTGCATGCTGACCTTGCACTGGCGCTGTGTCTGGAAGTGCAGCAATTACGGGACGATCTCAAACTGCTTATCATGTCTGCCACACTGGATATGGCTTTGCTGGCAGATAAGCTCGGTGCGCCCGTGCTGGAAAGTGCCGGTCGCAGTTACCCGGTAGAGCTGGCTTACGTTACACCTGAAAACCAGCCACTGGCGACACAAATCTCCCGTATGGTACAGCAAGCTCTGAGCCGACACTCTGGCAGTGTATTGGTATTCCTACCCGGTCAACATGAAATTCAGCAGACATTACAGTTGCTGCAACAGCAGGATTTAGCTGCTGATGTGCAGCTGTATGTATTGCAAGGCAGTCAGTCGCTTGAGCAACAACAGCAAGCCATAGCGCCGCCAGCTGCTGGCAAGCGAAAAGTAGTACTGTCGACCAATCTGGCCGAGACCAGTTTGACGATAGAGGGCATCAGTATTGTTATTGACAGTGGCCTGTGCCGGCAAAGCCGGTTTAACCCACGCAGCGGTGTCAGTATGCTGGAGACCTGCGCCATCAGCCAGGCCGCAGCGATACAGCGAGCCGGCAGGGCAGGCAGGCTCAGTGCCGGAATTTGTTATCGGCTAGATACGGCAGAAAAATGGCAACGCCGGGCCCGGTTTACTGCGGCAGAAATTGAAACCAGTGATCTGAGTTCGCTGCGGCTGGAAATTGCAGCCTGGGGCTGCAAAATTGAAGATTTGTTCTGGCTGACTGCACCGCCCTCCGCGCATCTTTCGGTTGCAGAGCAGTTATTGCAACAGCTGGGTCTGATAGACAATAGCCTGAATATTACCAGCCTTGGCCGGCAGGCACACAGCCTGGGCACAGCCCCCCGTTTTGCTGCTATGTTGCTGCACAGCCAACAGCTTGAACAACAAGGCTGTCGCGGCGCGACAGCTCTGGCGTGTTTGCTGGCAGCAATATTAGAAGACACCCGTGCACTGCAGGGTGATATATACAGTTTGCTCGGCAGGCTAAAACATGCCTTACCGCAGCAGTGGCAGCAGGCCTGCAGTTTTGCGCGCATGCTGGGTGTTGATTTGGCGACAGCTTTACCGCTAGAACTTGCGCCGGTACTGGCTTTGCGGGCCTTTCCAGACCGACTGGCAAAAAGACGGGGCCAGGGTTACCAACTGGCAAATGGCAGTGGCGCTGTTTTGCAGCATAACCACAGCCTTAGCGCGCAGCCGTGGCTGGTTGTATTGCATTTGCAGCAGTTTGGCCGTGAAAACCAGATTTATCATGCATTTAGTATTACGCCGGAGCAAATTCTGCAAGACTGGCAGGCGCAACTGCACTGGGAAACCCGTACTTTCTGGGATGAGAGAAGTGCCAGCTTTATCAGCGAACAGCAACTGAATTTTGGTCAGTGTGTACTCTCTGCCAAGCCCGCCGCACTGCAACTAACGGCCGAGCAAAAGCTGCAGGCCTGGCTGCATTATATCCGCAGCAAAGGCCTGGGCTGCTTAACCTGGTCGGAGGCTGCTTTGTCGTTAAAAGCGCGGGTTGCGCTGCTACGCCAGTATCAGAGTGATACAGAGTGGCCGGATTTTTCTGATCAGGCATTACTCGATAGTTTGGAAAGCTGGTTAGGACATCAGCTTTCGCAAATAAGTAAAAGTGCGGCGCTGGCACAGTTGCCACTGTACGATGCGTTGTTGCAGCAACTCAGTTATCAGCAGCAGCAACAGTTGCAACAGTTGCTGCCCAGCCACTGGCAAGCACCTACCGGGTCGCGTTTGAGCATTGACTATCTGGCAGAGGGCGGGCCGCGGCTTTCAGTGCGTGTTCAGGAAATGTATGGCCAGATGCAGTCTCCGTCGGTACTACAAGGCCGGATCAATATTACGATTGAGTTATTGTCGCCATCGCGGCAGCCATTACAGCTGACACAGAATTTAGCCAGTTTCTGGCAAAATGCCTGGCAGGAAGTAAGAAAAGAAATGCGTGGGCGTTATCCGAAACACTATTGGCCGGAAGATCCGGCACAGGCAATGCCAACAACAAAAACGAAAAAGGCGATGCTGAAATGAGTAAAACAAAAAATGCCGGTCAGGCGAAAAAAGGCCGCTCTAAAGCCCCTTCGCAAAACACCTCATCCTCTGCCGTGATCCGTTTTTTCCGCCAAACGGCAGTACTGCTGCTGAAGGTGCTTTGTGTGCTGGTACTGATCCTGCTGTTTTATCTGGTGTATCTGGATAGCAAAATCAGCAAGAAGTTCAGCGGCCAGAAATGGCAGGTACCGGCACAGATTTATGCCCGCAGCACTGAGTTACTGCCGGGGGCGACTATTAGCCAGCAGCAGCTTATTAACCAGCTCAACAGCCTGCAATATCAGCGTAATGCCGCTTTGTCTGCACCTGGCCAGTACAGTGTTTCCCGTAATCATGTCACGGTATATCGCCGGTCTTTTACCTATATCAACGGTTTTGAAGCTGCGCAGTTATTCAGTGTTGAATTTAATCGCGGCGGCATTAACCGGATCACCCAGCGCCAGCAAAAAGAACCACTAAACTTCGCCAGGCTGGAACCGCAGCTGATAGAGCATCTGGTTGCGGCGCAGCAGGAAGACCGCGAGCTGGTGCGCTTGGAGCAGGTGCCCGAGCTATTTAAAGACACATTGTTGCTGGTGGAAGACCGTGACTTCTATCATCACCATGGTGTATCGCCGTTGTCGGTGCTACGTGCTTTGTGGGTCAATGCGCTGGCTGGTCGCACTGTACAGGGGGGCTCTACGCTGACGCAGCAGCTGGCTAAAAATATGTACCTGAGCAGCGATCGTACCCTATGGCGAAAAATAAATGAGGCCATGATTGCGCTGGTACTGGATTACCGTTTTAACAAAGACCAAATTCTGGAAGCCTACCTGAACGAAGTGTTTGTCGGGCAGAACTACGCAAATGCGGTGCATGGTGTCGGGCTTGGCAGCCGGTTTTATTTTGGTAAACCAGTGAGCGAGCTGCAACCGGCAGAATATGCGCTGATGATTGGTTTGTTAAAAGGGCCGTCTTATTTCGATCCACGTCGTTACCCCGAGCGCGCCCGGCAGCGGCGTGATCTTGTTTTGAGGTTAATGTTTGAGCAGCATCTGCTGGACAAAGCGCAGTACGAAAGTGCGGTAACTCAGCCGGTCTCTGTTATTCCGCGGGCTCAGTACCTCAATAGCGGTTATGCCGCTTACATTGATGCCGTAAAAAAAGAGTTACGCCAGCTTGATATTAATGCCGCCGACAAAGAGCAGGGCATAAAGGTATTCACTTACCTGGATACGCAGGCACAGTATGCCGCAGAAACAGCAGTACAGCATCAGCTTGCCAAGCTGGACCCAGAGCTTCAGGCTGCAGTTGTCACCGCTAATTATCAGCATGGGGAGATAATAGCCATGCTGGGCAGCAAAGATGCAGTACAGGGCGGTTTCAACCGGGCGGTCGATGCGAAACGGCAGATCGGCAGTATTATAAAGCCGGTCATATACCTGGAAGCCCTGGCCCAGCGCGGACGTTATACGTTGGCATCAATATTGGAAGATGTGCCAATCAGACTGCGTAGCAATGATCAGGACTGGCAGCCACAGAACTTTGACAAGCAGTTCCGCGGGCCTGTTATGTTGATAGATGCACTGGCTAACTCACTGAATGTTCCAACGGTGCGCCTTGGGCTGCAACTGGGCTTGCCTGCTATCAGTGACGGGTTGCGCAGGCTTGGTCTCAGACGAAAAGTAAAACTGCATCCAGCGGCCTTATTAGGTGCCGTTGAGTTAAGCCCGCTCGAAGTTACCCAGTTGTACCAGACTATTGCCAACAATGGTTTGCACCAGCAACTGGCAACCATTCATGCTGTAGCAGGCTACGACGGCCATGCTTTGTATTTACGCGAGCATGAATTAACGCGGCGGTATAACGAGCAGGAAGTTTATCTGTTGCAATATGCGTTAATGCAGGCGACAAAAACAGGTACCGGCAAAGTGCTGCAATCAACTTTTCCGGGGCTTAGCATTGCAGGTAAAACCGGCACCTCCAGTGATTACCGCGATAGCTGGTTTACTGGTTTTGATCAGAACACCCTAACAACGATTTGGTTGGGGCGGGATGATAATAAAGCTATCGGCCTGACGGGCTCTACCGGCGCTCTGAGCGTTTTTAGCCGTTTATACAGTCAGTTAGGTGTAAGCTCACTACTGCGGCCTATGCCTGAACAGGTATCTTTACAGGCATTTTCGTTAAAAACAGGTTATGCCCAACCACAAAATTGCTTTAACGTATTGTTATTACCAGCGATTTCGGTTGAAATGCCTGTAATGTCCGAATGTACAGAAGAATAACAGCACTTGTCTGACACTATGGCGATAAAACTAGATAAACCATTGCAGGTTGGCGATTGGCAATATGTACCAGAGCAGGACAAGCTGGTGCAGCTGGCTGCCGACGGTAAAATTGCCGTTACCGCCGATCTGGATAACCTGTCGCAGAAAGTAGCGAATTATTTTATTGCTAATGCGGGCAAGCTGATCACTAAAGACGAACTGCTGCATGATGTCTGGGGTATCCGGGATGTATCAGACGGGCGTGTTACCCGGGTAATTAGAGTACTACGTGTAGCACTTGGGGATGATACCCGCGAGCCTCGCTATATCGAAACCATTCCTAAACGAGGTTACCGTTTTATTGCCCCGGTAACGGTGCTGGAACCTCAGGTTACGTTTGATAAAAATGACCCACCAGCTCAGATGGGGATTAACCGCTCTGAAAAGGAAAAAGCACACTGGCCTTGGTATCTTGGCTTTGCGTTCATTTTTATTGCGGCTATTACCTGGTGGTTATGGCCGGCGACGCCGGATTTACAGGATAAAACTGCGTCAGATATTCCCATGTTGCGGTATAAGCCTGTCACTGCACTTGATGGTCTGGAGTTTTATCATAATGTGTCTGAGGATGAGAGGTATCTGGTATACAGCTACGCCAGCCCGGAACAGGAAAACGTAACAGTGCTGATGTTAGAAGATTTACAAGAGCATCGGCGTATCCAAATTACAGATTCGTCATACAGCAGTTTCGGTGCTGCATTTAGCCCAGATGAAAGCCAATTAGCATACCATCGTGCTTATCCTGATGGTAAATGTGAAATACGGGTAGCGGATTTTAACGGTGATTCCTTTACTATAACCAACGATAAATTGCTCGTGTCATGCGGAGATAACTCTATTTCGTCAAGGTTATCATGGTCTCCAGACAGTGCGTATCTTGTTTATCCTACTATGAGTGATAAAAGACAGACTATTTTAATGCTTAAACGTGTTTCTGGAGGTGCCGCTGAAGAGCTAACGACACCGCCCCCGACCAGCTTCGGTGATTATGTCGCCAGATTTTCAAATCAAGGCAACAAGCTGGTCTTTTTGAGGGAGGCTGCTGGATCTGCCCAAATTTGGGTACTGGATTTGTCCAGTCGTGAAACATCAATGTTAGTTAAGGTGACTGATGTATTACCAGGTAATATAGATTGGACGAATGATGATAGATATATTATTTATCCGTCCGCGCCCAATACTATCAGTCAGGTCGAAGTTCGTACTGGGAATATCCGGGTTTTAGCTTACACCGACGTTAATGCCCATGAAATACAGGTTGCAAAAAGTAATACTGTTTACGCTTCAGTAGGAAACTTCTCGCATGTGAACATAAAGAAGGTCGCGAACCAGATCACTAATCCAGTTTCGGATAGTACGACGGTTTTCAGCTCAAATAGAAATGAGACTCTAGCCGAAGCAAACCCCTTGCCAAAAGGACCAACCGCGGTCGTTTCCCGCCGTTCAGGATTACCACAGGTTTGGTTGTTCTACCCCGGCGGAGAGCAAAAACAGATTACATTCTTTGAAAAAAACGAACGCTTCCGCAGTTTAGTGTTTTCTCCCAGTGGCAAAGAGCTGTTGGCGCAAATCAATAATGAGATTTGGTTATTATCTGATAGCAAAGCCCCGGTGCGTTTATCTGAAAACAACGACAATCTAATTAGTCAGCCAGCGTGGAGTTACGATGGAAAAAAGATCTACTATGCTGAATCTAAAAGTGGTCGCTGGCACATCGTAAGTCACGAAGTTAGTGATAATTTACTCACCCCTATCGTTTTTGCAGTCGATCGCGAGTTGTACATAGAAAGTTATGATGGGAAGTACAGTATTTGGCGGGATGCCATATCGAAGAAATTTTATATGCAACGATTTGATACACAAATCCCTCAAGAAATACCGATTACCTTGCCTGAAAATCAGGCTTGGCTGAAATTTCAGACCACAAAATCAGGGGTCTATTTTGCCTATTTAGTGGATGAAATTAAGTACTCTTTAAAGTATTACTCCTTTGACAACGGTGAAATTAGCAATGCTGTAACTGTCGATTATCTCTACCATAGTAGATTTAGTCTGACTCCTGACGAAAAGTTTATCTACATTCTTGAAGCCGTTAGAGGGGACTTTGATGTAGCCTCTGTCAAGTTGCCATAGATTATTTGTAATTTTTTTATACTAAAATCATCGGGATAATCAACTACGGGCTGACTAGTGTTACTTCGTCTATCAACACACATGAGAGCGAATAACATGAACAAGCTTGCATTTTTGACAGTTTTAATTGCTATTACAGGATTGGCAAAGACAGATTCAACTATATCGCACAATGGCAGTGCAAAGTTTTCCGATAGCTTAGCCTGTGTATGGTACCCAGCTTGTGGCGATCCGGATGTTTATAGCCCATTAGCAACACCCAAAGATTCAAAATCTAAAACAGAGACTCAGGATACCAAAAACGAAAAACTAGCCTGAAATACTGTCTTACAAATAGAAACGCTAAACATTTCCAATAGTTAAGGTATACTCCGCCCAGATACTTTGAAGTCGGGCGGACCTTAATGTCAAATCTGGACCCTGTGGTACAAATTGGCGACTGGTACTATCAGGTGATCTATGGTCAGCTGTGGCCTGCTGGCGCACAGCCATCTACAGATCATATGATCCGACTTGAACCCCGCTTACACAGTTTACTAAATTTCTTTCTGCAAAATCCTGATGTATTGCTGGCAAAAGACACCCTGATAGAGAAAGTCTGGCCAGCTGATGAAGGCACAGATGCGGCTGTTATGCGTGCAGTCGGCGCACTGCGTAAACTACTTGGCGATGATGTCAGGACGCCAAGTTATATTGCTACCGTGTCCAAAAAGGGATACTGCTGGCTGGCGAAAATTCAGCCTGTTTCTTTACCCGTTTCATTGCCAGCCACTACCTCCTTACCTGCTGATGAATACCAACAGTTTGCAGTGGTTGATGACAACATAGCTCAGCAGCGGCCATGGCGGTTTATTGCAGTGACTGCGTTATCAATACTGGTAGGCTGTGCGAGCCTGGCATTTATTCTGGCAAAGTATACCGCTGCACCTTTGGTTAAATTGCCGGATACCATAGCGCCAATCAGTGCGTTGAGTGGCCAGGAATACTGGCCGGTGCTTAATGCTGCCCAAACGCAGGTGATATATCAGCACAAGGCTCCCGACAGCAAGCTGTCGAACTGGAGCATACAAGACTTGACCGATTTGCGTGTGACGCATTTACCACAGCTCTACCAGCAGATTTCTCAGGCACTATGGCAGGACGAGCAGCGCATTTTGTTCAGGGCCAATAAGCCGGGGCAGGGTTGTTTTTTCTATAGTCAACAATTACAGCCGGTTGTTTCTGAGCCTATATCATTGTGGCCTTGTCATAAGGTGCTGCCGCAAGCGACTGTTCGTTGGCAGGATAGCTGGCTATGGCTCGATACCGATCTGAAAAACCAGGTTCAACTGTGGCTTGCTAAGCCTGGCTCTGAAGCACAATTATTGCAAACCTTGTCAGGCGGATGGCGTGCGGTGCAGCACATACTGATATCTGATGACACGCTTTATCTGTTGGCGCAGGAAACTCAGAACAACAGTATCTTACTGAAACTGGCATTACCTGATGGTACGCCTGAACAGGTGATGCGCTTCCCCTTTATTGTTAGTCATTTTTCCTGGTGGGATGAAACGCAGTTGTTGTTGGCTCCACAAAGCCAGGAGCTGCAGATCCTCGATATAAACAGCCTGAACTGGCAGGGGCTTGGCGCGCTGACACGTGATTTAACTCAGACCGTAAGGTATCCGGGACAGGTACTGGCAACGCAGTTTCTCGACTATACAACAGATATATTTCAGCTTAAGCCTAAAGCCTCTGATGACAGTAATGCGATTTTTGTGCCCTGGCATGTCAGCAACCGCAGTGAGCGCTTACTGGCTGTGGCAGAACAACAAACGGCTTTTGTATCGGAACGGGCAGGGCATAGCCAGATTTGGCTGGAGCAGGGAAGAGACAGTATACAACTGACGCGTTTGAACGAGGATCAGCAGGTGCAGCAGCTGTTGTGGCATGGGAAATCATTGTTGGTACTGATTAACAGTGAACTGTACCGGCTTGAGCCGCAAAGTAGTGCCCTGACTCTGTACCCGCTGCAGCCTGATAACCCGGGCCGTTATGCCAGCTGTCAGGGAAGGTTGTACTGGACCGAACTTACTGATGATGGTTGGCAGTTGTTTACCGAAACCGATAATAAAAAGCAGCTAGTGCACAAAGGGGCCGTTGATGTGCGGTGTGCACCACAGCAAGCGTTGGTATTGCAGCAAAATGAGAGTGATAGCCTATTGCTGCTTAGTGCAGACGGTACTGTGACAACACTACCTGTGTTAATTGACTGGCGTAAGCAAACTGCTGAGCAATGGTTTGTTGATGACACCGGTATTTACTGGCAAGAAAATGAAAACAGAACAGTAAATGCTTACTCTTGGTCTGACGGTACGATAATGCGCGAGGCCTGGACATCGGCATGGCCGGTCGCTATATACTCCGGTGGTCATGGTATCGGCTATGTCGTGCGGCCGAGGCCACACGACACAGATATCGTTTGGTTGCAGAACCGTCGTTAAAGCTGTTTAAAACTTTGTTCTGCTGCCTGTAAAGTGTATGCCAGGTCTTCGGCGCTGTGGGCGAGTGACAAAAAGCCTGCTTCATAAGCGGATGGCGCAAGGTATACGCCCTGATCCAGCATCAGGTGGAAAAAGCGTTTGAAAGCATCAATATTGCATTGTGTCGCCTGAGCAAAATTGCTGACATGTTTCTCGGTGGTAAAGAAAACACCAAACATGCCACCGACCTGATTCGTCGTTAGTGGAATGCCATGCCTGGCGGCAGCAGCACTGAAGCCGTTAAGAAGCTCTGTGGTTTTTGCCGTCAGCGCCTGATACACCCCTGGCTTACTGATTTCTGTCAGGGCAGCTAAACCAGCCGCCATAGCGATAGGGTTACCTGACAGGGTGCCAGCCTGATATACCGCACCCAGTGGCGCTATATGCTGCATGATGTCGCGCTTACCACCAAAGGCGCCTACCGGCATACCACCACCGATAATTTTGCCTAACGTCGTTAAATCAGGTGTTACATTGTATACCGCCTGAGCACCGCCAAGAGCAACGCGAAAGCCGGTCATGACTTCATCGAAAATCAGCACTGCGCCATACTGATCACACAACTGACGCAGGCCTTCCAAAAAGCCCGGGGCAGGTGGAATACAGTTCATATTGCCCGCTACCGGCTCAACAATAATACAGGCTATATCATCGCCATGCTGTGCAAACAGCTGTTGTAACTGCGACAGATTATTAAACTCGCTTGTCAGCGTGTACTTAGCAAAATCAGCCGGTACACCGGGGGAATTAGGTACGCCCAGTGTTAAAGCGCCAGAGCCGGCCTTTACCAGCAGCGAGTCAGCATGGCCATGGTAGCAGCCTTCAAATTTTACTATGGTGTTACGGCCGGTATAGCCGCGGGCTAAACGGATAGCACTCATAGTAGCTTCAGTGCCTGAGCTGACCATACGCACCATTTCCATACTGGGTACCAGCTTACTCACCAGCTCTGCCATCGTCACTTCAGCCGGGCAGGGCGCACCAAAGCTTAAGCCTTTTTGCGCTGCTTCAATAACGGCATTGCGGATAGTCGGGTGATTATGCCCCAGCAACATCGGCCCCCATGAGCCCACATAGTCGATATAACGCTTGCCATCGACATCAAACAAATAGGCTCCGTCAGCCCGGTCGATAAACACAGGTGTACCACCAACACTTTTAAACGCCCGCACTGGTGAGTTCACGCCGCCTGGAATAGTGTGCTGAGCCCGTTGAAATAATTCTGCAGATAAAGACATAAATCAAATTCCGGTTGTTAAGGAAACACAGGTTAATGAAAGATTAACCACTGTGTTTGTTGCTGTACCATGGCACAGCGCATTCATAATCACTGACGATGTTCTCTACCCCGAGCGTAAGTGCAAACAGGGCCATTCTGACCAGGATGCCATTGTCGGCCTGGCGGAAAATAGCCAGATTAGGGTGTAAGTTGAGATCGTTGTCGAGTTCGTTCGCTTCCATTCGTGAATCCCGTGGCAGCGGGTGCATAATGACAGTGTTGGATTTGCAGTAGCGGGTATAAATTTCCTGATTAAGGCGGAATTTACCGCGATATAAATTGGCCTCTGCTTTTGAAGGAAAACGCTCTTCCTGAATACGGGTCTGGTACACAATATCCGCGTTCAGGTGGCCCTCAAGTACGTCGGTAACGGTTACATGATGCCCAGCATTTTCAATTGCACTGACAATATCGTCTGGCATGGCCAGCTCTTTTGGTGAAATAAGTGTAAAACGCAGGTTTTTATACAGCTTTAGTAGCTTGGATAATGAGTGTACGGTTCTGCCAAATTTTAAATCACCCACCATCGCAATATGCATACCATCGATAGTCTGGCCAGACGCAGCCAGCTCCCGCTCGATAGTAAACAGATCAAGCAGCGCCTGAGTCGGGTGTTCATTTGCGCCATCGCCACCGTTTAATACCGGTACCCGGCTGCCTACTGCAAACTCAGCAACGGAACCTGCTTGCGGATGGCGCATTGCAATAACATCACTGTAGCTGCTAATCACGCGGGCGGTATCAAACAAAGACTCGCCTTTGGACAGAGCCGATGACTCCATACCGGTAGTCTCGCGTACTTCACCACCAAGCAGATTAAAGGCACAGCCAAAACTGACGCGGGTGCGCGTACTGGGTTCAAAAAACAGATTACCTAAAATAGCGCCTTCAAGCACTTTAGTACGTTTTTGCCGGCTGGCGTAGGGCTGCATATTGCGTGCGATCTGGAAGATCTGCTGAATGGTGTCGCGATCAAACTGGTTTACCGAGAGGATGTGTTCGCCTTTAAAGCTCATAGTCTGTGCTCTTTTACGCTGAGATTAACAGAGGCCGGAACCGGCTGTGGACCGGCGTATTATATGCTAATTCAGCGTATAAAAGCGAATGCCGCACTACATAGGTTTAAGATAGGCCAATAAAATGATGGCTAGCAAAACCAGTACCGGCAGCTCATTAAAAATACGATAAAAACGGGGGCTACGCCGGTTACGGTTGTGTTTAAAATCCGCCAGTAATTTGAAACAATAACCATGATAAATATATAGCAAGCTGACTAACACCAGTTTGTAATGCAACCAACTGCTCACGTTAAACCAGCTACTGCCGTAGCTATAGACCAGCAACAAACCAAATACTAATGTCAGCGCGGCGAAAGGCGTGACAAAATACAATAAGCGCCTTTCCATCACCTTAAACTCTTCATGACACTCGGCACTCTGGCTGCTGGCATGATAGACAAATAACCGGGGTAGATAAAAGATACCTGCAAACCAGGCAACCATGAAAAACACGTGTAACGCTTTGAAAACGAGTAAAGTTGTCATAATAGGTTGTTCTGTTTAACCAATAAACTGCGTACCTGATCCCAGCGGATAATGCCTATCAGCTGAGCAGGATCCTGCTCCCGGAAAACATAAACTGCACCTTCACGCTTGTCTTCCAGAATTGCAAACACTTCCGCCATCGTTGCCTGATGATTTACCCCCTGCAGCGGCAGATATTGCACTGCGCTGGCACCGGTCATTGATAGCTGCACGTCGTAGCTGGCCAACAGATACTCATGCCCTGTTTCAGACTGCCGTTTTACCAACAGTTGCTGCGGTGGTTCAAGTTTATCCAGCGCCTGTAGCACCTGCGGCTCATCCGGGGCATCCAGTAATTGATATTGATTGTCCAGCAGTGCCAACACTCCGACTTTCTGTAGCACATCGTCGGCAGGCGACAGTTTGTATGGCATCTGCAGAAAATCAAGCTGTAGCAGGAAAATCGATTTGTTATTGAAAAACTGTACGCCGGTAATATAGGCGGTAGCAATTACCAGCATAGCCGGAACAATAATACCCGGGTTATGCGCCAGCTCCATCACCGCCACCAGTGCAGCCAGTGGAGCATGCATAGTCGCTGCCATTAATCCCGCCATGCCTAGCACGGCGTAGGTGCCGGCTATGCTGCTATCACCCATCACAGCTGACGGAATAATTGCCAGCAAAGTACCCAAAACGATGCCTATACCAAACACCGGGCCTATAACACCGCCTGGTACCCCCAGCCCTAACGCAAATAGCGTCAGCAACATTTTACCTATAAAGATGGTTAGCAGCAGCGCGACATCATTCGGTGCGTTAACGGCATAGAAAATGGCGCCTGTTTCAGCCCCCATCGCATGTGGTATCAGATAACCAACGGCTGCGGTTACCGCACCTGCCAACGCTAACCTGAGTATCAGTGGCCAATTTTTGAACAACCTGATTAGTCGCATCATGTTTTTGTTAAATACGAAAGCGATTGCACCAAACACAATACCGCAAAGCACCAGATAAGGCAGGTGCCAACCGCTTATCGGGTTAATATTCAGCAGGGCCAGCTCATTTACATTACCAAACACACTCTGAGTCACCAGAGCACCAACAACGGAAGACAGCATAATGGGAATAAAAACATGCACCCGATATTCCCGCAGCACCACTTCCATTACAAAAATTACGGCGGCCAACGGCGTGTTAAACGATGCTGAAATACCAGCAGCAATGCCACAGCCTGCCAATATGCGAATACTGTTGAAGGGTAACTGCAGATATTTACCAATAGTACTGGCACCATAAGCCCCAAGGTGAACTGACGGGCCTTCGCGTCCTACTGAAAAGCCACTGGCAAGCGCCAGAATACCGCCAAAAAACTGGTTCAGCGTATTGCGGGTTGGCATGGTGCCGTATTTCAGTTTAATACGGTGGATAACAAAAGGGATGCCCAGACGATAATGTCTGTAGCCGGTTATCCAGGCGATTAAGCCAACCAGTGCAGCACCGCATAACGGTAACAACCAGCGGATATCAGCTGCAACGGTTGAAAAATCATCTGTGCGTTCGAGAAAGAACAGTTGCAGACCGATAATTGCCAGGCGGAATAAAATAATCAAAATGGCAGCGGCAAGGCCACCTAGCATACCTAAGATACATAGTTGCAATGAGGTTTGTGGTAACGCCAGACGGCGTTGTAACGACGGAAGCCAGATTTGCCAGCGCTGCATAAGCCATAACACCCGTAATATGTACACCAGAGTTTAACATAAGTTGCTGACTATTCAGCTTTAATATCTGGCTATTTAATGATAAAGCGGCATTACGGCCTAATACTTGAATAAATTAGTCAGGTATTAGATAATTTGCGCCTTAGCGAAACCTGTGGAGTTGTTATGTCAGAACCAGCTGTACCAATAGAATTTACTGAAGCGGCGGCACGTAAGGTGGCGCTGCTGGTAAGTGAAGAGGAAAACCCAGATCTGAAATTACGGGTTTATATCACAGGCGGTGGTTGTTCAGGTTTTCAGTATGGTTTCACCTTCGACGAAAAAGTGAACGAAGGAGACTTTGTTGTAGAGAAGCAAGGTGTGTCTATGGTTGTAGACCCAATGAGCTTACAGTACCTGATGGGTGGCGTGGTCGATTACACTGAGGGGCTGCAGGGCAGTCGCTTTATTGTGCAAAACCCTAATGCAACAACCACCTGCGGTTGTGGTTCATCGTTTTCGGTGTAACTATTTAGATTTTATGTAAAATTTTTGATGCAAATATGCTGCTGGCAGCACGTTAACGCTGTGTCAGCAGCATAATTATCCATAGACATATGGCTATGGTCAGGTTAAAACCGATGATGTAACCAAAGCCTTTGCGGCCTTGTTTTATGCTCCAGCCGTTTTGCTGCAAATACCAGTACCAGACAGCACACATAACGACAGGTAGCAGAAACAGTAGCTTTATCATGATCTTTTTCTCATCCGGGCAACTGAAGTTGCAACACTCAAAAATCGACGTCTAAGCATTTTTTTTCTAAGCCAACTTAAATTGTAAAGGCCTTTTACAGTTTTTAACGCTTGTAGCTGTACGCTTGTCGCATCCTGTGGTTTAATTAACCGATTTTTATTGCTTATTGCGTTTGCAATAGGGTTTGAGTTTTGCAGGAAGTATTTTAAATAATAAAAGCGTAACACGCTGGGAGAAGAAAAAACATGAAAGGTACAAAAAGCGTTATTTCTGATGAAAACAAGCGCCTGTGTGTTTGGCTGAAGCGACAGCGTCAGGAAAAAGGCCACACTATGCGTAGTCTTTCTGAAATTTTAGGTACACCTCATTCTTTTATTGGTAAAGTAGAGAATCAGGAAAGAAGGCTGGACGTAATTGAATATGTCCGTTATTGCCAGGCACTGGATGTCGATCCTAAAGAAGGTCTAAAGCAGGTCTTGTCAGCCTGATTATTAACAAAACGCCGCTAACCAGCGGCGTTTTGTTTTATACAGAATTAGGATTGATGCGCACGCCAGCGTTCAATTAGTACAATCAATACCAAAGCGGGTATGCCTAATAATGCTGTCATTGTGAAAAACTGGCTGTAGCCTAACTGTTCTACCCAACTACCTGAAAAGCCGCCAACAAATTTCGGCAGTAGCAACATCAAAGAGCTGAATATCGCGTATTGGGTTGCCGTAAATGCCAGATTTACCAGCGAAGATAAGTAGGCCAGGAACGCGCTGGTGGCTATACCGGCACTCAGGTTGTCGGCAGAGATAATCAGGGTAAGCCAGGCAAGGTCATAGCCGATTTGGCTAAGCGCGGCAAACAACAGATTGGTTGCTGCGCTTAGCAAAGCACCCAGAAACAAAATCCGGGCTGTACCAAACTGATTAATCAGTACCCCACCTAAACCGGCTCCGGCAAGGGTCATGATGACACCATATATTTTAGATATGCTGGCAACTTCTTCTTTGCTGTATCCCATATCGACATAAAATGCGTTAGCCATCACGCCCATTACGATATCGGTTAAACGATAACAGGCGATCAGTGCCAGGATCAGCAGTGCCTGCCACTTGTAGCGCTGAAAGAAATCAATAAAAGGGGCTACAACGGCTTGCTTTAGCCACTGGTAAAACCGGCTTAATGCACGACCGGTGCTTGTCTGATGTTGTTGTAGCTGGCTGACTGGTTCTTTACTTAGTAAGGTGGTCAGAATGCCCGGCAGCATACAACACGCCATAAACATATAGGCGGTTTGCCAGCCGGATAAATCGTAACTGCTGTCTGACGCCTTGTTGCTATCTGAAAATACGGCGGCCAGCCAGAGTGTACCGGCTGATGCCAGGATCATGGCCAGCCTGTATCCTGCAAGGTAAGCGGCGGCAAGTGCGGCTTGCAGTTTTTCCGGAGCACTTTCAATTCTAAACGCGTCAACATTGATGTCCTGAGTCGCTGATGCAAAAGCCAGTACAACGGCAAAAGCGGCCATCACAGCCAGGTCCTTTTGCGGGTCCATCATTGCCATGCACACTATCGCCAGTACAACTGCCAGTTGCGACGACAATAACCAGCTACGGCGCCGGCCTAATTTATGATGCAGATAAGGAATTTGCAGGTGATCGGCCAGCGGTGACCAAAGCCATTTAATCGCATAGGCAAGGGCTACCCAACTGAAATAGCCGATGTCTGCTCGTGATACTCCAGCCTCCCGCAGCCAGAAGGATAAAACACCAAAGACCAGCATCAGTGGCAAACCGCTGGAAAACCCCAGTGCAAAAATAGCCAGAACTCTACGCTGGAAATAGATATTAAGGCTTTTTAGCCAGTTCAGATAATTAGGCAACAGCAACACCGGATGACTACAACAAGTTGATGTAGCTTACCTGTCACCGTCGATGGGTCAAGTATTGTGGCTCAGTTATTTATGGCCTTACGCCAACGCAATCCAAAGGCGCTATTCCGCGACCTTTCAGGTAACAGATACAATCCTGAATATTTCTACGTAGCGTTTTGCTCTCACGCAAAGTGGCATCAGGCCAGCATTCGAGCTGATGGATCAGATGCCAGAAAACCCGTTCTCTGTTGGTGTAGGGAAGATGTACTGTGTGATTAAGGTGCGCCCATTCCTCCAGCGTATCCCAGACAAACAGGTGCAGCTCACTGTGCGGCAAACGTCCGCGCAAATAGCGTGAGATATAAAAAATCAGCTGTTGCGATTTCTGCTCGATAAATTGGTCTGGCATACCTGGCTTTTCAGCACCCTTTCATTCATGCGTCAAAGCCAAGTATAGCCGGTTTTACTGCTCTGGCAGCACGATAGCCGTTTTTAATATAACCTTTTCTACCGGCACATTCGGCCAGCCTAGCTCGACCGACGTATCTGTCTGAACTGCACGTATTTTCTCTAGCACTTCCATGCCTTCGGTGATGTAACCAAATACCGCATAGCCCCAATTCCGGCCCGGATCGAGGTGGCTATTATCTGCCAGATTAAAGTAAAACTGACTGGTGGCACTGTGTGGATCATTTAGCCTGGCCATGGCAATAGTGCCCAGCTGATTTTTCATGCCATTACCGGATTCATTGAAAATAGCTTTGGCTTCTTCAATCGGCTTGTAATTTATATCGTAGCCACCGCCTTGCAGCACAAATTCAGGTTCCAGACGATGAAACAGCGTGCCATCATAGTGCTTGTTCTTCACGTAACTGAGAAAATTGTTCACTGTAATGGGGGCTTTACTACGGTCCAGTTCAACGACTATGTCGCCAAAAGATGTCATCAGCTTTACTTTAGGGTACAAGTTGTTCGGTTGAATAAACTGGCCGGCATCCGCCATAGTGTTGAACGCTATCAGCGTCAGCAGCACACTGAAAAACACATTGCGCATCTTACCCCCTGACAGCCTGTTGCCAACTGTTATCCTGCAGTAATTGTGTCAATACCTGCTCTGTCAGCAGCCGCAATTCGCGCTCAACAGCTGCGACATCCATTTTAAACGGCGCCGTAAAGCTGCTGTCGCCGGAATAAGTCTTACTGAATGTGCCTTGCGCATTTTGTATATACACTTTAAATGCTACCTGGTTTGTCACCACGTGCTCAAGCGTACGTTGATCCACTAACGCCTGTAGCTGCGCTATCTTGACGGTCATCTGGGTATTACTGTTGATATCCAACACTGCACCCTGTTCTGTCAAAGCCTGAGAAAGCGTCTGCTCCAGCTGGCTGCGAACATCATTACTCGTCATGATTTGTTTTACTTTATCACCGTCTTTCAGGCGTAATGTGTAGGCTATGCCTCTTTCATCACTGACGGCAAAAGCAAACCGGGCCTGACTCAACTGATTGGAGGCTACAGGATACACCTGAGGGGCAAGAATAAAGTTTGGTACCTGACTGCTGCAGCCTGCCAGTAACAAGGCGGCGAATAGCACATAGCGCATAATTAACTCCTTTTTATCACTTCTAAAATAACAAATTTGGGATCTGCAGCCAGTTGCCGACAGTTACCGAAAAGACGTTTTAACATCTGAGCATAGTCCAGATGCCTGTTCGCTACTATACGCAAACGGCCACCCTGTTTCAGTACCCGTTTAGCATCCTGAAACATTTGGTAGGCGATATGGCTGGTAACGGCGTGTTGCTGATGAAAAGGTGGGTTACACAAAATATAATCAGCAGTTTTGTCTGACTGACGGCTCAGGCAATCGTCTGCAAAAAACTGACACTGGGACAAACGCTCCGGCAGGTTTTCTGCAATAGTCAGCCGGGCGGATTCCACGGCCATGTAGGATTCATCGGCGCAAATCAGCTGAATATCATTATTTTGGCTAAGCAGAGCAAGGCTCAAAACGCCGTTGCCGCAACCCAAATCTATAACCAGATCGCCATTTGGGGTTTCGGGTAAATGTTGCAAAAAGAAGCGCGCGCCCTGATCAAGCTTCTCCCGGGAGAATACATTGGCGTGATTAACCAGCGTGTAAGGCGTTTGTTCCAATGGCCAGCGTAGCGGGAAGTCTGATACCTCGTGCTGCTGGGCACTGACGGTGCAGTGAATCAGACGACATTTTTTAACGGCTAAAGAAGCACTAGCCTGACCGATAGCCCGCTCAAATATCGCCAGAACATTTCGGTTAATGTCTTTGGCTTTGGCGCTAGCCAATACAACAGTATCCGTCGTTACAACTGTCGCCAGCTGCTGCAGAATGTATTGCAGGTAGCTGTGGTTATTTGGCAGTTTAAGCAGCACGATATCGGCATGCTGTGGATAAGGCTGCAAACTTGTTTGCTGCTGCAAATTGTCAAACCCCAAACCATTACGCTGGCGGTTATAGCGGGTACCTTGTTCTGCCAGGTAGGAGTCATTTATCTGCACTTGAGGATAAGCTGCCAATGCACAGGACAGGGCACCAAAGCTGTCATTAATAATCAGCAGTGAGGGTTGCTTGTTATGCTGATTTTGAAATTCGCTGATGGCGGTCTGACCATGTTGTAATAATAATTCGTCAGCGGCATCCCATGCCTGTAAACTGGTGTTCGGTTGTTCTAACGGCCAGCGATGTAGCTGTAGGCTGCCGCCGGCAAAACTAAAAGTGGTATTCATAATGACATTATCGGTGAAGTAAGATGAGCATTTTGACACGGCAGCCAGGCAGCGACAACCGACAAAAGGCTGCTGAACATTTTAGTGTGCCCAATGCTGATATTCAGCTATGGCCTGACTGGTTACCGCGCTCAAACAGTGATGCTTTACAACAACAGCTGGAGCATCAGTTACGCTGGGCTCAGGACAGTATCATGATGTTTGGTAAGCCGGTTAAAATACCTCGTCAGCAAGTTTGGATGGGAGAGCCGCATTGTCAATATCGCTATTCTGGTATGACGTTTTCTCCTCAGCCCTGGCATCCATTGGTTAAGCAGCTGACAGAAGAGATAAGCGACTTTACCGGGTACCATTTTAATTGTGTGCTGTTGAATTTATATCAAAACGGGCAGCAACACATGGGATGGCATGCAGACAATGAGCGGGAGCTGGGTATCGACCCTGTTATCGCATCACTTAGTCTGGGCAGTACCAGGCGATTTGAATTGAAACACCGGCACCAACCCTGGCAGCTGGCGTGGGATTTGCCATCAGGCAGTTTATTGCTGATGGCCGGTGCCTGCCAGCTGCACTGGTTGCATCGTTTGCCAAAACAAAGCCGGATAACACAAAGCAGAGTGAATCTGACTTTTCGTTATATCGCCGCTTAAACTTAGACAAATTTATTTTTAGTAGGCTGGCCAGCCCGTTACTTCTGATTAATTAACTTGACAGCGAACTGTGCTGGCAAGTTTAGTGCTGCCATCTAGAGTTATTGAGAAGGAATAAAAAAGGATTAGAACTATGTTGATTCATACTGCTATTGAACAGAAGTTACTTAGTGCGTTTGATCCTGTGTTCCTTGAGGTGGTTAATGAAAGCCATCTGCATAATGTGCCATCGGGATCTGAGTCGCATTTTAAAGTGGTTATTGTTACGCCGGCATTTGACGGCATGCGTCTGCTGCAACGGCATCGAGCCGTTAATGCAGTTGTTGCTGAAGAGTTGGCCGAGAAAATTCATGCTTTAGCTTTGCATACCTATACTCCGTCTGAATGGTATGAGTATTATGCAGAGAAGCCACCGGCATCACCCCGTTGCTATGGTGGTAGCAAACTGGAAAATAACGAAAAAGCGTCGGTATGACGCTTTTTTTCTGCCAAATCTAATCCAGGCATTTATTCCACGAAAATGGCTGATCAGACCTGTTTTCTGCGGTAAAGTTTTACACTAGCGTCAATTTTGTCGATACAACAGCAGGAGCTGTCATGGTTATTCAACCGAAAATTCGTGGTTTTATTTGTACAAACGCTCATCCTGTCGGCTGTGCCGAGCACGTAAAAGAACAAATTGAGTATGTTAAAGCGCTGGGGCCCGTCGCTAACGGGCCTAAAAATGTCCTGGTTATAGGGTCTTCAACCGGTTATGGCCTGGCTTCACGTATTACTGCGGCTTTTGGCTCAGCAGCGAAAACATTAGGTATTTTCTTTGAAAAAGAGCCAACAGAGAACAAAACGGCTTCTGCGGGTTGGTATAACACTGCGGCTTTTGAGCAGGCGGCAAATGCTGCTGGTTTATGGAATAAACACCTGAATGGCGACGCCTTTACTGATGAATTGAAAAGTCAGGCAATTGATATTATCAGCAAAGAAATGGGTAAGATTGATCTGGTGGTGTACAGCCTGGCCGCACCACGACGTAAAGACCCTGTTAGCGGCGAAGTCTTCAGTTCAGTGTTAAAACCCATCGGTCAGTCATATACAGCCCGGACACTGAACACCAGCAAGCGTGAAATTGAAGAAGTATCCGTAGAGCCAGCAAACGACGATGAAATTTATCAGACAGTGAAAGTCATGGGTGGCGAAGACTGGGAGCGCTGGCTGGATCAGCTAAATGCTGCTGGCGTATTAGCAGATAACTGCCAGACTGTTGCTTACACCTACATTGGTAAAGAATTAACCTGGCCAATATACGGTAAAGCTACCATTGGTAAAGCCAAGGAAGATCTGGATCGGGCTGCATCAGCTATTACTGATAAACTAAGTGCAAAAAAAGGTAAGGCTTACGTGGCATCGCTTAAAGCGTTAGTTACCCAAGCCAGTTCTGCCATTCCTATCATGCCGCTTTATATTTCATTGTTGTACCGGGTGATGAAAGAAGAGGGCACACATGAAGGTTGTATTGAGCAGATTAATGGTTTATTCCGCCAGGGCTTATACAGTGATGCACCATTGATGGATGATGCTGGTCGTCTGCGGATGGATGGCAAAGAATTAAGTGAGCATATCCAGCAAGCTGTGAAAGATCTGTGGGGCCAGGTAACCACTGACACTATCGATACGCTGACTGATTACAAAGGCTATCATAATGAATTCCTGAGACTATTTGGCTTTGGTTACAACCATGTTGATTATGATGCAGACGTATCGCCTATGGTGCCACTGCATAATATCGCCGGATAAAATATTAGAGCCGCCGTTGGGCGGCTTTTGTTTATCTGCGAATGGACTAAAGTTGACTAGAATTTGCGTTGGTAACGAGCTAAAGTCGCCGCGCCGTCGGGTTAGACCAATGGCGGAATTGCCCAGCCGGATTGCTGGAAAATTTATCTAATAGCATAGATAGGCTGCGGTAATGATGATAGAATCCGCGACTTTAATACGTGTATCTGTCGCAAAAATAAACAGTATTTGATGCTGAATAAAAAACGCCGGATGCGCTGCGCTCAGAGCAGCTGAAAAACTAGGCCCTGTTTCTTCCCAAAATAGTAGTGCAAGTACGTATGATAAAACTCAAAAAAGGCTTGGACATTCCCCTGGCGGGCAGTCCTAAACAAGAGATCAGTACGGGCAATGCCATTACCACTGTCGCTGTATTAGGCGAAGAGTATATTGGTATGCGTCCGACGATGGCGGTTGAAGTTGGTGATACGGTAAAAAAAGGCCAGGTACTTTTTGAAGACAAAAAGACACCAGGTGTGAAGTTTACTGCACCGCTGGCGGGTACGGTCACGGAAATCAATCGTGGTGCGAAGCGGGTGCTCCAGTCGGTGGTGATTGAAGCCTCTGGCAATGATGCTGTTCAGTTCGCCAAGTATAGCGCTGATCAGTTAGCAACATTAAACCGCGAACAGGTCGTACAGAACCTGGTTGACTCAGGGCTTTGGGTGGCATTTCGTACCCGTCCTTTCAGCCAGACTCCGGCAATTGATAGCACACCTCGTGCGATTTTCGTCAATGCAATGGATACCAACCCGCTGGCAGCAGACCCGGCTGTTGTTATTGCGGCTGACAGCGAAGCCTTTACTCAGGGTCTGACGGTTCTGACGGCACTGACGGATGGCAAGCTTTATTTGTCGAAAAAAGCTGGTGCAAATGTACCGACAGTGAGCAAAGCAGAAGTTGCCGAGTTTGATGGCCCGCATCCGGCCGGTCTGGTTGGTACCCATATTCATTTGCTTGACCCTGTCAGCGCGAAGAAAGTGGTTTGGCACATTGGCTATCAGGATGTCATTGCTATCGGTAAGTTGTTTACTACCGGCGAGCTGCACAGCGAACGTGTTATTTCTCTGGCTGGCCCGGCAGTGAATAACCCTCGTTTAGTTAAAACTGTACAGGGAGCCTCTGTTGCTCAACTGACAGCAGGTGAACTGGCTGACGGTCAGAATCGTATCATCTCAGGCTCAGTATTGTCTGGCGTTACAGCTCATGGTGTGCATGGCTATGTTGGCCGGTTCCATACTCAGTTGTCGGTGTTGGCTGAAGGCTACGATAAAGAGTTTTTAGGCTGGATTGCACCTGGTGCAACCAAGTTCTCAGTAACTCGTGCCTATCTGTCTCATTTGAGCCCTAAGCGCTTATTTAACATGACCACGACAACCAACGGCTCTTCCCGTGCCATGGTGCCTATTGGTAACTATGAGCGTGTTATGCCGCTGGATATGTTGCCAACGTTATTGCTACGGGATCTGATTTCGGGTGATACCGACAGTGCTCAGTCATTGGGTTGTCTCGAATTAGACGAAGAAGATCTGGCACTATGTACCTTTGTGTGCCCTGGCAAGTATGATTACGGCACCATTTTACGTAACTGCCTGACGATCATTCAGAAGGAAGGCTAATCATGAGTTTGAAGCATTTTTTAGAGCGCATTGAGCCGTCTTTTGAGAAGGGCGGTAAATATGAGAAGTGGTATGCGCTGTATGAAGCTGTTGCCACTATTCTTTATACTCCGGGTCTGGTTACCAAGAACGGTACGCACGTACGTGACAGTATCGATCTGAAACGGATCATGATTTTTGTCTGGTTGGCACTGTTTCCAGCTCTGTTTTTTGGTATGTATAACGTAGGTCATCAGGCTGTTATTGCACTGCAGGCCGGTTTTGGTACACCAGACACCTGGCAGGTTGCTATTTTCCATGCTTTAGGTGGTGACTTAAGTGCTGCATCGGGTTGGGGCAGTAAAATGTGGTACGGTGCTGTATGGTTCCTGCCGATTTATGCTGTCACTTTCGTAGTCGGTGGCTTCTGGGAAGTCGTGTTTGCCTCTGTGCGTAAACATGAGGTCAACGAAGGTTTCTTCGTTAGCTCTATCCTGTTTGCATTGATTCTGCCAGCCACTATTCCGCTGTGGCAGGTTGCCTTAGGTATCACGTTCGGTGTGGTTATTGCCAAGGAAGTGTTTGGCGGTACAGGCCGTAATTTCTTGAACCCGGCTCTGGCTGGCCGTGCATTTTTGTTCTTCGCTTACCCGGCGCAAATTTCCGGTGATGCGGTCTGGACTGTCGCTGACGGTTATTCAGGCGCAACCTGGTTAAGTAAAGCCGCTGCGGGTGATTTAGACTATGCCTCTAACATGCAACTGTGGTGGGATGCGTTTTATGGTTTTATCCCGGGTTCAGTTGGTGAAACCTCAGTATTGGCGCTGTTAGTTGGCGGCCTGGCACTGATTTACTTCCGTATCGCATCCTGGCGTATTGTTGCCGGTGTAATGGTGGGTATGGTGCTGACATCTTATCTGTTCAACGCCATTGGTTCAGAATCTAATGCTATGTTTGCCATGCCTTGGCACTGGCATCTGGTATTAGGTGGTTTTGCCATCGGTATGTTCTTCATGGCGACTGACCCGGTATCTGCTTCTTTCACCGACAAAGGTAAATGGGCTTACGGTATGCTTATCGGTTTCATGGTTGTGATGATCCGAGTAGTTAACCCTGCATACCCAGAAGGTATGATGTTAGCAATACTGTTTGCAAACCTGTTTGCACCACTATTCGATTTCTTCGTGGCTCAGGCCAATATCAAGCGGAGGCTGGCACGTAATGTCTAGTAATAACGATAGCATCAGCAAAACGCTGATTGTAGTCATCTCTTTATGTCTGGTGTGTGCAGTTATCGTATCTACTGCTGCTGTACAACTACGCCCACAACAAACTGCAAATAAGTTGCTGGACTCCCAGAAAAACGTGCTGGCTGTAACAGGCTTACTGTCAGGTTCAGACATTGCTGCTTTATACAGCAAGCATATTGAAGAACGTTTTGTCGATTTAGACAGCGGTGAGCTGGTTGATAAGCCAAAAGATTATGACTACCGCAAAGCGATGAAAGACCCTGCTACCAGCGAGCGTTTATCGGGAGATGAGGATATTGCCTCAATTAAAACCCGTGCTAACGTAGCACCGGTTTACTTTGCTTATGAAAACGGTGTTGAGTCTGGTGAATTGTCTGCAATAGTACTGCCAATTCACGGTTATGGTCTGTGGTCTACCATGCATGCCTTCCTGGCGTTAGGGCCGGACGGTACTACCATTCAGGGACTGAACTACTACGAGCAAGGTGAAACTGCTGGCTTAGGTGGTGAAGTACAGAACCCGAAATGGTCTGCGCAATTCGTTGGTAAGAAACTACTGGATCAGTCAGGCCAGCCTGCTATTAAAGTGGTTAAGCCTGGCAACGCCAGTGCAGATTCTGCTTTTGAAGTAGACGGTTTATCTGGTGCGACATTAACCAGTAACGGTGTACAGCATACTTTCGATTTCTGGGCAGGTGCTAAGGGCTTTGCCCCGTTCCTGGCCAAAGTTCGCGATGGAGCATTAAACAATGGCTAACGCAAAAGAGATTAAAACGGTTCTTTTCGGGCCGGTTTTTGCCAATAACCCTATTGCATTGCAGGTACTGGGTATTTGTTCTGCACTGGCAGTAACGACGAAAATGGATAAAGCCTTGGTAATGTGTATTGCACTTACTTTGGTAACGGCCTTTTCAAACTTCTTTATTTCATTGATCCGTAATCATATTCCATCAAGCGTGCGTATTATTGTGCAGATGACAATTATCGCATCTTTGGTAATCGTCGTTGACCAGTTACTGAAAGCCTTTGCTTATGATGTGGCAAAAGAACTGTCGGTATTCGTTGGTCTGATTATTACCAACTGTATCGTAATGGGGCGTGCAGAAGCTTATGCTATGAAAAGCGCTCCGGGTATCAGTTTCCTCGATGGTATCGGTAACGGTTTAGGTTACAGCGTTGTATTGATGACGGTTGCCTTTATTCGTGAGCTGGGCGGTTCGGGCACAGTATTTGGTGTTGAAATTTTACCTCTGGTAAAAGATGGCGGCTGGTATCAGCCTATGGGCTTACTGTTAATGCCACCTAGCGCATTTATCATCATCGCCTGCTTTATCTGGATACTGCGCACCTTCCGTACCGAACAGGTAGAGAAGGCCTAAGGAGAATTAGATGGAACATTATATTAGTTTATTCGTTCGTGCGGTTTTCATTGAAAACCTCGCACTGTCATTCTTCCTTGGGATGTGTACTTTTATCGCTGTATCGAAAAAAATCACCACGGCTTTTGGTCTGGGTGTTGCGGTAACAGTGGTGTTAGGTATTTCAGTACCAGTGAACAATCTGGTATACCAAAACTTATTGGCGCCAGGTGCGCTGGACTGGGCCGGTTTCCCGGAAGCTGACCTGAGCTTTTTGGGTTTCTTAACCTATATCGGCGTTATTGCTGCGTTAGTACAAATCCTGGAGATGATTTTAGATAAGTTCTTCCCGGCGCTGTACAACGCTTTAGGTATTTTCCTACCGCTAATCACGGTTAACTGTGCCATTTTCGGTGCGGTAGCTTTCATGGTTGAGCGCGACTACAACTTTGGCGAGAGCGTGGTATTTGGTATCGGCAGTGGTATTGGCTGGATGTTGGCTATTACGTTACTGGCAGGTATTCGTGAGAAGTTAAAATACGCAGATATTCCACACGGTTTACGTGGTCTGGGTATTACCTTCTTAATGGTTGGCTTAATGGGGTTAGGCTTTATGTCTTTCTCTGGTGTTTCACTGTAAGGGGTAAAGGCAGACAAGATGGAAAATTTAGACATATTTCTTGGCGTTGGCATGTTTACCCTGGTGGTTCTGGCGTTAGTCGTTATCATTTTAGCGGCTAAATCTAAGCTGGTTGCCTCAGGTGACGTTACCATCGGCATTAATGGTGACCCGAGTAAAGCGATTAAAACCAAAGCTGGTGGTAAACTGTTAGGCGCGCTGGCTGATAAAGGGATCTTCTTATCATCAGCTTGTGGCGGCGGTGGTTCATGTGGTCAGTGCCGCGTGCATGTTAAATCAGGTGGCGGCGAAATTCTGCCAACAGAACTGGGCCATATCACTAAAGGCGAAGCGCGCGAAGGCTGCCGTTTGTCATGTCAGGTTAACGTGAAAACTGATATGGAAATTGAAGTTGAAGAGGAAATCTTCGGCATCAAGAAATGGGAGTGTACAGTTATCTCTAACGATAACAAAGCGACCTTCATTAAAGAGCTTAAGCTGCAGATCCCGGATGGCGAATCGGTTCCGTTCCGTGCCGGTGGTTATATTCAGATTGAAGCACCTGCGCACCATGTTAAGTACAAAGATTTTGATATTCCGCAGCAATTCCGTGGTGATTGGGAACGCTTTAACTTCTTCAGCCTGGAGTCAAAAGTAGACGAGGAAACTATCCGCGCTTACTCAATGGCGAACTATCCGGAAGAAGAAGGCATTATCATGCTGAACGTGCGTATCGCTACGCCACCACCAAATAACCTGACGCTGCCTTGTGGTAAGATGTCATCCTTTATCTGGAGCCTGAAAAAAGGTGATAAAGTGACGATTTCCGGCCCATTTGGTGAGTTCTTCGCCAAAGAAACCGAAGCAGAAATGGTATTTATCGGTGGTGGTGCTGGTATGGCGCCAATGCGTTCACACATTTTCGATCAGCTGCGTCGGTTAAAGTCGAAGCGTAAGATCACGTTCTGGTACGGTGCCCGCTCGAAGCGTGAAATGTTCTATGTGGAAGATTTTGACATGCTGGCGGCTGAGAATGACAACTTCGAATGGCATGTTGCTTTGTCTGATCCGCAGCCGGAAGACAACTGGAGCGGTTATACCGGTTTTATCCATAACGTCATTTATGAGAACTACCTGAAAAACCATAAAGCACCTGAAGATTGCGAATTCTACATGTGTGGTCCTCCGATGATGAACAAGGCCGTGATCAATATGCTTAAAGATCTTGGCGTTGAAGATGAAAACATCCTGTTAGACGACTTCGGCGGCTAATATTTAATGTGACAACAAAAGGGGCGACCGCAAGGCTGCCCCTTCTGCTATCTGGAACTGCTATGCATACACTTTCTTCTGTCAAACTCTGCTTTATTTGCATCATCATAAGCGTCATTACTGCGTGCAGCCCGGCTAAGCCTGGTAACGAACAAGTACAGCTTAATGGCAGCACGATGGGAACCTATTATGTCGTCAAGCTATACAGCGCACACGAGCTGGATACCGCAGCACTACAACAGCAAATTGATACCGAGTTAGAACTGGTCAATGATTTGATGTCAACTTACCGGCCAGAGTCTGAGCTAATGCGCTTCAACCGTTTCGACTCTGGCAAGGCGTTTCCATTGTCAGAACAGACACGGGTAGTGGTGGCTGAAGCATTACGTCTTGCTGAGCAAACCAATGGTGTATTAGATGTTACTGTCGGACCCTTAGTTGAGCTGTGGGGCTTTGGTGCCCATGGCCGCATCGAGCACGCACCGGATCAGGCTGATATTGATAACGCGCGCTCAGTGGTAGGTTATCAGAAGCTGACATTATCGGCTGACGGCCTGACTAAATCAGTGCCGCAGTTGGCAGTCGATTTATCGACCATCGCTAAAGGGTATGGGGTAGACAGAGTCGCTGAGATTCTGGAGCATAATGGTATCGATAATTATCTGGTTGAAATCGGCGGTGAAATGCGGATAAAAGGCAATAAGCCAGACTCGCAGCCCTGGAAGATTGCGATTGAGAAACCAGTTAATGCCGAGCGCTCGGTACAGCGCATTTTGCAAACTGGTGATATGGGCGTTGCTACGTCGGGTGATTACCGTAACTACTTTGAAGAGGGCGGCATCCGGTATTCCCATCTTATCGACCCTCGTAGTGGGCAGCCGATACAACATAAGACAGTGTCAGCTACTGTACTACATCCCTCGTGTATGACGGCAGATGGTTATGCTACTGCACTAAATGTTATGCCGTCAGAGGAAGCAATTGCTTTTGCAAACCGGTATAATATTGCTGCGTTATTGGTAGTGAAAACCGAAGATGGTTTTACTGAGCTGGCATCGGACGCGTTTAAACCTTTTCTGACTGAGTAAGCGGAGGCAGCTATGACCCTATTTTTACTGACTTTTGGCCTGTTTTTGCTGGTAGTGGTAGCAATGGCCTCTGGCTTTCTGCTGCAGCGCAAGACTATTGCCGGTAGCTGTGGTGGCCTCGGCGAAATTGGCATCGAAAAAGCCTGCGATTGCGATAAGCCTTGTGAAAAAAGACAAAAACGCATGGAAAAGGAAAAATTCTGGCAACAGAATAAAATTGTCTGATTGTTCGGTTTTAGTAAAATGAAAGGCTGGCGTGTTGCCAGCTTTTTTGTTTTTTCGGGGAAAGGCCTTTGCTGAATAAATTCTTTTTGCTGACTGAGCGCCGTACAACAGTGAAGCGGGAAGTCGTCGCCGGTATTACAACATTTATGGCGATGTCTTACGTACTGTTTGTTAACCCATCGATGTTGGCTCAGGCTGGAATGGACCATGGTGCGGTGTTTGTAGCCACGTGCCTGGCTGCAGCTCTGGGATGTCTGGTGATGGGGCTGCTGGCAAATTTGCCGGTCGCGCTGGCTCCGGGTATGGGGCTGAATGCTTTTTTTACTTATGTGATAGTGCTGGAGCAGGGGCATAGCTGGCAAACTGCATTGGCAGCAGTCTTCTTCTCTGGCTGCCTGTTTCTGTTACTGAGTATCTTTAAGATACGGGAATGGATTATCAACAGCATTCCATTGCCATTAAAGATGGGGATTGCTGCGGGGATTGGCATGTTTCTGGCGCTAATCGCCTTGAAAACTGCCAATATTATTGTCGCTAGTCCGGCAACGCTGGTGAAGCTGGGTGATCTGCACAGCCCCCAGGTTCTGGTAGCCGTTGCAGGTTTTTTCCTGATTTTTGCGCTGGCGCACCGGGGTTGGCACAGTGCAGTACTTATTAGTATTTTGTTGGTGACTGTCGCTGCGTTGTTGATGGGGGATACAAAATACAGCGGTGTGATATCTGTGCCGCCGTCATTGCTGCCGACTTTTATGCAGCTGGACTTTGCCAGCGCATTACAACTTAGTATGTTGCCCGTTATTCTTAGCCTGTTATTTCTGGATTTGTTTGATACCTCGGGCACGCTGGTTGCGGTTACTCACAAAGCAGGCCTGATGCAGAAAGACGGAGCAGTCCCTGATCTAAGTAAAGCGCTGATAGCTGACAGCTCAGCCAGTATCGCAGGGGCATTACTGGGAACATCGACGACGACCAGCTATGTGGAGAGCACAAGCGGAGTTGCAGCAGGTGGACGCACTGGCCTGATGGCTGTTGTTACCGCAGGCCTGTTTCTGGCTGCACTGTGGTTCGCTCCGTTGGCGGCGATGGTGCCGGCATATGCCACTGCAGGTGCACTGTTGTACGTTGCAACGCTGATGTTGAGCAGTTTGCAGCACGTCCAATGGGACGATGTTATTCAGGCCGTGCCGGTATCAGTGGTTCTGATTATGATGCCGCTGACATTTTCTATTTCCGATGGCATAGGTATGGGCTTTATTACTTATGCACTGTTATGTTTGCTGACCGGTAAATTGCAGCAAACAACACTGAGTGTTTGGGTGCTTGCGCTGGTATTTCTTAGCAAATTTATCTGGGAATAAGATACTGGGTCGTATTGATGCCTGCGCTTAAACTAGTACTTGTCGCAGTGATGTATGCTGGTTATGCTGTAGCAGTATATTAACGTGCTGAGCATTGCTTAGCAGACACGTCAGGACAAGGATGAAATTACGTGAGACCCTAGTAGCTTATATGTTGCCGTTGCTGGTGCTACCGGTAATGGCATTTGGCTATCTGGCGTACCAGTTTAGTAAAGACTATCTTCAGCAACAGGCCTATTTTCAGGCTGACAAGGCGTTAACATCACAGCAATTGCAGTTAAGTGATTTCTTGCAGCAGCAGCAAATCCGTCTGGCAATGTTGGCGCAAAGTCCCTTGTTACAGCAGTATATTAAGCAGTCCTCTTCAGACAACCTTAGTGGCGTTGAACAGCAGTTTAAGCAATTTGTCAGTACGGATCGCAGAATTGTTTCACTGAAATTGATCAATCTCAACGGTGATTATGAGTTGCAGTTGCCAGCCCGAACAGAATATTCCACGCTGCCAAACCGGTTTCGTAATGAGTATTTTTCGTCACTGCAAGCGCAGGTCGATAAAGAAGGGTACTTTCTGGCGGAGGACATAGACAGTAAAAAGCTACAGTTATTCTTCGCCCATAAGCTTTATGGTAGTTCGGTAACAGAGTCCAGGCGGTTATGGGGTTATTTGGTGATAGTGGTAAACCCCGATATCTTTGCTGAAGTTGTCAGCTATCGCCATACCCCTAACAGTGTCACTTTACTGATCAGTAAAGCGGCTACTATTACTTATGCTGATAATCCGGCGCTGATTGGCAGTGCTTTTGCACCGACCAACTTCAGAGCTATACAGCGCAGTATCGATGCAAACACCTTTTCACCAGAGCTATTGTTGGGGCAGCAGCGTATGTTGCTGGGCAAGAGTTTGCCGGGAAGCTACCAGCTGCTTTATGGCTTAGATGAAAACGAAATCTCCCGCCAGCAGCGTACGTTATCACTGGTGCTGATCTTGTTAACCGTGATGGTGAGCTTGATTTTGCCTTTGCTGGCGTACTGGTTGCTGATCCGCAACATTTTTGAACCTATCAAGCAACTGACGGCTGCAAAAACAGCAGTGGGCCGTGGAGACTTATCCACCTTGCTGGAAGTGAAAAAGCAGGATGAGCTCGGTGATATGTTTGCTGCGTTTAATGTGATGGTTCGTCAGCTTAGGGTCTATCGTGAGCGCGAACGGGCGTATAAGCAGCAACTGGAGGACAAGGTGTTGCGCCGGACGCAAGATTTGGCAAGGGCCAACGACGATCTCGCTGCCGCCAACCAGGAACTTATTCTGGCCCGGGAAGCGGCTGAACAGGCGAACCGGCTCAAGAGTGTGTTTCTGGCCAATATGAGCCATGAAATCCGCACACCACTTACTGCTATTATCGGCTTTTCTGAGCAGGCACAAGGTGAGCGTGATAGCAGTAAACTACAGGATTATCTGCAGCGGGTGTTAAAAAGCGGCGATCATCTGCTTAATCTGATCAATGATATTCTGGACCTATCAAAAATTGAAGCCGAAAAGCTGGAGCTGAATTACGAACCATTCGATTGTCTGACGCTAATCGAAGACGTGTTTTTACTGACCAGAAGCCAGGCGGAAAGTAAGGGGTTACAGTGCTTACTGAATTTACATTTCCCGTTGCCGGCAAAACTGTATAACGATGCACTGCGATTTCGCCAGGTACTATTAAACCTGACCAGTAACTCTGTCAAATTCACGCAGAAAGGCAAGATTATCATTGATGTGTCCTTTGACGTGTTAACCAGCCAATTGTCCATTAAAGTTAAAGACAGCGGGATAGGCATGACTGCCGATGAGCTCAGCCGCATTTTTCAACCCTTTGTCCAGGCCGATGCCACAGTAACCCGCAACTTTGGCGGTACAGGGCTCGGCTTATGTATATCGAAAAAGCTGATGCAGCAGATGAACGGTGACATTCGGGTGGAGAGTGTCAAAGGTATTGGCAGCTGTTTTGAGCTGGTGTTTGATTGCAGCTCGGCTCAGACGCTATTGCTGGATAGCTATGTTAAAGAGACGACACCAAGCGGTGCTGATACAAAGCAAGCTGTAGCACAACATCAGCTGCATATTCTGGTCGCCGAAGATAACCCGGATAATCAATTGCTACTGCAACTGATGCTGGAAAAAGCTAATGCCAGCGCTGAATTGGTTGATAATGGCCACAAAGCGGTTGAGAGAGCACTGGCGGAGGAATTTGACCTGATTTTTATGGATATGCAGATGCCGCTAATGGGAGGAGAAGAAGCTACCCGTCTTATCCGCCATGCCGGTATAGATACACCCGTTATTGCGGTAACAGCTAACGTGATGTCGGAAGATTTAGAGCGTTACCGACAGGCTGGTTGTCAGGGGCTTTTACCCAAACCTGTGATTCAGGCCGATTTGTTGGCTATATTGACCAAGTATGGCTCAGGTATAACATTACAGGCCGATACACTGGCGCAGCAGCTCGCCTCTGACCCACAGATGTTGGCGCTTAAGCAGCAATTCACCGCTCAGTTACCACAACTATTGACTGAGCTAGAGCAGCATTTTAACGCTTTGCGCTGGCGAGATCTGGCTTATGCTGCACACAGTCTCAAAGGTAGTGCAGGCAGCATGGGATACCCTGAACTGACTGAACTGGCGGGCAAACTGGAGCGCAGTGCCAACAAGCAACTGCCCGGCGAATCTGAAACATTACTCGGTGCTATGGCGCAGATCATCAGCCGGCATGTGCCTGCTGCTCAATGATTCTGGCGTGCTAAGGAGATAGAATGACCGCACAGCAGCAGTTACTGCAGATCCTGCAGCATAAAATCCAACACGATGAGCTGGTGCTACCGACACTGCCGGATATAGCACTGAAGGTCAGACAACGGTCTGCTGATCCAAATGTCAGCTTAATTGAAATGGCCGATATTATTGCCCAGGATCCGGCACTGGCAGCCAGAATGATTAAAGTGGCGAACAGTGCTTTTATGGGGCGTTCTATCAAGGTCAACACATTGAACCAGGCCGTCACACGCATTGGTCTTAGCCAAATCCGTAATATAGCTGTGGCAATGGCGCTGGAGCAGGTGTTTGTATCAAAACACAAACAAGTGCAGCAGCAGTTGGATATGCTTTGGCAAAGCAGCATCGATGTGGCCTGTATTGCAGCGGCATGCCTGGCCTATTACAACGGACGGGTGACAAGAACGGGCTTAAATAAAGATGTGCTGACGCTGATGGCGCTGGTGCATAACATTGGCGCTTTGCCGCTTATTACCGAAGCTGAACGGCAACAGGACTTATTAGGGGATTCACGCTTCTTATTATTTATAGCTACACGTTTGGCAACAGATGTCAGTGTCAGAATCCTGTTTGCCTGGAGTTTTGATGAACCTTTTCATCAGGTTGCACTGAACTGGCAGAAGCTGCAACCTGAAAAGCCAGGCCCGGGTTACACAGATTTTATCAGGCTGGCCGTAATAGCCAGGGATGGTTACAGTGACAAGGATTTACAGCAGCGGCTGTTAGCCTATTATGTGAATTTGCAGCTGGTGCCGCAACCTGACTTTATGCAACATCCTGACATACAAACCGTATATCAGGATGTCAGGGCAATGTTCAGTTAAGCTGCAGCTTTACTCTGCGGCGCCAACCTGTTGGCTGATACTGAGTAAGGCCTGGTTTAGCGCAGATGCCATCAGCATTAAATCGGCATCAAGGCGGGCGGTTAAATCTTCCCAGCCGAGTTCATCATTCTGGCCGGTCAGCACATCATGAAACTTAATGCGTTTAATAGCGCCGTCGTCAGTTATGGCCAGAGAAATGGCGTCAGCCTGTTCCAGGCTTATGCTGGTAACCAGTTTATCCTGTAAATGACTTTGCACTTCATCAGCACTTAACAAATGGTTGCTGAACTTTACTTTCGCGCCTTCGTCATCCGGCGCTTTTAGCTCAGCATCACTACCAAGCACAAACCCTTGTGGCAGCGCTTGATTCTGCAGCCATAACTGCAGGTGTGTATTGAGTTTATGGTTGTCCAGCCAGGGCAGGGCTGGCAAAGAACCGAGCGCTTTACGCAGCAATGCCAGTACGTCTTCAGCTTTGGAAGCACTACCGCTGTTAATGACCAGCCACTGATTTTCTGGATCGTAGTAACCCTGGGTCAGAGTGGAACGGCTAAATGCCCGGGGGAGCAAACTCAGCTGCAATTCTTCCTTCAGGCTTTGTTTCTCTTTACGGCTCAGCGGGCGGCCCTTTTCCTGCTCCATTGCTTCCAGTTTCGGCTGCATTTCTTCGTTAATCACGGCAGCAGGCAATATTTTTTCCTGTCGTTTCAGTGCGAAAAACAACAAATGCTGACAAGCATGACAATACTGTTTAATGCTGGCATGCAGGGGAAAGCTAAAACCGCTTCTGACCGCTTCCTGTGCAGTGAGCGGGGTGAATTTGAATTCTGCCAGCGCCTGCTCCCAAACGGCGGGATCTGTGCTTAACGGCGCGCTGAGTTTGTAAACCCGGATATTTTTAAACCACATAATTTAACCTACACAAAAAAACTCGGCAGGCAGTATAACGTGGTTTAGCTCTGGATTTTCAGGTTTTTTGGAAAGCAAATATGGTAATGCAGGCCCTTACCGGGTTCGCTGCTTACCTGAATGCTACCGCCTAACGTCTGGCGCACCAGGTTATAGGTAATGTGTGTACCCAGGCCGCTGCCACCCTGATCACGTTTGGTAGTGAAGAAAGGATGAAACAGTTTCTCCAGTTGGTCTGGGCTTAAGCCTTTACCATTGTCGCTGTATTTAATGTCAACATTATCGTCTTCATCTAACACGGTAATGCGCACCAAACCATCTTCCATGTCTTCAAATCCATGAATTAAGGAGTTCATCAGTAAATTGGTAAAAATCTGTGAGATCGCACCGGCAGGGCAACTTAGCACGATATTGTCCGGACAATTAACTTCAATCTGATGGTGGGTCTTTTTAAAGTTAGGTTGCAATGAACGGATAACTTCGTGCAGGTAATCCGCCAGATTAATAGTACGCACGGCTTCACTGGTTTGATCCACTGCTATCTGTTTAAAGCTGGCAATCAGCTCTGAAGCACGTATGAGGTTAGATTGTAGCAGTTCGGTGCCCTGGCTTGCTTCTTCGATAAAGTGCTCAAGCATTTTAGGTGTCAGCGTTTTGTCTGCGTAGGCTACTGACAATGCCTGTAATTTCTCAGCCAGAAAACTGGTTGCTGTTACGCCAATACCAACCGGGGTGTTCACTTCATGTGTTATGCCAGCAACAAGACCGCCCAGTGCAGCCATTTTTTCCGATTGCACTAAGCGATCCTGCGCCTGTTTTAAATCGTCGACAATTTTCTCCAGCTCAGTTTGCTTGCCACGCAGCGCGCCTTCTGTATGACGGCGACGTTCAATTTCTTCACGTAAGCTTTGTTGTTTAACTTCAAGTTCTTGTTTTTGCTGCTGCAGATCCATCATTGCCTGGCTTAAACCTGATGTTTTACGCGCAACCTCCTGCTCCAGCATCAGATTTTGCTGATCCAGTTTTTCATTAGATAGCAGTAACTGTTTTTGTGTTGTCTCTAGCTGATTCTTATAATCCTGAACCCTGCCAATCAGCCGGTTAAAGGCGTCAGCCATTACGCTCAGCTCAGAGGTGTCATCGTGCTGAATTTCCACTTTGGCGCCATCAAGCTGATCCAGTTCTAAATCTTCAATCTGTTGTGTCAGCTCAGTCAGTGGTAATGTCAGCTGCTTGCGAAACGCCATCAAAAACAAAATGATCAAAAAGGTGGTTTTGAGCATCGCGTTACCGACCAGAAAGTAAATACCCACCTTTATCCTGTCTATAACTACCGCCCGGCTTGAAAACAGCGTGACATCGCCTACCTGGGTAGCACGGCCCGAAAATTCAAAAATAAGCGGAAAGGTGTAACCAAAGATGCCAGATTGTTGTTCAGTCAGCCTTACACCTTCACGTACCAACTGTGTACTGAATCTTTCCTGGATATTGATATAACGGCCAAGCTGCGTAATGACGGCACCGCTGTCATCTCGAACGATAATGCCTTCTATCGCCGGGATGGCCAGCAGGCCATCAGCGATAATCATTGCCTGTTGGGTGTTAAGCTCCCAAATGGCGCGGGTCAGGCTGCCGGAAAACGTTTGTTGCAGTGTTTCCAGTTCGCCGTTGATATGATCTTTAGTATTAAAGTACTCAGCAACAATTTGCCCCAGAGTAACCACAAATGTCAGGATGAAGTAGACCGACAATACTTTGGTTAATAGCTTACGGGATAAGCTTTTGTGCTGCATGAAGGTACCTTGTGGCGAATTAAAATTGCTTTTATGGCTCTACGATAACCAATAACCGGCTGTTTGCAAATAGCGCATGTGGATCTGGGCTATTTATAGCGTAGATATTGCTTTATAGTGGCGTAATGTATATATTTTTTGACCAGATATTGCCAAGAACCACTATAACAAACAGGCAGCAGACATGGCTTTAAACGCGTTAATTTGTGATGACTCTTTACTCGCCCGCAACCAATTAAAGAAGTCCCTTCCCGCAGAGTTCGATGCCAATATTGTGACCGCCAGCAATGGTGTTGAGGCGTTAGCCACGTTACGCTCACAGGAGATAGGGCTGGTGTTTCTCGACTTAACGATGCCGGAACTTGACGGTATAGGTGTGCTGGAAGCTATCAAAGCAGACGCCATGGATTGTCTGGTGATAGTGGTGTCAGCGGATATTCAGCCGGAGATGCAAAAAAGGGTAATGGAGCTGGGGGCACTGGCGTTTATCCAGAAACCTGCCAGCGCAGCGAAGCTGGCCGATGTGATGCATAAGTACGGTTTAATATGACAGATTTCCAATTTAGTGAAGAGCAGCGCGACTGCCTGCAAGAGTTGGTGAATGTTGCTATGGGGTTAGCCAGCGATAAGCTGGCGCGCTATCTTAATACACTGGTGCATTTGCAGGTGCCGGCTATTAAGCTGGTGAAGACGGAGCAGCTGCCTGAGCATTTCGCCGACCGGCATCAGCAGCAAAGTGTCACCATGATTAGTCTTGGCTTTTTTGGCGATCAGGGACTGCGTGGTGAAACCATCATGCTGTATCAGCTGGAGAATGTCGGCGTGATCGCTAAATTGCTGGGTTACAGCGATGATGACAGCTCAGAAGCAGAAATGCTAACGGATATCAGCTCAGTATTAACGACTACATTTCTTAATGGTCTGGCAGAACAGCTGGACAATAGTTTCTCCTACGCCGCTCCGCGTATCTTGTCCAGCCGGGATAAGCACTTTGCGGAAAAACTTGCCTCTACAGCAGAGCAATGGCAGCTGGCGTTGCAGGTCGATATCCGTTATCAGCTGACCGACTATAGCTTTAATTGTGACATGATTTTACTGATCCCAGGTGAAGCAGTACTGCGGCTGCGTTTAATACTGGATCAAATTCTGGCTAGCTTCTGATGCAGTTAGACTGGTTATTGCAACCGCTACTTGCCCAATTGAATACCGGAGTGCTGGTGCTGAATGACCAGCACCAGATAGTGTTTTTCAATCAATTTATTGCCCGACGGGCGGACAAGCGGCTTGAGCATACTCAGGGCCAGTTGGTATACGATGTGTTTGATGATTTACCCCGAGCCTGGCTACAACGTAAATTAGATGGCGTGTTGTCGTTACAGGCTCCGGCATTTAGTAGCTGGGAACAACGGCAATATATTCTGAAGTTACCGCACCTTCGCCCGCTTAGCAGTGACAGCCTCTATATGGCTCAGAATTGCACTATGCTACCGCTTACCGCGCCGGATGGCGTTTCACACTACGTCTGCATGCTGATTGAAGACGCTACAGACGCTTATGTATATCAGCTTCAGCTGCAGCAAAGCATGGCCCAATTAGAGCTGGCCAATCGTACTGATGGCTTAACCGGTGTCTATAACCGCCGTTACTGGCAGCAACAGCTGGGTTACGAAGTCGCAAGGGCTGTTCGTTATCAGCATTCTTTAGCGCTGCTACTGTTTGATCTTGATAAATTCAAACAGCTGAATGATCAATACGGCCACCAGGGCGGGGATGCGGTGTTGGTTGAGCTCTCTGCTGTCATTGGTGCTTTGCTACGTGATACTGACTTACTTGGCCGTTACGGCGGAGAGGAATTTGGTGTGGTATTGCCTGAAACAGATTTGCAGGGGGCTGTTCTGGTCGCCAACCGTATTTGTAAAGCGGTGGCAGAGCATCAGCTGCTGTTTAATGGCCAGACCCTTAACGTTACGGTAAGCATAGGCGTCAGCAGCTATAAAGGTCAGACGGCGGACGAACTTATTCAGCAGGCTGACATGGCGTTGTACAACGCGAAACGTCAGGGGCGCAACAGAGTTGTAGCCTGGCAGGAGCCTGCTGAAGTCTATCTAAAACAGGTAAAATAGCCGCTTGCAAGAATTAGCCATTGACAGACGTCTAAAAGTCTGTGCATAGTGAAAGCCATGAAAATAAAAACGACTGTACTCACCACCATTATTATTACCACCACCCCTTCGGGGTAGGAGGTCGGCGGTGTGTTGTCTTTGAAAAAGACCCGTGACCTCAAATGTCACGGGTCTTTTTTTTGGCTTCGGCATACGGGGCTATTGTTGCTTAACCAGGTAGTACGATAACGGACAATAACAATTAATTATGCGCAAGGAGTTTAAAATGAGAGTGCTCAAGTTTGGTGGATCGTCGCTGGCGTCAGTTCAGCGTTTTGCCGAGGTTGCAAAAATTGTCCAGCAACTGACTACTACGGATCGTATATGTCTGGTGTTATCTGCACCGCAAGGTGTCACCAATACCCTGGTTGAGCTGACCGATTTAGCCTATCTTGGCTCTGATTTCAGGCCTGTACTGCAGCAGCTTCAGCAACGTTATCAGCAGTTAGCTGAAGATGCAGCAGCGGCTTTTCCCGCAGCGACATTAGAGCAGGTGCAACAAATTGCGCTACAGCAGTTAGCGCAGCTGGATGCTCAGCTAACCGGTATTTCACTGCTAAAACACTGCCCGGATCATATCAAAGCGCAGATCCTGGGTCTTGGAGAGCAGTTTAGTGTGGCACTGATGACATCGATGCTAAACGCCAGTCAGGTACAAACAGTGGCGTTAGATGCTGTCTCGCTGGTTAAAAGTAGTGGTGACTATTTAAATGCCACTGCTGATGTTGCAGCCTCTGAGGTAACACTGTCTCAGGCGATTGCCGCCCAGAATGCGCAGGTATATGTCATCGCGGGTTTTGTTTCCAGTAATGCTCAGGGCGAAACCTGCCTGCTGGGGCGCAATGGCTCTGATTATTCCGGTGCTGTGGTCGCTGCCAGTATCCGCGCTGAGGCGTGCGAGATCTGGACTGACGTCGATGGTGTTTATAGCGCAGATCCACGGCAGGTTAAAAATGCTAAGTTGATTGACCGCTTATCTTATGATGAGGCAATGGAGCTGTCATATTTTGGTGCCAAGGTGCTGCACCCGAAAACGATAGGCCCTCTGGCTCGTTACAATATTCCCTGTTATATCAAAAATACTCTTAATCCATCGGCTCCGGGTACTTGTATTGATAACGCCGGCGAAGGTGATGCACTGGTTAAAGGGATTTCCAGCCTGGAACATCTGGCGCTGATAACAGTATCCGGACCGGGGCTTAAAGGCGTGGTAGGCATGGCCAGCCGGGTATTTGCCTCTATGGCGCGCTCGCAAATATCGGTTAGTCTGATTACCCAATCATCTTCTGAGTTCAGTATCAGCTTTTGTGTGCCGCAACTGCACCTGAGTGCCGCTAAAAAAGCACTGCAGCAGGAGTTTGAGCTTGAGCTGCAAACCGGCCTGTTGCGCCCGCTGAATATTTTATCTGACATGGCTATCGTCAGTCTGGTGGGCGATGGCATGCGTCAGCACCGTGGTGTGGCGGCGAAGTTCTTTGCCTCGCTGGCCCAAGCCAGAGTTAACGTGGTGGCAATAGCGCAGGACAGTAGTGAACGGTCGATCTCTGCAGTAGTGGAGCAGGCGGCCTGCAAAAATGCGGTGAAGGTGTGTCATGAGAACTTTTTCAGCCATATCCCGAGCATTGATGTATTTCTGGTTGGCTGTGGCGTAGTCGGTAGCGAATTACTGGCACAAATTCAGCGTCAGCAGGCGTTTTTACACAGCCGGCAGGTAAAAGTCACGGTTTATGGGATCGCCAATAGCAAGGCACTGTTGCTGGACAACGACGGTATTGATTTACAACACTGGCAGCAACAGTTGCAAGGTGTGAATCAGCCGTTTTCGTTAGCCGCCTTGAGCCAGTTTGCTCAGCAGCAGCACCTGACTAATCCGGTACTGATCGATTGCACCAGTTCAGAGCAGATTGCGGCCCAATACGCCGATTTTCTGGCGGCCGGTTTCCATGTGGTCACCCCTAATAAGAAAGCCAATACCGCGTCGCTGGCTTACTATCAGCAGCTTAGGCATGTTGCGCAGCAGCACCGGCGCAGATTTTTATATGAAACAACCGTCGGTGCGGGCTTACCGGTCATTGACACTCTGCAGGGCTTGCTTAACGCCGGCGATGAACTGGTTGCCTTCGAAGGTATATTGTCCGGTTCGCTGTCCTATATCTTTGGTGAACTGGAAGCGGGTGTGTCGTTGTCAGAGGTTACCCGCAAAGCAAAAGCGATGGGTTTTACCGAGCCAGACCCGCGTGATGACTTATCCGGTATGGATGTTGCCCGTAAGCTGCTGATATTAGCCCGGGAAGCAGGCATGAAGCTGGAGTTAAGTGATGTTGAGGTTGAGTCGGTATTACCTGCAGGTTTCGCCCAAAATGCGCTTACAGATGATTTTATAGCGCAATTGCCACAATTAGACAGTGCTTTTGCTGAGCGCATAGCGCAAGCCGCGGCAGAAGGCAAAGTGCTCAGGTACATCGGTGAGATTGTTGAGGGCAAATGTAAAGTTGCAATAAAAGCCTTAGACCTGTCTCATCCGCTGGCGAAAGTGAAAGACGGTGAAAATGCGCTAGCGATCCATAGCCGTTATTATCAGCCAATACCTTTTGTGCTGCGTGGTTACGGCGCAGGTGCCGCAGTGACATCTGCCGGTGTGTTCAGTGATGTCATGCGCACGCTTGGCTGGCAGCAGCAGGTGTAATCATTATGCAAATTACATCTGAACTAGCGCCGGGCGCTTATCTGAAACGTTATTACGCGCCGGCTTCTACCGGCAACTTCTCCGTTGGTTTTGATTTGCTCGGCGCGGCATTTGAACCTGTCAGTGGTGAGCTGTTTGGCGATGTACTGGATATTGTTGCTGAACAAGCTGATATGCAACTGACGATAGTGGGGCGCTATGTACATCAGTTACCTGCTGATCATAACGACAATCTGGTGCTGAGCTGTTTTGATGCCTTCGAACGCAAAGTTGGCCACAATTTACCAAAGCTGGCGCTTAGACTGCATAAAAACTTACCGGTCGGCAGTGGTTTGGGCTCCAGTGCCTGTTCCATTGTTGTCGCGTGCTATGCATTTAATGACTACTTCGGTAAACCATTATCCGAAGCTGAATTACTGCAACTGATGGCAGAAGCTGAAGGTGGCGTAAGTGGCGGTGTGCACTATGACAACGTAGCACCTTCTTATTTCGGCGGTTTACAGCTGATGTTGCCACAAAGCGCGCAAATCTGCCGCAGCCTGCCCTGGTTTGCACAATGGCGGGTTGTACTGAGTTACCCGGGTACTGTGCTATCGACTAAGGCTGCCCGTGCTGTATTACCACAGCAACTCAGCCTGGGTCAGAGTATTGCCTTTGCTGGTATGTTAAGCCGCTTCGTCAGCGCTTTGTATGCAAAAGATGAAGCCGATGCTGTGGCTGCGCTGCAGGATCTGGTTGCGGAACCCGCCCGGACGCCATTATTGCCAGAACTACCCGGATTAAGAGCCGCCCTTGCCGGAAAGGGGATTTTGCATCTGGGGATTTCCGGCGCCGGGCCGACATTGTTCGCTTTATGCAGTAATGATGAACAGGCACAGCTTGCTGCTGATTATTTATCGCGGCATTATGAAAAGAATCAGGATGCGACAACACAAATTTGTCGCTTGTCACAAGGCGGCGCCAGAGCGCTGTAGGATAAAGACATGCAGTTAAGCAATATTAAAGTACCTGCCGAGCAGGTTAGTTTTTTACAGGCCGTACGGCAGGGATTAGGGCAACAGCAAGGCCTGTTTTTTCCAACCAGCTGGCCTAAGCTGGACATTGAAGCCTTGCTGGCGATGCCAATGGTCGAACGCAGTGCTGCTATTTTAAAGGCGTTGATAGGTGACGAGTTAAGCGCAGCCGAAGTAGGTGAGATGGTAGCAAAGGCTTTTACCTTTGCTGCGCCGCTGGCGCCGGTTACAGATGATATCAGTTGCCTTGAACTGTTTCATGGCCCGACCCTGGCGTTTAAAGATTTTGGTGGCCGCTTTATGGCGCAGGCCTTAGCCAAAGCGCAAGGGGGCAGAAAAACCACGATCGTTACCGCAACCTCAGGTGATACCGGTGCAGCAGTAGCCCATGCTTTTTATAAGCAGCCAGGGGTGCAGGTGGTTATTTTATTTCCGAAAGGCAAAATCAGCCCGTTGCAGGAGAAGCTGTTTACGACTTTAGGTGAAAACATTACTACGCTGGCGGTGGAAGGAGACTTTGATCAGTGCCAGGCGCTGGTTAAGCAGGTGTTTGATCATAAAGCCTTAGTCGAGAAGCTCAGCATTAACTCGGCTAACTCTATTAATATCAGCCGCTTATTTGCGCAAATTTGTTATTACTTTGAAGCCGTTGCCCAGGTGCCAGCCGAAAAACGCAGTCAGGTGGTTATTGCTGTGCCAAGCGGTAATTTCGGTAATCTGACAGCCGGGCTAATTGCCAAAGCACTGGGTCTGCCAATCAAACGCATGGTCGCAGCGACGAATGCCAATGACACGGTGCCGCGCTACTGGCGCTCGGGGCAATGGCAACCTAAACCGACAGTGGCAACCTTGTCCAATGCGATGGATGTAGCTGCACCGAATAACTGGCCAAGGGTAGAGGCGTTGCTGGCGCAAGGAATGATTGCGCGCAGTGATATCGAAACATCAATGGTAGATGAAGACGATACCGTGCTTGGTGTGCGATTGCTATCACAGCTGGGATATGTCAGCGAGCCACACGCGGCTGTTGCTTATAAAGCGTTAAAGCGCAGCCTGCAGGATGGTGAATACGGTATTTTTCTCGGTACTGCACATCCTGCCAAGTTTAAAGAGCAGGTAGAGAATATCCTTGGTACACCTTTGGCGTTGCCTGAAGCCTTGGCCCGCTGTGCAGCAGAGCAGGGATTAAGCATTGATATTCCTGCTGATTTTGCTGTATTGCAGCAAGAGCTGCTGAAACTGGAGCAGCGCTGATGTCGTGGCAGCAGTTACTGGGTGAAGAAAAGCGTCAGCCTTATTTTGTTGATACGCTGACCCAGGTAGAACAGGCCAGGCAAGCCGGTCAGGTTATTTATCCGCCACAAAGCGATGTGTTTAATGCCTTTAAGCTGACGGAGCTGGATAACCTGAAAGTGGTGCTGCTGGGGCAGGATCCTTACCATGGGCCGAATCAGGCACATGGTCTGGCGTTTTCTGTCCGCCACGGCGTGCGCGTACCGCCATCACTGCAAAATATGTATAAAGAGCTGGCACTGGAGTATCCGGAGTTTGTGATCCCAGCCCATGGCTGTCTTGAGGACTGGGCAAAGCAGGGTGTATTGCTGCTCAATACCGTATTAACGGTCGTGGCGACTCAGGCCAATTCACACCGGCATTTGGGCTGGGAGCAATTTACAGACAAAGTGATAGCGCAGATCAGTACCCACTGTCAGGGCATAGTGTTTTTGTTGTGGGGCTCGCACGCTCAGAAAAAAGGCCGCTTTATCGACCGGCAACGACACTATGTGCTGGAAGCACCGCATCCGTCACCGCTGTCTGCACATCGCGGTTTTCTGGGCTGTGGCCATTTTAAGCAGGCCAACGAGCTGCTGGTTAAGCAGGGCAAAACCCCGATTAACTGGCAGCTTTAAGCTATAGCCGAAAACGACAACGCCCGCTTATCACAGCGGGCGTTGTTCTATAATTCGATATCGGCCAGTTCCGGTTCAATCGTCCAGTCGATGTCGCTGAGCTCTTTTTTCAAGCGCTGCCGCTCTTTCAACTGTTCTATTTCGCGCCATTTACGTTTTACCGCACGGGGTTTAGCGGCAGGACGTTCCAACATATTCAGTAAGTCTTCGAAGCTTTCCATTGTTTGGCCTCTCTGATAGTTGTTGTTGTTATTTTCAACAAATGATTTACCACACTTTGTCTGAAAATAAAACAACTAAGTGACCATACGATGACAAAATTGCTTTTACTGAATTATTTTTGTTCTGTAAATACCTTAATCAGCGCCCGCGTAGAGCTATCGAGTTTATCTGCTGCAGCGCCTGACAATGCCTGATATATCGGGCCTGACAGTTGTTTACCCAACTCCACACCCCATTGGTCAAAAGAGTTAATGTTCCACAGCACGCCCTGGCAGAATACTTTGTGCTCGTACATAGCAATTAAGGCACCGAGATAATAGGGCGACAGTTCCGGTAACAGCAGTGTGTTACTGGGTTTATTGCCCGGTGATACTTTATGCGGTGCCAGTACAGCAGCCTCAGCGCCGCTCATTCCTGCTGCCAGACATTCCTCGGTGGCTTCATCAAGCGTTTTGCCTTGCATTAATGCCTGGGTCTGTGCAAAGCAGTGCGCTGCCAGACGCTGATGCTGATCGCTCAGCTTATGCGCAGGTTTTACCGGCAGAATAAAATCAGCCGGCACGGCCAGTGCACTTTGGTGTAACAACTGATGATAGGCATGCTGACCATTAGTGCCGGCATCACCCCAAATCACAGGGGCTGTGGCATCCGTTACCGCAACGCCGTTGACATCAACGCTTTTGCCGTTAGATTCCATATCCAGCTGCTGCACATAAGAGGGCAGTAAGCGCAAATAATGGCTGTATGGCAACAGCGCCTGCGCCTGGCAACCAAAACCATTGATATACCAAATACCCAGCAGCGCCAAGATTAACGGTAAATTGTCACTGAACGGCGCTTCAGTAAAATGGGTATCCATGGCCTCTGCACCTTTTAACAGCTCGGCGAAGTGCGCGTTGCCTATCATCAGCGCGACCGGAAAACCAATCGCAGACCATAACGAGTAGCGGCCGCCAACCCAGTCCCACATCGGCAGAATATTTTGCTCAACGATACCAAACTCTGTCGCTGCGCTGATATTTGACGAGGTTGCCCAGAAATGCCGGGCGATAGCTGCACCATCGGCGCCGTGGTCTTTAAACCACTGCCGGATAGCCAGTGCATTTTGCTTGGTTTCTTCGGTGCCAAAAGATTTGGACGCCACAAAGACCAGTGTTGTTGCAGGGTTCAGCCCTTTAACAATATCGGATACCACGGCACCATCGATGTTGCCGGCAAAATGCAAACGAACCGGACTGCAGTGGTAAGGGGTCAGGGCTTCAACTGCCATCTGCGGCCCCAGCAGCGAGCCGCCGATCCCTACCCATATCAGGTCAGTAATGGTTTTGCCGGTGTAACCGAGGTATTCACCGTTATGTAGCTGGCTGACCAACGCTGTCATCCGCTTGCGGCAATCATGAATGGCGTCGCCAATATTTTCACCATCAAGCATCAGGCCGGATACATCTGTTTTACGCAGCATCATATGCCAGACACTGCGCTGCTCGGTGTTATTAATTTTCTCGCCAGCTAGCATGGCGTTGAGCACAGGTTTTATCCGGCTCTGTGCAGCCAGTTGCTGCAATGCCTGCCAGCTCTGACGGTTGATCAGGTTTTTCGAGTAGTCCAGCGTGATGCCACAAGCCTGAGTACTAAATTGCTCAGCCCGCGTCGGATCTTCAGCAAAGGCCTGACGTAACGAGCCTTGCTGTGCTGCCAGTGCTTTTAATCCGGGCCATGACGAAACGGACATACTCTAATCCCCTGTAATGTTGTAGTTAAAGTGCTTGTTGAATAACCTGCTCTAGCTTACGCTGGTCGATTGCAAATTTGCGGATGCCTTCAGACAGTTTCTCTATTGCCATCGCATCTTCATTCAGAGCCCAGCGGAACTCGCTTTCAGTCAGCGCAGCCGGAGCGGTTGTTGTCGCCCCTTCGTCGCGTAGATGTACTGTCAGTTCACCTTGTTGCTGACTCAGCTCGGCCAGTAATGCCGGGCTGATCGTTAAACGATCGCAACCTGCCAGCGCCAGTACTTCACCGGTGTTGCGGAAGCTGGCACCCATTACAACCGTTTTATAGCCGTGTTGTTTGTAGAAACGGTATATGTCACGCACTGATAATACACCTGGGTCTGTTTCAGCAGTGTAGTCTTTGCCAGTGCTGGCTTTATACCAATCGAGAATGCGACCGACGAAAGGTGAAATCAGGTACGCACCGGCTTCGGCACAGGCTCTGGCCTGGGCCATATGGAATAACAACGTCAGGTTACACTGAATACCTTGCTGCTCCAGCACGCGGGCCGCCTGAATGCCTTCCCAGGTAGAGGCTATTTTGATCAGGATACGTTCGGTTGCAACGCCGTTCTCTTTGTACAGAGCAATAAGCTGCAGCGCTTTGTTAACCGTAGCGTCGGTGTCGAAAGACAGGCGGGCATCAACTTCGGTTGATACGCGGCCAGGTACCAGCTTGGCAATGGCGGTACCAATATCGACAGCAAATTTGTCAGAAGCCAGGCTAAGCTGTTCTGCACTGTCACTGGTTTTGCTTTTCGCGTAAGCAATGGCATTGCTCAAAATCGGTTTGGCAAACTCCAATTGGCTGGCATTTAACAGCAAACTGGGATTAGTGGTTGCATCGACCGGGCGGAACTGCTCGATGGCAGTCAGATCTCCGCTGTCCACAACGACTGTGGTCACGGCTTTCAGTTGGCTAAGTAAGTCGCTCATATTGTTTTATTACCGTATTTTTGATCACATTCTAGTGATTCAGTGTTTAATAAGCAATTAATGTAGGAATATTACAACAGCTTACAGAGCTTCATAGAACTATAACCCCGATAGCCTTGTATACATAAAGTAAGTTACTATACCGTTTGTTGTGCCGGACATGACCGGCGTTATGTCATTAATGTAAATTAGCACAGGATCTCGATGATCTTTCAAGCCAGCTTTTATAAAAGCAAAAAACTTCTGCTAATCGAAGACTGTGAGCCAGTGCGAGCTTCTATTAAGGGTATGCTGCAGCAAATTGGTTTCGACAATATTACCACGGTTGCAGATGCTGCGCAGGCTATGCCAATGGCGAGTAAAGACAGCTTTGATTTTATTCTGGCTGATTTTGACCTTGGTAGTGGCAAAGATGCATTGCAGTTTTTTGCTGATCTGAGTCAGCAAGCGGTCTTACGCGTGGGGTGCTGTTTTATTCTGATGAGTGCAGAGCCAAGGCGTATGCCTGTGCTTGGATTACTGCAAGGTGCGCCTGATGCGTTTATTCTTAAACCCTTTTCATATGTTGAGTTAGAAAAGCGCCTGGCTAAAGCCTGGAATAACCGGGTAAAACTGCGTAAGGCGTATCAGGCTGTACAGCAGCAGGACTATAAAACTGCACAGTTAGAACTTGACCCGGTCATTAACGCTGTTAATTCCTCATCACTGCCAGCTTTGCGGCTGATGGCTGAGGTATTAATGGCTGATCACAGCTATAGCGCTGCGCTGAAGCTGTATGAGCAGGTTACGCAGCAGCGCGATTTCAGCTGGGCCCTGCTGGGACAGGCCGTGGCATTGCTGCAACTGCAGGAATACCAGGCAGCTGAATCCCGCCTGATGTCATTAATAGAGCAGGATGATACCCGGCCAGAAGCGCTGGAATGGCTGTGTTGCCTGTATCTGCGCCAGGGCAAAACTGAGCTGGCGGCTAAGCAGTTAGCTGAACTGATGAAGTTAAACAATGTCAGTGTACAGGCGCATAAAGCGAATGGTTGCATAATGCTGCTGCAAGGCCAGCAGGAAGAAAGCAGCAAGTATTGGCAAAAGCAGATCCAGCAATACCGGTTTTCAGCCTTTGACCAGGCTGACTATTATTTTATTCTGACCCGACTGCAGTTGGAACAGGCCCAGCGGGCTGCAACGCAGGAGTTTAGCACCAGGTTAAAAAAAGCGGTTGATACACTGGCATTGATGCCGCAAAAACTCGTTAATGAAACTACTGAAGCTGAACTGACGGTTCTGCGTGCCAGGCTAAGTTTGCTGCAGGGTAATATCGCCCAGGCGCGGCAGCAGTTTATGCAACTGGTTGCTGATTATACTCCGGTAGACCCCGAAGCGATTGTAGATAGTGCCAGACTGGCATTTGCTCTTGGCGAGATGAAGCAGGCAGATGCTTTTCTCGCGATGTTAAAAGATTTTATACCGGCTAAAGCCGATTTAACCGGAGAATGCCAGCGTTTAACCGCACAATATCTGCTGCAACAAGAACAGCAATTGCGAGGCCAAATCAGGCAGTGGAATCAGGCTGGCATGGAGCAGGCACAAACAGGAAAACCTGAGCAGGCGTTAACTTTGCTGCGTCAGGCATTTGTGTTTATGCCCTGTAATGCTGCGCTGGTGCTGAATCTGCTGCAAACCCTTACGCAGCTGCCAGCTGATAAAACATTAAAGCCGCTGGCGAAATCAGCGATGGCAGCGCTGGAGTTCAGCACCAAGTCGGCCGCTAACCAGCAGCGGCTGGCACAGTTACTGCCGCAATTACCGCAGTTGTATCTCGATTAATTTTTCATACCAGAACGGACGTTTTTTTATGTTGTTGTTAGTATCGCCCGCTAAAGATCTTGATTTTCAGCCTTTGGCAAAGCCGGTAAACGTTACCCAACCTGCTATGCTGGCGCAGAGCCGGCAACTGGCTGATATTTGCAAAGGTTTAACCCCGGCTGACTTATCCTCGTTAATGCACATCAGCGATAAACTGGCAGGCTTAAACGCAGCACGTTTTGCCCAGTGGCAGCTACCTTTTACCGAGCAAAACGCTAAAGCAGCATTATTCGCTTTTAATGGCGATGTGTATCAGGGCCTGGATGCCGGCAGCCTAACTGACGATGATATTGCTTATGCCCAGCAACATTTACGCATTTTAAGTGGTCTGTATGGTGTATTGCGCCCGCTTGATCTGATGCAGCCTTACCGGCTGGAAATGGGCACTAAATTGGCAAACCCGCATGGCAAAGATTTATATGCCTTCTGGCAAAACAGCATTACCGAACAGTTAAACCAGCAGCTGAGTGAGTTGCAGACTGATATCGTCGTCAATCTGGCGTCGCAAGAGTATTTTAAAGCGGTTAAACCTAAGCTGCTGCAGGGCCGTTTGATATCGCCGGTATTTAAAGATTTCAAAAACGGTCAGTATAAAATTATCAGCTTCTTCGCGAAAAAAGCCCGGGGCCTGATGGCGCGCTATATCATCGAACAGCGCCTTAGCACAGCAGAGCAAATAAAAGGCTTTGATTTGGCTGGATATCAATATAGTGCGGAACAATCATCCGCCGATGAACCGGTATTTTTGCGTCACAGCACTGAATAAGCACTGCGCCAGCGCCGGCTTTTTTGTTACAATGCGCGCTTTGCTTCTTCCGGCATAACAGCGGTATTACAGATGAAATTTCCCGGCCTGCGTAAGATTAAACATTATTTTCCGGTATCCCAGCCCAAGCCACAGCTGCCCAGTTTTGAAGTGCGGCCAGAGCTGGATACCTATATTGTCGGCCTGGATCAAACTATTGTTGATGTGGTGGCCAGTGTCAGCGATGAGTTTCTGAATAAATACGCTATCCGTAAAGGTTTATCTAACCTGGTCGAGCACGGCAAAGCCAATTTGATCTATCAGGAGCTGGTGGCGCAGCAGGCTATTTCTGATCATTTCGCCGGTGGTACTATCGGTAATACCATTCACAACTACTCGGTGCTGGCCGATGATAAGTCGGTACTGCTTGGCGTGATGTCAGCCAATATCGCGCTTGGCTCGCCAGCTTATCATTATGTTTGTCATACCAGCTCGAAGGTGGATATGAACCACCTGCAAGGCGTTTCCGGTGATATTGGTCGTGGTATTACCATGATTACACCCGATGGCGAGCGCACCTTTGTTATCGACCCCAGTGATATGGACGAGCTGAGCCACGAGTATATTCCGACAGACATTATCGCCGGCGCCGCTGCTTTTGTGGTTAGCGCTTATCCACTACGCGCAGTGGGTAAACCTATTCAGCAGGCAATGTTAAAAGCGCTGGAGGATGCCAAAACGCATAACGTACCGGTGGTAATGAGCCTGGGCACACGGCATCTGGTAGAGGAAAACCGCGAACAAATCCTGGCGACGATTAAGCAGTACGTCAATGTGCTGGCGATGAATGAGCTGGAAGCTGAAGCATTAACCGGCTTTGCCGATCCGCTAAAAGCGGCCGAGGCAATCCTGGATCACACTGACATGGTATTAATCACCGCCGGGCCGGAAGGTTTGTATCTGTGTGGCCATACCGATGACAGCGTCAAGCGCGAAAGCAGCAATCCGATAAAGTCAGCCAGTCTGGCCGATTTTAACCAGTATGAATTTAGTCGTCCGATGTTACACGCCAACTGCGAACAGCCACTGAAAGTTTACTCACATATCGACCCGTATTTAGGTGGTCCGGAGCGGATTAAGAACACTAATGGTGCCGGCGATGGTGCGCTGTCGGCCATTTTGCATGATATGGCAGCGAACCACTTTCATAAACAGGTTCAGCCGTTATCAGGCAAGCATGAACAGCCTTATCTGGCGTATTCGTCTTTTGCCCAGATTTGTAAATACGCTAACCGTGTCAGCTACGAAATTCTGGTGCAAAACGCTCCGAGGCTATCCAAAGGCTTGCCAGAGCGCGAGGATAGCCTGGAAGAAGCGTACTGGGAGCGCTGAGTTTTATGACTGCAGCGCTTTTAGCCCCTGCTCAGTTTCAGCAATGTAACGTTTAGGGGCAAAGCTGTCTGCGCTGGCTTCATGCAGTGCCTGAGCAAATTTAACCGGGCTTTTACCATTTAGCAGACAACCCGGTTCCAGATCGGTGTAAATTTCATCGAAGCGACGTACTTCTGTTTCACTGATGCGGCGAAAAATATGTGAGCGGTTTAGCTCCGACGTATGCTTGAGGCCGGCACTGGCAATAATCTCCATACAGGCACGTACTGTTTCCTGATGAAAGCGGGCCACCCGGCTGGCTTTATCCGGTACCACCAAGCCCCGGGTAAGTGCCGGGTTTTGTGTGGCAACACCGGTCGGGCAGCGATTAGTATTGCATACCAGCGACTGTACGCAGCCCAGTGCCATCATCATGCCGCGCGCGCTGTTGCAGATATCGGCGCCCAATGCCAGATTCTTTACCAGATGAAAGCCGGTGAATACTTTACCACTGGCGATCACTTTAACTTGTTGCTTCAGGCCAAACCCTGTCAGCACATCACAGACAAACGCCAATGCCTCTCGTAGCGGCATACCCACAGAGTTGGAAAACTCCAGCGGCGCGGCGCCGGTACCGCCTTCACCGCCATCGACAGTGATAAAATCAGGCGCGAGGCCAGTTTCAACCATGGCTTTACATATCGCCACAAACTCGCTGGCGCGGCCAATTGCTAACTTGATACCGACGGGTTTACCGCCCGATAACTGCCGCAGTTGCTGAATAAACTGCATCATCTCCAAGGGCGTGCCAAAAGCGCTGTGCGCCGGTGGTGAATCTACCCGGGTACCTGGCTGCACCAGCCTGATACGGGCAATTTCAGCGGTGTTTTTGTCTGCAGGCAAAATGCCGCCATGGCCGGGTTTGGCACCCTGGGACAATTTAATCTCGATCATTTTGATCGAAGGTTTAGTTGCCACACGCTCAAAGGATGCGGCGTCAAAGTTGCCTTGTTCGTCGCGACAACCAAAATAGCCGGTACCAATCTGCCATACCAAGTCTCCGTCATATTGCAGGTGATAATCGCTGACACTGCCTTCGCCGGTATTATGATAAAAGCCGCCCAGCGCAGCGCCGTTATTCAGGGCCAGAATAGCGTTATTGCTAAGCGCGCCAAAACTCATTGCCGAAATATTAAAGATGCTGGCCTGGTAAGGCTGGCTGCAGTGTGGTCCGCCGATACTTATTTTTGTCTCGGGATCGTGTGGTGCATGATGACGGGCAGCAATAGAGTGGCCTATCCATTCGTAGCCAACGCGCTGCGTATCAAGCTTAGTACCATAAGGGTTAGTATCCAGGCTACCTTTGGCACGCTGGTAAATCACCGAGCGGAACATCCGGTTTATCGGGGTACCATCAGTTTCTGATTCAAACAGGTACTGACGCACATAGGGCCGGATAAACTCCATCAACCAACGGGCATGGCCAATCAGCGGATAATTACGCAATAAACTATGGCGTGTTTGCAACATATCGTACACGCCACGCAGGATAAGTGGTACGATGAAAATCAACGCCCACCAGAGCGCTGGCCAGCGTAGGCTTAGTGTGGCTACCAGTAACAATATGGCGACGGAGCTGATAACAAATATTAGGCGCATAACATCGAATTTTTAGTAGCGGGTTTACCACACCCTAGCACAGCATGGCGTAAAGTGCAGGGCGAAGTGGCAGTAAATACCTGTAGCAAAGGATACCTGCCGCCAGCGGCGGCAGGTGACTGGGTTTAGGCGTTTTGAAACACGTTGTCGAGTAAACGGAAGTTACCGGCGTCAGCATCCAGTTCAACCCGGCCGCCAACCGGCACGATAAATTGCTGTTTTATATGGCCTATCATGGCACCACGGTACGCCGGAATATTCAGCGGCTTGATATGATCATCAAAAATCTGATCCATCGTCAGCCAGCCATAGCCGCCACTTGGACGGCAGTCGGTACATTCACCAAAAATAAAACCGGCAATTTTATCCAGCGCGCCCATCAGTTTTAAGGTACTTAACATGCGGTCAATGCGGTACGGGGCTTCTTCGACATCTTCGACAAACAAAATTTTGCCACTGAAATCGGGCAGGTAAGGAGAGCCGGCAAGGGCGGTCAGTACGGTAAGGTTACCGCCAATCAATTCGCCTTGCACCTTACCACCGGTGATGGTGATGGTGCGGTTTTGTCTGGGCGCCAGCTCGTCTTTAGCATCGATCACGTTTTGGTAGTGCATTAATTCGCGGTCAAAAAATACCCGGCGGAACTGATCGGCATTAAAACTATTCCAGCTACCGGTGCCGTTAGGGCCGTGAAAAGTGACCAGCCCGGTCTGGGCATGAATAGCGTTATGTAAAGCAGTTATGTCGGAGTATCCAAGCAGAATTTTCGGGTTGTTGCGGATCAGGTTGTAATCCAGCAACGGCAATACCCTGGCAGCACCTGAGCCGCCACGTAAGCAAATGATGGCTTTGACCTCTTTGTCAGCAAACATGGCATTGATATCGCTTGCGCGTTCGAGGTCAGTACCGGCAAGGTGGCCACGGCGTGATGCAAGGTGCTGGCCGGTTTTTACTTTTAGCCCCAACGCCTGCATAACTTCGGTAGCAATTTGCAAATCTATCTTGTTGTCAGTGGCTTTTGACGGGCTTACCAGTGCGACAGTATCGCCCGGGTTCAACGCCACCGGCAACAACCGCTTGCCCTTATTGGCAGCCGGTGCCGCTATGACGTTGGCACAGCTGGCCAAAGGTATCAGGCTGGCAGCCAGCGCGCAGTTTTTTATAAATTGTCTTTTATCCATCTGACGGCTCCACGTTTGTAATAATTTATTCAGCATACCAATAGCAGCTTTACTAAAAAATTCCAAGACGGTAGCGTAAAAATGCGACAACTGCCGCCTGTTTTACGGGCGGCGGTAACTCAGTGCGGGTTATTTTTTGGTCTTTTTAACGATTTTTTTGGCCGCCACTTTACCAGGCTTTTTCTTTTTCACCGGTACTTTGGCTTCCTTGTTCTTAGGGCGCAAGCTGTCAACAACGCGGCGTTTCAGTTTTTGTTCGCTGTAGCGTTCTATTTTCGCCAGAATCGCCATGTCGTGTGCTTCTACCAGTGAAATGGCTATGCCTTTTTTTCCGGCCCGGCCGGTGCGGCCAATGCGGTGTACATAGACATCTGCAGTACGGGGCATATCAAAGTTAATCACGTGGCTGATATCATCAATATCCAGCCCACGTGCAGCGACATCGGTTGCCAGCAGAATATTTACCCGGCCACTACTGAAGCGCTCTACTGCCTGCATCCGTTTGTCCTGCGGCATTTCGCCCTGTAACCAACCACAGCGCAGACCGGCGGTTTCAAGCTGACCGGTTAAGCTGGCCAGACGCTCGCGGGTTTTCACAAACACTATAGCCTTGCTGACATCAGCTTGTTTTAGCAAGTGAATAAGCAGCGCCAGTTTATGCTGGGCATTATCTGCCAGATGTACCCACTGCAAAATCTTGGCTTTTTCTTTACGTGAAGGTATAGCTTCCAGCCGCTCAGGCTCTTTCAAAGCGCGCTCGGCAAAACGTTCCAGATTATTACCTTCCAGCGTGGCAGAAAACAAAAATGTCTGCCGGCGGCGACGGGCTTCCAGCACAATGCGGTTCATTTCGCCGATAAAGCCCATATCCAGCATACGGTCGGCTTCATCCAGCACCAGCACCTCCACCTCATCGGCCTGAAAACTCTCTTCGTCGAGGTATTCCGTTAAGCGCCCTGGTGTGGCGACCAGAATGTCGTTGTTTTTTTCCAGCGTATCTTTATGGCTGCCGTAATTAATGCCGCCGGTAATCACACCGACATTTAGCGTCGTGTGTTTTGTGAAGTGTTTAAATTCGTCATACACCTGATATGCCAGTTCGCGGGTCGGGGTCATCACCAGGACACGGGCAAAACCCGGATCTTTACGGCCGAAGTCGAGCAAATACTGTATAGCCGGTAGTACAAAGGCCAGGGTTTTTCCGGTGCCGGTTGGTGCACTGGCCAGAATATCTTTACCGTCCAGCGCCAGTGGGATCGCCATTTCCTGGATCAGCGTGGGCTGTTCAAAGCCGCGCTCGCTAATGGCGCGGTTAATATCGTCATCCAGTTGAAATTCTGCGAATGTTGTCATGTAGTCCTCAGCATTATTGCCTGCCCGGTGACAGTTCGTCTGCTTCGCCGTAAACTGGCGGCGGAGGTACTGATGTCAGCCGGTTTTCAATGTAAAAAATTTTTTGTAGCCCATGATCGGTGCGCGATGAAAGTCGGCACTGACGGTTTATTGCTTGGCGCTTTCGCCCCGCTGCCACCTGCAGGCGGCGCTATTCTCGATATCGGTGCTGGATCTGGCCTGATAAGCCTTATGCTAGCTCAGCGCACCGCAGGCGCCAACCCGATTGACGCTGTTGAACTTGATGCCGCTGCAGCAGAACAAGCCGCAATTAATGTCGCCAACAGCCCCTGGCCAGAAGCAATCAGGCTGATAAAGGGCGATATTCTAACCTATCGCAGTGATAAACGTTACCGCTTAATTGTGTCTAACCCACCGTTTTTTCAGCACGCTGTTCCGGCGCAGGATGCCAAAAGGCATCAGGCCAGGCATACGGATAGCTTACCTTTTGCCAGCTTGCTCAATATTGCGGCGGCTTTGCTAAGCTCCGGCGGAACTTTTGCCATCGTTATCCCTTTTAGTGTGCATGACTATTTCATTGGCCTGGCGTTGTCTGCTGGCTGGCAATTGCAGCACAGCTGTACCGTTTACACTAAGCCGACAAAAGCGCACCGCAGTTTGTTATGTTTGGGCCGAAGCAGCCATGGCGTTAAACCGCAGCAGACACAGCTGCATATCCATGATTCCAATGGCGCTTACTCTATACAGTACCAGCAGTTACTTAGCGCTTTTTATCTGAAATTCCCTGATGAGCCCCGGTCAACCATATGAAAAACAGCCCCTTTTCAGCACAAGAATGGATACATATTTTGCTGCGGCAACAAGGGCTGTTGCAGCCGCCGGTGTCACTTGACGCTGCAGTGCAGCAGCTGGGCTATGTGCAGATTGATTCTATCAATGTGGTACAGCGCGCTCACCATCATGTATTGCACAGCCGTCTGTCACATTACCAGCCACAAATGCTCGACGATGCCATTGCCAGTGGACAGGTCTTTGAATACTGGGCGCATGCTGCAGCTTATCTGCCGATGGCGGATTATCGCTTCAGTTTATACCGTAAACAGCAGCTGAAGCAGGGCGAGCTGCACTGGCATGAGCCTGATCAAAGGATGATGGCACAGGTGTTGGCGAGGTTACGACAGGAGGGACCACTTACCGCGGCTGATTTTAATGACGAGGTGAAAAGCCGCGGTAGTTGGTGGGACTGGAAGCCGGCGAAAAAAGCCTTGGAGCAGCTATTTATGCAAGGCGATGTAATGGCACTGCGGCGCGATAATTTTCAGAAAGTGTATGACCTGACCGAACGGGTATTGCCAGCAACGGTGGATACAAGGTTGCCGGACGAGGCGGAGTTTTGTCGTTATCTTATCCTGCGTTATCTGCAGGCGCATGGTTTCGGCACTGCAACCCAGATGGGGTATCTGCGCAAGAATATTAAAGCCGCGCTGCAAACAGAGCTCAATCATATGCTGGAGCAGGGCGAATTGGCGCAGTTTAGCTATCAGGGCAAAATGCATTATTTTTTACCTGAAATCACCACTTCGGCTGTTGGCACAGGTAATACTGTCTGGTTACTCAATCCGTTTGACAATGTGCTTATCCAGCGTGAACGGTTAAAGCAGTGGTTTAATTTTGACTACCAGATTGAGGTTTACGTACCCGCTGAGAAACGCCGCTTTGGTTATTACAGCCTGGCGATTTTGTGGCAGACGCAAATGGTTGGCCGGGTAGATGTAAAGGCCGACCGGGCCAGCAAAACGTTATTGTTGCAGCAACTGACGCTGGAAGAGAGCGCTTACGATAGTCTCGGCTTGGTGAGTAGCAGTTTTATTGAGGCTTTTGTGCAGGCCGTGGCAGCTTACACCCGTTTTAACGACTGTGTGCGCTGGAAGCTGGTGTCATGCAATGACACGCTGCTAAAGCAGCGCTACAGGCGCTTACAATATCTACAAGCATAAAAAAACCACCGCTTATCACGATGGTTTTTTGTGTTGGTTAGAGCTTAGTGTTTACGGCGTAAACGCAGCCCCAATAAACCTAAACCCAGAATGGCTACAGTAGCAGGCTCTGGTACTTGCACCTGTGCTGTGGTTGGGTCACGTAACCACAATGACACGTGAGATAACCCTGGGCTGCTATAGCAAGGACCTACTTCATTCTTCTTGCATTTTTTTTCCATCAGCAAGGTGTCCGACATATCCCAGGTGCCGGTGAAGATGTAGTTGGCGTCCATAGTGCCCAGCACCGGCGGCAAACCAAAATCTGATAATTTAAAGTTATAAATTGCATACTGAGTACCCGATTTAAATACCACTGCAACCTGATCAAAAAATTTATCCATGCCCAGTAAGTCTAATAGCAGTGCGGGGTTAAATTGTGGTGGTTTGTACACCCACTCACCCGATACGGCGTCTGCACTGCAACTGGTAGCTGCACCGTCTTTATCTTTGCAATTTTGCATCGTTAAGATGTCAGATGAAAAGGTATAAGAATCTGCTCCTTTTTTAACAACACCGGCATCGAAGCTGCCTCCCATATCTTGCTTGCCGACGTAAATCCAACCCGGATCTTTAAAGTTACCTTCAAACTCAAGATCCTGCATTTCATTCTCGGCAATAAAAGCGCCGTAATCGGCAAACAGGCTTTTATCATTCAAAAAGCCATGTGTATCATAACCGAGATTATCACCAATACCTTGCGAACTGGCATTAGCGTCATTACCTGCATAAGCACCCAGGCAGGCACTGGCAGGGATAGTGGGATCAAGCGTAATTAAACCTGAACCATTTTGTTTCTGATAGCTTGTTACCTGTACATCCATAATGTCGCAAAGCGCTGTGCCAGCAGGCAAAGCTGCCTGCACATGAAAGCTACCCGCGATTAGTACTGCTGCCAGCCCGAACTGTAAAACGTTACTCATATCCGACTCCTTATCCTTGAGAATCGCGCTGTTTAAACAGCCTGCGCTTGCGTAATAACAGCAATTTCTGTGCCTGAAATAAAATCTGTTAACATTTCATCTGTTTACAAATGTACAGCCGGATTTGGCGGCTTCAATTGTAAACAGAACTGACATATCTAGCTGTTTTATAAGTGCTGAGCAATTTCCTGTAGTACCTGACTAACCCAGTCATTTAGCCTTTCGTCGGTCTGGTCGTACTGGTTTTCATCGTCCAATGCTAAACCGTAAAATAATTCACCATCTGCCGTCAGCGCTTTAGAGGCAATAAAGTCGTAACCTGCCGTTGGCCAAAAACCAATCCGCACAGGCTGTTGTGGTGCTATGGCATCGTGCAGCATGCCGACTGCGTCGATAAACCATTCGGCATAGCCAAGTTGATCGCCCATACCGTAGATGGCGACCATTTTGCCGCCAAGGTTTACGCTGCTGATTTCATCCCAGTGTGCTTCCCAGTCTTCCTGTATCTCGCCAAAGTCCCAGGTAGACAGGCCAAGGATCAGAATATCGTAGTCAGCCATCCGGCTAAGCGGCACGTGTTTTATATTGTGTAGCTCAACGGTATCAGCGCCAATCAGCGCCTGAATTTTCTCGGCCACCATTTCGGTGTAGCAGGTGGTTGAGCCATAAAATAAGCCAATTTTCATACCGTTCTCATTACTGGATTTGGGCGGTAAAAGTGCGCGCAGTGTAGCAGATTCGCGGGTGTTACAAAATCCCGGCTTTGCCGCAGGCGGAGCTTAAGGTACCATTACCGGGGTTTTACAGGCGGACAGATATGGCAGAACAAACAGCCCAACTGCAGGCATCTGATGTTGGGCTTATTACTGAGTTTCTTGATCAGCTGTGGCTGGATAAAGGTGTCAGTGAACACACTCTCAGTGCTTATGGTACTGATTTAAGAAAGTTTGCGCTTTTTCTGGCGCAGCAAAAAAAGAACTTGCTTGATGCCGACAGCCAGCTGCTAAACCGCTATCTGGCGCAGCGCATAGATAAAGCGTTCAGCCCGCGCAGTACGTCCAGGGCGCTGAGCAGCCTGCGGCGGTTTTATGCTTATGTGCATCAAAGTGGCAAAATAGCGCAGAACCCGCTAAGCCAGTTATTAAACCCCAAAATTGGCCGCAGTTTGCCAAAAACGCTGTCTGAGCAGGATGTTGACGCCTTACTCAGTGCGCCGGATATTAACGACCCCATTCAGTTCCGGGACAAGGCGATGCTTGAGCTGTTGTATGCCAGCGGTTTACGTGTATCGGAATTAGTTGGGTTATCGATGCAACAAATTAACCTGCAACACGGTCTGGTAAGAGTAACCGGTAAAGGCCAGAAAGAGCGGCTGGTGCCGATGGGCGAAGAAGCTGCTCACTGGTTGCGGCTTTATCTGCAGCAGGGCAGAGTATTGCTGCTGGGCGGCCAGCTGCTGGATGTGGTGTTTCCCAGTAGCCGGGCGCAGCAAATGACGCGGCAAACCTTCTGGCACCGCATTAAATTTTATGCCAAAGTAGCGCACATTCAGGCTGAGCTGTCGCCACACACGCTGCGTCATGCTTTTGCAACCCATTTACTAAACCATGGTGCCGATTTGCGCGTTGTACAAATGTTGTTAGGCCACAGTGATTTGTCTACGACTCAAATTTATACCCATGTCGCGCAGGCACGTTTGCAAAGCTTGCACCAGCAACATCATCCGCGCCCTTAGGCGTTTAGCAGGAAAGTATATGAAGAAGTTTGTTTTAGCCTTATGCAGTATCGGATTTATCGCCTCAGCGCAAGCGCAGCTAAAAGCGCCGGAGGCCGAATATGAGCAGGTGCGTGAGCAGTTCAGCCAGTTGAATCTGACAGTCAAAGCCGTGGCTGATGCGCCGCTGGATGGGCTATTGCAGGTATTTACCAACAGAGGGCTGTTTTTTACCTCAAAAGACGGCCAGTACTTTATCGAAGGTAATATTTACGATCTGAAAAATAAGGTGTTGGTAAACGATGAACAAATGCGGCCTTATATTCAGAAACAGCTTGCAGCAAGTGAAAACGACACTATTGAATACAAAGCCAAAAATGAAAAGTATGTGATTAACGTGTTTACGGACCCGACGTGTGGTTATTGCCGCAAGTTACACAAGGAAATGCAGCAATATAATGATGCAGGTATCACCGTGCGCTATCTGGCTTTTCCGCGCAATGGCCTGGGTTCTGACACCTATCTGCAGATGCAGCATATCTGGTGTAGCAAAGATAGTCAGTCTGCACTTACCGCTGCAAAAAATGGTAAAGATATTACACCGGCAATGTGCCAAAACCCGGTAAAGGCACAATATGAATTGGGTCAGTCTTTTGGTATCAGCGGTACACCTGCCATTATTCTGCCCAGCGGCCGGTTAATTCCGGGGTATCAACCGGTGAAAGCGTTACTGGAACAACTGAAAACAGATGCATAACCTGTTATGTCTGCAGTAAACCGTTTTATTCAGCGCCGGGCTTTACCCGGCGTTTTACCAACCTTAGCCGGTGTGCAACATCCGGTGTTGCAGCGCTTATATATTAGCCGCGGCATAACCGACATGCGCGAACTTGAGCGTGGTGCTGCGGCTTTATTACCCTTTAACAGCCTAAAAGGCATCGATGCAGCGGTAGAGCTTCTGGTACAGGCATTGTCACAGCAGCAACATCTGGTAATCGTTGGTGATTTTGATGCGGATGGTGCCACCAGTACCGCTGTACTGCTAACCGGCCTCAAAGCGCTGGGCTTTAAGTATGTCGAATATCTGGTACCAAACCGTTTCGAGTACGGCTACGGCCTGACGCCGCCAATGGCCGAGCTGGCTGTCGCGCAGGGAGCCGAGCTGATTATTACCGTTGATAACGGTATTTCTGCTGTTGACGGTGTAGCGCTGGCAAAAAAAGCCGGTGTCAAAGTACTTATTACCGACCACCACCTGGCGGGCAATGAATTACCTGATGCCGATGCAATAGTGAACCCTAATCAGCCCGGTTGCAGCTTTGCCAGTAAAGCACTGGCCGGCGTAGGTGTGGCATTTTATCTGCTGTTAGCGCTTAGAGCAGCATTACGTGAGCGGCAGTATTTTAGTGCAACGCAAAGCGAGCCTAATTTAGCCGAGCTGCTGGATTTGGTCGCTCTTGGCACGGTGGCCGATGTGGTGCCACTGGATAGTAATAACCGTATACTGGTGCACCAGGGGCTGATGCGAATTCGTAGCGGTAAATGCCGCCCCGGTATTCAGGCACTGATTGATGTCGCAAACCGCAATGCGCAAAAGCTCACTGCCAGTGACTTTGGTTTTGCGCTGGCGCCGAGGCTAAATGCCGCTGGCCGGTTGGATGATATGTCACTGGGCATAAGCTGTTTACTGGCTCCAGAGCTTGGGTTAGCAAGGCAATACGCTGCTGAACTGGACAGTTTAAATGTCGAACGCCGGGCGATTGAGCAAAGCATGCAAACTGAAGCTCAGGCATTTTTAAGCCAGTTATCTTTTGATGGCAAGGAGCTACCCGAATGCCTGTGCCTGTATCGGCATGACTGGCATCAGGGGGTGATTGGTATTTTAGCCGGACGGATAAAAGAGCAGTTTCACCGGCCAACGATTGTATTTGCACAAGGCGATGATGGCGAACTGAAAGGCTCAGCCCGTTCAATAAATGGCTTGCATATCCGCGATTTGCTTGAAGAAATTTCTACACAGTATCCTGGTTTAATCAAGAAGTTTGGCGGTCATGCGATGGCCGCCGGGTTAACCATCAGTGCCGAGCGGCTTGATACCTTTAAGTTGGCGTTGTCGTTAACAGCCAAGAAGCATCTGACAGCAGAGCAACTGACTGCCGTCGTTTATACTGATGGCGAGTTGCCGGCAGATTGCTTTGAGCTGGATTTCGCCAGATTGTTGCAACAAGCCGGGCCCTGGGGCCAGGCGTTTCCTGAACCGGTATTCGATGGTGAGTTCAGCCTAATCAGCCAAAAAATGCTGTCAGACAAGCATCTGAAGATGGTATTGCAAACTGCAAGTGGTAAGTTAGTGGACGCAATCTGGTTCAACGCAGACAACAAAGCTTGGCCTGATGTCAACGTGCAAAAAGTACAGCTGGCGTATCAGCTGGATATTAACGAATTTCGCGACAAGCAAAACCTGCAGCTTATCGTGCGGCATATGGTGGCCTGCCAGTAGCTGCTATTCTGCTGGCAGGCTAAACCAGAACAGGCTGCCGCCATCTGGTGGAGCCTCATAACCGGTTTCACCGCCCAGGCGCTGCACAATTCGGGCAACAATCGATAAGCCCAGGCCGTGTCCGTCGGCCTTTTTGGTATCCAGACGGTTGAACTGGGCAAACAGAGCAGTTTGTTTTTCCAGTGCAATGCCGGGGCCACTGTCTTTCACCCAATAGCGGATCTGGCCATTTGGCAGTTCATTAGCCCCCAATACTACTGCCGACGCCTCACCGCCGTATTTAATGGCGTTAGAGATGTAGTTTACCCACACCTGCTCTAACCAGGGCGAGAATCCCATTGCTTTAGGCCAGTATTCGGTAAAACGGATATTGGCATTATGTTCGCTGGCGAAGCTGGATAGGGTGTTGACGGCTGATGCTGCGATGGTTTTGATATCAAGTAATTCAGTAGCGATATTATCAGTGCGGCGGACACTGGCCAGCATTAGCAAGGCATTAATAATGTTATTCATCTTTTCAGCACTGCTATGAATACTTTGCAGCAGGCCGCTGCGTTGTTGCTCAGACAAGGCGCTGGCTGCACCTTGTAATAAGGCTGTCTGCCCCAGTAATGCCGTTAACGGGTGCTTTAAATCGTGCGCTACGGTGTGGGCGTAGGCATTTAACTCGGCATTCTGTTCAGACAGTTCTGCTGATTGTTGCAGTAGCGTCTGGTTATTTTGCTCCAGTTCTTTTGTCCGTTCCGACACCAGTTTTTCCAGATCCTGGCGGTGACGGATTAACTCCATTTCAATTTCAGTGCGTTTGTTTAAATCATCCAGAATATTTTGCCGCATTTTGTTTATCGCCTCGACAACCATATCCAGCTCGTCAGGTTGTCTGGTAGCCGGGCGGTTCAGGCTAAGCGGCTGATCCATATTGTTGCTGTCAAGAGTTGCTGCGTAGCCCGCCATATTTTCCAGATGCCGGCTAATCGCATGACGGAATAAATACAGCAGAATAAGCGCGGCAACCAGTAAAGATAAGCAGGTAGTGATGCTGATGGCGAGGGCTTTGGTTTTAAGCGACTGGTAAATGGCATCATCCATTAGTGCCACTTGCAGCTCACCAAGCAAGTAGTGATCATTGCCGATATGATACTGCAGCGCAAAGCGTCGGCTGTCTAATGCCTGGTTTTTAGCGCTGTTGTTGCGTTGCCAGCGGGTACCGATATCGTCCAGCAAGGTAATACTGCCAATACCTGGCAAGGCTGCCAAACCATCCAGCAGCACATTGATGCGTTGCTCATCGACTGCCCACATGCTCTCTTTCAGGCTGGGAATGTAGCTTTTTTCTATCTGGTCAAACCGGTCCCGCAAAGCGGTCATTTCGCTTTTATAAGTCAGGTAAATCTGTAAGCCGGTCACCATCACTGCCATCAGTGCAGTGAAACTGAGCGTGATAACAACGAAATAGACACTGAGCTTACGTCTAACTTGTGCTATGGGCATCGACTGTCCTTAATACAGGCTGTCTCAGTAGCCAAGCTGTGGATTAAACCATAGCTCTGGCTCTGTCAGCGGTGTCGCCTTGGGCAAATCTGGGTTAGTCAGCGTTACTACAGTACGCGAGTGCAAAGCTGATTTATCAATTGAGTCAGAAAAGTGTTTAAGAAACAAGAGTTTCATACTGCCATCTGCCATAGCTGCCCGTAAACCTTTTTCGATAGCTGCTGCCAGTTGTGGTTTACCATGGCTGACAAAGAAGTACAGTGGCGCAGGGTAGTACAGTGCCCAGTGGCTATCAACGCTAACACCATCTTCGTGGTGCTGTGTTACCTCTGGCCAGATCTCTGTAGCTGAGCGCGGAAAATAACTAATACGTCGGCGTTTTAACATTGAGAACAGGCCACTGTAGCTGGAGCTTGGGAAAACATTGAAACCGTTTTGCTGCAATACATTAAGATCTGGCCAGTCATGGCCTTGACCACTTCGCAGCTGTTTCAGTTCATCCATGCTAAGGCTGTCAAACTTTTGCTGGTCCTGGCTATTGATCAGCAGTAACCGCCAACCCAGCAAACCGCGATCTATTGGGATCCGTATCGGCAATAGCTCTTGTTCGCGCGCAGTGGTGGTAAATGTCCAGACGACGTCTAAATCCCGTTCAAGCTGCACATGCCGCAGCGTGCGGTATTGGCCAAGCTCATGCTTACTGGGCAGGGCAATGTAATTCTCGCCAGAGCGGGCCAGTGCAAGTTTGAGCAGATCAATAGGGTAGTGGCCTCTGGGATCATCAGCCATAGCTTCTGACCAGGCGTAGATAACGGCGGTCTTTTCCGAGCCTGGTGCTTGCTCTGGTGCAGCAAAGGCTGCAGACACCATAAGCATAGCAGCACAGTAGCCAACAATATTAGCTTTGGTCGCCAGCATCAGCATTGCGCTTGGTTTAAACATAACCTGAACAAAGCTTAAACGAACAGAATAGTGCCAAATTATAGAAAAGCCTGCAGAATGTACACCGCATAGTAGACAAAATTAGCTGGAATCATGCTTAATTAAGCAAATATTGCCTACGGATAGCTGCATCAGCAGCAATAAATTTGCTACAATCGCCGCCTATTTTTTCTCTGGCATTTCAAGGTTACAGACAACAGCATGTTTGAAGTTAATCCAGTGTACAACAGCATCAAAGATCTCACTGAACGCACCAACGTGCTTCGGGGGTATCTTTGACTACGATGGCAAAAAAGAACGCTTAGAAGAAGTTTCCCGCGAATTAGAAGATTCTGCGATCTGGAACACGCCGGATAAAGCCCAGGCACTGGGTAAAGAGCGCTCTGCACTGGAGCAGGTTGTTGGCACCATTGATAAGCTGGATCAAGGCCTGGAAGACGTCGAAGGCTTAATTGAACTGGCGGTGGAAGCCGAAGATGAAGACACTTTCGAAGAAGCCAAAGCCGAACTGGCCGACTTAGATAAACAGTTGAGCCTGCTGGAGTTTCGCCGTATGTTCTCCGGCAATCATGATGCAAACGACTGCTACCTCGACATTCAGGCCGGTTCTGGTGGTACTGAAGCGCAGGATTGGGCCAGCATGTTAATGCGTATGTACCTGCGCTGGGGCGAAGATAAAGGCTTTAAACCTGAACTGTATGAAGTTACAGACGGCGATGTCGCCGGTATTAAAGGCTGTACTATCAAATTTAGCGGTGAATATGCTTACGGCTGGCTGCGCACCGAAACCGGCGTGCACCGTTTAGTACGCAAGAGCCCGTTTGACAGTGGAAACCGCCGTCATACCTCCTTTGCTTCGGTGTTCGTGTCGCCGGAAATTGACGACGATATCGAAATTGAAATTAACCCGGCCGATTTACGTATCGATACCTACCGCGCTTCGGGCGCCGGTGGTCAGCACGTAAACCGGACGGATTCCGCGGTGCGTATTACCCACTTGCCCACCAATATCGTGGTGCAGTGTCAGAACGACCGTTCACAGCATAAAAACCGTGACAATGCCTATAAGCAACTGCGTGCCAAACTGTACGAGTTTGAGCTGCAAAAGCAAAATGCAGAAAAGCAGGCACTGGAAGACACCAAGTCGGATATCGGCTGGGGCAGTCAGATCCGCTCTTATGTACTGGATGACTCGCGTATCAAAGACTTACGCACCGGTATCGAAACCCGTAATACCCAGTCGGTATTAGACGGCGATCTGGACAAATTTATCGAGGCCAGCTTAAAAGCCGGCCTTTAATTGTTGATACACACTTTTTAAGCGTGAACCGGTTTAGCCTTAGCTAACCGTTGAAGGCATGGATGCCGGAACTGAGCCTACATGGATGTATCCACGGCGTGTTGGCGTGGTTAAACCGGTTCTTTAGCGTAGCTCACTGACAGGCAACAGCCTGTAGCAAAGATTTAACTAAAACTTCGACATCAATCAGGAAATACACTATGTCTGACCAACAGCAACAACACGACGAAATTCAGGACGTAAACAAACTGATTGCTGAACGAAAACATAAGCTGGCGCAGCTACGCGAAGACGGCTTTATGTTCCCGAATGATTTTCGCCGTGAGCATATCTCTGATGAAGTTCTGGCCAAGTACAACGACTTAAGCAAAGAAGAGCTGGAAGCGCAGAAAATTGAAGTCAGCCTGGGCGGCCGTATGATGACACGCCGTATTATGGGTAAAGCCAGCTTCACTACACTTCAGGATATGGGCGGCAAGTTCCAGGTTTACGTGGCGCGTGACAGCCTGCCTGAAGGCTTATACAACGACCAGTTCAAAAAGTGGGATTTAGGCGACATCTTAGGTGTTAAAGGCCACTTGTTTAAAACCCAGACTGGTGAGCTGACAGTATGGGCGACTGAAATCCGCTTATTAACCAAGGCGCTGCGCCCGCTGCCGGATAAATTCCACGGCTTAACCGATAACGAAGCCCGTTACCGCCAGCGTTATTTAGATCTGATCTCAAATGATCAGTCACGCCATACCTTTTTAGTGCGCAGCAAAACGGTGGCTTACATCCGTAAGTTCTTCAACGAAGAAGGCTTTTTGGAAGTAGAAACGCCAATGCTGCAGGCCATTCCAGGCGGTGCGTCAGCGCGTCCGTTTGAAACGCACCATAACGCACTGGATATGCAAATGTTCCTACGTATCGCACCAGAGCTGTATTTAAAGCGTTTAGTCGTCGGCGGCTTTGAAAAAGTGTTCGAGCTAAACCGTAACTTCCGTAACGAAGGCGTATCAACCCGCCATAACCCGGAATTTACCATGCTGGAATTCTACTGGGCCTATGCCGATTACAACGACCTGATGGACTTAACTGAAAAGTTATTCCGCGGTTTAGCGCAGCACGTACTGGGCAGCACTGAAGTGCCGTATCAGGGTGAAGTTTTCGACTTCGGCAAGCCGTTCGCGCGCATGTCGGTAACCGAATCGATTCTGCACCACAACCCACAAATTACTAAAGAGCAGCTGGCCACGCGCGAGTCGGTAGCAGCACTGTGCAAAACACTGCACATTGAAGTTAAACCAAACTACGGCCATGGCCGGCTTTTAATGGAAGTGTTTGACGAGCTGGTAGAAACCAAGCTGCGCCACCCAACCTTCATTACCGAGTACCCGGCAGAAGTATCGCCATTGGCACGCCGTAACGACCATAACCCGGAAATTACCGACCGCTTCGAATTCTTTATCGGTGGTCGCGAACTGGGTAACGGCTTTAGCGAGCTGAACGATGCTGAAGATCAGGCCGAGCGTTTCCGCGAGCAGGTCGCTCAAAAAGACGCCGGTGACGACGAAGCCATGTTCTATGATGATGATTTCGTCACAGCACTGGAACACGGCTTACCGCCAACAGCAGGTCAGGGTATCGGTATCGACCGCTTAGTCATGTTACTGGCCGACGCCGCCTCAATCCGCGACGTTATCCTGTTCCCGCATATGCGTTTACATCACGATAAATAAACTCGTCTTAATAATCAGAAAAGCCAGACCTCGTGTCTGGCTTTTACTTTTCTTACCCTGTAAAGATTACTAAGCGCGGGTAACTTCTACAGTCTATTATGTCTGTTTTTTACTGCGTATTTCTATAATATGTTGATTTTAATTAATTTTATTAATGGCCTGACCATTGCAACAACTATTCTGCATCTGGCAGCACTTAGGCTGCCGTAACGTTGTTTAAAAGGAGGCATCACATGGCCAGTTCACAACAAACAACCGCTAAAACCAGCACTATAGGTAATGGTTCGTTAAATGCGCCGGTTACCGAGCGGGCTTCAGAGGCCGCGCATCATGCGGTAGATAGTATGGCGATGAAAGCATCTGCAGCAGAAGATACGCTGCGTAAAACTGCGGCGACATCGAAAGAGGCTATCTCGCATAAGCAGGAAGAGATTAAACAGCAACTGCAAAGCAGCTACAGCAAAACCCGTTCTCTGGCAGAGCAGAACCCGCTGGCGACAGCAGGCATTGCCTTTGTTGCCGGTATGCTGGTAACCACTTTACTGCGTCGTCGCTAAGGCTTTTGCCATGCAATGCAAGGAAGCCGCTCAAGCAACAGCGCAGGCACCCGGAACTGCACCGGGTGCAGCTCAGCCTGATGCTGATAAAACGGTGTTGCAAAGTGCGGTAAACCAGATTTCAGAAATGGCTGCACTGAGTTGGTCGGTGTCTGAGCGTTATGCTGAGCAAATCAAATTATCGGGTCAAACAGCAAAAGCTGAGTTGAAGTTAACAGGGCGCAGCCTGACTGTTGCTGCGGGTCTCATTGTCTGTCTTGGTGCAGGCATGGTACTGATGTGGTTCAGTCTGCTGCTGGCGTTAGGATATGTGATTTTTCACTTTTCCGGATCAGTGCTGTTAAGTTCTGCGGTATTGATGGTGTTGCAGCTCGCCGTGCTTTATTGGTGCTGGCGCAGCCTGGATTATGTGTTATCACAAGTTGGGTTTGGTGAAACCTGGCGCCAACTGAAACGCTTGCTGTTAAAAGCTGAAGGAGCATCTGATGCTGATTGATAAATTACTACGCCACCGCCGGTTGGAAGTAGAGCGGCTGGCTCAGGAAGGTCATCAGCGGCAAAAAGTGTTGCAGGCGGAAAGCTGGTTGCTACAGCAGCGTGCTAAAAGCTTTATTGGCTCGGCGCCGGGACTGACGTTAAGTTTCAGCGCGGGTGTATTGTTTCAGCTGCGGCACAACAGTGCCGTTAAAACCTTGCGCAGTGTTATTGGCCTGCGCTGGCTAAGGTCATTGCTGTAAGCCGGCAGGATCGAATGACAGCCTATTCCGCTCAGCAGCGCCGCTATGCTTCTACTGTCGCCATGAAACTGATGGCGCTACTGGCACTGTGTTACACCTTTTACTTCTGCCGCGGGCTGATTCTGCCTCTGATGATTGCAGCATTTTTTGCGCTGTTTGCCGCACCGGCGGTCAGGCTGCTGGGAAAATGCTATCTGCCAAAACCTTTAGCTGCAGCGTTGATCATCATGGTAATGCTGGCGCTAGCAGGTGCTGGCATTAGTCTGCTGTATGAACCCGCAGCCCAGTGGCTGGAACGTTTACCGCTGCTGGGTTCACGCTTAGCTGAGCAGGTGGAAGATGTTACCGCTTCTATTGACGTGCTAAAAGACAGTGTGGCGCCGGGTAAGTCCACTACCGAATCGATAAAGTCGGCGGTAAGCAGTGGTATTATGCCGTTACTGTCTGTATTGGCGCAGACTACAGCGATTATGTTGTTTCAGCTTGCCGCTGTGGTGATGTTTACCTATTTCTTTCTGGTCTTTGGTGACGCTTTGCTGCGCAATATGGTGCGGGCCTTGCCATCGCTTCATGCGAAGAAAAACCTGCTGTCTACCTTTCATGCGGTGCAGGATGACATGTCACATTATGTGCTGGTCGTCAGTACAATTAATGTGGGGCTGGGGTTAGCCACTGCGCTGGCGATGTTTCTGCTGGATGTGCCGGATCCGCTGCTATGGGGCACTTTGGCTACCTTGCTCAACTTTGCACCTTATGTTGGCCCTTTGGTACTGACGGTGCTGCTGACCGGAGTTGGCTATTTTGAGTATCAGCAAACGGGGCAGATCTTAATGTTGCCGGGTGTGTTTTTACTACTGAATGTGATTGAATCGCAGCTTATTACCCCTCTGGCGTTGGGCCGGCGTTTTAATATGAACCCGCTGGTGCTGGTGATCTGGATGTTTATCTGGGGCTGGATCTGGGGTGTTGTCGGCGTACTTATCGCGATTCCGCTGCTGGTTTGCCTGAAGATTATAGCGCTGCACTTACCTGAAACGCCCAGCTGGCTGGTGGTGCTTGATGCCACAACAACCGATAAAACGACGCTACCGGATTTACGGGAATCGTAACCTTTTACAGGTATCACCTTGTTGTAACCTTGCAATTCTCTGTTTGTTTAATTGGCAAATGTTTATTCAGATAACTCGTGCAAAGCCAAAAAGCAGGGTCACGGCATTTCCGCCTCAAAAGCCAACTTTCGCCGCACAAGATATCAAGCCGCCGGCTCCTGACCAAGCTTTCACCTCTTAGCGACATTTTAGTCACAATAGCTTTGTTAACCTGCCTGCGTTTCATCAAAACATACAGCGGATTGTTGGAGGACAACATATGAGCACGCAATTGGGGCAGGTATCGAGGTTAACTGTTGGAGGGGGCGTAATATGAGCCGGCAGTTAAGACAACTAATATGGCTGACGCTATCGGCGTTGCTGTTGAGCTGGCCATTTCTTAGCCAGGCAGCAGAGGCGCCCGGTGCGCTGACGATCATCGTCAAAGATCAAAATATTGACCGGCCACTATCAGACGTTCAAATCACGCTAACCGAGCGCGAAACGTCAGCCACGCAAACCTTAACCAGTGATGCCCAGGGGCGTATCGTGGTAGAGCAGCTTGACCCGGGGCTTTATTCTATCAACCTGAGCAAAAGCGGTTTCGCGTCGGTGTATGAGCCAAGCGTGCGGGTGGTAACGCGCAAAAATATTAAGGTAGCTTTCGAGCTGAAACCGCAAGCTATTGAAGTAGTAGAAGTCAGGGCGCAGCAAACGGATACCTTTGCCTCGGGCTCCAGCACCTATCTGGACAGAGAAACGCTGCGCAGTGCTGTCGGCGGTGGCGCAGACCCGTTGCTCTCGCTGGATGGTTTGCCTGGCCTGGCCTCTGCCAGTGAATTTGCCAGCTTTAGCGTACGTGGCCGTGGGCCACGGGATAACCTGATATTTGTCGATGACTTTCCGTTTGATAAAGCGGTGCACTTTGATGCCACGCTGGGCGAAGAGGAAGATGTTGGCGGTGGTGGCCGGTTTTCGATCTTCGCGCCCAATGTCATAAGTGGCGCAGAATTCTCGCCAGGTGGCTGGGGCGCGGCCTATGGTGGCCGGGCGGCATCGTTACTCAAATTAGACGTTGCCGACGGCAACCCCAGCCCGTCGGCCAGTTTACGGCTTGATCTTGCTGGCTATGAAGTAGGTTACGACGGCCCGGCCGGTATCACGGATGATGCCACTATGCTGGTGTCTGCCCGCCGGCTGGACTTCGGTTCCTTGTTTGAAACCATTGACGAGCTGGACATTGGCGACCCGGTGTTAAGGGATGTCATCGTCAAGTCGGTGATCCCGGTAAACCAAAACCACACTGTTGAAATTCTGCTGGTCGATACGCAGGAAGATTATATCCGCGATGTCACGCACGTGTTCGCCTCGCCCAATTTTGAAGATGCTGCATTGCTGGATTTCAAGCAGGACAGCGATTTATACGGCATGACACTGCGTTCATTAATCGGTGACAAAGCGGTGCTGACCAATAAACTGTACTATCGCAAAAGCGACAAGCTAAGTAGCGAGGGCGAGGCCTTTCCTGATCAGGTACCTGAAGGCTCGCCGGCATCCAGTTTCCCGCTGCGGGAGGACATTATTACTATCGCTGAAGATGAAACCGAGATTGGCTGGCGCAGCGATTATGAGACCGTGAATAAATGGGGGCTGTTCAGTGCCGGTGTGCGCTTAACACAGATTGAGCTGGACTACAGCACGGTGCTGGATGGTGATTGGATCCGCTTTGTTTATGACGACGATGATTTCAGGGCTGACCCGCAGCAGCGCTATATTGTGCTGGAGCCTGAAAGCATCAATTCGGCCTTAAAGCAGAAAGAAACCAGCTACGCCGGTTACGTCGAGCAGGTATTTCAGTTTGGCGATTGGGATGTTGGCACCGGCTTACGGCTTGAACGCGATGGCTTTGCCGATGAGGGCGTGGTTGCGCCCAGGTTCAGCGTGAACTGGCAGCCAGGTAAAAAAGTCCGATACTTTGCCAGCGCCGGGCTTTATCATCAGTCGCCACGTTATTTAGAGCTTGCCGCCAACGCATCGAACAAGCTTAAGATGGAAAAAATCAGCCACAGCAGCATCGGGTTTAAATATTTCCCCAGCAGCAACTGGTCGCTGTTAACTGAGGCCTATTATCAGAGCCTCGACGATCTGGTGGTCGACCTTGACCGTGCCAGCGGCACCTTTGCCAATATCGGTGATGGCAGCTCATACGGCGTCGATATCGTGGTTAACGGCACTATTTTTGAAGGACTGTACGCCAGCGCAACCTATTCGTACAACGACGCGGTTGTCGACCGTAAAGACGGGCGCGGGGATGTAGCGGCGGAATTTAACCGCAAGCATGTTGCAACGCTGGGCCTGACCTGGGAAATCAGCGACCGCTGGAAAGTCGCCGCACGTTATAAATACCTTTCCGGAGCGCCAGATGATACCTTTGTTATTCACGCAGACGTCTTGGGCCCGGGACAGCCGCTACGCTACTCAAAAGAGATCACAGAGCGTAATGTGGGCCGCAAAGACAGCTCCGGCATCCTGAACGTTCGCGTTGACTACCGACGCGCTTTTGGTCCGATAGATGTCACCGCCTTTTTGGATGTGATTAACGTGACGTCTGCCTCGTCCAGCGATGATACCGAGTTTGACTATCGCCGTGGTGTGTTGGTGCAGGACGACAGTGAAGCAGAACCGTTAATTGGTTTGCGACTGGACTATGCCTGGTAGACAGGCATGGCAGATGGGCAGGTAAGGGGAACAACTTATGGTACAGGCGCTTGCGACAATGCCGGTCAGATTACTGGTTGTCGAAGACAACCGCGACATCTGCGATAACATTGCCGGTTATCTTGAAAAGCATAGCTATGTGCTGGATTTTGCCTATGACGGCATCAGCGCGATGTACCTGGCAGTAACTCAGCCGTTCGACGTTATCGTGCTGGATCTGATGTTACCGGGCATGGATGGCCTGAGTTTCTGCCACAAGCTGCGCACTGAGGCCAAAGTTGAAACGCCGGTGCTGATGCTGACCGCGCGCGACACGCTGGACGACAAACTTAAAGGCTTTGCCGCCGGGGCTGACGACTATCTGATTAAACCCTTTGCGTTGCAAGAACTGCATGCGCGGCTGCAGGCGCTGTACAAGCGTAGTCACGGCAAAACCGACAACCTGCTAAGCGTGGCCGATTTGACGCTGAACAAGTCCACTTTGCAGGTGCATCGGGCAGGCCGGCGGGTCGAGGTTAACCCGGCCTGTCTGAAGCTGCTGCAACGTCTGATGGAGCAGGCGCCATCTGTGGTGATGCGCGATGAACTGGAAACTTTATTATGGGCAGACGAGCGGCCCGATGGTGATGCGCTGCGCTCGCATATGTATAAACTGCGCCAGGCGATTGACCGGCCGTTTGATCGCCCGCTGATCCACACCGTGCATCGTATTGGCTACCGCATTGCAGAGGATACAGAGTAAAAATGTACCGCCACAGTTTACGTAAGCGCGTCGCCATTGCCTTTGCGATCTGCGTGGCAGGACTGAGCATTGTCTGGGGCTTTGCCTTTTTGGCTGCTGTCAGGCTGAGTGAAGATCGGGTGCTGACACAGCAGCTTGAGCTGGCTGCGCAAAGTTATCCTGTAATGCCGGCTAACCTGCGTGGTTACGAAACGGTTGCCAGCTTGCCGCAATCGCTGCAGGCATGGGCGCAAACCAACCCTGCCGTGGGAGTGTACGAATTTGAAGCCGAAGAGCTGCATGTAACGGTAATCAGTGCCGGTAAAGAACAGCGCGCCTATGTTGTGTTCGACGTGGCCGGTATCGAGGCTGCCTCGTCTGAGGACTGGTGGTTACTGCTGGTTATCGCCGGTGTTGTGGGTACGCTTGGAGTGCTTGGGTTTGGCCTTGGTGTGCTGGTAATGCGCAGGGCCGTCGCCCCTGTGGTGCAGCTGGCCAAAGCAGTGGCTGACATCGACGTTGAACATATATCAACCGAAGATTATAAACGCGTTGAGTCCAACCGTTTTGGTGATGATGAAGTGGGTGTACTTGCTGCGACGATTGAAAAGACGTTGGAGCGGATCAGCGCCTTTGTCGCCAGAGAACGCTACTTTACCAGTTCAGCCAGCCATGAACTGCGCACACCCATTACGGTTATTACCGGCGCGCTGGAGCTATTGGAGCAAAGCGAGCTGTCACACAGCGATGCCAGAGCGCTGGATAGGGTGCGCCGTGCCACGCTTGATATGAAGACCACTATTGAAATGTTCTTGTGCCTGGCCCGTGAAACCGACGACGGTTTGTATCAAGAGCAGTTTTTGGTAGCTCCGCTGGTTAGCAACGCGATAGAGCTGCAGCGCCACCTGCTAAGCCGAAAACAGGTCGCTGTTGATATCGAGCATCTTGCCAACCCCAGCGTCTGCGGCCACCCGCAGGCGTTTGCTATAGCGGTGAATAATCTGGTACGAAATGCATTCGAGCATACGCTGACTGGTCAGGGGCCCATTACCATCCGTATTGACGCGCGCGAACTGCTGGTCGCCAATCAGTTAAGTAGCACTGAGCAGCATTCACCAACTGATGCTTCATCTCACGGCTATGGTTTGGGGCTTGGCATAGTAGAGCGCCTGTGTGAGCGCAACGGCTGGTCGTTCTCACTGCGAGCAGATAAACAACGTGTAGTAGCCCGTCTGTCCTGGTGAAGACGGGCTCTGTGCAATGAAGATACTATTAATATCAACGTGACTTGCAAGCTATAACGCTGCCACTCAGCTGCGTGTGATCGAAGCACCGCCGTCGATCAATGACGCCGTGCCGGTAACAAAAGAAGAATCATCTGACGCCAGATACAATACTGAGCGTGCCAGTTCTTCCGGAGTGGCAACACGTTTTAAGGCATGTAACTGAGTTACAAAAGCCTGTGCTTCTGCACTGTCATTCATACTTCTGTACATTGGGGTATCAACTGCACCCGGCAATACCGCGTTCACCCGAATATTTTGCGGCCCGTATTCTGCGGCTAATGCCTGGGTTAAACCAATCAACCCTGCTTTACTGGCAGCGTAGGCCGCAACCCCCGGAAAAGCAAAACTGTAACCGACAAAAGTCGACGTAAAAATAATCGAGCCGCCGCCTTGCTTTAGCATTTCAGGTACCTGATGCTTAGCCCCCAAAAAAGCACTGGTCAGGTTGGTTTGTACTGTGTCAGCAAAACCCTGTGCGGACACGTCTGTACTGGCGCCCATTTCGCCTAAAGTACCAGCATTGTTATAGGCAATATCCAAACGTCCATACTGGCTGACCGCTAACGCAACCAGCGCTTTTGTGTAGTCTTCAGATACCACATCGCCTGCCAGTGAAATGGCTTCGCCACCTGCGGCTTTTATTTCCGCTACCAGACTGGCCAGCTCATTTTCGCGTCGCGCACCAGCGACCACTTTTGCACCTTCACGGGCGAACAGCAATGCTGTTGCACGGCCAATGCCTGAACTTGCACCTGTGACTATGGCTACTTTACCCACTAATTTTTGCATGATGTATTCCTCAGATTTAGTTAAACAAGGCCATCTGACCTGCTGGGATCTACTATATTGAATAGCTTTTTGTGGAGAAAGGTGGAGAATGTGAAGGTATTATTCATCTTTTATGAATTAAACGGTGCTGGAATGGACAGACTACGGGCGTACGAAATATTTATGACGGTGGTGAGCCGGGGCAGCTTCAATAAAGCGGCGGATCTGCTTGATACATCGCCGGCGAATGTAACCCGCTATGTGAATGATCTTGAAACCTATTTAGGCTGCCGGCTGTTGAATCGCAGCTCACGTAAGCTGTCACTGACAGAGAGTGGCGAAGCGCTGTTCGAACGTTGTAAGTCGATACTGGCAGATGTAGCAGAAACGGAAGCGCTGGTATCTTCTAATTCTGTCAAGCCGCGCGGGCGCTTGCGAATTAACGCACCTTTAAGTTTTGGCATTTTACATCTGGCGCCATTGTGGCCGGAGTTTATCCGCCGTTATCCTGAGGTGGAGCTGGATATTTCACTGATTGATCGGGTGGTCGACATAGTGGAAGAAGGCTATGACTTGGTTATCCGTATCTCCCGCGCAGGTTCAGTTAACCATGCAGCACGTAAACTGGCCAGTTCACACAATGTGTTATGTGCCTCTCCGGCGTATTTGCAGCAACACGGCTTACCCCATACACCGGAGGATCTAAAAGAGCATGAATGTATCACTTACACCTATTCCGGTGATGAATGGAGTTTCACCGACAATAGCGGCAAACTCCATCAGATAAAAGTAAAAGGCAAGGTGCACACTAACAATGGCGATACGGCACGCGCCATGGCGCTGTGTGGCGCTGGTATTATCTGGCAACCCACATTTTTGATAGGCCCAGATTTAGCCTCCGGAGCCTTGGTGGCCTTACTGCCTGACTACAAATTACCTGACATCGATGTGCTGGCTATGTATCCGAGCCGGCGGCATTTAAGCGTTAAAGTCAGGATGATGATCGACTTTCTGGTAGAAGCATTTGCCGGAACCGCCCCGTGGGATAAAACAACAGATAACAAAAACTAAGCTAACGCAGCCTGGCTAAGCCTTTGACTGAAAAAATGCGTTAGGGTGTTAATTCGCTACTAGCCTGGTGGGGTATTTACTTAAACTGCAGAAAAACCAGGGCCTGTTTTCAGGCCCTGCCATTTTATAGTTGACTCATACCACCATCAGCAATCAATTCTGTGCCGACAATAAAGGCTGAGTCTGACGAAGACATAAACAGCACTGTTTTAGCCAGCTCCTCTGAGGTACCAAAACGGTTCAGCGGAATTTGCTCCTGAATAGCCTTTGCCATCTGCTCCAGCTGTGCAGATTCCATCCCTAAACGGCTGTACAGCGGCGTGCTAACCGGGCCCGGGCTAACCACATTCACCCGCACACCCAGCGGCAACAGCTCTGCAGACAACGTTTTCGCAAAAGAAATCAGCGCGGCTTTACTGGCAGCATACACAGAAGAGGAGGGCATGCCGATATGAGCATTAATAGAGCCGTTTAATACGATGGCAGCATCGCGATTCAGTAATGGCGTTAATGCCTGTATCGTAAAGAACGCACCTTTAACATTAACGTTAAAGGTTTGGTCCCACAACGCTTCGTCTATATCCGGCAGCGGGGCAAACTTCGCAATGCCGGCGTTTAAGAAAATAGCATCCAGTTTAATACCCAGTTCTGTCAGCGTACTGGCAAGCTTGCCAGCAGCTTTAATATCACCCTGATCGTTTTGCAAAGCGACAGTGTTGGCGCCAATCAGATGTTTGGCCTGTTCCAATGTTGCCTGATCGCGGCCGGTGATCACTACACGGGCGCCTTCCTGAGCATATTGAATGGCGGTTGCCAAACCAATGCCGCTGTTGCCACCTGTCACTAACACTGTCTTGTTGGTAAATCTGTTCATAAATAACTCCGGTTCTGTTGGGTTTGGCTGTCGCGTCTACTGTTGTGAACTGCGCAGCATGCTAAAAAAATCTACCCTACATGCGATGAGTAACTTAAGTCACAAGGCTAACTCGTAGGCAGTGAGTGAAATATAAGCAGTCAGCATTTCTTAAACAAACCCCAAAATATTGATGGTTAATTCAGTTTTTATGAACGATATAAGAATATGTAGAGCGTCAGGTAATTCTGGGATCCGGTTTTATCAAGGGCCTTATAGTGAGTGGGTTGGTGTACGTAATAGCTGAACGCTGCGGCCTGGCAGCTTAGCGGCAAGAGCGGACGTAACAACTAACTTTGTTATAGCTCTCAAATTCAGTATATGGCTACGGCACGAAGTCTTTCAATATATGCACCTACATGCTAACTTCGTGAAACATATGGAAATAAATGGAAAAATAATGAGGAAAAGTAATGCTGTTAAAAGAATAGCTACTTTTATAGTTTTCTCGGTGCTGACTTCGTCTGTTGTCGCTCAGCAGGCATCAGATTCGAATGGAGAGTACAAGTTACTGACAGATACACTGCATTCTGAAGTTCTCAATGAGAACCGAACTATTACAGTACAACTTCCCAAAAGCTATGGGAGTGCGCCGGATAAGAAATATCCGGTTATCTATCGGCTTGATGGTAAAGGCAATATTCCGCTAATTACTGCGGTTTTAGAAAGACTGCAAGACGCAAACGCTGCACCTGAAGTTATCATTGTTGCACTTGAAAATACCGACAGGCTGAGAGATTTATATCCAACAATCAATCAAGAACCACAAGGGCCGGTTGGCATCGGTGGTGGCGCGCCAAAGTTTTTAAGTTTTATAGAAAACGAACTTATCCCTTTCGTCGATAAAAAATACCGAACTCATAACTTTAAAGTCATTGCGGGTGCCTCCGCTGCCGGCGTATTCGTGCTTTACGCTTTGCAAACCAATCCAGAGCTTTTTCAGGCACATCTGGCTTACAGTGCAGCGGTTTGGTGGAACTACGGGGCAACGGCAAGCAGTACTAAAGCATTCATGTCTAACACAAAAAATTTAGACAACTATTTATATATGAACATCGGTGAAGAAAGCGGCTTTATGAGAGAGCGCTACGATGATTTGCAAAACTTCATATCGTCCAATACGCCCAGCGGCTTAACCTTTATCAGTGAGAAGTTCGATGCTGTATCACACGGTTTAACGTCAGCTGCTGGCATTTTTAATGCCTATCACAATCTGTTTTTACCGTTACGGATGCCAATACAAGCCTATACCGGCGACACCCGCTCAATCTCAGATTATTACAACCGGCTATCAAAGCAATATGGTGAACAGACACCTCCGCCGGAATGGGGGGTTCGTGAATTGGGTTACAGCTTCGTAAATAATCGCAATCTCGACGAAGCGATAAAGCTTTTTAAATACGGTATAACGCTCTATCCCGAAAAACCAGACGCATATAACGGTCTGGCTTATGGGTACGAGCAGAGTGGGAAGTACGAAGAGTCACTCGAACAGGTAAACAAAGCGCTGGCCTTATCGGGCGAAGGATATGATGGTTATGAAGTTTATCTTGCGCGTAAAGAGCGACTACTTAAACTGCTGGCTCATTCGAGACAACCGTAATTAAACTTCCTTCATCATAGGAGAACTATTATAGCTACCTCACCGAGCAACAGCTGCACTCACCCCAACTGCAAGCTATAGATGGATAAGGAAACTATCGTGAAAAAGGTAATTACATTTCTTTTGCTTTCCCTCTTTTCAGTTTCCGCAGGCGCGGACACTGTTCTGTCTGAAGAACAACTAAAGGATTTAACGCAACAATTTATCGCTGCAAAAAATGCTCGCCAGCAACCTGATTCTACTGCAAAAGATGTAGAGTATTTTCTGTCGTTTTTGGCCGAAGAGTTCCTTGATGACCATGTAAAGTTCAATGTTATAGTTTCCAGCAAAGAAGAACTGCGAGAACGTATGCTCGCGAAATTAAAAGACAAAATACTTTTCAGTAACATAGATATTCTAGAAATAATGACCGGCCGCAATGTTACCTTTGTAAAATTCAAAGAACACGTCAAAGGACAACCAGGTCACATGGATAAACCTATTGAGTACACTGCCATTAATATCATGTCTTTAGAATTCAACGATAATGGCAAAATAAAGCATATAAGACGCCACCATGGGCTGTAATTGTTCGTCCAATAGGCGCAGTCACAAATGGCCACTACGTGGCCTGAATCTATCACGGGGCTGACTACGCTGCGGCAGCCAATTAGCCAGGCTTCCTACTTCTAATTATCTTCATCCCGAGCATTTTTAAATTTGTAAATGGTCGGCGCGTTTAAACTCGCTCTACCAGTTTTGCAAAAATACCTCATCGTTAGAACTGGATTCCAGAATTATCTGACGCTCAACACAGTTGATCTTTTTTTAAGCAAAAACTTGCCTTTTTACTGTATGACGCATAGTATATGCCGTATGGTGTGCGTCGCACAGTATGCGATGCACAGTATAGGGAGAATTTATGACGACTGCACAACTAGACAAAATGCGGCTTGAGCTGCGCCGGGGTGTGTTGGTGCTGGCGGTGCTGGGCTCGCTTAAGCAGCCGCACTATGGCTATTCATTGCGCAAGCAGTTGCAGGATGGCGGTATAGACATTGACGAAGGCACGCTGTACCCGTTGATCCGCCGCCTGGCTGATCAAGGCTTACTGGACAGTGAATGGCAACAGGGAGAGGGGCGTGAGCGGCGTTATTACCAGTTATCAGAGCTGGGCACGACGCTGCTGGCACAGCTGACAGATGAATGGCAACACCTTAACTCAGCGCTGGCAACTCTGCTGGGTGGTGCAACTGAGGAGAAACAATAATGGAATTGGTTAAACGTTATATTGCTGCAGTGCAGCGTGAGTTACCCGATACCAAGCGTGACGAAATAGGCCGTGAGTTACATGCCAACATTATGGATCAGCTTGATGCGTTACAAGAGCAAAAGGGCCTGCTGACGGACTTTGATATTGCCGCGGTACTAAAAAGCATGGGCCACCCACGCGCCGTTGCCGAACAGTTTGTGCCACCCCAGCCGCTTATCAGTCAAAGTTATATGCGGTTATACAAACACACCTTATTTATGGTGCTGGGCATACTGTTTTTACTGCAGGTTGTTGATAGCACTTCTGCCTGGCTTAGTAGCCAGATGGGGCTGATTGGCTATTTACATAGCCTGGCCAGTGGTTTTATCGAGGATGTGGTGCTGGCTTTTACCAGTATCACGGTCGCATTTTGGATGATGTCGCGCTACAGCCCGGCTCAGGATCGCAAGTACCAGCAAAACTGGCAGCCAGAGTTATTACCCGAAGCAGGCCCGGGATGGCAGCATATTCCGCTGCAGGATATTTTTACCGATTTGGCGACTTACCTGTTTTTGCTGATCGTGATTTGGCATCCACTGTGGTTATCGCAGGAGCAACTGGAAGCCAGCCGGTTTCTGCTGACCGACAGTGCGCATCAATGGTTGAAATGGGCCAGCCCATTGCCACTTCTGGGCATTGCTAATAGCCTGTGGCAGCTGCGGCAGCGGCTGTGGAACAAGCAAATGCTGATTGCCAATGTGCTGCTGAATGCTGCGTTTGGCATCGCCATATTGCTGCTCGCAACGGTGGACCCTTTGTTAAATCTGGATCCGGGTGCCTGGCAACGTGTGTTTGAACTGCATCAGCTGGAACGTGCTGCGGTAACCGGCTTAGTGATTACAGCCATGTTCCCGCTGTGGGAAGTGCTGCGTGATATCTTACGGCTACGAAAAGGGTAAGTTTCAGGCTCTGGCTGGCCCGTACCTGGGCCAGCAATGTGGAGCGGGCGATGGGAATCGAACCCACGGCTCTAGCTTGGGAAGCTAGGGTATTACCATTATACGACGCCCGCATCAGTTACTGCGCTAACTTACTGTAGCGCAGTAAAGCACGCAACCGGCTGGCATAAATTTTTTTCCTGGCCTGGCGTAAAACACGCTAAAGCGTTTTTAGTTCATCATTTAAACGGTCTATCTCAGCATCAACTGCTCTGACATCCGTATCATACTGTACTGCTATTGCCGCCATTTCTTCTGACAGGCTGTCTTCCCACACCGCGCCTGCCAGATTATTGTTGGCAGAACGTTTAGCGCTTTTCAGTTTTGCTATTTTGTTATCGCGCTGGCTTTGCAGCCTGGCCTTATCCGATTTCAACCGGTTTATGGCAATACGCAAATCCCGCTTCTTTATCGATTCACTTAGCCGGTCCATCGTCGCCTTTGCTTCTGCCGCCGACTGATTAGTTTGTGGCTGTGATGTGCTGCTAAGCTGTTCTGTGGTGTATTCTGTGATCTGTGCATCGTGGTTGCACGGAATTTGACTGTAAGTTATGACACCATCAATATCACACTTATACACGTTTGCAGAAGCCAGAGCAGAAAAGGCCGTGGCAAGGATTAGGCAAGAGGTCATTTTCATTTTGATAACCAATAAGATAAATTAAACGCCATTAATACTATGCAAATAGGTACAAAATTTCATCCATCGCTGCATTTAAATGCCGGATGTTTTTCTGTCAGCCTGGCAAGACAGTGTTACTGTTTAGCTGCGGATGCCACTGCCGTAAAAACTGCCATGACAAACGAAAGGAGACTATGAGGCGCATTATTTTAGCTTGTTTGCTGTTGCTGCCGACCACAGTGGTGGCACTACCGCAGTTTAGTCAGCAAGAATGCCAAAAACTAAATGCAGAGCGACGGGAGATCCGCCGGCAATTACGCCAGCCTTACACGCAGGAGCAAGGTAAGCAATTGCAGGCGCGTGAGCAGGAGTTGCTGCGGCTGTTAAAAGCCCATTGCCGCCAGCCGGTGAAAGCGCCGCCAGCGCCAGCCGCGGCTGTTATTGGTTTGGCGCGGGCGTGACAGTAAACCGGGTCAGGCCAATCAGTTGTTCGGATTCTGTCACCACTTTAACCTGCCAGTGGCCTTCTGCATTAGCCGGGAAATTCTGTTTATGGGTCCAGGCGCGGTAGCCTTGTTCCCGCCCGCCACTGATGTCCAGCAAGATACGATCAACCACTTTGCCGTTTTGTAGCCAGACATGGTAAATCTTTTCGTTTAACCCGCGCGGTGCTTTGACAGCGGTAAAACTAAACAGCCCCTGGCGGTGCAATGTTGCCGCATCCAGCTGTTTTATGCCGGGGCCGGGTTTACGTTGCTGGTAATCCACTTCGTGTGACAAGGCTACCGTGGTTAAGCGCAGTGCTGCAGGCGGCACATAGCTGCGTAACTGCCATAAACCAGCGCACAGTGCAGCCAGTAACAACATCGTTACCGGCATGCGCCACCAGTAGCCATTTGGCAGCAAGGTACCCAGGCTTGGGAAGCTCAGTACCACGGCGATGGCCATCGCGGTGGCTAAACTTTCACTGGTGGTCAGTTGCAGCAGTATTGGTAAAATCACCAGTAACACAACGAACAGCGAAAAAGCATGGAACACCACAAACAAGGTGCGCCGGGGTGCCAGCTTTTTGTAGTACAGCGGATCAATCAGCGAGATTAATGCGCACAGCATTATCAGTGCGGTGAAAACAGCCTGGCCGTGGTTCCAACTGGTGACGGCAAGAAAAAATGGCAAGGCAAAAAACAGACTTTCCTGATGCACCATTTGCAGTACAAACCGCACCAGCGTGGGGGATAATGTTATGCCAAAACGCTGCTCGATACGCTCCCGCAGCCAGTTATCCAGTAGCAGCCATAACCAGCTGAACAGCAGAAATAGTGCAATTAACTGTGCCAGTGATTCTTTGCGATCAACCAGCACATAACTGGCGATGCCGGAAGCAAACGCCAGCACTGCCATCAGGCCGGGGTAACGTTGCAGCTGCTCTGCCAGTTGCAGCAGCAGGTTTTTGGCGGAAATCTGTTTTTTCAGCAAAAGCATGATAAGGGCTGGGCCTTGTCCCACAGGATGTATATATGACGTCAGCTTATCAGAGCGGCGCAGCCATCACTATCGGTAATACCGATTTAGTGACAGCTGCAGCGGGCTGTAGCGTTTAGGGCGCGCTGATTAAGCCTCTTGCTGCCATTAGAGTGGCTATTTCCGGCAGGCTGGCCGGGTCATCTATTGTGGATGGCACACTGTACTTGCTGCCATCGGCTATCTGCCGCAATAACTTGCGCAGAATTTTACCCGAGCGGGTTTTAGGTAGCCGCTGCACAATAATGGCTTGTTTAAAGCAAGCCAGGGCACCTATTTCCTGCCGCACCATTGCCACCAGCTCTGCCTGCAATATGGTTTCATCCACCTCAACGCCGTTTTTAATCAGTACCAGTGCCAGCGGCTGCTGGCCTTTTACCGGTTCGGGAATACCGATCACGCAGCACTCGGCAATGGCCGGGTGGCCGGCAACAATTTGCTCCATCTCACCGGTTGATAAGCGATGGCCGGCAACGTTTATCACGTCATCGGTGCGGCCCATCACAAACAGATAACCGTCTTCATCGATATAACCGCCATCGCCGCTGGCATAGTAGCCACTGAAGCTACGCAGGTAACCATCAACAAAGCGTTCATCGTTGCCCCAGATAGTGGTTAAGCAGCCAGGCGGCAAGGGCAGTTTCAGCGCAATATAACCCTGCTCATTGGGCCGCAGTATTTTGCCGCTTTCATTGAGGATCTGCACATTAAAACCGGGTACCGGCATGCAGGATGAGCCCGGCTTGGCACTGAATTGGGTTAAACCGGTCGGGTTAGCCGCAATGGGCCAGCCGGTTTCGGTTTGCCACCAGTGGTCAATCACCGGTTTATGCAGTTTTTCGACTACCCATTGATACGTCGCCGGGTCCAGCCGTTCGCCGGCCATAAAAATGCTGCGCAGCTGCGATAAATCGTAGTGTTGTAATGCCGCGTGCGGATCTTCTTTACGGATAGCCCGAAACGCGGTCGGCGCGGCAAACAAAATATTGACGCCGTATTCAGCGCATACGCGCCAGAATGCGCCGGCATCCGGCGTAAATACCGGTTTGCCTTCATATAAAATGCTGGTGCAGCCAGCGATCAACGGGCCGTATACGATGTAAGAATGGCCGACGACCCAGCCTACATCAGAGGCTGCCCAGAATACATCACCGGCTTTGGCGTTATACACCGCCTGCATACTGTAATTGAGGGCTACGGCGTGGCCGCCGTTGTCGCGCACTACTCCTTTGGGTTTGCCTGTGGTGCCCGATGTGTACAGAATGTATAGCGGATCGGTGGCTTTAACCGGCACGCAAGCGGCTGACTCCGCTTTGGCTACGGCTTGTTGCCAGTCCAGATCGCGGCCGGTTTGCATGTCGGCCTGCAGTTGCGGCCGCTGGTAAATAACGCAGTAATCCGGTTTGTGTGTCGCTTTGCTTATCGCATCATCCAGCAAGGGCTTGTAAGCAATTAACTTGTTCACCTCAATACCGCAGGACGCGCTGACCACCACTTTGGGCTGGGCGTCGTCAATGCGCAGCGCCAGTTCATGTGCGGAAAAACCACCAAATACGACTGAATGCACGGCACCTAAGCGGGCAACGGCCAACATGGCGATCGCAGCTTGTGGGATCATCGGCATGTAAATCACCACCCGGTCGCCCTTTTGTACGCCAAGAGCTTTCAGTACACCTGCAAACTGGGCTACGGCATCACGTAGCTCACGGTAACTGAAGCGCTGCTTATCGCCCGTTACCGGGGAATCATAAATCAGTGCGGCCTGTTCGCCGCGGCCTTGCTCAATGTGGTGATCCAGTGCCAGATAAGCAGTATTCAAAACGCCGTCGCTGAACCACTGGTAATGATCTTCATCTTGCTGTGTTAATACGGCATTGGGTGTTTTATACCAGCTAAGTGCAGCTGCCTGCTGCTGCCAGAACGCTTCTGGTGTCGTGCTGGCTTGCTGGTAGTGTTGCTGATAAAGGCTGTTAGATTTATCTGCCATAATTGCATCCTCGCGTCGATAACGGTAAATGGCTTTTGCCTTACTGTAGCTAAAAAGCAGTGTTAACGAACTTAGACTTAAGGTGCATAGACTTTAGGCGTATATCACGGCTTGCATGCGACGATAAGCAGCTGTGGGCTTCTAACCTTGTAACACGGCTAGGGTTATGGTCTGATCGCATTACGCTGAATTAACAAAGGCCACTGATGGCAATTCAAATCTCAAATGTGGTGGTATTGAACGACACTGAACTGGAGTGGCAGTTTATCCGCTCCAGTGGGGCGGGCGGGCAGCATGTGAATAAAGTCTCTACTGCCGCGCAGCTGATCTTTGATATTAATGCGTCCAGTTTGCCGGCGTTTTATAAAGAGCGGTTGCTGGCAAAAGCCGACCACCGTATTACGCAAAGTGGCAAGATTATTATCAAGTGCCAGCAAAGCCGCAGCCAGGAAATGAACCGTGAACAGGCCTTAGCGCAGTTTATTGAACTGGTGCAGTCTGCGGCAAAGGTGGCAAAAAAGCGTGTTGCCACTAAAGCCACTTACGGCAGTCAGCAGCGCAGGCTGGAAAAGAAAAAACAGCGCGGTGCTACCAAGGCGCTGCGTCAACAGAAGCCGGATAGCTAGAGCCGTTAACCAGCCGGATATCGTGCCAGTATTGCCTGGCTTTGCTGGCGCATCTCATCAATTAATTCTGCTGGTGCCAGCACGGTAGCATTGTCACCCAGGCTAAGCAGCCAACTGGCCAGGCTGCGCCAGTCGCTGCAGTTAAGTGTAAGTTGCACGGTATCGGCCTGATAAATTTCGCCACTGACACCTTGCCACCATTCACGTTTTGCCCGGTCTGCGGCTGCCGGTGTAAAGCTGATGGTGGCTTGTAAAGGCGCATCGGGCATACTCTGGCGGATAAAATCGCGGGCATTAAAACTCTCGCGGCTTGCCACACTATCTGGCAGCAATTTCAGCTGGCTGATGCGGTCGGTACGAAAATCCCGGTAGGCGCTGCGAAGCCGGCACCAGGCGATAAAATGCCAGCGGCCAAGATAATAGATTAACCCGGCGGGTTCGGCCAGGCGTTCGCTCTGGCTTAAATCGGCCTTTTGATAACAAAACTGTACCAGCTGGCGCCTGGCAATCGCTTGTTGCAGTAAGCTCAGATCGGCCTGCATCGGTGGGGCACTGGTGGGTGTTGCCATCGCATCGGCTAAATGCTCTAACCGGCTTTTACTTTCGCCCGGCAGCACGGCTTTAACCTTGTCGAGCGCGCTCTGCATCAGTTGCAGATAGCTTTGGCTGGTCATACGCTGTGCCAGCATCAGGCCGGTGCTTAGTGCCATTGCTTCCTGTTCGGAGAAATTGACCGGCGGCAGCAAGTAGCCTTTCATCAACCGATAGCCTAAGCCCGCTTCTGCCATTACCGGTACGCCAGCCTCCGCTATCGCGGCCAGATCGCGGTATATAGTGCGGACGCTTAAACCAAAATGGTCGGCCATCATCTCAGCGGTACAATAGCGGCGGCTTTGCAGATACAAAATAATGGCTAGCAGCCGGTCTACCCGGTTCACCTGATGTTGCTCCTGGTCTGCACGATTAATCGGCTTATTTTGCCATCTTGCAGCGCAAATACATACTGGCAATCATCGGCGTCATTTGCCGCTTTGCGCCAGCGGGTTTGCAGATAAAACTCGCCAAAATGGCGCCGCACGGCAGTAATTTCCAGGGTGTGGTCAGCAGGCTGCAGCTGTTGCCAGCGGCAAATTGCAGCATGCCCTACCCATATTTGATCCTGCGCCAGTACGACGGCTTCGGGGTCGAAAAACGACACTATGGCTGCGGTATCGTGGCGGTTATGTGCCTGAATAAATTGTGCGATGGCAGGTTCCAACTGGTGCATGATGCTGTCCTCCGAACGTTGACAACATCATTGTGAAACGTGCTACTGACAACCCTATGTCAGTAGCACAGTAAATTTTTGCTTATTTATCAGTACCGGTTCCGGCATCAATGTCAGGCTGGCAGATACGCTGTTGTCGCAGTTTACAGCATTCTGGCGCGGATACTTTTGCCTTTAATCTTGCCCTGTTGCAGCAGTTGCAGCGCCAGTTTCACTTTACTGCGCTTTACCGCCACAAAGCTCCAGATATCGTGCAGCTGAATTTTGCCGAGGTCGTCGTTGGTTAGCTGCTTGCTGGCGGTTAAAGCGCCGACGATGTCACCGGCGCGGATCTTATGCTTTTTGCCACCATCAAGCTGCAGGGTGGCCAGGGTTGGTTTGGCTGGTGTCAGTGCCGCGTTGGCCGGCGGTAGTGGCTTTGGCGTAATCGCTACACCAAGGCCATCTTCCAGTGTCACTAACTTACCGGCATCGCTGGCAGTAAATATGCTCAAGGCAATACCACTCTGGCCAGCGCGACCGGTGCGGCCAATACGGTGAGTATGGGTATCGGCATCGTGTGCCAGCTGATAGTTAAATACCGCATCTACGCTGCTGATATCCAGGCCCCGTGCGGCCACATCAGTGGCTACCAGGATACAGGCACTGCCGTTGGCAAATTGTACTAAGGTTTGGTCGCGATCTTTTTGCTCCATATCGCCATGCAGTGCCAGTACGCTAAAACCAAAAGCGTGCAGGGCATCAGCAACATCCTGCGTTTCGCGTTTGGTATTACAAAATACCATGCTGCTCTGGCCCTGATAATTAAGCAGTAACTGGTGCAGTGCATCTAAGCGCGTATTGTTGTCTGTCACCTGGAAAAACAGCTGCTCAATACTGCTTGTATTATGCTGCTGCTCTACCGTGATTTGAACCGGTGCAGTAAGTAAACGCTCACTGAGTTTGGCGATAGCATCCGGGTAAGTTGCGCTGAACAACAAGGTTTGTCGCTGGGCCGGTGCTTTGGCGATTACAGCATCAAGATCGGCACTAAAGCCCATTTCCAGCATGCGGTCTGCTTCATCCAGCACCAGTGTGGTTAAATCAACCAGGCTTAAACGGCCTTTTTCCAGATGATCAATGACCCGTCCCGGTGTGCCGACAATAATGTGGGCGCCGTGTTCTAACGATCCTATTTGCGGGCCAATCGGTACACCGCCACACAGCGTAAGAATTTTAATATTGTGAATACTGCGCGCCAGTTTGCGTAGCTCCGCCGCCACCTGATCGGCCAGTTCCCGGGTAGGGCATAACACCAGACTTTGTACACGAAAGTATTTCACATCCAGCTTAGCCAGCAAACCAAGGCCAAAGGCGGCGGTTTTACCTGAACCGGTTTTAGCACGGGCGATAACGTCTTTACCTGCCAGGATTTCTGGCAAGGCCTGGGCCTGAATATCGGTCATGCTGCTGTAACCAAGGTCGGCCAGATTGCCCAGCAATGCTGCAGGTAAGGCGAGGGTAGAAAATGCTGTGTTGCTCATTGGCGCTCCGCAAAATTGAATACTGCGGGCCTAAGCCTGCAAAAGGGGCGGCATTGTAGCAGAATGCTGTGGCTTTGCATCTTTCACTGCTGAAAAAAACAGCTACTGTTTATCTACGGTAGTCAGACAGTTCCGCCGAATCGGTATACCTGCACCAACACGCCGTAAACCCATCCCTGGGGGCTCCTCTCAGCCCGTCCGGGGCTGAGACGGTTGGTTTAGGGTATACCGATTCTGCTTAATTGCTGCCTGGTGGTATCCTTACAAGGAATGATTTACTGCTTCGGCATTAAATCCAGCAATGCGATTACTGTTGCCTCGACACCTTTGGTTACTGCAGGTTCGGGGCTGATTTTAAACAACGGGCTGTGATGGCTGGGTACAGCCGGGCCGCCAGCTTTCTCGGCAGCGAAGTCAGCCGCTGGCGTGCCGCCTACCGCAAAGTAAGTGCTGGGGATATACGGCTCAGTGGTAAAAAACGGGAAGTCCTCAGCACCCATACCTAAGCGCTTATAGTTTTCGTCAAATACCGGTTGGCCCATACTGGCCGTCCAGGCCTTTTTCAGCCGTTTGGTCAGTGGAATATCGTTTACTGTTGGTGGAGTGGGTTCATCGCTGATACGCACTTCCGGCAGTTTATCTTCCGGTAAGCCCGCTGCCCGGCCCATGTTCTCGGCAACCCGTTTAATCGCCGCCATTAAATACTCGCGGGTTTCCCAGTTGTCGTTACGCACCGTCAGCTGCAGATGCGCTTTATCAGAGATAATGTTGTGCTTGGTGCCACTGTGAAAAGCGCCAACGGTAATAAGCGCTGGTTCTTTCGGGGCAATTTCGCGGCTGACGATAGTTTGCAGCGCCAGTACGATTTGTGAACCTAACACTATGGGGTCTTTACCGCGGTGTGGGCTGGCGCCATGCGCACCAACACCATGAATAATAATATCGACGCTGTCTACGCCCGAATACGGCGATCCCTCTACCGCCACAATCTTACCGGCTTCGATTTCCGACGATACATGAAAGGCCAGCGCATAATCGGGCTGACCAAAGCGGCCCCAGATATTATCTTCCATCATGCCTTTAGCGCCGCCAACCCGTTCTTCCGCCGGCTGGCCGACCAGCATCAGCGTGCCGGACCATTTGTCTTTCATCGCTGCCATCCGCCGCGCAGTGCCAACCAGGCTGGTGATGTGTACATCATGGCCACAGGCATGCATGACATGCACTTCATTACCGTCCCAGTCGGTCTGTTTGGCTTTAGATGCATAGGGCAAGCCGGACTTTTCTTCCACCGGTAAGCCATCCATGTCTGCCCGCATCATCACCAAAGGCCCCGGGCCGTTTTTCAGCATAGCGACCACGCCGGTTTTACCGACGCCTTCGGTTACCTCAAACCCTGCCGCACGCAGCTCTTTGGCGAGGCGTTTTGCCGTTTGGGTTTCCATGTGAGAAAGTTCAGGATGTTGGTGGAAGTGGGTAAACAGTGCGCCGAGATGCTGCTGATAATCTTGCTGGATCTGATCAGACAAAGGCGTCGCAGCCGCAGACAGACTGCCCAAAGTGAGTAAAGTGGCGAGAAGCGTTTTTTTCATTGTTATTGTGCCCAAAGGTTTAAACATTCTGTTTAACCTACCGCTGGCGTTTAAAAAACGCCAGCCTTTGCGACCAACAGCAATAGTGCCGCGTTGTTAACCTTTTTCGGCTTTATTTTCCAGTGACGGGTTGGTTTTAGTGTCAGCCTCGTTTTTGGGCAGACTGATAACCTGATCAGACGAGGTTGGCAGCGTTTTACCCAAGAAGCTGCCGCCACGCTCAATACTTAAGTCATCGCAGTGAATCACACCGTGCGCTTTACCCTGCGGCAGTATTTCAACGCTGTTGGCGTAGCATTCACCATCGAACAAACCATTGATAATAACTTTATCTGCAGTGACTTCACCTTTTATCCGGCCTGAAGCACTGATGATCAACGAGCGGTCACAGACAATTTTGCCTTCAATGTAACCATCAACCTGTATGTCGCCGCTTAGTCTGACGTTGCCGTTAACTGAACATCCTTGTGCGATGACAGTTGCAACTGTGTGCTTGCCTTCGTTTCCAGCATGCTTACCAAAGAATCCCATTTAATGCTCCTTTCCTTCTCAAACACCAGATCAAAGTTAGAAGAATCCCAATCCATAAAGCTTTGCGGATTCAACGCCCGATCAAGGAAATGTACTTCATAATGTAAATGTGGTGCGGTAGATAAGCCGGTATTACCTGACGTTGCTATCAGCTCGCCTTTGTGAACAAAGTAGCCACTTTTCACTTTAAAGCTATCAAGGTGGGCATACAGCGTAGAGAAACCAAAGGCATGGCGGATTCTCAGTAAATTACCGTAGCCCTGTTTACTGCTGCGTATTACTTCAACTACGCCATCAGCCGGTGCATAAATAGGGGTACCGCGGCTGGCCGACAAATCAATACCTTTGTGGTGTTGTTGCTTACCGACAATCGGGTGCTGACGCAAACCGAAGCGCGAAGAGCGGCGATTAAACTCCAGCGGTGAACCATTTGGCACCAATTGCAAGATAGTATGGCGAGCGGATGAGTTGATACTGGCGGTATCAAGCCGGTTTTCCAAATTTTGCGGATATTGCTGTTCCAGCCCTAACGCGAGTTCGATTTCGCCAACGCGGTTGATTACCTGTAGCATTTCATCCTGCTTCAGGTTCAATTCTTGCTCCAGCTGCTGTTTGCTGTCTTGCAGAGCACTGATTTCATCCCGTAGCGTACTGGCCTGAGCTGATAAATGCGCGCGCTGCGCCTGGCTCTGGTCGACTGAGCGCATCAGGTATTCAATGACGGCGGCGGTAATCAGCAAGCCAAACAGCAACATCCACATTGCAATAATTGCGTTACGTTTAAATAACTTACTGACATTAAAATGGCGGGTACCATTGATTGTCGAAACAGAAATGATAATACGATCTTTCATTCGGGCCGGACTTCGCTCAATGGTAGTTGACTGCACAAGGGGCTAAAAATATGTGGCTTTGCAGCCGGTGTCAAGAATTTACTGCCATTGCTAACAGGCTGTTACCAACGGGCAAAATGGTCTTCAGCCAGGCCGGGTATTTGATCTAATTTAAGTTTTTTGCCGCTGTTTAGCAGTATTTCACCGGAAAATTCGCCGCAATACTGGCGAAAATTGCTGGCTAACAAGCCCAGATTTAACCGTTCCTGCCGGCATTGCTGCGGAAAGAATTGCAGGTTAATTCTGTTATCGGCACTACCGAATTGCCAGGGCTGTGTGCCGTGCTGCCGGTTAAGGGCAATATTGACCGATCCCAGCAGCTGTTTTTCGCCATTCAGCCACAGGCAGTTTTCCGTCGTGCCGGTTTCATTTACACCACAGGCCAGATTGAGACCGAATGCCCCCTCTGGTAGCAGCGCACTGATGCTACCCCAGCGCCAGGTGGTTTCACGGCGCATATAACCGGCAGAGAAGTCATAACCTGCCAGTGCCCGGCTTAGATCCAAAGGCTTGCCACGATATTGTAGTGAACCGGTAACTTTTAGCGCATTGTGTTTTTGGGTGTAGGTCCAGCCGTTATAGCCGGTTGCAGTGCATAAAGCTAAAGGTTGTGGTGCAGGGCCAGCCTGAAGCGTTAGCTCGCCATTTAGCCGCTCGCCTTTCAGTTTAAGCTGCCAGTCGTATCCTGCCGGTGTAATGCAGATCTGTTGTTTGCCTTTTATCGACGCGGTACCTGCGGTAGGGGAGTGGCTCATCTGTACACCGACGCTAAGGGGTCTTAGCAGGCTAATTTGATCCAACTGCTGCTGGTTGCGGTCGTGAAAATAGCAAAACGCATTAGCCGCATAGCGGATGTCAGCTATGGCGATACCTATTTGCCAGTCACTATGGCAGATACTGATAAACTGAAACTGTTTGTAGTGAAAATAGCGCGCCAGTGCGGAGGTGGGTTTGTCCATCACTGTGCGGTAAGCAAAATCTGCCAGCCCAAGCTCAGTGACAGGTGTGTCAAAATGGCCAAGCTTTGGCAGGCCACTGCTATCAATCAGCTTATTGTCGGGTAACAGAGTTAGCATCCGGTGTTAAAGGCAGGCAAGCTGTTTCGCCCGCCTGCACTTTACTTAGTGGCCTGCGTGGCCGTCTAAACCATGCACATGGCCATGGTCCAGCTCTTCGTCGGTGGCATCGCGTACCATCACCACTTCAACGTCAAAGCTCAGGTCAATGCCTGACAACGGGTGATTACCATCAACCACCACTTCATCTTCAGTGACTTCCAGCACGATAACAGATTGTTCGCGGCCGTCCGGACCAGCAGCACGAAAACGCATACCAACTGCGACGTCCATACCTTCAAACATCGATTTAGGTACCGCCTGCGTCAGTGCGTCGTGACGTTCGCCGTACGCATCGGCAGCGGGAATGTCCGCTTTAAATTTATCACCTGCAGCTTTACCGGCTAATGCTTGTTCTAAGCCCGGAATAAGTGAACCGTGGCCAAACAGAAAGACTAAAGGCTCGCCACCGGCCGAAGTATCCAGCTCGTTACCCTGAGGGTCGGTAACGGTATAGTGCATGGCGACAACTTTGTCCTGAGAAATGGTCATGAAAACCTCTTTAATTGATTGAATAGGGTAACGGCACAAAGCGCAGTGCCGTGGCACTTTCGCTGCTTAGCCGTAATGGATCTGCCGGTGTTATGTCGTTTGGTAACACTGCAATTAACCATAGTGTGTTGTTAATATTTGCAGCATTGACAACCTGGCCGCTCCGGCGCCAGTTATCACCCAGTTGTAATTCTATATCAGTGCCCGCAGCGGGCAATTCAGTTGTGTCTGCCTGTAAAATATAGGCCGCTCTTTTATTGCCGCCACGATACTTCAGCCGGGCGACCGTTTCTTGCCCAATATAGCAGCCTTTAGTAAAGCTGATGGCATTGAGTGCCTGTAAGTTAAGCATTTGAGGCACCAGGGCGCCAATTAATTCCTGTTCCAGATAACTGAAACCATGCTGTATATGCTGGGCCAGCCAGACGTTGGGCGCAGCAAAGGGCAAGGATGTTGTCATCAGTGTTTTAGCATCGTTAAGTGGCATTAACAGCAGAAAATGATGCTGTGCCAGTGCCATCAGCAAAGCCCCCTGATGCCGGCTCAGGCCACCGGGTTGTGGCAGTGAAAAACCAAGCTTGCTAACCAGTGAGTTTGCATCCCCGCCACCAATACCGAATACGGCATAGTGCTGCTGGCCGGCTTCGAAACTGACTTTGGAGAACACGCCAAATTTTTTCCACTGAGTTGCTGAGGCGTTCAGCTCATCGCGAAACGCGACGGTAACTAATTGCTCGCCGATACTGGCCAGATAAAACTGTGACCACATTTTGCCTTTGGCATCGCAATGCGCGCCGTGCAGGAAGTTATCATCAGTTAAGCTGTCCAGATCGCAGGTCGTTTGCCCCTGCAGGTATTTGCGGTTATCGGCGCCTGATATAAGCAGACTGTCAAAAGCAGGCAAAGGGGCAATAAAAGCGCCTGTTACTGTGCTGGATAAGGATGCGTACTGTTCAGCAGTTAACCAGGATGTATGCATAAAAGTGTTTACTCGGTAAAGTGTCGCCAGTTTATAAGGCTATGATTGGGCGAATGTACTAAAAGCTCAACCCCGTTTGCTAATTTTTGTTAGAATCTGCAACAAAACCGTCAGGCCTGACAAAGCAGGTTGTTGTTTACAAGGATTAATATGGCAGAGTTAATGACCAAACCACGGCTGCGCTGGGCGTGCCGGCGCGGTATGCTGGAGCTGGATGTATTGCTGGCGCCTTTTGTTGAGCAGGGTTATGACGCCCTGACGCAGCAACAAAAGCAGGATTTTGAGCGCTTGCTGGCCTGTGACGACCCGGATTTATTCGCCTGGTTTATGGGGCATGCGAAGTCGTCCGATCCGGCATTACAGGCGCTGGTACAGCTGATCCTGGATCGTGTCCGCGTTTAATATCCGTTTAAAACCGTCGGTCTGGGCTCAGGCCGGTATGGGTTTGTTGGCGCTAATGCCGCCACTGGTGCTGGCTGTTTCGCCAGTTACCGGACAATGGTTGTTTCTGCTGGTGTTGCTGGCATTTATTTACTACTGGCAGTGGTACAGTCACTTTACACAATTACGTCAGAGCCAGCAGCTGACGTTGACTGACAGTGGTCAATTACATTGGTTTGGCCCGCACAAGCGTTCTGGCCAACTGATTGCCGGTGGGCTGGTGGCGCAGTATTTTGTCAGATTGAACTGGTGCGATAGCGCTGGTAAGCGCCGGCACAGCTGGGTGTTTGCTGATCAATGTGACGAACTGCAGTATCGTACATTGGCCCGCCTGGTAAACCAGAGCAACTGGTCGGCAGGCGGGCCGGATACCCGTTATTCAGATAATACGTAATTGCCGGGTTTGAGCATTGTGGGTGAGCTATCTTGCAGCAGCGCCGGGTAATCGAGGTTGTAATGTAAGCCACGGCTTTCGCGGCGCTGCATAGCACAGCGGATAATCAGTTCAGCGACCTGCACCAGATTACGTAGCTCCAGTAAATTATGGCTGACACGAAAGTGGCTGTAATATTCCTGAATTTCCCTCTGCAGTAATTCTACCCGGTGTAACGCCCGCTCCAACCGTTTGTTGGTGCGCACTATGCCAACGTAATCCCACATAAATAACCGTAACTCATGCCAGTTATGGGTGATCACGACTTCTTCATCTGAGTCACTGACACGGCTGTCATCCCAGGACGGCAAATCTGGCAGGCTGCTGGTTGCGTCCAGTTGTGCCAGGATATGTTTGGCCGCAGCCTGTGCAAACACGACACATTCCAGCAATGAGTTACTGGCCATGCGGTTGGCGCCGTGTAAACCGGTATAAGCCACTTCACCTATGGCGTATAAGTTATCAATGTCAGTCTGGCCGTTTAAATTAGTCACTACACCGCCGCAGGTATAGTGTGCAGCGGGCACTACTGGTATCGGCTGTTTAGTGATATCAATACCGACACTTAAGCATTTGGCATAAATGGTTGGGAAATGCTCGAGAATAAAATCTTTAGCTTTGTGGCTGATATCCAGATACACGCAGTTTGCGCCAAGCCGCTTCATTTCATAGTCAATGGCCCGGGCCACGATATCACGCGGTGCCAGCTCAGCTCTTTCATCGAAATCTGGCATAAAGCGGCTGCCATCCGGCCGTTTTAAATAGGCACCTTCGCCGCGCATTGCTTCGGTAATAAGAAAATTAGGCGCGTCCGGATGATACAGGCTGGTGGGGTGGAACTGGTTAAATTCCATATTCGCTACCCGGCACCCTGCACGCCATGCCATCGCAATACCATCGCCACTGGCCACGTCAGGGTTACTGGTATAAAGGTACACTTTACTGGCTCCGCCTGTTGCCAGCGCAATAAAGCGGGCTTTTACCAGCTCAACCTTAGCGGCGGTTTTATTCCAGACATAAGCGCCATAGCAACGTTTCGGATCCTTGCCAATCTTGCGGCCATTAATCAAATCTATTGCATTGTAGTTTTCTAACAGGCGGATATTCGGGTGGGCTTTAACTTTATCTACCAGTGTGATCTGCACCGCCTGACCGGTGGCATCAGCGGCGTGCAAAATACGGCGGTGGCTGTGGCCACCTTCACGGGTTAAATGGTACTTCAGACTGCCGTCTTCATCTTTATACTGGTCAAATGGCACGCCTTGGGCAATCAGCCATTCCATCGCGGTTTTAGCATTGCCGGCGGTAAACTGCACAGCCGCTTCTTCACACAAACCCGCACCTGCGATTAATGTATCATTCACGTGTGACGCTATACTATCGTTCTCGTCAAAAACGGCAGCAATACCGCCCTGAGCATACAGTGTAGAGCCTTCGCGTAGTGGGCCCTTGCTCAGTACCAGCACGTTGGCGTTGTCGGCCAGTTGCAGCGCCAGCGACAACCCCGCTGCACCACTGCCAATAATTAAAACGTCACAAAGATATTCTTTTGCTTGCGTCATGCGATACACTTGCCATCAGTCAATGTCGGGCTATTGTAGCTTTTTTGCCATAATTAACAGAACTATTTCTGCGGCGTACAGTCATACCAGCAAGCTAGACCAGCGCCAGTTAGCACAACGAACAAGTATTACAGGGGAAAGGCTCGAACATGAGCGAGCAAGAATTGGACTGGCAGATTGTCCAGCGCGTACAGCAAGGCGATAAAGCTGCGTTTAATGTTTTGGTAAGAAAATATCAGCACCGGATTGCGAACTTAATTTCCCGTTATGTCTCTAACCACGGAGACGTAGCTGATGTGGCGCAGGAAGCCTTTATTAAAGCCTATCGTGCTATTCCGGGCTTTAGAGGTGAAAGTGCTTTTTATACCTGGCTGTATCGTATCGCGGTTAACAGCGCGAAAAATTATCTGGTTGCTAATGGCCGTAAGCCACCGGCAACTGATGTAGACGCGGAAGATGCCGAGTATTTTGAAGGCAGTGACGCGTTAAAAGAACAGGACTCACCAGAGCAGTTGTTGTTATCTGATGAAATCCGCCATGTGGTGTTTAGCACCATAGAAAAACTACCTGACGAGTTACGCACTGCTATTACGTTGCGTGAACTTGAAGGGTTAAGCTATGAAGAAATTGCGGATGTAATGGGTTGCCCTATAGGCACCGTTCGCAGCCGTATTTTCAGGGCGCGTGAAGCAATTGATGTGCAGCTGAAGCCGTTAATCAGCTAGCTGTCAGGGCAACAACCAGTAATTAAGACAGGAAACATTATGTCGTCAGAACATCAGGATTGGCTCTCTGCCGCCAGTGACAACAAGCCACTGACCAAAGCACAGCTTGATAGTTTGCTAACTGATACAGAGCTGCAATCTACGCTTGAGCGTTATCATCTTATTGGTGCCACCATACGCCGTGAAACTTCAGGTCCTTTGCCGGTTGATTTTACGGCCGCTATCATGGCGGAAATTGACGCTGAACCTGCTTATCAACTGAAAACAGATCGTGGTTTGCTGCAGCGTGTTAAAGCGTCTGTAGCGGCTGCAGCAAATGGACGCTGGCTGCAACCTGTTGCCCAAGGCGCTATTGCCGCCGGTGTAGCGTTAATGGCCGTGTTTGGCGTGCAGCAGTACCAGCAACAACCCGAAGATATGTTAAGCCCACAGCCTCTGCTGCAAACTCAGCCTATTGCTGGTTTCGCGACACCGGTCAGTTTAAGCCAGACTACCGTGTCTGATCGCTTTGCAGAGCAAGAGCAGCAAGCTATGCTTGAGCAGCAAAAGCGCTTGCAGGCTTTGCTTAACGCACACCGTCAGCAAGTACGGGTGATGGAGCAGGCACAGCAGGCAAACCATAAAGCTGAAGCAAACACCGGGCCTGAACAAAACGAGCAGCAATGATGCGATTCTCTGGCGTATGTAGTGCCATAGTATTGGTAGTGTTTTCTACGTTGGCCCAGGCTGAACAAGCTGGCTGGGCCTTATTCGATAAAGTGCAGAGTGCCGTTAAACAGTATAATTTTGATACCTCCTTTGTTGTATTAAAAGGAACTAATGTTGACACCTACCGTTGGTTGCATGGCCGTGCTGATGGCCAGGAAATCGAACATCTCATCCCGTTAGATACCAGTGGCGTAGACATTTTGCGCCGCGATGCGTTGGTGTATTATTTGCTAACCGACAGGCCTGCTTTTGTTACCCGTAGCCACAGTATTCCTGAGTTGCCAGCATTGTTTTTTGAACCGAAAGAAAATATTCAGCGCCTGTACAACGCGGTGGCCGGCAGTAGCTCAGTGATGTCCGGCCGCAGTGCTCAGTTATTGCGGCTGACCGCAAAAGACGCCAGCCGTTACAATTACTGGTTGTGGTTGGATGATGAAACAGGTTTTCCGCTGCGTATCGATATTTTATCAGAGCAGCAAAATGCGCTGGAGCGCTGGCTGGTTACCCATATGCAGATAAGTGCTGAGATGCCGGAGAATTTACGCTCGCTGATGGAGGCTGAGTTACCTGCACCCGGCGACAGCGTACCCCGCAGCGCAGTTGCCAGTAGTCATCAACTTACCTGGCTACCACAAGGCTACACACAGGTGGAAGAGCCCGCCAATATTCCACAGCTGGAAAGTAGCTTGTTGAGTTACTGGTTATTAAGTGATGGTCTACATCAGGTGTCAGTATTTGTGCAACAGGCACAGCGGTTGCCGACACAGGCTTATCGTGATGGCGCTACGACTATTTATGTGCAAAATGCCAATCAGCTGGAAGTGACGGTGATTGGCCCTGTCAGCATCGAAACTGCACGCCAGCTGGCTGCAGGGGTGCACTGATGGTCGAAGAAATTGCCACTGTGGTATCCGTTGAGCAAAAAGGCGTCTGGCTGACGACGACGCCCGTTGCCAGTTGCAATGCCTGCCAGGTCAGCGAAGATTGTGGTACCGGCATAGTGGCGAAAACCCTGACGCCAAAAACACTGCACTTTTTCGTTGCGTCTGAACTTGAGTTGTTAGCCGGTGAACAGGTGAAAATAGGTATAGCTGAGCAAAACCTGCTGATGGCAGCTGCCATGGTTTATCTGCTACCGCTGCTATTGATGCTATTGTTCGCAGTGCCCGCCAGCGCTGCAGGCGTGAGCGAAGGTATGCAAATGCTGCTGGCCGCGTTTGGCGCCACATGTGGCTTTGCTATTGCGCGTTTGTATGGGCGTTATCAGGAAAAACGCGCTGATATTCATATTGTTGAAGTTTTACCCTCCTTAGGTGTGCAGCCTAAACTGCCATGATGTAAGCGGCGAACGCCTGTGCTATGCCAGTTAATAACACATAGCAAGCTGAGTCCGGATAGAGTACAATTCGCGCTAATTTTCAAAAATAACCCGCGCTGACGCCGGAGGTTGCCGCTTGTTGTTATCAAGTATGCTGCTTTGCGTTGCGCCCACTGTTTTGCGGACAACATGCCTAAACTAAATCACATCAGAAACTTCTCTATTATTGCTCATATCGACCACGGTAAGTCGACACTGTCTGATCGGTTAATTCAGTACTGTGGCGGCTTGTCTGACCGTGAAATGCAGCAACAAGTACTCGACTCGATGGATCTTGAGCGCGAGCGCGGCATCACGATTAAAGCACAAAGCGTTACGTTGCATTACAAAGCCGATGATGGCGAAACCTACCAGCTGAACTTTATCGATACGCCGGGTCACGTAGACTTTACGTATGAAGTAAGCCGGTCGCTGGCGGCATGTGAAGGTGCTTTACTGGTTGTGGATGCGGGGCAGGGCGTAGAAGCGCAGACAGTAGCTAACTGCTATACCGCGCTGGATATGAATTTAGAAGTTCTGCCGGTGCTAAATAAAATCGATTTACCCCAGGCCGACCCAGAGCGGGTAGCGCAGGAAATTGAAGATATCATCGGTATCGAAGCTGTTGGCGCTGTGCAATGTTCTGCTAAAACCGGCCTCGGTATTAAAGATGTGCTGGAAACTATCGTAAAGAAAATTCCGGCGCCGGAAGGCGAGCCAGAGCAGCCAACCCAGGCATTGATTATCGACTCCTGGTTTGATGCTTATCAGGGCGTAGTGTCACTGGTCCGTGTGAAGCACGGCAGTATCAAAGCCAAAGACAAAATTAAAGTCATGTCGACCGGCCAAACTTATGAAGTCGATAAAGTGGGGATCTTCAGCCCTAAAGCCACCAATACTGGCGAGCTGAGAACCGGTGAAGTAGGTTTTGTTATTGCCGGTATCAAAGAGATAAAAGGTGCGCCGGTAGGTGATACGCTGACATTGGCAAAAAACAGCGCTGAAAAACCATTGCCGGGGTTTAAGCGCATTAAACCGCAGGTTTATGCCGGTGTGTTTCCGGTATCAAGCGATGATTATGAAGATTTTCGTGATGCGCTGGCCAAGCTAAGCCTGAATGACTCTTCACTGTTTTATGAGCCGGAAAACTCCGGTGCATTGGGCTTTGGTTTCCGTATCGGCTTCCTTGGCATGCTGCATATGGAAATTATCCAAGAGCGTTTAGAGCGCGAGTATGACCTGGATCTTATTACCACGGCACCGACAGTAGTGTATGAAGTGGTGAAAAAGAACGGCGATATCGTGATGGTAGATAACCCCAGTGCGTTACCTGCTGTAAATGATATCGATGAAATTCGCGAGCCTATCGTTGAAGCACATATACTGGTGCCGCAGGAGTACCTGGGTAACGTTATTACGCTGTGTATCGAAAAGCGTGGTGTGCAAACCAATATGTTATACCACGGCCGTCAGGTCGCGGTAACTTATGAGCTGCCGATGGCGGAAGTGGTGATGGACTTCTTCGACCGCTTAAAGTCCACCAGCCGTGGTTATGCTTCGTTGGATTACGCGTTTAAGCGTTTCCAAACCTCGAACATGCAGCGGGTTGATATCCTGATCAACGGTGAGCGGGTGGATGCACTGGCGATCATCAGTCATATCGATTTTGCCCAGGGGCGCGGCCGTGAACTGGCCGAGAAATTAAAAGAGCTGATCCCGCGGCAGATGTTCGACATTGCCATTCAGGCGGCGATTGGTAACCATGTTATTGCCCGTACGACCATCAAACAGATGCGTAAAAACGTATTGGCAAAATGTTATGGTGGCGACGTTAGCCGGAAGAAAAAGCTGCTGCAAAAGCAGAAAGAAGGTAAAAAACGCATGAAACAGGTAGGTAATGTGGAAGTACCACAGGAAGCCTTCCTGGCGATTTTGAAAGTTGGTAAATAATTAAGGGTTTTACATGGCAGGTTACTTTGCAATTTTTCTGGTGCTGCTGACACTCGCCAGTGGTTTAGTCTGGTTACTGGATGCATTGGTACTGGCGCCTAAGCGCCAGCAAAAGCTTGCCCTGGCTCAATCAGCCGCCGGTGGCGGTAGCTTACCGGAGGAAGCAGGAGCGGAGCTGTTAAAAGAGCCGCAGCTGGTCGAAACTGCAAAGTCGATTTTTCCGGTAATCGCCTTAATTACGATTTTCCGCTCTTTTATCTATGAACCTTTTCAGATCCCGTCAGGCTCAATGATGCCAACCTTGCTGGTGGGTGATTTTATCCTGGTTGAGAAGTTCTCTTATGATGTCAAAGATCCGGTATGGCGCAAAACGCTGTACAGCAACAATAAACCGCAGCGCGGTGATGTTGCTGTATTCAAGTATCCGGAGCAACCTACCGTTGATTACATCAAGCGGGTAATTGGGGTGCCGGGCGACCGCATTATTTACCGCAATAAACAGCTGTTTATTGAAAAAGCCTGCACAGATGCACAACAAACCGACTGCGGTAAGCTTGAAATGATAGAGCTTAACCTGAAAAATGAAGGTGAGTATTATCAGGAGCAATACCCGCAGCGGCGCTATACCGAAAAGCTGGGCGATGTAGAGCACGATATTCTGCAGACACCGGCACGGCGTGAGCACACCGAGTTCTTCTTTAAACAGCGCGGCACGGCTATTGATGAGTTTGTTGTACCGGAAGGGCATTATTTTGTCTTAGGCGATAACCGCGATAACAGCCGTGATGGCCGGTTCTGGGGTTTTGTGCCAGAAGACAATATGGTTGGTAAAGCGGTATTTATCTGGATGAGCTTTGAGTTTAATACCGATCCGAACAGCTGGTTGCCAGGTTGGGTACCAACAGGTGTACGTTTTGAACGTCTTGGCAGTATCCGCTGAGCTCAGATACGGCACCGTTAAGAGACAAGCATGCAAAAATCGTTATCTCCACTGATAGCCCGTCTGGGCTATCAGTTTCAACAGCCTGCCTTACTGGAACAGGCTCTGACTCACCGCAGTTGCAAAGGGCAGCACAACGAACGGTTGGAATATCTGGGCGATGCCGTGCTGAGCCTGGTGATTGCTGAAACATTGTTTGCCAATTTTCCTAAAGCCCGTGAAGGTGATTTAACCCGGATGCGCGCGGCGCTGGTAAAAGGCGTGACGCTGGCCGAAATTGCTCAGGAACTGCGGTTATCAGAATATCTGCGCTTAGGGCCTGGCGAGCTGAAAAGTGGCGGTTTTCGCCGTGAGTCTATTCTGGCCGATGCAGTTGAGGCTATTCTCGGCGCGATTTATCTCGACGCTGGCATGGAGGCCTGTAAAGAGCGTATCTTATTCTGGTTCGGCTCGCGCATAGAAACTATTACGCCGGGCGAGCAGAAAGACTCTAAGACATTGTTGCAGGAATACCTGCAAGGGCTACGCTTAGCGTTGCCGGTATATGATGTTATTGCCACTGAAGGCGAGGCGCATCAGCAAACCTTTACTGTACGTTGTACCATAGCGGGCATGGCCCCATTTACCGCCAGCGGCAGTTCACGCCGCAAGGCAGAGCAGGACGCCGCTCATATGGCGCTGGAAAAAATTAAGCATGACAGAAAATAATACCCTGCCAACCTACGCCGCTCTGGTCGCTATTGTTGGCAGGCCTAACGTTGGCAAATCGACGTTACTCAATAAGCTGGTCGGGCAAAAGGTCAGTATCACCTCGAAGAAGCCGCAAACTACCCGGCACCGCATTGTCGGTATTGACACCCGTGATAATTATCAAACGGTATATGTCGATACGCCCGGCCTGCACAGTGAAGAAAAGCGGGCGATAAACCGTTTAATGAACAAAGCAGCGGCCAGCTCTATTCTCGATGTTGAATTTGTGCTGTTTGTCGTTGAAGGCACGCGCTGGACGGATGATGATCAGATGGTGCTAAACCGGCTTATTGCGGCGAAGAAGCCGGTGGTACTGGTGGTGAATAAGGTCGATTTGTATCGCGATAAAGACACGCTGCTACCGCACTTACAGTGGTTAGGTCAGCAACTGAATTTTATTGATGTGGTGCCGCTGTCTGCTGAAACCGGCGACAACATCGATGCGCTGCGAACCGTGGTGCAACAGCATTTGCCGCCGTGCGAGTTTTTCTTTCCGGATGATTATGTTACCGACCGCTCAATGCGCTTTATGGCAGCAGAAATTGTGCGTGAAAAACTGATGCGCTTCCTTGGTGATGAGTTGCCCTATTCAGTAACAGTGGAAATTGAGCGCTTTAAATGGGAAGAGAAACATTACCATATTGCTGCGCTGGTGCTGGTCGAACGGGACAGCCAGAAGAAAATGGTGATTGGTAACAAAGGTGAACGGATAAAAACGATCGCCACTGAGGCGCGTCTGGACATGGCCGCCATGCTGGAGCAACCAGTGTTTCTGCAAATTTGGGTAAAAGTAAAATCGGGCTGGGCGGATGACGAGCGGGCGCTGCGCAGCCTGGGCTACGGCGAAGACTAACTGCCGATGTCATCAGCGTTCTGGCCAGCGTATATTTTGCACAGCCGTCCGCTGAGCGACACCAAACTGATATTACAGTTGCTGCTGCCTGAGCAGGGCCGGTTGTCAGCCGTAGTGCGCAGGAAGCAGGGCAAGCAGCGCTTAACGTTGCAGCCGTTTCAATTGTTTATGCTCGAGCTTAGCGGCAAAAGTGAGCTAAAAACCGTAAAAAATATCGACGAAGCGGCTGTGGGCCATATATTTAGCGGTAAGGTGCTATACAGCGCTATTTACCTCAATGAATTAATTTGCCGCCTGTGGCCGGACAATTTAGCGTCTGAGCAACTGTTTGCGTTATATCAGGCTGGTTTGCAGCAACTTGACAGTGTGCAGGCCACCGGCACTGAACTGGAGCCTTGTTTGCGCCGGTTTGAATTTGCCTTACTGGCAGAATTGGGGCAACCGATTGACTGGCAGTATGACGCCAATGGACAGGCTATCAATGCAACGGCAAGCTACGAGTGGCAAAGCGAGGCCGGCTTTATGCCCGCAATCTATGGCTATAGCGGAGCCTCACTGCTGAATATAGGGCAGGGTCTGTGGCAAGCTGCAGAAACCAAGCGCTGTGCCAAGCAGCTTAGCCGACAGCTGTTGTCACCTTTATTAGGCGCAAAACCCCTGGCTAGCAGAGCCTTGTTTGCGTCAGAATAACCTCAATTTTATCTGTGGAGTCAGGTATGCATAACCCTATTTTTCTTGGTGTGAACATTGATCACGTTGCAACGTTGCGCCAGGCCCGCGGGACTTATTACCCGGAACCTGTGCATGCAGCGTTAATGGCCGAGCAGGCGGGGGCAGATGGTATCACTGTGCATTTACGCGAAGACAGGCGACACATTGTTGACCGCGATGTATTCGTATTGCGTCAGACCATCGCCACCAGGCTGAACTTTGAAATGGCGGTTACGGATGAAATGCTGCAAATTGCCACTGAGCTAAAACCGCATTTTGCCTGCTTTGTACCAGAAAAACGCCAGGAGTTAACGACCGAAGGCGGGCTGGAAGTGGCCGGGCAGCAAACGCGTATTACCGATGCTGTTACACAAATGCGTGAACAGAATATATTGGTATCGCTGTTTATCGATGCCGATCACCGCCAGATCGAAGCGGCAGCAGCAGCTGGCGCGCCTTATATTGAAATTCATACCGGCAAATATGCCGAAGCTCAGGATGCGGCAGTGCAGCGGGCGGAGCTAAAACGTATCAGTGATGCCGCCGCCTATGCCTCTTCGCTGGGGCTGATAGTAAATGCGGGGCACGGTTTGCATTACCATAATGTGCAGCCGATAGCAGCGATACCGCAGATGCACGAGCTGAACATCGGCCATGCGATAGTGGCGCGGGCGGTGTTCAGCGGGCTGGACAGTGCAGTGCGGGAAATGAAGCGGCTGATGGTTGAGGCCCGGCGCTGATGGCAATCGTTGGCCTGGGGACAGATATTGTCGAAATTGCCCGCATTGAACAAAGCCTGTCCCGAAGCCCAGCGCTGATAAAGCGTGTGCTGACAGAGAACGAGCAGCAGATCTTTCAGGCGATGGCGCAAAACCATCCGGGTAATGCGGCGCGCTATTTTGCTAAACGTTTTGCAGCGAAAGAAGCAGCTGCGAAAGCGCTTGGCACAGGTATTGGCCGAGGCGTGTCATTTCAACATATTCATATCAGCAACAATACTTATGGCGCCCCTCAGCTGGCGCTGACCGATTTTGCCTCAGAACTGGCTGCCGGGCTTGGTGTCAGCCATATCTGGTTATCGATTACGGATGAGCAGGCTTATGCAGCCGCTACCGTGATCCTGGAGCGACAGTAGCCGCTTTGCATGCCTTGTTTATTGCCACTGCCAGTGCTGGCTCTCCAGCCAGAGCCCCTGCATGATATCGTCCAGCTCCAGCAATTCCGGTTCCAGCTCTGTCAGGCTTTTGCCTTGTTTGAGCTGGGTTTCCAACAGCTCAGACAATTGTTTTAATCTGGGCACACCGGTGTAACAACAGGCCCCGTTTAACTTATGGATCTGCTGCAATAATTGGGTAACATCCTGGCTAGTAACTGCCTGTTGTATCGCAGCCCGGCTTGGCGGAATGCTGCTTACCAGCATCTGCAGCATTTCTTTCATCAGGCTGCATTTACCGCCCGCGCGTTCCAGCGACATCGGCCAGTTTACCAGCTTACTTGCCGGCCAGCTTGCCGGTGGGCTCTGCGGCCGGCTGGTTGGGCAGAACTCCTGCAAACTACAATGCAGCATGTTCTCGTCCAGCGGTTTACTTAAAAACTCATTGAAACCCAACGTCAGCAAGCGGGCACGCTCGCCGTCTACCGCATGTGCTGTCACAGCTATGATGGGCGTGTGTTCGTTCAGTGAACTCTGGCGGATACGCTGGCAGGCATTAATGCCATCCATAACCGGCATGTTGATATCCATAAAAATAATGTCATATACATGTTGTGTCGCTTTATGCCAGGCTTCTGCGCCGTCACGGGCAGAGTCGATTTGTTCAACCTGTTCAGCCAGCAAGGTATTAATCAGTTTCAGGTTGGCTTCGTTGTCATCGACAGTCAGCACCTTAAGGCTACCCTGGCGTGGTCCTGTTGTTTCATCCACAGTTTGAGTTTTCTGCAGATAGGGCAGAGCCAATGCTGCAGCCAGCTTTCGCAAATGCGGCGGCTTTGACAGGCAGGCATCGGCGCCCGAGCTGAGCAGCGTCTCGCGCAGGTGCGGCGACAGTGTGTTTACCAACAGGCAGGTATGGCTGCACTGTGGCTTGATTTGTTTGATCAGCGTCAATACCTGATTGACCTGATTCAGGGCAATAGTGCGGCCTATCAGGCCAATATCATAGTGCTGCTGGTGCGCCAGCGCCTGTTGTAGCTGGCCTTTTGTCGCGCAGGCAGTGACCTGCAGCCCCCAATTGTGTAACAGTGACAGTGTAGCTTCGCGCGAATGTTGCTGGGGTTCAAAATACAGCAAATGCTTATTCTCCAGTACATCCAGCGGCAGGCTGTCGGCGACGGCGATGTGATGGCGCAGGCATTTGATTGTGAACCAGAAGGTTGAGCCTTCCGCCTGTTTACTTTCAAAACCTATGTTGCCGCCCATTGCTTTTACCAGGCGCTGTGAAATCATTAGCCCAAGGCCGGAGCCACTTTGATGGCTGCGAGAGTCGTTGTAGCTAAAACCCTGAAACAACTGGCTTTGCTGCTCTTCACTGATGCCGCGGCCGGTATCCTGTACCGAGCAATGCAGAATAAGCTGATCTTCATTCAGTAAGGCTGCCGATACCCGGATAACAATGCTGCCGTGATCCGTAAACTTTATCGCATTACCGGCAATGTTCATCAGTACCTGAACAAAGCGGGCCGGATCGGCGACCAGATCATCCGGGCAGGACGGCTCGACCATCAGTACCAGCTCTAGATGCTTGTCAAAGGCATTGGCGGCCAGCAGCTCAGTCGCATCGTTTAACATATCCCGCAGCGAAAAGGGCTCCGGGTTAATGGATAGCCGGCCTTCTTCCAGCTTGGAGAAATCCAGCACGTCGTTAACCAGGTGCAGCAGGCTGTTGGCTGACTTCTGGATTGTTGTAAGGTAGTCATGCTGGTTCGACGACAGCTGGGTTTTCAGCAATTGCCGGGTAAAGCCAATAACGCCATTTAGCGGTGTGCGCAGCTCATGGCTCATTTTGGCTAGAAACTCAGATTTCTGCCGGTTTTCCTCCTGCGCTTTACGACGGGCAAAATCCAGCTCGATGTTCTGCACCTCCAGTTGTTCCATGCTTTGCTGCAAATCACTGGTCACCTGTTCAATTTGCTGTTGCATTTCCTGCTCCTGCACATTGAAGTGGGTACCCAGCAGATTCAGACTGTGCTGCAGCTGTGTGAGTTCACGCACTATGCCGCCGGTATTGCCGCTGCCGGTTTCAGCTTTTTGGCCGTTTAACAACAATTGCAGATTACGTAATATTTGCCGCACCGGTTGGTGTACCCGACGCAGCAACAGCAGTGTTGGCAACATAAACGCCAGCAGACAACCAACAGTTATTAAGATGACGTGCAGCAGCAGCTGTTGTTGCTGTAACTGCAATTGTGCCTTGGGCAACTGCAGCAGCAGATAACCCTGAATACCGCTATCGTCAGTGGTTGGAAGAGGCTGATAAAACACCAGTTCATTGGCATTTTCAGCCAGTAAGCCGGTGGGCGCCAGTTTCTGCGTGCTGCTTAACTGCAGCGCCCGGCTGAACTGCTGCGGGTTGGTATGAATAAGCGGCTGATGGTTGGTATCAAACAGGCTGATATTGCTAACGAGCGGCGAGTTGAGCCGGTGTGCACTGCTAAGCAGTTGCTCCAAAGCGGCAGTATTTTGTCTGCTTAGTAAGTCCTGACTGCTGATCGACAGCGGCAGGGCAATATGTTGTGCCTTTTGGGAAAAAGAAAGTGCTAACTCCTGATAACGAACATAGCTAAAATAGCCGGCACAGAATACACTGACCAGCAGTGCCGGCAGTAAGCTGCAAAGCAGTAACCAGGAGCGCAATCCAATTTTTGTCATTGTTGCCGCTGCGATAGAATGAGTATTGCCCCGATAATGACATAAGACGTCGTTCTTGCCTACAACCTGACAGAGACACCATGCTTAACATATACAAAGCCAAACCTAAAGCCAGCCTGCTGGGAAAAACCCTAAACTTCGACATAGATAACAGTGACTACGAGGTGCAGGGCATCAGTAAGCACCAGCAGAAAATTGTCTTTGTTGCTGCGGCGTTGCCCGGTGAGCAGGTGCAAGCCAAAGTAGTGGAAGATAAAGCCGGCTTTATCAGAGCGCAAACAGTTAACGTAATAACGCCATCCCCTCTGAGGATTGCGCCGCCTTGTGTGTACGCCAATGTATGCGGCGGCTGCCAGTTACAGCATCTGTCGCCAGAATCACAGCGTGAACTCAAACTGAAAGGCGTTGACGCCCTGATCCGTCACCAGACCAACCTGACGCAGTTGCCGTGGCAGTCTATGCTGGAATCAGCCGCTACGGGCTACCGGCGTCGCGCCCGCATTGGTATCTGGTATGACAAAAAGCAGCGCCGGTTTGATATTGGTTTTCGTCGCCAGGCAGATAAACAGATTGTGGCGGTTGAACACTGCATGGTGTTATCAGGGCCACTCTCGCCAGTGTTTAATGTATTGCAACAGGTATTACCTCAGTTAAAAGACCCGGCAGCGGTGACCCATGCCGAAGTGTTGCTGGCAGAACAGCTTCCGTTTGTTATTTTGCGTCATATCCGGCCATTAAGTGCATCGGATAGGCAGTTATTTGTCGATGCCTGGCCGCAGGCTATCTGGCTGGGTGAAGCAGAGCAGGGCCAGTTCAGTTACTGGCAGCAAGACGTGATACCGGAATACCCTCTGGCAGAGCAGGGTCTGAGATTACAATTTTCGCCGGATGATTTTATTCAGGTAAATGCTGAGCTGAATCAGCAGATGGTAAATCAGGCGCTTGACTGGCTGCAGGTCAATGCGGATGACACCGTACTGGATTTATATGCTGGTATAGGCAACTTTACGCTGGCGCTGGCGCAACGGGCAAAAACAGTGCGTGCAGTTGAAGGTGTGGCCAAAATGGTGCAACAGCTGGCAACCAATGCTAAGTTAAACGGTCTTAGCAACGTGGAAGCCTATCAGGCTGATTTACATCTGAGCTGGCCTAAAGCCAGTTGGAATACGCCTGAGTATACCAAGGTGTTGTTGGATCCGGCCCGGGCCGGTGCCGTCGGTGCTACAGAGCAAATTATTAAGCTAAAACCGGCACAGATATTGTACGTGTCGTGCAACGCTGCTACTTTTGCCCGTGATGCGAAGATATTGCTGCAAAGTGGTTATCGTCTGCACAAGATCAGTGGTGTGGATATGTTTACACACACTAACCACCTGGAATTGATGGCGTTGTTCAGCCGGTCGTAAATTATAGAGGGAACAGCACATGGTAAGGGTTCGTCAGTCACATAGTACTGATTACAACAGTGGTGAAACGCTGGAGTGGTTATGTTCGCTGGGGCTGACCGAGAAGAAAATAAACAGCGTGATGAATGCAGCTGAATGGCTGAAGCAACATCAGCTGATAGAACCCATTGCTGCAGTGCGCACCGGTTGGGAAATGGTTGAGATCCTGGCTGAGCTGCGGATGGATAGTGACTCGCTGCTGGCGGCGTTACTGTTTCCGTTACTGGAAGCGCAGTTGGTCAGCACCGAGCAACTTGAAGCCGAATTTCCCGCCAATGTGGTTGCAATGCTCAAGGCCGTGCAGCAAATGGAAGCTATCCGTACCATTCCAACCGGGCCGAACCAGAGTGTAAACCCGCAACAGGCAGATAACCTGCGCCGCATGTTACTGGCGATGGTAGAAGACGTGCGTGCAGTGGTCATTAAACTGGCAGCCCAAATTTGTTATCTGCGCGAAGTGAAAAACGCCGATGAAGAAACCCGGGTATTAGCGGCGAAAGAAACCAACGCCATCTTCGCACCGCTGGCAAACCGCTTGGGTATTGGTCAGTTAAAATGGGAGCTTGAAGATTTAGCCTTCCGTTACTTGCACCCCAGGCTTTACAAACAAATTGCCAGCCTTCTTGAAGAAAAGCGGCTCGACCGCGAGCAGTATATGCAGGAGTTTGTCGCCTCTGTGCGGCAGAAAATTGCGGATGCAAATTTAACGGCCGACGTGTATGGCCGGCCCAAGCATATTTTCAGTATCTGGAAAAAAATGCAGAAAAAGCAGCTGGCGTTTGATCAGCTGTATGATATCCGCGCCGTGCGGATCATCACTGAGCGGGTACAAGACTGTTACGCCGCGCTTGGCATAGTGCACACCGGTTGGCGGCACCTGCCAAAAGAGTTTGATGACTATATTGCTACGCCAAAACAAAATGGTTACCAGTCTATTCATACCGTGGTACTCGGCCCGCTTGGCCGACCGGTAGAAATACAAATCCGTACCCGGCAGATGCATGAAGACTCTGAGCTTGGGGTAGCGGCGCACTGGCGTTACAAAGAAGGCTCAGTTGCCGGTAAAGATGGCGCCAATGATGAAAAGATTGGCTGGCTGCGTAAGCTGCTGCAATGGCAGGAAGATGTTGTTGAAAGCGCTGATCTGGCCGAAGAGCTGCGTAATCAGGTTATCGAAGACCGGGTTTATGTGTTTACACCCAAAGGTGACATTGTCGACTTGCCGATGGGCTCAACCCCGCTCGATTTTGCCTATTACGTGCACTCGAATGTCGGCCACCGCTGTATAGGTGCGAAAATTTCCGGCCGCATAGTGCCTTTTACCTATCAGTTGAAGACCGGTGATCAGGTAGAAATACTGACCGGGCGCGAACCTAACCCCAGCCGCGACTGGCTAAACCCACATCTGGGTTATTTAAAATCCAGCCGTGCCCGCTCTAAAGTGCAGTACTGGTTCCGCTTGCAGGACAGGGATAAAAATATCGCTGCCGGTAAAGAGTTGCTCGATACCGAACTGACCCGGCTGAATCTGGTGATGGAGCATCCGGGCAAGGTATTGTCGCGCTTTAACGTCAACAGTATGGACGAGCTATTGGTGGGCATTGGCGGCGGTGAGATTAAAGTGACCCAGGTTGTGCACTTTATTCAGAGCCAGAGTGCCAAATTAGAAGAGCCGGAAATCGACCCGCGGTTAATTACCAAGCCATTGTCACCGGCAAAAGCGAAAAGTGATGTTGTGGTACAGGGCGTGGGTAATTTGTTAACCCACATGGCCGGCTGCTGTCACCCGCTGCCGGGTGATGCCATTATCGGCTACATTACACAGGGTCGCGGTATAGCTATTCACCGTGATGATTGTGATCAGTTTAAAACCCTGCAGGACAGTCACCCGGAACGGGTGGTCGATGCCACCTGGGGCGATAAATATGCCAGCGGTTATGAAGTGGATATCCGTATCGTCGCACATGATCGCAACGGTTTATTGCGCGATATCACCAGTATTCTGGCCAATGAAAAGGCCAATGTGACCAAGATGAGCAGCACCTCTGATATTAAAGCCCAGACAGCGGTGATTAATATGACCATGGAGCTGTATAACCTCGATTCGTTAAATAAGCTGCTGAGTAAAATCAGCCAGATAGATGATGTGGTGGAAGCAAAACGCTTTCATCACTAGTAACCGAAAGAGAGTTTCGTGTCAGACAATATCAACCGCCTGTTAAACATTATGAGCCGGCTGCGTGACCCGCAGACCGGCTGCCCGTGGGATTTAAAGCAAAGTTACGCCACTATCGTGCCCTATACGCTGGAAGAGGCGTATGAAGTAGCGGATGCCATTGCCCGTGAAAACTTTGATGAGCTAAAAGATGAGCTTGGCGATTTGCTGTTTCAGGTGGTGTTTTATGCCCAAATTGCCAAAGAAGAGGGCCGGTTTGAGTTTGATGATTGTGTCGCGGCTATTTGCGATAAATTAGAGCGGCGTCACCCGCATGTGTTTGGCGATCTGACTGCTGATGACGCAGACACGGTGTTGAAAAACTGGGAAGCATTAAAAAGCACCGAGCGTAAAGACGCCGGCCAGCACAGTGTATTGGACAATATACCGCAGGCCATGCCAGCGCTTAGCCGAGCTTACAAGCTACAAAAACGCTGTGCCAATGTTGGTTTCGACTGGCCGACAGTCGAAGGCTGTTGGGATAAAGTAAAAGAAGAAATTATCGAAGTTGAGCAAACCGAAACCGGCAGTGAAGAACTCGCAGAAGAGCTGGGTGATTTAATGTTCGCGCTGGTAAATGTAGTGCGCAAGCACAAGTTAGATCCTGAAGCCGTGCTGCGCGCCGCCAATAGCAAGTTTGAAAAACGTTTTCGCGCTGTTGAACAAGCTTTAGCAGAGCAGGGCAAAACGCCTGAGCAGTCTGATCTCGCTGAAATGGATGCGCTGTGGAATCAGGTAAAAAAGCAAACCCAGCAGTAACACCTGCAGTTATCCCCTGTTGAAAGCCTCGTAATATATAACCGTTAAGTGCCGAAGAGCGATCGAAGACTCCGCCTTCTTTTCAAATTCAAGCGAATAGCAATGCAACTGTATTTATATGCAGTGCTATTTCAAATATTAGCCATTTCAGGTCAAATATCCCGTTAACATTGCACATAAGCACATTGCTGCATTTATTTACATGCTATAAATTAGGTACTTAAATTGAGGGTGTGCAGAAATATCATGCACAGCGCTCGAAATATGACGCATGCTTGTTTTGCCTGTTCGAGAGAACGAAATACAAAAAATTAGTTTTACTTTACAACGATGTGCATATCACTGTTTCCTCTATCGGAAATGAGAAAACGAGCATGCACAATAATAAAATGTTAGGCAATTTTGAAACTGAGCAATTACCATGTTTAATCTATTTAAGAAAAAGACTCCTCCACCGGAGCAGCCAAGACAGCTTCCACCAGTTCCAGATTGGCAACCAAATTTTGCTCCAGAACTCGACAAGATTATTGAAATAGCCAGCTATTACACAAACGGAAAACATGACCTGGCCATATTCGAGCACGGAACAATTGTAGTTCTTGCCAAAGGCCTGAGTGCTGAAGAGGCAACCTCTAGCGCTCTAGAGGCGCTACATGGGGTATTCCACTCTCACCCAGACATGAACCCCCGAGACATGGATGATGGAAATATTTTGGTTGGCTACAAAAACAATGTAGCTAACATTGTAGTCAACGACTTTGCCATGGAACATTGGAACGAAATTGACCTCAATCATCAACGGGCATTAGCAACCCATGAGGTCTTGATTACCCCATTGGGCCACAATGTCTTTAATGATTTTGGTAAAAAAGCGCTCTATGGGCGATGCTTTATGTTCATGGATGCACTTTCCCCTAAAGTCGTCCGTATTGCGAGAACCGACGCCCCCGTCTCCAATGCCTAACAAATGGTTCAAGTCGTTCGCTTCGCTCACTCGGGACCGGCTAAAGCCGGCCCCTTAACCAAGCGTTATACATAAATCCGGGATTAGCGAAAATGTATAGAAATTTATTAGCTTTGGTAGCACTTGGATTTTCTACGTTATCAGTAGCTGACGCTACTGCTGTTCCTAATTTTAAATCGCCAGTACTGAGCCCAAATCAAGCACACGAATTAATTATTCAGTATCTAATAACTGAACACTCAGGCGTCAACCTCGTAGAGTATGATGTATCCATAACATATGACTTCACATATCAGCAATGGGATGCCTTTTTTATTTGCAATGATAAAGCTGTTCAAAGTACAGGCTGTCATTTTCTAATTCGTGCCACTAATGATGAACAGCCTACGTTTCAATTCAAAGGTGGTAAATAATGTATAACAAACGCAGTCACCAACGGCCACTGCGTGGCTTGGACCTCGACCGCTGCCCGGATTTCGGCCTGTGCTGCGAGCGTTATGTAGCTCTATGAAATTAACTTTACCTGCGGTATTTCTTTTACTTTCTACCACGAGCATCGGCAGTAACCTGGACTTCGAAGTGCATAGTAATAAGCTTGGCACGGTTCACCTCCTCACTGTTTCTGGCTCTGGTACAGTGGGATCGGATTTAGTTGAACCCTGGTATGAGAAAGCACACAGCCTTTGTCCTAAAGGTATTAATAGAATTGAACCACAAGGCCAACCGCTAGTCAGGGATAAAGCCTGCGGCGATGCCGTTGAGGATATCGGTGGTAAACAGCAATGCGAAGTCATAAGGGCAAGTGTCTTTGGAAAGATCATCTGTAATGCTCCATAACAAGCGCCTTAAAAATGCGCACTTCGTGCGCCGGACTAGCAACAAGTTGCTCGCCGTTTAGGCGGGCGTTATGTTTTGGAGGCGAAGTATGGCTGAAGTACCAGAGTATCGTGAATTCACCGGCTCCCATGAAGGGTTCAACGAAATCGAGAGGAAATATTCCAACTCAAAGCAAAGCGTAGCTGTTGTTGGCCAGCGTACCGATGGTGCTTATACGTATTATGTTTACAAATGGGATATCACTGATTGGGAATATATTGGTGAAGGATACTGGTCGCCGTCGGGAATCGGCGGTTTTTTTCATGATCTGGATTCGGCTAAAACTGAGGCTTATTTAAACCTATGAACTTAGTGCTAACCTCTACAAAACATAACAATACGCATCACGCGCTCCCGTTGGTCGCTGGGACGTCAAACGCTAACGCGTTTTTCCGCCCGTGTGCTGTGCGTTAAGCACCCTATGAAAATGAGCCACGAAGAATACGTCGAGAAAAAGAGGGCAAGAGTTCACGAGCTTGCCTCGCGCATGCTTGATGGATCTATTCATTATCTTGAAGGTGCGATTGAATTGTCCTCACTTCGATTCGAGGTTGAGGTATCAGAAGACGATCAAGATTTTTTAGTATTCACAGCTGTCGCTTCTGAAATTGATCATCTGCCAATAGGTGCGCCTAGGCAATACTGGTCTAAAGAGGCTCTTGAGCGCCATGAGCCAGAAATTCAAGAATCAATAAAATGGGCAAAGGAATTCTCGTTGCCCCAATGTAAATCACTGTCGGAGAGGTTCAGTGCTTAACAAGGCCAGGCACAATCGCCCACTTCGTGGGCTGGACCTCCGCACTGCGTGCTCCGGCCTGTGCTGGCGGCGTTATATAACAAGAGGCAGATTCACGTGAGTAAAGCCCTGATCATCGTTGGCTGTTTAGTTCTTTTATATGCGGTTGCAGGCTTCGCGGTAGACTTCTTGCCAGTTGATGCGTTTCAATCGTCATCTAATGATTCTTACTTAAAAATTGCGCCTACTAATGAAAGCTCTTTTGATTGGGCCCAATTTCGGTTACCAGCTTTAGTTGTTGGGGCAATATTGGTTGTCATTGGCAAGTTTGTGGGTGGTAAAAATTAGCATGTTATATAACAAGCGCAGTCATAAGCGGCCACTGCGTGGCCTGGACCTCAACCGCTGCGCGGGTTTCGGCCTGTGCTGCGAGCGTTATGCATTACAGGAGAGAAAGACAAAATGACTTTGTTGCCGGGAATATTTGTTGTAGTGCTTTTAATATGTGTGGTTTGGTGTGTTACACGTGTCATAAGATCTCCCTTAATCAAGCTGAACGACGAAGACGGTCTCAAACCTATATTTGAAGAAATATGTGGCGGTAGATTTAATATGATCAACTACACGTGGCCGCTAGTTCGGCATAGTGTCTATGAATCAATCGTCGTAATAAAATTCTTTGGTGGTAGCTACGTAATGCCAAGAAATTCTCTATTCGTTGAAAATGCAAATGGCATATTTTCCTCGGGCATTCGTTACAAATCGCCAAAATACAGATTTAGAGAAATTAGAATATGGACTTCTGAAGGTGAAAAAGTTATCTCAGAATTAGGGAAAAATGCATAACAAAACAGTCTTGCGGATGATTCGCACCGCAAATCTTGGCGTTATATAACACGGAGAGTTTAATGAAAATTAGACCTTTAGCGTTCTTGAGCATTTCGATTGCTTTTTCCGCTTTCGCCTCTGAGAGTAGCTCGATCGGATATAAAACAGTGGAGCTCGCACTAAATGCGCTCAAAAGTAAAGAGGGCACAAATCTAAGCATCCAGGGCGGCTGGACAATAATTGAGGATAAAGAGGATTCAAACTTGGTTTTGTGGTCATTCACTCCTGATTCGCATCCAGCTCACCCAGCCGCAATAAAGCGCAAAGTTGTTGAGAAAAACCAAAAGATATACATTCAAATGTCTGCCCTCTGCCAAGCTAAAAAAGTAGACTGTGACAAACTGATGCAAGAATTTGAGCAATTAAATCAAAACATCATGAAAGGCTCGAGATAAGTGTTACATAACAAGCGCCTTAAACATCGCGACCTTCGGCCGCAGGACTCGCAACAAGTTGCTCGCCGTTTAGGCGAGCTTTATGTGGTAGGATAGATTGGGTGAAGCTCATCTTACTACCGGGAATGGATGGAACAGGGCTTTTATTTAAGCCACTTCTTCAGTTTCTTGATGGCGTGGAGGCTGAGGTAATTTCTTTACCGAGTGAAGGGCCTCAAGATTACGATTCTATATCAAGTGCAATAGCTAAGCGTATTAATCAACAAGATTACGTGTTATTGGCTGAATCATTCTCAGGAGGGATTGCTAAAGCCCTGCTTCAGGACAAAACACACAATATCCGGCATGTAATCTTCGTGGCCTCCTTTCTGTCCAGACCTTCACGATTTCGGGCCACGCTTGCATCTTTTCTTCCATTGCGGCTATTAGCATCAATACCACTTGTTTCAAGCTTCTTTATTCGGTTTCTGTTGTTAGGGCGGGATGCAAGCGCCGAGACTGTTGAGCTATTCCGTGAAGCGCTCTACCAGGTAGACCCGAAGATACTTCGTGCTAGACTGCGCTATATGGCTTCTATAAAGAACTCTGGTAATAGCTTCAACAGCAAAGCTACATATATACGACCAACCAAGGATATTCTCGTAAGTAACAGGGAAGCGGAATTTAGGAAAATGTTTCCTAATTTAGAAGTAATAGAATTGGAAGGGCCGCACTTTATTCTGCAGAGTCAACCCGAAGCATGTGCTAAGCACATCAAAGAAGTTGTTGGTGATCTAACAACTACAGACTGTGGGCGCGGTGCCGCCAGTTTGCACTGCATTTAATGGTTAAATTGCACTTGGTTGCAGCTTTGCGTTGAGTGCATCGGCTGGCTTTGCTATACTTTCCTCCCGTCCTGATACCAATTCTTGAACAACCGTTGTACCCCAGTGTTTAGGCACCGGGCGCTTAGTGTTTTTCAGTTTTGGTATTCATTTATTGATTAACATGGTCCAGGGGTCTCATGACTACAAGATATATCTTTGTGACGGGTGGTGTGGTTTCTTCCTTAGGTAAAGGCATTGCAGCTGCGTCTTTAGCCGCTATTTTAGAAGCGCGTGGTCTGAAAGTTACCATCCTTAAGCTTGACCCCTACATTAACGTTGACCCGGGCACGATGAGCCCGATACAGCACGGTGAAGTGTTCGTTACTGAAGATGGTGCTGAAACCGACCTGGATTTAGGCCACTATGAGCGCTTTATCCGCACTAAAATGAGCAAGCTGAATAACTTCACTCAGGGCCGCATCTACGCCGATGTTCTGCGCCGTGAGCGCCGTGGTGACTATTTAGGCGCTACTATTCAGGTTATTCCGCATATTACTAACGAGATAAAAAGCCGTGTGGTGGCCGGAGCTGAAGGCTATGACATTGCCATCGTCGAAATCGGCGGTACTGTCGGCGATATCGAATCACTGCCGTTTTTAGAAGCTATCCGCCAGTTAGGCACCGAAGTTGGCCGTGAGCGCACGTTATTTATGCACCTGACGCTGGTGCCATATTTAGGCACTGCGGGTGAGATTAAAACCAAGCCTACCCAGCATTCGGTAAAAGAGCTGCGCTCTATCGGTATTCAGCCGGATATTTTAGTGTGCCGTTCAGACCGGGCGATTCCGGCCAACGAGCGGGCGAAAATTGCACTGTTTACCAACGTAGAAGAAAAAGCCGTTATTTCACTGAAAGACGTATCAAGCATTTATCAAATTCCGGCGCTGTTAAAATCACAGGGGCTGGACGATTTAGTCTGTCGCCGTTTCTATATCGAAGCACCGGAAGCGGATTTAACCGAGTGGGAACAGGTACTGTATCAGGAGTCGAACCCAACCGGTGAGATTACTATTGGTATGGTCGGTAAATACGTTGAACTGCCTGATGCCTATAAATCGGTGAACGAAGCACTGGGCCATGCGGGCCTGAAAAACCGTGTCACGGTAAATATCAAATATATCGACTCGCAGGATGTTGAAAGCAAAGGTGTCGGCATTCTGGCTGGTGTAGATGGCCTGTTGGTGCCGGGCGGCTTTGGTGAGCGCGGTGTCGAAGGTAAAATTCTGGCGGCGCAGTATGCCCGCGAAAACAATGTGCCTTACCTGGGTATTTGCCTCGGCATGCAGGTGGCGCTGATTGAATATGCGCGTAACGTAGCTGGCCTTACCGGCGCGCACTCAACTGAATTTAATAAAGAAACCCCTTACCCGGTAGTTGGTTTAATTACCGAGTGGCTGGACTCTGATGGCTCAGTGGAAAAACGCACTGATAAATCAGACCTTGGCGGCACTATGCGCCTGGGCAGCCAAAACTGTAACCTTATTGCAAATACTAAAGCCCACGACATTTATGGCAAAGCGGTGATTCAGGAGCGGCATCGTCACCGCTACGAAGTGAATAACCACTTACGGCCTAAATTAGAAGAGGCTGGACTGGTAGTGTCAGGCTTATCGGCCGATAACCAACTGGTTGAGATGATTGAAATCCCGTCTCATCCGTTTTTTGTCGCCGGGCAATTCCACCCGGAATTTAACTCGACACCGCGTGACGGTCACCCGCTGTTTCAGGGCTTTGTTGCCGCAGCGTTTAAAGCGCAAAAGCAGCAACGCGTATAACTTGTGCTAAGCCGTGTCATTACACGGCTTTTTCGTTTTAACAGGGAACTTAAACATGTCTGAAATTGTAAAAATTATTGCCCGCGAGATCATGGATTCACGCGGTAACCCAACAGTTGAAGCCGATGTGTATTTAGCCAGCGGCGCCATGGGCCGTGGTTGTGCGCCATCAGGTGCCTCTACCGGTTCACGTGAAGCCTTAGAGCTGCGTGATGGTGACAAAAGCCGTTACCTCGGCAAAGGCGTAACCAAAGCCGTTGCCAATATTGATGGCCCAATTCAGGCAGCACTGAAAGGCAAAAGCGCTTACAAGCAGGCTGAAATCGACCAGATCATGATCGACTTAGACGGCACTGACATGAAAACCAAACTGGGTGCCAACGCGATTCTTGCCGTGTCATTAGCGGTAGCACGCGCAGCAGCAGCCGATAAGAAAATCCCGCTGTATCAGCATATTGCTGAACTGAATGGCACAGCTGGTGTGTACAGCATGCCGGTTCCGATGATGAATATCATTAACGGCGGTGAGCACGCCGATAACAACGTGGATATCCAGGAATTCATGGTGCAGCCGGTAGGCGCTAAAAGCTTTGCCGAAGCGCTGCGTATGGGCGCTGAGATTTTCCACAGCCTGAAAAAAGAGCTGCAAAAGCGTGGCCTGAACACCGCTGTAGGTGATGAAGGCGGTTTCGCACCAGATCTGAAATCAAACGAAGAAGCGCTGTCAGTGATCGTGGAAGCAGTTAAAGCTGCCGGTTACGAAATGAATAAAGACGTAACGCTGGCACTGGATTGTGCCGCGTCTGAGTTCTACAAAGACGGTAAGTACGTGTTAAGCGGCGAAGGCAAGAGCTTTGATTCATACGGCTTTAACGACTATCTGGCCGGTTTAACTCAGCGTTATCCAATTGTTTCAATTGAAGACGGCCTGGACGAAAGCGACTGGGATGGCTGGAAAGACTTAACCAATAAAATTGGTAATAAAGTACAGCTGGTGGGCGATGACTTATTCGTTACCAACACCAAAATTTTAACCCGTGGTATTGAGCAGGGGATCGGTAACTCTATCCTGATTAAGTTCAACCAGATCGGTTCATTAACCGAAACGCTGGCTGCGATTAAAATGGCAAAAGATGCTGGCTTCACTGCTGTTATCTCGCACCGTAGCGGTGAGACGGAAGATGCCTTTATCGCAGATTTAGCGGTAGGTACTGCAGCCGGTCAGATCAAAACCGGTTCACTGTGCCGTTCAGACCGCGTATCTAAGTACAACCAGTTACTGCGTATCGAGCAGGAGCTTGGCAGCAAGGCACCGTACAAGGGCCGCAGCGAAATTAAAGGCCAGTAATTACTGCTTGCGTAAATACTGATTGAATAATCAAAGCCACCTTCGGGTGGCTTTATTGTTTCTGTCATGGCGTTGAAATATTAGGTTTTTACACTTGTCGGCACCTGAGAAATCTGACAGATGTAAGCCGTGACTGAAAAAATGCAGGATGCTGCCACCCTATACCCTTTGCTGCAACAGCTTGAACAGTTGTGCAAAGCCGAGTTTGATATTGCTGTCTCTGCGCAGAAAATGCGTGATGACGCTGCTTATCGCCAACTGGTGCTACAGGAACTATCACAAATCCGCCAGCCGCAACTGGAAGCGATGCTGGCTGCTGTGCAGCAAAAGCTGCAGCAACAAGCCAACACCGAAGCCAAAGCAGTTACTGCTCAACGCCGGCCAACACTGCTGTGGGCTGTCGCTGCAGTATTGGTGGCTCTGGTATCGGGCGGTGCTTACTGGTGGTTTAATCAGTCACCTGCTGCAGTTGTTGCTGGACCACCAGCGCAGCCGACAGCCAAAATGTCGACTACTGTCACTGTTAATACGGTGCCGGTGGCCAAACCTGCTGCTGCACAGCTGTTATTTCGTCTGCATGGCTCTAACACCGTTGGCGAAAAGCTGGCACCGGCTTTATTACAGGCCTTTTTGCAACAGCAGCAGGCGGAAGGTTTTGCCTGGCAGCAGGCGCAGTCACCGGTTGAACGCATACTGAACTTTAACAAAGCTGGCACACCCCAGATGGTAGAGTTGCATGCGCACGGCTCCAGCACGGCCTTTAAAGATTTGGCCAGCGGTAAAGCCGATATTGGTATGGCGTCGCGGCGGATAAGTGCGGATGAAGTCGAAAAGCTAAAGCCACAGCTGGGTGATTTAAGCAAAATAGGTAACGAGCATATCGTCGCACTGGATGGCCTGGCCGTGATCGTCAACCAGAACAATGCGCTTAAAGCCATTTCGACGGAAATGCTGGCAAAAATTTTCTCCGGTGACGTTAGCCGCTGGTCTCAGCTTGGCGGCGCAGACCAGCCCATCACGCTGTATGCCCGGGATGATAAATCCGGTACTTTTGATACCTTTAAAAGCCTGGTACTGGACAAGTTTGGTAAGCAGCTAAGCAGCAACGCCAGCCGGTTTGAGTCAAGCTCTGAATTGTCGGCAAAGGTATCGCAGGATGAATATGCCATCGGCTTTATCGGCTTAAACTACATCTCGTTTAATAAGGCGCTGGCCATTTCAGAAGGTGCAGACAGCACCCCCATCTACCCAACCCGCTTTACCATCAGTACCGAAGACTATGCATTGTCGCGCCGGTTATACCTGTATACGCCTACCGCCGCGTCACAGGTAGCAAAAGACTTTGCTCAGTTTGCGATATCGGATGAAGGCCAGCATCTGGTCGAACAGACCGGCCTGATTTCACAGAATATCCGCGTCGAGCAGGTGTACCCGATAAGCAATGCGCCGCAAAGCTACAACAGCTATGCCAGCCAGGGGCAACGCTTATCATTGAATTTCCGTTTTAGCTATGGCGACAACGAGCTGGATAACAAAGGTAAGCGTGACTTACAGCGTCTGGTCAGGTTTATGGAGCAGAATTCCGGCCGTCGCTTAGTGTTGATGGGCTTTTCTGATGCGGTTGGCGCTGTGGCTAAAAATGCTGAACTGGCGTTAAAGCGGGCGAAAGCGGTTGAGCGTGAGCTTACAGCCCGTGGTATTCCGGTGATGGCGGTAGAGAGTTACGGTGAGATGCTACCTGTCGCCAATAACGACACCGAAAGCGGCCGTGAGCGCAACCGCAGGGTAGAAGTTTGGGTAATTTAGCAAAGCTTGGCTAAGGAAAGTGTATGTTCCGTATTCTGACCGATTTGACAAACTTACAGCAGGTCTTCGCCAGTTACAGTGCGGCTGAGGCATTAAAGGTTCAGCACAATATCAAGGCGGTGATTAAACAGCTTGGCATCCCGGATAAAGAATTGCTGCGGCAAATGCGCGCCGAGGGCCTGGACCTGGCCGAATTTGCGCCAGCGCCTGCTGTATCTGAGTTGCCTGAGTGTTCAGATACGGTGCTACGCAGCCATATGCGGTCGCTGTTTTTATCTGCGCAAAAGTTGTCTGCCGCGATACAGGCGTTAAACCTGGCGCAGCAAACCAGCGTGCGGGAGCAGCTTGAGTTTGCCTGCACAGCGCTGCGCTTGCCGTCAGAGCAACTGCTACAGCGGATGGCCGAGCAGGGACTGACGCTGGAAAAGCTCGGGCTGGTTGAACCGGCAACAGATCCGCTGGCCGCGGTACGCCAGCGGCTGGCTGGCGCTTTAACCGCCGACACTCAAACGACGGCAGCAGATGCGTCACAACAGGATAGCCTGCATCAGATCAGACAGCGGCTGCACGGGTTAACAGCCGATAATGCCCAGCCAGAGAAGCAAATACCTGCCGGTGAAAATATTGTCAGCCTGCAGCAGGCTGTTGCCAGAATCGCGAACCGACGCTAAGTGCGTGCTGTAATAAATCAGTCACAGTAACCTCTTATGATGCTCAGCTGTCAGGAAGACACTTAACGCCAATGAAGGTGCGGGCATAAACTTGTATTACTCAGGCTGATGTTTTGGGATTAAGTGATTTTCATCGCAATGAATTACTGCGGATTTTGCAGCATAAGCTGCTCACGCCGTTGTTTCAGCCTCTGGTTACATTAACAAACGGCCAGATCTGGGGATATGAAGCGCTGATCCGCGGCCCGTCAGATAGCGCCTTGCACTCACCAATATTACTGTTCAAAACGGCACTGGCGTTTGATTTGTTGGAACCGTTGGAGATGCTATGCCGTGAGCTTAGTATCAATGCCTTTGCTGAGGCGGCGGTAGAGGGTTTTCTGTTTCTGAATGTGAACCCTAAATTGCTGCTGACTTCTGATCATCCATCAGGCTTAACCAAACGCTTTATCCAGCAGGCCGGTTTGCAGCCTGATCGCATCGTTATTGAGCTGTCTGAGCAGTTTCAGGTAGAAGACACTGAGCTGTTTATCAGCGCGGTAAAACATTACCGTGAGTTTGGTTTTAAGGTGGCGATTGATGATTTGGGCAGTGGCTTTTCAGGCCTGAAGCTGTGGTCTGAATTGCAGCCAGATATTGTAAAAATTGACCGCTATTTTATTGACCAGTTACACCGCGACCCGATTAAAAAAGCCTTCGTTAAAAACATTATTGAAATTGCTAAAAATACCGGCTCCAGCATAGTGGCCGAAGGGATTGAAACCAGCGAAGAGCTGATTACCTGTAAAGAACTGGGCGCAGAACTGGGGCAGGGGTATTTGCTTGGCCGGCCGGAAGCCGAATGCCGTGATGTGTCGGCCAAAGCGGCACAGCTGCTACGGATTGAAAAAAGTTTGCCCTTTAATGAGTCGCTTGAACCGGTGATCAGTAAAGTTGCTGCTGTTAATGAGCAAACCCCCGCCAAGCAGGTGGCGTTGATGTTTGCCAATGATAAAAATTTACCCTGTGTTGCGGTGGTCGATGCCTGGCAACAGCCGGTAGGTATTGTTAGTAAAAGTATGATCAACGAGCGTTTTTCGCATCAGTTTGGCCGTGCTTTATATGAAAAAAAGGCGATTAAGCACTGTATGGAACAGGCGCCGGTAGTGGTAGAGCGTAAACTGTCGATGGACAATGTCAGCGCTATTTTAAGTGCTGAAGCCAATGAAGATGCCAGTTTGTATTTTATTGTCACCGACAACGCTAAGTACTATGGCCTGGGCTCGGTTCGTAAGGTGTTACGCCAGATCAGCGAGCATAAAATTCAGCTGGCGCGCTACGCTAATCCTCTGACATTATTGCCCGGCAATGTGCCGATTAATACACAGATTGATAAATTACTGCAGCAGGAACAAAGCTTTACCATCGCCTATATCGACATAGATAATTTTAAGCCCTACAACGATCAGTACGGTTACAGTAAAGGTGATCTGGTTATTGAGCTTCTGGCGCAGATTATTCAAAGCGAATCTGACACCGTAGCTGATTTTATCGGTCATATCGGTGGTGATGATTTTATTGTGCTGTTTGGCAGCGACCACGCTGAAGCCACCTCAGCACGGATTTTGAAGCGCTTTGAGCAGCGGGTAAAACACTATTACCTGCCCGAACATGTGCAACAGGGCGGGTTCAGCGCGATGGACCGGCTGGGTGTGGCATCATTTTATCCGTTAATTACGTTATCGATTGGGCTGGCAACACCAGATCCACTGCTGTGTCGCAGCCATCATGATGTGGCAGCGCTGGCGTCTGCCGCAAAACAGCAAGCGAAGAAGCAAACCGGTTCCAGCATTTTCGTTAATAAAAGACGCGCCCCCGATAACTGCCAAAACGGCCTGAATACTGTATTACCCGAGACTGATTTCGCTTAAATGATTTTGAATATGCAGGTAATGGGCGTTGTAATACTGGGCTTTGGTTAAATTGCCATAGGCAAAATGCGGTGCCAGTTCACCTTGCCAGGCAATAAACTGAGATATCTCAGCAATAAGTTCAGCCATTGCAACATCGTTGGGCACCGCTTTTATCAGTGCCGGTGCACCGGGAATGGCTTCGTCCAGCCGGTGTGTCATACTGCCGCAGGCTGTAAACACATTTAACGCCACTGCGCCTGCGGTATATTGGAATAGCGCTGACTTTGCTTGCGGGTAACCCAGGCGCGAGTAGCGAATGCTCTGCGCCAGGTGCTGCAAAATCATACTGACACTCCAATCACCACTGCTAAATAGCTTATCTGGCGGTAAACGTTTTAGCTGTGTCAGCAGTTCATCCAGCGGATAATGCCGTGCCATGGCAACCGTTTTTACACCTGCAAAAACAACAACCGGCGTAATCAGCGCGGCCTGCAAAAATTTACGTCTGTTCATTGTATTAGTCTGCGAAGCTAACCCAGGGCTCAGCTGCTAATGTAACAGCATCAGGTGCTGTTAGGCGATAGTTTGCTTAGCGCAAATCCAGCTTGCAGCAATAAACTTAAACACAGTCAGGGGTTTTCGCTTTGCAAAGCGCAAGCAATTGGCTAACATCTGGCCATGACTGAGACCGGCGCTAATCAACCGCATTTCTGGCAGGTATCCAGAGAAAACCAGACTTATACCGAGCTGTGTAATGCTTTGTATGAGCGTGAACTGCTGCGTTTATCTCAGCTAAGTAGCGAGCAGTTATTACGCTTACCTAACCGCTTGGCCAGCCTGCCATTTTATATCCGCCGCGCCGCGACCAATATACTGCAGCAACACTCAACGCTGGAGCTTGACAGCCAGAATGCCTCCTGGTTTTGCCGTCAGGCGGGCACTTGCCCGGCGCGCAAGCAGCAAGCTGATCCGATAGACAGTTTTTATCAGCGCTACGCTAAGCCCGGGTTGATTGTGCCTGTGTACATTACCGAGCTGACTCATGAGCACATCCTGTTGGACAGTGTTGATGAAGTAGACATGGCTGGATTACGCCTGCATTGCAATGAACACGGCTGGTTCAGTTTCTCCGGCACACCGCTCGAGCAGCAAAACAGCGATAAATTCCTGCTTAAGCCGGTTAAAAGTATTATGGCTGCCGCCTGCTGTGGCCATCAGTGGTTAAATGGCGATAAAAAGCCGCCGCGGTTGCTCAGCTTACGCGAACTGTTGCTGGCCAGTAGGCTAAACTGGCAGAATTTCGCCAAGCCGTTGCCAGCGTTATTACCCTGATGCACAGTTTCCCGCTTTGCATTCATTCGCTAAGGCTTCATAATAGCCGCAGCCGGATAAACGAAGTAATGTTATGCGAATACTCACCTTACTGCTGATAGTGCTGCTGGGCCTGCTGCAATACCGATTGTGGTTTGGGCAGCACAGTATTGCTGACTATTTTCGTCAGCAGGAAGAGCTGAAAAGCCAGCAGGCCAGTAATCTGGAACTTGAAAAGCGTAACCGGGTGTTACGTGCCGACGTTAAAGATTTACAGCAAGGCCTGGACGCTATTGAAGAACGCGCCCGCAATGAGCTGGGCCTGATCCGCGAAGATGAAGTGTTTTTCCGTATGTTCAGTCAAAGCGGCAACGCTAAAGATAGCCCTGCCGGAGTGAGCAATGACTGATACTTCTGTGCCAGCTATTGCTGCAGTAGTGCCTGCCGCTGGCATTGGCAAACGGATGCAAAGTGCGGTACCAAAGCAATACCTGAAGCTGCACGGTAAAACCGTGCTTGAACACAGCGTGGCAAAATTACGCGCTGTCAGTGCTGTTAATCAAATCTGGCTGGCACTTGCTGCTGATGATCCTTATTTTGATGCTACTGAACTGACACACAGTGATATTAACCGCGTCAAAGGTGGTGCCGAGCGTATGCATTCGGTGTTAAATGCATTGCAGTTTATTGATGAGCATCAGTTTCCCTGGGTGTTGGTGCATGATGCCGCCAGACCACTGGTGCGCAAAGCGGATATCGAGCTGTTGATAACGCGATGTCTGCAGCAGGGCGAGGGCGGTATTCTGGCCAGCCCGGTGCGGGATACGATGAAGCGTGGGGCATGTTATGTGGCTGAAACCGTCAGCCGTGAACACCTGTGGCATGCACTGACGCCGCAGTTTTTCCCCACCGCCATGTTAAAAGCGGCGTTGCATGATGCAATACAGGCTGGCGTGAATGTCACCGATGAGGCGTCGGCGATGGAGTGGGCCGGTCACAGGGTAATGCTGGTAGAGGGCCACAGCGACAATATTAAAATTACGCAGCCGGCTGATCTGGCGCTGGCGGCGTTTTATCTGGAGCAGGTAACTGAATGAAATTGCGTATAGGGCACGGTTTTGATGTGCATGCCTTTGGTGGCCCAGGGCCAGTAACGCTTGGTGGCGTTAAAATTGATTATGCCCAGGGGTTACTGGCGCATTCTGATGGTGATGTGGTGCTGCATGCGTTGTCTGATGCGCTGCTAGGTGCTGTTGCACTTGGCGATATCGGGCATCACTTTCCGGATACCGATGACGCGTTTAAAGGCATCGACAGCCGTATTCTATTGCGTAAAGTGTTTGCCGATGTATCTGCAGCGGGCTACAAAGTCGGTAATGTCGACATTACTGTTATGGCGCAGGCACCGAAAATGGCACCGCATATCGATGTAATGCGCCGCTGTATAGCGGATGATCTCGATGCAGATATATCACAGATTAATGTTAAAGCCACCACCACTGAAAAGTTAGGTTTTGTCGGTCGTAAAGAGGGGATAGCAGCAGAGGCGGTGGTGCTGCTGGTAGGTGTATGAGCAGCAAGACCCTAGCGTATTTGTATAGCGAACCGACAGCAGCAGCTTTATTGCGCCAACAGCCTGACGACTTTATTGTTGATGAAGAGTTAAACTTTACTCCCAGCGGCGCCGGTGAACACGTGCTGCTGCATATCGAAAAAACCGGCCAGAATACTCAGTTTGTGGCAAAGCAACTGGCAGAAATTACCGGTTTGCGTGCCCGGGATATCAGTTATGCCGGTTTGAAAGACCGCCATGCCGTTACACGGCAATGGTTTTGCTTTAAATGGCCAATAAAACAATCGCTTGACTGGCAAAGCTGGCAACTGACCGGTTGCACCATTCTCAGTATGCAGCGGCATTACCGTAAACTGCGGCTTGGCGCATTAAGGGCAAACCGCTTTACGATACGGCTACGCCAGGTATCTGATTGCAACGAGGTGTTGCAACGTGCCGACAAGCTGAAACAAGGCGTGCCAAATTATTATGGTGAACAGCGTTTTGGTATTAACGGCGGCAATTTAACCCTGGCACAGCAGCTGTTTGCCGGTGGTAGTATCAGTGATCGCAAATTGAGGGGCCTGGCATTATCCGCCGCGCGCTCATTTTTATTCAATCAGCAGATTTCGGCGCGTATTGCTGCGGGCCTGTTTAACACGGTAATTGATGGTGATGTGCTGCAGCTCAATGGCTCAGGTTCGGTATTTCGCACCACTCAGGCAGACCAACAACTACAACAACGCCTTGATACTCAGGATGTGCATATTACCGCCGTGCTGGCAGGATTAGGGGAGCCGATGGTAAGTTCAGCGGCGGCTGAGTTTGAACAACATGCGCTGTTACCTTACCATGCTTTAGTCAGCGGGCTTGAAGATTACCGCTTAAAAGCCGAGCGACGGGCCATACGTTTGCTGCCGCAGCAGCTGACAATGCAACAGCAGGGCGAAGACATGGTATTGAGCTTTGCGTTACCGGCGGGATGTTTTGCCACCAGTGTACTGCGCGAGCTAGTTAATTATCGTGACTGCGGCCGTCAGACGGCAGACATGGAGTGAAAGATGCGGATTTTACTAAGTAATGATGACGGCGTGCATGCTAAAGGCATGCAGGTGCTGCAACAGGCATTATGCCAAATCGCGGATGTCACCACTGTGGGGCCAGACAGGAACTGTAGTGGCGCCAGCAATTCGTTAACACTGATAAACCCGCTACGGGTGCAGCAGATGGAAAATGGCTTTTTGTCCGTAAACGGCACACCTACCGATTGTGTGCATTTGGCTATCAGCCAGTTGCTGGATTTTACGCCGGATTTAGTCGTCGCCGGTATTAACCATGGCGCTAATCTGGGTGATGATGTGCTTTACTCCGGTACTGTCGCCGCAGCGACCGAAGGCCGCCATCTGGGGCTGCCGGCCATTGCTGTGTCATTAGCCGGACGTGAAGAAGAACATTTCGCCACCGCGGCCTACGTTACAGTGCAGGTAATTAAAAAGCTTAAATCGCACCCGTTACCTGCAGATCAGATCCTGAATATCAATGTGCCTTCAGTATCAATCGAACAGCTAAAAGGTATTCAGGTTACCCGGCTCGGGCGCCGGCATAAAGCCGAAACCATGACCAGTGCCACAGATCCCTGGGGTCGTAAAATATATTGGTATGGCTCGTTAGGGCCGGAGCTGGACGCCGGTGAGGGCACAGATTTTCACGCAGTGGCAAATGGTTATGCGTCCATTACACCGCTGCAGATAGATATGTCAGCTTATAAAAGCATGGACAGATTACAACAATGGCTAGAGGGGATACGTTTGTAGTATGGCCGTCGCAACTTCACGCAGCGCCGCGGTACTGGCGCAAAAACTTCAAAGCGAAGGCATCTCGCAGCAGCAGGTACTTAATGCTATCGCCAATACGCCGAGGCATATTTTTGTCGAAGCGGTGCTAGCACATAAAGCCTATGAAAACACCGCTTTACCGATTGGTCAGGGCCAGACGATTTCGCAGCCTTATATTGTTGCCCGTATGACCGAACTGCTGCTTGAAGATAAAGCACCTGGAAAAATACTCGAAATTGGTACCGGCTCGGGTTATCAGACAGCCATCCTGGCGCGGTTATTTTCTCATGTCTGTAGTGTGGAGCGTATTAAAGCGCTGCAGTTTCAGGCTAAAAGGCGCCTGCAGCAGCTTGATTTACACAACGTGTCGATGAAACATGGCGATGGTTGGCAAGGCTGGCCCAGTAAGGCACCCTTTGACAGCATTATTGTGACTGCTGCGCCTACCGAAGTGCCGGTAGCCCTGTTACAACAATTAAATGAAGGTGGTCGTTTAGTGATACCTGTGGGGTTACATGAGCAGGTGCTGCGAGTTTACCAGCGTACCGGCGATGATTTTATCAGCCGCGATATTGAAGCTGTACGCTTTGTTCCCTTGGTTCCGGGCGAGCTAGCCTAGCTTCATCTGGCGTTAACATACTGATATTAAACTGCAAAGCTTAACGCAGTGGCGACGTAAGGAAAGACAATGCAGTATCTGCAATGGATAATCAAAGGCCTGGCAATGGGCGCCGCAGATGTGGTTCCCGGTGTATCCGGCGGCACGCTGGCTTTTATTCTGGGTATTTACGAGCGCTTGCTGGCGGCGATCAGTCACTGTGATTTACAGGCTGTCAGGTTGTTACTGCGCGGCCGGATTACGGCGTTATGGCAACATATAGACGGTACTTTTCTGGTCTGCCTGTTTGGCGGCATCTTGTTAAGCATTTTTTCATTGGCCGGCCTTATCACCTATATGTTGCAGCATCGGCCAATTCCGCTTTGGGCACTGTTTTGCGCGCTTATTGTCACTGCTTTACCGCATTTATGCCGCAGTATCCGCTGGAGTAGCTGGCGGGCGGTATTATGTATGATAGGCATTGCACTGGCAGTTGCGGTCGGTTCGCTAACACCAAGAGAATTACAGCCGCAAAGCTGGATGTTTTTTGTTGCCGGTGCAGTGGCCATCTGCGCCATGATCCTACCGGGCATTTCCGGCAGCTTTATTTTGCTGATGTCAGGCATGTATGCGCCGGTTTTACTGGCAGTGACAGAGCTTCAGCTGGGTGTCTTGTTATTATTTATGCTTGGTTGCATTATAGGCTTACTGAGCTTTAGCCGGTTGTTGAACTGGTTATTAAAGCATTATCACGATGCCAGCCTGGCACTGCTAATTGGCATAGTGATAGGTGCGCTTTACCGCATCTGGCCGTGGCAGCATGAGCAGCGGCTGTACTCTCCCTGGGACTATGCCTCTGCTGTCGGTCAGGCGGATATATTGCTTGCTTTAGGCAGTGCGCTGGCAGGAGTAGTACTGATGCTATGTTTACTTAATCTGGAAAAGTGGTTAAAACCGCCAGTGGTAAACTCAGGGCCAAAATCAGTTCAATAAGGAGTCGGGTATCCGTTGTTCTGACAACAGTTATCTAGTACAAACACAATACTGGCGCCATGGCTGCTATGCACTGTTGTTGCTGTTATCAGCATTGCTGGCGGGCTGTTCTTCGCGTTCAGCACCAGCTCCGGTGTCGACACTGGAGCTGCGGGAAAACTTTTATCAGCAGCGTAACCGCGGCACACTGACCGCCAGCAGCTATAAAGTGCAACGCGGTGATACCTTATATTCCATTGCATTTCGGGCCGGTAAAGATGTTCGTCAGCTTGCCGCATTAAATGGTATTGCCAGCCCCTACACCATCTACCCCAATCAGACGCTCAGACTAAGCGGTAAGCCAGCTTCAGCACACACTAAGCCAGTAAAGAAACCCGCTACCACCACAGTGGCTAAAAATACAAATAAGAATAATTCAAGCCAAACAAAATCAAATAGTTCGGTAAAACCAGTGAAAGCAGTTGCACCGAAAAATCAAAAGGGTTATGTTCAGGTAACGCAGGATAAAAATAATAAAACCGCGAATATTACCCTGAATGGGAACCTTGTGCAATGGCAGTGGCCGGTGAAAGGGAAAATTATTTCTGGTTTTTCGCACCAGCAACAGGGCAACAAGGGCATTGATATCAGCGGGCGTGAGGGTGACAGAGTTAATGCCGCCGCCAGTGGGCAGGTGGTATATGCAGGTAACGCGTTAAGAGGATACGGTAATCTGATTATTATTAAGCATAATGATGATTACTTAAGTGCTTATGCTCATAACCGCAAACTGCTGGTTACCGAAAAGCAAATGGTTACCGCAGGGCAGCGTATTGCAGAGCTGGGTAGCACAGATGCTACTGATGCCCGTCTGCATTTTGAGATCCGTTTCCGTGGCAGCTCCGTTGATCCACTAAAATATTTACCACAATAATAAGATCGAAACACAAGTTTTATCAGGAATGGAAGTGATAGCGCTTGGTCAGCCCCAGCACCCTATAGACGTGGGAGAAAGGATATGGGACAAAAAAGTGAAGATGATGTATTAGAATTTAAAGAAGATGAGTTGGTCGAAGAGGGCTTACTTGACGACGAAGCAGAGCCGGATGCCGCCGCTCTCGCTGCTGAAGAAAGCAGTAATGATGAAATTTTTGCCCGCGATGACAGTCAGAAAGCGATGGATGCCACGCAGATTTATCTGGGAGAAATTGGCTTTTCACCGTTGTTGTCTGCCGAAGAAGAAGTGTATTTTTCCCGCCTGGCATTAAAAGGCGATCAGGCAGCCCGTAAACGCATGATCGAAAGTAATCTGCGTTTGGTAGTAAAAATAGCCCGCCGTTATATCAACCGCGGATTAGCACTGCTTGACCTGATTGAAGAAGGCAACCTGGGCCTTATCCGGGCGGTAGAAAAGTTTGATCCGGAGCGCGGTTTCCGTTTTTCTACCTATGCCACCTGGTGGATCCGCCAAACCATTGAACGGGCGATCATGAATCAGACCCGCACTATCCGTTTACCTATCCATGTCGTGAAAGAGCTTAATATCTATTTACGCGCGGCACGTGAATTATCGCAGAAGCTCGACCACGAACCGACGCCGGAAGAGATCGCTTCAGCGCTGGATCGCCCGGTAGATGAAGTTCGTAAGATGCTCAAGCTAAACGAGAAAATTACTTCTGTTGATACGCCGGTTGCCGGCGCTTCAGAAAAGCAGTTGCTTGATGTGATAGCGGATGAAAAAGAGCTGGGGCCAGAGACCGAGCTACAGGATGAGGACATCCGTCAGCATCTGGTGGTGTGGCTTAACGAGCTGAACCCGAAGCAGCGTGAGGTACTGGCAAGGCGTTTTGGTTTGCTGGGTTATGAGCCTTCGACGCTGGAAGATGTTGGCCATGAAATCGGCTTAACCCGTGAACGGGTGCGACAAATTCAGGTTGAGGCGCTACGGCGTTTACGTGAAATCGTCACGCATCAGGGCCTGAATATCGAAACCTTATTTCAGGAATAGAACTCTCCATAAAAAACAAGGCGCCTTACGGCGCCTTGTTTTTTTGCAGGTATTGCACCAGCAATTTGCTGGCGGAACTGATGTGGCTGATCAATAACTCGCAGGCGGTGCTGATGTTTCCGCCACGCAGTAAGCTGATGAGCTCGCGGTGTTCTGCTGCACTGGTGCCGGCATAGGCCAGCGCCTGTTCCTGATAGCCCAGATAGCGCGAGACCTGCTGATGTAATTGATCCAGCAAACGCAGTAAATGCGGTTTGCCACAGTCTTGATACAGCAGACGATGAAACTGCCAGTTCAGCTCGCCGCGCTGATAGGCCGGTAAGGTTGTTCCGGCATCAATGCTGGCCAGCATATCTTCCGCCTGACCAAGCCGGCTGAAGCTGATGTTAGCGGCGGCTAACTGCAGTGCCAGCGGCTCCAGCTGCAGCCGAAGTAAGCATAGCTCTTCGGCTTCTGCTGCGCTAAACCCCGGTACCTGCATGCCCGCCTTGCCATGCACCAGCAACCAGCCTTCATTGAGCAAACTTTGTTGCACATCCCGCACAACAATACGGCTGACGCCATAGTGCTGCGCCAGCTGTTGTTGCGTTAACACTGTACCTGGTAGCCACTGCAGCAGTTGAATATCCTGCTTGAGCTGCTGATACAGCTGATGTTTTTTTAACATCAGTTTTTACCGCGTAAGCCGTTGATGATAAGCAGAGTGACCGCACCGGCAACTATGCCCCAAAAGGCAGATGCGACGCCGAAAAAGCTGACGCCACTGGCGGTAACCAGTAAGGTGACCACTGCTGCTTCGCGGTGTTCGCCCTCAGCAGTGGCTACTGCCAGATTGGCGCCGATAGTGCCAAGCAGCGCAAGCCCCGCCAGAGCAGCAATCATTTCGCGCGGAAAAGCTGCAAACAGGGCGACAACAGTAGCCCCAGCCAGCCCGGCCAGCAGGTAAAACACTCCTGCTGCTATGCCGGCAATATAACGCTTGTCTTTATCCGGGTGCGCTTCGCTGCCGGTACAGATAGCGGCGGTTATGGCCGCCAGATTAATCGAAAATGCGCCCCAGGGCGCCAACAGCAGTGTTGACAGCGCGGTATGGCTGATAAGTGGCGAAACCGGTGTTTGATAGCCGCTGGTGCGCAGCACAGCAACGCCCGGAATATTCTGTGATGCCATTGTCACTAGCAGCAATGGCAAACCAACGCCCAATAAAGCACTCAGTGACCAGTGCGGTGTCACCCAGACCGGCGTCGTCAGGCTTAGTGTCACAGCCTGATAATTAAACTGGCCTTGCAGCAATACGGTAACTAAACCTGTCACTAACACCCATAAAATGGCATAGCGCGGTGATAACCGTTTAGCCAGTAAGTAGCTTAAGCACATCAAACCAACCAGCAGCAACTGGGTTTGTAATGAGGTAAAAATATTCAAGCCAAACTGCAGTAAAATGCCTGCCAGCATCGCGCTGGCCAGTGGCAATGGAATAAGACGGGTCAGCTTTTCAAACCAGCCGCTAATGCCTATCAGCAACCCCAGTACGGCGGTAAAAATAAACACACCAACGGCTTCATTAATGCTTAACCCTTGCAGGCTGGTCGCTAGTAAGGCTGCGCCCGGCGTTGACCAGGCGGTGATAATAGGGGCTTTGTAATACCACGACAGGCCGATACATGTCAGTGCCATGCCAATACCCAGCGCCAGCAACCAGGACGCCATAATATCCTGGCTGGCGCCAGCCGCCGCTGCGGCCTGCAGCACTATCGCTACCGAGCTGGCAAAGCCCACTAATACTGCCACAAAGCCTGCCACTATGGCTGACAGGCTGATGTCTTTTACTTGCATAACTACACCTGAACGTAAAAAGTATACCTAATTTAAAATGTATACATTTTAAGTCAAGCTATAACTGTTGTTTTAGCTGATACAGCAGCTCCAGTGCCTGGCGCGCGCTTAGATCGTCCGGGTTTATATCCCGCAATTGTTCGATAATAGGGTGCTCGGTCTCCAGCAGGCTAAGTTGAGGTGTTAATGCGCTTTGGGGCGACACCGTTATGTTAGCGCCTGATACTTGCGGCTTAGCATGCTGTTCCAATTCCAGCAGTTTATGCTGTGCACGCTGAATAACCGGCTTAGGCACACCCGCCAGTTGAGCAACCTGCAAGCCAAAGCTCTTGCTGGCAGCGCCTTCCTGAATATGGTGCATAAACACAATATCATCGCCGTGTTCTACCGCATCCAGATGCACATTGGCCAGCCCTGGTAGCTGCTCGGCCAGTTCGGTCAGCTCAAAATAATGGGTTGCGAACAGGGTCTGGGCTTTGATTTTTGTTGCCAGATAATCGGCGCAGGCCCAGGCCAGGCTGAGGCCATCGTAGGTGCTGGTGCCGCGGCCAATTTCGTCCATCAGCACCAGACTATGTTCGGTAGCATGATGCAAAATGGTGGCTGTTTCTGTCATTTCCACCATAAAGGTCGAGCGGCCTGAAGCTAAATCATCGGACGCGCCGATACGGGTGAAAATACGATCTACCGGGCCGATGCTGGCACTTTGTGCCGGCACAAAACAGCCAATATACGCCATTAACACAATAAGCGCGGTCTGGCGCATATAGGTTGATTTACCGCCCATATTAGGGCCGGTGATCATCAGCATGCGCCGTGTGCTATTGAGTGTTAACGGGTTAGCGATAAAAGGTTCGGTCAGTACCTGCTCTACTACCGGGTGCCGCGCTTGTTCCAACACAATGCCGGTTGTGGTAGTCAGCGTTGGCCGGCAGTAGTTTAAGCTGTCAGCCCGTTCGGCAAAGGTGCAAAGTACATCAAGCTCTGCCAGCGCCTGGGCCAGCTGTTGCAGCTGCGCCAGGTAGGGTGCCGTTAAGTCAAACAACTGCTCGTACAACTGTTTTTCCAGTGCCAGTGCTTTACTCTGGCTGCCCAGCACTTTGTCTTCGTACTCTTTTAGTTCAGGAATGATGTAGCGTTCATTGTTCTTCAGTGTCTGGCGGCGCACGTATTCAGGCGGCACTTTGGTATCCGCACTGCGACCGGTTTCGATGTAATAGCCATGAATTTTGTTAAAACCGACTTTCAGCGAGGCGATGCCGGTACGCTCGCGCTCGCGCTGTTCGAGTTGCTCCAGATAATCGGTGGCACCCGTTGCCAGTGCGCGCCACTGGTCAAGCTCGGCATTGTAGCCTGGCGCTATAACACCACCGTCGCGGATCAGCACCGGCGGCGTGTCGACAATAGCCTGTTGCAGCAGCTGACAAAGCTCTGGTACCGGCTTGGCTGCGTGGCTGATCTGCACCAGCTGTGCCGCATTTAGCTGAGCCAATGCCGGCGCAAGTTCAGGCAGTTGTTGCAGCGCCTGGCGCAGGCGGGCGAAATCCCGCGGGCGGGCACTGCGCAGAGCCAGCCTGGCAATAACCCGCTCGATATCGCCAATCTGTTTTAACGCGCTTTGCAGGTCATCGTATTCCTGCCGTAGTTCTGTTACCGCATCAAGGCGGGCATTCACGGCATGTTGATCGCGAAGCGGGGCGTGGATCCAGCGTTTAAGCTGGCGCGAGCCCATCGCCGTCTGGCTGCGGTCCAGCACAGCCGCCAGCGTGTGTTCGTAATTGCCGGCCAGATTCTGCGTCAGTTCCAAGTTACGCCGGGTGGCGGCATCCAGCACGATGTTGTCCTGTGCACGCTCCAGTGCCACGGCGCGGATATGCGGCAAAGCAGCGCGCTGGGTATCTTTAACGTACTGCATTACACAACCGGCCGCCATCAGCGCCACCGGCGCGTCGTCGACACCAAAGCTCAGCAAATCTTTGGTACCAAATTGCTGACACAATAAACGCCGTGCCGTACTGAGCTCAAATTCCCACACCGGCCGGCGGCGCGCACCTTTGCGTTTTTCAACCAGATAGTGTTCGGCAAAATCTTCCGGATATAACAGTTCGGCCGGGTTTAGCCGTTGCAGTAGGGCGGCTAAATCATCGCTGTTATCAACCTGATTCAGTAAAAAACGGCCGCTGCTGATATCCAGTTGGGCTAAACCAAACTGGCCGCGTAACTGGGTAATGGCGCAAAGCAGATTGTCCTGACGTTCGTTCAGTAGTGCTTCGTCAGTTACTGTACCCGGGGTGACGATACGCACCACTTTGCGCTCAACCGGGCCTTTGCTGGTTGCCGGATCGCCTATCTGCTCGCAGATCGCGACCGACTCGCCGAGTTGTACCAGCCGTGCCAGATAACCTTCTACGGCATGATAAGGCACACCTGCCATCGGAATAGGCGTACCGGCACTCTGACCACGCTTGGTCAGCGAGATATCCAGCAGGGCAGCTGCACGCTTGGCATCGTCAAAAAATAACTCGTAAAAATCACCCATGCGGTAAAACAGCAGGATATCAGGGTGTTCACTTTTAAGCCCCAGATACTGCTGCATCATCGGGGTGTGGGCGCTCAGGTCTTTACTTATGGTCATACAGATAGTCTGATCCGCGGCTAGGTGTGCTGATAAAGCAGGGGATTATAACAGAAGTTTTTCGCTGCGCACGACGCGGCATTACGCCAGTCCATACAATAAAAACAAGGCCGCATCAGCGGCCGTATTTTATTTGCTTAAGCAACCTGATAAGCAAACTCAGTCAGCCCAAGCTGTGCCAGAGTGTTATCAAGGTGGGCGTAAGCCTCTGCTGTTGGGCCCGGGTATACACCGGCAATAGGCACATTGCCCAGATAGCCAATATCTTTAATACCTTGTGGCGTGCAGAAATACGCAGCCAGTACCAGATTACGCAGCCGCGCAAACGCTTTGGCAATGCGCTGAAATTGCAACGGAGTGTTCTCGTTGTCATAGGCAATATCATCAACAATAGCCAACTGCTGTTTTGCAGTCAGGGCGCTAAACTGCCCGTTAAAACGCAGCTGCGCTTCGTCATCAATCCAGGCCAGTGCCGATAGTATCGTCAGCCGGTCACGCTGCTGGCTGGGGTAAGGTGCGCTGACCCATTCATCGACCACAGAAGGCACCTGTACCTGCGATGCCGAAGGCGAATCGCCTTCCTGTGGCACCAGAATGTCTGACAGCAGCGCCAGCGTCGTCAGCTGTGCCGGTGTCAAGGTTAATGGCCAGGGCGCTTCGGGTGGCATAATTAGGTTAGGATCTTTGCCATAGCCTTTAGCGTTAATGGCCGGCAGCTTTAGCTCTGGCCAGTGTTCAGTGCCAGTAGCGTTGCCCGTTTGGGTCGTTGTGGGTACCGGTTCACAGCCTGATAACGCCGGCAGCATAGTGCTGGCGGCCAGCGCTGCCAGCAGCTTTAATGAGTCACGCCTGCTTAAACGGTTGGTGTAAGCCGGCGAAGGGTCTCGTTGTAAGTCATCGCCGGCGGTTGTATGCATAAAGCCTGGTTTTTTCATTATAATTTCCCCGCTTTTAACTGTTCAGCCAGCCAGGCGCTGTTACGCATCGCCAGTGTCATAATGGTCAGAGTACAGTTTTTATGTGGGTTAGAGGCAAACACGCCACCATCCATAACGAACAGATTCGGGCAATCCCAGCTTTGTCCCCACTGGTTGGTTACCGAGTCAGCACTGGAGCTGCCCATGCGGGTGGTGCCGACTTCGTGGATAATTTCGCCGCCTTTTTTAATGGCATCTTCTGCCGCTGGCAGCTCGCCAACTTCAGCCCCCATGGTTTCCAGAATGGCTTTGGCGGTTTTCAGGCCATGTTCGACCTGTTTAAGCTCGTGCTCTGACCATTGCCAGTGAAAACGTGCCACCGGAATACCCCATTTGTCTTTTACTTCAGGGTCGATATCCATGTAACAGTGCTCGTTTGGCAGCATTTCACCACGCAGCGCAAAACTAACATAAGCACCATAGTTTGCCCGTACCTGCTGTTTCAGTGCTGGCCCATAGCCTTGCAAATTACCGCCGACATAGGCACCTGGTTCACTGAAACGGCCACCGAGCTCAAAGTGATAACCGCGCGGGAAATCCAGCTCTTTATTCGCCTGTGCTTTATGGCCCCACCATGGAATAAACAAATGATTCGCAGTGTGACCATCTTCGTTGTAACGTGGGCGGTTCATCAGCGCAGGCACCAGTGCTGACAGGCCGGCACCGGTAGAGTCCATCAGATTACGACCGACCTGGCCACTGGAGTTAGCCAGGCCATTCGGGTGGGTGGTAGTTTTAGAGTTCAGCAAAATACGTGCTGACTCGCAGGCACTGGCAGCCAGAATAATCACCCTGGCATTTAGCTGCTGTTCTGTCGCGGTTTTCTTGTCGATGTAACTGATACCCGTCACTTTGCCGCTACTATCGACTGTAACGGTTTTGACCATTGCATCGGTAATAATGCGCAGGTTGCCCGTTGCTTGCGCCATCGGCAGTAACGAGGTTGTGGTTTGAAAGGCTGCACCGATTGAACAACCATGACCGCATGGTGTGGCATAAAAACAGGCCGCTCTGCTATCCAATGGTTTTGTCAGTACTGCGCGGTGCATAGGTACAGCAGTGATACCATGTTTTTTCGCCGCCGCGGCAATTAATAGCTCCGGTACCCTGGGCGTTGGTGGCGGTTGCAATATACCCTCGCCAGAGGGCGGCATATCGTCAAGGCCGGTGTTGGTGCCACATACGCCAATTAACGCTTCTGTTTTGTCGTACCAGGGCGCAATGTCATTGTATTCAAATGGCCAGTCAGCCCCTAGGCCATCCCGGCTTTTGCCTTTAAAGTCATGTTCGCTAAAACGCAGCGAGTAGCGCCCCCAGTGGTTGGTGCGCCCGCCCAGCATGCGCGCGCGCCACCAGAGAAAGTCGGAACCTTCGGCTTTGGTGTAGGGTTCACCCGGTACCTGCCAGCCACCATCTACGGTGGAATCATAAAAGCCAAAATCTTTGTCCGGCGTCGATGCGCCCATCAGCGGTGCGGCTGAATTGGGTCTGAACATCGGTGTTTCGGTTTTCGGGTCGTAGTTACGGCCAGCTTCAAGCAGCAGTACTTTGTGGCCCTGACGCGTCAATTCATACGCTGCCATAGCACCACCGGCGCCGGAGCCGACAATCAGTACTTCGTAAGCAAAATCGTCCATCATTTCAGCTCTTTAATTTTCAGATTTTTAAACCACACCACATCGCCATGATCCTGCAAGCCGATGTGACCGCTGCTTTTTGCAGCAAAGCCTGGCCAGTTAGCAAACTTGCTTTCGGCCACCAGTTGCTGCCACTGTGGGCTTTGAATTTTTACTGAGACGGTTTGCACACCGTTTTGCCAGATGGTCAGCTGGTTGTCTTCTAGCAACACCCGTACCTGGTTCCACTCACCGGCTTTTTTATGCGAGGCGGCAGGGGAGGCAATCAGGTCATATAAAGAACCGGATAAATGGCTGGCCAGCTTGTTATCGGGGTGGCGCTCATTGTCGAGGATCTGAATTTCCGGCGCGTGAGAGTAAATTTGTTGGCCTGTTTCGTCAGCCAGAATAAAAATACCGCTGTTGCCAACCTCTGAAATCTTCCAATCCAGTTTCAAATCAAAATTCTGGTATTGTGCTTTGGTCAGAATATCGCCGCCGCCTTTGCCGTTTAGCTTCATTGCGCCATCTTCGATGATCCACTGCTTGCTCAGGCCTTGCTGTTTAAAGTTACGCCACTGCGACATGTCTTTGCCATCAAACAGCAGCTGCCAGCCGTTACGCTGTTCCTCTGCACTTAGCTGATTATCAGCAGCCAAAGCACTGAAACTGCTAAATGCCAGCAGTAACGCGGGTAGATAAAATCTGGTCATAACGGTCGTTCTCCTGTTGTCGTAGTGCTTGTTGTTATGTGTTAGGTCAAATGCACAGCTGGCGTATCAGTTGCCGGTTCAGACATTTTTACCGGGCCGGTGCTACCACGTAGTACCAGCTCAAATGGCAGGATAACTTTAGGCAACAGCGTCAGCTTCTGCTCCAGTACATCAATCAGCAAATTAACCGCGGTACGGCCAAACTCTTCGGCTGGCTGGGCAATGGTGGTCAGTGGAGGATCAGAAAAGGCGGCAAAAGAAATATCGTCAAAACCGGCCACTGAAATATCTTCAGGCACTTTTAAACCATGCTGTTTCAGGCACTGAAGAGCACCAATGGCCATTTCATCGTTTTCACAAAAAATAGCGGTAGGCCTTTGTTTGCGCTGCAAGAGCTGAGCGGTAGCCTGATGACCTGACTGCAGTGTAAAGTTACCGGGGCATAGCAGGGTTTCGTCAAACGCGACGCCTGCAGCATCAAGTGCATCACGATAGCCTGCAACTCTGTCCCGCGTCAGAGGGCTGCGAGCAGGGCCTTTAATCATCGCAATGTTGCGATGCCCCAGGCTGAGTAAATGCTCGGTCATTGCCATGGCGGCCGCTCTGTTATCCAGCGTTACTACCGGGCAGGGGGCTTTGTCCAGCACTTCACAGGCATTAACCATCGGCAGACGCTCTGTTGTCATATCCAAAGTGGCAAAAGGGTCAAAGGCGCGCAGTTGGATCAGGCCGTCAGCCTGAGAGGTTTGTACCAGCCGGGCATAAGCAATTTCGGCGTTATCATCTGCCATAGTGTTGCCCAGCAGCAACGAGTAACGCCTTTGTTGGGCCGCTTCCTGCATGCCGCTAATCACTCTGGCAAAAAACACATTGGCGACGGTTGGTACCAGCACCACCAGATTATGGCTTTTGCCTGAACGGAATTTTACTGCCAGCAAATTCGGTTGATAGCCAGCCTGCTTTACCGCAGCCAGCACTTTATTGCGTGTTTTAACAGACACCAGCTCCGGTTGCTGCAAGGCTCTTGATACAGTGGCAACGGACACTTCGGCCAGACGGGCCACTTCACGGATGTTAGACATAACTAAAATGTAACCGATATCATTTTATTTGCTGTTATAGGTGAAATAGACTTAAAATGAAAGTGCTTTAAGCGAAAAACTGCGACTTTATTTATGCCTTAAGCTGATTTTTGCCGGTTTTTTAGGCTGATTTGGTGGGTTTTGGTCAGAGGTTGGCTTGACAAGTTTAAATGTAATCCGTTACATCTGTTGTCTGGCGCAGGCAGAGTGATAATGCTGAGGTTTCTGTTCCCAGCAAGTTTTTGATATTGGCTGATAAGGACTCTTTATGGCTGTTGTTTCTCAACAAAGAATTCGCCTTGGCATGATAGGTGGCGGTGAGGGCGCTTTTATCGGTGCTGTACATCGTCATGCTGCAGCCCTGGATGGCCAGACTGAACTGGTTTGCGGTGCGTTTAGCCGGGATGCTGATAATAACCAGCGTACTGGTGCTTCGCTTGGGCTTGCGCCAGAGCGTGTATATGACAGCTGGCAGCAGTTGCTGGAACAAGAAGCGGCGTTACCCGCTGAGCAGCGCATGCAGTTGCTGGTGATAGTGACGCCAAATCAGTTACATGTGCCAATAAGCATTGCTGCTTTGCAGGCCGGTTTTCACGTATTCAGTGAAAAGCCTGCCGGGGTAACGCTGTCAGAAACCGAACGGCTGCACGAAGTGCTTGTTGCTTCCGGTTTGTTGTACGGACTGGCGCATACTTATCTTGGATATCCTATGGTATGGCAAGCCAGAGAGCTGGTCAGCCGCGGTGAGTTAGGAGTGCTGCGCAAGGTTTATGTTGAATACCCGCAGGGCTGGCTGACAGATAATCTTGAAGCGCAGCAGGCTAAACAAGCGAGCTGGCGCACCGATCCGGCGCAAGCTGGTAGTAGCGGCTGTATGGCTGATATCGGCACCCATGCTTTCGGTCTGGCAGAGTTTATCAGTGGTCAGCGTATCACTAAATTGTGTGCAGAGTTGGCAACGCATATAACAGGGCGCAGGCTTGATGATGATGGCGCAGCGTTATTTAAGACCGACGGTGGCGCCAGCGGCGTACTAATTGCCAGCCAGGTGTGCGCCGGCGAAGAAAACGCTTTGAAAATCCGCCTGTATGGCAGCAAAGGCGGCCTGGAGTGGCAGCAGATGGAACCAAACACTCTGGTGTTGCGGCCACACGGAGCCCCTGTTCAGTTGCTGCGGGCCGGCAAAGGTCAGGCCGGGCTTACTGATGAAGCTCTCAAACGCTGCCGGTTACCGGCAGGACACCCGGAGGGGTACCTTGAAGCCATGGCGAATCTGTACCGTGATTTTGCCACTGCAATTCGCCGTGCTGAACAGGGCACGCCTGCAGGTGTACCGGGTATTTCAGCCGGTTTACGCGGCATGGCCTTTATTGAAACCGTAACACAAAGCAGCACCAGCAGTGAAAAATGGCTGGACGTGCCGGTTACCGCCTAAGCTGATACAGGAGCAAAACATGAGTATTCAGGGACCCGCCATCTTTCTGGCGCAATTTGCTGGCAGCACAGCACCTTTTAATTCATTACCCGGTATGGCTAAGTGGGCGGCAGATTTAGGCTATCGCGGCATTCAGGTTCCCACCAACGATAGCGCACTGTTTGACTTAACCCAGGCTGCAGCCAGTCAGGATTACTGCGATGAGATTTTAGGCCGCTGCCGTGAAGCAGGTGTCGAGATCACTGAGCTGTCTACGCATTTGCAGGGGCAGTTGGTTGCCGTGCATCCGGCTTATGATGAATTGTTTGATAATTTTGCCCCTGCCGCATTAAAGGGCAAACCGGCAGCGCGCACCGCATGGGCTATTGAGCAGCTGAAGCTGGCAGCAAAAGCCAGCCAGCGGCTTGGTTTAACCGCGCATGCGACGTTTTCCGGCGCGCTGTTGTGGCACCTGGTTTACCCTTGGCCACAGCGGCCTGCCGGACTGGTTGAGCAAGGGTTTGCCGAGCTGGCAAAGCGCTGGTTACCCATTCTGGATGCGTTCGATGAGGCAGGTGTAGACCTGTGTTATGAGATCCACCCCGGAGAAGATTTACACGATGGCGCCAGCTTCGAGCGTTTCCTTGGCGCTGTTGGCGGCCACCGGCGCGCCAATATTCTGTTTGACCCAAGCCATTTTGTCCTGCAGCAGCTTGATTACCTCGACTTTATCGATCGTTACCATCAGCGGATAAAAATGTTTCATGTGAAGGATGCCGAGTTCAGACCAAACGGTCAGAGCGGCGTCTATGGCGGCTATCAGGATTGGGTTAACCGGCCCGGGCGGTTTCGCTCATTGGGTGATGGCCAGGTAGATTTTAAAAGCATTTTCAGCAAGCTAACCCAATATGGCTTCGACGGTTGGGCGGTGCTGGAGTGGGAGTGCTGTCTGAAAGATGCTGTGCAGGGAGCACAGGAAGGCGCACCTTTTATTCAGCAGCATCTGATTAAAAAGGCCGATCGTGCCTTTGACGACTTTGCCGGCAGTAACACAGATACCGCGCGTAACAGGCGTATTCTCGGGTTGACAGACTGACAATAACAAATACCAATAAACTCTCTATAACAAGCCCTGCCGACAGGGCGATCGACGGGGATTGACATGAGCATAATTAAACTACGTTTAAGCCTGATGATGTTTTTGCAGTTTTTTATCTGGGGAGGCTGGTTTGTTACCCTGGGAACCTTTCTGGCACAGAACCTGGCAGCCAGTGGTGCGCAAACAGCGCTGGCATTTTCTACCCAGTCCTGGGGAGCCATCATTGCACCGGTATTTATTGGCCTGGTGGCCGACCGGTTTTTCAATGCTGAACGTTTGCTTGCCATGCTGCACCTTACCGGTGCGGTATTAATGTATCTGATGTATCACACGGTAGATTTTGCCGGTTTCTATCCGTTAGTGTTGGGGTATATGCTGGCCTATATGCCAACACTGGCACTGGTGAACTCAGTGTCGTTCGCGCAGTTGGCCAGGCCTGAGGCCGAGTTTGGCCAGATCCGGGTGTGGGGCACTGTTGGCTGGATTGTCGCCGGGCTGGTGATCAGTTTTGTGTTTGGCTGGGATAGCCAGGTTGGTATAAGTACCGGTGCACTGAAGTACACATTTCTGATGGGGGCGATTGCGTCACTGGTGCTGGGTATATACAGCTTTACGTTACCGGCTACCTTGCCTGCCGGGCGGGGGCAACCGCTGCGTTTGGGTGAACTGCTGGGGCTGGACGCACTGAAGCTGTTAAAAGATAAGAACTTTGCGGTGTTCTTTGCCAGCTCAGTGTTAATTTGCATTCCGTTGGCCTTCTATTACCAGAATGCCAATCCGTTTCTGACCGAAATTGGTGTTGCCAATGCTACCGGCAAAATGACTTTGGGGCAGATGTCAGAAGTGTTGTTTATGCTGGCATTACCGCTTTTCCTTGGCCGCTTTGGCATTAAACTGACATTACTGCTTGGCATGTTCGCCTGGGTACTGCGTTATGTATTATTCGCATACGGCGATTCCGGTGAAGGTGTTGCTCTGCTGCTGGTTGGCATAGCTCTGCACGGTATCTGTTACGACTTCTTTTTTGTCTCCGGGCAGATTTATACTAACAGCAAAGCCGGTCCGGCGGTTAAAAGCGCTGCGCAAGGCCTGATCACGCTGGCCACCTATGGCGTGGGTATGTTGGTTGGCTTTAGTGTGGCAGGTTATATCACCGAACAGTATAGTGCTATGGCCGGACACAACTGGTTTAACATTTGGCTGTTCCCGGCAGGTTTTGCCGCCGTCGTGCTGGTGTTATTTGCATTGCTGTTTAAAAACGAGAAGCTATCGGCGAACTAGTCAGCTGCGTAGGTCGTACGAACAGGGTGCTGCCAAAGCTGGCAGTTGCCTCTTGCCCCGCTTTCATCTCTGACGGCATAATGGGTGCTGTGTATTTTCTGTTGGATAATATATGACGGTCGCAGCAGACAGCCTGCAGCTGGCGACAGAACTGGGCCAGCTACTGTTACAAAAAAAGTGGAGCATTACGACGGCGGAGTCCTGTACCGGTGGTGGTATAGGGTACTGGTTAACCGCTGTGCCGGGTAGCTCTGCCTATGTTGACCGTGGTTTTATTACCTATAGCAACAAAGCCAAACAGCAGTTACTTGCAGTGCGTAGTGCAACATTATTGCAGTTTGGCGCCGTTAGCGAAGAAACCGTACGTGAAATGGCGCAGGGGGCAGCCAAGGCGGCCGCAGCGGATGTTGCCATTGCCGTGTCTGGCATTGCCGGGCCTGATGGCGGTTCCGCCTATAAGCCGGTAGGCACTGTCTGTTTTGGTTTTTACCTGGCCGGCCACGTTGCCAGCAGCCACCTGGTGTTCGCCGGCGACCGGCAGCAAGTACGCCAGCAAGCCATCAATTTTGCGCTTAAACAAAGCATCGAGCTGTTGACAGCCTTATCAAACTAGACTACTGTACGAGCATACAGTGTTAATTGTCCGGCAAGCCCGGCTCAACCATGGATATTAAAATGGACGATAACAAACAAAAAGCGCTCGCAGCCGCCTTAGGTCAGATTGAACGTCAATTCGGTAAAGGCTCTATTATGCGTCTGGGCGACAGTACAGCGCTGGACATTGAGGCGGTATCAACCGGCTCACTGGGTCTGGATATCGCTCTGGGTATTGGCGGTTTGCCTTATGGCCGGATTGTCGAAATTTATGGTCCTGAATCTTCAGGTAAGACTACTTTAACACTGCAGGTTATAGCCGAAGCGCAGCGTGCCGGTAAAACCTGTGCCTTTATCGATGCGGAGCACGCATTGGATCCGGTGTATGCGAAAAAGCTGGGTGTCAATGTCGATGCGTTACTGGTATCGCAGCCAGACACCGGCGAGCAGGCGCTTGAAATCTGCGACATGTTGGTGCGTTCAGCTGCAGTAGACGTGGTGATTGTCGATTCGGTAGCCGCATTAACACCTAAAGCCGAAATTGAAGGCGACATGGGCGACAGCCACATGGGCTTACAGGCCCGTTTGATGTCGCAGGCGCTGCGTAAGTTAACGGCTAACATTAAGCGCTCTAACACCTTGTGTATTTTCATTAACCAGATCCGGATGAAGATTGGTGTTATGTTCGGTAACCCGGAAACGACTACCGGTGGTAATGCGTTAAAGTTCTATGCGTCAGTGCGTTTAGATATACGTCGTATCGGTTCTGTAAAAGAAGGCGATGAAATTACCGGTAATGAAACCCGGGTTAAAGTGGTTAAGAACAAAGTTGCACCGCCGTTTAAACAAGCTGAGTTTATTATCCAGTATGGCGCGGGCATTAATAAGCTGGGCGAGCTGATTGATTTAGGTGTCGCACAAGGCCTGGTAGATAAGGCCGGTGCCTGGTATGCCTATCAGGGTAATAAGATTGGTCAGGGTAAAGCGAATGCAATGAAATTCTTGCAGGATAACCAGACCATTTCAGATGAAATCGAAAAAGAACTGCGTAGCCGCTTACTGCTGAAACCGGGTGAAAAGCCGATAGAAGAAAGTGTTCCTGAGGCATTTGAAGCCGATTTATAAAAACTGTTCATCTGACGTTAATAAAGCCAGCTTATGCTGGCTTTTTTGTTAGAAATTTTCACTTGCTCTGTTGTTAAGCCAGCGCTAAGCTGAGACTTCGCCTTTACGGCAGCTCCCTTAACGCAACATGCAGTAATTGGTAGCCGGTACCTATAATAATGATAATAATAACAAGGCTTTGCCTTATCACTGCAGCAGCTTTGCTGGTTGCCTGTGACGCTGATATCAGTGTTCGCGACGAACCGACCGACCCGGTAGTGCAGGAAATCGCCCTGGCTTTTGTAGAACGCCCGCTTTTATTACCCGACGATAGTGCTTATCAAACCCGTCTGACCGACCCTGCAGCTTTTAACCCCGGTGCCCGTTTAATACTAAAACAAAATGCATTTGCTGAGTCGGCAGAAACTGATCTCACTGCCGCCTTGTTTGATGAAGACAGCCTGTATGACGTTAAAGACCTGGTGGCGTCGCCTGATGGCTTAACCTTATTATTTGCCCTGCGCGCGCCGCAGTTGGCTAATGTAGCAGAGGAGCTGCAACCTAAGTGGGATCTGTGGCGTTACGATGTGCTCAGTAAAACCGTCAGCCCACTGATAAGTGATGCGCAGTTAGCACAGCGTGGCCATGATATCAGCCCGGCATTTTTACCGGATGGCCGCATTATTTTCAGCTCCAGCCGTCAAACCACGTCACGCCAGATTCTGTTAGATGAATTTAAACCGCAATACACCGCGGTTGATGAAGACTTAAACTCGCCCGCATTTAACCTGCACGTGATGAACAGTGACGGCACGGATATCACTCAGCTCAGTTTCAATTTGAGTCATGATCTTTATCCGGTAGTGCTGGATAACGGCTATGTGTTGTACAGTCGCTGGGATAATCAGAGTGATCGTTCGATGTTTAACTGGTATCAAATGCGACCAGATGGTTCAGAAAACCAGCTGGTGTATGGTTGGCACTCGCACCAGAGTGGCATTGATGCGTCAAGGGTGGAATTTACCAAAGCGGTTGTGCTGGACGATGGCGCTGTGTCGCTGGCGCTGAGCAGCGTCGATGCGCCTTACTATAACAGCTGGCCACAGCGGGTCGCCTTGGCATTAGCCAGCGACAATCAGCAACCGCTGGCGGGTGAAGTATTGAATATGCCAGCTCAAACGCCACTGTTTCCGTGGGCGTTTGACAACAGCAACCAGCCACAGCGGGCCGGTGCGATAAACAGTTATGCCGCACTGAAAGACGGTACCGGCCGCTATCTGGTTAGTTGGTCACCGTGCCGCGTGGTGCAACAGCAAATTGTACTCAGTTGTGCTCAGGCAGAGCCGGATAACGACTCGGAACTGGCAGCCCCCCTGTACGGGCTGTGGTTATTTGATACCCAAAAGCAAACTCAGGTGCCAGTGCGGCCGGGACAGGAAGGCCTGTTGGTTACTGAACCTGTGGTGTTACAGCCTTATACCGAGCCTGCTTTTATCCCGCAAAACCCTGAACTTAACGCTGAGCTTGCGGCTGAAAATGCTGCAGTGCTGGATATTCGCAGCGTGTATGATTTTGCCGGCAGCAGCAATGTTAATTTGGCCGCGTTGGCGGACCCGATGCAAACTACTGCAGCGGACAGACCTGCGCGTTATCTGCGGCTGGTGCGGGGTGTACCACAGCCGCCGGAAGAGGTTATCGACGTGCCCGGGTTTGCTTTCGGGGTAAGTGCACGGCAGTTGATGAGAGAGATCCTCGGCACTGTTGCCATTGAACCCGATGGGTCGGTACGGGTTAAAGTGCCGGCCAATGTGCCTTTTAACCTGGCGCTACTGAATGCGCAGGGGCAGGCAATATCGCCGCTACATCAGCAGTGGATCACGCTGCGGCCTGGCGAAACCCGCAGTTGTAACGGTTGCCATAGCGCGCAAAGCACAGCACCGCATGGCCGGCTGGCAGGCGAGGCCGCAAGCATCAACCCTGGCCTGAGCAGTGATGGCCGGTTCCCTAACACCAATCCGCAGTTACTGGCGCAGGCCGGTGAGACTATGGCGCAAACGGCTGCCCGCATCAACGGTACTCCTGAGCTTAATGAAGCCCTGCATTACTTAGACATTTGGACTGATCCTTCTCTGCGTACGCCTGATGCCGAGCAGTTAACCAGTTTTAACAGCCTTACAACCCCTCTACCGGCTGGTGTTGAATGTTTTAGCCAATGGCTGGCCAGTTGCCGTATCCGTATTGATTATCCCAGCCATATCCAGCCGCTGTGGACTATGGAGCGGCGTCAGCTTGACCCGGTTAGCGGCGACGTATTGCAGGATAATACCTGTGTTAGCTGTCATAGCCGCACCGATGCGGCAGGCAATGCCCGTGTGCCGGTTGCTCAGCTCGAACTGGATGCAGAGCCTTCCGATTTGGAGCCGGCTCAGTATCGTAGTTATCGTGAATTGCTAAGCGGCGACAATGAACAGGAGCTCATCGGCGGCGTGCTGGTTGACCGGCAGGTTCAGGCAACAGACGCTGATGGCAACCCGGTGTTTGTAACCGACGAAAACGGTGACTTAGTGCTGGACGATGACGGTAATCCGATCCCAGTGCTGGTGCCGGTAGCGGTACCTGGCAGTATGCGCGCGGGTAATGCGGCGGGCAGTGCATTTTTCAGCGTATTCAGCGCCGGCGCAACACATCAGGGCTATTTATCTTCGGCAGAGCTTAAGCTAATTGCCGACTGGCTTGATATTGGTGCCCAGTATTACAACTCACCTTTTGTGGTGCCGGAGCAGTAGACGATGAGATACCTGCTACTGTGTTTATGTCTTATAACCTGGCCGCTGCTGGCAGAGCCAGTAGCCGTCAAAGTCAGTGGTGATTTCGTTAATCTGCACTCTGGTGCAGGGCGCGGCTACCCGGTGCTGCAGGTTGCCTTAAAAGGCGAGCAGCTAACGCTACTGACACGGCGCACCGATTGGGTGCAGGTAGAGTTTAAGCAGCAAAAATACTGGCTGGCGCGTGCTGATCTGACACAGCTAATGACATTACAGCAACAGACATTTTCGCTCAGTGATGATCGGTTGGCGGCATATGAGCAACGGTCGCTGGAAGCCGGTCTGCTGCTGGGCGATTTCAACGGCAGTAGTTTATACCAGCTGTCCGTGGCTTATAACTTTACCCCCTACATACAAACTGAACTGGCAATAGGCCAGGCCAATGGCGATCAGGCCGATAACCTGTCGGCTGAGCTCAGTGTTTATCTGAGCCCTATGCCGCATTGGCGTATATCGCCATATTTTGGTATCGGCGGTGGCGTGCTGCGTACCACACCAAGGACGATACTGGTACAAACCCAGGATCGTAACAATAGTCTTGCCAGTATGGAGCTTGGGCTACGCTATTACCTGAGCCGGAATTTTATTGCCAGAGCCGGTTACCGGCGTAGCGTAATTGTGACTGACCGAAATGATAATGAAGAGATCGATACATGGAAACTTGGCTTCAGCGTATTTTTTTAGCTCTGAGTTTAGCCTCCGCAGCGGCAGCTGCGCAGCAGGTTGAACCTGATATTCCGCGAGAAGTGGTCACGGAGGATTTACTGGACAGTGAGAATTGGCTGTTCAGCGCCCAAGTTGGTGTATTGGGTATCGAAGATTTTGGCAGTAGTGCGCTGGCGGCAATACAGCTGACATATCACATCAATGAGGATTTTTATCTGGCAGCCGATTACGCCATGGCAAAAGCCGGCCGAACGTCATTTGAAGAGTTAAGTGGCGCTGCGCCCCTTTTAACCGACAGTGAGCGTGAGTGGCGTTATTACGGCGGCCAGCTTGGTTATATGCTGTTACCAGGCGAAGTGTTTCTTAGCCGGGATTATGCGATGAACAGTGGTTTATCGGTATTTGCCGGTGCCGGTACCGTAGATTTTGCCGGTGATAACGTATTTGCACTGCAGTTTGGCAGTCAGTTCAGACTGTACGCTACTGACTGGCTGGCAGTAGAGCTGACTTTCAGCGACTACGTGTTTGAAACGACGATACTGGCACGCAGCAAAACAACGCACAACCTGGCATTGGCGCTGGGCGTAGCGGTGTACTTTTAGCTGCAGCTAGTCAGCATCAGGTAGTAAAGAGGTAAGCATGAAACGATTTATTCAATACAGCGCGCTGGCTCTAGCTTTGGCAATCAATGGCGTTGCGGCAGCAGAGCAAGCACCGGATTTTACGCTGAAAGCCCTTGATGGCACCAACCTGCGGCTGGCTGAACAACGCGGCGACATTATGCTGATTAACTTCTGGGCCAGCTGGTGTGGCCCCTGTATTCAGGAAATGCCGCAGCTGGATAAATTGGCGCAAAAGTATCAGCCGCTCGGTGTGCAGGTATGGGGCGTCAATGTAGAAAGCGACAGCAGTGCAGCTAAAGCGTATCTGAATAAGGTTAGTGTCGGTTTTCCTATTTTGCTGGATCAGGACAACGCAGTGTCCAAAGCCTATCAGGTTGAAGCTATGCCAACCACAGTGATCCTGGATAAAGACGGCCAGGTGCGCAGTGTGCACCGGGGTTACAAACCTGGCGTTGAGAAAAAATATGAAGAAGATATTAAAGGCCTGCTGCGTGAGTAGGCCCTGGCTGATTATCAGTGCGCTACTGGTTATGCTGTCAGGCTGTACAACGGTTCAGCCCTGGGTTAAGCCGTACGAGCGCGACAAGCTGGCCGATCCTATTATGGCGTTTGGCCGTCATCCGGTGGCGCAGCAGCATATAGCGCATGTGCGCGATTCGCGTGAGGCCGCCAAAGGCGCAAATGGTAGCGGGGGCGGTGGTTGTGGCTGTAATTAAACTACTGATATCGCTACTGCTTATCTGTGGTGCTGCGGCGCAAGCGGCAATACTGCCACAGGACAGGGCTGATCTGATGTACCACTCCTATCAGGGCGGCGGTGTGTCTATTGACGGCCCGGCCGTGATGCTGCGGAAAAAAGCCGGTCAGTCGGTATCAGTTTCAGCCTACTACTATGTTGATACGGTATCCGGTGCTTCAGTTGATGTGCAGGCAACAGCATCAGCCTACAGCGAAACCCGGCAGGAAAAGCGGCTGGGGGTCGATTATCTGGCCGGTAACAGTATTCTCAGCGCGAACTATGCGCAAAGTGACGAAGATGACTACAACGCCAAATCAATAAGCTTTGCCATTTCCCACGATACCTTCGGCGGCATGACGACACTGAGCCTGGAAGCCGGGCTTGGCGATGATGAAGTTGGCCGTAACGGCGACGACAGCTTCAGTGAAAGCGTAAAACGTTACAACTACAAACTCGGCTGGACGCAGGTGCTGAGCAGTAGCTGGATAGCCGCGCTTAATATGCAGGTTGACCTGGATGAAGGTTTTTTGAATAACCCTTATCGCAGCGTGCGTTACCGCGACACCAGCGATCCCAGAGGGTATGCCTACCAGCGTGAGGTTTACCCCGATACCCGTAATGCCTTCGCAGTGTCGCTGGTGAATAAAGTGTACTTGCCTTACCGTGCCGCGCTCAGTTTTAACCTGCGGCATTACCAGGACAGCTGGGATATCCGCGCGCTGGACGCCGAAGTGGAGTATGTGCACCCGTTGACACAGCACTGGACGCTGGAAGGCAAACTGCGTTGGTATAGCCAGGGCCAGGCCGATTTTTACCGCGACTTATTTGATTTTGCCAGCCAGCAGAATTTTATGGCGCGCGATAAAGAGTTAAGCGAGTTTAACAATCTGACGCTAGGTATCGGCGCCAGTTACGCTCTACCGGTTTGGAGCTTCTGGCCAGAAGCGACACCGGAGCTGACGCTGCAGTGGGATCATATTCGTTTTAATTACAAAAACTTTCGTAATGTCACAGTAACAGATGCAGAGGCCGGATTGGAGCCACTGTACCGGCTGGATGCCAATGTGATACGGGCGTTTTTCAGCCTTTACTTTTAGCGGGGCGTCATCATGAGAGTGCTATTGTGCAGCGTGTTAATGTGGTTTAGTTTACTGGCCAGTGCTGAAACAGCACCGGTCAGCGATCAGCTGGAGCAGTTAAAGCAGCAGGTTATTCAGCTTAACCGCGAGCTGTTTTTGTTAGAAGAAGAATTATTGTTTCCACCGCAAACCCAGCTGGCGGTGTTTTTATCAGCGGATACCGGGCAGTTTTTTCAGCTCGATAGTGTAGAACTTATTCTGAATGATAAACCGGTTGGGGCGCACTTATACACTGCGCAGCAGTGGGATGCGCTAAAGCGCGGTGCTATTCAGCCGTTGTACAAAGGCAATGTGAAAGCTGGCGAGCACAATCTTACCGCTGTGTTTGTTGGTAAAGGGCCCGACAACCGTGATTATCGCCGCGCAGTGAATTATCGTTTTGCCAAAGCTGACGATGCCGTGTTGCTGGAGCTGCAAATTAACGATCGCAGCAGCGATTACCAACCCGATTTTGTTGTGCAGCCATGGTCAAACGACTGAGTTGCGCATTGCTGTTGCTGCTGCCACTACTGGTTCAGGCGGCAGCTTCTGCGCAGGCTGCAGCGACACCGGCAACCATAGCCGAGAAGCACTATCGTCAGGCGGCCTGGGCGTTTTATTTACAGCAGCCGGCACAAGCGCTGGAAACGCTGCAACTGGCACCGCAGCATGACGCCAGAACCCGCTTACTGGAAGCCGGTTTATATTTACAGCTGAGTATGCCGCAGCATGCTATCGCGCTGATTGATACGCTGCTAAGCGACACCGCGGCCAGCCCAGGTGCCTTGCCGCAAGCGCTGAAAAATGTCGCGCTGCTGCAGTTTGCCCGTTATCAGTTAGAGCAAGGCAACAAAACACCGGCCAGAGACTATCTTAAGCAGGTACAGATCACCGACGATAATGCCTGGTTAGGCCAGCAATTGCTGTTGGAGCAACTGATCAACTGGCCCGATATTACACTGCCGCCGGCACCTGAGTTTGAACGCTTGCGTCATCAGCCTGAAATGCCTTATATCATTAGCAATCAGGCGCTGGTGCTGGCGCAGACTGATCATTCTGACACTGCGCTTGATTGGCTGGCGCAAATCCGGCAGCAGCTAAAAACCAGTGAAGGACAGGGCTTCTGGCAGTTGTTGTTCAGTGGCCAGTGGCACTTGCTAAGTGAGCCGGACGGTTTTATTTACCCAAGTGCTGAGCACGAAGCTCTGTCTGATTACGTCGCGCTGACACAGGCTCAGCTGCATATTCAGCGTCAGGAATTTGCTGCAGCCGATGCCATTTTGAGTAACTTTGCCGCTGACAGCGTGCTAAACCGCAATGCATTGCAGCTGTACAGCCATATTCTGACCGAACAGCGGCATGTGCCGGCATTGCTGGCGGTATTGCAGCAACAGATCCGGCTGCAGCCGTTCAGTCACACGGCCTGGCTGGCGGCAACCCGTATCGGCGAGCAACTGGAGCGCGTATTGCAGGTTGATGATGCACTCGGGGCGTACCGCTGGGCTGATCAATACTACGTCCAGCAAGCGCAGCAGATGCAACAACAGGCCCGTCCGGTCGAGGTTGGGCAGTTGCAGCAGGGCTTGTCGGCCTGGCAGCAATTACAAATTAGCAATGACAGTCAGTTATTTCACTTGCAGCAGGATATTCTCTCTGTGCAGCAACATTTAACTGCCGCTGCACAGCGCCAACTGCGCCTGGCACAATTGCAGGATGTGACAAACCTGAAGCTGACACAGCAACGGCAATTGCTCAGTAGCCGCCTGCCACAGCTGCGTCAGCAGCGCGATGCGTTACAGCAACAATTTAGCCAGCTGCAACAGCAGATCAGTGCAGCCGAGCAGCAACCCATGCCGTTGTCACTATGGCAAGGCAAACCCTATCAGCAACTGCAACGATTAGACCGTGCTGAGCAGCGGCTGGCAGTGCTGCAGCAGCATCAGCAACCGCTGCAGAATTACCCGCAAAGGCTCAACCGCCTGCGCGGCCTATTGCAGTGGCAGTACAGTAATAGTGCTGCAGAGCGGCGCTGGCAGCGGCAAAAACAACTGCAGCAAACAGCCGGTGTACTTGAACAACTGGAGTTGCAAATGGCCGCACTGGCGCGGCAGGGAAATAAAACGGAGCGGCTGCAACAGGTGCAGCAGCGTCTTACCCAGTTGAGTAACCATCAGCAACAGCTGAATCTGGCGTTGTTGAGTAAGCAGCAGCAATTACTGGCTGAGCTGAATCAGCAATTGCAGCAACGGCTGCAGCAGCAACTGGCAACTCTTAATGACTTACAGCGGCACAATAAAGAATCGATGGCGCGGGTGATGGAACGCGTATTGCTCAGCAGTGGCACTGACAACAGTGGGGCCGGCTTATGAGGTTAACCGTCATTGAGCGTTATCCGCTGACGACACTGGCGCTGTGTTGTGCTGTGTTATTGTCTGGCTGCAGTGTCGCGCCCGACAATATCAAGCGGCCGCGGCTGGCCGATTTACCGGCGTTTGACCGCAGTATGTTGCTGACACCGCCTGAGGTAAATGAACAGCAACTCGACTTACTGTATCAGCAAATCCTGACATTACAGCCAGCACCACAGACGCGGCAGAAAATTCTGTACCGGTTGTCGCAAATGCACACCCGCCAGCTGGAGCAGCAAGAGTTGCCGCCTGCCCAAGAACGCGAGGCATTGCAGCAGCTAATAGCACGTTACCAGCAACTGCTTGCGGATTATCCGGCCGATCCGAATAACGAGCTTATCCGCTACCAACTGGCGCGCAGCTATGATCTGCTAGGGCAGCAGCAAGCTTGTCTAGAACAGCTGGATGCCTTTTTGCAGCGGTATCCACAGTCGGATTTGGCGGCCGAAGTCTGGTTTCGTAAAGCCGATATTCACTACGCGCTGAGCCAGTATCAGCAGGCGTTGCAGGCGTATCTGGCCGTGCTTGGCAATAATGACGCCTCGCTTGAGCTACATGCCCGCTATATGGCGGGCTGGAGCTATTTTAAGCTGCAAGAATTTGAGCAGGCAGATGAGCAGTTTTTGCGGGTACTGGATCACAGTTACACTGAGTTACTGCTGACTGAGCAACAACAGCCGCAGCAAAGTTTGCGCGATGAAGTCCTGCAAACCTTGAGTATTTCACTGAGTTATCAGGAGCAGGGCCACAGTTTACAGGCATTGCTGGCACGGGTACCTTACCCACCGGGGCAGCGGCCGTTAGTAATGGTGGCGCAGCTGTATCAGCGACTGGCTGATTTTCTGGCAGAGAAAAAATTGCTTGCGGCCAGCCTGGAAACCTATCAACTGTTTATTAGTCAGTACCCTGATACGCTGCTCGCAGCACAGTTTCAGTTAAAGCTTATCCGCCATTACCTGGACGATGCTGATGCCACTCAAGCGTTAGCGGCACAGCAGCGCTACATTGAATTGTTTGGCCCGGGCAGCTTATTCTGGCAGCGGGCAACTGTAACTGAGCTGGCCGAAACCACACCGCCGCTGTTGCAATACCTGGACTATTTTGCCCGTAACCGCTATGCCAGTGCGTTAACATTAAGTGGGCAGGCGCGGCAGCAGGCGTTCGCCGACGCAGTGCCTTTGTGGCAAAAAATGCTGGCAGTGCTGGACGAGCCGCTATTACAAAAACAGCAGGCAGCCGGGGATTATTCTGCTGCTGATATCCGCTATTTGCTGGCAGAGTCTTATGCCGGTGCCACCTTACAGGAAGATGCGCTGGCGCTTTACACCCAACTTGGCTTTACAGCAACAGAGCCCGGTACGTTATTTACTGCGCAGGACGCGGCCTACAAAGCCTTGCTGCTCAGTGAGAAGCTGGCACAGCAACATGCCAGCACAGCACAGCGCCACTGGCAGCTACAAACTGAGTTTGTCAACGTGCACAGGTCACATCCGGCGGCGCAACAGGTCGCGTTGCAACAGCTACAGCAGCGTTATAGCGAGCAGGATTACTATGGCGTCATTCAGCACAGCAATGCTGTTACAGACTGGCCTCTGCCAGCACAGAGCCAGAGTGCACTGGTACAGGAAGCGCAATTTCTGCATAGCCAGAGTGAGCTGGCATTGCAGCAGTATGCTGCTGCTGAGCACAGTATCAGCGCTTTGCTGAGTCAAGGTGCAGCTGATCTCAGTGCCGACAGGCGTAAATTGCTGACTGAGCAACTGGCGTCGAGTATTTATCAGCAGGCCCAGCAGCCCGATGCACCGCTTGCAGCGGTACAGCAGCATCTGCAGCGGTTACTCTCTGTGTTACCGGATTCAGCGTACCACGAGGCTGCAGCTTATCAGCAAGTTGAGATGGCACGCAGCGCCGGTGACTACGCTGCAGCAATAAGCTTACTGACCACCTTTTTGCAGCGTTATCCGGATACTGAAAGAACAAGCACCGCTAAAGCACAACTGCTCGACAGTTATGAACAGGCACAGCAGTGGGATAAAGCCGCCGCTGAACTGGCCAGAGTAGCCGCAGAAAGTAACGATCCAGAGCAGCAGCGCGAAGCGCTGTATTTATCAGCACAATATTATCAGCGCAGTGGTGACAATGCCCGGGCACTGGATAGCTGGCGCAGCTATGCCAACCGCTATCCGCAGCCGCACCTGCTGGCGCAGGAGGCGCGGTTGCAATTAGTTGAGCTGTATCAACTGCAGCAGGATCTGTACCGGCAGAATTTCTGGCGCGACAAAATTGCGGTATTCGAACAGAGAAACGCGGCGCAGGGGAATGAACGCAGCCGTTATCTGGCGGCACAGGCACTGCTCGAGCTTGGGCGGCATGAAAGTGGCTTGTTCGCACAGGTAAAGCTGAGCCACCCGCTGAAGCAAAGTCTGCAGAAAAAACGCCAGCATATGAGTGCAGCGATAAAGCACTACGAGCAAAGTATGCAATACGGCATTGCCACTATGTTAACCGAAGCCCAGTTTCACGTTGGTGAGTTATATCAGCAAATGGCGGCTGCGCTGCTAGCATCAGACCGGCCCAAAGGCTTGGATGAGCTGGCGCTGGAAGAGTATGAGCTGCTGCTGCAGGAACAGGCTTATCCGTTTGAAGAACAAGCGATTGCCATATATCAGCAAAATAGTCGTTTAACCCAGCAGCAGGTGTGGGATCAGTGGGTACAGCAGAGCTTTCAGCGGCTGGCGACACTGCTGCCTGCCCGGTTTGATAAAACAGAAGCCTATAGTGGGGTAGCAGAAGATGCATATTAGGGCTCTGCTTTGTAGCGCAGTATTGCTGGGGTTGAGCGCTTGCAGCCAGCTACCTGCCCCCAGTGTGTCAGTGCCCCTAACTGCTCAACAGCAGGCAGCACCAGTACCAGCATCACTGAGTGATATTGAGCAACAACAATTTCAACAGGCCAAAGCCCTGTTACAGGCTGAGGACTACGCCGCTGCGGTTGCAGTTTTGCAGCAACTGGCAGAGGCTGTGCCTGCAGCGCCTGGGGTAGGTTATAACCTGGCGCTGGCGCAATGGCACAGTGGTAATCTGGAGGCGGCACAGCAACGCCTGCTGCAGGTGGTCGGTGTGGCGCCGGATTACACTGCTGCGCATAATTTACTCGGTGTACTGGCGCGGCAACAGGGCAATTTTCGTCAGGCCGAGCGTCACTTTCAACGTGCGCTGCAAGCTGATGCCAGCTACGCCATAGCACATAAAAACCTGGCTTTTTTATACGAGCTGTATCTGGGCGAGCTGTTACAGGCGCATTACCACTATAAGCAGTACTACCAGTTGACTGCGGATGAACAGGCTAAAGGTTGGCTGGTACTGCTTGAACAACAACTGACACAGGAAGAAAAGCATGAGCAAACTGATTTATAACACTTTGTTGCTCAGTATCAGCCTGTTCGCTGTGCTGGCCGCGGCGCAGCAGCCGGCCAGGGTACAGGTTGAAAGCACCATCCGTGGTAACCAGGAACAGCCTAAAACCATTTATGTGCTGCCCTGGCAAAGCCCGGTCAGTGTGATCCGGATACCCGGGCAGCCGCTGCCGCAACAGCAGCTGGGTGTGTCACCGCTGGACCGGCAGCAGTTTTTACGTTTTATCGCCATTGAGCAAAGCACTTCAGCATCGCTGACGTCAGAGAAAGTTAACCCAAAAAAGCAATAAGAGGATGTTTTTCATGGATTTTATAAACGGCATCGTACGGTTTTTACAGGAAGGCGGCGTATTTATCTACCCTATTGCCTTTATCCTGGTGCTTGGCATCGTGATTGCCGTTGAACGCTGGTGGTTTCTGCGCTCAGTCTATGCGGTAAACCAGCGGGCTATGGCGCAGGTGCAACCGGCGGTAGCGCAGGCTGACACCCGGCGTATTCTGCAGCTGGCCGAAAGCAGCAGCGCTCCGCTACTGGCAATGCTGGCCAGTGGTGTCAACCGGCTGCGTTCATCTTCGCGTCGCGAGGACATGGAATATGCAATGGAAGAAGTGGTACTGGAATACAGCCTGCGACTGCAAAAGCGCACACCGTTTCTGGCCACGCTGGCTAACGTGGCAACCTTGCTCGGCTTACTCGGTACCATTATGGGGCTTATCGCGGCATTTTCGGCCGTGGCCAATGCCGATCCGTCAGAGAAAGCCAGCTTGCTGTCGTCCAGTATTTCGGTGGCGATGAACACGACTGCTTTTGGTTTGATCACCGCTATTCCATTGGTATTTGTGCATGCGCTGCTACAGGGCAAAACCGCCAGTATTATCGACACCATGGAAATGGTCGGTATTAAGCTGATGAACAGTATTGCCAAGCAAGCAGATGGTGGTTCGGATGATAAAGCGGCGTAAAGTTCCTCTGGCCGACGCTGAGCTGGACATCACGTCCTTTATGAACCTGATGATCGTGCTGGTGCCGGTATTGTTACTCAGCCTGGTGTTTGCCCAGATCCGGGTGTTGAATATTCAGCTACCGCCTTTGACTGAGCAGCAACTGCAGCAGGAGCAGGAACAACCACAGCAACTGGAGCTGGAAATTCATGCCGATCGTCTGCGGCTGAATTATCCGGCCGGCGAACCGCTGCGGGTATTTGAACTGACTGACGACGGCAAACTCGATTTCGCCGCGCTAAGCCTGTTTTTGCAGGACCTGAAGCTGACCTTTTCACAAAAACAAATAGAAAAGCAGGATATCACCTTGCTGGCGCCGGACGAGCTGGATTACCAGACACTGGTGACGGCGATGGACACAGTGCGCTCGTTTAAAGCCGTAGTGGCCGCCCAGGTGGTAGATGCTGAACTGTTCCCGCAGATTTCGCTTGGGCAGCTGCCGCAGCAGGAGGCCGGACAATGAAAATGTCATTTCGTGCCAAGCGGCTCGACCGGCAAAACCAACGTCTGGCGCAGGCAGGTAAGCTGAACCTGGTTGCTCTGATGGACATTTTTACCATCCTGGTGTTCTTTCTGATGGTAAACCAGTCTGAAGTCAAAGTGCTGCAAAGCAATAAAGACATCAGCCTGCCGCGCTCTGTATCAGAGCAACTGCCGAGCGAAAAAGTCATGCTGACCATTACTGCCAACGGCGTGCTGGTGCAGGGTAAGCCGGTATGGCAGGGCGACTGGCAGCAAGATAGCGATGTCTGGCTGGAAGATCTGACACAGGCGCTGACGGCTGAGCTGACCTATCTGGCTGAGCGCGCTGGCCCGTTAGCGCAAGAGCAGCAGCAACAAGGCCGGGCTCTGACCATTCTTGGCGACGCGGCAACACCTTACGCCGTGCTGCGCCAGTTGATGGCAATCTGCGCCGCAACTGAGTACCGCGATTTATCGCTGGCCGTTGAAGCGACAACCGCTGCGGCAGCGCCAGAGGGGGCATCATGACCACGCTGGCGATTAACCAAGCTGACAGCTGGCAGTTTGAAGATAAACGCTTTTACCGTTTGTTGTGGCTTGGCTTTGCCTTATGGCTGATTTTTGCAGTGCTGGTGCCGGCGTTGAAAGTACCGGAACCCAGCCGTGAGGTGATGGAACAGCTGCCACCGCAGCTGGCAAAAGTGGTACTGGAGCAGCGCAAAGCGCCACCGCCGCCTGAACCAGAGCCGGTAGAGCAGCAGGTGATAGAGCAGCCTAAGCCAGAACCCAAGCCTGAGCCGGTGGCGGCTGTCGCCGAACCGGTAAAGCCAGATCCACAACGGGCCAGAGAGCAGGCACAACAAGCCGGGTTGCTGGCGATGCGGGATGATTTAGCCGAGCTCAGGCAGAGTTTTCAGCTTAATAATACGGCGCCGAGTGTGAAAAGCCGCGGCGAGCAACAGGCGACTCAGGTAGATCGTAAATTGCTGCGCAATGAGGCAGACAAAAAGTTTGCCAGCCGTGAAGCGGCAGCGGTCGCCGGTGATATTGCCCGTTCTGAACTGGCAGACACCGGCACGACTGCGCTGGCAGAGACCGAGATGAAAGGGCTGTCATCTACCGGTCGCGGTGAAAGCACTGGCCAAAGCCGCAATGACAGTCGCGCTGATGCCAATAGCAGTGGGCCACAGGGGCGCTCAGAGGCGGCAATCAGGCGCATACTGGAAGCAAATAAAAGCAGCTTATACACCCTGTACAGCCGGGCGCTTCGCGCCAATCCGTTACTGAAAGGTAAGGTGGTGTTTGAGTTGGTGATTAATGCCGACGGCAGTCTGGCTGAAGTCAACATAGTGCGCAGCGAATTAAACGATACCAAGCTGGAGCGTCAGCTGATGCTGAGATTACGCTCGGTCGATTTTGGTGCTGAGCCGGTGGCGTTAACCCGTTCGCAGTGGACAGTCGAGTTTTTACCGGGCTGATAATCAGCCGGAGGTGGTGTAGATGCATTATTTAGCCTTTATTAGAGCGTTGAGCGTCAGCGCAGTGTTGCTGGCAGCCAGTGCTCAGGCCGGGTCACTGGAACAGGCCAAGCGGCTGCATGAGCGTATTGCCGGTGTGCCGGCCGACGCTGTGACATTAAGTCAGATGCAGGCTCTGATTGATGCGGGCAATGCATCTGCTGCTGCAGAGCTGGCGATGCAGCATCCGGATTTTTATCGCACAACGCTGAAGCTATTTGCCTCTGTCGCCACTAACCGTGAGCAGGATGTGTTTGAGCCGCTGAATGACTATAGCGCTACGGTGATTGGGTTGGTGCGCGATGGGGTGGATTTTCGGCAGATCCTGCAAACGGATGTGTTGTATGTCGGTGCAGACAGCCTGGGATTACCGCCCTATCAGAGTAACAATAATGAACACTATCTGGCGCTGGAGCGTCAGGCGGTTGATTTAGCACAGTATCTTGAACCCCGCTCGCAAAGCAGCCTGAACAATATTCCAGCTGAGGCGGCGGCCGGTGTGATGACGAGCCGGGCGGCGGCTAAAGCCTTTTTTTATCTTGGCACTAACCGCGCCATGTTCCGTTTTACACTGATGAACCAGTTGTGTACGGATTTAGAGCCGCTACAGGATATTACCATGCCAACCGGACGCATCCGGCAGGATGTCAGCCGCAGCCCGGGTGGTGACAGCCGTATTTTTAATAACCGCTGTGTCGGCTGCCATGCCGGTATGGATCCTATGGCGCAGGCCTTTGCATATTATGACTACCAGTTTAGCGATGAAGATGGCAGTAATGGCCGCATTTTTTATCAGCAAAGTGGTACCCAGAATGCCACTACGCAAAGCCGGGTGCAGCCCAAGTACCATATTAACGCCGGTAGTTTCCCTTATGGTTACCGCACACCGGACGATAGCTGGGTTAATTACTGGCGAGAAGGCCAGAACCAGGCATTAGGTTGGGATAATAGCTTACCAGGCAGCGGCAGTGGTGCAAAAAGCCTGGGCGAGGAGCTGGCAAACACCACCGTTTTTGCCCAGTGTCAGGTGAAAAAGGTATTCCGGGCTGTGTGCCTGCGAGAACCGCAAAGCCTGTCTGATGTTAATGCGCTGCACAGCATTACCGACAGTTTCCGTGCCACAGGCTATGTATTGAAACAGGTATTTGCCGATACCGCCACCTACTGTATGGGAGACTAAAGATGCGGTTTTCTATGCAAACTGTGTTAACAGCAAAAATGTTGTTCAAAGCGTTGTTGCTGCTGGGTGCCCTTGTGCTGGCCGGTTGCGGCGGCGCCGAAGTAGAGCAGAACCCACCGCCGCCGGTGCAGGAAGATAATACCAACTACAACGGTCCGGCGCCGCAAACCGCCGATATTCAGCTGTTTAAACTGACACTGTGGGATAATATTGCCGCTAACAACCGTTGTGGTGCCTGCCATGTGCAGGGCAATACCGCACCGGCGTTTGTGCGTAATGATGATATTAATCTGGCTTACGCCGCCGCGGTACCTCTGGTTAATCTGGCCGATCCGGCGCAGTCGGCTCTGGTCAGTAAAATTGCCGGCGGCCATAACTGTTGGTTAGCCAGCGATACTGCCTGTGCTGATACACTAACGCAGTGGATCCGTAACTGGGCCAATAGCAGCGAAACCGAAAGCGCTACAGTAACACTAGTGGCACCACCAATACGTGAGCCCGGCGCCAGTAAAGCCTTACCTGAATCGCCAGCGCTGTTTGGTAACACGGTATACCCGCTGCTGCGCCAGTTTTGTGTTAACTGCCATGCACCTGATGCTGCGCAGCCGCAAGCGCCGTTTTTTGCCGGCAGTGATCTGAGCGCCGCTTATGACGCCAGCCGCAAGTTACTGAATCTGGATCAACCTGAGCTCTCGCGCTTTGTTGCCCGGCTTGGTGGCGAGTTTCATAACTGCTGGTCCAGCTGTGACAGCGATGCTGCGACGATGCTCGCTGCCATCAGGCAAATAGCGGACAGTGTCGAGCTAACCGAACTGGATCCGGCTCTGGTACCGTCCAAAGCCTTGCGGCTGGGCGATGGTGTCGTGGCCTCCAGTGGCGGCCGCTTTGAAGCCAACCAGATAGCGTTTTATCAGTTTAAAACCGGCAGCGGCGTTATTGCCTATGACACCTCCGGGGTTGAACCGGCGGCTAATTTAAGCCTGCAAGGCGATATTAGCTGGGTAACCGGCTGGGGACTACAGATTAACAGTGGCCGGGCGCAAGCCAGCACGCAAAACAGCGCTAAGCTGGCGCAGCTGATAAGTGCTACCGGTGAAATGACCGTCGAAGCCTGGGTCGTGCCGGCCAATGTGGTGCAGGAAGGCCCTGCCGCCATTGTCAGCTATGCTGGCAGCAGTACTGAGCGCAACGTTACGCTGGGCCAGACCCAGTACAACTATGACTTTTTACTGCGTCGCAGCGGCAGTGATTTCGCTGGTATGCCGGCGCTCAGCACGCCCGATGCTGATGAAGTGCTGCAGGCAACGTTGCAGCATGTGGTATTGACACAAGACCCGGTAAACGGCCAGCGTATTTATGTCAACGGCAATGATACCGGCGTGCGCTCAGCTGCTGATGCTATTCGCAACTGGGATGATACCTATGCGCTGATCATCGGCAACGAAGCCAATGGCAACCGGCAGTGGCAGGGCAGTATCCGTTTACTGGCTATTCATAATAAAGCGCTAAGCGCAGCTCAAATCCGGCAAAACTATGAAGTGGGCGTAGGCCAGAAATTTTATCTGCTGTTTAGCATAGGTGAGCTGATCGATTTAGCCGATAGCTATATCGTGTTTGAAGTCGCGCAGTTTGATAATTACTCCTACCTGTTTAATGCACCTTATCTGGTTAATCTGGAAGGGCGGGCGCTGCCACAAAGCTTGACGATAAGCGATATGGCGATTGGCATTAATGGCAAAGAAGCACTAACCGGCCAGGCCTGGCTGAAGCAACAGTTTGAGCTGGCTTCTGGTACTGCACTGGATACCGGCGCTGTGCTGTCAACCCAGGGTACCATCATAGGAGCAGAGCTTGGCGCCGCGTCCGATGAATTCTTTTTGTCTTTTGGCCGCATTGGTGAGCGGCAGAACGTGCGTACCGGCATCAGCGTACCGGTACAAAGTATTATTGCCTCCGGTAGTCAAAGCAGTGATATCGGCCTTAAAACCTTTGCTGAAGTGCATGCCAGTATGAGTGCGCTGACCGGGGTTGCACAGCAACAAGCGGCCGTGGCCCAGGTTTACCAGACCATTCAGCGCCAGCTGCCCTCAGCAGATACTGTCGATACCTTTGTGTCGGCGCAGCAAATGGCCATCACCCAACTGGCCATTGCCTACTGCAATGCCGCGATAGAAGACAGCGCTATTCGTCAAAACTGGTTCAGTGGTGTTGATTTTAATGCCAGCCCGGGCGTGACGTACAGCATGGCCAACCGGCCTGCTTTTATCCAGCCATTGCTCGACAGGCTGATACCTTTATCACCGCAAAACTCTGTACTACGCGCTGATGCAGAGACCGAGCTGGATGCGCTGATCAACCGGCTAAGCAGCTGTAACGGCAGCTGTAGCAGCGATCGCAGCCGCACTATTGCCAAAGCAGCTTGCACCGCAGTGCTGGCCAGTGCAGAACTTTTGTTGCAGTAGGAGATGAAAATGAAAAGAAAGCAACCGCTGCACCCCGATAGCCCATTACTGCATGCCTGCCACAGCAAGCCGGTTAGCCGCCGCGATTTTATTGCCTGTGGTTTAAGCTATGGTGCAGCCGTGCTGACCAGTGGTTCAGTACTGGGGCTTTTTGCCAACCCGAATAAGGCACATGCCCAGCTATCGCCCGATTTAGAAGCGCTGAAACAGCTGTGCGGCATTAATGTGCAGGGCGCCGGTAAAATTCCGTTTATCTGCTTTGATCTGGCCGGTGGTGCCAATATCGCCGGTTCCAATGTGCTGGTAGGTGGTGCTGGTGGTCAACTCGATTTTCTGTCAGTGCAAGGCTACAGCAAGCTGGGTTTACCTGCTGATCAGGTACCGACGGCTGTCAATGCTGCCGACCCGGCTGCCGGCTTTATCAACAACCAGCTGGGATTGGCTTTTCACAGTGACTCGCAAATGCTGGCTGGTATTTTAGAGCGTACCAGCTTGGCCACACAGGCGATGACCAATGGTGCGGTTCTGCCATCGCGGTCCGAAAACGATACCGGTAATAATCCGCATAATCCGATGTTCGCCATCGCTAAAGCCGGCGCCAATGGCTCGTTAATGCCGCTGATTGGCTCGCGTAACTCCGACTCAGGTGCCAACTCAATGACGCCGGCCGAGTTTTATAACCCCGAGCTTAGGCCGACAAAAATCGATCGGCCCGGTGATGTGACCGGTTTAGTGGATGTGGGGGATTTGTTTGGTTTGCTAAACCAGAGCGATGCCGTTGCCGTGATGGAGTCAGTGCAGCGTATCAGTGACAGTAAGCTTGGCCGGGTTAATACCAATATCAGCCGCGACGATGTGATTAAAGATCTTATTCGCTGCGGCTATGTAAAAAGTGCTGATTTGGCCGACCGCTTTGGTAACCCTGCGACGTTAGACCCTGCCGCTGATCCTGATATCGTCGGCGCCGCCGGTATTTTCTCCGCACAGGAATTCAATGACGATGCAGAATTTCGTAAAACGGCGTCAGTGATGAAACTGGTGGTCAATGGCTTTGCTGGCGCTGGCTCGGTAACCATAGGCGGTTATGACTATCATACCGGTGAGCGCGGCACCGGCGAGCTCAGAGACTTGCGAGCCGGGCGCTGCATAGGTGCCTGTCTTGAATACGCCGCCCGAATGAACCAGCCACTGATGGTATATGTATACAGCGATGGCTCGGTTGCCAGTAATGGTCGTATTGATGACTCAGAAGCTGGCCGTGGCAAAGGCGAGTGGACTGGCGATAATTCGTCCACTGCGGCATCTTATATGCTGGTTTATAGCCCGAATGGCCGTCCTGCATTACTGGGCGGATCGGCGGCAGAGCAAGCCAGGCATCAGCAAATTGGCTTTATGCGCCCGGATGCATCGGTCGAAACCGGCTCAGCCGCGTCGGCAAATAACGTTAACCTGCTGGTGCAAACTGTGCTGCTGAACTATTTGGCGCTGCATGGTGAGCAGGGCCGGCTTGCCGAGGTCGCACCGTTTCATGGCCTTGGTAATGCAGCCAGTCTTGACCGCTTAACAGCATTTGCGCCTATCGTCTGATGCATAAACAGAATTTATGCATCCACAGCGGCAAAAAGTATTAACAGCATTTATAGTAGAATGAACGGGTTCAGCAGAAGCAGTTAACGCATGCATTATCTGACGTTTTACGTAGCGTGTTTATTACTTAGTTTACCTTCATATAGCTGTGTGCTGCGGATGGGAATAGAAACCAGCTTTGCGCCCTATATTATTCAGCAAGACAATAGCTGGCGAGGCGTCAATGTCGAGCTGTTGCAGCGCTTGGCGCAGGAAATTGGTTGTGAGCTGGAGTTTATTCATAGCCCCTGGTTAAGGTCGCTGCGGCTTATCGAACAGGGGGAGTTGGATGTCCTTAGCCACTTAAGTTACAACGATGAGCGCAGCAAGAGCTTCGCTTTTATTGGCCCACATCAGCTGGAAAAGATTTATCTGGTCGGGCTGCCGCAGGCGTTTTCCGGTTTAAGTTCGGTTTCGCAGCTGAGAAAAGCCGGCACCTCGGGCATTATTGCGCTGTTAAATGGCGCTTACTACGGCGAAGAGCTGGAATCCGTGCTGAACGATGCGAAAAACCGCACCCGTTTTGTGTTTATCCGCGGCAATGAGGATAAGCAAGCACTGCTGCTTAATGGCCGTGTGCATGGCGTGTTGGAAGATATAGCGGCTTATCATTACTGGAAAAAGCAGTCTGAGCTGCCAACGGCTGCTTATGTGCCGTTGTTTCCGGTGTATCAGAGCCCGGTATTTTTTGGTTTTAACCGCAAAACGTTAAGTGTGATTCAGTTAAAACAATTAGAGCAGGCATGGCAAAAATTATACGCAGAAGGTACTTTACAAGCCATTTTACAAACCTATCAGTTAGCAGAATACCGCTGGCAGCTGCCGGAGCCTGCGTCCATTATACCCGAACGATAGCTATAGAATTGACGCCGGAATAAGTTCAGCGTAATTACTGATCTGGTACTTCTGATAAATCGCCGCCAGGTCGCCCTGCCGGTAAAGTTTCTGCCAGGCTTCTGCCAGCGTAGTCAGTGTTGATGCGGGTAACGAGGTTTTACTGAAACCGAAATACACCGGGCTTTGATATACTTTTAATAGTGGCTGATACTTGTCAGCGTCAGGGTAGTGATGCCGTTGCCAGTAGTGTAGCACGCTGATATCTTCAAGGATCGCATTGACGCGACCTGCGCGTAGCAGTGCCAGTTTATCCTGAATGCTGCTGATCTCCACCAGTTGACGCTGTACCGCGGGTTGCCGGCTTAACCGGGCAAAGTCCTCGCCATAATAAGCACCATGTAACACGGCAATGCGGCCATAATCGACTTTATCAATCAGATCCGATAACTGGCTGCTGGCAGGTAAGGTAGCCGGATCGCCTACCAGATAAATTGCCTCTATGTGATGAGGCCCGATAAAAGCAAACTGGCCTTTTCGCTGCTCACTGAATGACAAATGGCTGAGTACGTCCAGCTGTCCTTGCTCACTTTGTTGTAAAGCCCTGAGCCAGGGGCTGTTAATGAATTCGAGTTTACAATGTACTTCATCGGCCAGGCGCTGCATCAGTTCGACGCTAAGGCCGGTCCAATTATCATTCTGTTTAATCAGGTGTGGCGGGAAGTCGGTTTCGGCGGACATACGCAGTGTGCAGGCTTGTTCTTCAGCTACCGCAGCTAAAGGTACTGCAGCGCCTGATAACAACAGGGCGCTGGTTAACAGTAAATGCCATGATCGCATAATGTACTCTGGCACAGCCCGACTTAAACCAATAATACAGAATCTACCTGATATTTTCCCGGATGCACAGCTGAACTTTAACAGGGTTACTGGCCAAGGCCACTGGAGAAATGCATCTTCCTGTCAGCATCGATAAAAATGGCTTCATAATTATCAATCTGCTCGATCAGCTCCATGCCATGTTGCAAGCCCAGCACAAATAGTGTGGTTGAAAGTGCATCGGTCTGGGTAGTATCTGGCCCGAGTACGGACACGCTGAATAGCCCGCTGGCACTTAAGCCGGTTTTCGGATCTATTATATGATGGTAACGCACTCCGTCTTCAATAAAGTAGCGTTCATAATCGCCAGATGTGCTGATAGCGCTGTTCGCCAATGGTAATGTTGCGGCGTACTTATCTTCCTGTCGCGGGTGTTTTATGCCCACCAGCCAGGGTTTACCGCGTTTATCTCCCAGTAAACGGCTATCGCCGCCAGCGGTTAACTGTCCATGCAAAATACCCTGCTGTGCCAGCAGATTAATGCCGCGCTCAACCGCATAACCTTTGGCAATGCCGCCTAAATCAATCTTTACACCGTCGCGGGCAAAATGCACTTTATTGTCTGGCAGCAATTCAATGCTCTGGTAATTAACGTATTGCCGGGCTCGTTGTAGCTGACTGGCATCGGGCTTTTTATGGGCACGGTAGTCATAGTAGAAGCCGACTGAGGCAAAAGTAATGTCAAAAGCGCCCTGGCTCAGGTTGGAGATAAGTTTGGCTTGCTTAAGCAGCTGATACAACTCAGCAGATACCTGCACTGGACGTTGCGCTGCCAGCAGATTAAGCTGGCTGAGTTCGCTGCTGTTGATATAGGGGCTCATCAGCTGATTAATCCGCTCAAACTCGGCCTGCACCTGATTAATTAAATCAGAAGCCTGGCTGGCGTCTTCACACCACAACTCGATATAGGCTTGGGTGCCGAGCGTCTGAAAAGCCTGCCGGTGCCACTGTGCCTGCGCGCTGGCCGAAAACCACAGTAAGCTCAGCAAACATAGCCCGCCAAAACGGCTGATGGTGTGAAAAAATACGGTGTATCTTGCCATAATTGGGCTGCCTGTTACGTTGTGGCTAAGCTTCAGTGCTCTGGCTTTGTTCAAATGGCAGGTCGACAGCCGAAGGTTTAGCTTCAGCCGCTGTGCGGGCCAGGACATCGCAGCGTTCATTCTCCGGATGGCCGGCATGGCCCTTCACCCAATGCCAGCTGACGTTGTGAGCCTGGCTTGCCAGATCCAGCCGCTGCCATAAATCCTGATTCTTAACCGGCTGTTTCTGGCTGGTTTTCCAGTTGTTGCGTTTCCAGCCTGCAAGCCACTGGGTAATACCAAGGCGCACATACTGGCTGTCAGTTGTCAGGTCAACATCGCAGCTGTCTTTCAATGTTTCCAGCGCAACGATAGCGGCCAGCAGTTCCATACGGTTATTGGTGGTTAAACGAAAACCGCCGCTTAGCTCTTTACAGTGCTGCTTATATTTCAGCACCACACCGTAGCCACCCGGGCCCGGATTGCCCAGGCAAGAGCCATCGGTGTAGATTGCAACAGTTTTACGCATAAAGCCTTTCCTCAAACCCAAACGGCGTATAATCTACCCCAAGTGCAGTAAAAAGCGAAACGACAATGGCGAAAAGACAACTTATTCTCGACACTGAAACCACAGGTATTAACCCTAAAGATGGTCACCGTATCATTGAAATTGGCTGTGTTGAACTGATTAACCGGCGTTTTACTGGTAACAACTTCCATGTCTATATTAACCCGGAGCGAATTATTGACGCTGAGGCTGTGGCAGTGCACGGTATTACCAATGAACGGTTGGCGCATGAACCTAAGTTTCGTGATATCGCCAAAAGTTTTTACGACTATATTCAGGGAGCAGAGCTGGTGATCCATAACGCCGCGTTCGACGTTGGCTTTATTAATCACGAATTTTCTATGCTGCATCCTGTGCTGCCGCCGGTAGAGCAGTACTGTACTATTCTTGACACTCTTATGCTGGCACGCGAACTGCATCCTGGCCAGAAGAATAATCTGGATGCATTGTGCCGGCGTTACGACATTAATAACAGTCACCGTACTTTGCACGGCGCTTTGCTCGACGCGGAAATTCTGGCAGATGTATATCTGTTGATGACAGGTGGTCAGGTCAGTCTTAATCTGGCGAACGAGCAGGACGGCACGGATGGCCAGTCAGGCCCGGCAGTAATACAGCGTAGTGGCCGGCTTAAAGTGCTGCGGGCAACAGATGCTGAGCTGGCAGCCCATGAAACCAGGTTGGACTTAGTGCAGAAAAAAGGAGGCAGTTGCCTGTGGCGAAATGGATAACAGTAGTATGTCTGTTGCTTGGTTGCGCAGTATTCAATGCCGATACAATAGCGAGCACCGATTTACTGCAATCTCCCAAAGCCGGTTCAGAAGAAGACGAAAGCCCCTTTAGCAGCGGCTTTGCGTTATTGGAAGACCTGCCAACCAAAAACCAGATCCCACTGTTTGATAACAGGTTTCGCATTGACGACAATGTTGACGAAATCACACTGCTATTGTTTCGAAAACGCGGTTCGGCCTCCGTCGTGCTGGTGCGGCCAGACGGCAGTAAAATTCATTTTAATACCGCAGAGCAGCAACAGGTACGCTGGCATGATGCCAGTAGCTATGACCTGATCCAGATTAAAAACCCCACTCCGGGGCCGTGGCAAGCGATTGGTAAATTGCTGCCGAATAGCCGCATTATGGTACTGACCGACATAAAACTTAGCGTTGATCCCTTACCTGATAACCTGCTAGTCGGTGAAACCGTAAAAATAACCGCCCGTTTAACCAATGGTGAAGAGCCTATTAATGCGAAAGATTTTCGCGAGGTTCTGGCGCTGGAAGTGATTTTTGTCAGCACCAACAATGCAGATTATGACAATTTCGGCCGTGGTGTCGTGCAGGTGGCACATTTTCGCGATGATGGGAAAGGCTACGACGAGCGAGCCCGCGACGGCGTGTTTACCGGTGAATTTCAGCTAAGGTTTGTCGCCGGAGAATGGATACCTAAATATGTCGTGCGTACACCTTTATACACGCGGGAAGTGGAACAGCCGCCCGTTGTGCTTAAACCCGCGCCGATAATTGCCGATATTACCGCTGCCCCAGCGGCTGATGAATTAAAGCCGGAACAGCCGGCACAACCGCATCAGGTGCTGTTTCGGATCACTGATGACAGCGTCAATAAAGCGTCGGTATTACTGCAGGGGCGGGTACGCTACCCCAACGGCGAGGTGGAAGACTTTGCGCTAAACGAACCGGGTATGACACCACGGCAATTAGAGCTGCACAACCGTGGCCATGGCAGTTACATCCTGGATGTTTCAGCCTACGGTGCTATGCAGGATGGTCGCGAATTTATGCTGAACCTGCCCGAGATCAGTTTTGTGGTAAACCGGCCGGTGTTTGAAGCTCCGGTACTGGAGGAACTGCCACAAAGTATTAAAGATGAAATTGCGGCTGAGCAGGCTGAGCCTGAACCGGAATTCCCGTGGGGGCTGGTGATAAGTATTAATCTGGTTATCTTAGTCGGTGGCGGTTTTGCGATTTGGTTTGTCATGACAGATCGTAAGGTTGCTGATCTGATGTTCTGGCGTAAAAAAGAGCCAGCTCAGGCATCGGAGGCAACAGCGGGCAAGCCAGCCAAGGATGTTGCTGAGAAAAATAGCGCAAATGCACAAAAAAACAACGATATGGATGACATTCTCGACCTGACTTTACCGGATGATTAAGGATTAGGCAAAAGCGGCAAAAAAGGTGTTGACGGCCTATCGGCTAATCCGTATCATTCCCGCCGCACTGCAGGATACCCAAATGAAATTCTGTAGTGTAATTGGTGCGGAGCGGTAGTTCAGTCGGTTAGAATACCGGCCTGTCACGCCGGGGGTCGCGGGTTCGAGTCCCGTCCGCTCCGCCAATTTTCGATACACACCGGAGCGGTAGTTCAGTCGGTTAGAATACCGGCCTGTCACGCCGGGGGTCGCGGGTTCGAGTCCCGTCCGCTCCGCCAATGTATCGAATTAAGCTTCCTGATCCGGAGCGGTAGTTCAGTCGGTTAGAATACCGGCCTGTCACGCCGGGGGTCGCGGGTTCGAGTCCCGTCCGCTCCGCCACTTCAGTAAGTCACCATTTGAGCATAAGCTCATCACTCCAGCGCGGAGCGGTAGTTCAGTCGGTTAGAATACCGGCCTGTCACGCCGGGGGTCGCGGGTTCGAGTCCCGTCCGCTCCGCCACTTTACGCCAGCATTTTGCTGGTTTTTGTTTTTTTAGCAGTGGTAGTTCAGTCGATCGCTTTCTGTTAAGAGTTTAGCCAGCTTGTCGTGCCATACGCCACAATGTTCGCGGGTTTAAGCTCTGGAGGCTTTGGTACGGTAAGTCAGTATCTTGCGATTTTTTTTGCTTTTCATAGTTTGTCCTTGCGCTGCAGCTCAGTAGGTTGCATTCCAATATCAGCTTAGCCTGCCTGTCATTTTACAGATTTTAATCCTGTCGGCGGAGTTATATAAACAGGTAGTGTGTTAGCCTTTTTTGAAGCAGAGGACCGATAGCAGTTCAGCTACCTTTTCTGTCAATGATTTCGCCGTTCTATCTTGTGAAAAGTTGCAATGGTTGCAGCCAAAGTCATCGCGCTTAGCTATTAACAACATTGACTGAAGAATGATTTAATTAGTAGTCGCATGCACTAGAGTTGGCTGCATCTTGTGTTTTGCTAAATATTGACGGCAAGTGAAAAGCGTCTAATATGAGAAAAACTAAACATTAATGTTAATTGGGGGCTACATGCCTATACCAGTGACTATTGCAGATGACTCTTTGATGTCGCGAAAAGCTGTCCGACGGGCATTTCCGATAGAATGGGAAGTCGATATTACAGAGGCTTGTGATGGCAAGCAAGCGTTAGCGGCTGTAGAGTCCGGTAAGGCTGAAGTATTGTTTCTTGACTTGACTATGCCTGAACTGGATGGCTTTGGTGTATTAAAATATTTACATGAACATCATACTAAAACCGTTGTAATAGTTATCAGTGCTGATATTCAACCTGAAGCCAAGAGGTTAGTTGATTCATTGGGAGCTTTTAGATTTTTGCAGAAACCACTTCAATCAGAACAATTAAGAGAAGTATTGTTTGAAGTGGGATTAATATGAATACCTTACTATCCGAGGAGCAACGCGACGCTTTACAAGAACTAATGAATATTTCTATGGGCCAAGCGGCCAACGCGCTTGCTCGTTTGATATCTGCAAAAATTACACTGTCTATACCTAAAATAAGTGCTGTTACACCGCATAAATTTTTGGCTATGTTGACAAAAAGAACTGTTTGGTACACTCGACAATCATTTCTCGGTGCTATCAAAGGTGAGGTCGTTGCAATCTTATCTAAAGACGGTTGCGACGCCATAGCACTGCTAATGGACTACGATCTACCACTAACGCAAGATACTCTGAATGAATTGTTGTTAGAGTTGGCTAATATCCTTGCCGGGGCTTGCTTGGCGGGATTCGCTGAGCAGTTATCTTTAAAGGCTAAGTTAAGTATGCCTACAATATTTATGCCTGCGGCGCTGCGTGTGGAGCAGTACCGCTGGGCGAGTACACTAATAATGGAGGTAGAGTTTAAAGTTGAAGCCAGTCATTTTGATTCAAAAATAGTAATTTGTCTTGAGGAGGCTTCAGTACAGACTCTTTTGGCAACTTTGCAGCAATTGTTGGAGTGATTATGAGTCACCAAGTTTTGCTGCAAAAACTGACCTCTCGTTTACCTCTTGGTATTTGCGTTGTAAATAAAGAGTACCAGATTGTCTACTTGAATGATTTTTTTACAGATCGTTTACGTCATGTTGGTGGTGATGTTTATAATAAGAATCTTTTAGACTTATATCCAGAAGCCGCAAAATATTTGGCTAAGAAAATTAATAGCGTGTTTGTACTGAATAATGCTAGTTTTTCGTATTGGGAGCATAAACCACATGTATTTAATTTTAGTAGCAGTCGGCCTATTACAGGTGAAGAAACACTAATGTATCAAAACATTGAGTTTTTTCCTCTCGATATTCTCCATGATAGTGTCGAAACTGTATGCGTGGTCGTTCAGGATGTGACAGAGTTAGCCAGTTATTACCGAGCGCAGAGAGCGTTGTCTGAAGAATTAGAGCAAGAACACAAAGCGCTAACTGAACTTAATAAAAAACTTGAAGCAGCTCAGAACCAGCTACTTCAATCAGAGAAGATGGCGGCTATTGGTCAGTTAGCTGCTGGTGTGGCTCATGAGATTAATAATCCGGTAGGCTTCGTCAGTTCTAACTTGCAGAGTTTGCAAGACTATAATGCTAAATTATTTAAGATGATTCATTTTTATCGTAAATTGATACAAAAAATTAATAACCCAACATATTTAGCCTTGGAAAAAGACATGTTGCAACGCCAGCAGTATGTGTTTGTCAGTAGTGATTTACCCGAGTTAATTAGAGAATCAATAGATGGGTTAGAGCGAGTAGCTGTCATAGTTAAGAATTTAAAGTTATTTTCTCATGTCGACAATAGTGAATGGCAGTTTGCGGATATCGTTGAAGGTCTTGAGAACACGCTAAAAATAGCTGTTAACCAGATTAAATATAAAGCCACAATGCACTGTAACTATCAGGAGAACTTACCAAAGTTATATTGTCAGCCCATGCAGTTGAATCAAGTATTTCTTAACTTATTGGTTAATTCTGCTCAGGCTATCGAAAATAAAGGCGATATATTTATTGATGTTTCTGCAACAAAAGAGATGCTTTACGTTGCTATTCGGGACACCGGTTCGGGCATTGCCCCGGACAATTTACGAAAAATATTTGAGCCGTTTTTTACAACAAAACCCGTGGGGCAGGGAACAGGGCTTGGTCTGTCATTATCGTATAGCATTATAAAAAAACATAAGGGTGAGATATTAGTAGAATCTACGCTTAATGAGGGCAGCTGTTTTACGTTACAGCTGCCATTTCTGGCACCGGAAGATTATCAGCTAGATCAGGCGGCAGACGCCGCCTCTTTCCAACCATGAGATGCCTTGCGAAGGGTACCAATTATTCTGTGTTAGTTGTATCGAATGTTTCTACAGTGACATACAACACTTCTTTGTGCCTGTTTTGATATTCTACTAACTTACCTAAAGATTTTTCAGTCAGAACATGGCCGTTAGGTAGTAATAATATATGATTATGGTTATAAAGATTTTGCTTTAACTTCATCCCAACTCTGAGCTGAGCTACATCTTTACCATGTTGTAATGTTCGTACTAGGTCCAGTTCATTATTGATAACAATTGTCATCAATGCCTTGACAACATCAGGATCATAATTGCTGCCTTGCTGTAATTTTATTACATCAAATGCTTGCCTAAGAGTCATTTTTTTTCCATCCAGTCGTCCTTCAACCAACAACCAGAAATCTCTTGCAGCTGCCAGAATTCTTGAACCAAGAGGTATGTCTAAACCAACTTTTTGGGCTGGTTCTCCTCCCCCATTAAAACGCTCTAACTGGTTAGTTATAATGAGCGCCATATCACTCAGGTGCTGGGCTGGAAGCAGAATTTCTTCCGCAAATTGCGGGTGTTCGTTGAATTGCCGACGTTCACTGCCATCCAGTCTTGAGTACGAAGTCTGGATAATGTTAAGCGGTAGAGCAATTTTGCCAATCTCACAGAACAGTCCCGCTTTCGTTACAAAATTTATTTGTTCGGCCGGTAACTTCATAACTTTCGCAATACTTTCACAGGTAGTACTTATTTTCTGAGCAAGCTCGCCACTTAATGGAGGATAACTACTGATAATGTTGTAAAGCACTTCCAATGTGGCAGCTTCTTCTTTTTCGCGTTGTGCCGCCAGATCTTTATACTTAGTCAACGTATTTCTGAGCTGGATAGTTCGGCGCTGGACAATTTCTTCCAAAGAATGATTTAGCTCTTTGAGCTGTTTATTTTGTATTGCGACTTTAGCTGTTAGTACTTTATTTTGTCTTACCAGATGATATAACGACAGGCCTTCTTCCACTGCTGTCATTAGCTCCCGATTGTCCCAAGGTTTTTGGATATAACGATGAATTTTACCAAGATTTACAGCTTGTATCGTAGAAGAAAGGTCAGCATACCCTGTCATTAAAATGCGGTAAGCGTCTGGTTGACGTTGTGCTGCCAAAGCTAAAAACTCTGCACCTGTCATATTTGGCATGCGCATGTCGGTAATAATTACATTAACTCTGTACTGATGCATCAACTCCAGTGCTTCCGCTCCGCTGCTAGCCGTTAATATATCAGCTTCGGTCGCATGAAAAAGTCGCTGCAATGACTTCAGGATGCTGCTTTCGTCATCAACACATAGGAGCCGTGGTTTAGTGTTTTCAGGTAGAGCAGGCATTCTATAACCTTTTGCATTTATGCTGTTTTTTAAAAATATGTTATACCCAATAACTAATCAAGTTTGTCGACAGAAAACCGCCTATGTGCTTTGTTTACAGTGCAAGGTCGGGTGGTACTGTGTAACGTATTCCAAATGCTTCGCAAATCTGATATCAGGTCTTTAGGGACAAATCTGTACGACTTGAAGAATTATTGAATTTAAATCTTAAAGTTTTAGCAACAGAGTTAGAGTTGTGCTAATAGTAAATTAATTGAGCGTAGAAGTTTTCTCATTGGGTTAGCCTTTTACTTGATTAAGGTGAGGATGGGTAAATGGAGAGATCTTTACTGATTGTTGATGATGAAGTGGGAGTTCTCAATGCTCTTTCTCGGTTGCTGATTCGAAATGGCTACACCATAAAAACTGCAAATAGCGCTGAAAAAGCGCTTGCTATTCTGAAAACTTATGCATGTAAAGTGATACTGACTGATTTCAGAATGCCAGATAATGATGGAGCAGCTTTGCTGGCGTTAGTACGTCGCCAATACCCAGACATTGTGGCACTTGTTATCAGCGGTTATGCCGATTTTTCCTCAGTTAGGACATTGCTCAACGCGGGGACCGCATTCAAGTTCCTGGAAAAGCCGTGGCGTGAAGATGAGCTGTTGGCTGAAATTGAGCTTGCCTTTCAACACTACGAACAACACTATTTTCAAAAGCAAACACAAAAAATGATGTTTGATAGTACTGATGCCTTTATCGAACTATCGTCAAGCGGACAAATTTTATGTGCCAATCCTCACGCTAAAAAACTACTAGGGCGTGCCGAAGACATAAACGGAAAATTTTTGAGTGATTTTGTAGAGGCGCATGATAAAGAGAAAGTCGCCGTAGTTTCATATATGAATGGCGATAGCGTGCCATTGACTCTATGGAATAGCATTGAACTGGAAGTTAGCTGCCAGTTGGAAGGGCCCACCGGTGTGGTGCTTTTATTAGAACCCGTAGCTGTCGGCGCATTAATAAATACAATATTTGATCTCCCGACCTTGCTGGACTATCGACAACTAGTGTCCTTGATTGAACGTCAAATTGAAGCTCGTTCCTCAGTAACTTTAGTCGCTCTGAAAGTAAGAAGCTTCGATATGTGGAGCAGCATTCTTGGTTATAACGAAGCTGAATGTGCTCTTGAGTTAGTGGCTGAACAACTTCTCACGGCTGTCAACAAGGTGGGAAGTTTAGCGTTTCTTGCTAATGAACAGTTTGTTATGTGTTTTCCTAACTTATGCAGCGAAATGCAGGTGATAAAACAGATCTCAGAGATACTTGACTATGTTAGGCAGCATTGCAATATGGCAAAACGAGTAGTGGATTTTGCAGTAAATTATTGTTTAATGCCAGAAGATGGAAATGAACCAAGAGCAATACTAAATAATTTGTTGTTGGGCAATGTGATGATAGCTGAAAGCTCAGTGCGTATGTTTATTCGATATGACAGGCAGGCAGTAGAGCGTAAGAGGTATCAGTTATCACTCAGTCAGGCCTTGCATCACGTGATCAGAGATAAACAGCTGTTTTTGTGTTATCAGCCCAAATTCGATTTATTGAAGAATAGTGTGTCAGGTGGTGAAGCGTTGCTGCGTTGGCGACATCCTGATTTCGGCATGGTGTCGCCATCATTATTTATTCCGTTAGCGGAGCAACATGGTCAAATTATAGATATTGGCTACTGGGTATTAAGAAATGTTTTTAAGACGCTTTCAGCCTGGCGTGACCAAGGCCTCAATGTTGGGAAAATGGCAATAAATATTTCGGGCCGACAATTAATGGAGCAAAACTTTTTACACTGGGTAGAGCATAATATAACGCAGACTGGTGTGCTTCCGGAGCAATTAGAGTTTGAACTTACAGAAACTTTTTTATTAGATAATTTCGATGATTGCATCGCAAAATTAAAAGCGTTGGCTGAGTTGGGTATCAGTATCGCAATAGATGATTTTGGCACTGGGTATTCTTCATTGAGTTATTTATACAAGCTCCCAGTTAATGTGTTGAAGGTTGATCGCTCTATGGTCACTGATTTGGACTGTAATATAAGTACTCAGAGTGTGTTAGCAAATGTGATTCGATTGGCACATGACCTTCATTTAGAAGTGGTTGTGGAAGGTGTAGAAACTACCGCGCAATTGGATATAGTTAATAGAATGGGAGCCGACCTTATCCAAGGTTACTATATATCTAAGCCCTTATCCGAACAGAATTATGTCAAATTCCTATCTCAGCCCAACATTGGACTAACTCTGGTTAATCAAGGTGCTGAAAATGTTTAATGTCCTTTTCATAGATGATGATAGTTCTATGCTACACGCGTTACAACGTATGGCAAAACGACTAAAACCTGAGTGGAATTTTTTGGCTGAGCAGGACGCAAGTCGCTGGAATAAGTTGTTAACTGAACAAATAAAGTTGGATCTGGTGATATGCGATTATCAGATGCCTAACATGAATGGTGTAAAAGTGCTTGCAGAGGTGTCTCAAACGCAACCATCGGCAATCAGAGCTCTGCTAACCGGCGACCCAACTGAAGAGGTTATCTTAACTTCAGGTAAAATAGCTCACTTTATATTAAGTAAGCCATTTAATGAGCAAGATATAGTATATTTATTTACTTGTATTGAACGAATACATGCATTGCCATTTTCGAACTCTGTTCGTGAAATATTAATTGCTAGCTCATCTTTGTTACCTCAACCTGATTTGGTTAAACAAGTTAGAGTGATATTGGAGAATGATAAATTTAGGGTGTCTGATATTATCGCTGTTATTTCACATGATCCGCTCATTGTCGCTCGTATACTACAACTATCTAACTCTGCGTTTTTTGGTTTTAATAAATCGACATTATCGATTGAAGAAGCAGTAAAGCGTTTGGGCGTTAGGTTGACGTGTAATATTATATCTGCAATAGCTGTTGAACAGGCAACGGCAGCGCTACTGGAGAGAGCTGAACATATTAGAATAAATGAGCATGCATTCAGTGTTGCATCATATACAAAACGGCTTGGTGAATTACTGGATCTAAGCAAAGGTGTGCAAGAGGAGTTATTTGCGACAGCATTGTTATCTGCTATTGGTGAATTGGTGATATCAACCAGTATTTGGCAAGGTAAGTATGCTAATACTTTTGCTGATTGGCCTAGATATAAACTGACAGCAGCAGTTTCGGCATACTTTCTTACTTCATGGGGCTACAGTGAGCAGGTATGTCAAACATTGTTATGGAGTGCAGCGCCAAACTGGGTATATTCAAGGCAAAACCTTTCGTTGCTGTTATTTCTAGCTAAATGTGCTGCGGAGAACAATGGTAAGATCCCACCGAACGTGCTGGATTTATTTTCTGACCCACAATTAAGACAACAGTTACAAGAGTTGTAATACATTCTAAGTAAAACAATCTCTCCATCCTCCGGATAAATTCAATTATTTATAGAAATATAAACGTACAATTGTATTTATATGACCAGGTTTATAGTGCTATACACATCCCTAGGGGCGAAATTATGGTTAATCAAAATAGTCAGATGCTTTACGTCAGTTGTTAGGTCCCTATAGTCGGGAAATATGCCTTGCTTCGATATAATTGTCGTAGTGAATAACTATAGTCCGTTTAGTATTAAACCAAGCTGCATATTAAAGCCGTCAGTTTATGTTATACGAACTTTTTACAGGTTACATGAATATCGGTTTGAAATTTAACGTCTATTCCTGCTCTAGCAACAGTCTGAGCAATTATTTAAATGATTTGTCTGGAAAAAAGGGAACTTCACTTCTAAAGTTGTAACTCTTGTCAATAAATAGCAGCTTAGATGCATAAGTGTTGTTCTTGCTGATAACAACAAGGTTACACCCGGTATGGATACTTTTGAGCTAAGTCAGCTGCAGGATGCTATAGTCAATTCCGCGGTTGACGCCATCATTGTGATTAATCAGCGCGGCCAGATCTGTTTTTTTTCTCCGTCAGCTGAGACGCTGTTTGGTTACAGTGCTGCCGAGTGTCTCGGCCACAACGTGCGCATGTTAATGCCTGAGCCTTTTCACAGTGAGCATGATACTTACCTGGCTAACTATGTCAGCCACGGCCAAAGCGCAAAAATTATCGGCATAGGGCGTGATGTTCAGGGCAAGCGTAAAGACGGCAGCGTTTTTCCGATGCATTTATCGGTTGGCGAAGCCAATACGGATAATGCCCGCTATTTCGTCGGCATCTGTCATGACTTAACGGCTTATCAGGCCAGCGTTAAAGCTCACCGCCGCTTACGTTCAATACAGGATGCGTTGCTTGAAGCTGTAGTCGACGGCATTATCATCTATTGATGAATGGGGGATTGTGCAAACCTTCAACCGTGGTGCCGAGCTGTTATTTGGCTACAACAAACAGGAAGTGATTGGCAAAATATCAGCATGTTGATGACGCAGGCTCACGCCCGGCAGCATGATGGCTATTATACAAAACTATAAAAGTGGCGGGCCCGCCAAGATCATTGGTATAGGCCGCGACGTGCGCTGGAGCAAGACAAACTGCAGCTGGTACTGCAGCCGAAATATCAGCTGACCAATCAGAGCCTGATTGGCTACGAAGCGTTGTTACGTTGGCATGACAGCGAACTTGGCACAGTACCACCGGATATTTTCGTGGCGGTGGCAGAAAGCGTCAACCTTGGCAAAGCACTGGATTGCTGGGTAATTAAAACAGTACTTAATCAGATCAAGAGCTGGCAGAGTATGGGCTTGCAGCCAAAACCGGTAGCAGTAAATATCACTGCCAAACATTTCTCTGACCCTGCGCTGTACAACTTTATTGAAGCCAAACTTAGCAAGCTGGGGTTGCGAGCGGACTGCTTACAATTGGAAATTACTGAAGGCGTGGTCATGGATGACTCGCCGACAATTCAGGACAACCTGTCAGCCTGTCGCAGTGCCGGTATCAAAGTCGCGATTGATGATTTTGGTACCGGTTACTCATTGTTATCTTATCTGACAACCTTACCGATAGACTTTATCAAAATAGACCGTGCTTTTATTCAACACCTGGAGCAAGGGAAAAATCTCGGTCTGGTTAAAGCCATGCTGACAATGGCGCAGGCACTTGAGGTTGCCGTAATTGCAGAAGGTATTGAAACGCAACAGCAGCATGAACTTTTGACTGAACTTGGCTGTGAGTTTGGCCAGGGCTTTTTCTTTGCCAGGCCTGCTGGTCTGGCTGAAATTGAGCAGAGTTTAACCCAGCAGTCCGACGGCTCAGTGTGAAAAGTAGCTCAGTTGCTCAGTTTCTGCATAATGATTTAAGGTTGTGCTGATATAGCCCAGGTGCTTTGACTGAGGGGATACCACATAATAGGCGTCTATGGTATCGAGCAGGCGGCGCTGATAATGGCTGGCAAAGGGCAGCGCCTGTTGTTGCAGGTAATAGTTAAACGGTGCTTCATAGGTCAGTAACGCACTGCTGCGGCCTTTGATAAACATCTCTACTGCACTGATGCTGTCTGGCAGGTCAATAAAACTGTAACCACTGTCACTAAGTTGCTGACGCTGGCCATGGTAATCAAAACCACGGATTGCCGCTATTGTTGGTTGTTTTTCCCGCGCTACGGCCGCGCCGTGCGTCAGCAACACTAAAGACAACTGCACATAGGGTGGGGCAACAAAGCTGACATCTGCTGGTAATGCCTGGGTTTGCTTGATATTGATGGTTAAATCCACTTCACCGCTTTGCAGCATTTTGTATAAACGGGCCGGCGTGGCACAAACCGTCCGCACGGTAAGGCTGTCGGTTTGCAAAATACTGCGCGTAAGCTCTACGGCTTCCCCGCCGCAGTGGCCGTTGCCTGTCGATACAAAATAGGGTGGAAAGTTATGTACACCCAGGCGTATTTCGTCAGCAGAAGCTTGGGCTACTGCACTCACGGCAAACAATACCAGCACGAAAAATCGCATATCAGCACCTGCTTAATTACACGCTGATATAGTAGCTTAGTCCGGTGTGTAGACCAAGCTGGCCGCGTGCTTTTCAGCTGCTTTTCGCTATCGTCTGACCACTGCATTGCTCAAAGATATTTTGCGACGGTAAAATTGCTGCAGACTTTACTTCCATCCAGCCTAATAACGACGAAAATAGCATATCGTGGCTACCGGCCTGCTCGGCATTGTGTTGTACGCAGCGGGTATCAATCATGTTACGGCGCACAGTTTGCGCAGATAACCACATTAACATTGGCACTTTAGTTTGCGCCTCTGGTGCCATCCAGTAAGGCAGACCATGCAGATACACGCCGTTCTCGCCCAACGATTCGCCATGGTCAGACACATACAGCATGGAGGTATCATAAGTATCAGACAGTGATTGCAGCAGCGCTATGGTGTTATCCAGCAGTTCATCTGTTGCCAGTAATGCATTGTCATAGGCATTAATAATTTGCTCAGTCTGGCACTGCACCAGTAAATTGTTTTCACACTCGGGCAGGAATTGTTTTTGCTGTTTCAGGCTACGCTTGTAATATTCAGGGCCATGATTACCCTGTTGATGTAACACGACCAGCATAGGGGCGGCTGATTGAGCTGTCGTCAGAATTTTTTGCCGCAGGCCATTTAACAGCGCACTGTCCTGACATTCACCTGCTACACAATCCAGTGCAAAGCTCTGATCCTGCTCTACCCGGTTACACATATCTTTGCAGCCTGAATTATTATCCCGCCACAGCACCTTTACACCGGCCCGTTGCAGTACATCCAGCAGATTATCAGAGTGCTTGGCGGTTATTTCATCATAGTTATCGTGTTCAAGGTAACTGAACATACAGGGGACCGATATTGCTGTAGCCGTACCGCAGGCATCTATGGCGCCAATATTAAGCAGATTACGCTTGGCCAGCCGCGGCGTCGTATTACGGTGATAGCCATTTAAGCCAAGATGATCTGCACGCACTGTTTCCCCCAGTACCATTATTAGCAGTTGGGGTTTGGCGGTGGCCGGTACCAGACGGGCATCCTGTGCATAGTGTTTAAATGCCGGTATCACCGGATGCAGTATTTCGCTGCGGACAACACCGCTAACAGCATTCAATGCATTGAACGGGGTAGCCTGATGTTTCAGTGAGCGGTGCTCACGCATTACACCTGCCAGATTCTGATATTGCGTCATGACCAGCAGCAGTATCAGGCTGATGATTGATATCATGCTAAATACATATTGCTTTAGTTTACGTCCAGGTGACGCAGTATGGTGTTTTGCCCGGACCACCAATACGGCAGGCAACAGTAAATAGCAGATAAAGTAAGGCAGCATTTCCGCGCTGAGCAGCGCATACACTTCATGGCTATCGGTCTCAATAGCGTTTATTAGCATGCCTTTGTCAATAAGCACACCGTATTGCAGCATAAAGTACTGACTGACGGCAGAGATGGTGATCAGTATTATCAACCAGGCTTTTTGTAGCCTGCCAATGCCAAATAGCTGGCAGATAAACAAATTCAACAAAAACAGTAAGCTGATCAAAGGCCAGGCGACAGGCCAGCCACCTAAAGGCAAAATACTGCGCATAAAGCTTTGGTTAAATGCCAGCGTCAACAAGGCGGCGACCGCCAGGTTGGAAAATAAAAATGACACCGCCGGACGCAGGCGGGACGGAAGAGACAGCGTTATCGTAGTTAACACACTTGATGACATACATACTGCACCGGGTAACGAAGTTAGCAGCAGTGTAAAGGGGGTTTCTTAAGCAAAGCTTAAAACCGGCACGGTGATATCAAGCTAAAGCAACAGGCAATGCTAACGTAACGATGACCTGATCCGGCTGCTGCACCTCAAACTGGATGGTACCGCCATGCAGCTCGATAATACGCTGTGTTATTGACAAGCCCAGGCCTGAACCGTCGATATGCTGGTGGCCCTGATGACGGAAAAACCGGTTACCCATACGCTGCGGTTCCGGCAGAACAGCGCTTTGATTCTGTACAGTCAAAGTCAGGTTTGATGCCTCAGTTACAGTTGCTACGACACTGATAAGGCTATTGTTTTTGGCGTATTTGCTGGCGTTGTCAAAAATATTGCGCAAGGCCGATTGCAACAGAATATGGTCACCACTTATGACAATGTTGCTGGCAATGTCCAGCTGCCAGCTGACTTTGTCCAGCAGGGGTAATGGTAACTGCGAGAGTGCATCTTCAACTACAGAAACTAATGCTGCGCGGCTGCAATGGATATCCTGTATCCGCTCAAGCCGGCTTAAGGTAAGCAGCTGGTTTACCAGGTGTGTCATACGTTTGCTGCCGTCAATAATAGCGCTAATGGCTTCGTGTTGTTCTTCGGTGCTGGTGGCTTTTTGCAGATTCTGTGCATGTAGCTGCAATATGCTAAGCGGCGTTCTTAGTTCATGCGCAGCATCGGCGACAAAGCGTCTCTCTTGCTGAATATAGTGCCTGACCCTTTGGATCAGCTGATTTATCGCTTGCTGGATCGGTTGCAATTCCGCCGGTTGCTTTAGCGATATTTCAGTTAGCTGCTCAGCCTGGCGGGCTGCGACACTATGTTGCAGGCGGTTCAACGGCCGTAGTATCAGTTTTACCACCAGATAAATCAGGATGCTAAGCGGCAACATCATCACCAGAATCGGTCTGATTTGGGCAAGTGCAATATGCTCGCTCATTTCCTGACGCACATCTTCCCGCTGTGCGGTGAATACCCATAAGCCATTGCCCTGCGGCAGGCTGAAACTGATCCAGTGTACACCTTGCTCTAACAGCTCATGGTAACCTTGCTCTGTCATCGGCTCGGGAAACTGCCCGGCATTTTCTGATGCCATAACTAACCGGTTGTCCTGCCAGACCTGAAACGCTATTTTCTGCTCATACTTATGGCCGCCCTGACGGCGCTCCTGCGCCGACGTCAGGTTTTCACCGGTATCCGTGAACTCTGGTACGCTGACCACCAATGGGTTCGCATCAGGCTGCACCGGCATGGCTGTTAGCATCGTTGCAACGAGGCGGGCGTTACGGGCCAGTTGGGCATCGTAAATTTCATCCAGCTCATGCATTGCATCTTTATACGATACCAACGCAGTAAAACTCAGACTGCAAATAACGATCAGGTTGATCACAATCAGTAGCCAGACTTTGATACTGTTAATCTGCATAGTGGCTGTTGAGCATGTAACCCAACCCCCGTATGGTTTTAATCAGTTGTGGATGCAGCTTTTTACGCAAGCTGTGAATATGCACCTCCAGCGCGTTACTTTCAGTTTCGCCGTCCCAGCCATGGCACAGTTCATCCAGATAGCGCCGCGACAAAATGCGGTCTGGATGCAGCATAAAGTCTTTTAACAGCATAAATTCGCGTCGCGTCAGGCTGACAGCCTGACCCTGATAAGAGCATTGCATGTTAGCTGCGTCTAAACACACCTCTGCTACGGCCAGCACATCGTCCCGTCTTAGGGTATTACGCCGGCTTAATACCCTGACTCTTGCCTCAAGTTCCAATACGTCCACCGGCTTCACCACATAATCGTCAGCGCCACTGTTAAAGGCATCGAGCTTGGTTTCCAGTGCATCCTGCGCGGTCAGTACTAATACCGGTATGGTGTTGCCAGCTTTACGCAAGGTTTTGATCACGCTGATGGCAAAGCCATCGGGAAGACCGAGATCGAGAATTAGCAGCGAAAACTCGCTGCACGATAAAGCCTGCAGCGCGTGTTTACCCTGAGTGCAATGTTCTATCTGGTAGCCGAGGCGCTTTAAGCTGGTAATCATGCCTTTTGCTAACGTAACATTGTCTTCAACCAGTAAAATGCGCATCAGAGATAAGTACTCTCTTTGGTGGTCGGTGTCTCTGAAATGAGCATAAAGCAAAACTTAGCGCAAAGTAAGCTCAGCAGTAACGTCGTGATATCGTGTGATAAAAAATGCGCGCCGCGCAGCTGTTGGGCAATACCCAGAACCAGTCCACTGATAAGGCCTGTTGCCAGCCCGGCAAAACGCCAGCCGGGTTTTACCTGTTTTAAAAAGTAATACAGAGCAACCCAGGCATAGCCGACACTGGCGTGCCCTGCCGGGAAGCATTGTTTGTAAGGCAGATAGGAGGGGCGCTTTTGCAAAAGATGGATATAAGGCTCTGTCCCCCCGAACACGGCCAGATCCCAGGGGCAGGCAATATTGGTGATTGCTTTAAGATAAGCTACCAGCACAAAAGCGCTAAGCAGTGCCAGGCTCAATGCCAGCAGGCTGTCGGCCAGCTGTTTGTATTTAGCGCGTTTAAAGTTGGCAACGACTGTCGCAATAAGCACGACAGCACAGCAGACATAATTTAACTGCCGCGCGCCGCGGTGCAGAATACTCTCTGTCAGCCAGTGTTGTTGCAGTGACCATTGATACCCTTCCATTGCGTATATTTTACTGGCCAGCCAGATATCGCCGCCGGCAACATCCAGTAACAGCCAGGCAATAACATATAAAAATAGCAGCCGGTGCACACTGCTATCGCTGACGAATTGTTTAATAAGCATAATTAAATATTACCTGCACAGCTTTGGCGCGCCGAATATCGGTTGTTTAAACACCTGTTTATTATGATTGGGCAATCTTAAGAAAATCTTAAGCTTATACATCTAGCATTGGCGGCAATTGTTGTTTTGCAAAGCTGCTGTACCGCGATGAAAATATCTGTAAACCGCTTGTCAGGCCCTTATTATCCGTTAGTTGTGATGGCATTGTTGATGCTGGCGATTCTGTCTTTCAGCCGGGTGGGGCTGTTTATCTGGCAGTACGAGCGGGTTGCAGCTGCAGCTGATATCTTGCCTCTGTTGTTGCAGGGCATAAGGGCTGACTTGATCCTTGTAGGATTATGGCTGGTGTTGCCGGTATTACTGGCTCCGGCGCTTGCCACGGCTGGCAACATCAATCGTTGGCGTAGTTTTTGTCATGGCTGGGCCTTACTTGGCTTAACTGTGATTATTTTTATAGAGCTGTCCACGCCGCAGTTTATCTTGCAATATGATATCCGGCCCAACCGCTTGTATGTCGAGTATCTGAAGTACCCACGCGAAGTGTTTAGCACCTTATGGCACGGTTTTCGCGCCATGCTGTTAGCCGGCATAATGCTGACAGCGGTATTACTGGTGCTGTCTAACCGGGTACTGCGCTCAGCGAAAAACCATACCTTCGCCTATCGCAACCGCACGCTTTGGCTTAGCTGGCCACTGGTGGTCTGTTTAGTATTTGCTATGGTGCGCTCCACTACCGATCACCGGCCTGCCAACCCGGCTTTTTTTGCTGTAACCGGCGATGCCATGGTTAACTCTCTGGTAATCAGCTCACCTTATTCGGTACTTTATGCCATTTACAGTCTGCGCCATGAAGCCAATGCCAGCGAGGTTTACGGTAAGCTAAGCCGTCAGCAGATCGTGTCCGATGCGCTCGACTGGCCGTGGCTGCAACAGTTGCAGTTTGATGAAAATTATCCGACATCGCATTTTCATCAGGCCACACGACCGCGGGCCAGGCCGCTTAATCTGGTTATCGTACTGGAAGAAAGTTTAGGTGCCACTTTTGTTGAATCACTCGGCGGCGTGCCTGTTACGCCTGAGCTTGAAAAGCTAAAACAACAGGGGTGGTGGTTTGAAAATATGTATGCCACCGGCACCCGCTCTGTGCGTGGTATAGAGGCAGTTGTCAGTGGCTTTATGCCAACGCCGGCACAAAGTGTCGTGAAGCTATCTCTGGCGCAGCAGCATTTTTACACCCTGGGCAGTGCTTTGGCAGAGCAGGGGTATCACACCAGCTTTGTCTATGGTGGCGAGGCGCATTTTGACAATATGCGCGCGTTTTTTACCGGCAATGGCTTTGACGAAGTGATTGATATGCCAAAAATCGACAAACCGGTTTTTGTCGGTAGCTGGGGCGCCAGCGACGAAGATCTGTTTCGTACTGCCGACCAGCATTTACAGCAGATGCATGCGGCTGGCAAACCCTTTTTCAGCCTGATTTTCAGCTCTTCGAATCACGAGCCATTTGAATTCCCCGATGGCCGTATCAGCCTGCACGAGCAGCCAAAAAATACCGTTAATAATGCGGTCAAATATGCCGATTACGCACTGGGGCAGTTTATTGCTCAGGCAAAGCAGTCAGCATACTGGCAGGATACGATATTTTTGATTGTTGCCGACCATGATAACCGGGTGTATGGAGATAACCTGGTGCCGGTAGAGAAATTTCATATTCCGGCACTGATACTGGGGCCGGATATTGAAGCCAAAAATATTAGCCCGGTTGCCAGCCAGATAGACCTGGCGCCGACTTTGCTGTCCTTGCTGGGTATTTCGGCGCAAACCCCGCTGATAGGCCGCGATTTTAGTCGTGATGCGAGCAGCCCGGGCCGTGCCCTGCTGCAGTTTGACCAGTATTTTGCTTTGATGGAGGATAAAGATCTGACTATTCTCCGGCCGCAGCAGGCGCCCGTGCATGCCGTTTACAACCCTGTTAGTCGCCGGTTGACGACGTCAACACAGCCGGTTTCTGCTACGCAGCAGAGCAGGGCGCTGGCGCAGGTACTACTGCCATCTTTGTTGTACCGCGAGCAGCTGTACCGTAACCCATTACCACCCGACTGTAATGACTGCCAGCTGGCGCAGGCTTTACCCTAGCGACGGTTGGTTACGTCAGGCACGCATTTTCAGCAGCAGCGCTATATCATCGCCGCTGTTTGGTATAGCGGCAGTAGCCGGCTTAACCTTGCGCGGGCGCAGCTTCTCGCCCAGTACCAGCATACAGGGCGTTAAAAACAGTGTCAGCACCGTTGCAAAAGTTAACCCGCCGGCAATAGCGCTGGAAAGCTGTGTCCACCACTGGGTAGAAGGCGCACCAAACCCCAGGCTGGGTTCAAGCAGGTTAACGTTCACTGCCAGTACCATTGGCATTAAACCCAGCACGGTAGTGATTGATGTTAATAGCACAGGTCGCAGGCGTAGGCAGCCAGTTTCCAGTGCCGCTTCAAACGCAGATAAACCACTGTCGCGTAACTGGTTATAGGTATCAATCAGAACGATATTATTGTTTACCACTATACCGGCCAGACCAATGATACCCATGCCTACCATCACTATGCCGAAGCTCTGGCCGTTTACCAGCAACCCCAGCAGCACACCTGCGGTGGAAAAGATGATGGCTGACAGGATCAGTAACGTCTGATACCAGCTGTTAAACTGCACCAGCAAAATCATCAGCATCAGAAAGATCGCTGTGGCGAAGGCGCCAAGCAGAAATGTCATCGCCTCTTGCTGGTCGGCACTTTCACCGGCGGTTTTCACATGCACATTGTCTGGCAGCTTTATATCACTGCCCAGCAAGGCTTTTAGCCGCTCGGTTACCTGAAAGCCCGGCGCTAAGTCGGCTTTTATCGTTACCGCACGGTTGCTGTCGATACGTTTAATAATGCTGGTTTTAGGTGCTGGCACCAGCTCAACAAAGTTACTCAGTGGCACCTGGCCGCGTGATGTCTGAATAGTCAGGCGCTGCAGCTGATCCAATGAGCGCCAGCTTTGTGGAAAGCGTACGCGGATATCCACTTCATCACTGGCATATTCCGGCCGGTATTTTGCCAGTAGCAGGCCGTTACTGATCATCTGTACCGCATTGCCGACGGTCAGCACATCAGCACCAAAGCGGGCCGCTTCTGCCCGGTCTACTTCAAGCCGCCATTCAATACCCGGCAGGCTGCGGTCATCTTCAATATCGACAAAGCCGCCCAGTTGCTGCATTTGGCTGATGATCTTCGCGACTGCTTTGTCGGTTGCCGCGCTTTCCATACTGCTTACCTGCAGCTCTATTGGTTTACCACCTGAAGGGCCTTCTTCCTGCTGACGAAACTCCAGAATGATGCCGGGAATATCAGCCGTAAGGCTGCGCATTTCATCCAGGATCTGCGCGGCTTTGCGTCTGTCATACCAGTCGATAAACTGAAACTGCAAGGTGCCGACCACATCTGCTGCCAACTCGCCACTGCTGCTTGCCATAGAGCGGGCATACAGTGCTTTAACTTCTGACAAACCCAGCAGGCGCTGTTCTACCTGCTTAAGCAGCGCGTCTTTTTCGTATATTGACATATCGCCGCGGGCACGCACCCAGACCTGCGCAGACTCAGGCTCTACTGACGGGAAAAACTCCACGCCGTGGTTATATTTACCGTAGGCGAGAAAGATCAGCACCATGGCACCTAGCATACCAATAAAGGTAAAGCCCGGCCGGTGCAGCAGGCGGCCAAGTAAGCCGCGGTACGCTTTGCCAGCGCGGCTTTGCTGCGTATCCTGCGGCGTGGTTTTGGCCTTACTCAGGCTGCCCATTACCGGCAGGAATATCAGCGCCATAAACAGCGATGCCAGCAGGCACAGGATCACTGTCGCCGGCAGATACTTCATAAATTGGCCAACTACGCCAGGCCAGAACAGCAGCGGCATAAACACCACCAGTGTCGTGGCGGTTGACGCGATAATTGGCCACGCCATACGGCCGGCTGCGTTGGCCCAGGCTTGTTTTGGTGTTTGTCCTTCTGCCAGATGCCGATCTGCCAGTTCACTGACCACTATGGCACCGTCTACCAGCATACCTGCTACCAGAATAAGCGCGAACAACACGATGATATTCATCGTATAGCCCAGGGCTGCAATCATTAAAATGCCGGCAAAAAAGGCGCCGGGTATGGTAATACCAACCAGCACCGCCGAGCGCACACCCATAGTGGCGATGATCAGAATAAGCACCAGTACCACAGCGGTCAGTACATTGTTTAACAGATCCGACAGCATGCTTTTTACTTCTTTGGACTGATCCATGATGTAATTTATATGCATACCTTCAGGAAACCGACTACTGGCTTCATCAATCAGCGCCTTGGTTTGCTCAATGGTGGAAATGATATTGGCACCGCTGCGTTTTTTCACTTCCAGCACCACGGCCGGCTGGCCATTAATACGGGCAAAACCAAGCGGATCTTTAAAACTGCGGCTGATGGTAGCCACATCGGCGAAGGTGATCACTGTATCGCCGTCAACCTTAATTGGCATTGATAACACATCATCCAGATCTTCAATAACACCGGGAACCTTCATCGACATGCGCCCGGCGCCGGTATCTAAGCTACCGGCAGCGACCAGACGGTTATTGTTTGATACCAGATTAAACAGTTGCTGATAATCCAGGCCATAACCTTCAAGCACCTGCGGGTCGACGACAATTTCCAGCAAATCTTCACGGTCGCCGCCGATATCGACTTCCAGTACTTCCGGTATCGCTTCGATGTTTTCCTGTAACTGACGGGCTATGTACACCAGCTGGTTTTCTGATACCGGGCCTGATAAACCGACTGATAATACCGGGAATAAACCAACGTTTATTTCATTGACCACCGGCTCTTCTGCTTCGCTTGGCAATTTTGAGCGGGCGGCATCGACTTTCACCCGTACATCGGCCAGTGCCTGATCAGCATCAAAGCCAGCATCAAACTCCAGCATTACCGAGGCATGGCCTTCGCTGGCGGTAGAGGTCATTTTCTTAATGCCTTCAAGCGACCGCAGCTCGTGCTCCATCGGCCGTATCAGTAAGCGTTCACCATCTTCCGGGCTGATGCCATCCAGTGACATCGACACATACATCATCGGAATAGCCACATCGGGGTTGGCTTCTTTCGGGATGGACTGATAGGCGCTGATACCGGCAATAAATAAAAATATCAGCAGCATAATGCTGGCACGGCTGCGCTGTATCGCCGCCTGGATAATGGTATTCATGCTTTGGCTCCGGCGATGCGTACTGTGTCTCCTGTCTTAACAAAACCGGCACCCTGGGTAATGATCTGTGCCCGTTCAGGCAAACCACTGACCCAGGCACCGTCGTTATCTGCGCTGAGCAGGGTTACCGGGTAAAATTCTACCTGCTTTTGCTCATTCACCACTGACAGCCCCAACTGGCCGCTGTTATCCAGGCTTAGCAGCGCAGGCGATATATGGTGTGCCTGTATCGCATCCAACGCGATTTCTACAGTGGCACTGGCACCGGCAATGCGCCACAATTCCGGGTTTTCGGCAGTCACTTCAATATAAAAACTGCGGGTGGCGGTATCGGCAGCGTAACTGATAAAGCTCAGTTCTCCGTCGAGTTTACGGCCATCGAGCAGACGCAGAGAAACATGTTGCCCCAGCGCCAGCGCCGACACATGTTGCTGCGGCACCTGGGCGGTTACCTTCAGTTTGTCTATTTGTACCAGTTGCATCAGTTCGGTACCGGGTTGCACCAGTGACCCAATTTCGATATGACGGCGGTCGACCATAGCGTCAAAAGGTGCCACCGGCTCGCGCTGCGTTACGGCCAGCTCTGCCGCGGTTAATTCAGCCTGCGCTTTGGCCAGCTCACTTTCCAGCCGCGTCAGTTCAGTAGCGGATAAAAACTTGTTTTTGCCAAGCGCACGGGCACTGTCGAGCTCACTTTTACGCAGTACCAGGTTTGCTTTAGCCTGTGCTAAGGACGCGGCGCGGCCCTCATCTGACAGTTTGATCAGCTTGTCACCCTGTTTGGCGCGCTCCCCTTGCTGCTTGAGTATTGCCTCAACTGTGCCTGCCTGTTGTGCTTTAATGCTGACACTGCGCCACGGCATTACCTGGCCCTGAGCTACCTGTGTCGCCTGATAGGCTTTAGCATCAGACCACTCTGTTTCCACTACCGCAATTTCGGCTTTAGGCACTTGCTGCTCGGCAGGAGCCTGCTGTTTTGCACTGTAATTATCACCGCTGAACAGCCATAGCAGCAGCGCAACTGCGAGTATTACGGCGATGATAACGGGCGAGAACGACAGTTTTTTTAACATAGCAAAATCCTTGACGGCAAAAGCGGGGAGCAGTGTGTCACATAATGTGGAATATACTGACAGCAACAGATGGCAGCAAGCTGACAACTGTAAGCAAATATAGCCAGCTTAACAAAGACAGGGCTAAGCTGGCGGCGAATTTAGCTACGGGCGAAACGGCCCAGTTGTTGCTGGGTGCGGGCGGTGCCGGTCAGCAGATCTTTGGCAGCCTGATCTATAGATGACATCTGGCTGTAAGCGTCACTGGTCACTTGTTCAATGGCGCTTAAATGCTGATGGGTTTGCTGATAGCGTTGTTCCAGTTCCAGCACTGTCTGGTTAATACTCTGAATACCGGTTTTCGCCTGCTGCAGCTCTTTTTGCAGTACAGCAAACTCTGTGCTGGTATCGCCAATTTGCTGCTGTGCCTGCTGCGCTTGCTGGTTCAGGCTTTGCGACTCGCTGCGGGTTTCGCTAACCAACTGCTCCATCTCATTTAAAAAGCCGGATATCTGTTTGGTGGCGTCATTTACTTTGGCGGCCAGCGTACGTACTTCATCAGCCACCACAGCAAAACCCCGGCCAGCATCGCCGGCACGGGCCGCTTCTATTGCCGCATTCAGTGCCAGTAGGTTGGTTTGATCAGAAAAGGTTTCTACCATGACCAGGATCTGGCGCACATTTTCCGAGTTTTTGTGCAGGCCATTAATGGTGGCGCCGAAACTGTCGAGCAGCTTAACAATACCTGACAGTTGGCCGGTTAACTGTTGCATCTGGTTGCTGGCAACCTTGGCTTTATCCACGGCCACGCCGGACACCTGACTGACTTCATCGCCGTGCTGCACAATGTCTGCCAGATATTGCAGTACCTGATCACTTTCGCGGCGGATCTGGCCGCTGCGTTTTTCGGTGTCCTGCAAGTGGCTACGGGTGCTGTTAACGGCTCCTGATACCTGCTCATTCACCTGATGTGTTTCATGGGCCTGCTGGTGAATGTCACTAAGTAACACCCCCAGCTGGCTGACAAACTGATTGTACTCTTCTGATAAAGTGCGAAACTCATCAAAGGTAAATGCCGGCAAGCGGTGATTCAGATCGGTGCCTTTGCGGTTGGTATCATGCAGTGCGCTAACCAGTGCTTTTACCGGCCGCACAATCAGATAATGCATATAGCCGATGGTAAAAATAAAGGCGCCAATACCAAGCAGTAACAGAGCCCACCAGTGGCCGTTAGCGCCGCCTTCGGGATAGGCCATATACAGCGCCAGTAAAAAGAACAGCGCCAGAAAACTGATATTACCCACGATTTTACGGCTTAAGGTGCCGAAAAATGTGCGCTCAACAAACAGGTACAGCGAAGTAAAACCATTCATAAGGTTAATAGTCCTGCCAGGTTAAACGAAATAAATTCAGCATAACATAGCAATAGTTCAGCTGCGACTACAACGACGCATAACAGCTTGATCTGAAACAACAGCTGGTCAGATTGACCAGCGCCGGCTGATAAACCAGCCTGCTATCATCGCCACCAAAAACGCCAGTGTGGCACTGCTGCCGCTGCTCAGTGCTGCCAGTGCAGGGCCGGGGCAATAACCAACCAGGCCCCAACCGGCACCAAACAGCGCTGAACCAAGTACTAAGGGTTTATCCAGCTCACGTTTGGACGGTAGATGAAAATGTTCTGCAAACAAGGGTTTCTGTTTGCCGGCAAATAACCAATAGCCACTGGCATATACAGCCAGCGCGCCGGCCATCACCAGCATCAGGCTGGGATCCCAGTGTTCATTCAGCGTAAGAAACCCCAGCACTTTTGCCGGGTCGATCATTTGTGAGTAAGCAATGCCGGCTGACATTAATATTCCGGCAACTAAAGCGATTAACACAGGCATGGTAGTGGTCCTCTAATCCGTGTGAATGAATCAGTGCAACAGGGTGGCAATAAGCATGCCTGCCAGCATAAAAATCAGCGTGGCAACGATCGAGCGGACAGACAAACGGCTGATACCACAAATACCGTGGCCTGACGTGCAGCCACTGCCCCAGCCGGTGCCAATACCTACCAGTAAGCCGCCGACAATAAGCTGCCAGTTAAACTCGGGGGTGCTGTAGTTAAAATTACTGCTCACTAAGCCAACCAGCAAAGGGCCAATTAGAATGCCGGCAACAAATGCCAGACGCCAGCTGCGGCCATCGCGGTTGAACAGCGTATTGCTTGCTATGCCGGAAATACCGGCAATACGGCCACTGAACATATACAGCAGCAAAGCACCAAGGCCAATTAGCGCGCCGCCGATTAATGCGGATACTGGCGTAAAGTTTTCCATATTACCTCCGGTTTAGTGTTTAACCGGTAAAGCGGCATCAAGCCAGGCTTGCATGCCACCTGCCACCGAGTACACTTTGGCAAAACCCATACGCTGCAGCGATTCGGCCGCCAGTGCACTGCGCCCCCCCGAGCGGCAAATCAGGTAAACAGGCTGTGTGGCCAGTTGCTTCAGTGCTATAGCAGGCTCACAGCCGGCAGCGGCGACTTTGGGGTGATTATGAATAGTCATCTCCAGTACGCCACGCGGGTAATTTACCGAACCCAAAATATGTTGCTGTTGAAATTCGCTGCTTTCACGTACATCAATCAGTACCGCCTCGCTGTCTTGCTGCAGCACCTGCTGCAGCTGCGCTACGCTGATTTCCTGTATTACGGCTTTAGCCTCTGCGATTAATTGTTGCGATGTTTTCATATCAAGCTCCTGTGCTGATGTTTAAAGTACAGACTGATAAATGACGACAGCGGCCATAATGGCTAAAAACACCGCAAAGGCGCGCTGCAACTGTTGTTTGGGCAAACGTTTACCCAGTGCCGAACCCACGAAACTGCCAATAATGCCGGCGATAATCATCAGGCCTATACTGCGCCAGTCAAATACCGCACCTTGTGCCGCCATCACCCAGTAGTATTTACCAAAGCCGACAAAAGATTTCATCGCAATAATGACCAGGCTGGTGGCCACGCCAACCGGCATACTTAACCCACCCAGTAACACCAGTGCCGGTACAATTAAAAAGCCGCCGCCAACGCCGACAAAACCGGTTATTAACCCAACCAGCAAGCCATCGATAACTATTTTTATGGGCTTAAAAGCTTTGCTGCTGTGCTCGCCTATTTTGCTGCGCCACATCATCACCGCAGCAACCAACATCAAAAGTGCAAATACCAACAGTTGCCAGCGGGCGTCCACCAGTGTGCCAAGCCAGGCTCCGCCATAGGTACCCAGCATACCCGGCACCCCAAACCACAGCACGTGGCGCCAACTGATCAGCCGCTGCAAACCGTTACGCACTGAACCGAATAAACTGATGCCAGCGACAATCAGTAATGACGAGGCGATCGCCAGCTGTGCTGGCATATGCAGTAAATACAGCAGTACAGGTACAGTAAGAATAGAGCCACCGGAACCAAACAGGCCCAGGCTTACACCAATAACAATGGCACCGACTAAGGCTAACATTATGGCTTTACCTTATATAACTAAGTGGAATATGCTTATAACAGTAATTGCATTCTAGGATGGTTTTGGCTAAGCTGCAATCTAAATTTAGAAAAATCTAATTTACGAGGTGCGTATGGGTACGGCGAATGTGCATATCGAAATGTTTTTTGATAAAGACAGTTCAACTTTTAGTTATGTGGTGGCAGATACACACAGCCGGCAGGCTGCTGTGATTGACCCGGTACTGGATTACGATGCCGCTGCCGGCAGCATTAAAACCGACGGCGCAGATAACATTTTAGCTTACCTGGCGCAGCAGCAGTTTACGCTGCAGTGGATTTTAGAAACCCACGCCCATGCCGACCATTTATCCGCTGCCGATTACCTGAAACGTAAAACCGGTGCCCCGATTGCGATTGGCGAGGGCATAAAAAAAGTGCAGCAAACCTTTAAACTGGTGTTTAACCTCGGCGATGATGAGTTAACTGCAAAAGGTGATTACTTTGATAAGCTGTTTAGTGACAGCGAAACATTTGCTATTGGCAGTTTAGATGCGCAGGTCATCAATACGCCGGGCCATACCAATGACAGTGTCAGCTATCTGATAGCCGGTAATCTGTTTGTCGGCGACTCGCTGTTTATGCCGGACGCCGGCACCGCGCGCTGTGACTTTCCCGGCGGCGATGCGCACATTTTATTCCATTCTATTCAGCGTATTTATCAGCTACCCGAAGATACCCGCATTTTTATCTGCCATGACTATCAGCCAAATGGCCGGGAACTGCGCTATCTAACCAGTGTCGCAGAGCAAAAGGCGGCCAATATTCATGTCAAAGCCGATACGCCGGAACAGGAGTTTGTGCAAAAACGTGAAACGCGCGACAAAACCCTGGCAGTACCGCGGCTCATTTACCCCTCGGTGCAGGTGAATATCCGCGGCGGGCAGTTGCCCAAAGCTGAAGCTAATGGTGTCAGCTATATCAAAATTCCGCTGACGCTGAAGTAGCAGTAAATACTGACAGTGGATCTGTTCTGTACTATAACGCGTATTGCTGTTTATTTTTCGTCCCGTTTTTAACGCAAACAGAAGAGCAATAGCATGACAAAACCTGAACCACGTCAGACACCTGCCATACCAGAGCAGGCTTACCAGTTATATGATAAATACGCCCACGGCATGATGAGCCGGCGGGCTTTCTTTGCCAGTATGAGTGCGTTGGCTGTTAATGCCACGCTGGCAACCAGTTTTATTAACAGTATGCTGCCCAATTATGCGCTGGCCGAGCAGGTATCGTTTAACGACCCTGATATTAGTGCCAGCTACCAGAAGTTTGCTGCCCCCAATGGCCACGGCGAAGGGCGTGGTTATCTGGTCAGGCCGAAAAATACCCGCGCTGCCGTGCCGGTAATATTAGTGGTGCACGAAAATCGCGGCTTAAACCCGTATATTGAAGATGTGGCCCGCCGTTTGGCTAAAGCCGGATTTATTGCCTTTGCCCCCGATGCTTTGTGGCCGCTGGGCGGTTACCCGGGCAATGACGATGATGGCCGGCAAATGCAGCGCAGCCTTGAACCAGGCAAAATTATTGCCGATTTTAAGGCCGCGGCCAGCTGGTTAAAGCAGCTTGAAGGCGGTAACGGCAAGCTGGGTGTGGTAGGGTTCTGCTTTGGCGGCGCTATGGCCGGGCGTTTGGCTGCAGAGCTGCCGGATACCGTGGATGCTGCTGTGCCGTTTTACGGCTCGCCGCCACCGGCTGACAGTATCAGCGCCATTAAAGCGCCGCTACTGGTGCAACTGGGTGAGCTGGACGAGCGGGTTAATGCGATGTGGCCGGATGCTGAAGTCTTGCTGAAACAACACAATATTAACTATAAAATCGAGCGCTATGAAGCATCACATCATGGTTTTCATAATGACTCGACAGCCCGTTACAATGAACCCATGGCTGAACTGGCGTGGCAGCGTACGCTGGCATTTTTTAACCAGCATCTGCGCAGTTAACTTTACTCCTACAACAGGCAAAAATTATGAAAACTGTAACCTGCATGGTGGCTTTGCTGCTGGCTCTGGCGCTACAAAGCTGTGGCAAAACCGCGCCGCCGGCAGCACCCCCGCAAGCTGACGGCGCAGCAGTAAAAACAATGCACCCAAGCTGGGATTTGGATCAGGATGGTATTAACGATTGTGAAAATGATGGCAGCTGCGATCACAGTGTTGATTACAGCTTGCCCAGGCAAACAGAAGCGCGCAGTAACCCATCGTTTAGCTGTGATGATGTGGCAAGTGACAGTATAGAGCAGCTGATTTGCCAGCAGGCTGAGCTGGCTGAGTTGGACAACCAGCTGGCTGCCGTGTACGCCAGTGCACTGGAAAAGGCACAAAACGAGCAACCCAACCAGCTACAAGCCGAGCAGCGTGGCTGGATAAAAGGCCGCAATGACTGCTGGAAAAGCCAGGATAAAGCCGGTTGTGTTAAAGCCGCTTACAACAGACGTATTGCCGAGCTACAGGCACATTACCGGCTGACCAACTTTACCGGGCCTGTCAGGTTTCAGTGTGGTACCTCAGTAGCCGACGAAGTGGTGGTCACTTTTTTCAGCACAGTACCGCCAACGCTGCTGGCAGAGCGGGGCGATAAAACAGTGCTGATGTATCACACTGAAACCGGCAGTGGCTATCGCTACGAAGGGCCAAATGAAAGCCTGTGGCAACAGGAAGATGGCATCATGCTGATTTGGGGCTACGGCGCGGCGGCGCTGCAATGCCAGAAAACGGTGCTGGAATAGCGCTACAGCAGCTATTTTAACTGTGCAGCCGTTGCTGCACCTTGTATGCAGCAGCCGCTTTACGTACCCTGTGTAGTAATTTCACTGACAAGGGTGCGGTATGAGAATAGCGTTGCTGGGGCTTGGCGATATTGCGCAAAAAGCGTATTTACCTTTACTGAGCAGTATGGCGGGGGTAACACCGCTGCTTTGCACCCGCCAGGCCGCGCTGCTGCAGAAACTGATGCAGCAATACCGCATTCGCGAAGGTTACACTGAGCTGTCACAGCTGATTGCAGCCCGGCCCGATGCGGTGATGATCCACAGCAGTACCGACAGTCACTTTAGCATCGCCATGCAGTTGTTACAGGCCGGCATAGCGGTGTTTGTCGACAAGCCTATCAGTTACCAGTTGGATGAGTGTGAGCAGTTACTGACATTTGCCGAGCGGCGCAACCTGCCATTATTTGTTGGCTTTAACCGCCGCTATGTTCCGCTGTATCAGGAGCCGCTCGCGGAATTGCCAGTGCAACTGCACTACCAGAAACACCGCTATAATCTGCCCGCTGATACACGCACTTTTGTCTATGACGACTTTATTCACCTGCTCGATTTTGCCCATTACGCTACGGTGATGCATAACAAAGGTAACTTTACTCCGGTGGTGTACGGCCAGTTTGATACCAGCCAGGCCGGCAACAAACTGCTGGGGGCGGTGCAGGTAAACTGGCAACTGGGTAAAACTACCGTATCGGTGTCGATGAACCGGCTGTCAGGCGTTAATATGGAGCGGCTGGAATACTACGGTCACAATAAGCACTGGCAGGTAGATAATCTGGTACAGGGGCATTTCGCAGAAGCGGGCCAGATCAGTCGGTTAGCGCAGCACGACTGGCACAGCACCCTGCAGCGGCGTGGTTTTGTCAGCATGCTGCAAGCCTTTATCAGCCAACTGGAGAAGGGCGGTACCAACGTGACAGAAAACAAACGTGCGCTCAGTAGCCATCAGTTATGTGAGTATGTCGTGCAGCAATTAGGCGGCTGAATGATAAACCCAAAAAAAAGACCAGCCAGAAGGTTGGGGTTCTGACCGGCCACTAAACACGCAGAGGAGTGCGTTGGGGTACTATACCCTTGTGCAGCCCCGCGATTTTGATTTAGCACAATGTTAGCGCCGCAAGCGGTGTTAACCCAGCAACAAAGTGTAAGCGGTTATGACTGTCATCACAGTTTTATCCGTAACACCAGCCAACGGAGAACACATTGCAGTATCAGTGGATTTTATTTGACGCCGATGAAACCCTGTTTCATTTTGATGCCTTTGCCGGTTTACAGTTAATGTTTTCCCGCCATGACTATCAGTTTGATACCGCCGAGTACGACTATTATCAGTCAATCAACCTGCCGCTGTGGCAGCAGTACCAGCAAGGTGAGATCAGCGCAAAACAGCTGCAGGTAAACCGTTTTACCCCCTGGGCTGATAAGCTCAGTACCACAGCCTCGGCACTTAACAGCGCTTTTATGCAGGCGATGGCCGATGTGTGTACCCCGCTGCCGGGGGCGGCAGAGCTGATTGGCGCCCTAAAAGGCCGGGTAAAGATGGGCATTATCACCAACGGCTTTACCGAGCTGCAGCAAATCCGGCTGGAGCGCACCGGCTTTGCCGATGTGTTTTCACCTTTGGTGATTTCTGAGCAGGTCGGTGTGGCCAAACCGCATATTGATATTTTCAACCATGCGTTCTCCCTGATGGGCCACCCGCCCAAGCAGCATATTCTAATGGTTGGCGATAACCCGCACGCCGATATTAAAGGCGGTATCAATGCCGGTATCGATACCTGCTGGCTCAACCGCCACGGCGCAGCACGGCCAGAGGGCATCACGCCGCATATCGAAGTCAGCTCGCTGGCACAGCTGCAGCAGTGGCTGTTGGGGGAAAGTGCTTAAGTGCTGGCTGGCAAAGTGAGCGAATTTTCGTTATAAACGCCGATAACTTCATTTTGCCAGAGCCACTGCTATGACTGAGCAACACGTACCGCTGACCGATTTTATTGAATATCCGCCAGAGCAAATGCTGGCCCGGGCTACGGAGCACCTGGCTGACATCCGTCGCCGCCATTCTATCCGTAAATTTTCTGACCGGCCGGTTGCACGCGAACTAATAGAGCAATGCATACTGGCGGCAGGCGCAGCACCAAGCGGCGCCAATCATCAGCCCTGGCACTTTGTTGCTATTCAAAGCCAGCAGGTTAAGCAGCAAATTCGCACCGAAGCAGAAGCGCTAGAGCAGGGTTTCTATGCTGGCCGCGCCGGCGAAGAATGGCTGGATGCATTAAAACCGTTGGGGACAAATGCCAACAAAGCCTATTTAGAGACAGCGCCTTGGCTGATAGCTGTATTCAGTAAAAAGCGCGGCGGTGTTGAAGATCAGGACGATAAAACCAATTACTACGTACACGAATCGGTTGGTCTGGCTACCGGTTTTTTACTGCAGGCACTGCACCACGCCGGTTTGGGCACTTTAACCCACACACCGAAACCGATGAGCTTTTTAAGCAAAATATGCGGCCGCGATAACGACAATGAGCGGCCATATATGCTGATTGTTACCGGCTATCCGGCAGCAGATGCCACTGTGCCGGTGCATGCGCTGAAAAAGAAAAGCCTGGAGCAAATCTGCAGCTTTCTGTAATTTTTCTGGCTATTTTATCAGCTGATACTGCTGTGCAGCGGTATCGGTTTGTAAACCAAAATGGCCCAATACATAGGTATAACTGCCATTTTCACCCCAGATACTGCTGCTGTGTATACCGTACACCAGGCAGCTGCCGGTTGAGCATACTACCTGATCGCTGTAGCTTTTTATTGAATACACTTTCTGGCCAAAGCGGGTGCCGTACAAGCCATCTAAAAACGGGCTCGATACCGACAGCCCAGCACTGCCGCAGGTAGAGTTCCACACATTGTACGGGTACACGCCACAGCTTAATAAGCCGCGAAACGCACCGGCAATACCGACAAAACTGTTCACCTGTGACGCAATAGCCAGCTTATCAATTTGCTGCGCTGCCAATGTTGCGCCCATTGAATGGCCGATAACATCTATTTTGCCGGTGCAGGAACTGGCTAAGGCCTGTTGCAAAGCATTGCGTACCGGTGTTTCTTCACTGCCGCTGTGGTCATTACAGGCGGCGCAGCTTTTCGAGCCCCAGTCTGGCCGGTAAATATCGCTGCTGCTATAGCCTTTGCTGATTAAGTAGTTGTAAGTGTTGTTCCAGCTGGCCGGCGTCGCGGTATTGCCGTGCACCAGCACTACGGCATCAACACAAGCTGCCTGCAGCATCAGGCTGCAGCTGGCGAAAAGGCTAAAGAGGGTAGTAAGGACGATATTTTTATAGTTATACATGGTGTTAGCTCCTGTTGGGTTGCAACACAAGCTAAGCAGCTGCTGAAAAATGCACCATAGCACTTTAGTGCTGGGGTATAAGATTTTCATTTCATGTTTAAATTAAGTAAATTAAAGGTTGATTGATTTGGCGTTGTTGGTTAGTTTAATTTTCCGAAAAACAAACTCGTATGGAATAAGCCGACAGGGAGTCCTTTATGTTAAATTTCGAAAAGCTATGGTCAGATTTCCCCAAGAAAAATGAGATAAAAGGAAGATGCTTTAACAAACAGCAAAACACGTCGCAACCTTTTAGTGATTACTGTGCCATTTTACTCAGTGAGACCTTGATACGTTCAGGTGTTTCAACAGCGAGTTCTGGAGCAAACAAATGCTGGTCACATGCGGGCATGAAGCATATTTTGCTAGCTGAACAGATGGCAGACTGGTTGTTCAAAAGCAATATAAAAGGGCTTGGAAAAAGAGAAAGCATCTTGCCCGCTGAATTTCAGGAGAAACTGGAAGGCCGCACTGGCATCATCTTTTTCAAAGATTATTGGACACGGGGCAATGAATCTTTTGCCAGTCGGAGTGGCGATCACATTGATTTATGGAACAAAGATCAGATAACCAGCTCGTCTATGTTCACCCGCAGTATTTTAGAGTTTTTCGGTCGAGTAAGTGATTTAAATCAGGCAAAAGAAATTTGGTTTTGGGAGGTGAAATAATCAGCCTATGAAAACATTGTTGGTATATACCGGCCTGACATTACTGAACTTTGCGGTGTGTTTTTTTATTTTTAATTATTCCTTTAACCAGCAAGCTACGCCTTTTTTAGTGGAAGAGCAGCGGGTAGAAAGCGGTTTATTGATGCTGCAGACAACATTACCAGCCTATCTGTTGTGGTCAATATTAGTGAGTTTTGTGTTTTATTGGATTTCGAGAAAACTAAAGAGCCATCGCTAACATGAACCTCTTACCAGCAAAGTACGGCGCTATAGTGTATTCATCTGATATTTAAGCCTTGGCAAGGTTTTACATTGACCTATTTTCCATGCAGATTGCCCGCGAAACGCCCGAGCTGATTAGCCTAGTGAAAGATGGTTTTAATATCGTTATTCATACCCCGCCATTTGATATGCCAGCGGCGCAATTCAGTGCGGTGAAACTGTTTATGACGGTCGATAGTCTGGTAGCGGCAAGGGAAAAAGCGCAGCAACTTGGTGGTAAGGCGTTTGATGGCGAATGGTCAAATCCAATTTTTACCGTGTGCAATATCACAGATTCAGACGGCAATGTGATTCAGCTGCGGGAATTTAGCTGATAGAGAATGATATACCTCTAAAGTGAAATTATTGAGACGTTCGATGAGCAGAATTCACGTAAGATATTTTTTCGCAGTTTTGAGCTTGCTCAGCCAGTCAGCTTTTGCAATAGATTGGCTAGATGAAGATTGTGGTCGTTACGGAGCTTACACAGGAAAATTGTTCTCTTTAAGTATCGCCACGTCATTTCATGGAACGTCAGAGTTCAAATTATGTAAATCTGAATCTCAAAAGTATTTAGTTGTCTCTACAATTGATTTTGTAAAGGTAGATGAAAGCCAGCCATTAGCCAGTCGTGCTTCGCGATATAGAATTCAGTTGTTCGAACAAGAATATGCCCAAGTTGCTTCCCTCTATAAAAAAGCTTTGTCTTATAACACTTTAGATGATGTTATGGGAGTGGATGGCTCTACATGGTGTTTAGAAAGTCAGAGAGGAATTAATTATACAAAAGCCTGCTTTTGGACGCCTAGTGTTAACTATGAAGAAAGAGGTCTAGTCGGGCTGTACAATTTGGCTAATTACCTATGGGAATTTACGGGATTAAACAAAAATGAAAAATTGCAGCTTTATTAGCCACTTGCACAAGAAGCTTAGTTGCGTTCGAAGATACACCTGGTTTTGATAAGATGCGTCGGCTGAACCAGAGGGTTTACAGAATGATTCGCTTATTTTTTATTTTACTATTGGTGCTTCCGCCAGCGCTGCTGGCAGATGATGAGCATTTGAGATTGGCATTAGTTTTCGAAGATTTGAGTAGTTCTTCAGACAAATTAGCTTTTGTGGACAGCAAGATGCCGTTAATTGAAATGCATGCAGCTGGAGATGAATCCAAAATACATAAGATACATGCATTTTTAGTCAAAGCACTTCAATCTGAGGAATATAGAAGATCCAAAGCCGAAGTTTATAAAAGACAATTCTCTGAGGAGGAGCTTAGACAACTCATTGAGTTAGTTAAGACCCCAGCTTATAAGCTCTTGAATGAGAGGCGCCACGACATTGCGCTAGATACTCAAAGAACAATGATACTTTTTATGCAGAAAACGTTGCAAGATTTTCAAAATCTTGATGGAGACTGATGGCAGGTTAAGTGCTCTGAAAATGATAGTGTCGAGCAGATGAAAAGCGTAATTAAGCTTCAAGGACTAACTTACTAAGAAAAGCCCGCTTGTGCGGGCTTTTTACTTTAGCCGACTAGCTTACCAGCCGCATTGCTGGCCTTTGTTCTGCTCGTCTAGATAGGCTTGCAGCGGGGCGAAGTAATCCAGTATCGCGGTGGCGTCCATCTCCGGCTTGCCGGTTACTACTTCTAATGCTTGCTGCCATGGCTGACTTGAGCCCATTTCCAGCATCTGGTTTAACTTAGCGCCGGCTTCTTTGCTGTTGTAAATTGAACAGCGGTGCACAGCACCTTCGTTACCGGCGATATCACACAGTGCCTTGTGGAACTGGAACTGCAGAATATGCGCTAAGAAGTAACGGGTGTAAGGCACATTGCCTGGCACATGGTACTTGGCGCCCGGGTCAAAATCGGCTTCTGAACGTGCTACCGGCGCTGCTACGCCCTGGTATTTTTCACGCAGCTGCCACCAGGCTTCGTTGTAGTGCTCGGGCGTAATTTCGCCGTTAAATACTTTCCAGCGCCACTGGTCTACCAACAGGCCAAAAGGCACAAAAGCAATTTTATCCATCGCCATTTTAAGTAGCAGGCCGATGTCTTTGCTCTCATCCGGCACCTTATCCAGCAGGCCAATCTGCTTTAAATAACCCGGTGTCACTGATAACGCGATAGTGTCGCCAATCGCTTCGTGGAAACCGTCATTGGCGCTTTCCTGGAAGTATACCGGCTGGTCTTTGTAAGCGCGCTGGTAGAAGTTATGCCCCAGCTCGTGGTGAATAACCGAAAACTCTTCGCCGGTACGCTGAATACACATTTTAATGCGTAAGTCGTCTTTGGCGTCTAAATCCCAGGCGGAGGCGTGGCATTCCACATCACGGTCGGCCGGTTTTAAGAACAGCGAGCGCTGGTAAAAAGTTTCTGGCAGCGGGGCAAAGCCTAACGAGGTAAAGAAGCCTTCTGCGCCTTTAACCATCTTAATTTCGTCATAGTTATGCTGCTCGAGCAGTTTGGTCACATCGTAGCCCGGATCGGCATCTTTAGGTGCAACGATATCGTAAATATTGCCCCAGCTTTGTGCCCACATATTACCCAGTAAATGCGCCGGAATAGGTTTATCCAGCGGTACCTTGTCGGCGCCGTATTGCTCGGATAACTTGCTGCGCACATGGCAGTGCAGCGCTTCATACAATGGCTTTACCTGATCCCATACCCGGTCCAGCTCTTTGGCAAAATCATCGGCCGGCATATCGTATTTAGAGCGCCACATCGCGCCGGTGTCGGCATAGCCCAGCTCTTTCGCACCTTCATTGGTCAGCTCAATTAACCGCGTGTACAGCGGGCGCATGGGTTTGCTGATTTCGCGCCAGGCCTGCCACATTTCCAGCTGTTCGTCGTAATCACGGCTGCTGGCCATAATGGCTGACATATCGCCCAGTGATAAACATTTGCCATCGGCTTTGCAATATTTGCCTTTGCCATACAGGCCACCTAATTCGGCGACGATTTTCGCCATCTCGGCGGTTTTTGCTGCATCTTGCGGTGCCGGTAAGGTCAGGGCCAGTTTCAGTTTATCCAGCTTACGGCGGCTGTCATCCGACAATGCTACCTGGTCGAATTTCGCCGCTGCCGTGGCCAGGTTTACCATTTCTACTGTCAGCTTTTCGTTGACATCAGCCGCCAGTGATGCGGTATCTTCAGTAATAAAGTTAGAATAAATCCACTCGGCGCGGTTAGATTCTAAGTACAGCTGCTCGAGCTTGGTTGCCGTTTCATCTAAAAAAGCGACCGCATCGGCTTCGGTTAAGGCGCGTTGCTCCGCTTTAGCGGGGGCGGCGGTTTGTGGTTTGTCGCCACAGCCGACCAGCAGTAACGCTGAGCCAACTAAGGCTGCTGTCAGCGAGAGTTTAAAAGGTGTCATAGGTATCCCCTGGTATATCGTTATTGTAATTAGCGCTGCCAGTATAGCCACAGCGCTATAAGCAAACCAGTATACAGCAGCTCAGTGCTGCTGTTTTTGCTGTAACTGCCACATGCGGGCATATTCACCCTTGGCTGCGAGCAGCTCATCATGCGTGCCTTGCTCGGCCAGTTCGCCGTTTTTCAGCACGATAATATTGTCTGCATCGGTAATGGTAGATAAGCGATGCGCTATGACCAGGCTGGTATGATTACGAGCCACCTCGCGCATGGCCTGCAATATGGCCTGCTCAGCGGCAGAATCCAGCGCGGAAGTGGCTTCATCAAACACCAGTATTGGCGAGCGTTTTAAGATGGCGCGGGCAATAGCGATGCGCTGCTTTTCACCGCCGGACACTTTTAAGCCGCGTTCGCCCACTTCGGTAGCGTCACCTTTGGGCAGGCTGGCAATAAAGCCGGTTAAATGTGCCAGCTCTATGGCATGGTCGATTTCTTCATCGCTGGCATCGGGGCGGCCATAGCGGATATTGTCACGGATGCTGCTGTTAAACAGCACGGTATCCTGCGGCACTATTGCAATAGCGCGGCGCAGGCTGTCGAGCGTAACACGGCTGATGTCTTGACCATCAATGCGGATGCTGCCAGCGCTGACATCGTAAAAGCGGTACAGCAAACGTGCCAGCGTGCTTTTACCGGCGCCACTGGCACCAACGACCGCCACTTTAGTGCCGGCCGCTACCCGAAAACTCAGCTGGCGCAAAATAGGGCGGCTGGCTTGATAGCCAAAGCTCACCTCGGCAAATTGCAGCTCGCCTTTTTTCAACTGCAGCTCTGCGGCGTCTGGATGGTCGGTTATTTGTGGCTTACGTTTTAATAAGCCCAGCATGTTCTCCAAGTCAGTTAAGGCGCGGCGAATTTCGCGGTAAACAAAACCTAAAAAGTTAAGCGGTAAAAACAGCTGGATCATATAGGCATTAACCATCACCAAATCGCCCAATGTCAGTTGCTTGCTGACCACTTCATCAGCGGCCAGCCACATTAGCGCGGTGATGGCGGCGGCAATTATAAAAGCCTGCCCCGAGTTCAGTGCCAGCAGGCTTAAACGGTTTTTTAACCGTGCCTGCTCCCATTTGGCTAAAAAACTGTCGTAGGTTTGGGCTTCGTAGTGCTCATTATTGAAGTATTTTACCGTTTCGTAGTTCAGCAGGCTGTCGATAGCGCGGCTGTTAGTGGTGTTATCAGCCTGATTGGCCTCGCGGGTGTATTTATTGCGCCACTCGGTAATCACCACCGTAAAAAAAATGTACAGCGCAACGGCCAGTACAGTAACCACGGAATACAACGGCGAGAACAGCGTGGCGAAAATTACCGCCACTGCCAGAATTTCAAACAGCGTTGGTGCGATGTTAAACATCAGAAAGCGCATTAAAAAACTTAAGCCGTTGGTGCCGCGCTCAATATCGCGGCTGATGCCGCCGGTTTGCCTGTCCAGATGAAATGCCAGCTCTAAACTGTGCAGCTGCTGAAACACTTTAAGGCCAAGCTGTCGCATGGCGTGCTCGGTAACACGGCCAAACAGTGCATCGCGTACTTCACCAAAAAACACCCCGGCAAAGCGCAGACCGCCGTATAGCAGCAACAACACTACCGGTACCAGCACCAACGTATGCTGGCCACTATCCAGCGCATCAACAATATATTTAAGCGCCAGTGGCATAAGCAGTACTGCAGCCTTGGCGGCAATCAGCGCCAGCAGGGCCAGCAATACGCGGTACTTAAACTGCCACAGATAGGGCCAGAGCATTGTTAGCGTTTGTTTCAGGTTAGTGGCTTCCGGCCGCTTGGTCGGGGCCGGTTGTTTTGCTGCAGAGCGCATACCGCGCATTGCGTTGTCCTTATAGCTGTATCAGGCGTAGGTGCAAAGGTACGCGGTATCTACTGCCACCTGCAACTGAAACTTGCTGTTGGCCGGTACTTCAAACTGCTGGTTACGGCTAAAGGTTTGCCAGCCATTGCTGCCGGGCAGCAGTACAGTGAGTGCGCCGCTAATCACGGTCATGACTTCGTGCTGGCTGGTACCAAATTCGTACTCGCCCGGTGCCATTACACCTACCGTGGCGGGTAGTTGCTCACCGGCAAAGGCGATAGAGGCAACTTTGCCGTCAAAATACTGGTTTACTTTAAACATGGGGTTTCTCCGTTAATAGGGCGGGCTTTAGTAAACCCGATCCGCTACGCGGATGGAAGTAGCAGTTAAAAATTTAGATGTCTTTACGGCTGATTTTGTCCTGGCAGGCTTAAGTAACCGCTGCGCTGAAGGTGAGTAAAATTTACTGACGATTTTGTGTAAAAAAATAGACCAGGTTATTTATCTAAAGTTAATGATTCTGCCATAAAAGCGTTTTATATTCGCTTGTCCTTAATAATAAAGCAGGGAGAAAACATGAAACTCAGGACGCTATCAGCAACTATCGCCATGTTACTGGCACCGGCAGTGAATGCCGAGCTGTTTATTTCAGAATACGTGGAAGGTTCAGGCAATAATAAAGCGCTTGAACTGTATAACCCAACCGATGCTGCCATTTCACTTGATGGCTATGCGATTAAAGTGTATTTCAACGGCAATAACTCTGCCGGTACAACGGTTAATCTGCAAGGCAGCGTGGCGGCAAAAAGTACTTTTGTCTATGCCTCCAGTGCCGCCGTGGCTGAGCTGGTTGCGCTGGCTGATCAGACTTCAGGCCAAAGCCTGTGGAATGGCGATGACGCCATAGTACTGACTAAGAATGATGTGGTTATCGACTCATTCGGTCAGATCGGTTTTGATCCGGGTTCTGCCTGGACAAGCGGTGATGTGACGACAATAGACCGCACCTTGCGGCGTAAAAATGTCGCGTATGACACCAATACCGGCGATGTATTTGATCCGGCTGTTCAGTGGGACGTTTTTGCTACCAACAGCTTTGACGATCTTGGCTTATTTAATGGTGAAGGCGGCAACCCGGGTGATCCGGATCCGGATCCTGAACCGATATTAAATTGTGGTGAGCCCACGACGGCCATTTCAGCTATTCAGGGCGCTGGCAGTGCCAGCCCGTTAGTGGGCCAGGTGGTGCAGATAGAAGCCGTGGTTACCCAAACTCTGCCGGGTCTGAAAGGCTACACAGTGCAGGCAGTTGGTAGCGAGCAGGATGGCGATGCAACAACCTCTGAAGGCTTGTTTGTTTATGTCAATAACAGCGCGCTTGCTGTTGATGTTGGTCAGCGCGTACGCCTGCAAGGCACTGTGGGTGAATACTTCACCCAGACACAGCTGGCGGATATTACAGCCACGCTGGATTGTGGTAGCAGTGCATTGCCAGAGCCGGTAGAAATGAGCCTGCCGGTAGCCTCTCTTACCGAGCTTGAAGCGGTGGAAGGTATGTTGGTGCGCTTTAGTCAGCCACTGACAGTAAATGATACCTTCACGCTGGGCCGCTATGGCGAGCTTACCTTATCAAACGGTCGCCGTTATACGCCAACTCAGGTGGTTATGCCAGGCGCAGAAGCAATTGCGTTGGACGCCCAGCATGCGCTGAACAAGATTCTAATCGATGATGCCAGCACGGTACAAAACCCGGCAACAGTACCTTACCCAACCGGCGGTTTATCGGCATTTAATACGGTACGCAGCGGCGATACGGTAACGGGGCTTGCGGGTACCGTGCATTACAGCTTCAATGAATACCGCGTAATGCCAACTGTAGCACCAACCTTTATCCAGACCAACCCGCGCACTGCAGCACCAGAGTTGGCCGCAGCAGGCAATGTGAAAGTCGCCAGCTTTAACGTGCTGAACTACTTTAATGGTGACGGCATTGGCGGCGGTTTCCCAACGGCACGTGGCGCGCATACAGCATTTGAGTTTGAACGCCAGCGGGCAAAAATTCTTTCAGCGATGAGTGCACTTGATGCCAGTGTTATCGGTTTAATGGAAATTGAAAACGATGGCTACAACAGCTCGTCGGCTATTGCTGATTTAGTCAGGGGCTTGCGCACGGCAACAGGTAATGACAGTTGGCAGTATATTAACGCCGGTGGCCCGGTCGGCAGCGATCAAATTGCGGTTGGCCTAATTTACCGTAGCGACCTGGTGGAGCCTGCTGCAGAGCTGCTGATACTGAACTCAGCCAATTCAGCGCTGGACGAGCAGGGTGTAGCTTTGTTTGATGATAGCCGCAACCGGCCTATGCTGGCGCAGCGTTTCCGCTTATTGGAAAACGATGCGGAGTTTGCTGTGATGGTGAATCACCTGAAATCGAAAGGTTCAGGCTGTGGCAGTGCTGATGGCGATAAGGGTGATGGCCAGGGCCAGTGCAATATAGCGCGTACCCGTGCGGCGCAGGCTATAGGCGTGTTCGCCGCAGAGCATTTTGCACAGGTGCCGGCATTGGTGATTGGTGATCTGAATGCTTATGCTAAGGAAGATCCTATCATGGCGTTGGCGCAAGCAGGTTACATCAATGTGTTTGAAGCGTTGGGTAAAGAACCCGGCCACGGTTATGTGTTCTCGGGTATGTCTGGCTCACTCGACCATGCACTGCTTAATGATGTAGCTCTGCAGCATCTGGCCGATGCCACCAAGTGGAATATTAATGCTGACGAGCCGATAGTGCTGGATTACAACACTGAGAACAAGTCAGAGCAGCATCTGGTTGATTACTATGCTGCTGATGCTTACCGCTCATCAGATCACGATCCAGTTGTAGTGGCATTTGACCTGCCAGCTGCGATACCTGAGCTGGATGTCAGTCTGCAATTACAGCGTACTGTCAGTGCCCGCTTTGGCATGAAGCTGACGCAGCTACGCTGGTCAGGTGAGGGCAGTGGTTTAATGTTGTACCGTGACAATGAGCAAATTAAACCGCTGAACCGCTCCGGTTTAATCAACGATAGCTTCCGCTCAGAGGCAGTGTCATTCAGCTATAAAATTTGTCAGCCGGCTACCGGCAGCTGCTCAGCAGAGCTGCAGGTAAACTTCGATTAACACAAACATTGTTACCCACAATAAAAACGCCGGCTATTAAGCCGGCGTTTTGTTAGCAGCGAGAGATCAGGCTGCTTTATCTTTTTTGTCTTTCTCCACCGCACCGGCGCCTTGCTGGGTCAGGGTTTTATCTGCTGCCAGATACTCTGGCTCAAAGTCATCGACATTGATAGCGAACAGTCGGCCTTGCTCAGCGTCACGCAGTAGCTTGGCTTCGGCTTCGCTGATAACTTTCAGCTCTAAACCTAAGTCGGCCACTTCATTCAGGCGGTAAAACGGCAGGCGTTTACCGGCAGCATGGCTGACTTTATCAAACACAGGCTCGGCAACCAGCACATCTTTTAATGCCTGCTCCATTCTGCCCAGCTGATTCAGCGGCTCGTTTTTCAGGTATAAGTGATGGCCAAGGCGTGAGCGGGCTTCGCCTGGTGTCTGCATGATACGGGCAACTTTATGCTCGGTAACATCAGAGGCTTTACGCAGCGTACGGCCCCATGGGAACACCACGCGTTTTAACACTGTACCGACGATACGGTTCGGGAAGTTATCAAACAGTTCGTCCAAAGCCAGTTGGGCTTTAGCCAGGTTGTCTTCACAGCACCATTGCACCAGTGGCAGATCTTCAGCTTTACGGCCTTCATCATTAAAGCGTTTTAACACTGCTGATGTCAGGTACAGCATACTTAAGATGTCACCCAGACGGGCAGAGATGCGCTCGCGGCGTTTTAAATCACCACCCAGGGTGCCCATTGCTACATCCGACATCAGGGCTAAAGCAGCACTGAAGCGGTTCATCTGTTTATAGTACTTTGCAGTAGCATCGCTGTAAGGTGCAGTGCTAAACACGCCACCGCTTAACGATAACCAGAACGTACGGAAGAAGTTACTGATAGCAAAGCCAATATGACCAAACAGTGCTTTATCAAAAGCAGTGACTGCTGCCGCTTCATCATCCAGCTGCGCTGCCTGGAGTTCAGCCAGTACATAAGGATGGCAGCGGATAGCACCCTGACCGTAGATAATCATGTTGCGGGTTAAAATATTGGCACCTTCGACGGTAATTGCAACCGGTGCACCCTGATAACCACGGGCCAGATAGTTATTTGGCCCCATACAGATACCTTTACCGCCATGCACATCCATCGCATCAATAATGGCCTGACGCATACGTTCGGTCATATGGTATTTGGTAATGGCAGAGATAACCGACGGTTTCTCACCTAAATCGATAGCGCCAACCGACATAGTGGTTGATGCTTCAGCCATATAGGCATAGCCGCCGACGCGGGCCATTGCTTCTTCAACGCCTTCCATTTTACCGATAGGCAGTTTGAACTGACGGCGGATACGGGCATAAGCACCGGTCGCCATAGCAACGGCTTTAATACCGCCGGTACTGTTAGAGGGTAGCGTAATAGCACGGCCTACCGACAAACATTCAACCAGCATGCGCCAGCCCTGGCCGGCCATTTTTGCGCCACCGATAATGTAATCCAGCGGCACGAAGATATTGTCACCCTGAGTAGGACCGTTCTGGAACGGTACGTTCAGTGGGAAGTGACGGCGGCCAATTTTGACGCCTGGTGTGGTTACCGGAATAAGGGCACAGGTAATCCCCAGCTCTTCTTTGTCACCCAGCAGTTTTTCCGGGTCGTACAGTTTAAATGCCAGACCCAATACTGTCGCGATAGGCGCCAGCGTAATATAACGTTTGTTCCAGGTCAGGCGCATACCGATGACTTCTTTGCCTTCCCATTCGCCTTTACAAATGATGCCGGTGTCCGGAATCGCACCAGCGTCAGAGCCAGCTTCCGGGCTGGTCAGCGCAAAACAGGGTACTTCCAGGCCTTTAGCCAGGCGCGGTAAGTAGTGTTTTTTCTGTTCATCAGTACCATAGTGTTGCAACAGCTCACCCGGGCCTAACGAGTTAGGTACACCGACAATGCTTGATAACACCATGCTTTTACTGGTTAATTTTTGCAGCACACAAGACTGGGCATAAGCAGAAAATTCCAGACCACCGTATTGCTTTTTGATGATCATGGCGAAGAAACCTTTGTCTTTCAGATACTGATAGACTTCAGGTGCCAGATCTGCCCGCTCATGCGTGGTGTGCCAGTCGTCCATCATGGCCAGTAGCTCTTCTACCGGACCGTCGAGGAACGCTTGTTCTTCAGCACTTAAGCGCGGAACCGGGAAATTATGCATCTTGTGCCAGTCTGGGTTACCGCGAAACAGATCTGACTCCCACCAGGTGGTACCGGCATCAATCGCTTCTTTTTCTGTGCTGGACATTTCCGGCATAATTTTGCGGTACAGTTTCAGCAGCGGCTTCGTCAGGTATTGCTGACGCACGCTGGCAATATTCAGTGGCAAAGCCACTAACAAAAATATAACCCAGCCCAAGGTAGAAACCACGTCTAGCGCTGTGCCAATAGCCAGGATAATGGCGATGGCTGCTGTAAACATGGTAAGACTGGCCCGGTTATATGCCAGAGCCGCAATGGCGGCAACAAGCACCACGCATAGAATTAACATTTCCATTTTTTACTCCCAATCAGAGGTCTGACCACTATCCGGCTAGAGTAGAACGCTTTGCACAAAGTTGCAAGCCCTGAACAGTACAACACAGAAAGTGATTGTCAGCTGAAGTGGCAACTTATACGCTTAAGCATAGCCGGTCGACGCGGCTTAGTCTGCTTAAGGTAAGATGTACTATGTGTGAACTACTTGGCATGTCAGCCAATGTGCCAACCGATATCTGTTTTAGTTTTAAAGGTTTGAAGGAGCGGGGCGGTCGCACCGGGCCGCATAAAGATGGCTGGGGCGTGGCATTTTATGAAAACAAAGGCGTTTGCACCTTTAAAGATGCGCTGCCAAGCTATCAGTCAGAGATCGCCAGACTGGTGTCGGATTATCCGATAAAAAGCTGTGCTGTCATCGCCCATGTCAGGCAGGCTAACCGTGGCCGTGTCGCCCTGGAAAACACCCACCCGTTCAGTCGTGAGTTGTGGGGGCGCTACTGGACCTATGCTCATAATGGTCAGTTAAGTGATTACCAGCAGCTGCCGGTAGACCGGTTCACGCCGGTTGGCACCACAGACAGTGAACGGGCGTTTTGTTATCTGCTCAGTGCGCTGGATAAACGTTATCCGGACAAACCGCCAAGCCGTAAAGTGGCGTTTAAGTTTATTCAGCGTCAATGCAAAACACTGCAAAAACTCGGCGTGTTTAATATGCTGCTGACCGATGGTGAGTACTTATTAACCTACTGCAGCACCAAGCTGCACTGGATCACGCGGCGGGCACCTTTTGGCATGGCCCGTTTGTCAGATGTGGATGTCGATATTGATTTCAGCCGTGAAACCACGCCGGATGATGTTGTGACCATTATTGCCACTGAGCCACTGACGAATAATGAGCAGTGGCATCAAATGCAAAGTGGTGAAAGTCAGCTGTTTCGCTATGGTGAAGCGCTGGCCTGAATGGCCGGCGTAAAATCCAGTTTATGCAGCTGGACGTCGAATTGCTCAACGTTGTCTTCACCGCGCCACAGCCTTACCAGCATATAGTCAAGCTCAGGCGCTACCCAGGCATAAATTTGTTTGTCGCTGTTTTGTTCGATACGGGCAATACGCAGTGTTTTGATATTGCCATAAGGTAAAGGCAGCATTTCTTCAGCGACGACTTTGTAGTGGTACATTTTACTGTCGCCATGCCGGTTTAATACGTTGTAATGAAACTCTGTCTGGCCGGCTTTTAAATCCAGCGCCAGCTGCAACTGATAGCTTATTTGATCCAGCCAGTCGTCTTGCCAGCTAACATCTTTTGGCTTACGGTTTTTACCTTCGCGCAGTATGTTCTGCTGGCGGTCAAGGTTAAGTTCATAGTAGCGGTCCGGCCCGGTGCCTGAGCGCTGCATGGTGTAACGCAGTGGCTTTATTCTGCCATCTTCGAGTATAAAATCAGAAGTTTCACGACGTGAATCAGAGAATATCATCCAGCTGATATCGCTGCTATAACCCGCCTGATAGCCTTGCTCTGTGACTTTCAGATAGCGGTTAGCTTCACCGTGCTTTTTACCGGCACGATAGACGATATAGTCGGCATTGAAACTACTCAGCTTGGGCGTTTCGGCGTAAAGGCTTTTGGTAAATAAGGTTGCAACTACAATAAAAGGCGCCCATAAGCGCCAGTTAATCTTCTTCATCATTGGCGTAACCGTTGGCTGCTAAAATATTGCCGTCCAACCATGCCTGATCTGCTTGCTGTTGTAAACGGTTTTGGCAAAACCAGCGTACAACTAACGGATAAATTCGGTGTTCCTGTTCATGAACACGCTCAGACAGTGTTGCCACGTCGTCGTCGCTGAATAAAGGCACTTTCGCCTGCAGTACTACCGGGCCGCCATCGAGCTGTTCGGTTACAAAATGCACACTGCAACCGTGTTCGGTATCGCCTGCGTCAATGGCGCGCTGGTGAGTATTCAGGCCCTGGTATTTAGGTAGCAGCGAGGGGTGAATATTCAGCAAACGGCCGGCATAATGCTGCACAAAAGCCGGGGTTAAAATACGCATAAAACCTGCCAGCACCACCAGATCAGGCTGGTGCTGGTCGATAGCGTCTATCAGCGCTTCGTCATAATGATCACGGCTGGCATAGGTTTTGTGGCTTAACACCTGAGTGGTAATGCCGGCATCGCTGGCCCGTACCAGGCCGTAAGCATTCGCTTTGTTGGCGATAACGGCACTAATTTTCCCCGGGATAAAGCCGCTGCTGCAGGCATCGATAATGGCCTGCAGGTTGGAGCCGCTGCCCGAAATCAGTACAACAATAGATTTCATGACAGGCCTTATTCGTTTATTACCACTAACTCATCACCGGCAGCGGCAGCGTGAATTTCGCCCAGATGCCAGGCAGTTTCACCGGCAGCACTTAATAAGCTAAGGGCGGTTTGCAGTTTATCCTGCGGTACCACTACGATCATGCCCACACCGCAGTTAAAGGTGCGGTACATTTCATGACGGCTGATATTACCCTGCTGCTGCAGCCAGTTGAAAATTGCCGGCCACTGCCAGCTGGTGCCATCGATAACGGCTTTGGTATTTTCTGGCAGCACGCGCGGGATGTTTTCCCAAAAACCACCGCCGGTGATGTGGCAAAGTGCGTGCACCGGAGTTTGCTTGAATAGGTCCAGTAAGTTTTTCACATAAATGCGGGTCGGTTCCAGCAGGTGGTCAGCGATTGACTTGCCTTCGAGCTGTGTATCCGGGCTTTGTCCGCTCACTTCTAATACTTTACGGATCAACGAAAAACCATTTGAATGCGGTCCGGATGATGCCAGGGCAATCAGTTGGTCGCCTGGTTGCACTTTGCTGCCATCGATGATGTCCGCTTTTTCTACTACGCCAACGCAGAAGCCCGCGATGTCGTAGTCCTCGCCGTGGTACATGCCCGGCATTTCGGCGGTTTCGCCGCCAACCAGTGAACAACCTGACTGGTAACAGCCTTCGGCGATGCCATTGACCACAGCTGAAGCAGTGTCGACATCCAGTTTACCGGTGGCGTAATAATCCAGGAAAAACAGCGGTTCTGCACCTTGTACCACTAAGTCATTTACACACATGGCGACCAGATCGATACCCACGCCATCATGACGTTTCAGATCCATAGCTAAACGCAGCTTAGTGCCGACACCGTCAGTACCCGATACCAGTACCGGTTCTTTGTAGCCGGCAGGGATTTGGCACAGCGCGCCAAAGCCGCCTAAACCACCCATAACTTCCGGACGACGTGTGCGTTTAACGGCGCCTTTAATTCGTTCTACTAACGCGTTTCCTGCGTCAATATCTACTCCGGCGTCTTTGTAGCTTAAAGATGTTTTCTGCTCGCTCACGGCTATCCTCGAATGGCTGAAAGTGGAAAGGCTTAAAATTGGCGGCATTTTACCTGCTTAACGCCGCCGACAAAAGCCTTACTGCATAGCATTTGCCATTGCCTGTTTGACATAACCGTGCAAACTGATGCTGTCATCACGGGTTATTTTATGGTAACACACTGATGCAAATGGAAATTCCTTATCCTGGAACTGCACAAAAACAAAAGGTGCAGTTTCATCCTGCTGGTTGTGTTGCCAATGGCCGCCGACATGAGCAATAAACAACTCACCTATGTAAGCCCCCAGAATGTTTGATAACGTAAACAGCATTTCTGCTGAATGGTGTTTGGCTTTTTCCCTTGCATGTAATTGGCTAAGCACATTATCTACAGCAGTTAAGCTGTCAATATTGCCATCCAGCGTTTGTTGATGTTCCTCTTTTGCGTAGGATACTGCATCGGCGGCAGCATCTTGCATAAGTTGATTCAGTTCTGATTGTTGCATAGTGGCCTCAGCTTTTCTGATGGGCTGCCAGGATTAACTGGCGTAACTGTTTACTGCCTGGCCCCAGGGTTTCTTCCTTGGGCGTAACCAGTGAGATGGCGGCAATACGTTCGCTGCTTTGTTTCATATTAAGTTGTATCAGGCTGCCTTGTTGTAAGGCGTCTTCAACCATAAAGTCGGGTAACCAGCAAAAACCAAGACCAAGCTGCAGAATTTCAATGGCTTCATAAAAATTATCGACGGTCCAGCGCTGTTCAGCGCGCAGCCAACCGACATTATCCAGTGGCTTTTGTGCGGTGTCGCGAATAACCAGTTGCAAATGCTGGCTCAACTCGTTTTGATCAAGTTCAGTTATACCCGCAAGCGGGTTATCGCGGCCGGTTACCGGTACAAAACGGGTAACACACAGCGGCTCACCAAGATAGCCCTTGGGAATAATGGCGGATGCGGCGATGACCAGGTCGGCTTTTTTCTGCTGAATAATTTCGGTACTACCGGTAATAACACTGTCTATCAGTTGAATACGGCTACCGCGGCTTAGCGGGTAAAAAGCGGCCAGCGCTGCATTTAAAAAACGTCGCGGGTAGGCAAGTTCAACTGCTACCCGGATCTCCGGCTCCCAGCCCTGATCAATGTTTGCCGCCAATAGCTCTAAATCTTCTACTTGTTGCGTCAGTAAACGTGAGCGGCGCAGCATCACCTCACCAGCTTCGGTCAGATAGGCTTTGCGTCCCCGTACTTCTAACAGCTCTACGCCGAGCTGGGTTTGTAGCTTGGCAACAGCATGATTTAACGATGACTGGCTTTTACTCAGTAACTCTGCAGCCTGAGCATAGCCACCGGCGTCCACTACAGCCTGTAGTATGCGCCATTGTTCCAGGGTTGAGCGCGGACGATAGGGCATAACGCTAATACCACTCTTTAATTCTAGTTATCGGCAATAAGCACCGCCCGCAGCGGGGCAGGGTAGCCTTCAATGGTTTTACTATGATCAGTTGCATCAAGAAAATCAATCAAACTTTCGTTTTCCATCCACTCGGTTTTACGCTGCTCTGCCAGGCTGGTATGGTTTAAATCCACCAGCCGAACATTGCTAAAACCTAACCGCTGCAGCCAGTGCGTTAGCGCCGCAACGCTTGGAATAAACCAGACATTACGCATTTTGGCGTAGCGTTCACCGGGTACCAGTACAGTGTGCTCATCACCTTCAACCACCAGGGTTTCCAGAACCAGTTCGCCACCCGGTCGTAACTGGTTCTTTAGTTGCTGTAAAAAGTCCAGCGGCGAGCGACGGTGGTACAGTACCCCCATCGAAAACACGGTATCGAATTGTTTGAGCACTGGCATATCGTCTATCCCAATTGGGATCAGGTTTACTGCCGGATCCGGGTTAAAGTGTTTTATCGCCTGAAACTGGGCATAAAACAGTTGCGACGGGTCAATACCTACCACAAACTCTGCGCCTTCTCCACGCATGCGCCACAAGTGGTAACCACTGCCGCAGCCCACATCGAGCACAAAACGGTTATGCAGCGGGGCAATGTGCGGCAGTGCTCTGTCCCATTTAAAATCAGAGCGCCACTCGGTATCAATATCGATACCATGAATGCTGAATGGGCCTTTACGCCAGGGTTTTAATTGTTGCAGCAAATAACGGATCTGCTGCGCTTCACCGCTGCTGATATCGTCTGTATGGCCAAACTGCACAGCGCTTTTTAATTCAGTCAGGCTGCTTTTTGTTGTGGGTAAATTAGCAATGACTTTTTGCCACTGTTTAAAATCACCGTGCAGCGCATCTTTGCTCCAGCTGGCTAACTGCGCTGGTAGTGATTCCAGCCACTTGTGCAGTTTGTTGCTGGCCAGTTGGGCATAAAACGAAGTGAAATCGAGCATAGCTGACCTTATTTGATTGCCACCATAGAGCAGAAGTTAAAACACTGAAACCACAGTGTCTGGCTGCTAAAGCCGGCTGCAGTTAAACGTTGTTGATGCTCGGCCAGCGTATCCGGTTTCATCACGTTTTCAAGCGCGCTGCGTTTTTGGCTGATTTCCAGCTCACTGTAACCGTTGGCGCGTTTAAAGTCGTAGTGCAGCTCGACAAGTAAGTCGTTTGCTGTGCTGTCAGCACTGACAAATTTTTCTGAAAGGAGCAGTAAACCGCCCGGTTTCAGGCCTTGATAAACCCGTTGCAACAGCGCGCTACGGTCGGCTTTGGGTAAAAACTGCAGCGTAAAGTTAATTACCACTATGGCAGCGTTTTCAATACTTTGTTCACGGATATCTGCCAGTTTTACCTGTACCGGCACCTCAGAGCGAAACGCCTGCAAATGTCGCTCGCAGCGCTCCACCATCGCACTGCTATTATCGACGGCAATAATATTGCTGTTTACCGCGTCAATGTTACGCCGCATGGCCAGCGTTGCTGCACCCAATGAACAACCTAAGTCGTAGTAGTTACTGTCAGCCTGCTGAAACCTGCTGCTGAGTTTACCGATGGTCTGAATAATTGTCTGGTAACCGGGTACAGAGCGCTGGATCATATCCGGGAAAACGTCGGCGACCTGAGCATCAAAGCTGAAGTCGGGTACCTGAGCCAGCGGCTCGGCGAAAATGTCATCTTTTTGCATAGGGTTATCTGGCGTGCATGTTAAGTATGGCGATAAAAATGGCTGCTAGTTTAACGCAAATCTGTTAAACACTACAGCAAGCTGAATTGTTGCTCACCCGGCCAGGTGGCCAGGCACTGATGCGGGTAATTCAAATCGCGGGCGAACTGACGGCATAGTTGTGGGGCTAAATCGTTATCCGGCGTATGAAAAAAGCAAAACGGGGTTTTACCCTCATCCAGCCACTGCTGCACTTTTTTAAGCCAGGGCTGATAAAACTGCCTGTTCAGCGCCATATCGTCGCTACCAATAAAGCGCAGTAAAGGTGTAGAGCTAAAACTGATGGCATGCACCGGTACCCTGGGTTTTTTGGCATGCGCATCCACTAACGCTGGTGTGGTGGGGGCGACGGCAAACAGCGCCCGGCTGTCAATAACGACGCGCTCGGCATCAAACTGTTGTAACATCTTGTGCAGCGCAATTTCATAAGTGGCTTTATCAAAAAATGCCGGATGACGTACCTCCAGCGCGCAGCGTCTGTTCTGGCTAATCAGCTGTACCATCTGGCTTATCCGCTGCAGCTGCAAAGGCCCGGCACTTGCTGGCAGTTGTAAATGCACCAGCGCCAGCTTATCTGCCAGTGCTGTCATACGGTTTAACCAATCGGTTAATTGTTCTGCGTGATCACCGCTATCAGCATGACTGATGCGCTGTGGTACCTTCAAGACAAAGCGGTAATGTGTCGGTGTATCCTGGTGCCAACGTTGCAGCGTTTCCGAAGACGGGTCTGCATAGAATGTAGTATTTCCTTCTGCTGAATTAAAAAAACGGGCGTACTGCGCCAGGAAATCTGCCGGCTTGGCATCGGCGCTAAGCAGGCTTGTTTTCCATTTCGGGTTGGCCCATACCGGGCAACCAAGATATAACATCAGCAACTTGACCTTATGAAAGTGGCGGCGTAAAACTAAAGGTACTGCAGTCAGGAAGCATAACATAATGATTGGTAAATCTATCTTGGTATCAGTGTTTGTTTTTCTGCTGTGCATAACAGGTGCGGTCGCAGCGCCATTACCGCAGCAGTTAAAGGTAGCCGTCAGTGTAGACTCTTATCCTTATATGTTTACTGATGATAACGGTGAGGTAGCAGGGCTGGTTATAGACTACTGGCACGAAATCGGGCGTCAGCAGAATATCAGTATTAAGTTTGTCGCGGCTGACTGGCCAGACACATTGAAGCTGCTGCAATCCGGCGAGGTTGACCTGCACGGCGCTGTCGGGCGTACCCCGGCGCGTGCGGCCACCTTTTTGCTAACTGACTTAAATATCGATGCGTTCAGTAATCTCTACGTTATGCGGGATCTGGTGGGGGCTAATGCGATAAAAGACCTGCAGCCGCTTGTCATAGGGGTTATCGAAAACACTGGTCATCTTGCTGTGCTGAAACAGCAATTGCCGCGAGGCAACTTCAAGTATTTTCCTAATGTTTCTGCACTGTATCAGGCTGCACTGGATGGGCAGATTGCAGCTTTTGCCGGGCTTGATCGGCTACCGGAACAGTTTAATGGCCATACTGAGCTCAGACGTTTATTTCCGATGCACCGGCGTATTGCATTAAGCCGCATGGAGCTGGCATTTGCAGTGATGCCGCAGAATAAGGTATTGGCAGAACAATTGTCCCAGGCCACAGCACAGCTAAGTCGAAGTTACCTGGACGAGCTGGAGCGGAAATGGCTTGGCGTTCCGGCTGATAAAGATACTTTAATACTGGGGGTGTCAGTTAATAATCAACCTTACATGCACGTGTCGCCGCAAGGGGACGCGCAGGGGCTATTTGTTGAGCTGTGGCAGCACTGGGCAGAGCAAACCGGAACCAAAGTGGTTTTCGTGCCTGATACGTCATCCAACAATCTGCAAAATCTTAAAAAAGGCCGGATAGATGTGGTTATTGGCTTCCCGGATAACAGTAATTTACCCCAGGGGATTGGCCCTGCGTATCAATTGTATGGTTTTAAATCCCATTATTTCACATTGAACCAACGTAAGTTGGCGCCCTTGACGTCAGCATCAGAAAGTAAAGTTGGGGTCTTTGGCAATGCGCCTTATCAGGCTGAATTGCGCCGGCGTTACCCTCACGCAGAGTTTATACCTTACCGCCAACTGGAAGATATGGTACAGGCTACTTTAAATGGTGAGCTAAGTGGCTTTTTTGGTGCTTCTGCGATCATACCCCTCAGGTTACAGCAATTAAATCAGAATGATGTTTTTGTCGCCCAGCCGGATTCCATGGTTTTTGCTCCGATATACAGCCTGATCCGGGATGACAATACAGAGCTGGCGGAAAAAATCCGTCAGGGCTTTTCAAATTTCACATTGGACTGGCTGATCGAGTTGGAGAAAAAATGGGTTGTGCAACCTGACCTTTGGTATTTCCCGCAATTTCGTCAGCAAATACCGCTAACCGAGACTGAACTTAGTTGGCTGAATTCACACCCGGATTTGCGTGTCGGCATGTTAGATAACTGGCCGCCTATGGAATTCGTTGATGATGCCGGTAACCCGGCCGGTGTTACCGTTGATATGTTTAACCTGTTGTCTGAGCGGCTGAAAGTTGATTTCAACATCCAGATTTACAGCAACTTCAATGACATGCTTGAGGCGCTGGAGCGCAAAGAGATTGACGTGATTGCTAATGTTTCTGAACAGGAAGAACGGCGCCGCTATGCTCGTTTTACAGACGAATTTTGGTCGACACAATGGGCCGTTATCGGGCCACACGACGCAGGTGTGGTAATAAGCACCAGTGAGCTAAACGGAATGAAGGTGGCCATATACAAAGATTATAAACTGGCGAGACATTTAAATGATATTTACCCGCAAATTAACGTAGTGCCGGTAAATTCGTTGCGTGACGGATTGGAGTTATTGCAGCAGGGTAAAGTTGATTATGCTCTGGATTCGGTTGAGGCGGCCAGTGAGATGGTTCGCCAGGCTGGATATTTGTATCTGCGCGTTCAAATTCTGGAGGACTTACCCACTTACCCGTCTCTTATTGCCGTAAGGGAAGACTATGCACCGCTGGTGGTTATGCTGAATAAAGGCTTGCGCAGCATCGGTAAAGAAGAGCGTCAGCAATTATATCAGAATTGGTTCAGCTTTCAGGTAACGCAGGGCATAAATCAGGCCCAGTTCAGGCAAACAATGTGGCAGATTGGCGGTGTAGCTGCCTTGCTGTTGACGTTTGTCGTGATTTGGAATTTATCGCTGCGCAGGGAGGTGTCGCTGCGCCGCCAGGCCGAGCAAAAAATGCGATTTATGGCGACACATGATGATCTGACTCAGATCCCTAACCGCTCTTTGATTAAAGAGAGGATAGAGCAGGCGCTGTTGCAACATGCCCGGCATAATGAAATTTTGGCGTTGCTGTTTATCGACCTTGATGGTTTTAAAGAAGTAAATGACCAGTTTGGCCATGAGGTTGGTGATGAGTTACTGCAAAAACTTGCGGCCATTTTAGGTACTGCAATACGTAAAAGCGACACCGTGGCACGCTTTGGCGGCGATGAGTTTGCGATTTTGCTAACCGGTTTATTAAGCCGGGACGATGCCGCCATCGTTGCAGAGAAAATTCTGCATCAGCTTTCGGAGCCGGTGACATTGTCTGTCGGTGAAGTGCAGGTGGGTGCCAGTATTGGCATCGCAGTGTACCCGGATGATGGCACTGACTGCGCACGGTTGCTCAGAGTGGCGGACAGTTTGATGTACCGCGTGAAGCAGCAGGGTAAAAATCAGTACTGTTTTTCCCGGGCAGTGAATTCGTAAGCGGGCAGTGACATTAAGCGTCAATTCTATATAATTAGCCGTCATTTTAGTGCCGCTGATTAGCAAGGTAGAAGGAAGGTTTAATGCGTAGCCATTATTGCGGTTTGTTAACTGCACAACATGTTGGGCAACAAGTGTCTTTATGCGGTTGGGTGAACCGTCGCCGCGATCTGGGTGGTTTGATATTTTTAGACCTGCGCGACCGCGAAGGCATGGTGCAGGTGGTGTGTGACCCGGACTTAAAAGACCTGTTCGATGTGGCTTACACATTACGCAATGAATTCTGTATTCAGATTAAAGGCCAGGTAAGTGCGCGCCCGGAGTCTCAGGTTAATAAAGACATGGCTACCGGCGAAGTGGAAGTCTATGCCAGTGAACTGGTTATCCTGAACAAAGCCGCGCCGTTACCACTGGACTCAAACCAGAACAACAGCGAAGAGCAGCGCTTAAAATACCGTTATCTGGATTTGCGCCGGCCTATGATGACGGAGCGGCTGAAGTTTCGTGCTAAAGTAACTAGTTTCGTGCGCAACTTTATGGACAGTCATGGCTTTATGGATGTGGAAACGCCCATTCTGACCAAAGCTACACCAGAAGGCGCACGCGATTATTTAGTACCAAGCCGCACCCACAAAGGTCAGTTTTTTGCGCTGCCACAATCGCCACAACTGTTTAAACAACTGCTGATGATGTCGGGTCTGGACCGCTATTATCAAATCGTTAAATGTTTCCGTGATGAAGATTTACGTGCTGATCGTCAGCCGGAATTCACTCAGATCGATATTGAAACCTCGTTTATGAGCGCTGAGCAGGTAATGGAAGTTACCGAGCAAATGGTGCATCAGATGTTTAACGAGCTACTGGGTGTTGATTTAGGCCAGTTCCCACGCATGCAATATTGGGAAGCGATGCGCTTATACGGCTCGGATAAACCGGATCTGCGTAACCCAATGCAATTTGTCGATGTCGCTGATTTATTAAAAGACGTTGATTTCAAAGTGTTCTCTGGCCCGGCCAATGATGCCAAAGGCCGTGTGGTAGCACTGAAAGTACCTGGCGCTGCTGAGAAGGTATCGCGTAAAGATATCGATAACTACACCAGCTTCGTTGGCATCTACGGTGCTAAGGGCCTGGCGTGGATGAAGGTCAATGACATTGCCGCAGGCGCAGAGGGTGTGCAATCTCCGGTGGCGAAGTTTTTAACGCCAGAGATCATCTCGACCATTATCAGCCGTACCGAAGCACAGAACGGCGATTTAATTTTCTTCGGTGCTGACAGCTACAAAGTGGTGTGTGAAGCCATGGGCGCGCTGCGTCTGAAACTGGGCGAAGACTTAGCCATTACACAGCCAGGCTGGAAGCCGCTGTGGGTAGTGGACTTCCCGATGTTTGAAGAGAACGATGATGGTAGCTTCTCGGCCGTACACCATCCGTTTACCTCACCACTGGATACAGCGGCATTCTTAAATACCGCCAACAACGAGCTTAAACTGGGTGAGCTGTTGTCTAATGCCTATGATATGGTACTAAACGGCACAGAGTTAGGTGGCGGTTCGGTGCGTATTCATACCGCCGATGTGCAGGCCAAAGTGTTTACCTTGCTGGGCATTAGTGATGAAGAGGCGGCTGAGAAATTCGGCTTCCTGTTAGAGGCGTTAAAGTACGGTGCACCGCCACATGCCGGTTTAGCTTTTGGTCTGGACCGTCTAGTGATGCTGATGACCGGCGCAACGTCTATCCGTGATGTGATGGCGTTCCCGAAAACGGCTACTGCAGCCTGTCCATTAACTGATGCACCGGGGGCGGCTAATCCGGCGCAACTGGCAGAGCTTGGCATCAGTGTGGTCGCTAAGCCACAATAAATTTAATCACGTCTGTGTTATCTGCAATACCGTGGCAGCAGCTTTGCTGCCACAACTAAGGAGTAACTGATGGCCGGCCATAGTAAATGGGCGAACATGAAGCATCGCAAAGCCCGTCAGGATGCGAAAAAGAATAAAATTTTCACCAAGATTATCCGCGAACTTACCGTTGCAGCAAGGTTAAACCCTGATGTAACCGCCAACCCAAGGCTACGCTTAGCCGTAGACAAAGCACTGTCGGAAAACATGACCCGCGACACCATTGACCGCGCCATTAAGCGCGGAGCTGGTGCGAATGACGGTGAAAACTACGAAGAGCTGGTGTACGAGGGTTATGGCCCGAATGGTGTAGCCGTGATAGTCGAAACAATGACGGATAACCATAAACGTACAGTGGCCGATGTACGGCATGCGTTTACTAAAGCGGGCGGCAGCCTTGGTACTTCCGGTTCAGTAGCATATCTGTTTACCCGTCGTGGTGTGCTGGTATTTGCCCCCGGTGCTGATGAAGATGCATTAATGGAAGCCGCGTTGGAAGCAGGTGCTGAAGATGTTGTGACAGATGATGATGGCAGTATTGAAGTGTTTACCACCGCAGAGACATTTAGTGATGTAAAAGACGCGCTAAACGCTGCTGGCTTTATTGCCGACAGCGGCGAAATCACGCTGGTGCCGGCAACCCGGGCAGAGGTGGATGCAGATCATGTTGCTGCGTTTTTTAAAATGCTCGATCAGCTCGAAGACTGTGACGATGTACAAAACGTTTACCATAACGCCGATATCAGTGATGAGCTGATGGCTGAGCATAGCTGAGCGTGAACGTTATACTGGGCATCGATCCTGGCAGTCGGTTAACGGGCTACGGTGTCGTGCGTCAAAGCGGTATGAAGTTCGAATATGTTGCCAGCGGCTGTATCCGTTTAAACACGGATGATTTATTACCTGAGCGGCTGCTGGATATTTTTAATGGTGTCAGTGAAATAATTGCTCAAACCCGGCCGACCATTTTCGCTATCGAGCAGGTGTTTATGGCTCGTAATGCAGACTCCGCGTTAAAGCTGGGACAAGCCCGCGGTGCGGCAATTGTTGCTGCCAAACATGCCGGACTCGAAGTGTTCGAATACTCCGCCCGCCAGGTTAAACAGTCTGTAGTCGGCACCGGCGCCGCCGACAAAGCTCAGGTGCAACATATGGTGCGCACTTTACTTAAACTGCCTGCTAACCCTCAGGCCGATGCTGCCGATGCCCTTGCAGTTGCGTTATGTCATGGGCATACTCAGCAAAGTTTAGTTAGTCTGGCCGGGCAAGCACGTAAAACCGTGCGTGGACGCCTGCGCTAGTGCTTTGCATATAACGGTCTAACCAATAAGCAGATTTTATGATCGGACGTTTACGCGGTATCCTGCTGGAAAAGCAGGCACCGGATTTATTAATTGAAGTAGCCGGTGTTGGCTACGAAGTACAATTGCCGCTAACCAGTTTCTATCAACTGCCCGCCACTGGCGAAGAAGCCACTATTTATACACATTTTGTCGTGCGAGAGGATGCGCAGCTATTATATGGCTTCGTTAATCTAAACGAGCGTGCCCTGTTCCGGCAATTGATTAAAGCCAATGGCGTTGGCCCCAAACTGGCGCTGACAATTCTGTCTGGTATGACGGCGCAGCAGTTTGTCCGCTGTGTGCAACTGGATGACGTCAGCACGCTGGTGAAGTTGCCGGGCGTCGGTAAAAAAACGGCTGAACGGCTGGTAATAGAAATGCGCGACCGTTTAAAAGACTGGGGTATAGCGCCCAACACCCCGGTGACAGATGCATTGATATTGCAAGGTGATGAAGCAGTATATAGCCCGCAGGAAAGTGCTGAGCATGATGCAATTGGTGCGCTGGTTTCTCTGGGGTACAGTCAGGCACAGGCAGATAAAGCGGTGCAGAAAGTGAAGCAAAATGACATGAGCAGCGAACAGCTGATCAAAGCTGCACTGCGGAGCATGATGTAAAGATGATAGAAGCTGACCGTTTAATTCAAACTGCTGCTACGCGCGAAGATGAAGTCATAGATCGTGCTATCCGGCCGAAAACACTGGCTGACTATACCGGTCAGGAGCATGTTTGTCAGCAGATGGCCATTTTTATTGAAGCCGCCCGTGGCCGTGGTGACCCGTTGGACCATTTGCTGATTTTCGGCCCGCCAGGCTTGGGTAAAACTACACTGGCGATGATAGTAGCTAATGAAATGGGCGTGAATATAAAAACTACCTCTGGTCCGGTGCTGGAAAAAGCCGGTGATTTGGCTGCGCTGCTGACCAACCTTGAACCAAACGATGTGCTGTTTATTGATGAGATACATCGTTTAAGCCCGGTTGTTGAAGAGATTTTGTACCCAGCGATGGAAGACTATCAACTGGATATTATGATTGGTGAAGGACCTGCTGCGCGTTCAATTAAACTGGATTTACCGCCTTTCACGCTGGTTGGCGCAACCACCCGTGCCGGCGCTTTAACATCACCACTGCGTGACCGTTTCGGAATCGTACAACGGTTAGAATTTTATAAAGTAGAAGAGCTGAGCAAAATCATTTTGCGCTCGGCGCATTTTCTCAACCTGCTGCTTGATGAAGACGGTGCAACAGAAATCGGCCGTCGCTCGCGCGGCACACCACGTATTGCTAACCGCCTACTGCGCAGGGTGCGGGACTATGCCCAGGTAAAACATAATGGACAGGTTACACCAGAGGTAGCGGCTGCTGCGTTACAGATGGTCGATGTTGACGCCGAAGGTTTTGACTATATGGACAGAAAGCTGATCCTGGCCATTATTGAAAAATTTATGGGCGGCCCGGTAGGGCTGGATAACTTAGCTGCTGCTATCGGTGAAGAAAAAGATACGATTGAAGATGTGATAGAGCCGTTTCTGATTCAGCAAGGGTTTATTCAACGCACACCACGCGGGCGCATAGCCTCGCCACGTGCTTATAAGCATTTTGGTTTCGACTTACCAAAATCAGACTAAGTTGAAAGCATGTACCCACGTCCTGGCAGGCAACAACGCTGTAGTGTCAGAGCCTGGACGCGAATAAAAAAAAAGCCCGCTCAAAGGAGCGGGCAGCAACAAGTTGAAGGAGTGCTTCAAAAAATCCAGGGAACATGTTGAAACAGCAACAAAATTCGGTTCAAACACAAATTTCATTACTTTGTGATCCTTACTAAGACTCAGCAAAACTTTGCTGCCTCTTTGCGCTAGCTCAGAACACATGCGTATGATAGAGATTTGGAGTATTTACTTCAAACGAGAAAAACTGCTATTTAGGTATTAGAAAAATTAATGCGATGATTTGGCCTTGTTGTATTAAAAGTGTTCAATTACAGGCGTGGTAAGCGTTGCAGGCTTTTGTTCATGCAAGGTTAATGTACAATCGGGATTATGGGCAGCATTACTTTTTGTCAGGTTTTGGTCAGAGTTTACTGTTTGTCCTGCGTGGAAGGGGATTAGTCGATTCTGTGCAAAATGCGGGAACTTACTGTTGAAATAACAGTCGACAGAAATTAATAAAAAATACAAGTAGGCGACGCAGAAAAATATAGTTGGGTTTCATCTGTACAGATGATTGAGTTGTTGTTCGGCGTTACTTATCATATGCAGCAATTAAAGCGAATATCATGTCTGAAACAGTCTTTACATTCCCAGTGCGCGTGTACTATGAAGATACCGACGCCGGAGGAATAGTTTACTATGCAAATTATTTGAAATTTTTTGAAAGAGCACGCACCGAATGGTTGCGTGCCTTGGGTATTGAGCAGGATTTTTTATTGTCAAAAAATGTCGCTTTTGTTGTTACTCAGGTTTTAATGGATAACAAAAAAGCAGCTAAATTTAATGAATTATTGACGGTATCCAGTCAAATCAGTACCTTAAAACGCGCTAGTATGGTTTTTCAGCAAACAATACACAATAGCGCCGGCGAGTTAAATTGCACAGCGCAAATTACAGTGGCCTGTATTTCGCTGCAGGAAATGAAGGCCAGGGCAATTCCGGCCGAAGTGACAGAGGGTTTATTACGTGGCAGGTGAGATATCTATTTTAAGTTTGTTAATTGAAGCCAGTTTTGTTGTGCAGCTGGTGATGTTGATATTGCTCGCGATGTCAGTGATGTCCTGGACCATTATATTCCGCCGTCGTAAAGCATTAAGTGATGCTGTAACCGACGCGAAAAAGTTTGAAGATAAGTTTTGGTCGGGTGTGGATTTATCTAAGTTATATAACGAAGTCAGCGCACGTGCCGCCAACAGCGGATTAGAAGCATTGTTTAAGTCAGGCTTCAAAGAGTTTGCCAGGTTACATAAAACCAACAGCCGCCAGCCTGCTGCAGTAATGGAAGGCACACAGCGCGCAATGCGTGTTGGTTTGTCGCGAGAAGTTGAAAGGTTAGAGATGCATTTACCCTTTCTGGCTACGGTTGGCTCTATTAGTCCTTACATTGGTTTGTTTGGTACGGTTTGGGGCATTATGAACTCCTTTATTGCACTGGGTGCGGTAGAGCAGGCGACATTGTCAATGGTTGCACCTGGTATTGCTGAAGCGCTGATTGCGACAGCTATCGGCTTATTTGCCGCTATACCGGCAGTTATTGCTTATAACAAGTTCTCGCATCAGGTTGAGTCATTGGAAAGCAGTTACGCCAACTTTGTTGAAGAGTTTTCTAACATTCTGCACCGTCAGGCCGTATCGAATAACGGAGACGCTGCCTGATGTATGTACGTAAGAAACGCCGGTTAAAGGCCGAAATAAACGTGGTGCCCTATATCGACGTTATGCTGGTTTTGCTGGTGATTTTTATGGTGACAACACCACTTATTACCCAAGGGGTAAAAGTAGAGCTACCAAAATCTGCTGCTGAGCCTATAAAGCAGATGCAGAATGGTAAAACGCCGCTTGTTGCCACGGTCGATCAGGATGGGCTGTATTATTTTGAGAAAGACGGCAAACAGCAAGGCCCTTTTACTGCGGCTGAACTGACGGTGGAAGTTGCCAGTTGGCTGACTATCGAGCCTGGCACTCAGGTGATTGTAAAAGGTGACGCCAAAGTAAGTTACGATGCAGTGATTCGCCTTATCAATGTGCTCAAAGGCGCGGGCGCCCCGGCTGTTGGCCTGATGACAGACAACCTGGAATAGAATTGATATGGCAGTGGTAATAGAACCATCATTGGCAAAATCACTTGGCTTACATCTGGCTATACTGGTGTTGCTGGTGTTTGGTGCTGACTTTTCCAGCAAGCCTGAGATGGTGACAGTAAGTTTGCAATCTGAGGGCCAGGCGCCGGTTGAAGCCGTGGCGGTGGACGAGAAACTACTGAATGAACGCGTGCAGCAAATGCAACGCGAGCGTGATGCGGCTAAAGCGGCAGAAGAAAAGCGAATTCGCGATCTGGAGCGCCGAGCAGCTCAGGCTGAGCAAAACCGTACGGCGGAAGAGCAACGCTTGAAGCGGGTGGCTGAGGAAAAACGCAAAGCTGATGCCGAAGCGCAAAAAGCGAAAGCTGCGGCGGCTGAAGCGAAAAAGCGCCAGGAGCAGGAAAATGCTAAAGCTAAGCAGGCTGAACAGGCGCGGATAGCGAAAGAGCAGGAGCGCCAAAAAGCCGAAGAGGCAGCTAAAGCTGCTGAACAAAAACGCAAAGCCGAGCAGGAAGCTGCAGAAAAAGCTGCCGCAGAACGTGAGCGTAAAGCGGCAGAAGCAAGACAGCGGGCCGAGCAGGAACGTGCAATGCAAGAGCAAATGGCAAAAGAAGCCCAGGCACGGGCAGCAGCAAGAGCTCAGCAAGCGGCGACAGAGGTGCAGCGCTACACGGCACTCATCCGTGATGCCATTCAGCGCAACTTGCTGGTTGATGAAGGGATGCGAGGAAAGTCGTGCCGCATAAATATACGGCTGGCAAGTAATGGTTTTGTAACGCGGGTTGGCGTGATAAGCGGTGACCAAACGGTGTGTGATGCAACAGTCAGGGCCGTAAATCGGGCGGGGACTTTGCCGGTATCGGCAGACCCGGATGTGTATAACCAGTTAAAAGACATTAACTTAACGGTAAGCCCAGAACTTTGATTATGTTTAAATTTATTCGAAATACCTTATTTTTGTTCGTCGCGGTGCTAAGTGCGCAGGCTCAGGCATCTTTGGAAATTGTTATTACAGAAGGTATAGACTCGGCTCGGCCGGTCGCTATTTTACCTTTTACTTTTAAAGGCGCAACCTTACCCAGTCAGCGTCTGGATGAAGTGATCGCAGCTGATTTAATGCGCAGTGGTAAGTTCAGTCCGCTGGCAAGTATCAAAATGCCGCAGCGGCCACAAAGCGCAGCACAGATTGATTATGCGGCCTGGTCACGTGAAGGGGTAGAAGCCATTGTTATCGGCCAGATCACTGAAATTGGTATTGACCGCTACACCGTAAGTTTTGAGCTTATTGATGTATTAAAAGGCAGTAATGCCGCCAGCCGTCAGTCTTTAAATGCCGGTCGTTTAGGTGGCAGTAACGAGCATATTCTGGATAGCCGCGAAACAACGATTAATGGCAGCCAGTTCCGTCAATATGCGCACCGCATTAGCGATATTGTATATGAAAAGCTAACGGGCGAGCGCGGCGCTTTCCTGACAAAAATTGCGTATGTGCTGGTTAATCGCAAACTGGAATTCCCTTACCAGCTAGTGGTTGCAGATTATGATGGAGCCAACGAGCAGATCCTGCTGCGCTCAAAAGAGCCGCTGATGTCTCCGAGCTGGTCACCGGATGGGACTAAACTGTCGTATGTAACTTTTGAGAAACGTCAGTCACAAATCTATATTCAGGATATTTACACTGGCCGGCGTACTATGCTTAGCAGCACACCAGGCATTAACGGTGCGCCTGTATGGTCACCGGATGGTAGAAAGATGGCGATGGTATTGTCCAAAGACGGTAACACCGAGATTTACACCATGGATATTGCCACTAAAGCGTTAACGCGGATAACGAATCATCGCGCCATTGATACCGAGCCTTCGTGGTCTCCGGATGGCAAGGAACTGTTGTTCAGTTCTGAGCGTGGTGGCAATCCGCAACTTTATAGCGTAAATTTGTTAACGGGTACGACCAGACGTTTAACTTTTGAAGGTGAAATGAATCTGGCCGGCTCTTATACACCGGATGGTAATTCGGTGGTGATGGTCAACCGCATCCGCGGTGAGTACCGTATCGCAAAAATGGATCGTCAGACCCGGTTTCTGCAGGTGCTTACCAAGACTAATCTGGATGAGTCGCCAAGTGTGGCGCCGAACGGTTCGATGATCATATACAGCACCATGCACGGTTCAACGCAGGTGTTAGCACTGGTTTCTATGGATGGTCGTTTTAAAGCACGACTGCCGGCAGTCGAAGGACAGGTTAAATCGCCGGCGTGGTCGCCGTTTTTATAGAAAAGCAAGATAGTTATTACATTTAAATACTAAGGACAACATCATGAAATTAAATAAAGTGTTAAAAGGTTTATTCATTGCATTACCAGTGCTGACTTTGGCTGCTTGTAGCTCAACTTCATCTACTGATCAGTCAGGCGCGGACACATCAAACATGCCGCAAGAGACTGTACAGGTTGAAACTGTTGAGCAGGTAATGAGCCCAGCAGAACAAATGCGTCAGAAACTGGAAGCATTGCGCCAGGAAAACACCATTTACTTCGACTTCGACAAAGCTACTGTACGTCCTGAGTTCATCGAAACTCTGCAGGCGCACGGTGCATTTTTAACTGCTAACCCAAGCGTACGTGTAACAATTGAAGGCCACTCAGACGAGCGCGGTACTCCAGAGTACAACATCGCACTGGGTGAGCGTCGTGCTCAGGCTGTTGTGCAATATCTGCAAAACGTAGGCGTTTCAGCAGGCCAAATCTCTACTGTTAGCTACGGTGAAGAGAAGCCGGTTGATATGTCACGTACTGAAGCAGGTTTTGCTAAAAACCGTCGTGCAGTGTTAGTCTACTAATCCAGACTAATTACTGTATTGATACGCATGACTGTTAAATATACTCTGCTCGCTGCACTGACACTGGTTCATACCGGTGTTAGTGCTAACCCTGCGCCTGTTACTGATATTAATCGTAACCGCGCTTCCTCTACTTCCATGACTGCGGCGCAGCCATCCGGCTCGCTGGAGCAGCGTCTGACGACGCTGGAGCGTATTGTGGAAGCCCGTACCGAGGCCCAGCTTCGTATGGCACAGCAATTACAAACCTTATTGGATGAGGTAAGTGAGTTGCGGGGGGTAACTGAAACACATACGTATCAGCTTGACGAAATCCTGCAACGCCAACGCGATTTGTATCAGGAAATAGACCGTCGGGTCAGTGCTATCCAGCAGCCAACTGCTAATAACAATGCAGCTGTGATGCCGGTAGACACGCCTGTGGCGACGCCTAGCTACTCCAGCGATGTTTCTGAGAACGACGCGTACGACAAAGCTGTCAACATGGTGCTGAAAGACCGGCGCTATGAAGCGGCAATTCCGGAGTTCGAGAACTTTATTCAAAACTACCCCAATTCAGGTTATGCACCTAATGCTCATTATTGGTTAGGCCAGTTATTGTTTAACAATAACGAACTTGCCAAGGCAAAAACGCATTTTGAGCGGGTAGTGAATAATTTTCCTCAGTCAAATAAAGTTGCCGACGCCTTACTGAAATTAGGTCAGGTGGCCGAGCGCGAGAACCAAAAAGACGCAGCCCTGCGGTATTACCGTCAGCTGGTTGATAAGCATTCAACTGCGACATCAGCGAAACTGGCGCAAGACAGGATTGACGCACTTAAGTAACTCAACCCGGCGTTAGCCGGGTTTTTTCTGTGCACAAGATGTTAGCATCCGCTGGCATTTTGAGCAGTCAGACCAGTATCAGCCGGTTTTTAACACTTTTTGGTTGCACAAAAGCCGTAAATCAGTAAGATATGCGTCCGCAGTGGGGGTCATTAGCTCAGCTGGTAGAGCAGCGGACTTTTAATCCGTTGGTCGATGGTTCGAATCCATCATGACCCACCAAAGCGCACAAACTAAAGTTATCGAAGTGGGTCATTAGCTCAGCTGGTAGAGCAGCGGACTTTTAATCCGTTGGTCGATGGTTCGAATCCATCATGACCCACCACTTCGACACCACCTGTTTGGGTCATTAGCTCAGCTGGTAGAGCAGCGGACTTTTAATCCGTTGGTCGATGGTTCGAATCCATCATGACCCACCACTTATTCTCGTTTTTCCTGCATGGGTCATTAGCTCAGCTGGTAGAGCAGCGGACTTTTAATCCGTTGGTCGATGGTTCGAATCCATCATGACCCACCATGCAATGTTCTGTATTTTACCAACACGCAGCGCTATAATAGCCGCCCTTTTAAGCCAGCGGGTGAGCCCTATGGAACAAGCGTTGTATTTCACAGAGCAAGATTTTGCCTTCCCTAAAAAGCCGCTGCCATTAAGCAGCGATGACAAGCAAGCCTACAAGGATCGTATTAAAAAGCTGTTACAGCAAAAAGACGCTGTGCTGGTAGCCCATTATTACACCGACCCTGAAATTCAGGCGCTAGCGGAAGAAACCGGTGGCTGTGTATCTGACTCCTTAGAAATGGCCCGTTTTGGTAACGAACACCCGGCGAAAACCCTGATTGTCGCCGGTGTTAAGTTCATGGGCGAGACGGCAAAAATTTTAACGCCGAATAAAACCGTACTAATGCCGACGCTGGAAGCCACCTGCTCGTTAGATTTAGGCTGCCCGGCAGAGCCATTTTCAGCATTTTGTGACGCGCACCCTGATCGGGTTGTGGTGGTGTATGCCAATACCTCTGCTGCGGTTAAGGCCCGCGCAGATTGGGTGGTAACCTCATCTATAGCCTTAGACGTAGTGGATTACCTCGATAGCATGGGTAAAAAAATTATCTGGGGCCCGGATAAGCATTTAGGCGCTTATGTACAAAAGCAAACCGGCGCCGATATGCTGCTGTGGAATGCAGCCTGCATCGTACACGATGAGTTCAAAGCCAACGCGCTGATAGAGCTTAAAAAGCAATATCCGGGGGCTGCAGTACTGGTACACCCTGAATCACCTGATAGTGTAGTGCAGCTAGCCGATGCGGTAGGCTCTACCAGCCAGTTGATTAAAGCCAGCCAAACACTGCCAAACGATACCTTTATCGTCGCAACCGACAAGGGCATCTTTTATAAGATGCAGCAGCAGATGCCGGATAAGACCTTTATTGAAGCTCCAACCGGCGGTAACGGCGCCACATGTCGCAGCTGCGCTCATTGCCCCTGGATGGCAATGAACGGTTTAAAAGCGATAGAAGCGGCATTAACCGATACTACGGGGCATGAGATTTTTGTTGATGCGGCACTTCGCGAAAAAGCGTTGGTGCCATTAAATCGGATGCTGGGGTTCGCGGCGGAGCTTAAAAAGCAGGTTAAAGGTAACGCCTGATCGCCAAAGGCTAGGCTGTGGTGAAAATTCCGGCAGAAACAACCGGCTTTTCGATATAACAGTTGCAGCAGGCGGGGAATTTCCCTAGTATAGCCGCGCTTGCAACGCAAGTTCCGGAGAGATGGCTGAGTGGCTGAAGGCGCACGCCTGGAAAGTGTGTTTAGGTTAACCCCTAACGAGGGTTCGAATCCCTCTCTCTCCGCCAGATTCGAGACTGACCAAGTCTAAAATGGTCCATAACCCCGCGTAATTGCGGGGTTTTTTATTGGCATTAAGTTTAAACTGGTCTATCTTAAACCAACCAGTACCACCACATTGTGGGGGTATATTGGGGGTTTATAGCCAAAGTGTGAAACTGCATACCCCCAATAGCCGCTTCAGGCCACGCTGCATAAGGCTTCAGGGGAATGCTATGCCATTAACAGTGCTTCAGGTTGACAAGGCCAAACCAAAAGACAAAGACTACAAGCTCAGTGATGAGCGCGGGATGTTCTTATTGGTCACCAAGGCCGGTGGCAAACTCTGGCGTCTGAAATACCGCTTTGATGGTAAAGAAAAAGCGCTGGCAATTGGCGCCTACCCGGATCTTAGTTTGAAAGATGCGCGTGAAATACGCGACGCCGCACGTAATCAACTGGCTAAGGGCATCGACCCTTCAGCAGAGAAACAAGCTAAGAAGTACAGCAGTGTTCTTGCCGCCGAGAACAGTTTTGAAGTGATCGCTAACGAGTGGTTTGCTGCACGCATGCAGGAAAAAAGTGAAACCCACAAAGTTCGCACCCGTAGCATGCTAAACAACTATCTGTTTCCCTTTATTGGCCGCAAGCCTATTCAAGAGATTACCCCGCTTATGCTGCTGGATACGCTGCGTAAGATGGAAGCCAAAGGCATTGTTGAAACCGCCAGGCGTGCCAAGCAAACCGCCAGCCAGGTATTTCGTTACGCCATCATCACCGGGAGGGCTCAGCACGACCCGGCAGCCGATTTAAAAGGGGCTTTGCAAATACCGAAGAAACGCCATTTCTCCGCACTTACAGACCCTAAACAGGTTGGCGGCTTAATGCTGGCCATTGATAGTTACCATGCTTCTTACACGGTTAAGGCCGCTCTTAAGTGCTCAGCGCTATGGTTTTGCCGGCCAGGAGAGCTTAGAACGTTAGAGTGGGCAAACGTAAATTGGGACGAGAAGCGAATTGAGATCATCGCTGAAAAGACCAAGCAGCAACATATCATTCCTTTATGTACTCAGGCTATCGAGTTACTCGAGTCGATGCAGCCCATCAGTGGTTACAGCAAATACGTCTTTCCCTCAAACCGCGGCATGAGCCGGCCTATGTCCGAGAACACCATCAGGGTGGCGTTAAGAACGATGGGATACAGCAATGACGATATGACAGCACACGGCTTTAGAGCCATGGCTAGAACCTTGCTGGACGAAGTTATGAACTACCGGGTGGAGTGGATAGAGCAACAGCTGGCGCATTCGGTTAAAGATGCCAACGGCCGGGCATATAACCGCACCAAGCACCTACCGCAGCGCTTTGAAATGATGCAACGCTGGGCAGATTACCTGGATGAGCTTAAAGCTGCGGCGCTTTCTGGTAATGTAATTAACGCAAAATTTGGATAGTTTTTCATGGCAAAAAAAGAATTCAAGGTTCCTTTTCAGTTTTGCAGGCTAGACAGAGCCGTAAGATTGCTAAATCAATTTACTGACTGCCAAGTTGAGGTAGATGATGTTCTAAATTTTGCAATGTCCCGGAATATTCGGCTGCATGTTTTCTATGACAGTGTAACAGCATCGAATTTTCATATATCGCATGAAAATCTTAAGAGAATGAAAGAGTTCTTCAAGTTCAGTAGCTATGGCTCACATACTTACTTCAGGTTTGGTTATTCATTCGAAGAGAGAATTTTAGCTTTGGACAGCCTTGTGCTGGAAGAGACTAGTCGGGAAAGCGAAGAGCTCTCAGAAAAAAACGTTCCTGCCTTTGTAAAGGGTTTTTGGGCAATAAATGAATGGGATTTGAGAACGATATATTTCGGCGAAGCAAAGGTTTCGCTCACTCAGCTTTATGCACTCGGTGGGCTGCTAATGAGGGGGCTGTCAGAAACATATATCAGAATTGAGTATTCGTTAGGTATTGAGCAGATCATTATTTTTGAAAGCGAGATAGTTAAAGTTTATGAACACCTCACTGGTAAAAAAGTTTTCGTTACGTCTGACGTTGCAGATGAGCAATTTAAAGTTGAGCGTGAAGCTAAAGAATTTGAAAATGAACCAAGAATAAGTGAGAGAGTAACGGGCACTGTCGCTGAACTTATCTATGGGTTATTACAGTTGGTATATAAGTACGATGACCCACTACTAAATCAATCAACAAGGTTGTATGCAGATTTGCAGAAGCGATTTCTGAAACATGAACCAAGTATCGATGCCAATATAATGTCACAAAGAGCATTTGAAGAGTTGATGTTAAAAGTACAAATAAAGCGAGAGAAACAACGCGGTTAAGAGTTAACCGCGCAGATAAGAAGATAATTCCCGTTAACCGCGCCACTAGCTCTGATAAATTCCTCAACATAGCCCCCGTGTTCCAAACCAAGCCATCGGGGGCTATCAATGAAAACATTAAACTACGTTCCACCACGTATCTTACGCATGCCGCTGCTGCAGCATAAGGTTGGCTTGTGCAAAGCCAGCATTTATAACCGCATCAATGCCGGTACCTTTCCTAAATCCATTTCACTTGGAGGCAAGAGTGTGGGGTGGTTGGAGTCTGACATAGACCAATGGATTGAGCAGCGTCGTGCTGCCGCCAATGATGATCAGGCATAGGGGGTCGGCTATGTCTTTTAATCATTCAAAACTAAACAAAAATAGTTTTAGCCGCTTAGCGCTTAGCAACAGTAAGCAGCCAGCAACCATCGTGCAGAGTGACAGCCTGGCTAATGCGTTTGCCCGGGTGTTTGGCCCGGTAGATCATCAGTTTATTGCCGACGGCTTGATTCACCGTTTAGACGACCCAACTGGCCGACCTGGCAACCAGGCGTGCTGGTACGCATATTATCCGCAGCCCGGCAGTTTTGCTGTGTTTGGCAGCTGGCGCTATGGGCAGAACTATTACATTGACCTGAGAAAACCTGATTTTAAAAACGTTAAACCATTTCGAAAATTACTTATCGAGCAGAGTAAAAAGCAACATGCGGATACTGCAGCCCGCAATGAATTGGCCGCGTTAGCTGCGCAAAGTATTTGGGCTTTTGCAAAGCCTGCACCAGAAGATAACGCTTATCTGGTTAAGAAGCACTTACCAGCCTTTGACCTGCGCACGCTCAATAATGAGCTGCTTATCCCGCTGTATCAAGGTGACCAGCTAGTGAACCTGCAGCGCATATTGCCAAGTGGCGCCAAGCGCTTTTTAAAGAATGGCAAAGTAAAAGGGTGTTACTACCGCTTTGGTGACATAAACGATGCACCCCAAATAATGCTATGCGAAGGCTGGGCAACCGGCGCCACCTTGCATAAGTGGTATGGCATGCCGGTGTTCTGTGCCATGTCTGCGATGAACTTAAAAGCGGTAGCCGAGGCAATTTGTGCGCGCTACCCAGGCATTGAGCTTATCATCTGCCCGGATGACGATCGTAAAACCACCGGTAACCCCGGTATGTACTATGCGCAACAGGCACAGCAAGCGATGGGCTGTTCGATGTTTATACCAAAATGGCCTGAAGATGCACCGCTGGATCTAACGGATTTCAGCGACTTGTACCTTTGGTTATTGCAGCATGGGGGTATCGAATGAGCAATACCCTAAAAATACCCCCACTTGAGCTAGTGCCTGCAGCTGAGGTTGAAACGGAAGAGCGTAAATCTCAGCTCGACATCGCATTGAGTTTTGCACTGGAGCAGGTTGAATTGTTCCATGATGCCAACAAGGTGTGTTATGCCAAGCGGCTTAATAATGGCTATGTCTGGCGTTTAACCAGCCAGGCGTTTAAGGACTATTTATCTGCGGCATTTCATCACACTTTCGACAAAGCCCTGCGTTCGCAAAACCTCACCGAGGTAATAAACCAGCTTAGCGCTATAGCGCGCTGTGAGCGCGAAAGACGCGACGTACATTGCCGGGTTGCCGAGCATGCGGGCGATTACTATATCGATTTATGCGAGAGCAACAGCACGCGGGCAGTGCGTTGGGGGGCAGCGGGCTGGCAACTGATAAATGAACCCCCAGTCGACTTTGTGCGCACCGATGCCATGCAGGCGCTGCCTGAACCTAAAGCAGGTGGCAATTTAAACATACTTTGGCAAGTGTGCAATATCCCGCAGGCGCAACGCTGGCTATTTGTGACCTGGGTTATTGATGCCTGGCGGCCGGACACGGTTTACCCCGGGCTAGAGCTTATTGGCGAGCAGGGCAGCGGTAAAAGTACCACGGCTGATATTGCTCGCCGGCTTATTGACCCCAGCTCATGTAACTTACGCAGCGCACCGAAAAACAATGAGGATATTTTTGTTACCGCAGGCGTTAACCATGTTGTTGCGTATGAAAACCTAAGCCACTTGCCCAGCGGCATGCAAGACACGTTATGCGTTCTAACAACCGGGGCAGGGTATGCAAAACGCAAGCTTTATAGCGACAGCGACGAGCATGTGATCAATGTTAAACGGCCCTGGTTAATAAACGGTATATCTGCTTGCGTTACCCAGCAAGACTTAGTGGACCGCACCATTAGTATCGAATGCCCAGTAATTAAAACTCGCAGCATTGAACGAGAGCAACGCGACCTGTTTTTACAGGCATGGCCTGCAATATTCGGCGCGTTGCTGGACATCGCATGCGCTGCGCTTAAGCATATACCTGGCATAACGCTTCCCGAGGAAAACCGCCCGCGGTTAATTGAATTCTGCTTGTTGGGCATGGCAATTACAGAGCACCTGTACGGCGATGCCGACTTGTTTCTGCAGCGGTTTATTGAAGAGCGTAAAGATATTATCGGCCGCACTATTGAAGCTAGCCCCGTGTGTTTAGCTGTGGTGGCACTGATGGAAAAAAGTACCGTCGTCGAATGCCCATTGTCAGACATTATGCTGGCGTTAAGTGCGTTTAAACCCTACGGAACGGATGCTTGGCCAAAAACTGCCAAGGGGCTTGGCGACACACTCAGGCGTTCGGGTGCAGCCCTGCGTCAGCTTGGCATTGAATGCCGCTCGCTTGGTAAGGTGGGCAGCCACGTAAAATGGCGCATTGAAAAAAAAGACATATTACCAAGTCGTGCATGTCGTGATGTCGTAGCAGCAAACCCACAGCAAGACATGACGACTTGCACGACATCAACTAACAATTTATCTCAAGCCAGTAGCACTGCATCGCCAAAGGACGAGCAATGATCCCCGCTATCGTTGCTGCACTGGCACAACATGGCTGCAGCATTACACTGCAGCCGCCGTTAACGCTAAAGCTGTTTGGCACTGCGGTGCCGCTTGCGCTATTGCAACAAGCCGAACTAGAGCAGCCCAATATACTTAACTGGCTTATTTATACAGATACAACAGACATCGTGCCCTCCCTGCTACAAGGGCTTGGGGCAACTTACGAAGATATACGTTTTGTTTGTCAGCAGCTAGAGCAGCACAACCGTTATCAACAGTTGCAACTGCTGGCGCAATATCGCGCGGTATGGCAACAAGCGGCAGCCATTATTGCGGTTGAACATCAAAAAGCTGGCGCAGGTATTAAGGCTGCGAATACCTGGTTAAGGACTTTACGTACGTAAGTGTATAACCTTATAAAACCTGACTTTTAAACCCGCTTTTTGTTTGGAATATCTTTAAACAATTCCAGTTGCACCGGCAGGCAAGCATCAGCTAGCTGCCTCGCATGCTGCAAGATCTTGCGAAAGGCAGCGCTGGATGCCGGCGTAGCCTGGCGGGTTTTTAGTGCATGCAGGTATGCCATGCGCTCTTCATAACTAATATGTATTGTCATCACACCTCCCGTGTCTGGCTACAGTGTAGCAAGTTTGCCGGTATAACAGGGTTTAACTAAGGCTAATCACAACTACCCCTTTGTTTCTAAATGCGTTAAATTACTGATATTTAATGCCAGAGTGATTAATTGGTGAACTCTGTGTGGTTTGTTGTTTATTTTAGGGAAGAACATGAATAATTCAGAACAGCAGTTTTTAAAAGAACTCGATGTGAAGTTGTGGTCGGCAGCCGATCGGTTACGTAACAACCTCGATGCCGCCAACTATAAGCATGTAGTGCTAGGGATCATTTTTCTAAAGTATGTGTCAGACGCCTTTGAAGAGCGCCAACAGGAATTACGTCAGTTGTTCACTCAGGACAATAGCGACGACAACATCTATTTTATGCCGCGTGAAGATTACAACTCTGAAGAAGAATACAACGAAGCAGTAAATACAGAGTTAGAACTGCACGAATACTACCAAGAAAAAAACGTGTTCTGGGTGCCAAAACAGTCACGTTGGGACTTTCTTAAAAGTACTGCAGCTCTGCCAATTGGCACAGATATAGAAATCGACGGGCCTAATGGTGAAAAAGATAGCTTTAAGCTCAGCTCTATTTCTAAGCTAATCGACAATGCTTTAGAAGCAATCGAAACTTATAAAATCGGTGACAAGCTTGCCAACCCAAAGCTTAAGGGCGTTCTTCCTCGCATCGGTCGTTATGAAGTAGACAACCCTAATTTAATCGAACTCATTAATAAGTTCTCTGATACCAGCTTTCGCAACCCTGAATACAACGGCGAAAAGCTAGATTTACACAGTAAAGATATTTTGGGTCACGTCTACGAATACTTTCTTGGGCAATTCGCTTTGGCGGAAGGTAAACAAGGTGGGCAGTATTACACCCCGAAAAGTATCGTTACGCTGATAGTTGAGATGCTCCAGCCTTACCAAGGCCGAGTCTATGATCCGGCAATGGGTGCAGGTGGTTTTTTTGTGAGTAACGACAAGTTTATTGAGGCGCACGCAAAAGAAAAGCACTACAACGCCGCCGAACAAAAAAAGCATATTTCCGTATACGGCCAAGAAAGCAACCCGACTACTTGGAAGTTGGCTGCCATGAATATGGCTATTCGTGGTATCGACTTTAACTTTGGCAAAAAGAACGCCGATACCTTCTTAGATGACCAACACCCCGACCTGCGTGCAGACTTTGTGATGGCCAACCCGCCGTTTAATATCAAAGACTGGTGGCACGCCAAACTGGAGGGCGATATTCGCTGGAAATATGGTACTCCACCGCAAGGTAATGCCAACTACGGCTGGATACAACACATGTTGCACCACCTTAACGATAACGGCTCTATGGGGCTATTACTCGCTAATGGCTCGATGAGCTCCAACACCAACAACGAAGGTGAGATCCGTAAAGCGCTTATCGAGGTTGATTTAGTCGAATGTATGGTGGCCTTGCCAGGGCAGCTATTCACTAATACGCAAATCCCTGCCTGCATTTGGTTTTTAACCAAAAACAAAAAAGGCGGCACCTCACCGGGTCAAAAAGGTAAACGTGATCGCCGTGGTGAAACTCTGTTTATTGATGCCCGCAGCCTCGGTTTTATGAAAGACCGTGTGCTGCGCGACTTTACCAATGATGATATTGCAAGAATTGCCGATGTTTTTCACGCTTGGCAATCGGGTACTGGCTACCAAGATGAAAAAGGCTTTTGCTTCAGCGCCAAGCTGGAAGACCTGCAAAAGCATGATTATGTATTAACGCCAGGGCGCTATGTTGGCGCAGCCGATGCAGAGAAAGATGCGGAGCCATTCCCAGAAAAAATGCAGCGATTAACCGCGCAATTAAAATCTCAGTTTGAAGAGTCTGACCGATTAGAAAAAGCGATTAAGGATAATCTAGCGGGGATTGGTTATGAGTTTTGATTCAATTGAGCTGAAATACCTATTGAAAGATAAGGGTTATTTAAGAGGCCCATTTGGTTCATCTCTAAAAAGAGCGGAGCTCAAGGATACTGGCGTACCTGTATACGAACAACAACACGCAATATCAGGAATACGGGAATTTAGATATTTCATTGACGATGAGAAATATCAATCGTTAAAACGTTTCACTGTGTCTGAAAATGACTTGATTATAAGTTGCTCGGGCACCGTAGGCAGGATATCAATAATCGAAAAGAAAGATCCTAAGGGTATTATTAGTCAAGCACTATTAGTATTGAGGCCTGATGTTGATAAGATCACACCTCATTTTTTGTATTATTTTTTAACCTCTCAACAAGGGCAGAGAGAGATTTTAAACGCTTCACAAGGTGCTGTTCAGCTAAACATTGCCCCACGAGCAGTGGTTGAAAAAATTCCTGTCCCAACTCCAACTAGGTCGGAGCAAGATAGAATTGTCGGCATATTGAAAGCTATTGATGACAAAATAGACCTCAACACCCAAGCAAACCAAACCCTAGAGCAAATCGCGCAAGCCATCTTCAAAAGCTGGTTTGTTGATTTTGATCCGGTCAAAGCCAAAATTGAAACCTTGGCAGCGGGTGGCAGCGCTGACGATGCAGAACTCGCTGCAATGAGTGTTATTTCTGCCAAAACCCTTGATGAGCTGAACACTTTAAAAGCCACTAATCCTGGGGCTTTTAACAAACTTGCCAAAACCGCCGCGCTGTTTCCTAAAAATCTAGATAGTGAAACCGGCACCCCCGCCGGTTGGAATTCAGGTGTTATCGCAGATATCGCTAAACTCAATGCAAACTCATGGACAAAGAAAAACCAGCCAGAGCAGGTTCACTATGTTGACCTCTCGAACACAAAGAATGGTCTAATAGAGACGGTTACTACTTATGGTTTCGATGAAGCACCATCACGAGCTAGAAGAATTTTGAACTCTGGTGATACCATTATTGGCACTGTGCGTCCGGGAAACCGAGCTTTTGCATTTATTGGTGAAACAGAGAAACCACTTACAGGCAGTACTGGCTTTGCAGTGTTATCGCCCAAGGAGGAGTTTTGGACCTCATTTGTTTATCTTGCTATTACCAATGATGACGCTATCGATGAATATGCACGTTTAGCTGATGGTGGAGCATACCCTGCTATTAAACCTGAAGTTGTTGCTGATACTCCATGTGTATTCCCTACAAAGAATATTGCACAAAAGTTCTGGCAGATTACAGGTGCTATGTTGAAAAAAGCGCATCAGGCTCGCCTTGAGAATGAGGAACTAGCTAAGACCCGAGACACACTTCTGCCAAAATTACTTTCAGGTGAAATAAATGTAATGAATGAGGTTGTTGCATGATAACTTCAACAACTCCTTACTGGGGAAAAATACCTCTTTGGAATAGTGAAAACCCAAAGAAAAGCTTTGATGTTACCCGCCAGTGGAGCAACTTTCAAAATCCTGAAATATCAAGGAAGAATATATAATGTCCAATAAGTATGAGGGATTAGCATCAGCAGTTCACAAATTTAAAGATGTAGTGAAAAAAGAACTAGATAATGAAAATAGTGAATTTCATGAGGCATTGAATGGCGATAAACCTTTAAAGTTCAATGGTGTTGGCCTTGAGTGTGATAAAAGTGAATATTTTGTAGATCCAAGCGATGTTCTTTTTTGGCATGATCCTATTGCATATTTAGATGAATTGGATCGATGGGAAGGCCAAAAGGTATCTGATGAATACCTTTTGACCAAAGAGTATTTGGAGAAAAGTGATCAAATCAACCTTTTTTATCGACTCGTTGAGTCGATAAAGCGTAACCGCACAGCACCATTTGTGGGAGCTGGTGTGTCATATCCTTATAAATTACCTTTATGGGGAGAGGCGCTAAATAATTTGGTAACTAAACTTGAGGGCACTTCAAAATCAGATGAGCGAGCGATGCTTCCAGCCCTTCATTATCTTGATGATGTCAAAAGTCTTATTGCTCAATGTAACTTTCTAGAAGCTGCGCAGTTAATCTACGATAAAAATAAAACGCAATTTGAGAGTTTTGTATTTAATACATTTGATGGCTCTAAGGTGCCAAAATTTTTTGGTGTACTAGAGTTGCTTCCTCAATTAAGCGATGGTTGTATTATTACGACTAACTTTGATAATTTGATTGAAAGGCTATACATAGATAAAAACCGCTCTATTGAAGGTTACATGTATGGTACTCAGTCACAAAATCAATTTGCCTCAAAATTGATACAGGGGGAGCGGTGTATATTAAAGTTGCATGGAAATTATAATGCGCCTGAAACTTATATTTTTTCTAAAGCTCAATATGAAGATGCATATGGTAAAGAAAAACTAGATTACACCAAGCCTTTAGCAAAAGTATTAAGACAAATTTTCATCAGCCATTCGCTTCTTTTCCTTGGTTGTAGCTTAGAGGCGGATAAAACATTAGAACTTTTTATTGATGTTGTGAGTTCAAAAGCATTTGATATTCCGACACATTTTGCTTTTTTACCGGATCCCTTTGATCACCAGAAAAAGCTTGAGAAAGAAGACTTGCTAGCTAACGCAAAAATTCACCCTATTTGGTATCAAGTTGCCATTGATGATTGCGGCACGCAAAATCACTCTCAATTGGAAGATTTGATTAAATTCGCAGTCGCTTGCGCGACCGGTAAAGCTAAGGTCTAGGAGTATAAAATGAACGAAGATCAACTAGAAAACCTCTGCTTATATTGGTTTAGTGAAGGTGGCTGGGATGTTTTACATGGCCCTGATATTGCCCCAGATAGCGATAACCCACTTCGTAATGACTACGCGCAAGTGGTATTAGATGGTCAATTTAGAGCAGCATTTGAAACGATTAATCAACACCTTCCTGCTGCGCAAATTGAACATTGCTTCGAGCAGTTTAAAGCGATTGTTTTAAAACCTGAAAGTTTGGATTTGATCACCAATAACCGCGCATTTCATCGATTGTTATTGGAAGGTGTCCCCGTTGAATACAAAAAAGAAGATGGAGAGCCAGTTTCAGATCATGCTTTTATTATTGATTTCGATAATCTAAATAACAACACGTTTTCAGTTATTAATCAGTTCACTATTACTGGCACTAAACAGCTTCGTAGGCCTGATATTATATGTTTTATTAATGGTTTACCTATCGCTGTTATTGAACTTAAAAGCCCTAGCGATGAAAACGCTGATATTTGGGACGCCTTTAATCAACTGCAAACCTACAAAGATGAAATCTCAGACCTGTTTGTTTTCAATGAGGCGTTAGTGGTCAGTGATGGTTATACCGCCAGAGTTGGTTCGTTAACAGCCAATCAAGAACGCTTTATGCCATGGCGTACCATTAAGAATGAAGATGATAGGCCGCTTCTGGAATGGCAGTTGGAAACCATGGTGCGCGGTTTCTTTGACCGTGAATTGCTGCTGGATTACATCCGATTTTTCGTGTTGTTTGAAACAGATGGCGAAATCATTATTAAAAAGATTGCTGGCTATCATCAATTCCATGCGGTGCGCGAAGCGGTAAAAGCTACTGTGGTAGCCGCACAACAACTGGATGGCGTGAGCGAAAAACGGGCAACCTATGGCGATGAGGTAGTGCCTGGCAGTAAAAAAGCCGGCGTGGTGTGGCATACACAAGGCAGCGGAAAAAGTATTTCGATGTGTTGTTATGCAGGCAAATTGCTTCAGCAAAAGCCAATGAACAACCCGACGTTAGTAGTGGTGACTGACCGAAATGATTTAGATGGCCAACTCTATGCCACGTTCTGTAATGCAGTAGAGCTATTGAAGCAAACACCTGTTCAGGCAGCTGATAGAGATGCCTTAAGGCAGTTATTAGCTGAAAGAGAGTCTGGCGGTATCATTTTTACCACAGTACAAAAGTTTGCCCTGCTTGACGACGAGAAATATCATCCAGTTCTCAATGATCGTCACAATATAGTTGTTATCTCAGACGAAGCACACCGCAGCCAATATGGCCTTAAAGCTACACTGAGTGCCGACGGCCAATATAAGTTTGGTTACGCCAAGCATATGCGAGATGCCTTGCCTTTTGCTTCTTTTATTGGCTTTACAGGCACGCCCATATCCCAAGAAGACAAAGACACTCGCGCTGTATTTGGTGGTTATGTATCCATTTATGACATCCAAGATGCTGTGGATGATGGCGCAACCGTTCCCATCTACTACGAATCTCGTTTAGCGAAACTTGACTTAAACCATGCTGAAATCGCCCAGCTGTCAGATCAGGTTGAGGAAGTAGTTGAAGATGAAGAAGACGTTAGCAACCGAGAGAAAACGAAGGGGGAGTGGAGTCGTCTTGAAAAGTTAGTGGGAGCCACGCCAAGATTAAAACAGGTTGCTGCCGACCTTATTAAACACTTTGAAACACGTAACGCTATTATGGACGGTAAAGCCATGATCGTGGCGATGAGCCGTGATATTTGTGCTCATCTCTATAACGAAATAGTAGCGCAACGCCCCGAATGGCATTCTGATGATCCTGAAAAAGGGGCTATAAAGATTGTTATGACAGGGTCGGCTTCGGACAAGCTATTGCTGCAACCTCATATATACAACAAAAAGACAAAAAAACGTTTAGAAAAGCGTTTTAAAGATATTAACGACCCGCTCAAATTAGTCATTGTAAGGGATATGTGGTTAACGGGGTTTGATGCGCCTTGTTGTCATACAATGTATGTCGATAAGCCTATGAAGGGGCATAACCTAATGCAGGCTATCGCTCGGGTTAACCGTGTCTTTAAAAACAAGCCAGGCGGCCTGGTTGTTGATTACATCGGTATAGCCAATGAGCTTAAGCAAGCACTAAAAACTTACACGGACTCAAAAGGTAAAGGCGAGCCTACGCTTAATGCGGAAGAGGCTTTTTCTATTCTATTAGAAAAAATTGACGCTATCCGAGGCATGTTTGGTAAAACACCGAAGTCAGCTGGCATAGATATTTCTGGCTATGAAACACAAGCCCACAAGCTATTGGTGCCTGCCGCCAACTATGTACTCGGCTTAGAGGATGGTAAAAAGCGTTTCTTAGATTTAGTGTTGGCAGCAACAAAATCTTATTCACTATGCAGCACATTGGATGAGGCTAAAGCGTTAAGGAAAGAAATTGCGTTTTACTCAGCTATTAAGGCCGCAATCAGCAAATTTACCAGCGTTGATAAAAAGCGCACTCAGGAAGAGAAGAACTCTGCACTGAAACAGATCCTTGATAATGCGGTTATAGCTGAAGGTGTTGCTGACGTGTTTGCGCTTTGTGGCTTGGACAAACCCAACATTGGCTTGTTATCGGACGAGTTTTTAGAAGATGTGCGACAGATGCCGGAGCGCAACCTAGCGGTTGAGTTGCTTGAAAAATTGCTGAAAGATGACATTAAAGCGAAAACGCGTAACAACGTCGTTCAGGAAAAGAAATACGCCGATCGCTTGCAAGAAACGCTTAGAAAGTACAACAATCGTGCAATTGAAACTGCTCAGGTTATTGAAGAACTTATCAAGCTAGCTAAAGAGTTTCAGCAAGAAATGTTACGAGAAGCCAATCTGGGGTTAACACCTGATGAAGTTGCTTTTTACGACGCCTTGGCTAATAACGAGAGTGCCGTGCGAGAGCTTGGTGATGAGGTCTTGAAAAAGATCGCCATAGAGATAACTGACAAGCTGAGAAAATCAACCACTGTCGACTGGCAAGTGCGTGATAGCGTACGTGCCAAATTGAAAATACTCGTGCGCCGCACTTTGCAGCGTTACAAATATCCACCAGACAGAGCAGCCGAGGCAGTAGAGCTTGTATTAAAGCAGGCTGAAACATTGTCTAACTCGTGGACAAAATAGATCATTGGAGACCTGCGTTTTGAAAAAGTTGGTTTAATGTACTCGCATCAAGAACAAGCGATAATCAACGCGGCTTGTGAATTTGCTAAGAGAAATCGTGAGCGGATTGCAAAACAACTCACGGATATAAATCTATATCCTACTATGGAGCAGCCGACTGCTGTATTTATGGCTGGCGCGCCCGGTGCGGGTAAAACTGAAGTTTCACAAGCTCTAGCTGCCCAGTTTTCTAATACATTACGCATAGATGCGGATGAATACCGTAGCTTGTTGCCTGGTTATGATGGTAGCAACTCTCATCTGTTTCAGGGTGCTGTATCGCTGTTAGTCGAGCGTATTTTGGATAAGGTATTCAAAAATAAGCAGAGCTTTATTCTTGATGGCACCTTTTCTAGCTTAAAAGTTGCCAGGAAAAACGTGGACCGAGCTTTGCGCCATGGCCACGTAGTTGAACTAATGTACGTATTCCAGAGTCCGATAGTGTCCTGGGGCTTTGTTGAAGCAAGAGAGCAGCAGGAAGGGCGGCGAATTTTGCTTGATACCTTTATCGATCAATTTTTAGCCTCTAAACAAGTGATTGATCAAATTAAGCATGACTTTGCTGATGCAGTAAATGTCACGCTGTTAATGAAAGACCTTGACATAAACAGTACCGAGTATATTAATGTAGATAAGCGCATTGATGATCACCTTGAGTGGAATTATAATGCGCGCCAGTTAAAAGAAGACCTGCTTAAAACGGTCGTATAAGTGTTTTGCAACGGGAGAAATTTACTATGGCAGATGTAAGAACGGCGCCCAACGCGGGGTTTGCTTCTATCTCTGATTTTTTCCGCAATGCTACTCACAGCCAGAAAAAAGAAGTGTTTTTATCTGTACTGCAGCAAGCTAACAATGCCCAGCGTAAAGTCATGGAGCAATCCTCCAAGGGCGGACAGAAACGCTAGTTTAAGGGGTTTTCTTGGGGGCATCCCATGTTTGCTCTAAATCAAAAACTCATTTTAATCAGTATGTTAAATATATTATTCGAGTGACTCTCTCCCGCCAGATTAAAACAAAAACCCCGAGCCAAAAGCTCGGGGTTTTTGTTTTAATCTGGCGGAGAGAGAGGATTTGATGAGAACCCTTCGGTTCGACCAATTCTCCGGGAGAGAATTTGAACGCACGTTAGTGCGGCCCCGAAGGGGGGGAGGGCAGGAAGCCCGGAATAATCCCTCTCTCTCCGCCATATAAACAAAAAAGACCTTTATTTTAAAGGTCTTTTTTGTTTTAAAGGACGAATAAGAACTCGCCGCTACGCTATTACCCCATCAGTTACATTGCGATTGCGATTTTTGTGGTCTTAAGTTTTTTACTCATTCTAAATTGCTAACTCCTCCACAGCTAACTCGCAATCTAACAATGCTGTTTTTATTTGATTTTGTTAATTCAAAGTCTTACTGTTGCTGAGTGTGCTGTGTTAGGTTGCAAGGATGTATATGTTTAGGTTTTTTTTGCTCTTGGTATTATTGCTGACAGGTTGCTCCAGCCAGGTTAGAAGTATAAAAACAGATGTTTTCGCGCCTCTTGCGCATAATCAGGGGTATGTGTTGTTAGGCATCGAAACCAATAACGATCTTGATTATATTCTTATTGATGGGCCAAAAAGAATCCGTTTGAGTTGTGATGATTTAAGAGCTGGGACTAACTATCTGTTGGTCGACTTACCCGCAGGAACTTACACCATTGAAAAAGTGCGTCTCGCCAGATACTGGAAGTTTGATTTAGACGAAGCTGATTACTGGCAATTTAGCATAGAGGCTCAAAAAATCAGCTATGTGGGGCATTTCGAATTTGTCAGTAACGGTGTTTGGTGGAACATGTTTGCAAGGCTCGAGTTGGTGAACAGATCTTCAGAAGCTTTAGTTTTTATGGAGCAGAACTTTCCTGAAATCCTTTCTGGCTTTAACTTGGTATACAAAGGGCCGGGGCAGGACCCATTTTTTGAGTATATGAAGAGTGGACGTGAGGTTCTGTAGCATGAGAATCATTACTTTTATTATATTTTTTTTCTTCAGTTACTATTCTGCTTACGCTGAACCGCTAGCACTTTCTGACCTTTTTACATCACCCGATAACGATAATTTTCAGCTATCTCCTCAAGGCACTTATGTATCATTTTTACAGCGTGAGAAAGGTCGTCAATCTATTCTGATCTTGAGTAGTGATGATCTTACTGTTGCAGCAACAATGTTGTTAGAACAGAACCAGTATTTAATTGACTACAAATGGCTGAATGAGAAGTCTGTTTTTTTACTGGTGAGGATTCGTGGAAAAGCCTTTCAATTGATAGGTCTTAAAGATGATTCCAGTGGAAAATTTAACTTCAAGAGAGTTAGAGCCGAAGGTGAACTGGTCGACGTTCTGGAAGAACAGCCCGATACGGTGATGTATCAGCGAGCCAATCCAAAGCGAAAAGATATTTTCGACTTATACAAAATCGATATAAATGACTTGTTGCTCAATAATTTTGAATCAGCACAAGTGTTGGCTAAAGGCGATGACAATTTACGTAGATTTTTTTATGACAATGAGTTTAAAAGAATTATTGCGCTGGAAACGTTCGATGCAGATGATTCAATTAACTTCGTTTATAAAAGCTTAACTGAAGCCAAGTGGCACAAAGCAATTACGCTGAAGCGGGAAGACTACTACTTTCTGCCAATAGGGTTTGCGGGCAAAAGCCAGCTAGCCGTGATTACCAATAAAGACACTGATAAAAAGGTATTAAGGTTATTTGATATCGCAAGCCAGACATTAGGCAATGTTGTTTATCAGCATCCTCTTTATGACTTAGAAGCAGCAAAATATACTTCAGATGGCAAGCTGGAGTGGGTAACATACATACAGCATGGGCTGGTTAAGTACCATTATTTCGATAATGACAGTATTAAAGAAAGTACCAGAATCAAAAACGCATTCGCGGATAGGGAGATATATGTCATTGATAGAACAATTGATGACAGATTAGAAGTTCTGTATGCCAACGGCTCAGATGAGCCAGGCCGATACTATCTTTACACTCCGGCAGATAACAGAGCTGTGTTGCTTGATGTGTCATTTAAAAAGCTGGAAGACAAGAAGCTTATCCGGTCTAAGCCTTTAACCGTTGCGTCCGAAGATGGCACGAGAATAGAGGCTTTTTTAACTTTACCACAGGATATTAACCGCTCTGTGCTTCTTGTTATGCCGCATGGCGGACCGATAAATATAAGGGATAACGATAGTTTTAATCCTGAAGTACAGTATTTAGCCAGCAGAGGATTTGCTGTTCTCAGAGTTAATTTCCGCGGTTCAGCTGGTTATGGCAAAAGTTTTATGGAACAGGGGGTCGGCCAATTCGGCCAGTTAATAGAGCGTGATATTACAGCAGTAGTAAATGAGGTGAATCGACAATATTCTTTCAAATATCAGTGTGCTGTCGGAAATAGCTATGGCGGTTATTCTGCAACGATGTTGGCAATGACCCACCCTGAGCAATATCAGTGTGTCATTGCGGGTTTTGGTATTTATGACCTTATGTTGTTGTTTAACACCAGCAACTTCCGTAGCGGTGATAGCTATACCAAACATATTGAGCAAACAGTGGGTGCTTATAGTGAAAGTCTGATAAACGTTTCTCCAGTGTATTTATCCGAGAAGTTGCATGCGCCCATTCTGTTATTTGGCGGCAAAAAAGACAATATTGCAGATTTCGAGCACACCAATCGTTTTCACTATGTGTTGCAACGTAAACAACACCCGGTAGAAACCATCTTTTACGATAACACCGGGCATGGTCATAGAGACTGGTGGGGAGACCGACATGAAGCTGCTGCTAAAGTGGATTACATCACACGTATTTTAGTTCTTCCTGAGTTGCCAGCTGCGGGGTGGAGTGATAATGCGAAACGCGCTTTAGCTGAAGATCAGATAGTGCTTGCAGATGGTTACAGTTATGAAAAACGTTTGACACATGATCATGAAAAGGCCCTGCATTACTATAAAAAAGCTGCTGCCTTTGGAGAGGAAAGAGCTCTATTTAATATTGGTGCTTATTACCACCGCGGTGAGGCAGTCTCTATCGATCCGCAGAAAGCTGAACATTTTTATGTCAAAAGCGCTGAGCAAGGTTATGTCGACGCGCACCTTAGGTTAGGGAAGCTATATCTGGAGGGCGTGTTCTTACCTCAGAATTTTGCGAAAGCCAAATATCACCTTGCGGAGGTTTTACGTCTAACAGAAGACAACGCTGAAGCCAGCCTGTATCTGGGACGATGGTATTGTACGGCTCCGGGAACAGAGCGAGACTTCTCGCGGTGTCTTGCTTATTTGCAGGACAATACAGCGGCAAAAAGAAAGGATGATACAGGGCTGGAGTCTACATTTAAGTCAGTTATTGCTGCGACGTTGATTGAAGGTAGTAGTTTCAGTGACGACGAATTGCAGAAACTCAAGGAGTTTGTTTGGAAAACTTATCAACTTAATAGCCATATATCGTCTTTTGACCAGCTTTCATCTGGTGTCTTTGAAAAAACAGCTGAAGGGTATCTGCAAGTCGAAGACACGACTGATGTGCACGCGGAAAGCTTATCGAATAAGTACTTTGGGGTATCTTTTAAAGTTGATATTGACGGTATTAACCACAGCACTCACCAGCTGGCTTTGATATCACGCTGGACGGAACGGGATGCCAATAATAATGTTGTGTATATACAGTATGGTTTGCTTTACGGCAGCCCACGGGAAAAATGGTCCTCGATGCAGCCTTTAAAACAAACGGGGTCTACTTGGAGTGTCGAGCTCTTTGATTTAAATCGTAAGTTGCTTCATAAAGAACAATTTAGCGATACGGCGATTTTGAAGTCTAATATTGCTTCAGTCACAACTGACTCTCTGTAGAAACTTAAAAAGTGCTGTACTTGTTTTAGTACTTACTGCTGGTAAAATAACCCGTCTTTAATATCACCGTCCGGTGATCTGTTTACCCATACTGTTTGCGGAGTATCAATGCGTAATCTGATTGCGTTGTTTTTTGCTGCCTGGTTGCCGGCAGCAGCTGCGCAGGCCTATCCGGCTGTGTTGCAGGATGGTTTTGAGCAGGGCAGCGAGCTGCACTGGCGTCAGCTAGGCGATTGTCGGGCGCTGCTGGGCACACCACGTTCAGGTGAGCTGGCCTTGCGTTGTAAGGCGGGGACCAGTGTGCTGTTTAGCAATCAGCCACTAAGTGAAATGGGGGTGCTAGAGCTGTGGGTAAGGCCAGAGAGTGATATCACGTCTTACCGCATTCAGGTGCTGGTGTCGGATCTGCCATCGGTCAATGCGCTGTGGCAGCCAGTGGCGCTTATCGAATATAACGGTGGTGAGCAAGGCTATAAAGCACACCGGGTATCGGTTGATGACCCGGCAAAACGCTATTTACGGCTGGATATAGAAGCCGTTAACGGCCTTATTGATATTGATGATCTGCAGATTGAACGTATTTTACTGGCGACTGCGCTGCAGAAGAATGAACAACGCATAGTCAGCGGTATTCTGGATAAGCTGCGTCAGGATCAGAATGTGGCTTTACAGGCCGAATCGTTTCGTACGCTTGGCGTGAATTACGCCGCTCAGCTGGATATGCAGCGCCAGTACCTGGAATACGCTAACGCTCTTTATGCCGGCAACGCGCTGGTGCTGGCCAGCGGCGAACGTAACCGCATGGCAAACCCGATGGCTTATGCCAGCTTTCGCAGCATTATCAATGACACCAAACGTGTTACCACACCGTTGCAGCAAGCCAGGTTGAGTTCGATGTTAAAGCCGTTTGGCGATTTGGCTACCGCAACACTGAACGTGGTCAGTGGTGGTGCTTATTCTGCTTTTGCGGAGCCTTTTAAATCGTTTCTGGCATCCAGCTTTGATAAATCAAGCTACAGCGATGCCGGGCTGAGCCGTTCAGACAGAAAGTTTGCCGAGCAAAATGGGCTAAAAATTTATCAGGATGCTGAGCGCTTTTTATCTGAACTGGAGAAGGAGTTGGTGCAGGTAGCCGGCTTAGAAGCTGAACTGCTGCAAATTCAGCTTTCGATTGAAGATTTCCGCCGTCATCTGACTAAGCAATTGCGCGACACGCTGCAGCACGCCAGTATGGCGCGCTCGCAGGAAGCCTTAAGCAGGGCGCTGAGTAAGGATGAAACCATACGGCAGAAGTTGATGCAGGAAGTGGCGGGAAATATCAGCCTACAGGCAAACAGCTATCTTAATGGTGGCAATAATACCGAATTGGTACGCTTTGTACTCAAAACTTCTGAGCAGCTTGAGCAGACGCAAAGTTATAAAGACCAGTTTAATCAGATCACATCGGCAATGCTGACGTACTACGACCGCTTCGAGCGTTCGGTAAATGCCAGTCAGAACCCGTTTACCGACGATAACGACAAGCAGTTATGGGAAAGCCATGCGCAAAAGGCGCGTACTTACCTGCAGCAATCAAAAGAGTCATTTAACCGCGCTTATTTATAAGCGCGGTATCTTACCCTGTAATAACCGTACTTATTTTTTACCTGTTTTGACTAAGTTCAGCTGCTGCTCAGCTTGACCCTCTTATGCTTAACACGTATTCGCCGTTATGTACTGCAAGCAAGTACTGACCAGCCACTATTTTGTTAATGCAGGAGTCTGCTATGAGTGCCGTTAAACAAAGCCATATTCAGCAACAACGTTTTTTCTTTCAGCAGCAAAAGACGGTCGATTTAACCCAGCAAGAGCGTAAGGCGTTAAGTCTGGTATGGACCGAAGATGACACGGAGTTATCTAAGTCAGCTCGTCAGGATACAGACACGGCTCACTGTGCCGTGCTGGGTTACAACTAATTTGTTTAACGTTCAACTGCTGAATAATTGCGGCTGAATAAACGGGATCATTGCCAGGATAATCGCCTGCTGATAAACACCAGAACGTGTCAGCAGATGGTTGGTTAGCATAGCAATGGCCCCGCCCTGTTGTTTGACGTTATGCTGCGCGAACATACGGTCCATCACATCACCCAGCTCTTCTCCCTGTTGCATTGCCATGAGGGCAGCAGGCGGAAGTGGCAAACTGGCGGAACGGGTTTTACTGATCCTGCCCTGATGTGATACGCAGACCCAGGCGAAGCTGCTGTCGGTATCCAAACCAGCTTCCAGCGCAACATAATAGTCTGCTCCCGGCGCGGCAGCTGCAACTGCCTGCAGCCGGTTGAGCGCTCCTTGTAAGGTTTCCTCACTTGTCATTGGCTGTGCAGCTACGCCGGACACGGTTTTCTGGCCACTGCATTGCAGTGGCTGCCCGCTAAATATCTGGCAGAATGCGTCCTGCACGGCACGAATTTTCGCCGGGTTGGCTGAGGCAACAATAATTTTCATGTTTTATCTCTGTTCAGGCTGTCTGCTGATAGCATAACGCGAAGCAGTATCAGGCGAAACTATGCAGCGTTAACATGCACACTTGCTACGGTAAGCGCTGCTGATTAGAATCGGCGCATTGTATCCGGTACTTTGGTTAACCTGGCCAGAGTTTCTATGCGCAGTTGAGGCTTAGATGAATAAAAATGTTGTTACAAACGGGGTGGCAGCGCTTGCCACATTTGCTGGATGGTACTTACTGCAGCCATTGCTGTTCAGTGTCGGGCTTTTTGCGTTATCAGGCGCACTAACCAACTGGTTGGCTGTGCACATGTTATTTGAAAAAGTGCCGCTTCTGTACGGTTCAGGGGTGATTCCACAGCGTTTCGAACAGTTTAAAAGCGGTATTTATCAGCTGGTAATGACACAGTTTTTCAGCAGTGACAATATCGATCGTTTCTTAGCCGATGAGCAGAAGAGCGCTGAGCCGGTATTTGATTTTGAGCCTGTTATTGCACAGACAGATTTATCGCCGGCATTTGATTCACTGTTAAAGGTTGTCGAGCAGTCTTCTTTTGGTGGCATGCTGGGAATGTTTGGCGGCAGTGCAGCGCTACAACCGCTGAAAGAGCCATTTATCGCTAAACTTAAGCTGTCGCTGACGGATATTTCCCAGTCCGAGCAGTTCCGTCAACTGGTGTTAGCTCAGCTGGACCAGCCTGAGCAGCTTGAAGGGGTTCGTAATAAAGTAGATACCATAGTGCGCCAGCGTCTGGATGAACTTACGCCTGAGCTGGTAAAAGATATTATTCAACAGATGATCAGGCAGCATTTGGGTTGGCTGGTGGTTTGGGGCGGCGTGTTTGGCGGCATTATTGGCCTGATAGCAGGAGTATTGCAGTAAGCCAACACCAGACCGCACCGTTGGGTGCGGTCTTTGTTAACACACTCAGGCTTTTTGTTTAGCGGCGTAAGCTTCTACTTCACGCCATACGCGCAGTAAATTGCCAGACAGAATCTTTTCAATATCTGCTTCGTTGTAACCGCGTTTTAGCAAGCCCTCAATCAGGTTGGGGTAGCTGGCAACGTCTTTTAACCCAATTGGCAATGAATCACCGACACCGTCATAGTCTGAACCTATGCCAACGTAGTCGATGCCAACCAGTTTTACTACATGGTCAATATGATCCAGCACGGTATCTAAAGTGGCAAACGGATAGGGGTTTTGCTTTCTAAACTGCAGCTCAAAGGCTTCATCGTCTGCCACACCAGCCTGTTTGGCTGCAGCTTTTCGCAGGGCGCCATACTGATTGGCCATTTGCGTCACGAATGAAGAGCCAAAGTTTATTTGCACCACACCACCATTTTTTGCCAGCGCTTTAATCATGGCATCGTCCATATTGCGCTCAAAGCCCGGCGTGTAGCTGCGCAGAGACGAATGTGAGGCGATAACCGGTACTTTACTGATCTCAACTGTTTGATAAAAAGCTTGATCGGACACGTGTGAAATATCAATCATCATGCCGATATTGTTCATTGCAACCACCAGCTCTTTGCCAAACGGGCTTAAACCATGCCAGCGGCGGCGCAAGTCATAGCTTGAGTCTGCAATATGGTTGCTTTCTGAGTGTGATAAGGTGATATAGCGGATACCTCTGTCATAAAAATGCTGCAGGTTCTCCAGCTTGCCTTCTATAGGTGTGCCATTTTCCATGCCAAGCGCCAGCGATATTTTGCCGCTGCCAAATTGTGACATTACATCTGCCGTGCTGTGTGCCATGGCAAATTTGCCCGGTGCTCGGCCAACTAATGCTTCCATGCTGTCAATCAGTTGGTTCGCTAACTGATAGCCGCCGCCTGTGCGCTCATAAGAAGCCGGTATATAAATCGACATAAAGGGCGCGTTTAAGCCACCCTGACGGGCCCGCGGATAATCAAACTCGCCGCGCTTTGTTGCCACACTGACATCTTCCCAGTCTTTATGCAGGCGATACGGCACATCTATGTGGGTATCGATAATAATGTGCTGTTGCGCCAGTTGTCTGGCTTTGTCAGCACTAATAGATGTCTGCTTTGCTGTGCTGCTGCAGCCAGATATGCCGATTGCACACAATGTCAGGAGTAAAAGAGTCGTTTGTTGTTTCATGTTGTTGCCTCTTGTCTGTTCAGGCACTTATCTCAACAGCTTTAAAACGAAACAGCAAGATTTGTCAGACCGGTTTGCTGATTTAAGCGCCAGACATTTTCCGCTACAATGCTGTGCCATTTTTAACGCCATTTTTGAGAACTTATTATGCGAGCTGTCTGGTTAAGTTTATGTCTGTTTTGTGCCTGCTCCGTCACGGCTGCTGTTGATCTGGAAAAAACGATGAAAGAGATGGCCTTTGAATATAAGCAGGCCTACGACACTACGGATGGCAGCAACATGACGCCGCATCTGGAACGCCTGATTGCGTTGACTGAGCAAGCTATACAGGGCAACTTTGCTGAAGATAAAGCCGAATCATTTAAACACGGCTTGCAGCAGGTGCTGACACAGCTGCAACAGGCTAAAACGGAAGCTCAGCACAACAATATTGAGGCGGCGAAAAGCCACTTACGTGAGGTTGATACGTTGCGTAAGGATTACCATAAGCAGCGAAAAGTCAGTTTCTGGCAGCTACTGTTTGGCTGATGTAACAAATTAAAAAGCCATCCTGTCGGATGGCTTTTTAATATACTTTTGCAGGTTTAGCCCGCTAAACCAACGTATACGTTTTGCACATCATCGTCAGCATCTATCGCATCTAAAAAGGCTTCAACTTCCGCCCGTTCAGCATCACCCAGCGCTACCGGGTTGTTGGCTCGGTATACCAGCTTAGCAGTCAGAACTTTATAACCAAATTCCGGCAAGGCTTTAGCTACGGCATCCAAATCGGTCGCTTCAGTTAAAAATACCACCTCGCCGTCTTCGCCTTGTTCAAAATCCTGTGCGCCGGCCTCGATGGCGGCTAATTCCATATCAGCATCAGCATTGTCAGCTTCGGCTTCAATCTGGCCTAAATGTTTAAAATCCCACGACACTGCACCCGATGTTGCCAACTGACCTTTGCGAAACAGCTGACGAATACTCATCGCACTGCGGTTTTTGTTATCGGTCAGACACTCAACAATGACCGGGACCTGATGAGGTGCAAAGCCTTCATAGACGACTGTTTCATAGTTGGCCGGGCCGTCAAGCAAGCCTGCACCTTTTTTAATCGCACGTTCCAGCGTATCTTTAGGCATTGAGGCTTTTTTAGCCGCTTCAATGGCTGAGCGTAGCTTGGCATTCATATCCGGGTCGGCGCCATTACGCGCAGCTACGGCGATTTCTTTTGCCAGCTTGGTGAAAATGCGACCTTTGGCATTGGCGGCATCCATTTTGTGTTTGGCTTTCCATTGTGCGCCCATTGTTGCGCTCCTGTATATGTGGCTATCAAAACAAACAGGGCGCTAGTCTAGCCAATAGCAGGCTTTTAACGCAACAACGCTTATGATAAATCTGTAGTAAAAGCATGCTTAGTTCTGCTCCAGCGCCAGTTGCTGAACATGCTGTTGCAGTTGCGGATAGAACTGCAGAAAATCATGCTCCAGCTTAGAATATACTGGCTCTATCTCTTCAATCACGCCACTGAATTGATTGGTGAAGCGTATGCGCTGTGCAATTCTGTCAAGGGCATAGCCCAGACTCGGTAACTGCTCATAGCTGGCGAACCAGTCTTTCTGATACACATTTCGCATAGTGGCAGCCATCTCAGGCGGCATCAGATGTTCTGCTGCGGCAATATCGCTGTATATCTGCTGTTTGACGGCGGCAAATGGCTGACTGTAAAACGCCGGCCAGTGCCGTATCAAAAAATGGTCAAACAGCATATCCAGCGCGATACCGGCAAAGCGACGGCGCTGCGCTGAGAAATGCGTTTTAGCATTGCGCACCAAAGGGTGGTGGTCAGTAAAATGATCCACGGCACGATGATTCGCTAAACCCTGACGCACCGCCTGAGGCAACATATCGATCTGTACTCCTTTACAGAAATCCCCCAACAGGTTGCCAACCAGTGAATATGAATTCGGCTGCGACAGTGCAATATGCGCCAGATAGTTCACGATGAGTCCTTGTTAGCTTTTAATACAATGCTCTGCTAAATATCATTTTTTTGTCAACTTTAACTTGTCATCTTTACTGGCGTTATTGTTGACCAGTACTTAGTATGGAGTTGTCAACAACTCAGATACGAGGTTAATGATGTCGATCGGTAATGTTAATAATAATGGTGCTGCACAGTTGCAATTTTATGCTCAGGAAAAAAATGCAATAAGTACTAAAGCAGAACAAACAACACAGACTCCAGCAACAGCATTAGCATCTGGTAGTGATTCCGTGCAGATTAGTGACAGAGCCCGGTTGTTGCTTGCCAGAGATACACCAGCAGTAACTCAGGGCAATGGTGAAGGCATTGAACCACCCAAGACAATTACCGGTAATGGCGAAGGTATAGAACCTCCGGTAACACTGGGAAATGGTGAGGGTATTGAACCACCAAAAACGATTACCGGCAATGGCGAAGGTATTGAACCTCCGGTAACTTTAGGTAATGGCGAAGGCATAGAGCCACCGAAAACCTAACAAACTGATTATTGAGAGGGTATTATGGGATGGGATACCGTTGAAGCATTACTATTTGAGCTTGGGAAAAGTGTCTTCATAGCCTATTTTGTTCTGTTTGTTTTATCCGTAGCGTTCGAGCGTAAGGTTTCATCTCTTGTTATTTCGCTGATGGTGTTGGCTGTGGCAAACGGGGCTATGACGGCTTTAACTCCGTTGCTTTATCAGCTCGCCAGCTCTCAGGGCCTGATATACAAATTTCTTTGGTACGCCGTATTTGTTTGCATTGACGGGATAGCGATTTTTCTTCTTTATAAATTTCATGCAATGCTACGACAGAATGTCAGTCTTATTGCTAATGTCATCGGTTTGGCATTTCTGATGCTGGCATCAATTCAATCACTGCGGTTTGTTGATCGCTTTGTCAGTAACACTGAGTTGTTGCAGTCTGTGTATCAGTATGGCGTACCGCTGATAAACATCATGTTGGTGCCAATGATTGTCGTGTTATGGGTTGCAAACATTAAAGCTGAACACAAACCTGCCCAGGCGGTCATGGGATGAATTTATTACTTACACTGATACTGTTATTGATCAATGTGCTTGCAATTAAAGCATACAGAAAGCTACTGCTACTGCGCTCAATCAGTCAGATTGAGGCAGAGGTAGAACTTGAGATGCATAGCCGTGCGCATCAACTGCTGGTGCGCCGGGATCAGCTGGAGGTAGGTTTGCTCAAAGATGGTGCAGAAACTATTGATGAACAATGGAAAGGCGACCTGGCAGAGTATATGGAAGAGTTTGAGCAGGAAGCATTGTTACGCGCAAAAAGTCGTTTAAAACGTGTTTAGTAATTTAGCTTAAATAGCAACTCTGCCAGATCTGGTTGCCAGACATCCTGTTGCGGTGCGCGATTATTTTTCACTAATACCCCTTCCGCTAACAAACTCTGACGTTGTAACTCGGCAACTTCTGAGCCTGGCGTGAAAGCTAGGCTTCTGTTACTTCTGAGTACTCTGAACCACGGTACCTCCAACTCAGGAGGTGCTTTACCAAGAGCTTTACCAACTAATCTGGCTCTGCCCGGCAGCCCCGCCAGATCGGCAATCTGGCCATAGCTTGCTACTTTGCCGGCTGGGATCTGCAGTACGGTCTGCCAGATACGTTGGTATTTGCTTTCATCCATGGTTATTCCTGAGCTGTTATACAGTTTGTCGCGAAATGACTGTTTTACCAATTGGAGCCAGCGTTAATAATGCCAGCTTTAAGTGTTGTATGCCAAAAGGGATACCAATAATACTGACAAAACACACTATGGCGTGACCTATATGCCCAAGTGCCAGCCAGATACCAAAGCATAAAAACCAGATGATATTTCCCAGTATACCTAAGCCACCGGTACCAATATCATCATAGCGGTTAATGTAACGCCGGTTAACGGCATCCTGCCCGAATGGCCAGAACGCCATCTCTCCTATCACAAAACAGCTACGACCGAATGGAATACCTATGATACTGACGAAACTGATAATCCCGGCAAGCCACCACAGTATACCCATAATAAAGCCACCCATTACAAACCACAGTATGTTGAAGATTAAACGCAGTACACTCATGTATTATGTCCTTTGTGATATAGCCTGGTAGTGAGAAGCACGGCTTGTGCCATATTTAAATTAATTTAAAATCAAAGCTTTATATTTATTCTGGTTTTACGGCAGAGGTCTATTTCACCACTGAGTGGTGAAAAACACGAAGCAGCAGGAAGAGTGATGGTATTTAACGGTATAAAAGCAGTGGTATTTGATTTAGACGGTACTTTGGTTGACTCGGCGTTAGATTTTGCTCTGATCTGTGATGATGTTGGCTGGCCGCGAGGCACACCATTGCTCGAGAAGCTCGCTACGGTTGAAGAGCTCCATGAAAGGCAGCGTATTACGGACATTATTTGTCGTCATGAAATGCGCGGTGCCGAGCTAGCCAGTTGGATGCCGGGTGCGCAACAATGCCTTGAACAGTTAAGCGAGGCCGGTATACCGCTGGCTATTTTGACACGTAATATGCGTGCAGCGACTCAACTGACGGTATCAAGGCTGAATATCCCAATACAGCACATTGTTACCCGGGAAGATTGCGCAGCAAAACCTGACCCGGAAGGGTTGCTGCGTATTGCTGCGCAATTGCAACTGGATGTCAGCGAAATGATTTACGTTGGCGATTACTTGTTCGATTTACAAACAGCTGCCAATGCAGGTATGCGGTCCTGTTTGTATCTTAATGAACATAATAGTCATTTTGCGCCGCAGGCCAGTTGGTCATTTTATCATTTTGATGAACTGAGCAGTATGTTAGTCCGGTGACATAACAACGAGCTGCCAATTGCCGGCTTTGCTTTAGGGTTAGTTTATACGCTAGGATGCTTCTATATTAATAAGAATAAAATGCCTGTCGGGGATAGCTAAGTGTTAGAGCGGCTGAAAAACGATTTCTATCTGGCAATGCTGACACTGGTTGGCTGCATCATAGTGCTTTGTGTCACTCCCTACGGGATATATAGGTTATACAGTGGCAATTACATTGTTGGTGCAGCCGACCTGATTATGGTGTTGTGCGCTATTGCTGCAACCCGCATGGCTTGGCGCAGTGGCGATACGGTAAAACCTGGCTTATTTATGGCTTTGGTATTTTGTGCCGGAGCCCTGCTGGTATGCATTAACCTGGGTGTAGATGGCTTATTCTGGGTTTACCCCTTTTTAGTGTTTATTTTCTTTCTGGTTGCGCCAATCCGTGCTTTTGTATTACTGGCGCTGATGCTTGGGTCGTTGTTTGTTATTGCTAATTTGTATCCGCAACTTATTTTCGCCAGTCGGTTTCAGATGCTGGCGTTTTTTGTTACCACCAGCATTACCAGCTTGTTTGCATTTATATTTGCGTATCGCGCCCAGTTGCAACGCCGTGAACTGCAGCGCTTAGCAACCACCGATAGCCTGACCGGTGCCGGCAACCGGCGTACACTTAATGATCAGTTGGCGGTCGCTATCTCGGAGTTTGCCCGCCTGTCGCGGCAATATGGTTTGATCCTGCTGGATTTAGACCATTTTAAGCAGATTAATGATAACTACGGCCATAAGGTAGGGGATCAGATCCTAATTGAACTAGTACCGGTATTGCAATCTATGCTGCGCCAGAGCGACCAGGTATTCCGCTTTGGTGGCGAAGAGTTTGTGGTGTTGGTTGCCGATATTAAGCAGGCAGATTTAGAGCGCCTGGCTGAGAAGCTCCGGGCTGGCGTACAGCGCAAGATAATACTGCCTGACGGCGCGCAAATTACTACCTCTATCGGCGTCGCCATGCAAAAAGCTGATGAAAGCTGGGAGGCCTGGTTACACCGCGCTGATCTTGCGTTATATGAGGCGAAACATCAGGGGCGTAACCGGGTCGTCACAGCTTAATGGCACCAGTTGCCGTTATCGAGATAGGGCTGCAATACCGGGGCTAAACTGTTCATTACCTGCAGTGGTAATGCTGAGGTAAAACTGAACTGTTCGGCCTCTGCATCCGGTACGTAAGCTGTTAACACACCAAAATGCTGATATCCCAGATAAAAGGCAAAGGTTGCAGTACGGTTCAGTGCTTTTGAACTGACATGCTGCCCTTTGGCATTCAACTGGACCAGGCGGTTATCCCCGGTGCCAGTTTTGCCACCTATGATGACATTCGCGCTGTTATAAGCAGTGTGTAACCGTCTGCCTGTACCCACTGACACAACCTGCTGCAGCGCTGAGCGCACCGCCGCGGCAACTTCAGGTTCGAGCACTTGATGTGCTTGCGGTGACGTGCGATCAAAGTGGGTTTCATAAGGCGTGCCTGAAGCAAACGCCAGCTTTTCGACGCGAAACACCGGCAAACGCTTACCATCATTGATAATAATGCCAATAAGTTCGGCCAGCGCTGCCGGTCTATCGCCGGAGCTACCAAGGGCTGTCGCCAGTGATGGCACCAGATAATCAAACGGATACCCCAATCGTTGCCAGCGCTGGTGTAAGTCCCAGAATGCTTCTATCTCCAGCATGTTGCGGATGCGGTTATCACGGGCGCTGCGAAAACGGGTTTTAAACAGCCACTGGTATACTTCCTGTCGTACATCAGCACTGTCGGTAATCGCCTGCTGTAAATTAGCCTGTGGATACTGCTGCAGGTAGGCAAGTAGCCATAATTCTAACGGGTGGCTGCGTGACAGGTAAGCGCGGTCTGGCAGGTTAAACGCACCCGGCTGATACTTGTCATACAGTTTTAGGCTGTCGGCTTCAGTGACCTCATTGCCAAATTGTGCCCTAAGTGTGGCATCCAGTTTAGCCGGCGTGCTGGTAGGGTTGATATAAAGATAGGCAACTGCGAGGCGCTCTGGTGTTTGCCGGCTGCTGCCAACATACAGTTGCATACGTTGCTCTGCCGTACTGTCTTTATATTTCTGCCAAAAGCGGCGGATAAAAGTGGTGCCTTCGCGATCAGCAAAACGGCGCAAATATTGATCACGACGCGGGTTGTCGTCATCGGCCAGCAATTGGTAACTGCTGTTTTCACCATGATAAATGCTGTAATTGACAATGTCTTGCAACAATCTGACAAAGGGCAGGTTAATCGATTGCTGCAGCGCTTCAGCAATAGACGGTGTCATGCTGTTTTCTTCTTTACGGAAATTGTTAAAGGTGTGCAGACCACCACCAGTATAGAAACTTTCTTTCGGATCAGCGCTGTACCTGCGATCGAGCGCCGCCTGTAACAAAGCATCAAGCCTGGTATTAGGGTGTTCAGTCAGATAACTGATGACCCAACTGGTCAGGTGGTCCTGTGGCGCTATATTCACAAACTGCAGGGTGTCGGTATCTTCTTCAGCGTACAGCCGGTGCAGTTCTGCAATAATCTCCAGATAAGTAACCAGCACCCTGAGCTTAGCGGTAGAGCCAAGCTCGAGTTTACTGGCATCATTCATATCAAAAGGCTGGTCAGTATTGTCGGTTTGTACCCGTACCTTGTTGCCGTTTTCTGTGCGCTGATACAGCGTAAAGCTGTACTTTACTTTATTTTGTTGGCCGCTTTGCAGCAATCGGTCGGCAAACAAGCCGGCTTTTTCTGCTTCATCATAGCGACTGAGAGCCCGTAAATGCTGGCTGATATCCTGTTGCAGCTGCAGGTGCAACGTGGTTTGGGCCGTCATATCAAGCCGGTCCAGCTGATACAGGCTTTGCTCCAGTAACTGACTTACGCGGTTTCGCACCATGGTACTGGCTTTGAAGTCTTCACCAGATTGTGCTGCAGGTGCGGCTTTGCCATTGAAATGCAACGGTTGCTGTATGGCTTTGGCCGCCAGAGCTGAAGGTACTAAACCTTGTTGCTGCATCAGACTCAGATGGCGGTTACTCAGTTGCTCTAATTCATTTCTGCCCTGTAGCAGGTAATACGATGGTCGCCGCTGGGCAATGATTAACGCCATAATCTGTTTTAAGGCCAATCCTTGTTGTTCACTGTATGGCGGGCCTTGTTGCAACAGCCGGCTTACTTTTAGTGGCTCTGCGCCAAACCAGGCATATAAACCCTCTGCCATGCCATTAACTTCACCATAAGCAGGCGTAGCGGCAAGCGGCACGGTATTTATGTAATCGAGTACTATTCTCTGTCTGACCATACTGGTATCAGGGCTTTGTTGATAAGCTCTGACGCTGGCTGACACCAGCTGGCGGAATTTATCGGCAACATCAGAGGTAAATCCCTGCGGGCTGTGGCGATATTTTTCCAGTTGCGTCGCCAGTGTGCTACCACCAGCGGCGGCGGCTGGAATACCGGCAGCACGTTGCAACTGTGACCAGACAGCGGCGCCTAAGCGCGGCAGATTTAGTACCGGGTTGGCCTGCACATGCTCTGGTGTCAGCAAGGTTCTGTCTTCGACAAACAGCAGGCTTTGGATAATCAGTGGCGCTACTTTAGTTAAATCATCAAACTGCATGGCGGGTGCTTGATGACTATACAGAGTCTGTTGCTGACAACTATTTACCAGTAGGCCGGCACTTTGTTTCTCGGTATAAGGTGGGTAAAAACCCAGCCGGGCGTACTGCATTAGGGCCGGAGAGAATTCAGTTTGAGCTGTCAGACGAAAGCCTGATTGTTGCAGCTTTTCAATCCACACCGGCAAACGGCTATAACCAAAGCGCTGATCAAAGGGGCCAGCTGCAGGGTAGTGTATTTGCTCAGTAGCGGAGTCTTTGACCTGATAGGTGAGTTTATTGCTGTACCAGTGCCAGAAAGCCGACTGATAGAAATGGTTGCGGCTTTCCTGATAAATAGCCAGTACCAGTACAATAAAAAAAATCAATAGTAGCCAGGGTAAGTAACGTACCGGCGGCTGTGCCGGTGCGACATAAGGCGGTTCTCTGACATTGTCAAATGTCATACGCTGCAACATAGGTTTGGCGTGCAGCGTGGGTTCAGTTCTCGGCTTTTGATTCTGCGATACACTCATACCTGCTAGGTTTGCTCCCGCACTTTCTGTTTTAACGCTTCTGCATGCAAAGCCTTATCATTTGCGCTGGTATAATGCCAGCCATGCAGGTTGTCATAAATCAGCTGGCACAGTGCGGCAATATGCCCGGGTTCTGCATTCAGCGCGCTGATGTATTCATAGCGTTGTCCGCCAGCATGCAAGAAGTACTCTTTGTTTTCTTCGCCAATCTCTTCAATGGTTTCCAGACAATCTGCCGAAAAGCCCGGGCAAAATACCTGCACACTGTTGATGCCCTGGGCGGGCAGTGATTTTAACGTGGCATCGGTATATGGCTTTAACCATTCTTCGCGGCCAAAGCGCGACTGGAAAGTAGTGATGTACTGGCTTTCATCAAGTCCGAGCTCAGTGGCGATTAAACGTGAGGTTTTGTAGCACTCGCAGTGATACGGGTCGCCGTTTAGCAGATAGCGTTTGGGGATGCCGTGATAAGACAAAATAAGTTTGTCTGCCTGACCATGGGTGTGCCAGTGCTGGCGAATTTTATCCGCTGCGGCCTTAATAAAAGGCGGGTAGTCAGGGTAGTGCGAAACAAAGCGCAGGTCAGGCAGCCAGCGCCGTCGCATAAAATTGCGTGACAGCTCATCAAAGCTCGATGCGGACGTTGAGGCCGAATATTGCGGATATAGCGGCAGCACTAATAGCTTGCGTACACCTTGGGCAAACATTTTGTCCAGTACACTATCAAAACTGGGGTTGCCATAGCGCATAGCGAATTCAACAACGATATCGTCTCGGCCATCTGTCTTTAGCTGCGCTGCGATGGCATCGCGCTGTGCCTGAGTGTGAAATAACAGTGGTGAGCCTTGCTCGGTAAATACGGTGGCATAGGCTTTCGCAGAGCGGCGCGGCCTGAACTGCAAAATCACACCATTGAGAATAAACCACCATAGCAGGCGGGGAAACTCAACCACGCGGGGGTCAGCTAAAAATTGCTTTAAATAGCGTTTTAATGCCCTCGGCGTAGGCTCATCCGGGGTGCCGAGGTTGGTAAGCAAAATACCTATTTTATCGTGTTGCTGGTGATTGAAGTCGCGGGTATTAATATAGCGCATAACAGGGCGGCTGCTCTTTTTATTAAAAAGGAACTGTCAGTACGGCAGTAACACTTTATCAGTTTACCTGATCTAAGGCCTGAGCCGATCTTAGCAGTTTATATGGTGAATACGTAAGGAGGGTTGAAAAATTAATCTTGTTGCCAGCATAGTGAAGGGCCGCTGTTGAGCGGCCCAATACAACCATTAATGATGGTGATGACCACCTTCACCATGTGCATGGCCATGAGCAATTTCTTCATCCGTTGCGTCGCGCACCGATAAAATATCGATAGCAAATTGCAGCGTTTTGCCGGCTAACGGGTGGTTAGTATCAACGTCGGCTTTAAACATGCCTACTTTAACGATGGTCACCTGACGCTGACCATGTTCGGTTTGCACTACGGCTGTCATACCCGGTTGCCATTTTTTTGCGCCTAGCAAATGTTTTACCTGAATGCTCTGAATCGCATTTTCGTCGCGCTCGCCATAAGCCTCTGCTGGCGTCAGCGTGACGTCCAGTTTGTCGCCAGCAGCTTTACCACTTAGTTGCTGCTCCAGTGCCGGCAGCATTTGTTGATGACCGTGCAGATACAGTAATGGGTGGCTGCCTTGTGAGCTTTCGATTTGCGCGCCGCTGTTGGCGTCACTTAGGGTGTAATGAAACTGTACAACGCTGTTGTCACTGATTTGCATAATAGTTTGAGTCCGGTTGGCGTAAAGCCGTTATTATCGGGCCTGAGACGGTAAAAATCGACAGCTTTAAGAAAAAACACGCCACAAAATGAGTGGCGTGTTTGGGGCTCTGCTGCATAGCAACCTGCCAGTGGTATCAGGTTGCTGCTTTCATACTGCTGATAAATTGCGTTAACTGCGCCAGTAAATGCTCCGGCTGATGCTGGTGCTGCTCGATAAGCTTAACAATTGCTGAGCCAGAGATAGCCCCGGCGGCGCCACTGGCTAACGCCTCTTTAACATGCGCCGGTGTCGAGATGCCAAAGCCCAGCAGTGGTGGGGCCGGGTTATAGCTGCGGATGCGGCTTATCAGCTCAGAGGTTGGCATCGCTGCAACAGTTTCGGTGCCCGTTACACCGGCACGGCTGAGCAGATAGGTATAGCCGCGGCCGTATGATGCTATCTGGCGTAAGTCTTCATCATCTACATTAGGTGGCACGATAAAAATCGGCGCTATGTCATGCTTGATAGCGCTTTGTCGGAATAGCTTGCTTTCATGCAGCGGCACATCGGCAATCAATACTGAATCAACACCGGCGGCGGCTGCCCGGGCATAAAAGTTATCGATACCACGCGCCATCACCAGATTTGAATATAGCAATAAACCAATAGGAATAGTGGCATGGTAAGAGCGTATTCGGGCGATAATATCAAAGCTGATGGCCGGAGTGACGCCAGCGGCTAAGGCGCGGATATTGGCGCCCTGAATAGTCGGGCCGTCGGCAATGGGGTCTGAGAACGGTATACCCAGCTCCAGCGCATCGGCACCGGCATCAATCAGCGTTTTAATGATCTCAAATGACAGCTCTGCTGTCGGATCGCCGATAGTGACAAAAGGGACAAAAGCACCACGGTTTTGCTGCTGCAGGCGGGTAAACATCTGTTGATAACGCTTCATAACTTCGCTCCTGCTAATACACTGTGCACATGGGCTAAATCTTTGTCGCCACGGCCGGACAAATTCACCAGCAGTACAGTAGGTTCGGTTGCCTGTTCTGCCATTTTCAATGCGTGAGCCAGCGCATGGGAGCTCTCCAGTGCCGGAATAATACCTTCGCTTTTTGCCAGTAGCTGAAATGCCGCTAAAGCTTCATCATCGTTTATGGCCACGTAACTGGCGCGGCCGGTTTGTTGCAGATGGGTATGCTGCGGGCCAACGGCCGGATAATCGAGGCCGGCGGAGATAGAATAGGACTCTTCAATCTGGCCATCAGTGGTTTGCATAATAGCGGTATAGGCGCCATGTAAAATACCATAACTACCGGTAGACAGCGCTGCACCATGCTGATGGGTATCGATACCTGTACCGCCGGGTTCTACGCCAATCAGTTTTACACCCGGCTCGTCGATAAAGTCGGCGAACATGCCGATAGCATTTGAGCCACCGCCAACGCAGGCAATGACGGCGTCGGGCAGTTTGCCTTCGGCTTTTAACAGCTGTTGCTTGGCTTCTTCACCAATCATTTTCTGAAAGTCACGTACTATGGTCGGGAAGGGGTGAGGGCCGGCTGCAGTGCCTAGCATATAGTGCGTGGTGTCGTAACTGGCAGACCAGTCGCGCATCGCTTCATTTACCGCATCTTTTAGCGTGCCGCTGCCACTGGTAACAGGTATAACGGTAGCGCCCATCAGCTTCATCCGAAACACATTCGGCTGCTGGCGTTCAATGTCTTTAGCCCCCATGTAAATTCGGCACTTTAACCCGAGTAAAGCGCAGGCTAAGGCGGTTGCAACACCATGCTGGCCGGCACCGGTTTCGGCTATCACTTCCTGCTTGCCCATACGTTTAGTCAGCAGTGCCTGGCCGAGCACCTGATTGGTTTTATGTGCACCACCATGCAGTAAATCTTCGCGTTTTAAGTAAATTTTAACTTTCGGGTTAGGCGAAATATTGCGGCACAGCGTTAAAGGCGTTGGCCTGCCGGCGTATTCTGTCAGTAGTTGCTGAAACTCGGCATGAAAAGCCGGATCGGCCAGCGCATCAACATAAGCCTGCTCCAGCTGTTTCAGTGCCGGTACCAGTAATTGCGGTACAAACATACCGCCGTACTGGCCAAAGTAAGGATTAAGTTTTAGCTCACTCATAATGAAATTCCCGGATTTTGGTAAATGCTGACTGGATTTTGGCTACATCTTTGCAGCCTGGTGCGCTTTCCAGCCCTGAATTAAAATCTAGCCCGGCCACCGGCAGCGTTAATGCTGTGCCGCAGTTGTCGGGGCTTAGGCCGCCAGCCAGCATCAGCGGCAAGGCGGAGGATTGTTGTGTTAGTAATTGCCAGTCAAAGCTGATACCGCTGCCACCATGTTGCTGCGGATGAAACGCATCCAGCAAGATACGATCTGCAAGCGGGGTAAACTCCGGCAGGGCATCCTTTACCCGATAGGCTTTCCAAATCTGACAGCTGGCATCGAGCATCTTACGCAGCTTTTGCAGGTAGCGATCATCCTCTTCGCCATGCAGCTGCACCGCGCTTAGTTTCAGCAGCTTCGCCTGCCGGGCTACCTGTTCGATATCGGCATTAACGAAGACACCGACATATTGCAGTGGCGCGCCTTGCTGCACTATTCCGGCTTGTTCTGGCGTAATATAACGCGGTGATGCCGGGTGAAAAATCAAGCCGCCGTAATAAGCACCGGCCGAGTATGCGGCTTCAGCGTCCTGTGGCCGTGTTAAGCCGCATACTTTGTGCTCGCCCTGCACCAGTTTACGGGTAGCAAGGGCTAAGTTGGCTTCAGCCATCAGTGAGCTGCCAACTAAAAAGGCATCAGCTACCAGGGCTAAACGCCGCACTTGCTGGTTAGTGTAAATGCCAGACTCTGATACCACGGTTCTGTCAGCAGGAATAAGCGTTGCCAGCGTGAAGCTGGTGTCTAAGTTGGTGCTCAGATCGCGCAGATCGCGATTATTAATACCAATAAGCTCGGCATCCAACGCCACCGCCCGCCGCGTTTCTTCTTCGTTACTGACTTCGGTCAGCACTGTCATATTCAGCTGACGCGCAATAGCCGCCAGCTCACGGTACTGCGCGTCATCTAATACCGACAACATTAGTAACGCCGCATCTGCGCCACAGTGGCGGCCAGCATATATCTGGTAGCTGTCAATAATAAAGTCTTTATGCAGTAAAGGCTTGTCAGTCAAGGCACGCATAGTGCGCAGGTAGTCATAACTGCCCTGAAAGAATTGCTCATCGGTCAGTACCGAAATGCAGTCGGCATAGCGGTTATATACCTGCGCCAGTTCTTGCAGATTAAAATCGGCGCGGATCAGCCCTTTGGATGGCGAGGCTTTTTTACACTCTAATATAAAACGTGGCCCACTTTGTTTCAGCGCGGCCAGAAAATCGCGCAGGCTTGGCAGCACCTCGGCCGCGAAGCTCTGCAGCGGTAACTGCTGTTTTAACTTTGCGACTTCATCACGTTTATGGGCAACGATTTTTGCCAACACGTTTGGCATTTGCTCAGCCATGTTGGGCCTCCTTCGCGGCTGACTGACTCAGTGCGATAAACTGGCTAAGGGTATTGTAAGCCCGGCCGGATTGCAGCAGCTCCAGTACGGCGCGGGTATTCACTTTTAAATCATCACCCAAGCCGGCAATTTTCAGCATGGCTGCGACATTGATTGCCACCGCCGCATTGTGCGCAGCCTGGCCTTGGCCTGTTAATATCGCCAGCGTTGCTGCGGCGTTTTCGCCCGGCTCACCACCGGCAAGAGCACTTAAAGGCATTAAGCTTACGCCAAAGTCGTCCGGTGTCAGGCTAAACTCGGTAATTACGCCATCTTTTAGCTCACAGACATAGGTGGTGCCATGCAGCGCTACTTCATCACAACCACTGCCATGCACCACCCACGCACGAGTCAGGCCAAGCTGCTTTAATGCCTGTGCCATAACACGGCACAACTTAGGATCGTATACGCCGAGTAACTGATAGTCAGGTGCTGCAGGGTTAACCAGTGGCCCCAGCAGGTTAAACAGCGTCCGGCTTTTTAGCGCATTACGCACCGGCATCGCATGCTTTATGCCGGTATGGTACAAAGGTGCAAACAGAAAACTGCAGTTAGTTTGTTGCAAGGTATCAGCCGCCTGCTGTGCAGACAGCTGAATATTAACCCCCAGATGTTCCAGTAAATCGGCAGAGCCGGAACGGGATGACACACTGCGGTTACCATGTTTAACGACTTTTAACCCCATGGCAGCGCCCACTATAGCGGCAGTGCTGGAGATATTAATGGTATTGCTGCCATCACCACCTGTGCCACAGCAGTCGATACTGCCACTGATCCGGGCAGGAAAAGGTGCCGCTGCAGCACGTAAGGCACTGGCGGCACCGGCAATTTCATCAGCGGTTTCGCCGCGCATTTTCAGCGCGATCAGTAAAGCCGTCAGCAGTACAGGGTCGACATCGCCGGTAACCACGGCAGAGAAAAACTGCTCAGCCTGCTCAAAGCTAAGCGGCTGACCACTGAGGCTATGTTGTACTGTTGCTAAAATCTTGTCTGTCATCGTTAGCCCCGTAATAAATAATCAATGCTTTGTTTCAGCAGCGGTTTGCCAAGCGTTGTCAGGATCGACTCCGGGTGAAACTGAAAACCCAGCATACGTTTTTCTTCATTTATAACAGCCATCGGGATATGGCGGTCATTAGCCAGCAGCGTCAACGCATTTGGCATTTCAGTCGCCATCAGGGAGTGATAGCGCGCTACCGGGAAGGGGTTGGGCAAGCCATTAAATAACGCATGCGGGTTTAGCGTAATCGCCGCCGTTTTACCATGTACAGTTTCGCCGGCACGGCCGACAACACCGCCAAAGTGCTCGACGATAGCCTGATGGCCCAGGCAAATACCCAGCACCGGAAATTTCGCTTCACACAGCAACAACAGCGCGGGCATTGAACCCGCATCGGCAGGGCTGCCAGGGCCGGGCGATAACACAAGCAATACCGGCGAGGTTTCGGCGCACATTTGCTGAAAAATGTAGTCTGCCGGCACTGTATTGCGATACAGCCTGGTTTCATAACCTAGTTGGGCAAATTCATCGACCAGGTTGTAGGTAAAAGAATCGATGTTATCAAGCAAATAAATGATAGCCATAACTTACTCCTGTACCGGTGCTTGATGCGCGGCAATGATAGCGCTAATCACGGCCTGCGCTTTACTGCGGGTTTCATCGGCTTCTGCCTGGGCAACAGAGTCGAATACTACCCCGGCACCGGCTTGTATATAGGCAGTGTTGTTGGCCACATAGGCCGAGCGGATCACAATGCAGCTGTCAAAATCTCCGTTACCGGCGAGGTATCCCACCGCACCGCCATAACTGCCCCGGCGTTTACCTTCTACCTGGCGGATAAGTTCAGCGGCTTTTACCTTAGGGGCGCCGACCAAAGTGCCCATGTTCATACAAGCCTGATAAGCATGCAGTGCATCGAGCTCTGGCTTTAATGTACCGACAACGCGCGATACCAGATGCATAACATAAGAGTAGCGGTCTACTTTTAGCAATTCTTTGACATAACGGCTGCCCGGCACGCTGATACGGGCGACATCGTTGCGGGCTAAATCAACCAACATTAAATGTTCGGCTTTCTCTTTCTCATCTTGTCGAAGCTCTAACTCAATGCGGCTGTCCAGATCCCTGTCTATACTGCCATCGCTTTTAAAACCACGGCGCCGGGTGCCGGCAATAGGGTATATTTCTACCTGGCGGCTTTGGGCATCAAACTTCAGTGCCGACTCGGGCGAGGCGCCAAACAGCGTAAAAGCGGCATCTTTTAGGTAGAACATATAAGGGCTGGGGTTTTGTTGCTTTAACCGCGCATAAGCGGCCAGTGGTTGCGGGCATGGCAAGCTGAAACAGCGCGACGGCACCACCTGAAAAATATCGCCGGCGACAATGTGTTGTTTCAGTTTTTCGACCTGCTGCATAAAGTCGCTGTCGCTGATATCAAGGTTTAACTCAGCAGATACCTTAGCTGTAAGCGGCTGCGTTGTCGGTGCTGATTGCAACAGCTGCTTTAGCTGTTCCAGCCGTTTGCCAATAACAAAACAGTTCGCTGGTGCTTGCTCACCACAAAACACATTGCCGACCAGCCGGCTGTCGCCGGTTTGATGATCCAATACCAGCAAGGTTTCAGCTAGATAAAACACATAGTCCGGGCATTGGTTTTCCGCCGCCGCTACTTCAGGTAATTGTTCAACTGTGGCCACCATGTCGTAGCCAATAACACCGCCTAAAAATACTGCAAAAGGTTCATCACTCTGACAATGCAGTTCGCGCTGCAAAGTACGCAGTACCGTAAAAGGGTTTGGCATTTGCAGGCGGGCGTTTTCTTCGAGTAACAACGGTGGGCGCTGGTATTGAATACTCAGTTGCTGGCCCTGTTGCTCAACGCTGGCATCTGTGCTTAGCTTTTGTGCCAGATAAGGTAGCAGTACAGCGCCATTGTTGCTGACAGCAGTGATAATAACGTTTTGGTCGTTACATTCAATGCGCAGTGCCGCATCTATCAGCAGCAGGCTTTTCAAGTTGTCCTTGCTGTCGATTTCGGCCGATTCCAGCAATAAAGAATAAGGGCTTTGTGCCGTCAGCATCTGGTAGCAGGATAATGCGTCTGCCTGATATGGCAGCTGCATGGCGATACTGGCCACCTCGCCCGGCGTGTCAGTGATATGACTAAAAATCATGCTTAATTTTGTCCTTTTAAATCAACAAGTTTTTGTTCAGCTCGCCGCCACACATTTTGCAGGCACATAAAAAAAGCCCGCTTCTTGTGGAAACGGGCTTCGGTAATTAAAGCTAATACAACGCCTACACACGCCCGTTGGGAATGTGCCACCACCAGTTAGTCAGGTTAAGGGTTGTCATAAATTGCATTAGCTTTAGCCACCTCGTTAATTACGCCCACATAAAACCGCAAAACGGTAGCCGGCGTCAAGTGCTTATTTGTTATAACACAGAAATAAAAGCGTATAAGCTTCCGGATGGCTGCGCTCTGGCTTTGCGATAAGTCTGTGCTGTGCGACAATAGCAACCTTATATTGAGGTGCTGATGAAAATTGATTTACACAGCCATACGCTGTGCTCTGATGGTGTGCTGTCGCCGGCGGATTTAGTAGCACGGGCCGCAGAAAAAGGCGTAGATGTACTGGCGATTACCGATCATGATTCGGTTGCCGGATTAACTGCAGCCAGAGAAGCTATAGCAGCGCAGCACTTGCCGCTGACGCTTATCAATGGTGTAGAAATCTCTACCAGTTGGCAGCAGTTGGAAATTCATATTGTCGGGTTGAATATTACCCCTGACTGTCCGCTGTTTTTACAACGCCTGGCTACGCAGCAACAGGCAAGAGTGGTGCGCGCCGAAGAAATGGCACGACGGCTGGCGAAGAATAATATCCCTGATGTGTTGCCGGCAGTGCTGAAGCTGGCAAACGGTGCGGCGTTGACCCGGGCGCATTTTGCCCGCCATCTGGTCAGTATTGGCAAAGCCAGCACCATGGATAATGTATTTAAGAAGTACCTTGGCCGGGGCAAAATAGGTTATGTGCCGAATAATTGGGTGGACATGGCCGAGGCTATTGCGTGGATCCATGACGCTGGCGGAGTGGCTGTGCTGGCGCATCCGCTAAAATACAAATTGACCACAAAGTGGGTAAAGCGGCTGGCGGAACAGTTTGCTGCCGCCGGTGGTGATGCTATTGAGATTATCTCGCCACAACAAACGCCGGTGCAAAAGCGTGAGCTGTGGGCTCTGTGTGAACTGCATGGCCTGACAGCATCGGTCGGTTCAGATTTTCATCAGGTGACAACTTGGAATGACATCGGAAAAAACCTATATTTAACCGACGATGTTATTCCTGTATGGGCGAATTGGCCGCAGGTGGCCCAGGCGCAAAGCGCTTGATTAGCCTTTAATTTTATTTAAGCAGAATACTAATGAGCCAATTTTTTCATATTCACCCGGAAACCCCGCAACAGCGTTTGCTAAAGCAGGCAGTACAAATTATCCAGCAGGGCGGCGTAGTGATTTACCCGACAGACAGCGGTTATGCACTGGGCTGCCATGTAGGCGATAAAAGCGCGATGGAACGTATTTTACAGATCCGCCAGGTAAGCGGTGAACATCACTTTACGCTGATGTGCCGTGATTTATCTGAGCTTTCAGTGTATGCCAAAGTAGAAAACGCGGCCTTTCGCCTGATAAAAAACAATACGCCGGGCGCTTATACCTTTATTTTACGTGGTACGAAAGAAGTGCCAAAGCGCTTACTGAATGACAAAAAGAAAACCATTGGTCTGCGTATTCCACAGAATAAAATTGCGCTGGCGTTGCTCGAAGAGCTGGGAGAGCCGCTGCTAAGCACCAGCTTGATTTTACCGGGCGAAGAGTTTGCCGAGAGCGACCCTGAAGATATGCGTGCCCGGCTGGAAAAGCAGGTTAGTTTAATACTGCACGGTGGTGTCATCGGTGAGTCGCCAACCACGGTAATTGATTTGTCTGACGATGAACCGGTAGTGCTGCGCGAAGGCTGTGGCGACCCGGCGCCGTTTCGCTAAGCGTGAGTTATAAGGGCCAACCTTGAGCGATACTCCGCCAGACACTGTGCAACCAGACAGTTTAACGATACAGCAGCCGTTGCCACTGGCGTTTGTACGCGGTGAAGCTGTGTTGGAGCGTCCGGAAGACTTATATATTCCGCCCGATGCGCTGGAGATCCTGCTTGATGCCTTTGAAGGGCCGTTGGACTTTCTGCTCTACCTTATACGCAAGCATAAGTTTGATATTGTCGATTTACCGGTAAATGAAATTACGCTGCAGTATATGGAATATATTGACCTGATGCAGGGGCTGAATTTTGAACTGGCGGCAGAGTATCTGGTAATGGCAGCGATGCTGGCGGAGATCAAATCACGCTTGCTGTTGCCACGCCATACCGAGGCAGATGATGAAGAAGCCGACCCCAGAGCCGAACTGATTCGCCGCCTGCAGGAATATGAAGTGTTCAAACAGGCCGCGTCTGGGCTTGACAGCTTACCGCGGGACGAGCGTGATCATTTTACCGGCAATGCCAGTCTGGCGGACAATTTTGCACCGCTGCTGATTTTGCCTGACGTGGAATTGGGCGAGCTGGCGCTGGCGTTGAAAGATATTGTCAAACGGGCGAAGGATTTTCAGCATCATCATATAAAACGTGAACATTTATCTACCCGTGAACGCATGAGCCGAATTCTGGATTTACTCAGTAGCCATCAGGGCTATCTGGCATTTTCTGCCTGTTTTGATATCAGTGAAGGCCGTGAAGGTGTGGTAGTTACATTTCTGGCGATGCTGGAGCTAACCAAAGAAAAGCTGATAGAAATTATTCAGGTGCAGGCGTACGGCCAGATCCATGTCAAATTAAAGGATACTGAGGCATAATGGCGGGCAAAATTAATGATGTTCAGTTAATGCAGTTGGTTGAGGCTGCTATTTTCGCAGCTGACAAACCTCTTAGCCAAGACGATATACAGTCAACAGTGCTGGATGGGCTGAACATCAGCAAAAAACGCCTGAATGACACCTTAGCAAGGTTGCTACAGGACTATGCCGGGCGCGGCGTTACACTAAACCAAACGGCATCAGGTTACCGTTTTATTACCCGGCCTGAGTTAAGTGATTATTTAGCAAGGCTTTGGCCAGAGCGCTCGCCGCGCTATTCGCGGGCGGTGCTGGAAACACTGGCATTGATAGCGTACCGCCAGCCCATTACCCGTGGCGAGATAGAAGATATTCGTGGCGTTTCGGTTAGCAGCCAGATTATGCGCACTTTGCTGGACCGAGGCTGGGTTAAGGTGGTAGGTCATAAAGAGGTGCCGGGCAGGCCGGGGCTTTATGCCACCACCAAAGAATTTTTAGATTATTTTGGGTTAAAAAGCTTAACCCAGTTACCCCCCTTGCCAGAATTTCAGGCGATAAGCCTGGATTTGGCAGACACCGTCGTGACGACAGGAGAATTACACTGATGAGTGATAAAACCGCTAGCGAGAAACTGCAAAAAGTGCTGGCCCGCGCTGGTCTTGGCTCCCGCCGGGAAATGGAAGAGTGGATAAGCGGCGGCCGTGTGACCGTTGATGGTAAACCAGCAACGCTGGGTGATCGTGTTAGCCCAAACCAGCAGGTAAGGGTTGATGGGCATCCGGTACAGATTGCCAGTGAAGAGCAACAAATTTGTCGCGTGCTGGCGTATCACAAACCAGAAGGTGAGATTTGTTCACGAACCGACCCTGAAGGTCGGCCAACAGTATTTTCCCGCTTACCCAATATCAAAGGCGCACGTTGGATTGCCATTGGCCGGCTTGATATTAATACCTCGGGTTTGCTGCTATTTACCACTGACGGTGAACTGGCCAACCGCCTGATGCACCCTAAGTTCGAAGTCGAGCGTGAATACGCGGTTCGGGTATTTGGTGAGATTAACGATGCTATGATCCAGCGCTTGCGCACTGGCGTTGAGCTCGAAGATGGCAAAGCGAATTTCAAAAAAATTAAAGCCTTACCGGGTGAAGGTATTAACCGTTGGTTCCATGTTGTGTTGACAGAAGGCCGCAACCGCGAAGTGCGCCGGATGTGGGAGTCGCAAGGTGCGGTGGTTAGCCGCTTAATCCGGGTACGCTATGGCGATTTATTATTACCTAAGCACTTGCCGGCCGGTGGTTATGCAGAATACCCACTCGACGAAGTGAACTACCTGCGAAAGTTAGTCAGCCTGGCGCCGGAAGTGGCCACCTTAGTGAAACCGGAAGACAGAGACGAGCGCCGACGCCGCATGGCCAGTATGAAGCGGGCAGTGCGCAAGCATCAGATCGCCGAGAAAAGCCCGGAGCGTAAACCGAAAGAACGTAAGTCTGTTGAAAAGACAGACGCTAACAAAACTGCCACGCGGCAGAAACCAGCACCCGCCAGAGGAAAGCCACAGCGCCAGCCTACCGGCAAAAAGCCCAGCCGTGAAGGCAGAGGTTAATATCAAAAGAATCAAGGCGCATTAAGCGCCTTTATTGTTACGTTGAGAGAGATTAAGTGACAGCAGAGTTAAATTCGGTGCTGACCGTTGTGGTGATTGCACTGGCAGTACTGATTACCGGCATTTCCAAATCCGGTTTTGCTGGCGCTATTGGTGGCATCACTGTGCCTTTAATGTCTCTGGTGGTAAGCCCTGCCTTTGCTGCTGCGCTGTTGCTCCCGATTTTGATCATTGCTGATGTGCTTAGCCTCCGGCAATGGTGGGGACAGCACAGTAGGGCGCATTTAATGCTGTTACTACCGGCTGCAGTAGTTGGCATTGTGTTGGGCTATATCAGTTTTGGCTCTTTGGACGAAGCGGGTTTGCGCCTGTTACTCGGTATTATTACCTTGCTATTTGCCCTGAATATGCTGTTTAAAGTGGTTAATCAATCACACTTTACATCATCTATCGCCGGGCGAGTGCTAGGTGCGTTAAGCGGTTTTACAAGTTTTATTGCCCACGCAGGTGGGCCACCATTAAATATGTATTTGTTACCACAACAATTGCCTAAGCAGCAGTACCTGGCTACTGCTGTGGTGTTTTTTGCTGCGGTAAATCTGTTGAAACTGCCACCATACATACTATTAGGCCAACTCAATACCGCTTTACTGGGTTATGCTTTGCTGAGCCTGCCATTGGTTTGGCTTGGTGTAAAACTGGGCATTGTTTTGCAGCACCGTATTAGCGAACGAATGCTTTACAGCATCGTCAGTTATTCTATGTTGCTGTTAGGCATAAAACTCATTCTTGATGGTGTTACCCCCTGAATAAGCAGGATATGTTTAAGCTCAGGCAGAGTGACGGCACAACACTCATAACCCTGGGCAGATAATAAAGTGCTAATTCACATTGCTTATTTCAGAAGGCGTACAGCTGACATCAACGGTCTTTGGGTACCAAATTGGCGCAACGTAATTTACTACCGTTGTAGCCAGACCATTTAAAAAAGACACTTCAGTTTTTACAGACTGCCAGTCTTGCTGTTGGCAGATCTCCACCAGGTTCACCGGTTTGCTGCCTTCATACAAAGCAAAGAAAAAGTTGTGATGCCACTGCTGATAGGTGACAGATTCTGCTTGCTTGTCTGTATTTCGGTCAAAGTGAATGGTGCTGCAGGCATTAAGCACGACACAAAGGGCTGCTGATAGTCCTATTTTATAATTCATAATGTAGCTCCTAATCAGCACCAGACTTTGGCAGTGTGTGGGTAATAGATGCCCAGTGTTACTAATCCAAGCAAGCCATCGGTAAAGGTTTGTTGTGATTGCATTTGTTTTGGCTCTGCGCCATTACAGATAGTATTAACATCAACGTGATGCTCTCCCACAATACCCCATAAATAAAACGGTTTAGAATCAATATAAGTTGGTTCTTTGGCGAGTTTGCTGCTGGCTTGTGGATGAATGGTAACGGAAGAGCAAGCGGTTACCGAGACAATCAACGCGATTGTCGATATTTCCCTGAACATAGAAGACTCCATTAGTTTTATAATAAACAGTGAGTTATATATCTATTGGTGCATTTTTCGCCGTTCAGTATAAGTATCAGGTAAATTTGTGTAAAGAATTTATTTTTATTGTTATTTTTATGGTTGGCTGGTTTGTTTTGTTGGTGAATAAATGGTTTTATGTTAACGAACCTTGCTGTTACGCACCATTTTATACATCAGTTCCGGCGATAAGCGCGAGACCAGGGCGCCGAGGCGTTCTTTCAAGCCGCCGATAACAATATAGTTTTTACCTTTCAGCAGCGCTTTAACGGCTTTTTCAGCAAAGGCTTCTGCCGTCATGGCATTGGCCTGGGCATCGTCCATGCTACCAAGAGCAGAACCATCTCCGGTTAGCGCATTACGTGATACATCGGTTTTAACGAAACCCGGAAAAATCGTTGCCACCTGCAGGCCTTTATCAAACAGTTCTGCCCGCAGGCTGTTTGCCCACAAATGCAAAGCTGCTTTAGCTGCTGAGTAGCTGCCTCGATATTGAGTACCGACTAAACCCGCAACTGATGAGATAAATACCACTTTCCCGCCGCCGTCCGCCAGCAGTAGCGGTAATGCGCTGCGGGTCAGGTGGATCTGAGCAAAGTAATCGACATCGAACAGTGTGCGATCTGTTTGCGCCGTGGTGTCAGTTATCAGTGCGCGCTGGCTGATGCCAGCATTATTGATCAGCCAGTCAAGGCCACCTATTTGCTGCGTTATCGCCGCGATGGCTGCTGATACTGCATTAACGTCGGTAATATCTAATGGAAGTAATAAATGCTGCTGACTATTGGCGAGGCTTGCCTTAACCCGTTCCAGTTCGTGAAGGCGCCTGGCACTGAGCACTAACCTGGCACCATCTGCCGCCAGCTCCCGGGCCAGGGCTTCGCCAATACCACCAGAAGCGCCAGTGATCCAGATAACTTTGTTGTGTATGGCCGGGTTTATCATAGTGCTGCTCTGTTCGCCTGATTAAACCCGACATTAAGCCAGTAGCATCAAGGTTGTAAAGCTTTCTGCGGTGCGACTTTATATTTGCGTTTGTAATAGCCCTTTAAACTCAGGAGTACCGCTGTGCCAATAACCGGTGCAGCCAGCCAGCTGATTAACTGCCAGTCGCCAGGTAGCCACTGCGCCAATATTCTGCGCCCGCCTGCGGCGAAAAATGCTGTGTAAACCGCGATACCGCTGCCTACCATGGCACTGAAATGCTCGATAATCCAGGCGCGCGGGCTGACTTCTGCTTTGTACACATACCAACTGATTGTGGACGCCGTTACTAAACTGACGCCGGCAAAGATGATTAACAATGGCATACCGACACTTAGCCCTTGCCAGGCAACATATAAAGCAGTAGGGAACAGCAAAAACACCGGGCCTTGATAGTTCCAGCGCCGCAGCAGCGCCCGGTTATGTTTGGTGCGAAGTACGCCAATAGCGTGGCGCACAGTGACCCAGGTTAACAGGCTAAGCAGTAATAGAAATTGCGATAGCGGCACCCGCCACACCAGCATGCGTTGTATTTGTTCAGGGTTTAACTGTTTTCCTGCAGCATAAATAGCAACCGGGTCAGCTAAGCCCAGTGAACTTAATACCACGCCGGAGCCCGACACCAGCAGCATAATGTAATAAAAAATATTGCCCGCGCTGATATGAAGTTTACTGCCTTTACGCACTATGATAGGAAGCCAGTAAAGTAACAAAGCCACAGCACCGAGCGTAATGTGCAGGTAAAGTAAGACGGTATAAAGTGTGTGCATAATAAGCCTCCGTGATTGATAGCAAAAGCTTACCCGGCAACTTTTATTAAGGCAGGTGCCATAAGTCAGGATTTTTCACTATGACTTCTGGCATATTGCTGTTATGTCAGCATCTTGCATAATGCACTTATGAAAAAACAATATGATTTTGCCGTTCTGGCGGGGTTGGCCACCTGGCTGGCAGTTTATGGCATCAGTTTTTATATTCTGCATAAAATCACGCCGGGCCAGAGCTGGCTGGCTGCGCACCTGCTGTTTATCAGCTACGGCGGCTTATTCTTTTTGCTGACGCGCGGTCAGGGACGTTACACTTTATCTGGGCGCTATGGCCGTGCTCTATTAGTAATACAACTGCTCATTGCATTTGCCTTGCTGTTGTACTTGCCCGCTAACTACTTTGATTTTTTTTCTGTACTGACCATTATCTGGGTGGCTATGCTGCCGTTTGTGATGTCTACCGGCCGGGCGATGTTGGTCGTGCTTGTGGTAGTGGCGACATGGTACAGCATTGTAGCCTGGCAAAACGGTCACAGTGTCTGGATCACAGCATTGCTAAATGGCTGTTTTCATGTGTTTGCGGTGTTGGTGCAAAGTGCCAGCCGGGACGCAAAAGCAGCTAAAGAAGAGCTCGAATTGAAGCATCAGCAATTGCAGGCGACACAGCAACTGTTGCAAGGGGCGTCGCGACAGGCTGAGCGTACGCGGATTGCCCGCAACTTACATGATCTTGTCGGTCATCATTTAACGGCTTTGACAATACAACTGCAGGTAGCAGGTCACTTAACTGACGGCGACGTCAAAACACAGATTGATAAGTGCCATCAGCTGGCTAAATTATTGCTGTCAGATGTGCGTGAGGCAGTCAGTACCATGCGCCAGTTTACTGATGTATCTTTACAGGATGCGATAGCACCTTTGCTGGCATGGTTACCTGAGCAGCTGAAGGTAAACCTGGCTATTACGGGGAATATTATGCTGCATGATCTGCAGCAGGCGCACCATTTACTGTGTATCGTGCAGGAAGCTCTGAGTAACAGCTTAAAACACAGCGGCGCCAGCGAAGTATTTATCCGGGCGTTTACCGAACAAGATTGCCTTAAGCTACAGATCTTCGACAATGGCAGCTTGCCGGCGCGCTGGCGGGCAGGCAATGGTATTAAAGGTATGCACGAGCGGCTTAACGAATGTGGTGGCAGTTTGGTGCTCACAACACAAAAGCAGGCGATGATGCTGAACATAAGTTTGCCCTATCGGGGGAGTGACAGTGCATAACGTAATACTGGTTGATGATCAGAAGCTTATCCGTGATGGCATTAAAGCACTACTGGGTTTGTGCGCCAGTGTACGCGTTGTTGGCGAGTACAGTGATGGTAGTGGTGTGGTTGAAGGTTGCCGGCAATTGCAACCTGATGTGATTTTGCTGGATTTATCCATGCCGGTAATGAATGGTATTCAAACGCTTGGTGCGCTGCAGCAAGCCGGTATCAATATACCCGTGCTCATTCTGACAACTTTTGATGAGCACGGACTGGTACTGAAAAGTATCAGCTGCGGTGCGCGTGGTTTTTTATTAAAAGATGTGTCGCTTGATACGCTGATAGAGGCTATTGCTACGCTGGCACAGGGCGGCAGCTGGTTTGCGCCGAACATTACCCAGCGTTTGCTGGAAACGGTAAAAAGCAGTGACAGCACTTTTACTATGCCAGCTACGCTTGAACCTTTAACTGAAAAGGAATTGGAGATACTGCAGCTGATGGCTGCCGGTTACAGCAATAAAGAAATTGCTTCGGCACTGTATAAATCTGAAGGTACTGTTAAGAACCAGTGCTCAGCGATACTGGCTAAACTCGGGGTGCGCGATCGCACCCGGGCCGTATTGCTGGCACTGGAGCTTGGTTTAATCAGCTAACTGCTATAGCCATTAGGATTTGCCGACTGCCAGCGCCAGCTGTCGCGCACCATATCATCCAGTGTTTTCTCTGCCTGCCAACCAAGTAGGGTTCTGGCTTTAGCCGGTTCGGCATAACATACTGCGATATCGCCCGGCCGCCGCGGTGCAATCTGATAAGGCACGGGCACTTTGTTGGTTTCGCTGAAGGCTTTTACCATATCCAATACGCTGTAACCGGTGCCGGTGCCCAGGTTTATTGCCTCAATGCCGCTATGTGTTTGCAAGTACTGCAAGGCCTTCAGATGGCCGCGGGCTAAATCCACAACATGGATATAGTCGCGTACACCTGTGCCGTCATGCGTGGCGTAATCGTCACCAAACACACTTAGTTGTTCACGTTTACCTACAGCTACCTGAGAGATAAACGGCATCAGATTGTTCGGAATGCCGTTAGGGTCTTCACCTATCTGGCCGCTGTCATGCGCGCCGACCGGGTTAAAGTAGCGCAGCAGTGTAATACCCCAGTCGGGTTCTGCCCGCACTAAATCTTCCAGAATATGCTCAATCATCAGTTTGCTCTGGCCATAAGGATTGGTGGCAGAGCGGGGGGCAGTTTCAGGGATGGGGACCTGTTTAGCATCGCCGTACACGGTTGCCGATGAACTGAAAACCAGTTTTTTCACCCCAAATTCGCGCATCACACGGCATAAGGTAACCGTGCCGGCAACGTTATTGTCGTAGTAATGCAGTGGAATTTGGGTAGATTCACCAACGGCTTTTAAGCCGGCAAAATGTACAACTGCAGCAATATCATATTGGCAGAATACGTCACGTAGTGCTTGCTCATCACGGATATCGCCTTTCACGCTGACGACGCTTTTCCCGCTGAGCTGCTCTACGCGTTTTAATGCTGCATCAGAGCTGTTGCTGAAATTGTCGAAGCTCAGTACGTTAAAACCGGCGTTCAGCAGCTCCAGCGCCGTATGACTGCCAATATAACCTGCACCACCGGTAAGTAAAATATGGCTCATTCGTGTATTCCTTCGTTTGGCTGTTATGGCAGTACTTTTCTAAACGGTTTTACCGTTGAACGTTGATACACACCTGCCGCGAGATAGGGATCGGCATCAGCCCATTGCTGCGCCTCAGCCAGCGACGCAAATTCTGCAACCACCAGAGACCCGCTAAAACCAGCCGGGCCAGGATCAGCACTGTCAATCGCCGGAGTGGGGCCAGCAAGTAGTAAACGGCCTTCAGTTTTCAGTTGTTCAAGCCGGGCCAGATGCGCCGGCCGGGTTGCCAGACGTTTATCCAGACTGTTGGCAACATCTTCAGAATAAATCATATAGAACATAGATACGTCCTTTTACAGAGCCTGTTTTTACTGGCGCACCTTAGCAGATTGATAACGCTTCGCCAATGATATTGCACGCATCGGAGCAGTGCAGGCTAGGATTTGCGGCAGCAGCCTGTTAGCATGCAGGGCGCTACTTATATTACTGAGCCTTGCTCAGACATTCTAATAAGAAATATTCAGGGAGTCCGCGTAGCAATGAAACGTGAACAATTCAGTTCAAGCCTCGGCTTTGTACTGGCAGCCGCCGGTTCAGCTGTAGGTATCGGTAATCTGGTCGCCTTTCCGGTTATGGCCAGCAAAAACGGCGGTGCCGCCTTTTTAATCATGTATGCCATTTTTGTGTTCTTTATTTGCCTGCCGGTAATGCTGGCAGAGATGAGCCTTGGCCGCCATACCCGGCAAAACCCACTGGGAGCCTACAGCGAAATTGGCCAGAACCGTGCCTGGCGCACCGTTGGCTGGATGTCAGTTATCACGCCTTTTATGATTGGTGTGTTTTATCTGGTGATCACCGTGTGGATTTTTGGTTACCTTGGTAAATCAATACTGGGGCAACTTAATGAACTAGCCGGGCCGGACAGCTTTGGTAACTTTATTAACAGCAACGAACTGTTTGTCTACATGGCCGTGGTGATTGGTCTGACGTTTTTAATTTTGCAAGGTGGGGTAAAACAAGGCATCGAAAAGGCGGCACGGGTATTGATGCCTATGCTGTTTATTATGCTGATAGCGTTGGTGCTGTATGTCTTTACGCTGGACAACGCCATGCTGGGTGTGAAGTTTTTCCTGATCCCTGAGTTTGATAAATTAACCGGCAAAGTGTTAAACGGCGCCCTGGCACAGGCGTTTTTCTCACTGTCGCTGGCAATGGGTATTTTGATCACCTATGGCTCTTATATTCAAAAAGACAACAATATTGTGCAGGCCGGTAAAATGGTGGCTGGGTTATCGCTGTTGGTGGCTTGTTGCTCGGGTTTGTTGATTCTACCTGCGGTATTCTCGTTTAACCCTGATATTCAAATCAGCACGCTGTCTGAATCCAGTATCAGCATGATTTTCACTTTTCTGCCGAAAATCTTCTTAGCAATGCAGGCCGACATTGGTTACTTTGGTGCATCTTTTATCGCCGGTTTCTTTTTCCTGCTGGTGTTTTTCGCTGCGCTGACGTCACTGGTATCGATTATTGAAGTACCGGTATGCAGCCTGATGGACCAAAAAGGGGTTAGTCGCCGCACTGCACTGTATTCCCTTGGCGCTGTGATGATCCTGCTGGCGGTGTTTTCGGCCTTGTCCTTTGGCCGGGTAGAACTGTTCAGTAACTTGCTTTCTTACGGTGGGGTGAATAAGTCTTTCTTTGACGTGGTGTACGATATTTTCTATGAAACTATCCTGCCACTGAACGGTTTGCTGCTGTGTTTATTCGTTATCTACCGTTGGAAGAAACATAATTTTGATGCTGAAATCAGCCAGGGAAACAGCTCTTTTGCCGGTTCGTTTTTGCAAAAGTACGTTAATTTCTCGTTGGGCACGTTTATTCCGCTAATTTTAGCGGTGATCTTCGTCAATACGGTATCGACTATATTCTTCGGTAAGAATTTGTTGTTCTGATATCAGCGAAATAAAAATGGCAGCTCAGGCTGCCTTTTTTTGGGTCTGTGTGTAGCTTATTTAGCCAGTTTTTGCTGCATGGCAGCAACAACACCGGCGATATCCAGCATTTCTTTCTCGCCGCTACGTCGGTGTTTGTACTCAACCTGCTGGTTATCCAGGTTACGCTCGCCGATAACAATACTGTGCGGAATACCCATCAGTTCCATGTCGGCAAACATTACGCCCGGGCGCTCTTTACGGTCATCAAACAACACGTCAAAACCTGCTGCGGTCAGTTCGTTATATAAACGTACCGTCGCCTCTTCAATGCGTACTGATTTGTGCATATTCATCGGAATTAATGCAATTTGAAACGGTGCTATCGCATCTGGCCAGATAATACCGTATTCATCATTGTTCTGTTCTATTGCCGCTGCGATGATGCGCGATACACCGACACCATAGCAGCCCATCGTCATGATCTGGTGCTTACCTTCTTCATTCAGTACGCCTGCTTTTAATGCCTGTGAGTATTTGTCACCCAATTGGAAGATATGGCCAACTTCGATACCGCGCTTGATAACCAGTTTACCGTTACCGCATGGGCTGGCGTCGCCTTCAACGATATTACGCAGGTCTGCCACGCTGTAGTTCTGAATATCACGATCCCAGTTAACGCCGGTTAAGTGATAGCCATCTTTGTTGGCACCACAGATAAAATCGTTCAGGTGTGCGGCGCTACGATCAGCAATAATGGTTAGCGGCATAGCGACAGGGCCGAGTGAGCCAGGGCCGGCCCCGATAGCGGCACGAATTTCTTCTTCGCTGGCAAAGACCAGTGGGCTTTGCACTTGCGGTAGTTTTTCGGCTTTGATTTCATTCAGTTCGTGGTCGCCACGCAGTACCAGCGCGACCAGCGGCTGTGTTTTATCGGCTTCTGTTTTAACGCCATAGACAATAAGTGTTTTGCTGACCAGGCTTTGTGGTTGCCCCAATAAGCTGGCGACATCAGCCACTGTCTTCGCATTCGGTGTGGCAACTTCGCTGATGGTTTGTGTTGCCGCACCGCGTTCACCGGCAGGGGCAACCGCTTCTGCCATCTCGATATTGGCGGCGTAGTCGCTGCTGTCTGAGAAGGCGATAGCATCTTCACCGGAAGCGGCAAGTACATGGAACTCATGCGACATACTACCGCCGATGGCGCCTGTGTCGGCCAGTACCGGGCGAAAATCCAGCCCAAGGCGGGTAAAGATATTGCAGTAAGCCTGATACATGGTGTCATAAGTTTGTTGCAGGCTGTCCTGGCTTAAATGGAATGAGTAAGCATCTTTCATTAAAAATTCGCGCGCGCGCATTACACCAAAACGTGGCCTGCGCTCATCACGGAATTTAGTCTGAATTTGGTACAAACTCAGCGGTAGCTGTTTGTAGCTGGTAATCTCGCGTCGAACCAGGTCAGTGATCACTTCTTCATGCGTTGGGCCAAGTACAAAGTCCCGGGTATGGCGGTCTTTAAAACGCAGTAGCTCAGCATCCATTTTGTCCCAGCGGCCCGATTCCTGCCACAGCTCAGCCGGTTGCACCATTGGCATCAGTACTTCAATAGCGCCGGCTTTATTCATTTCTTCACGCACGATCTGCTCAACTTTACGCAGTACCTTCACGCCTGTTGGTAAATAGGTATACATGCCAGATGCTACCCGGCGGATCATGCCGGCGCGCAACATAAGTTTATGGCTGATTACCTCGGCATCTGCCGGGGTTTCTTTGACTGTTGATAGTAAGTACTGACTGCTGCGCATCGTAATCTCATATTCGTGCTAAAAAATTGCCGCCATTCTAGCAAGGCGGCAGTACCAATTCTATTGGAGTTTTATTGTGTGTTTAATCAGCTGCGGGCTAACCTGTTGGTTATTTTGCATGCCACCGACAGAGTATATATCGCCATCCACTTTAACCAGCCCCCGTAAGTCCATTACCGCGGTGGTATCAGCGGCGCTCAGCCAGCGCTGTTCAGCTAACGAATATACCCAGATCTTACTGTCAGGTGTGGCCGCATTGCCGTCATAGCCGATGCCGTTATAGTTATAAGCGGTGGTGCTACCGCCAATAAACGCCAGTATGTGTTTGCCGGCCATTTCGGTGTTAATGCCAGCCATGCGGTAACGCGCCTGACCTGTAGGGTGCGGCACAATGCGCCAATCTATCTGGTTGGCATTACTACCAACCGTACCCAGGTAGCAGGCAGGTTCTGCTTTGTACTCCCGTTTTTTATCGCGATAGTATTCCAGTGCTACGCCGTCACACAACAGCATCTGGTTATCCGCCATAGCGCCTGCCAAGCCAAACACCGGCTTTCCCGGAAAAGGCGTAGCCTGTGACCAGCGCTGGGTATAGTTATCAAACACCTGCACTAAATTTACATTACCGTGGTCGCTCCAGCCGCTGACCAGATAGATGTAGCGGTTCTGATAAGTGAGCGCGACGGCGTCATCTACCGGTACCGGTATGTCGTTCAGGCGGGTATAGCGCTTTGTGATGGGATCAAAGCGATAACTATCGGCAGCTGTTTGTTCTGTACCATCGGCATTAACAGCGAAACCACCAAAAACAAAAAAGTTATTATTTAGTGCTACAGCACTGGCTGCTACACGACCTTGCAGCCGCTGCTGGCTGGGAACATCGGGCATCTCATGCCAGCCAAATTCTCCCAGCGTATGCATAAACACTTTGTTGTGAATATCGCTGTGCTGTTTGCCAGGACCTATGCCCATAAAGCTGACGACATAAGTTTTACCGCGGATAGTGACACTTGCTACTGCATTATTACTTACCGGCTCTGGCAAATCAGGCAGCTCGGCGGCGGACAGGGCAAAGCACGCTGCTGCGGCCAGGCTGCTAAGGCAGCCGATGAATTTCAGTAACATGGTTATGCTCTCCGTTCACAGTCCATTTGATATTGTAGTTATACAGCGTCATGCCGTAACTTTGTTCACCGTCGCGCTGCTTTTTATAGGAAGGGCGTGGATCTTGTTTCAGTACTTTTTCAATAAAAATCTGCAGTTCGGGTTCTCGTTGTTGCTGGCAGAATTGTTCAGCCTGCTCAGAGAAACTGACTGTCATCGCGGTTTGAGGTGCGGCATCGGCAAAGCCCCCGGCAGCGTCGGGCAGTGCATCAGAATAGGGCAAGTAGGGTTTGATGTCGATAACAGGGGTGCCGTCGAGCAAATCTATGCCGCTGAGTTTCAGCAGCAATTTGCCATTTTGACGCTCTATTCCTTCCAATTTTACTACTGACAATCCAACCGGGTTGGGCCTGAAGGTTGCGCGGGTAGCAAAGACGCCTTTGCGGGCATTTCCACCTAAACGGGGTGGCCGCACCATTGGCGACCAGCCTTTATCAGCCGTTTCATGGAAGATAAACAGCAGCCACAGGTGGCTGAAGCTGTCTATCCCCCGCACAATAGCCTCATCACAATACTCAGGCTCAAGCTCCAGATAGCCGGTCGCTTCCGGGATCAGACCTGGCTGACGTGGGATCGCAAATTTCTGTTTATAGGGTGAGCGGACATAGCCCACTACATTAAACTGATAAGACGCCATAAACTCCTGGCTAGATAGACACGTGCATAATGAGCGGTATTATGCGGTTTTTTGCCGAAACAACAAGTTAAGTAGAAGACGTCTGAATGTCTTTGACGCCGTAAGTGAAAATGCGGTAAAACACTCAGCTGTTTATCGGCAAGTGGTTAATGGCTATGGAACGCAAAATCTTACTTACAGAATGTCCGGATTCAAAAGGGCTGATCGCGCAAATTACCAATATTTGTTACAAACATCAGCTGAATATCATTCGTAATACCGAATATGTTGATCCGGTTAGTGGCCAGTTTTATATGCGCACTGAACTTGAAGGCGTATTTAATGATCAAACCCTGCTGTTTGATTTGGATCGTGCGCTCCCGGTAGGTTCAACGCGCAGTTTGATAAGTCAGCGTGCGAAAAAGGTCGTGGTACTGGTGACCAAAGAAGCTCACTGCCTGGGTGATATTCTGATGAAAGTGTTTGATGGCTCGCTGGCGCTGGATATTGCGGCTATCGTCGGTAATTACCCTGAGCTGGAGCAACTGGCCGCCCGTTTCGATTTGCCATACCATTTTGTCAGCAATCAGGGACTGAGCCGGCAGCAGCATGAAGCGGCACTATTAGAGGTCATTAAACCATACCAGCCGGAGTATCTGGTACTGGCTAAGTTTATGCGCATCTTAACGCCTGCCTTTGTCGCACAATATCCGAATAAGATTATTAATATCCATCATAGCTTTTTGCCAGCTTTTATCGGCGCTAACCCTTATCAGCAAGCTTTTGAAAGGGGCGTTAAAATTATTGGCGCCACGGCGCATTTTGTAAATGACCACCTGGATGAAGGCCCGATTATTCAGCAAATGGTAGCGCCGGTTGATCACAACTTCAGTGCAGATGATATGGCCAGAGCCGGTCGCGATGTTGAAAAAGCGGCCCTGAGTAAAGCCCTGCAGTGTATTGTCGAAGACAGAGTATTTGTGCATGGCAATAAAACAGTGATCCTGTGACTGGTGGTTTTACTTCAACGGTTTTTTCCCGGATACTTGGCTGATATACCGAAAAGGAGTTTTGCTATGAAAGCCATTTTGTTGTGTGGTGCGTTGTTATTCAGCGGTTTAATGCAAGCTGCAGAAACGGGCATACTTCATCCTAAGCTAGAGCCTCTTCGGCCCTACCTTAACCAGCACTGGCAGGGTGATTTGACGCAACCAGGCGCTACTGAGAAAGTCATCGATAGGTCTTTCTGGAGCCGGGCTCTTAATGGTCAGGCAATCAAAACTGTGCATTCTATCAATGATGGTCAGTATGGCGGTGAGTCATTTATTTTCTGGGATGAAAGTAAGCAAAGCCTGGCATACTATTATTTCACCACGGCAGGGTTCTACACGCACGGCACTATGGAATTCAACAGCAATATCGGCGAGATTATTGCGCTGGAGCAGGTCGAAAATAATCAAAATGGTATCACCCAGGTAAAATCATTCAGCCGTATTATGCCGGATGGTACTATGGAGACTAAATCCAGCTATTTACAGAACGGCAGCTGGGTCGAAGGCCACAGCGCAACTTATCAGCCGGTGGCGCAGCAACAGATTATTTTTAAATGATTACTTTTCTTCCGGGTGATAGTCAGTCAGATCCAAGGTGTAAATATCGTCAATTTTATCGGCACAAGAATGACTGACGCGTAAATCTTTTACCCTGCCATTGCGTAAGCTGTACACCCAGCCATGAATAGCAAGTGGCTGGCCGCGCTCCCAGGCTTCCTGTACAAAGCTGGTATGGCAAAGATTACGCACCTGCTCGGCAACATTCAGCTCAATCAGGCGGTTAAGCCGTTCGTCTTCATCTGCAATAGCGTCAACTTCTTCACGGTGCAGCGCATAGACGTCTTTGACATTACGCAACCAGTTATCGACAAAGCCGACTCGCTGCTTAGTCAATGCAGCTTTGACACCTCCACAGCCATAATGGCCCACGACCAAAATATGTTTGACCTTAAGAATATCAATGGCGTACTGCAGGACTGACAGGCAGTTCATGTCAGAGTGCACGACTAAATTCGCGACATTACGGTGAACAAATAGCTCCCCCGGTAGCAAACCTACTATTTCGTTTGCTGGCACTCTGCTGTCAGAGCAGCCAATCCATAAGTACTCAGGAGCTTGTTGCTCAGATAGCTGTCTGAAGAAACCTGGTTGCTCTTTCTCAATTCGATCAGCCCAGTTTTTATTATTAATAAACAACTGTTTAAAGTTTGGCATAATTTTACCTTCAGTCAGAAAATCGCGACAAGATAGCTGATTTTACCTACTTTTAGAGCACCGACCAGCTTAATTCACACCCTCAAGAGCAGAAATTGCATGAACTGCTGAACTAACGAATACACCTGAGTAGCTATTTTTAGTTGAATAACTGAATAATATTTATGTCTTTGCGCTGAATAAAACGGAAAAAGATAGCATTAATCGGGAAATGATATTGAAAGATTGAGCAATATTAACTGAAGCTGAATGGAGGTGAATTTTTTATATAAAACAATACGTATTGTCACTTTATTTTACAGCACTAATTGCTTATCCTGAAGCCATTAAGTTTGAAGGAGGTCGCAATGTCAATTTTATTAGATAAACGAGAGCTGAAAAAAGCAGCGAAAGAATTAACGCTGGCGAAATTAACTGACGTTATCGAAACGCTCAATGCTGTACTGGCGGAGCGGCAAAAAGAAGTCGAGCTTATCAGTCAGTTAGAACAGTTAGCCAAGTCACAGGGATTCACGCTTGAACAGCTGGGTTATAAGTTGAATCATGACGGCTTGATGTCTGATAGCGCTGAAAATACAGATAAAGTTGAAAAGCGTCCAACCAAACCAAAATTTAAGACCATCAATAAAGAAAATCAGTATTTTTATATAGAAAACGGGCAATTGTTATTGTTGCGTACCCATACAATGAAAAAGGGCTTACAAGAGCGTGGTATAGAAGTAATGCCTTTAGCTAAAGTTGATAAAAAATATGCAAAACAAATTGATAAGCTGATCGCTGAGGCTACGTCTCAGGCGGTTGAGAATTTTAACAGCAAAGTGGATGCCTGGAATGAGTGGGCAGCTGCGAATGCAGAAGAAATTCTAAGCAAAAAGTAATTCAGGCCCAAAACAAAAAAACCGGTGTCAGCCGGTTTTTTTGTTTTGGGGAAGCCGCTTTGTAACCAGCCTTACTTAGGTTGAGCATCCAAAGACTGACCATTAACATCTGTGCTGTCGTCACTCATTAAATACAGATACAGCCACATCAGATCTGCTGCGGTTTTTAGCTTGCTGACATCTTCACCCGGATACGCTTTGCTGCGCATTTTGGTGCGTGTAGCGCCAGGGTTAATACAATTTACTCTGATACTGCTGTTTTCAAACTCATCAGCCATCACTTGCATCAGACCTTCAGTGGCAAACTTAGATACGGCATAAGGGCCCCAGAAAGCACGGCCTTTTCGGCCTACACCGGATGATGTAAACACAACAGATGCTGCAGCCGTGCGTTTCAGCAGGGGGATCAGTGCTTGTGTCATCAACATGGCTGAAGTGACGTTTACCTGCATAATGTCATTCCAGGTAGCCAAGTCTATATGCTCAAATGGGCTTAACACGCCAAGAATGCCGGCGTTATGCAGTACGCCATCCAAGCGGCCAAATTCTGCGTCAATGGTGGCTGCCATATCCCGGTAATGTTTTGCCGTTGCACCTTTTAAATCCAATGGCACAATAGCGGGTTCCTGGCCGCCATTCGCTACAATTTCATCATAAACGGCCGTGAGTTTGTTCACTGTTTTACCGAGTAAAATAACGGTAGCACCATAGCGGGCATAAGTCAGAGCAGCCTCTTTGCCGATACCATCACCCGCGCCGGTAACCAGTATCACTTTGTCTTTTAATGCGTCCGTCGCAGCCTGATAACTTTGCATATCACCTAACCTGTTGCCAAAAAAACGGCGCCAGCATACGCGCAATTGATAAACTTTGCACCTTTCTTCACGGTTTATGTATCTTTGCGCTAGCGATTTGTTTAGCTTTGAGTTAACTTTAACTGGTCGTAGCTGTTGCAGCTATATCAGTGATTGGTTTCCAATAAGCAAACTAAGTTTTTGCTTTAAAAACAAAAAATAAAAGTCAGGATAGGGGAGAAATTATGAACAAGCTGACACTTAGTGTGGCTGTTGCTCTGGCGCTCGGGTTAACCGGCTGCGGTGGCGAATCTTTAGATGATATTAAGTCTGATGTTGGTGACAATACTGAGAAATCCTATTCCAGAGTTGTGTTTGATCCAGGTGCCAGCACACCTCGCTTGTCTGTGCCCAATGATTTACTGTTTCAAGGCACTACAGATGGTACGCTAACTACCGACAGCGGGGCTGCGCCTGATTATTCTAACCCTCAGGTTGCCTTAGGTGCACTTGATGGCTGGTCTACACAAAACCCTTTTACCATTGCGATTGATTTTGCTGCCGGTATTAGCCTGAATGCGTCGACTGCGTCAACACCCGGTGCCGTGCGTGTGTTTGAAATAGTTTCCGGCAGTGCCTTATCATCTGATGCCGACTGCCGTACCGTCAGCCAAGGGCATGCCTGTAAAGTAGTGGGCGAATTAACGTTCGGCGTTGATTTTGTCTCTGGTGCCAGTGGAAACAATGTTGCTGTTATTCCGCTTAATCCTTTAAAACCCGCCACTACTTATATGGTTGTATTGACGTCAGTCTTAGAAGACAGCGAAGGCAACCCCATAGCACCGTCTACATCGTACGAGCTGGTGAAGCAGGATGACGAAACCTTACCACTTAATACTCCGTCTCAGGTGTCACTGCAAAAGCTGATCAACAGCTTTGAAGATGTGATCGAGGCTGAAGGTGTGAACCGCGACACCATAATTTATACGGCTGCTATCACGACTCAATCTACTGACGTTGTCTTTAATACTATTAAGCAATTGCTGTTACAGCCTGCGCTACGCCCAGTATTAAATGCTGCACCGCAAGGTTATACCGCCGCCGATGCTTTAGTGCAGGCGGGCTTAATCCCTGCCGCGCAGGCTACATTGGCAAATCCAGCTTACGCGGCTGCTACCACAGCACAGGTATATGGTGGCACTATCAATTTGCCATATTTCAGTGCTTTGCCTACCGCTGATAATCCGTTGGCACCGCTAACTGGCCGTTGGCTGGCGCAGTATGACAGCCCGGTTACGTTACTGGGTGCAATACAAGCTGGCCTGATTAACCCCGCAGACCTGGGCTTGAGCCCGGAGCAGCTGCAAAATCCGGCAAATTTATTAGGTTTTAACGTCGGAGTGGATACTGCCCGCCACATTACTAAGTTTAACCCCGTACCTAAGGTTAACCAGGTTGTAAATGTGCCAGTGCTGATGACTGTACCTGATTTAGCACAGATTAATATGCTGCGTGCTGCACAGGGTCAGCCTGCGATGACAATGCCTGCCGGTGGGTGGCCTGTGGTGATATTCCAGCATGGTATTACAGGTAGCAAGAGTAACGCTTTGGCGGTGGCCGGCGCCTTGTCAATGGCAGGCTATGCTGTGGTAGCAATTGACCACACCTTGCATGGCGACCGCGGTTTCAGCGTTGAGGTGCCTACAGAAACCGGTACCCGCACTGTGGTCATTAATGCCTCAACAAATAATGCAACAGATTATATGAACCTGCAGAGTTTGCTGACAACCCGCGATAATGTCCGCCAGAGTATCAGTGATATTCTAGGGCTGCGGGCCGGCCTTAATTTCAGTAATCTGACGCAATCTGGCACTATTAACCCGACAAATGTGCAGTTTATGGGGCATTCGCTAGGTGCTATTACCGGTACTTCGGCCGTTGGCGCCGCGAATACGCCGGTGCAAAGTGCGACCTTAGACGACCTGCAAAAAGCCCAGCTAGATGCAGTGTATGCGATGAAGACCGCAACGCTGGCAATGCCAGGTGGCGCTATAGCAAACTTCCTGCTGGAATCTGGTCAGTTTGGCCCTCTGATCAAATCTTCAGTGCTGTTAAGCGTTGGCACTGCTGAGATAAAAACTGCCTTTACTACTTTCGTGCAGAGCCAGAGCGGCTGTGGTGCACCACTGGTACCGCCTTTTGCTGCTTGTTATAACGCTTTCGAATCATACCTGAGAGCGCAAGGGCAGGATGCCGCTGTAGCTGCATTGTATGCCGGTTATAGTCAGTTCTCATTTGCGGCCCAAACGGTAATTGACAGTGGTGATCCAAATAACTATGCACAGAACCTGGTAGCTGCCGAAACGCCGGTTTATATCATAGAAGTTGCCGGTGATGGCGCAGGCTCTTTGCCTGATCAGGTTATTCCAAATGGCATTGCATCTCCTTTACAAGCTGTTGGCGCAGGTAAAATGCCGCTGGCGGGTACTGAGCCTCTTGGACGTTTATTAGGTGTTACTGCGGTAGATAACGTAGCCGGTGCTGTGATGACAAATGGCGGAAACTCGCTGGCACGCTTTAGTGCAGGTGGTCATGCGTCCATATTAGACCCAAGCGCCAGTGCTGCAGCAACAGCAGAAATGCAAATGCAGGCTGCCAGCTTTATTGGCAGTGGTGGGGCAGCGATAGTGGTAACTAACCCTGGCGTGCTGGCACCGGCTAACTGAATATAACTTTCGGAGTTTATAATTGAGCCCGGCAATGCCGGGCTTTTTCTTTTTTATTAAGGCGCTACAATGCAACAAAACATAGGCTAAGGGGATAGCATTGGAATTTCTATATGAATACGGTTTGTTTCTGGCCAAAACAGCAACGTTAGTGCTGGCGATTGGCTTGGTAATAGGTTTGATTGCAGGTGCTGCAGCGGCTAAAAACAAAGCGAAAAAAGGTCAGTTGCAATTTACTGATTTAACGAAGCATTATCAGTCAATGGCTGAGGATATGCAGCAACATTTGCTGCAGAAAAAGCAGTTTAAACAATGGCAAAAGACGCAGCGTGCAGCCAGGCAAGACAACAGACCTAAACTATTTGTACTTGATTTCAATGGCAGTCTGGATGCCAAAGAGACAGAATCACTGCGGGAGGAGGTTACTGCAATACTGGCCGTCGCCAATCAAGAAGATGAGGTATTGTTGCGGCTGGAAAGCGGCGGCGGAGTGGTGCATGGATATGGCCTGGCAGCCTCTCAACTGGACAGGCTGCGGCAGCATCCGCTCAATTTGACGGTAGCGATAGATAAGGTCGCAGCCAGCGGCGGCTACATGATGGCTTGTATTGGCAACACTATTCTAGCTGCGCCTTTTGCAATAGTCGGATCGATTGGTGTGATTGCTCAGTTACCCAACTTTAATAAGTTACTGAAAAAGCATAGTGTTGATTTCGAACAGTTTACAGCGGGTGAATACAAGCGCACCGTAACGCTGTTTGGTGAAAACACCGATAAGGGTAGGCAGAAGTTTCAGCATGAACTGGAAGATACCCACCAATTGTTTAAACAATTTGTTTTGCAGCATCGGCCACAGTTAGATATCGATAAAGTGGCTACCGGTGAACATTGGTTTGGGCACCAGGCGCTGGCATTAAATCTTGTTGATACTATCCAGACCAGTGACGACTACATACTGACACAGATGTCTCAGCGGCAGGTGTTTCAGGTGAAGTATCAGCTTCGTAAAGGTATCGCGGAGAAGGTGGGCATGGGCTCGGCTAGCATCGTTTCTCACTATTGGCAGAGGCTGATCCAACACAGCTGGATCCGTTGATGGAAGCTGAATTCTGGCACCAGCGCTGGCAAAAGAATGAGCTTGGGTTTCAGTTAGACGAAGCTCATCCATTATTACGTCAGTATCTGCCTGCTGTTATTACCGGCAAGCATAAGGTGTTTGTGCCTTTGTGTGGTAAATCGCCTGACTTAAGCTATCTGGCGCTGCATATACCGGTTGTCGGTGCAGAATTGTCGGCAATCGCTTGCGAAGATTTTTTTCTGGAACAGGGGTTGGCGTTCGAGGTCAATCAGCAGAAGACATTCCAATGTTACCAGAGTACGAATATAAGCTTGTGGCAAGGAGACTTCTTTACGTTAACTGAGAAACATATCAGCGGCTGTGATCTGGTGTATGACAGAGCTGCGTTAATTGCATTGCCGGCTGAGATGCGGTGGCAGTATGTGCAAAAGCTGCGTCAGTTGATGCCAAAGGGCGGGGATATTCTGCTCATCAGCCTTGAGTATCCGCAACATGAGAAGCAAGGGCCGCCGTTCAGTGTGCCTGACAAAGAAATAAAGCAACTCTTTGCAGGTGCTGAAATTACATTGCTTGGTACAGCGGAGTTAACCGGGAAAGGTTTTGCCAGGCGCCGGTTTGCAACCAGCAGTCTGCTTGAAACTGTTTATCGTATTACACTGCCGCCAATATAGACTGGCTGGCAGTGTGTTTTACTTTACTAGTCTGACTAACGCAGTTTGTGAAAATCTACATCTTCTTCTTTACTGCCGGCATTAATGTCATCGAAAACGGCTTTATCAAAAGCGCCCTCGCTTTTACCAACAATACAAGACACCATAGCGTCACCTGTGACATTTACCGAGGTGCGGGTCATATCAAGCAAGCGGTCAACGCCTATAATAAGAGCGATACCTTCAACCGGCAAGCCAACTTGTTGTAACACCATTGCCAGCATTATCAGGCCTACACCTGGCACACCAGCCGTACCAATAGATGCCAGCGTTGCTGTCAGTATTACCATCAGGTAATCAGAAACAGAGAGATCCACTGCAAAGACTTGTGCAATAAATACAGTAGCCACCCCCTGCATAATAGCGGTGCCATCCATATTTATTGTTGCACCCAGTGGCACAGTAAATGACGCCACACTATTTTTTACACCAAGTTTCTTAGTTACCGTTTCCATCGTCACCGGCATAGTGGCATTGCTGCTGGAGGTACTGAAACCAAACAGGGCGGCGTCTTGCATTTTACGGAAGAAAATAATAGGGTTCAGGCCTGTCAACAACTTTAAAATGACAGCATAACTGACCAGGCCGTGTATTATCAGCACGCACATGACTACAGCGAAATATTTGGCCAGACTGGCAATCGTTTCAAACCCAAGCGTTGTGAATAGCTTTGCCATCAGGAAAAACACACCATAAGGTGCCAGATTCATCAGCAAAGTCACTAACTTCATAATGACTTCGCTAAGATCGGTGAACACTGCCGCCAAGCGCTCACCGGCTTTACCACTCATCGCCATAGCCAGGCCAAACAACACCGCAAATACAATGATTTGCAACATGTTGCCTTTTGCCATTGATTCTATCGGGTTACTCGGGAAAATATTAATAAACACCTGTGACAGTGCCGGTGCTTCGCTTGGGTTAAAGCTGGCATCGGACTGCATCTGTATGCCTTCGCCTGGGCCTATCAGCAAGGCTGCAAATATTGCCAGACTTATCGCAATAGCAGTAGTAATCAGGTAAAGCGCAATCGTTTTGCCGCCCAGACGCCCAAGTGCCGAAGTATCAGACAGGGAACAGGTGCCACAAACCAGCGAAACAAAAACTAAAGGTACAACCAGCATTTTTAAGCTGGCGATAAATATTTCTCCGCCTATATGAAAGAAACCATCAATAAACAGCGCTTTAAGTGGGATATCCATGCCCAGTAGATGCAGGACTCTTTCTTCCTGCCCGGCCAGAAGTAGCTTGAAAAGAAAACCAACGGCTATGCCGGCAACCATACCTATTACAATGCGGGCGGTCAGCCCCAGCTTCTTATTTCCTGTCATAACATCAGACTAGTATTCAGTTTGCAATGGCGCTAAGCCTAACAGGTTGAGACAATGAAAGGCATATTCAGGCGATTTTTTTTTCAAATATGCTGTGACGTTTGCAAGATTAATGGTTTAAGATACAGAATTAACAAAAACTATATAATAAATACAGCTAGGGAGAGTTTTCATGCGAAACATCCAGCAACTACTCGTTGCGCTAATCGTTACAACGCTTGCGGCCTGTGGTGGGGGCGGTACTCTGGATTCCGATGGTGGTAATGGCGGAGGTAATGGTAATACACCCGTTTACACTTTGAGTTTAGCCTTATCTGATCCAGACGGCGAGTTGGCTCAGGCATCACCACTAACAATCACCGCTACGCTAACTGCAACAAATAACGGTGTAGTATCCGGTCGCCAAATCGATTTTGAATTGAATAAGCCGGACTTGGCTACTTTCAGTAACACTAAGACCACTGAAGCTAGCGCCAGAACCAATAGTAATGGCGTTGCGACAATAACATTATTGGCTGGGAGTATTAGTGATACCGGAACAGTTACTGCTAGCTATGGTGAGGTCACTGCAGATGCAACTTTTACCTCTGCAGGCGATGGTGGGGATCAGCCTGATGTTACGATCGGCTCGCTGACCTTATTGGCGGATAAACTACAACTTGGCAGTGGTGGTACTGATAAAGTTGAATTGTATGCTTTAGTAAAAGATAGCCGCAACGTATTATTGTCGGGTGTTGATGTTACATTTTCGACAGCTCCCACAGGTGCATTAGGTGGCGAGTTAGAGATCGTAAATGGAACTACGGGCAGTGATGGTCTGGCAGTCGCTGTACTCAAATCTCAAGTTAATCCATCTCTGCGCAATATAGCTGTAACAGCTCAGGTTGGCGATCAGTCCGAAACTGTAACAGTTAATGTTGTGGGGACTTCTATAGATGTTTCAGCTCCTGAAGCTTTAGTAGTTGGGGCAAGCCGTACTGTAAGTATATTAGTTCGGGACTTTGCTGGTAACGCTCTTCCTAATCAGCCTTTGACAGTTACGTCTTCATTAGGGAATGCACTTAGCTCCACAACTCTGCAGACAAACAATGTTGGTCAAGCAGAGGTGGTTTACACGGCCACAAATAGCGGTCGTGATACTGTTTCTGTGTCTGGCTTGGGTTTGACGCAGGTTGTCGATATTAATATTAGTGCTGATGAATTTAATTTTACTGAGATGTCATCTTCAGAAGTTCAACTGAACACACCGGCAGCAGTTAAGGTTAAATGGGCTAAGAATGGTATTGTCCAGGCTAATCAAACTGTCGCCTTTGTGGTGACTAGAGGCTCTGTGTTTGATCCCACATTACCTTCTGTTGCAGGTCAGACAGAGGTTTCGGTAACTACAGATGCTGTTGGTGAGGCAACGGTATCTGTTCAATCAGATACTGCTGGATTTGTTACGATCAGAGCTAGTGCAGGGGGCAACGATGAGCTAATAACTGCGCAATTGTCGCTAGAGTTTGTGGCAACAGCAGTTGATACTGTAGAGGTTCAGGCTTCTCCAAGCCAGCTTGGTGTAAACGAGCAAAGCTCAGTCAGAGCTATCGTGCGTGATAGTAAAAACAATCCCGTCAAAGGGAAAACAGTTAATTTCACATTAACGGGCTCTGCAGGCGGCTCGTTAAACCCTGCTAGTAGCGTTACGAACTCGCAGGGTATTGCTTCCACTATTTATTCCGCAACGTCAGCTACTGGCGCAAATGGTGCTAGTGTCACAGCGAATGTGGAAGGGAAAACAGGCAATACTAGTTTGACTGTGGGTGAGAGAACACTATTTTTCCGTTTTGGCACCGGTAATACTGTTGAGGAAGTATCACCAACATTACTGAGAAAAGATTTCTCCGTGGTAGTAACAGACGCTTCTGGTAACCCTGTTGCAAACCAAGCCTTGAATATTTCAGTAACCCCCGTTACGCCTGAAAATGTTGCTGTACCAAAGTCTGACGAGTGGGCTTATGTTAAAGGTCGTTGGGTAATGGTTCCGAACGAAGAAGATTTTGAATATTGGGCACCTCAGTATAGCTATATTTTGAAAGATGAGGCAGATCCTGCGGATTACGATTTTAATATAGTTGAGACAAATCCTAATTTCGATGAAGACCAACCGGTCGGTCCAGATAATCCTCAAACCATTACAAAATATGGTTACTATACACAGTGCCAAAATGAAGATGCTAATCTTAATGGTGTTTTAGACGACGGTGAAGACGTGAATAGTGATGGTTTCCTGACGCCGGGTAATGTTGTTACTGTACAGCAACAGGAGACTTCAGATACAAGTGGAGTTGCAACTTTTTCGCTTACATATCCAGTTGACTATGCGGCATGGACACACGTGAATATCACTGTCTCTGCTTTAGCATCAGGAACAGAGAACCGTAATTCAAGAAAGTATATTCTTTCTTACCCAAGCTCTTATGTAACGAATAAAACAGCTACTCCAGCGAGGAACCCGTTTGGTTCGTCAAGCCAGTGCGGCGATACATTCTAAAAATGGGATGATTAGAATTAAAAAAGGGAGCTTCAAGCTCCCTTTTTTCACACTGCGTTTATCAGCCTTGCTGAAACTGATACACAGAACCTAAGCCCAGTATCCGGGTAAGTTCATCAAGTGCTGAGCGCGACTCATCCAGCAATTGCGGATCAGCCAGATCGGCTTCGCTAATCTCATCACGGTAGTGTTTATCTACCCACTGGTTCAGCGTGCTGAATAACGTGTCATTCATCAGCACGTTCGGGTTGACCGCCTGTTTTTCCTGCTCGCTTAAGGCAACCCGTAAGCGCAGGCAAGCCGGGCCTCCACCGTTACGCATACTTTGTTTAACATCGTAGTAATGTACATGTCTGATAGGCGTATGCTGCTGCACTAACGCCGCCAGATAAGATGATACGGCGTGGCTTTCCTGGCACTCTGTCGGCGCAATAATTGCCATCTCGCCGGATGGTAATGTTATTACCTGTGTGTTGAACAGATAGGTCTTTATCGCCTCTGATACACTGACATCACTGTCTTTTACTTCAATCAGATGCAATTCTGCGTCGTTGCCGAATTTACGTTGTAACTCGCTCAGTTTATTTTGCTTATCAACAAAGGCCTGCTGATGATAGAACAGCACGTTCTGATTTCCGACGGCAATAACATCGTTGTGAAATACGCCCTGATCTATCACATCCGGGTTTTGCTGCATATACACAACATGCTCACCGCTTAAGCCATGTAAACGCGCGACGGCTTCACATGCCTCCAGCGTGTGTCGTGCCGGAAAGCGCTTCGGTGCAGGCTGATTGCTGTCAAATGCATAACGGCCAAAAACAAAAAGTTCGACGCCACGTTTACCATAAGCACTGCAAAGTCTGGTATGATTCGCCGCCCCTTCGTCACCGAAGTGATCGTTGTCGGGTAAATGTGTATGATGCGCGAAATGCTCAGGATCGCGGAACATCGCTTGCAGAATTCTGCCGGTGGTAACAGGTTCAAGTGAGCGGTGAAACTTATTGGTAAGATTCGCCGGGGTAAAATGCACTTTACCATCGTGTGTATCAGCGCTTGGCGAAATGGTTGCCGCATTGGCTGTCCACATACTGGACGCTGAGCACACTGCTCTGAGTACTGCCGGGGCTTGTTTGGCGGCCTTGGCAATAACCTGTGCATCGGTGCCGGTAAAGCCCAGGCGACGTAATGTGTAAACATCAGGCCGCTCTTGTGGTGCTAACACGCCTTGCACCATACCCAGGTCATGCAACGCTTTCATTTTGCTTAAGCCTTGCTTTGCCGCCTGGCGCGGGCTGGAGCTGTTTTTCGCGTTAGATAGCGAGGCAACATTGCCGACAGATAAGCCGGCATAGTTATGCGTTGGCCCTACCAGGCCATCGAAGTTTGCTTCAAAGAAATTCATTTTTGCTTTATATCCTTTAGTTGGAGTGGGCACTGTTTTTATTATTTTTGCGGCCGCGGAGGATGCTTCATTTATATTGGCGAACCTTTCGCCAGATAGCCCGGAAAACAGGCTGGTTTGCATAATAATGAGTTTATTCACTTGTCACAACTGCGGTTTACGGATATATGTTAAAAAAGCAGCACTGATGACAAGCATTAAAAGTTAGGGATCTCAGGATTAAGATGGCTAAATCACTGGTAATAGTAGAGTCACCGGCAAAAGCGAAGACAATCAACAAATATCTCGGTAGCGATTTTATCGTTAAGTCGAGTGTTGGGCACATTCGCGATTTACCGACCAGCAGCAGTAAAGAGAAATCCGCAGCTAAAAAGTCGCTGAGTAAAGAAGAAAAAGAATATCAGGCTTTGGTTGACCGTATGGGCATTGACCCGGCACATGGCTGGAAAGCCCGTTATGAAATTCTACCCGGTAAAGAAAAAGTCGTTAAAGAACTCAAGGCACTGGCAGAAAAAGCAGACACTGTTTATCTGGCAACGGACTTAGACCGTGAAGGAGAAGCCATTGCCTGGCATCTGCAACAAATTATCGGTGGCGACGAGCAGCGTTTTAAACGTGTCGTGTTTAATGAAATCACTAAAAATGCCATCCAGAATGCGTTTGAAGAACCCGGCGAGCTGAATGTTGACAGAGTCAATGCACAGCAGGCGAGACGTTTTCTTGACCGTGTGGTCGGTTTTATGGTTTCGCCACTGTTATGGAAAAAAGTGGCCCGTGGTTTATCAGCGGGGCGTGTGCAGTCAGTGGCGGTCAGGTTGGTTGTAGAGCGTGAGCGCGAGATAAAAGCTTTTGTACCGGAAGAATACTGGACAGTAGCTGCAGATACGCAAACCGCGGCGCAGCAGATGCTGCAACTGGATGTTACCAAGCAGCAAGGTAAGGCCTTTAAACCGGTTAACAAAGCCGAGGCAGATGCCGCACTTACCCTGTTAAACAAAGCCGTTTACAAGGTGCTGGAACGGGAAGACAAACCCAGTAGCAGCAAGCCGCAGGCGCCTTTTATTACGTCTACATTACAGCAGGCTGCCAGCACCCGTTTGGGTTACGGTGTTAAAAAGACCATGATGCTGGCGCAGCGCTTGTACGAAGCCGGCCATATTACTTACATGCGTACAGACTCGACGAACCTCAGTGCAGAGGCCGTGTCGGCTTGTCGTGACTACATAGCGCAGCAGTTTGGCAAAAAGTATTTACCGGAACAGCCGCTGAGCTATGGCAGTAAAGCCAATGCTCAGGAAGCACACGAAGCTATCCGTCCTTCTGATGTCAATGTGATGGCTGGTTCATTGGCTGATATGGAAGCGGATGCGCGTAAACTGTACGAGTTAATCTGGCGCCAGTTCGTTGCGTGCCAGATGCCCCCGGCGTTATATGATGTTACCAATATTAGTGTTGAGGCCGGCGAATTCGAATTAAAAGCCAAAGGCCGTGTACTGCGTTTTGATGGCTGGACGAAAGTGCAGCCTGCGTTAAAGCGCAAAGATGAAGAAGATAATGTGCTGCCAGATGTAAAACCTGGTGAGACGCTCGACTTACAGCAACTGCACAGTAACCAGCATTTTACAAAGCCACCGGCGCGCTTTAGCGAAGCCAGTCTGGTAAAAGAGCTGGAAAAACGCGGTATCGGTCGGCCATCAACTTATGCGGCAATTATTTCCACTATTCAGGAACGTGGATATGTTCGGGTTGACAATAAAAGGTTTTACGCCGAGAAGATGGGAGAGATTGTTACCGATCGTCTGGTTGAGAACTTTAATGACCTGATGAGCTATGATTTCACCGCGAACATGGAGCTAAAGCTGGATGATATCGCTAACGGTCAGGCGCAGTGGCGTAAAGAGCTGGATAATTTTTATGGTGATTTTTATCAGAAACTGAAAACGGCAGAGAACGACCCAGAGCAGGGCGGTATGCGGGTTAATCAATTTATATTGACCGATATACCTTGTGCGACCTGCGGCCGGCCGATGGGAATACGTACGGCTTCAACCGGCGTATTCTTAGGCTGTTCAGGCTATAACCTGCCACCCAAAGAACGCTGTACAACAACGGTTAATCTGTTGCCTGGCGACGAAGCGGTTAATGTCAGTGACGAAGACGAAATGGAGACCGAAGCACTGCGGCAGAAAAAACGCTGTGCAAAATGCGGTACCGCGATGGATAGTTACCTGATTGACGAGCAGCGCAAACTGCATGTATGTGGTAATAATCCTGCTTGTGATGGTTATCAGGTTGAGCAGGGTAGTTTTAAAATCAAAGGCTATGATGGGCCGGTTATCGAATGTGATAAATGCGGTAGTGATATGCAGCTTAAATCTGGCCGTTTTGGCAAGTATTTTGGCTGTACTAATACCGAGTGTAAAAATACCCGTAAACTACTGCGAAATGGCGAAGCTGCACCGCCAAAAGAAGATCCGGTGCATTTGCCTGAGTTGAAGTGCGAAAAGTCAGATGCCTACTTTGTACTGCGTGATGGTGCTGCCGGTCTGTTTCTGGCGGCCTCAACATTTCCAAAATCACGCGAAACGCGCGCGCCTTTAGTTGCTGAGCTGGCTAAGTACCGTGAGCGCTTGTCACCCAAGTTTTACTATCTGGCAGATGCCCCGGCTAAGGATCCTGAAGGTAATCCAGCTATCGTGCGTTGGAGCCGTAAGACAAAGCAGCAGTATGTTATGTCGGAAAAAGACGGCAAGGCGACAGGGTGGTCAGCCTGGTTTGAAAATGGCAAATGGGTTGTCACCAAAGGCTAATTCGTTGAGATAAAAAATGGCCGCAGTAGCGGCCATTTTTTATCCTGCAGGCTTTACCACTTACGTTTAGGCGCAAACAGTTCATCCAGATCTTTGTTTTCTTTTTCTTCTTTTTTCTCTCTGTCCCGCACATTACCCTCTTTTAACTGGGTGGCGATGTCTTCAAGTGCTTGCATTACCTCAGATTTTCGCGTCGTGGCATAGTCATCCTGATGTGGGGTATTGGTCAGTGCTGTCAGTGCCTTTTCAAAATATTGCCTGGCAGAGCCCAGCATATTATTTGTTCTGGCTTGGTTACCGCGCTTGATCTGACTCTCTACATTAATACGCAGTTGCAGTACTTCCAGCCGTTTGTCTTCCTGGATCACTGTTTGTGTATCTACATTGCCTCTTGCGTGTTCTGCGCGTAGCACAGTGCGTAGTTTCTTAATGCCTTTAATCATACCAATAAGCTGCTGGTCATTATCCGGCAAGGTGACGGTTTCAGCAAAGCCGCCACCATCAGCGCCGGTGTCACTGAGTCTTTTCTCCGTTTCCTGTAAACGCTGTTTTATATCACGAGCGCCCGGCTCCAGCTCCACCATAGCTTTGAGCGTAAACGCTATACGTTTAAGCAGCATTTGGCTGATAGCAGGCGATAAGGGCACATTGGCGGAATTGACAATTAACTCTTCCGTATCTTCGAGTATGGTACGAAGTTTACTGTATTCAGCCCGTTTCAATGTGGCTAAACGCTCTTTATGTTGTTGAATAGCACTGACTATTATCGCAATAACAACCAGCGCTACAACCAGCGTTATAATCAAGGTTAACAGCATTGAAACCTCATTCCGAACGGATTTTTATCATTCATATTAATCACAAAACAGCTTAAATAACAGCTATCTGTCTTTTCAGGGCAAAGTCAGCCGGAATACCCCGCCGCCAAGTTCACCACCATTTGTCAGGTTAACGGTACCTCGTTCGCCTTTATTAGTGTGAGCACCGGCGATTAACTTAGCAAAAAAGATACCAAGTCCGGTATGATTATTGGCCAGATCTGGTGTATTCATATCTAAAGCATCGCTGTTGAGCATAAAAGTTGGAAAACCAGGGCCATCGTCATGAACTTCAATAAGCAGCTTTTGCTGTAGCTGCGTAATTTTCAGCAAAATACGGCTATTGCAGTAGCGTAATGCGTTAGCGACTGCATCATTTAGCAGGTTTACGATTAGGTCATAGTCAAAAAACCAATACAGATCGGCGCTCTGCTCCAGTGTTATTTGTAGTTTACGCTGTTCAGTATAGAACTGGTTTTTCAGCAAGACTTCTTCAGTGATATCAGGCAAGTAGTGCTCATCGATTTGTACCGGCAGTTGGTTTCGTTCAAAGCGGTACAGTGAAAGTAATTGCAACAAATTAGAATTAAGACGGTTAGCTTCGTAGTTAAGCCTTGCCAGCTCATCCTGTGCGCTGTCTGACAGTTGCTGCCTTTCCTGTTGTATCAGCTCGGTCGACTGAATAAGCATACATAAGGAATTTTTCATATCGTGTACGGTTGACGCCAGCACTGACGCGAAATCAATTACCGGGACTGTATTACTCATAATATTTCCTTTATTCACAACAGACATCGCAGCCGATATAGCACCGGATCTATAATTTTTAACTACTGTTAGTTATAGCGACCAACGAATTAAAAATAAGTTGGAATATCCTGCTATATATGTATATTGAGCAATGATATGCCATTACCGGATCTGTGACACATGAAATTGCAGCAGTTGCGTTATATTGTCGAAGTGCTGAACCACAACCTGAATGTTTCCTCTACCGCTGAAAGCCTTTATACCTCTCAGCCTGGTATCAGTAAACAGGTTCGCATGCTCGAGGATGAGCTGGGTATTCAGGTGTTTGGACGCAGCGGCAAGCATTTAACACATGTAACGCCGGCCGGACGGGATGTGATTGAAATTGCGCAGCAAATTCTGGCAAAGGTTGAGAGTATTAAGTCGGTCGCGAAAGAGCACACCTTACCGGATCAGGGTAAACTCAATATTGCGACAACCCACACCCAGGCACGTTATGCACTGCCACCGGTGATCAGTGGCTTTATGCAAAAATATCCTAAAGTGTCGCTGCATATGCATCAGGGAACGCCGCAGCAAATATCAGAAGCGGCGTCGCGTGGTGAAGCCGACTTTGCCATAGCAACAGAAGCACTGCACTTGTATAACGATTTGGTGATGTTACCTTGCTATCACTGGAATCGCAGCGTCATTGTCAGAAAAGATCATCCGTTGCTGCAGCTGGGCAGAAAAATCTCGGTGGAAGATGTTGCGCAGCATCCTATAGTGACATACGTTTTTGGTTTTACCGGCCGCTCGGAGCTTGACAGAGCCTTTGCAGCTAAAGGACTTGAACCGAAAATTGTTTTTACCGCCACCGATGCTGATGTCATCAAGACCTATGTCAGGCTTGGCTTAGGCGTCGGTGTTATAGCGTCAATGGCGATGGATAAAGAGTTGGACAGAGATCTGGTGGCGATAGATGCCAGTCATTTGTTTGACGCATCAACGACAAAAATTGGCTTCCGCAAGGGCGCCTTCCTTCGAACCTATATGTATGATTTTATCGAGCGTTTTGCCCCCCACCTGACTAAGGATGTCGTAGAGAAAGCTAATATGCTGCGCAATCAGGAAGAAATTGATCGCATGTTCTCCCGCTTCGAATTGCCAGTCAGGTAACATTTTACATCTTATCGTCGTTTTCGTTCGGTTGAGCGGCTTACGTCTTGTATTTTATTGCAAATGGTAATGATTATCAGTAATATGCCGGCTACTTTATAGCGGGCATATTACTTATCATGACTGAATTCTGGCGCGGACCCGCATTGGCAAAAATGATGCGGGCAATTCACAGTTACAGCTCAATGCTGGTGCTTGTGCTGCTGCTGTTTTTTGCTATTACCGGTATTACGCTGAACCATCCTGATCTAATCATCAGTAAAGCCGGGCAGGTGAGTCAGCAGTCTGAGCTTGAATTACCTCCTTACTTGCAGCTTGCCGAGTTGCCGGAATCTGCTGCGAAGCAGGCTGAAATTGCTGCGCAGTTTCGTAATTGGCTTAGCCAGGAACACCAGATAAAAGCCTCTGTATTCAGTTATAGCTTTGAAGTCGATGACATGCTGCTGGAGCTGGATTTTAAGCGGCCAGCAGGCTATGCCAGTGTGGTGGTTGATTTTTCGGCCGGTACGGCAGAGCTGGATATGGAGTTCGGTGGTTATCTGGCGCTGCTTAATGATTTACACAAAGGTCGTAACGCTGGCATCAGCTGGGTTTTACTGATCGATCTGACGGCTATTGCCTGTATTGTGTTTGCGCTAACCGGTTTTTATCTGATTCTGAAGCAACCATCTCGTCGCAGCTTAGGCAACAGTCTGGCAATGCTGGGCATTTTTGTCACGCTGTTTGCGTATATTTTATCGTTACATTAATACCGTTACTTGCAGCTTACAGGGGAAGTTTATGAGATTAACCAGCGCCATTTTAGTTGTATGTTTTAGCGCAATATTGACCTGCGGCGTTGAGGCCGCACCGCATGAGATTGCAGTGCAGCTGCCGGAAATTGAAACCAGCCAGTACCATCGTCCTTATGTTGCAGTGTGGGTTGAGGATGCTCAGCAACAGCCGGTTAGATTAATCGCGCTGTGGGTTGAAAAGCCTGACTGGCTGAAAGATTTACGCCGATTCTGGCGCAAGATTGGCCGCAGCAATACTGCTTTGGTTGATGCTGTCAGCGGTGCAACGCAAAAGCCTGGTACTTACACCCTGCAGTGGGATGGTAAGGATGATCAAGGTCAATCACTGGCTGATGGCCAGTATCACCTGCTGATAGAGGCTGCCCGTGAACAAGGTGGCCGCAGTCTGGTGAAACAAGAATTCATGTTGCCCGCCAAAGGCGCTGTTATTGATATTGCGGCGGATGGGGAGCTGGGTGACATTACTGCACGTTTACATTAATCGTACCGGTCAGAATCAATACTGATAACAAGGACTTGCTATGTTGAAGAAATCTGTTTTGCTTTTATCGTCGCTGCTTATCAGCAGTAGCTTGAGTGCTCACACCTTGTGGGTTGTACCAAGCCATTATGTATTATCTAAGCCAGATAGCTGGATTGCGGTAGATGCATCCGCAGCAAATATGACATTTGTACCGGACAAAGGTATAGGGTTAAACGCACTTAAGCTGTATCTGCCGGATGGCAGCGTTAAGCCGGTTACTGATGTGTATCAGGGCAAGCGTAAATCCATGGCCGATGTGCAGCTTGGCGGCGACGGTACTTACCGTATTGAACTGGCCAATCCGCTGCGTTTTTTTACCAGTTATGAGCTAAACGGTGAACGCAAGCGGCTGATGGTAAATAAGCAGGAGCGCACTGCTCAGTTACCGCAAGGTGCAGCTAATGTAGAGACGGTGCAGATCCGCAGCCGCAATTTTGCTTATGTCACAGTAAATGGTCCAACAAATACTGTCGTCAAAGTTCGTGGCGAAGGGCTTGAACTCAGCAGCGAAACGCATCCGGCCGATGCCGTGGCCGGAGAGAAACTGTCATTTGTGTTTAATCTGGATGGCAAACCCCAGGCTGGTGTAAAAGGCGTATTGTCTTATGCCGGTGAGCTATATCGTAACGAAGCCGGTCGCGTCGATTTTGAGACGGCGGCAGACGGCAGCTTCAGCTTCACACCGCAGCACGCAGGCCGTTACCTGATAGAGGCTTCTTATTCTGCAGATAGCGCGACAGCACTGGCCGACAAGGTCAGGGAGTCGGTTACTTATACCTTCGAAGTTGCTTTGCCTTAACGAGATGTTTTTTTCTTTCAAAGCCAGCCTGATACATTAGGCTGGCTTTGTGCTATTTGTTACACTGCCGCCAGTTTCTGACTTTGCTACCTGGAAGGTCTAATGCAAATTTTTGCCGATGAAAATATGCCGTTAGTGCAGCAATTCTTTGCTGAACTGGGTGACGTTCATTTATTTAATGGCCGTACTGTTACCGCTGAGCAGCTAAAGGATGCAGATATTCTGTTGGTGCGCTCCGTAACCAATGTTGATGCTGCGCTTTTGGCTATGAATAGCCGGTTGCGTTTTGTTGGTACTGCAACCATTGGTATTGACCATATTGATCAGCAGTACCTGGCACAGCGTAATATTCCTTTTGTCAGTGCTCCCGGCTGTAATGCACAATCGGTCACTGAATATGTTCTCAGTAGTCTGTGGTGTTTGGCCGAGAAGTACCAATGGGATCTGACCGACAAAACTGTGGGTATTGTTGGCGTAGGTAATATAGGCTCGCGTTTGGCTAAGGCGCTGCAAGCGATGAACATTAGTGTGTTGCTATGTGACCCGCCAAGAGCTGAACGCGAAAGCAGTTTTGTGCATACCAGCTTTGAACAGCTATGTAAGCAAGCTGATATTATAAGCTTTCATGCGCCCCTAACATCAGGCGGGCGCTGGCCAACAAGGCATATGCTAAACAAAGAAACATTGCTAAGTTTAAAGCCGGACTGCGCGCTGATTAATGCCGCTCGTGGTGCAATTTTAAATAACAATGCACTGCTGGCTGATGTTGCAGCAACAAAATCACGTCGCCCCATAGTGCTTGATGTATGGGAAAATGAGCCTGATATTTTAACAGCTTTATTGCCTTATACCGACATAGCTACAGTGCATATTGCCGGACACAGTGTGGAAGGCAAAGCCAGGGGCACAGAAATGCTGTATCAGCAGTACTGTCAGTTACAGGGAATACCCGCTAACCAGCAGCTAAGTGAGTTGTTGCCGATACCAGCAATGGAAAAAGTTCAAATTAGTGCAAATTTTGGGCTTCCAGATGTCCAAAACCTGGCGAGACTGTTATATGATGTGCGTCGTGACGATGCTATCTTGCGTCAACATTTAGCTGAACAGGGGTTTGACAGGTTGCGCAAAAGCTATCCCGCGCGGCGCGAGTTCAGCTCGTTACAATTGTGTGGCAATAGCGTACCCGACTATTTGCTGCAATTAGGTTTTGGCCTAGCTCAATAATTAGAGGAACAGTCATGGCTTCGCAATATAATGTTGCCGTTTTAGGTGCAACAGGGTTGGTTGGACAACATTTAATTGAAATTCTGGAACAACGCGATTTTCCGGTCGCAGAATTGTTTCCGCTTGCCAGCAGCCGGTCGGCTGGTGGTACCGTGACGTTTAAGGGCAAGAAAATCAAAGTTATTGATGCCGAAACCTTTGACTGGTCTCAAGCGCAAATTGGATTATTCTCGGCCGGTGGCAGTGTGTCAGCAATATATGCACCCAAAGCAGCAGACGCGGGTTGTGTAGTGATAGATAACACATCACATTACCGCTACGAGCATGATATTCCATTGGTCGTGCCGGAAGTAAACGCACATGCCATTGCAGACTACCGTAACCGTAATATTATCGCTAACCCGAATTGCTCAACTATTCAGATGTTGGTCGCACTTAAACCCATTCATGACGCTGTTGGCATCAGCCGGATCAACGTGGCCACTTATCAGTCAGTCAGCGGTGCAGGTCAGGATGCCGTTGAAGCGCTGGCGCATGAAGCGGCACAACTGATGAATGGCCGGCCGATTGAAAGCGAGGGGAAGTTCGCCCGTCAGATAGCTTTTAATGTTATACCGCAAATTGATGTGTTTCTGGATAACGGTTACACCAAGGAAGAGATGAAAATGCACTGGGAAACACAGAAAATCTTCGGTGACGACAGTATTGCTGTCAATGCCACTGCGGTAAGAGTTCCTGTGTTTTTTGGCCATGCTGAAGCTGTACACATAGAAACCCGCATGCCGATAAGTGTTGAACAGGTTAAAGCATTGCTTGCTGATGCACCAGGTGTGGTATTGCTGGAAAACAATGCTGATTTCCCAACCCAGGTCTGTAGCGCGGCAGGTAAAGATGAGGTTTTTGTGGGCCGCATCCGACAGGATTTATCGCATGAAAATGGCATTAACCTTTGGGTAGTTGCCGACAACATACGAAAAGGCGCCGCAACAAACAGTATTCAGATAGCTGAGCATCTTATCCGCGATTATTTGTAAAACAAGCAAGGCTCCCAAGTGGAGCCTTTTTTCTGCTTTTATGTCCTGCTTAGATGTTGTTATCAGTTTACCCAGAGTCAGAAAAACTAGTCATAATGGTATCAGTGCATTATATTTCCGTGCAGTGAACGGGCTTGTAAAGTTGGAACATTGTTTGCAACATAATTAAAGCCGGTACCTGTTGCTGCCGACATCTTATACATATGCGCCTGAATTGGGGTAGGAAGCTTTTAATGCCAGTGTTATTTGTTCTCATTATTACCGTGCTCGTCAATTTTTCGTCATGTGCGCTGGCGCAGGAAAGAACTACAAAAATTCGCGGGCCGCGCAGCACAGATGTACCGCCAGCGCCATTAACGGTAGGCCCGCTTAGCCCCTCTGATACGCTGTGGCGCGTAGCCGAGCGCATTAAACCGGAAGGAAATATCAGCCTTTATCAGGTGATGTATGCGCTGTATCTGAAAAACCCGGATGCCTTTCTGGATAACAATCTGAATCATCTTCGCCCGGGGTCCGTGCTGGTATTACCCAGCTTGCAGGAAATTCAGCAAATTGATCTGAATACTGCACGGGATAAATCAGAGCGTGATGATAAAGAGTGGGCCACACGGCAAAAAAATGCCGCTGCCAGGCAAACGACAGTAGCACCGGAAAAAGCTGCGCCTTCAACTGATGATGCACAAAAGCTTCAGCAGGAATTGACCAGAATTGACCAGCAGCAACGTATGGAGCTGGATAGTCTTCGTAGTCAGTTTGCTGACTCTATGCAGCAGGTGGAAGCAATCGTTGCTGAGAATCTGCAACTTAAAACCAGCTTGAGTAAAGTCGAGCAAGAGCTGGCGCTAATAAAATCTCAGTTGGGTGAAGACAGCGAACTGCAACAGCAAATATCTCAACTGCTTGCTCAGCAATCAGAGCTATTACAGGCAAAAGCAGAGCAGGAAGCTGCAGCAGCAGAAGGGGTAGATTGGCAGCAGTGGTTTAAAAATCCTATCGCCTGGGTTTTGGCAGCCTGTATTCCCGCCTTGCTGGTGCTATTTAGTATTTTGCTATGGGTGAAAAAACGTAGCCGTCAAACTGAAGAGGTTATTCATGCGGCTACGACAGAGCCGATGCCCGACCCATCTTATCAATCGCCTTTGCCACCACTGGACGATAACAACGACCTGGATGAGAGCCTGTTTGAGATTGACGATGCATTGCTGGAGGACGCTTTTAGTGCAGGCCCGGACTCAGTAGAACCAGATCTTAGTGACGAGCTGCAGGAATTCGATGACGCCTTATCTTTTGAAGATGATAGCCTGCTGCCATCTGACGAGCGTCCAGCCAAAGAGGCGGCGCCTGAGCCTGAGGACGCATTTGACCCGGACAATATTTTGTCTGATACCGACTTATCTGCACTGCTGGCGGCTGAAGACGATGATGATGTTGTAATAGAGCTTGCCGATGAAGAAGACAGCATCGGGTTGGAGGTCGAAGCAGAACAGCAAGCTACTGTGCAAGATACAACAGCCGATGCTGATCCGTTTGAAGATCCGGTGCTGCCGGATGAATTTGACGTTGATGAACTGATTGAAGAAATTGATTTAGACGAGCCTGATGAACCAGCCGTAGCTCGGGAGCAGACTCAGGAGCAACAATTGAGTCAGGCCCTGTCAGACATAGCCTTGGCAGAGAAGTCGTCAGAAGCTGACGTTAGTGAAGCTGCTGAAGTAGACGTTACAGACAGCAGTGCTACTGATGTGCCCGAAATAGAAAGTTTCGACAGTTCTGAGCTGGAGGAATTTGCGGAAAGTCTGGTAGCTGAAAGTGATGATTTGGCATCAACAGCTGATACAGATGAGTTTGATAACAGTGAGGAAGCACTGTTAAGTGCAGAACTGGCAGAGCTGCTTGATCAGGTTCACGACGCCTTGCCTGACAGCCATCAGCAGGCTTCTGCTGAGGTCACCCAGGATAGCAATTTGGACTTTGATGGCGGTAACGGGGATGTTAGTAGTCAGGACGAACTGCTGGATGTCACCGAGTCGGAAGAGCAGGACACTGTGCTGACATCTTTGGATCTGACCACCTCAGATGATGCTTCAGTAACTCAACCTACAGATGCTGCATTGTCTGTTGAAAACCCGAGTAAAATATTAGATCAGTATCCTCAGCTTGAGCTTGAGGCGGATGATACACAGGACGAAGAATCGGAGCTGTCTCTGCCTGATGATTTAGCGCCTGAGCTTTTATTGATGGATCAGGATGAGCTGACGGAAGAAGATTTATTATCTGTAGCAGGTGATACGCCCGCCGAAACTGAGCCCGAACTGGATCCGATACCGGATACGCAGTTTGATTCGCTGATGACTGAATTAGAAGCCATGGCGGATAATCTGGACGACGCAGAGCCAGCAGAAAACCAATCCAGCGATGCTGTAATCTCAAATGCAGAACATGATGACAGCTTTGATTTTGGCGACGAGGACTTTGTTGAAATAGACAGTTTGCTTGCTAATGCAGAACGGCAGGAGCAGGATCCTGACCGCTTTACTCAATTAAATGTAGACGTAGGTTTAGAAGATTACGCAGATATCATTGGCGAGCATGAAAGACGGGACGTAGATAGCGAAGATAATGGTTATTCAGCGAAACTTGATTTGGTAAGGGCCTATATCGAGATAGATGACCGCGAAAGCGCGGACTTACTGCTTGATGATATTCTGGCGTCGGATGCGCCGGATAACGTCAAAGCGGAGGCCCAAAGTCTTAGAGAGTAAGATTGCAGCAAGCGCTGTAATAACAGCAGGCTTGCGTTATAATCGCCGCCGTTTTATCAAGAGGGGACGGCATGCGCATTGCACTGGGTATCGAATATGATGGTTCAGCATTTTATGGTTGGCAGCGCCAGCGTGAAGTAAACAGCGTTCAGCAGGAACTGGAAACAGCGTTGTCAAAAGTCGCCAACCAGCCGGTGGAGCTGTTTTGTGCCGGGCGTACCGATGCCGGTGTGCACGCAACCGGGCAGGTAGTGCATTTTGATACGACAGCGGTGCGTGATAATAAAGCTTGGGTAATGGGTACGAATGCTCAGCTACCCGACGCAGTAGCCGTGCGCTGGGCAACGCCTGTTGCCGATGATTTTCATGCCCGCTTCAGTGCAACAGCCAGGCGCTACCGCTACATCATATACAATCACAGGTATCGGCCTGCTATTTTGCGTACCGGGCTTAGTCACTATCATCAGACACTCAACATTGAGTTGATGCAGCAAGCTGCGCCTTATTTACTTGGTGAGCAGGACTTTAGCTCATTTCGTGCAATACAATGTCAATCGCACAGCCCGTTTCGTAACGTACACCATTTAACGATAGTGCGCCGTGGTGATTACATTGTGCTGGATATCAAAGCCAATGCATTTTTACATCATATGGTACGTAACATTACCGGTAGCCTGCTGGAAGTAGGTATGCAAAACCGGCCGCCTGAATGGATAGCTGAGCTACTGGCGGCAAAAAATCGTAATTTAGCTGCGGCAACTGCTAAACCTGGCGGTCTATATCTGGTCGATGTGGATTATCCAGACCATTTTGGTATACCGAAAACGGAACCTGGTCCGTTGTTTTTACCACGCTAACTGTCACTACTAAGACCAGTTCTCTATATTCGATATATAGGGTTTTATGCTTTAATAGCGCCGGTTTACTGAATTTTGGCGTTGTTTAACGTTTTTCAACATGGCCTCAGGCGGTGTTGCCAGCAATAGGACATATATATGAGTTGGTTAGAAAAGATCTTGCCCAGAACATCCTCTTCTTCCGCGCGTCGAAATATCCCGGAAGGTGTCTGGACAAAATGTACCTCGTGCGAGGCGGTTTTATATAAGGCTGATTTAGACAGAAATCTCGGCGTTTGCCCTAAGTGCGACCATCATATGCGGGTGTCGGCCCGGGCCAGGCTGACCAGCTTCTTAGACAGTGGTGCGGTAAAAGAGCTGGCCGCGGAGCTTGAACCACAGGATCTGCTTAAGTTTAAAGACAGCAAACGTTATAAAGACCGTATCGCCGCAGCTCAAAAAGATACCAACGAAAAAGATGCCATGGTCGTGATGCATGGCACCTTAAAGGGTATGCCGATTGTCGCTGCAGCATTTGAATTTGAATTCATGGGTGGCTCGATGGCATCGGTAGTCGGTGCTAAGTTTGTCGCGGGTGTGGAACATGCTTTGCAGCATAAAGTTCCTTTTGTCTGTTTCTCTGCCAGTGGTGGTGCGAGGATGCAGGAAGCATTGTTTTCACTGATGCAGATGGCAAAAACCAGCGCTGCGCTGGCAAAGATGAGTGAGCAGGGACTACCTTACATCTCAGTGTTGACGGATCCGACGATGGGTGGGGTATCTGCCAGTCTGGCTATGCTCGGCGATATCAATATTGGTGAGCCCAAAGCTCTGATTGGATTTGCCGGCCCACGGGTAATCGAGCAAACTGTGCGCGAGAAGTTACCGGAAGGTTTCCAGCGCAGTGAATTCCTGCTTGAACATGGTGCTATCGACATGATTGTTGACCGGCGCAAAATGCGCGATACAATTGCGCGATTAGTTGCTAAGTTTATGCAGTTGCCTGCTCCGGTGTCGGAGCACGACGCCGCTTAAGGGATCCATGTCTGTAGCTACACCAGCCAGCCAATCGTGCCAGACTCTGGACGATTGGCTTTGTTATATAGAGCAAAGCCATCCTGTACATCAAATTGAACTGGGTTTAGAACGTATCCAGAGCGTTGCCAGTCGCGCAGGTTTACAAAGCTTGCCGGGTAAAAGTATTTTGATCGGTGGCACCAATGGCAAAGGCACTACGGCGCGGGCTTTGGAACAGCTGTTACTGGCGCAGGGGTACAGTGTTGGAGTGTACAGCTCACCGCACTTGTTACATTTTAACGAGCGTTTGCGTGTCAATAATGCTGACTTGTCAGACACCGACTGGGTAGATGCTTTTGCTTTTGTTGAACGGTTACGCGGTGACATCGCGCTGACCTATTTTGAGTTCACGACTCTGGTCGCATTTAGGATTTTGCAAATTAGGCAGCCGGATTTTTGCCTGATTGAGGTTGGGCTGGGGGGGCGCTTAGATGCAACTAATATTATCAGCCCTGATATCAGTGTTATTACAACCGTCGATTTAGATCATCAGGACTGGCTCGGTAACGACAGAGAAAGTATTGGCTTTGAGAAGGCCGGTATTTTCAGACACGGCCAACCGGTTGTAATAGGCGACCTGAGCCCGCCGGTTTCTGTGCTAAAACATGCTGCCTTGCTGGCATGTCACGTCAGACAGGTAAAAGAACACTACCACTATAGCGAAGCTGCCAACAGCTGGCACTGGTATAGCGATACTGCGTCGTACCGCGAGTTACCTTTACCTGCGATGCCGGTTCAGAACGCTGCATGCGCGCTGGCTGTACTGGAGTGCCTTAATTTGCTGCCGGAGCCATCGGATTTATCATCAGCGCTGGCAGGACTAACCCTTCCCGGGCGTATGCAATGGCTACAGCAACAGCCTGCCATTATCGTGGATGTGGCACATAATCCGCAGTCTGCTGGCTATCTGGCAGAGCAGCTGCGCAAACTAAAACCACAGTACCGGCAGATCTGGGCATTGTGTGGTATGTTAAAAGATAAGGATATTCAACAAACTCTGTTACCCTTGACGTCCTTGTTTAATCAATGGCATCTTGTAAGCCTAGGCGGGGCAAGAGGCGCATCGGCTCAGCAGCTGGCGGATTCGCTTGCTGGTGTTCCGACAGACGTTCAACTGTATAGTGACGTACAGCAAGCCTATCGTGATATTCGTGCTAATTTACAGCCGGACGAGTTATTAGTTGTGTTTGGTTCTTTTTTCACCGTGTCTGCCGTGTTGGCTGACCATCTGGAGGCAAAGTGACACCCGCATTTAAACATCGGTTACTTGGAACTGCGATACTGGTTATGGCTGGTATTATTTTCCTGCCGGATTTGCTGGATGGCGAGAAGCAGGTGGTAAAAGATGATTTTAAGGTGATCCCCAACCGACCTGAATTTCAGGGTGTTCAGCAACAGCAAGTGTTGGAACCTGAGGTATTCACCCAGGCTGAAGCAGAACTAGCTGCTGAACCTGTGGACGAACAACCATTAGATGCCGGGGACAATGGCGCGACAGAGACGTTGCCTGCTCAGCAGTATGCTCAGGTAACTGCGCCTACTACAGAGAAAAAGGTGCAGCCGCAAACTAACCCTGCACTGGCTCAATCGGGCTGGGTGGTGCGGGTCGGCTCATTTAGTAAAGAGCAAAATGCCAATGCGCTGGTGGCAAAACTGCGCCAGGCCGGTTTTGTGACTTTTACCCGTAATATTACCAGTTCTGAAGGTATACGGTTGACCAGCGTGCTGGTGGGGCCTGAGCTGCGTAAGGAAAAGCTGGAACAGCAACTGCCTAAGCTGCAGCAGTTAACCGGTATCGAGCGTCTCTCAGTGATGAGTTACCAGCCAACAGAAAATAGATAGCCAATCGGGCGCTCAGTTTGATAGAATGCGCGCCGTCATCAAGCAACCTTTGGTAGCAAATGGTCTGGGTTGATTTTGCCATTCTGGCAATCATAGCGTTATCAGCTGTTATCAGCCTGGTGCGTGGTTTTGTTAAAGAGGCGATATCGCTGGCGGTCTGGATCCTGGCATTTTTTATCGCCAGCCAATATTACCCGCATCTGGCAGGTTTATTTACTTCTATGCAGGATGAAACCCTGCGCAACGCATCCGCTATCGCGATTTTGTTTATCTGTAGCCTGGTTCTGGGCGCTCTGATTAATTTTGTTGTTGGTAAGCTGGTGCAATCTACCGGCTTGTCTGGTACTGACCGCTTGTTAGGGCTGGTGTTCGGCGCGTTGCGCGGTGTGCTGGTTGTTAGCGCTATTCTGTTCTTTATGGATGCTTTTACGCCGGCTGCATCAGCAGACTGGTGGCAAAGCTCTGTGTTGGTCCCTGAATTTGGTTTTATCATTGAATGGTTCTTCGAGTACTTGCAGAACCATTCCAGTTTTATGCAAAAGCCTTAACGCTGGCGAGGAAAAATCCATGTGTGGTATTGTTGGTATTGTTGGGAAATATCCGGTTAATCAAGCACTTTATGATGGTTTAACAGTGCTACAGCATCGCGGTCAGGATGCTGCCGGTATTGTTACCGTTGATAACAACACCCTGCGTCTACGTAAAGCTAACGGACTGGTAAAAGACGTATTTGAAGCGCGTCATATGCAGCGTCTGGCAGGTAATATTGGTATTGGTCACGTGCGTTATCCTACGGCGGGATCGTCCAGCACGGCTGAAGCTCAACCTTTTTATGTTAACAGCCCTTTTGGTATTGCACTGGCACACAATGGCAACCTGACAAACTCGCATGTGTTAAAGGAAGATATTTTTCGCGTGGCCAGGCGTCATGTGAACACGACATCTGATTCAGAAGTATTGCTAAACGTGCTGGCGCATGAGCTGCATAACAGCGGTGTTATGGAGCTGCAGGCGGAACATATTTTCCGTGCCGTTGCGAATGTTCATCGTAAAGTAAAAGGTGGCTATGCGGTTGTAGCCCTGATAATAGGCCATGGTTTACTGGCATTTCGTGACCCTAATGGTATCCGTCCGTTGGTGATGGGCAAGCGTGAGACAGAGCTTGGCACCGAGTATATGGTGGCGTCGGAAAGCGTAGCGCTGGATACGGACGGCTTTACCGTACTGCGTGATGTGTCGCCGGGAGAGGCGGTATACATTACCGAGCAGGGTGAGTTACACAGCTTTCAGTGTGCGGAAAATCCAAGCTATACGCCCTGTATTTTTGAATATGTGTATTTTGCCCGCCCGGATTCTACTATTGATAATATTTCGGTCTACGCTTCGCGCGTAGCGATGGGCACTATGCTTGGTCAAAAGATTAAACGCGAATGGGCGCATCTGGATATCGATGTGGTGATCCCTATTCCTGAAACCAGCAATGATGCGGCACTGCAAATCGCAACTGAGCTTGGTCTGCCTTATCGGCAAGGCTATGTGAAGAACCGTTACATTGGCCGTACCTTCATTATGCCGGGGCAGGAAGCGCGCAAAAAATCTGTAAAGCGTAAACTCAACGCCATTAAGCAAGAGTTTAAAGATAAGAATGTACTACTGGTCGATGACTCTATTGTGCGCGGTACAACGTCTAAGCAGATCATCGACATGGCGCGTGAAGCCGGGGCGAAAAAAGTATACTTTGCCTCAGCAGCGCCTGAGATACGGTTCCCCAATGTTTACGGAATCGATATGCCATCTGCTAACGAGCTAATTGCGCACGGCCATGATGTTGAAAGTATTTGTGACATTATCGGCGCCGATGGCTTAATTTTTCAGTCATTACCGGATCTGATTGAAGCGGTTCGGCTGGCGAATCCAGAGATAAAACGCTTTGAAACATCCGTGTTTGATGGTAACTACGTGACCAACGATATCGACCAGGATTACCTGAACCTGCTTGATCAGATGCGTAGCGATGATGCCAAAGCCAAGCTTGGTGCCGCGATGGCTACCAACCTGGAAACTTATAACGAAGGTTAATAAATGCGAGAAGGGAGCTAAGGCTCCCTTTTTACTATCACAGTTTTTAATGAGTGAACATTGGGCCGAAACCTGAGCTCCATAAAATCGCGGTTGCAGTCAGAATGCACACCAGCAGCACCAAGCCACAAGTGACAACAGAGCTAGCATAAATAAAGCCACGTTCTTCCGGTATATGCATCAGAATGGGTACGCCGACATAGAGTAAATACACAGAGTACGCCAGGCCTACTAGCCCAACCGTCATAACCACCCACAACTCTGGATACAAACCAGCAAAACCCACCATAAACAGAGGTGTAGAGGTATAAGCCGCCAGCTCCAGTGTTTGTGTGTAGGTAGGTTCTGCACCGAATGTATGTGCCATCCAGTGGGCCAGTAATGCCAGTGCGAACACGCCACCAATTAACGCAACATACATAGCGGCAGACATCATTACAGCACTGTCGTGTGTTAATAAAATGCGCTCACCGGCACCTATACTCCAGCCCAGATAGACCGCAGAATAGTAAGCGCAGACTGACGGTATCAGTGCTACCAGTAGTATATGAATTAAGCTATAACGAAAACTTTCATGTCTTGCATCTATCGTATGCCATTCTTCTTTCGGATGTGCATACAGTCCCCATAAGTGATTCAATATCATAATTATTATCCTTGTCACTACGTCTGAACTACCCGGCTACTTTATGTCACCGTTGTATCAGTTATGACCAATAGAATGAGCTTCGTCAAGCTGTTGTTGAAAATTTGACCATGACAAGGTGCGTTGGTTGTTACTTGGTGGCGGCGACCCTATCCGCTATAATGCGCGGCATCTTTTTTTGCGGACTAGCAGATGTTAAGTACAGAGATCCAACGGCTAATTGAGCCGGTGCAGCAGTTTTTGCACTGCGTCACCCCAGACAGTTGGCTGGAACAGGCAGTAAAACCTGAGAACTTGTCAGTGCTTTTGCATGATCATCTGATTTGTGAGCTCAAAGCAGCGCAGTCTGCTATGTATCTTATTCGCCGCTACGCAGTAGATGAGCAAAGTAGCGAAGCGTTACTGCAGTGGCTGAAACCCTACGAAGACTTCACTTATCGTCAGCAAGGTGACTGGCGCGAGCTGGCTGCCCTGAGCTTAAAAAAGTCGATGTTGCCTAAAGCCAGCTCTCAGTATGCGCAGGATTTGATTGATAAAATGGTGCTACTGATTAAAGAAGAGTTGCATCACTTTTATCAGGTACTGGAAATTATGCAACAACATGGCATTGAGTATCAGAAGATCACCTCCAGTCGTTATGCTAAAGGTATGTTTCGGCATGTCCGTACTTTCGAACCGGCTGCGATGATAGATAAGCTGATCTGTGGTGCTTATATTGAGGCGCGCTCCTGTGAACGTTTTGCTTGTCTGGCGCCACTGCTGCCCGCGACCATTGCCGATTTTTATATTTCGTTGCTACGCTCTGAAGCCCGGCATTATCAGGACTATCTGGCTCTGGCACAACAGATTGCAGGTGATGATATCAGTGAACGTATTCGCTTCTTTGGTACCGTAGAGGCGGAGCTTATTCTCACAGCGGATACCGATTTCAAGTTTCATAGCGGTGCCCCTGTTAGTAATGATACTTTTGCATTACTGAGTACTACAGGATAATACAGTATTCGGCGACAATTACTTTATTACGGCCGCTATGTTTAGCCTGGTACAGAGCCGCATCTGCGTCAGCATAAAGTTGTTCGAAACTGGTCTTGTCTCTGGCCAGCGCTATGCCAATTGATAGCGTGATATTTAGCTCCCTTCCATCGATAAAGAATGCTTCGTGTGCAATTAATTGCCTTAACCGTTCAGCTACTTCTTCTGCTGTTTCCCTGTTAGTTTGAGATAGAAAGACGCCAAATTCTTCTCCGCCAATACGGCCGAAAATGTCATATTCGCGCAGCGTACGTTTCACCAGCGCAGCAAGCTGACGCAACACAGCATCGCCGGCCTGATGACCATAGGTATCATTGATCGTTTTAAAGTGGTCGATATCCAGCAGAAAAAACGCCATCGCACACAGTTGCCGGCTACAACGGGTTATTTCGGATTGCACTGACGCGACAAAGCTGCGGCGATTAGCGATTTGAGTCAGTTCATCTGTCAGTGCTAAATCTGTCAGGCGGCGGGCATGTTCATTTAAGTGCTGCTCCATTATTTTTTGTTTGGTGATGTCTTTGGTTTGTAACAGCATTTCACCGTCAGGCATCGTTTGCTCAGAGAATAAAAACCAGCGGCCATCAACTAAATCCACTTCAAATAATCTGAAATCACGTGACCGACGCAGCTGTTGCACACGGTTTAGCCAGGCGTCTATGTTATCTGCATCAATCCGCGGGCCCTTACTGGTATGAAAAGCGTTACGCATAATGTCGCTGAAGTATTGGCCGATTAGTTTAGACTCTTCTACGAAAAAAACGTCCATAAATGCTCGGTTAGCACACAATAGTCTGTCATCAGCGGTGAGAATGGCATAGCCATCACGACTAACATCAGCAAATGCGGCTAATTTTTCTGCATAGTATTTAAATGAGTTTTTCATACAACAAAATCTGACAGATAACAGTGCTATAGTGCTAAGCATAGTGGAGTTCTGCTGGGTTTTTTGGAAAAAATTGCAGGAGTTTCAATGCTACAGCAACAAAGCAGTTGGCGCTGGTTAGCGATATTAGTGATAGCGTTGGTGTGTCAGGCGTGCAGCCAGGGGAAATACATATACTGGCGGCAGGCAGCACCTGCACAAACGGAAGCTATCAATGGGTTTCTCGCATATCAGTATATTGCGTTGGAGCGGGTAGCTGACAGTGCTATTGCAGATTACTGCCTGCAACTGACCTCACAGCAGACTTCCGGCTATCAGCTATTTTTGTTGCAGATAAGCTGCGCTGAGCGCTGGTTGGCACAAGAGCTGACGTCCGAGCAGCAGCAACAGGCTATTGCCTACTATAACCGGGCATTGATGCCCTTAGCTCGGGCGGCAGTAGCTAAAACAGATACCCGTGCGTTGAACCTGGTGTTAAAACTGCAGCTGGACGCTGATGAACATGGCTTAGCTTTTGAGCAGCTGTTTATCAGCGCAGATCTTAATGCTTATGACCCATTCATTCAGCGCCAGCAAGGTAATGGTGTCGGTATCAGTGTTGTTGGACAGCGCGCGAACAGCAAAACCGAGCTGGATCGTTACTATCCACCAGAGGGCATTTTCCGGCCACTAACGTTACTTCCGGTGGCGCTCGACTTCTCTGATCCGGTATTACCGGTTCTGACACTGCGTGCAGTGCTGCCAGAAGTAAACGACGGTTCACGCACTGGCTGGACATTTGGCAGCAATCACTACGCTTTGAATTACGACCCGGCCGCTGCGTATTTATGTCTTGTTGAAGTGGCAGTTGTCGACACGTTGGAACAGTCTGGGCTATTTAACGCAGACAAAGTCGAAGATAAACTTGGTATTTATGCTATTGAGCCATTGCAGCGGGATAAGATACCTATATTGATGATCCACGGCCTGAACTCAAGCCCGCTGATCTGGCGGCGGTTAAGCTGGGCTATTTTGTCCAATCCAAAACTGGCTGCCCGTTATCAGGTGTGGCACGCCTTTTATCCGTCAGGCCCGCCGCCATTTTTTAATGCCATGCGGTTAAGGCAGCGCACTGATGAGTTGTTAAAACATATTTCACCTGATATGCGGGCGCTGGCAGCAAATAATATGGTGCTGGTAGGACACAGTATGGGCGGTATTATCAGTAAAACCTATGTACAAAGCAGCGGCAGCGAGCTTTGGGATCGGACTTTTTATAAAACGCCATCAGAGTTACCGGTAGACGATGCAACACGCCAGACTTTGCAGGATATTTTTATTTTTAATGCCAAACCTTATGTAAAAACAGCGATATTTATTGATACGCCGCATCGGGGGGCTGATACCGCTGATAGTTGGGTCGGCCGGTTGGCGTCAGCGCTGATTACATTGCCAACAGCCATTAAAAAAGTGTTTGGTCATATGTGGCTGGCATTAACCAGAGAAGATATTAAACCAGCTATGCGAAGCTATATGCGCGGTAGCGGCCCTAACAGTGTAGATGTACTGTCGCCACGGCATCCTCTTACCCAGGCGTTGAATGAGCTTGCGTTCAGTGTGCCGGTGTATTCGGTTATCGGCAATGCAAAATTAGCCCAATGTACGGTGCTTAAAAATTGCGAGCTGCAAAATGATACGGTTGTGCCTTATTCCAGTGCTCATCTGGCGCTGGCAAAAGAGGAGCTGGTTGTGCAGTCTGCGCATAATTCCTATCAGTCTGAACAGGCGATCCAGTTTATCACCGGTATTTTATTCCGCAGCGCTAATGCTGATACTCCCTGATGATCACCATATAACTCTTTTTAACCACGTGTTGTCCTATAGGTTGATAAATTTTTGAACAATAAATGGTTGCGCAATCATTTTGCTTTGTGTGACAATGCGCCGCAATAAAGTAGTGCATTGCTTGCTGTCTTTATGCTTCGCATGCCGCTTTTAGTGATCAGGCTTTCTGGTTGCGCAAACATAATAAGTCATTAAGAGATGGCAGCATAATGCCAGCACATTTCAGACAACGGGAAGGACAGACAACAGTGCCTATATTCAAATTTAAAAAAAGCTTTCTTTATACCAGCATGGCTATTCTGGCCGCCGGTGGTGTTAATGCTCAGACCAGCGAAGCAGGTAGCGAAAATACTCGGGCTATCGAGGTTATCCAGGTCAGTGCGACCAAGCGTGTAACCACTATCAGGGAAACGCCATTGGCGGTAACGGCGTTCGATCAGAATGCGCTTGATGATAACCATGTTTTGCAACTGGACGACTTACAGGGCATCGTGCCCAGCCTGCATATAGCTCAGAACGGTACGCAGAATACGCCTATGGTGTATGTACGCGGTATTGGTTCATCTGATCAAACTGAAAGTGGTGACCCGGCGGTTGCGTTTCATGTTGATGGTATTTACTCCGCCCGGTCTCAGGGTGCCTCTGCGCTGATGTTTGACCTTGAAGGCGCTGAAATTCTGCGCGGACCGCAGGGCACCTTGTTTGGCCGCAATGCCACCGGCGGTGTTGTTAATTTACACACCGCCAAACCTAAACTGGATTACTTCGAAGCCAATGCTGAAATCACCATTGGTAATTACGACCGCCGCGCTACCCGCGCCATGGTAAACCTGCCACTGAGTGAGACGTTTGCTATTCGTGTTGCGGCGGCGATGGATAAGTCTGAAGGTTATGTTGATATGGCGCCGGGTTCTGCCATGGGTGATAAATATGGCGCAACAGATTTGTCAGCCACACGTATCAGTGCGTTCTGGCAGCCAGCCGACAACTTTGACTGGTTTTTATCTTATGAGAATTTTAATGATCAGGGTACAGGTCAAATTCCGACAATAACAGGTGGTTCATCGCGGTCTGCTTATATTCAGGAGCCGGGTTTCAACGATTTTGTTATTGATAGTTTCCGCACCCGTATGAATTACAATTTCGATAGCGGTATAACACTGTCTTACATCGGTGGTTACACTGATTCTTCCCGTGAGTCAGTGTGGGACAGAAGCTGGAGCCCGGATAAGTACGAGTGGGGCGGCTGTGTGGAATGTACCCATGAAGCGACCCAGCATGAACTGCAAATTAAGAACGAAGACAGTGCGCGGCTGCAGTGGATGGTGGGGTATTTTTACTTCAAAGAGAACAACAGCACGCACTTTGACATAGTACACCCGGACGTAGACTACGAAGGTGGCAACACGCCTAACCCTAATCTGTGGTCAACCTACCGTCAGCCGGATCGCGGTTTAAAATCAAACAGTATCTATGCACAAAGTACTTATAAGGTAACGGATGAGTTTCGTTTGAGCGTAGGGCTGCGTTATACCGAAGATGAGCGCTGGGATAGAGGCGGACGCAATATTATGTGCCCTGATGTAAAACGCACTGAAAATCTGCCGCTTAACAGTGACTATGTTGGTTTGCTGGATCCGGATGGTTTATTAAACGGCCTGGCACCAAACAAGTTTTTGGTACAGCCAGGGCAGTGCTGGGTAGATACCTACAACGATACCAGCCCAAGCTGGGATAAGACGACAGGTATGGCGCGCCTGGAGTGGGATTTTACCCCTGATGTGATGTTGTATGCCTCTTATGCGACTGGCTTTAAATCAGGTACTATTCAGGATGGAAACCGCTACACAGGTGAAGGCCCGTTCACCCAGGCTGATCTGGATGCCATTATTGCTGCCAACAATAATGAAACGGCTGGTACCAATGCCTATGTAGCGCCGGAAGAAAACACCAGTATTGAACTGGGCTTAAAAGGTAGCTTCCTTGACAATACACTGCAACTGTTCGCGGCACTTTTCACCACCGAGTATACCGACTTACAGGTAACCAGTAATGTACTGACCGAAACCGGCGCTGATTTACTGCGTAAAACGAATGCTGGTAAAGCCACAATTAACGGTCTGGAACTAGAAGCTAAATGGTTGGTTGGTCAAAACGGCGAACTAAGCGGGTCTATGTCTTACCTTGATGCGAAGTATGATGAGTTTTTCACCACAGACTCAAGCTACGGTGCTGATGGTATTGCCTTTAACCCGTCGGCTGGCAATCCGGCATTGCCAAACCTACTCGATTTTAGCGGTAACCATCTGGTGCAGGCGCCTGAGTTTAGTTTGTCACTTAATTACGCGCACTTCTTCGAGCTGAGTAACGGTGCAACGTTAAAACCAAAGGTTCGGATGAGCTACTCATCAGAGATCTGGTTTGATCCGGCAAACCGTGGCGATCGGCCAGAAGGGTTCCGTGGTTTACCTTATGCAGCTGATATCGACAGACAGGATGCATATGCGAAGTGGGACGCCAGCCTGACATATGAGCCGTCAGAAGGTAACTGGAGTCTGGAAGCTTTTGTTAACAATATTACTGATGAAGAAATTAAGAGTGATCAGGGCCGCTGGAACAGCAACCCGGTACCGAACTATATGTGGCAGGCTCCACGTACGTTAGGTATGCGGTTAAAAGTGCGGTTTGACTAACACTTACTAAAAAAAGCCCTGCACTGCAGGGCTTTTTCCTATCGGCTAAATACAGGTTTCAGGTCGAGCGTCTGGCAATAATTTGATAACCAACATCAATTGGCGCGATTGATTTTCGTGGCTTACCTGCTGCCGCCAGCAACATTTCTACTGCCTGTTTACCCATATCAAAGCGGGCCGACGCGACAGAGGTAATTGACGGGTTTACCAAAGAAGAAGATTCCAGATCGTTAAAACCGCAGATAGCGATATCGCCGGGTACAGCCAGGTTCATCTTCTGCGCTTCAAATAAGGCACCGAGTGCTAAGTCATCATTGCAGCAAAATACGGCATCGCACTTACCGGCAGACTCTGCAATCAATGCTTGCAGTAACTGGCCCCCCAACCGTGCGGACGAGGGTTGGGTGGTGGTTTGCACAAAACTCTGACAAGGTTGTGGCCAGTCAGCCAGCGCCTGCCTGAAGCCGGCCAGACGCTGCTGGGTGCGGGGATCCATTCTGGCACCAATAAACCCTGGCGTGCGGTAACCACGTTGCAGCAGGTGTTTCGTCATATCATAGCCGGCATGAAAATGGGAAAAGCCGATATTCATATCTATTGGCTGATCTGTCAGCTCCATCAGTTGTACCACCGGAATATCGGCCCGCTCAAGTAATTTACGAGCGTAGTCGGTCTGGGCAGCACCGGTCAGAATAATGCCCTCCGGTGATTGTCCCAGCAGCGTTGCGATCAGCTTTTCTTCTTCCAGTGGTGAATAGTGGCAGTCGCCCAAAACAACCTGCAAGTTGTTTGGCCTGGCCGTCTGGTAAATGCCCTGCAGCACTTCATTAAACACAATGTTAGACAGCGACGGAATGATCACGGCAATAACACCCGAACGTGAGGATGCCAGTGCACTGGCCGCATGATTACGAATATAGCCGGTCTCCCGTACTGCCTGCTCTACCTTATTACGCAACTTATCAGACACTTTTGTTGGGTCTGTCAGCACTCTTGACACCGTAATGGCGCTTACGCCGGCAACTTTGGCAACATCTTTTAAATTAGGTTTTCTGCTCATAGCGTGATCTTATTTTTTCCACAAACAATACTGTATTGTGCCATTTCAGTCAAAATGGTTGCGCAATCATTTTTCGTCAATTAAGCTAACAGTCTTTGTAAATATAACTGGAGCAACATAGCACGATGCCTGTCACGCCTTTAGCGCAGCAATGCCGGACTATTATCATTATGGGAGTGGCCGGCAGTGGTAAATCTACCATCGCCAGTTTACTGTCTGACACGCTTGGCTATGTTTATCTGGAAGGCGATGATTTTCACAGTCCAGAAGCCAAAGCCATGATGGCTGCGGGTATTCCTTTGACTGACGCGCTGCGTGAAAGCTGGATAGACAGACTATGCCAGCAGTTAGCATTGTGCGCCGGGCAAAAGAAAAGTTGTGTGCTCAGTTATTCCGGTTTGATAGCCCGCCAGCGCCAGCGCATACGCACAGCCGGCAGCCCGGCGCAGTTTTTCTATTTACACGGTGAAGAAAGCTTGCTTTTACAACGGCTAAGCGCCAGGCAGAATCATTTTATGCCTGCCACTATGCTGCGCAGCCAGCTTGATACCATGCAAAGCCCGCAGCACGAAACAGATGTGCACTATATCGATATCGCGCAAACCACTGAGCAAATTCTGGCAATTATTTGCCAGCAGCTAGGCTGATGTTAATGTGGTAGCGATATCATTCTTAGCATTGCAGACTGGCTATCGCCATTAATCTAATAACGATAAAAGAGACAGACAGGGTGAATAAACACAACACAGCTGCAACGGGCAGTATCAGTTTTCGTGAAAAGGTCGCTTACGGTGTCGGTGATATCGGCTTTAACTTTTACTGGGCAAATATCTCGGCATTTTTACTGATTTTCTATACCGATGTATTTGGCATCTCAGCGGCGGCTGCCGGCACTATGATGCTGGTGACAAAAATTGTCGACGCTTTTACCGACCCCATGATGGGCGCCATCGCCGACAGAACAAAAAGCCGCTTTGGTAAGTTCAGGCCTTATATTTTATGGCTGGCATTACCGATGGCGGCAGCGGGGGTACTGACTTACAGCACACCTGATATCAGCGAGGGCGGTAAGCTTATTTGGGCTTATGCCACTTATACGCTGATGATGCTGATATACACGGCCATTAATATTCCTTATTCAGCGCTGTCGGGCGTGATGACGGCTGACAGCCAGCAGCGCACTACGCTTATCAGCTTTCGTTTTATCGGTGGCTTTACCGGCGGTATTCTGGTGACGTACCTGACACCCAAACTTGTGCCATGGTTAGGGCAGGGCGACGACGTGCTGGGCTGGCAATTAACTATGGCGATTTTTGGCATAGCAGCGGCGCTGATGTTTCTGGCGACATTCTGGTTTACCCGAGAACGTATCAAACCAATTAATCAAATCCCAGAGTCTGCCTGGCGTGACATTGCTGATTTAAAAGACAACAAGCCCTGGCTGGTGCTATTTGCGTTGGCACTGATCATTATGATTTGTATCACCATGCGTGCAGGCAGCGGTGTGTATTATTTTAAGTACTTTGTACAGCGACCGGAGCTGGTTGGCGAATTTTTGTCCTCTTATATGTTTGCCTTAGCACTCGGTGCCGCCTGCACACCGCTAATGACCCGCTTTATTGATAAAAAACGCCTGATGATTTTGTTGATGAGCCTGACCGGCGTGCTGTCAATCAGCTTGTATTTTGTACCGGCGCAGCAGGTAGGCCTTATCTTCGCGATTAATCTGGCGATTGGCTTTGTGCTTGGGCCCAAATCACCACTGGCGTTTTCGATGTATGCCGACACGGCTGATTATAACGAATGGCGCACCGGCCGGCGGGCAACGGCAATGACATTCTCAGCGGCCACATTCTCACAAAAGCTTGGTGGTGCCATTGCCTCGGCCGCGATTGGTTGGTTGCTGGCGCTGCTGGGGTATGTTGCAAACGAGCAACAAAGTGCGGCTTCTCAGGATGGCATAGTGTTGCTGATCTCGGTTATCCCGGGCGTTATCGCGCTGTTATCTGCTTTTGTTATGCGGTTTTACAGCCTGAATAACCAGCAGCTGGCCAAAATTCAGTACGAGCTTGCCGAACGCAAAGCGGCGGCAGCTAAATTGTAATACAGCACAACAAGCACGCAGTGACATTTAAGGAGTCTGCGCACTATGTCTTTTGAAACACATGCTGCAGTTATGCAGCCAAACGGTGACCGTTACGAACTGCTCAGCCCGGTGAAAATGCCGCAGGCTGCAGCGTTTTTATGGAACAAATACATGATGATCCAGATGAATTGCCGCGGTTATGCTACTGCGCAGTTTATGCAGCCTGAGCCGGCCAAGTACGCTCATGCGCCGAATCTGGAAGCAAAAACCTTTATGCAGCCGGAGCAGCCTTATTACGCACATCATCCCGGCCGCTTTGTATACATTAAAGATGAGCAGAGCAATGACATTTTCTCTGTGCCGTATGAACCGGTGCGTAACAAGGCTGATAGCTTTGTGTTTTCTGCCGGTAAAAGTGATATCAGCTGGCATTTACAGCAACAGGGGTTAAAAGTAACGTGGCAACTGTGTTTAAGCCCGGACGAGCCGCACGAGCTGTGGCAGCTTGTTGTAACTAACCTGAGTTCCACGCCGCGTCAGCTTAGTATCTATCCCTATTTCCCGGTGGGCTATATGTCGTGGATGAATCAGTCTGCGCGCTTTGAGCCACAGCTGAACGCCATTGTTTGCTCATCTGTTACGCCTTATCAGAAGTATCCAGATTACTTTAAAAACAAGCTGTTGAAGGATAAAACCTTTTTGCTGGCAGAACGGCAGCCTGATAGCTGGCAGTGTGCACAGCAGCCGTTTGAAGGCGAGGGTGGCCTGCATGCGCCCGATGCATTGCAACAGCCTGAGCTGAGTAAAGATGATGCCTTATATGAAACGCCGGCCTGTGTGATGCAATACCGTTTGCAGTTGGCTCCTGGGGCTGAGCAGCGTTATCGCTTTGTGTTCGGCCCTGCATTGGTTGAAGCAGAAATCGCTGCGGCCCGGCAGCGGTACTTTTCAGTAGCAGATGGTTTTAATCAGGCGCAGCAACAATACGCTGATTATGTTGCACAGGGCCAAGGCTGCCTGCAAATTACCACGCCGGATAAAGCACTGGATAACTTTGTTAATCACTGGCTGCCACGGCAGGTGTATTACCATGGTGACGTCAACCGTTTGACCACAGATCCGCAAACCCGGAATTATCTGCAGGATAATATGGGCATGAGCTATGTGCGGCCACAAGCCTTTCGTACTGCCTTGCTGACTGCGCTGGCACAGCAGCACCGCAGCGGCGAAATGCCTGATGGTATTCTGTTACACCCGGATGCTGAGCTGAAATATATTAATCAGGTGCCGCATACTGATCAGTGTGTCTGGTTGCCGGTATGCCTCAGTGCTTATCTGGCCGAGACCAATGACTATGCTGTGCTACAGCAAAAGGTCGCATTTTCAGACAGTGACGAGCCGTTGACTGTATTTGAACATCTTTGTCTGGCGATGGGCTGGTTACTGCATAAGCGTGATGAGCGTGGCCTGAGTTATATCGAACAGGGCGACTGGTGCGACCCGATGAATATGGTTGGTTACAAAGGTAAAGGCGTGTCGGGCTGGCTGTCACTGGCTGCTGCCTACGCGCTTAACTGTTGGGCGGATATTTGCCAGCAGTTAGGTCAGTACGAACATGCGGCACAATATCGCGCTGAAGCAAATAATTTTAACCAGGCAGTTAACCGCCATCTGTGGGACGGTAGCTGGTATGGTCGTGGTATTACCGATGACAATGTGGTGTTTGGTATCAGCAAAGATGTTGAAGGCCGTATATACCTGAACCCGCAAAGCTGGGCGATGTTAAGCGGTGCAGCCAGTCCGGAGCAGCTTAGCGTAATGCTGAGTGAAATTGACGCTCAGCTGATGACGCCTTTTGGTGTGCAGATGCTGGCGCCGGCTTATACCGCCATGCGCGACGATGTCGGACGCGTGACGCAAAAACATCCGGGTTCGGCCGAGAACGGCTCGGTGTACAACCATGCTGCCGCGTTTTACCTGTTTGCGCTTTATCAGGTCGCGCAACCCGACCGCGCCTATCAGGTGCTGCGTCAGATGCTGCCGGGTGATGATGCCACAGATTATCTGCAGCGTGGCCAGCTACCGGTGTACATTCCGAATTACTACCGTGGCGCCTGGCAGCAACTGCCGCGCACGGCGGGCCGCTCCAGCCAGCTATTCAACACCGGCACAGTACACTGGGTTTACCGCTGTCTGATCGAAGGCTTATTTGGTGTTAAAGGCTGTCCGCAGGGGCTGCAATTTAACCCGCAACTGCCGTCACACTGGCCTGGCGTTAAGCTGGAGCGGGCGTTTCGTGGCGCGCACTTTTCTATCAACATCAGGCGTCAGGCAGACCTGACAGCCGCTCAGCTTATCGTTAACGGTGAAACACAGGCTGATATGGTGTTTAGCAATATTATGCCCGGGCAACGTTACCAGGTTAACGTACTGCTGCCAGCATAGGGAGGATATCAATGATACGCATAGGCTTACTTGGGGCATCTCGTATTGCCGATAAAGCTATCTTTCAGGTGCTGCCACTGCTTAACGGTTTTACCGTGCAGGCGGTTGCGGCGTCGAATAAAGCGAAAGCGCAAGCTTATGCTGATATTTACCCCATAAATCATGTCGCAGAGAATTATCAGGCGTTGGTAGCGCGTGATGATATCGATGTGATTTATAACGCTTTGCCGCCATCTGAACATGCTCACTGGACCATTCAGGCGCTGCAACATGGTAAGCATGTATTGTGCGAAAAGCCTTTTGCAATGGATGCAACTGAGGCTGGTAATATGGTGCAAGCCGCTGAGGTCTCGGGTAAATTGCTACTGGAAGCGTTTCATTACCGTTTTCATCCATTGTTTGTTGAAGTGCTGACACTGGTGCAATCCGGTGTCATTGGCCCGCTTTTACATTTGCGCGGCAACTTCTCCGTGCGGATCCCATACTTTGCCGGTTCGTTACGGCATGAGGCCGCACTGGGCGGCGGTGCCATGATGGATCTTGGGTGTTATCCGCTGCATTGGGTTCGCACCGTAATGGGCAGCGAGCCTGTCGTGCAAAGTGCTGGGTGTATCCGCAGCGTAACCGCAGAGGGTGGTGCGCAGATAGACGTAACGATGCAGGCCCGGCTGAAATTTGATAATGCTGTAGTCGCCGATATCGGTTGCAGCATGGCGGAGCATTTAAGCCGCATGCCCGACACCAGCCTGGTGCTGGAAGGGCAAAATGGACAGATAGAGGTTAGTGGCTTAATCACGCCGCATCTGGCAAATAATATCAAACTGACAACAGCCGATACTGAGCGCCAGTACAGCGTACCCGGACACAGCACCTACTATTATCAGCTATTGCACCTGCGGGACTGCCTGCTGGGTAATGCCATGCCTCTAACCGGCGGTAAGGATGCTATTAATAATATGCAGTTGCTTGACCAGATTTATCAGCAGGCGGGGTTGCTAAGCCGCGGGTTATGCCGCCAGCAAAGGGGCCGGCAATAGCAAAACGATGTGCTGGTTTTAGCTATGCGCTATATCAAACATTGCACAGCTTATCTGCGGTGCTTATAGTAGCAACACCGCCAGTCCGGACTTGTCTGCATGGACCATTTGTTAGCCATTAAAGTGTTTTGTCGCGTTGTTGAAGCTGGGACCTTTAGCCGTGCTGCTGATTTACTGGATATTCCCAAATCGACAGTCACTAAGCTGGTGCAGGAGCTGGAAGCGCATCTGCAGCTGAAGTTACTGCACCGCACAACGCGGCGGGTCACCGTAACAATGGAAGGTGCTGCTTATTATGAAAAGACAAATAAGCTGCTACATGAGCTTGAAGATATTGAAAGTAACATCAGTAATGAGCAACGTACGCCGCGGGGCAGGCTGAAAGTCGATATGGCGTCTGCCATAGCCAACTTTATTTTGCTGCCGGCTTTGCCTGCTTTTATACAGCAGTATCCCGAGATCCAGCTGGAGCTGGGGGTAAGTGATACTAATATCGATTTACTGACCGACAACGTAGATTGTGTTATTCGCGGCGGTGAACTCAGCGATACCTCGCTGATTGCCAAACGTATCGCTGAGTTGAAGTTTGTTACCTGTGCAGCACCGCATTACCTGCAGCAACATAGTACTCCGCAAACACCGGATGAGCTTGGCGCCAAACATCGCATTATTTATTACCGCTCGCGTAAAACAAACCGTGTGATGCCGCTGCGTTTTAGCAATAAACAACAATCGATGGAAATTCAGCAGCAGGGCAGCCAGCTATCGGTCAACGACAGTACGGCGCAGCTCACCGCTACGCTGAGCGGTTTGGGGGTGAGCCAGCTGCCACTTTTTATGGCGCAACCTTATATCGACAATGGTCAGCTACAACTGATCATGACTGACTGGCAACGTGCAGCGTTTCCGCTATACCTGATTTATCCGCAAGAACGCCACCTGAGTGGTCGTTTACGCGCATTTGCTAACTGGGTTATGGACGTTTTTCAGCCACATCGTCCTTACTAAATCCTATCTTCATAAAAACGTCATATGTTATGCCAAAACATTATTCACCACTGTGAATAATGTTGTCTGGATTTTGGTATTTATCTAATTTGTACCGATCGGTATATTACTTGTCATTCAGTGGTAATGCCCTTTGCAGGGGTAAAGTGATAGGTAACGATGATGAAAAAATGGCTTATATCCTTAGTGTTCATATCCGGATTGTTTAGCATGCCTCAAGTGATGGCTGACAGCCGGATGGAGCAGATCTCACAGCTTTCTATTGAGTATTTAAAAGGCGAGGGCCGTGTAAATGGCTTAAGGCTTGGCTACAGACCGTTAGAATTTCATTTCACCACTTTACCGGTCATCGGTGATGCCAATATGTACATCGAAGCCAGTACCAACTTTTGGCAGTATGGCCAGCCGTCGCAGTACCAGACTAACGTGGCACTGGCAGTGTCGCCGGTATTAAAAAAGCAGTTTGCCAATTGGTACGGCAAACCGGTGTTTTGGGAGTTCGGTATAGGGGTTAGCATGCTGACCAAACGCGAATTCGCCGGTAAAGATCTAGGCTCTCACTTTCAGTTTGAAGACCGCTTAGGCTTGTTGTTTGGCCTTGATCAGAAAAACAGCAAAATGCTTGCCGTGCGTTACATGCACTATTCAAATGCCGGTTTGTCCAGCCGTAACCCTGGCATGGATTTTCTTAATATTGCCTATTCCTGGCGGTTTTAGTCCGCCAGGTTGGCAAAATGTAGCTGCCAGTTTTCTGCACTGACAGTCAGGTAGCTACTTTGCGTATACCAGTCACCCAGCACATAACGCTCGCCAGCAGCGCCATTGACATTAACCTGATGCACCGCTGGCCTGTGAGTATGGCCGTGGATCAGCTTAAGCACGCCAGCAGCAGCCATTACACGGGGCACTTCGTCTGGCGTAACATCCATGATCTGGGGCTGTGCTTGCTGCTTATACTGCTGTTTATGCTTAGCACTGCGGGCTCTGGCTCTGCGGGCCAGGCGCTGGCGATACCATAACGGCATCTTCAGCATCAGCCACTGCCACCAGGGTTGGTCCCACCATTTACGGAATTTCTGGTACGCGATGTCCAGCGTACACAGGCTGTCGCCGTGCATAATCAGCGTCGGCGTGCCGTAAAGATCGATAACCTTAGAAGGGGGCAGCAACGTCATACCGCAGCGGTCAGCGTATGCTTTACGCAGGAAGAAATCACGGTTGCCATGAATAAAGTACAGCGCAACGCCTTGGTTACTCAGCACTTTTAAAGCATCAGCAACTTCAGCCAGTAAAGGCTCGGGGTTATCATCGCCTATCCAGACCTCGAATAAATCTCCGAGAATATACAGCGCTTGTGCAGATATGGCCTTTTCACTGAGAAAGCGTAAAAAAGCCTGAGTAATATCGGGCCGATCTGCAGCCAGGTGCAGATCGGCAATAAACAGCGTATGCGGTTTTGACATTAACAGGCAGGCTTAAGCGTGCAGCTCGGCTTTTTCAATAATTACTGGCTTAACAGGCACATCGCTATGGCCCTGTGCGCGGCCAGTGGCGACTTTTTTAATAGTATCAATTACGTCCATGCCTTCTGTTACTTCACCAAATACGCAGTAACCCCAGCCAGAGCCGGTTTCAGAGCTGAAGTTTAAAAAGTCGTTATCTGCTACGTTGATAAAAAACTGGCAGGTCGCTGAGTGCGGGTCGTTGGTGCGGGCCATGGCAATAGTACCTTTTTTATTAGGTACTTTATTGTTCGCTTCGTTTTTAATTGGCGTTTTGGTCTCTTTTTGTTCCATATCAGGTGTAAAACCACCGCCCTGGATCATAAAACCATCGATAACACGGTGAAAAATAGTGTTATCAAAAAAGCCATCTTTTACATAGCTGACGAAGTTCTCAACGGTTACCGGGGCTTTATCGGCAAACAAGTTAAGTTTAATTACGCCATAGTTGGTATGTAAGCTAATCATTATCTGTAATCCTTACTCTTAACTCTTCATTTAAAGTGGCGCTATTCTAGCGCAGCAGCGCCAAATCATAAAGCAAGGATAGCGGTGTAAAAATACCGGTGATACACTAACGCGCTTTCGCAACATCAGGAATAGACGGCCACAGCGGCCATTTTCGGGGACGCCATGTTACAGATATTTAATACCTTAAGCAGAAAAAAAGAACAGTTCACACCAATAGTGCCGGGTAAAGCCGGGCTTTATGTCTGCGGTATTACAATTTATGACTACTGTCACGTTGGCCATGCCCGGACTTATGTTGCCTTTGATGTCATTAACCGTTATTTGCGCTTTTCGGGGTACGACGTAACCTACGTGCGTAACATTACCGACGTTGATGACAAAATTATCAAAAGAGCGGCAGAAAATAATGAAAGCTGCGATGCACTGACTGAACGCTTTACCAAAGCGATGCATGCCGATTTTGATGCCCTCGGCCTGATGCCTGCTGATATTGAGCCGCGGGTTACTACACATATGGCCGAGATCATTCAGCTGATAGAAGCGCTGATAGCAAAAGGTTATGCCTATGTCGCTGCCGATGGCGATGTACTGTTTGATGTCAGTAAATATGATGCCTACGGTGAGCTTAGCCAGCAAAACCTGGAGATGCTTAAATCCGGTGCCCGGGTAGAAGTGGCCGACAACAAAGATGACCCGCTGGATTTCGTGCTGTGGAAAAGCACTAAGCCGGGCGAGCCGTTCTGGCAGTCGCCATGGGGCAATGGCCGCCCTGGCTGGCACATTGAATGTTCAGCAATGAGCGCAAAACACTTAGGCGAGCATTTTGATATTCACGGTGGCGGTTCAGATTTACAGTTTCCGCATCATGAAAACGAAATTGCGCAGTCAACCTGCGCGCATGGCCATAAATATGTCAATACCTGGATCCATACCGGTATGGTGCAGGTTGATAAAGAGAAAATGTCTAAGTCTTTAGGCAACTTCTTTACGGTCAAAGACGTGCTGGCACAGTACAACGCTGAAGCGGTGCGTTACTTTCTGCTTTCAAGCCATTACCGTAGTCAGCTGAACTATTCGGCAGAAAACCTGGAGCAGGCGCATGCCGCCTTAGGCCGGCTTTATACCGCGCTGCGTAACGTTACACCGTCGACTGACATCGACATGCAAAGCGATTATATTGCCCGTTTTAAAGCGGCGATGGATGATGACTTCAACACACCGGAAGCCTTACCGGTACTGTTTGAACTGGCCCGCGAAGTAAACCGCTTTAAAGAAACTGAGTCTGCCAAAGCAGCAGAACTTGCAGGCATACTGAAATTACTCGCCGGTGTGCTGGGGATGCTGCAGGGCGATGCTGAGCAGTTCTTGCAATCCGGTGCGTCAGATGACGACGTAGCTGAAATAGAAGCGCTGATCGCTAAGCGCAACACCGCCCGTGCCAACAAAGACTGGGCAGCAGCAGACGCCGCCCGCGATGCGTTAACGGCCAAAGGTATTATCGTAGAAGATAAAAATGGTGTAACCAGCTGGCGCAAAGGCTGAGTAAACAACCGTGATAAAAAAAACCGCCTATTGGCGGTTTTTTTTATGGCACTTAGCCAAATCAGTATTTATCGTGATACAGCTCACAAGCTTCCAGCGTATTTTCTATTAAACTGGCCACTGTCATCGGGCCTACGCCGCCCGGTACCGGTGTAATATAGCGCGCATGTTTTATGGCGGCCGCGTATTCGACATCGCCGACCAGCTTGCCGCTATCCAGCCGGTTAATGCCGACATCGATAACCAGTGCGCCTGGTTTTACCCAGTCACCGGGAATAAACTCCGGCCGGCCGACGGCAACAACCAGCAAATCTGCGCGGCGCACCTGCGCTTCCAGGTTTTTAGTAAACTTGTGGCATACCGTAGTGGTGCAACCTGCCAGCAGTAACTCCAATGCCATGGGGCGGCCAACAATGTTAGAAGCACCTACTACAACAGCATCCATGCCCTTGACGTTAACGCCCGTGCTTTGCAGCAGCGTCATTATGCCTTTAGGTGTGCAGGAACGCAGTGCTGGCATACGCTGAGCCAGGCGGCCAATATTGTAAGGATGAAAACCATCGACATCTTTATGCGGCGTGATGCGTTCTAAAATAGCAGACGAGTCCAACCCAGCCGGTAATGGCAGCTGCACCAGAATACCGTCGACAGTATCGTCATTGTTTAGTTTATCAATCAGTTCAATCAGCTGCTGTTCAGTGGTATCGGACGGTAGATCGTATGAAACCGAATGAAAGCCGACTTCCTCACAGGCTTTACGCTTACTGCTTACGTAGACCTGAGAAGCGGGGTCTAACCCTACCAATACCACCGCCAGGCCGGGGGCGCGTCTGCCTGCTGCAATACGGGCGCGAACCTGAGCGGCGACTTTATCTTTTGTTGCTTGAGCAACAGCTTTGCCATCTATAATCTGTGCGGTCATCTGCTTACATCTCTGCCATATTTTTACTGCCGGCTATTTTCGCACAGCTATAGTCTGAACACCATCCTGCGCCAGTTCTGAGGCAATAGGTTCAAATAATAGGCAATCAGTTGATAACTGCAAAAAAAGGTTTGACGCTATAGCGCCCCGGCTGTAATATTCCGCCCCGTTGCAGCAGTGCAGCGAAGTCGGTGATTGGCGCAGCTTGGTAGCGCACTTGGTTTGGGTCCAAGGGGTCGCAGGTTCAAATCCTGCATCACCGACCATTAGTTTACAGCTTGGTAGGGCTTTCGATTGTGCGCCCGTAGCTCAGTTGGATAGAGCAACGGCCTTCTAAGCCGTGGGTCATAGGTTCGAATCCTATCGGGCGCGCCATAACAAGCGCAAGACAGTTTCAGTGGTGGTTGTAGCTCAGTTGGTAGAGCCCCGGATTGTGATTCCGGTTGTCGTGGGTTCGAGCCCCATCATCCACCCCATCTTATTTATATCTAGTCGGTGATTGGCGCAGCTTGGTAGCGCACTTGGTTTGGGTCCAAGGGGTCGCAGGTTCAAATCCTGCATCACCGACCATCTCATTACTACAAATACTCTCTTCTGCTTTGAAGCACTCAGCTGCTGTATGCGAAAAACAAAGTTGTTCCCTTTTCTTTAAACCTTAATGTATGCTGAACACAGCTGTTATATTAAGGATGATATCTGTGATTATTGCTGAAACATCGCGCCTGCGTATACGTCATCTTACCGCTGCTGATGCAGCCTTTACCTGTAAACTGCTGAACGAGCCCTCGTTTATTGAAAATATCGCAGATCGGGGTGTGCGCTCTGAGCTGGATGCATTGCATTATCTGGCTGACGGCCCGATAAAGAGTTATCAGCAACATGGCTACGGCTTGTTTATCGTCGAACAGTGTAGTACTGCTGAGCCAATAGGTTTTTGTGGTTTGTTGTTTCGTGAATTTTTGCAGGAAACGGATATCGGTTTTGCATTGCTGCCACAATTCTGTGGCCAGGGCTATGCCTTTGAAGCTGCATCCGCTGTCATGCATTATGGGTACGGTTCGCTTAAATTAAAACGCATCGTTGGCCTGACAAGTGCAGGAAACACCTCGTCTATCAAATTGCTGAGCCGTTTAGGGCTGCGGTTTGAAAAAATGGTGAAAATGCAACCGTCTGAAGAATATATTCAACTTTACTCCTGACTAATAAACTGTAATTTAATTACATAATTTGGCATTTGCACCACCAATTCTGAGGTGTATGGTGGTTATTTGTATTCGTTATAGTGATTATTTATCAGTATGTTACCGGCTTAATTTTGCCTGGGGTCAGCTTTAAAACTGTAACCCGAGTGGTGCCGGGTTACAGTTTTTGCTATTATAGCCGCCGGAACAACCATTGGAGGAGTTATGATTAACCCATCCTGGCGCCGGGTCGTGCTTAAAGTCGGCAGTGCCCTGATCGCGCCGGACAACCAGGGGTGTAGCGAACAGTATTTGCGTCCCATCGCCGAATTTATCCGGCAGTGCCGACTACAGGGTCTTGAAGTGATCCTGGTTTCATCAGGCAGCGTGGCAGCTGGCCGTCATCATTTTAATTTTCAGCATCAACGGGTTCCTATCGCACTTAAAAGAGCGATGGCAGCAGTTGGACAAAGCGAATTAATGAATTTTTGGAGCAATTGCTTTGATTTTCCGTGTGCGCAGGTCCTGCTAACGCACGGCGATCTAAGTGACAGAGTGCGCCACGTTAACATTCAGAACACGTTACGCCGGCTGCTTGACCATAACGTGCTGCCTATCGTGAACGAGAATGACACTATTGCCACTGATGAAATAAAGGTTGGCGACAATGATAACCTTGCTGCTATGGTCGCAACAGTTGCCAATGCAGATGCCTTGATCATCTGCTCTGATGTGGCGGGCTTGTACACGGCTGATCCTAACAAAGACCCAAATGCCACCTTGATCCCCGCCGTACAGCGGATCAGCCCTGAAATTTATGCCCTGGCCGGCGGTGCCGCTTCCAAAGTGGGTACCGGTGGTATGAGAACCAAAATCGAAGCGGCAGAAAAAGCAGCAGCACATGGTATTGATACTGTTATTATTGATGGTCATCAGGAATACAGTTTTCAGTGTATTTTAGCGGGCAATAATCCTGGCACCATTTTTCATGGCCATGCCAAACCGCTGCCGGCTAAAAAACATTGGGTACGCCATACGCTTCGTGCTAAAGGCGAGATCTGGGTCGATGAAGGTTGTATAGAAGCACTTTGCCGACATGGAGCATCACTGTTGTGTAGTGGTATAGTGAATATCAGTGGTGAGTTCGATTCTGGCGACGCCGTTTTGGTGCGCTGTGCTGACGGTAAACGCAAAATAGCAAAAGGTGTCAGCCGGTTTAGTGCCAGCGAACTGTTTTCTATAAAGGGTCAGCAAAGCCGGGATATCGCTGCATGTCTGGGCTATTGTCCGACAGGTAGTGATGCCGTTATTCATCGCAGTGAAATGATGTTACTGGAGAGAATATGAGTACCGATATTGCAGTAGATATTGCTGCTAAAGCGTCGCACGCAGCTAAAGCTGTAGCGAACTTAACAACAGAGCAGAAAGATTTTGTTCTGCAGAGCATGGCGAACCATATCCGTTCAGCCAGCGAGACGATTCTTGCGGCAAATGCCGATGAAGTGGCAACCGCCAGTGCCAACGGCACAAGTGCCGCTATGCTCGACCGTTTAACATTAACGACTGAACGTATCAACGCAATGGCTCAGGCAATTGAACAAATTATTAGTTTGCCTGACCCGGTAGGGGCGACCCGCCAGATCGAGCGGCGGCCGAATGGCATTAATATTGAGAAACGCCGTATTGCGCTGGGGGTGATTTGTATGATTTACGAAGCCCGGCCAAACGTCACTGCTGATGCCGGCGCTTTATGTTTTAAATCAGGCAATGCCGTTATTCTACGCTGCGGACGTGAAGCTATTCAAACCAGTTTAGCGATAGCAAAAGCGATGCAACAGGCGTTGCGTGAACATGAGTTGCCGGACGAGGTGATAAGCATAGTGCCGGATCCTGATCGGGACTTAATGTTGTCACTGTTAAAGCAAGACAACTATATCGATCTTGTTATACCACGTGGTGGAGAAGGCCTTATTCGCTTTGTTACCGAACATAGCCGGATTCCCGTGATCCAGCATTTTAAAGGCGTCTGTCATTTGTATGTTGACCAATCAGCTGATCTGCAAATGGCATTAGAATTATTGCTTAATGGCAAGGTGCAACGCCCCGGCGTATGTAATGCGCTGGAAGGTTTATTGGTAAATAAATATATTGCCGCCGACTTTTTGCCGATGGTTGCGACGGCATTGGCCAAGCATGACGTGATAGTGCATGCCTGTAAGCAAAGTATTGGCTATTTTGCCAATGCCCAGGCTATTGCTGACAGTGATTTTGGTCAGGAGTATCTGGCACCGGAAATTGCTATAAGGGTGGTTGACGATTTAGATGCTGCTATGGCTCATATTGACCAGTTTGGCAGCCAGCATACAGAAGTCATCTGCACTGCAGATCAAGCTAATGCCGAACGCTTTATTCGGCAGGTCGACTCTGCTGTTGTCATGCATAATGCATCGTCTAGATTCTCCGATGGCGGCGAGTTGGGGCTGGGGGCAGAAATAGGTATTTCAACCAGCAAATTGCATGCATATGGGCCTATGGGGCTTGAAGCCCTGACAACTGAGAAATATGTTGTCACGGGTAACGGCCAAACCCGTGGCTAAAAATATTTACTGTCTTTGACATAAAATTAAACTGACGCAACCTGATTAATTTGCTGATCAGGTTGCGTTTTTTTATACCAAACACAGCTGCATAAATGGGCTTCAGTTAAGGGCTCGACGCCAGACATTTACCCCGCTATAATGCCGCGTCCTATTTTATTACAGGTCTGGTTCAGTGCTGCATTTTTGATACCAGATCATATTAGTAAGGCGTTTGTTATGCGCCTGTATTTTGAATTTGAGGTAACAAGATGCAAGTTTCTGTGGAAACCACTCAGGGTTTAGAGCGCCAGTTAACAATCACAGTTCCGGCCGACAAAATTGATGCAGAAGTAAAAAGCCGTTTACGTGATCTGGCCAAGCGTCAGCGTATCGACGGTTTCCGTCCGGGTAAAGCCCCGGTATCACTGATCCAAAAACGCTACGGCATGGCAGTACTGCAGGAAGTTGCAGGTGAGCAAATGCAGCGTCATTTCTATGATGCCATTATCGAGAACAAACTGACTCCGGCTGGTTCTCCTACTTTTGCTCCTGGTCAATTGGCACAGGGTAAAGATCTGGAATTTAAAGCGACTTTCGAAGTGTATCCGGAAGTTGAAGTTAAGAACCTGGACAAAATAGAAGTAAATAAACCAGTAGTAGAAATTGCTGACGCTGATCTGGACAAGATGCTGGATACCCTGCGTAAGCAACATGCGAAATGGGAAGAGAAAAAAGGCAAAGCAGCTGCTTCTGATCGCGTAGTTATCGATTTTGTTGGTTCAATTGATGGCGAAGAGTTTGAAGGCGGTAAAGCCAGCAACTTCAGCTTAGAATTAGGCCAAGGCCGCATGATCCCGGGTTTTGAAGATGGTATCGTTGGTAAAAAAGCCGGTGAGCAGGTTACTGTTGATGTAACGTTCCCGGAAGAGTACCACGCCGAGAATTTAAAAGGTAAGGCCGCAAGCTTTGTGGTTACCGTTAATAAAGTTGAGCAGCAAGTGTTGCCAGAGCTGAACGATGAGTTCGCTGCTTTATTTGGTCTGGAAACTGCTACAGTTGACGCGCTGAAAGTTGAAGTGCGTAAGAACATGGAGCGTGAACTGAACCAGAATATTAAAGCAAAAGTAAAAGAGCAGGTTATCAAAGGTTTACTGGCAAACAACGAAGTTGACGTGCCTAAAGCACTGATCGCCGGTGAAGTAGATGTATTGCGTAAACAGGCTCTGCAGCGTTTTGGCAATAACTTAGATCCTAAGCAACTGCCAGAATTACCAGCGTCGCTGTTTGAAGAGCAGGCGAAAGACCGCGTTAAAGTAGGCTTGTTACTGGGTGAAGTGATCAAAACTAATGAACTGAAAGTTGATGACAAAAAGGTTCAGGCGTTAATTGAAACTGTTGCTTCTGCCTACGAAGATCCGCAAGAAGTTGTGCAGTACTACAACAGCAACAAAGAATTATTGCAGAGTATGCGTAACGTTGCTTTAGAAGAGCAGGCTATCGAAGTTATTCTGGCCGGCGCGAAAGTGACTGAACAAAAAGCAGCTTTTGACGAGATAATGAACCCGCAAGCAGCCAACTAACGTTGACTTATGTCGGCTTGACGGCTTTAATGGCTCGGACAACTGTTCGGGCCATTTTATTTTCTGCAACAATAAAATCAGCCATTTAGAGGGAACCCTATAATATGTCTATGCCGCAACATATGAATGACATAGTAAACGCTCTGGTACCAATCGTTATTGAACAAACTGCCAAAGGCGAACGCTCATTTGATATATACTCTCGTTTGCTCAAAGAGCGGGTAATATTCTTAACTGGTCAGGTCGAAGACCACATGGCCAACCTGATTGTGGCGCAATTATTGTTCTTAGAATCAGAAAATCCTGAAAAAGACATCTATATTTACATCAACTCCCCTGGAGGTTCTGTCACGGCCGGTTTATCGATTTACGATACGATGCGTTATATTAAGCCGGATATTGCGACAGTATGTGTGGGGCAGGCAGCCAGCATGGGCGCGTTTCTGCTATCTGGTGGCACCAAAGGTAAACGTTATTGCTTACCAAATGCAAGGGTAATGATTCACCAACCTTTAGGCGGGTTTCAGGGGCAGGCAACGGATTTTGAAATCCATGCCCGGGAAATTTTAAGTATCAAAGAAAAATTGAACCGTCTGATGGCAGAGCATACTGGTAAGAGTTACGAACAGGTTTGTAAAGACACTGAGCGCGATAACTTTTTAAGTGCACAACAAGCCTTGGATTATGGCCTGGTAGATGCCATATTAAGTAGCAGAGACGCGAAATAATCATATAAGGTAGCCCACTCAATTGGGCTGCATCGTAGTGAAAGAGGTAGTTACATGTCTGATCACCGCACTGACGGCGATAAGAACGGTAAACTGTTGTACTGTTCTTTTTGTGGCAAATCACAGCATGAAGTGCGTAAGTTGATTGCAGGCCCACAGGTTTACATTTGTGATGAATGCGTTGATTTATGCAATGACATTATTCGTGAGGAAATTAAGGATATTTCGCCGAAGCGTGATGCCGATAAATTGCCGGTACCGCGGGAGATCCGCAACCACCTCGATGATTACGTAATTGGTCAGGATCACGCCAAGAAAGTACTGGCAGTTGCTGTGTACAATCATTACAAACGCTTACGTAGTGCTCAGCATAAACAGGATGTAGAGCTGGGCAAAAGTAATATTTTGCTGATAGGCCCGACCGGCAGTGGTAAAACCTTACTGGCCGAAACGCTTGCAAGATTGCTGGATGTGCCTTTCACCATGGCAGATGCGACCACACTGACAGAAGCGGGCTATGTCGGCGAAGACGTTGAGAACATCATTCAGAAGCTATTGCAAAAGTGTGACTACGACGTAGAGAAGGCCCAACGTGGTATCGTTTACATTGATGAGATAGATAAGATCTCACGCAAGTCTGATAACCCGTCAATTACCCGGGATGTGTCAGGTGAAGGTGTACAACAGGCACTGTTAAAGCTGATTGAAGGCACTATTGCGTCTGTACCGCCTCAAGGTGGTCGTAAACATCCGCAGCAGGAGTTTCTGCAGGTCGATACTTCAAAAATACTGTTCATCTGTGGCGGTGCTTTCGCTGGATTGGATAAGGTGATTGAGCAGCGCTGTGCCAAAGGCTCTGGTATCGGCTTTGGCGCAGAGGTGCGTAGCAAAGAAAGTAGCCGCAGTTTGAGTGAGTCGTTTCGTGATGTTGAGCCGGAAGATTTAGTCAAATACGGTTTGATCCCAGAGTTTATCGGTCGTCTTCCTGTCGTGGCGACACTCAGTGAGCTTGATTTAGCCGCGCTGGTACAGATCCTGAGTGAACCTAAAAACGCTCTGGTAAAACAGTTTGCTGCGCTTTTTGCGATGGAAGAGGTTGAGCTGGAGTTCCGTGAAGATGCGTTAAAGGCTATCGCACAAAAAGCGATGGAGCGTAAAACCGGGGCCCGTGGCTTGCGTTCCATAGTTGAAGGTGTTCTGCTGGATACCATGTACGAACTGCCCTCGATGCAGGATGTTGCAAAAGTGGTGATTGATGAAACGGTGATCCGCGGAGAAAGCGACCCTATTCTGATTTATCAGAGCAGCGAGCCTGTAGCTGCTGAATCACACTAAGATATAGCGGGTAAAATTTGGCTATGGCGAAAAAGGAGCATGAAAGGCTCCTTTTTCTTTCTGGTGATTGAAGTTTTGAAAATGAGCCCCATATACTGAAACATATTTGCGCCTGCAGTAATTAATTTCGAGAGAGAATCAATGACATCAGAACATGCAGAACGTTTGCATATGCCGGTACTGGCACTACGCGACGTTGTCGTTTATCCCCATATGGTTATTCCACTGTTTGTCGGGCGGGCAAAATCCATTAAGTGTCTGGATGCTGCAATGGAGAAAGATAAACAGATCTTCTTAGTGGCCCAAAAAGATGCGACGTTAGATGATCCCGCCGCCAGTGATTTATATCAGGTTGGTACGGTCGCCACGATTTTACAATTGCTTAAGCTGCCTGACGGTACCGTCAAAGTGCTGGTCGAAGGCAGTCGCCGTGCCCGTCTGGCAGAGTTTACTGAAACAGACGAAGCCTTTGCTGCCTACGTTGATATTATTGAAACGTCCGAAGTAGAAAGCCGTGAGCAGGAAGTTTTTCTGCGCTCCGCCATTAATCAGTTTGAAGGCTATATCAAGCTGAACAAGAAGATACCACCGGAAGTTCTCACTGCATTAACAGGTATCGATGATCCTGCCCGTTTGGCTGACACGATGGCGGCACATATGCCGCTGAAAGTGGAAGATAAACAGAAGGTGCTGGAGATTTTTGACGTCACCGAGCGGCTTGAATATCTGATGGCAATGATGGAGAGTGAAATTGATATTCTCCAGGTTGAACGGCGTATTCGCAGTCGCGTGAAAAAGCAGATGGAAAAAAGCCAGCGTGAGTATTATCTGAATGAACAGATGAAGGCAATACAGCGTGAACTGGGTGAACTTGAAGACACGCCGGATGAATTTGAAGCGCTGAGCAAGAAAATTGAGCAGGCGCAGATGCCGGCTGAGGTGTCGGATAAAGCCAAAGCTGAACTGCAGAAGCTGAAGATGATGTCGCCGATGTCTGCTGAAGCCACAGTGGTACGTAGCTACATTGATTGGCTGGCAAATGTGCCGTGGAAAAAACGCAGTAAGGTTAAGAAAAATCTGGCAGTAGCCGAGGAAATTCTTAATGCAGACCATTACGGTCTGGAGAAAGTTAAAGAGCGTATCGTCGAGTATCTGGCGGTGCAGCAGCGTGTTAATAAGTTAAAAGGTCCGATTCTGTGCCTGGTAGGGCCTCCGGGTGTGGGTAAAACGTCGCTTGGCCAGTCTGTCGCAAAAGCCACCGGCCGCAAATATGTACGTATGGCATTGGGCGGTGTGCGTGATGAAGCAGAGATCCGCGGTCACAGACGGACTTACATTGGGTCTATGCCCGGCAAAATCATTCAGAAAATGGCCAAGGTGGGGGTTCGTAATCCGCTCTTCCTGCTGGATGAAATTGATAAGATGGCATCCGATTTCCGTGGAGACCCTGCTGCGGCACTGCTGGAGGTATTAGACCCCGAGCAGAATACCAGCTTCAGTGATCATTACCTGGAAGTGGATTATGACCTGTCGGATGTGATGTTTTTTGCAACGTCTAACAGTTTAAATATTCCTGCGGCGCTGCTTGACCGGATGGAAGTGATACGTCTTGCCGGGTACACCGAAGACGAGAAACTTAACATTGCCAAACAGCATCTTATTCCCAAGCAGATTGGTCGTAATGGTCTGAAAACCAATGAAATTGCTATAGAAGATTCAGCAATTATCGGCATCATCCGTTATTACACCCGCGAAGCTGGCGTGCGCAGTCTAGAGCGGGAAGTATCAAAGTTATGCCGAAAAGCAGTAAAACAAATTCTGCTAACGAAAGATCTGAAACAAGTTGTGGTTAATCAGCAAAACCTTGAGGACTTCCTGGGGGTACAGCGTTACGACTACGGTAAAGCGGAAGACAGCAACCGCATTGGTCAGGTAACGGGCCTGGCGTGGACAGAAGTCGGTGGCGATTTGCTGACAATCGAGGCAGCTTCAGTCATGGGTAAAGGCAAGTTGACCTTTACCGGCTCGCTGGGTGATGTGATGAAAGAGTCAATCCAGGCGGCTATGACGGTTGTTCGCAGCAGAGCTGCTGGCCTTAGGATAAATGAAGATTTCTATGAGAAGCGTGATATTCACGTGCATGTGCCTGAAGGGGCTACACCAAAGGATGGCCCAAGCGCAGGTATCGGTATGGTAACAGCGCTGGTTTCAAGCCTGACAGGGAACCCGGTACGGGCTGATGTCGCGATGACCGGTGAGATCACGCTTCGCGGCGAAGTACTGCCTATAGGCGGTCTGAAAGAAAAGCTTCTGGCAGCACACCGTGGCGGTATTAAACGCGTGTTGATCCCTCACGACAATGTGCGGGATTTAAAAGATATCCCGGATAATGTGAAAGGGGATATCGAAATTTGCCCGGTAAAATGGATAGATGACGTGTTGGAGCTGGCGTTACAGGAACCTTTAGAGCGTGTTTCGGTGCTGGAAACGACAAAAAATTCAGCAAAAAGCAAAAAAACGGAAAAAAATCCTGCATAGGGGCTTTTCATTCCCGTTGGCTGTGCTAAGTTATGGAAAGTTTCGACCAAGCCCTTGTTATACAAGGGCTGCAGTCAAAGCCGGAATTATTAGTTTTGATGCTTCTTTTGCTTGCAAGCGCCAAAGATGCTTGTTATAACGATTGGGCTCACTTAAAGAACTAATAAAGTGTAGTTGTTGAAAATAATAACAATTGAAGGGGATGATATTGTGAACAAGTCTCAACTTATCGACAAAATTGCTGCTGGTGCAGACATTTCTAAAGCGGCAGCTGGTCGTGCTTTAGATTCGTTCATTGATGCTGTTACTGAAGCTCTTAAGGAAGGCGACTCTGTAGCATTAGTTGGTTTTGGTACTTACAGCGTACGTGAGCGTGCAGCCCGTACTGGCCGTAACCCGCAAACTGGTGCAACTATCCAAATCGCTTCTGCGAAAATTCCTTCTTTCAAGCCAGGTAAAGCGTTAAAAGACGCCTGCAACTAAGCTGTAGTTTTGTCTCAATAACAAAACTCAGTTGGGTGTGCAATTAACTGCTTAGCTACTACAGACTAAGCAGTTAAAACAGGCAGCAGAATATGGTAGCCGTAGCCTCCCAAGGCTTCTCTAAAAAAAGCGCATCTGTTAAGATGCGTTTTTTTTTACGGCAACAGTAATGCTGTTTTGTTGTCTCCCGGCAACATATAGTGAATAAAGAGATCGCGCTAAGATGTTAGAAAAAATCAGAGAAGGCTCACAGGGAATTATTGCCAAGTCAATTTTAGGCTTAGTGATCCTGACATTTGCACTGGCAGGTGTAGGTAGCTATTTAAACACGCCAGCTGACACCCATGTTGCTGAAGTTAACGGTGAAAAAATTAGCCGGGAAGACTTTGAGCAGGCATTTCAGAACGGACGTGCACGGATGCAGCAACAGTTTGGTGAGATGTATGCGGCATTGGCAGCTGACAGCAACTATATGAATAACTTCAGAAGTGAAGTTCTGGAAAGCCTGATTGACCAAGCGTTGCAAAAGCAATTGGCCGTCAGCTTGGGCCTGCGTGTTAGTGATGAGCAGATCCGCGACGCGATTCGAAACATGACTGAGTTTCAGGTCGATGGTCAGTTTAACAATGACCGTTACATTGCATTACTGCGTCAGGCGGGTTATCAACCGGAACAATTCCGCGAATTGATCCGTGAACAGTTGTCCCGTAACCAATTAATGATAGGGCTGGTCGGTAGCGAGTTCGCGACTGCTAAAGAAATGCAAGCGCTGATGAAACTGCAACAGCAGCAGCGCGATATCAGCTATATTCGTTTTAAAGCGGCTGATTATGCCGATTCAGTTAGCATTAATGATCAGATGCTGCAGGATTACTACACGATGAATTTGTCTCAGTTTGAAACTGAGCAAAAGGTTGCGGTTGAATATATAGAAATTTCTGCCTCGGCACTGGCTTCAGATGAGCAGGCTACGGCAGAAGAGATTGAAGCATATTATCAGGCAAATAAGTCGCGCTATGTACGAGAGGAGCGTCGGCAGGTTGCGCACATAATGCTGGAATCAGAAGAAGACAGCGCAGATGTGCAGCAGCAAGCACAAGCTATTCTGGCAGAAGTTGAAGGTGGCGCCGATTTTGCCGAGTTGGCAAAGGCTAAGTCTGCCGATACTTTCTCTGCAGAGAATGGTGGTGTTCTGGATTGGCTGGCTCCTGGTGATATGGACGAGAACTTTGAACAGGCTGCTTTTGCATTAAAGCAGGTAGGGGACGTAAGCGGCGTTGTTAAAAGCGCTTATGGCTACCACATTATCAAGTTGGTCGCGTTAGAGCCGGAACAAATTCAGCCTTTAGCTGAGGTATCGGCGGACATAGCAGAACGCATTAAGCAGGACAGGGCCAGTGCCGCGTACTATGAGTTGCAGCAGCGATTGGCAGAGGTGAGTTTTGAAGTCCCTGACTCACTGGAAGACGCCGCTGAAGCAACAGGACAGAAGGTGATATCTACGCCACTGTTCAGCCGTAACGAAGCGACAGAACCTTTATCTGCACCCGCTGTAATGAACAAACTGTTTGATGCAACCTTTATTCAGGATGGTCTGAACAGTGAGCTAATCGAATTGGGCAAAGAGCAGGCAATAGTGGTTCGGGTAACTGAACACGAGCCAGCACGTACTCAAAGTCTGGATGAGGTTAAGGCGCAGGTTGAAGCCTCGGTGCGGGCTGAGCAAAGTGCTTTACTTGCTAAGCAACAAGCAGAAAAAGTATTAGCCGATGCCACTGATACTGGTCTGGCACAGCAAGCCGAGCAGCTAAATGCAAAGCTTGAGCAATCACCGGACACGCCACGCTTTGGCGGTACTTTAGATGCAGAGATCCGCGCTAAAGCCTTTGCGATGCCACGGCCACAGGACAAGCCGGCGGTTAAGATGGTGACATTGGCCAATGGTGATGCTGCATTGGTAACTGTACTGGCAGTCAAGGATGCGGATGTAACCGTCGCCCCTGCAGCGGCACAGTTAGAACGTCTGGCTGAGCAACAGGCCGAATTAGCGTTCAAAGCAGTGATAGCGGCGCTTAAAGCTAAAGCCGATATCAGCCGTAATTTGCGTGCCGCACAAGCTGAAGAAGCGCTGTAAGCGCCGAGATAGCTGATAAAAAAGCCGTGGCATGCCACGGCTTTTTTTATGCCTGCGCGCTGTTAATCAGCTTTCGGCTGTAGTCATGGCTGGCATTGGCAAATACATGTGCAGTTGTACCATAGTCCAGCATTTTTCCGTGATGCAGTACCAGCAGATCATCGGCAATGTGTTTAACCAGACGCAGATGATTGGTGATAAGCAGATAAGCTAGGCCGGATGTTTTCTGCAACTCAAGCAGTAAGTTTACAATTTGGGCTCGCAGGGAAGGATCCAGGGCTGTCAGGGCTTCATCAAGGATAAGTAACTTGGGATCCAGAATAAGTGCTCTGGCCAGCGCTACGCGCTGCAGTTGACCTCCAGAGAACATATGCGGGTAGTATTCGCTATGCTCGTCAAGCAGACCGACCTGTTTTAGCACGGTTCGAATTTTATAGCGACGCTGTTCGGTGTCTTGCTTTGTGCTGTAACGCAGCACGTCGTCCAGCATCTGGCCTATTTTTTGATGTGGATTTAAAGATTTGGCTGCATCCTGAAAAATAAAGCGGATAACGTGGTTATACTGGCGAAAATGGCTTATCTGTACTTTAGTGCCTTCCAGTAGAATTTCTCCGTGGTCAGGTTTCTCAATGCCTACCAGCATTTTCGCCAGCGTGCTTTTGCCAGAACCGGTTTCACCAACAATTGCCAGCGTTTTGCCGCTATCAAGACTGAAGCTGATATCGTCCAGTGCAACGACACTGCGCTGGCGAAATAGTCCGGCTTGTTTGCGGTAGGTTTTATGTAACTGCTTTACCTCGAGCAGAGTACTCATGTGTCTTTATTTCCTATCAACGGAAAGTGGCAGCTGTAATAATGGTTCTGTAAACGGTCCAAAGCCGGCGTTTTTACGCATTCTTTGCGTGCATTGGGACAACGCGGCCCAAGCCTGCAGCCAATGGGCAAATGCTGTAGCACCGGAATACTGCCAGGTAAAGCATACAGCGGCGTTTTCGGTTGTAAATCGGGTTGAAATTCGGGCACACTTTTAATCAGTGCATGCGTGTACGGGTGGTACGGTTGTTTAATAATGGCAGCGGTTTCACCTGCCTCAACCAACTGACCACAGTAGAGTACGCTCAGGCTCTGAGTATAACGCGCTATACTCTCCAGCTCATGGCTGATCAGCAGCACTGACATGCCTTTTAACTGATTGAAGCTGGCCAGCAAGCGAAAAAGCTGAGCTTGGGTAGTACTTTCCAGCGTTGTTGTTGGCTCGTCAGCTATCAATAACTTGGGGTTCTTCGCAATAGCCATCGCGATCATGATTTTCTGGCATACGCCCTCTGACAGCTGATAAGGATAGCTTTGCAGTACGGACTGATGGTCACGAACCCCGACTTTATGTAACAGCGCTATAGCTTTACGCCGGCGCAGATAGCTGCGTTTCCACCAGGGACCGTCGAGCAAATTATCCGGAATAGCTTCTTCGAGCTGTTCCAGAATGGCGGCTGTAGGATCCAGGCTACGGCTTGGCTCCTGATAAATCATGGCAATGTCGCGGCCTATGATTTTTCGCTGTTGCTCGTACGGTAGGTTAAGTAAATCCTGTCCCCGCCAGTTAAACCTGTCTGCGGTGATTTGCCAGCGTTTATTCAGCACCCCAACGATGGCTTTGGCGATCAGGCTTTTACCAGAGCCAGATTCCCCTACCAGACCGCGGATCTCGCCTTCGCGCAGGCTTAGATTCACTCTGTCTACTGCCCGGATCAGGGCGTCGGATGTTTTAAGCTCAATTGTCAGATTTTTGATGTCCAGCAACAGCATTAGTTTTCCCGCCGTTTTTTGGCTGCGTTACGCAAGCCATCGCCTACCAGATTAACCGACAACACAGCCATAAAGATTAACAGGCCAGGCACAGCCACACTGACAGGTGCAATATAAATCAGATCAAGTGAGTCGCCTATGATGGCTCCCCATTCTGCACTGGGTGCCTGAGCGCCCAGCCCCAGGAAACCTAGTGCGGCGATATCCAGCGTTGCGGTTGACAGAGCCATTGTGGCCATCAGCGTAAGCCGTTCCCAAATGTTTGGCATGATAATCCGGCTGAATACCTGCCAGTTATTTGCGCCATCCAGGCGATAGGCAACGACATAGTCCTGATTTAGCTGCTCAGCTATAGCGTTGCGGATACCGTGTACAAATTGAGGCAGCAGTGCCAGCATGATAGCCCAGGTAGTATTTTGCAGGCCAGGGCCCAGTATCGCGACAATTATGATCGCCAGTAGCAAAGACGGTATTGTTAATGCCAAATCCAGTACATGATTAAAAATGCTGGATTTTACGCCTTTGCTCATACCCGCAAGGGTGCCAAGCAGCAGCCCCATAATGAGAGCACCGAGCACGGTGATGATAGCTATACCAAAAGTGTATCGCGCACCTACTAACAGCCTGGAGAATAGGTCGCGGCCGAGATCGTCAGTACCAAACGGGTATTGCACCAATCCTTGTTCTGACCAGGATGGAGGCAATAACAACAGAGTATCATTTTGTAAGTAAGGATCATGCGGGCTTATCAGTGGCGACATCAGTGCCAGCAGAAAAAAAATAATAAACAGCAGCAGCCCGGCTACTGCGCTGTGGTGCCTTGAGAACTCACGCCATAATTGTCTGACAGGAGAGCGGGCAAGTTGTTCATCCGGAAGCAGGCGGAATTTAGCCATATCAGCGTTTCCTTGCCAACGGGTTAAAAACGGTGTGAAGTATTTCGGTCAGCATATTTACTGTTATGACGAGGGTTGATATTACCAGCAAACCGGCTTGAATAGCCGGATAATTACGCTGATAAATGCTGTCAATCAGCCAGCGGCCTATGCCGGGCCAGGAAAAGATAACTTCAGTAATCATTGCCAGCGTGATCAGCGTACTGAATTGCAAACCAATTTGCCGTATTACAGGCAACAGTGCGTTACGAAGTGCATGCCGGTACAGTACCTGCCCGCGGTTCAACCCTTTTGCCCTGGCTGTCTTTATATAGCTTTGCTCCCACACATCCAGCATTGCATCGCGGGTAAATCTTATCATTACAGTCGTCGGGAAGGTTGCCAGCACAATGGTAGGCAGCAGCAAATGCCGTAGTGCGTTTAGCATAGCTTCCTGGCGATGTGCGGTACCTGACAGCAGGATATCCGGCAGCATAAAGCCGGTAACATGGTTGATTTCGTATAAAACGCCAATCCGCCCAGCAGTCGGTAGCCAGCCCAGCGCGAGGGAGAACAACATGATAAGCAGTAGGGCCCACCAAAACACCGGAATAGAGTACCCGGCAACCGCAACCGCAGAGATCAATTTACTCAGTGTACCTTCGGGTTTGATGGCAGCAATAATACCGATGGGTATACCAATAAAAAACGAAATCAGTAGTGCGTAAGATGCCAGCTCCAGTGTTGCTGGCATCAGCATCTGCATTTCCTGTAGCAGGGGTTGCTGACTGGAGAATGATAATGCCCAGTTTCCAGAGAAAATGCGTCCCAGATAAGCCAGATATTGTGCAATGTAACCCTGTTCCATCCGGTATTCCTGTTGTAACAGGGGCAACTGTTCTGCAGAAATATGCCTTAAACCGGTAAAGTTCTGCAGCGGTTCACCCGGAAACAAATATCCAAGACTAAAAGCAAAAATGCTCAGGGCAATAAAGACGAAGGCCAGCAGAAACATCCGGCGCAGCAGATATAAGATCATTTTACATCCTTCACAGCATTAGCCAGCGCAATTCCGCCATACGGGTTTATTCGCACGCCTTTGATATCGCTGCTAATTGCCTGAAAACGCTGGGAATGTGCGATACTGAGCAACGGCATTTGTTCAGCCAGATATTGCTGCGCTGCCATATAATAGCTGCGCCGCTGTTTCTGATCAGCGGTAAGCAAGGCCTGGCTTATCAGATTGTCAAAGGTTTCGTCACACCAGTTAGCCCGGTTTGAGCCGGTCAGTGCTGCACTACAGCTTAGCAATGGCCGGAAGAAATTATCCGGGTCGGCATTGTCTGCCGACCAGCCTATTAACACTGAATCATGCTCATAAGAGCCAAGCTTACGACGAAAGCTGTTCCACTCGTACGACACAATGCTGGCGCGCACGCCAATTTGTGCTAAGTCGGCCTGCATCAACTCAGCCATTTTCAGAGCATTAGGGTTATACAGTCGTTGCACCGGCATCGCCCAGATATCCATACTAAAGCCATCGGGATAACCAGCTTCAGTTAATAAGGCTTTTGCTTTAACCGGGTCATATTGCTGTACTGCCAGGTTAGGGTTATATGCCCATGACGTTGGTGGTAGTACGGAATCGGCGGCGGTGGCGTGGCCAAAATATACGGCCTGCAAAATCGCATCGCGGTTAATGGCATGTGCCAGTGCCTGACGCACTTTTACCTGATCAAACGGAGGCTTAACGGTATTAAATGCCCAAAAGCCAATATTCATGCTGGTGCTTTCCTGCACATCAACATCGGGCCTTTTACTAATTAAGCCAAGTTCAGCTACGCGGGGAAAAGCCACCACATCGCATTCATGTGTGAACAATTTCGCCATGCGCCGCGCGTTGTTAGGAACTATGTCGAACACCAGTTGTTCTGGCTTGGCCGGTTCACGCCAGTAATTGCGGTGGCGATAATAGCGGATAAGCACATCTTTTTGGTATTCCTTAAACCTGAAAGGGCCGGTACCTATCGGATGGCTGTCCATTCTGGATAACTGGCCCGATTTAACGAGTAGAGCACCATATTCAGCCGACAAAATAGCCGCAAAATCGGTTGCGATATTAGATAAAAATGAGCTGTCAGGCCGGCTTAACTTAAAACGCACCTGATGTGGCGTGTCCGCGGTAACACTGTCGACCAGATCTGCCCAATCTACACTCTGGAAAAAAGGATAGTTTCCACCACCCTGGCGGTGGAACGGATGATTGCGTTGCATAATACGGTTGAAAGTAAAAACCACATCTTCAGCCTGTAGCGGTCTGGATGGGCTGAAGTATTCTGTCTGATGAAATTGCACATCGTCACGCAGGGTAAAAAGATAGGTTTTACCATCTGCGCTAACCTGCCAGCTTTTGGCGAGCGCCGGCACCAGTTCGCCTGTATCTGCGTCTATCTCCAGCAGCCGGTCATAAAGTTGCTGGCTGATAGCGTCAATAGTGGTACCAGACGTTACCAGTTGAGGATTAAATGTTTCGGGAGAGCCCTCTGAGCAGTACACTAGGCCACTTCGTACCGTGTCCGGCAAGGGAGGCTTGCATCCACTTAGTAAGCTGATACTACACACAAGTAAAGACATCGTGCAGCGATTGAAACCATATAATGACATGTGGCCGTGGTTTGGCTTCATACTTGTTGGCTGTCCAGTAACTGATACTTTTTCATGTAGCCACGCAACTGATGATACGTCAGATTGAGCAATTCTGCGGTTTTTTTCTGGTTGAACTGGCTTGCAGCCAACGCCTGCTTAATCAGGCTGACCTCAAAATCCTGTGACAAGGTTTTAAAGTCCTGCGTCTGAGTAAAATCGAACAGGCTGGAACCGCTTGCTGTTGGTGCTTGTACTGCAGTCTGTGGTGCTATCGTGGCTTCAGCTGTAACTGCGGCAATTTGCGGCTTTGGCGCTTTGATACGTTGTTTCGGCCGGTACGGTGATTCGAACGGATCCAGCAAAATATCATGTACCGGCACATAAGCATTATTTGTGCGGTAAACACTGCGCTCCACCACATTTTTCAGTTCACGTACGTTACCGGGCCAGTGGTAATCCAGCAAAGTACGCTTAGCCTTTTCACTAAAGCCACTAAATAATTCAAAGCCGAGCTCGCGGGCCATGTTAATGGCAAAATGTTCTGCCAGCAGCAGAATATCTTCGCGTCTTTCCCGCATCGGTGGCAGGGTGATAACATCAAAAGCCAGCCGATCGAGTAAGTCAGCACGAAATTCACCGTGCTCGGCCAGCACCGGCAAATCTTCGTTGGTTGCGCAGATTAACCGTACATCTGTTTTGATAGGCCTGCTGCCGCCAACCCGTTCGAATTCCCCATATTCAATTACACGCAGCAGTTTTTCCTGAACCAGGCCTGGCGTGTTTGCCAGCTCATCAAGAAACAAGGTACCGCCGTGAGCGCGTTCGAAGCGGCCTTCATGACGTTTACTGGCACCGGTAAAAGCGCCGGCTTCGTGGCCAAACAATTCGCTTTCCAGTAAGTTCTCATTTAGCGATGCACAGTTAAGTGTCAGGTATTGCTGATCCCAGCGTTGGGACAAAAAGTGCAAACGGGCGGCGATAAGTTCTTTACCTGTACCCCGTTCACCGATAATGAGTACCGGTTTGTCCAGCGGTGCAATTTGCGAGACCTGATCCAGCACATTAAGAAAGCTGTTAGACTGCCCCACCAGATTATCTTGTTGGAATTTTCTGCTCATGGCGTGCTATTAGTTAGTTAAATTGGCTAATTAGTAGTGTATTTCATAATGACTGACAGCAGAAGCTTTTCATTAAAATAAATAAAAAATCATAGTATTCAATAAATTAAATTAATTTAAAAAGTTGGCAAGAAACCTGAATAGCTTAGGTTGTACTTAACCAGTCATTTATGAGGTAAATATTATGGGTATTTTTTCACGCTTCTCAGACATAGTGAATTCAAATATCAACGCATTATTAGATAAAGCCGAAGATCCGGAAAAAATGGTGCGCTTGATTATTCAGGAAATGGAAGACACTTTAGTAGAAGTGCGTTCTTCTTCTGCTAAAACCATCGCAGAGAAAAAAGAATTGCAACGTGTGGTCAACCGTTTACAGGAAGAAGTTAGTGACTGGCAAAGCAAAGCTGAGCTGGCGCTGAGCAAAGAACGCGAAGACCTGGCCAGAGCGGCACTGATTGAGCGGCAGAAGGCTGCAGAGCAAGCAGATTCTGTTACGGCAGATATCGCCAATCTGGATGAGCATATCGGCAAGTTACAAGACGAAGTAGCGCAGCTGCAGGAAAAACTGGCAGATGCCAAAGCGCGGCAGAAGTCGATGCTGATGCGTCAGAAAACTGTAGCGTCGCGCCTGGAAGTGAAAAAGACACTGGATAGCAACCGTATCAATGATGCGATGTATAAATTTGAGCGTTATGAGCAGAAAATTGATACGCTGGAAGCTCAGGTTGAAGCTTATGATCTGGGTAAGAAAACCTTAAAAGATGAATTTGCTGAGCTGGCTGCACAGGAAAAAATTGACAATGAGCTGGCAGCGTTAAAAGCTAAAGTAAATCAAAAAGATAAAGACGCCTGATAATCAGGCGTCCGGGAGTTGCAGATGGATATTCATGAAATAATTTTTGTGCCACTGATCCTGTTTATGATTTTTGTGGCGCCAATCTGGGTCATAATGCATTACCGCAGTAAGAACAAGATTGGGCAGGGGTTGTCAGATCAGGAACTGTCACAGTTAAATGAACTGGCGCAACGGGCGGAAAAAATGGCTGACCGCATTAAAACGCTGGAAGCCATATTGGACGCCGAAAGTCCGAAATGGAGGGCTCAGCATGACTAAGCAGAAACGCGAACTGCTGCGGGATGATGCCAATGGTAAGATTGCCGGCGTATGTGCCGGTATCGCAGATTACTTCGGCTGGGAGCTTTGGCTGGTAAGGATCATTACCGTATCAGCATTTTTTCTCGGTGCTGGCGGTTTCGTGTTCGTCCTGTATGTCGCAGCCTGGGTGGTGCTGGAAAAAAAGTCCAAAGCTGCTGCCAGGCTGGAAACCACCGCTGACTACAAACCTGCCACAGAGCGTCCGGTTGAAGTGAAAACCCGCGTTTGGCAGCGCGGCGAAGCACCTAAACAAGCTTTGCAGCATTTGTCTAATCAGTTTAACGGTTTGGAGTTACGCTTGCGTGATATAGAACGCCACGTAACGTCCGCAAAGTTTCAGCTAAACCGTGAATTTAACAGTCTTTAATTCATTACGTTGTTGCCTATGAGTTTATTTGGTAGGGTCAAGCACCAGGGGCGTGAGCTAACCAGCCGCGCCCTGGAGCGTCATCTTCGCCTAGGGGTTACAGGGCTCAGTGGCTCTGGTAAAACGGCATTTATCACCTCTTTGGTGCATCAGCTTACTCAGGGTGACAATAGCGGTAATTTACCATTTTTTGATGTCGTGCAGCAGCAGCGCTATTTGGGTGGGCAGCTAGCAGGCCAGGTTTTGGCTGTGCCCCGTTTTCCGCTTGAGCAAAACCTGCAGTATCTGCAGCAAGAGCCACCTGTCTGGCCTCCCTCAACTACTGGCTGGAGTCAGCTTAATCTACAATTACGTTATAAGGCTGGTTCTGGTGTTCGCGCCCATTTGCAGTCACATAGTGAGTTAGCGCTGGAGATCGTTGATTATCCTGGGGAATGGTTACTGGATTTGCCGATGCTGACCATGAATTATACCCAGTGGTGTGAATTCAGCTGGCAGTTGTTCAGTAAGGCTCACAGAGCAGAAACGGCACAACCATTCAAACAGTTGCTACAGGGTGCGGATATAAATGATGGTAGTGAGCTCTATGTTCAGCAGCTCACCGATAGCTACAAACAGCTACTGGCGCAATTTCATCAGACAGCAGGTGCTTATCTTAATCAGCCGGGCCGCTTGCTCATTCCTGGCGAGCTGGCTGGTGCACCTATGTTGCAGTTATTCCCTTTGTTACCAGAGCAGGCAAGCCAGAATACCGCGCTGGCAGCTAAGTTGACGCAGCATTACAACAGTTACTGCAAGCATGTCATTAAACCATTTTATCAGCGTTATTTTTCTACTCTTGATCGTCAGGTGATCCTGGTTGACTGTTTATCGGCACTAAATGCTGGCCATGCAGCGGTAACTGAATTACAGCAGGCTTTGCAACTTATTTTGCAAAGCTTTCATTATGGTCCGTCCAGCCTGTTACGGCGCTTATTTAAACCCCGGATAAGTAGGGTGTTGTTTGCTGCCAGTAAAGCAGACCATGTTACACCCGAGCAGCATAAATCACTGACCCTGTTATTACAGCAATTGCTGCAGCAGCCACTTAAAAACAGCCAATACCAGGCCGCTACGACTGAGGCAATGGCGATTGCGGCTATCCGTGCCAGTGCCAGTGGCTTTGTGCAGGTGGATGGGCTGGCCCAACCATGCCTTAGTGGTACGGCGGCGGATCAGAAAAAACTAAACTATTTTCCCGGTGAAGTACCGGCAACAGTGCCGCCGCAGGCAGTATTTGAACGCCATAAGTTTACCTTCTTACCGCTACAGCCTTTGCCCTGGCACGGCACTTCAGCGTTGCCGCATATACGCATGGATCATGTGCTGCAGTTTATTCTCGGAGACAAATTGCGATGACTGAATTAAAGCACGCAAAGTATTTTGATACAGCGCCTGCAGAACCAACACCGCTGACTTTACAAGGTGCCAGCCATTATGATGGCGATGAGTTTGTACCGGCAGCGCCTGATGACATTAAACCTGCAGTGAAGAAAAGCTCCTGGTGGTGGCGATTGCTTACTATTACCTTTTTGCTGGTGGTTGTTCTGGCCGGTTGGCAATGGGGCGTTACGGTAAAGCAAAGCTGGCAGCACAGCGTGTTATATGGTGGCTTGGTCACAGCCGTATCGTTGGCATTGTTATTACTGCTTGTAGCCTTAGTATGGCGCGAGCTCAAGCTATGGCGGCGCCTGGCACGAAACAGGCAATGGCAGCACAGTGCAGAACGCATCCGTAATAGCGTGCAGTATGGTGAAGCCGGGAAACTTTGCCTTGCTGTTGCGGCAAGCTTGCCGTCAGAGCCCGCGATTACTGCGGCTGTAAAACAATGGCAAGCTGCGCTTAAAGACGAGCACAGTGATGAAGAGCAGCTGCAACTTTTTGATCGCTTTGTTTTGGCGCACTTAGATGCCCGTGCCCAACAGCTAATTTATCGGGCAGCGACGGATACCAGTATGGCCGTTGCTGTCGTGCCTTTTGCTCTGGCCGACATGCTATTGGTGCTATGGCGCAGTAGCCGCCTGCTGCGGGAGCTGGCACAGTTATATGGTGGGGCTATTGGCCAGCTGCGCAGCCTTGTGCTTTTGAAGCGTTTGTTCACAGCCCTTTTGTGGGCGGGCGGATCCGAACTGGCACTTGATATGGCGTCAGATGTTATAGGCAGTGAGCTCACGGCTAAGTTGTCAGCCAGAGCAGGACAGGGTGTGATCGCGGGTTTGTTAGTTGCACGGCTGGGCAATCTGGCGCAGCAGCAATTACGGCCATTGCCGGTAGCCCTTTCTGCAAAAGTAAGCCTGAAATCGCTGGCGCAATCTCTGTTCACCCGCTTTAAAAAAGCTGCGCCAACTAAAGCTGACAGCGTGGGCTAGTTTCTCCTGATACCGCCAGACTGCAAGATGTCTGGCGTGCTTCCATTAAGATTAAATTCTGCTATTTGTTACTGCGACTTTAACTTTCAGTAGCAGTAAAATCATGCATAACTCTAAACACGATAAAAACAAAAACGCAGAAACATTGTGTATTCACGCCGGTAAAGAAAAAAACCAGCACGGTACTCTTGCCACACCTTTGTATCAAAGCTCAACCTTTGTATTCGATAATGCCGAACAGGGCGCAGCGCGGTTTGCCGGTGAAGCAGAGGGGTATATCTACACGCGTTTAGGTAACCCGACGACGCGCGAGCTGGAGCTGAAAATTGCTGCGCTGGAAGGTATGGCTGATGCGGCAGCAACCGCTACAGGGATGGGCGCTGTGGCCGCGGCTACCATGGCTTTTTTAAGTCATGGCGATCATCTGCTTGCCAGTAAAGCGATTTATGGTTGCAGTTTTGCTTTGTTCAATCATATGTTTGCCCGCTACGGTATAGAAGTCAGCTTTGTCGATATGACAGATCATGCTGCAGTGGAGCAGGCGGTTAAGCCCAATACCAAGATGTTGTTTGCAGAAACACCCATTAACCCGAATATGGTGGTGCTGGATCTGGCCTTTCTGGGTGATGTTTGCCGACGGCATCAACTTATTTCCGTTATTGATAATACGTTTATGACGCCACTGCTGCAGAAGCCGGCAGAATTTGGCATTGATATTGTTGTCCACAGTGCGACCAAATATCTTAACGGACATGGCGATGTTGTAGCCGGGCTTATAGTGTCTGATAGTGACACTATTAACACGATAAAGCTGACGACATTAAAGGATATGGGAGCGACGATAAGCCCGCACGATGCCTGGCTGATTATCCGTGGTTTAAAAACTCTGGCGGTGCGTATAGAGCGCCACTGCACTAATGCACAAAAAGTTGCCGAGTTCCTAGAAGCCCACCCGGCTGTGCGCGAAGTGTATTACCCTGGGTTGCCATCTCACCCGGGGTTTAAGTTTATTGGTACGCAAATGAAAGCGGCTGGTGGTGTACTAGCATTCGAGCTTAATGCTAGTCTGGATGAAAGCCGTTACTTTATTAATCAATGCCGCTTACTCAGCCTGGCTGTTAGTCTGGGAGATGCAGAGTCGCTTATTCAGCATCCGGCTTCGATGACGCACAGCCCTTACACTGCAGAGGAGCGGCAGATGGCAGGGATCAGCGATGGCTTAATCCGCGTTTCTGTTGGGCTTGAACATGTCGATGATATTATTGCTGATCTGGCGCAGGCGCTGGACAAAATGCAGCTGCGTCAGCGCTAGCACTTATTCTGTTGTAAGACATTCTTTACAAAAATGCAGGTGGTATTAGCGGGCAAGCAGTTTAACTCTTGCCGCACTATCGCTTAGTATCCGCAGTAACTAATGAGCTGCCAGCCATAATTACAATCAACTCAGCGGCAGTTCAGCGGGACATCCCGTATAACAGAATAGTCAACAGGTTGTATATGAGTAAGTCGAGTAAGTATGTTTCCCGTCAGTCGGACGAAACGGGCTTTATCGCCTGGTCCGATGAAGAAAATCAGATCTGGCATGAGCTGATCAGCCGGCAACTGAGTGTGATAGAAGGTAAAGCCTGCGATGAGTATATGGCTGGCTTACAGAAGCTGCAGTTGCCGACGGATCGTATTCCGCAGCTGGAGGAAGTTAGTAAGGTTTTGCGTGCAACGACAGGCTGGGAGTGTGCAGAAGTCCCAGCTCTGATTAGCTTTGATAAGTTTTTTGAACTGCTAGCCAATAAGCGCTTTCCGGTGGCGACTTTTATCCGTAGCCGGGAGGAGTTTGATTACCTGCAGGAGCCGGATATTTTTCACGAGATATTTGGTCATTGCGCCATGTTAACTAACCCGGCATTTGCCGAGTTTACCCATATTTACGGCAAGCTTGGACTGGCCGCCAACAAACAAGACAGGGTGTATCTGGCTCGGTTGTATTGGTTTACCATCGAGTTTGGTTTGCTTAAAACTGAGAAGGGCCTGCGCATTTACGGTGGTGGGATCTTGTCATCGCCAGGTGAAACAACTTACGCACTGGGTTCTGATATTCCCGAACGCAAACCGTTTGATGCGCTGGATGTACTGCGCACGCCTTACCGCATCGATATCATGCAGCCCATCTACTTTTTGATAGAGCGTATTGATCAACTGTTTGATATTGCGCATCTGGATATGATGACGCTGGTCGAGCAGGCGAAAGCACTGGGGTTGCATGCGCCTAAATTTCCACCGAAAGAAAAACAAGCAAGTTAGGAAAAAATATGTCTGAATTAAAAGCAATGCAATGTGAAGCCTGTCGCGCTGACGCACCTAAAGTCAGCGACGCAGAGCTGCCTGAGTTGATGCGCCAAATCCCCGATTGGGCGCCCGTCGTGCGCGATGGTATTTTACAGCTGGAACGTGAGTTTAAATTTAAAAACTTCAAACAGGCCTGGGCGTTTAGCAATAAGGTCGCCGGGCTGGCAGAAGAAGAAGGCCATCATCCGGCGATACTGCTCGAGTGGGGCAAGTTGACAGTGACCTGGTGGTCGCACTCTATTAAAGGCTTGCACAAGAATGATTTTATTTGTGCTGCCAAAACAGACAGTTTGCTGGCTGATTAATCTGTTTTGCGCTAAGCTGCTCAGCAGCGCAGCTTAGCGCAAAACCCATGTAAAATATCTCTCTGTTCACATTTCTTTACAAAACTACTGGTTTCTTGTCTGCTGAATGCCTTATTATGCTATTTATCACCTAGTCTTAAGGCGCGTTGCGATATGCGGTTAGAAATTCAATGCCAGAACCGGCTTGGCCTGGCGCAGGAAGTATTAAATGTTTTGGTAAGTTATCAACTCGATTTAAGAGGCATCGAAGTCGACCCCGGGCTGAGCCGGATGTATGTGTCATTTCCAACAGTAAATTTTGAGAAGTTTCAGGAGCTGATGGCGAAAATGCGCCGCATCAGTGGCGTTGAAGATGTTAAAACCACAGCATTTATGCCATCAGAGCGCGAGCACAATGAATTGTCTACCTTGTTACGCACATTGCCAGATGGGCTTATCGCTATAGATATTAAAGCCAACATTACCGTTATAAATGATGCTGCGCTAGACGCTCTGGCTGTTTCGCATGATGCTGTTGTTGGGCAGTCACTGCAAGGGATGGTAAAGGGTTTTAACTTTCTACGCTGGCTGGAAAGTGATGACGTACTGGCACAAACCCGCAGGCTTGAAATACACGGTAAACGCTTTGTCGCGGATGTACTGCCGGTTATGGTACCGGATGAAACCGGCCACGAAATTCTGGCTGGCGCGGTGATAAATCTGAAATCTGAAAGCCGTCTGGGTCAGCATATTGTCGCGTTTAAAAAAGGCGATCAGGAAAGCTTTAATACATTGCAGGCGCACAGCAACCTGATGCGTAAAGTGGTACGTGAAGCCAAAAAAATGTCACAGCTGGATGCGCCAATTCTGATTATGGGAGAGACAGGTACGGGTAAAGAATTACTGGCCCGCGCTTGTCATGCTGCCAGTAGCCGCTCCGGCAAGCCCTTTTTGGCTCTGAACTGCGCCTCGCTGCCAGATAATGTCGCTGAGTCAGAGTTATTTGGTTATGGAGCGAACGCCTTCCCAGGTACAACTGAAGGGAAAAAGGGCATTTTCGAACAGGCCAATGGCGGCACCGTCTTTTTGGATGAAGTCGGTGAAATGTCGCATCAGCTGCAAACTAAACTTATCCGCTTTTTACAGGATGGTAGTTTCCGCCGGGTGGCTGATGAGAATGAAGTGAAAGTAGATGTCAGGGTTATTTGTACCACACAGAAAGATTTACCTGCGATGGTGCAGGAAGGGAAGTTCCGCGAAGATTTATACTACCGGCTGAATGTGTTGACATTGGCGTTGCCAGCGCTGCGTGAACGAAAACAGGACGTGATCCCGTTGGCAGAATTCTTTATTGCCCGCTTCGCTGCCAGACTGGGCCGAAAAGCACCAAAGTTAACTGATAGCTGTGCTAACTTCTTACAAAGCTATCCTTGGCCGGGTAATGTGCGGCAGCTGGAAAATGCACTATACAGAGCCATTACATTGCTTGATGGTAATGAGCTGGATAAAGAGCATTTGCAGTTACCCAGCTACACCAATGACTTTGGTTATCTGGAGCAGGACTTCGATGGCACCCTGGATGAAGCCGTTAAGCGCTTCGAAGCCAATTTGTTACGTAAGTTATTTCCTGCGTATCCCAGCTCAAGGCAATTGGCGAAGAAGCTTGGGTTAAGTCACACCGCCGTTGCGAATAAATTGCGGGATTATGGTATTAATCGTAAGAGTGTAAAAATTTAAATACGATTTGTGCATTAAATTGTACTTTGTGTTGGCCGCTAATGCCCATTAGCGGCCTTTTTTGATTACTAAAGCGGCAAACCCTTTTTTCGTATTGCCAACTTTACAAAACACACTGTTGACTCCGTTCCAGTCATGACGTGCTGCCCTCTTTCTTTTTTTTGCCGCAAGCGCATTATTAGCGCCATCAAAGACGTAGCAGGGATTAATTGACATGTTAGATAAAATAAACCCACTGGGTACCGATGGTTTTGAGTTTGTTGAATACACTGCTGCTGATGCAGACGGCATTCAGAAACTAAAAGATTTATTTTATTCATTAGGTTTCACTGAAGTTGCAAAGCATCGCTCTAAACAGGCGTGGTTGTATAAGCAGGGAGATATCAATTTTATTGTCAATGGCGAGCCTAATTCACAGGCAGAAGAGTTCGCCCGTCAGCATGGCCCGAGTGTATGCGCTATGGCATTTAGGGTGAAAGATGCGGCGCAAGCGCTAAAGCATGCAGTGGAAAACGGCGCCAAAGAATATAAAAATCAGGTTGGCCCGATGGAGCTGAACATCCCGGCCGTGTACGGTATTGGTAGCAGCTTGTTGTACTTTGTTGACCGTTATGGTGCCAGCTCTGTATACGATATAGATTTCAAATATTACGACAACTGGCAGCTTGAGATGTCCAAGCACGGTGTAGGTCTTGAAGTGCTGGATCATTTAACGCACAACGTGATGCGCGGCAATATGAACGTCTGGGCGGGTTTCTATGAGAATATCGGCAACTTCCGCGAAATCCGTTATTTTGACATTGAAGGTAAGTTAACCGGCCTGGTGTCTAAAGCTATGACAGCGCCTTGTGGCAAGATCCGTATTCCAATTAATGAATCATCTGACGACAAATCACAAATTGAAGAGTTTATCCGCGAATACAAAGGTGAAGGCATCCAGCATATCGCGCTGACGACCGAAAATATTTATGAGACGGTACGCACTCTACGTAGCCGTGGCATGGATTTTATGCCAACACCGGACACTTACTACAACAAAGTAAACGAGCGTGTGGTTGGTCATGATGAAGATCTTGAGCAACTGCGTGAGCTTAGAATTCTGATTGACGGTGCGCCGATGAAAGATGGTATTTTGCTACAGATTTTTACCAAAACTGTTATTGGCCCGGTTTTCTTTGAAATTATTCAGCGCAAAGGCAACGAAGGTTTTGGCGAAGGTAACTTTAAAGCCCTGTTTGAATCTATTGAAGAGGATCAAATCCAGCGCGGAGTGCTGAGCAATGCGTAAATGGGCATCGTTTCCGTTAAAGGAAGGAGATGTATCACGCCAGGCTCATGCTGACTTTCCTGAGCAGGCGATTTATGAGCGTGAAACAGGGCGTAGCGGTTTTTTTGGCCCGGCTACGCACTTTCACCACCGGCATGCGCCAACAGGCTGGAGTGACTGGCAGGGGCCGTTACGGCCGCATTTATTCAACTTCAATGAGATAGGTGCTGATAAGTCCAATTCGCCTTGGGCGGTGCCGGATTTGTTGTTTAATGCGCACGTTAAAATGCGTACCTGGCGACTGAGCGACAGCATGAGCAAGCTGGTACGTAATGCAGACGGCGATGAACTGCTGTTTATCCATGAAGGCAGTGCAGAGCTGTATTGCGATTATGGCCATATGACAGTGCGGGATGGTGATTATATTGTGATCCCGCGTTCTACCATGTGGCGGCTTGAACCAAAAGAGCCAATGTTTGTTCTGCTGATTGAGGCAACCAACGACAGTTATCAGCTACCGGAAAAAGGTTTGGTAGGCAACCATGCGATTTTTGATCCGGCAATGCTGGATACGCCAAAAATCAACGATGCATTCAAAGCGCAATACAGTGAAGATAGCTGGCAGGTTGAAGTTAAGCGCCATGGCCAGGTTTCAGTTATCACTTACCCTTATAACCCGCTTGATGCTATCGGTTGGCATGGTGATTTAGCCGTAATGCGCATTAACTGGCGTGATATCCGGCCTTTGATGAGTCATCGCTACCATTTACCGCCGTCGGCACACACGACTTTTGTCGCACAGCGCTTTGTTGTTTGTACTTTTGTCCCCCGGCCAATTGAAAGCGATCCGGGCGCATTAAAAGTACCGTTCTATCACAACAATGACGATTATGACGAAGTGCTGTTTTACCACGCCGGAGACTTTTTCAGCCGCGACAACATCGAAAAGGGTATGGTCACCTTCCATCCGGCAGGCTTTACTCACGGACCGCACCCAAAGGCTTTTCAGGCTGGGTTGGAATACCGGAAAAAGTTTACTGACGAAGTGGCAGTGATGCTTGATACCCGGGATGCGCTGGAAATGGGTGCAGCAGCACTGGCGACAGAAAATCCTGAGTATGTGAATAGCTGGAAGGTAAAACCCTGAGCGTGTTCGGTTAAGGAATTAAAATGAAGTTAGCAAGTTTAAAAAATGGCAGCCGCGATGGCTTGTTGGTTGTTGTAAGTCGTGATTTAAGCCGCTGCGTCGCGGTGCCGGCAGTGGCTGCCACTATGCAGCAGTTACTGGACAACTGGGCGCAGCTTAGCGTAAAGCTGGAAGAAGTCTATCTGGCGCTGAACAGTGGCAAAGTGGACGGTGAAATGGCGTTTGAACAGGCACAGTGCGAATCACCGTTGCCGCGTGCTTATCAGTGGGCTGATGGCAGTGCTTATGTCAACCATGTAGAGCTGGTGCGTAAAGCGCGTAATGCTGAAATGCCACCGAGCTTCTGGACTGATCCGCTGATGTATCAGGGCGGCTCAGACGATTTTATCGGCCCACGTGACAATATTGATGTAGTAAGCGAAGACTACGGCATCGATTTTGAAGGTGAAGTGGCAGTCATTACCGATGACGTGGCAATGGCCAGCAGCGCCGATGAAGCACGCAGCAAAATCCGATTACTGATGCTGGTAAACGATGTATCACTGCGTGGTCTTATTCCGAATGAACTGGCCAAAGGCTTTGGTTTCTTCCAGTCAAAACCGGCATCGGCTTTTAGCCCGGTAGCGGTAACGCCGGATGAACTGGGTGATAAATGGAAGGGCGGCCGGGTGCACCTGCCACTGTTATCGACGTACAACGGTAAGTTGTTTGGTAAGCCTAATGCCGGTGTCGATATGACGTTCGATTTTGGCCAGCTGGTGGCGCATGCGGCGAAAACCCGTAACCTGGGCGCTGGCGCTATTATTGGCTCGGGTACGGTGTCGAATAAGCAGGGCACTGATCACGGTACTTCGGTAGAAGAAGGTGGTGTAGGGTACAGCTGTATTGCCGAAATCCGCATGATTGAAACGATTCGCGATGGCAAGCCAGCGACTGCTTTTATGCGTTTTGGCGACACCATTCGTATGGAAATGCTGGATGAACAGGGCAACAGCATCTTCGGCGCTATTGACCAGCAGGTCGTGCAATATAAGGGGTAAGTATGCAGCTTTACGGTTACTGGCGTTCATCAGCAGCATATCGGGTACGTATCGCGCTGAATCTGAAGCAATTAAGCTATGATAATCTGCCTGTTCACCTGATTAAGAATGGCGGTGAGCAGCACAGTGACCGCTATAAGCTTCTCAACCCTGCCGAGTTGGTGCCAACGCTGATTGATGATGGTCTTACCCTTAATCAGTCTCTGGCGATCATTGAATATCTGGATGAAGTTTATCCTGAGCCAAGCTTATTACCGCAGGAACCAGCAGCACGGGCTTTAGTCCGTGCACTGGCGCTCGATATCGCCTGTGATATTCATCCGCTCAACAACTTGCGCGTGCTGCAGTACCTGACAGGGCCTCTGGCAATTAACGAAGCACAAAAACTACAATGGATAACTCATTGGCTTAGTACCGGTTTTGCTGGGCTGGAGCGGCGTTTGCAAGACACTGCCGGGCAGTTTAGCGTCGGTGACGAGATCACGCTGGCAGATCTTTGTCTGGTTCCTCAGGTTTATAATGCCCAGCGGTTCGCATTGGATATGTCTGCCTATCCCACTATTAGTTCAGTCCATCATCATTGCCAGCAATTGGCAGCTTTTGCTCTGGCAGCCCCTGAACAACAGCCTGACGCGCAGTAAAAACATATGCCGGCTCGGGCCTGCACCAACGACTCTGAGCTAGTGCTAGACGATTAGCTAATGTCGCCTATGCTTAAACAAGATTTTTGTTTTTCTAGCTAGCGCTGACATTGCGTTGTGGTTAACAACATGCTTTAGTGTCGGCATAAATAGTGATTGGCTGAGAATGGCCCAGAAGGAACAGCTTATGAGTAAATTAATGGCTGCGGTAAACCAGCGTACAAATCTGGTGGGAAACAATCGGTTAGAACTGTTGTTATTCCGGTTATACGGTACTCAGCCGTTTGGCATTAACGTATTCAAAGTACGGGAAGTGTTGCAGTGCCCGGAATTGACAGAAATGCCAGGTTCCAGTCCTCATGTACGGGGTATTGCACATTTGCGTGGCGTGCCGGTTATGGTTATTGATCTTAGTCAGGCAACGGGTGGTAAGCGTATAGAGGATTTATCCAGTGCTTATGTATTGGTGACAGAATATAACCGCCACACGCAGGGGTTTTTAGTCAATGGTGTTGACCGTATTGTCAACACGAACTGGGATCAGATCCTGCCGCCGCCAAAAGGTGCTGGTGCCGGACATTATCTGACTGCTGTAACTGAGATCGACGGTAAACTGGTGCAGATTATTGATGTTGAAAAGGTGTTCTCTGAAATTACTCCGGTAGATGAAGACGTAAGCGAAGATGTAAAATCTAAAGCCACAGCGCGGGATTTCAAAGATCTTATCGTGCTGGTTGCTGATGATTCTGCTGTTGCCCGTAATCAGGTGAAAAGAGCACTTAGCTCTATCGGCGTTCAGGTAGAGCTGGTCAACGATGGTCGCTTAGCATTGGACTGGCTAAATGCGAAAGCGGCAGAGTTGGGGGGCGATATATCAACTAAGGTTCCGTTGCTTATTTCGGATATCGAAATGCCGGAAATGGATGGATATACGCTGACGGCCGAGATAAAGGCAGACCCAGTATTGAGAAATATGCATGTCGTACTGCATTCTTCGTTAAGCGGTGTTTTCAATGAAGCCATGGTGAAGAAAGTGGGAGCTGATCAGTTTATTGCGAAGTTCCATCCGGATGAGCTAGCATCGGCTGTGCAAAAGTGGATGACTGCAGAGCAGTAGAGGTTGTTTTATGAAAATGTTTACATTACCTAAAAGGGCGCTTAATCGCGCCCTGGTTTATGCCGGGTTATTTGGAATAGTGTTTCAACTGACTGCGGCATGTTATGCGTGGTGGCATGGCGTCAGCCTGCAGGCAGGCTGGCTTTTGACATTGGTTGCGCCATTACTGTGTATTGCATCAGGTACACTATCTGCACTGCAGCTGCAAAAAGAACCCGATTAGCTTTAGCGGCGTGGTTTAAACATCCCTTCAACACGAACATCCTTTATGCCGTCCTCGGTAAACAAAAAATTTATCTGACCGGGGCCGCGGCTAAAGTGAAACTGTTCATCGTTAAGCTGTAAAACAAACTTGCCTTTGGCGTTAGTGGCTTCACTATCCTGATACAGCTTTATCACATAGTCGTCTATGGTCACTTCAAAGCCATTAATGGGTTCGTTAATAAAGTCCGGCACCCAGACCTGCTCATCATTTTGTAAGATTAGCGCCAGGGAATATTTCTGCGGTACAGACTGGACAGTCAGCGTATGGCGCCCGACGATAAAACGGTAGCTGCCTTCCTGGCGGAAGTAACTGAAGCCAAAATCAAATTCCTGGCTCTTCCCTGTGGCCAGATACACCTTTCCTTCCCCGGAGATATCAAACTGAGCATCACTTGTTGCGCTAAACAGCAACAAGCCGGTAAACAGAATCAGATATCGGACTAGCGGGTGGTTAAACATCGGCGCACCTTTATACCTGAGTAATATTTAACAACAATTTGAGCTGCTGTCCCGGTTGCAGATAGTTATTCGTATCAATTTTATTCCACTTTACAATATCGGATACTGTTACACTAAACCGCTGTGCTATTCGTGCCAGTGAGTCGCCCTTACGCACTTTATAGTTCACAGTGCGGGACACACCAGCAACTGATGCCGTGCTGTCCTGCTGCCAGATCGCCAATTTTTGCCCCGGTTTTAGTGCTGAACGTTTCGCAATGTTGTTCCATTTCGTCAACTGTTCTACGGTAACTTTATGTTCGCGACTGATATCCCATAACGTATCGCCCTGCTGCACAGTATAGTCTACCCTGTTACCACTGTTTTGCTGTTGCGCTTTAGCTATACGATTAGGAGCGCTTAATTCGTAGTTACTTTCATTGTCGGCTGCAACAGGGATTAATAGCGCCTGGCCCAGACGAATGGTATTACCCGAAAGCTTATTGATGCGCTGTAAGGCTGCAATATTGCTGTTGTGTTGCTGCGCAATTTTGCCAAGCGTATCACCTTTGGCCACGATATATCGTTTCCAGCGCAATAACTGTTGGCTGGTTGCTTGTGACAACTTTTGCTGAAATGCCGGTACCTGTTGCCTTGGCAGTACCAGATAATGAGGGCCATCAGGGTCGGTCGCCCACTGGTTAAAGCCCGGATTCAATGCCTGTAATTCGGAAACATTCATACCAGCCATTTCGGCAGCGATGGCCAGGTCTATCTGGGTTTTAATCTCAACAACATCTATTTTTGGTTCGTTAGCAATGAACTTCCAGACAATATCAAACTCGTCCGGACGTTTTAGAATATCGACTAATGCCAGTAACTTAGGGACATAAGCTGTGGTTTCGGCGGGTAAGTCGAGCGACCAGAAATCAGTTGGTAGGCGTCGTTTTTTGTTACGTTTAATCGCATTTAAAATCCGCCCTTCACCTGAGTTATATGCTGCGATGGCATTTAGCCAGTCACCTTCGAGTTTGTCATGCAAATACTGTAAGTAATCAAGTGCCGCTCTGGTTGACGCGATCACGTCACGCCGGCCGTCATACCAAAAATTCTGTTTTAAGCCAAAACGTTTACCGGTCGCGGGCATAAACTGCCACATGCCTGCAGCAGCGGCATGTGAGTAAGCAAAAGGGTCAAAAGCGCTTTCGACAATAGGGAGTAATGCCAGTTCCAGCGGCATGTTACGCTTTTCAAGTTCCTGAACGATGTAATGTAAAAAAGGTTGAGCTCTGCCAGCTACGCGATCCAGGTAGGCCTGATGGCTGCTGTAAAAGTTACGCTGCTCTACGATAGGCCTGGTTTGCGGCACGTTAAAAGTTAATTGAAACTGGATACGCTGCCATAAATCTTCCAGCTCAGTCGCGTCAGGGAGCTGTTCCTCGACATTGCCGGTGTTTTGGTTCCATAAACGGTAAGCTATTTGTTCAGCACTGGCGGCTTGTTTATGAAAGTCTGCTGGTTTGCTGTTGGTTTTCACCACTGGCGTTTTTTCAGCCTGCTCCGGTTCAACAGAGGAATTATTACTGACGCATCCTGCGAGTAAAACGGCTGCAGCCACAGCAGAAATTCTTAAAAGCATTACATCATTCCTGTCTAAAAGTACGAATGTTACCTGTTCAGCCCCTGATTGCAAGTCAACCTTTAAACTGGTCTTTAGCCGCTCTTAACGCTGTAAACAGGCCAAGTGCAGAATCTTGCTGCCAACTTCGCTGTAATACTTTGTTATCGCAACGTAAAAAGGGATTCACCAGCTTTTCTGTCTTCAGCATTGATGGCAGAGTAGGAGCATTTTTTTTACGTAAACGGGCACAATGCCCCGCATATTCGACTAACGCCGTGTTAGTTGGTTCGGCACTGAGGGCAAACTTCAGATTTGCGATAGTGTATTCATGTGTGCAATAGACCTGAGTGTCGTCGGCAAGCGCACTCAGTTTGTTCAGAGAGTGCCACATCTGTTCCGGTGTGCCCTCAAATAATCGGCCACAACCGGCGCTGAATAAGGTATCACCGCAAAACAAAACCGGCGCTGAATAATAAGCAACATGGCCCAGCGTATGTCCTGGTACTGCTATTACCTCGAAAGTCAGGTCAAAGGCCGCCAATATTATTCTATCGCCATCTTTCACCGTTTGTGTTAGCCCCGGTATTCGGTGTTGTTCGGCGGCCGGGCCAATAACCCTAACGTCTGGGTAGTGTTGTTTCAACACCATAATGCCGCCGGTATGATCGGCATGGTGATGTGTTATAAGGATGGTATCCAGTTGTAGTTGGTGCTTCGCCAGATATTGCAGTACATTATCGGATTCGCCGGGATCAACAATCAGGCAGTGTTTGTTCTGCGGCTGACATAACGCCCAAATATAGTTATCCTCAAAGGCAGGTATAGGTGTAATCTGAAACATAGTGATCATAATGTTAATGGATCCGGGTTGTAATTTAGCATGAAACCGGCGTTAAGCGAAAAAGACCAGGCTTATCCATCAGATTGGCAGCAGTTTAGCCAGGGCGAAGCCTTGAACCAGGCTATCGTCAATGTGTTGCAGCCTTGGTGGCAGAAGATATTCGGCTATTACCTGCTAAAAGTTGGCGATCTGAGCTGCCAGCTCGATACCTCAGGGTGCAAAGTTCAGCACCACATTGCTGTTGGGCGCTCCAGCGCAGGGCTAATGTTGCAGGCCGAAGCGGATGCACTGCCTTTTTGCGAGAACGGTGTAGATGCAGTGCTATTGAGTCACAATCTGGAATTCACGCCAGACCCGCATCATGTTGTGCGCGAGGCTCACAGGGTACTGCGCTCAGACGGATACCTGCTGCTTACTGGTATCAATCCTTACAGTATGGTGGGCTTGTTAAAATGCTGGCCCGCGTTGAGACGCCGTTACCCCTGGCAGGGCCGTTTCTTCAGTGTTTCACGGGTAAAAGACTGGCTACATCTGGTTGGTTTTGAAATATTGTCAGAGCAACGCTTTTTCTGTTCTGCGATGGTGGCTCGTGAGCATAACGAGGGGGTGTTGCAGCAATGGACAGAACGCTATTTCAGTTATTTTGCTTCAAGCTACATTATCGTTGCGCGTAAGCGCGAATTACCATTAACGCCAATCCGGCCAAAATGGCAGTTGAAACCCACTTTCGCGCAGCAGGTAAAGGGGGTGAGTGCATGTCAGCGCGCAGACGATATATGACTTTGCAGCAGGTAGTTGTTAGCGCACTGTAGCGCTTGTTCCGCTTGTAGTGTCATAAAATAGAGTCGTATGTTCTCCTGTTCAGGTGGAGGGCTGAGCATAAAACCAAGACTTTGATAGCATTGAACCGCAATGCTGTTATGGCGGTGCACATACAACGAAATTGTTCGCAGTTGCTGCTGTAAGGCCTGTATTATCAATTCTGCGATAAGAACTTTAGCCAGGCCCTGGCCTCTGGCATCAGGTGCAATGACTAGCCGCGCCAGATGATGGCAGCCAAAGCGGTCACAGATCTGACCGAAGCCAACCAGTTGACCAGTCAGTGTGTTGAGCAAACTGTAACTCTGTGTTCCTGTGCGGCAAAGCAACTCCAGAAAGCGTAACTCAGAGCAAGGGTAGTCAAAGTTGTCTCCGCCCCAACTCTGCTGCTCATCGGCGGAATGAAACCAGCTTTGCAACAGCTGCATTTCAGCAATATTGGCCAGCGCCAACTGCAATACCATTGTTGTCATTGCCTAAGCGGCTACCACATCAGATCATCAGGAATTTTAAAGTCAGCATAGGGATCATCTTCATCTTCCTGCTGTTGTTTCGCATTGAGCACGACGATGCTTTCTGCCTGACGTTGAGTAATTTTCTCTGCAACTGCCGTAGGTACCAGATAGTACTGCTCGTCTTGTTTGGCTATGGCCAGTAAACCGCGGCTTAATTCATCATGTTGCCGACTGCTCACATACAGCCGTTTAACCAGTTTACCGTCCGTGAAGTTATAACCAACTTCACCGTTAGCTTTAATTGTGTTATTCCCAATTAATTGTTTTACCTGAGCAGCAATGGCTTTTTGCTGCAGAGCAGCCTGTTTCTGCTGATTAAGTTGCTTGTCACGTTCAACCTGCTGCTGGCGTTTTTGCTCTGCCAACATACTGGCTTCATTCACAACAGGCTGGTTTTTACTAGCCTGCACTTTTTGTTTATGTTTTTCTTTTTTAACGGCTTTGAGTTTTTTTGCATCGGCTAACCCGGCCTTTAACAGTTGCTCTTTCAGCGCATTACTCATAACTAACTCTGCTCATACAATAGCGGTTGGGGGATATACGATAGTTATCTATAGTAACGCAAACGCTGAAGGTAAATAAATCAAACTAACTCAATTTGTCAGCTTCGGTTATCATATAGCGGTAATTTAAGGTTGAAGAGGTTCATTTTGCCATTTAATGATTTGTCGCTTGATCCCAGGTTGATGCGCTCGGTACAGCATCTGGGTTTTGTCAAACCTACAGAGATCCAGCAGGAAGCTATCCCGGCGGTTATGGTTGGACGGGATTTAATTGTTTCCTCGCAAACCGGTTCAGGTAAAACCCTGGCGTACCTGTTGCCTATGATGCAGCGCTTATTAAAAAGTCGCCCATTGTCAAAACGTGATGCCAGAGCACTAATTCTTGCTCCTACACGTGAATTAGCCAGGCAGGTTTATGCGCAGTTACGGCTTTTTGTGGCAAATACTCCCTTAACGTCAGCGCTGATTGTCGGTGGTGAAAACTTTAATGACCAGGAAAAACTGCTCAAACGTGAGCCTGCGATTATCGTCGCGACTCCAGGCCGTTTTGTTGATCACCTTGAGCACAAATCAGTGTTTATTAATGGCCTGGAAATGCTGATCCTTGATGAAGCTGACCGCATGCTGGATTTAGGCTTTTTGCCCCAGCTAACCACCATTAATAAAGCTGCCGATCACAGACTGCGGCAAACCTTATTATTTTCGGCAACCCTCGAGCATGCTGACGTTGATGAGCTGGCGCTGGCTTTATTGAAAAATCCTTACCGGGTCGCGGTTGGAACGGCTCACCAACAGCATCAGGACATCAGCCAGCGTTTTTATCTGGCAGATCACCTGACACATAAAGAGGCCTTACTACAGCATTTCTTAAAACAGGATGCGATGAAGCAGCTGATTATCTTCACCGCAACACGTGAAGATGCCGAGCGTTTAGCAGAGCTTTGCGTGCAGCAGGGAAAAACAGCTGTGGGTTTAAGCGGTAAGTTGTCACAAAGCAGCCGTAACAGCGTGATGCAGGCTTTTGCCTCATGTAAGTATCAGGTGTTGGTGACAACTGATCTGGCGTCACGGGGCTTGGACTTATTGCAGGTCTCTCACGTTATCAACTTTGACCTGCCAAAACATGCCGAAGAGTACGTGCACCGTATTGGTCGTACAGGCCGTGCCGGTATGAAAGGTGAGGCTATTTCACTTGTCGGCCCCAAAGACATCGCAGCGCTGACAAGAATTGAAGCTTTTCTGCGTCAAGCCACAGAGTACAGTGTGGTAGAGGGGTTACAGGCGAAATTTGATGGTAAAGCTAAAACCAGTAAGATGCCGGCCAAGGTGGCTGCAACTAAGAAGAAAACTGACAGCTTGAAAGCGTCAAAGAAAACAACAAAGAAACCTTCGGCCAAACCTGCGTTTTTCCAGGGCGGGGATGACGGTTCACTGCCGGTAAAACGCAAGCAAAAATAAATTTCAAGTTGATTATTTTTTCGCCATTAATGCGCTACACTGACAAAGTTGTTACTGCAAACAGTAGCAACAGGGTAATCAGTAACGTAGTACAGGTTACTGATGCGGTCAGAAAGAAAATATTTTCTGTGCGGCTGGCAAGGTTATTGACCCCTTATATGGCTTAACTGATAATGAGGGCGAAAATATATACTCGTCAACTGCTTTGGCCGGTAATATTTAAGTCGCCAGCGAGCTGGCAAAATTAGTTAATGTAAGAGAGTGTTATGTCACAGTTAATTTCCGGTTCAGTTAAGTGGTTCAACGAAGAAAAAGGTTACGGTTTCCTGGAGCGTGAAGGTGGTAAGGATGTTTTCGTTCACTTCCGCGCGATCAACGGTACCGGCCGTAAAACTTTAGTTGAAGGTCAGAAAGTTACTTTCGAAGTAACTGAAGGCCAAAAAGGCCCACAAGCTGAAAACGTAACTGTTATCGGATAATTCCGGCCAGGCTTGCATAAAACCGGCTTTAGCCGGTTTTCTGTTATCTGACAGACACACTTTTATGGTTTTTAAAACGGCAATGTTAATTGTTGCAAATGCTCTGTCTTAAACCCGATATGCAAACCGATTAATCTTACCCCTTGTTGCTGTCTGCGTTGCCAGGCTTCATCCAGTAGTGGAAGTAGTTTATCCAGTTGTAGTGGTTGGCCCTGTTTTTCAACGGTAGTTTGCCGAAAATCACTGAACTTTAATTTAACACCAACTTTGTGTATTGGAGCGGCCCGTCCGGCGGCCGTTGTGCTGTAGTGTTCAAGCCTGCGTTGTAATTGCGGTAAAAGCTGGCTGATGGCTTCAACACATTCGGTATAGTGCAGTAAGTCTTGTTCCAGTGTGCGTTCCACACCCAGCGATTTGCGTTGTTCATTTTTAAACACTGGCCTTTCATCAATGCCTTGGCTGCGTTTAAGTAAGCTATCTGCCAGGCTGCCAAAGTGTTTAACCAAAAGTGGTAACGGCGCATTGGCGATGTCGGCGCAGTAATGTAAACCTAACTGACTTAACCGCTCAGCCGTTTTACTACCCACACCGGGTAGCCGCTTTAAAGGCAAGGTTTTAACAAAGCCGTCAACCTGATCCGGGGTTATCACAAAAAGCCCGTCTGGCTTATTTTCATCGCTGGCAATTTTCGCCAGAAATTTATTTGGCGCTACGCCAGCTGAGGCTGTCAAACCTGTCTCAGTATAAATACTTCTGCGGATATCTTCCGCTATTCTGGTGGCACTGCCGTGATGCAATGAGCAATCACTGACATCCAGGTAAGCTTCATCCAGCGATAACGGCTCAATATGTTCGGTGTAACGCTGGAAAATACTGCGGATCTGTCTGCTGGCCGTCTTATACTTTTCCATGTTGCCATTTAATAAGGTCAGGTGTGGGCACAGCTTCAGTGCCTGCCCTGTTGGCATGGCAGAGCGTACGCCAAACGCCCGAGCCGGATAGTTACAGGTTGATATGACGCCACGGCTTTGCCTTGACCCACCGATAGCCAGTGGGATGTGACGCAGAGTAGGGTTATCACGCATTTCTACCGCTGCAAAAAAGCAATCCATGTCGATATGTATTATTTTACGCATGGCAAAGTGTTGGCTGTTTATATATACAGTATATTAGGCAGCCTAAGCGAGAATGTAAAGCACGGCATACTGTTATTCAGCGGCTGAGCGAGCGATAAATTATTTTGGGTGTCTGGATGGCCAAAAACTAAGTGCATAACGGCGGATTTACGGGTAGAATAGCGGCCAATTTTTACCAGCCAGTTTTGATTTACCGATATCTTAATTAAGACTAAGCGTGAAAGCCGCGCCAGGAGATAGCATGTTAAAGCGTGATATGAATATTGCCGATTTTGATCCCGAATTATGGCAAGCCATAACAGATGAAACTGAGCGTCAGGAAGCGCATATCGAGCTTATCGCATCTGAAAACTATGCCAGCCCAAGAGTATTGCAAGCGCAAGGTTCTCAGCTGACCAATAAGTACGCCGAAGGTTACCCGCATAAACGTTATTATGGTGGCTGTGAGTACGTTGACATTGCCGAAGATCTGGCGATTGCCCGTGCTAAAGAGCTGTTTGGTGCCGACTACGCTAACGTGCAGCCGCATGCCGGCTCTCAGGCCAATGCAGCGGTATTTCTGGCGCTGTTAAATGCTGGCGACACTATTCTGGGCATGAGCCTGGCGCACGGTGGCCATTTAACGCATGGTGCCCATGTTAGCTCTTCCGGTAAATTGTATAAAGCTGTGCAGTATGGTTTGCACCCTGAAACCGGTGTGATTGATTATGACCAGGCTGAAGCGTTGGCGCTTGAGCATAAACCTAAGCTGATTATTGCCGGTTTCTCTGCCTACTCAGGCATTGTTGACTGGCAACGTTTTCGCGATATCGCAGACAAGGTTGGCGCTTATCTGATGGTAGATATGGCACACGTTGCCGGTTTAGTCGCGGCGGGTTTATACCCGAACCCGGTGCCGGTTGCCGATGTTGTAACCACGACCACGCACAAAACCCTGGCAGGCCCACGTGGTGGTTTAATCCTGGCGCGTAAAAACGAAGAGATTGAGAAAAAGCTTAACTCCGCTGTTTTCCCGGGTGGCCAGGGCGGCCCGCTGATGCATGTTATTGCAGCTAAAGCTGTAGCATTTAAAGAAGCATTGCAGCCTGAGTTCAAAGTTTATCAGCAACAGGTATTGAAAAACGCTGTAGCGATGTGTGATGCGATGATCGCCCGTGGCTATAAAATAGTCTCTGGCGGTACGCAGAACCATTTGTTCCTGATGGATCTGATTGACAAAGATATTACTGGTAAAGAAGCTGATGCCTGGTTAGGTCAGGCGCATATCACGGTGAATAAGAACTCGGTTCCTAACGATCCGCGTTCACCTTTTGTGACATCAGGCTTACGCATTGGTACCCCTGCTATAACCCGTCGCGGCTTTAAAGAAGCTGAGGCGGCTGCGGTAGCAAACCTAATTTGTGACGTACTGGACAGCCGTGGCGATGCAGCAGTGATCGACAAAGTGCGCGCTCAGGTAACTGAGCTGTGCAAACGTTTGCCGGTTTATGCGTAAAGGCTGATTAAGTGCTATGATGGCCGCTATTGCGGCCATTTCTTTATCTGGCTATTTAACGGCTTAGTGAGATCTTTTATGTATTGCCCGTTTTGTAATGCTGATGATACTAAAGTCATTGATTCGCGGCTGGTAGCCGATGGACACCAGGTGCGCCGTAGGCGTGAATGTCTGGCGTGTCATGAACGTTTTACTACTTTTGAGGCGGCAGAGCTGGTTATGCCGCGAATTATCAAACGCGATGGTTCACGCGAGCCTTTTAACGAAGATAAATTACGCAGCGGCTTACTACGTTCGCTGGAGAAGCGTCCGGTGTCCGCCGAGCAGATAGAGTTACTAATTAATAAAATTAAATCTCAGCTGCGGGCGACAGGTGAGCGTGAGGTTGGCAGCCAACTGCTTGGCAACTTAATTATGGATGAACTGGTAAAAGTAGATAAAGTTGCGTATGTAAGGTTTGCATCCGTTTACCGCTCTTTTAAAGATATCCGTGAGTTTGGCGAGGAAATTGCCCGTTTGGGAGAGAAAGCCTGATGTTCAGTGCCAGTGATACCGCCCACATGGCAGAGGCGCTTCGCCTGGCCGAACTGGGGCGTTACACCACCAGCCCTAACCCGAACGTCGGCGCACTGTTGGTCAAGGATGGGCAGGTTATCGGGCGTGGTTACCATAAGCAGGCCGGTGGGCCGCATGCTGAGGTGTTTGCGCTGCGCGAAGCTGGCAGTGATGCTCGAGGCGCGACCTGTTATGTGACACTGGAACCCTGCAGCCATCATGGCCGCACACCACCTTGTGCAGACGCATTGATTGCTGCGGGCGTGTCGCGGGTGGTGGTGGCGATGCAGGATCCGAATCCTCAGGTAGCCGGGCGCGGCATTACCATGTTGCGAAGTGCCGGTATCCGTGTTGAATTGGGGCTACTTGAACAGCAAGCCAGAGCAATCAACGCCGGGTTTCTTAGCCGGATGGAGCGCAAGCGGCCTTATGTCCAGCTTAAACTGGCTGCCAGCCTTGATGGGCGAACGGCGCTGGCCAATGGGGATAGCAAATGGCTGACCTCAGATGCGGCGCGTGCCGATGTGCAACGCTTCAGAGCGCAAAGTTGTGCCGTATTATCAACGGCTACAACCGTTATGGCAGATAACGCCAGGCTGAATATCAGAACAGAGCAGCTGCTGCAGAGCGTCCCAACGCTGGAAAATGGCCAGCTACGCCAACCTAAGCGTGTGATACTGGACCGTAATGGTTTACTGGATCATAAACTTGCGCTCTTTGCCGAGGGTGGTGAAGTATTGCTGTGCGTCAGCAACATTGAAAATAAGCGTGAATTACCCAATATAGCCAGGCAAATTCACTGTCCGCTGACCAGCAATGCGCAGTTTGATTTGACTGCATTATTGGAGCATTTGGCGGTGCGAGAGAGCATTAATACTTTATGGGTAGAAGCCGGCGCCACTTTAGCTGGCACTCTGTTACAACTTAAGCTGGTTGATGAACTGATTGTTTATCTGGCGCCTAAACTGTTAGGCAGCAGCGCTCAGCCATTGGCTGTTCTACCGGAGTTTTCTGTGCTTAATCAGGTACCACAGTTAAGCTGGACCGATGTGCGCATGGTAGGCGCAGATATCCGCCTCAGTGCGCGATTAAGTTAAATGAACGCAAACGACGAGAGACACTATGTTTACAGGCATTATTGAAGCCACAGGCAAACTGGCTGCTGTGGTAAAGCGTGGTAACGATATCAGTGTCACTATCGATAGTGCAGAGCTGGATTTTTCGGATGTGAAACTGGGCGATAGTATAGCCTGCAATGGTGTTTGCCTGACGGTTACGCATTTAGGACCGCGCAGTTTTAATGCCGATATATCGTCAGAAACCCTGGCACACACTTTGTTTGGCCATTATCAGACCGGCCAGCGGATTAATCTGGAAAAAGCCATGTTGCCCACCACCCGGATGGGCGGTCACATTGTCAGTGGCCATGTTGATGGCGTAAGTCAGGTTATTAAAATAGAACAAAGCGGCAGAGCCAGCAATATCTGGTTGTCGCTGCCGGCAAATTTAGCACGCTATGTTGCTGCCAAAGGGTCGGTAACTGTCGATGGCATCAGCCTGACAGTAAATGAACTTAATCACGACGCATTCCGGCTGACGATAGTGCCTCATACCGCTGCGCATACCACTATCGCAGCATTAAAAGCGGGTAGCAAAGTGCATCTGGAAGTTGATTTGATTGCTCGTTATCTCGAACGTTTACTTAGCAAAGACAGTGCCGGCGCAACTGGTGGTGTCAGTATGGCGCTGTTGTCTCAGCGCGGCTTTTTATAAATAAGGTTTGTTATGCAACTGAATACTCCCGCTGAAATTATTGAAGATATCCGTCAGGGCAAGATGGTCATACTGATGGACGATGAAGATCGTGAAAACGAAGGTGATATATTGATGGCGGCCGAGTACGTTACACCTGAAGCCATCAACTTTATGGCAACACATGCACGTGGCTTAATTTGTTTAACACTAAGCCGTAAGCGTTGCCAGCAACTTGCTTTACCTCTAATGGTTGATGCGAACAAGTCGCCGTTTTCTACCAACTTTACACTGTCAATTGAAGCAGCCGAGGGCGTGACCACCGGTATTTCAGCTGCAGACCGTGCCCGTACAGTGAAGGCGGCGGTTGCCCGTGATGCCCGCCCGTCAGATATAGTGCAGCCTGGCCATATCTTTCCGCTGATGGCGCAGGATGGTGGCGTACTGGTACGTGCCGGTCATACCGAAGCCGGTTGCGATTTGGCCCGCCTGGCGGGGCTTGAGCCTGCTGCGGTCATTGTTGAAATACTGAATGAAGATGGCACTATGGCTCGCCGACCAGACCTTGAAATATTTGCTAAAAAGCATGGCGTTAAAATAGGCACTATTGCCGATCTGATTGAGTACCGTAACCTGAATGAAACGACAATTGAACAGGTTGCTAGTTGCCAGTTGCCAACAGAAGTCGGTGATTTTCAGTTGGTTACATTTAAAGATACTATTGATAACCAAATCCATTTTGCGCTGGTAAAAGGTGAGATCGATCCTGAGCAACCGACATTAGTACGGGTACATTTACATGATACGTTCAGTGATTTACTGATGGCCAACCGGGCGGCCAACCGCAGCTTTGCGCTGCACACTGCCATGGAGCGTATCGCCAGAGATGGAGGCGTATTAGTGCTATTGGGTAAGCATGAAAGTACTGAGCAACTAATCCGCACGGTACAGGGCTTTGAAGCCGAGGATAAAGGCGAGAAACCACGCTCAACCCCATGGGCTGGGACATCCCGTACTGTTGGTGTTGGCTCGCAAATCCTCGCCAGTTTAGGTGTGAAGAAAATGCGCTTACTAAGCCAGCCTAAAAAATATCATGCGTTGTCTGGATTTGGTCTGGAAGTGGTTGATTACGTCAGCGAATAACCGCCAAACAGAAAAAATTAACCCTGTAGCAGAAGCATAAACACTATGCCGGTTTGCTTTGTGTTGTGCTATTATGCACGGCTAATTTTCAGTGGTCAGATTTTAAGGGCAGCTTATGCAGGTAATTGAAGCGGGATTTTCTGCTAACGGTAAGAAGTTTGCGATCGTCGTAGCACGGTTTAATAGCTTTATTGTTGAAAGCTTATTAGATGGTGCAACAGACACGTTGCAGCGTATTGGCAATGTAGCTGAACAGGATATTACCGTGATCCGAGTGCCTGGCGCTTTTGAGCTGCCGCTGGCTGTACAACGTGTGGCTGCCAGTAAGAAGTATGACGGTATCATTGCATTAGGTGCGGTGATCCGTGGTGGCACACCTCATTTTGAGTACGTTTCCGGTGAGTGCACTAAAGGTATAGCGCAAGTGATGATGCAGCATGACATCCCTGTTGCTTTTGGTGTTCTTACTGTAGACAGCATCGAGCAGGCCATTGAACGTGCAGGCACCAAAGCCGGCAATAAAGGTAGCGAGGCTGCCATGTCTACGCTTGAAATGGTCAACCTGCTGACCAAGCTGTAACAGGAAGAGACATTTACATGAAACCAAATGCCCGTCGTCAGTCACGGTCACTTGCAGTGCAGGGAATATACAGCTGGCATGTCAGCCAGAACCCGATTGCAGAGATAGAGCAGCAATTATTGCTGGAAACCAATGTTAAGCACATTGACGTTGGCTACTTTCAGGATTTGTTACGTGGGGTGGTTAAAAACCATGCGGTGTTGGATGAGGCGGTAAAACCGTACTTAGACCGACCTTTTGATGAAATTGATTTTGTTGAGAAGGCTATTTTACGTGTGTCGGCCTATGAGCTGAAATACCGTCTGGATGTGCCGTATAAAGTCATTATCAACGAAGCCATCGAGCTGGCAAAAGCTTTTGCCGCAGATGACAGCCATAAGTTTGTCAACGGCATTCTGGATAAAGCCGTACGCGTATTGCGTCCTAGTTAAAGGAGAGCCGACACTTGTCGGCTTCTTAATTTTATGGGTGAATTCGAACTCATTTCCCGCTACTTCAGTAACAGTGGTGCCCGTCGCCAGGATGCCGCTATAGGCGTTGGTGATGATGGTGCAGTACTGCAGATACGTGATGGTTATGATCTGGTGGTCACGACCGACACTATGGTGGCTGGTACACACTTTTTCCCTGATGATGATCCCCGTGCTCTGGGCCATAAGCTGGTTACCGTCAACGTCAGTGATCTGGCAGCTATGGGCGCTGAACCGGCCTGGCTGTCACTGGCGCTAACTTTGCCTGCAGTAGATGAAGACTGGCTTGCTGCATTCTCTGCCGGTTTGCATGAAACGGCGGAATATTACAACTGTCAGCTGGTAGGTGGTGACACTACCCGGGGCCCGATGAGCCTGACGATGATCGCAAAAGGCATAGTACCCCGTGGTAAAGCGCTGACCCGCAGTGGCGCCAAAGTCGGCGATTATGTTTATGTTACCGGTACGTTGGGTGACGCGGCTCTTGGCTTAAAATTGTGCCAGGGCTTACACGAAGTGAGTAAGAAACATCAAACGCATATTTTACAGCGCTTTCATTACCCTTCCGCCCGTGTTGCCTTAGGGCAGGCACTGCGTAATATCGCCAGCAGCGCTATGGATTTATCCGATGGTTTGTACAGCGATATCCAGCATATAATGAAACGTTCTGACGTTGGCGCCAGCATTGATGTGTCGCGTCTACCTCTGTCCCAGGCAGTTAAAGACAGCTGCGACCAGACAACTGCAATGCAACTGGCCCTGTCTGGCGGCGAAGATTACGAGTTGTTGTTTACCGTACCAGAAGCTAAACGTGGCTCGTTAGACGTCTTACTGTCGCCTTATGGTACGCCAGTCAGCTGCATCGGCCGCATTACCGGCGTTGCCGGCAAGCTGGAGCTAAAACACGGCGAGCAGCCATTCAGTTATCAGCCGACAGGCTTTGTGCATTTTGTATGACATTTTTTTATGACTAAAGCACAGTTCAACCTGAAAAAATGGCACCAATTTCTGGCGCTGGGGTTCGGGAGCGGCTTGGCAGCGAAAGCGCCCGGTACTTTTGGTACTCTGGCGGCGGTACCCTTGGTTATCCTGTTACTACTGCTGGGCAACAACTATCTGTTGCTGTTTGCAGTGTCGGGTTCGTTACTGGGTATTTATGTTTGCGGCAAAACGGCACACGATATTGGTGAGCATGATCACAGGGCTATTGTCTGGGACGAAGTCGTCGGTTATGCCATTACTATGTTGTGGGCTCCGCTGCACTGGCAAACGATACTGCTGGGCTTTGTATTGTTCCGCCTGTTTGATATTGTAAAACCCTGGCCAATCAGTGTGCTGGACAGACATGTACACGGCGGGCTGGGTATTATGCTGGATGATATTGCCGCAGGCGTTGCGGCCTGCCTGACACTGCAATTGCTGTTACCTTTTCTGGCCCTGGGTTAAAACAAATAATAAGAAGAGAGCACACAATGAAAAACACCTTATCGTTGCTTTTATTGTTGTGTAGCTTTGCCTGTCAGGCATATAACCAGCAGTCAGTATACGATTTTGATATTAAGCACTGGGGCAGTGCTGAAGGACTATCAAACAATTCGGTGCGCTCGGTCAGCCAGGATGCGCAAGGCTATATCTGGCTGGCAACCCAATACGGGTTAAACCGTTTTGATGGTATGCAGTTCGAACATTTCAATAAAGAAACTCACCGCCATTTAGCCAGCAATGCCATTACCCGCTTATTCAGCGATAGCAGAGGTTATATGTGGGTGGGGACTAAAGCCGGTTTATCGGGTTTTGACCCGGTAAGCCTGACTTTTGAGCGTTATCAGATCCTGTCAGAAGTTACTGCTATCGTTGAAGTCAGCCCGGGCGAAATCTGGGTAGCTGCAGACTCTCTGTTCCGTGTTCGCGATGGTAAAGTCAGTCGGGTGGAGCAGATCCGCTCTCAGGTTGGCCAACTGGAGCTGGTCAATAACCAGGTATGGGTTACCAGCACAGATAAGTTATTTCGTATTGATATCGAGGGTAATACTGAAAGCTTTCCGTTGCCAGCTGAGTTAATGCAAACGCCGATTTACGACCTTTACTGGACTGACAATGGTTTGCATATTGCCGGTGAAGCAGGCTTTTATCATCTGGATAAATCCGGTGATGTCAAAAAGTGTGACTTGCCGGATAACAACAGTACCGCGGTGTATAAACTGCTGAAAGATAGCCGGGGCAATAGCTGGATTTCTGCACATCGAAAATTGTTTCACCGCCATAATGGCCAGAAATGGCAGCATATTACCGGCGATGAGCTCGGCAGTTACCCCTGGTTCAGCGATATTTTCGAAGACAAAGACCACAATATCTGGTTGGCCAGTTTCAGTGATGGCATCTATCGGGCATCCGTTGGCAATATTCGTCGCATTGTTCCGGCAACGGCAGATCCGGTCGTACGAAGTCTGGGGGTTACGCCGGACAACACGCTGTTAATTGCCGGACAATCTGATGTTGGCGAGCTCGGTGTTGATGGCAGTTATCGCTCTTTGCTTAGCACAGCACAGCTCGGCGCCAGCACGGTGCATGATGTTTACTGGCCAGACAATCAGCAGCTGTGGCTGGCAACAGATCAGGGGGTGTTGCGTTATCAGCGCGGACAGCCTGAACTGCAATCGCAGTTCGCATCGTTAAATGGCTATACGGTCAGAGTGTTGCAGCCTGATGATGCTGACGGCGTGTGGATAGGTGGCGTGATGGGATTGTTTCATTACCAGAACCAAACACTGACACCATTTTCACTGAACAGCGAACTTGAGTCACGTCATATTACGGTTTTGCAGCAACAACGACAGACCCTTATCTTTGGTACAACCAGAGGGCTATACCAGTATGAGTCAGGTCGGCTGACACGGCTTGGGGTAGGCAGTGCTTTGTATAACAGCTACATCACTGCCCTGCAGATACTGCCGGACAACACTGTTATCGCCGCGACACTGGACGATGGTATTTTTGTTGAATTACCACAACAGACACAGTGGCTGCAATGGCACGCCGGTAATGGATTGCCGCACAGTCCGGTAGTGAGCCTGGCATTTGATGCAAACAGCGACAAATTATGGATCAGTAGCAACAAAGGTATCTTCAGGCTGGATAAAGCCCAACTCGCGGCTTTAGGGCAGGGCGCTGTACAGGCTGATGAAATTCTCGGCCCTTATGACAGGCAGCTTGGCACAGTGCCCGGGCGTTGCTGTAACGGTGCAGGGCAAGCTAAAGTAGTGCGTTGGCAAGATCAATACTGGTATCCGACATTAAAAGGACTGGTTGCAGTGCCGGTGCAACTTGATCAGCAACAGCGCAGCAGTTTGCGACCTGTTATCAAGAGTGTGCAGGGGCTGCGTAATTATCATGTTGATGGTCTGCAATCGCGGTTAGTGCTTGACCTGGACGACCGCAATCTGAGCGTACAATATTCGGCACTGGAGTTTATTAAACCTACTGCGCTCCAATTTCGTTACCGGTTGCAGGGGTTTGACCAGCACTGGCATGACGTTGGCGATCGGCGCGAAGCGGTATATACCAACCTTACGCCCGGGCGTTTTGTATTTCAGGTACAAACACGTTTTGATAATGGCCCCTGGCTTGACGAGCAGTCTGCAGAGCTGGACATAGTAGTACCTAAACGTTTTGATGAAACCTTTATATATCGTGGGCTGTGGGCGCTTTTAGCGTTGTTTTGCCTGTACGGCTTACTGTGGTTGCTGCGGCGCAATACTGTTAATCAGCAACTACAGCTCGAGCGTTTGGTCAGACAGCGTACGCAGGAATTGGAAAACAGTAACCTGAAGCTCAATGAACTGAACGAACAGCTGACATTGCTGACGCATAAAGACAGTCTGACCGGGCTGCGCAACCGTCGTTTTATGTTCGAGCAACTACCCAAAGATATTGAGCACTTTCAGCGTAACCGTGAATCAATGCAGTCACAGGGTAAATGCGTGGCGTTAATTCACCTGGATCTGGATAACTTTAAACAGGTTAACGACCAATATGGTAATACTGCAGGCGATAGCTGTATTCAGCAGGTTGCCGGCATTTTAATTCGTGAAACGCGTGGTTCAGACTATGTTGTGCGCTTTGCCGGTGAAGAGTTTGTGCTGGTACTACGTGATATCCAGACTGATTTGGTTGAACAGTTCAGCTACAGGTTAAACGAGCTAATTGGCAAAACGGTATTCAGTTTACCGGATGGCCACCGCACCCGTTTAACCTGCTCTGTCGGTTATGCTATCTTCCCGCTCGACTTACTGGGCGGGCAACTGATCAGCTGGGAAATTTCGCTGCAACTGGCTGAAATGGCGTTGTACCATGTGAAGCATGCCGGTAAAAATGGTGTCGCAACTATTCACTTCGATCAGCAGGTCGATGCCTTTGAGTTTGAAGATTCATCTCATGTTGAAGCCCAGGTAGAGCGTTTACTGGCCGCAGGACTTGCCCGCTTTGAGCTGAAAAATACCCAGCTGTGAGTGATAAAAAAGCCTGCAGAAAACAGGCTTTTTTATCAAAAACGCAGTGTTATTTCAGCGCACTGATGCTGTTGTAGATACCGTCACTATCCAGGCCGAGCTCTGTATAGATCTCCTGCTGGCTGCCGTGTTTTATAAACTGGTCCGGTAATCCCAGGTTAACACTGCGCACATTCAGCTTCGCCCGGCTGATAAACTCGTTCACGGCAGAACCGGCGCCTGCCATCACAGCATTGTCCTCGACCGTAACAAAATAATCATGCGAGTCAGCAAGCTCGGTCAACAGAGCATCGTCCAGCGGTTTGACAAACCGCATGTCAACCAGCGTCGTGTTGAGCTGCTCTGCGGCATACTGGCAGGCGCTGAGCAAAGGACCAAATGCCAGTATTGCGATACGCTTACCCTGACGTGTAACCTTGCCTTTACCCAGTGCCAGCAGCTGCATCGCCTGCTCTGCTGCTATACCGGTGCCGCTGCCGCGCGGATATCGCACTGCTGCTGGTCCCTGATACTGATAACCGGTGTAAAGCATCTGACGACACTCATTTTCGTCAGACGGCACCATAATGACCATATTAGGAATACAGCGCATAAAACTGATATCAAAAGCGCCCTGATGCGTCGGGCCGTCTGCGCCAACAACGCCAGCGCGGTCGATGGCAAATAACACATCCAGATTTTGCAAAGCAACATCATGAATTAACTGATCATATCCACGTTGCAGGAAGCTGGAGTAAATAGCCACTACCGGTTTTAAGCCTTCAATGGCCATACCGGCCGCTAATGTGACAGCATGCTGCTCTGCAATAGCCACATCAAAGTAGCGCTTGGGAAACGCTTTTGAAAACCGTACCAGATCAGAGCCTTCGCGCATCGCCGGTGTAATTGCCTGTAAGCGCTCATCCTGCTCGGCCATGTCGCAAATCCAGCTGCCGAAAATATTCGAGAACGTTGGCAAACCGGCTTTTTTGGCAGGTTGCTTTTTGTCGTCCGGATTAAATTTCGACACCGCATGGTAGCCAATTGGATCTGCCTCTGCGGGGGCATAGCCTTTGCCTTTTTTGGTGACGATATGCAGCAGCTGTGGGCCCTTCATATTGCGCATATTGCGGATGGTGTTCACCAGTCCCTGCACATCATGGCCATCGATCGGGCCTATATAGTTAAAGCCCAGCTCCTCAAAGAAGGTGCCCGGCGTTACCATGCCTTTGAAATGCTCTTCTGCACGGCTGGCCAGCTCATGCAGTGGCGGTACGCCGCTTAATATTTTCTTACCGCCTTCGCGCAGGCTGGTATAAAAATTACCCGACAGAATACGGGCAAAATAGCGGTTTAATGCGCCGACGTTCTCAGATATCGACATTTCGTTATCGTTCAGAATAACCAGCATATCCGGGCGCACTTCACCCGCGTGATTCAGTGCTTCAAATGCCATACCAGCAGTAATAGCGCCATCACCAATCACTGCCACGACCTTGCGGTTGCTGCGGGCCTGCTGCGCGGCAATTGCCATACCCAGCGCTGCACTGATTGACGTACTGGAATGACCGACAGACAGTACGTCGTATTCGCTTTCTTCGCGAAATGGGAACGGATGCAGGCCATCTTTTTGCCGGATGCTGTGCATGCGCTCTGCGCGGCCGGTCAGAATTTTATGCGGGTAGGCCTGGTGGCCAACATCCCATATCACCCGGTCAAACGGCGTATTGTAAACATAATGCAGGGCCACTGTCAGCTCAACGGTGCCTAAGCCTGAGGCGAAATGGCCACTGCTCTGACTGACGCTGCGTAACAAATAACTGCGCAACTCGTCACTGAGTGCGGGCAGTTTTTCTTGCGGCAGCGCTCTGAGCTGCTCGGGTAAATTAGCCTTGGCTAATAACGGGTAATCGTTAATATCTAACGCCATATTCCTTGCCTGTGTTAAAACCTGCGTTCGATAATGTACTGCGCAAAGGCACGTAATTCATCAGTGTTATACGGTAAGTCGGCCAAAGCGTTCAGCGCTTCCTGATAAAGCTGCTGCGCTTTGGTTTTGGCATTTTCTAAACCCAGTAGTGCCGGATAGGTCGATTTGTTGGCTTTGGTATCTGAGCCTTGAGGCTTACCCAGGGTCACCGTATCGCTTTCTATGTCGAGAATATCATCCTGCACCTGAAATGCCAGCCCTAAAGCGCGGGCGAACCTCAGCAGATTGTCGCATTCTCTGGTATCGGCAGACGGGCTGCACAGCCAGGCCAGTTGCACAGCGCATTCTATCAAGGCGCCGGTTTTTAAACGGTGCATCCGCTCCAGTTGCTCAAGCGTTGTGCTTTGGTTGGTTTGTGCCAAATCAATTGCCTGACCACCACACATACCGGCATAGCCAGACGCAGACGTTAGCCGCTGAATCATCTGCAGTATGGTGTCTGCTTTCACCCGTTGGTAAGGGTGACTGCTAAGTACCTCAAATGCCAGTGTTTGCAAGGCATCACCAGAGAGAATGGCGGTGGCCTCGTCAAACGCCTTATGGCAGGTGGGTTTGCCTCGGCGTAAATCATCATTATCCATTGCCGGCAGATCATCATGAATTAATGAGTAGCTGTGCAGCGCCTCTATCGCAGCTGCCGGACCATCCAAATCATGCAGGCTGGCACCAAGCATAGTGCCGCAGCTGTATACCAGAAAAGGCCGTACCCGTTTTCCGCCTAGCAGCAAGCTGTAAGACATTGCTTGCATCAGACGGCTGTCGGTTACCGGCTGTTGGGATAAGACTTGTTGCAGGTGTTGTTCTACCCGTTGCTGATACAGCGGCAAATTAGCAGGCAGCACACCTAATCTCCTTGCTCGGGTTCAAAGGGCAGCAGGCTTTCCTGTTGCTGTTGTTGCATCAGCAGTTGCACTTTTTGTTCTGCACCTTGCAGTAATTGCTGACTTTGCCGGGCAAGGGTAATACCACGTTCAAACCGGGCTAAAGATTGATCCAGAGAAAGGTCTCCCTGTTCCAGTTGTTGTACTATCTGTTCCAACTCGGACAAGGTTTGTTCGAATTGGCTCAAATCGGCTTTTTTCTTGCTCATACTGCCCCCGGAAAAAGTGTGCGCAAAGGTACCTTAGCAGGCTATTATGGTCAATCAGAAAGCACAAGTGAAAAGCTAAATAGATAATTTCACGTAATTTATACTCAATCATTGCTTGCTGTTGTCGATAAACAGCTATCGTCTAAGATAAACTTGTACAGACGGTCGATGTAGCAGTGCGTGATCTAAGGAGATAAGAGTGGATATAGCTACCCTGGTTGGTATGTTGGGCGCAATTGGCTTCGTGGTAATGGCAATGATCCTGGGCAGTAACGGCGCTCCCGGCATGTTCATGGATACTGTATCTGTACTGATTGTATTTGCTGGTTCTATTTTTGTTGTTATCTCCAAATTTACCCTCAGTCAGTTTTTTGCCTCGGGTAAAGCTGCAGCAAAAGCCTTTATGTTTAAAATTGAGGCGCCGGAAGAGCTGATTGAAAAAGCAGTACAACTGGCAGACTCAGCGCGTAAAGGCGGCTTTCTGGCACTGGAAGAAGCTGAGATACCCAATGCCTTTATGCAAAAAGGTGTCAACATGTTGGTGGATGGCCATGACGCTGATGTCGTGCGAGCGACCTTATTAAAGGACATCAGCCTGACAGAAAAGCGACATGAAACCGCTATTGCCATCTTTAAAAGCCTGGGTGATGTCGCGCCGGCAATGGGTATGATAGGTACGCTGATTGGTCTTGTTGCAATGCTATCAAACATGGATGACCCTAAAGCAATCGGCCCGGCGATGGCGGTTGCTTTGCTGACGACTTTATACGGCGCTTTTATTGCCAACATTATTGCGATACCGCTGGCAGACAAGCTGGCCATTCGTAACGCGCAGGAAAAAACCAATAACCAGCTAATTCTTGATGCTATTTTGGGTATTCAGGACGGACAAAACCCTAAAGTGATTGAAGGGATCCTGCGTAATTATCTGGCGCAAAGTAAACGTGAACCAGCGGCTGCGGAGTAAGTCATGAGTGATGAAGCAGAAGAGTGTAAATGCCCACCACCCGGTTTGCCGGCGTATATGGGCACCTTCGCTGATTTAATGGCGCTGCTGATGTGCTTTTTCGTACTGCTATTGGCGTTTTCTGAAATGGATGTGCTGAAGTTTAAGCAGATTGCCGGTTCAATGAAGTTTGCCTTTGGGGTGCAGAATAAAATCGAAGTAGAAGACATTCCAAAAGGCACCAGTATTATCGCGATGGAATTCCGGCCCGGCCGACCTGATCCGACGCCGATAGAAACACTGCAACAGCAGACGATTGAAATTACCCAGCAGGTAATTGAATTTCAGGCTGGTGAGGAAGATTCTGCCGGTGGCCGACAAGAGCAACGGGAAGATTTAAGCGGTGGCCAGTCGGTCAGCAATGCTGAAGAAATCATGGATGGCGAATCGGCAGCGGCTGAGGCACAGGCAGAAGCGCAGCAGGAACAAACCAATGAAATGGTGAAAAAGCTGGCTGAACAATTGGAAAAACAAATTGTTGATGGCGCGATAGAGCTGGAGTCACTGGGCCAGCAAATTATTATCCGCATCCGCGAAAATGGCTCTTTTCCATCTGGTTCATCGTTTTTGCAGCCACGTTTTAAACCAATTATTCAAAGGATTGGTAGCTTGTTAAACGAAGTGCCGGGCGAAATTACGGTTACAGGCCATACCGACGATATTCAGGTATCGGATGAGCTGCACAGTAATAACTGGGATTTATCTGCCAAGCGCGCGGTGTCAGTTGCAACAGAAATGATTAAAGCCGATGGCTTTGATCGTACGCGTTTAGTGGTGGTGGGGCATGCCGATACCAAGCCACTGGTGCCGAACGACACTGATTTAAACCGGCGTCGCAACCGTCGGGTAGAAATTTCGATTATGCAGGGTAAGGCAAAAGAGTCTGACCCGATAAGCCTGGAACCTGCCTCAGGTAACAGCCAATAAAGCACGGGCGCAGATTAGGTCTTTGTTAAGAGATCCGCTATAATCTGCGCCACTTTTTTCCCTGCTGATATTTGCTGCTGTCCGATGATTGAATTTATTATCAAACTGCACCCGGAAATTGCCATTAAAAGCAAATCGGTGCGTAAACGCCAGACGTTGTTGCTTGAGCGCAACATCAAGACCATTTTGCTGCGTACCGACAGCAATATCGAAGTTAACAATAATTACGATCACCTGACGATCCGCTGCCCCAGTGAAGATGTAGCTATCCAGCAACAGTTGATTGACCGCTTAAGCTGTATTCCCGGCATCGTGCATTTTTCTGAGATGCAGTCGAGCACCTTCAGCTCTTTGCACGATATCTATGAGCAGGTTGCCGCTGTATATGCCGGGCAAATACAGAACAAAACCTTTTGCGTGCGGGTGCGCCGTGCTGGCAAGCATGATTTCTCGTCAATTGAAGCAGAACGTTATATCGGTGGCGGTTTAAACCAGCTGGTGGCGTCTGCGCAGGTAAAACTGACTAAACCAGATATCGTTGTTGCGCTTGAGGTACGAAAAGATCAGCTGATTATGGTGCGCAAACAGCATCAGGGCATGGGCGGCTTTCCTTTGCCATCGCAGTCTGATGTGCTGTCATTGATTTCAGGTGGTTACGATTCAGCCGTCGCCAGCTACCTGATGATCCGCAAAGGCCTGCGCACGCATTATTTGTTTTTTAATCTCGGTGGCGCTGCGCATGAAGCCGGTGTACGTGAGATGGCACACCTGATTTGGCAAAAATACAGCCTGTCGCACAAGGTTAAATTTGTCAGCGTCAATTTTGCGCCTGTGGTTGATCAGATTTTAGAGACTATCGATAACGGGCTGATGGGCGTTGTTCTTAAGCGCATGATGATGCGCGCCGCCAGCACTGTAGCAGAGAAGCTGGGTATTAAAGCTATCGTCACCGGTGAAAGTATTGGCCAGGTTTCCAGTCAGACCATTGCCAATTTAAACGTGATTGACCGGGTAACGGAAACATTAATCCTGCGCCCGCTGATTTACCAGGATAAGCAGGAGATCATCGCGCTGGCAGCCAAGATTGGCGCTGAAGATATTGCCAAGAGTATGCCGGAGTATTGTGGTGTTATCTCGCGTAAACCTACGGTCAATGCTGTGCTGGCCGAGGTTATCGCCAATGAGCAGAACTTCGATTTTGCTGTGCTGGACCAGGCAGTGCAGGACGCCAAGGTGCTGGATATCCGCACCATAGATTACCAGGCTGAGCAACAGGCTGATGTGGTCACTGTGCTGGCGCAGTTACCTGCCGATGCGGTAGTGCTGGATATCCGTAGCCCGGAGGAAACAGACGTCAAGCCGCTGACTGTCGAAGGGCATGACGTGGTTGAGCTGCCGTTTTTCCGTCTGGCGTCGCAGTTTGCTAATCTGGATCAGAGCAAGCACTATTACTGCTACTGTGAGCGCGGTGTCATGAGCCGGCTGCAAGCGGTGGTACTGCAAGAGCAGGGCTTTAAAAACGTATCGGTTTACCGGCCTTAGTCTTACTTAATATCTCTGTTGCTGGCGCAGTAAAATCTGCTCCAGCAGCGCCTGATTATGCGGCACGCTGATATTATGGTGCGCCGCCTGTTGTACTACATATCCTGTTATTGCGTCTATTTCGGTACGTCGGCCGTGCGCTAAATCCTGCTGCATTGATGAGAAGTTCTGCGCAGTACTGCTGATAACCCGTAGTACGGTTTGCAAGGTGCTGTGTGCAGACATTGGATAACCGCAGGCTGCTGCAACCTTGCACACTTCGGTGACCAGTGCTTCGATGTGTTGGTGGTATTTCTGTGCGGCAAGTTCGCCATTGCGGCAATTGTACAGTGCTGTCAGTGGGTTTATCACGGCATTGATGGCCAGTTTCTGCCACAGCGCCGGTTGAATATTATCGGTAAGCGTCACAGGGCCAAGCGCTATGTCCATCGCCTGTAGCACTTGTTGCTGCTTTACTTTCGCGGCGTTATTAAGTGCTGCCAGTGTGCTGCTGCCAGTGCCTGTATGCTGCACAGTATCTGGTTGTTTTAACGCCCCGTGGGTCGTGGTCAAAAACCATAAGCCATGCCCGGGGGCTAGCATTGGTTTTACCTGCTCGATAGTGCCCATGCCGTTATGACTTAGCACCAGTTGTGCATCTGAAGCCATGGCCGGTAACAGGGTTTGCACGGCTTCTGTTACCGCATAGCTTTTTACCGGTATAAGCACCGCAGAAATGGGCGCCGAAGCAGGCTGAAACTGTAACTGACGATGAGCAAATTTAATGGTCAGCAACCGGGGGGTACGCAGCCATAGGCTGACGTCAAAGCCCGCTTGCTGCATGCGGCACGCAGCCAGTAAGCCTATAGCTCCCTGACCAACAATGCTCCAGCTTAACGCTGGCTGCGGGGCCGGATTTTGTGCCACAGGCTACGCACCAGATAAAAGCTGATGACGCCGGTAATATCAGCTGCAAAATCAAGCCAGTCGCCCTGGCGGCGGGTAAAGTAGTGTTGTACCAGCTCAATAGCACCGCCGTAACTGCCAAGCACAATAAAGGCTGTGAGCGGTGCCAGTTTAAAGCCTTTCCACAATAATGCGGCCAGTAAGGCAAAAATACTAAAATGCACCAGCTTGTCCACATGAGCAAAGCCGGCGATAACACGGTGGCCGTTTAGCTCAGCCAGAAAGCTTGCCGTCGCCAGCACAAAGAAGGAGAGGCAAAAAACGCGGTAGACAGTCTGCGACACAAAAACCCCCGTAATATATGGCGCTCGGATTGTAACAGTTTTCTGGTTATAATCACCAGCAAACAGAGGCTCTTATAGTCAGGAGATAAAGAATGCCGTCTTTCGATATTGTTTCAGAAGTTGATATAAACCAGGCGAAGAACGCCGTAGATAACGCTAAACGGGAACTTGAGACCCGCTTTGATTTTCGTGGCGTTAACGCCAAAATTGAGCTGAACAAAGAGCAGATTGAGCTAACTGCTGAAGCCGACCAGCAAGTGATGCAACTGTTTGATATTTTTGCGACTAAAGCCAGTAAGCTTCAGCTGGATGTCAGTAGTTTCAAGATTGAAAAAGAAGAACGTCACGGTAAATTTATCACCCGTCATGTCAGTATAAAGCAGGGTATCGATAAAGAGATGGCGAAAAAAATCGTTAAACTGGTTAAGGATAGCGGTATTAAAGTGCAGGTGGCGATACAGGGTGAAGAGCTGCGGGTAACCGGTAAAAAGCGCGATGATTTACAGGCTGTTATGCAATTGGTACGTACCAGCGAGCTGGGGCAACCGTTTCAGTTTAAAAATTTCCGCGATTAAGTTTTAGCCATCCAGCCATCTATTGACATTTTTCATTGATGGCGTAAACTGCACGCGGCTCCAAATGGAGCCGCTTTTTCTGGTGCTGCAGAATCACTGCAGTTAAACGGGAATCTGGTGCAAATCCAGAGCTGCCCCCGCAACGGTAAACAACTGAGCTGTACTCAAGGCCACTGTCACAGGATGGGAAGGCGGGTGCAGGCGAAAGCAGGTTGTCAGCCCGGAGACCGGCCCGAAAAATTCCTACAACTTGAATAAATGTGCGGTGGGCACGTTTTCGGAGCTTACATGTTTAAACCTGCTTTTGCGGCCGTTCTGGTCGCGTCCTGCTGCTCGGTTGCAGCAGATGATTCTGTTGAACATATCAGTATTTATGCCAATCGTACCGCAACGCCGCAACAAGAAGTGCTGGCCAGTATCACTGTGCTGGAGCGGGATGACATCGTCGCACGTCAGGCCAGCGATTTGCCTGCTTTGCTCGCGCAGTTGCCGGGTATTAACCTGTCACGTGATGGTGGCCGTGGGCAAACCGCAGGCATTTACATCAGGGGAGGCAATACCGGCCACAGTTTGGTACTGATTGATGGTGTGCGCAGTGGCTCTGCTACTTTGGGATATAAATCACTGTCAATGTTACCGCTGGAACTGATTGAGCGTATTGAGGTAGTTCGTGGTCCTCGCGCAGCATTATATGGTTCTGACGCTCTGGCGGGTGTTATTGCTATTACAACCCGGCGCAGCAAAGCAGTGGAACTCAATGCCAATGTCGGAAGCTATGGTCAGGCCGGAACCGACATTAATGTCAGCCACAGTGCGGAACAGTTAACTTTGCATGCCAGTGCAGGTGTTAGCCGGGCAGATGGTTTTAATGTACGCAAAGATTTAGACGCGGACAAAGATGGCTACAATCAGAAGTACATTAAGCTTGCAGCTGATTATCAAACGACAGTCGGCCAGTTCAGCGCCCAGGCCGACGTCAACAGTGGCTTTTACCAGTTTGATACCAGTTATGGTGTAGAGGACGAAGCTGATACCCTGAACCGGGCTTATTTGTTGGGATGGCAGCATCAGTTAGGGCAGTGGCAACACCAGGCATTACTCAGTCGTACCCTCGACAGTGAAGCGACATTTGGCCCAGGCTCACGCAGCCCGTTTGTTACCGGTAGAGATGAGTTCAGTTATCAGGCAGCAAGCGATCTTACTGATAGCCTCAGCTTTCTGGCTGGTATGAATTGGTACCACGAGCAAGTAGATAAATCTTTAACCGCTTACGAGCAAACCAGCAGAATCAACCGGGCAGTTTTTACCGGCGTTAATTACCAACTGAATGCACTGCAACTGGAAGCTGCGGTACGTCGGGACCTGATTAACCAGTATGGTGGTCAGAATACCTGGCAGTTAGCCGCAGCCTATCAGCTTGCAGAGCATTGGCTGGTGCGTGCCAGCCGTGGCACCGCATTTAAAGCCCCTACATTTAACGACCTGTATTATCCAGGCTACGCCAATCCGGATTTAAAGCCAGAAGAGTCAGAGTCTGATGAGATTGCAGTTAGCTATCGCAATGCGGGTTTGGTGGTGCAATTGGCTTGGTTTGACCGCGATGTGACCAATCTTATTCAGGGGGTAGAGCAGGCCGAAAACGTATTGCTCGCGACAATCGAAGGTATTGAGTTCAGTGTGGAGCAACAGTGGCAGCAATTTAGTAGCACTTTTGCTTATACCTGGCTGGATACTGAGAATGCCAGTACTGGTAAAATGCTTGCCCGCAGACCGGAAAATAGTATTAACTGGCGCGGAAGCTATGATGCAGATAAGTGGTCTGCATTCGTGACTGCTGATTACCAAAGCACTACCTATCAGGGCATGGACTGGGCAACAGGAGCAGATTTGCCGCTGGCACCCGCCCATACTGTCTGGGGTTTTGGCGTAAGTTACATGGTAAACACAGCACTTACAGTTCGAGCCAAGGTCGATAATCTGTTTGATAAAGATTATTACACCAGCGATAGCTATGCTACGGCAGGGACTAACTTTGGTATCAGCCTGAGTTACAGCCCGCGTTAATTGTGTTGTTAAACGCCATGCTGAGATCAGCGTGGCTTTTCTGTTTGTTGCAGTGTAGCTTCAGTCTGCAGGTACTGATAATAACGCTGTGGCTCTTGCGTTTGCTGCAAAGCCTGCCACAGACTTGTCGCCAGCTTCTGATGCTGCAGATAAAAAGCCTTACTAAACACCAGATAACCGGTAGTTTGATAAAGCGGCGGGTAGACTACTTCTAAACCCTCTGTAAAGCCTGTCGGCGCCGGTAACTGGTTCACTTCACACAGCGTCGTGGTGGCGTCAACACGGCCTTGTTTTACTAAATCAAAAGCCTGCTGCTGCGACTGCACCGGTACAATACTGACCCCAACCGGATAATCAGGCGTAGCATAGCCCAGTGGCCTGGCGATAATGATGCCAGCGCCTGAGCGTTGCATAACATTGTCATTGTGACGCTGTACAAGGCACGTTGAATGCTGGCTCAGTGCTAGCCTGTTGTCAGGCTCGTCGTTGCTGGTCAACGGATAGACAGCAAAGCTGCGGCGTGATTCAGCGTAGGTTGCTACCAGTGCATCCACCTTATTTTGTTCCAGTAACTGCAGGCAGCGTAGCCAGGGCTTACGCTGTAACATCAGTTGTATCCGGGTAAGCTTCGCTGCAGCTTGCAAATGCTCTATTGTTACACCGGGTGGTGATGCTATCTGCTCACCGTCACCGGCATAGTAGGGCAGCAACTGTTTATCTTCGTAGCAGAAGTTTAGCCCGGTTGTAGTATTTGCCTGTGCTGCTGTTATCGTCAGGCTTAACAGGCACAACAGCGCCCTGACACCGTTCATGATTTTAACAATGCCTGATAGTGCTGGCGAAACTTCATCATTTTCGGTGCGACTATGACCTGACAATAGCCCTGTTCCGGATGCTTGAGAAAGTAGCCCTGATGGTACTCTTCAGCGATATAAAATGCGGTTACAGGCGATACTTCAGTGACAATACTGCCGCTAAATACATTTTCTGCTTTAAGTTCAGCAATGATGTTATTGGCGATATGTTGCTGCTTGTCATTGTGAAAGAAAATCGCTGAGCGATACTGGGTGCCAATGTCATTGCCCTGGCGGTTAAGCTGAGTCGGGTCGTGCAAACTAAAGAAAATCAGGCAGAGTTGCTCATAACTGATAGCGGTATCATCGTATTCAACCTGCACCACTTCTGCGTGGCCGGTGTCGCCGTCACAAACACGGCGATAGTTGGCAGTTTCAGCACTACCGCCCATATAACCACTGAGTGCGCTTATTACACCATTTAATTGGTTCATAGCTGCTTCAAGGCACCAGAAACAGCCCGCTCCAAAGGTTGCGGTTTGTAACGCCATTGCTTTTCTCCTTCTTCCCTGAGTTTTGACTTTACGCTAGTTTTACGGTTGCATCCAGTTTCTGGATTGCGGAAATAAACAAGGCGCCGACCGGCGCCTTGTTATTGGCTAAGAGGGATGCACCTCGTCGGCGGCATGTTCATCAGGCGCTTCATTTTCCAGTTTATGCAGCTTCTGCTCCAGTCGCTTCGGTGAGCCGGTGTTGCGGGCTATCACCATGTAAGTTACCGGTACCACATAAATGGTCATCAGCGTGGCCAACGCGACACCTGAGAAAATAACCATACCAATTACCATCCGGCTTTCAGAACCCGGGCCGCTGGCAACAATCAGCGGTATGCTGCTCATCGCAGTGGTAAAGGCTGTCATCACAATAGGACGCAGACGCTGCGTGGCAGCTTGCTGTATTGCGGTGGTAAATTCTACACCGGCGTCACGCAGCTGGTTAGCAAACTCAACAATCAGAATACCGTTTTTGGCAACCAGACCTATCAACATGACCAGGCCAATCTGACTGTATATATTCAGCGTCATACCACTGAAGTAAAGGCCTGACAGCGCACCGACCAACCCAAGTGGCACAGTGACCAGGATCACCAGCGGGTGAATAAAGCTTTCAAATTGTGCCGCCAATACCAGATAAGTGATAAGCAGTGCCAGTACAAACACCATTAGTGTTGAACGGCCGCTTTCCTGATACAGCAATGATTCGCCTTTGTAATCGATGCCAACGGTATCATGGATCTCGGTTTCAACAACGTTTTCCAGATATTCCAGCGCTTCACCCAGGCTGTAGCCTGGTGCCATACTAGCCGTTAGCGTAATGCTGCGCATCCGGTTATAGCGGTTCAGGCTGGATGATGTAGCTTCTTCGCGCAGCGTTACCAGGTTATCCAGCGGGATCAGCTCACCGGAGGTTTCAGAGCGCAAATACACATTAGTGATGCTGCCGGGCGCAGTGAAATCATCATCTTTACCTTCAATAATAACGTCATACTCTTTACCACGATCAAGGAAGGTTGTTACCCGGCGTCCGCCCAACATGGCTTCCAGCGAGCGGCCAATGGCGCCAACAGAGATACCCAAATCACCGGCACGTTCGGTATTAATTTCTACTAATACCTGCGGTACTGTCTCTTTGTAGTCGTGATCCAACATCAGAATATTCGGGTTTTCGGCTGCTTTTTCCAGCACTATATCGCGCCAGCGCGCCAGTTCTTCATAAGTGTTGCCCTGCAATACGAACTGAATAGGGCGGCCACCGCCACCGCCGCCGCCAAGGCCACTACGCATAAAAGTGAAAGCGCGCACATCAGGTATTTCATTCAGCTTCTGGCCAACTTCGCCCATCAGCTCCTGCGTGCGGCGCTTACCGTTGTGCCAGTTTTCGGTGCCGACAATCGCTACACCGCCACTATTACCCCAGCCGGGGACCCTTACCAGCAGACGGTTAAACTCGCCTTTTTGGTAGTAGGGCATCAGCACATCTTCAATTAAGCGCATATTGCGGCTGTTGCTGGTGTAGCTGGCGCCTTCGGCCGGGCTCATCATAACAAAGAAGGTACCACGGTCTTCCGGTGGAGCCAGCTCGCTTGGCAGCAGCCGCACCAGCATGTAGCTGGCAATAAAACATAAGGCAACCACGATCATCACCGGCCAACGGGTAGCACAGACGACTTCCAGTTGACGGCGGTAGGCGTTTTCCAGCTTGTGAAAGGCTGCATGCAGCCACAGGCCCAGCTTGCTTTCACGTTTCTGATGCGTCAGTAGTTTGCTGCACAGCATTGGTGACAATGTCAGTGCAGTCACACTGGAAAAGGCTACAGCCGCTGCAATGGCCAGCGCAAACTCAGTAAACAGCTTACCCAGCTGCCCCTGCATAAACACCAGCGGCACAAACACCGAAATAAGCACCAGTGTGGTGGCGATAACGGCAAAACCTACCTCGCGTGCGCCACGGTATGACGCCACCAACGGATGTTCGCCAAGCTCAATACGGCGGTATATGTTCTCCAGCACGACGATGGAGTCATCCACTACCAGGCCAATGGCCAGCACCATCGCCAGCAATGTCAGCAGGTTGACTGAGAAGTCCAGCGCAAACAACACGGTGACGGCGGAAACCAGCGCCACTGGCACAGTTACCGCAGGGATAAAGGTTGCTCTGATATTGCCAAGGAATAAGAAGATTACAACGACCACAAGCACCATGGCGATGGCGAGCGTGTTGTACACTTCCTTTATTGACTCGGCGATAAACAGCGAAGAATCGTAACCCGGCTCGATAGTGGTGCCTTGTGGTAACGTCTCTTTGATCCGCTCCATCTCTGCCCGGGCCGCGCGTACTACTTCCAGCGTATTGGCTTTAGACTGCTTAATAATACCAATACCCAGCAGGTTTTTACCGTCGCCGCGAAACTCACTTTCTTCGTTTTCTGCGGTCAATAATACGTCGGCAACTTCGCCTAAACGCACCAGATAGTTGTTGTCGCCGCGTTTAATCACCAGGCGGCGAAAATCCTGCTGCGTTTTGTAAGTGCGTACGACACGCACGGTAAAATCACGCTCAGTCGATTTAATGTTACCGGCTGGCAGTTCAACGTTTTCTGCCCGCAGCACATTTTCGATATCCTGCACCGTCACGCCACGTGATGCCATCGCATCGCGGTCCAGCCAAATCCGCATCGCATAATCACGTGAGCCACCCAATTGCAGGCGGGCGACACCGTCTACCACTGAGAAACGTTCAACGATATAGCGATCAGCGTAATCTGTCAGCTCCAGTGAGGTCATGGTTTCACTGTTAAGCACAAACCATGCAATGGTGTCTTCATCATCGCTGGCTTTGGAGACTTCCGGCGGGTCGGCCTGATCGGGCAGGTTATTCAGCGCGCGTGATACGCGGTCCCGCACGTCATTGGCGGCAGAGTCGATATCGCGTTCTACATTAAATTCTATTGAAATGTTCGAGCGGCCATTGCGTGACACTGAGTTGATATTCTTAATGCCTTCAACGCCACTGATACGATCTTCCAGCAACTGGGTGATTTTCGACTCAACAATTTCAGCAGATGCACCAGGGTAATTGGTGCTGATGCTAACGATAGGTGTATCGATATCAGGATATTCCCTCAGTGGTAGCATGCTAAAACACACAATACCGAAGACTATCAGCAGCAGGTTTATTACCGTGGCGAAAACCGGTCGTTTTACCGAGGTATCAGACAACCACATAGTCAGCCTCCGACACGGTTAATGGTGATGCCAGAGCGCAGTTTCTGAATACCTTCGACAACCACTTCATCGCCTTCTTTCAGGCCGCTGAGTATTTCGACCCATCCCGGAATACGCTGGCCGATGGTCACTTCGGTCTGATGTACAATGTCGTTTTCATCTACAGTGTAAACAAACTGCTTTTGTTGCTGCGGTACCAGGGCTTTTTCTGATATCTGCATCGCCATGCGGTTATCCAGCTCCAGTTTCACATTCAGCAGCATACCCGGGCGTAAGCGCAGATCATTGTTTTCCAGCATGCCGTGCACGGTAACGGTGCGAGTCACCGGATCTAAGCGGGTGTCAACTGCACTGACGGTGCCGATAAAATTGATATCGCCATAAGCAGCGTTTGTCACCGTTAATGGCATACCCACTTTAATTTCTGCAAGGTAGTGTTCGGCCACACTGAATGCGACACGCAGCTTATGCAGATCATCAAGGGTGGTGATAACAGTACCGCTATTGATATAAGCGCCCTGACTGACCTGACGTAAGCCCAGATAGCCTTCAAAAGGTGCCTTGATAGTCATCTCTGCCAGCTGCGCTTTAGCGATATCTAATTGCGCCAGCGTGGTGTTTACCTTGGTTTGTTGCTCATCCAGCAGTGATTGCGCTGTGGCTTGAGTATTTGCTAAGTTTTTCAGCCGCTCTAACTGACGTTTCTGCTCTGTTAACACGCCTTCCAGCTCCGTCACGCGCGCGCGCTCTTCTACATCATGTAAGCGGGCGATGACTTCATCTTTTTTAACTTTTTTACCTTCGCTTACATTCAGCTCGGTTATAAAATCGCTGGTAGGTGAGACCAGCGTAATGGAATTATTTGCAATACCGGTGCCCAAAGAGCTAATGCTGCGGATCATGGCTTTGGTTTCAGCTTTCGCTGTTTTTACGGCTACGGCAGCTGCGCCGCGAGTTGCGCCGTTATGCTGGTTTGGCATCCAATACAAGTAGGCTACGAATACCAGCAGAGCGATAAGTATCACCCAAATTAATTTTGAATGTAGTTTTGCCACAATAACCCCTGAGTAACAGCATATATTTTAAGTTTTAAGTCCGCTTTATTGTATGGAAGAAATACCCGTTTAGATTTCCTGTTATCGCAATCGAGGCGGCGTTGGTCGATTCAACTGTAGGTACTGGCTGATAAAATGGGAACAGTTATTGCTAAAATCCGGGAACCTGTGATTAAAAGCTGCCATCATAGGTTAAGGTGGATTAATGAGTATAAATCTTATGTCGCCAGTAAATGTGCAAGGGGCTGCAAGCCGGGGTGGAGCAGCAGTGCTGCTGTGTAGCGCTGCGGTCGCCATAATATTACTCATCAGCCTAAGTTGGGCGGAACAGCTACAACTATGGCATGCACTTGGATTAGTCGGTGCAGGGTTGGGGATGTTTTCCGGCTGGGCGAAACTGGCAGAGCCGCAGTTTTTTCTGCAATATGATGAGCAAGGGGTGCGCTACCAACACCGGCATGGCTGCTGGATGCTAACCTGGGGCAGTTTTTTATATAGCGGTGTGCCGCAATACAATGGTCAGCCACTGGGCTATATTGGCTTTAAAGTAACTGACTACGACAGTTTTCTGCAGCAGTTGCCGCTTCGGCTTGCTGTTCGTATTATGACTGAGCAAAGGGCATTGCATATCGAAGCGGTACGTCAGGGTTGCGTATCTGGCCAATGTGCCAGCGAACTATTAACAGAAAGTGGTAGTTTTGCGACAGCGACACAGCGTTACAATGGTATTAAAGCCGCGTTTGCCAGTCGAATGAAGCAGTTAGCTGCTCAGACTGGGTTTGATGTCTTTGTTCCGGTTAGTCTTACGCCCGGCGAGACTCAGCAATTGTGTCTGCAAATTAATCAGGCCAGACTACAATTGATACAGAATACAGTCACCTAGACACTCCGGACTGACTGTATCATAATACTGGCAACATCACATGTTACGCAGGGTAGTGAATGAATAATTACGAAAAACCGTTTTTGGTCAGTGGCCGTAATACATTGATCCATAAAAATAAAAAGCTTGATTTGGTTGTTGTGAATGACGACGACGATCCGAATGTTATTGTTACCCGCCACGGTGTAAAAATATTTACTGAGTCGGTACCGGCCAATCGTGCTGAGGCAAAAGATCGTTATATGGAGGTGGTTGATATCTCCAGTTCGGATGTTTTTGGTGAAGTCAAAACGCTACTGTTTATTCAGGCGATTAACAATAAAGAGTACAAAGTAGATTACAGTAAGAAAGGTACGGATTTGTTTATTCGTATCCACCAGGAAAATTATATTTAATATTTCGCTTAAAAAGGCCCTGTATAACAATCAGGGCTTGCCTTTGCTGCAGTTATTTGCTTCATTAGCATAGCTTTCTTCTTGTAGTAACCAGAAGTGTTAAACCTATGCAATTTACCGAGCACAACAACAGTATAAAAATAACCGTGCCTGTAACACTGGATGCGCTCAGTGCGCACGACGTCAATTCACAGTTACAAGCTGCCGGCTATGGCAGATGTCTGATCATTCAGGATCAAATTACCAATCTGCTGGTGGAATATCAGCAAATTCAGCAGAAAATTAAGGAAAAACTGCAAGCTCCCGGCGTACCGCTGACTTACCGTATCGCCGAAAAACGTGATGCGGAACTCTCGTTTGAAATCAGTGAAGACCAGATGTCAGCGGCCGCGATTATTACCGCTGCCTGGGGCGGGGCGCCGATTTCGGCCAATGCGCTGGTTAAGGCAGCACAGGACGCCGGTGTCGTATTTGGCTTTAGCAAAGATCATATTATCAAGCTGGTTAGTCATGCCAGTAAGGCTGAACCGGGCAGTAAAGTCAAACTGGTCATCGCCCGCGGTCGTGCAGTGGTGCATGGGCAAAACTCACGCTTTGAACCGCTGATCCCTGAAATGCAAAGCCGGCGCAATAAACCGTTACTGCAATCTGATGAAAAAGCTGACCTGCGTGATTTTGGTGTGATACCCGCTGTCAGAGCTGGAGAAACGCTGATGCGGCGTCATCCGCCTACTGCCGGTGTGGATGGCATGTTAATTAACGGCAGCCCAATTCCGGCGACACCAGGCCAGGTTATTGAATGGCAAATGGCTGAGGGCAGTGAGTTATCCGCGACCGACGGTGATCTGCTGCTGGCTGCACGTGATGGCTTGCCAAGGGTTGTCGAAAATGGCGCGACCGTAGATGAAGTCTTCACGGTTAAAAATGTAGATTTAGCCACCGGCCATATTATTTTCAAGGGCTCAGTTGTGGTCAGTGGCGACGTTACTGAGGGGATGAAAGTCATTGCCGGTGGCAATGTGTTTGTAAAAGGCTTTGTTGAAGGCACCCTGATAGAAGCCGGTGGTGATATCACCGTGGGTGGCTCTATTATCGGTCATCAGATAGCAACTGCTGAAAAAGACAGTGAATACAGTACCGAGCTAAAAGCAAAAGGCGATATTCAGTGCAATATCGCGCAGTACGCCAGATTAAGTTGTGACGGCAATTTGTATGTTAATAAACAAATGATGCACTGTGCTGTTGCCGCAGCCAAGGTTTATGGCGGGCCAGAGGACAACCCTAACGGTAAGATCATTGGCGGTTATTTCTACCTGGATTACGGTATTTTTACCGGTAATTTAGGCGCGCCTTCCAGTAGCAATATTCTGATTGAGCTTAATCGGTTGGTAGATCCTATTGCAGAAAAGCAGGAGATTTTACGTACCAGTATCGCTGCGGCGAAAAAAGACATGCAGGATATCAAAGAGCAGCTAGAGAAGCTGAAGAAAATAGAAGGCAATAATCAGATAGAAGTGCGCAAACAAGAGTTGCATCAGGAATTTGAAGAGCACCGGGATGTTGCACTGGCACTGATAGAGGATGTTAAGCAACTTGAAGTGCAGCGGCGGGAGAAGTTGGAGCAGGCGCATATCATTGTACGCCAGCAATTGTTTTCGGCTGTTGAAGTACATTTTGGTAAGGATATTGTCCGCAGCCGACGCGAGTATGGGCCCTCGAAAATTATGCTGGTAGATGGCAGCCCTGCAATAGAACCCTTTATCTGATGCTGTTCGCGATGGGCGACCACTGTGCTGCGGCGCAAGGGGCTGCTTTTCGCCCATCGGTGACTTAAGCTTCTTACGTGTTCAGGCCGGAGCTGGCGAAGTGAAACGCTATTATTTTCTACTGCTAATGTTATGCCACGGCTCGCTGCTGTCCGCGGCCGAGTGTGAGATGGCATTTGCACACGGTATTCTGATTGCGCCGGATCATATCCGTATTTTGCAGAATAACCGCACCCATGTGCAGATTAACAACGATCAGCAATTGTTCATCCGTGGTGAGTTAATCAGCCTTACGGCTGAGGATGTCGTGCTGTTGCAGCAATATAGCCGCGACCTGCGCAAGTTTGTGCCGGAAATTGTCAGTATTGCGGTGGATGGCGTTGAGCTGGGGCTTTCCAGTATTGAGGCGATGTTTACCGGTATTGGCAGTAAATCGCAGCAGGCTGAATGGCGCGAGCTGGTGCGCGAAACCACCTTTCAATGGATGTCCCGCTTTGTCCGTACTAATGAACACTTTTACCTGGCGCCGCAAAGCCTCAATGAGCTGGACTACTTTTTACATGGCGAGTTAAAACCGCAGCTCGATAGCCTTGCCAGGCATACGGTTGGCGCGGTGTGGGGGGCGCTGCGCGACGCACTTAGGCACTCTGACAGTAATTTTGAACGCAGTGATAATCAGGAGTGGCAATCCGTCGGCCATCTGGTTGATAAAATCAACCTGGGGTTGGATGCCAAAGCGGTAGAGCTGGAAGAAAAATCTGCACTGTTTTGTCAGCGTATGCAAGAGCTTGACGAGGTTGAACAGCAGTTACAACAAAGACTACCCGCTTTAAAAGACTACGATGTAGTCATGCAAAAAGACTGACACAAGGCCTGGTTCAGACTACACCATATTCCTCGCCCAACACCGGTGGCATAGCGTTATCCACTTCATCATTTATCGCGTCCAGTGTCTTCTCCGCTTCATCCAGCGAGCTGACTTCTGCGACGTGAAACAGCGCTTCACCTTCATTTACCAGCGGCAGGTTATTGCGGCCTATCACGATACCGGCAAAGCTGGCGTGCACTGCCACTTCAAAATCAGAATAGGGTGAGTAGATATGTGCCAGTATATCGCCGGGTTTTACTGTCTGACCAAGGCTGACGTAATAGCGGGCAATACCATCGTGCTCAGCCCTTACCCAGCTGCTTTTTTTCGAGAACAACGACTTGGTTGTAGGGCGTTTACGCATCGCACGCAGCATACCCAAGTCTGTCATCACATTTAAAATACCGCGTACACCCACATTAATGGCCTGCTCGTCAAAACGCAGCGCCTCACCGGCTTCGTAAAGCAGGATAGGGATGCCGAGTGTGTTGGCTGTACCGCGCATGGTGCCATCGCGGCTGGCGGCCTTGATTATAATAGGGGCGTTAAACACTTCTGCCATGCGCAGGGCGGTTTTATCCTTGGCGCTGGCTCTGACCTGAGGCAGGTTGGCACGGTGGATAGCACCGGTGTGTAAATCGATGGCATGGGTGCAGTTACGCAGCACCTGCTCGGTAAACTGATAGGCCATACGGCTACCGAGTGAACCTTTTTCGCTGCCGGGGAAGCTGCGGTTTAAATCCCGTCGATCCGGCAGATAGCGCGATTGCTGCACAAAGCCGTAAGTATTAACAATCGGCACCACTATCAATGTGCCTTTAAGCTGGCTTAAACGGGGCAGTTTCAGCAAACGGCGGCATATTTCAACACCGTTAATTTCATCGCCGTGCAGCGCTGCGGTGATAAGTAGCACCGGGCCATCTTTACGACCGTGAATGACATGGGCACCAATGTTCAGTTCGGTATGGGTATATAACTTACCAAAGGGGATATCCACCAGCGCCCTGCTGCCGGGAGGAATGCTACTGTCTGCCAGTGTAAAAGGTGCTCTGTTGCCTGCCTGCATTAGCCGGTTCCTTTGGTATTTAACTTGCGCTTGCTTTTGTGCAGCGCTACTTTTTGCTCAAGAAAAGCGATAGTTAAATCGGCAATATCTTTGTCTGTTGCTGCTTCAATGCCTTCAAGCCCGGGCGAGCTGTTTACTTCCATTACGACCGGGCCATGGTTTGAACGCAGTAAGTCAACACCGGCGACATTCAGCCCCATGGTTTTGGCGGCCCGGATAGCTGTGCTGCGCTCGTCTTTGGTCAGCCGCACTGATGAGGCAGTGCCACCGCGATGCAGATTGGAGCGAAACTCACCGGCCTTAGCCTGGCGTTTCATTGCTGCGACGACTTTGTTGCCAATGACAAAGCAGCGGATATCTGCGCCATTCGCCTCACGAATATATTCCTGCACCAGAATATTGGCATTTAACCCCATAAAGGCTTCTATCACACTCTCTGCTGCAGTGCGGGTTTCCGCCAGCACCACACCTATTCCCTGGGTACCTTCGAGCAGCTTGATCACTAAAGGTGCGCCACCCACCATTTCAATGAGATCCGGGATATCACCGGGCTTGTCAGCAAAGCCTGTTACCGGCAAGCCAATGCCCTGACGGGCCAGCAATTGCAGGCTACGCAGTTTATCGCGTGCCCGGCTTATCGCAACAGACTCATTCAGGCTGTATACGCCCATCATCTCAAACTGACGCAGTACGGCGGTGCCGTAAAATGTAATAGAAGCACCAATTCGCGGGATCACGGCGTCAAAGCCTTCTAATGCTTCACCTTTATGGTGAATAGAGGACTTTATCCGGTTAACATTGATATAGCAGGTAAGCGGGTCTATCACCTGTATCTGGTGGCCACGCTCTGTGGCAGCTTCGACCAGACGTTTGGTGGAATACAACTCTGCATTGCGCGATAAAATCGCAATTTTCATGCGCTCTCCGATAAGCGGTAGTGTTCGCAGCTATTGTAAGATTGTCTTACGCACCCGGCAGCAAGAATACTGCTGCCGATGATAAATATTTAAGTTGCTTTTTCAACCCAGTAAGAATAACGAGCCTAAACCGAGAAAGGCGAAAAAGCCAATTACATCCGTGACCGTTGTCAGGATCACCGAACCGGACAGGGCTGGGTCTATATTGAGTTTTTCCAGCCAGATTGGAATTAATACGCCGGAAATCGCTGCGGCGACGATATTAATCACGATCGCCATGCCAATTACGCTGCCAATTATCCAGTCACCAAACCAGAAATAGGTAATAGCCGCAATGACCAGTGCCCACAGCAAGCCGTTGATGGCACCAACACCTAGCTCTTTGCGCAATAGCGTCATGTAGGTTTTAGGCGTGATCTGCTCCAGCGCCAGGCCCCGGATCATCAGTGTTAACGTTTGGCTACCGGCAATACCGCCCATACTGGCAACAATAGGCATTAATACCGCAAGAGCAACAACCTGTTGTAACGTGGCTTCAAACAGGCCGATAGTCCAGGCGGCCAAAAAGGCGGTCAGCAGGTTAATACCCAGCCATAAGGCACGGCGCTTCGCGCTATTAAATACCGGAGCGAACAAGTCTTCTTCTTCATCCAGACCCGCCGTGTGCATAAACTGGCTTTCCAGGCTTCTGCGCACGTTCTCCAGTGCTTCACCTATAGATAAGCGGCCGAGCAATTTACCTTCGGCATCAACGACAGCCAAAGCGGTATAGCCTGAGCGCGATACGATATCTGAGCCCTGATCCAGGTCCATTTCGCCTTCAACCAGAGGCGCGTCTTTATCAATAACGGTTTCTACCGGTAAGTGGCTGCCAAGCCCGAGTAGCTGGGTCGCGTGCACCAGGCCAACATAACGCCCGGTGCGGTCGACGACAAATAGCGCATCGTGGTACTCAGCATCCTCTGCTAACTGGCGGAACAAGCGGATACCATCACGCACTTTGGCGTTTTTATTGATGATTAGCATGTCGTGGTCGGCGTAACGGCCACACTGATCTTCATCATAGCCCAACGCCGTGTCCAGCCAACGGCGCTGGCTTTCATCTAGCCGAGAGCAAGCATAGTCATAGATACGCTGAGGCAGCTCATCGAGCAGCTCTATCAGATCGTCAACTTCCATGCCCTCAACCAAAGAGCGCAGCTGTTGTTCATCCAGTTGCTTAAAGATGTTGTCACGGGCGTCGACCCGCATGTAGGTCAGCGCGGCAATCTGATCATCCGGATGCAGGCTAAGCCAGGTGCTAACCCGCTGTTCTACCGGCATTGCTTCTAATGCAATAGCAATTTCTTCCGGCTCCAGCTGGCTAAGCTTTCCGGTCAGCTGTTCAGCTTCGTTCTCATCGAAGCTGTCTCGTACTATCTCTTCGATATCCAGCGGTTGGTTTTCAGCCATTTACTACTCCGTTGCCCGGGTGGGGTTACCACCAGCCGCGTATTTTAAACCAAATCAGCCCGGCCACTCCGCCCAGAGCCATGGCAATTAACACGGTAAAATAACCATTTGGCATTTGCAGCTCAGGCATATAAATAAAATTCATGCCATAAATACCCGCAATAAATGTCAGCGGGATGAAAATGGTACTTACGATGGTCAGTACTTTCATTCGCTCGTTTATCTGGTGCGATGTTGTTGACAGATAGCCTTCAACCAAATCACTAAGCTGATCGTAGTATAAATCAGTCATGCTATGCAGCCGCTCAAATTTTTCATAAAAATCACGCAGTTCGGTGCTGCTAAAATGGCGCAGTAGCGGGCTTTGTTCTTCGTACATTGCGTCAGAGAAAATATCTTTCTGATACGCCAGATTACGGTTTATTTTCCGCAGCACAGAACGGTAGCGCATAATAAGCGCCATTTGCTCATCATTGCCGCGATGTAACATGGCATCTTCCAGTTCACTTTGCTCGTCTTCAAAGCTAATAAGTTTCTCCAGATAGCTTGCCGATACGCTGAGGATAAGCTGTTTGATCCAGTCAGCAACGGTGATCTGGCTGTTACCATTGATCTGTGGAGTGAGCTGCGCCAGCAGCTGCGGGTTATGGCAGTGGACCCGACTTATCAATACTTTCTTTGAATACAACAGGTTAACCTGCGCACTGCCAGTATATTCACTAAAGTCAGCATCGGCATAGCCGCGCATGATCAACAAAGTGAAGTCTGTTTGTGACTCTAGCTTGGGCGGGTGCCGCTGGCGGCTGAAATCTTCGGCCAACGTGGGCACTATCGCAAAACGGCGCAATACCTGTAGTTGCTCTTCTGCAGTGGCGTCATTAAGGTTAATCCATAATTTTGCATCCGCAGGTAACTGAGCAGGCAACTGCTCGTATGATATCTGCTGCCAGGCGCCGGTTTCAGGTTCAAAATAACTAAGAATAATCATATTGTTTGCGCATCAACGAGTCATGGTTACAGCATACTCATAAATTTGTACTGCGGGCAAATGCGATCTGGGAAAAGCGCAGCCGTTGCTGCGCTTGTTGCTGAATTAATAAGCGGTAGGGTTAATTTTTGATTCTGAACTGGCTGACAACACCATTCAGGTTATCTGCTGCAGCACTTAACTGTACCGACTCTGCCGACAGTTCTGTTGCATGACCTGCGGTATTGTCAACCAGAGCGGTAATGGTATGCAGACTTTGGTTAATTTCATCGGCGGCAGCACTTTGCTGTCCGGTGCTGTCGGCAATCTGGCTGCTTTGCTGTTTGACCCGCATAATGGCATGGCTGATGTCGGTTAACGCAGCTTCCAACGTGCGGGCACGCTCTGCGCTGGTTTCTGTCTGCTGCCGGCCTTGTTGCATGGTGCTTTCAGCATCTTTTGATATCGCTTGCAGCTTCTCTACCATCTGACGGATGTCCTGTGTACTGTCTTGCGTTCTGCCTGCCAGCGAGCGCACTTCATCAGCTACAACAGCAAAACCCCGGCCTTGTTCACCTGCTCTGGCGGCTTCAATCGCGGCGTTTAATGCCAGTAAATTGGTTTGTTCAGCAATGCCTTTTATCACATCGACCACAGTGCCGATGTTTTCTGATTCTTTTGCCAGCCCAGCGACAATCTGCACCGACTGTAACATCTGAGCGGACAGCTGTTGCATATCTGCTACTGCAGTTGCAGACAGCGTCTGGCCCTGTCGGGCGTGCTGTTCGGCATCAGTTGCCGCATCACTGGTTTGCTGAGCGTTGTTGCTGATATTCTGGGTTGTCGCTGCCATTTCATGTACAGCTGCCGAGACATTATCAATTTGGGCTTTACAGGTCTGGATCTCCTGATTGGTCAGGCTGGCAACCTGAGTCAAATGCTGGCTGCTGCTGTTGACGGATGACGCCTGCTGCGCTGTCTGACGCAGTAACTGGCGCAATTTCGCGGTGAACTGATTAAAGTGGCTGGCCAGGGCGCCCACTTCGTCCTGACTGCTGATATCAATGCTACGGGTTAAGTCACCATCGCCGCTGGCAATGTCCTGCATCATCAGTGTCAGCTGCTGTAATGGGCGAGTGATGGCAGAGGTCATCAACCAGATCACCAGCATGGTCACTGCGACTATCAGCAGTGTCAGCAGCATTGCCCAATTCGTTGCGCTGTTTATCGGTGCTTCGACCACCTCTACCGGCACCAGTAAGGCAATCATCCAGTTCAGTGCCGGAAAATCCAGCGTTACCGGCTGAGTGTAGGCGTAGTAATCGACGCCATTAAAGTGCACCGCCAGTCTCACACTGTTGCCTTGTTTTGCTGCAGAAGCCAGGTTTGCAAAACCGGTATTAGCGTCGGTATCGAAATTGGTGATCGGGTCGTTCGGGGTATATTTTACGCCAGCTGCCTTCGCGAAGTGGACAATATTGCCCTGTTCATCAAGCAATACCGGTAAACCATGGCCCTGATAGCTTAGCTGCTCCACATGCTCGCCAACTTTGTTGATGTGTAAGTCGAGGCCGCCTACACCCAGCAGTTTGCCACTTTTGTCACGAACCGGCCCCTGGACGACTGTAGAGATAATACCGGTGGTCATATCGGCCGACGGCGAGTTGACAAAGTAGCGGTCTTTTTCCAGCGTCAGCTGGTACCAGGGGCGTTTACTAGCGAAATAGCCTTTATTAACATCGCCTGCATCCGGCCCTTCAGTTGCTACACCGGTGCGGGCGCTCTCGCGGAAGTATTCACCTGAACTGTCCAGCGCAAAAAATGCTGAAAGGATATTAGGATCCCGGCTGCTGATGCCGATAAATGTCTGGTTGATTTGCGGGTAACCATTGATGCTATTGAGCACGGCACCGCGGCCGGGATAATTACTAAACCATTGCTGGAATTGCGGGTTTTCCAGATAAGTGCGGGCGACCTGGCCATACTGAGCAAAAAAGCCGGCAATACGGGCAGCCTCCTGAGTCACGGTATGATTCACTTCAGCATTCACCTGCAAACTGGTTTGCTGCTTAATGTCACTGACTACTAAAATGGCGGTGCCGAGCAATAATATGGCAACGGCGCTGCCGATACTAAGCAACAATTTTTGCTTAATAGACGCCTGAGTAAATAAACGCATGCAATACCCCTAAAACCTGAATTTTCTTGTTGTAATATCTTGTTTTTATTTGGTGCAAAAGCATCTTTGTCATTGGTTACTATGCCAGATTCTGGTGCAAAACCAACCGTTTTGCTGCATTAAATGGCATAAAACTGGTTAATTATCATGATTATGCAAAATGCCGGCCAGGCCGGCTTCCGCAACTTAGTGGCTATTGAGTGTGATGCTGGCACTGCTGGTTTCAGAGCTGTGGGCCTGCAGCGTTATTGTTCCGCTTTGGCCTTTTAATGTTTTTACAATGACCAGTGCCAAGCCATTAAAAGCCTGGCGTTGTGTCGCGCTAAAAGATACCAGAGAGCTGGCATCGCCATTGTCGGTGGCGACTATTTTTCCGGGCCCGCTGATGTAGAAGCTTAGTAACGTATTCGCATTGGGAACAGTGCGGCCGGCGCTATCTAATACTTCTACCGTAATGAAGCTCAGGTCACTGCCGTCAGATTGCAACCGGCTGCGATCTGCACTGAGGCTCAACGCTGCCGCCTGGCCGGTTGTTTCTACAGTTGACATCGCCCATGGCATACCACCCTTATAGGTTTTTACGCTAAGTTTTCCCGGTTGATAAATGACATCATCCCAGCGCAGCCGCACTGTCCCGGGGAGCTTTTTTTGCCGGCCCAGAGACACGCCATTTAAGAATAACTCAGCTTCGTCACCCGAGGTAAACACATGCACCGGCGTAGTAAGCCCAACCCTGTCTGGCCAGTTCCAGTGCGGTAATATATGTGCCATCGGCAACTCTGGCCGCCACTGTGATTGATAGAGGTAAAAGCGATTCTTTTTAAAGCCCGCTAAGTCGATAACTCCAAAGTACGAGCTGCGCGCCTGATAGTAAGGCGTGGGTTCACCCAGATAATCCCAGCCACTCCAGATAAAGCCGCCGGCAACATAAGGGTGCTGTGCCATCGAAGCCAACACTTTGTCAGCTGAAGAACCAAACTCTGCGCTATACAGTTCATAACCACTCACCTGTAACTGTGTCGGGTCCCCACCGGCACCATCGGCCACGGGGGCGCTGTTTTGCCGGTTTACCGGGAAGAAATACTCGCCCCTTGAGCTGACAGCGGCTGCATTTTCGCTACTGAGTATCAGTTTGTCGGGATATTGCTGTTTAAAGCTGGCATAAGCTGGCGCTGTCCTGATCCCTTGCAAATGTGCATACGCCGGCGCATCCCTAATCCCTTCGCCTTGATAATTCAGGCTGATAATGTCCATAACGCCGGCAAAAGGCATACCCGCCTTGGCATAATTCATCGCCGCGGCAGTGGGCCGGGTAGGGTCTTCCTGCTGTGTTATGTTATGCAGCCGCCTTGCCTCGGCGGCGCCTTCTTCTGCGGTGTATTGCTCACCAACCTCATTGCCAATACTCCAGGCAATAACAGACGGATGATTGCGGTCACGGCGGATAAAAGCTCGTAAGTCGGCTTCCGACCAGTCGGGAAAAATCAGGTGGAAGTCCAGAGGTGTTTTTTTCCGGCGCCAGCTATCAAAAATCTCGTTGATCACCAAAAAGCCCATTTCGTCAGTCAGGTCCAGCAGTTCAGGTGCCGGTGGGTTATGCGCCATCCTGATCGCATTTACGCCCATTTCTCGTAATAGTAACAACTGCCGCTTTGCCGCACGCAGATTAAAAGCCGCTCCGAGCGCACCTAAATCGTGATGTTGATTAACGCCCTGCAAATGCACTGGCTGGCCATTCACTATCACACCGGCTTTTGCATCGAACCTGATATCGCGGATCCCGAAACGGGTTTCGTATTGATCTGCCAGATTTTCGCCTTGCCATAACGTAGTTAATGCCAGGTAGCGGTTTGGTTGCTGCTGCGGCGGTGGCCCCCAAAGCTTTGGGTTATTGATAATAATTTTGCCAATAACGGCTGTTTTACCGCTGGCACGCGCATCAACAGTGATATCTTTTAGGCGTGCTACAGGTTGTGCTGTTACAGCACCGGCTTCGTCAAGCGGATAAATCTCAGTCTTTACCGTCATTGCAACATTGTCTGCACTGCGGTTATTTATCTCTGTTCTGATATGCACTGTTGCCTGATGTGCAGATACGTCAGTGGTTGTTATGGTTGTACCCCAATGCGCAATATGCTGCTTATTGGTTTTGGTCAGCCAGACATTTCGGTATAACCCGCCTCCGGGATACCAGCGTGAAGACGCCGGCGGGTTATCAAGGCGAACCGCCAACTGGTTTGGTTGGTCGGATAACAGGTAAGGTGTTAAATCCAAGCGCCAGGACGCATAACCATAAGGCCACCCTCCAGCCAGATGACCGTTTATCCAAACCATCGCGTAGGACATAGCCCCGTCAATATCAAGATAAACCGCTTTATCCCGATCCGCTGCATTCAGTGTGAAACTGCGGCGGTACCAGGCTACACCAGGGCTTGGCAGGCGTCCCATTCCGCCGCCAACCACCGCATTATCGCCGGTATAAAAGGGCCCGGTGATAGCCCAGTCATGCGGTACTGTAATGCTTTGCCAGTTACTGTCGTCGAAGTCAGGTTGTACAAAGGCAAAGTTGCTACCGGGGTTGCCTTCAGGACGAAGGTGATGCAAGGCGGTATCAGCAATAAAATCATTCGCTGTCGGCAGTATCCAGGGTTTCAGCACCCGGTGTTTAATATCGCTGGTATCAATATGCGCCGCGGCTGTTGGCTCGGCGTCTGCAGCTTTATCATCTTCATCAGAGTTAAACACTGGGCGGATATCATAAATCAGCGCATCCGGCGTCATATCTGCGCCGTAGTTGTAAAATCGCCAGCCATCGTCGAGCAGGATGCGTTGTCTCACTTGTCCATCATTATGAGCGACAAGCTTGACGGTGTTGCTCTGATGCTGGCTACAGCCAGTCAGTAGCATACTGCTCATCAGCAGGATTAAAATCGTGTATTGCATGAAAAGTCCCGTCTGGCATCAGTAGGTTGCAGAGCTTATCAGGGACTTTAACCAGACAGATTTAAGATAACCAGCGAACAGGCGTTAAGATTTTTGCCGACGCTTTTACCTTTTTCCGGCAATACTGTGTTGATAAATATTTTGCTGTCGGTTGTCGAATTGCAGCAATGCTAAGCGACAAGCTGGTATCAGCCCGAGAGCTGTATTTGAAAAGAATGTTGTTCAACAACCGGAGAAACCATGAACCGTATGATATTTGTTAACCTGCCGGTGCAGGATTTATCTGCCTCTATCGCGTTTTATACTGCGCTGGGCTTTAGTATTAATGCTCATTTTAGCGACGAGACTGCCGCCTGTATGGTCTGGAGCAGCGAGATTTATGTCATGCTGTTAACGCATGATAAATGGCGTCAGTTTACCAAAAAGCCCATTGCGCCAGGCAGTACCAGCGAAGTGATGCTGGCGCTGGCACTAGACAGTACTGATGCGGTGAATAAAATGAATGCTGCAGCGGCGGGCTCTGGCGGTACGGCAGATGTCAATCCGAAACAGGAACTAGGTTTTATGTATAGCTGCAGCTTTGCAGATCCAGATGGCCATATTTGGGAGCCGTTCTGGATGGACCCGGCTGCGATACCACAGAGCTAAACCACTGAGCTATGCTGTTTTTGGCGCACTGAAAGCTTTGCTGTAAAAACCGGACGGGTCGAAGCAGCAGACCCGTTTCTTGCCCGATGCCAGCATATCGCAGGCATTACTGATGCGCTGCAGCCGGGTTTTCGCCTGTTTGGCTGAGGTTATCCAGTGGATCCAGTCTAGCCTGGCTATGGTCGTTGTATCATGCCAGGCGGCTAAAGCGGCAGGATCTGCCGCCAGCGCCTGCTGCAGGTCATGTGGTAACTCAGGTTCAGGCTCCTGCTGTACCGGCTTAATATCAAAGCTGGCATTACTTCCAGGCTGCACACCCGCGGCATCGAGTAATGTCTGCTGCAGTTTTAACCAATGACTTAACTGACCGTCTGGCTCCAGCGTGGCCTGAAACGGTTGCCCGTTAATATTGCCATCGACAGTCGTCCTGCCGCGACGTGGCAATGTTTCACTGACCTCTTTAGGAAGAATGACAAAGCCCCACGGTGATGCGCTATCCATTTGCGCCGGGCGCAGTATGGTAGCGTTAAACTCAGATGTATTTATGGTTTGGCTCATAGTGCTTTGCCTCGTATTCGTTGGTACAGTTGTTGTCAGGCGGTAGTCTGTAACAATATTGCTGGCTATTGGTAAGGTACAAAAGATAACACAACAGCATAAGTTTAAAAGTGTAAAGGCAATCAGGCTGTTGCGGTATAAAATTATTGATTTACATTTATGCAACGAAATACACTGGCAAAGCAATATGGAGATTTTAAAAAATGCCTGAACGAAATGTCAGAGGTATGTCAGATGCCCAGCCAAGAACTCATGTTGTAATCAGGGTTTTGGCTATGCCACTGTCTTTGCTACTGTTTGCTGCCTTTGTGCAGCAGTGCTTTGTATTAATATCAGAACCTCATAAGGTTGAATCCGTTTTTTTACACATCGCAAATACTTTATTGTTTGCGTTTTTGTTTTGGCCATTTTCTTATGTGGCAGTTAAGGGGAAGGCCCCAAGGCGTTGGCTTCCATTTCAGTAATAGTTTGTTAAACGCCGTATTTTATACGCTTAAATTTACCGCATCGACATGGGTAAAAATTACCCAGACATATTGAAGGTTCCGGATGATTATCAGGTGCTGTGACACTGAAGATTTACAAGGCTTGCTTGATTTATATCGCGAACTACGGCCGCATGATCCAACGCTTAAGCAACATGACGCACAGCAGGCATGGCACAAACTGCTGGCAAACCCGGGCATAAAAATCATTGTTGCGGAAATAGATGGTGCGTTGGCATCGACCTGTCAGCTGAGCATCTGCCCGACATTAACGAATACTGCAAAGCCCTTTGGTATTATCGAACATGTTATTACTGCGGAGGCTTACCGGCGGCGAGGCTTGAGTGAGAAAGTGATTGAGCGGGCATTAGATATCGCATGGGAACAGAACTGCTACAAAGTGATGTTATTATCCGGGGAGACTCGCACAGCAGCCCATAAGTTGTATGAAAAGATCGGATTTCAGTCGGGTATTGAGCGGGGATTTGTCATTAAACCTGATCTGGGGTAGCTACATTGTGGGGGGCTGGCCTTTACCAAAGCAACGGAAAACACGAATATGTATGAAGATATACTCACTTTTTGGTTTGAAGAATTAACGCCACAGCAATGGTGGCAGGCAGATGAGGAATTTGATAACACCATCAAACAGCGCTTCTCGAGCATATTACAACAGGCGGCGGCAGGTGAATTAGCGCACTGGCGGCAAGCTGTAAAGGGACGTCTGGCTGAAATAATCGTATTGGATCAGTTCTCCCGTAATGTTTACCGCGGTACAGCCCGGGCATTTTCGCAGGATGCTATGGCGTTAGCACTGGCACAGGAAGCCGTTGCCGCCGGAGCTTTACAGCAGCTAAACGCTGACGAGCGTAATTTTCTGCTGATGCCTTATATGCACAGCGAATCAGTTGTTATCCATCAAAGCGCCGAGACGCTATTTAAGCAGCACGCACCACAGAATAACTATCAGTTCGAGTTAAAACATAAAGCGATCATCGACCGTTTTGGCCGCTACCCGCATCGCAACAACATATTAGGCCGGCCGTCGACAGCTGAAGAAATCGCGTTTCTACAGCAGCCTGGCTCAAGTTTTTAGCGGTGACGGCACGGTTAATGCCATCAGTGTTTTAAAATGACATACAGGGCATGAATGATCCCCGGTACAAAACCGAACAGCGTCAATAGGATATTCAGCCAGAAGTGCCCTTTTAAGCCCACTTCAAGAAATACACCCAAGGGTGGCAGAATTATCGCAAATATAATTTTAATCGGATCTGTCGCAGTAACGGCCATAGTAAGCTCCTGTATCTCGGTTAAGGTGTAAGTGATTTACACCGCTGTTTAATAGAAGCATTATCTGTACCGTATTGTTGAAGATAAGCGTCATGGTTAAACAACGCATGCTGCAGCAGGCCCCAGGGCAGGCTGAGTATGGAGTAAATCAAATACTGAGCCGCAGGCAAACAGGGAAAATGAGATACGAAGCTGAGCACAGCGCGTTTATCTTTTTGGTCACTACGCAGTTTTTATAGTGTTCGTGGAAAACTTTACAGACAAAAAAAGCCGGTGTAAAACCGGCGTTTTTTAACTAACGCAGCTGTTATGCTTTAGCTTTAGCGATATATTCATCAACCATCTGTTCCAACACATCCAGTGGCAATGCACCGTTTTTCAGTACAGTGTCGTGGAACTGGCGGATATCAAATTTATCGCCAAGTGCCGTTTTGGCTTTCTCGCGCAGTTCGACAATTTTCAGCATGCCAATTTTATAAGCGGTGGCCTGCGATGGCATCACAATATAGCGCTCAATCGCTTTTTCTACCGCTGTGGGGGTATTGGGCGTGTTATCCAGCAGATACTGAATAGCTTGTTCGCGGCTCCATTTCTTCGCGTGAATACCGGTATCTACCACCAGACGGCAAGCGCGCCATAATTCCATTGCGAGGCGGCCAAAGTCTGAGTACGGGTCCTGATACAGGCCAATCTCTTTGGGCAGCATTTCGGTGTATAAACCCCAGCCTTCAATGTAGGCCGTGTAACCACCGAAACGGCGGAATTTCGGCATATCTTCCAGCTCTTGCGCTATCGCCAGCTGCATATGGTGGCCTGGAATACCTTCATGGTAGGCCAGTGCTTCCATTTCATATTTGGGCATGTCGCTCATACGATACAGGTTGGCGTAATAAATACCAGGGCGGCTGCCATCCATCGACGGCTGTTGGTAAAACGCTTTGCCAGCCGTTTTTTCCCGAAACGGCTCTACGGCTTTAACGATCATTTCAGCTTTGGGTTTGACCAGAAACAGCTCATCCAGGCGGCTGCGCATATTGTCAATGATGGCGGTAGCATCCTTCAGGTATTCAGCTTTACCTTCGTCAGTTTCCGGGTAATAGAACTGCGGATCGGTCTGCATAAAGTTGAAGAATGCTTTTAAATCGCCATCAAAGCCGGTTTTTTCCATAATAGCGCGCATCTCATTGTGAATACGTGCCACCTCGTCCAGACCAATCTGATGGATTTGCTCAGCTGTTAAATCGGTGGTGGTGGTGCGTTTAAGGGCATTATTGTAAAAGGCGTCACCGTCTTTAAAACGCCATACCCCATCTTCGGTGCCGGCTTGTTGCTCTAATTGCTGTAAATATTGAATCAAACCGGTGTAGGCTGGTTTAACACTGGTCAACAGGGCAACGGAGGCCTCATCTAATAGCAATTTTTTGGCCGCGTCAGAAATATCAAGTGCAGTGACTTTTTTACGAAAATCGGCCAGCAGGGTACTGTCGTCGCCGGAATCAAATGGGGCACCTTTAATCACATTTTCGCTGGCGGAAATGACCATCGGAAACACGAATTTCGGTGCGATAATGCCGGCATCGGCACGTTTTTGCAGTTGCTGTTGTAACTGAGTGAACAACGCAGGTACGGCATTTAAGCGGGCAATATAGGCTTTGGCATCGCTTTCGCTGCTGATGCTGTGTTGGTTAATCAGCAGGCTGGGTACCTGAGAGTGGGTGCCAAACATCTGGTTTACCGGGTAACTGTACAGGCGCCATTTCGCATCATCCAGCTCTTGCTGCAGTTCCTGCTGCATCAGCAGGTAGCTTACCCGGGTTGTTTGATCCAGTTTGCTCTGGTCAATACCTTTTAACATCGTCAGATGTTGCCGTGTCAGCGCTAAACCTGCCTGAAAGTGCTCGTCAGATAAATCCTGCCATTTGTCGTAGTCGTCTTTAATACCCAGACGGGTTTGCAATAACGGGCTGCGGCGTACATTGTCCATAAAAATCTGTTCAAACAGATTATTGGCTTTCTCAGACTCGCTGCTGGCTACTGCTGCCGTTTGCGCTGTAGTTGATGCCGGTGCAGACGTTTGCTGTGGTCCGCAACCGGCCAGAAGAGCCACGCTGATGGCTACCGGTAATAAGGCCCGGCGCGTAAAAATATGCTGTTTCATCTGGGTTCCTGCTGTTGTCGTTAGAATAGTCGGTTTTATTCTACGCAAGCTGGTTCAGATGAAAAGGTAAAGTATCGCAGTACAGTCTTCTGTTATCTCAGCGGGCTTTGTTAAATTAGCCTGCGCCCGCTAGATAAACAGAGTCAGCAAATCATTCAGGTAACGGGCGCCTTTGTCAGTAATTTGCCAGTGCGACGCCGTAACCGTAATAAGTTGTTTCTGCTCAGCCTCGTCAATAGCGGCACTGATAGTGCTCAGCGGCAGGCCGGTTAAGGCCGTAAAATCGTCTATCGGGCAAGGCTCCAGCAAGCGAAAACGGTTCATGAAAAACTCAAAAGGCCTGTCTTCCGGCTCTACCTGCTGGCGGCTATCCATGTAACCACGGCTGATATCCATATAGCCTTTGGGATGTTTAATCTTTACGGTGCGTAAAATACTGTTGCGTGACGGCAGCGTAATTTTACCGTGCGCCCCGCAACCTATACCCAGGTAGTCGCCATAGCGCCAGTAATTCAGGTTATGCTGACATTGCTGGCCAGCTTTCGCATAGGCCGAGATTTCATACTGCTGGTAACCATGCTGCTGCAGCAGTGCCAGACCTTGTTGCTGAATATCCCACAAGGTATCGTCCGGCGGCAGCACCGGTGGGCGTGAGGCAAAAGCGGTATTGGGCTCGATGGTCAACTGATACCACGACAAGTGCGGTGGGGCTAAATCGATAGCCTGCTGCAAATCGGCCAGCGCACCCGCGACATTCTGCTGTGGCAGGCCATGCATTAAATCCAGATTAAAACTGTTCAGTGGTAACGCTTTGGCAAGCTTAGCTGCTGCTATTGCTTCGTCGCTGTCATGGATGCGGCCAAGCGCTGTTAGCTGCGCGCTTTGAAAACTTTGTACACCAATCGAAAACCGGGTGACCCCGGCAGCCACATAACCGGCAAAGCGCTCGGCTTCAACAGTGCCGGGGTTGGCTTCCATGGTGACTTCCATATCAGCTGTACAGGCAATACGCCGTTTAACGCCCGCAAGAATTTGACCGATACCGGCGGCTGAAAACACACTGGGCGTGCCTCCACCGATAAAGATGCTGCTGATTTCACGGCCGTTAACCAGCGGCAGATCCTGCTGCAAATCTGCCAGTAAATGTGCAATGTACTCCTGCTCTGGAATACCTTGCTTAACAGCGTGTGAGTTGAAATCGCAATAAGGGCATTTCTGGATACACCACGGAATATGAATGTACAGCGCCAGTGGCGGTAACTGCAGTGCCAAAGTGCTTATCCTTTCTCTGCTGTCAGCAGGGTTAACAGCTGACGGAGTGCTTTACCGCGATGACTAAGTTGCTGCTTGCGCTCACGGGTTAACTCTGCACTGGTGCAGCCTTCCGATGGCACAAAAAATACCGGGTCGTAACCAAAACCGTGCTCACCACTGCGGGTTAAGCTGATTTCGCCATGCCAGATACCGTGACATATCAACGGGGTAGGGTCTTCTGCGTGGCGCATATATACCAGCACACAATGAAACTGCGCACTGCGTTGGCCCGGGGGCACGTCTTTTAATGCTTGCAGCAGTTTATCGATGTTGCTGCTGTCACTGGCTGCTTCACCGGCGTAGCGGGCTGAGTAGATACCCGGTGCACCGCCTAAGGCATCAACTGCAAGGCCTGAATCATCAGCAATAGCCGGTAAACCGGTCACCAGCGCAGCGTGACGGGCTTTAAGAATGGCATTTTCAATAAAACTCAGGCCGGTTTCATCAGCGTCGGTAACACCGAGTTCACTTTGTGGCACTATGTTTAGCTGCAAAGGCGCAAGCAACTGCGACAGTTCCGCCAGTTTGCCTTTGTTGCTGGTAGCCAGCACGATGTTGTCTGTCATAGCGTTATCAGTCTACGTAAAAGGTTTGATCGAAAGTCAGTTGCTGGCTTTGATTACCGCTGACAATGCTGATTGTAAAACTAAAACGCTGCTCGTGCCGAAACGGCAATTGCGCCAGATAGTAAACTGCGTCGCCTTCAGTGACTTCACTAAACTGCAGTGCTTGTTGCCGGCCCTGTAGGTCTTTCGCTATGCCTGAAATCGCAACTTTTTGTGCCTGTTGCGTGTTTTTATCCAGTACCGAGATATTAATTACCGCATTGTATTTGCTGCGCTGTAGCTTGTACTGCGTGGCGATTTCAGGTGTTAAAAGTGGTGCCGGAAATGCAATATAGTGTACATCCCAATTACCCAGCTGCTTTTTTTGCTCAGCCACAGCCGTCATACTGAGGCTTAAGCCCAGCACGATCATCAGTATAATGTGTCGCATAGTTCACCTTGCGTAAGTCAGGCCTGAAGCGCTAAGTATAGCGCCTGAGATTTAAATACCCGGAAACCAGTTACTGAACAGAATATTTAAAAACTGCAAACCAATCAGTACAACCAGTACTGACAAATCGAGCCCGCCAAGCGGTGGCAGAATACGACGCACTGGCGCCAGTACTGGCTCGGTTAACTGGTACATTACGTACTCTACCGGGCTACGGCCCTGGCTAAACCAGCTGAGCAGGGCGCGGATCACCAGGATCCAAAACAGCAAGGTTAATACTTCTTTGACTAAAAAAATGGCGGCAAAAATTAAACTCGGTACCAGTATTATCTGGCCTGCAGAAATCACCTGCAGCAGAAGCAGTTTGGTCAGCATGACCGCATAAGCCAGCAGCAACGTAGCGGTATCGAGCCGGCCTAAACTTGGAATAATACGGCGTAGCGGCAAAACCAGCGGGTTTGTAGCTTTTACCACAAACTGGCTGAACGGATTATAAAAATCTGCCCGCACCAGTTGTAACCAAAGACGCAGTATTACCACCATCAGGTACAGACTAAAGGCGGTATCAATCAGAAACATCACAGCTTGCATCGGGTACTCCGCATGTTAACTATTAAAACCTTAGCTATTACAAGCTCTGCGCCATTTCCTGCGCCCGCTTAATGGCTGCATACATGGCATCAGAAACCATTTTTTCAAGGCCTTGCTCAGCAAAAGTGGTTACAGCTTCGTGCGTGGTGCCCCCTTTGGAGGTAACCTGAGCACGCAGTTCAGCGAAGCTGTGTTCACTGTTTAGTGCCATCGTCGCTGCGCCCAATGCAGTTTGTGCCACCATCTGTTTTGCCTGTGCTGCATCAAAGCCCAGTTGCTCCGCTACTTGCTGCATCGCCTGCATAAAGAAAAAGAAATACGCCGGTGAACTGCCGGTAACGGCAATTACGTGATCAATTTGCGCTTCGCTGTCCAGCCAGACAGTCATGCCGGTACCGCTGAATATATGGTCGACAAAAGCTTTTTCATAGTTAGAACACGCTGTTGGGAATAAGCCTGTTACGCCAAGACGAACCAGCGAAGGGGTGTTTGGCATGGCTCTGACCAGACGGATATCGCCAAGCCACTGCTGATAACGCGCTGCGGTTATACCGGCAGCCAGCGTTACAAACAGTTTCTCGGCAATTTCCGGGGCGGCTTCAATCAGCGCAGCACACACTTCCTGCATCATCTGCGGTTTTACTGCCAACACTATCACATCGGCTTTTTTCACGGCTTCGATGTTATCCAGCGTGGTCTGAATGCCAAAATCGGCTGCCAGTGCGGTTAGTTTGGGCTGGCTGCGATTGGCGGCGATAATATTCTCTGCCGGATATCCGGCATTGACCATTGCAGCAATAACGCAGCGGGCCATGTTACCGGCACCAATAAAAGCAACCATATTGTCATTCATCTGTTTATTCATTCCTGTTTGTAATCCCGGGCACCAAAAATTGCGGTGCCTAATCGTATCATAGTTGCGCCGTAAGTCAGAGCCAGTGGCCAGTCATCCGACATGCCCATTGATAATTCAGTCGCCTGCGGGTAGTGCTGTTGCAGTTGTAAAGATAACTGCTGCATCGCGGCAAAGGCTCTTTCACTATCCCCCGGGGCGGGGATCGCCATCAGGCCTTTTAGCTCAAGTTGTGGCAACTGCGCCACTGCTGCTGCCAGCTCAGGTAGTTGCTGCGGCAAAATACCGGCTTTGGTTGGCTCATTGCTGATATTAATTTGCAGCAGTACCTTAAGTTTACCTAAATGTGCCGGGCGCTGCTCTGCCAGACGCTGTGCAATTTTGAGCCGGTCGATACTGTGCACCCAACTGGAATGTTCGGCTACCAGCCTGGTTTTATTCGATTGCAAAGGGCCAATAAAATGCCAGCAGATATCCTGACAGTCCGATAGTTGCTGTGCTTTTTCAGCTAATTCTTGCGGGTAATTTTCGCCGAATAAACGCTGGCCTGCACGGTATGCTTCCAGCACTGCCGCAACAGGTTTGGTTTTACTGACAGCAATTAATGCTACGACTTTGTTGTCCGTAGCCAAAACGTTGCATTTTTCGTTCAGGTTGTAATAGGCGAGGCTCAGTTGTTCTGCTATGTTATTCATATTAATTGGCAAAGTGGAGTAAAAATTGTCATGGATATTACCGAATTATTAGCCTTCAGTGTGCAGCATAAAGCGTCAGATTTACACCTTTCAGCTGGCGTGCCGCCACTGATCCGGGTTGATGGTGATGTTCGCAAACTGAACATTCCGCCGTTGTCACATAAAGAAGTACATGCACTAGTGTACGAGATTATGACTGACAAGCAGCGTAAAGAATACGAAGAACATCTTGAATCAGACTTTTCATTTGAAGTACCTAACTTAGCACGCTTCCGGGTTAACGCCTTTGTGCAAAACCGTGGTGCGGCCGCGGTATTCCGTACTATCCCAAGTGAAGTATTAACGCTGGATGACTTAGGTGCGCCGGATATTTTTAAAACCATAGCCGAAAACCCGCGTGGTCTGGTGCTGGTTACCGGCCCTACGGGCTCCGGTAAATCAACGACGCTGGCCGCGATGATCGATTACATCAATACTATGCGGCATGACCACATTCTGACGATAGAAGATCCTATCGAATTTGTGCACAACAACAAATCCAGCCTGATTAACCAGCGTGAAGTGCACCGTGATACCCACAGTTTCAGCAACGCTTTGCGTTCAGCGCTGCGGGAAGACCCGGACGTTATTCTGGTCGGTGAATTACGAGACCTGGAAACCATCCGGCTGGCTATGACAGCAGCTGAAACCGGTCACCTGGTGTTTGGTACTTTGCACACCACATCAGCGCCTAAAACCATTGACCGTATTATTGACGTCTTCCCCGGTGAAGAAAAAGACATGGTGCGGTCTATGTTGTCTGAATCATTACGCGCTGTTATTTCACAGACGCTGCTGAAAAAGGTCGGTGGTGGTCGTATTGCTGCGCATGAAATTATGGTTGGCTTGCCGGCTATCCGTAACCTTATCCGGGAAGACAAAATTGCCCAGATGTACTCGGTGATCCAAACCGGTGCCGCGCATGGCATGCAGACGATGGACCAGTGTTTAGTAAATCTGGTGAACCGCGGTTTGGTATCACAACGTGACGCTGCTGCCAAAGCGCAGGATAAAAACACTTTCGGTGCCATGGGCAGGATATAAATTGCTATGCAGCTAGATGATTTTCTTGAAAAAATGGTCAGCGAAAAAGCGTCTGACCTATTCATCACGGCCGGGATGCCGGTAGCCGCCAAGATAAACGGTGAGCTGCTGCCGATAGATGAAACGCCACTGACGGATGCGGCTTCACTGAAGCTGGTGTTATCGGCGATGAATGACAAGCAGCAACAGGAATTTATGACCAGCAAAGAATGTAACTTTGCGATTGCCAATGAAGTAGGGCGCTTCCGGGTGTCGGCCTTCTGGCAGCGAGACTGCGCTGGCATGGTTATTCGCCGTATTGTCACCAAAATCCCTAATGTGGATGACCTTGGCCTGCCGCCTATCATGAAAGAAGTCATCATGTCCAAGCGCGGGCTGGTGCTGTTTGTTGGTGGTACAGGCACCGGTAAGTCGACATCTCTGGCGGCGCTGCTTGGCTATCGCAACAAAAATGCCAAAGGCCATATCCTGACCATTGAAGACCCGATCGAGTTTGTGCATGAGCATCATAAAAGCCTTATTACCCAGCGTGAAGTCGGCATTGACACTGAATCCTTTGAGGCTGCACTGAAAAGCTCACTGCGTCAGGCGCCGGATGTGATCCTGATTGGTGAAATTCGCAGCCAGGATACGATGGAATATGCCTTGTCTTTTGCTGAAACCGGTCATTTGTGTATTGCTACTTTGCACGCTAACAATGCCAACCAGGCAATAGACCGCATTATGCATTTGGTGCCCAAAGAGATGCACCAGAAGCTGCTGTTCGATTTGTCACTGAACTTACGCGGCATAGTGGCGCAGCAGCTGGTACCCACTGCCGATGGGCAGGGCCGGGTTGCCGCTATTGAAGTGTTGCTTAATTCGCCTTTAATCGCCGATTTAATTGCCCGTGGTGAAATGGGCGAAATTAAAGCGGTGATGACCAAATCGCGTGAGCTTGGCATGCAAACCTTTGATCAGGCCCTGTACGATTTATATCAGGCGGGCCGTATCAGTTACGCCGATGCTATCCACCATGCAGACTCACCAAACGATCTGCGTCTGATGATTAAACTGCGCAGCGGCGACACTAAGGGCGCAGGCTTCTTGTCTGGTGTGACGATAGAAGGTTTTGAGAAGAGCGACGATTAACGACAAACGTGAGTGAGGCAGGTATGAGCATTGCGCAAATTATGACGCACCGTAATCGCTTGATTACCACTATGGCCGATGCCAGCCTGGCCTCACTACGCGACGTGTTCGCCAAAGCGCGTTTTCAGCATGTACCGGTAACAGATGCCAGCAATCGTCTGGTCGGTATAGTCTCAGTAAAAGATTATTTTCGCGAGCTCAGCCCGGTAATGGATGCCGCCAGCGATCCTGCCATTAGCTTATTTATCCGCAGTCGCAAAGTGCATCAGGTTATGATCACTCCGGTCATCACCGTATCTGAGCACAGTACAATAAAGCAGGCTGCAGCATTATTATTAAAACATAATATCAGTTGCCTGCCGGTAACAGATGAGCACAAGCATCTGCTCGGTTTAGTGTCGTGGAAAGATATTATGCGTGCCGCGTTAAATCACACTGTCGCATCGTCTTAGCCTGCCTGCTGATAGCGTTTATGTAATATTGCTACCCGCTCAACATAGGCCTGGGTTTCGGCAAAAGGTGGTATGCCGTTGTAGCGCCTTACATTGCTGGCGCCTGCATTGTATGCAGCCAACGCCAGTGACACTTCGCCATTGTATTGTTTGATTAAGTCCGCCAGATAGCGGCTGCCTGCAGCGATATTCTGTGCTGGCGCACTGGCGTCAAGCACACCAAGTTGCTGCGCTGTCTGAGGCATCAGCTGCATTAATCCCACCGCGCCTTTGCGTGAGACAATGGCGGGGCGAAACGACGACTCTGCGTGAATAACGGCACGGATCAGCGCCGGGTCAAGTTGATAATCACTGGCAGCCCTTGCGATTAGCTGGTTATAGGGCCTGATATACAAGGGCACAGTGTGCCAGTTTACTTTGGATGTCGGATCGCAGGCAAAGCAGTCATACCGTACAATCTGATAAGGCCGGTTCAGTGGCTGGCGGTCAGAAAACATGGCTGTGCCATCGGCTTTAACCGACTTATATACGGCAATTTGCGCTGGCGGCGTTTTTGCTTTTACATCAACAGTGCTGCGGCCAGGGTCGCCCGGTGATAGCTTCAGCAGTCTTTTACCATCTGCTGATAAGCCTTGTTCCTGCGCGTAAGCCTCAGTGGTATCCAGCACAGCGGCGATACCCAGCAAAATACACAATAAGCGCCACACGTTGTTGTATCCGTTGCATGAAAGGATTGCAAGTAAAGCACTTAGCCGGCGAAATCTCAAGCATGCTTAATATTGAACAGCCTTACTCAGCTATTTCTGTGTAATTGCCGGTTCACCCACATCAGTACTGCCGCCACTATAACAATCACCACCGGCACACTGACGCTCTGCCACAGCTGGGTATCGAGCTGTGGTAACCAGTAGCCCAGTGCTTTAATGGCTTTTTCTGCCAACTGCACAGCATAATAACTGATAGCAACCAACGATAAGCCTTCTACCATTTGCTGCATATTCAGCTGCAATTTAGCCCGTCTGTCCATCGATGCCAGTAGTTGCTGGTTTTGCTGCTCCAGTTTCAGGTTGATGCGGGTGCGTAACAGCTCTGTTGAACGGCCTAAACGGCCAGAGAGGGCGTTCTGGCGAAACACAACGGATTCGCTGGTACGAAAGGCTGGCGTTAAGCGTCGCTCGCTGAAATCCTGCAGTGATAACAGGCCCTCAATAGGGGTTTCATTCAGGCTTTTAATTCTGTCCAGCGTAAGTTGATAATAAGCCGCGGTGGCTTGCAAGCGTGAACTGGTATCGGCGATTAAATGTTCAGTTTGCGCTGCCATCGTCGTAATTTCGTTTAGTAAACGCTCATCATCGCTTTGTTTGTGCTCTATACGCTGCGTAATGTCAGACAACTGCTGCTCCAGCAGTGTCAGTTTCGCCAGTGCCTGACGTGACAATGGCCAGCCGAGCAACGACAGCTTGCGATAATTACCCAAATCAAACAGTTGTTGCACCAAGCGGCCAAGTGCGGCAGGAGAGAGACCATGGTCTACCAGTAGCATACGGCCGGCGCCTTCGGCATGTTTTTGAAAGTCGGTCCAGATCCGGGCTTTCTGAGCGGCTAAAAGACTGCTGATGCAATTATCCGGGTTAAACAGCGTATCAATATTCCCATGCATCTTAAGCTGCGCCGGTGTAATAACACTAAGCTGCACCACGCGGAATATCTGGCCCGGGATATCGTCCAGCCAGTCTTTTGTTGGCAAAAAATCCAGCGGGTCATCAAACAACTGTTTTGCACTGCCGTGCTGAATAAACACATAGCTGGAAAATTCGCCATGTTTTTCAAAGCGCAGGCTACCGCCAAACAGTGGCAGGTTAATATCATTATCAGCATCACTGAAGTGACTGCCCTGCGATCTGGCCAGTTGTTGTATGAAGCTTAGCTCGCTACTGCGCGAGGCCGGTGATACTGTCAGCATAAACTGGCACAGACGGCACGGCGCAGTCAGGGCTGGGAAGGTGCGCTGCTGCAACTCTTTATCCAGCATATCGCGCAGCGGATGGCTTCGGTTATGGAGTCCGGTCATATCAATGCTCCTGAAATATTGAACGAAACACGGGTGAGCATACAGGCCGTTTCAGCTTACAAAGCAGGTTGTATGCCAGTCGCGTTATCAGCTGGCTTTCACGCCAACATTGCGCTTAACATATTGCTGAATAATGCTATTTTTCTGACAGGCTGATGTCAGCGTCACAGTATATGGCTGGCAGATGCGGAGAATGCCCCGTTATAACGCAAAAATGATGTATCAGGGTGCATGGCTGCTTACGTTTTATTGCCGTTGCGCCTACAATAGCGGCTCATTTGCGGTGAGTTGTCCTGTCAGGTTTCAATGTTATGTCTGTAGCGGTTAATCGTGCCTTGCTGGTAGCGGTCGCCAGTGTGTTGCTGGCGATGGTAACTATTCAATCCGGGGCTTCTGTGGCTAAACAGCTGTTTCCGATCATCGGCCCAGAGGGCACTACTGCATTAAGGCTGGGGTTTTCTGCTTTCGTGCTGTGGCTGGTTTTCAGGCCTTGGCGAGCATTACCATCCGGCCGGCGTGACTGGCTGGCCATTGTGACGTACGGTATAAGCCTTGGCGGCATGAACATTCTGTTTTATCTGGCTATTGAGCGTATTCCGCTGGGTATTGGCGTGGCGCTGGAATTTACCGGGCCGCTGGCCGTGGCACTGTTTTCATCGCGGCGTAAGCGGGATTTGCTCTGGGTAGGCTGTGCTATTGCTGGTATTTTACTGCTGCTGCCTGATATGCGCGGTGCCGACGCTTTAGACCCGGTTGGGGTGGTTATGGCGCTGGCCGCCGGTGCGTGCTGGGCTGGCTATATTTTATTTGGCAAAAGAACCAATGCCCAAAGTTCCGGTGGTATTACCGTTGCCCTGGGCATGACAGTGGCTGCACTGTTTCTGGTGCCGATAGGGGCGGTAAGTCAGGGGATGGCGCTACTTAGCTGGCAAGTGCTGCCGCTTGGTTTTCTGGTCGGTATTTTGTCCAGTGCTATTCCGTACTCGCTGGAAATGGTCGCGCTTCGCAATATGACCTCACAAAGCTTCAGTGTATTTATGAGTATGGAGCCGGCTATAGCGGCACTGGCCGGTTTCTTAATTTTGTCGGAATTACTGACTGTATGGCAGTGGCTGGCGATAGGCCTGGTGATAGTGGCGTCGCTGGGAAGCTCATTGACCTCGTCTCAGGCTAAGCAACCTGAGACGAGCTGAGTAAAGGCTTATTTGGGCATAATGACACTTTCCAGCACGTGAATGACGCCATTGCTGGTAACGATATCAGTCGCTATCACCTGCGCGCCATCAACGTACACTTTGCCATCTTTTACCGTAATGGCCAGCTCCTGACCTTGCACTGTCTTGGCCGAGTTCAATTTAACGACATCGGCAGCCATCACTTTGCCTGCTACTACATGGTAAGTCAGCACCTTGGTCAGCGCGTCCTTATCGGCAATCAGCGTATTTAAATCGGCTGCCGGTATCTTGGCGAACGCGGCATCATTGGGCGCAAATACAGTAAAAGGCCCGTCGCTTTTCAGAGTGTCTACCAGCCCGGCGGCTTTTACGGCTGTAACCAATGTAGAAAAATTACCCGCAGCAACAGCGGTATCAACAATATCGGCTTTTGCTTCGTGATTGTGTGCCTGAGCGGTAAACATTAACGAGACAGCAAGCGCAGTGGCGCTTATTAAGTGTGACAGTTTCATAGTGTTTCCTTTTGTTAGCCTGAAGTTAGACACAAGAGTCAGCATTACTAACGCCAGCATCAGGCAGCAAGATCAGATTTTTCTTTTTCGCTTTTGGTGAAACCAGACTGTTTTTACGCCGTACGATGAAAAACTTGATCCAGTTCACTGCACCTTGCCGGCTTTTTCGCTATATCTAATACAAATAAACTGCGGCAATACAGGAGCCTTGTATGACTATTACCACTGTTGCTGAACTGATGACGGCAGACCCTTTATGTGTAACCCGTGATGCCAGCTTAAAAGACGCGCATGATTTAATGCGTGAGAAAAATATCCGCCATATCCCGGTAATTGATGCCAGTGGCGAACTGGTTGGCATGCTAACGCAAAAAATTATGATTGCGAAAGTCATGGGTCTGATGGCGCAATACGGTGCTACGGCGCTGGAACGTAAAGAAAAACAGCAATTAGTAGCGGATATGATGGCCACCGATTTCGCGGCCGTTACACCTGAGCAATCTTTAAAAGAGGTGGCGGGCTTTTTTGTAAAAAACCGCCATGGCTGTATGCCGGTGGTAGATAAAAATAATAAGCTGAAGGGGATTTTAACCTCGTCAGATTTTGTCCGGCTGGCAGCAGAGTTATTGGAAAAGCAATAAAAAGCCGGCAAGAAAGCCGGCTAAAGGTGTAATACTCACGTCGGTTTACCCACGCCAACACGCCGTAAACCCATCCCTGAGGGCTCGATTCGGCCATCCAGGCCTGCAACGGTTGGCTTAGAGTAAACCTCTGTTCGTTTAAAAAGTTCTATTGTTTTACGCCCATCTCTTTTAGCAGATTATCGGCGCCGTCCAGCTGCATTTGCCACAGCATAAAACGGTGATCGACCTGAATAGAACGGGTATTGTCTGGGTTGTAATCCCAATCCGAAATGATGGAATCGAGCGTACCATCAAAGGCTAAACCTACCAGTTCTGCTTTGCTGTTAAGTACCGCCGAACCTGAGTTACCGCCGGTAATATCCAGTGTCGCCATAAAGTTAACCGGTACAGAGTTTAAACTATCTACTTTGTAAGGGCCGTATTGCTTGGCGGCAATGGCATCCAGCTGCTTTTGCGGGGCATTAAATTCACCTTCACCGGTGGCTTTGGCAGTAATACCACGCAGCGTTGTAAACGGTGCCCAGGCGTTACCGTCTTCGTTACCATGTGCGCGGCCTTTCACGTTACCGTAGGTAACACGCAGCGTACTGTTGGCATCAGGGTAAACGGCTTGTCCTTTAGATTGCATAAACGCAATTTTTGCCCGCATGTAGCTGGCGTAAGCCTGCTGAATTTTACCGGCCAGTTCTTCTTCTGCAGCCTCGCGTTTCAGGCTCCATTTGTGCAGGGCTACCGCAGCTTTAACAAAAGCATCGTCGGTTTTGGCAAACTGTTCAGGTGTCATATCCAGCAGCGCCATACGGTTATCAAGCGTGGTTAATGCCGTATTGGCATACCAGTTATCTATCACCGTTTTCAGCTGCGCTTCGCTCATACCGTCTTTGATACCCATGACTTTATCAAACCCGGCATCACGTTGCTTCTTCGGCTGGGCGGCGTAACGGCTCAGGTTATAAAGGTCCAGTGCCTTTTCTACGCTAACGGCGAAATTGCGTTCCATGCCAGTTAAAAACGCTTTGTAGCGCGGTAAATCACGGCTTTGGAAACCAGCTTTACGCTCGGCATCTGGCTTGGTGCTTTCTTCCGCTAAGCGATACAGCGCCGCGGCGACAGTCAGTAAACGCGGCTTAGCGTTGTCAAGCAGGTAGTCACGGTGGTCCTGATCCTGTCGCTGCTTCAACAGTTTTTCGATGTTTTTCAGATCAGCGGCATAGGCTTTTTTATTGTCACGGCTGCTGTTAACCCAAGTGGTGAGTTCAGCGTGCTCAGCCGTTTTACGCTGTAAAAAATCGCTTTGAGCAAAACTGTCCAGCATGCCCTGACGGTTTTTCATGTAGTTGTTTAAACCTGCGACACGGCTGGCATATTTAAGCTCAGCGTCTTTGTCTGTAGCGGTTTCGCGGGCAATAATGTCCAGCGTGTTTTTATAATGCGCCACGGTATTAGGGTAAGCCCATTCAAAGGTGTCACTTACTTCACTTGGCAGGCGGTGGCGGTTGGTGCGGCCCGGGTAACCCAGTGCCATCACAAAGTCACCTTCTTTTACACCGTCTTTGGCCAGCGTCAGATGGAAATCTGGTTTGTAAGGCACATTTTCGGTGCTGAAGTCAGCTGATTTTCCTTCAGGGCTAACATAAGCGCGGTAAAAGCTGTAGTCGCCGGTGTGGCGTGGCCACATCCAGTTGTCAGTATCACCACCAAATTTACCTACACCTTCGGCTGGTGCATGCACTAAACGCACATCTTTAATTTCCAGCTGTTTAATCAGATAGAACTCCAGGCTGCCATAATAAGCGGCTACCGTGCAGCGATGGCCTTCATCTTTTTCACATTCTGCAACCAGTGCTTTTTGGTTTGCTTCAATCGCGTCGATACGCTTTTTGCCGTTTAACTTCGCTGTTTTGGCATCAATGATTTTATCACTGACATTATCTACGGCTTTGGTCACGAAAATACGGCTGCCCGGTGCGGCAGGCACTTCTTCTTTCATTGTTTTAGCCAGAAAACCGTTTGCTAATAAGTCGTTTTCGGGCGTGGAATTATGTGCAATGCTGCCATAGGCACAGTGATGATTTGTTGCTACCAAACCTTCAGGCGATACAAAAGACGCTGAACAGCCACCCAGGCTGACAATGGCAGCGGCAGGAAACTCAGTAAGTTTGGTCAGATCGGCTGGGTTCAGCGCCAGACCTGCAGCTTTTAATTCAGTGGCAATTTGCGGCAGTTGTTGTGGCATCCACATGCCTTCATCTGCCATTACAAAGCTACTGGCGACAGCCAGCATCAGTAAGGATTTTTTCATAGCGACTCTTCTAATTTTTTTGTTAACAGAAAGGTAAAACGGTAGAACCTGATCTCTCAGAACCCGGCTATAGTCTGTGGCATGGCGAAGCTTGTCAAGACGCCGACAAAGCCTGTTACATTTTAATGCGTTGATTTAACGGGCCGTTGCGCTAGCTAAACCAGCAAGGCTGATTTAATTTGCCGTTCTTGGCCTGGTACATTGCACTGTCCGCCCGGCGTAACAATTCATCGCAATCATTGTCACCCTGAAACAATACCAAACCTATGCTACAGGCACATTGATGCATACACTGCTCTGTCAACGGATAGGGGCGGGATAGCTCCTGGGTGATTTTGGCTGCAATAATTTGCATATGCTCTTTGCTACGGTTGTGGTCCGGGTCTATGTCCCTGAGCAGCACAATAAACTCATCGCCGCCGAAACGTGCCACCGTATCGGCCTGTCTGACCGTATTGCGTAACCTCGCTGCCATCTCGACTAACAGACAGTCACCTTTTTTGTGGCCATAGATATCGTTTACCGGTTTAAAATTATCTAAATCAATAAACATCAAACCGCAATAGTGCTGGCTGCGGCTACTGGCAGCCATTGCCTGCAGCATATGCTCTTCCAGCAGGCGCCGGTTAGCCAGCCCGGTCAGGCTGTCATAAAATGCCAGACGTCTGATTTGTGCCGCGCTGAGCCAGCGGCCGATGGCTAGTTCTGCCAGGTTACTGTAAGCCTTAATTTTTTCCAGCAGCTCGGCAGAAGGTTGTGCTATCTCATCATGATAGATAGCAAAAGTGCCCAGAACTTTACCTTGCGCATTTTTAACCGGTTGCGACCAGCATGCTTTAACGCCAGCCAGTTGTGCCAGTGCCTGATACGGCTGCCAGTAAGGGTGAGTGCTTATATCCGAAACAATCACTGTTTCGCCGGTATATGCCGCAGTGCCGCAGGAGCCAACGCCAATACCTATGGTAACGCCGTCTATTGCCTGATTGTATGCATCTGGCAGGGTCGGCGCGGCACCGTGGCGCAAGGTCTTACCGTCTTGATCCAGCAGTAAAATAGAGCAGTGTGTTAACGGGTGCAGTTGTTCGACCTGCGTAACCAGGTTATGCAGAATAGTTTTTAGCTCTGCACCTTCACTTATCTGGCTTAAAATCTGATTTTGCAGCATTAATTCCTGTGTGCGCTGCTGCACCTGCTGTTCTGTGTGTAGCAGGCTGCGCTGATAACGGTTATTAATCAGGCTAAGCTCAGTAAACTGTAATGCCAGCGAAGCCAGCATATTTAACATCGCAGGCAGTTTTGCTTCGTCAACTATGGGTATTTCTGCTATCGCAGCCAGATAGTCGTCGGTGTTAAAGTCTGCCTCTGCTGCTTGCGCCCGGAAAAAAGCCGGGTCGGGCTCTTTAAGTAAAAACTGGCCGATAAACAGGTTAGCAATGTGCTGGCCTTCAAGCATAATCGGGGTTGCACAATCAGTCAGGCCGTTACCGCAGCGATAAAGAGAGTAGCTTTTGCCGTGCAGTGTTTGTTTAGACAGCTCGCAGTCGCTTTCCAGGCAGCGCTTTAATGTTGCCTCACTTTGACGATGAAACTGCACACAGGCCCTTTGCCAGCGTGACGACGCCAGTACCTTGCCCTGCAAATCAATCAGTGCAATGGGGATATTCATCACCAGTAGAAAGTTTTCAAAAAGGGCGTTTAAACGGGAAAAATCAAGCGCAGCAACCAACTGATTGGTTACTGTGCTATCGGGGGCAGGCAGCGCCTGATTCCAGTCAGTGGACATTGGGTCCAGCATCTGGATCAGATTAGCCTCGCGGTGCAGATGCGGTGGTTTCGCGGTCATGACGCTGCTAAGTGTAGTTATGCGGCCGTGCTTTCGCCACTTCTGCACTGCAAACCTGTGCGGTCACTGTACAGTTTAGCTGCCGCTGTTCTGCCTATTTGTGGCGTTGCTGCAGCACTTTCACAACGTCATTCAGTTCCAGTTGTTGACTGCGTAATAACACCAACAAATGAAAAATGAGATCCGCCGCTTCATTGGCTAGTTCTTCTTTATCGCCTGCCATTGCCGCTAAGGCCGATTCGACGCCTTCTTCACCGACTTTTTGGGCGATACGCTTTACACCTTTGGCAAATAAACTGGCGGTGTAGCTGCTTGCCGGGTCGCTGCCTTCCCGGCTTTTAATCACCTGTTCTAAGTCATACAAAAACGCCAGTTGCGGGCCGTTGGCGCTGTTGTCATGCCAGCAGGTTTCGGTGCCCGTATGGCAGGTGGGGCCCTGTGGCAGTGCCTGTACCAACAGGCTGTCGGCATCGCAGTCGCTGTCGATACTGACCAGCTTTAAGACATGGCCTGAACTTTCGCCTTTGGTCCAAAGCCGTTGTTTGCTGCGGCTGAAAAACGTGACATCACCGCTATTGAGGGTGTGTGATAACGCGTCCGGGTTCATATACCCCTGCATCAGCACCTTACCCGATATAGCGTGCTGCACTATTGCTGGCAGCAGCTTATTGTCAGGCCAGTTTAATGTGTTGATTTGCTCGTTATTCATATAGTCCCCATTACGGCCGGATACTGATGCCAGCGGCAATCAGTTGTGCTTTAAGTTGTGCTATCTCGATAATGCCTTTGTGAAACACGCTGGCGGCCAACGCGCCATCGACATCTGCAAGGGTAAACACATCACTGAAGTGTGCTATAGCGCCGGCGCCGCCGCTGGCGATCAACGGCACAGTGCAAAGGTCACGGATGCTTTTAAGCTGGGCAATATCATAGCCCTGACGCACACCATCCTGGTTCATGCAATTAAGCACTATTTCCCCGGCACCGCGCTGCAGCACTTCGCTGACCCAATCGCGCGTCAGCCAGCGGGTTTTCTGAGTGCGGCTCTCGTCGCCGGTAAACTGGTACACCTGATATTGACCCGACACAACATCGAAAAAGCTGTCTATACCAACCACCACGCACTGTTGGCCAAAATGATAGTTCAACTCGTTGATCAGATCAGGCCGGCTCAGCGCCGGGCTATTAACCGAAATTTTATCAGCACCCATCTCGAGGATCTTGCCGGCATCTGCAACCGTTTTAATACCTCCGGCCACACAAAATGGAATATCGATGACTTCGGCAATACGCTGCACCCAGCTTTTATCGACCACCCGGCCATCGCTCGACGCGGTAATATCATAAAACACCAGCTCGTCGGCGCCGGCCTCAGCGTAGCGCTGTGCCAGCGGCACGATATCACCGATAATTTCATGGTTACGAAACTGTACGCCTTTTACGACCTTGCCATCGCGTACATCGAGGCAGGGAATTAACCGTTTTGCCAGCATGCAATGGCCTCCTCAAGGGTAAATTTACCTTCCAGTAATGATCGGCCCAAAATAACGCCCGCTACGCCGCTACCAATTAACGCGCGGATATCATCCAGCTTGCCAATGCCACCAGAGGCTTGCCACTGAATTTGCGGATATTTGCTGGCCAGCTCTTTGTACAGCGTGACATTAGAGCCGGTTAGGGTGCCATCTTTACTTATATCGGTACAAAGCACATGTTTGGCACCGGCTGCGATATAACCGTTCAGCACCTGCTCCAGGGTAATGTTCGATTGTTCAATCCAACCATGCGAGGGCAGGGTTTTCTCGCCTTTATCATTAATGGCGACATCCAATGCCAGCACGATGTGTTCGCCGCCGTATTTGCGCACCCAGCTTTGCACCAGCTCGCTCTGGCGTATAGCTAAACTGCCAATCACCACACGACCGGCACCGGCATCAAGTAAATCAATCACATCCTGCTCGCTGCGCACGCCACCGCCGACCTGAATATGTAAAGGTGAAGCGGTCATCAGCTCAGTTAACAGTTTAAGCTGACGTTTAGTGGCATCTTTAGCACCGGATAAATCAACAATGTGCAGCCAGTCTGCACCGGCCTGGGCGTATTGGTTACGCAAGCTTATAGGGCTAAAGTCATATTGAGTGGTGTTGTCGTAGCGACCCTGGTACAAGCGCACCACATTGCCGTCAATTAAATCGATGGCGGGGATAATCATAATTGCCACTCCAGAAAATTCTGTAATAAACGTGCGCCGGTTTTACCTGAGCGCTCGGGATGAAACTGTGCGCCAGCGACATTGTCTTTGCCAATTACAGCGGCAAAATCATTACCGTAATGACATTGCGCCAGACTGTACGCGTCGGGCGCAACGGCAAAGCTGTGCACAAAATACACATAGTCTATGACAGAAAAGCCGTGCATTAACGGGTGCTCGCTGATGCTATGCAGTGTGTTCCAACCCATATGCGGCAAGCGCAGGCCGGCGCTTTGCATCGGTAGCACTTCAGATGGGATAAGGTTCAAGCATGGCACATCACCTTCCATGCTGTGCGCAGTAAGCATTTGCATACCCAGGCAAATACCCAGCAGCGGTTGTTGCAGCTGTTGCAGCGTGTCAATCAGTTCCGCCTGTTGCAGCTTGGCCATAGCGTTGTGCGCTGTGCCAACACCGGGCAGTAGCACCTTGTCGGCCGCTTTTATTACCTTGCCATCGCGGCTGATGCTGGCGTCAACGCCCAAACGTTTGAAGGCAAAATACACCGAGCTGATATTGGCACAGCCGGTATCAACAATCACCAGTTGCATCACAGTACCCCTTTTGAGCTGGGTAATGCTTCACCCGATACGGTAATGGCCTGACGCAGCGCGCGGCCAAAGGCTTTAAATAAGCCCTCTACCATATGGTGTTTGTTACCTGGCGTAATGCTTAAGTGCAGCGTCATCAGCATGGCATCGCTTAACGAGCGGAAAAAGTGCGGTACCATCTCCAGGTTCAAACCGCCAACAGCACCTTCGCCCAGCTCGCCATTAAACACAAACAGCGGTCGGCCGGATAAATCCAGTACACATTCAGCGCGGCATTCATCCATCGGCAGTACAAAGCCAAAACGGTTAATGCCGCGTTTGTTGCCCAAAGCTTGTTTTAGTGCCTGGCCCAGTGCCAGTGCCGTATCTTCTACACTGTGGTGATCGTCGATGTGTAAGTCACCTTCAACCTTTACCTGCAGTGAAAAGCCGCCGTGGGTGGCAATTTGCTCCAGCATATGATCGAAAAAGCCGACGCCGGTGTTAAAGCTGTTATTGCCGCTGGTATCCAGATCGACACTGATTTCAATATCGGTCTCACGCGTGGTGCGGCGAACTGTCGCTTTGCGGCCACGACTTAGCAGTTGTTTGGTGATGTGCGCCCAGCCTAAGCTGTCGCGGTTATACTGAAACGCCGGCAGGCCCATGTTCTCGGCCAGTTGCACATCGGTAATACGATCGCCAATCACGTAGGAATTAGTAAAGTCGATTTTGCCCTGCTGCAGGTACTCTTTAACCAAACCCAGTTTAGGCTTACGGCAGCTGCAGTTATCACGTTCAAAGTGCGGGCAAATCAGCACATCGTCAAAAATAATGCCTTGCGAGGTCAGCAGTTGCATCATCTTATCGTGCGGCGCATCAAAGGTGTCACGCGGGAAGCTATCGGTACCCAGACCATCCTGATTGGTCACCATCACTAAACGGTAGCCAGCGGCCTGCAGTTTTAGCAGCGCAGGCACTAAGCCCGGCTCATAGGCCAGCTTTTCCAGGCTGTCGAGCTGCTTGTCAATTGGCGGCTCTTCAACCATGGTGCCGTCGCGGTCGATAAATAAAATAGGCAGGCCACTCATGCGCTTACTCTCTCTTTGCTATCGGTATTAGAAAAATACTGCTGCATCGCCTGTGTCAGGCGCTGCATTTCATCGGCGTTGCCAATGGAAATCCGCACCACTTCAGATAAGCCCAACTGACTGGACTGATTGCGGATTAAAATATCGCTTTTAATAAGGCTGCTTACGCAATCTGCGGCGTTTGCAACCTGCAAAAGCACATAGTTAGCATTGCTCGGCCAGACCTTTTTTACGCCAGTTTGTGATTTGGCAAAGGCGATAAACTGCTGCCGAAGCGCGTTTATTGTCGCCACGCTTTGCTGCATTTGCGTAATACCGGCTTTCGATAACGCCTGGGCGGCAATTTGTGCCACCGGCTCGGCGATCGGGTAGGGGGCGATCATTTTTTTAAGTGCGTTTATCACCTCCGGTGCTGCTAGCGCGAAACCGCAGCGCAGCCCGGCCAGACCAAAGGCTTTAGATAAGGTGCGTAAAATAACTAAATGCGGGTAGTTAGCCAGTTCATTGGCCAGCGTCGCTTCAGGTGCAAACTCAATATAGGCTTCATCCACCACCACCAGGGCTTTGCCGGCGAAATGCTCAAGTACAGCAATAATTTGCTCACGCGGGATCAAATCGCCGGTCGGGTTATTCGGGCTGCAGATAAACACCAGCTTAGGGCTGGTGGCAAAAATACCGGCTAAATCCAGCTGCTCGTTGTTAATCAGCAGCACTTTATTCACAGCCGTTTGGTTGCTCTCAGCGCTTATCGCATACATACCATAGGTTGGCGGGCAAATGGTAATGCTGTCCTGTTTCGGTTCGCAGAAGCTTCTGATCAAAAGCTCAATGCCTTCATCGGCGCCGCGGCTTACCAGTACCTGCTCGGGTGATACACCGGCATAGTCGGCATAAGCATTAATTACCGCTTTTGGCTGACAGGATGGATAGCGGTTAAAAGTGCCATCCAGCTGATAGCTTGGTGCTAAGGCATTTTCATTGGCGTTAAGCCAGACAGCACCGCCACTCATGCTGCTGCGCGCCGAGGCGTAAGGCACGAGGTCTTTTACAATTTGTCTGGCCAGGTTATATACGCCAGTTGGGGTTGAGTTTGCCATCTTGTGCTTAACCTTCAATAGTTGTGAGTTCTGCCAGACGTAGCCGCACTGCATTGGCGTGCGCGTCCAGGCTTTCGGCTTGTGCCAGCGTGACAATGGCCGGGCCGATATTACGCATGCCCTGTGCGCTTAGCTTTTGCACCGTAAAGCGGCGGTAAAAATCGGCCAGCGATAAGCTGGATACCGTTTTGCTGTAACCATAGGTGGGCAGCACATGGTTGGTACCGCTGGCGTAGTCACCGGCAGACTCTGGCGTCCATTTGCCGACAAAGATACTGGCGGCGCTGTTAAATTGCGCTACCAGCTCATCATCGCAGGCTGTTTGCACAATTAAATGCTCCGGCGCGTAGGCATTTGTTACCGTCACCGCCTGGGCTAAATCGGCGGTTAAAATATAGCGGCTGTGGCTAAGTGCGGCCTCTGCAATATCTTTGCGTGGCAGTTGCGAGAGCTGGCTGGCCACTTCTGCCTGTACAGCGGCAATTAAACCGCTGCTGTCACTGACTAAGATCACTTGTGAGTCCGGGCCGTGTTCGGCTTGAGATAACAAGTCGGCAGCGACAAAGGCTGCATTGGCGCTGTTATCGGCCAGTACCAGCACCTCCGACGGGCCGGCCGGCATATCTATTTGTGCGCCTTTGGCATCTTGGCTCACCTGCTGTTTGGCTTCAGTAACATAACGATTACCCGGGCCGAAGATTTTATCCACTTTGGTTATGGTTTCAGTACCATAGGCTAGTGCCGCTATCGCTTGTGCGCCGCCGATGGTGTAAATCTCGCTGATGCCACAAAGCTCTGCCGCATACAGAATCTCCGGCGCGATATCGCCTGCAGCTGGCTTGCCAGGCGGTGTTACCAGCACTATGCGCTCGCAACCGGCTAACTGTGCCGGCACACCCAGCATCAGTACCGTGGAGGGCAGTGGCGCACTGCCACCAGGGATATACAAACCGACCGCAGCTATGGCGCGGCTTTTTAGCTGGCACATAACACCGGTACTGGTTTCTACTTCGATATCACGCGGCAACTGGGCAGCGTGAAACTTGCGAATATTGTCGTACGCCAGCTCAATAGCGGCTTTACGCTCTGGCAATAGCTTTGCCAGCTGCGCTTGCTTTACCGTCGTGCTTAGCGCTATCGGGTTGCTCTCCAGGCCATCAAACTGCTGGCTGCAGGCACGTAGCGCCGCATCGCCGTTCGCACGAACATTGCGGATAATCTCTGCTACCTGCGTACTTAAGGATGCCGAATCCGCAAGTGCCGGCCGTGCCAGAGCGGCCTGTTGCCCGGCGTCAGATAACGAAGCCCAATCAATCACGCGGCTCATGGTTACTCCATCATCTTTTCAATTGGCAGCACTAAGATGGAGCTGGCGCCCAGCGCTTTTAACTGCTCCATGGTTTCCCAAAACAGGGTTTCACTGCTGACCACATGTATGGCTACCATCTCATCGTTGCCGGCCAGCGGAAGCATGGTCGGGTTTTCCGCACCTGGCAGCAGCGCGATAACCTCATCCAGTCGAGTGCGTGGCGCATGCAGCATAATGTATTTACTTTCATTAGCTTGCATTACGCCGTTAATGCGTGGCATTAGTTTGTTGATTAGCTTGAGCTGGCGCTCATCGCTTAAGCCCTTACGCTGAATAAGCACCGCTTTACTGCGGTAAATCACTTCGACTTCTTTTAAGCCATTGGCTTCCAGTGTGGCGCCGGTAGAGACAAGATCACAGATAGCATCGGCCAGCCCGGCGCGTGGTGCCACTTCGACTGAGCCTTTTAAATTCACGATACGGGCATTAACGCCTTGCTGCTTTAAGTAGCGCCCCAGCAAACGTGGGTAAGTGGTGGCGATGGTTTTACCGTCTAATGAGGCAGCGCCGGTGTAGTTTTCTTCCTGTGGCACGGCTATCGATAAGCGGCAACCGCCAAAATCCAGCCGTTTTAGTACAGTGTAATCAAAACTGTCGTTATCCAGTTTGCGCTGCAGTGACTCTTCTTCCAGTACGTTTTCGCCAACAATACCCAGATCACAAACTCCGTCCATCACCAGGCCAGGAATATCGTCATCACGCACCCGCAGAATATCGATGTCCATATTTTCGACATGCGCAATCAGCCGTTGTTCGCGCAGGTTGATTTTTAACCCACAGCTGGTCAGCAGGGCTTGCGAGTCGACCGACAAACGGCCGGATTTCTGCATGGCGATGCGTAAACGTTTTGATTCAGTTGCCGGACTCATATTGGTCTCCGTGACGATAATTAAATTGTATAAAGCATAAAAACAAAAACCCCGGGCCTGGGCTCGGGGTTGATGTGTTGCTGTACCACCGGAGCGCCAGAAATTAGCCCTCCGAATTATCCGGACGGCTAGTCGCTATGATGATGCAGTACAGTGACGTTGTTCATTTTGCAATTCTTGCTGATTAAGATGTTATACAACTTACCTGTGCTAATTAAAAACATCAAGTAGAAATTCACCTTGTTTAAATTCTAGATAGAATTTAATTCTCTGATATTTAATGATTTTATATTATCTCGACTACTCAGGCAGGAAAATAATTATTGTTGGCGGTCTGGACTTTGGGCTTGTTTGGTTAAATTGTGGTCAAGTTGTATAGTCATCTTGGTTGGCTGGGCTGGTTTCATCAGCCTGATGTCGGGAGTATACTGAACTACTTCCATTCAACAGATAAAAATACCCTGGGGATATAATGGCGAAAGGTATTGGTGGCTTAACCACAGAGCAGGCGTTAGCACAGTTAGATGATATGACCGCAAATGTCAGGCCGATAGCAGTAGATGAATATCAGCGGCGTATTGATAAAGCGCTTGGCTTAATGGCAAAGCAGCAATCAGATGTCATGTTGCTGAACGCCGGTACTAATTTGCGTTACTTCACGGGTGTAGACTGGTATGCGAGCGAGCGCTTAGTGGCCGCGCTGTTGTTTGCTGATGGTTCGCTGATTTATGTTATTCCGCATTTTGAAATTGGCAGTATCGCACCGCTGATGCTTATTAAAGGTGAGGTACTCAGCTGGCAAGAGCATGATGACCCTTATGCGTTATGCGCGCAGCGGATCAGAGAACGCTTTGGTGAACAGGCAAAATTGGCGCTGGATGAAAGTGCGCAGTTTTTCATTGCCGATGGTTTGCAGCAACATTTACCGAACCTGCGGATTTCCAATGCACGCCCTGTTACTGCGTCGTGCAGGATGCACAAATCGGCAGCAGAACTGGCTCTGATGCAAACAGCAATGGATATGACGCTGGCGGTACATAAAGCCGCTGCCAGTATTTTATATGACGGCATTAGCACCATCGAGGTAACCGAGTTTATTCATCTGGCACACAAAAAAGTGGGGGCTGCCTCGGGGTCGTATTTTTGTATCGTCTTGTTTGGCGAAGATACCGCGTACCCACATGGCGTAGCGCACCCCAAAACACTGTCTGATAACGATATGGTACTGATCGACACCGGTTGCCGTGTGCATGGTTACTTATCTGACATTACCCGAAGCTATGTTTTTGGTAAGGCGAATGAGCGCCAGCGCACGGTGTGGCAGCATGAAAAACATGCCCAGCAAGCCGCTTTTGCTGCAGCCAGAAACGGTATAGCCTGTCAGCAGGTTGACCGCGCAGCGCGTGGTTATTTGCAGCAGCAAGGTTACGGTCCGGATTATAACTTGCCGGGGCTACCCCATCGTACCGGGCACGGTATCGGGCTCGACATACACGAATGGCCTTATCTGGTTGAAGGAAATACCACAGAACTGGCGACGGGCATGTGCTTTAGCAATGAACCTATGCTGGTGTTGCCGGGCGAGTTTGGCGTGCGGCTTGAAGACCATTTTTATATGACAGAGCAGGGACCGCGCTGGTTTACTGAACCTGCAGTGGATATTGAACAACCATTTGGCTGAGCCTTGCGGTATATCGTCTGAACTTGTCAGTGGCAACGTACTCTTATCGTTAACAGGGCGTTAAAGCTTACCGCTCTGTTGCCGATAAGAGGAAGTAACTGCAGGAGAGTGTGATGGATGCTTTTATGCCCTTTGTTCAGCGTGTACCCGGCTCGCCGGTGGAACCCGATCCGAAACAGGTTGTGCCAGTATTTAAAGAGGCACGGCTGAGCCCGGTTAAACCGCACGAGCAGAAATACCTGATTTTGCAGCGGCCACAGCGTAAGCGTGACCGTCGTCAGGATGAATACCCCGATGCCCCCTATACCACACCCGAAGATGAGCAGCATGTTGATAAAGATGGTCATCTGGATATTTTTGTCTGAAATCCGCCGTTGTTGAGGCATAATAGCGGCCTGTTTTTTCTGCCGGTTGCTATCTGTTGTCTTTGTTATTTATCACCGCTTTTATTCGATCATACCTGAGCTGTTATGCTTAAGCAGGTAACGAGTGCTTTTGCCTCTGGTGGCGCCTTAGCAAAACACATTGCCGGCTTTAATGCCCGTGATGCCCAGTTACAAATGGCGCAGGCGGTAGCTGATGTGATTGAGCACCCAGGGGCTTTGGTGGTCGAAGCCGGCACCGGCACCGGTAAAACCTACGCTTATCTGGTTCCGGCGCTGCTAAGCGGCAAAAAAGTTGTATTATCTACCGGCACCAAAAATCTGCAGGAACAGTTGTATTTTCGCGATCTGCCTAAGGTGGTTAAGGCTCTGGCCAGCCCATTGCAATTGGCACTGTTAAAAGGGCGCAGCAACTATTTATGTTTGTTCCGGTTAGAGCAGCATTATAATCATGTGCCGCTGCAGGATGAGCAGCTGATCCAGGATCTGAGCCTAATCAAAAAGTGGTCTGCCGAGACCCAAAGCGGTGATATCGGTGAGCTGACCTACATTGCCGAAGACTCTAAGGCGTTGCCTTATGTCACCAGTACTACCGACAATTGTCTGGGTAAAGACTGTCCGGTGTACGAAGATTGTCATTTACTAAAGGCGCGTAAAAAGGCACAGGCTGCTGATTTGGTGGTAGTAAACCATCACTTGTTCTTCGCCGATTTGGCATTAAAAGACACCGGCTTTGGCGAATTGCTACCGCAGATGGATGTCATTATTTTTGATGAAGCCCATCAGCTGCCAGATATCGCCAGTGACTATTTTGGTGAGAATGTTTCAAGCCGCTTACTGCTCGACCTGTGCCGCGATATTGATATTGCCTGCAAAAGCGAACTGCGTGATCATCCGCAACTGGCAAAAACAGCAGATAAAGTAGCGCAACTGGTTAAAGACTGGCGGCTGCAGTTTGCCACAGATCCAGCGCGTGGTAACTGGCGCGAGGCCTATCAGCAAGCGGCAATGCAAACTGCGCTGAACCGTGTCAGTGAAGCAATCGATATGCTGTATCTGGTCATGAAAAGCAGCCTTGGTCGTAGCGATCTGATTGATAACGCCTTTGAACGTTTAGCGCTGTGTAAGGCCAGGTTACTGAAATTAATGGATATGCAGCAAAGCGGCGTTAGTTTGTGGTATGAAACAACCCGCCTGCACGTTAATTTGCATCTGACGCCTTTAAGTATCGCAGATAAATTCAGCACTATTGTTGCTGAAAATGAGCGCAGCTGGATCTTTACATCAGCCACCTTGTCTGTGAATAACGGCTTTACACATTACACTATGCAAATGGGTTTAACCCGTGCAAAAACGTTGTTGTTGCAAAGCCCGTTTAATTACAGTGAACAGGCGATGCTGTGCGTACCCAGGTATATGAGCGAGCCGCATGAGCAGGGCATGGCGCGCCAGCTGCTGCAAATTGCAGTGCGCTTGGTAGAAGCGAATAACGGGCGCTGCTTTTTCCTGTTTACCAGCCATCGTATGCTGCAATTGGTTGCGAAACAATTACCGGATTTAGTGCGCCAACCGGTATTAGTGCAGGGCAGCACAGGTAAGCGCCTGTTGCTGGAACAGTTTGTCACTTTGGATAATGCTGTGCTGCTGGGCACTGGTAGTTTCTGGGAAGGTGTGGATGTGCGTGGTGATGCTCTCAGCTGCGTGATTATCGACAAGCTGCCGTTTGCCTCGCCTGACGAGCCATTATTGCAAGCCCGTAGTGAAGACTGCGCCTTACGTGGTGAGGACCCTTTTGCCAAAGTACAGCTACCGCAAGCGGTGATCACTTTAAAGCAAGGGGTCGGACGGCTGATCCGCGATGTGACCGACCGAGGCGTTATGGTCATTTGTGATAACCGTCTGGTTACCAAACCTTACGGCGAGGTATTTTTAACCAGTTTGCCGCCGATGCGCCGCACCCGCTCGCTCGATGAGGCGGTAAACTTTTTACAACAGATAAAACAGGACAATGACGTTGACCAAAGCAAATAGCAAACTACTTGCCCTAGATACCTCTACTGAAGCGTGCTCTGTAGCTTTGCAGCTGGGCAGTGAGATACTGACGCTGGATGAGGTTTGCCCGCAGCAGCACAGTAAACGTATTCTGCCGATGGTACAGCAACTGCTGAGCGAAGCCGGTGTCGGCCTGGCTCAGCTCGATGGTATTGTATTTGGCCGCGGGCCGGGCAGTTTTACCGGCGTGCGTATCGGTGTCGGGGTTACTCAGGGGCTGGCTTTTGGTGCTGATATACCGGTGTATGGCGTATCTACTTTGGCGGCGATGGCGCAAGCTGCAGCACGGTTACACAGCGCCACTCATGTCATTGCGGCGATAGATGCCCGGATGGCAGAAGTGTATATCGCCCGGTTTGCACTGAACGATACCTTGAGCAATGCCCTGATGCAGGCACAAAGTGAAGAGGTAGCGATAAAACCTGATGCACTTAGTGCTTTTAGCTTAAGTGGCCCGGTAATGGGGGTTGGCACCGGCTGGCAAACTTACGCCCGGCAATTATCTGCGCTGCAGCACGTCAGCATTGCCAATGATATTTTGTATCCCTCGGCGCAGGACATGCTTACGCTTGCATTACCGGCTTTGGCCAGCGGTGCTTTTATTGCAGCGGAGCACGCTGAACCGGTATATGTAAGAGATGAAGTGACCTGGCAGAAACTGCCCGGCAAATAAAAATACTTGGTTTGTTGGCTGTGCTGGTTATAATTAGCGCTAAGTTCGTCCGGAAAGTGTGCTATGACACTGAATATCAATTCTGCTGCTAATGCAACGCAAAGTATCAGTACCGTTTTTAACGGCACTGAGCCTCGCCGTGCCCAGCTGCGTAACGAGCAAACTACGGAATTGCCACAAGGGCGCGGTGTCCGGGCCAGCTCTGCCGTTATCGACCGGCTGGACGATGAACGGCGTCAGCAAGCTAATTTCCGCGCCGCTACCGACAGGCGCAGCCAACAGGCAATAGATGCCTATCAAAGCCAGGCCAACGAGCAGCGCCGCAGTGAAGTACAATCCTTGCTGGGTGTCGATCTTTACGCCTGAATAAATCCAATCTGCTAGTACAACCGTAACCTTAACAACGTCGTATTGTTGAGGGGCTTTTATGAATTCTACCTGCTTAATTACCGGAGCCAGTTCCGGCATTGGCCGGGAGCTGGCGCTTTATTACGCGGCGCAAGGCTGGACAGTATACGCGGTGGCGCGTTCAAAAGATAAGCTGGATGAGCTGAGGCGCCAACAGGGCGCTATTCATGCCGTTGTACTTGATCTGACTGACCGGGATGCACTTCGTTCATGTGCTGAGCGTTTACACGCAGAGGGCGTCGTGCTGGATCTGCTGCTGCTAAATGCCGGTACCTGCGAATACGTCGATGTTAACGATCTGGATTTAACTGCTTTTGACAGAACCTTCGCGATTAACTTTCAGGCGGTGGTAAGTAGCACTAAATATTTTATGCCGCTGCTAAAAGCGTCTTTAGCGCCGAAGCTGGCAATTGTCAGCTCTATGGCACATTTTTTCCCTTTCACCAAATCTCAGGCATATGGGGCCAGTAAGGCTGCGACCAGTTATTTTGCCGACACCTTGCGGCTCGATCTTGCAGGCAGTGGCATCAGTGTGCATTTGATTGAACCCGGCTTTGTCGATACGCCGCTGACCCAAAAAAATGATTTTACCATGCCATTTTTACTGCCGGTACAAGAGGCAGCAAAGCGTATTTATAACGGCTTACAGCAAGGGAAAACACGGCTGCGCTTTCCGTTGCGTTTAAGTTTTATGTTAAAGCTGCTGTCTATGTTGCCTTATGGCTTACGCAATAAAGTCGCGCAGAGGATGAAACAGTGAGCATTGCAACAGGTTTTAACTGGCGGGCACTGATAGGTTTTCAGCTAGGTTGGTTTGCACTGATTTTCTGGCAGAACCTGGCGTTAGTGCCGGTTGCAATGTATTGGTGTTATGGCCTCTGGTGCCTGACATTAAGACAGCGCCTGGCAGTACTCATTATTCTGCTTATCGGGCTGTGTATTGATGCTCTGTTAATCCAGTGCAATATATTGCAGTTTCTCAGCGCACAAGGCGTTGAGCTCATGGGGTTGCCGCTGTGGTTTATAGCCCTGTGGGCCATCTTTGCGCTTGCGTCAGTTGAGTTTATGGCCAGCGTACTTACCCCGCCCTGGCTTGCCGCCATACTGGGAGCAAGCGGCGGGCCCTTGTCTTATTACAGTGGGGCGGCGCTCAGTGGTGGCGCCTTGCAGTTTCCGTCAGGCATGTGGTCTGCCGTCTGCCTGATAGTTGTCTGGGCACTCATTGCCATCTTATTAGGCCAAAGCCGGAGGCTATATGTTGAAACAGCTTAGTGGGGCGATAGTGTTGCTGTTTACTGTGAATAGTTACGCTCTGCCAGAGCTTAAAACTGTTGGTGAGGGCACATATCGCTATCTGTTCTGGCAGCTGTATGATGCCCGGCTGGCGAGCGAAAGCGGTACTTTTGAAAGCTACCGGCAAAGTTCACCTTTACTGTTAGCACTGACATACAAGCGTGACATCAGTAAGCAGCAGTTTATTGATGCGACGATCGATGAATGGCGTAAACTCGGGCGGAGCAGTGAACAACAGCAACAGCAGTGGGCCGGGCAGCTACAAAGTGTGTGGCAGGATGTAAAAGAAGGCGACACCTTATCGGCGCTGCTGCAAGCTGACGGGAGCGTGATATTTTACTTTAATGGTGAAGAAACCGGAACGCTGACAGATGCTAACTTCGGCAGCGCTTTTTTTGATATCTGGCTGCATCCTGATACCAGTGCACCAAAGCTGCGCCGCCAGTTAATAGCGGCGCAGTAGTTTTAGCGTCAGCTAGCTAAGTTTATTTAGTCTGCTGAATATATTGGATCAGCTTTTTCGCAATATGGGTGTTGTCCTGAAAGCCGGCAAAGTTTTTTGCGTCTTTACCATAGGCCAGCACCGCCACATCAATCGCTGTGTGACCACCGGTTGTCCAGCCAGTGAACGAATATTTGGCCACCAGTTTGTTGGATAATTTACGCAGAGTGTCTTCGTCTTGCTTACGTGTACTTAACAGCTCTGCTTTTTCGGCATCGTTAAGACTAATAGAGGTCAAATCTGACCACAGTGCTAGGGCATCCTGATCTGAGCCGGCTTGTTTTAACTGCTTCGCAATACTGCGACCGGTCGCTTTAACTTGTTTCACTACGTCAGGCAGCCACTTATATTCACCTGCGGCGCCAAGGGATAAACCGCCAGTCTCGTGATCTGCTGTAATGACCAGTAAGGTATCCGGGTGGTTATCCACATAGGCTTTGGCAACTGCTATGGCTTTGGCGAAGTCGTTCATTTCAGCCATAGCGCAAGCGATATCATTATCATGGCCACACCAGTCAATCTGGCTGCCTTCAACCATCAGTACGAAGCCTTTCTCGGCGGGTGTCAGCAGCTGTAATGCTTTCTCGGTCAGCGTGGCCAGTTGCTTATCCTGCTTGCTGTTAAGTGCCGCAGGTAACGCTGTTTCTGCCAGTAACGCCAGTGCCGGTGTTTTAGTCAGGGTGTCCAGCTGTTGCCAGCTGTCAGTGTATTGAAAACCCAGCTCTTTGAATTCACTAACCAAATCACGGCCGTTACGGATAAAGTAATCCGTACCACCACCTAACATCAGATCCGCAACCGGCATGCCATTAATGCGGTAGTCCAGAAACATGTCGGCTATTTCATTATAGTTACGACGGCTTTTGTTATGTGCCAAAAAAGAGGCCGGTGTGGCATGGTTAATTTGTGAACTGGCCACTATGCCATTGGCTTTGCCCAGCCTTTTCGCCAGCTGCATCATAGTGCCGATAGGAATGTGCTGGCGGTTTACCGATATGGCACCATTGTAGCTTTTCACACCTGTTGCCAGTGCTGTAGCGCCTGCTGCAGAGTCAGTAACGTAGGTATCGTCATCAGGGTAGGTACTGGCCACCCCTTGCCACAACTCATCGAAAATCGTGTTTTCCACCGTTTTGGTACTGGTATCGTCACTATAGTAACGATACGCCGACAGATACGCCGGGCCCATACCATCACCAATCATATAAATAATGTTCTTCGGTGCGGCCAGAGCTACAACCGGTGTAAACAACAAAGATAACGATAACAAATGTCGGCGCATACAGGTTTACCTTAATAGGGCTTGATGTTATTAGCTGCTAGTGTACTTTATAGCGTAGCTGTGACAAACGGATGTCGATGAAGCGGCAGTATAACAGGCTCAATGTTCTGTTTTGAATTATGCATGCAAGGCGGCTAAATTAACTGTGCAGGGAACTGAATTAAAACTGAATACTCGAAGCATTAGTTAATATATATGGCAGTTTCGCTGCCTATTAGTATTGCCAGCACTTATAAAGGTTTGAAGTATGTCAATTATTACTACAAGAAAGACAGTGGTGTTATCTTTATTGTTTAGCTGTATAGCGTTCTCTTCGGTGGCAGATACTGCCGCCCAGTCTACAGAGTTTCAGCAACTGGCTGAGTCAGCGCAGCGCAGCGCTGAACATATCCAACGTAATGAGTACCGTCATCCTGCACAAACGTTGCAGTTTTTTGGTATTAAACCAGACATGTCTGTACTGGAAATCTGGCCAGGGCATGGCTGGTACACCGAAATACTGGCGCCGTTTTTAAAAGAACAGGGAAAGCTGACATTGGCGCAGTTTCGCCATAACGACGGTTCACTGAAAGACGACCGCAGTATTTTTTGGGCGCGGGTTAGTGAGCGGTTGGCGCAGCGTATAGCTGACAATGCTGAATACTTTGGCACGCCTGACATGATTGAGCTCGACCCGCCACTGTTTTATCCGCAGCAAAATGAGCAATATGACATGGTGCTGACATTTCGCAATGCGCATATCTGGAATGAAGACGGTAACTTGTTTGCCACTTTACAAAGTATTTTCGCGGCATTGAAGCCAGGCGGCATCCTGGGTATGGTCGAGCATCGTGCCGCCAGATTGTCTGATATTTCAAGCTCTGCAGTAGAAGGTTATCTGGATGAGTCTTATGTGATAGAGGCCGCAGAGCTGGCAGGTTTTACATTAATGGAAAGCAGCGAGCTTAATGCTAACCCGGCAGATACCAAAAATTACCCGAAAGGGGTTTATGCGTTGCCGCCGACACTGGCTATGGGTAACTATAACAAAGCAGAATATCTGAAAATCGGTGAAAGTGACCGTATGACATTAAAGTTTATTAAACCGGAGCAATAAACAGCGCTAATTGTGCAACGCCGGCAATTATGGGATGATTAGCCGTTAGAGTAAAAACTCCAATGAAGCCACCACAGCAATTAAGCGCAACAACAGATTGCGTGCAGGTGGTTTTATATCTATAAAATAATAACCTTAGACAAGAGGAGAGGGCGGTGGATAGAGTTTGGATAAAACGTTACCCGTCAGGCGTACCCGCAGAAATTAACGCTGATCATTACCCGTCATTACTGGATATTTTTGAACAAAGCATCGCCCAATACCCGGACAAAACCGCTTTTATCAATATGGGTAAAAGCATCAGTTACCGCGAGCTGGATAAACAAAGTACCGCTTTTGCGGCTTATTTACAGACTGAGTTGGGGCTGAAAAAAGGTGACGCTGTTGCCATTATGATGCCAAACTTGCTGCAATATCCTATCGCCTTAATGGGGATATTACGCGCTGGTTGTGTTGTCGTGAACGTCAACCCGCTGTACACCCCGCGAGAACTGGAACATCAGTTAAACGATTCGAAAGCGAAAGCCATAGTGATAGTGGATAATTTTGCCCACACGCTGGCTGCGATAGCAAGCAAAGTAAAGCTGGATCATATTATTCTGACCAAAATGGGTGACCGTCTTGGCACGCTTAAAGGCACAATAGTTAATCTGGTTGTCAAACATATTAAAAAGCTGGTTCCAGCGTATAACCTGAGTAAGTTTGTTCGCTTTAACAGCGCGCTGGAGAAAGGCGCTACCTGTAATTACCGTAAGCCAGAATTGCAGGGCAGTGACATCGCCTTTTTGCAATATACCGGCGGTACCACAGGTGTGTCTAAAGGTGCCATGCTAACGCATCGTAATATGGTGGGTAACCTGGAGCAGGTCAGTGGCTGTCTGGATAAGTTACTGCAAAAAGGGGCAGAACAGGTTGTCACTGCATTGCCGCTGTATCATATCTTTGCGTTAACCGCGAACTTCTTTACCTTTTTCAAATATGGCGCAACAAATCTGCTTATTACAAACCCGCGCGATATGAAAGGCTTCGTCAAAGAGCTGAGCAAATTTCATTTCACCATCTTTACCGGTGTAAACACGCTGTATAATGGCCTGCTGAATACCCCTGGTTTTGCTCAGTTAGACTTCAGTGGCTTAAAAGCTTCTATTGGTGGCGGTATGGCGGTACAGCGCCCTGTTGCAGAGCGCTGGCAGAAAGTAACCGGTACCCGCTTACTTGAGGGCTACGGCCTGACAGAATGCTGCCCGTTGGTAACGGTAAGCCCATACGATATTGACGGTTACAACGGTAGTATTGGTTTACCTGCACCCTCCACTGATATCAAACTGGTTGATGATGACGGTAACGAAGTGCCGCCGGGTGAGCCGGGCGAGATGCTGGTAAAAGGGCCACAGGTCATGCTGGGTTATCTGAACCGTCCGGAAGAAACCGCGAAAGTGCTAAAAGACGGCTGGTTGTATACCGGCGATATCGCCCGTATGGACGAAGAGGGCTTCTTTTATATCGTTGACCGTAAAAAAGACATGATTCTGGTGTCTGGCTTTAACGTGTACCCGAATGAAATTGAAGAAGTTGTCGCCATGCATGACAAAGTGCTTGAGGTTGCAGCTGTTGGCGTGCCAAATGAAGCCACAGGTGAAGCGGTAAAACTGTTTATCGTGAAAAAAGATGCCAGCCTCACTGAGCAGGAGATCATCCAACATTGCCGGCAACATTTAACGGGCTATAAAGTACCAAAACTGGTAGAATTCCGCACAGAATTGCCAAAAACCAATGTTGGTAAAATTTTGCGGCGTGAACTTCGCGGTTAACACGCAATAGAACAAAAGCCGGCTCTGATGCCGGCTTTTGTTTGCAGTATATTTTCATTACCAGAGTAATACAGGTAACAGATGACAGGGTTGATAACCGACAACGCGGCATTGGCAGCTTATTGTCAGAGGGCCGCACAGCGCAAAGTGCTGGCACTGGATACAGAATTTATCCGTCAAAGCACGCTGGCGCCCAAGCTTGGCCTGATCCAGATGTTTGACGGCGCCGCTCTGGCGCTGGTTGACCCACTTGAGATTACCGACTGGACACCTTTTGTGCAGTTGATGTCAGACAACCGCATAGTGAAGCTACTGCACTCATGCAGTGAAGACATAGAAGCGCTGGCAACTATTGGGGTTATCGATATTAACCCGCTGTTTGACACTCAGTTGGCTGCCGAGCTGATTGGCTGGGGCAGCAGCATGGGGTATGCCCGTCTGGTCGAGCAGCTAAGTGGTGAAGTGCTGGATAAAAGTGAATCCCGTACTGACTGGCTGGCGCGGCCGCTAACGGCAACGCAATTACAATATGCTGCAAACGATGTGCATTTTTTGTATCCGTTATACGACAAATTACTGTCTCACATGAGTGACATGCAGCAGCAGCTATTGTTACTTGAAGGCGCGCAACTCATGCGCCGGCGTGAACAACAGCTGCCATTGGCGTTTAAGTATCTGGAAATCAAAAACAGCTGGCAGCTCAGCCCACGTGAGCTGGCGGTACTGCGCGAGCTGGCGGCCTGGCGCTACAGCTATGCGCAGCAGCGTGATTTGGCACTGGGGCTCATTTTAAAAGATATCCACCTTATTGAACTTGCCAAACGCCGGCCATCCACGGCAGAAAGCCTGATGAACATTCCGGGCATGCCACCACGTGATGTGCGCCGCCACGCTAAGCTATTGGTTGATATTATCACCCAGGCCAAAGAGTTGCCGTTGTCACAGTGCCCGCAGCGCTTTTATCACAACGACAGCTTCGCCGGTTATAAAGAAACCGTAAACGAGCTGACAAAAGCAGTGAAAACTGCCGCTGAGGCGTTAGCAATACCGGCTGAATTTATGTCTGTTAAGCGCCAGCTCAACGAATACCTGAACTGGTGCTGGCGGGTGTCGGATGAGGAACGTCAGCAATTGCCGGTGCCAGAGTATCTGACTGGCTGGCGTCAGCGTCATTTGGTCCCATTCCTGCCGCAGCCAGCCCATATCAGCCGGTAGCGCCGCCTTACGTTAATGCACTGAGCTTGGATCAGTGCTTTTTGTTGGCCTTTTTGTTCTAATTTTGTCATTTAAACGCAATGATCCTGCTGTTTTAGTCTGGCGTAACACTTCAGCAACTTTTAACTGAAGGGTTATAACAATGCTTAAGATAAAACACTTTGCTTTACCTGCAGTATTGGCACTTTCTTTAACCGGATGCTGGTTAGACGATGATGATGATCCGGCCCCAACTCCTGAACCTCCCGCTGTTGAAGATGCTACCGTTCAGGTAGTGCATGCCGTTATCGACGCGCCAGACGTGAACATTCTGGCCAACGGCGATGCGGTTATCACTGATCTTGCTTTTGCACAGGCGTCTGACGTGCTGGAGCTGCCGCCTGCCACTTACAGTATCGCCGCAGAGGCACTTCTGCCGGGTGATGACACCGCAACTGTTATCGGCCCAATCGATTTAAGCCTGGAAGAGGCAAAACGTTACACCGTATTTGCCGTGGGCAAAGTGATGGATGACTCACTCGAAGCGCTGGTTGTGCCGGGCACCACGGCCGACGTTAGCAGCGGTAAAATTCGCTTGCAGGTTGTCCATGCCGCAGCCGGTGCGCCAGAGGTTGACGTGCATGTAACGGCACCGGATGCAGAGCTGGGCTCGCCGCTTGCAACATTAATGTTTAAAGACTTTACCGATTACGTGGAAGTTGACCCTGCCCAGTATCAGGTGCGTATTACCTTGCCTGGCACTAATACCGTGGTGTTTGACAGTGGAACCTTAGACTTAAGTACCGCTGGGACTGATTTGGTTGTCGCAGCGATAGACAGCCAATACTCTGGTGAGTCACCGGTATCCTTACTCGCTGTAGCGCAGGATGGCACTGAAATGGCTATTCTCGATGGCAATGCGACATCCTCAGTAAGAGTGGTGCACAATGTATCTGATGCACCGGCAGTGGATGTTATCGTCAATGATGCTATTACGCTGGTGGATGCGTTAGCCTTCCCGGATTTTACACCTTACGTAGCTGTGGCGCCTGATACCTACAATGTGAAAGTGGCTGCTGATGCCGATAACAGTGTGGTTGTTATAGATGAAGACCTGATGCTGGATGCCGGTGCGTATTACAGCGTACTGGCAGTCGGCGCTTTGGGCGAGAACAGTATAGAGCCGCTGGTGTTATCTGATATGCCGCGTCGCATAGCGACAGAAGCGCAGGTGCGTATCGTGCATGGCTCAACCTTAGCCGGTAACGTTGATATTTATGTTACCGCAACAGAAGATATCAGCGCGGCAACACCGGCCTTTGCTGATGTGCCTTTTAAAGCTGAAACCGGCTATGTCTCGCTGGCCGCGGGGGACTACGTGGTCACAGTAACGCCAGCCGGCAGTAAAACCGCAGCCATTGGTCCGGTAGCGTTAATGCTTGAGGCAAACAGCATTTACACCGCTATCGCCCGCGATGGTGTCGGGTTAACAGCAGATGTTGGCCTCATTTTAATGGACGACTTTGTCCAGCCTTAAGTATTCGAATAACAGAAGGTCCTGTTAAGTTAAAGCCCGCAAACGCGGGCTTTGTGTTTTTGCGAATATTTATGTTAACCATAGTGAAATACTTTGCCAGTTATTCATAATCTTGCTACTTTTTCGCGGCAAAAATAATGATAACAGGAACGTTAACAATGAAGTTGTCCGCAGTATACGCTCTGCTGCTTAGCGCAGTACTTTGTATTCCTCTTCAAGCTAAGGAATTACCGGTTGAGGCTTTTACCAGTGCACCAGCAATAGACAAGCTTAAGCTGTCTCCCGATGGTACCAAATTGTCGATGATCCAAACGCTGGACACCGAGAATGAGCAATTAGTGCTGGTAAAGTTATTTGATTTACAAAGTGGCGAGCAGAAGTTTTTGGTTAAAGCAGACAGCCGCGACCTGACCATTTACTCCGTAATATGGGCAAACAATAAACAGCTGCTAATGCGCGCAGCTTATGCATCACATCGTTACGGCACACCGGTAACGGAAACCCGGTTAATGGTGATCGATGTTGAAACCGGCAAGAACCGCAGTGTTATCAATGGCCAGTTGCAACGCAAGCTGGTACGTACACCGCAGTTTCAGTCCAATATTGTCGATTTAATGCCCGATGATGAACACAATTTTTTGCTGGCGCTGGACGGCTTTAGCTACGGTACCGGCACCAGTGTGGTAAAGGTAAGTTTGAATGGCGAACTGCATGAAATGGTCGCGCATGCACGCAAAGATCTGTACGACTGGGTGGCAGACCGCCAACACCGGCCCCGCATTGCGTTGTTTCGTGACGATACCCGCTATGAAGTGCAGGAGAAAATGCTCGACACTAAAGAGTTTCGTACCTTATGGCAGTTTGACATATTCACAGAACAGGAAGTCTGGCCTATAGGCTTCGATGCTGATCCGAACATTTTATATGTGTCAGCCTACCACGAAGGTAAGCTGGCGATATTTAAAACCGATCTATCGGCTGCGCAGCCCACATTAGAACTGGTTAAAGCCGATGAAAACTACGATGTGCCGGCTGATATCAGCTACTCATGGCAGGACAATAAAATCATCGCGATAGGCGAAGAATATGTAGACAGCACTTACCAGGCATTTCAAAAAGCAGTAGATGCGGCCTTACCCGATGCGGATAACCGCATTGTCAGCATGAGCCATGATAGGAACCGCTACATTATTGAATCCAGTAGCGCTACGCAGCCGGGTAGTTATTTGCTTGGCGATCGCAAAGAAAAATCGATGACTTTTTTGCTGAATAAATTCAGCCAGCTTGACCCGGAGCAGATGGTTGCTAAACAGAAAATTCAGTACAAAGCCCGTGATGGACTGGCAATAGAGGGTTACCTGACAACACCTTTGGGTTACCAAACCGGTGTTTTACCTACCATTATATTTCCGCATGGCGGCCCGATTAGCTTTGATGATGAAGGCTTTGACTACTGGACACAGTTTTTTGCCAACCGGGGTTATGCGGTGTTGCAGATGAATTTTCGCGGCTCGCACGGCTACGGCTTTGATTTTAAGCAAATGGGGCTACAGGGCTGGGGCTTGCAAATGCAGGATGACGTAGAAGACGGCACCCGCTGGTTAATTGAAAAAGGTATAGCTGACCCAGGCCGTATTTGTATTGTCGGTGCCAGCTATGGTGGTTACGCAGCGCTGATGGGCGCTGTTAAAACCCCTGAGCTTTATCAGTGTGTGGTCAGTTTCGCCGGTGTTACCGACGTTGAAGATCTGGTGAAATCATACCGGCGTTTTATTAACTATGAAGTGGTTAAAAAGCAAATTGGTGACGATTTTGACCTGCTGGAGCAGCGCTCGCCGCTGACGCACGCCGATAAAATTCAGGTACCGGTGTTACTAATACACGGCACCAAAGATCGCAGTGTGCCGGTAAAACAAAGTGAGGCTATGTATAAGGCGCTAAAACGCAAAGATAAAGACGTGCAATATGTCGAGCTGGAAGATGGCGACCATTACCTCAGCACCAACAGCCACCGGCTGGGCACCTTTAAAGCGATGGATAGTTTTTTAAAGCAACATTTGAAAGTTTCCACGCAGCAGGTATCAGTACAACAACAGGCAGAATAATTACCTTTTATATACAACCAGCCAGCGGCGGATTATAGAGTTTTTATTGTCGCCGGTGATTAAAGCGGTGGATGAAGGGGTAAGGGAGCGACGAGGTATTCAGAGCTTATACAATGCAGGGGTTTTAATGAAATTTAATTGGAAAGCAGCGGTTGGCATAGTCGTGCTGATAAGTGGGGTTGCGGTAGCTGCAGTGGCTTATTGGCAGGTGAGTAGTGAGCAAAGGCAACGACGGGTTGATGTGATCAATTTAAAAAAATTTATGTCAGAGCTGAATTGCAGCGAGCCAGCTTCTAAGGCCGAGACGATGATTTGCTCTGATGATGCTTTGATGCAACTCGATAAGCAGTTGGCTGTGGCTTACCACAACAACAGTTTATGGAGATCTTTAAAGGCAAGAAGCAATCAAGATGAACTGTGTTTAAAAAACTGTTTAGTCAATCTGGATGAATTGCAGCAGCGCTGGATTACTAAGGTTCGCAATCGCTGCGACACAGTTGAATGTTTAACCAAAGCTTACACGGCCCGGCTCACTGAATTAAATGGCCAGCCAGAACCCTTGCCTACATTCAAATTAGTTTCTAACAAAGAGCCTGCAATGTGTAATGCAATGCTGGAAATTCTAAACACTACTCCGCGTGAGCAGCTGAGTGCTTGCACTCGCCATAACTTCAGCGGCACAGCTTTTACGCCTGTATCAGCAAAGCTCGGGTCAGAGCACTGGCAAAAATTTGAGCGTTTTCATGATGAAAGAGCGCATCTACAGTCTTTGTCAGTGCTAGAACTTTGGACGGCGATGGAGCAAAAAGATCAAACAGATCCTCGCGAACTATATGGTGTTCAGCATGAATGGGGTGAGGGAAACGAAGCGACCTGGCTGCTGGAAGCGCGTTTCCCCAGCTATAGCTGTCAGACTTTGCCTTATGGTTCTGGTGCAGAGAGAAGTCATGTCCATGGGCAAAGATATCAGCAGTTTAAACAACTCGATACTATCGGCAAGTTGCTACATGCAAAGCAATATGGCTGGCAGTCTGTAGTTGCTATCCCAGGCGCTGGAGAAACGAGATCATTATATTCTGGCCAGCTGCTGCGTTATGGCGAGGAATGGTATGTCCTAGATCAAGAGCTTATGAGACAAATGAATGGGCCGGAAGAGTCGATTTCAAAACCGTCTATTAATTTGAAGAGAATTGATCCCAACGTGGATCAACAGTCAGGAACTTGGCGAAGTTATATGTGTAGTTATTGGTATAACTACTGAGAGGTTATTTTTCAAGGTATTACTGAGGAGAGTGAGTGTGTCGGAGCTCATTGAAAAATTTAGATCTTTGCACGCGGATAGTTTAGGTGCTAAGGCTTTGACATTCATAGCCTTAGCAAGCGCGATAATTTTTTAGCATCAATAGGGTCAGAGTCATTGATTCACTGCCCCCATAGATTCAATGCCTTAATCTGCCGACACTGAAGATGGCTGAGCACATTGCCATAAATAATAAAAACGGATATATCGCGGCAAAGGTTTGTTCATCAGTGTAAGTACCAGCCCTTTGCATCAGTATGGCAGTTAGTAAGGCGAGGCAGCCAAAAACAATTGCCGCTAGGCCAGATAACCGCTGTGCCCACTGGTGCAGTCGCACTATGTTAAAGCGTTGAAAGCGGCGTAAGCCCCAACTGCTGTATTGCCAGTAGCTGAACATCACTAATAGAAATGCGCCAATAAGGTACCAAAGAGGCGTTGCCAGAGTGAGTGATGACAGTTTGGTCGACACGGCCATGGCAAATACCACCACGACTAAGATGCCAACACTATAGAGTGTTGAAAAGATGAATTGCTGCATAGTTTGTATTTAAGGTATTTGTACGGGGATGGGCAAAAATAACAAACCCGCAGTTGCGGGTTTGTTGACTCAGCTTAGCGCTTATCTTCCGGGAAGGTAACGTTTAGCTCCAGCACCGACAGTTCGTCGTCGCGTTTTTCCAGCGATACGGCAATTTGCTCGGGTGAAATATCCACGTATTTACGGATCACTTCGAGAATATCGCGCTCCAGCTGCGGCAGGTAATCCGGGCTGTTACGCTTTCTGCGTTCATGCGCGACAATAATTTGCAGCCGCTCTTTAGCGGTGTTGGCGCTGTTTTTCTTGTTTGAACGAAAATAATCCAGTAATGACATCCGTTATCCTCCAAATATCCGTTTTAACAGGCCCTTTTTCTCCACAGTTAAAAAGCGGAAGGGTACTTTTTCGCCCAACAAGCGATCGACTGTATCAAGGTATGCCTGACCAGCGTCGCTTTCGGCATCCAGAATAACCGGCTGGCCGGAGTTAGAGGCGTTTAGCACGGCTTGCGACTCTGGAATGACGCCGAGCAAATCAATAGACAGGATCTCTTTTACGTCATCTACACTTAACATCTCGCCTTTTTCTACCCGCTCCGGGTTATAACGCGTAAGCAGCAGGTGCTCTTTAATCGCGTCCAGGCCCTGTTCAGCGCGGCGTGATTTGCTGGATAACATACCCAGAATGCGGTCAGAGTCGCGTACTGATGACACTTCAGGGTTAGTGACTACTACGGCTTCATCGGCAAAGTACAGTGCCATCATGGCACCGGCTTCAATACCGGCTGGTGAGTCACACAGAATAAAATCGAAGTCTTTAGCCAGCTCGTTCAGAACTCGTTCTACACCGTCTTTGGTTAATGCATCTTTGTCACGGGTTTGTGACGCCGGCAGAATAAACAGGTTGTCGGTACGTTTATCTTTGATCAGCGTTTGTTTTAAATTGGCTTCGCCGTTAATTACGTTAACGAAGTCATACACCACGCGGCGCTCGCAGCCCATGATCAAATCTAAATTACGCAGGCCAATGTCGAAGTCGATAATAACGGTTTTGTGGCCTTTTAATGCTAAACCTGTACCGATAGCTGCGCTGGAGGTGGTTTTGCCTACACCGCCTTTACCTGACGTGACAACAATAATCTTTGCCATCAAAAATTCCTTATACTAATTCTGCTAATACCAGTTGGTCGTCCTGCAGCTTAACGCAGGCTGACTTGCTCCAAAACTCACCTTGCAGGCTTTCGCTTAGCCAGTAGTTGCCGGCAATAGATACCAGCTCGGCCTGCAGGTTATAACAATAAATTCGTTTGCTGCTGTCACCGGCGGCACCGGCTATTGCCTTACCACGCAGTGTACCGTAGATATGGATATTGCCATCGGCAATCACTTCGGCGCCTGCACCGACCGTGCCTTTAACAATAAGGTCAGTGCCTTTGGCATAAATCTGCTGGCCAGAGCGCACCGCCTGTTCAACCACTTTGCTGTCCATCGCCACACTTACTGTATTCACCGCAGGGGCCGCTTTGCTGGCCGGGGCGGCAGCTACCGCAGCTGCTTTGCTGTCTTTACCCAGTTGCAGCGCAGCTAAACCGGCTTGTTGTGCTTGCTGTTTTAACGTGCTGCTGGCGCCACAAACGCCAACCAGTACCAGTTTCAACTCAGTAAATAGTTGCTTTATCGCAATAAAATCAGGTGTTTGCTGGCAGTCTGTAAGGTTAAGAATAATAGGCGCCTGATAAAAAAACGCCGGCGCCTGCGCGAGTTTCTGGCTTAATTGAGTTTGCAGGGCACTGACACTGAGGTCCGGGCAGGAGAGTACCGATAAAGGGAATAAGCTCCCTTTGAGTTCCAAAGTCTGATCTGACATAACTAATTCTTTGCGCACTTATTATAATTTGTCGCGGGTGCGGTTCAGGCCTTGCCAGACCGCGCTTTTATTTGCGTTGCCGCCTGCTGGCGGGTACGCAATAACAAGGCTTCATGTTATAGTTTAGGCCTTCGTTAAGCAAGGTTGAGGCGTGGTTTTATTCGATGCTGTGTGCAGTGTATAAAAGCCGGAAAAAAGACAGTACCTATTTGTATGTTAAGCAGCGGGATGACTTCTCGGCAGTGCCGCAGGCATTGCTCGATACCTTTGGTAAACCCGAGCTGGTAACCGTTATTAATTTAGAAAAACGGGAACATCTGGCGCTGGCTGATATCGATAGAGTGAAGCAGCAGTTGCAACAGCAGGGTTTTTACTTACAGCTGCCGCCACCGCCAGAAGATTTGCTGGCACAGCACAAAGCGCTTCAGCGCTGATTTTATTAGTATTTTCATCATCAACAGGCCTTTTTATGTTTAGAACGCTGATTGCTATTACCACTGCGGCCATATTCAGTACTGCTGTTTTTGCCGATGATACCAAACCCGCTTTTGCCGATTACACCGCTACCTTAAAGCAGGAGGCGCTGGCTAAAGGTTATGCGCCACAGCTGCTTGATGAGGTGTTTTCATCACTGCAGTTTCATGAACGTGTGGTCAGCGCTGATAAGTCACAGCCCGAGTTTGTGGAGACCTTAAGTACCTATTTGCCGAAAAGAGTCAGCGAAACCCGCATAAAAATGGCGCGCGAGCGCTATCAGCAGTATTTGCCGGAACTGACCAAAATAGGCGAAAAATACGGTGTGCAGCCACGTTTTATTGTCGCACTGTGGGGGCTTGAGAGTAGCTTTGGCCGTATTATGGGCTCCTACTCAGTACCATCAGCCTTAGTGACATTGGCCTATGAAGGCCGGCGTGAAGCCTTTTTTAAAGCCGAGTTTTACCAGGCGCTGGATATTCTGGCGCAAGGCCATATCAGCCTGAATGATATGAAAGGCTCCTGGGCCGGTGCCATGGGACAAAGCCAGTTTATGCCAAGCTCTTTTATGGCCTACGCGCAGGATGGTGACGGCGATGGCAAAAAAGATATCTGGACCAATCAGCTGGATGTGTTTGCCTCTATTGCAAACTATCTGAAACAGCAGGGCTGGGATAATAATAAAACCTGGGGCCGTGAAGTGCTGCTGCCAAAGAATTTTGATTTCAGCCAGGCCATTGCCCGTGGCAGCCTGCAGCGTAGCGAATGGCTGGGACGTTGGGCGCAGTCAGAGCGCAGCTTGTCAGACTGGAATGCTTTGGGCTTACAACGGTTAAACGGCACTGCTTTGCCGGCGGTTGATATAAGCGCAGCGCTGATTTTACCCGATGGCGACAGCGGCCGGGCATTTCTGGCGTACGACAACTACAAAGTGCTGATGCACTGGAACAAGTCTTACTACTTTGTTACCAGCGTAGGTTATCTGGCCGACCTTATCGTTGCGGCGGAGTCCTGATATGGCGTATCAACATCTTGATATAGATGGCAACAGCATAGCGCTGCCGGTCGGCAAAGTGGTTTGTATCGGTCAGAATTATCAGGACCATATTGCCGAGATGCAGAGTAAAACAGCGCCTGAAGCATTGTTTTTTATCAAACCTGCGACTGCACTGTGTAGCCTTACACCTGGCTTTACTATTCCGTCTGGCAAAGGGGCGGTGCATAACGAAACCGAGCTTGCGGTATTAATTGGCAAAACGCTGAAAAACGCCAGTATTGCAGAGGTCGCTGATGCTATCTGGGGCTACAGCCTGGCGCTTGATTTAACGCTGCGCGAGGTACAGGCTGAGCTTAAAAAGCTAGGCAGGCCCTGGGAGATAGCTAAAGGCTTTGATGGCGCTTGCCCGGTGGCAGCTTTTGTTGAAAAAAGCCGGATTAGCAATGCGCAGCAACTGGCGTTTACGCTGCAGGTTAATGGCGAAACGCGCCAGCAAGGTAATACCGCCAGCATGATCCGCGGTATACATCAGCTTATCAGCGAAATGAGCAGCCACTTTACGCTGCTGCCGGGTGACATAGTGCTGACCGGCACGCCGGCGGGCGTCGGGCCACTGCACAGCGGTGATACGCTGCAACTGCAGCTGGCCGATCTTTTTACTGTTAACAGCAGAGTAAACTAAGCATGGCACTTGCAGAACGTTACTGGGAAACCACACCACTTGAACAGATGAACAAAGAAGAGTGGGAGGCGCTGTGTGATGGCTGCGCCAAATGCTGCCTGAATAAGTTTATCGATGATGATGAAGAAGAAGGGCCAACGGCCGTGCTGCACCAGGACGAACAGGTGCATTACACCAATATCGCCTGTCGTTACCTGAACAGCCATAAGTGCGAATGCACCGAGTACAGCCAGCGCACTGTGTTGGTACCGGATTGCATTGCACTGACCAAAGAAAATTTAAAAGATATTTTCTTTATGCCAACCAGCTGTGCGTACCGGCGTTTGCATGAAGGCCGGGGTTTACCGCACTGGCACCCGCTGTTAAACGGCGGTAAAAAAAGCCTGATGCATAAAAAACAAATGTCGGTACGTAACAAAACAATTTCAGAATTGCAGGTAAATATGGACGATTTTGAAGATTTTATCGTGCGCTGGCCGCTTAATGATCTGGATTAACCCCGCAATACCGGAGTAAATACTTTGTCTTTTTTTGAATACAGTCAGCAGTTTGTCCGGCACTTTAGCCCTGTTACGGTGCAGCTGATCATCAGCGTGTCGGTTATTATTCTGTATTTTATTATCAGCCGGCGGGTAATGCCGCTGCTGTATCAGGTGATTGCGCACAGCCGGCTTAAAGCTGAAATGAATAAACGCGCTGCAGTGGTACTGCATATTCTGCTGGTGCTGGCACTTATTGTGGTGCTGAGTGTGGTCTGGGGCGTGGATATCCGTGGCTTATTGGTTCTGGCCTCGTCAATGATTGCCGTTGTCGGCGTGGCGCTGTTTGCTGCCTGGAGCCTGCTCAGTAACATTACCGCTTTCTTTATTTTGCTGGGGCAAAAAGCCTTTGCCGAAGGCATGGAAGTAAGGGTGATTGACGGTGGCAATTACCTTGAAGGCCGCATTGTTGAAATTAATTTGTTCAGCACTGTACTGCGTACCAAGGATAACGAGCAGGTGGTGTATCCGAATAACCTGTTGATCTCGCGTCCGGTGGTGGTATTTCCGCGCAAAAGCCGCAAAATCGTGCAGAACACGGTAGCCGAAAAGGCCCAGCGTTGGCGGCGTAAGGTATTGATTGGGCAGAAAAGTGAGTGATTTTTGCGTGACAGCTATCAGGCACGCTGCTACATTCGGCAACATGCAATGATAACAATAATATGCTACCGCCCCGATGCGCTTAAAACAGATAAAACTGTCCGGCTTTAAGTCTTTTGTCGACAGCACCAGTGTGCCGTTTCCGCAGCAGATGACGGCGGTGGTCGGCCCTAATGGCTGTGGCAAATCCAATGTCATCGATGCGGTGCGCTGGGTGCTGGGTGAAAGCTCGGCGAAAAACCTGCGCGGTGATGCAATGACCGATGTTATTTTTAACGGCTCGGCGCAGCGTAAGCCGGTATCGCAGGCATCGGTAGAGCTGGTATTTGAGAACACCGAAGGACGTTTGGCAGGCGGGCTTGCCGATCGTAGTGAAATCTCGATCAAGCGGATTGTCACCCGCGATGCCCAGTCCAACTATTTCCTCAATGGCAGCAAATGCCGCCGTCGCGATATTACCGACATTTTCCTTGGTACCGGGCTTGGGCCGCGCAGTTATGCCATTATCGAGCAGGGCATGATTTCACGGCTTATTGAATCCAAACCACAGGAACTCAGAGTGTTTATCGAAGAAGCTGCAGGCATCTCAAAATACAAAGAGCGCCGGCGCGAGACAGAAAACCGCATTAAACACACCAGAGAGAACCTGGACCGGTTGTCTGATGTGCGGGACGAACTTGGCAAAAATATCGATAAGCTAAAACGCCAGGCCACAGCCGCCCAGCGCTATAAAGAGCTAAAAGCGCAGGAGCGTAAGCTTAAAGCAGAGCTGACCACCATTAAATGGTTGTATTACAGTAACCGCTTTAACGCGTTAGAGCAGCAGTTGCAGCAACAACAAACCGAACTGGAAAAGTATCAGTCGCAGGAGCTGGGCGATCAGCGGGTATTGCTGGAGTTAAAACAACAGGCGCAGGATGGCAGGCAGCAGCTGGAAAAAACGCAAAGCCAGTTTTACCAGTTAGGTGCTACCATCAGCCGGCTTGAACAACAAATTCTGCATCAGCGCCAGCAACAGCAAACATTAAACGCACAGATGCAGCAAAGCCGCCATAGCCTGCAGCAGGTTGAAGAATTTATTGCCACAGAGCAAGCGCAATACAGCGAGCTTGAACAGCAACTGCTGCTGGACGAGCCTCAGCAGGAATTATTGGCCGGGCAGCTTGATGTACTCAATGAGCAGCTGCAATTGCTTGAAGATGAACAACTGGCGCAGCAGCAGGCATTTCAGCACTGGCAGCAGCAACATTTTCGCTTGCAGCAACAGCAACAGCAGCAGCAGTTACAACTGCAAAATCAGCAGCAGCAATTTAGCCAGTTACAGCAGCAACAACAGCAGATCGCAGATGATATTGCTGCGCTGTCGCTGGCACCACTGCAACAGCGCATTGCTGAATTAGACGCAGAGCAGACGCGCAGCGCGCAGCTGTTGCAGCAACATATTGCTGCACAGGCTAAGGCGCAAACTGATGTGCACCAGCAAGAACAGCATTGCAGGCAACTGCAAGCGCAGCAGTTAACTGCCGGCAATGACGTGCAAATGCTGCAGCGGGAACAAAGCACACTGCAGCAACAACAAGCGCAGCGCGATACTGAACAGCAGCAGTTATTGCAACAGTTGCAGGTAAAACCTGGTTGGGCTACGGCGGTAGCTATGGTGCTGGGGCAATTACAGCACGCTGTTGTCGCTGCAGGGTTGCCTGAAGAGCCCAAAACAGTGGTAATGACAAACCAGCAGGTAGCTGCACCCGGCACTCTGGCTGCGGTGATCGTGTCGGGGGTGTACCCTGATAGTTTTAATCATATTTTACTGGCAGACAGTGTTGCTGACGCAGCCAGGCGCCAGGCACAGTTACAGCAGGGGCAGTCACTGATTTGCCCGCAAGGTTATTGGCTTGGCACTAACTGGGCATTGCTGGCAGGTACCAGCCAGAGCGACAGTTATTTATTACGAGCCGAGCGGCTGCAACAGCTCAGTGGTGAAATAGCTGAGGCTATTGCTCATTTGCAACAGATTGAAACACGCTTATCTGAGCAGACATCGCTATTGCAGCAGGGTAAGGCTGTGTTGCAACAGGCGTCGGAGCAACTGCTGCAGGCAGAAAAACAACATCAGCAGCAGCAAACTAATTTACTGCTGGCGCAACAGGAGCTGCAACAAGGGCAGAGGCTGGCGCAGAAACTGGATGCTGAACAGCAGCAACTGCAGCTGAAGCAGGCGCAACTGGAAGAGAGTATCGAACAGTTGCAAATAGCGCAGGAAATAAGCGCTGAACAATTGCTGGAACACGATGCTCAGCAGCACCAGCTGCAGCAAAACAGTGGCAGTGCACAGCAGCAATTACAGCAGCTACGCGCGCAGTTTGAACAAAAACGTCAGCAGCAACAACAGCTGCTGATGCAGCAAAAAGTATCAGAGCAACAGCTGAGCGCATTGCAGCTAAGTCTGACGCGTGCCAAAACGCAGCAACAACAGCTGCAGGAGCAACTGAGCCAGTTGGATGAGAAATTGCAGCCGGATGATGACGCCGAACTGATACTGCAGGAACAATTGCAGCAGAGCCTGCTTGAACGAGACGACGCCGAGCAGGAAATGATTAGCCAGCAGGATACTCTGGCCGGGGTTGAGCAACAAATACGTCAGCTGGAACAGGGACAGCAGGGCATTATGCAGCTACTGAACAAAAAGCGCGCCGAGCTGGCCGATATCCAGCTGGATGCTGAAGGGTATCGCGTGCGGGCCAATAACATGATGGAGTTGCTGCGCGAACAGCAAGCCAATATGAAAGAGGTACTGGCAGGGCTGCCAGCCGATGCTGATGAAGCCGTGTGGCAGCAACAACTGGATAAAACCACCGATGCAGTAGCGCGTTTAGGCCCGATAAACCTGGCGGCAATTGAAGAATATGAGCAGCAGTCTGAACGCAAACAGTATCTGGATGCGCAGAACGACGATTTGATGGCGGCTATGGATACGTTGGAAACAGCGATCCGCAAAATTGATAAAGAAACCCGGCAGAAATTTAAAGACACCTTTGAGCAGGTTAACGATGGTCTGAAAACCTTGTTTCCGAAAGTCTTTGGTGGTGGCAGAGCCTATCTGGATTTAACCGAAGATGACTTACTGGAAACCGGGGTCACTATCATGGCGCAACCGCCTGGTAAAAAAAACAGTACAATACATTTATTATCGGGTGGTGAAAAAGCCCTAACCGCTTTATCATTGGTGTTTTCTATTTTCCGGCTTAATCCGGCACCATTTTGTATGTTGGATGAGGTAGATGCGCCACTGGATGATGCCAACGTAGGGCGTTTTTGTAATCTGGTGCGGGAAATGTCGGAAACCGTGCAATTTATTTATATTAGCCACAATAAAATTGCCATGGAAATGGCAGCACAGCTAATGGGTGTGACGATGCAAGAACCGGGCGTGTCGCGCGTAGTAGCTGTTGATGTGGATGATGCTGTAAAAATGGCAGCAGCCTCTTAATTAAAGGTAACCTTATGGCTGACGAATTACGTTTGATTTTTATTATTATCGGTGCCCTGGTTCTGGGTGGCTTGTTGCTGCATGGCTTGTGGACAGTGCGTAAAAACGCTGGCCAACCCCGGCACCGCTATTACGACGAGCCGGCAAAGGATGAACAGGACAAAACCGAAGGCTTTGACGAGCTGGGGGTAGGTCCGGTAAGGGTAGTCAAACGTGGCAATCAGGACAGCTCTGCCAGAATAGCGCCGGCTAAAGCCGAGCCGGTGCGTCGCAGCGAGTCTGCGACTGGCAAGGTTAGCCGCACTGAGCCGATGACAAAGCAATCGTCAGCAGAGGTGCAAACTGAGTTGCCGTTTGATGAGCCAAAAGAGCCGGAACTGAATTTTTCTGCTTTGGCTGATGATGAGGTGCCCGAAACAGTATTTGATAGCGAAGTGCCTGACGCTGAGCCAGATGCCGATGTTGCAGCTGAAGAGCCGTCAGAAGTGTTGATCCTGTATGTGTTGTTGCCGGAAAGCAAAGAAATGAAAGGCCCTGATCTGCTGTCTGCATTGCTGACACTGGGCTTTAAGTACGGTGACATGGATATTTTCCACCGCCATACCGACAGCGCAGGCTCAGGCGCGGTATTGTTTAGCCTGGCAAATATGTTTAACCCCGGCACTTTTGATTTGGAAAACATCGATAAACTGGCTACACGTGGTGTGAGTTTATTTATGACGTTACCAGGCCCGGGTGAACCGCTGCAGAATTTTAACCTGATGCACAACGCAGCTAAAAAGCTGGCAGAAGAATTTGGCGGTCAGGTGCTGGATGGTCAGCGTAGTGTGTTAACGGTGCAAACGGTGCGCCACTATGTAGATAAAATCCGCGAGTTTCAGCGCCAGCAGCTTATTCACGGTTAACGGTGAAATAGTCAACAGACAAAACGGCAGGCGGTAGTCCTGCCGTTTTTGTTATGGCAAACTCTGTGCATTATTTTTTCGGGTCATTACCATATGAGTCAGTCTTTATTACAACAGGTGCAAAAGCTCAGACAGCAGCTGGAGCAATACAGTTATCAATACTATGTGCTGGACAACCCGACCGTGCCAGACGCCGAATATGACAGCCTTTACCGCCAGCTACAGCAGCTTGAAGCACAAGATCCCGCGCTTATTACCCCGGACTCGCCGACGCAGCGGGTAGGCGCAGCGCCATTAAGTAAATTTGGCCAGGTTACTCATACTATTCCGATGTTATCGCTGGACAATGCTTTTGATACAGACGAGTTTCAGGCATTTTGTAAGCGTATGGCCGACAGGCTGGATAGCACCACTGAATTCAGTTTTTGCTGTGAGCCAAAGCTCGATGGGCTGGCTGTCAGCATCCGTTATGAAAATGGTCTGTTGGTGCAGGCGGCTACACGTGGTGACGGTTACACCGGTGAAGACATCACTGCGAATGTAAAAACCATCCGGGCAGTGCCTTTAAGGCTGCAGGGCGACAACGTGCCAGCCGTGCTTGAAGTGCGTGGTGAGGTATTTATGCCGCTGGCAGGCTTTGCGGCGATGAATGATAAAGCCCGGGCAGCAGGCGAAAAGGTATTTGCTAACCCCCGTAATGCCGCCGCTGGCAGCCTGCGTCAGCTGGATCCGAAAATCAGTGCGCAGCGGCCTCTGATGTTTTATGCCTACGCTGTTGGTGCTATAGAAGATGCGGCAGGCGTGCTGGACAATCAAAGCCACTATCAACGCTTGATGCAATTAAAAGACTGGGGATTGCCAGTATGCCCGGAAATTCGCTTGGTGACAGGCGCACAGTCAGCGCTTAATTATTATCAGGATATTTTATCGCGCCGCGCAGCTTTAGCGTATGAGATAGACGGTGTGGTGATAAAAGTGTCTGACCTGGCCCAGCAGCAGGCACTGGGCTTTGTCGCACGGGCACCACGCTGGGCCATTGCGTTTAAGTTTCCGGCGCAGGAAATGCTAACCACCTTGCTTGATGTGGAGTTTCAGGTGGGCCGTACTGGTGCCATCACGCCGGTGGCACGGCTGGAGCCGGTTGTGGTCGGCGGTGTGACGGTCAGTAATGCAACGCTACATAATCAGGATGAGATTGACCGGCTGGGTATTCAGATTGGCGACAAGGTCATAGTGCGCCGTGCCGGCGATGTGATTCCGCAGATTGTTTCCGTGGTGCTGGAGCAACGGCCTGACGATAGTCACAATATTGTTTTTCCTGACAGCTGCCCGGTTTGTGGCTCGGCGGTAGAGCGGGTAAGTGGCGAGGCCGTTGCCCGCTGCAGTGGCGGGCTATTTTGCCCGGCACAATTAAAAGAGTCGATAAAACACTTTGTGTCACGCAAAGCCATCGATATCGACGGTCTGGGCGATAAGCTGGTTGAACAGTTGGTTAACCAGCAGCTGGTAAAAACGCCAGCTGATATTTATCAACTCGATATGGCGGCCCTGGTTGGGCTTGAGCGGATGGCCGAAAAATCTGCGCTTAAGCTGTTGTCGGCGATACAACAGTCAAAAATGACAACCTTGGCGCGCTTTATCTATGCTCTGGGGATCCGCGAAGTGGGCGAGGCGACCGCGCTTAATCTGGCCAACCATTTTGCCAGCCTGGATAAACTGCAGCAGGCGTCAATCGAGCAACTGCTGCAGGTGGCGGATGTTGGCACAGTAGTGGCGGAACATCTGCACAGCTTTTTTGCCGAGCCACATAACCAGCAGGTTATAACTGCGTTACTGGCGGCCGGGATCAGCTGGCCGGCAATTGAGCAACAAGCAGACACTGAACAGCCGCTGGCGGGCCAGACAATAGTGCTGACCGGTACACTGACCAGTATGGGGCGGGATGACGCCAAAATGAAGCTGCAGCGGTTAGGCGCCAAGGTGTCAGGATCGGTTTCCAATAAAACCCATGCTGTTATAGCTGGTGATAATGCCGGCTCCAAACTGGCCAAAGCAACAGAGCTGAACGTGCCGGTATGGAATGAGCAGCAAATGCTGGATCTGTTTTCGCAGTACGGAGTGATGTAAATGCCGGATTTTTTGTATCAGCTGTTGCTGGATTGGGGTGCGTTATTCAGACCATATGTACGCGATATCGCACTGGCTATGGTAGCAACTTGCCTGGTGGTGTTTGGCGATGATTTAAACCGGCTGGTGCGCAGGCAAACGGCGGCGCTGCATTTTGTCTGGCGCACCGGTATTTTCATTCTGCTGTGTGCTTTTGGTTATGGCGCACTAACGATTTTTCTGACGCCTCTGGTGGCGGGGCAGCTGGCGAAGCTTAGTAACCTTTGGCTGCCGTGGCTGAGCCTGGGGATTTTTATCGTGCTGGGTATGCTGGCACAGCGTAAGCGGCAATTATGAGTAAAACACCACTGTGGCCGGTGCTGGATGACTATGGCTTGCATAAGGTGCCGCTCCGGTTCTACTGGCTGCTTGTTTTGCTGCTGCGACCCTACATTTGCTGGGTAATGGTGCTGACGTTACCGCAGGCGCAGCGCGATATGCTGAGCTGGTTTTACCCCAAACAACATGATTTTATTGTGGCTTGCCTGGTGGCAGCGCCACTATTATTGCTGGTTGCTGCACAAAGCCAGCGTAAACCCAAAGGCCGTAAAGGCTGGCGGCATATCTGGCGCTTTGGTCGCAGCATCTTGCTGAGCGTTGCCTGTATTGATTTAGTGCTGAGTATAATGCATTTGCCACAACAGGTGATGCTGGATGCGCCCTGGCGCATTCTGACACCTTTGTTACTCGTTGCAGGCTGTATCTGGTTGCTGTGCTCCCGCACACTAAAAGTGGTATTCTCTGAATGGCCTGAGCAAGCCGACACACCACAAGATCCTACTTAGGCCAGCTTACTCAGGTGCTTTTGTTTTAACTGTTCGTAGCGCTGTAACTGCTCGGTTCTCAGTTTACTGCTTTCAATCAGCTGCTGACATTGTTGCAGCAGTTGTTGCCGCTGCAGGGCGGAGCATAAGGGGCGGGGTGATGTAAGCAACGTTTGCCATAAATTCAGCGCAATGCCGGCATTTTTTGGCATAACCTGCCAGGCCAGTGAAAATGCAGAGAAGGCTTCCTGCCAGTTGCCGTGCTGGTATAAGCGTACCGCATTGTTGTTTAGCTCACGTGGGCCATGCGCCATTGCAGAGCGCTCCTGTTGCTCCTGCAGCAAATAAGCTGCAAAAGCAGGCTCTGGTTGTTGCTGGCGGCAATACTGACTGATGCGGTTAAACAGCTTTCTGGATGCTTCGCTTAGCCCCACTTCGTGCAGCGCCTTAGCTTTATCCAACGCATCTTCAAGCGACTCAATCTCGTTTTGTTCACTTAGCTCTGCCAGCAACTGACGGGCTTTTTCGCGGTGATCCTGTAGGTATAACAACCTGGCTTGCAAAACCTGCTGCGCGTCGCTCAGGTTTTGCTGGCCAAACTGCCGCTGCACTGTGTTCAGTGATAAGGTTGCCTGACGGTTTAGCCGGTTTTGCTGTTCACTGTCTTCGCTGCTAAGCGCAAAATCAATACTGGCACGAGCCAGATTAAAGTACAGATCAGGTTGTTCATGCATAGAGTGGCGGGCAAACTTAACCATGTCCCGCGCTGCGCGATATTGCATTTCATAGTCATGGTTTAGCCGCGATAACTGCAGTAGCTTTTGCTGGCGTAATAAGTTGCGTGGCGCAATATCAGCTGCTGCCAGAATATGCTGTTGTGCCTGTTGATAATGCTGCTGACGAAACTCCAGTTCACTTAAGCAATCAAGCGCAAACAGCCGGGTTTCGGTGCGGGCCAACATTAACTCTAATTCGGCAAAAGCTTGCTGTTCCTCATTAATATGCAATAAACAGCGCACTTTGCCTGTTCTGGCCCAGCCAAAAGGTTGAATTTGTAGCATAGCGTTAAAAAACGTCAGCGCTTCTGTATATTTTTGCTGTAATAACAGAATGTCGCCTTTTAGCTTGAGAAATAACGGGAATAATTTGTGCAGCTCGGCTTGTGTCAGCTGCTGGTTTAGCAAGTTTAGTGCTGCATTGTACTGTTGATGTTCAAGCTGTTCATATACCGGCCGCAACTGCTGTTTGCGTCTGAGCACGCGTTCAATGCGTTGCTGCAGATCCCGGATGACATAGGGCTTGGCGAGGAATTCATCAGGCTGTAACTCCAGTACGCTGTGTACCAGAGCAGGCTCGGTCTCAGCACTGATAAAAATCAGCCCGCAACTGAGTTTATGCAAGCCTGTTGCTTTTAGCTCCTCAAAAAGCTGGTAGCCGTCTTTGCCTTTGGGCAAATTATAAGCGCAGATGATGAGCTCGTAGTTATTTTGTTTACACAGGTTTAACGCAGTCTGTGCCCGGTCGGCATAACTGATATTGTGATATCGCAATTGTTCCAGAGCGTAGCGCAGATAGCTCTGGCTCAGACTTTGATCGTCAATAATAAGGATACGCTCGTCGCGTTTTACATCTGGCTCCATAAAGCAATATCAGATCCGCTAGCATTAAGTCTGGCTTCACTATAGCAAGTTTTTAACATTATATAACAGCGAAATATAGCGCAAACTGACTGTGACGTGTTCTAGTCAGTGTGAACGGTATCTTATTAGAGAGTGGACGGCGTTTTGTTAGGGCTTGCTGTGTAACGGAAGTAAATGGTGGATTGTACTGGGTTCGAACCAGTGACCCCCGCCTTGTAAGGGCGGTGCTCTCCCAGCTGAGCTAACAATCCATGGGAATATCAAATTTTTGCTTCACACAAGTCTAAAACGAGGTGATGGTGGATTGTACTGGGTTCGAACCAGTGACCCCCGCCTTGTAAGGGCGGTGCTCTCCCAGCTGAGCTAACAATCCATGGGAGTATCAGATTTTGTTTTACATCAAGCAGATGGTGGATTGTACTGAGTTTAATCAGTTACCACCGTCTCGTCGTAAAGAGCGGGTGGGCTCTTCATGATAAGACGCATCATGGTGGATTGTACTGGGTTCGAACCAGTGACCCCCGCCTTGTAAGGGCGGTGCTCTCCCAGCTGAGCTAACAATCCATGCCGGTTGATGGCGCTCATTATAGGGAGCACGATTTAGCTGTCAACATTATTTTGGTAAATACGGTTTGCTTGCTGCAAAAGTAAACATTATGCGCTGCGTAAACAGAAAACTGTACTGAACAACCAGCCTTAGCGAGTGCATCCTGTGCGGGGCATTGTTACAATACCGCTCATTATTGCACTGTGATGGATGAACTATGTCTCTTGTTACCCGTTTTGCTCCAAGTCCTACCGGTTACCTGCATGTTGGCGGGGCCCGTACCGCGTTGTTTAGTTGGTTATACGCCAGAAAAAATGGTGGAAAGTTCATTCTGCGGATTGAAGACACTGATTTAGAGCGTTCAACGCAGGAATCGGTTGATGCCATTTTAGAGGGTATGAACTGGTTAGGCCTGGATTACGATGAAGGCCCGTATTATCAAACCAAGCGTTTTGACCTGTATAAAGAGGTTGTTGCGCAGCTGTTGGCTGAAGGTAAAGCTTATAAGTGCTTCTGCACAGTGGAAGAAGTAGACGCGATGCGTGAGGCACAAATGGCCGCCGGAGAAAAACCGCGTTATAACGGTATGTGGCGTGATCGCACAGATCACCCGACAGATAAGCCTTTTGTTATCCGTTTTAAAAATCCACAAACCGGTACCGTGGTCATTGATGATTTGATCAAGGGCAAAATCGAAATTGCTAACAGTGAGCTTGATGATTTGATCATTGCGCGCAGCGACGGCACCCCGACTTACAACCTGACGGTGGTGGTGGACGATTGGAAGATGGGGATCACCCACGTGATCCGCGGTGATGACCATGTTAATAATACACCACGGCAGATGAATATCCTGGCTGCGCTGGGTGCTGATATTCCTAAATATGCTCATGTGCCAATGATTTTAGGTGATGACGGTAAACGGTTATCAAAACGCCATGGTGCGGTTGGCGTGATGCAGTATCGTGATAATGGCTTCCTGCCTGAGGCGTTACTGAATTATCTGGTTCGTCTGGGCTGGTCACATGGCGACCAGGAAATTTTCACTAAAGATGAGCTGGTGCAACTGTTCGACTTATCAGCGTGTAACCGTGCGCCTTCGGCGTTTAATACCGATAAGCTGATTTGGTTGAACCAGCATTATATGAAAACGCTGCCAGCAGAACAGGTTGCTGCACAGTTAGCCTGGCATCTTGCCGATCAGCAGTTAGATACCAGTAATGGCCCGGCGCTGACAGAACTGGTAAAAGCGCAGGCAGAGCGGGTTAAGACACTTAAAGAAATGGTGGCCGTAAGTCGCTACTTCTATGAAGACTTTGCAGAGTTTGATGCTGATGCGGCGAAAAAACATTTACGCCCGGTTGCGCTGGAACCTTTACAGGCAGTTTCAGCCAAACTGGCAGAGCTGAACGACTGGACACAGGAAAGTATTCATCAGGTGATCAATGCCACGGCTGAAGCGTTAGGTGTCGGCATGGGTAAAATAGGGATGCCGCTGCGTGTTGCCGTAACTGGCGGTGGCAACTCTCCTGCGCTGGATCTCACTTTAGCCTTGGTGGGTAAAAGCAGAAGCCTTGAACGCTTGGCTGCTGCTATCAGCTTTGTACAGCAGCGCTCTGCAGAATAAAAACTGGCCGGAAAACAAAATAGTTTCGGCCAATGCCCCGATTACTCAGTCCGGTTTACTGGGCTGTGTAACCGGGGCTGATAAAATACAATTGTTACGGAAGACGCAATAATAAAAGCGGATAAACCACTACTCATGGGTGAGTGTCAGTTAAGGGAGTGATATAGCGACATAATGCATGTTTTCTTAAAAAGCGTCAGCTTGGCACTGATGCTTGGCTTGTATGGGGTGCAGGCCGCAGAAACAGATAGTTTACCCACCAGCGAAGAGCCATTGCAGCCGATAGGCTTTTTTGGCACGGTCACAGGTGACGTAGAACTGGGTTTTCTGTTTACTTCAGGTAATACAGATTCCTTTGCTATCCGGGCGAACAGTGAACTGGTGCACGATCTGGAATATTTCCGAAATCGTTACCAGTTGCAAAGCCTGCTGCAAAAAAATAATGTTACTGACAGCGACACCGGTGAAAAAGATCAGGTGACAACAGCAAGCCGTTACAGCTTTACCGGACAGAGTAACTATAAGCTCGTGAAAGGCCGTGAATCGATCTTTGGCCGCGCAACCTATGCACACGACAAGTTTGGTGCTTTTCGTGAGCAAGCGGCATTGGCGGTCGGTTATGGTAACCGGTTGTACGAAAAGCTGACCAGCTATCTGGATTTAGAGACGGGGCCGGGTTTTTCGCATCAGCAAAGTGCTTCCGGTAACAATAACAGCGGCCCAATATGGTTTGTGGCGGCTAATCTGGATTATGCATTGTTTGACACTACCAGTTTTCGCCAGACGCTGGAGAGTTCTACCTCGCTTGGCGGGGAAAACTCGACTTTGCTCAGCCGTAGCAGCATTACTGCGAAAATAGTCGATAAATTGTCAATGCGCTTTAATTTTGTTGTGCGCTATAACTCCAGGCCTGAAGGCGACTTACGTAAAACCGATACTGAAACATCGGCGTCGCTGGTTTATACCTTTTAATACCAGTCTGTCATCAGCCAGAGCCGCGTAAGTAGCTCTGGCTGAATAGCGTTATCAGTGCAATGTTAATTAACCAACTCGTTACCGGTTTCAGTATTACTGGCAAATGCCAGTAAGTTGTCGCTGGTGATCTGACAAATTTCCTGTAACGCTTCTCTGGTAAAAAACGCCTGGTGGCCTGTTATCAATACATTAGGGAACGTCAGCAGGCGTTTGAATACCTCATCATCAATCATTTGCTCGGACAGGTTTTCAAAAAACAGGTCAGCTTCCTGTTCGTACACATCAAGGCCCAGATAGCCAATTTTCCGGCTTTTTAAGCCGTCAATAATGGCTTTACTGTCTACCAGTGCACCGCGGCTGGTGTTTATCAGCATGACACCGTCTTTCATGCTGCCGATGCTGTAATGGTTGATCAGATGTTTAGTATCGGGGGTTAGCGGGCAATGCAGGCTGATAATATCACTTTGGGCGTAAAGCTCTGCTAATGAAACATAGCGCCCGCCCAGGCGCTGTATTTCCTCTGCCTGAACCAGGTCGTGGCACAACAGCTGGCAACCAAATCCGTGTAAAATACGGGCGGTGGCCAGCCCAATTCTTCCTGTCCCAACAAGGCCTACCGTTTTGCCAAATACATTAAACCCCAACAGGCCATCAAGCGCGAAGTTGTCGTCCCGCACTCTGTTATAGGCTTTATGCAGTTTGCGGTTTAAACACAACATCATACCAATGGTATGTTCTGCGACAGCTTCAGGTGAATAAGCCGGCACCCGTGCAACGCGGATACCCAGTGTTTTTGCCGTGGTTAAGTCAACATTATTAAAGCCAGCACATCTGAGCGCCACCATTTCAATGCCTAACTCAGATAATTGCTGCAGTACTTCTGCATTAACTTCGTCATTGACAAATACACAAACGGCATGACAGCCAGCAGCCAGCTTCACGCTGGATTTGGTCAGGCGGCAGTCATGATAGCTAAATTGCAGGCTGCTGTCGGCCCACTGTGTAAAACCGTCACAGTCATATTTTTTTGCGCTGAATACGGCAACTTTCATGATAGGTCTCCCATATTGTTGCCGTATAGCTTAGTGTAAAAATATGGGTAATATTTAGCGCTGGATCAAAGTTAGAGTAAGTCTTCTATCGAGCTGGCAATGGCGGAAGGCTTAGTGCGCGGAGCATAACGTTTTACGACATCGCCATCTTTATTAACCAGAAATTTGGTAAAATTCCATTTGATAGCGCGGGTTTTCATTAAACCACGGGCGCTGTCTTTAAGATGTTCAAACAGCTGTGACGCATCCGGGCCATTAACCATCAGTTTGGCCATCACCGGGAAGCTTACGCCATAGTTAAGCTCACAAAACTGCTGAATATCGCTGTCAGATCCCGGTTCCTGACCACCAAACTGGTTACAGGGGAAGGCCAGTATCACCAAACCTTTGTCGTGATATTTCTGGTGCAGTTCTTCCAGTTCTTTGTATTGCGGTGTAAAGCCACACTGACTGGCGGTGTTGACAATCAACAACACTTTGCCGCGATACTGGCTTAAATCTAATTCATTGCCCTGTGCATTCTTTACTTTGTACTGGTGGACATTGGCCATGCTGATCCCTTCTTTAATTGCTTTCAATCAGGCAGATATCTTTGTAAGCTTTGCGCCACAGTATGTCACAGTTTTAAGTCATTAATATGTCAATTAATAGTAATAGCAAAGTCGCATTTATCGGATTAGGTGTTATGGGTTACCCGATGGCAGGTTACCTGCAGCAAAAAGGTTATCAGGTTACTGTTTATAACCGTACCACAGCCAAAGCAGAAAAATGGGCCGCACAGTATGGTGGCAGCTGGGCAGCAACACCCTTTGAAGCGGCAAAGGGAGCGGAACTGGTGTTTATGTGTGTCGGTAATGATAACGATGTGCGTTCTGTAGTATACGGCGAGCATGGCGTGTTAGGTGCTATGGCTGCAGGCAGTGTACTGATTGATCACACGACGGCGTCAGCAGAGTTAGCACGCGAACTTTCCGCCGCGGCAGCAGAAAAAGGCGTAGGCTTTTTAGATGCGCCGGTATCCGGTGGCCAGGCTGGCGCTGAAAATGGCGTATTAACAGTGATGATTGGTGGTGAGCAAGTCGATATGGCCAAGGCTGAAACCGCTATTATGAGCTTTGCCCGCTGCGCTAAATTGCTCGGGCCTGCAGGCAGTGGTCAATTAGCGAAGATGGTGAACCAGATTTGTATCGCCGGCGTGGTGCAAGGCCTGGCAGAAGCGCTTAACTTTGCCCAAAACGCCGGGCTTGATGGCGCGGCCGTGGTAGAAGTGATTTCGCAAGGCGCGGCGTCATCCTGGCAGATGCAAAACCGCTCGCTAACGATGCTCGATGGTAAATACGATTTTGGTTTTGCGGTCGACTGGATGCGTAAAGATTTAGGCATAGCACTGAATGAAGCGCGGCAAAATGGCAGCCATTTACCGCTAACAGCACTGGTTGATCAGTTTTACAGTGAAGTACAGCAGATGGGCGGTGGCCGCTGGGATACCTCCAGCTTACTGGCGCGGCTAAAGCGTTAAGCGCGGATCGGGTAGAAAATCCAGTTCTGTCGCTGTGCTGATACAAGCCTGGTAGGCGGCATGAGCTGGATTTAGCAGGATATTTTGTTCACGCGGTGCTATTACACTTGGCACTGCTAAGGCCAGGCTGGCCTGCTGCGCCAGCCAGTCATCACCGATGCGGGCAGTGTCGATGCTGGCTGGTTGCTGTCGCCAGTTAGCCGGCAGGTTGGTGTGACTAAGAGACAATATGTCGTCTGTGGTAAGCGTTAATTGAAATAGCCGGTATTGTTTAAGTGCTGTGCGATTATTTAGATGTACCAGCACTTCCAGTATCGTGAGGGCTTCAGACCCTGCAGTGTAAACACACAATTGACCTTTGCTGTTCCAGCGTCCGCCGAACAGCTTTGCGCCTTCACCGTCAAATGCTTGTGCAGCCCATTTGTGATGCACTAAGCGATACACATGCATCAGGCAAATACACCGTGCTCTAAACGGCCGATTAAATCTAATATCGCCTGTGTCTCGGCCGAGGTCGCCAGCATGTCCAATGGGGCTTTATCGCCAAGACCATACACCGGCTCCGTGAGCCAGCGTTTAGTTGCAGCCATGTCTGTATCGAATAACGTATTAGCGGCAACCAGAACAGTAGCAAAACGATGCAGCCTGTCGCTTTCTTCCTGGGTAAATTTACCCAATTTTGCCCGCCTGGCCAGCGTAGCGGGAGCTAACTGGCAAACCTGTGCTAACTGCTTTTTATCAAGCATTGATACTAAAGACAGTTTATCAAATATGCTGTAGTTAAATCCTTCATGTAGTGCCTGATACAATTTAGGCCCACGCTCTGCAATACCCAACTGCTGCCACAGATTGGGAGCAGTATCTGGTGTAGGGGTAAACTCGCGGACTAAGGCTGTCATGGTGTATCCAATATCAGTTGATATTTTTTGATGTTATCATGTGATTGCGAGGTGGTCAAAAAAAGAGCGCCAAGATCATCTCAATCTTAGCGCTCTTCAATGATTAAAGTGGCAATTTAGTTAAAAGTCATCTCTGGCACGTTACCTTCAATAACCAGTTTACCTGCAGTTTTTTGCTGAATTTCTTCAACCGAGATACCCGGTGCCCGCTCCAGCAGGTGGAAAGCGCCGTTACGGACTTCCAGCACGGCTAAATCGGTAACGATTTTCTTCACACAACCTACGCCAGTCAGCGGCAGGGTGCAGTCGGTTAAAAGCTTGCTATTGCCGTACTTATCGGCGTGCGTCATGGTCACGACGATATTCTGCGCACCCGCCACTAAGTCCATCGCGCCGCCCATACCTTTAACCAGTTTGCCCGGGATCATCCAGCTGGCGATATTACCGTTTTGGTCGACTTCAAAAGCGCCCAATACCGTTAAATCGACATGGCCGCCGCGGATCATGGCGAAGCTTTCGGCCGAGTTGAAAATCGCTGCGCCTTTTATGGCGGTGACGGTTTCTTTGCCGGCATTGATCATATCGGCATCGATTTCATCTTCAGTCGGGTAGGGACCCATACCCAGCAAACCGTTTTCGGACTGCAGCATCACTTCCATGCCTTTTGGCACATAGTTAGCTACCAGCGTAGGGATACCGATACCTAAGTTTACGTAGTAGCCGTCTTGTAGCTCCTGCGCCACGCGCATGGCAACTTGTTCACGAGATAAAGCCATTGTTGCCTCCTTAACCTTGACGGACCATACGACGTTCAATGCGTTTTTCAAAGTTACCTTTGATCACGCGCTGCACATAAATACCCGGCGTATGAATTTGTGATGGTTCCAGCTCGCCCGGTTCAACAATTTCTTCTACTTCGGCCACGGTAATTTTACCGGCGGTCGCCGCCATCGGGTTGAAGTTCATTGAGGTGTGACGGAACATCAGGTTACCGTAGCGGTCGGCTTTCCAGGCGCGTACGATAGCAAAATCACCGGTGATCGACTCTTCCAGCACGTAGTTACGGCCTTTAATTTCGCGGGTCTCTTTACCTTCAGCTACGGGCGTGCCGTAACCGGTCGCCGTGAAAAATGCCGGAATGCCGGCACCGCCAGCGCGCATTTTTTCTGCCAAAGTGCCTTGTGGCGTCAGTTCTACTTCCAGCTCACCATTTAATAACTGCTTTTCAAACAGGGCGTTTTCACCCACGTAAGAGGCAATCATTTTCTTAATTTGCTTATCTTCGAGCAAAATACCCAGGCCAAAACCATCTACGCCGCAGTTATTCGATACTACGGTGAGATCTTTGGTTTTCATTTTCTTGATCTGAGCAATTAAGCCTTCCGGAATGCCGCATAAGCCAAAGCCACCCGCGATAACGGTCATACCGTCTTGCAGGCCAGCCATGGCGTCTTCGTACGAATGTACGACTTTATTAAACCCTGCCATTTGAAATCCTCTACGCGCTTTTTTAACTGTTAGTTTGCGTGCACTTGGCTTTGAGCGCCAATCCTACTTTAGAACTAGGTTGCTTGCCGAGCTTGTCGGTAATAAACCAGCCGGCCTGGGCCAGCGCAGTTAAATCGATACCGTGTGAAATGCCAAGTCCGTTCAGTAAATACACCACATCTTCGCTGGCAACATTACCTGACGCGCCCGCAGCGTAAGGGCAGCCACCCAAACCGGCTACGGCGCTGTCGATAACAGCGATACCGCGGCTTAGCGCGACGTAAATATTGGTTAACGCCTGACCGTAAGTGTCATGAAAATGCACAGCCAGCTTGTCGGCTGGCACTACAGCGAGTACGGCATCGAGCATGGCATTGACTTTATCCGGCGTACCAACACCAATGGTGTCGCCAAGCGAAATTTCGTAGCAGCCCATATCCAACAGGGCTTTGGCTACGCGCGCGACATCTGTCGGCGCCACATCGCCCTGATAGGGGCAACCGACCACACAGGAAACATAGCCGCGCACTTTAATACCGTCGGCTTTGGCGGCATCCATCACCGGTGCGAAACGCGCTAAGCTTTCACTGATTGAGCAGTTGATGTTCTTCTGGCTGAAGGCTTCGGATGCGGCGCCGAAAATGGCGACTTCGGTTGCCGCAACGGCTTTTGCTGCTTCATAGCCTTTCAGGTTAGGTGTTAGCGCGGCGTAAGTTACACCGGCTTTGCGGGTAATGCTGCTAAAAACATCAGCCGAGTCGGCCATTTGCGGCACCCATTTTGGCGAGACAAAAGCGCCACTTTCGATGTAGCTGTGGCCGGCAGCGCTTAGCATATTGATCAGGGTGACTTTGTCGCTGGCCGATACCGTGCTTTCGTTTTGCAGGCCATCACGCGGGCCCACTTCTACGATGCGCACCTGTTTGGGAAAACTCATGCTTCCTCCGGCGAGAAATCAACCAGCTCGGCGCCATCTTTAACCAGATCGCCGGCGCTATAGAACACTTCATTCACCACGCCATCTTTTGGCGCTTTGATGGCGTATTCCATTTTCATGGCTTCCATGATCACCAGCGTCTCGCCGGCTTTTACCGTGCTACCAGCTTTTGCCATCACGGCGACAATAGTGCCGTTCATCGGCGCCGTTAAGCTACCGGCGTGATCGTTGCCTTCTACCTCAGTGGCCACTTCAGTCTGATAGATAAAGTCGTAGCGCTGGTGCTTGATAAACACACTGATGGTGTCCTGGTATTGGCTTACGCGCACCTTGGTACGATGATCGCCCAGCACTGCACTTAGCTCATCACCGTTTAGCTCTGCCAGACAGCAAAGCTGCTGACCTGCCACATCAACCACATAGTGTTGTTGTAGCTGCTGTACTTTTAAATTGGTGCTGCAATCGCCGTGCTTTAGACAAATATCCACGGTTGGCGTTTCGTTGATACGCCAGCCATGGCTAAACTGCCAGGGGCTGGTAATAGCGCAGGCTTGCTGCGGTGCTTTTTGTTTTGTCAGAATGTACAGCGTGGCCAGTACCAGTGCCTGGTTATCTTCTTTATTTGCCGGGGCAAATAAGCTTTGCTGGTGCTTGTTGATAAAGTTGGTATCAAGCTCGGCGGCTTTAAAGGCCGGGTGCTCAGTTAAGCTGGTTAAAAAGCCCAGGTTAGTGGTCACGCCGGCAATACGGTAATCATCCAATGCCCGCAGCATACGGGCGATAGCGCGATCACGGCTTTCATCCCAGACGATTAACTTAGCAATCATCGGGTCATAGAAGGGAGATACTTCATCGTTTTCAACCACGCCCGTATCAACGCGCACATGACGGTTTGCTTCCGGCTGGCGTAAATAGGTGAGTTTACCGGTTTGCGGCAGGAAGTCGTTGTCCGGATCTTCAGCATAAACCCGCACTTCAATAGCGTGGCCATCAAGCTGAATATCCTCCTGCGCCAGCGGAAGCTTTTCACCGGCAGCGACTAACAGCTGCCATTTCACCAAATCCTGACCGGTAATCATCTCGGTAACCGGGTGCTCTACCTGCAGGCGGGTGTTCATCTCCATAAAGTAGAAAGAGCCGTCTTCGTCGAATAAAAACTCGACGGTACCGGCACCACGGTAATCAATGGCTTTGGCCGCTTTTACCGCTGCTTCACCCATAGCTTTACGCTGCTCGCTGCTAAAGTTCGGCGCTGGCGCTTCTTCAATCACTTTCTGGTGGCGGCGCTGTATTGAGCAGTCGCGCTCGGCCAGGTACACCGCATTGCCATGGTTATCGGCAAACACCTGAATTTCAACATGGCGCGGTTTGGTCAGATAGCGCTCAATCAGCATCTTGTCGTTACCAAAACCGGCTTTAGCTTCGCGGCGGGCACTGGCCAGCGCATCGGCAAACTCTTCGGCTTTCCATACCACGCGCATGCCTTTACCACCACCACCATAGGCGGCTTTTAACAGCTGCGGGTAGCCAATTCGTGCTGATTCGCTTTTAAGCAAATTATCCGCCTGATCATCGCCGTGATAGCCCGGTACCAATGGTACACCGGCCTTGGCCATAATTTCTTTGGCGGCACTTTTTGAGCCCATAGCGGTAATAGCACCAACCGGAGGGCCAATAAATACCACGCCGGCAGCTTCACAGGCTTTGGCAAAGTCTTCGTTTTCAGATAAAAAACCATAGCCGGGGTGGATGGCTTCTGCGCCGCTTTGCTTGGCGATAGCAATGATTTTGTCGCTACGCAGGTAAGAGTCTTTGCTTGGTGCGGGGCCCAACAAATAGGCTTCATCAGCCATGCGCACATGGCGGGCATTGGCATCGGCTTCTGAGTAAACCGCTACGCAGCGAATACCCAGTTTATGAGCGGTGTCGATAACGCGGCAGGCAATTTCACCGCGGTTGGCGATAAGTATTTTACGAAACATTATGCGTCTTCCTTGCCAAGCCAGGCTGGTTTGCGTTTCTCTAAGAAGGCGGTTAAGCCTTCCTGACCCTCTGGCGATACCCTAATTTCAGCAATTGCCTGCTCGGTGTGAGCGATAACGTTGTTGCTGATCTTACGGTTATAAATATTATGAATAAGCGATTTCGCGGCTGTCATAGCGGCAGGGCTGTTTTGCAGCATGGTGTTAATCAGGCTTTCTGCCACATCGCTCATTTCGCCTTCACTGACCACTTCATGTAGTAAACCGAGCTTTTTCGCTTTTGGCGCCATAAAGCGCTCTGCGGTAAGGAAATAACGCCGGCTTTCACGCTCGCCAATAGCACGCATAACATAGGGGCTTATAACCGCTGGAATAAGGCCAATACGCACTTCGCTTAAACAGAAGCTGGCGTTTTCTTCCGCGATGGCAATATCGCAGCAGGCGACCAAGCCCAGTGCGCCACCAAAAGCCGCGCCTTTTACCAGTGCAATGGTCGGTTTGGGGAATTTATCTAACCGGTGCATTAAGGTGGCAAGTTCAGCGGCGTCATTGAGGTTTTGCTGATAGTTTTTCTGCGCCATCGAGCGCATCCAGTTTAAGTCAGCGCCAGCAGAGAAGTTTTTGCCATTACTGGTCAGCACTAACACCCGTACTGCATCGTTATTGGCTAAATCACGCAACACGGCAATAAGTTCAGCAATCATCGCGTCGTCGAAGGCGTTATGCACTTCGGGGCGATTTAGAGTCAGTGTAGCTACGCCATGTGGGTCGATACTGACTTCTGTGTAAACCTGGGTCATATTTTCTCCGAATCTTTTAATGCAACTTGAGACTGCATTTCTTCGAAATCGCGGTTGCAGCAAGCGCACAGTGCACTTTGCTCAGAACCGTGTTTTTCATGGACGAAAAACACGAGCCTACAGGGATGTATTTACGGCGTGTTCTGACAAAGTTGTACGGAGCGATTGCGGTTGTCTGCATCATGCTGGCATTACATCCGAAATACGCCAAAACGGCTCTCTTCAATCGGTGCATTTAGCGCGGCAGCTAATGCCAGGCCAACTGTCATCCTTGTTTGCGCCGGGTCGATAATGCCATCATCCCACAATCTGCCACTGGCGTAGTAGGGATGGCCCTGTTTTTCGTACTGCTCGATAATGGGCTTCTTCAGTGCCGCTTCGGCATCCGTTGATAGTGTTTCACCTTTACGGGCTAAACCGTCTTTGGTCACCTGCGCCATTACGCCTGCCGCTTGTTCGCCACCCATTACTGAAATACGCGCGTTTGGCCACATCCACATCATCGTCGGGTCGTAAGCACGGCCACACATACCATAGTTGCCAGCGCCATAGCTGCCACCAATTAACACGGTAAACTTCGGCACTTTGGCACAGCTTACGGCCATTACCATTTTGGCGCCGTGCTTGGCGATACCTTCGGCTTCATACTTTTTACCGACCATAAAGCCGGTGATGTTTTGCAGGAACAACAGGGGTATTTTGCGCTGGGCACACAGCTCAATAAAATGTGCACCTTTTTGTGCCGATTCCGAGAATAAGATCCCGTTATTGGCGACGATGCCTACCGGATAGCCGAAAATGCGTGCAAAACCGCACACCAGGGTTGCGCCATAGTATTGTTTAAACTCATCAAAATCTGAGCCATCGACAATACGGGCAATCACTTCTTTTACATCAAACGGCTTACGTAAATCGGTACCGACAATGCCATACAGCTCTTTGGCATCGTACAGCGGCTCTTGCGCCGGTTTAATATCCATTTGCTCTGGGGCAGGGCGGTTTAAGCGTGATACCGCATTGCGCGCCAGTTGCAGTGCGTGTTCGTCATTTAACGCGTAGTGATCAGCCACACCGGAGATTTTGCAGTGTACATCAGCACCGCCCAGCTCCTCGGCAGAGACTTCTTCACCCGTCGCAGCCTTTACCAGCGGTGGACCCGCCAAAAAGATCGTACCTTGCTCTTTAACAATAATGCTTTCATCAGCCATCGCTGGTACATAGGCACCACCGGCGGTGCAAAGGCCCATTACCACAGCAATTTGCGGAATGCCTTTGGCAGACATATTGGCCTGGTTAAAGAAAATGCGGCCAAAGTGCAGCTTATCCGGGAATACTTCATCCTGACGTGGCAGGTTAGCGCCGCCTGAATCGACCAGATAAATACAGGGTAGGTGACAGCGCTCGGCTATTTCCTGAGCGCGTAAGTGTTTTTTCACCGTCAGCGGGTAGTAGGTGCCACCTTTAACCGTGGCGTCGTTGGCCACGATCATACACTCAACGCCACTGACACGGCCGATACCGGCGACCACGCCTGCACTGGGGACGTAATCTTCGTAACATTCCCAACCGGCAAACTGGCCAATCTCTAAAAATGGCGAGCCCGGGTCGAGCAGTTTTTGAATACGGTCACGTACGAACAATTTACCGCGTGAGGTATGGCGCGCAATCAGCGCTTCACCGCCGCCGAGTTTTATTTGCTGTACTTTGCTTTGCAGATCATCAACTACGGCCTGCATGGCTGCAGCGTTTTTTTGGAAGTCCTCAGAGCGAGGGTTTACTTTTGAGGTAATTCTGGTCACGTAGGTTACCTTCTGGTTTGGCTCAGAATTTCCGGCTACGTTGCTCTCGCACATTTTACACGCTCGCCCGTTCGACTCTCCCAGCCTCACTTTTGATCGCTCGCTTAGTAAAATCTGCTACGCACTTCGCCTGGATCTGCTTTTCATTGGGTTAAACAAAACGTGGGTGGAAGCAGCCGCTTCCACCCACGTTTTGGCAAAAGCTTAGTTAGATTCAGTAAACAGCTCACGGCCAATCAGCATACGGCGGATTTCCGAGGTGCCGGCACCGATTTCGTACAGCTTGGCATCACGCAGTAAGCGTCCGGTAGGGTACTCGTTAATGTAGCCGTTACCGCCTAATAACTGGATTGCATCCAGCGCCATTTGGGTTGCCAGCTCAGCTGCATATAAGATCACGCCAGCAGCGTCTTTACGCGTGGTTTCGCCACGATCACAGGCTTTAGCCACCATATAAACATAAGAGCGTGCTGCGTTCATGCGGGTATACATGTCTGCCACTTTACCCTGCACCAGCTGGAATTCACCGATAGACTGGCCAAACTGTTTACGGTCGTGAATATAAGGTACCACTACGTCCATACAAGATTGCATAATGCCCAGCGGGCCGGCAGACAGTACCACGCGCTCGTAGTCCAGGCCGCTCATCAGTACCTGTACGCCACGACCAACCTGGCCTAATACGTTTTCTTCCGGTACTTCACAGTCTTCAAATACCAGCTCACAAGTGTTTGAGCCGCGCATGCCCAGCTTGTCCAGCTTCTGCGCCTGGCTGAAACCTTTAAAACCACGCTCTACGATAAAGGCGGTAATACCTTTGCTGCCAGCGTTGACGTCAGTTTTGGCGTAGATCACATAAGTGTGTGCATCCGGACCGTTGGTGATCCACATTTTGTTGCCGTTTAAGATGTACTTGTCGCCTTTTTTCTCAGCGCGTAGTTTCATGCTAACCACGTCTGAACCAGCATTTGGCTCGCTCATCGCCAGCGCACCAATGTGCTCGCCCGAGCACAGCTTTGGCAGGTACTTCATTTTCTGCGCTTCAGTACCGTTGCGGTGGATTTGGTTTACACACAGGTTAGAGTGAGCACCGTAAGACAGGGCAACAGAAGCAGAGGCGCGGCTGATTTCTTCCATGGCAATAACGTGCTCTACATAGCCTAAACCTGAGCCACCGTATTTTTCATCTACGGTGATACCCAGCAGACCTAAATCGCCGAATTTGCGCCATAACTCGTTCGGAAATTCGTTCTTCTCATCGATTTCAGCGGCGCGAGGGGCAATTTCGTCGCGGGCGAAGGCATTTACCTGTTCGCGGATCATGTCCACTGTATCGCCTAAATCGAAGTTAAGGCCTTTGTAACTGCTAATCATGGTCTATCCCCGTTTGCTATGTCTTACCGCTTAAGCGGTTTTATGATGTTTGGCGTCGGCTAAGGTATCGCGGCAACGTTTTTCTACTGTTACCAGCTCCATTAGCACCACTTTGATGTCGTCCATTTGCTGATGTAGCTCGGCTTTTTTCTGCTCAATCAACTTCAGCATGGTATTTAATTGGGTCACGCTGCTTTTGTCAGCATCATATAATTCGAACAGCTGGCCGGTTTCGGCCAGGCTAAAACCCAGACGTTTACCGCGTAAAATCAGTTTTAAGCGAACGCGGTCGCGTTTGCTGTAAATGCGGGTTTGCCCGCTACGCAGTGGCGTGATCAGCCCCTGATCTTCATAAAAGCGGATACTACGGGTAGTAATATCAAACTCTTTGGCCAGTTCGCTGATACTGTATGTTTTTTCTTCTTTTTCTGTCATAAACGCCATCCCCGAAAACGCAGTCAATATAAGTGAAGTTTACGTAAAGGTAAAGCTAAGGGCGGGCGGCTTTCTGTGCTGAAATGAGATTTTTCCAAGGTTTGTAAAGCAAAAATGCCAATACGGGCTGGTCTGACTGTACAGTTTACTGAACCAAACGCATTGCACACTACCATAGTGTTAGGTGGTTGACGTTGGCGTAAACGTAAATTTGGTGTAGGCTCTGGAGCAACTTTTTAGCCGACAGCTTTTTTGGAGAACTTTATGGCTACCGACAATATTGTCATCGTTGCTGCTAAGCGCACTGCTATGGGCGGCTTTATGGGCGGTTTATCTGATGTAGACGCTACTGTACTTGGTGCTACCGCGATTAAAGCGGCACTGGAGCAGGCTGGTTTAAGCGGCGATAAGGTCAGCGAAGTGATCATGGGTAACGTGCTGCCAGCCGGTTTAGGCCAGGCTCCTGCTCGTCAGGCGACGTTAAAAGCTGGTTTACCACTGACAGCTGGTGCAACCACAATCAATAAAGTCTGTGGTTCGGGTTTAAAAGCCGTGATGTTAGCCAGCGACTTATTAAAAGCCGGCAGCGCCGATGTGGTGGTGGCTGGTGGTATGGAGTCGATGAGTAACGCACCGTACCTTTTAGATAAAGCGCGTAGTGGTTACCGTATGGGCCACGGCCAGATTAAAGATCATATGATGTTAGACGGCCTGGAAAATGCCTATGATGGCAAAGCCATGGGCTGTTTCGCTCAGGGCACTGCTGATGAAAAAGGCATTACCCGTGAGCAGATGGATGCCTTTGCTGTGCAATCGTTAACCCGTGCGCAGCAAGCTATCAGCTCTGGTGCTTTCGAAGGTGAAATTACCCCGGTAACCTTCCAGACGCGTAAAGGTGAAGTTACCTTTAACGTTGATGAGCAGCCAGGCAATGCCAAAGTAGACAAAATCCCGACACTGCGTCCGGCCTTTGCTAAAGACGGTACTATTACTGCTGCAAACTCCAGTTCCATTTCAGACGGTGCTGCTGCCCTTATTCTGATGCGTGAAAGCGAGGCTAAAGCACAAGGTGCTAAGCCATTAGCCCGCGTTGTTGCTCATGCTACTAACTCAATGGAACCTGCACTGTTTACTGTGGCTCCGGTTGGCGCTATGCAAAAAGTATTGCAAAAAGCCAGCTGGGATAAAGAGCAGGTTGATCTTTGGGAAATTAACGAAGCCTTCGCCATGGTAACCATGCTGGCGATTAACGAACTGGGCCTGGATGAGAGCAAAGTAAACGTTAACGGCGGTGCTTGTGCGCTGGGCCATCCTATCGGTGCCTCTGGTGCCCGTATTCTGGTTACGCTGATCCACGCGCTGCGTAATCGTGGCCTGAGCAAAGGCGTTGCCTCACTGTGTATCGGTGGTGGTGAAGCCGTAGCACTGGCCGTAGAAGTTTTATAACAAACACTTTGACTGTCAGCTGCATTAAATAATTACATAGATAACACGCTGGCAGTCTCCCCCAACAATCGGGAGAAGCAATATGACACAACAGGTTAAGCATTTTATCGACGGCGAGTTTGTCGCACCAACAGGCGACAAACTGATCCCCGTTACCAACCCGGCAACGCAGGATGTGATTGCTCAGGTGGCTTGCGCCACGCCAAGTGAGATGGAACGCGCCATCGAATCGGCAAAAGCCGCGTTTAAAACCTGGAAAGAAGTGCCGGTATCTGAGCGCGCCCGTTTAATGATGCGTTTTGCGCATTTGTTAAAAGAGCACCAGGCCGATATCGCTGACATTATCTGCCGTGAGCTGGGTAAAACAGTAGAAGACGCCAAAGGTGACGTATGGCGCGGTATCGAGGTAGTAGAGCAAGCCGCTAATATTCCATCATTGATGATGGGTGAAACGGTTGAAAACGTGGCACGCAGCATTGACACCTACAGCTACATTCAGCCGCTGGGCGTGTGTGCCGGTATTACGCCGTTTAACTTCCCGGCGATGATCCCGCTGTGGATGTTCCCGATGGCCATTGCCTGTGGTAACACCTTTATTTTAAAACCGTCTGAGCAAGATCCGATGACGGTAAATAAAATCGCCGAGTTATTTGTCCAAGCCGGTGCACCAAAAGGCGTGTTACAGGTTGTACATGGTGCGAAAGAGCAGGTTGATGCCATTTTGCACCACCCGGACATTAAAGCGATTTCATTCGTGGGTTCAGTTAATGTTGGCCAGTACATTTACAAAACCGGTACTGACAACTTAAAACGCGTGCAGGCTTTTGCCGGTGCGAAAAACCATATGGTTATTATGCCGGATGCTAATAAACAGCAGGTTATCAATGCCTTAGTTGGTGCCTCAGTTGGCGCAGCCGGTCAGCGCTGTATGGCGATTTCTGTCGCGGTATTCGTAGGCGCAGCAGCAGACTGGATCCCGGAAGTAGCTGCAGCTATCGGCAAGGTACGGCCGGGTGTTTATACCGATCCGAACGCCGCTTACGGCCCGCAAATCAGCCCGCAGGCGCGTGCTCGCGTGTTATCGCTGATTGAGCAAGGTAAAAAAGAAGGCGCGACCTGCGTACTGGATGGCTCTGACTGTAAGGTTGACGGTTACCCGAACGGTAACTGGGTTGGCCCGACGGTATTTAGCAACGTTACTACCGAGATGGAAATTTATAAGCAAGAAATCTTTGGCCCGGTATTGTCTACCATGCACGTTGCTTCACTGGATGAAGCGCTGAAAGTGGTAAACGACAGCCCATATGGTAACGGCACCTCTATTTTCACCGCCAGCGGTGCGGCTGCGCGTAAGTATCAACACGAAGTGGAAGTGGGCCAGGTGGGTATTAATATTCCTATTCCGGTACCTCTGCCATTCTTCTCGTTTACTGGCTGGAAAGGCTCGTTCTACGGCGACCAGCATGCTTACGGTAAGCAGGCGGTGCGTTTCTATACAGAAACGAAGACCATTACAGCTCGCTGGTTTGATGACGATATTCAGGTGTCTGGCCCGAATATGTCGATTAACTTGCGTTAATGGATCCGGGTGAGGGCCAGACTTTACTAAGCTGACCGTTGGAGGCCATGGATGGCCGGAATCGAGCCCCAGGGACGGTTTATGGCGTGTCAGTGTGTAAAGTGTGGTCCTCGCCGTTCGGTGTAGGCAACCGCTTCCACTGTAACAACACGCAGACCCGCTCGGATCTCCCATCCTCGCTTTTGATCGTCTGCTTAGTTGTTCCGGTTCCGCGTTGCAGTCCGAAATGAACTCAGGTTCAGAAAGATTAATACGGCAAAGTACGAAAGCAATTGAGCCGATTGGATAAGCAGGACCAACTATGAATTTCAATTTAACAGAAGACCAACAAGCCTTTGTTGATGTGGCCAAACAGTTTGCCGAACAAGAACTGGCGCCACACGCTGCCCAGTGGGATCGCGATCACCACTTTCCAAAAGACGTAATTCAAAAAGCCGGTGAGCTGGGTTTCTGCTCGCTGTACACGCCAGAAGATGACGGCGGTATGGGCTTATCACGCCTGGATTCATCAATTATTTTCGAACAGCTGTCTATGGGCTGCACCGCGACGACAGCGATGCTGACCATTCACAATATGGCGACCTGGATGATCGCCAACTGGGGTACCAGTGACGCGAAAACAGAGTGGATGGAGCATTTAGTCACCGGCCAGAAACTGGCATCTTATTGCTTAACTGAGCCTGGCTCAGGTTCAGATGCAGCCGGGCTTCGCACTTCTGCGAAAAAAGATGGTAACGAGTACGTATTAAACGGCTCGAAAATGTTTATCTCTGGTGCCGGCTCTACCGAAGTACTGGTAGTGATGGCGCGTACCGGTGAAGCCGGGCCAAAAGGCATTTCGGCCTTTATCGTACCAGCTGATGCTAAAGGCGTTATTTACGGTAAAGCGGAAGAAAAAATGGGCTGGAACGCGCAGCCAACGCGCTTGATCACTTTTGAAGATGTACGGATTCCTGCGCATTACCTGTTAGGTAATGAAGGTGAAGGCTTCAGTTTTGCCATGAAAGGCTTAGACGGTGGCCGTATCAATATCGCAACCTGTTCAATTGGTACAGCGCAGCAGGCACTTAACACCGCGCGTAACTATATGCTGGAGCGCCAGCAGTTTGGTAAGCCACTGGCCGCGTTTCAGGCGCTGCAGTTTAAACTAGCCGATATGGCAACCGAGCTGGTAGCTGCGCGTCAGTTAGTGCGCTTAGCGGCGTTTAAGCTGGATCAAAAAGACAGTGAAGCGACAGCGTACTGTGCAATGGCGAAACGCTTTGCTACTGACGTTGGCTTCCAGGTATGTGATCAGGCGCTGCAGTTACACGGTGGTTATGGCTACATCAAAGAATACCCGCTGGAGCGTCATTTCCGTGATGTACGTGTGCATCAGATCCTGGAAGGCACCAACGAAATTATGCGGCTGATTATTGGCCGGCGTTTACTGGATGAAGCGGCAGGCGACATTCTGTAATCGAATTTGAGAATAATAGTTTCATCAGGCTGATGTAGCGAAGACGGGCTTGTTCTAAACCGACCGTTGAAGCCCTGGACGGGCGGAAACGAGCCCCCAGGGATGGGTTTACGGCGTGTCGGTGTGAATAAGGCCGTTGCAGCGTTTACCGAACCTACATCGGCTAAATCAGGAGACAACAATGGCTCAACTAAAACTCGAAAAACGCGGCCACACGGCGCTTATCACCATGTCTAACCCGCCGGCAAATACCTGGACGGCAGATACTTTAACCCAACTGCGTGATGCGGTTAGAAGCCTGGATGCCGACAAAAATATTTATGCCTTAGTCATTACTGGTGAAGGCGAGAAGTTCTTCTCAGCCGGTGCAGATTTAAAACTGTTTGCCGACGGCGATAAAGCCGTAGCCAGTGATATGGCGCGTATCTTTGGCGAAGCGTTTGAAACCTTAAGTGCATTTCGTGGTGTGTCTATTGCCGCCATTAACGGTTATGCCATGGGCGGCGGTTTAGAAGTCGCACTGGCCTGTGATATCCGTATTGCCGAGCAGCAAGCGCAGATGGCGCTGCCTGAAGCCAAAGTCGGTTTATTACCGTGCGCTGGCGGTACGCAAAACCTGGCCTGGCTGGTCGGCGAGGGCTGGGCAAAGCGCATGATCCTGTGCGGTGAGCGTATCGGCGCCGAAAAAGCCCAGCAAATTGGCTTGGTAGAAGAAGTCGTCGCAACGGGTATGGCACTGGAAAGTGCGTTGGCAATGGCTGATAAAGTCGCCGAGCAAAGCCCGTCAGCCGTTACGGCGTGTAAAGCACTGATCCAAAAAGGCCGCAGCGGCACGATGCAAAGCGCGTTGCCTCTGGAGCGCGAGCTGTTTGTTGGTTTGTTCGATACCAAAGATCAGGTCGAAGGTGTGCAAGCGTTTTTAGAAAAACGCAAAGCGAACTGGGTGAACGGCTAATGAGCGCGGTTAATGAAGTCGTGCTGTATCAGGAGCTGACAGCACAGAACGGTAAAAAAATCGGTGTTGCCACGCTTAATTCAGAAAAATCATTGAATGCGCTGAGCTTACCGATGGTGGAGTCATTACTGCCTAAGCTGCAAAGCTGGCAGGCAGATCCTTCAATCAGCCTGGTTATTCTCGATGGCAGCGGCGATAAAGCCTTTTGCGCCGGTGGTGACATTCGTGACTTATACAAAGCCATGCTGGATAAACCCGGCGAGTACGCACCTTACGTCGAAGAGTTCTTCACTAAAGAGTACACGCTGGATTATCTGATCCACACCTTTGGCAAGCCGGTGTTGGTGTGGGGCAATGGCATTGTAATGGGTGGCGGCTTAGGCCTGATGGCTGGTGCGTCGCACAAAGTGGTTACCGCAACCAGCCGGATAGCGATGCCGGAAATGGCGATAGGTCTGTATCCGGATGTTGGTGCCAGTTGGTTTTTAAACCGTATGCCGCCGGGCTGTGGGCTGTTTTTAGGGTTAACCGGCGCTTCTATCAACGCGGCTGATGCCAAGTTTATTGGTCTTGCAGATCACTTTGTACTGCACGAGCGCAAAGCGGCGCTTATCGACAAGCTTAAAACGATTAACTGGGGCGATACCATAGCGCTGAATCATCAGAAGCTGTCTGATGCGCTACGTAGTGAAGAAGAACAGTGCCGCACGCAAATGCCACTGAGTCAAATTAGGCCGCATCAAAGCGAGATTGAAGCACTTGAGGGTTTAACCGAGCTTGAAACGGTGATCGCTGCAATCAATGCGATGCAGGGTGAGGATAAATGGCTGCTAAAAGCCAAAGACTCACTGGCCTATGGCAGCCCAATCACCGCGCATATCGTGTTTGAACTGTTAAAGCTCGGCCAAAGCAAAATTCTGGCAGACAGCTTCCGTTTAGAGCTGGGCTTAAGCGTGCAGTGTGGCAAATTGGGTGAGTTTACCGAAGGCGTGCGTGCACTGTTGATGGACAAAGATTTACAACCGAAGTGGCAATACAAAACCGTCGCTGATGTACCACAAGCGGTTATTGCTGAACTATTTCGCTCACCGTGGCCGCCAGAGCAACATCCGCTGCGGCATCTGGGCACAGACGAGTAAGGAGCCAATATGGCAAAGGTTGCATTTATCGGTTTAGGTAATATGGGTGGCCCTATGGCCATCAATCTGGTTAAAGCGGGCCACGGTGTGGCCGCGTTTGACTTATCAGCAGCGGCATTAGCGCAGGTTAAAGCTGAAGGCGCAACAGTTGCAGCCAGTGCAGCAGAGGCAGTTAAAGGCGCTGAGTTTGTTATCTCTATGCTACCTGCCGGCAAGCATGTGCTTGGGCTGTATTTAGGCGAGCAGGGCGTAGCGGCGCATATCAGTAAAGATGCGCTGGTAATCGACTGCTCTACCATCGATGCTGATAGCGCACGTAAAGTGGGCGCGGGCCTTTCAGCGCAAGGTATTGCCTTTATTGATGCGCCGGTATCGGGTGGCGTGGGCGGCGCGAAAGCCGGCACGCTAACCTTTATTGTCGGTGGTGACGCTGCGCATTTTGAGCGCGCTAAAACCGTGCTGGGTAATATGGGTAAAAACCTGTTTCATGCCGGCGCTGTCGGTGCTGGCCAGGTTGCGAAAATCTGCAACAATATGCTGCTGAGTATTTTAATGGTAGGCACCTCAGAAGCGTTGCAAATGGGTGTGGATAATGGCCTGGACCCGAAAGTGCTATCAGATATTATGCTGAAAAGCTCAGGCCGTAACTGGACGCTGGAGTTATACAACCCATGCCCTGATGTGATGGAGAACGTACCATCGTCGAATGGCTATCAGGGCGGATTTATGGTTGATTTAATGGCAAAAGATTTAGGCTTGGCCATGGAAGCGGCACTACAAAGCCAAAGCAGTACACCAATGGGCGCACTGGCGCGCAGCCTGTATGTAACGCACCAGCGGGCTGGTAATGGCAAACTGGATTTTTCCAGCATTTTTAAGCTGTTTGAAAAGAAAGCGGGTTAGACCGGGATAACGGTGGCAGTTGGATAGAACGACTGCCACTGCGTACATTTTTTGTCAGACACGCCGTAAATACGTCCCTGTAGGCTCCTGTTTTTCATCCATGAAAAACACGGTCTGGCAAAAAAGTACATCCGTGTCAGCCTTAGCGTTAATGGCACTTTTAAGAAGCATTTAAGTAGAGCGGAGCGGAGAGCTTCGTTGAGAAAGATAATAAGCCTGCGCGAAGATACTTTTTGCGTAAGACCGTTGCAGGCCATGGATGGCCGGAATCGAGCCCCATGGAAGGCTTGTGGCGTGTCGCAGCAAAAATGTTCGTAGCGCAGGCGGTTACGGAGAAAGTCAGATGAATCTGCAAAACAAAACCATCGTTATCACTGGCGGTGCACAAGGCCTGGGCCTGGAAATGGCGCGCATGTGTGCTGCCGAAGGGGCTAAGTTAGCATTAATCGATATGAACGCTGATCAGCTGGCAGCTGCTAAAGCTGAGCTGGGTGCCAGCACCATAGTACATACCTACATTGCTAACGTCGCTAATGAAGAGCAGGTTGAAGCGACCTTTGCGCAAATCGACAGCGATTTTAACGGTATCGACGGCCTGATTAACAACGCCGGTATCTTACGCGATGGTCTGCTGCTGAAATATAAAGACGGCGAGCTGCAAAGCAAAATGTCGCTCTCTCAATTCCAGTCAGTTATCGACGTTAACCTGACAGGCGTGTTCCTGTGTGGCCGTGAAGCGGCCGCAGCTATGGTAAAACGCGGCACTAAGGGCGTGATTATCAATATGTCGAGTGTGGCACGTGCTGGCAACATGGGCCAAACCAACTACGCCGCGTCTAAAGCCGGTGTAGTAGCAATGACCGTAACCTGGGCGCGCGAGTTGGGCCGCTATGGTATCCGAGTTGGCGCTATTGCACCGGGTGTTATCCGCACTGCAATGACCGATGCGATGAAGCCAGAAGCGCGTGATCGGTTAGAGAAAATGAAGCCGGTAGGGCGCTTAGGCGAGGCCAGCGAAATTGCTCATACTGCTAAATACATTTTCGAGAACGATTTCTTCACCGGCCGGGTGGTAGAAATCGACGGCGGCATTAGCATGTAATTAAATAATTATTTGAATAAAAAAGACGCTTCGGCGTCTTTTTTATTGTTCGCTATTCAATCAATGTGAATCTTATTTATAGCGCGCTTCTTTTCTTTTGCGTATTTGTTTTATTTATGTGCATTTAATGGTTTTTGTTGTTTTTATATTGTTTTAATTTTGGTTTTTCTCTTGTAAAGCCTTGTTTGTTTTAAATTATATCAATAACACTGCAGTTATCTCAGCTCTTACTATACTTTGCGGTGCTCGGTGTCTGAATTTAATGTGAGCAGATTATTTCTCGATAAAAGGAAATTTAAGATGAAAAAGATTCTGATAGCACTTTTGAGCATAGTGTTTAGTTGTTCCCTGCAGGCAAAAGATCGTCTGGAAGTTTATAAAGACTACGATCTTGGCACTGAAATTATGACGGTAACTACAGTTAAGGTTGACCCCAACATGGGTGATGTATACCTGGCCGGTTTACAGAACAGCTGGGTTAAAGCGGTAAAGATCCAGAAAGAACTCGGCTACATCAAAGACTGGAAAATATATGGTAGCGATTTACCCAACAGCGGAGATTTCAACATGCTGCTGGTGGTGACCTTTAATAACAGCGCTGATTTAGAGCCTAATAAGAAAAAGTACGATGCCTTTATGAAAAAATGGACTGAAGCCGACGAAAAGATGTCGAATGAAATCGCGGCGAAATACCCGGACGTAAGAAAGCTAACCGGCGAGTATCAGCTACGTGAAATCATGCTGAAATAATTTTTAATTATGTTGTGTTTAAAAGGCGCTAAGGCGCCTTTTTTATCGCTAACTCTGTTTTTTCAACTGGGCTTGTGGCTGTTTTCCTAACCGGACGCTGGCCGAGCCAAACGCCCAGTAACACGGCTGTCATACCAAGCGTTTGCAGCAAGGTCAGCTGTTGCTGCAGCACCAGCGCTCCAAGCACTGTAGCGCTTAACGGGCTAAGCAAACTCAGTGTAGTAACGGCTGCAGCAGGCATTTTCAGCACACCACCTAGCCACATTACGTAGGTTAATCCGGTACCTATTACACCTAGCCACAAATACCCTGCAATATTCAGCAAGCTAAAATGGGCTGGCATCGGCTCGAATATCAACGCCAGTGGCAGCAAAAACAGCCCGCCTGCAGTAAGCTGCCAGCTGGTCAGTACCATAGCATTGGCGGGCGGCAGCCATTTTTTTGTCAGCAAAGTACCGCAAGCCATAGAAAATGCACCAGCTGCAGCGGCAGCTACACCGGTGAGATCCAGCGCAGCCTCGGGCCCCAGTACGAGCATGGCGACGCCCGCTAAACCACAAAGCGCGGCTATCCAGCTTAGTAAACCCGTTTTAGCCTGAAACCAGGCCCAGCCAAGTAGCACCACCACTAAGGGTTGAATGGCGCCTATGGTTGCCGCTACACCCCCGGGTAAGCGATAAGCAGCTACAAACAGCAGCGCCTGAAATACACCGATATTCAGCATGCCAAGCAGAAAGATTTTGCCCCACCAACCTCTGGCAGGGAGCTGGCGTAAACACAGCAGCATAAATAATCCGATGGGTAAGGTACGCAGGGCTGCTGACAACAAGGGAACGTTGGGTGGTAGAAACTCTGTGGTCACCAGATAAGTGCTGCCCCAAATCAGCGGTGCTAATGCTGTTAAGCCAATATCGAACCAGCGAGGTGCTGTATGTTGCATCTGATACTCCTATAACGCTCTCTGTGTTATCCGACAAAGCGCGCACTGTAAAACCTTAACCAAACTTGAGGTAAAGTGTTTTTTAACTCAAATGAGTTTACGTTGCGAAATGACAAAAAATTGTTACTCTGAAGCACGCAAAAACAACATATTGGAATCTCTGATGAAAAAAATCCTGATTGTTCTGCCATTACTGTTCTGCACTATGCAGGCCGTGGCTGACGACAAAGCCGAGCTTACAACATTGCTAGGCGAGTTTTTAGAAGGCGCCACCCGAAATGATGCCGCTATTCATGATAAATACTGGGCGGATGAACTTATTTATACCAGCTCCAGCGGCAGCCGTTTTGGTAAAGCTGAGCTGATGCAAGGTGTTACCAGCCGCGGTATGTTAAAGCCTGACGAGATAGAAACGGTATACAGCAGTGAAGACGTACGCATTATGCAATATGGCAACACAGCCGTAGTGGCCTTTGTATTGGTAGGCAGGTCAGGCGCTGACACAAAACGTTATTTAAACAGTGGTACCTTTGTAAAGCGTGAGGGTAAATGGCAAGCGGTAAACTGGCAGGCAACGGTTAAAGCTCAATAAGACCAGACGCTTTAAAAGATTTGATATATTTAACATCTGTTATAACCTATTCAATAGAGGTGTTTTGAATTGGAAATGAGATGATAAAAAGTAAAGACGATCTTCAGTTTTATCTTGAAGCAGATAAATTTGCATTAGATAAAAAATACAGTAAACCGAAAATAAATGATGACGTTTGGAAGTTTCAAATCTTGTTACGGAAGGTTGAGTACTATAAAAATAAAAATCCAAGTTTATTGTCAATCATTCTGTTGCGAGCGTATCAGGTTAGAAAGCATAGACTGGGAATTAAATTAGGTTTTGATATACCGCCTAATGTATTTGGCCCGGGGCTGAGAATAAATCATTTCGGCAATATTGTGGTTAATGGCTCTGCTAAAGTGGGAAAGTGGTGTGATATACATCAGGGAGTAAATATAGGCTCTAACAACTCTGCAGAGGGCAGTATTTTGGTGCCTAAAATAGGCAGCAATGTCTGGATTGGGCCCGGTGCAAAAATTTTTGGCGAGATCGAAATTGGCAATGAAGTCCAGATTGCTGCTAATGCGGTGGTTAATAAAAATGTTGCTGATAATAAAACCGTTGCCGGTATTCCTGCAAAAGTAATTAATGATAAAGGGACTGAGAGTGTGGCTGTTGCCGCGAGCAAGGCGAAAATGGATGAGTTTTTAGAATCTTATCCTCAGTACAAACATTATTTTAAATAAAGCAGTAAATAAGGCACAACGCGAGATTATCAATTTTGCGGCGTCCGTTTAGGTACAGTTGACTTTACAGCGCGGTCTAACGGTGCTTACGTGCAAGTTGTTGATGGTTATCTTCAAAGCCGTTTTTATCGCCGCTGAGCAATCACCCCCGAAAATTGCCAGGAGTAAATCGGCACAATTAAAGCAAATTGATATTTAGCAGATTTAATTATAAGCATATGAATTTGTATGTTTTTAGCGTTCACTTTAATCGAAATAAGGAGCTTATCTTGCCGCATTGTGTTGTTGAATATTCAGATAGGCTAGATGCCGCACCTATTCTGGCGGCAGTGTTTGAAGGTGCACTGCAGTCAGAGCTGTTTGAGCCGGGCGGCGCTGATATCAAAGTGCGGGCACAAGCGTACCAGCAGCATATCAGTGGCGCAGAGCATCGCGATTTTATCCATGTGCAGCTTAGAATTTTAAGCGGGCGCAACCTGGAGCAAAAACAGCATTTGTCGCAATCTGTGCTGAACCAGCTGCTTAAACTTGAGCTGATAAGTTGCTCGCATACGGTAGAAGTGGTGGATATAGACCGTGCCAGCTATGCCAAAAAGGTCAGCTGATATGCAGATCCGCTTAGATGATTTAACCGGCGGTGAAGTGATTGCCTTGCTGCAAGAACACCTGGCTGATATGTATGCCACCTCGCCAGCTGAAAGTGTGCACGCACTGGATGTCGATGCCTTAAAAGTCAGTCATATCCGTTTTTTCAGCGCCTGGCAGGATGATGTTCTGGCCGGCTGTGTCGCGATTAAAATGCTGGACAGCAAGCAGGCTGAGCTAAAGTCAATGCGCACTGCCACGGCCTTCCGGGGCAAGGGCGTAGGGCAGGCGTTATTACACTTTATAATCGACCATGCCAAAGCACAGGGCTTTACCTCACTAAGCCTGGAAACCGGCACTCAGGACTATTTTACCCCGGCCAGAGCGCTGTATCGTAAATTCGGTTTTAGCGATTGCGGCCCTTTTGGCCAGTATAAGCTAGACCCGAACAGCCATTTTATGACCCTGAAACTGCGTTGATGGCAGATATGTACTTGTTTCCCTACAACGCAGCCTGGCCCGGCGAGTACCAGGTACAAGCACAGCAGATAGCGGCAGCATGTGATGACGCCGTTACATTGCATCATATCGGTTCAACCGCAGTAGCGGGGCTGTATGCGAAGGATTGCATCGATATACTGGGTGTTGTCGACAAGCTTGAGCGGGTGCAACACTTTATTCGCCCGCTTGCTGCTTTGGGCTTTGAATACCGCGCGGCTTACGGCATAGAGGGTAGAGCCTACTTTGCTAAAGCGCAGCGAAAAGTGCACTTACATATCTATGCCGTTGAACACCACAACATTGCCAGGCAGCTGGGGTTTGTAAGGTTGATGCAGGCCAGGCCGGATCTGGTGGCAAAGCTAAACCAGCTTAAACTGCAACTTGCTGCAAAATACCCGACTGACAAAGCGCAGTATCAGCTGGAAAAAGCCGCTTTTTATCAGGAAATAATCCAGTTGCTTGAAAGCGCACAATAAGTTGCAACCGATAAGCCAGAAGCTTAACGGGCCTTATTCGGGCAACTCATTATGTTGTGCAACTGCAGATAATACTTCGGCAGCTGAGTGCCCGTTGCAGCTTGATCAATGGTTACGCTTCGTATCACTGAAATTGTGACGTTAGTCTGCTGACGGTGGCAACCGAAGCTTGCAATCCGATGTGTTTTGAGTGCATAGGGCGCAAGGTGTATAACCTATTAACTTTTTCATGTTGGTCATGCTGCCGCAACTGCGTTTTAAGTGGCGTCCGCTCACAAGAAAGCGAATCGACATGCCCAGAATTACAAGCACAAAAACGATAAAGGCGGCAATAAGTTCAAACATCAATACCTCCGTACCATTCTAACCTTGGTTAGTTTATTCGTTACCCTTGCGAGGGATAGACAACGTCGGAGCGTCATCAACAAGCGCAGGCACTTGCCGATTTTTTACTGGCCGTGTCACAACAACTCATGGCGTTGCTCGCGCAGTCTTTGGCATCTTCCAGCTTACCTTTCTCATGGCAAGCCGCCGCTTTACTGTGGTGTTCTGCACATGCGCGGTGTTCATCGGCCGCTGCTTTATGGGCATTAATGGCTGTAGTGTTAGTGTTTGACATAAGGATCACCTTTATTGAGTTTGGGGAAACGAACATTTGCTGATAACCGTTGCGTCGACTATTACCGGTCAACGTTCGTTAGCATGCGCTGAAATTCTTAAGGTGTCTGTGTGGTAGCGAACATCGCGCGCTGGGTGCATGGCAGCTCAGTGCTAATAGCGGCTGAAGGCTACACCATCTTTTATAATTTAAGCGCATAGTAAAAGATTTGTATTTACATACAGTGTTATTTCAAATATCAGCCATGTCAGGTCAAATATCCCGTTAACATTGCGCACAAGTTGATTGCTGGTTTTATTTACATGCTATAAATTAGGTACTTATTATTGCGCTGCGCAGAAATATAACGCACCGCACCAGAAATATAGAGCATGCTCGTTTTTTCAGAATGTAAAAGTGGAAGTGCCGAGAATTGTTGTTATTTTACAGTGGCATAAGAGTGACTGTTTCCTCTATCGGAAATTAGGAAGCAAGCATGCACAATAATAAAATGTTAAATTTTCAATCGGGTTTAGTGATGAATATTGATATCGTAGAAAAAGCAGATCACCTTCAGCTTTTAGCAATCTGGGAAGCCTCGGTCAGAGCAACCCACGACTTTTTAGCTGAAGATGATCTACAGGAGTTAAAGCCGTTAATTCTGGAACAGTACTTTGACGCTGTTGATTTAAGGTGCGCTAAAAACGGCAATGGTGAAATACAGGGATTTTGCGGCGTACATGACGGTAATATTGAAATGTTGTTCATCTCACCTGATGAGCGCGGAAAAGGCATCGGTGCCATGTTAGCGTCAAATGCTATTAACGAGCAGGGAGCGTCAAAGGTCGACGTTAATGAACAGAATGAGCAAGCGCTAGGTTTTTATCAGCATATTGGTTTTAAAGTGACAGGGCGCTCCCCCGTCGATGGGCAGGGTAAAGCCTATCCGTTGCTGCATATGGCGCTATAAAAATTTAACAAGGCCAGTCACGGCGACGTCTTTTTCGTTGCGGCTTCGCCTTCACTACAAAGCTGCCGCGTTCTGGCGGCGTTAGCTGACCGAGTTTACCCAGTGATTTACCTTACTGATGCGCATTAAAGTTTTCCGATGAACAGTGGAGTGATGCAACAAGCCATTATGCCTAAAAAACGCCATGAAAAACGAGCCGGTAGGGGGCATGTAGATTTAGGTGTTAGCTCAATATGAGGTATTGGATAACTGCGACGTTGTTTTTGCTGGGCGCATTAATTTATGCAGCAAATCATTTGGGATTTTTTGCACCATCTTTTGCCGCTATACGCGGAACTGAAATTGAAACCATCGCCTTAAAAGACTTAAACGGCGACAGCAAGGCATTTTCACAGCTTTATGGCGATGAAACCGTTGTATATTTTTTTGCGTCCTGGTGCGCGCCTTGTTACCACTCACTTTCTGAAATTGAATCGGTCAGAAACTCACATCAGCTAAGCGTAAGGTTTTTAGCTGTGGCACTGGACGACGATGTTGAGGCTGTTAAAAATATGGTGCATAAGGTGAATTACACAGGCGAGACCTGGATTGCCAGTTCTCAGGTTTTACAGCAAAGAAAATTCGGTAACGAGAGGAGAGCTATTCCTTACACCATCAAATTAAATAAGCATAATGAAATAATTGAGAGTAAATATCGGATAAAAAAGCCTCAATGGTCGGAAATTTTAGTCAACGGTGCCGCCCTTTAAAGCAAAGATAACGCATAACGAAACAGGCGTGAACAGCGTTAAAAAGTTAATGTTGTTCGCTAATTGCTAGCGGTTAAATTTGGAAAAATAACACCATGAATGCACTTAAAAACTGGTGGCGTTCTGTACCAAAAGCCCAGAAATCCGGGGTTATTGTATTGGCATTATTTATTGCAGCGGTGTTGCTTATGAGCTTTGGTGTGGTTATCGGCGCTTCTGTTGGCAAGGCGCTTTAGTATTATCAACTGAACTTACTTTAGCCCTGCAATGGCGGGGATGTGCGAATACAAAGACAAACAGAGTTAACGGATTACAACAAGGAGCAACAATGCTGGTAAAAGGGAAAATTACCCGGTGGGATGATGATAAAGGCTTCGGTTTTATTCAGCCGTTATTAAAAGGCGAGCGGGTTTTTGTGCATATAAAAGCGCTGCAAAACCGTTCGCGCCGTCCGGTAATTGGCGAGGTAGTCACTTACGCAATAGGTAAAGACGAGCAGGGCCGGCTGCAGGCGCAACTGGTAACCTTTGCCGGTGAGAAACGCAAAATCAAAGCCGCAAAGAGCGCTACAAAGTGGCCTTTATACTGTGTATTGGCTTTCGCTGCAGTTCTGGCCGCCGCTGTTGCTACCGCCAAGCTACCACTGTACGTGCCGCTGCTTTATGCCGGGCTTAGTTTGCTTACTTTTATTACTTACTGGCTGGATAAACGTAAAGCGCAGGCCGGTCGCTGGCGTACGCCTGAGTCTACCTTGCAGTTTATGGCGCTGCTGGGGGGGTGGCCCGGCGCCTTACTGGCGCAAAGTTATTTGCGGCATAAGTCACAAAAACGCGCCTTTCTTACCGTTTTCTGGTTTAGCGTGCTGGTTAATCTGGTCGCGCTTAGCTGGTTAGCCGGGCAGGGTGGCCAGCTATTTCAGGCACTTGCTCTGTAGTAGCTTACTGTTATTTCCTAAGTGCGCTATCGAACCGACTGCGCGGCTTTTACAGCGTAGTTTACAGGTTCATCCTGAATTCCATATCTCGTGGCGATTCAGCCCTTTTCCGGCACTGACCCGGTACTTCCTTAGTACTTAATCAATAACGCTGCCGGCGAAGAAAAGCTGTGATGAAGCGGTTATACCGGACATAGTGTTCGGTTAACACATTCAATTCGACGGAGATTTATATGAAAAAGCTGAATTCGTTAGTTTTTTATGCACTGGTTGCGCCTGTTGTCGTGTTAGGGGCCGGTAATGTGTTAGCTCAACAGCCGGTAGAACAAACTTCACAACGTGACCTTAATAAACAACCTGTAATGCAGACTGACGCTCAAAAAGAAATAGATCGCAAAAACATACAGGGCAAAACCCGTATGCAGAACAGCGACTATTTAGGCTCTGTGCCGGCAAATGGCGCGCATGCCAGCCATCTGATTGGCGCAGATGTGCAAACCGCTAATAACGAAGATATAGGCGATGTAAACGATTTGATTATTGGCAGTAATGGTCAGGTGATGGCAATTGTCGTCAGTGTTGGTGGTTTCCTTGGCATGGGCGAGAAAGATGTTGCCATTGGCTGGGACCACATAAAACGCTCCGGCACGGCTGATGACATGGAATTGCGGGTAGATGTTACCCGTGACGAGTTAAAAGCCGCACCGACATTTACAAAACGGGATTAAATTCCGACAGGAGTTGCTTTAGGTGCTATAAAAAAACGGCAGGGGGCAAAACCCCTGCCGTTTTTTATCTTGCCGCTAAATTTTGCTTTTGGCCTCCAACTCGCGCCCGGCGGTCAGCATGTCCGGGGCCAACTCCAATGGTTTGAACACGATGAACAGCTGATGCTCGTGGTTGAAGGTTTGCTTGAGATACGCTTGTCACTTCGCTTCTCAATCTTCGTTCTGCGCACAGACTGTCGCGCTGCCTCATTGGTTTGGCATGTCACTGCTGCGCGCGCCATACCGATGCGCAGAGACTGCTTTAATAAAACTTGCTGCTACGGCAGCAGCGTCGGAGCTTTCTGACAGAATTATGCCGGCCTTTTCGCCGGTGGCGGGGTTTATACCCGCCATATCCAGCAATTCTTGTCCGGCGCCTAATGCCAGCATTGCCTTACCGTGGCGAAAGGCATCTTTTATAAACGCCATGCTATCGATATTGTTTGCCAGTGCTTGCACCGCCTCGTTGCCGTCGGGCAGAACGAGTGCATCAAACAGCACAGACGGTGAATTCTCCAGCGACTTGTTTGCGGTTATTTTCCCGCCGTCTAAGCCGGTGAACATGCCTAGCCGTGGCCCGATAAAATGCACCACGGCTCCGGCGTCAGTCAGGGCCGCATACAGGGTGGCGAGAGATGCCTGGTGCACGCCATCTTCAACCAACACCGCAATCTGCCGGCTGCGAATGCCACACTCGCCGGGTAGAGCCGTCAGCGACAGTGCCGCTGACACTGTTACTTCCGGCGGCTGCGGCGCAGTAACGGCTTTGGGCATAGCGTCTGGTAGCGGCATACCCAAACCGGCGGCCACATCTGTAGCCAGTTTTTGTGACACGTTTAGCAAGGATGACAACATGCGTTGGCGTATCGCCGGCACGCCGACCTTGCTCAGCTCAAAGCGAAAGGCGTCGGCGATATGCTGCTGCTCCAGCGGGGTTTGGCTGTCGAAGAACAGCGTAGCCTGGGCATAGTGTTCGGCGAATTTTTCTGGCTTAGCGCGCACTTTATCTTCGCTGGCGTTATTCTCAGCAGTGGCGGCAGGAAAGGAGACAAAGCCATTGCTACCTGCCTGAAACGGGCAACCACCGGCAAGGGAGTTCGGCTCGTACGAGACACGGCCGCGGTGTATTGCCTGACGGTGCATACCGTCGCGTTGGTTGTTTTGTACCGGTGCCAGCGGCGAGTTTATTGGGATTTCATGAAAATTTGGCCCGCCAAGCCGGGTAATTTGTGTATCAACATAAGAGTGGATCCGCCCGGCCAGCAGCGGATCATTGGAGAAATCAATGCCGGGGATAACGTGCGCGGTACAAAATGCCACTTGCTCGGTTTCGGCAAAAAAGTTGTCCGGATTACGGTTTAACACCATGCGGCCGACAGGCACCAGCGGTACCAGCTCTTCCGGGATCAGTTTAGTGGCATCCAGTACGTCGAAGCTGAAGCCTTCAGCCTGGTCCTCAGTGAAGATTTGCAGCCCAAGCTCCCACACCGGAAATTCGCCGGATTCGATAGCCTCCCACAGATCCCGGCGGTGAAAATCGGGGTCGGCGCCGGAGATTTTTACTGCTTCATCCCACACTAATGAATGGGTGCCCAGCATCGGTTTCCAGTGGAACTTACAAAATACTGCCTGACCTTCGTGGTTCACCAGCCGGAAAGTATGTACGCCAAAACCCTGCATCATGCGGTAGCTGCGCGGTATACCGCGGTCTGACATTACCCACATCAGCATATGTGTTGATTCCGGCATCAACGAGACAAAATCCCAGAAGGTGTCATGCGCCGATGCTGCCTGCGGCATACCGTGGTGCGGCTCTGGCTTAACAGCGTGCACCAGATCAGGAAACTTCATCGCATCCTGAATAAAAAATACCGGGATGTTATTACCCACCAGATCCCAGTTGCCTTCGTCGGTGTAAAACTTCACCGCAAAACCGCGCGCATCACGTGCAGTGTCTTTCGAGCCGCGCTCGCCGGCCACGGTAGAAAAGCGCACAAATACCGGTGTGATCTTGTCTTTTTCGCTAAAGGGCGCAGCACGGGTGTATTGAGTCTGGGCAGCATAAGCCTCGAAATAGCCGTGTGCGGCTGAGCCGCGGGCATGCACAATGCGCTCAGGGATACGCTCATGATCAAAATGGGTGATTTTTTCCCGCAGAATAAAATCTTCCAATAATGTCGGCCCGCGCAGGCCGGCTTTTAAGCTGTTTTGGTTATCAGCGACAGCAACGCCCTGATTAGTAGTTAATGGCTGCCCGTGCGCATCCACCCGCATCCGCTCAAGCGATGCTACCGTGGGGTTTGAACCGGGCGTTGCAGCGTCACCGGTTTTTGCCGTACCGTCATGCTCGGTGTTGCTGCTGGCTGTTAATGCTGCTGACTCCGGCTCTGCCGTTACACCGACAGGCGGTGCCACAGCATTGGCATGGCCATGTTCGAGTGCTTTGTTGGCGTTATGCGGCATTGCCGCCGCCAAATCGTTGCTGGCCTCGGCTTGCTTTGTCACGATGTCATTGGTTTTTAACACGCCAGGTCTCACGGATTTATGCTTTGTTGTCATTTTTTTCGCCTTATTGTTGTCACCCTTGGTGTCAACGCTTGCAGCAACAACATATTGCTGCGCTGAGGTAGGAAGCTAGGTGATCGGGATGTTGCCCGAACCGCGTACTTGCAACGATTCTGCAGCGACCGCCCGGCATTGTCTGTGCGACAGCGCACCGACAATGTCAGCGCGTCGGGCGATTCTGGCCAGAAACAAAAGGCGAAAATGCTGTGTCAGAAGGGCATTTAAAAAGCGGCTATCTGCATTGGCGTTAAAAGTTGGCTTACGTTAGATAGCGTACAGAACATATCTTGCACCTGCACTAACGTAACAGCGTCACCCTGCATCTTTATCCGTTAATGATAAGGGGCAGATACCTAGCGAAATAAATATCTGGAGCACAACTTATGAACAAGAATCAACCTAATAAAGGCAGTTCTAACGACGATAAAAGACAGGGCCGGGATGTTACCGAAAAAATGGCTGACGACAAAAAAGCACACAGGAAGGACAAAGCTGAGAGAAATGATGGCAGAAACGGTGCCGTGTTAGGTGAAATTAATGGCCCGGCCGGGAAGAAAAACACATGAGTACTATCACGACACAACCGAATGGCGGCCTTAATGGCACAGGCGTTTTACTCAGTGCCGACACTATTACCGGCGATGATGTCTGTAATGTGCAGGATGAAAAGCTGGGTAAGATCCAGGACATTATGCTGGATATGGCAGAGGGCACAATACGCTATGTCGTGCTATCGGCTGGTGGCTTTCTGGGTATCGGCGACCGTCTGTTTGCTGTGCCGTGGCAAGCGCTGACGCTGGATAGGGAGAACAAGCGTTTTGTGCTTGATGTCGATGTTGAGCGCTTAAAAAATGCGCCCGGCTTCGATAAAGACCAATGGCCGGATATGGCCGACGCCAGCTGGAACTCAAGCGTCCAGTCTTACTATGCAAGATAATGTCAGCTGAGTTTTATGCCGTCAGTGTTATCGTTAAAGTGACTTGGCGGCAGGTATCCACTTAGCTGATGCAAAGGTATGTGTAAGCCAAGGTTAAAAGCCAGCTTTGCGGCCATGTTTTGCTGTATGGTTTGCAATTTGTCTCTGGTATCTTTTCACAGCACTTCACGCTCTTTGGGCCTGCGCCTTGGAATAACATCCGGGTGCAGCGCTTTAATTTGTGCCAGATAACGTTTAAAGCGCAGCATCAGATCGTCGTCCAGCTCACTTCTGGCCAGCAGTTTTACCGCTGCCCGTACGTAGCGCTGACTGATGGGGGTAACTCTGGCGCCTTTAACCAGGGTTTGCATCAGATTGATCGCGATAGTCGGGTTGGTGGGCATGTAATCAAAGGTTTCAGCAAAGCGGTCAAAGGCGGTATTAAAGTCTTCCCGCTGATAAGCCTGTGCGGCTTCGGTATTAATGACTTTCAGTTTGTTTTTTAACTCTTCATGCCGTAGCTGTTCCATTTCCAGCATGATGCGCTGGGTTTCAGTGAGAAAGTCGTCGCGTTCCAGTATATGTTGCAGCTTATCGATATAAACCTGGCTGGCGTATAAATCACCCAGTTCAAAATAAGCTTTGGCGGCATCCATGCAGCTGTCGATGGTAATAGTGTGTTGATAAGACAGCGGTATTTCGCTGATAAGCTGTTTGGCGTCAGCCAACTCGCCCTTGGCGGCAAGAAAACGGCTGCGCAAAATAGTGATTTCGGCGGTTAATTTACTGCCGTCAAAGCGCTTGGCCAAATGATCGACAATTTTGGCGGCGTTGTTAATCGTTACGGCGCGCTCCAGCACATTGCCGCAATACGCGGCATCCACCAGGCTGCGGGCCTGATTAAGATAGTTTTCGGCGGTATCGTTAACCGAATGGCGGGCAGCTGCTACGATCTTGCTATTTATCCTTGCGGATGCGGGCTTATCGCCGATAATCGATGCCAGATTGGCTAAGGTTTTTTGCCGGATGATATTTTTCGGCGACAGCAATACGGCTTCATATAACGTATCGTGAGCTATTTCAAAACGGCGGTATTTCACATACAAGCGCGATAACCAATCCAGAGCTTCTACTTTTGTTTCATCAAACTGCGTCAAATCGGCTAACTGTAGCTCGGTGTCATCCCAGCGCTGCTGATAAAAACAGGCTACCGCATGACCCAGCCTGGCCCAGGCGCTGGTTTTATATTGCTGCAATACCTGCTGATAAAAGGCTTCAGCCTCAGCATAATTGCGCAGCTTTAGCAGCAGTTCCCCTTTGATACGCAGTGCAGCGGCAGCGAATTCGGGCTTTTGCACCACTGCGTTATCGCATTCTGTAATGGCATTTTGGTAGTCCTGCGCGAACAGGCTGACATAGATTTTGCGCAGCGCAATACGGCCTTTTACTGCGCGACTGATACGTTCTTCCAGCTGCTGGTAGGTAAAGGGTTTTAGCAGGTAATCATCGGGTTGCAGCTCTATCATACCGTGCACTATCTGGCGCTGGTTTTCGGCGCTGACCATAATAAAGCAGTTTAGTGGTGCCAGAAGTTGCCGGGTTTTTAAGGTTTCAAACAGTTGGTAGCCGTCTTTGCCTTCACCCAGGTTGAAGTCGCTGAGAATAAAGTCGAATGGGATCTCGTGGCATTTGGCGATAGCTTCGTTTGCGTCGCGGGCCAGATGAATAGACTCAAAACCTATTTGCTGGGCCATGGCTTTTATAGACGTTCTGACCGGGGCGCAGTCGTCGATGATCAGAATTTGTTTACAACGATAAAAGCTGGCGTCCATACCTACCACACAATAATCAGGCTGATTATGCATACTAGGTTATGTCGGGTTGCAGAGTAAAGTGCCTGATGCGGTCTGAATTCAAAACTGCAGCAGTGAAGCTGCGATCTATCGGCTATATTTTAGCGTAGTTGTTAAAGCCAATTGTATAGTGGAGACAGGTATGAACTTTCATCGCGTAAGCCATTTAAATCACCAGGGCGTAAGGATCAACGAGTTAGTGATCCATTCCTATGAAATGGGCGTCTATCTGGCAGAGGCTGATTATGACGGCCGTAAAGCATTTTTGCAGGATGAAACCGGCAAAGCACAACGTTTTCATAGTGTCGAGGAAGTCAGGCAGTTGCTGGACCGCTGCACCATTTGTAAAGCTTATCTGGTGCATCAGTCCGCGTATGATGAAATGTGTGGCTGCGCTGAGAAAGTAGACAATACCTTAAAAGTACCGCTGTTTGTCGCCAGTGTCAGTTGATACTCTGATACAGCCGTTGCCACATAGCCGCATTTTGCTGTTTTAGCGCAGCGGCTTTTTGTTTTACTTCGCTTGCCAAAGTGTCTTTATTGTCCAGCAGTTGTTGCAGGGCATGCAGCAGGTTTTGCTCGCTCAGCTCGGCTACACAGTAATCCCCCATACCAAAATCGCTCATCATGGCATGGTACTTGTGGCTCCAGCTGGTTGCGATACAGGGCACGCCCTGGCTGAGGGCGTTAACTGCACCGTGAAAGCGTGAGCTGATCGCCAGCTCAGCTTTGCCGATAAAAGCTTTGACTGCCAGCGGGTCTTCAATTTGCACTATGGTGCATGGCGCTTTAGCGGCAATTTCTTCACACAATTGCGCGTCTTCTTTACCTTCGTGGTTTACCAGTACACATTGCATGCCCTGTTCGGCAAGTTTATTGGCCGCAGCGGCGAAGGCGGCGATATAGTCAGCGCGCATTTTCTCCGCGTCGGCGTGGTTAAACTTAGACACCACTTTGTTATTCGGGATAAGTGCGGCGTAAGGGCCGGGCATCGCGGGTATTTCGTCGTTAGGCCGGGCGGTTAAACCGACGGTGAAGTCTGGCGTCAGCACGACAGAATCAGGCAGGTTTGGCACACAGCTTTGTAAATGCTGTAGCGATACCGGATCGCGGACAAAAATCAGCCGGGCATTGTGAATAATGTCGCGCATCGCGGCTTTGCTGTCTTCGGTTTTAAACGGGCCAAACGCCTGCGGCATAAAAACAAAAGGTTTACCGGCTTTGGCAAAACGCACCACTTCTTTGGCGGTATTTTGCAAAAAGCGCAGCGGCCATTGGTCGCCATAGGCAAAACCGCTGGCTTCCAGTATTAAATCAACCTGACGCTCGCTCACCATGCCGTAGCGGTTAAATAAGCGCTGCACTGCAGAGGGTAATTTGCCTATCAGCGGCGTCAGATCTAAGCCGCCACGGCGATACGACAGTTTTTGCCAGGCACCGAGGCGGGCTCGCTCGGGGTAGGGCAGGTTTGGGCCTGGCGACAGTACCAGTTCGGTCGGTTGGGGTAATTGTTTTAAACCTTCAAGGCTTGCTAGCAGCATCAGGTAGGCGCCCTTATTACGAAACTGCACACCTTTAATTTCAACAAAAAGCGCTTTACTCATCTGGGTTCTCTCTACTGGTTAACTTTAAAAACCTATGCGGTTGAACAGGGGCTATTTAATGGCTCTGGGCCTTTGGTTGTGCTGCCGCTTATGGCGAAAGTGCGAAATAATACGCCAGATATGCTGTAGCAGATACAGGTAAGCCGCGAACAGCAGTAAAAATAGCAGCAACATTATGACGTCAGGTACCAGCAGGTATTCGCCGATAATACCAATGCAGGCAAAGATACAGGCCAGCGCAGTGATAAGCATAAGTGATTCCCGCGAATTCAGCCCCAACCGCAATGAAATGTGGTGCAGGTGCTCGCGGTCGGCCTGAAACGGCGACTGGCCTTTGCGGATGCGCCGCACCATGATGGCTATCATATCCATCAGCGGTATGGCGATGATCCACAGCGCAGTAACAGGCCGGAAGCTGGCCGTTTCACTTTGGGTGCCGATGATCAGCAACCAGATAACGCTAAGACCAATTAACATACTGCCGGCATCGCCCATAAAAATACGCCGGCCGGGGATCAGGTTCAGGTTGCATGCCAGATACGGCAGCAATGCGATGGCGATCACCAGCGCTAAGCTGGCATACAGCTGCTGGCCCCACAATGTCATAAAAATAGCCAGCGTGATAAAGCTGATCAGGCTGAGCATGCCGGCCAAGCCGTCAATACCGTCGGTCATGTTAAAGGCATTAATGGCGGCGATGACGGCTATCAGCGTGATGGGCAGGCCAAGTACACCGAGTTCCACTACACCAAAACCAAACAGATTACCCAGGCTGGCAATATGTAAATCCAGGCTGTAAGTCATGGCAAGGCCAACCAGTGTTTGTACTGCCAGACGCAGTTTGACACTTAAATCCAGGTAGTCATCAAATACGCCCAGCACGACAATGACGCCGCTGCAGGCCAGGTAGTAAAAGGGTTGTATGCTGCTGTCGGCAAGCAGCAATAATGCTGTTGCCAGGCCGCAATAGGTCGCAATGCCACCAATTAACGGTACCGCGCCCTGATGCTGTTTACGGCCACGGGGAATATCTACCAGGCCTATCCGAACGGACAGCGGATACCACAAACCGATAGCAACACAGGCGGTAAAAAAGGCAACTAAATAAAGTGGCAAATGTTCAGACATTACACATCCGGTTGTTAATCAGTGTTAGCATCTATTCAGCTAAGCGTCAGCTGAAATCGGTTATTTATATTGTTCAGAGTTTGTAGCGCAATACGCTATAAACTAAGTGTTTTTTTAATATGCAACAAGTATTGTACACAGTCTGGCAGACTGTCGGGGTGAAAATTCAGCGTGCAAGTGATTAACAGTAATATTCTGATTATCAGTAATATGGGCCCAAAGCCTTCATCGCCGTTTCAGGGCAAGTTTGTACATAATCAGGTATGGGCGCTGGCTGCTCTTCATCCTGCGTATCATTATATGCGCTGGCACAGTGACTCTTTGCTGAACAAAATATTGAAATATCCGGTTTTTATATTGGATTTTATCTGGCGCTATATTCTGAGCCGTCGCAAGTTTGATATTGTACACGTACATTTTTTTTATCCGACTATCTATCTGGCGATACTATATAAAACGCTGCGTAACCGCAGAGTGAAAATTGTAGTGACTTGTCATGGCAGTGATATCTATAAGTATCAACCACCGGGTAAACTGTACCGCTGGTGTGCCGCTAAAGTTGATCAGTGGATTTTTGCCAGTAAGGCGCTGGCCAGACACTTTGCTTTGCCGGTACAGCAAGCAGAAGTGTTACCGGCTGGCATTAATGAGCTGTTTCGTCAGGCAGAGCCGGTAAGCTGGCAGGATAAAAGTATTGATGTGCTGTATGTTGGCAGTCTGGATCAGAATAAAGGCATGGATCGTCTGCTGGCACTGCTGCCGGTGCTAAAGGACAAAAAGGTTGTGATTGCCGGTTCAGGCCCCTGGCTACAGCAGTTACAGCAAGCCGCACAGCAGTTTCCGAATGTGCTGGTGGTCGGGCCCAAAGACAGCGCAGCGCTGAAACAGTTGTACAGTCAGGCCCGCTGTTTTATCAGTTTGTCCCGGCATGAAGCTTTTGGTTTGGTCATGGCGGAAGCCATGGCATGTTATACCCCGGTAATTGCTACCGGCACCGACGGCTCTGCAGAGCAAATTATTGACGGTGTTAATGGCTCGCTGGTACCGCAGCAGTCAGAGGAAGCCGAGGTAATAAGGCAGTATCAGCAGGCACTGGCAGCTTTTTTTGCGCAACCGGCTGAGCAATACCAAAAAATGCAGTTAAACAGCCGTCACAGTGCTGAACAATACCTGCTGGGGCAGGTGGTTAATCGTTTACAGGACATCTATCAGAGAGTTGTGTCATGAATCATGCCGTTGCAGCGTTACAGCAGCCGATTGCTGAAGTAAAAGTAGGACCGGTTCAGGTTTCGGCCTTTGCCGATATGCAGCAGTTACTCGCCTTTATTATCCGGGAAGACGGTAGCACCTATGCAGGTTCCGCCATTGCGATTAATCCGGAAAAAGTGCTTACCGCCATGCGTAACAGCGAAATTGAAGCCGTGATCAGCGGTGCTGATATCCGTTATGCGGATGGTATTGGTGTTGTTAAGGTGATGCGCCGGCGGCTGAAAAAAAATGTGCAGCGTATTCCCGGTTGTGAGCTGTGGCAGCAATTAATGCTGCGCGCTGCTACCTACAAGGTGCCGGTATTTATAGTCGGTGCCAAACCGGAAGTGAATCAGCAAACGGCAGACAAGCTCAGGGCACAGCAAGTGAATTTGGTTGGGGCGGTGGATGGTTACTTTAAAGATGAAGCCGCCCTAATTGCGCAAATTAAGCAAAGCGGTGCCCGCTTTGTCAGTGTCGCCATGGGTTCGCCGAAGCAGGAGCTGCTGATCCAGCGTATCAGAGCGCAGCATCCGGACTGCTTTTATATGGGCGTAGGCGGCACTTATGATGTGTTCACCGGTAATGTCAAACGGGCGCCGGAGCTATGGTGCAAACTGAATCTGGAATGGGCGTATCGTTTGTTGTCTCAGCCCAGCCGTATTGGCCGCCAGCTGGGTTTGCTGCGCTATGTCTGGTGGTATTTCACCGGCAAAATTTAATGTCAGGGATGTAATGATATGGCTAAGCAAGAATTTCCGTTAATCAGTGTGTATATGCCGACCTATAACCGGGTCAATATGGCGATCACCGCTATAGAGTCTGTCCTGGCGCAGGACTACCCGAACATAGAGATGCTGGTGGTAGACGATGCGTCAACTGACGACACCTGGCAGGTACTGACCAACCGATATATTGATGATGAGCGGCTGCGGTTTTTCCGCCAAAGCAAGGGTCAGGGCGCCTGTGCTGCCCGCAACCGGGCGATAACGGAGGCAAGAGGCGAATTTGTCACCGGTATTGATGATGATGACGAGTTTTTACCACATCGCTTAAGCAGCCTGTATAACGCTTACGACGATAAATACAGCTGTGTATGCTCGGGTTACATCTGGGATTACGGTACGGTGCAAAAGCGCTTATTTGCCAAAGAACAGGTGGTGACGTTGCCTGAACTGCTGGATTTACACACCTTATCGAACCAGGCACTGGTGCGGCGCGAACGCATGTTGCAATTGGAAGGCTTTGATGTGTCGCTGGCCGCGTTTCAGGATTACGATATGTGGGTACGTGTGGTGCTGGCGTTTGGCCCTGCGCTGCGTATTGCTGAACCGAGTTACAAGGTGAATGTCGGCCATGAACTTGGCCGTATTACCAATTCGCCAAAGCGGCTGGATGCGCACAAACAGTTTGTGGCAAAACACCGGGCGCTGATGAGCGAGCGTAACTTGCACAATCAGATGTTTTACCGCCAGTGCATGGAACACATACCTCTTACGTTATCGCAATTAATCAGTAGCTGTCGCTATGGTTTGGTTAAGCTGAAATGGCGCTATTATCTGAAGCATAAACTGGGATCATTAAGCCGCTGGCGCATCAAAATGTTCAGCAAAGGTTTACTTGGGTTGTTCAGAAAATAATGACCGTTCAGGCCATTTCTAGCGGGTTGCAGCGTGGTAGTGACAAAGCGCTGCACTGGCTTATCCCGCCCTTTTTACTGATCGATTGCGTCAATGGTGCGCTGTTGCAGCTTAGCGGCAGCAGCTTTGCGCTATCAGCCGTTTATAAGCTGACATTGTTGCTGCTGATGGTGTTGTCGTTACTGCATGACCAGGCTAAAAAGACGGCGCTCTTTGCTATGTCGCTGTTACTGCTGTTGGCGGGCCCTGCGCTGAACTGGCCTGCACTGGCCCCGCGCTGGGCGATTGCCGATATGCAGCTGGCACTTAAACTTATCAGCCCGTTACTGGCATTTTACTACCTGCATTCGCTGTTTCAGCGCGCACCGGCAGAGGCCCGGAAGCTGTGCCACCTGACGTTATGGCTGTCTGCGACGGTACTGCTGGCGAATACGGCAGCCGGGCTGGCCGGCTTTGGCTTTAATGCCTATCAGCCGCTGGAGGGCGTGGCCCAATCGTTTCTGGGCATCAAAGGCTACTTTTATTCTACCAACGAGTTATCTGCGGTGCTGCTGGTATTGACCTGTGCCTTGCTGGCACTGAGCTGGCCGGCGCACAAAATGCGCTATCTGCTGCTTAGCTGTTGTTCATTGCTGATAGCGCTTTTGCTGCTGACCAAGACCGGGCTTTTTGGTGTATTGCTGCTGGTGGTGCTGATGCCCTTACTGATGCAGAACGGCTCGTTCTGGTATCAGTACCGGCGATGGGTGGTGGGTGCCGTAGTGTTAATGCTGCTGGCACTGCTGCTGGTTATCGTCAATGGTGAGACGTTACTGCGTATGCTTGGCATTTACGACAAATTGCAGTTTGTCTATCAGCAGCGTGGCATCAGCGGCATTCTGCTGTCGTCACGTGATTACTATGCCGGCCGGATCTGGCAGGTAATGACAGAGCAATACAGTGCCTGGCAGCAGCTACTTGGGGTTGGCCAGGGCGGTGTCGCCTTGTATCTGAAAAAGTATTTTGCCGAGCTGGACTGGTTTGATTTGCTGGTGCTGCATGGCATAGCGGGTGTATTGCTATGGCTTTTGACGTTTGCTGAATTTCTACGCCACAGCGTACAGTGTTGTACTGATGGCTATGGCCGCAGCCTGTTGCTGCTGAATTTACTGTTGCTACTGGTGTCGTCTGTTGCCGGGCATATTCTGACCTCAGGTATGCTGTGGTTGCCATGGGCATTATGTAATGCATTGTTGTTGCATCAGGCAACATCTGGCCATACTGAAACGGAGAGGGCATGAAGGAATTTTTTGAACCGTTTTTTTACCCACAGAATATTGTGTTGCTGGGGCTGCTGCTGGCCAGCATCCGTTACCGTAAAAAAGGCTTATGGTTTTTGCTGGTATTTTATTATCTGACCGGTAACAGCTTTGTCGCCAATCAGGCCCGGCATTTGTATAGCAGTACTCAGCTTACGTCGTATGCTATTGAGCCGGGTAGCCTGGTGGTGGTGTTGGGCTGCGGAGGTACTGAAGACGACTTAACCGCCTGCGCCAGAGCGAGGTTAGAGCAGGTTGCCGACTCGTTACCGGATGGCAGTAGTGTGGTGATCACCAGCCGTTACTGTCAGCCTTATATTGATTATCTGCTGGCCAGGGCTGATAACCTGGCGGTGGATTGCATCTATGGTGGCGACAATACGTATCAGGAGTTTAATACTCTGGTCAGCAACACATCACTAAAGCCAGATTATGTGCTGACCTCTGACTTCCATGCCTGGCGGGTTCAGCAATTGCTGAATGATCACCATCTGGACAGTAAGATCCTGACCAGCTCCAGCCGGACGTTCCGCCAATTAAACTGCCATTTGCAATGTTTGCTGACGGTTAATCTGGCGAACTACGACCTGTACAGTAAGCTGATTTCAGAGTTTGCCAGTTATGGTGTTTATACACTAACGCGCAGCTGGACCGATTGGTATGATGCACCGGCACCACAGCCGGCCAGTATCAACATACAGTAAGCCTGAGGAAGACTAATGCGAAACACCCTGTTATCACTATTGTTGCTGACGACACTGCCTGCCGCCGCGGCGAATACATTACAGTGGCAGACGCTTGCGCCTATGCCTGTAGCTGTGCAGGAAATTTACCCGGCAGTGCATCAGGGCAAGATATACGTTGCCGGCGGGTTAAGCGATAAGATCTCAGCAGAACAGCAGCAGATGACAGCGCAGGTACAAATTTACGACCCGGCATCAGATCAGTGGCAGGCCGGGCCTGCATTACCACAGCCCCGCCACCATGCTTATCTTGTCTCTGTTGCCGGTAAACTGTTTTTATTTGGTGGTTTTGTGCAGGCCAATGGCGGACGCTGGAGTGCCAGTGCGGACATTCTGTTACTGGATGAAAGCAAAGAAGTGTGGCGCAATGTTGCGCAGCTGCCAAAGCCGCTGACCGAAACGGTGGCGGTGGTACTGAACGGTAACGTTCATTTTGTCAGTGGCCGCTCGCCATCAGGTGCTGAGAATGCACAGTGGCGCGATCAGGCCGATGTTAACTGGCACTGGGTGTTTGACCCGTTAAGCCTGACGGTCAGCAACGCTGCACCGGTTGCGACACCGTTAAACAGCGCCAGTGCCGTTGAACTAAAGCAGCAGCTTTATATGATGGGCGGGCGCAAAGTCGGTGCTGGCAATCTGGCGTTATTACAGCGTTTTGATCCGGCATTGTCGCAGTGGCAACAGCTGGCCCCTATGCCGCAGGCCAGTGGCGGCTTAGCTGCTGCAGCGCTGGGTCAGCATATACTGGTGTTTGGTGGCGAGTATTTTGACAACGACGGCGGCGTTTATGCGCCAGTCTGGCAATATGACGCTGCAGCAGATAGCTGGCAACAACAGGGCAGCATGCCGCTGCCAAGGCACGGTCTGGGTGCGGTGACACTGAACAACAAAGTCTATGTGTTGGGTGGTGCGACCAAAGCCGGCTTGAATGCAACGTCAGCGGTATTGGAGGTGGTAACCGTTGACGGAAATGACCAGGGTTAACCACAAGGCAGTAATAATCTGATGTGGCATCTGACACGAATACTGTTGTGGCGTGCACTGGCCGTTGTTAGCCTGCTACTGGGGCTAATCGGCATCCCGTTACCAGGGCTGCCAACCGTGCCCTTTGTACTGTTAAGTGCCTGGGCGGCGGGCAAGGGCTGGCCGGCACTGGAACAACGCTTGCTAACACATCCGAAATATGGCCCGGCATTGGTGCAGTGGCGCAGTCACGGTATCGTGTCCCGCCGGGCTAAGCTGCTGGCATCGGCGATGATGCTGGCAAGTGCTATAGCGCTACAGTTTTCCGCCGCGCCTTTTTGGCTAAAACTGCTGTTACCGCTGTTCTTATCTGCTGTCGCGGTCTGGCTGTGGCGGCGGCCGGAAGCAATCAAAGCCTTACCGGCGCAACAATAATGTTCGCTCAACTTTTCCCTGACCAAGGATATTGCATGACACCGTATTGGCCTGCCAGGTTTTTAACACGCTATCAACTTACCCCCGGGGGCGACTATGCAACCTGTTAACAAGGTGCTGCCGTGGCTCGCCGGTTTTTTACTGCCTTATCGTAAACAGGTGGCGCTGGCGATACTGTTTTTACTGTTAGGTTCGCTAAGCTGGCTGGCGCTGGGGCAAGGCGTGCGCCTGCTGGTCGATGAGGGCTTTGCGGCGAACAACAGCGGCGAGCTCAACCGCATTACAGTTGGCATTTTGCTGTTATGTGCCTTTACTGCCGCAGCGGTATTTTGCCGTTTTTACCTGATGACTTGGCTCGGCGAGCGGGTAAGTGCAGATATCCGCAATCAGGTGTATCAGCACATGTTAACGCTTTCGCCGTCTTTCTACAGCCAGATGCGCACCGGTGAAGTCATTTCACGCTTTACCGCCGATACGACGTTACTGCAAAGCGTGGTCGGTTCCAGCTTGTCGATGGCGCTGCGTTCAACCGTGACGGCGTGTGGTGGCCTTTTGATGATGGCGCTGACCAGTTTTAAGATGACAGCACTGGTGCTACTGGCAGTGCCGCTGGTGTTGTTGCCGATTATCGTGCTGGGCCGTAAGGTCAGGGTGTTATCGCGCGCCAGTCAGGACCGCTTAGCCGATGTTGGTGCCTATGTCGATGAAAGCCTGCATGAAATTCACACCGTGCAGGCCTATGGCCATGAAGCTTACGACAGACAGTTGTTTGCCGGGCGTATTGAACAGGTGATGCAGACAGCAAAGCAGCGGATTTTTTACCGCTCATTGCTGATTGCCGCAGTGATGTTGCTGAGTATCAGCGCTATGGTGTTAATCAGCTGGGTTGGCGCACATGATGTGCTGGCCGGTAAAATCAGTGCCGGTGAGCTGACAGCTTTTATGTTTTACGCTGTGATGGTGGCAGGTAGTGCGGCGACGATAAGTGAAGTGATAGGCGATATTCAGCGTGCGGCCGGTGCAACCGAGCGCTTGATTGAGCTTGCGACAGCGCCGGTAGATATATACTCGCCGGAAATACCTGTAACTTTTGATGCGCCGGTACAAGGCAGGCTAGCTGTTCGCGAGCTCAGTTTTGCTTATCCGCTTGCGGCGGATAAAACCGTGTTACACGATCTTAATATTGAGCTGAAACCGGGCGAGCGTATTGCTTTAGTCGGGCCAAGCGGCGCCGGCAAAACCACGCTATTCCAACTGCTACAGCGTTTTTATCAGCCGACCAGCGGCCAGATCCTGCTCGACGGTATTGATATCAGCAGTGTCGGTTTGGCCGAGCTTCGTGCCCAGTTTGCGTTGGTGCCACAGGAGTCGGTGATCTTTGCAACCTCGGTATTAGAGAACGTGCGTTATGGCCGCCCCGATGCGACAGAGCACGAGGTCATAGCCGCGTGTGTCGCAGCGCGGGCAGACAGTTTTATCCGTGAATTCAGCGACGGCTATGCTACGCAACTGGGAGAGCGCGGCGTACGGCTTTCCGGTGGTCAGAAACAGCGCATTGCCATTGCCCGGGCTATTCTGGCGGACAGGCCGGTGCTGCTATTGGATGAAGCGACCAGCGCGCTCGATGCCATTAGTGAGCAGCAGGTGCAGCAGGCACTGGATAACCTGATGCAGGGCAAAACGACGCTGATTATTGCGCACCGCTTAGCCACGGTGATTAATGCCGATCGCATTTTGCTGCTGGAGCAGGGCCGGTTAATCGCCAGTGGTACCCATCAGCAGTTGCTGCAAACCAGCCCGCTGTATCAGCAGCTGGCGCAATTGCAGCTGCTGAGCTAACGGCACGTTTAATTAATTTTAGCGATGTACAGAAAAAGGGTAAGCTGTAAAACGCCAGCTATACTAAAACCGTTTTCAACGTTGGGTTAAAAGGAGATGGTTATGTCTAAGGTTCAGGCTGTTCCGGCAGGTTATGCTGCAGTGTTACCCTATCTGGTGATTAAAAATGCCGCTAAGGCGCTGGATTTTTATCAGAATGCGTTTGGCGCAGAATTGATAATGCGGATGGATATGCCGTCTGGCGCCGTGATGCACGCCGAGATGCGCATCGGCGCGGCGGTATTTATGCTCAGTGAACAGAATGATGACTGGGGCAGTAAAAGCCCGGATATGCTTGGTGACAGCCCGGTCACTCTGATGCTATATGTGCCTGACGTAGATGCGTTTGTTGAACGTGCAACGGTAGCTGGCGCTAAGCTGGTGATGCCGGTTGCCGATCAGTTTTATGGTGACCGCAGCGGTTGTCTGGTTGACCCTTTTGGCCATCGCTGGATGATCTCAACCCATATTGAAGATGTCAGTGAAGAGGATATGGCAAAACGCGCCGCAGAACTGTTTGGTGGCTGATAGCGGTTGCCATTAAGGTGGATATTTTCGGAGGGAGAATGAGGCTGTTTAGTTATTTTGCGCTGTGTCTGGTGCTGGTCAGCGGTTGCAGCACGGCGCATAAGCCGACAGTTGAGGCAACTGCGCAGAGCGCACAGTTACTGCGCTTGGATTATGTCAGCAGTATCGACAACGCTGCCAGGCAGTATTTTGTCTATTTACCCTCCGGCTATCAGCAAAATACGAATAAGAAATGGCCAATGCTGCTGTTTTTACATGGCAATGGTGAGCGCGGTAACGGCCTGGACGAGCTCGATTACACGCTGATCCATGGCCCGCTATATGAGGCGTGGGTTCAAAAGCGTGACCTGCCTTTTATTATTGTGGTGCCACAACTGCATATGTTTGGCATGGATAAAGTACCTTATATTGCTAACCGCAGCCGCGATGCTATTCCTGCACGGCTGACGGATGGCGTACCGGCAAGGCCGGCAATGTTTCCATCCGACAAACCGATAGTGCCGGCGGCCATTGCCGGCGATATGTCAGCTGTACCACCGCTGTTACCTGATGGCTGGGAGCGGGCTGAACAGGATCTGTTGGTAATCATAGACACTGTGCAGCAGCAGTTTAATGTCGATGCACAGCGGCGCTATTTAACCGGCATCAGTTATGGTGGTTTTGGTAGCTGGTATCTGGCCAGTAAGCAGCCAGAGCTTTTTGCGGCGGTTGCACCCATTGTAGGCTGGGGACATCCGGATTTAATGGCGCCTATCGCCCATGCTAAAACACCTCTGTGGGTATTTGCCGCCGGGCGCGATCTCGCTATCAACAAAAACTATTTTTATCCGGGCATAGAACGGCTGCGTCAGCTTGGGCATGATAACGTGCGGTTCAGTATGCTGGAGCAAGCCGGACATGATGCCTGGAAACAGGTCTACGCCGGTTCGGACCTGTACCAATGGCTATTGCAGCAGCACAAAACTGCCGCTAAGTGATAAAATACCGCCAAATTAAAGTGCTATTGCCCGGTTACGGCCTTGCTGTTTCGCCAGATACAAGGCTTTGTCGGCGCGGGCGAAGACTTCATCGAAGTATTCTTCCTGCCCGGCTGCCAGAGTGGCAACACCAATGCTGGCGCTGGTAGCTATGCCTTCAGGTTGCAGCTGGTGCAGGCTTTGACACAGCTGCCCGGCCAACTCAGAAGCACGCTGCAGATCATATCCTGTTAGCAGTACCACAAACTCCTCTCCACCAAAACGTGCAACATACTGGTCTTCTGCGCCGCAAAGTGTCTGTAGCATGGCGGCAATTCGCTTTAACACCTTGTCACCAACCTGATGACCGTGTTGATCGTTTATCTGTTTAAAATGATCGATGTCGATAACCAATACCGACAGTGCCGTTTGCTGCCGGTTGGCATCGGCAAAGCGTCTTTTCGCCAGCTCGGTTAAAAAGTGACGGTTATACAAACCGGTAAGATGATCTTTGGTTGCTAGCTCTAACAAGCGCTGACGCTCGCGGGTTAGCTGCTCAATTAAGCGGGTGGACGAAATCAGGTTATTAATACGGGCAAACAACTCTTCATCCAGCACCGGCTTGGAGATGTAATCATTGGCGCCCGATTGCAGCGCCTGGATACGGCGGTTAATACTCTCCAGGCTGGTGACTGCCAGAATTGGCGTTTGCGCAAAGCGGCTATCGGCGCGCAAATCACGGATAAAATCGATACCGGTTTCATTATCCTGCAGCACGATATCGGTCATGATAAGTTCGTACTTGTTATCGCCAAGCAGTTGCATGGCCTGGGCGATCGAAAATGCATGATCCATCTGCAGCCCAAGCCGTTTTAACTTGGCATCGGTGGCCTTGGCTACCGTCAGGCTGTCTTCAAGGTATAAGGCTTTGCCGCTGATGTTATAGCGAAAGGGGCCCAGCGGGATCAGTGCATGCAGGCTCTCTTCCAGCCTGGGCAAATCATCTTTGCGGATAATATCCGTAGCACCGGCAGTGAGTGCTGACGATAACAGTGTTGGCTCGGTTTCTGAAGTAACGATAAAAATCGGCACCTTGGCATTTTGCTGGCGCACCAGCCGGCAAAATTCGATACCAGTAAGATCGGGCAGATACATCGCAACACAAATTATCTGAAAACGCTGCAGTTTCAGCTGCCTGAGCCCGGCAATCGCTGAGTCAACAAAGGTTAGCTTAAAATCGTAACTTTCAAGCATCCGTGACAGGATACGCTGGTAGGTCGGGCTGGGTTCTACAATTAACGCGTCCATCGAATGTCCGTTTTTCAATCTGTTAACGGCCATTCTATAGCAAAAAAAATACAACACAAAGACAACAGCCGACACTGTTGTTAGTGGCAATATTGCGTCAGATCAAAACCCCACTCAGCGCAAACGCTAGAATGAGCGCCTTTTCAGTCTGGGCAAAAGCAATGAGAAAACCTGAGTTACTGTCGCCTGCGGGCAGCTTAAAAGCAATGCGTCTGGCGTTTGCCTACGGTGCTGATGCCGTGTATGCCGGGCAGCCGCGTTACAGCCTGCGCGTACGTAATAACGAGTTCGATTTAGCCACACTGGCCGAGGGCATTAGCGAAGCACACCAGTTGAAGAAAAAGTTTTATGTGGTGGTAAACATTGCGCCACATAACAGCAAGCTGACGAGCTTTGTGTCTGATATGGCAGCGGTGGTGGCGCTTGGGCCCGACGCGTTGATCGTATCGGACCCCGGCGTAATATATCTGCTGCGGCAGCATTTTCCAAAGATGCCACTGCACTTATCGGTTCAGGCCAATACGGTAAACTGGGCAGCGGTAAGGTTCTGGCAGTCGCAGGGCGTAGAGCGGGTCATCTTATCGCGTGAGTTGTCGGTGGAAGAAATAGGCGACATTCGCCGGGAAGTGCCGGACATGGAACTGGAAGTGTTTGTGCACGGTGCGCTGTGTATGGCGTACTCCGGGCGCTGTTTGTTGTCGGGCTACATTAATAAACGTGATCCTAATCAGGGCGCCTGCACCAACAGCTGTCGCTGGCCGTATCAGGTGCATGCGGCGCGCGAGGATGAGGTCGGGCAGTTTAACCCTGTCAGCACGCCCGCATTGCTGGAGGAACAGGGCCGCCCGGGCGAGCTGATGGCCATAGACGAGGATGTGCACGGTACTTATATTCTGAATTCGAAAGACTTGCGCGCCATTGAACATGTACCGGCATTGACAGCTATGGGCGTGCACTCGCTGAAAATAGAAGGCCGGACTAAATCACCATACTATGTTGCCCGCACTGCCCAGGTGTACCGGCAAGCGATAGATGATGCGGCAGCAGGCAAGGCGTTTAACTCACAACTGCTTGACGAGCTGGAGGGCATGGCCAACCGTGGCTTTACCGAAGGGTTTTTACGCCGGCATAAACCGCAAGACTTACAAAACTATGACACCAGCCACAGCGTGGGAGAGCAGTTGCTGGTAGGCGAGTTTATTGCCGAACAAGACGCAGATGGTTTTGCTCTGCTGGAAGTGAAAAACCAGTTTGCCGTTGGGGATGATCTTATACTGATGACCCCACAGGGCAACCATGCTTTTGTACTGCAGGCGCTGCGGGATAAACAGGATAATGACATAGTGCTGGCGCCGGGTGCTTGTTATCAGCTAAAGGTTAAATTGGCCGGACAGCATGATTTACGCTTTGCCATGCTGGTAAAGCAGCTGCCACATAACGTTAAGGCTGCGTCGCAGCCTTTAGCTGTGCCGGCAGGTTAGCCATGCCGGCGCTGATTGAGGCCAGTTGTATTAACTGCGATATGTGTGTGCCGGAGTGCCCGAATGATGCTATCAGCCGTGGCGATAAACACTATGAAGTGGACCCGGCACGCTGTACAGAATGCATCGGCTTTTACGACAAACCGACCTGTATTGCAGTATGTCCGATAGATTGTATCGAGTTAATTGCATGATAAATTTGGGCTTTTTTTAAGCTTAGTCATGCTCAATTCAGCCGGCAGCCGTATCCTGTGTTACGCTTAATGCAGTGTAACTATTGCCGGAGACCCTATGGAAGCCAATCATGTAGAAGTACGCCATCTTACCCGTCAGGATATGACCGAACTACGTAAAGCCTCTGAACAGGTGTATCAGGATGCACCTTTACTGAGCTGGACAGAGCCTGTCGTTGATACCTTGTTGACGAAATTTCCTGATGGCCAGCTGTGTGTCTGCGTCGATGGTAAAGTGGTTGGCTGTGCGTTTTCGCTGATTATTGATTACCGTAAATTCAGTGATGAACACACTTACGAGCAGATTGTCACCGGCTTTAGTTTTGAAAACCATGATCATAACGGCGATGTACTGTACGGCATCGAGGTGTTTATTCACCCGGATTACCGGGGCTTGCGCCTGGCCAGGCGGTTGTATGATGCCCGCAAAGAGCTATGCGAAAACCTGAATTTACGCGCCATTATGGCCGGTGGCCGGATGCCTAATTACAACCAGTATGCCGATAAGCTCAGTGCGAAACAGTACATTGAAAAAGTAAAAGGCAAGGAGATACATGATCCGGTGCTGAGTTTTCAGCTGGCAAATGGGTTTCATGTGCGGCGCTTACTTAAAGGTTATTTGCGCGGTGATACGCAGTCGCAGGAATACGCGACCTTGCTGGAATGGGCCAACATTTATTACACCAAATCAGTGAAATTGATCAATGCACCCAAAGCGGAAGTGCGCCTTGGGCTGGTGCAGTGGCAAATGCGCAATATGGCCAATATTGAACAGCTGTTTGAGCAGATGGAGTTTTTTGTTGATGCGGTATCGGATTACAAAAGCGACTTTATTCTGTTTCCGGAGCTGTTTGCTGCGCCGCTGATGGAACATTACAACCACTTAAGCGTAACCGAAAGCATCCGCCAGCTGGCAAAGTATACGGAAACCATTCGCGATAAATTTATCGAGTTTGCTATTGCGTACAACATTAACATTATTAGCGGCAGCATGCCGTATCTGGTAAAAGGCAAGTTGTATAACAGCGGCTTTTTATGCAGGCGTGATGGCACCTGGGAGCAGTACGACAAAGTGCATGTTACACCGGCAGAAAGACGCAATTGGGCCATGAGTGGTGGTAACCGTGTTGAAGTGTTTGATACCGACTGCGGTAAAATCGGCATTATGATTTGTTACGACGTTGAGTTTCCTGAGTACGCCCGGCTATTGTCTGAGCAGGGTATGAATATTCTGTTTGTGCCGTTTTTAACTGACACCCAAAATGGTTATACCCGGGTGCGTCACTGTGCGATGGCCCGCGCGATTGAAAACGAATGTTATGTCGCTATTGCCGGTGCGGTGGGCAACCTGGCCCGGGTGAATAACATGGATATTCAGTACGCGCAGTCAGCACTATTCACCCCATCTGACTTCGCGTTTCCCACCACCGGCATTAAAGCGGAGGCGACACCTAACTCAGAGATGCTGCTTATTGTTGATGTTGATCTGGACTTATTAAAAGAGCTACACAGTCACGGCAGCGTAAATACTATGAAAGATCGCCGCCATGATGTGTATCAATTATCACTGGTAAAACCGAATGTGAAATAACGCCGCTATTGCTGCAGCATGGCTAGAAAGGCGTTCCAGCTATGCTCGTCGGCCTGGCGGTTGTACTCAAACGGCATGCCAAATTTTTTGCCGTTTTCAGTCGCGTGTTTGTCGGTAAAACTGTGTTTGGCGTCGGGGTAGTTCAGCACATCAAAGCGAGCGCCGGCATTAGCCATCTCCAGCGTAAAGTCACTGACTTGCTGTGCTGGTACAAAAGGGTCTGAACCGCCGGTGGCCACCAGAATGTGTGCTTTAACCTGGCCTTTCTTCGCTGGCATCTGCGTGCTTAGCATGCCATGAAAACTGGCAACACCGGCCAGATCTGCACCTTTACGTGCTTGATTTAACACCACAGCGCCGCCGAAGCAGTAGCCAATAGCGTACAGCCTGGCAGGGTCAACAGAGGGCAACTTTGCCAGTGCGGTTTTGGCAGCGTCAAAGCGGGCCTGCATTTTGTCTGAATCTTCCAGTGCCTGCTGCATAAAGGCTTTGGCGTTATCCGGATGTTCAGCCACTTTGCCATGGCCATACATATCAACCGCTACAGTGCTGTAGCCCAGCTCAGCCAGTTGTCTGGCGCGGCTGCGGGCATAATCATTAAAGCCCCACCACTCGTGCACTACAATAACGCCGGGTCCGGCACTTTTGGTGTCGCTATTGCTGTATATCACCATCTGTCCCAGTCCAGCTGGCATACTCAGTGTTTGCTCTGTTACGGCGCTGTGGCCGGCAAAGCTGATAAGCAGTAGTACTGTCGCGGCAAGATAGTTTTTCATGGCATGTCTCCACAGATTGGCTGTTGTCAGGATATAGTACACGACTAAAGCTATGTTAGCTGAGTATCAGCATAGTGGTAAAATACGCTAACAGCCTCATTCTTAAGAGGCATATTCGCCATTTGATATTCTGCGCTGACAGCTGAATTGATAAGAGAAGAGCAACCAATGATTAAACCGGTTACCGCGGAGCAGGCCATGCGTTATAGCCGCCAGCTGATGCTGCCGCAACTTGATTTTCGCGGCCAGGAGGCGCTGCTTGGTAGCAAAGTATTGTTAATTGGCATGGGCGGCTTAGGTTGCGCCGCAGCGCCTTATCTGGTGGCGAGTGGCGTGGGCAGTATTACGCTGGCAGATGATGACAGTATCGACAGCAGCAACTTGCAGCGGCAAATTCTGTATCGGGAGTGTGACGTTGGCCTTAGCAAAGTGGAACAAGCGGCAGCGAGCTTGCGTCAGCTAAATAGCGGGATTTCGGTTAGTGCTCTGTCCCGGCGGTTGAGTGACAGCGATTTAGCAGCAATGGTGCCTGAGTTTTCTCTGGTACTGGATTGCACTGATAATTTAACCAGCCGTAACGCAATTAATGCTGCCTGTGTTAAAGCACGGGTGCCGCTGGTGTCTGGCGCGGCTATACGCTTTGAAGGTCAGGTAGCGAGTTTCAGCATGCAGGGTGATGATGCCTGTTATCACTGTTTAAGCCAGTTGTTTGGTGAGCAACAATTAACGTGCATGGAGGCCGGAATTTTAAGCCCGGTAGTCGGTATTGTTGGTGCTATGCAGGCGCTTGAAGCAGTGAAAATTCTGGCCGGCGTTGGCGCGCCGTTATACGGCAAGCTGCAACTATTTGATGCGCTAACCTGCCAGTGGCGACAGTTAAGCCTGAACAAAGACCCGTTGTGCAGTGTATGCGCAACCCCGGCACTGGCAACAAAAACCGAGTAATCACAGGAGATAGCATGACAGTACATCAGGCACAGATGGAGGGGTTTGCTAAGTACAACGCCGAGTTTAACAGCCGTTTGTATGGGCTGATTGGCGGGCTAACGGATGCTGAGCGCAAAAAAGATATGGGCGCTTTTTTTGGCTCGATACACGCTACGCTAAATCACATTCTGCTGGCAGATAGAATTTGGCTTGGCCGTTTTGCCGCAGCATTTCCCGCTATGCGGTCACTGCAACAGGCAGAGCTGGTGCACAAGTTTGATTCATTACGGGACGAGCTCTATGCTGACTTTGTTAAGCTTAAGGCGCAAAGGGCGATTACAGATGAGCTGATTATCAATTGGGCAGCGGAGCTGACCGCTGAGCAGCTGGCCAGCACCATGAAGTACCGTAACTCCCAGGGCATGCTGCGCGAACACCCCACCTGGGTTGCGGTAGCGCATATGTTTAATCATCAAACGCATCACCGCGGCCAGATCACTACCTTGCTAAACCAGTTAGGCCACGATGCCGGTGTAACCGACTTTGTCGCTTATATTAGTTAGCCAACCAGACTTACGATAAGCGCTTGCGGCAGATCAAAGTTACTGCCGCTTAGCCGCTTTATAATGGCTTTGCCGCTACCGGCAGCCGTTATAACAGAGGCGACAATGCAGACTATTAAATGGGACCCTGAGTTAATCAATAAGTACAATATCAACGGCCCAAGGTATACCTCTTACCCGACCGCGCTGTCTTTATCAGAGAATTTTGATTTATCTGTTATTCCCGGTGCTATCAGCCAGGTTCAGGATGAGCTGAGTCTGTATGTGCATATCCCGTTTTGCCACCAGCTTTGTTATTACTGCGGCTGCAACAAAGTGGTGACCCGCCATCAGCATAAAGCTGACATTTATCTGGATGCGTTAGTGCAGGAAATGCAGCTTTATGCACCACTGCTTGATACCAAGCGTATTAAACAGCTGCACTTGGGTGGGGGTACGCCAACGTTTTTAACCGAAGTTCAGTTAAGCCGTTTGATGGCCATGCTGCACAAGTACTTTACGCTTAACGCCGATGCTGAAATCAGCATTGAAATTGACCCGCGCAGCTGCAGTGACGACAAGCTGGCGCATTTACGCAGTTTGGGGTTTAACCGGGTGAGTTTTGGGGTGCAGGATCTGGATGAAAAAGTGCAGATAGCGATTAACCGGGTGCAGGATACTGGGCTTATCCGCCATCAGGTAGCGCTTAGCCGCGAGCTGGGATTTAGCTCGGTTAACCTGGACTTGGTATACGGCCTGCCGTTTCAGCAGCCACAAAGCTTTGCCGAAACGGTAGAAGAAATTATCCGTTTAAACCCGGACCGCATTTCCCTGTTTAGCTATGCCCACTTGCCCGAGCGTTTCGCGGCGCAGCGAAAAATAGCGGACAGTACCTTACCGGATGCGCCGGCGAAACTGGCGCTGATGCAGTTAGCCGTTAGCCGCTTTGTTGGCGCGGGTTATCAGTTTATTGGGATGGACCACTTTGCTAAACCGAATGACGCACTGGCTAAAGCTCAGCAAGCCGGTAAGCTGCAGCGTAATTTTCAGGGCTACACCACGTCAGGGCAGGATGCACTGGTTGGCCTTGGCGTATCGTCTATCAGCCAGGTAAATGGCGTACTGTGGCAAAACAGCAAAGAGCTTACCGACTACTATGCGTCAGTAGGGGCCAGTGCATTACCGGCGCGGCGTGGTTTTAGCTTAAGCGCCGATGATAAATTACGTGCCGCGCTGATAAGTCAGTTAATTTGTCATTTCGATCTGGATATCACTGTGTTTAGCCGCAACTGGCAGTTGCCACATTTTTGGCAGTACTTTAGCGATGCGCTTGAGCGGTTGCAGCCGTTTATGGAAGACGGCCTGGTTGAAATATATGCTGAGCGCATAAAAGTTACCGATACCGGCAGATTGTGGGTTCGCAGTATCTGCGCATGCTTTGATGCGTATTTAAATACCAGTCAGCGGCATTATTCCAAAGTGGTGTAAAGTCTGGCAGTGCTAAAGCTGGCCGGTCACTACTCAGACAAACACGCCTTACACTGTGTTGTAAAACATCCCGCGATATTAAATATAACTCGAAGCAGCTGGCAGCTTTCGGGTTGTATTGTCAGCAATTCGCTTTACCGAAATGATATAGCCTTCGTCCAGATGCCCCAACTAAAGTGCTGAAAAAAATAACAACAGCAGGGTAGTTGTACCTGCAAAAAACTAAGTACACCCCGGGGAGGATAAGACATGTTAAAGCTTAGTACTATAACTATGGCCATCGTGATGGCTTGTGCATTACCGCTTGGCGCGCAGGAAACTGAGCAGACAGCGGATGATACAGCGAACCAGGCAGCAGCAAAAAATAACACCGCAATCGAAGTGATTTCGGTAACCGCAACCAAGCGTAAAACCAAATTAATGGAAACACCCGTAGCAATATCAGCGCTCAGTGAAGCGCAGCTTAGGCAAAGCGGGGTTAATAACGTAAAAGATATCGCCGACTTAGTACCTGGGCTGGATATCTCGACTGCTACTGATCAGGCTGCACCAGTTATTTCAATGCGTGGCGTGCGCTCTACTAACATTACGGAGCTGGGCGATCCGGCGGTTGGCGTGCATTTAGATGGTATCTATTCGCCGCGGATGCAGGGTGCATTGGCACTGATGTACGACGTAGAGCGGGTTGAAGCGCTACGCGGGCCACAGGGGACGCTATTTGGTCGTAATTCAACGGTGGGCAGTATCAATGTTATTTCAGCCAAGCCCGATTTTACCGGTGTTTCTGGCAATATTAATGCTGAAGCAGGCCGGTTTAACAGCAAAAACCTCGGCGGTTTTATTAACATTCCGCTAAATGATGAATTTGCTGTGCGTATTGCGGCTAAAGGCTTAAAGCGCGACTCTTATCTGGAAGGTTACTGGGACCCAAACCAGTATGACACCCGGCATCTGAGTGACGAGGTTCTGAACGCACCGGTTATTTCGGAAGACTCTTACCAAGGCGTTGGGGCAACCGTAACACAGCGGGAGAACTGGTGGATAGATGGTGCTGGTACTGATCCTGAGGCGCAGCGCGTGCGGGCGCTGACACCGGCCGACAAAAGCGACTTTTACAATAATGCCAATGAACATTCTTTTCGTATCAGTACCTTATGGCAGCCAGCGAGCGGCCAGTTCAGCAACCACACGGTTTTTCAGCAATACGTCAACGACAGTGCCGGTACGCTGGATTTAGTCAATTGTGATCAGCTGCGCGGCCGGCCGGCGGAATTTGGCGGCGATTGCTCGTCGTTTTTACCCAGCGATAATACCTATCAGGCCGTTGTTAACGTACCGGGCGAACTGAACCTGGATATTACCTACCTGCGCAATACGCTGAACTACACACTCAACGATGAGATGAGCCTGGTATGGCTGCTGGGCTACGAGGACATGGACAGATCGTCTGCACAAGACAGCGAAACTGGCTTAGATCCGTGGGACGGCGCTATCTATTTCCTTAAAGGAACCGGCGCGACGTCTTACTCTACCGAGCTACAGTTACAGTCTGACGAGTTTGGCGATTTGGTATGGATTGCCGGTATTAATTATTTCCACGAAAAGACCAAAACTGTGGGTTATTACGATAACCCGATGGATGATAAAGCGTTCTGGGATCAACCGGATCGCTCAACCGAAGCTTATGCATTATTTGGCCAGGCCACGTACAACATCTCTGATGATTTGCACGCCACCTTTGGTTACCGTTTCAGCCACGAAACCAAACAGGATAAAGGCGGCCGTACTTATCGCTGCTCGAACGCCGATGGCTGCGCGCCGGGCTGGTTAAACCGCAGTGTACTTAATGCGTTACCGGTGGATTATTTTAATGACCCGGCACTTTATGCCTCGTACTTTGAAAACGACAATAAAGGCCAGTGGCGTAACCACGATTTCAGAATCGGCCTGGATTACAACCTGAGCGCTGATACCATGCTGTACAGCTATCTGGCGTCGGGCTTTAAAGCTGGCGGTATCGGCGATGTATTTGAGGTGGTAAACGACAGAACCGGCGAAGTCAGCCGCTTTGAAACCCAGTTTGACCCGGAAAAAGTGCTGACGCTGGAGCTTGGCGCCAAATCGAGCTTTTTCGATAACTCATTGAACCTGCAAGCGGCGTTTTTCTATACCGATTACACCGATATGCAGTATGCCTCTGTTGGTTCTATCGGCAATGTTGAGCGCTTATCGCCGGTTGAAGATGAAAACGGCGCCCCGATCCTGGATGACAATGGCATGCCAATCCTGGATTATCAGAACCAGCCGGTGATTGCCTACTATACGCAAAACGTGCCGGGCGCCACCATTAAAGGCCTCGAGTTCGAGTTTGACTGGAAACCTTATCAGAACGGCCGTATTAGCGGCTATGCCACCTGGACCCATGCCCGTGTTACCGAGGATTGGATCACCAAGTGGGATTACGACCCGGAATACCTGTTTGGCTTGTCGTATGAAGACTCGATAGACCCGGAAAACACCTTGCTGACCACTAACCTGAAAGGCAATGACCTGGCGATGACGCCGCGCTTTACTGCCAATGTCAGCTATACCCACAGCTTCGACTTAGGCCGGTTTGGCTTTGTACACGGCTGGTTTAACCTGAGCTGGAAAGATAAGTCTTACACCACTATCTGGAATCTGGATAAACATCTTGACGATATGGACTTTACCGTCAGCGATGAAGCCGCGCTGTACATTACCGATAAACGCGATGCCTACACCATGGTAAATGCGTCATTAAAATATGAACCGCAAAGCCAGGCCTGGTACGCCGAAGTGTTTATCAATAATGCTACCGACGAAGTGGTGCAGTACTGGAATAACACCGGCAAAGGTATTAATAAAGGCAGCTTTGGTATGCCACGTTACTACGGTATCCGGGCTGGCTTTAATTTCTAACGCCAGCTCTTCAATACTGCGTCCGGGCAGCACCTTTGTGCTCCGGGCGCTTTATCCCGCAACAAACAGGACATCATGATGAAAAACACCACCAAGCTCATCTGTGCTGCTTTTTGTTTTGTTAGCACATCGCCGGTTCACGCCGGCTATTTTAAAGACGACTTTAGCTGGGGCTTTAACAGCGGCATCTGGTCTGCCAGAACGGGCACTAATGGCTCACCCTTTGGCTGCGCTTTTACGCCGGGTATGGTGTCACCAAGCTCGCACGGTATTACGCTGGTGCTGAATCAGGGCAGCTGTGCCGAGCTGCAAAGCCAGGCAAGTTATGGTTATGGCAAAGTACAGGGCGCGCTGAAAACCGGTAATACGCCAGGTACTGTGGCATCAATTTTCACCTACACCTCTTGGTGGGATGCGCCCGGCAGGGCCTGGCAGGAGATTGATATCGAGTTTTTGCCCTCGCTTGGCAATGTGGTACATACCAATGTGATTTATCAGCCTCAGGGCGGCACTTATCAAAGCTGGGAGCAGGACATCGACCTTGCTCAATATGGCCTTAACATTCAGCAAAATCTGCTGACTATAGGTTTTGACTGGAGTGCAAGCCAGATCCGCTGGTATCTGTATGATGCCAGTGGCAATGAGCAAACCCTGCGCACGGTTTACAAAGATAATGGCGATGGCTATCTGGCAAATGACGAAATCCCGGCTTATGCCTGGCCGGTCGACAATACCAGAATCATGCTAAACCACTGGCATGGCGACAATTCTCAAAGCGGTGTGTACTTTCCTGGCCAGTACTATGGCGACACGGCCTGGGCTTATTACGATTTTATTGAATACATTCCTCATTAAGTACAAGTGTCTGCAGTAATGCCTTAGCGGCATTGCTTTACTGCAGACGTATAGGATTTCACTATGTCATTTGTTTCATATTCGACGCTGACTAAAACCTTAGGTGTTTGTTCAGCCCTGTTGGTTTGCCATATTAACGCTAATGCAGCAAACCTTAGCTGGCCTAAAGTGAACACTACGCTAAAGCCCGATCCGGCCATAGAACAACAGCTGGATGCCATGCTCGCCGGCATGACGATTGAGCAAAAAGTGGCGCAACTGATCCAGCCTGAGATTGGTTATTTAAGCGTGGCACAGATGCGCAAATATGGTTTTGGCTCTTACCTTAATGGCGGCAACACCGCCCCTTATGGCCAAAAGCAGGCCGATGCCAAAACCTGGCTTAAGTATGCCGATGAAATGTACGCCGCCGCCATTGATAGCAGCGAAGATGGCAGTAGCATTCCTACCATCTGGGGTACGGATGCGATGCACGGTCATAGCAATGTATATGGCGCGACCTTGTTTCCACACAATATTGGCCTTGGCGCAGCGCGCGACGCTGATTTAATCCACCGCATAGGGCAGGCGACGGCGAAAGAAGTGGCGGCAACCGGCATTGAATGGATGTTTGCTCCCACCGTAGCGGTGGTGCGGGACGATCGCTGGGGCCGCACTTACGAGAGTTTTTCTGAACACCCGGATATTGTGGCTAGTTACGCAGCCCCTATGGTAACCGGCGTTCAGGGCGAAGTTGGTGATACATTTTTAACCGATTATCGCCGTATCGCCACCGCTAAGCACTTTGTCGGCGACGGTGGTACCCAAAACGGCATCGACCGTGGTGATACGGTGACCACAGAGCAAGAATTGCGTGATATTCATGCCGCCGGCTATTACACCGCTATTGCAGCTGGCGTGCAGTCGGTTATGGCGTCCTTTAACAGCTGGAATGGCAAAAGGGTGCATGGCGATCGGTATCTGTTAACCGAGGTGCTTAAACAACAAATGGGCTTTGACGGCTTTGTTATCAGTGACTGGAATGCGCATAAGTTTGTTGATGGCTGCGATTTAGAGCAATGCGCCGCCGCCTTCAACGCTGGCGTAGATGTGATGATGGTGCCGGAACACTTTGAAGCCTTTTACCACAATACCCTGCAGCAGGTAAAAGACGGCGTTATTTCTGCTGCGCGGCTCGATGATGCTGTAAGGCGGTTTTTACGTGCCAAAATACGCTGGGGCGTGTTTAGCCGTGGTAAACCGTCCAGCCGGCCCGAATCGGCAAACCCGCACTGGTTTAATGCGCCTGAACACCGTGAGTTGGCCAGAGAAGCAGTAAGAAAATCGCTGGTGTTGCTAAAAAACAACGATAATCTTTTGCCGCTGTCGCCAAAAAGCAAAGTGCTTATTGCCGGTGATGGCGCAGATAATATTGCCAAGCAGGCCGGTGGCTGGAGTGTGTCCTGGCAGGGTACTGATAACACTAATGCCGATTTCCCCAATGCGACATCTATTTATGCCGGTTTACGTCAGCAAATTGAGGCTGCCGGCGGCAGTGCTGAACTAAGTGCAGACGGGCAATACCGCAACAAACCCGATGTCGCGATAGTGGTGATTGGCGAAGAACCTTATGCCGAATGGTTTGGTGATATTCAGCAGCTGGAATACCAGCAAGGTAATAAACGCGATTTAGCGCTGCTTAAACGCTTAAAACAGCAGAATATTCCTGTGGTGACAGTTTTTCTAAGTGGCAGGCCGCTGTGGGTGAATAAAGAGCTTAATGCGTCTGATGCCTTTGTCGCGGCCTGGTTACCCGGATCTGAAGGCCAGGGCATTGCCGATGTATTGCTGGCAGACAAAGGCGGTGTCATTCGGCATGATTTTCATGGCAAACTGAGTTTTTCCTGGCCCAAATTTGATGATCAATACCTGCTGAATGTCGGCCAGGCGCAGTACGAGCCGTTGTTTGCGTATGGCTATGGCCTGACTTATGCTGACAAGACTGAACTTGCGCCCTTATCTGAAGCAACACGGGCACAAAGCGTAGAAGATAACGCAGAGCAAACACCACTGTTTGTCAGAAACTTAGCCGAAGGCATGTTGTGGGCTTTGTCGGATAGCAGCGCGGCGTTAAAGAGCTTTAATACACCCTCAGCTGTCAGTGCCGATGGTCACAGTATCACTATGCAGTCTGTCAATTTGGCCTATCAGGAAGATGGCAGAAAATTTGTCTGGCAATGCGCTGATAACAGCGTATCGGCCAGTTTGATCTACGCCGGTGCGCAGCCAGTGCCGCAAGATATCCGTAGCAAATCTTTGCAGCTGAGTATCCGGCTTGACAGCAGCAACATGCAAAATGAGCTAAAAATAGCAGCAATGTGTCAGCAGCAAAGCTGTTTACGTACGGTATCGCTGGAACCTGTGCTGCAAAACATGGCTGCAGGCAAGTGGTATAACATAGCGTTACCGCTGCATTGTGAAGGCGAAGCAGGCCCGGTAAACTTAGTGCAAGAGGCGGTACGGTTTACAGCAGCACAGCCGTTTAGCCTGGCTGTAGCAGATATTGCCTTAGTTAACACCGTAGCATCATCCACTATCTTACTGGAGTGCGCGCAGTAGCAGTAACGGGCTGGCCCGGCAACCAAAGCTGCCGGGCTGACATTTACGTTGAAGGTTAGCCGTTGATAAAAATCGATTCCAAAAGGCAGTTGTTTTGGTTGTGCCAGTATTGTGGCTGGCTGGCGTATGCGTTACTTACCGAATTGATGATTAAAATGCCGGGGCAGGAGCCCTGGGTTATCCATCTGCCGCATCTGGTGCTCGACACCTGTTGCGGCTTCTTTATTACCTTGTGGCTCAGAAAGCTATATACCGGTTTCAGGCGAAAAGCTGCCGGTGTCAGTATCAGCATGCATATTATAAGTTTGCTGGCGGCTTCATTGCTGTGGACGCAGTTTAAATGGCACAGTTTACAGTGGTTTTATGGCACCTTGTGGCAGCCGATGACCTGGTTTGATTTTGGTACTTGGACATCCGCCTCTATGACGATGCTGGCGACCTGGACCGCCGGTTACTACGGCATAAAAATCTATCTTGATAACGCAGAGCAGCGCCATCAGGCAGCAGAGGCATTACATCTGGCGAAAGAGTCGCAGCTTAAGATGCTGCGCTATCAGTTAAACCCGCATTTTATGTTTAACAGTATCAATGCTATTTGTACGCTTATTCTGAAACAACACAATGCCAATGCGGTGGCGATGCTGGAGAAACTGTGTGATTTCCTGCGCTACAGTTTATATACCGATCCACTGGCAAAAATTACGGTGCAGGATGAAATTGCCATACTGCAAACCTATGTTGATATAGAGCAGTGCCGGTTTCAAAGTGAGCTAAAGGTACTGATAACGGCTGAACCCTCTTGTTATGCGCTGCTGATGCCATCGCTGTTATTGCAGCCACTGGTGGAAAATGCGCTAAAACATGGCATGGGGCAGAAAAACAGTATCATTATTGCCGTCAACTTTACCCAGGTTGCTGACAAGCTGCATATTTGTGTCAGCGATAACGGCGCCGGCTTTGAGCCGTCGGCACCGACATCCCTGGGTATTGGCATCAAAAATTGTCATGAGAGGCTACAGCTGATTTATCCCGCTGCCAGCCAGTTAACCCTCGGTAACAGTGAAAATGGTGGTGCCAGAGTGAGTATATCTATCCCGCTGGAACTGGCTGAGAACAAGCGATGAAGCAGTTAAAAACACTACTGGTAGATGATGAATACAGTGCTATTGAAGGGCTGGCCATCCGGCTGGAAGCTTTTTCGCAGATTGAGGTAGTAGGGTATGCCCGCAATGTTACTGAAGCCTTGGCACTTATCAGTAAAACCGAGCCGGACTTAATTTTCCTTGATATTGAAATGCCAGGCCAATCCGGCTTTGAGCTGATAAAACAGCTGCAACCGGAAACCTGCCCGGCCATTATTTTTGTCACTGCCTTTCATCAATATGCGGTGCAGGCATTTGAGGTACGGGCGCTGGATTATTTGCTTAAACCAGTGAAAAAGGAGCGCCTCGCCGAAGCCATAGCCAGGGTTGCAGTCAACCTTGATATAGGTTCAAGCAAGCAACATATGCTGGAAGTGGCTGACATCATACAAACAGGTGACGCAGCAGGGCTTGCTGACACTGCACCAGCGTATCGGATTGAACAGGAAAAGCTGGTGATACAGGACGGGCATCACCCCGCGCAGCTGATCCCCTATCGGGAAATAGTATGGATAGATGCTGCCGGCGATTATATGTGTGTTCACACCAGCACTGAGACCTTTGTGATGCGCGCCAGGATGAAAAGCCTGATCAACGATGTACTGCCTGACGGCTTTTTACGGATCCACAAATCAACCATTGTAAACCTGCAGTATGTGGTAAAACTCGAACCCTTAATGAATTCAGAGTACAACCTTGTGTTAACCAACCAGAAATCGTTAAAAGTCAGCCGCACGTACAGCAGGCAGCTAAAGCTAAGCCTGTGTGGTATCCGATCAGACTAGTATCGCCTCGAGCTGCATACACCTTTCTCAGACAATAATGCAATAACTTAAGACAATCATGTTACCGCTATCCGTCCTTCCTGAACCAAATTATAGGGGTGAGCAACTATAGACTGGTAAAGAGGAGAAGTTGATATGACAACATCCAAGCATGTTTTCAAAGCCTTTATACTTTTATGGGGCCTGATGAATGTAGAGCCTGTACTGGCAAAGTCTGACGACGCAATTACACAGCAGAATAAGCAATTTATTGCACAGGCTTTTCAGCAGTGGGCTGATGGTGGCGGCACATTCTTTCAGGATGTACTCTCAACTGACGTGATTTGGACCATCAAGGGAACAGGCCCTGCAGCGGGCATTTACCGGGGGCGTGATGCATTTATAGAACAGGCTGTAGCGCCATTTGCGGCCCGGTTATCTTCATTTGTTAAGCCAACAGTTAATAACATATGGGCAGACGGTAACGATGTGGTTGTTTATTGGGATGGCGCCGGGGTGGCCAAAGACGGGAAACCTTATAACAATAGCTTTGTGTGGATATTCAAAATGGAGAACCTGCGAGCAACTGAGGTTATCGCTTTTCTCGATCTGAGTCAGTATGAGGATGTTATTAATCGCATACAGCTTACTGCAACGCCATGAATCTAAACAAAGATGAAGTAGGGCAGGCAATTTACCTGCCCAGAATAAATGAAATAGGGTGAGGCGTTAGGTGCAAATTTGAAGTTTTGCTGAAAGTGGCCGGGTGGTAGATATGTTAACTAACAGCTGGTCGGCTACATCAGGTTGGAATCGTGCGATTAGATCGCCCGGTGCAATGGTGTCGTCAGTTGTTTGCAGGGAGTACTCTTTTGCAGTATTAACGCACCGTAATGTGAATATGTCTTCGTGTTTAGAGGTTATTACAGCCATGCCTGTGCTCATGATATCTCACCTTTTTGTGTAACACGCCTGTTTTGTCTTTCAGGGTTTTCCGGTCATGCAAATTCCAACATGCTCGGAGTTACTTTTGCAATTAACGCTGGCTATCCTGCCGAACGCTGGTTTGATAGTAAATCTGATAGTTGCTGCGTTTTTAGATGTGCCATCTTGGCATTTCGTTTCATTTCAGCCCGGCTATTCGCTAAGTACATTTGTTCTACAACGGTGGATAGCGAAATAAGAATTTCCTCTGTTTGGGGTTTGCTGGTTCCTCCAATTAGTGACGGTATGGTTTGCAGTAAAAGTTGGCTTGCTGTGTACGCTGCGGCGGGCGCTACAGCACGTTCTTCCCACGCTGTTAAGGCTTCTTCCACTTTAAGAACAGCTTTTAAGGCTTTGCTCATGCTTACGCTCTGGTGGTTTGTTGGGGTGTTAAGTGTAGTAAGCACATACGAGAATTTCAAAATCAAAATAAACAAAAATGCAACATTAAAAAACATGGTTTTGATATTTAAAGGTTAATAGCTATTTTGATCCGGCCACTGGGTTCAGCGGCAAGCAATAATAATGGGAAAAGGTATGCTACTGCTCCCTGACACCCCATGACAGGGCAGAAGCGCTAAGAAAGTTTCTACAGTGCATCACTGCGCTTTTAAGGAATTTTAACAGCTTATTGATAGTGGAGTTCTGAAAGCAAAAACGCCACCTTACAGGTAGCGTTTTTAAGAAAATTTTTGGTGCGTCCTAGTGGACTCGAACCACCGACCCCCACCATGTCAAGGGGTGTAATTGTGCATTAAAAAAACGTTTATATCACTTGCACTAGCTCAGATTAAACGCAGATGAAATTAGCTCAGTTGGTTCGAGGTATATTAGTTAGATTG